>JAJVIE010000011.1 GCA_022072175.1 Candidatus Omnitrophota bacterium | reverse complement strand
TGTCACTAATCACGAAAAGTGTACCAGTGAATTGCACGAAAAGTGTACCACCGGAATCAAAGTTATTGGAAGTTATTGAAATGGGTTAAAAAATCTTTGATGCGGTAACTGTCGCCCTCAAATTTGAGGATGTAAGCATGGTGAACGATGCGATCGAGAATAGCGGAGGCCATGACTTTGTCGCCGAGAATGGCGCCCCAGTCCTCGAAGTTACGGTTGGAAGTGAAGATGGTTGACTTGGTTTCATATCTGTGTCGGATGATTTCAAAGAAGTCGTCAAGTGCCTGTGGGGAGAGGGTTCTGAATCCGATTTCATCAAGGATGAGGAGGTCTGGTGCGAGGGCTTGTTGAAGGATACGGCGATGAGAGTTGTCGGCTCTGCCCTGAGCGAGTTTTTCGAGGAGAGTATGGAGATGAGAAAAAACGACGGAGAATCCTTTGGCAGCGGCTTCCAGGCCGATGGCATTGGCCAGATGCGTTTTGCCGGTGCCGGGTTTTCCGATGAGGATGACATTTTTACGTTCATCCACAAAACGACAGGTACGGATTTCGGCAACCATTTTTCTATCCAATTCGGGCTGGAAATTAAGGTCGTAGTGCTCAAAAGATTTTTGGACATTGAGTTTGCTTTTGATTAATCGCTGTCGTAAGACGTTGGCCTTTCGTTTGGCGCATTCGTCCTCAATGAGCATTTCGAAGAACTCCAGATAGGAGAGGTGTTGCTCCTGAGCTGTTTCGTTGTGTTGTTTGAGGGACTGAAGTACGGCGGACATGCGCAGGTACTTGAGTTTGTTTTCCAATTGTTGCATAATGGTAAGAGTTTGAAAGTGAAGTGAATAATAGTTTGAATGCCGATATTTACCTGCCCAGTCTGTCGTAGATACTCAGATCGTGGGCCATGCCGCCGGCGCCGGGAGGCGCCTCAAAGTGTTCACATGGTGGGGGGGAGTGTTCTATCATGGTGCAGATATCGCGCACCGAACGATAAGAACTCAGGCCGTGATCAAGGGCGCGTTGGCAAGCCTGCGCCAGGCGCTGTTGGGGATGCGTGCGGCACAAGCGGAGCAGGCCACGGACTTTTTCCTTCCAGTGAGCGGGATCATTTTTTTGCATCAAACGCATCAGTTGAACGGCCGCATCGCCGATCTGCTCCTGCAGGTGTTGCAGGTAGTACTCCTCGGTGTGTGGCTGTTTGTGAGGGGCGAGGTGAGCCATTTGCGTCACATAGCGTCCTTTGTCTTCGGATATATGATGCAATGCCAGCTCCTGTTCCTGCTGCGATATACGCAATAAAGTCCCGTCGCTGAACACTCGCACCATCTGCCCTACCAGTGTGTAGGGAACAGAATAGTAGTTGTTGTGGAAAATGATATGGCCGAAACGTGTCACCTTGCGTTCCTCCACATGGTAGAATTTGTAGCGAAGTTCCGGCAGCATAAGCAATGCCGGGCGCTCTATATGTTGCCACACTTCCCAGGGAATGCGCTTGGTAGTGCCATGGGTGCGGCGGTTGGCCACCGTATCTGTCCACACCCGCAACTCCGAGGCCAGGCTCTCCCGTTGCCGATGTTGCAGGCCGCGCACAAAGTTATTTTTTACATACTTCACACCGCTTTCCACCTTGCCTTTATGTTCCGGAGTGTACACCCGGCACGGTATGGCAGCCGCTCCGTAATGCGCCAAAAAGGAGGCGTACTGCTCTTGTATGAGGGGTTCATAAAAATCCGGAACCGTCACGCCGGCCTTGAGATTATCTATACGCACTAAGCGCGGCGCTCCGCAAAAAGCCTCAAAGGCATGGATGTGACAATGGATGAATGTCTCCAGGCTCTGGTCCGTCACTACCTCAAAATACCCATAACGGGAATAGGACAATACCATGCAGAATACCCAGACTTTGACCTGTGTCCCATCCTGGCATTTGAACTTCCCCAAATAACCGAAGTCCACCTGCCCTTCCTCGCCCGGCTTCGCTTCCATCGGCACATACGACTCGGGCGATGACTTGAGCGACCGCACATAACGACTTACCGTAGCATAGGATACCTTGAGCGAGTACTCTTTCTCTAACCGTTTATGGATCAACTCCGCCGTCCAATCCGCTGATAGGAAGGATTTGATTTGCTCTTGGTGCTCATCCAGCTTCTTCTCCCGCCGGTGGACTGAACGTCCTGAGCCATCCTCCGGTTCCTGCTCTATCCGTTTGATGACTTTGCGATGGATACCTAATTGTTCTGAAATCTGCCGGCGGCTTATGCCGCTCTTCAATAAGGTTTTGACCGTGATGTGTGTGTCCATTCTGTACATGTTGCCCCTGCTTTTTGCAGGGAAAGTTAACAATATACAGTGGTACACTTTTGATGCAAACTACTGGTACACTTTTCGTGATTAGTGACACCCTCAACGCACTGGGCCAGTTTGGCCAAAAATGGGACGGCAAATATCCCGAAATCAGCCAAAAGTGGCTCAACAACTGGGAGGAACTCGCCGCTTTCTTTGCTTATAATCCAGCCATCCGAAGGCT
>JAJVIE010000017.1 GCA_022072175.1 Candidatus Omnitrophota bacterium | reverse complement strand
GACCAGTTGATGCCGGCGTCGGTCAGGACCTGCATATCGGTCCAGTTGATGCCGGCGTCGGAGATCACCTGCAGATCGGACCAGTTGATGCCCGCATCCCCCATGACCTGCATGTCTTCCCAGTTGACACCGGCATCCGACAGGACCTGGAGATCGGACCAGTTGATGCCGGCGTCGGAGAGGACCTGGAGATCCTGGTAGTTGAGGCCGGCGGTGCTCATCACCTGCAGATCGGTCCAATTGACGCCGGCGTCGGAGATCACCTGCAGATCGGACCAGTTGAGGCCGGCGTCGGAGAGGACCTGGATGTCGTTCCAGTTGAGACCCGCGTCGCTGAGGACCTGGATATCGGACCAGTTGATGCCCGCATCCGAGAGGACCTGGATGTCGTTCCAGTTGAGACCCGCGTCGCTGAGGACCTGGATATCGGACCAGTTGATGCCGGCATCGCTGAGGGTCTGGAGATCTTGATAGTTGAGACCGGCGTCGGAGAGGACCTGGAGATCGGACCAGTTGATACCGGCCGAGGCGAGGACCTGGATGTCTTGGTAGTTGAGACCGGCGTCGGAGAGGACCTGGAGATCGGACCAGTTGATGCCGGCGTCGGTCAGGACCTGCATATCGGTCCAGTTGATGCCGGCGTCGGAGATCACCTGTAGATCGGACCAGTTGATGCCGGCGTCACCGATCACCTGCATGTCTTCCCAGTTGATGCCGGCGTCGCTGAGGACTTGGAGATCGGACCAGTTGATGCCGGCGTCGGAGAGGACCTGGATGTCGTTCCAGTTGAGACCGGCATCACCGAGGACCTGGAGATCGGACCAGTTGATGCCGGCGTCGGAGAGGACCTGCATATCGGTCCAGTTGATGCCGGCGTCGGAGATCGTCTGGATATCCGACCAGTTGATGCCGGCGTCACCGATCACCTGCATGTCTTCCCAGTTGATGCCGGCGTCGCTGAGGACTTGGAGATCGGACCAGTTGATGCCGGCGTCGCTGAGGACCTGGATATCGTTCCAGTTGAGACCGGCATCGCCGAGGACCTGGAGATCGGACCAGTTGATGCCGGCGTCGGAGAGGACCTGCATGTCGGTCCAGTTGATGCCGGCGTCGGAGATCGTCTGGATATCCGACCAGTTGATGCCCGCTGCGGCGATGACCTGGATGTCCTGGTAGTTGATGCCCGCGTCGGAGAGGACCTGGAGGTCGGACCAGTTGATGCCGGCGTCACTGAGGACCTGGAGATCGAAGTAGTTCACCCCCGCCTCGCTGAAGACCTGGAGGTCGGACCAGTTGATGCCGGCGTCGGTCAGGACCTGCATATCGGTCCAGTTGATGCCGGCGTCGGAGATCACCTGCAGATCGGACCAGTTGATGCCCGCATCCCCCATGACCTGCATGTCTTCCCAGTTGACACCGGCATCCGACAGGACCTGGAGATCGGACCAGTTGATGCCGGCGTCGGAGAGGACCTGGAGATCGAAGTAGTTCACCCCCGCCTCGCTGAAGACCTGGAGGTCGGACCAGTTGATGCCGGCGTCGGTCAGGACCTGCATGTCGGCCCAATTGACGCCGGCGTCTGAGAGGACCTGGATATCGTACCAATTCACCCCGCCCTCCGAGAGGACCTGGAGGTCTTGCCAGTTGATACCGGCGTCGCTCATCGTCTGCATATCCGACCAATTGATACCGGCTTCGGTGATGACCCTCAGATCGTTCCAGTTGATGCCCGATTCCGTCATGTCATTGACGGCTTCCCAATTGATGCCGGCTTCGGTCATGTTGTTGAGCGCTTCCCAGTTAACACCGCCGCTGGCCATGACCTGTACGTCCTGCCAATTGATACCGAGACCCGTCATGAGCTGGAAGTCCATCCAGTTGATACTTGCATCACCCAGGACCTGCAGGTCGGACCAGTTGATGCCGGCATCGGAAAGGATCTGCAGATCGGACCAATTGACACCGGCATCCGAGAGAACCTGGATGTCTGACCAGTTGATGCCGCCGTCGGAGAGGACTTGAACATCGGACCAGTTGATGCCGGCGTCGGAGAGGACCTGGATATCGGACCAGTTGATGCCGGCGTCGGTCCAGGTCTGCACATCCGACCAGTTGATGCCGGATTCGGTCATGAGCTTGAGGTCCGACCAGTTGACACCCGCTTGGGTCATATCGTTCAGGGCGATCCAGTTGACGCCGGCGGTGGTCACCTCGTTCAGCGCGGTCCAGTTCACACCGGATTCCGTCATGGTGTTGATATCCGCCCAGTTGATGCCTGCATCCGTAAAGACTTGTACGTCCGTCCAGTTGATGCCCGCATCGGAGATCACCTGGATGTCCTGCCAGTTGATGCCCGCATCCCCCATGATCTGGATGTCCTGGTAGTTGATACCCGCGTCGGAGAGGACTTGGAGGTCGGACCAGTTGATGCCGGCGTCGCTGAGGACCTGGAGATCGAAGTAGTTCACCCCCGCCTCGCTGAAGACCTGAAGATCGGACCAGTTGATGCCGGCGTCGGTCAGGACCTGCATATCGGTCCAGTTGATGCCGGCGTCGGAGATCGTCTGGATATCCGACCAGTTGATGCCGGCGTCACCGATCACCTGCATGTCTTCCCAGTTGATACCCGCGTCGGAGAGGACCTGGAGATCGGACCAGTTGATGCCGGCGTCGCTGAGGACCTGGATATCGTTCCAGTTGAGACCGGCATCGCCGA
>JAJVIE010000004.1 GCA_022072175.1 Candidatus Omnitrophota bacterium | reverse complement strand
ATGTTGTATCTTGTCGCTGCTGTTCAGCAGAATTGGGCGATTATAAGCTCAACTATAAAGCTCGCATGGGACGTTATAGCTGGAATCATACGAACAGGTACAGCACTTGTCCTTGCCATTGTATTTACATTCTTAGCTATCTTTACGGGTAGATGGGATATTGCATGGAAATATATACAAAACCTCGTTACTGTTGCATGGAATAGTGTTAAAGCTATATTTAATTCCGCACTTGGCTTTATTGGTTCGTGGGCTGGGGCCGTGTATAACCAGCTTACATCCCCATTTAAGCGGGCTTGGTCAACTATCCAAGACCTTGTAAATAAAATCAAAGGTGCGCTTGATTTTACAAAAAGACATTCCCCATCTGTTCTTGATATAGTAAATAGGGGAGTTCGACTAGTGAATTCAGCAATGAGTAACCTTGATTTTACACCAGCGCTTAATCAGCTTCCTAGCCCATCCGATTTTGGAAATATGTTTGATAACATCAACGCAAATTCATCTATTGTCAACCAGAGCAATATATTCAATGTAAATACGGGCATGGATGCACGGACTATTGCAGAGCGATTAGCATTTGATCTTAGAAACACACAATGATTGTAACTATCACTTTTGGATCAGTAACTATTGGGGCGTATTCGTCTGGCTATCTTATAGACAAGCTCAAGGGGTTTGACTTTCCCGAAGTAAATGTAGATGTTGCTGATCGTGGTCAATATCACGGTGCTAGGCTCAATAGCTATTCATACGGCGAGCGACTTTTTACAATCAATGGAAGCATATACGGCACGAGTGCATCTAACCTAGAAACAAAACGACAAGCATTGCAAAAGGCGCTTGATTTGCATGGTGGTGTGCAAACTATGACCCTTACGACACGGGGCAGTCTGGCACTACAAGCTGAGGTGATAGCTATTGCCAAGTTTGGTGTTGAGTACAAAAAGGGCAGCATGTCATTTTGTGATTTTATGATCCAACTTGTAGCGCCCTATCCATTCTTGTTGTCACAAGTCCTTAATAGTGAAGAAGTAGAACCATTTAGCGGTGGTGGCTTCGCTATTCCATTTGCTATCCCGTTTTCAATGGGTGTGGGTGGCTCTGGCACAACAACAGTCACAAATGATGGCAATGCTCGTGCATTCCCTATAATAACCATAAATGGCCCTATTGAAAATCCAAGCATTCAGAACAGCACAACAGGTGAAACGTGCAGCCTCAACTACACACTATCAACCTCAACTGACTATATTGAAATAGACACCTACAATCGCACGGTTATGCTTAATGGTGTTACAAACTTGCGCCAATACTTTAGTGGCGATTGGATTACTCTTGCATCTGGTAACAATTCAATCAAGCTGACTGGATCATCAACTGGAGCTGACACAGGCGCAATATTCAGTTATCGTGATCACTATCTTGGCTTATGAGTAATTTTCGTGTGGAAATACAAAATTCTAGCGGTTCGCTTGTCTGGGAAATACCCTTTCAATCTTTTGACTTTCAAGAAGAACTTAACCGTGACAGAAGCGCAACCGTGCGCTTTAACTATGAGGACGTAAAGGCTGTTGCTGACAATACCGCCACAACAGTACGCAATATGATTACTGGACAGTATCGTGAACTTTATATATATGACGGCGATACGACTATCTACTCTGGTTATATAGCAGAGCCAACAATATCAAAGAGCAAAAACGGCGCATTGACCATTACTGTTACAAGCAAAGGCTTCTTTGGGCTTCTGGCAAAGCGATTTACTGACGATTCTGAAATATATAGTTCACAAGACCTTTCAGATATTGCATGGGATTTGATAGATGATTCACAGAGCTTGACCTACGGTAATTTTGGAATTACACGGGGGGCTGATCCAACAACACGAAATGCAGATAGGACGTATGTTTACGACAATATAGCAGAGGCAATACAAAAACTATCAAATCTTGAGGTCGACAATGGTATAGATTTCGATATTAACAATCAAAAGCAGTTCAATGTATATTATCCCGAAAAGGGCGAACAGCGAAACAATATTGTTCTTGAAGAAGGCTTTAACATACATCAATTCACAATCCGTGAAATCTTTATTGATAGTATGGTAAATCAGGTTCATGTGCTTGGAGCTAACGTAGGGGCAGATCAGCTTGTCGAAACACGGGATGCTGATAGTGCGCTAAAGGCATCATTCTTTCTACTTCAAGCAAAACAGGCTGAAACGTCTGCAATTACAGCAGCTACCCTACAGGAAAAGGGCGACAGGATTATTTCACAAAGACAGCAGCCAAGGCTTGTTATTTCAAATATAGAGGTTCATTATAATGATCCAGCTTTTGACGAATATGAAGTTGGGGATCGCCTTAGACTTGTTATACCAACCTATTCAGTAGATGATTACTATAGATTGATCGGCAGAAGGCTTGACGATAGGGGAGTAGTTAGCTTAACATTCTTTACAATGTAATATGCCAAATCCACAGGATGAAGAAGATATTATAAGAATAATCAAAGACTTGCAAAAGCAGGTTCTTGACCTTCAAACAAGGCAGAACATTATTGTGCTTACAATGCCAGCAGATGGCACGTTTCAAGTGCCAAGGAAGGCTGCCGATCCAGCAACAGGGCTGGTCAACGGTCAGATTTACTACAACACAACAACAGAAAAGTTTAGAGGCTATCAAAACGGATCGTGGCAGAATCTTATATAACTTGCATTTATGATTAAAAGATATTAGTATGAAAGCATGGCAACCCTAAGTACCCTACGTTCAGGCGCTACAGAACATATAGAAGGTGTAATGGGCTTTCTAGCCTCACGCCTTGTTATCAGAGCTGGCGTATTTGACCTATCAGGCGAGCATTTTTATGTTGAGCAACAAGCGGTTGCTGATATGACAGTAAAAGTAAATGATGGCTACGGGTTTATTCCTCTATCTGATGGATCGTTTACCCACCCTGTTATGCTTACGGGGGCTGATGGATCGGCAACAATTACAGCAAATTCATCTGGTAACTCACGAATTGATGCGGTTGTTTTGTATATTGATCGTGCTGCATC
>JAJVIE010000009.1 GCA_022072175.1 Candidatus Omnitrophota bacterium | reverse complement strand
CCGAAGCGTCTTTTACCGACGCGCCGAAGTCATAGCGGCGCGGACTTGTGCGCGATGCGGTGAACCCTATGACGGCGCATTACATGGGCGTTACTGTGGGAACTCATGCAAGCAAAAGGCATACCGAAGCCGTAAGCAATTCGGCAACGGGCAAACGTCGAAGGAACTGCGAACCTGTGCGCGTTGCGGCGTGCAATTCGCCGGGGCGTTGCATGGGCGTTACCATTCGGGCGCGTGCAAGCAAGCCGCATACCGCGAACGCAAAGCGCGAAAGGCGGTGACGGTATGAGCGGCGAAGCCGAAATGACGACGTTCTACAATGCCGACCGATTCAAGGCATGGATAACGACGCGCGGCGGCGTGGTGGTGGATGTGGACATCGTAGAAAACGAACTCACGCCCGCCCAGCGTCACGAAGTTGTAAGCGCATACCGCAAGACCGAACGCAAGCCGCGAAGGAAAGCGCAACTGTTGGAATATCGCGGCGACCTGTTGGAAGGCGAACCTTAAAAAAACGGGCTTGTTATGCGTTTGGACGGCAAAAGCCACAGGCGCGGCGCGTTGCGCGGCTTGTAGGGCTTCTACGTGGCAAATAGGGCGTGTCCTGCGAAGGATGCGCCCTATTTTGCGGGCTGTTTTGAGTAGCGTATATGTAGATTTACGTTACCAATTTTTTATACAAAGGACAAATGACCATGAATACACAAATGACCATCACAACGGCGCGGGCTGGCAATGACGCCATAGACCGCGCGAATTTACAACCCACGACAAAGGCGAAGTACAAACGCGAACTGACAAAGATGCGCGACGCTGGAGTCAATCCGCTGGACTATGCCGCGCTTGAAAATTATGCGGCGGGCTTGAAGTCCAGCCGTAAAGCGTTCTTAAAGTCGGCGTTGCGAATGATAAGCCTGGACTATGAGCGCAAAGCCAAAGGCGGAGCGACGCCCGAAAATATCGCGCAAGTGCAAACCGTTGTTTATCGCCTGGAAGCGATGCGCGAAGCGGTGAAAGTCAAAGACCATAAAGGCATGAAGGCGCACACCTGGCTTTCACAGTCGCAAGTCAAAGAGATAACCGCGTTATGCGGCGATGACCTGAAAGGGCGGCGGGATTGGATTATTTTGGGGTTGTTGCTTGGCGCGGGCTTGCGCCGTGATGAACTTGCCCGCCTTACGTTTGACGCGCTGAAACAGCAACCCACGAAGGGCGGAAAAATGCGCGACGTGTTAGAGGTGACGGGCAAGGGCAATAAAACGCGCGTGATACCGATAAAAAACATCCTTGCTGACCGCCTGCGGAAATGGCGCGATGAAGTCGGCGGCGGGAAAATCGCTCGAAGCCTGACTAAAGGCGCGGACAAGAAAATCGGCAAGAGTATTTCCGCTGTCGGCGTATTCAAGATTGTCTCTGAATACGGCGCGATGATAGGAATTCCCGAACTTGCCCCACATGACGCAAGAAGGACTTTCGCGCAACTGGGTTATGAGGCTGGCGTCTCCATCACGCAAATTAGCGTTTTGCTTGGGCATAGCACGGTAGCGGTGACGCAAAAGTACCTTGACCTTGCGCTGGACATTGAAACGACGATTAGCGACTTTATACCGCTGGCTGAATAGGAGAGTGAAAAATGAATATCTGCATTTACAAAATAACAAACACTTTGACGGGCAAAGCGTACATAGGCGCAACGGATAATTTACGCAAGCGAATCGCAAGCCACAAAAGACAGTCTAATTGCAATGACTTGTTTCATCGGGACATACTCAAATATGGCTGGGATAAATTCAAGGTTGAAATTTTGTCCGATGGAATTTGCGCGGATGAAGACGCCGACCAAAAAGAACGCGAAGCGATTCGAGAGCATAATACAATTGCGCCAAATGGATACAACAAACAGCGCGGCGGCGGCAGGAAACGCCCGCTTGTTACCGAAGAAGCGAAGCGCAAAGCCGCAAGCCTGTTGCATGTGCCTTACAGCGGGCGCGGCGCGTGAAATAGACCAGACGATTCGCCCAAAAAAAGAAACCCCATACAGGGGTTCTTTGTGTGAGCCACCGGTGGGATACGAACCCACGACCTGACGATTACGAATCGCTCTAAAAACGAACGAATAACGACACATGCCCAGCGAAGGCTATTGTACGCGGCTTCGCTGGGTATGCTGTCATATATGGCGGTATAAACCCATGACAAAAACAGACCTGTCCCGAATTAGAACCGACGACTCTTTGCCGCAAGACGAATATTTGCCGACCCTGGCGGCGGCGTTCCTGCTTGACCGCAAGGCGCAAAACCTGACAAAGCACACGCAAAGATTTTACCGCGTTCACCTGTCCATTTTTTTAGACTGGCTTGACACGCAAAGCGTCAAGATAATCCACGAACTGACCGCCGACACATTGCGGCGGTTTTTTATTTCACTGGACGAACGCGGATTAAACGCGGGCGGCGTACACGCCTATTACCGGGCTGTGCGGGCTTTCCTGCGATGGTATGAAGCGGAATTTGAGCCGGAAGCCTGGCGCGACCCGTTGCGAAAAGTTAAACCCCCGAAAGTTGACGTAGTGCCTTTAGAACCCGTCCCGCTTGAACACGTCCGCGCGATGCTTGACACTTGCGAAAAGGGAAAGTTTACCGGCGAACGCGACCGCGCAATTCTCCTGTTCTTGCTTGACTCTGGCGTTCGTGCTGGCGAACTTATCGCGCTTGACCGTGAAGACGTGGACACGATAACGGGCAACGTTCTAATTCGCAAAAGCAAAAGCCGCAAACCGCGCACAGTGTTTTTAGGGCGAACGGCGCGGCGGGCGTTGCGTGCTTACTTGAAACTTTGCGAACCGGCGCGGGCGTTGTTTGTGAACGACGAAGGCGAACGGCTGAAAGTATCGGGCTTGCGTCAAGTCATGCGAAGGCGCGCGAAATATGCGGACGTGCCTGTCCCGTCCCTGCATAGTTTTCGACGCGCCTTCTCCCTGGCAATGGTGAGGGCGAAAGTTGACCTGCTTACCATTGCCCGCTTGCTTGGGCATAGCGACCTGAGTTTGCTTGACCGCTACATTCGGCAAACGGGCGAAGACCTGCGCGGCGAACACGAACGCGGGAGTCCGGTGGATGGGGTGCTGTAAAACTCGCTCACCTGTTCTAAAAACCAGAATGGTAGTATAATCGCGTTGCTACACTACAAAAGCCTTTTTGAACAGGGCTTTTTTGAAACTGCAATGCAAAACTTAGTTTGTATTAATATTCGTTTCAGGCTGAAAAGCAGGAAGGAAAAAGGACAAAGTAAACATGCAAGATAACAAAGTCAAATGGTGGGGGATGCGTGCGAACAAACAAGAACGCAAGCAAATAAACAACCTAGCAAAACGCCTGGGCGTCAAAGAGTCCGAAGCCGTTCGGCGTGCTGTCGCTTACCTGCTGGCTGAAAAGTCAGTAAAGACCGTCTCGAAAGTGAGGCGGTAACTTAAACGCAAACGCCCGCTGGCTGGCGGACGCTTTGCAAAGGAC
>JAJVIE010000023.1 GCA_022072175.1 Candidatus Omnitrophota bacterium | reverse complement strand
TCCAGGTCCTCAGCGAATCCGGCATCAACTGGTCCGACCTCCAGGTCCTCTCGGACGCAGGTGTCAACTGGTCCGATCTGCAGGTGCTGACCGAGGCGGGTATCAACTATCAGGATCTGCAAGTGATGTCCGATTCGAGCGTCAACTGGACATCCTTGAGCGACATGACGCAGGCCGGAGTGAACTGGATCGCTCTTAATGAGTTGTCCGGATCGGGTGTGAATTGGTCGGATCTGCAGGTCATGTCCGAGGCCGGCATCAACTGGTCCGATCTCCAGGTCCTCTCCGACGCCGGCATCAACTATTCGGATCTTCAGGTGTTCAGTGATGCCAGCATCAACTACCAGGATCTCCAAGTCCTCTCTGACGCCGGCATCAACTGGTCCGACCTCCAGGTCCTATCGGATGCGGGCATCAACTATCAGGACATCCAGGTCCTCAGCGAATCCGGCATCAACTGGTCCGACCTCCAGGTCCTCTCCGACGCCAGCATCAACTTCCAGGACCTGCAGCAGTTGACCGACGCCGGCATCAACTGGTCGGACCTCCAAGTCTTCAGCGATGCCAGCATCAACTATCAGGACCTCCAGGTCCTCTCCGACGCCGGCATCAACTGGTCGGATCTCCAGGTCCTTACGGACGCCGGCATCAACTGGTCCGACCTCCAGATCTTCAGCGACGCTTCCATCAACTATCAGGACCTCCAGGTCCTCTCCGACGCCGGCATCAACTGGTCGGATCTCCAGGTCCTCAGCGACGCGGGCATCAATTACCAAGACTTCCAGGTCCTGAGTGAATCCGGCATCAACTGGTCCGACCTCCAGGTCCTCTCCGACGCCGGCATCAACTGGTCCGACCTCCAGCTGCTCACCGACGCCGGCATCAACTGGTCCGACCTCCAGGTCTTCAGTGACGCTTCCATCAACTATCAGGACCTCCAGGTCCTCTCCGATGCCGGCATCAACTGGTCCGACCTGCAGGTTATCTCCGACGCCGGCATCAACTGGTCCGACCTGCAGGTCTTCAGCGACGCTTCCATCAACTATCAGGACCTCCAGGTCCTCTCCGACGCCGGCATCAACTGGTCGGATCTCCAGGTCCTCAGCGACGCGGGTATCAACTGGTCGGATATGCAGGTGCTTACGGAGGCCGGCATCAACTGGTCGGACCTCCAGGTCCTTTCGGACGCCAGTATCAACTTCCAGGACCTGCAGCAACTCACCGATGCGGGTATCAACTGGTCCGACTTACAGGTCCTTAGTGACGCGGGCATCAACTACCAGGACCTCCAGGTCCTCAGCGAATCCGGCATCAACTGGTCCGACCTCCAGGTCCTCTCGGACGCAGGTGTCAACTGGTCCGATCTGCAGGTGCTGACCGAGGCGGGTATCAACTATCAGGATCTGCAAGTGATCACAGATTCGTCCGTTAACTGGTCCGATCTGCAGGTCATGACCGACGCCGGCGTCAACTGGAATGCGCTCAACGATATGACGACTTCCGGTGTGAATTGGATCGCCCTGAACGATCTGACCCAAGCCGGTGTGAACTGGTCCGACCTACAGGTGCTAACGGAAGCGGGTATCAATTGGTCCGATATGGAGGTGATGACACAAGCCGGTATCAATTGGAGCGACATTCAGGTTCTTGGAGAGGCCGGGTTGAATTATCAGGACCTGCAGGTTCTGGGTGACGCCGGCATCAACTGGTCCGACCTCCAGGTCCTGACCGACGCGGGCATCAACTATCAGGACCTCCAAGTGCTGAGCGAGTCCGGTATCAACTACTCAGATCTCCAGGTCCTTTCTGATGCGGGTATCAATTGGTCAGACATTCAAGTCTTCTCCGACGCCGGCATCAACTGGTCCGACCTCCAGGTCCTCAGCGATGCGGGTATCAATTACCAAGACCTCCAAGTCCTCTCTGACGCCGGCATCAACTGGTCCGACCTCCAGGTCCTATCGGATGCGGGCATCAACTACCAGGACATCCAGGTCCTCAGCGAGTCGGGCATCAACTGGTCCGATCTGCAGGTGCTCAGCGATGCCGGGGTCAACTGGTCCGATCTCCAGGTCCTGTCCGAAGCGGGGATCAACTACTCCGACCTCCAGGTCCTCAGCGATGCCTCGATCAACTTCCAGGACCTCCAGGTCCTATCGGATGCGGGCATCAACTGGTCCGATCTGCAGGTCCTCTCCGATGCCAGCATCAACTACCAGGATCTCCAGGTCATCTCGGATGCCGGCATCAACTGGTCCGACCTGCAGGTGCTCAGCGATGCCGGGGTCAACTGGTCCGATCTCCAGGTCCTGTCCGAAGCGGGGATCAACTACTCCGACCTCCAGGTCCTCTCCGATGCCAGCATCAACTACCAGGATCTCCAAGTCCTCTCTGACGCCGGCATCAACTGGTCCGACCTCCAGGTCCTATCGGATGCGGGCATCAACTATCAGGACCTCCAGGTCCTCAGCGAGTCGGGCATCAACTGGTCCGACCTCCAGGTCCTCACTGATGCCGGGGTCAACTGGTCCGATCTGCAGATGCTCTCCGACGCTGGGATCAACTGGTCCGACCTTCAAGTCCTGTCTGATGCAAGCGTGAACTGGTCCGATCTGCAAGTGATGACAGATGGGGGGGTGAACTGGACGGCCCTCAATGACATGACCCAGGCTGGTGTCAACTGGTCAGCTCTGAACGACATGGCCGAATCCGGTATCAACTGGTCCGACCTGCAAGTCCTCAGCGACGCGGGCATCAACTGGTCGGATCTTCAGGTTCTTAGTGAATCGGGGATCAACTACTCCGACTTGCAGGTTCTTAGCGAATCAGGCATCAACTACTCGGACCTTCAAGTCTTGTCGGATGCGGGTATCAACTGGTCCGACGTCCAGGTTCTTTCAGACGCCGGGATCAACTGGTCCGATCTCCAAGTCCTCAGCGATGCCTCGATCAACTTCCAGGACCTCCAGGTCCTCAGTGACGCCGGCATCAACTGGTCCGATCTGCAGGTCCTCTCCGATGCCAGCATCAACTACCAGGATCTCCAGGTCATCTCGGACGCCGGCATCAACTGGTCCGATTTGCAGGTGCTCACTGATGCCGGGGTCAACTGGTCCGACCTGCAGGTCTTCAGTGAAGCGGGGATCAACTACTCCGACCTCCAGGTCCTCTCCGACGCCAGCATCAACTACCAGGATCTCCAAGTCCTCTCTGACGCCGGCATCAACTGGTCCGACCTCCAGGTCCTATCGGATGCGGGCATCAACTACCAGGACATCCAGGTCCTCAGCGAGTCGGGCATCAACTGGTCCGACCTCCAGGTGCTCAGCGATGCCGGGGTCAACTGGTCCGATCTCCAGGTCCTGACCGACGCTGGCGTCAACTGGTCTGACCTTCAGGTCTTGTCTGAAACGAGCGTGAACTGGTCCGACCTGCAAGTCATGACGGAGTCCGGTGTCAACTGGGAGGCTCTCAACGACATGACCCAGGCTGGTGTTAATTGGTTCGCGTTGAATGAGCTCACCGAAGCCGGCGTCAACTGGTCCGATCTGCAGGTCATGACGGAATCCGGCATCAACTGGTCCGACCTCCAGGTCCTATCGGATGCGGGCATCAACTACCAGGACATCCAGGTCCTCAGCGAGTCGGGCATCAACTACT
>JAJVIE010000010.1 GCA_022072175.1 Candidatus Omnitrophota bacterium | reverse complement strand
GACCAGTTGATGCCGGCGTCGGTCAGGACCTGCATATCGGTCCAGTTGATGCCGGCGTCGGAGATCACCTGCAGATCGGACCAGTTGATGCCCGCATCCCCCATGACCTGCATGTCTTCCCAGTTGATACCCGCGTCGGAGAGGACCTGGAGATCGGACCAGTTGATGCCGGCGTCGCTGAGGACCTGGAGATCGAAGTAGTTCACCCCCGCCTCGCTGAAGACCTGGAGGTCGGACCAGTTGATGCCGGCGTCGGTCAGGACCTGCATGTCGGTCCAGTTGATGCCGGCGTCGGAGATCACCTGCAGATCGGACCAGTTGATGCCCGCTGAGGCGATGACCTGGATGTCCTGGTAGTTGATACCCGCGTCGGAGAGGACCTGGAGATCGGACCAGTTGATGCCGGCGTCGCTGAGGACCTGGATATCGTTCCAGTTGAGACCGGCATCGCCGAGGACCTGGAGATCGGACCAGTTGATGCCGGCGTCGGAGAGGACCTGCATGTCGGTCCAGTTGATGCCGGCGTCGGAGATCGTCTGGATATCCGACCAGTTGATGCCCGCTGCGGCGATGACCTGGATGTCCTGGTAGTTGATGCCCGCGTCGGAGAGGACCTGGAGGTCGGACCAGTTGATGCCGGCGTCACTGAGGACCTGGAGGTCGTTCCAGTTGAGGCCGGCATCCCCGAGGACCTGGAGATCGGACCAGTTGATGCCGGCGTCGGAGAGGACCTGCATGTCGGTCCAGTTGATGCCCGCATCCGTAAGGACCTGGAGGTCGGACCAGTTCAGGCCGGAATCCCCGATCACTTGGAGATCCTGCCAGTTGATTCCGGCGTCGGACAGAACTTGGAGGTCGGACCAGTTGATGCCGGCGTCGGTAAGTGTCTGCAGGTCTTGATAATTGAGGCCGGCATCGGACAGGATCTGGACATCGGACCAATTGATCCCCGACTCCGTCAGAGCCTGCATGTCGGACCAGTTGATCCCCGCTGTCGTCATGACCTGCAGGTCGGACCAATTAACGCTCGACTCGGTCACATCGTTGAGCGCCACCCAGTTGATACCCGCTTGGCTCATATCGTTAAGAGCGGTCCAGTTCACCCCCGATTCGGTGAGAACCTGCAAGTCCTGCCAGTTGACTCCTGCCTCAGTGAAGACCTGGAGATCTTGATAGTTGAGGCCGGCATCACTGAAGACCTGGAGGTCGGACCAGTTGATGCCGGCGTCGCTGAGGACCTGGATGTCGTTCCAGTTGAGACCGGCATCGCCGAGGACCTGCATATCCGACCAGTTGATGCCGGCATCGGAGAGGACCTGCATGTCGGTCCAGTTGATGCCGGCGTCGGAGATCGTCTGGATATCCGACCAGTTGATGCCCGCTGCGGCGATGACCTGGATGTCCTGGTAGTTGATGCCCGCATCGGAGAGGACCTGGAGGTCGGACCAGTTGATGCCGGCGTCACTGAGGACCTGGAGGTCGTTCCAGTTGAGGCCGGCATCCCCGAGGACCTGGAGATCGGACCAGTTGATGCCGGCGTCGGAGAGGACCTGCATGTCGGTCCAGTTGATGCCTGCATCCGTAAGGACCTGGAGGTCGGACCAGTTCAGGCCGGAATCCCCGATCACTTGGAGATCCTGCCAGTTGATTCCGGCGTCGGACAGAACTTGGAGGTCGGACCAGTTGATGCCGGCGTCGGAGAGGACCTGGACATCCGACCAATTGATACCCGCATCGGAGATCACTTGAATATCATTCCAATTGATGCCCGCATCTGAGAGCACCTGCATGTCGGTCCAGTTGATGCTCGCATCACTGAGAACCTGGAGGTCCAGATAATTCAACCCCGCCTCGCTCATGACCTGAAGATCGGACCAGTTGATACCCGCATCGCCCAGCACCTGAATATCGGACCAGTTGACACCGGCGTCGGAGAGGACGCCCATGTCCTGCCAGTTGATGCCTGCTTCCGTCATCACCTCGAGGTCGGACCAGTTGACACCGGATTCGGTCATATCATTGAGAGCTTCCCAATTGATGCCGGCTCCGGTCAGATCGTTGAGAGCCTGCCAATTGACGCCCGATTCCGTCATCGTCTGAAGGTCGCTCCAATTGATACTGGAGTCAGAGATCACCTGAATGTCCGACCAGTTGACACCGGCGTCGGAGAGGACCTGGAGGTCGGACCAGTTGATGCCGGCGTCGCTGAGGACCTGGAGGTCGTTCCAGTTGAGGCCGGCATCCCCGAGGACCTGGAGATCGGACCAGTTGATGCCGGCGTCGCTGAGGACCTGGATATCGTTCCAGTTGAGACCGGCATCGCCGAGGACCTGGAGATCGGACCAGTTGATGCCGGCGTCGGAGAGGACCTGCATGTCGGTCCAGTTGATGCCGGCGTCGGAGATCGTCTGGATATCCGACCAGTTGATGCCCGCTGCGGCGATGACCTGGATGTCCTGGTAGTTGATGCCCGCGTCGGAGAGGACCTGGAGGTCGGACCAGTTGATGCCGGCGTCACTGAGGACCTGGAGGTCGTTCCAGTTGAGGCCGGCATCCCCGAGGACCTGGAGGTCGGACCAGTTGATGCCGGCGTCGCTGAGGACCTGGATATCGTTCCAGTTGAGGCCCGCGTCCGAGAGGACCTGGAGGTCGGACCAGTTGATGCCCGCATCCCCCATCGTCTGCATGTCCTGCCAGTTGAGGCCCGCATCAGAGAGGACCTGCAGATCGGACCAGTTGATGCCGGCTTCCGTGAGCACTTGCAGATCCGACCAGTTCACCCCCGCCTCGGTCATGTCGTTGAGAGCGGTCCAGTTGACACCGGACTGGGTCATGTCGTTGAGCGCCGTCCAGTTGACGCCGGATTCGGTCAGGACCTGGAGATCGGTCCAATTGATGCTGGCGTCCGTAAGGACCTGAAGATCGGTCCAGTTGACGCCTGAATCGGTGAGGACCTGGAGGTCGGACCAGTTGATGCCGGCGTCACCGAGCACCTGGACATCGCTCCAGTTGATGCCCGCATCGCTGAGCACCTGGATATCCGACCAGTTGATGCCGGCCTCGCCGAGGACTTGGATGTCCTGATAATTGATGCCCGCATCGGACAGGACCTGGAGATCGGACCAGTTGATGCCGGCGTCGGTAAGGACCTGGATGTCGTTCCAGTTGAGACTGGCATCCGACAGGACCTGGAGGTCGGACCAGTTGATGCCCGCGTCACTGAGGACCTGCATATCGGTCCAGTTGATGCCGGCATCTGTAAGGACCTGGAGGTCGGACCAGTTGAGCCCCGCGGCGGAGAGGACCTGGAGGTCCTGGTAGTTGATGCCGGCGTCCGTAAGGACCTGGAGGTCGGACCAGTTGATGCCGGCGTCGCTGAGGACCTGGAGGTCGGACCAGTTGATGCCGGCGTCGCTGAGGACCTGGATATCGTTCCAGTTGAGGCCCGCGTCCGAGAGGACCTGGAGGTCGGACCAGTTGATGCCGGCGTCGCTGAGGACCTGGATATCGTTCCAGTTGAGGCCCGCGTCCGAGAGGACCTGGAGGTCGGACCAGTTGATGCCCGCATCCGACAGGACCTGGAAGTCCTGGTAGTTCAGGCCCGCGTCCGAAAGCACTTGTAGGTCGGACCAGTTGATGCCGGCCGAAGTGATGACCTGGATGTCCTGGTAGTTGATACCGGCGTCGCTGAGGACCTGGAGGTCGGACCAGTTGATGCCGGCGTCACTGAGGACCTGGAGGTCGTTCCAGTTGAGGCCTGCATCCCCGAGGACCTGGAGGTCGGACCAGTTGATGCCGGCGTCACTGAGGACCTGGAGGTCCTGGTAGTTGATGGAGGCGTCGCTGAAGATCTGCAGGTCTTGATAGTTGATGCCGGCGTCCGTGAGTACTTGCAGATCGGACCAGTTGATGCCGGCTTCCGTGAGCACTTGCAGATCCGACCAGTTCACCCCCGCCTCGGTCATGTCGTTGAGAGCGGTCCAGTTGACACCGGACTGGGTCATGTCGTTGAGCGCCG
>JAJVIE010000014.1 GCA_022072175.1 Candidatus Omnitrophota bacterium | reverse complement strand
CCGAATCGAGGGTCCTCGACCGGGACATCCATCGCCTCTGCCAGTTTCTGCGCGGCGACTCGTGACTTCACCAAGTCAGCCGCGACGTAGAACGGGGCTATGTCTGTTGACAGCGCTGCGGCCAGTTTGACGAGATTCGCATGGCGCGGAACATAGTCCTCTTTTGTTTCAATGGTGGAAATCCATCGTTGACTCATTTCGACTCGCTCCCCCAATTGTTCTTGGGAGAGCCCTTGTTCGAGCCTGAGACTTCTGACCAGTACGCCTAATTCATTCATAGCATGATCCATGCTAGCCGGGTTATTGACTTTTGCGAACCCATTTGATATGCTAGCTTCGTAAGCGATATTGGAGGTCATATGGCACTCGGTCCTGATAGCGAACTCGAAACGGCCAGCTTCGTTCTGACGAAGGACCAGGTACGACGGTTGAGAGCGTTACGTGACTTGCGGAAATCCGACCACCAGCGGGTAACCCTGAGCGATGTCGCTCGGGAGGTTGTCAATGAGGGTTTGGACGCGGTTTCGCGTGCGCCCAACATCGCTTTGACAGCTAGCCGTGAAGAAGGGGAGGCTGCCTGATGGTCAGAGAGATTCCAACTAGGTCGGGAAAGACGATCTTGGTCGATGACGAGGATTACCCCCGCGTTGCGGAGTTCCATTGGACCGCCGCCAACACCGCGGAGCGCGGAAAACCCGAAAAGTGGTACGCGGCGCGGCAGGTAAACATCGACGGCAAGATTTGGACCATCTATCTGCATCGATTCCTCTTGGGCGTTCCTGATGGCGTCACCGTCGACCACATTGACGGTGATGGCCTGAACAATCAAAAAGCCAACTTGCGAATGGCGAGCCACCGGCAACAGACATGGAATCGAAAGCACCGTACTGGCGCGTCCAGCCCATACAAGGGAGTGCAGAAACAGAAGGACTCTAACCGCTGGACCGCGTGGATTTCTCACGACGGCAAGAGTCGGTACCTGGGCATCTTCCGGACAGCCAAGGAAGCGGCGCACATCTTTGATGCTGCGGCGCGTGTGTTGCACGGTGAATTCGCTTGGACCAATTTCCCGGAGACCAACGAGGAAGCAGTCGAGTATGTCCGAGGAATCTTGCTTGAGGGTAAGAAGACCACGCGTCAGAGACCGCGATCGTTGCTTACCACAGCACAGGTTCAGCAGATTCGCAAGGACTACGCCAACGGCATAGCAAACCAGCGCGAACTCGCTGAGCGTTATGGGTGTCATTACAGCACCATCTGCCGAATCATCCGACTGAACCGGTATAGAGATAGCGTTCACGATCAGGTCATCTCCAACCTGGGGGCCGACTAGTCATGCCCCCACGCAAGCCACGCCTCATCACCGAAGAGACCCCCGCCACCGTCGCGGACCTGCAACGGGTTACGGGCCTCGGCGAGAACACGATCCGCGAGGCGATCACGCTCGGGCAATTGCCGGGGTATCGCGTGGGGCGGCGGATCGTGATTCCCCGCGAAGCGTTCGACGAGTTCTGCGCTGGGCGCTGGATCGCGAATCCGGTGCGACTGGGGCCGATTCGGCCAGCAAAGGAAACGGCATGACCCGCACCCCCACAGAAACCGTCGCCATGTACGAGCGGGTCATGGACCGGGGCGGCAACCTCAGCACCGCGGACTGGCACGTCTACGAGGCAGCGCGGCGTGAGGTCGCCATCGAGGCGGCGGCAGAGGCGTACCGGTTTCCGTGGGAGCCGGTTGAGCCCGTAGGGCCGCGAGTGGTGCTGAAGAACAAGCGGGACTTTGACCTTGCTCTGGCCGAGATCATCGCCGAGTACCGAGCGGCAGGAGCGTAGCTGATGAGCCTCAACACCGATGCCCGCCATGCCGTGGTCCAGCGCGAGCGCCACATCTGCCCGACGTGCCGGGGGACGGGGGACGTGATGGTGCGGTTCGCCGCCGCTCCCGCGGACTCGCCGTTTGTCGCCTGCCCGGACTGCGATGGACCGGCGCCGCGATCGCTGGACGTGACGGACAACGGGTATGAGCCGTTCGACGTCGACAGTTTCGAGTTGTAGCGCCATGCCTGACCTCAGTGCCATGGACCTGCTGCTCTGCGTCCTCATCGCCGTTGGCGTGGCCCTGTTGTGGGCGCTGTGCCGGGACTATGACCATGACTAATCACCATCTCCATCTCCACCCCTCACTCAGTCCGCAGTCCGGGACTCCAGGGCGCCTCTCGCCCGCAGTCGGCAATCCGTGCGGCGATGCTCCGGACATCGCAGCGCGGCCCTCCCGCGGAGCTGGTAGCGCAGGCCACGCCGTCGACGGACGGCATCCATCCCGTGTGGCACTGGCACTGCACCCTGCCGGCTCCGCGGGGGGCGATACGTTCATGGGTCGCCCCTCCGGGGTCCCACCCCGATCCGTCCGTCATGCCTCTCACCATCGAGTGATGCAGCGCAGCAATGCGTCAGGGCGGCGGTTCCTCCCATTCCTGGGGGCCGTCTCCGCTTCGGCGGGGGCGGTCCTTGGTGGTGCTGGCGCGCTGCTCCGACACAGTGCCCGGCGCTACCAAGGACCGCTGTGGTCCACACCCAGCGATGTGCTGGCGTCGCCAGTTAGTCTCGGCGGCGAAACGAATCTCAAGCCTGCCAAAACCACAACTCAGGGTCACGCCCGCCGTCCATGGGGTACGGGCGTGGCCATCAGTGGAGATGTATGGGTGGTTTGTCTGCATGTCTCCACCGATGGCCACTGGTGGCCAGACGCCAGTACGACTGGCCGGGAGGGTGGTCAAGGCCCTGCCGAAGTACCCGCTGGGAGCGGCCCCCAGGGGCCAGGCGTGAGGGTCGGGGGACTCGATACATCTGTGACTGCCGGGCCGCTCTCTATCCATACCGGTGACTGTAGCAACGAAAGGCGTTGTGTTCAGACACCGATTTCCGAGAGGAGGAAACAGGAGGTGAACGGCAATTCGGGACGGCACACCCAGCCGCCGGTTGAGTCGCTGGAGCGATACATCCGGCACCGTTGGGCGGCCATCCATGCGGACGATGTCGTGACAGACGAGGAGGAGCGAGACCTCGTGCTGTTGGACGTGGTGCTCGACGACGTGGCGCGAGCTGATGCGACACAGGAGGCCATCAACGCGCTCGGACACCGACAGGGGATTGACTCGCAGTGGGCGCAACGGCGACTGCGGGAGTTGCGGATGGTCCGCGACAAGATGCGGTCGCATGCCGCCAAACACGCCGCCTGACCTGCGGACACAGGCCAGAGGGCAGAGATGAGTTGTTAGGACTCGCAGGAGATTGTACGACATGACAGAGATCATCGGCACATACGACACCACCGGGAGTCCCGCGCTCTCGGTGGAGCAGGACATCGCGCTCCTGCGCAACCGGCTGGAGAGCACACGGGCGATTGCCCGGACGGCCATCAGACGGATTGACGAGCTCGAGGGCAGGGTCACCGTGATGGCGGAGCTGCTGCCGGGGACGCCGCCGGCCGCACCCGCGCCGAACCGTCACGTCATGGACGCGGCGATTGCGCTGGCGGATGCCGTGGACGCGTGGAAAAGCGATACGCGAATGGCGGCGATCGTCATGTTCGACGCAGTGACCGCCTTCCGTGCCGCCCTGGCCGAGACCGAGCGGGAGCCGGTGCAGCAGGACTGCGGATGCGACGAGCTGTGGCGGTTGGCGCGGGACTACGTGCGCGAGGCAGACCGAGGCAACGGCAGCAATGTTGCCGCCACGGCATTGCAGGTGTACGTCCGGGAGCACTCCTGATGCCCGCGACACGAGCCGCTGCCGAGCGGCACTACACGGAGGACGAGCGGGACATGGGCGAGACGTGCCCGGAGCTGGTCACGTATCAACCCGGGGTGGCTGAGGTGCTGAAGGCCGCCGCTCTCGCGATCCAGTCCAACCAGTACGTCGAGG
The DNA here is from genome assembly GCA_022072175.1 of Candidatus Omnitrophota bacterium. Classification (GTDB taxonomy): domain Bacteria; phylum Omnitrophota; class Gorgyraeia; order 2-02-FULL-51-18; family 2-02-FULL-51-18; genus JAJVIE01. The sequence goes on along the minus strand of JAJVIE010000014.1, from coordinate 1,022 downwards.
ACTACGCCCCGGATTACTGGGATGGCACGGCGTCGTACAGCGATGAGGCGGGCGGCGAGTTGATCGACATGATCGGGGGTTGGGATCGAGACAGTCTCGATGCATTGACCAAATGGTCGGAGCACAACGCACCGACAGCGACCGAACATCTGGCCATCATGGCCGAATGTGCTGACGGGGGTTGTTGCGACCCGGAGCGTGCCGCTGAGGATGCGGCGGACGACTACGACGACCTGCTGACGGAGCTGCGGGCAGACCGGGAGGCGGGGCGATGATGTCGAGCGCGACAACAACCGTCCTCTCCTCCCTCCCCAACGACCACGCGGCCACGCTGGCGGACCTGATGCAGGCCGTCAGCTTCACGCGACACGCCGAGACCGCGGCGAAGCGCGCCCGAGAGCGTGCCGACTACGAGCTCATGGCGTACCTGGAGGGCATCGGCGAGACGTCGGTGCACAGCGACGAGCTGCACATCCGGGCAACGCTGACCCGGCGCAGGACCGCGAAGCTGGCCGATGAGCGCGCCTGTGCGCTGGCGCTCAACGAGATCGGGCTGGTGATCCCGCACAAAGAGGTTATCGACACGTCGGAGCTGCTGGCGATCGCGGATCGGTATGGCGGTGACTTTCCGGGCGTGGAGATCACCGAGACGGAGAGCCTGCGGGTGACGGGGGATAGGCGATGAAGCGCCAGTACCGCCGTCCCCGGACCAACTCAGCGCTCGATTCAGTCAACAACCCCTGGCGCCGGGAGCGGCGTCGGGTGAGGCGGCAGCTGCGGGCGTGGATGCCCAGGATCGCATGGAGGTGAGCACGCTGGCCCGCTGTGAGGCGCTGACCGGCCCCGACCATCCGTGTTGGTGGCCGGCCAGCGAGTACGACGGTCTGACGCTCTGCCGGGCGCACCAGCGGATGTTGCGAGACGGCAGAGCCATCAGGCTCACGGACAACCGGCAGGCGCGCATCGCCCGCAACGTGCTGGGCACAGACCCGCAGATGGTGATAGCGCGCGTGGGATTTGAC
>JAJVIE010000016.1 GCA_022072175.1 Candidatus Omnitrophota bacterium | reverse complement strand
ATTCAGGAGCTCGTGATAGATTTGAGCGCGGCTCACCAGTTTCAGGGCGTGTTGCCTGGTATCGCCCAACTTATCGAGCAGCCAATGGCTCATGGCGCACCCCCCGCAACACGTTTCGGTAAGTCGGTGACATCGGTTGAGTTGATGACGGCCATCAGGGCCGCGATGATCGGTGGTTTCATCGTTCGCTCCTGAATAATGATTGGTCGCACGCGATGCAATGCGGGCTGAAATACAGACATTCACGGTGGCGGTTGATTTTGCCTTGGGACGCTCCACCACTATTGCCATATCCGCCATTGGCACTGTATCTATGACACGTCCAGCCATGTTCGAGGAGGTCTGTGTGCTCATCGTACCCGGCAATAACAATCCGGTAGTCAGGTGATTCACCCCGCTTGATCGCCCATTCCCGAACATGATGAGCAACATCTATGGAATCGTGTGCATAGCATTTACACCTGTCTTTAGACGCATACGGGGGGTCAAAAAAAACTCCAACAGGCCGTTTAGACTTATGCTGCCAACTGCCGCCAAGGACCTGCGAATAGTCACCACACACTATCCGCACATACCGCAGCCGCTCGGACAACGCACGAAACCAGGCATAGATGTTCGTGTTGTACGGATCGCTGATGCCCCGGCCCCCGTCACCGACGTGCGGTCGCTGAGTGAGTCTGTTGATGCCCACGCCGCCGCCGGAGACGTGCGGTCGCTTAGTGAGCTTGTTACCCTTCTGTCTTGGCTGATCCATCATGCCTGCGCCGATCCAGATGCACGTGGAATATATCCAGTACCCCGCGGCTTGTGGATCGAAAAACTCTGGGTCATCGTTCATCGATTGTTTCACGTCCGCCGCATTTCTCCTGAGCCAATGGACCCGGGCCGACATATCCACGTGGTTGACCGGGCAATCACAGTGACGTGCCACTGCATCGGGGTCCCGTTGCAGCGACCGCCAGACATTCGCCAGGTGACCATCGGCGTCATTGATCGTTTCGACATGTTGTGTTGGATCGTAGTCCGGGCGGGCCAGCAACACTGCGCCTGAGCCGAAGAACGGCTCGATATAGTGTTTTGGCCGGCCAAGTGCTTGCCAGACAATATCTGCCACTTTCGATTTACCACCGAAGTACGGGAATGGTGCGACGAGCAATTCTGTCATTCGCTCATCTCCACAATTGTGATTTCGGTGTGGAAATACTCATCATATATTTTCCGGACGTTTTGGATAACAACTTGGGCATCATCCCGCCAGATGACGCCAGTCAACGCATCCTCGATTGCCCTAACCAATTTTGTCAGATCGGGCCGGGTGGTTGGATAAGTTGGGGCGGATAGTTTCAGGCTCCCATTCGCTCCGTAGTGTGCTCTCGGCCGCGCCACACAGAGCACGATCGCCAAACGGATCGCGCCGGTCATGAGCGGTTCACCATTCCAGGCATCGCTCGCGCATTGTGCTACCGTAGTCTTCCAGTCGCGGGATTTCGGGTTCGCATCCACGACATAGGCCCGCCCTGTTGAGCGGTTGGTGACGATGCGTTTCGATCCGGCGGGCTGCTGTTTGCCAGGGACTCTGATCGTGATCTGCCTCATTGGTTTCGCGCTCCGTGATTTCGGTTCGGTTGGCGTTGTGGGGCGTCCATGCATGGTTTCGGGCCGAATGACATTACCTCAGTCAGGGCGGATTCCGAAAAGGCTACCTCTGTCAACGCGTCGTAATCATCCGGGAGCCACTCCCTGAACAGAGCGTAGACAGTCTCGTGTTGGTCGGTAGGCATCGAGTAGACCGCGCAGGCAACATTCATCCCGATCATGTTCTGGATCGCGTCGCTAAGGTACTCCACGCTGTCGTAGAAATGGGTCACCCGGACCGGGTACGGGATTTTTCCTCTCAGAATCACTGCTGGTGGCATATCAATCTCCTCCTGTATCCGTGTAGTCGGCGATGATATCCCCGGTCGCATTGAGCATTATTCCGCGGTGCTCGATCGCCCAGGCGTTCACCGTTTCTCTGTTGTCGCTGCGGAACACAGCTCGTTGACCGAGCGCGTTGCACACTGCAATTGCCATGTAGTTGTAGTTCGTCTCCGTCATCGTTCCATGATCCTCCCTCCCGCGATTCGTGCGGAGAGTTTGTCGATGTTGCCGGACATGACGGTTTCGAGTGACAGGTTCATCCGCGAGGCGATCTCCGCGACATACCACAGCACGTCACCCAGCTCATCGCAGACCCTGTCCGGTTTGATCGGCTGGCCGGATCGGATCGATTTTTTGACTACTCCGGCCACCTCACCGGCCTCGGATGCCAGACCCATGACCAGGTACTCTATCGCCCGGCACTCCGGATAAACCGATGTTTTCGCCGCTAATCTCTGATACTCATTCAGTGTCACTGTTGCCTCCCAGTGGACTGTATTTTCCGCTACTGTCTCTCGGCCATCGTGGGGCCCCTGTCGCGCGACAAGCTCGATCGAGATATTCATTTATGTCTCCCGCGATCCCCAACCCTGTATTGACCAAATACGAATAGGCATCCTCCAGCAGATCGATCGCATCGATCAGCAGCTCTCTGTCTCTACTCTGCATCGCTCCCTCCTGTATCGTTCCGCCGGATCCGCAGATCATCACCGCCACAACGTATCGGTGTGATCCACGCGCTGTCGAGCAGTCTGGACCGAATTTCGGATCCGTATCGGTCACCGACCTGCCGGGATGATAAATTTGTCGTGATGACGGCTCGGGTTCGCCGCTCATAGATCGCCGCGATTATGTCTGCTACATATTGCGGCATTGTGCCGGAGTTGCGCTCGCGACCCAGGTCATCGATCACGATGATCCACCGGTCCGGATCCATGCGGTCGTAGATCGCATCTATCTGATCACGGGCTGCCATGTTGATGCCGGCATCCGGCGATGCCAGATCGCTCACCCACCGGCCGATATCGCGTGCCGCAACGTAGTGCGCCCGCCGCCCGGTGGTCCGTATCAGGCGGATCGCCGTGGCATGAGCTGCCAGCGTTTTCCCGGTCCCCGGCTCGCCGGATAACAGCAATGCCTGGGTCCGGGGTGCTGGCTCATCAGCACTCCACCACTCCCGTATCACCAAAGCCATTGCCCCTGTGTCGTGCCGGGCGTTGACGATCTGTGTTCTCAGATCGTGGCCGAACTGGTCGAGATACGTCTCGACGTTCCGCCGTTGCCGGTATGCCACGTAGCATGGGCACATCCCGCGATATCCATCGTCTCCGATCAGGTACCCGCCTTCGCAATGCTCGACCGGCGGACGCGGATCCGCCTGGTCCGAGTATGAGCATATCTCGGGTGGGATATCGCTACCAGGGGGGGCGAGAGACAGCCCCCGAATTGCCTCTGTGATATCCATTCGCTCCATTTTTTTCTCCTGTTTTTTCGATTCCCCGAATTTCTGGCGGAAACGGGCCTAGAATCGATTTTAATTTTTGGCCTATGGTTTTTATCATCCTGATGTTTTGCGCAAAACGTTAACCGATAACTTTTTGAATTTCACCCGCTCTAGCGCTATTGTGGCGACTGATCTCACCATTTCGCGTCCCGATACATGTCGTCCGGGTGGGTGTACGCCCCCCGGTCTCGTTGGCCGGTCTGGTCCCGGTGATGCCCAGTCCCGCCCCGGTTCTGCGCCCGCCCAAGCCAGGCGACCAGAAACCGTTTCATCCCGTTCGTGGTCTTCCGGCGGGATGGATTCGCCGAAACCCATGCCAGAGCCGACCGGCATTCAGCCAGCACGTCCAGGCTGGGGAACAGCGAGGACCATTCGGCTACCTGCTCAGCCGTCAGGTGCCAGGTCGGCTGTTTGCCGTCGCACTGGAATTCGAGCAGCGAACGCTCGATCGCTACCGGCGCCGGAGACGGGTCCGTTTCCGTCTCGGCGCAAAATCCGTTTTTCTGTTCCTGTTCCTGTTCCTGTTCCTGTTCCTGGAATGCCAAACGTATATTCTGTGGTATCGGAAACGTATATTCTGTGGTATCGGAAACGTATATTTCGTTACTCCCGGATGGTTTGCCAAACGTTTCGGGATGGTTTGCCAAACGTATATTCTGTGGTATCGGAAACATATATTCTGTGATATCGGGATGGTTTGCCAAACGTTCCCGAAACGTTTGTTGAAACGTTTCGAGCGCCTTGCCGTGCAATCCGCAGTGGTTAGTGGCGAACGACTGCCTGAATGGCGTATCCGGTACGTCCCTCAGGTCCTGGAGGCACCCCCGCATGACGTTCTGGTTTTCGGGCGGGTTGTATGTCCACCAGGATGGTATCCAGACGGTTTTACTGGGTGGGTCATAACCCCATCCGAACGTTTTGCAAACGTTCGCCAAACGTTCCTCGATGGTTTGCGTCGAGGATCCCAGATCCTCAGCGGCCATACCGATCGAGAAATAGAACAATCCGATCCGGTTCGACTGCGCGGTGAGAACGTATAACGCCAGCAGTTTATCATCCGGTTGTAGTTGACGGAATTTTTCATCGCGCCATATCCGCGGCATGATTTTTCTGTACCGCATCACACCCTCCCGCCGAACACGCTCGGGAACACGTCCGATGGTGACTCACCGGCTGACAACCTCATCAGGATCCCATCCAGAGCCAGGATAATCGCCTCTGTCCACTGATCTACCGGCAGGCCGATATGCGCCTCGATCGCTGCACGATCTATCTGATGGCCGCATACCCGCCGAATATCAGCGATAATACTGTCGGCCTGGTCCGTGATCGATGGGGCTGTCGCGGATTTGGTTCGCGGATTTTTCGGTTTGTCTGGCTGGGGTGGATCAGAATCCGGATCGAACCACGGGAGATCGCCGGGTGGCGCATCGCTGGCCGGATCCTCAGTATCGGTAACGACAGGCTCTGCTGGCCGGATCGCCCCGATATCGATTACCGGGCCTCGCTCCTGAGGGGCATTGAGCATCCCAGTCATATTGACCGATGCCCGTTCCGGGCCTCTGTGTGCCGCGTACTGCGCATCATCGAGGTCAATGGCCCGTTCGAGCGAGTCGGAGAGCTCCATGTATTTAATGAGGCGTCGGATGCCGGTCTTGCGCCACATCTCATCCTCGTCTGTCACCCAGGGGCCAACGATATTCCCGTTTTTGTCGCGGCTCCGGGATCGCGATTTTATTGACTCAACCTGTGATCGCGTCAAGACCTCGAACTGTTTGTCACCGGTCCGCAAATGAGCGACAGCGTAGACACACACAGCCGGGCCGCGGTTGTCGTCCAGGCACGGCTCATGCAGCAGGTTCTCGGTCAGCCCGTAGGTCACCTCGAACCGGTCCGCCGCATGAACTACCCGGGCCGTGATATATGAGATGTCCTGGCAGCTCTTCGCGAGGTGCATCAGGCCGCGATAACCCGGGATGGGCTGGCATTCGTAGCATCGGAGTTTGTTATTCCAAAACGGGACCAAATACATATAGCCTCGCACGCCACCCGGTTCGAGACCGAGCTCGGCGCAGGTCATGTACGCCTGGAGGATAGACTCGACCGAACACTCATACAGGAGCGGTTGCCGGGTCATTGCCAGCAGCATGGTTTTCGACAGTCGCTCTGGGTCGAGGTGTTTCGGGATGATATCCGTGATGCTCGACCTCGCCCGCTCGATCAAATCGCGGAATGTTTTTTGTTTGGTCGTTATACTGCGCGTGTCGCTAGTCATGATTTTCTCCTATCGTCTCACCACGGTCTGTGTTTTCTCGACCATCCTCACTCCGGGGAGATCCCCCCGAGAGGACCTCAGCCAACTACCGATCTGTGCCATGTCGGCCTTGACCAGGTAATCCGGAGCATCTCCACGGCCAATCGCTGCGCACAGCTCCATCAGGCTGACCACCTCGGGCCTCCTGGTGGTCCGGAACTGAATCCCCTCCGACTTCGGTGGAGGAGGAACGTACTTCGGCTGCGGTACTGGCACGGGGTCCGGTATGATTTCCGCGACTGGGGCTGACTCGATACGATCCGCGATTTCATTGGCGTTCAGCTTCCGCAGGGCCTCAGCCTCCAGCCGACGGCGTTCCATTTCCTCTGCCCTGAGCCGTTCCGCGTCTGCCTGTGCCTCTGCCCTGAGCCGTTCCGCCTCAGCCTCGGCCTCCAACCGACACCGTTCCATCTCCCGGCGGTATTCCGCCTCCACATGTCTCTGGTATGCCGCCATCGCGGCCCGCAGGTGTGTAGTTGCCGCTGTTACCTGTCTGAGAGCCTCTGCCCTGGCCGCGATTGCTGCGGTATGCGCCGATTTTGCCGCTGCGACCACCGGATCGTGTGCTGATTTGATCGATCTCTCTAGGGCTGTCAGGCCTGTGAGCAGCTGCGCAGCCTCATCGGCGTCTGTCTGTGTCGTGATCTCGATACGATACGCTACCTGGATCAGGTCGCCCGCACTCTCCGTATGTGTCGAGACAGCACTATGTGTGTCGCTACTCATCGATCTGCTCCTCTGTGTCCTGAGATGTCGCACGTCCACTGACGGCATAGCTAACGGTGGATGCCTGTTTCGCCCCGTAGGGGCACCGGTTCCAGTACCCGCACCATTTCGGAGTGCAGCACCAATGATCAGGCTGGGCCGGGTGGAATGTTCCATGCTCGATCGACTCCGTGACGAGGCGCGCCCGAACGATCTCGCGGGAGTAATCGGCGGGGTCGCGCATCGAGGACTGCTGCCGAACAGTGACCCCGGTCTTCGTCAAGACCAAATGATCGAGGGCGACGTAATCCGGCGGCGTCCCGTCGAGGGCCTGTGCAGCCAGGGCGTACCACGTCAACTGTGGTGATCGCGCAGCCGCATCCTCAGATGGATAGGATTTCCCCGTTTTGAGATCCCGGATCCCATTCGCCTCCTGGAGGTCGATGCGCCCCTTGATCGTGCACGGGAGATCCGGAATGTCGAGCTCGAACCATCGCTCGATCTGAACCGGCCTCAGGTTCGGAGCGATACTATCGTAATGCGTCCGAGACAGCCGGATCGCCTCATCGATCGCGACACCCCGCAGCGTTGACTCGGGCTGGCCCTGCTCGTCTGGCAGCAGTCTAACCCCGCGCTCCCACTCCGCGTTGATTTTGTCGCGGCAGGCGTCCGCCACCGCCTCGATCGGTGCTGGGGTTCCGTCGTCCACGATACTGCGGAGATTGGTCTCAACCCCTTGGTGTGTGCCCGTGCCGCGGATGGCCGAGATACCCGGGGGGATAATGAGCCCCTCTAAATATCGATACATGAACTGCCTGCCGCACCGGCCGAACATCGCGATGCTGGACGGGCTGAGATGCTGAACTGGGAATTCTGTCATGATGGTCTCCTGTTTTGGTTGGAGGGGCGAACTAGGGGAGTCCGCCCCTCCTGTGTGAGTGACTGAGCTGGGTCACTCTGGGGTTCCGGTTGATGCAGGTCTGTAATCTGTTTTATCGCCTGCTCGATTGTGTCATGCCACCCGATTGTAGTTGCTGAGGCCTGCAGATCGGATACGATATACTGGCCGGCCGAAACGGAGATGAGATACCGATGGGGGCTACTCGCTGTCATAGCTGGCTCCGCCGCGCATGAAAAAATCTGGGTCGAACGCTGCGAGCGACACCAGCCGCGCCGCCTCTGTTGCCCGGTGGACGAGATGTGCCAGATCTCTGTCCGGGTTGTCCCGCAGCAGCTCGGTCAGGATCAAGAAAAAAACCTGTTTGCGGAACTCGATAGTCTCTGATGCGAATGTCATTTCATTCCTCCTGTAGTTGTTCTGTTGCGAATGCAACCCTTGCCATGCCCTGCCCTGCCTGGCCAAGCCGGGCCGAGCCGGGCCGTGCCACAATCTATTTCCGTTTCCCTGGGATCGATCGAGCGTGCGGTGAGAGCGACACCTCTCGCCGCCGGGCCTGAACAGCCGCCAGGTACATCGCGGAGTTGACGATGACGCGGCGCTCGTGTTTGCGCCGCAGGTCGCTATCGAACCCGGTTGTGTCCACCTGGACCAGGCGTTTGTTGTATCGCCCGATGCTCCGCAGCCGCTGCTGATTCGTGCGATCGATGTAGTCGGTCGCCTCCTCGTCCGTCAGGATCCGGATGTCGTGACCGGAGATCGTGGCGACGACCTCAGGCCTCTCGGTCATGATGCGCTCCCGCAGAGCGAGTGCGGCGAGCTGGTATTTCTGGGATCCAGCGACGCATCCGGTGATGCGCTCGATGCGCGATGCGCCGATTGAATCCCCCTTTTTGATCGCCTGAAAATCGAGCGGATAGACCTCAGTTTTTTTCCTCATAGCCTGCCTCCTGTATAGTGTTCTGTTGCGAATGCAACCCGTGCCGTGCCGTGCCATGCCGAGCCGTGCCTTGCCCAGCCTTGCCGTGCCGGGAGGTCATCCGAATTTAACGATCTCGAACCTGCCGAATTTCGGCCTGTAGTCGCACAGCCCGATATTGCGCCCGGCGATCTGCACGATCTGCTCCACCTGCGACACGCTCAGGATCTCGTCGTCATAGTCCAGAGCGAATTCGATCACCCACGGGAAAAATCTGGCGCGGGTCCGCATGACCGCGGCCCTGGTCGATGGATTCCGCACGCGCCGACTGTCAACGAATCGCGGGTCGTCGTAGAGATCCTCTGTGTTGGATGACCCCTGGTGCTGGACAGGCCACACGCCGTCCGAGATTACGGCTGCCTTGCACGCCTCACCGAGCCTGAGCTTTTTCCCGGCCGCGATCAGCATGGACTCGATGTTCTCGCCGGGCACCGCGGGCTGGCCGGCATCGTTGACGTAGAGCGACGAGAGCCACTCGATCCGCCGCAGCTCGCTGTAGTCGCTGTCATTTTTTTTTCTTTTGACTGTGATCTCGCCCATCTGGCGAGAGTACCGGTTCAATGGGTCGGCCGTCTGGCCGTTGTGCATCAGCAGTGGAGCGATGCCCTCGATCGAAACATTGACCTGCCTGTACATTGCGTATCCCCTGTTACAGTATTTTGCTATATCGCACTCCGCGCCACGCGCGTTGATGCCTGTAGTCGTTGCGAATGCAACCCAAGCCTTGCCGGGCCTCGCCGAGCCTGGCCGTGCCAAGCCGGGCCGTGCCGAGCCGTGCCATGCCGAGCATTACACCACCTCGGTATCGTGTTCGATGACCGTGAATGTCCCGTTGCCGATGATCGTCTCCGCCACCCAGCGGTTGATGTGGTCGATGGTCCACCAACAATGCGCCAGGACGTACCTCTGCCTGCCGTTGATGACGATCTCGACGGTCCTGGGTGTGACTGATGCGTTCATGGTCTCCTCCTGTAGTTGTTCTGTTGCGAATGCAACCCTTGCCTTGCCCGGCCGCGCCTCGCCTTGCCTTGCCCGGCCGCGCCACGCCTGGCCGCGCCGGGAGGTCAATCATCTCTGCGCTCTGCGTAGTACCGAGCCGTTGCCTCTGCGACACGCACCGCCTGCCGGTACGACGTGCCGTATCGCTGCATGATCAGCACCGCCAGGGACTCGGTCCCCCGTGACGCGTGATAGTAGAGCCGTTGCCTCGACATGCCGTTGATGCGCGCGAATTGCGCCAGCGACATGCCGTTACGGATACAGAGGTCGTGCAGTGTCATCGGTGTCGCACCTCCTGCACTGGGTGACGTGGGTTCAGGACGATGAGGATCCTGTGACGGGCTGCCGTATGCAGAGATCGACTCCCTGCGAGGCTCTCTGCCGTCGCGTAGTCATCCACCTGCGCCACCAGCCGCCGTTCGACCCGGCCTCTCAGGCGGAATCGCTCAGACACGACGATATATCTCTCGGTCAGATCCAAAACTCTCCTCCATCAGGAGGGGCGGGCCACAGGAGTCGCTGCATCGCAGCACCCGCCCCATCCCAGGATTGCCGCACACAGCGGCATGGTCTCCCCACCACCCCATAGGGGTCAACTATCCGGAAATTCCGGTGCGTTCGTCCGGACTTGGGACCGGACCGCGCATTACCCCGGGTTGCCCCCGGGTCCCTCTGCGATCAGAGCTGCTCGGTGCGGGTGACACGCAGCACTGAATATTGGTCCGTTCATTTTACTCATCCTCCTCGCCCATCTCATCCTCTTCCGATCCGGCTGGAGCCGGGCGGTTTTCATCTTCACGGATGGCCATGGGCATGATGACATGGAGGAAGGATGGGTCTTCCTCATTGGAAAGAAAGGCAG
>JAJVIE010000024.1 GCA_022072175.1 Candidatus Omnitrophota bacterium | reverse complement strand
GGAATCAAGGAGGCGATTCTAGCGGACCGGAAGATGGTGAATACGTCCCTCTTGTGTTCCATGCTTCGCGAACGGCAAGACGCGCATGGAAAGCGCGGAGGATAACGAGGCATGGCAGGCGAACGATGAAACCACCGATCATCGCGGCCCATCAATCAGTCAGGCAGAAACCCTTGACAGCAGCGGATCCCCAGCGTCAGGCAGAAACCCTTGACAGCAGCGGATCCCGTGTGATATGTTGCATGACATGCCGCACCAGCCATTATTGCCATGTCGTCACCCAGGATGCGCATCACTGACGTCGTCAGGAGTCTGCCCTGCCCATCGCGCATCGCAGATCACATCACGACAGCGCACACCAGATAACCGTCCAACGACTACAGAGCGCGGCTACGGGCACGCCTGGCGTCGTGTCCGGAACAGTCACATCTCATCTCACCCCTACTGCGCCCGTTGCGGCGCTCCAGCCATCGACGTTGACCACGTCACACCGATACGTTGTGGCGGTGATGATTCCGATCGAAACCTGCAATCTCTCTGCCGTTCATGCCACAACAAGAAAACGCATGGCAATGCCAGGACCCGCACGCGTTAATATAGTGGCACGGCCCACAGACTATAATAGCAGAACTATAATAGCGGGCCCGCGACTATAGTAAGAAACTATAAGAGCGGATATCCGATAGATATGATCTCCTTGACATTCACCGCATAACGGCATGGGGATGGGGGTCAAAATATCTAGGAGATGGCCGAATGACCGGTCGCCAACCTCCGTGCACGAATGTGTGCAAGAAAAGTCGCAAAACTAGGAGATGTTATAGCTGATGGCAAAGCGTGGTTGTAAGCCAAAATCAGTGAGCGAGTTGTCGAAAACCGGATCGAGGCGTTTGGAGAAACGGCTACCGTCGCTGTCTGTAATAGGTGCCGAGGATCCGGATGTCGGGTCGATTAGTGTCACACATCTAGGGGATGTCGGGCGCACTGAGATACAGCGGATTAATGCGCATCTGGATGCGTACGGGATCCGGCGGAGAATCGATGACAGTGTGATCGTGGCGACGGCATCGATCTGGGAGGTGTTCCTGGATGCGGTGACGTCAGTGTGCTGTGACGGGGCATTCGCGGAGCGAGTGATGCACAGCGGGAAATCACGTGTGGCGGAACATCCCGGGGTGAAAATCGCGACAGCGACACTCTCACATCTGCGGCAACTGTGGGGTGATCTGGGGATGACTCCGATGGCTCGGAGGCAGCTGCGAGTCATGGGTGACGACGAGAAGGACAAGGCGATCGCGGACTGGTTGTTCGGGAATGACGGAGAGGTCCGGGTGCTGGAGGACGATGAGGACTACTAGGGGTCGGCGTGTCATCGATTTCTTCGAGCATCGCCTGCGACATAGCAAGGGGGAATGGGCTGGCACGCCGTTAGTGTTGCAGCCGTGGACGAAACAGTTACTCGGTGATGTGTTCGGCACATTACGTCCAGACGGGTTGCGACAGTACCGGCGTGTCTATGCCGAGATCGCGAGGAAAAACGGCAAATCGACGATCGCTGCTGGTGTGGCGCTGTATCTGCTGATTGCGGATGGGGAGGCCGGTGCAGAGGTGTATTCGGCTGCGAGCGACAGGCAGCAGGCGGCCATTGTGTTTGACATTGCGCGGTCGATGGTAGAGGCGAGCCCGTTCCTGTCGTCGGAGATCGAGGTTTACCGCCATAGCCTGGTGCACAAGCGCTCCGAGTCAACGTACAAGGTCATCTCGGCGGATGCTCACAGCAAGCATGGATTCAACGCGCACGGGATCATATTCGATGAGCTACATGCGCAGCCGAACCGGGAATTGTGGGATGTGCTGAGCACGTCCACGGGTGCGAGGCGTCAGCCGTTGTTGTGGGCAATCACGACGGCGGGCTACGACAGGGAGAGCATCTGCTGGGAGCAGCATGAGTATGCGAGGCAGGTGCGAGATGGCGTGATCAGCGACGACACGTTCTACCCGTTCATTGCGTCGGCGGATGAGGGGGATGACTGGACGGATCCGGCGGTGTGGCGCAAGGCCAACCCGAATCTCGGCGTCAGTGTGTACGAGGAATATCTGTCTGCGGAATGTGAGAGGGCGAAGAGCCAGCCGTCGTATCAGAACACGTTCCGGCGACTACACCTGAACCAATGGACGCAGCAGAACACCAGAGCGATCAACATGCATGACTGGGGTGAGTGTGTTGGCGTAGCGAGGCCTGGAGAGTTGATAGGGCGGGAGTGCTATATCGGACTGGACCTGGCATCGACAACGGACATTGCTGCTGCTGTTGCTGTGTTCCCGTTCGGCGATGGTGTGTATGTCGCGGATGGGATGTTCTGGATCCCCGGTGAGAACGTCATCGAGAAGGGGAGGCGGGACAGGGTTGACTATATGACGTTGGTCCGTGATGGGCATGTAATCGCGACTCATGGAAACGTAATCGACTACGAATCGATACGGGCATGGATCAATGATTATGGCCAGACACACATAGTCCGAGAGATCGCATACGATCCGTGGAATGCGATGCAGTTGACCACGCAGCTGCAGTCGGATGGGTTCGTGACTGTGCCTGTGAGACAGGGGTATGCGAGTATGAGCGCTCCGACAAAACAATTGCTGTCGTTGGTTGCGTCGCGAAAGCTGGAGCATGGGGGGAATCCTGTGTTGCGATGGATGGCGGACAACCTCGAGCTGGCTACGGATCCTGCCGGGAATATCAAGCCGGACCGGTCAGCGAGCAGGGCGAAAATAGACGGGATGGTGGCGCTGATAATGGGGATAGACAGAGCGACACGACACGCGCAGTCAATGTCGTTATACGAATCCCAGGGGGTGTACTACCTGTGAGGGGGCTACTCCGGCGGTGGCTCGGGGTTAGCGAGAGGCGCGGGCATGAGCTCGAGGCGCTGATGCAGTCATCATATCAGATCGGCGGAGTGAGCGTGACGCCGGAAACTGCCATGAGGTGCTCGACTGTTTATGCATGTGTCAGGGTGATCTCGGAGTCAATCGCTCAGTGTCCGTGCATCGTGTACCAGCATATCGGTGACGAGAGGCTTCGCGCAATTGACCATCCACTCTATGCGATGCTGCATGACGCGCCGAATGAGAACCAGACTGCGTTTGAATTCTTCGAGCAGATCGGAGTGTCTCTGAACATGCGCGGCAATGCGTATGTGTACATGAACCCGAATGCATCGGGGGTGCGAGAGCTGATCCCCTTGCAGCCTGATCAGGTGACGCCGAGACGGAGCACCGCCGGAGTGGTGACGTATGAGGTGCGTGGCGACTCTGGCGTGACGACATACAGTCAGAGACATATCATGCATGTGCGTGCTCTGTCGCATGATGGGGTCATAGGGTTGTCGCCGATCCAGCAGCATCGAGAAACGATCGGGCTGGCGATGACGGCACTGGATCATGGGACACGGCTGTTCAGCAACGGCGCGAAACCGGCGGGGATCCTGAACGTCAAGGGGCGGCTGTCTGACGACGGGCGCAAACGATTGCGGGAGAGCTGGCAGCAGGGATACTCCGGTGACAACGTGTATCGCACGGCTGTTCTGGAGGAGGATGTTTCGTGGACTCCGGTGACGATGACATCTGAGGACGCGCAGTATCTGGAGACCCGAAAATTCCAGCGGTCAGAGATATGCGGGATTTTCCGCGTGCCTCCTCACAAGGTCGGTGATCTAGAGCGTGCGACATTCAGCAACATCGAGCAGCAGTCGCTGGAGTTTCTGACCGATTCGCTATTGCCATGGCTGCGACGGATCGAGCAGGCAATCAATAAATCGCTACTGGCCGGCACTGACTACTACTGTGAGTTCCTTGTTGACTCGATGCTGCGGGCCGACATTGTGAGCCGCATGAATGCGTATGCCACGGCTATCAATAACGGGATCATGAACCGCAACGAGGTTCGTGCCCGGGAGAATATGAATCCGTATGCAGGCGGGGACCAGTTCCTGGTGCCGCTCAACATGACTACAGGTGCTGGAGGTGGAGATGGCAATTCAGAATAACATTGACCTGGCGTTCGAGGTCAAGTCCATTGGCGACGAGGATGGCGTGTTCACGGGCTATGCCAGCGTGTTCGACGTCGAGGACAATTATGGCGATGTGGTTGTCAGCGGGGCATTCAGGCGGTCTCTGTCGCGCAAGCGCAAGCGGCCTGTGGCGATGTTGTGGCAGCACCGCAGTGATGATCCGATCGGTGTGTGGGAGCGGATGGAGGAGGACGATCACGGGCTCATAGCAGAGGGGCGGCTCGCGCTCAAAACACAGAGAGGCAGTGAGGCATACGAGCTGCTCAAAATGGGTGCCATCAATGGATTGAGCATCGGTTTCAATCCGATCAAATGGGAGATCGATAAATCCACCGGCAAACGAAAACTGCTCGACATCGATCTGTGGGAGACGTCGCTGGTGACGTTCCCCGCCAATAGCGCGGCGATTGTTGGGCAGGTTCGTGCCGCGCTGAATTCGGGCATGGTCCCGAACCCGAGAGATGTTGAGAGAGTCCTGTGTGATGCAGGGTTCTCTAATACGCAGTCCAGGGCGATCGTGTCGCGTGGGCTGTCGTCGCTGAGACTGTGTGATGCAGTTGACTGCGATATAGATGATCACGCCAGGATAACCGGGCTGATCGATAGAATCAAATCTGTAACTGAGGAGTTGCGAGATGGAAACTAAGGAGATGCTGGATCAGATTGCCAGCACATTCGAGGAGTTCAAAAAGGCCAATGACGAGAGGTGGGAGTCACTCAAGAAATCCGGCCGCGCCGATGTGCTGCTGGAGGAGAAAGTTGACAAGATGAGCCTGGCGCTCAACGACATGAACGGCAAACTGTCTCAGGTCGAACTGCGCCAGACCAGGCCGGGCCAGAGCTCGATCACTGATGCCGACCAGATCAAGGCCGAGCACAAGCGTGCATTCTATGACTGGGTGCGGCACGGCAATGATGCCGGGCTGCGCGACCTGGAGCAGAAGGCTCTGAACATAACCACCGGCGGAGACGGCGGGTATCTGGTGCCTGAGGTGACCGATCCGAATGTTGCTGCGCTGTATCTCAAACTGTCGCCGATGCGGCAGATCGCGAATGTGATCAACGTATCAACCAGCGACTACCGGGTGATCGTCAACACCCGCGGGACAGGCAGCGGATGGGTCGGCGAGGCTGACGCCAGAACCGAGACCGGCACCCCGACACTCGCAGAGGTGCAGGCTGTCATGGGTGAGGTGTATGCCAACGCGTTTGCGACACAGTCTCTGCTGGATGATGCGTTTTTCAATGCAGAGCAGTTCATGACCAACGACATCAATGAGCATTTCGCGAAGGCCGAGGGGGCTGCATTCGTGACAGGCGACGGCACCAAGAAGCCGAAGGGGTTCATGAACTACACATTGTCCTCATCGGTTGACGGCAGCCGGACGTTCGGCCAGCTGCAGTATGTCGCTACCGGGACTAACGGCGCATTCAAAACCGTGTCGGCCTCGGTGAGTCCGCTCGATGACCTAATTACCCTCCTGTATTCGCTGAAACCGCAGCATCGCGCTAATGCCGTGTTCGTTGCGAACGCGCTGACAATTGCGGCGATCCGGAAATTCAAGGCGAACGACGGGACCTATGAGTGGGTTGAGTCGAATGTCGCTGGGACTCCTCCGACTCTGCTCGGGTATCCAGTGGTAGAGATGCCTGACATGCCTGACATCGGGAGCGGTGCTGCTGTTCTGGCCGTTGGCGATTTCCGATCCGGCTACACCATTGTTGACCGTGTCGGGATCCGGACACTGCGCGACCCGTTCACGAACAAACCCTATGTCGGGTTCTATGCGACAAAACGCGTTGGCGGCATGGTCGTCAACAGCGACGCAATCAAGGTTCTGAAGCTGAGCGCGAGTTAATCGCGCAGGGATGCGTCACCCTGATGCAGACTGGGGCTGGTTGTTGCATTGCGGCAGCCAGCCCTGGGCGGTGACGACACGAATTCATGAATGGAGAACGAGAATGAAATATATTGCCGCAATTGCAATCATCGCTGCTGCATCGATTGGGTATGCGCAGCCCGTTGATCTGCACACAACTATAGACCCAATATTCGGCCTGGCTCCGGTAGTTGTTTCAAACAACACGGCGCAGACCACAAAAGCCATCGACCTGGCGAACTACCCGGGATGTGAGTTCCACATCATCACAGGGGTGCTGGCCGATTCAAACGCGACGTTTGCCGTGACACTGGCGCACGCGGATTCGATCACTGACCCGACCGGGGCGCTCGTGTCGTCATCTGCTGTCAGCAGTGATTCGCTGATCGGCACAACCGCTTCGGCGTCGTTCGACTACTCTGCAGACAACACAGTCAAAAAAATCGGCTACATCAAACAGAAGCGGTACGTGCAGTTGACCATCACTCCGTCAGGCAACACCGGCAGTGCTCCGCTGGCTGTGATTGCCGTCGGTCGGCCATACATTCGCAAGGGGTCCTGACATGCAGGTCATCATCATGCAACGGCATACTGTCCTGCTGGAGGGTCACATCACGCTGACAGTGAATCACGGCACGCAGGTCGATCTGTCTGACGACATTGCCGCGCAGGGGATCCGTGATGGATGGTGCCGCGCTGTGACGGCAATGCCAGGACCCGAGGAGACTGCTGTAGTCGAGCCTCGGGAGACGAAGAAACGACGGGGGTAACATGCCGAACCTGTACGCCACACCTTCAGACGTGCGGTATTCCGCGAGCTACGAGATCAAGTCCTCGATGGATGAGACATTGATTAGGTTTCTCGAATCCGCATCACGGGCGATCGATCAGCACACTCGCAGGCATTTCTACCCGTCGCATGATTCCCGCTATTTCGATGGGCCGAACGGTGGCGACCTGCTCATCCCTGATGTGCTGTCGTTGTCATCGTTTGCAGCGGACTCCGAGAATGACGGAACATGGGACGGCGAGACATGGACTGAGGGGACGGATTTCTACCTCGAATCGCTGCGGGATGTCTCGGCATATCCGAAAACATGCATCCGCACGACAGGCAGAGGATCATACTCATTCTCCCGTGGCCATCGCCGGTATAAGGCGACAGGCCTGTGGGGCTATGGCAATGGCGAGAGTGCAACTCCGTGGTCAGGCCTGGGCGTGACTGCGACAGTAGCAGACTCAACCAGCACGGCTGTGACGATATCTGCGCAGGACGTTGTTGCCGCCGGGATGCTCATCAGGTGCGGCACAGAGTTCATGGAGGTGATGTCTGTGTCAGGCGCGACAGCGACAGTGACGAGAGGCGTCAATGGGTCAACGGCTGCTGCGCACTCCTCAGCAGATGTGTATCAGGTGGAATACCCGCGAATGATAACTCAGTGTGCAGTGGATATGTGTGTCGAGTCGTTTTTCAACCGGTTCGACATAACGACACAGGTCGGGACTGTAGCGATGGAGGGATTCAATTTCTCCCGGAACGAGGAAATCTTCTGGAGGCACCTGCGCATGATCAGCGAATACAGGTCCTGGGACTTGTCCTGATGGCGAGGCGGCGCAGGGCGCGGCGTTCTAAATCTACTACATCGGGCGTTGTGCTCGACATCAATCTCGATGCTGTCCCGGCAATCCAGAATGCCGTGAATCAGGCGTTGAAAGATGCTGCTGTAGTCATGGCGCATACGGCGAAACAGCTGGCCCCCGTGGATCCGAACAGCCGGAAGGTCCGGGGGCTGCGCCCTCAATGGGGCGACAAACATCACCGGGATACGATCTATCACGGCAAGGCTAAAGAGCGGGCAACCCCGACAGACATGGACGTGGGGATCGGGGTGAAACAACATGGGTTTGACACCTACTACGTCAGGTCGGCATCAGGCATGGGGCTGTGGCTGGAGCGGGGGACAAAAGCGCGTCGAGGCATGACGGAGAAACAGTCAGCGACATATCGAGCACGGAAAGAGGTCATCAAAAAACACGGACTCGATTTCGATCGAGAGGAATGGAAGAGCATGTCGCGAGGAGACAAACGCAGCATCATGGCATCGATCAGGTCCCTGGCGAAAACCGGCGACATTGTAAATTTCAAATCGGCCAGATCACATGCAGCGACACCACCGAGGCCGCATTTCGGCCCGGCGCTTGAGCGAGTCATGGAGTTCCTGGCGAGGCGGCTACGCAACATAATATGAGGAGGGCAATGCAGTGGCGGTAACGACAGCAAACGTATTATGGGGGACAGGCACTGTGTCAATCGGCGATGCGGCCGGTGGGACGTTCACGGATATCGGTGCCACAGAGGACGGGTTTAACATCTCTCTGGTGACGGAGCATGAGGCCGTGGATGTCAATGAGCTGACGCAGAGCATTGACATGATCATCACGAAACAGGCGGTAGTCGCCGAATTCACGATGGCGGAGGCAACGCTTGCCAACATGGCAAAGGTCATGCCTGGCACGACATTCTCCACGTCGATCACACTGATGGGGTCAACCACAATGGCCAAATCATCGGTGAAATTCGTCGCAACAAAAGCAGGCGGCGGGACCAGGACGATCACTCTGTCATACGGGACATTCACCAGCGACTCTGCGCAGTCATACAAAAAAGGTGAGAAATGGATGGTTCCGTGCAGGTTCGAGACTCTGTACGATTCGTCTACACCAACCTTTACGATTGCGGACTCGGCATAGCATGGCGAACGAATCAACCAGAAACATGCTGAACGCCGGGATCACTGTGAGCATCGGCGGAGTTGACGTGACGTTCAAGCCGTTGCCGATCAACGATGACATGGAGTGGCGGAAAACAATTGGCGCGATGCTGGCGAGTGTAGTCAGGCAGCAGCGGATCAATGTCGAGGACGTGAACTCGGACCTGCTGCTGTATTTTTTCACTGATGGCCTGGATGAATTGATCGCATCAGTGTTCATGCTGGCGGACAGGCAGCTCAGTGACGTTGCCGCAAAGGCGACACGCGCGGAGATTGGGACTGCGATCGGGGAGGTGTTCCGGGCATACTACCTCCCTTTCGTTTCGTCGATCATTGGGATATGGGCGGCAATGAAACCCGGTGGCTGAGGGACCTGCTGTTTGTCGGGATGCGGCACGGATGGCCAGACCCGGTCTACATTTTCCGCAACTGGACGTGGCTGCAGCTGCATGAGATGCATGGCGCACTGACAGAGATGGTTGGAGGGCGCAGGACAGGCAGTTCTGGCAGGGATGTCGCTGATGCCAGCCCGGAATATCTGGGCAGTATTGCTCGCTACACGAGGGGATAATGGCGGTCAAACTAGCAGACGCAATCGTATTCCTGTCAACCGACGACAAGAAATTTACCGACGGGATGAAGCGGGCATCCAGGGATGTGGACAAATTAGGCGACAAGGCCGAGACGACAGGCAGTAAATTATCGGGCATGTTCAGGGGTGGCGTCGGCCGTGCGATGGCGTGGGCTGGTGGACTATACTCTGTCGGCCAGGCGGCTCGTTATGTCTATGACGAGATCACCGGTGACGAGAATGCTCTGGCGCAGGTGACTGCCGCACTCGAATCAACAGGTGGTGCCGCTGGCGTGACTGCTGCACACATTGACAGCCTGACGCAGTCGCTCGTCAACTACACAACATACTCGGATGACACAATCATGTCGGCATCGGCACTGATGCTGACATTCACGAACCTGTCGTCAAACGTGTTCGGTCGTGCGATGACAGCCGCAGCCGACATGTCTGTTGCGCTGGGTGTTGATCTGAATAGCGCTGTGCAGACACTCGGCCGGTCTCTGAATGATCCAGCATACGGCATGACTCTGCTGTCGCGATCCGGGATCCGGCTGTCCGAGTCACAGAAGGAGTTGGTGCAGTCGCTGATGGAAACCGGCGACATGCTTGGAGCTCAGAACGTATTATTGCAGGAGATTGAGACTCGATATGGCGGGTCTGCCCCTGCGGCGGTCAACACTCTGGCCGGCCAGATCACTCAGTTGTCGAAGGCCTTCTCTGATCTCGCTGGGAATGCAAGCATGGCTCAGGGGGTGGTGACGACAGTTATTGCCGCAATCACAGATAGCCTCAAGGTGCTCAATGATAAAACGTTCTGGGAGGGGTTCACCCCCAGCGGCGTCATGGGCGTCGTTAAGGATCTGTTCCGAGGTACATACATCGGGGCCAAGGACAAGGAGGTGGCGGCGGCAAAAGCGCGGAACGAACAGGCGAAGGCCAAACAGATGGCCGAGAGCCCCGGCGGCATAATGACAGCAGAGGGGATCACGCAGGCAGAGTACGACAATAAATATTACGACATTGCAGCAGCCGAGGAGGCGGCGAGAGCGACGGCAGAGGCCGCACGTGCAACAGAGGCCGCACGGATCAAGGGCCTCGAAATGACCCCGGCTGACAAATCCCGCATGGCGTACAGGTCCATGCTGCAAGCACAAATGGCGGGCACTCCGGAATATGGGCCGCAGACAATGGAGGAGTCGGCAGAGAGTGCGGCCAGTCAATACAGGGGCTATTCCCATCGAGCCGCTCAGCGGATGCGGCAGCCGCAACGTGGCGGGCCACGTGTCGTCATCTCACATGCGAATTTCACGGCAGGCCCAGACCAGATCAGGGCGTACAATCAGCGGCGTGCAATGATGCCGGGGTTCTGACATGGCGAGCCTGACATTCACATACACATCTCCCGGCTCTGGATCGAAATCCGAGGAGTGTATTGCGTTCGATCCGTCCGTCGTTGATTATGATGTGATCTATGAGGACATCCTGGGATATGGGACGATCGACAAAGAGATCGGGCCGAAGTCGGGGATGACGCTGACTGCTACTATCAGGATCAACGAGGTTGATTTCATCACGACATACAATGTCGCTAACGCATGGAAGGCTCTGATCAACTACAGGGGCACGGTCGAGATCACGCCGATCGGGTCTGTCACTCCATT
>JAJVIE010000025.1 GCA_022072175.1 Candidatus Omnitrophota bacterium | reverse complement strand
TCGCCGCCGAGAGGAGCGTGATTACTTGTGCCATGGCTGGTTCCTCCTATGAACTGAGCGCAGAGTACATTAGAGTACGTGAGAAATCAAGAGGATGGAGTTTCAGGTGGTTTCAGAGCGTCGAGGACGGCCTTCATGAACGGATCGTGCGCCGGATCGTTCGGATCGTTGAGGGCTTTGCGCTGCGCCTTGGCGGTTTCTTTCACGTCGTCCCATTTGATGCCGCCGTAGATAAGCAGCACATTACCACGCAGCTCGTAGTCATCCGGAACTACGAGTGTCGTATCCAGCGCTCCACTGGGCAACGGTACCCATTTCAACTGTCCTAAATATCCGGTCTCTCGGTCATACTTATACAGTGCCGCACCGAATATTTTCACCTTGCCGGCCTGTTCAACCGCAAACATTCCTGTGTCGACTTCCACGCCGTCTTCCTCAACCATGCGACTTACAGGTATCACGATTATCGTGCTTCCTTTAGTAAGAGCCGATGACAGCCAGTTTCTATTTCCGGCGTCTTTCTTGTATCGCGGTCGCTGACTCGCAAAAAAATCCGCCGCAAAACCACTCAGCGTCATGACGGCGCTGTTCTCAGAAACCGGATACACTGGTACGTGCTCGTTATACAACACAGGGTTGTCCGGCGGACCGTACGAAGAGTCTGCATTTCTTCCGCCCTGAAAAACACCGTTCAACACAGCTCCATAATTCTTCCCATCGTCGTCATTCGCGTACGCATAGTACAGCTCGGGCAGCAACGCTTCCGGTCCTGCTCGCTCGTACCAATTCTCGTATGTATCCTTCACAGAGACTTCGATGGGTATTCCAGCTCCGTTTGTGTGTTCGGTTGCGTCCCGCGTCAAAGTTCCTATAAGAGTCGTTGAGCGCTCTGTCGTCACGCCCTCGTCCACAATAGAATACGACAGCGTAGCGGAGCGCTTTATGATTTTTGTTCCGTTCTGCGTCAGATTTACCGAAGTGTCGCTAACTACTTCGTCACTTACCGTCTCCGACATTTGCGCTTCGAAATAAGTATGATCGCTTTTTGGCGCCGTCTGCTTCAGCACGCGACTCCATTCGTGCGGCAATACGTATGTGCCGGTCTGCATAGAAGCGATTATTTCCGTCGTCTTCTCTCTGCTCCATTTATAGCGGCGCTGATTGAATTGTTGTAGTGTCTCTTCCCACTGCTGCAACCACAAATCCTCGCCCCCATCGGTTCCAGGGTATACAGGCATAGCGTCGTGCGCATATACGCAGTCTTCCGGCACTTCAAAACGCAGCGTTGAGTGATATGTATATTCGATCGTACCGAGAACGTTCGCGCGTTCGAACAACGTACAGAAATCACCGCCGTTCCACGCATCGACAACTGGGATGTACCGCTCGTTATCGCCCTCCACAATAACAGTCTGCGACGCGAGAAGCTCTCCGCTAGAGGCGAGAACCTGCACTTGTTTCGGTATGCTAAATGATTGCGCCTCAACCAAAGCGGATTGATATTCGGCCATAAGGCTAAACGCTGTGGCGACGACGTTGATTTCCGGAGGGTGATACCGATACGTGATAACTTCGCCGTTATATACCGCTCCGAGCGACGGATACATACTGTAAGTGGTTGTGTTCACCCACTCCGTCCTTTCTGGAAAATCAGGATCGGGCCGTGACGTAACCACAAAGTCTACGTATCCTAGCCATTGAGCATATATGTATGACTGCTCATCATGAGACCCATTCGGGTGTATCCATACGTAACCCGGCCTCGGATACTGCGACGGATTATATGATGTGACCACTAACGCGTTTGTTGCTGGCCTGGTGTACACGAAGATTCTACGTGCTGCATGCGGATTCGGCAGCGTCGCCCATACCGCCATCCGCTCCGTCTCCGCAGCCGTCAACCACAACCGAGCGATGCCGCTCTCCTCGTGGTACTGCGCGCGCACAGTCACGTCGCCGTGCTGCCATGTGCGTGTGAACGCAGGCATCGCCGCTGCGAGACGGCGCACCTCCTTCTTCGCCCAGCCGAGCCAGTGCGCCGCTCCGGCGTCCAGCTGCTGGATCTTGAAACGAATATCAGACACGACGCATCGCCGCACAAGCCGCGCTGACCGCCGCAGCCATGGGCGCGGCGCTGAGGTTGACGAACTCGCCAGGGTGGGCGATACGGAGCTGGTAATACTGCTCGTCGGTGGCCTGGAACGGCACGATGGGCGTGAAGCCCTGGAGCAATCCGGTGACGCGCGGCGCGCGGGGCAGGTAGGCCATGAGTTTCATTCTTCGTTCTCCTATGCAGCCATGTGTGAGGCACCCTTCGTGCCGTTCATGATTCCCTTGAGCCGGTCTTTCCAGCTCCTCTGCTCCTTCGGCTTCTTCAACCGCGGCGCCTGGCGGCTGAGCACGAGGCGCGTCAACCAGCTACAGGCGTCGATGATATCGTCATGTTTACCTGTGGGGAACCGCAGGAACTCCTGGCGCAGCGCGTCCATCCAGGGCGCGTTGTCCGGGAACCAGACCTTGCCGAGCTGCATGCGGCCCCTGAGCGGCTGCGCGCGCACCAGCTTGTCGGTAAACGGCTTCATGACCTCGATCGACGGGTAGAGCTTCCGCTCCTGGCAGCGGCGCACGAAGACCGCCTCGATCGAGCGCCAGATCTGGCCGTCCTCGACGCCGATCACGGCTTCGCTGCCGTGGCGCTCCCAAGCGTCGAGCATCGCGTCGGCGATGACGAAGCTGTCGCCGCTGCGAAACCGGTCAATATCGACTACGTGCAGGTTGTCGTTCACGTCCAGCTCGCCCGTCGCGCCGACGATGTAGTCCGCCTGCTGCTTCTCGGTGACGGCGAAATCCCATGCCTGGTAGACATTCCGCTCCAGCTTGTGCGGCTTGTTCGCGTAGTAGCGGAACATCTTCTTGGTGAAGTACGCGCCCTCCTCCGGTGCCGGGTTCTGCTGATACCCTGCCGCCCACCAGCGCTGCTGACCAAGCGCGTAGTAGTTCTTCTTGATGTTGAGCAGCATCTCCAGCGTGTAGCGCTCCGGATGCAGCGCGGTGTTCTGCTTGCGGGTCAGCTTCGCGCCCTCCGGCACGTCGGAACCGGGCGGCAGCTGCACGATGCTGTCGTCGGGCAGGATGTACTCGTCGCCCAGGTCGTTGATCGCCGGGTACTTCACGATCTCGAACTGGTCGCCGCCCGCCGCCATGGCCTGCTGAATGCGCCCAGCCCAGTCGTCGTCGTGCCAACAAGTGAGGATACCCAGTACGCCGCCGCCTGGAGACAGCCGGCTGTATGCCGTGGACAAGTACCATTCCCACGTGTTGTCGCGAATGACGTTCGAGTCCGCCGCCTCAGCGTCTCGTACCGGATCGTCGACTATGAGGCAATGCGCCCCGCGACCGATAATCGCCGTGCCAACACCCGCCGCCATGTAGCCGCCGCCGCGCGTGGTATTCCAGTTCTCGACGCTCTGCGACGAAGGATCGAGCGCAGCGTCAGGAAACAGCGCCTGATATGACGGATCACGCATCAAGTCGCGGATGTAGCGGCTGAAACTGGTCGCAAGGGACTGCGCGTTCGAAGCCGCAATAACTTCCCACTCCGGATGCTGCCCGATCATCCACGGCGTCAAATGCCGGCTGCTGATCTCTGACTTTCCATGCCTGTAGGGCATCATCAGCAGCAGTCGAGGGCTTTTTCCCTCCTCGATCTGCCGCACAAACCGCTCCAGGCGCCGACAGATGTCCTCATGCACCCATCCGGCCTGGTATTTCGGCCGAAACCGCCTGATGAAGGGCAGGAGGCGCCTGCGGGCCAGGGTCCGGGCCGCCATTTCCTGGATCGTCGGGCTTGCCGGGTCGATCTCCGCATCGACGTGCTGAAAGAGATCCCCGGAACCCACTGGTTCCGGGGATACAAGAGGCTCTGGAAGAGCCTCGGAAGAGGCCGGAGCGGCTTTCTGGACGGTGCAGGCCAGGCACTCGTCCGCGTCGGTCGTCGGGAAGTCCAGCAGGGGCTTCCTGACCCCGCAGGACGCGCATTTCCGGGTCTTAGAGGCGCTGCGACTCACCATCGATCGTAGCACCCTCGGCTATGGCCAGCAGATCCTCGTCGCTGAGCGCTTCGAACTTCGAGCGCAGGCGCTGCTGGTTGATGTTCAGGTTGATGTTCTTCACTTCCGGCGCGTAGTGGCCGAGGATCTTGCCGATCTCCACCCATCCCTGCCTCACCGCCGCCGGATCGGCGATCATGCGGCCCATCTCGATGCTGTCGAGGATGCCCTCCACCACGTCCAGGCGCTTGATCTGCGTCGTGTCGGTGAGCCAGCGCCTTGCGGCGGCGATCTCGTTCCTTACCGAGGCGATCTTCAGCGCGTTGCAGCCGTTCACGTAGCCCGCCTCCTTCCCCGCCTGATGGTCGTTCTTGCCGGCGAGCTTCGCCTCGACGAGCTTCTGCTGTCGTTCGGTGAGCTTCGAGCGTGGGCGCGCAGCCATCAGTGCTCCGTCATCGGGACCAGAGTGACGCCGAACGCCTCCTCGAACTCTTCGAGCGAGGAATCCAGCTCTTCGAGCTGCACCAGCAGCACGTCGTACGACGAGCGCGGCACGTAGAGCTGCGGGCGTTGCACTGCGCACTGCGCGCATGGCGTTTGCATATCAGATTCCGTCAGAATTTTTTTTAGATTATATGGCACTTTTCGATATGTGAATAGGGGTGGGTGGCTTCGGATTTTGTTCTGAGAATATGACAACTGGGAACGAGGTACTGGGAACTTCGAAACTTTACGCGCGCTCCACCCCCTCCCCGTCGTCTCACGACGGGGGGGCGGCTTCGGATTCGCTTTCGGATCTCGACTGGAGTCCCTAGTTCCTCGCTCCGCTCGGAACGTCCGTCGTTCTGTGTGCAGCGGTCGTCGCTGCTTTGAACGGAGAGCCGCCATGGCTACGAAGAAAGAGTTGCAAGATCTGAACGCCGCGCTTGCCGCGGAGAACGCTAACCTGCGCGCGCAGGTCAGCGCGCTCAAAACCCAGCGCGTCGCTGCTCAGGCGAAACCGCGCGTCGACCATGGGCTGTGCCGTCCGGCACTGTTCATGGCGCCGAAGCGCGAAGACGCCTTCACGCTGCGCAACCGCTGGGCAGGGGCCGCTGCGAAGCGCGGTCTGGACCGCAAATTTGCCGTGCAGCCCGTGCGCGTGCAGCGCTGCGGAACCGAAACCACGATGTACGCGGTGTTCTGATGAGCACCGACGCGATCGTCTTCTGGTGCGTCGTCCTGGCGTACCTCATCTCAACTGCCATAGGAGGCTGAAATGAAGTTTCCGAAACAAACTCTCATCAACGGCGCGCGTCGCGCCAAGCGCGTCGCCCTCGTCGGCGGCGCAGTTACCGTCGGGGCTATCGGCGGCGCGGTGGCCAACACCGTCGTCGCGGCGCTCGTCGCTGCCGAGGCCGTCACCGAACTGGTCGTCGCACCTATCGCCGGAGCAATCGCTGGCGGCGTCGCTGCGGGCGTTGCCGCCAGCACGTTGCTCGACGATGCGCCGATCGAAGGCGAGGCCGTGCGATGCTAGAAACGGTGCTCGCCTTCGCGGCAATTACCGCCGCATTCGAGGCCATCCTCCTGCTGCGCTTCAGCAGTGAGAGATGGCTCTCGAAGCGGTGGGCCAAGGGCGTCGTGCACTGCACGGCAATCGGCGTCAACCTGCTCATCCACTGGGGCACGATCGTCGGCACCATGACCGCCGTCACGGCGGGCCTGGTCAGCTTCGCGACCGTGCCCTGCGTGCTCTACTGGATGGCGTTCAAGCGGAGGTGGCATGAAGCCTGAGTGGCTGTTCTACCCCATGCCCACGTCGGAAGACGGCTGCTGGCAGCTCACTGACAGCACGCCCTCGGAAGACGCGGACGGGCTCACTGCATTACTCATCGCGGAGGCCGACGAACTCGGCTACGAGGACGTAACGATCTATTTGGCGGCTTAGCGCCCTCGTCCCTCGGGCGCGTCCGTCGTTTCTGGCGCAGTCGGGCATGGTGCCTGGCTGCGCTTTTATTTGTCTAACGAAAGGAGCAACAAATGAACTTCAAGATGCTTGCAACCCAACTGCAACTCCTGCCCGAAGGGGCTGTGTACCGCCATGTCAACGGCGTGCTGTACCCGCTGCGCCGTGCGATGCTCATCGAGGCGACGCGCGAGGTGCCCAACACCGAGCTGATCCAGACCTGTAAGGGACTGGAGAAGGCGCTGGTCGACGGGCTCAACGCCGAGCGCATCCACACGCTCGACTCGACGGCGCTGTTCGTGTTCCAGGCCGACGAGGACAAGCGCAGCGACATCGAGCGGCGCAACGCCGCGCGTACCACGCTGATGCGGCGCGTGGCGAACAAGCAGGTCGCGCAACCGCGCAGCAAGGCGGAACTCGACCGCATGATCGACCTGGAGCTGCAACGCGCGCATGACCGCGTGGCCGAGAACTTCGGCAAGGCGATCGACGCCGTGGAGTTCGTCCAGACGCTACCGGACGATACGGAGTACGACGAGGCTTCGCTCCCCGAATACGTGAGCGAGGCGTTTGTCGGCAAGCTCATCGACGCAGGGATCGATACCTTCCGCGACGCGCATCGCCGGCTGCTGAAAGCGAAGCTCCCGTTTCAGGAGACCGGGCCCAGGGCAGCCAAGGAAGGCGCGCTCAACCTGCTGCGCCATTTCAACGTGACCGAGAACGACATCCTCAGCTACGAAGAGAAGGCGGCGGCGGAAGCGAAAGCCTTGTTCGACCGCCTGGACGCCGAGGAACCCGTGCCGACGATCGACGAGCCGCCGGCCGACACGCCGAAAGCCAAGCGCGAACGGCGTCGCGTCGAGAAAGCGAAATCGATGGGCATCACCTCGGCTGATATGGCCGCGGCCGCTTCAGTCAAGTAACTCCGTTCAAGGGGCGCAGCGCGACGAGCGTTGCGCCCCTTTTTTGGAAACCGATTTCTCACAAGCAAAGGAGATCGCAATGGGAACTCAACTCAAGCAAGCCATGCTCGCTGCCGGCGCGCACAAGATCAAAGTGCGTCGCACGAAGCGCATCGTGCAACGCACTCCGCAACAACGCGCCACGAACGGCGCGCTTTGGGTCAAAAACACACAGCCCGGACCGCTTACACGCAAGTGACTGCACGCTTTTGGCTACGGACGACGCTTTTTGCTAAGTCATTGATTTAACTGTGTTCCATTGATTTGGAACAGCCTATCTCTATGATTCTAATTAGAAAAAGGCCATTTGTACCAATGTTCCGAATTGCTCTCTATTTCTCCTAGTAAATTTTTTACTTCTTCCTTCCTCTGTTTTTCTGTTTCTTTCTTACTCTTTATATATTTTGGAACATTGGAACAAAGTAAAAAGAACAAAGTAAAATAGTCAATAAAATCAAAGCGTATACTGCTGTATACGTGCTGTTCCGCTTTCATTCCTAATTCGTAGCGCGTTCCACAAAGTACCATGCCGTCAGAATATCCTTGACTCGACCGTCGTTTCGTCTAACATTGTCTGACGCGCTCTGCCAATTCTCAACCTGGAACAAACCATGGCTGTCATCGACTTCCTTGAAGCCAAAGTGCCTCTTCGCAAAGAGTTCAGCTTCCACAACAACGTCATAAACACCAAGTCCTATCCGTGCGTCTCGCAGTTCAAATCACATCGTCTCGTCGTCGCGACGATCAAGGATCTGTTCACGGCGCTCAAAGAACATGGTGACTTGGGGCATTGCATCCTGAAGGGGAAGCTCAAGGAGCAGCTTGAATGGGAGCCCAGGCGAGGCATGACGCGCTCGGAAGACACAACCGAGTGGATGTGTCTCGACCTGGATAACGCCCCGTTCAAATCTCCCGAAGCGTTCATGAATGCCCACCCGCTGCTGAAAGACGTGTCGTACGTCATACAATACAGCGCGAGCCAAGGGCTACAACACAAGCAAGGACTGTCCTGCCACATCTTCTTCCTGCTCTCGCATCCCTACCACGCCGAGTACATCAAGGCGTGGCTCATGGAACAAAACCTGAATGGCACGCTCCTCGATGGCAACATCAAGAAAGCTGTCGCATTGAACCCAGCGGCAAAATCCCTGCACTACCCGATAGACATCACCGCATGCCAAAACGACAAGCTGATCTTCATCGCGCCGCCGCTCATCAACAAAGGCGTCGTCTATAAGCTCAAACCGACTGAACTCATCCAGCTGATTCCCAAGTCGCTCCCTGCCCTGCCCATCGAGCGCTTGCGCTGCGATCAGATCGATCGTTGGCGCAAGGAAGCCAAGGCCCATCTCAACCTGCTGCGTGAAGCGGCCAAACTGCCGCCTCTCCGTCTGCGTACAAAATGGGTTGAAGGCGTCGAAGTCACCAAAGGCATCGGCACCTTCACCATTACGGAGATGTGGGAAGACAACGACTTCGTGCGCTTCAATTTCAATGGTGGAGATTCAGGCGCTTATTGGCACACCAAGAAGAACTTCGAGATCATCGGTGACTTCAAAACCGGCGACTACTACGAAACCAAGGAGATCCTGCCTGACTACTACAAGCAGAAGATCGCCGAACGTAAAGCGCAGAACCAAACGCCTGTCGACAACGAAAAATACATCCTCGCCATATGCGACAAGCGCACAGGACGCTATCTCAAAGTCGCCTGGACCCCCGAACATCATCGCCTGGAACTCTATCCTGCGGACAGCGTAACCCAGCTCACTGACTGGCTCCTTTCGCATGGTCTATATGGGCAAGACTTCGTGCCGCAATGGACCGTGGAATTCAACCCTCAAAGCACACAGGTCATAGATATGGACACCAACCATCTGAATACCTTCGTACCCAGCCCCTGGCTCAGGGAGGCCAAGCCCGACATCAAGGCTTTCGCCAAGGCACCAACCATCAAACGCATCATCGCCCACGCAGTCAGCCTGGGTGAATGGACTGAAGTCACGGAGCACTTCATGAACTGGCTGGCGGTGATCTTCCAGTTCCGTACCAAGACTCGCACAGCCTGGGTGTTGCACGGCACAGAAGGCACCGGCAAGGGGCTGCTCTTCAACAAGGTGATCAAGCCTCTGCTAGGCAAGGAATATTGCCACGAGATCGTCCAGCGGCGTCTCGAAGATCAATTCAACGGCTGGATGGAGCGTGCTCTCTTCGTCTTCGTCGATGAAGCGGAGATCGGAGCTTCGATGCAAAAAGCCATGATCAGCGGAGAACTGCGCAACTGGATCACGGAAGACGACGTGAACATCCGCTTCATGCAGAAGACAGCAGTCATGGTACCCAACAGCACGAACTTCCTGTTCGGCTCGAACAAGCAAGGCATCATCGAGATCGACTCGCGAGACCGCAGATACAATATCGGCGAACGACAACCTGTGCGCCTGGCCATGACAGACAAGGAAGTGGCGCGCATCAACGACGAGCTGCCGCACTTCCTGAATTACCTCATGGCCTACCCTGCCAGCAAGGAGAAAGCTGGTCAGATCATCCATACTTCGTCTCGAAAAGCCGTGATCGAAGCCAACCAGAACAGCATCGAACAGCTCTGTGAAGCGCTGATCGATGGCAACATCGCCCCGCTGCTCATGTCCATGCCCGACATGAAGCTCATCGCGGAACTGCATGGCGCCGGACACGAGAGCGCCGTTGCCGCACAGTACGACAACATTGTGCGGCGTGAAATGCGCCTGATTCAGAGCGTGAAAAAGCCCGACAAAGACGGGCTCTGCCGCGTCGAATCGAAATTGACACGCGACGAACTATGGGTACTGTTCGAGCATAACTGCGGCAACACGCCTCGTTCGCCACACAAATTCACGCGACTGCTCAAGCATAAGAACATCACCACGAAGCGCATGCGCGTCGGTGATGATTCGGCTTATGGTATCAACGTGGAATGGGTCTTCACGCTTGACTGGCTCGAACAGAACAAGCTGAACGAGCCCGCCGTACCCAGCGCGAAGCTGAAGCGCATAAAGTAACTTGCACTCTGCTCTTAATTGTTCTAACATAATCTCACCATCATTTCTGAAAGGCACATCATGACCGGCAAGGAAGCTCACAAACTCCGCACTACCCGTGGCGAGAACCAGACACAATTCTGGCAACGCGTCGGCGTCACACAGTCAGGCGGCTGCCGCTATGAGCACGGCCGCAACGTGCCTGAAGCAGTGAGCAGGCTACTGAATCTTGTCTATCTGCCGGAAGGACAGGCTACGAAGTACCTGCAGCAGCTGCGGCGCAAATGATCCGCTCAGTCAGCTACTCGAAGCTCATAGACTTCGAACAGTGCAAGTACCGGGTCAAACTCAAGCACATCGACAAGATCCCGGAAGAAAAGTCCGAGGCTGCTGATCGCGGCACGAAAATCCATCTAGCCGCAGAGAACTACGTGCGCGGCAAGATCAAGCAGCTCCCGCAGGAGCTGCGCAAGTTCGCTACGGAGTTCGAAGCCCTGCGCGCCCGGTACAAGGCCAAGCAGGCGTCACTCGAAGGAGAGTGGGGGTTCAACCATGCCTGGGAACCATGTGACTACAAACATGCCTGGCTGCGCGTCAAGGCGGATGCTGTCATACACCTCGACACAACCAGTGCAGTGGTCGTGGACTTCAAGACAGGAAAGAGCTTCGGCAACGAGATCAAGCACGGCGAGCAGGTCCAGCTGTACGCCATTGCTACCCTTCTCCGTCACCCTGAACTGGCAGACATCACTGTCGAGCTGTGGTATCTGGATGTCGACCAGCTAGTCACACGCACCATGACACGTGCCCAAGCACTGCGCCACTTGCAGCCATTCGAGAAGCGCCTGGTGCAAGTCACCAAGGCAACGGAGTTCCCGGCGAACCCGAACATCTTCAGCTGCAAGTGGTGCGCCTACGGCCCGAACAAAGGTGGTCAGTGCACGTTCGGCGTAACCAGCACAGGGAGCGTCAATCTCAGCAACTACCGCAAGAGGTTCGGATGAGCAAGCACAAGCGTTCGGATGTCACCGGGCCGCGCTTGCGCGGCTCCGGTGGACAGCAGGGTTCGGCGTCCTCGGAGGACTGACTGTGGGCATAGTTGAGAGACTTAGAAATCACGCATTACCAGACCCGCACGATGAGCGGGAAGTGATGCACGCGCCGCTTCTGCGAGAGGCAGCGGATACAACGGAAGCCTTGGCGAAGTTGGTTGCTCGACTCGCCCACGCGCTACGCAAAGCTGCACCAGACAACGAGCTTCATGTAAAGGCGCTGGACTATTTGCAACGCGGGGAGCTGATTGGGTCGCCATTGCGCGAGACGCCGAACGTGCTAGATCACCGGCTGGACGCAAGCAACGCTTGCGGACAGTCCGGTGGATCGGATGGTTCGGCGTAACCGCCGTATTACGGAGACTGACTTTATGAATAAATCTAGCGTAAAAACATGGATGCGCAGAAATAAATTTTCTCCAGTTGGTTACGGCACAAATTGGCGAAACTGCATTTTCCGTGGTTCTTTCAAAAAGAATAGCCGCTTGTATAGGGTCAGGCTTCAGAGTGCTGAGTGGGTTATTGATATTGGAGAAACGACAAACACTTTTGATAGGTGGGCAAACAGCACCGTCACCACGCTTCCGATGCGGTTTTTTATGCGTCACGGATGGCCTTTCGACGCAGGAACTTGCGGCAACGGGAAAATGCCGGACGTGTCAAAAACGCTGTGGGCGAAACTGACGCCGAACGAGAAATAGCCATCCCATTTGACGTAAAACAAACCGTCTCGTCACCACAACTAACTGACAACTAACACGTTCACCTACTAAAACCGCCGACAAAAGGAGCACCATGAAACGCCCCGCCAAGAAACAGACTTTCTACGTTCCCGTCTACTACAAGGTACGGGCCAAGAACTACATCGAAGCCGAGCAGCTTACCAGCCAGGCCGTGCAGTACGGCATGACCGAAACGGTCGCATCCAAGCCGCCTAAAAACGTGAAGGGCTGGGCCTTCGACCTGGAGTCGCTGCAATGAAACCCCTCGTGATCTACCACGCCGACTGCGTTATAATTTAGGCTCCATATACCGGGAGTCTGTCATGCCAAAGTTCATAGACCTAACGGGTAAGCAGTTCGGAGCATGGGCTGTTACCGCACGCGCCCCCAATCGAGGCGCTACAACTATGTACCTCTGCATATGTTCGTGCGGGGTAGAAAAGCACGTACAAGCAGGGCACTTGACTAGCGGAGCGTCAACAAACTGCGGATGCATACGTAAACCGACTAAACACGGCGGCGCTGTTGGCGAGTTTACAAAAAAGTACAAAACATGGCGGCAGATCAAGGCTCGATGCTGCAACCCTAACCATAAGAACGCAACTATCTACAACGGTTTGTTGTGCGCACAGTGGTTAGATTTTGCTCAGTTCGACGCAGATGTACCCGAACCACCAAATGAAACCGCAACCATCGACCGCATAGATAACGCTAAAGGATATGAACCCGGAAACATAAGGTGGGTGTCAAAGGCGGAACAACATCGAAACCAGCGCAACTGTCGTTGGATAGAACACAACGGTCAGCGTCAATTACTTACGGACTGGGCCAAAGAACTGGGCATAACAATTTCAACATTGCACGAAAGGATAGAAAAATGGGGAACACAAAAGGCATTAAGCCGTTAGTAATTTTTCATGCAGATTGTACGGATGGTTTTGCGGCCGCATTTTCTTGCTGGCTGAAACTGGGTGACGCAGCGGAGTATCTGCCGATGCAGTACAACAAAGACACCTCTCCGGACATAATGGCGGAAAAGTGCCGCAACCGTGAAGTCTATATTCTCGACTTCAGCTTCGAGCGCAAGGTGATGGAACACATCTTCCAAGCTGCTAAATGCGTGGTCTGGTGTGATCACCATAAAACAGCGTTCGAGATGTGGTGCGCTGAATTTCCATACCACTTTGAAAAAAACGGCCCCGACGATGAAAAATACATTGTCCTCGACAACAACAAATCCGGCGCGCTCCTCGCCTGGGAATACTTCCACCCCAACACAGAAGTCCCGCTGCTGATCCGCCACATCGACGATCGGGATCGGTGGGTCTTTGCATTACCCGGATCGAAAGAACTTCACGCCGCACTGTGGAGCTACCGGCCGTGGAACTTTGAGCAATGGAAAGAATTAAACAGACAACTACAAACATGGGACGATCATGGCGGAGATTTCCCACACTTCCTTTTCAAAGAAGGTACCGCCATCCTCCGCGCCCAGGAGCAGAACATCGCGCAGATGGTGAAGCAGGCGCGGAAATGCGAGATCAAATATATACAAAATGAACCATTTCAACTCTGGCCAATAAAAGAAGAACTAGCACTCGTCGGCCTCGCCCTCAACGCTCCCATCCACCAATCGGAGATCGGTCATGAACTGGCAAATCAATCCGGCACTTATGGTCTTGTCTGGTACGTGGGTGCAGATTCCCGCGTTAAGTGTTCACTCCGTTCTAACGGCGATTACGACGTATCCACCATCGCCAAGGCGTTTTCGGGCGGCGGTCATCGTAACGCATCGGGGATGGAAGTATCCGTAAAGGAACTGATGTCATGGCTCTGTTGAAAAAACACGTCATTGCCCAAAACGGCTGCTGGCAGTTTTTAGGAAGACCCGGATCAGACGGGTACGGGAAGCTAAAGATCAAGGGCAAAACTATCAGAGCGCATCGCGCCTACTATGAACATTACGTGGGAACGATCCCTAACGGATTGTGGGTATTACATCACTGCGACAACCCGATGTGCGTCAACCCTGAGCATCTGTACGTTGGAACGCAGGCAGATAACGAGCGCGACAAGGACGCCCGTGGGCGCAGGCCGCCTAGTCCTAGCGTAACGCACCCTGAGTCCTTGCCGCGCGGGGTAAACCACCATCGTTACGGTAAAGGAATGCCAGAAAAAGTTGCCGAGGCTTTGGAAAAGGCTAATAAAGGTCGTTCGCTTTCAAACACGCATAAAGAAAATCTTTCGCCGCTTACGGCAGAGCAAGTTGTCGCCATTCGCGCCGATAGTAGGGCGCAACGTGTAATTGCCGCCGAACACGGAGTCGGGCAGATAACGATAAGCCGAATCAAAAGGGGGATCAGATGGGCGCACGTATAGTCGCCGCCGGCCTCGAAATAGACATCCAGACGCTGATACAATGGCTCAAATGAAAACTCCACCGCTCTACGCCCATCAAAAAGAAAGTATCAAGATCCTCGCGCGCAGTCCGCGGATCTTTGATACCAGCGATCCTGGTTGCGTCGACTCCATGACAGAATATCTGACGCCGCAAGGCTGGAAATACATCGACCGCTACACCGAAGGCGAGCTGGTGGCGCAATTCCACCCCGACACGCGCGAGATAGAATTCATCGAACCTCTAGCTTATATCAAGAAACCATGCGAAACGATGATCGCCATCTCGCCTGTACGAGGAACTTCCCAACTGCTCTCTCCCGAGCATCGCGTGCTCTATTACAAGCCGGACAACTCGTGGAATGAATGCAGCGCGCAGGAATTCATGGAAGCACTACACAAAATTGGAGCGTCGCACTTCAAAAGAAAATTCTGCACGACGTTCTCCGTGCGCAATACCACGCGCCTGAATCTGACCGACGCCGAAATACGACTAATGGTCGCTGTCATCGCCGACGGGCATTTCCCGTCTAGCACCAACAGATGTACTGTCCGCATTAAGAAGCAGCGCAAGATCCAACGCCTGCGCAAACTGCTAAAACAAGCCAACGCCCCTTTCATCGAAAAACAATGCGGCGGCAAAGACCCGGAGTTCCAAATCTTTCGCTTCGCGGCTCCATGCCGTCAAAAAACATTCGATGAGCTATGGTGGCAGGCTAGTCAAAGACAACTTGAAATCATTGCGGATGAATTACCGCACTGGGATTCCACGCAAGACCCACGCCCCAGCGCCGGCACGCGTTTTAGCGCTTTCGATAAAGCCTCGGCAGACTTCGCGCAATACGCATTTAGCGCCGCCAAGCGTACGGCCTCCGTATCCGTGCACACGCGCGAACGAGAGGGCCGTCGAGACATCATGGCAGAATGGGTCGTCCATGCCTGCGCCAACGATAAAATGCCCGGTCCAGGCAAAAAAGACCGCGTACACTACGCGTCCAGCACGGACGGCTACAAGTATTGCTTCAGCGTGCCGTCCACGTATCTGCTACTACGTCGCCGCGGCTACATCTTTGCCACCGGCAACACCGGCAAGACCCGCGTGGAAATCGAAGACTTCGCCAAACAGAACAAGAAAGTGCTGATCCTGGCGCCCAAGAGCTTGCTTGAAAGCGCTTGGGGCAACGACATCAAGAAATTTGCCCCACAACTCAAAGTCAGCGTAGCCTACGCATCCAACCGCGAAGAGGCATTCAAGGCGGCAGCAGACGTTTACATCACCAACCACGACGCCGCGAAGTGGCTGGCAGCACAGAAAGAAGCCTTCTGGAAAGGCTTCGAAGTGCTGATCATCGATGAGTCCAGCGCCTTCAAACACCACACCAGCAAGCGCAGCAAAGGCGTGGCGAAGATCGCCAAATTTTTTCCGATCCGCCGCCTTCTTTCAGGTACGCCGAACTCTAACGGAGTCTGCGACATATGGCATCAGATGCTGTTAGTCGATGACGGCAAGCGCCTGGGTAAAAGCTTCTTTGCTTTCCGTTCAGCCGTCTGCACTCCACAGCAGGTCGGACCACAAGCAAACATGGTGAAGTGGGAAGACAAACCAAATGCGGAAACGATCGTCTCGGCCCTCATCAGAGACGTGACGATCCGGCATCGCTTCGAGGACTGCGTAGACATTCCGGCAAACCATCAGTACAGCGTGCCATTCCAGCTGAACAAAAAGCACGCCATGCTCTACAAGCAGATGGAAGCCGCAAGCATCCTGCAAGTCAAGAACAAGACCGTCACTGCCATCAACGCCGCGGTGCTCTACCAGAAGCTGCTTCAAGTCAGCTCCGGCGCTGTCTATGATGACGCTGCCGGCTACACGCTGCTCGACGAAGACCGCTACGAGCTGATCATGGATCTAGCTGAGCAACGCGAACACAGCGTGGTGTTCTTCAGCTGGACACATCAACGCGACCAGCTCATCAAGCAAGCCGAGAGCCGCGGACTGACTTATGCCCTCATAGACGGCACAGTCACCAGCGCCAAACGTCGCGCGGAAATCGTCGAACATTTCCAGGCGGGCTTCTACCGCGTGC
>JAJVIE010000012.1 GCA_022072175.1 Candidatus Omnitrophota bacterium | reverse complement strand
ATCTTAATAGATCCGGACAAATGCTTACATCAACAGTCAACGGTAGAATAATCACCAGGATGCCGAAATCATGCGGCGATTGTGAACTGTGTGAGAATGGCCAATGCTGCATTTACAAGCGAAGCATAAATCACATGAATAAAGGTTGCAAGGCGATGTTTGACAAGATATTGAAACATCCCTATCAGGTTTATATCAAAAGAAAGAACATGTGCAAGGATTCATTTTCGGGGTTCTATATTTATCAGACAGTTTACAAAAGGTTGTAATTAGGTTTCTTTTTATAATAGTGTAGTTCATTTTTAAAAACAGTCTATGGGGCGGGCAGATGTGAAATCTCCCCGCCCTTATTTTTTGCCCATGGTATCCCGAAAATAACAAAAATGGATTTCAATAACCACAAAAGTTTTCTTGTAAATTGTTGATTTTCAAAGGTGGACAAAAAACGGACAAAAAGCGGACACTTTTTTTTGCTTGCAATAAAATATAAATCAGATACTTACGATATGAAAACTTTTTTAAGCGGACACAAAAACGGACAGAAAGCGGACAATTACACCTATTATATATATAGATAGATAATAGAAGGGGGATAGATACCCCCGAATTTTGCCGAAACTATTCAGAAAAACACGAAGAAAGATATGCGAAATACCATGATGATTCACTGCGGATGTGGACGAATGGCCCGCCAAACGGAAGAAAGAAAAAAAGGTTGCGGCGAAAAAAAGAAAAGAAAAGAGTTCCGCGCGAAAAGAAAAGACTTTGCACTACCCTATTTGATAGGATTGCCGTTTTTTTATTGCTTGTTTTATCTGTGTTGCATTTCTGCGCCTTTGCTGATAAGTTGCACTATTTTTAAAAATAAGCGTGTCAGAACTCAAATAAACGCGTTAAAATTTAAATAGACTTGTTGGGGCTGACCTTTGGCACGCTTTGTGTATCTTTGCTACTGATTTAATAAATACAATACAATGAAGAAACTTATTTTATTTCTATCCGTTATAGCCTCCGTTATGCTGGCTACCGGATGCAGCAAGGATGATGACAACGACAGCAAGACAAACACAACACCCACTAATAAGGACACCGTGGCACACCCGGATTCTGTTACTTTCACTTTGGTAATGTGGCTTCAAAATGCAGGAACTAATAAGGATGTCAGTTCAATTTACCTGGAATGTCCTACTAATACATTTACCAAGGTTACCTTTGATGATGGAACTACCAGTCTACCTAAATATGAAGGGAATTTTTATACTCAAAAATTTAGATACAAATGGGCAGACGGAATGATACATTATTATCATCCAGGATGGAAAGCGATAGAAACAGATGGTAATATAGCCGATTATGAGAATTTTGAGGCTATCGTTCTTGCTAATCAGGCACATGATCAAGTTGATACAGTTGAAGTCTATTTTGATAAATAAGTAAAAAAGAAGCGGTTTGTCAATAACCGCTTTTTTTGTGTCTTATTGCATTAACATATTTTTATAAATATTAAATATATTTTATCTTTGAGAAAAAATAAGATATATGAGTAAAAAGAAAGATTCTTCAAAATTACTTTCAGTGGGCATTCTTGCTGCTGCCGGTTACTTTTTATTGAAAGGAAACAACACAAAAAAGACAACAACGGACACTACATCATCTGATGATAGTGGTAAATCATCTGATGATACTACATCTGGAGATGGAAATGATATTCATACGGTTAAATCGGCTGCATACAGGGGCGACCCACATAAGGAGTATGACCCGTTTTATGATTACGATGATGATGAAGAATTAAGTGATATCTTTCATCAAGATGCAAGAGGTATCAATATTTCTTCCAAGACTACAAGAGGAATAAGAATAAGAGTCAATAATTTTAAACTTTATGCGTCAAGGTTTAATTTTAGCACATCTAAAACTAAAGGGGATTTTGAATCCATAATTGATGAAGATGGTTTTTACCGAGGTACTATTGATCCTAATCTGTTTTTTTCTGGTGGAATATCTTTGACATTAGATGATATTGAGGTGTTTAATCCGTTTACAACAGCTTTAACTTTAGATAAAGTAGAATTAGAATCCATGGAAATCAACGGGGTTACTTATGTTCCTCATTCTTCTTCCTCTGGAAATTTCATAAGATGGCATATGCTTGATAAAGCAGATTTTTTTAAAATTTTTAAGATTAAAACGTCTGATTATAGTTACATGAAAGTTTCTGACACTATATGCGATGATTCTTATAATAATCGAGGAACATTATTTTATGGTGATACCAGTACTTATAACTATTTAATTAATTGTGCATTAAAGGCATATAAATGCCTTCCTTATGAAATACCAGTTAAAGGCAGATTAGATAAAAATATTAGTTGGTTTGCATTTTCGTATCACACTATTTACAATTTACTTCCTTCACTTTTAAAGGCAAATTCTTCTGATAAATCTAAAGATGGTATGCGTACTTTTTTTATACCAAAAGATAGGAATAAATGGGTTAAATCAAAATCAGAGGTTATAATGGATGATTTGCAATCAATCAAGTCTATAAAGATAAAATGTTGGTTGACGATTGATAATATGCCTGCGATTCAAAAAAATATTATTATCAAACGCAAAGGAGCTGAGGGCGTGACTTGTGATGAGGATGAATGGATTTCTGAATTTGATGATAGCAAGTTCTTACTTAATATGGTAGATTAATATGGATAAAGACAAAGCAATAGATAAAACGATATGGGCGATTATCGGTATTGGCGCTGTCAGTTATGGCGCAATGTTCCTGTATGTTTACAAGGCAACGCGCCAGATAACTTTTGCCGTGGATGGGGTCAGTGTTGAGAACTTCAACAAAAAGGGCATCACACTTGGCGTATATATTAACGCCAACAATGCGGGTAACCGTACGCTGGTGATTGATGATGTGGACCTTGACCTGTGGCTGAATACCATCAACGTTGGCAAACTGATATTGCCGTTTGATCAGGTGATAGGAACGGGCAAAACGCGGCTTACTTTTACGGTTTACATTCCGTTTAACAGTGCGTTTGGTAATGAGTTGTGGCGGGCGGTGCAATCTATCAGCACCTACAAGGCCAATGTGCAAGTATCTGGAAAGGTGAAGATTCAGGGTATGTTTGTTCCTATCCCGCAAATGATGGTGGCCAGTGTCGATGTATTGGCCAATATCAAGTCGGCACTTAACAGCTATTTTGGCGACAAGTCGAAAGAGGAAATAAAAAAGGAACTAAACAACGCTGAATGATGAATGCCGACGGACAAGAAACTTTGATTAAGGAAATAGGATTCACTTCTGACATTGTGGATGCGGTGGAATCTGTTTTCCGTAAATACAGCTGGCAAGTGGATGAGCTTTTGCCGCTATTCTCCACTGGTGACATTGATACTGAAATACAGAACGTGGTTGACTATGTGGATGAGCATATCATTTATCAGATTGACCCGGCAGGCAAGCAGTGGATAAGGACACCCGCACGGTTCATCAAGGATGGCCGCGGTGACTGCAAATCCTACTCCATTTTTATTTGTTCTGTGTTCGACCGTCTCGGTTATAACACTGCTTTCCGTTTTGCCAGTTACAGCCGTAGCGGGGAATTTACGCACGTTTACCCTATTATTTTTGACCGGCTCAACCATCCGCACATTGTGGATATGGTGGCCGAGATTCAGGTAAAAACACCAATAGGAGATGAATATAAATATAAAACAAAAAAAGATATTATGAATGAATCAACAAGAATCAGTATGCTGTCGGGCATTGGCGGTGACAGCGATATGACGGCCGATGACAAGATTAATCTTAATCGGGCGTTTCTGGCATCGGTGATGCTGAAAGCTAATGCGCAGCTGCGTATGAATGACGGTGACCCGGATGCGCTGCAAGATAAATGTATTGCTGAAACTGCAATAGCGGCGATGGACAAATACGGCATTGTAAAGTCCGACAAACTGGCATTGCTGGGAAAGGTGATGGCTTACTATTGCGCCAAACAGCAACTGACCACAAAAAACGTGTTGGATGCCTTTGCGCGTTTTGATGGCATGCAGAAAGATGGGGTTGATTTGGTGGTGACATCGGCGGTTACCTCAAACGATGATTATAAATCTTTTATCAGCTGGTGGGATGCCTACATCACCAACTACAACTACTGCAAACAGAATTGCGTTGGCACCGAATCGGCATCAAAGGA
This sequence comes from Candidatus Omnitrophota bacterium, assembly GCA_022072175.1. GTDB lineage: Bacteria > Omnitrophota > Gorgyraeia > 2-02-FULL-51-18 > 2-02-FULL-51-18 > JAJVIE01. Next base: position 12,032 of record JAJVIE010000012.1, on the reverse strand, counting down.
CATTTACAATAACGCTGCTTTTTTTCTGTATTGCTGCGTATCAGATAATCTGTTAAGCAAAAAAGCGATAGCAAAGAAACGTAATCAGGAAACAATTTTGCGGGAGATTGCCGACAAAATAAACTCCAACTACCCCACTTTGCTGAATATTGTGACGGCTGGAATCATGGATAATTTCGGTTATACGCCGCTTGACATGATTCAGGAAATAAAGAAAAGCAGCAAGAAAGTAAGTATAGGCGATACTACTACGGACGGAAATAAGACAGATACAGCTGGAAAGGTGGACGAATGGGGCAAATTAATCACTGGTACTGCAAGTTCAATAGTTGACATCATCAACAAGTTCAAAAGCGGTAGCAGCACTTCATCTGGAACTACCACATCAACTGTAATCAGTTCGGCAGCATCAACATCAGACTGGAGCACCAATATCATGACATTCTTGCCGATGGCGTTGCTGGGGGTGGGATTTGCCTATATCATTTTTAACAAGAAATCAAAACGCAGATAATATGAAAAGGAATCAGATAGGAGCTATAGAGATGGACACCAAAACGGGTAAGATTTGGTGGGGAGGAAATGATTTTGCGCAAACGAGAGAAAGCGAAAGGGGCATCTATTGCAAGATTGATATGTATCAGGAACTGTCAAACATATCAGATTCAGACGCAGAAATAGAATCCAATTATGACAAGATGGACCGCCTTTTTTGCGTGTGCAAATTGATTGAATCTTTTGGAGACAATTTATCATTGCTGAATGAGGCGGGTGTGGTGATGAATGATTATTTGCTGAGGGGAGCCTTTGATAAAAAATTTAAATCTCTGGCAATCCGGAATGCCTATGTGGATGAGTTGGTGGCTAAACTGATAGAGGAAACAAACAACTATCGGGGGGCGGAGGCTTATCAGGTGAGTGTCGATTTCCAGAACTGGTGGAAATCAGATGTGATTGATTTGAATTATTATAAAGATGAGAATGGAAATCATATCCTTGAAAAGCCTAATGCGGTTTCTGTAAATGGTACGGAGAATAATATTTATGATTTATTCAAAGGTTTATCTCCAACACTGGCCTACACTGAAACGAAAAATTTATCATTGAGTAATGCTGCATTAAATAAAAAAGAAAATCAGTGGGTGATTAGAACTATAATTAAAAATTCAAGAAATGGGATTCTGCAAAATCAACAAAAAGACTTGATGATAACAGGAATAGCGTCTGCCACTTCTAATACTTCTGCAAAGACAGGGGACCCTACTCAATTTGTAAAAAATATTTATGCTGGAAAATACAATGATACTAAACCCAAAGTCGGCTTTGTACTTGAAATCATTTTGGCTTGTATTTCTTTACTTACCGCACTTATTGGATATTTTAAAGCAAAAAAAGAGGCTGAGGCCGCTGTAAAGATTGAAGAAATCAATAAAGAGGGTCTTGAGATAGCAGCGGAAGATAACGCACGCAAGTTGGAAGCATCCATCGAAAAGACAAAAATCAGCTATAAATATTTTTTATATGGTGCAGCAATTTTGGCGGCTATTTCGTTGCTTGATTAAATATTTTACATATATTTGCATTAATTAATAAAATTTAAGAATTAAAATTTGTTTGAAAATGAGAGCGAAAAAAATCAAGTTGCCAAAGGCCCCAAAGGCATCGGCGAGCATTGAAAGCAAGGAACGCTACCTTAAAAAGGTGCAAGAGGTAAAGAAGCGCAACGCACAACTGGAAGCTGACAAGCGTAAATCAGAGGCTTTGAGCAAAAAGATTGCAGAGGTCAGAGGCTGCAAGTAAATCAGATATAAATCAACAAGAATATGAAATTTAATAAGAAATCTTTTAATCTTATGAAGATGGCGGGCGCCGTTGTTGGCGGTGCCGCTGCCGACCTGGTTGATGGCAGCATTGCTATCAGCGATGATGCAGACAACAACGAGTATATCAAGGCGGGCATTTATGCCGCTGTCGGCGCTGCCCTCGGCGTGTTTGTCAAGGGTGATTTGCTGGGTGGCATGGGTGATGGTCTTATCGGTGTGGCTGGTTACAAGCTGGCGCACACTGCAATGAATAGCAGCTCATCTTCCACCACCAACGTAACCAAGACATCCGGCATGGGTGAGTTACCATCGCAGCTGGCTATCGGTGCCGCACTGCCCGATGAAAATACATGGCTGGCAAGCCGACAGGCTATTTCTGCCACTGAGGATGCCACGCCCAGTGCCACTGCCGAGAAGCAGAACGTCCTTTAATATCATTTTGTAACCAATAAAGTAAAAGAATAAGAATATGGATAATATGAGCTTTGAATTTCTGCGCAAACGTTTTGACAAGTTGAACGGCTATTACGGCAAAAAGGGAATTGCCCCTCAGCTGTCTTACTTGCGTATTGAGGAAAATTTGGAAAATGGCAAAGGTTCTTACCAGTTCAATCTGAAGAAAGAGAATCTTAACCGCCTTGTCGAAAATGGTCTGAAACGTAACGACTTGTTTGCCACCATCGGCATTGGCGTGTTCTTGCGTGTTGAGAATAGCGTAAAGCCTGGCGTCAATCAGTTGTTGTCTTATGCCCCTATAGCAAATAAGGACATCTGCAAGGTTGGTTTCAACAAGGATGACATCAACGCGCTTTACAATGGCCAGTTGTATATCAGCACCGGCACCACTGTCAACTTACAGGACACCCCCGTAAGTTTGTTCCGCAAAATCGGCCAGGCTCAGTGTGGCGAACTTTGCGCCGCTGCCACTTCCGCAGGCAAACAGGACCAGTTCGATTTTGAGCAACTTATCAAGAAGTTGCCAGAGGAATTGGTATTTGCCGGCACTCAGGACCACACCATCAAAGTTGAGTTCCCTACATTCAGCGGTGCCGACTATACGTCACAGGCTGACTATTCAGGAACGGCCGCAACCGCTGGCGTTTCAAAAATTGTTTTTGTCGCTTACGGATGGCGTGTGATTGGTGGTACTGCCGAGCAATACCGCAATGACGAGGCTAACCCTTATCGCACTTGCATCTAATCCTTTTTTGTATTTTAAAAAGTTGGGAGGAACGCCGCCACGATGGCGGCGTTTCTTTTTTAAAAACGTGAAGTAATGATAATTCAGAATTTTGACATAGAGACTTTCTTTTGTGATGGTGTAAAGAAAGAGTTTTACATCCCCAAGGACCGGGCATACAGCCGTCACAGAATAGAAAAAATGATAGCCTTTGACAGCACGATGCTGAGCAAGGACATCTACGGCAACTACATATCAACCGCAGACAATTACAAGGACGTCTATATCACCATGTACGATGCCAACAATCAGCATGTAATTATAAAGGAAATCCCGTCTCAGCTACTCTATGACCGCTGCAACATCAAGATGGATGTGAACGCCGTTATAGATACAAACTTGTCAAAAATAATCATTACGGACGCTGCGAGCTTTGCAACATCGCTGGTGGTAGGAATGTGTTATGACACACAGGCCAAGGGCATTGTAAATGCCACCCGCCAACGCTCCTACACTCTTAATCTGGTTACTCCATCCAAGTTGGTAAACAAGACGCTGCGCAGCATTGGCGGATATGCCCTGTCGGACAAGGTAATCAACAAGATTGAGATTTCGGCCGTTATGGCTGGCGTGGATGTGGTGCCGGATGGATATCTGTATTTGCGTGAACGTACCGGAAAGGTGTGCAATTATATGCCGCTTTCGATGCTGCATCAAAAGCGGGCGCAGCTGATCAACACCGACACCGTCTATTTTGACAATTACAAGATAGATATGGATAACAGCTTTATTAGGTTTAATGTGGCTTACGATTCAGTGGCCGTAACTTTTTTTTACAATGAATAATAATGATTTGGTAAGTGCCGCTATTTCGGTTTCTATCGAAGTGAATGCCGGCAAGATATATCTGCCTGATGTGTTGGACCTGAAAGGTAAAATAATCAAGGCGATTGACTGGGTGTCAGAATGTGCATCAGACTGGGACGGAAACGCGTGCGACAGTTCGGGCGCTGGTCTCTATCTTAATCTGATGAAGAACGAGACACAGCAACTTTTCATCAAGGGAGCGCCGCTGTCGCTGTTTGACTTTGCCAAAACGCAGGGTGACAGAATAAGGATAAATGAGGTGGTTGACTTGCCCAACTCTTTCTTTGAGTGTTCCAACATCACCGGCAAACGGATAATACTTGTGTTCTGGTATGTTGATGCCAAGACGGCCAACATCTACACAGAATCGGATGATTACAACTTTGAATCGTTTGATGTGGTTGTGCGTGGCAATGAGGTGAACACCATTCCATTTGGCGAGAATAGAAGCCTTTACAACAAGTATTTTAAAAATCTGATTGTACAGGATGTTGTCACTACCGCCAACGCCCGAACCAGTGTGCCCGCGGTTGCCTATCGCAACACCTATATGACGCTGCAAAAGGACAATTACAAGTTTGTGCGCAATCTGCCGCTGTGTATGCTTAACAGCGTTACCAGTTCCGGACAGAATGTGGCAAGCCCTATCCGTTTGCAAAACATTCAGTTTGAGTTTAACAACTCTTATCTGACTGTTTCTCCATCTTATTTGAGTAGTTTAACCGCCGCAACTGCATTCCAGTTTACGGCACAATTCAAGCGGTAATATGGTATTAGTAGGAACAGAAAAGGCCGCAGCATGGCTGCGTGACCAGATAAAGGCGGGAAATTTCAAGGATTTTGAGGTCCGCCGAGATATTAAGGATTGCAATACACTTGTATCTAAAAGCGTACCATCTGACGATTTGGATACAAAGATAAATGCCTTTGTCCGTGATATGCAAGGGGTAACTGGGCGCGCCTGGCTGATGTGTTACGATGAGGACTCACAAACAAAAAAGAAATTTTCAATCGAGTTTGATTTGACGGACTACGGAGCCAACGGGCAGCCGTCTGTGGCTGCATTGACACAGAATCAGCAAGGCGATATGATTTCAAGGGAAACAGTAGAAATAATGCTGCAAAAAGAAAGGATGCAAAACAAAATAGACCTGATGCAGCATGATTTGGAACAACTTAAAGAGGCAAACAGACGGCTGGAATCTCCATCGCGTGAATTTTTCAACAAGATTGCACCGATAGCCCCGGCACTGGTACAAGGACTTGTAAACCGTTTTGCGCCCGCTCCCGCGGTTGCTCAGGTGGGTGTGATTGATACGGTAACCCCTACACAGCAAGCTGCGCAGACTGACAGCACGGAGGAATCAAATTTGCCAGAACTTGACATACCGGATGATGAGTTTGCTCGCCTGTCGGCCTATCTGGCCAAGTGGAAACAATATGATGCGGACTTCATCACTGTAATTGGAAAGGTGGCAGATTTGGCGGGTGACAATCCGTCTATGTATAATCAGGCAAAGTCAATGCTAACTAATATGTAATTAAGATGGAAAAATACAAATACACACAAAGTTTAAAGACCTCCGACATGACCGACATGGTTTATCATGATGAATCGGACGGTTACGAGGTTTATATAATGGATGGCGGCGTACAAAAATACGCTGGCATTTGTACTGGCTACACTTGCAGAATAAATGGTGAGAAATACTGGATGATGTGGATGGATGGAGCTGGCAAGTATCTTAACATTAACAGTGAGGTGTCTTTTTCTGACGTCCGTAATCCACAACTGAAAGTTGATGCGCAAAAGTCGCTTGAAAAGCTGGTGGCCTTGCAAAATCAGCTGGCTGGTGATTTGTTGCTTGCTTCCACTATGATTGGCAGATTGGAAGCGAAAGGGAAAAATGTGGACAGCTACAAAAAAGAGGTTGTTGCCTTATACAGCGGTTATTCCGATAGGCAGATTGACATCAAGAAGTTTGCAAGCATAGAATCACGCAACCCTGTCACCATAGACAACAATCTGGTCAAAATAGTCAAAGGTGAGGCACTGGGAATAGCCGTATGGGTGATTGTTGTGATTGTGGCTACCATTCTTGTTGGCACCTGGGTAGCATGGTATATGCTGCATAAGGACACGGACGATGCTGCAAGCGACTGCCGAAAGTCAAGCAAACTTAACAAACTGCTTGCCGGACTTGACCCGGACACCAAGCAGCAAGTATTTGACTGGATAGACAATAACGCAGATGATGTTTACAAAAAGGCAGTAAGGCGCACACGGGTAAACAGCGCAATGGGAAACTGGAAAACTTATGCGGCAGTGGCCGCTGCGGTTTACCTTGTATCTAAATTCTATAAAAACAAATAAATGGATATTGAATATTTAAGCTACCTGAAAGGTAACAAGACAGAGTTTGATGCCAAGATGGACACCATCGCCGAGAAACTCGGAATAGATAAGAATTGGCTGTATGCTGTGATGTGGTGTGAATCGCGTATGAATCCAAAGGCACGCAATTCAACTACGGCGGCAACAGGATTGATACAATTCATGCCAAAAACGGCGATAGCGTTAAAGACATCCATCAGTGAGTTGTACCGTATGAGCGCGATTAATCAGCTTGATTACGTCTATGCTTATCTGGCCCCCTACAAGGGCCGGATGCACTGTGTGGAAGATGTGTACTGTGTGATATTCTTCCCTCGCGCACTCAATCAGCCAAGCGGTTATATTTTGCACACTGAAAAGACATCAGCTCGCACAATAGCGAAACAGAATCCGGGCTTTGATATGAACAAGGACGGGCAAATTACCAAGGCCGAGTTTTACCAGTGGATAGACATCTATATTAAAAAAAAAAGGAATCAGTATGTGATTGAAAAGGTAAGCAAGATTTCAATCCCTTTGCTTATTGCCGCTGGGGCGGCTGGTTACTTCTTTGCTAAATTAAAAAAGAAAAAGAATGGATAAGGCATACAAGGTACAATATAAACAGGAACTGATAACGGATAATGCCGTTATCCGCCCTGATGGTTTTAGTTCAATCGCTTTTGAGAATGTGGGCGATGTGGATGCTACTATCAATAACATTATCCCTTTGAAAAACTTGCAGACCCGATTTTACAATGAACGTGAATTTGTTGAAATTGATACGGCGTTTGATATCAAGTTTGCAACGCCCGATGCAGCAACGGACGCAAAGAAATTGCTGGTGATTTATACTTATTACATTAAACAGAAATAATATGGCATACGGAACGGACAAGAACGGCGGCAGCGGAAACGGACAGTCAGTTATATTGCATCTCGATGACGCACTGAAAAAGGTTAATATAACGTCTGATGACAATTCAGTAAAAGTAGTAGAAACAGACTCTGAAACAGAACGCAAGATAGACCTATCGCGAAATGTTGTCCTGTCTTCTTCTGATAGTTCGGTTGTTATCTCTGAGCCGGACACCAAGACAGTGGGCAAACAGGAATTTGACCTGAAAGCGGTTCCGACATTTGAGGTACATAGCAATGGAGCAACAAGTCAGATTGTTAATGATGAAGCGCAGCCTGGTTATTATGAATTGTTGTCAATACAGATGCCAAAGGTTACGAGATATGAAGATGCGGACAGATATACTTCATTCTTAATGATAGATGGTACTGGAGCGACTCATGAAACAGAACGGGATTTTTCTATTATAAACATTCATTTTGCGGTTCATTGGAATGGTTCAAAATCGATAGTGGATCAGACTGTTTTATGTAAGTTCGGCAGCGTTGCCAATTTGAGTAACTTATATTATGTTGAAACGTCAGACACAAACAATCACTATATCACTATTTATTCTCATCTGCCTTACAAGTCAAACGCAATAAGGGTATTTATTCTTAATGAGGGATATATCTCTTATGACAAGAGTATGGTCCGTACTTGGTATGATTCAAGACGTCCTACATATCAGGTAGGTAAGACTGATGCTGGTGTAAATGCGTTTTATACGCAGAATACAGATGGTACTAATAAGGTTTATTATCCTTACACAGTAAGCAATGGGGATATCTATCTGAAAAATATGGATGGTACTGATTATATCACACTGCATAAGGAATCCTCTCTGCACACATTGATGGCTGGTAAAAATGTATCTATTGATGATAATAGTATCAATGTGGATTTGTCTGCTATTCAAACACTGTCTGAAACTGTCACCACTTTGCAGAATACAGTAAACAACCTGGGCAATATCATCAATACAAGCACAGGGAAGCTGATTTGGGGTGACTTGTTTACAGCTGGTGAGGGCATCACCCTTGCCACTGACGAAAGCGGCAAATGCAAGATTTCAGCCAATGCACAGAATCTGGAGATGGGTAACGGACTGACTAAGGTAAGTGCCGGAGACGGGACATTAAAGGTTAAACTGTCGGCTAACGTTTCACAGATAGTAGCAGGAAACGGTATAGGTGTGAGTGGTCCGGATGCCAATGGTGCGGTAACTATTAATAATACTAAATGATGGATGAAAATATAATTACAGCAATCACATCAATAATCAGCGCAGCCCTCGCGGCTGTGTTCGGTTATCTGCAAGGAAAGCGTAAAAGCGATGCGGATGCCAATACGGCTGCATTTGAGGGTTATAACACGGCATTGACAAATTTGCGTGAGAATTTCACAAATCAGATTGAAGACCTCAAAAAACAGATTGCGCAGCTGCAAGAAGAAAATGAGACTCTAAAAAGCAAAATTCAATCCCTTACATCATGAACAGATTAATTATCATTCTTGCCCTGGTGATGTTGTCATCATGCAGCACCACCAAGCGGGCGCAGAAAACAGAGCAAAAACAGGTGCAAAAAGTCAGCATTGACAGAGACCTGAAAAAGGACAGCATTAATAAAGACAGTGTGAATGCTGTCTCCATTGACAGCATCCACACGGCAATAAACATTGCCGAGAATGAGGATATATTTGATTATGATATTGCCACTGGAAAGGTTATCCGACATACCACCAGGCACAGGGTTACGGAGGCTGGGCAAGTGAAGCATTCCAAAACAGCAATAACAGACAAGTCTCAAATTAAGGTTAATACTGTATCAAAAACGAAAGTAAAGGCAAAAGAGGATAATAAGGTAAAAGAACAAACAAAGGAAAAGCCGAAAGGCAACGCCGTTGAAAGGTTCTTTAAAAGCGGTTTAATGTGGCTGATATTTGTATTATTAATATTTGGTGCGTATGAAATCTACAAAAACAAATAGCATTTGGTTTATCACCGCTGCGGTTGCCGCTTTCTTGTTTATCAGAAATAAAAAAAGTTCTGCGGTCGGTATGATAGAAGATAACTATCATAAGGCGGTTCCCAATCGTAATGCGCTGCGTGACATCGTAAAACTTGGCTATGATGGTGTGATCAACAAGGAACTGACAATAAGGCATCGCAATGATGCTCCACCCTACAAGCCGCAATTTATTTTATCTGATAGCCTGGCCGATAAATCAGGACTGCCAAAAGAAAGCTATAAAAAGGCAAATTTATATGCAGCTTATAGACAACTGAAACAGCAAGACAACAAAACATTGCTTTTTCAAACAGTAAACGATATGAGTATTAAACCTATGACGTTTCAAGACTTCAAGGACTATTTTACAGAATCAAGGGTACACTTCGTCAGACAGGCAGAAGAAGTCTTTTCTAATAAAAGAAATAATAAGTCTGATTTATATGAACGTCTTAAATATTCTCCTATTTACACTGAGGATATGTTTATGGATGGTTTTAATGCAATAATGGACACTGACGATACGGACGTTAAGAAAAGACTGGATTTATACAAGTTGGCCAGAAATGAATTTTACAATCACATGAAATTGCTTTTAAATAAAGGTAAATCAGCATTGTAAATATTAATTTACGATAACATAACTTCCCTATCAAATTGCCTTGCAATTCAATAGGGAAGTTTTATTTGCTAACAAAACTTAAAAAATCTTAACCTTGACAAATTTATTTGCATACCTAAACTACCCTATTTACATTTGTAACCGAAATGAAGATGAGGACTTAACAAGCTGAAATTGTGCATAATGCCAATTATATAACAGTTTAGGTTTGTTACTCATCTTCAAGAAGTTTTAACTTTCTAAAGTTCAATTATTTGCGGATTTGGCTTACTTTTTTTGTAAAGCCGTTTGCAAAGATAAAAAAAAGAGAAGATGAAACAAACAAAATTTGGTGACGGCTACAAATTGATTTGCCCGTCAGGTAATTACATCCTTGTTACCAAGGACTATGAAAAGGTAAAATTCTACATCCGTGAATGCCTGGCCGACGGCAAGGTTATCTATGCTGACTATTATCCACTGTCAACCGGTGTAATAACCTTGCTGGAACTCGCTACGCTGCTTGATATGGGCGATTATCCGAGACCTATTTAAATCACACCTTATATTATAGGTGTATGAAAGTTCTTCAAAAAAGGTTGATATTATTATTTACTGAGGTCGTAGGACGCGGAGACGGCGTTACGGTTTGGGCGGGCGGGTAGGTAGGTTTAAAATCAAAAAAACATGATATACAAAGTAATAAAGACTATAAATGGCGCAGCTGTTTATATCGACAAGGCCAACATGGCCGAAACGGTTGAATCATATCTGAATGGACAAAAAGGAATACAGGTGACAGAAATACGTCTGATACGCAGCACTGATACTGCCTTGCTGGTTCTTCATTCTGATGTTGACATAGAGAATATTAATCATATAATGAATTTGAAAGCATGGAACTGAAAAACATAGAGAAAGAAAAAGAACTGATTTATGAGATGGGTGACCGGTTCATTTTATTCAAGTCGGCGGAGATGCGCACAGTGTGCAATCTGGTTGATTACATCAATACCCGAAGCCGCTACGATTGCTGCAATAGCATTCACATTGTAAATAACGGCAGTTATCTTGTCCACTGTAATGATGTGATTATAGCTAAAGCTTTCATCAGAATTTACGCTAATCATTACAAAATGGCTGTATGCGAACAGAAATCCAGATAAGGGCCGAGCTGCGCACAGTGTGCGAGCAGATAAACATAAACAGGGAGTTGCAACGACAGACAGAAACGGACCTCAGGGATGCAGTTATCAGGCTTAACAAGTCGCTACATCTACGCAATGACCTGGAACAAGAACTGATAGAATCAAGAAAAATAAAAAAAGAAAATGCTTGAAATTATAGTAACTATCATTGTGATCACGGTTATCTACTTGATTGTTGATAATGTTTTCTCAAATAAGGACAAATAAAATGGGACTGGTATCATTAATAATCGGATGGGCATTGTGGATGGTGGTTCTTGCCACTGTCGTCTTGCTTATCATTGAAATTTATAGGAGATGCAATCATGGCGGAAATTGAGAAGCGATATTTGCAGAAAGGTGAGGGACGCCACTACGCTGCAAGTTTACATTTATATTCTTACAAACGCGTCCTATACAAGCCGTCAACTGATGGAAACAACCATCGAAATTTGTTCGGTTTTGCATATTTCTCGCGGAACGCTGTATCGGTGTTTCTCGCGGCTGGAAAAGGCAGGACTGATTCTGAGACTGGAAAACAAAATTTATATCATTGATTTAGATGCAGCAAACAATAACGGAAATTTTAAATCAGCGGAGGCCAACGGCCACACCGGCACAAGGGCCGCAAACGGATTTGACGCTGCAACCGCGGCAGAAGTCGGGGTTGCCCTCTTCTACGGTAAACGCAACGAGGATAATAAAAACTGATGACCACTCTACTGCTATCAGTCTTTACAGTGACGATATGGCAGACAAGGCCGATGTGGCTGGTGCACTTAATATTCTCAATGCGGCATTTCCGCGCGCTTTCAGTTCGGCCGATGAGCGCAACGCCTTTTTTGCGTTGCTGGCAAGCCGTGTAATTGATAACGGATTCACAAAAAAGCGCCTTAAAGATGCTATCTATCATTTCATTGATACTGGCAAGGCATTCAAACAGATTCTTATTTCTGACATTGTCAGCTTTGACAAACTGTCTAAAATAATGACTTATAATGAGGCATGTGAATATGTTCAGCATAAGGATATTACTCTTTCTGATTTGAGCAAAATAAAAATTGATGGCAAAATATATTACCAAGTATGA
>JAJVIE010000021.1 GCA_022072175.1 Candidatus Omnitrophota bacterium | reverse complement strand
TCGCCTGGGAATACTTCCACCCCAACACAGAAGTCCCGCTGCTGATCCGCCACATCGACGATCGGGATCGGTGGGTCTTTGCATTACCCGGATCGAAAGAACTTCACGCCGCACTGTGGAGCTACCGACCGTGGAACTTCGAGCAATGGAAGGAACTGAACAGGCAGCTGCAAGCATGGGACGATCACGGTGGAGGTTTTCTGCACTACACATTCAAAGAAGGCCGCGCCATCCTCCGCGCCCAGGAGCAGAACGTCGCGCAGATGGTGAAGCAGGCACGGAAGTGCGAGATCCCCTACGACACGCGGCCAACTCCAATGCCTATCGCTATCGGCCTCGCCCTCAACGCCCCCATCCACCAATCGGAAATCGGTCATGAACTGGCAAATCAGTCCGGCACCTATGGTCTTGTTTGGTACATGGGTGCAGATTCCCGCGTTAAGTGTTCGCTCCGTTCTAACGGCGACTACGACGTATCCGCCATTGCTCGTACGTTTTCGGGCGGCGGTCATCGTAACGCCGCTGGCTTTGAAACAGACATCGAAACGTTGATACAATGGCTCAAATGAAAGTTCCGCCGCTCTACGCCCATCAAAAAGAAAGCATCAAGATCCTCGCGCGCAGTCCGCGGATCTTCGATACCAGCGATCCGGGCTCGGGCAAGACCCGTGTCCAGATCGAGGACTTCGCCAAACAGAACAAGAAAGTGCTGATCCTGGCGCCCAAAAGCCTGCTTGAAAGCGCCTGGGGCAACGACATCAAGAAATTCGCCCCGCAACTCAAAATCAGCATTGCTTACGCATCCAACCGCGAAGAGGCATTCAAAGCAGTAGCAAATGTTTACATCACCAACCACGACGCCGCGAAGTGGCTGGCCGCGCAGAAAGAAGCCTTCTGGAAAGGCTTCGAAATACTGATCATCGACGAGTCCAGCGCCTTCAAGCACCACACTAGCAAACGCAGCAAAGGCGTGGCGAAGATCGCCAAATTTTTTCCAGTCCGTCGCCTTCTTTCAGGTACGCCGAACTCTAACGGAGTCTGCGACATATGGCATCAGATGCTGTTAGTCGATGACGGCAAGCGCCTGGGTAAGAGCTTCTTTGCTTTCCGCTCAGCCGTCTGCACTCCGCAGCAAGTCGGACCGCAAGCAAACATGGTGAAGTGGGAAGACAAACCCAACGCGGAGACGATCGTCTCAGCACTCATCAGAGACGTGACGATCCGGCATCGTTTCGAAGACTGTGTAGACATTCCGGCAAACCATCAGTACAGCGTGCCATTCCAGCTGAACAAAAAGCACGCCATGCTCTACAAGCAGATGGAAGCCGCAAGCATCCTGCAAGTCAAAAACAAGACCGTCACCGCCATCAACGCCGCAGTGCTCTACCAAAAGCTACTTCAGGTCAGCTCCGGCGCTGTCTATGATGACGCTGCCGGCTACACGCTGCTCGATGAAGACCGCTACGAGCTGATCATGGATCTAGCCGAGCAGCGCAAACACAGCGTGGTGTTCTTCAGTTGGACGCATCAGCGCGACCAGCTCATCAAGCAAGCCGAGAGCCGCGGACTGACTTATGCCCTCATAGACGGCACAGTCACCAGCGCCAAACGTCGCGCGGAAATCGTCGAACATTTCCAGGCGGGCTTCTACCGCGTGCTCTTTGCTCATCCGCAAAGCGCGGGGCATGGACTGACATTGACGCGCGCCACGGCCACGATCTGGTCTTCGCCCACATATAACCTGGAGCACTATCTCCAGGGGTTGAAGCGCATCCACCGCATCGGCCAGAAAGCCAAGACCGAGACCATCATGGTGCTGGCGCCAGGCACCATCGAAGAGAAGGTTTACCAGGCACTGTGCGACAAGGACGCCAAGATGACTACCCTGCTCTCGTTCCTCAAGGAGGCGGCATGAAAATCACTAAAACTCAGCTTAAAGACTGGAACGCCTGTCGCGACGGCTACGAGTGGTTCCTGCGCCGCTTCCCCGAAGGCGAGGCCGAGTATCAGGACGTGCTCAACGCCTTAGCCGAGAATGATCGTACGGACGACGCCCACTGGCTGATGAATCATGCCGGCCCTGACGCGCAGGCCGTGCTAGAGATCGAAGTCCTCGCCGGCTACAAACACCTGTTCGTTGCCGGCTCGTTGGTTGTGAAAAAGGGCGGTAGTGTTACCGCCTGGCTACGGGCCGGCAGGAGCATCGTGGCCGGCGAGGGCATCGAGGCCGGCAGGAGCATCGTGGCCGGCAGGAGCATCGTGGCCGGCGAGGGCATCGAGGCCGGCAGGGGCATCGAGGCCGGCAGGGGCATCAAGGCCGGCAGGGGCATCGAGGCCGGCGAGGGCATCGTGGCCGGCAGGAGCATCGTGGCCGGCAGGGGCATCGAGGCCGGCTGGGGCATCGAGGCCGGCTGGGGCATCGAGGCCGGCGAGGGCATCGAGGCCGGCAGGGGCATCGAGGCCGGCAGGGGCATCGTGGCCGGCAGGAGCATCGTGGCCGGCAGGGGCATCAAGGCCGGCAGGGGCATCGAGGCCGGCGAGGGCATCAAGGCCGGCGAGGGCATCAGGGCCGGCTGGGGCATCAAGGCCGGCAGGGGCATCGAGGCCGGCGAGGGCATCAGGGCCGGCTGGGGCATCGAGGCCGGCGAGGGCATGGGCGTTTTCGCCGGATTATGCGTGTGTGTTAATCAGTGGTCGCTCTACGCACAAGTGATCGCCAGCGCCAAGCCCAAAAACCTGATCAGCGGCGTATGGGTTGAACCAATAATCGAAATAAACAGGAAGCATGACAATCATGTATAAGCGCTTCAAACGCTGGCAACGCACGCGCGCTTACCAAGCGCCAATCGACTGGTTCAAATGGTTCTTCACCGGCACGCTGCCGCTCTGTATCGGGCTCCTGATATGGGGAATGGCGATCCAGCTCACACTACTAAACGTCGAACTTGATGCCACACAAGTCAAGGCACAGCACCTCGAACGACAACTGCAGGAAACGGAACTCATGCTCGCCATCTGCCTGAACGGCGGCACGCCTGCCTATACCGACGAAGAGAAACACAGGGTGTACATCGAGTGCCCGACACGCGCAAAGGAAAGGGTCTATTCATGACGCGTCGCTCCTGGTACTACAGGCTGGTCGATACGCTCTTCGCGCGCCACGTGAAGTTCAAACGCCCCGTCACCAAGCAGCAAGCACTTCTTGCCCTACAGCAACGCAACAATTCACTGGTCGCGGAGATATGGGCAAGATAGAGCTGAACAACATCATCACGCTGGACTTCGAGACGTACTACTCGACGGAATACAGCATGAGCAAACCGACGTACAACACGTCGGCTTACATCCGCGACCCGCAGTTCCACGTGCACTGCTGCGCCGTCAAGCTGGGCAAGAAGAAGAGCAAGTGCTACCCAGGCAAGGAGCTGAGAGCCGTCTTCGCCGACATAGACTGGAAGAACAGCGCCCTCCTCGCCCATAATACAGCATTCGACGGTTTCATCCTCGCCGAGCGTTACGGCGTCGTGCCGGCGTTCTACTACGACACGCTCAGCATGACACGTGCTCTGCACGGCGAACTAAGCCGTGCCAGCCTGGACACGATTGCCAAGCTTTATCAGCTTGGCGCGAAGCACGAAGGCGCGTTGGAGAGCACCAAGAACAAGCGTGAGCTGAGTTTCGACGAGCTGAAGCGCCTGATGCACTACTGCAATAACGACAACGAACTCTGTTGGAACGTTTTCCTTAAGCAAATCGTTGTGTTTCCTGAAGCCGAACTGGAACTGATCGACCTTGTAGTCCGCATGTTCTGCAACAGCCCGCTGCAAGTCGATCTCGACATGGCGCGCAAAGCACTAGCCGAAGAGATGATCGCGCGTCGCAGTGAGATCCTGAAATCCGGCGCCACTGAAGAGGAGCTGCAAAGCAATGCAAAATTCGCTCAAAGGCTGCGTGAACTCGAAGTTGAACCGCCCGAAAAGATCAGCCTCAAGACCGGTCACATCAACTACGCTCTTGCACAAACAGACCCTGAATTTCTTGAGCTACTGGAACATGAGGATGCACGAGTCGTGCGTCTTGCTAAAGGTCGCCTCGCAGCGAAGAGCCAGCAAGCGGAAACTCGCGCCTCACGCCTTATACAGTCTGGAGAAACTGGTTGTCTACCGGTAGGCTACAACTACAGCGCCGCCAAGACCCATCGTTTCGGCGGCACCAACAAACTTAACTTGCAGAACCTTCCCCGTGTTAACAAAAAAGAGCCGAAACCTTCTGATGGTCTGCGCCGCAGTATTGTTGCCCCTCCCGGTCACGTGCTTGTGGTGGTGGATAGCGCGCAGATCGAAGCACGCACAAACGCCTGGCTCCACGATCAGACAGACTTGGTGAATCTGTTCGCCGCAGGCGAAGATGTCTACAGCCACATGGCGGCAGACATCTACGGCGTGCCACGAGCCAAAGTAACGGCAAATCAGCGATTCGTAGGTAAAGTCTGTCTTGCCGAAGGAACTCTGATATACTCTAACAGAGGCTGGGTTGAGATACAAACTTTACGCGATTCAGATTTACTATGGGACGGAGAGCACTGGGTATGCCACCAAGGATTACTGAACAACGGATGCAAAACAACATTGAATCTCTGCGGGCTATGGTTAACGCCAGATCACCTAGTGTGGTCAGGAACCCAGTGGTTGGAAGCGCAATATCTGGCACAAGACGAAAACATTCTTTACCGTGCATTGGCCAGCGCAGCGGACATCTGGTCGTCACAGGGTATATTAGAGGCACTCGCGGAGGCGTCAAAGCGCTCATCGTCAAGTGCGACTGCGATAGACCAGAGTACACGGTTGCAGTCACTAATTTCAGAGTTTTTAGGAGCACTCGCTGCAATATTTGCGCAAAGCAAGCGGCTTCTAAAAAACATTATTGGTGCTACGCAGAAGCTATGCCTAACGACGCACACCGCACTCGCCTCCTCAACAGACTCGCAGCAGCTATCACGCGCTGTCACACGCCCACAAGCCGTCACTACAAGTCTTATGGAGCGCGGGGAATCCAAGTATGCGCCGCATGGAGAAAAGACAGAGCGACATTTCTTAAGTACGTCCAGACACTGGAAGGATGGGACCAGCCAGAACTCGAAATGGATCGCATCAACAATAATAAAGGATATGCCCCCAAAAATATCCGCTTTGTCAGTCGTTCAACAAATGCTAAAAATAAACGACAAATCGCAGATCTTGAAGCGACAATCGCTCGTTTACGACGTACTCTCCGTCGGACCAAAGAACAGATTCTTCGCGCTAACAAGCAAAGGCCCGCTACTTGTTCATAACTGCGTTCTTGGCCTCGGGTACTCCATGGGGGCGACCAAATTCCAGACTACCCTGGCCCTCGGCATCATGGGGCCTCCCGTGGAGCTGGACGCGCTTACCTGTCAGCGCATCGTAAACCTGTATCGCGGGCGTAACCGGCGCATCACCATGGGCTGGGACTACTGTCGCAACATCCTAGGCCGCATGGCTCGTGGTCAGGCAGGCCCCATGTACGATGGGCTGCTGGAATTCGAACCAAACACGATCTGGCTGCCCAACGGGCTGCCGCTACATTATCCAGGGCTCACGCAAACCGAGAACGGAGAGTTTCGCTTCAAATCTCATGGAGTCTGGAAGAAGCTCTACGGCGGGCTGCTCGTCGAAAATATCGTGCAGGCCCTGGCCCGCTGCATCGTCATGGAGCAGGTTCTGGACTGGCACCACTGGAACAAGTCTTTGAAACTGCGCAAGAACGAACTCGCCAGGATCTGCATGACGACGCACGACGAAGGCGTGAACTGCGTGCCTGAACGCCTGGCCGAGAAAGCACTTGCCGAAGGGCTGATGCTCTTCCGCACTGCACCATCCTGGGCAGAAGGCTTGCCGCTCGACGCCGAAGGAAGTTATGACAGCCGCTACTCAAAATAGCGGTTGCATATTGATTTGAACTCTGATAGAGTCTTTTAGAGGAGAAGAGAATGGCAGTCACATCCCTGAAGAAACCGAAGCTGACAATCGGCGGCCTCATCGACCAGATGAGCGCGCTGCGCGAAGAGCGCCGCAAACTCGACGCGCAAAGCGCTGAGCTGCAGAAGGCGTCCGACGTGCTGGAAACACAGCTCATCGAGCTGATGGACGCCGAAGGCACCACCAAGAGCACCGGACATGTCGCGTCGGCTTCAATCGCCGAAACGGTCGAGTTCAATGCTCAGGACTGGGACTCGTTCATGGCGTACGTCGCCAAGACGAAGCAGTTCCACCTCGTCCAGCGCCGTGTGTCTGCGCCTTCCGTGCGCGAACTGTTCGAATCGAAAGGCAAAGTGCCTGGCCTCGAACCGTATACGAAACGGAAGATCTCATTGCGAAATCTCTAAGCGAATCGGAGCGAATCAACGCGAATCTGAGCGAATCTGAGCGAATCAACGCGAACTCAATCAACCACGTTCAAGGAGAACACGCATCATGGCGAAAGCCCAAACCACCGCTATCGCGAAAGCGAAAGTCAACCTGCCCGTCGATGTCAACGCCGCAATGGCTGCCGAGATGGAGCAGATCCAGAAACGGATCAGCGCCCCTTCCGGCGACCGCATCATGGTCACGCAAGGCAAGACCTTCAAGCTGCCCAACGGCAGCGAACTCGATGAGCTGGAAGCCATCGTCGTCGATTTCTGTGCGGCGAACTTCTACTACACGGAAGCCTACGACCGTGGCAACGTCGTGCCGCCGGCCTGCTTCGCGCTCGGCCTGGAGCCCGCAGGACTCGTGGCGTCGGACAACAGCCCGGACAAGCAGTGCGCTTCGTGCGCTGCCTGCTGGGCGAACCAGTTCGGCACCAGCGGCAAAGGCAAGGCATGCCAAAACACTCGCCTGCTCGCGCTGCTGACGCCGGACGCCGACGCCGAAACGCCGCTCTACCTTCTCAAGGTGTCGCCCACCGCCATCAAGAACTTCGATGCCCACGTGAACAGCGTGGCCAACAGCTTCAAGATGCCGGTGCGCGCCGTCGTGACGCAGATCAGCTTCAGCCAGGAGAGCGAGTACGCGACCCTGCGCTTCAAGACGCTGCGCCCGGCCGAGAAGGATCTGCTGCTCGTGGCGCACAATCGCCTGGAAGAGGCGCGCAAGCGCCTGCTGACGGAGCCGGATGTCTCGGCACTGAAAGCAGCGAACGACGCGCCGAAAGCGAAGGCGAAAGCGAAGCCAGCGCCCGTGAAGGCCCTGCCGAAGAAAGTCGCGGCCGGCGGGAAGCGATAAGCAGTACGTCGCTGCTAGTCAGACGTTAACCGACTACGCAGAGCCTGAACAGCGGGAGATAGGCTGTGACAGCCGGGAAAGACCGGCACTTCTCAACTACATGGAGCGAAACAAATGGCACGTGCCAAAAGCGCAGTTCTGACCGCCGCCGACAAGAAAGCGGTCATCAAGGATCTCAAAGCGAAGCTGAAAGCAGCCGAAAGCGCCGTCAAAGCCAGCGGCAAGGCAATGGACCAGGCGGACAAGGCGCACACCAAAGCCCAGGCTGCAGCGGCGAAAGCTCAGGCCGCGCTGGTGAAGGAAGCCGGCAAGCTGCAAGCCGAACTGGACGCGATGACCGTCGCTACGGCGTAACGAAACTTGCTTGCGTGAGAAGCAGTGGTGAACCTCGACCAGCGGACTGAGGTGACAGCCGGGAAAGACCGGCACCCTAATTCCAAACGCTCACAAGGAGAAAAACAATGGACGACGTAGCAAACGAAATCACACCGCCTGACTGGCTGATCGACACCACTCCGGCGACCATCGAAGAGACCTTACAAGAACGTGGTAAACGCTACGGTAACTTCCTCAAGCACGCCATCATCGCCCAGGACATCAAGCGCGCCATGCAACGCTCGGCGAACTGGACAGCTCTGAGCGACGACCAGAAAGAAGCGCTCGAAATGATCGCCCACAAGATCGGCCGAATCCTGAACGGCGACCCGAACTACCACGACTCCTGGTTCGACATCATGGGGTACACAAAACTGGTGGCCGATGTCCTCAAAGCCTGAAAACCAGTTCATCCAGTCTGTACACAAGCATCTGCCTGCCAAGCTGCATAGAGAGAAAATGAACAATCCGTACCGTGGCGGTACGGCGGATGTTTGGTACTCTGGAAGTCGTGCCGACCTTTGGATAGAGTACAAGTTTCTGCCAAAAATACCGGTACGGGCACCGATAAAGGCAGACCTTACGCCACTACAAATCGCTTGGTTATCAGGGCGTTATAAAGAAGGCAGGAACGTATGGGTGGTAATAGGCTGCAAGGACGGCGGCGTGGTGCTTGAGCACATGGACTGGGCAACTGGATTGTCGCCAGAAGAATTCAGAGAGCGCCTATGCACTCGTCCTGAACTGGCCAAGCGTATCATGTGGCACACGCTGCGAAATATTTCTTGACAGGAGAAATCAAAAATGACTCAACCGCGTTCACTTACCGATCGACAACGGGAGGTGCTGCTCAGCGAGCTGAAGGAAACCGCTCCCGACGTGATAATCGTCTCCGCCGTGCGCCAGTCGCGTTTCTACCACGAACACGTGAAGGAGCTGGAGCAAGTGCCCTACGGCCGTGAACTGTACAAAGTCCCATCGCGCGCCGAAACGACGCCTGAGCCTGGTCTCGGGCAGCCAGTCGAAAAGGATCTCGGCCCTTTCCCCGTCGTGCGGGGCAACGTCGATCCTGGCAAACCGAGCATCGGCAAGATCGGCAGCGCCACCAAGGAAGAACTGCTGCGCACGCTGCAGCAAGAGAAAATTCCTCACGCCAAGTATTCCGAACACCTCAAACTCTTATGGAGTCGAGGTGAGATTAAGTTCGATGGGGAGAGGTACTATGTTTAAAGTAGTAAATAATTTCCCAAATTACGCTATATCTAAAGATGGCGTTGTGAAGCGCCTTGCAGGGGTAGTTACCGGGCGAGACGGTAGAACTATGCATATTTTTGAACGAATTCGTAAACCGCACAAAGACAAACGCGGTTATTGGCGCATAACACTTGGCGGTAAGTCACGACTTCTACATCGTCTCGTAGCTGAAACATGGCTAAAGAACCCTAAAAAACATCCTTACGTCGACCATATTGATGGAGACTTTGCTAACTGCCAAGTTTCGAACCTTCGGTGGGTAAATCAGCAATGCAATCAGTTAAATCGACACGTTGTAGTGGCAAAATCAGGCTGCACAGGTGTCCACAAACTAAAGAAGAAGTTGCGTAAACCATGGATAGCCGCCGGAAAACTAAATAAAAAAGCTATTCATCTCGGTACTTTCGCAACCTTCCAAGAAGCGGCCAAAGCACGTCGTATTTGGGAATCTAAAGTCGGAGCGACTACATTTAAGAACACGCAAAAGAACATATATGACTAGATCATTCGCCCCAATGCTCGCTTCAGATGCGGAACTCGACAAGCTGCGCTTTCCGCTCCTCGCTTCGGCGAAACTCGATGGCGTGCGCGCCGTGGTGAAGAACGGCGTCGTACTCTCACGTTCTCTGAAAAAGATTCCCAACGACTACGTGCAGAGTCTCTTCAAACATCTTGAACACTTCGACGGCGAGCTGATCGTCGGCGAGCCGACCAGCAAGACCTGTTATCGCGATACGGTGAGCGGCGTCATGAGCAAGGACGGTGAGCCTGACGTGAGGCTCTATGTGTTCGACCACATCGAGCATGCGACAAAAACGTACTTGCAGAGGAGCTTGGCGTTGACAGAAGCCAGGCCAGGACTGATGAAGCACGTCGTGCGGCATGCGCAGTACCACGTTACCTGTCTCGACACGCTCCTCGAACTCGAAGCCAAGCTCCTCGATCAAGGCTACGAAGGACTAATCCTCCGTGATCCAAACGCGCCGTACAAGTTCGGCCGCAGCACAGTGCGCGAGGGCTATCTGCTCAAGCTCAAGCGATTCACAGATGCGGAATTCGAAGTCGTCGGCTTCGAGGAACGCATGCACAACGGAAATGAGGCCACGACCAATGAGCTCGGAAGAACCAAACGCAGCTCGCACAAAGAGAACAAAACAGGCCGCGGCGACCTCGGCGCGCTCGTCGTCCGCACCGCTGAAGGACTTGTCTTCAACGTGGGCACAGGCTTTGACGATGCTCAACGCGCCGAGATCTGGACGAACCAAGCCAAGTACCAGGGCGCCTGGGCGAAAGTCAAATTCTTCGCGGTCGGCATGAAAAGTGCACCGAGACACCCCGTGTTTCTAGGTTGGCGCGCGAAAGAAGACCTATGAGATGGCCTTCGCGCGGGAAACCAGAAATGCGAACGACAAAGAACGGATTCGTTGTGCGTTACTACGACCCGATAGCAAAACAGTGCAGGGCATACAGAACAAAACACAAACCCTATGCCTTGAGTTTCATACGGTTGTGGAGCGCACACAATGAACGAGACGCGTAAGCTCGCAGTCTGCCAAGGCAAGTACGCCTACTCGACGTTCGAAGCTGCGGAGAACGTGGCGCATCTTTCCTCCGGACGCAAGACCACGCGCATCTCTGCCTACAAATGCCCTGTCTGCGGCTGGTATCACGTCGGCGAGAAGCTGCAGCGCGGAAACAAGACACCTGGATTCAAGTACCGCAAACAACGCGATAAGCGCAAAGAAAGGAGAACAGAGTGAACGGTCCCTATTTCGTCGGCGCCTCGGGCGGCAAGCACTACTACGTCGCCCTGGCTGCGCTGATCAAGGCGCTACATCCGCAGTTGCGCGGCGCGCACATCTTTCAACAGCTCAATGCTCTCGGGCTGCGCACAGAGTTCGATCGGGGCATCACCCCTGTCGGACTGCCCTACAGCTTCACCAAGTACGAGGAGACCGATCCATGCTTTACTTCGTAGCAGTACAAGGCGGCGGCACGAATGATTTCCTTCTCGTCAGCGCCGACGATGAAACGCAACTGCGCGCCATGATCGAAGACGGCTACACGTCGATCGACTGGCTGACGACTGACGTGGAAGGCGCACTCAGCGAACAGTACGACGATATGGCGCTGCTATGCACAAGGTGATGAAATGAACGAAGAACTCAGTCGTAAGCGCCAGGAACTCGCCCGTCAGCTCGTCGAGCGTGAAGTGTACTACTGCGTGTCGAGCCTGATGTACGGTATCGCTCAGATCATGTGGGACTGTCGCAACTTCAAGGATGTTTTCGGCGATGACCCTGATGACCTGCTGGCTCTCTACCAACAGAATGACTGGGAGACGCCAGGCCGCTACTTCATCGAGCATGATGCGGATCTAAGCCAGCTGGAGGAAATTGCCGACAAGTACGGCTACTGGTCTGACGTGCTCGAAGAGAGCAACGTGCCGATCGTCGAAGAGTTCGAAAGAAACGAAGTCACGCTGTACGTCGTCGCCGGGAAACTGGAGACGGAGTACGACGACGAAGACGCTGCGCGCGACGCGGCGATCAACAGTGTGCTGCCAGTTATCCGAGAGAAAGTCGCCGCCCTGGTCGACGCCGAAGCATGCGGCTGGCAGGAAGTGTGCGACGAGTACGGCCTGGACCCGGAAACGCACGAAGTCTATGAACACTGGCTGGTGAGCGGCTGGCTCGCACGCAAACTCGAAGCGAAGGGCGAAGTCGTCGGTGAGTTCGCCGGCCTGACGATTTGGGGGCGCTGCACCACGGGCCAGTCGATCTATATGGACGGCGTGATCAAGACGATCACGGCGGAAACTTATCCGGAGGAATGGAATGGAAGCTCGAATCCCGTTTGACGGTTTCTACGAATCCATTTGGAGTCACGAAGTTGATTCCACCGAAGAGCAGGAAGCGGAGCATCTGGCCAGCGAGGAATACGAGGGCTTCAAAGCTTCAGAGATCCAGGAGATCATCTATAAGCACGCCAGCTACAACTTGATGTTCCACGCTATCGCATCCGAGTACGTCGAGGCATTTCAGTTCTGGCTGGAAAGCGAGACAGGCGTCAGTGTCGAGATGCGCTTCAACGCCATGACCAGTCCACGAGAGTACAACTTCGAAACTGATCGTATCTTCGTCGAAGTTGAGCTGAGTGCCATGCAGGCGCTCATGGAGGCTGTAGGGCGCGACAAGGTAACTGCTACAGCACGCAGGATGTTCACCTCTCGTTCCGGCTTCATCAGCTTCTACAATCCGGACATCGAAACATGGGGCGAACTGAAAACCTGGGATCACAACCAGCTCTACGCCATCTTCATGGCCGCAATCGACGACAAGGAACTCTCGTGGGAGCTGCTGGAGTCTTTACGAGAACCGATCTACAACGCTTTCAACGACAACGTGGATTGGAACGCCGTGCATCGCGACATCCAGCATGCGATCGATGTGGAGAACGAAGAAGCGGAGAACGACGCGCGAAAATTTCCGCCCTGCGGGCTTAGCACAGAGCAGTACGTCAAGCAGTACGGCGAGCTGAACAATTTGAAGGAAGCGTAATGAACTACCGAAAGCATGTGCTGGCTCACTACAGGCAGTACCGCGCAGAAGGCTGCAGGCCGAACCAAGCGCTGCGTATCGCGCAATTCAGCGCAAAGTACGACAAGCACAGCAAGAAGCGCGACGTGCTGCCTTCCAGGTTCGACGCCTATGAGGGCAAACAACGAAACGAGCTGCCCAACGGCTGGTACTACGTCGTTAAGTTCCAGTACGACGAAACAAGCGGAGCGCCTTGGGACCGGAATGATGGTCATGGCGTCGTGGTGCCGATAGGCCGCTATCACAACCTCGAAGACTGGCAACTCGACTGGACAATGGGCGACCGTGACGGCTGGCTCTATGACCGCGATGCCAGTCTTACCAAGGCAATCAAGGAAGGCTGGAACGCTCCACCTTACCACGAACCGGGCGGCGCCATGCGCGCCGTCAAGGCGGACTTCGACTACCTGCGCCGCTGGTGCAACAACGACTGGTGGTACGTCGGGCTGATCGTCGAGCTGTACGACGAAGACGAGCACCTGATCGACGAGAACAGTTGCTGGGGCTACGAGTCTTTCAGCATGGACTATCTGTGCGAAGAAGCGCGTTCTTGGGCAGCAAGCATGATCCGAGACGAGCGGCGCTCGCTGCGCGCGGCAACGCACCAACTGCGCGTGACGAACCGCTTTCATGACGCAATGGAGTGTGGACTATGAAGCTCTATCGTGAACTGGCAAGCAGATTACAAGCCCGTTTGAACTGTGAGGAAGCAGGAAACGTGGAGTGGTTTGAGAAGCACGAAGCGCGCATCAAGGAACTGGTGAAAAACTACATGCCGTCCGGTTCCGGTTTCGATTGTGGTACGCAGCTTGACCTGGACGAGTCGACGCCGGAGAAGCTGGTGTTCTATACCGATTTCCACCACATGAATGGAGCCGGGTACTACGACGGCTGGACAGAGCACCGCATCACAGTAAGACCGTCGCTTCAACACGGCTTCACCTTGACGATTTCCGGCAGTAATCGGAATGAGATCAAGGACTATATCCATCAAGCCTTCGATTGTGCTTTGGACGAGGAGATCGAATGATTCCGCACTATGAGCTGCACTACGTTGCGAAGTACGGCGGGATACCTGCGACGGGCCAGGTAGCTGCGCGCGTCGATACACCGGACTTCGTGTACCAAACCGAGTTAGAAGCCGAGGGGCTGGAAGACATCAAGTTCACTGCTCGTGAGTGGCCGCGCTGGGCATGGCCTGGCGGTTATCCGCTCTACTACATGACGGCAGACGGAGGCTGTCTGTGCGTGGAGTGCGCAAACCAGAACCAGCAGACGTTCGACAAGGACGCCGAGAAGGATTGGCAGATCGTAGCAATGGACGTGAACTACGAGGATCACGATCTGTACTGCGACCACTGCAACGAACAGATCGAAGCGGCATACGAATAATGTTACACCTACTTAACATTGCCGATCGTACGGAGCAGATTCGTTTCTTGGAGCAACTGGAAAAGGAAAGAGAGGAAGAAATGAGCAAACCCAGCATCTACATCTTTGTGGAAGGCGGCATGGTGCAGGAAGTGCGCGTGACGCACGATCTGGAGCTTGCGGAAGTCGTGGTGTTCGATTGGGACAACGTGGAAGACGAGCGACGGGACATCGCCGGGATATTCGAACCCGTCGACAAAGTCGAGAAGCGCTTGTACGGCATGACTTCGAACGACGCAATCGAGCACTCGAAGGCGGTGTGGTGATGGAGCGACTTTCGGAACAATTCTACAACCAGGCCGCGGAATACTTAACCACTCCAGCGACCATTGAGGTCGATGTAGCGCAGGTCGAACGCATTTGGCAAATATATCGAACTGCGTTTCAAGTGATCCCTGTGCAAGCAATCAGCATCGCTACTTATGCTGCTCCAGACTATCGCATCTTTGACGAGGGAAACGAGGAAATCAACGTCGAGGACGATGGCTGGTGCTTCACGGAGACTTTGATATTCAAGGGCGGCGACATTTGGTTGCGCTGGCATCAAAAGCATGGCGGCGAACTCTTGGAAGTCTGCGTGCGGAGGAGCGAACAATGAAAAACCGAATCGAACTCAAACACGAACTGCAAAACTTCACCGGCACCGAAACCTGGTGGCGCCACAACCTGAACCGCGCAATGACGTACACGGACGGCGTGAAGTTCTTCGCCGAGAACGCTGGCGGAGGCGCATATTGGTTCTTGGACGTTGTAGCGACGGAAGTCTTCCCGATGCTGAAGGACGAGGAGTTCATTGTCGTCGTACTGCACTCATTCGACAACAAGGCGCGGCTGTCCGCCGACGACGGCAACGGGCGCGACCTGTGGCAGCGCGACATCGAGTACACCGACTGCCCGGAAGGCGTGTGGAAGTTTTATCTGACTGACAACGTGTTGCTTTTGCCGAGTGAATATTAGCTATGCACGCTGCACGTAAGCTTCCGCCAAAGAAGTATCTACAAGAATGCTTTGACTACGATTGGACGACAGGAATATTGTATTGGAAGAGTAGACCGCGGAAGCATTTTAAGTCAGAAAAAGGTTTTCTAGCTTTCAATTCTAAATACCCAGGTCGCGCCGCATTCACAACAATAGATAACGGCTACCTGCGAGGGGCGCTCAACGGTCAACCGTGCCGAGCACATCGCGTGGTATGGAAACTCATTACGGGTAGCGACCCGAGTATATTGGATCACGCCAATAATAACCGCAAAGACAATCGTTTTTCCAACTTGCGAGAGGCTGATTTCGCGGCTAACGCCAGAAACGCTCGTCTTCGTAAGGATTCCGTGAGCGGTCTCAAAGGCGTGAGCTTTGACAACACAAACGGCAAATGGCTCGCGCAGATACGTGTCGACGGAAGAACGAAATATCTAGGGCACTTCGTTGACTCATCTGAGGCACATCAAGCATACAAGACGGCCGCTAAAACATTCCATCGAGAATTTGCAAATTTCGGGCAAGTATCTTAGGAGTATTGAAATGAAATACACCGTCCATCTCTACAAAGCCATTCGCATAAAAATCGAAGATGTTGAAGCCGGCTCGCAGAAGGAAGCCGTGCAGCTCGCCGACGAAAAGCTGAACATCGAGCACTACCTGTGCAACGGCGCCGAAGACGAAGAGTGCTGGTGCCTCGGCGCTCTGGTCGATGAGGAAGGTGACGAGGGCTACGAGCGCAGCCGCTACCACGAAGGACCGGGAGCGAAGATTTATCTTGGGAAGGAACTGGAATGAAAACCTACCACGTATTTGTGACTCGTATCAGCTACAGTCGCCATGTGGTCATGGAAATCAGGGCCGATAACGAAGAAGCCGCTCGTAAACTCGCGCTGGACTACGCTGGAGACTACGAGTATTCGGAAAAGGAAGCTGAGTACGAGATTCAGGAAGTGGAGGAAGCGAAATGAAAACCTACAAGATTCCTGTCACGTTCTACATCGAGGCGCGTAGTCCTGAAAACGCCGAATCCACGTTGATGGGTGCCCTCGGCTACCTGGAAGATACCTGCGGACTCAAGTGCTACGCGCAGCCGGAATACAACATGGACGAGACGGACCCTGAAACGTGCAAGTTCAATTGGGGCCTGTTGCAGGAGGAACTGAAATGAAAAAGCTGTTCAAAACTACGATCATCATCGTCAGCGAGTACGACCCGACTTGTTCTGTCGAGATCGACGAGCTTGCGCGAGACGCCATGCAAGGCGAGTCCTATTGCATCGAGCAGAGCACCGTTCAAATTTCGTGCGACGAACTTGACGGAGATGGAGTCAGGGAGTTCTTTCAATGCGACGGAGAAGACGAATGACCGCACCGAAACACATCCCGCCCGGCGAAGACATCTTCGACCTGATGGGCATGCACATCCTGATTACCGGCAACCCCGTGGATGGCTTCGAATACTTCGGGCCGTTCAAGACGGGGGAAGAAGCCATCACCTACGGCGAGGACTGGCTCAGCAGTGACTGGTGGATTGCGCTGCTGCGTGGGAAGGAGGAGTTGGAATGAAATTCCCCGTCCGCATCGAAAACTTCAGATTCTTGCTGTACGCGGATGGCGAGCTGATCTGCGATCTCAGATCAGCGTCACTTGTCGAGCAGCGCCTCATCGTGGCTGCGATAAACCTTCTCCCCGTTGCTCGTGACCTCATCGCCGAGGCAATGGACAACCACATCTACAACGAGGCTGACGGCGAAGTTCCCGGCGAGGATTGCCAATATGCTGCGTTCCTCAAGGAAGCCGATGCTGTGTTGAAAGGAGTTGAGAATGCCTGATTACTTGGTCACGTGGGAGATGAATATCACGGCCGATTCGCCGCTCGAAGCAGCACAGCGAGCGTGGTACTACATGCGGACACCGGACAGTACAGCGAATGTGTTTGATGTAACTGGCGAAGACGGACGAACTGTTCGAGTTGATCTGGAGGGGGAATAATGACACCGCGTGAAGCTCGCGCCTGCGTCGAAGCGTTTCACAACGATCCAGACAAGCTGGACGACCGGACCGCTTTCCTGCACGGCTGGGAAGCTTGCCTGAATTACCTTTCAACCACACAGAAGGAGCAACACCATGAGCACGAAGAAACCTGAACAGATGCAGCTCTACACCATCCGCCTGCAGCCGGCGATCATCAAGCGCCTGCACGCCCTGGCCAAGAAGCAGGGCGTGACGCACGCCGAAGTGGCGCGCAATGCGCTAGCGAAAGGGATGCCGAAGCCGTGACGCATCCTCTTCATGAGCGGAAACTGGCACTGCTCAAACACATTCCGAACATCGAACTGCGCGCGACGCGACTAAGCCCTTCGGGCGAAATCGAGTGGTGCACAGAGAACGAAGCGGCGATGTTCAGCATCTATATCGGCGTGCCAGGCAGTTATGAGTGGGCGGCTGACTTTGCCGACTACCGCGATGCACGCGGCTGGGCGGAAGATGTCGTGGAGTGCCAAGGTGGGAAACTGATCGACTACGTGAAGGAAACCTGGCGTGAAGCGTAAGCCAACCGACTGCCTGGTCGTGCGCCCGAACGGCAAAGGGTGGGAGTATGGCGTGCAGCGCTACCGCGAATACGGCGCGCAGAAGCTGAAATACGGGCGCGGCGATGTTGAGCTGACCGAATTCATCAAGCTGGGCTCAGCCGCCACGCTCGAAGAAGCCCTGAAACGAAACAAGATGTCCAACCTGAAGGAGGCACCATGAAGCAAGGACGAAGCCTTGTCGACCTGGCGAAAACGGTCGAACAGCTGGCGACACAGAAGGTCGATCTCGTAGCTCCCACAACGCTGATGCAGCTGACGGACAGCGGCAGGCTGATCGTCAATGCCGAGCATGTGTTCGAGCCGTCGAATGCCTGTCACAACCAGCTCGCCGAACGACTCAACATCCCGGCTAAATACTACCGCACCATGCAGGAACAGGCGCCGGGGCTGCTTGCGGAGAACGTCAACCACTGGCTGCAGGCCAAGAACGAGCGGCGCATGGTGCGCGGCCTCGGCGGCGTCGCCAGGGCGTTCCTCAGCGACCGCTACCACCGCATCGATAACGAGCACGTGCTGGAGACCGTGCTGCCGGTGCTGCTCGAAGCGGGCGACATCCAGGTGCAGAGCTGCGAGGTCACGGAGTCCCGTCTTTACGTCAAGGCGACGAGCAAGAACGTCGTAGTGCCTGTGCGTGAGAGCCGGCGTG
>JAJVIE010000005.1 GCA_022072175.1 Candidatus Omnitrophota bacterium | reverse complement strand
TATCTGATGGATCGTTTACCCACCCTGTTATGCTTACGGGGGCTGATGGATCGGCAACAATTACAGCAAATTCATCTGGTAACTCACGAATTGATGCGGTTGTTTTGTATATTGATCGTGCTGCATCCCCTAACGCTGCCTGTTCAAATGTGGCAAAACTTATCGTGATTGCTGGTACTCCAGCAGCTTCACCAGTTGCGCCAACCAACGCTGAAATTGCTTCTTCTATTGGTGCTTCAAACCCCTATCTAAGGCTTGCTGATGTAACGGTTGCAAGCGGGGCTACTTCCATATCTGATGCAAATATAAAAGATAGGCGTGTTGCTGCAATATATTCAACGAATGTAACGCCAAATGCTTCATTCTTATATCGAAATGCGATAGTCAACTCTTGTTTCGATGTAGCGCAGCTTGGGACAACATTTACTTCTGCAACCACTCCAGCCAATAATGATGATACATACCTACTTGATATGTGGAATCTTATTAGCGATGGAAACGATGCGGTGGATGTTTCACAAGAATCAAGCGAAGTGCCAGAGGGCGCAACCTATTCATTAAAGCTGGATGTCGAAACATCAAAACGATTTGGTATTGTTCAGTTTTTAGAATTTGTCGATGCCAAGAAGTTTAAGGGCAAGCGTGTAAGTATTTCTTTTGCTGTTAAATCGGCTAATATCGCTGCTATTCGTGCAGCCGTGCTTTCGTGGGGTTCAACCGCTGATTCTATAACATCTGATATTGTTTCTTCTTGGGCTGCTACTCCTACATGGGCTGCCAACTGGACTGCTGAAAACACACCAGAGGATTTAACTGTTACAAGCGACTGGAGTATTGTAAAGATAGAAAATATCTATATTGACAGCGCTACAGTAAACAACCTTGCGCTTGCTATATGGCTTCCTAATGAAGAAACGGTTACTGACGTAATTTACATTTCAAAGGTTCAAATGAACGAAGGGGAATATGCGTTTGATCATCAAGCACGCCCATTTATTGA
The DNA here is from genome assembly GCA_022072175.1 of Candidatus Omnitrophota bacterium. GTDB lineage: Bacteria > Omnitrophota > Gorgyraeia > 2-02-FULL-51-18 > 2-02-FULL-51-18 > JAJVIE01. The sequence goes on along the minus strand of JAJVIE010000005.1, from coordinate 33,298 downwards.
TGAGGTTCGACTTTGTGAAAGGTTTTTTGAAAAGTCGCACAACATGAGCATTGCACCAGCAACAGCTACAAGTGCGGGGGCAGAAATGTTTAGCATGGGTACGAATAGTGCAAACTATGTTAGGCAAAAAGTCGTATTTAAGACACGAAAAAGAAGCGCACCAACCATAGCTGTCTACGATCATGCTGGTACTAGCTCACGTATGACTGGCGTGTTACAAAATACATCTGAGGTTGACGGTGTGAATACGCACGCTATAGAAGGGCAGGGCGATACAGGGTTTTACTTCTGGTTTAATAAGGCATCAACGTACTCTGGTTGTTCATTTGAATATACAGCAGATTCACGACTATGATAGACAAGAAAAAAATAGAATTAACAACTAATCCAAACGGCAAGGTTGTAAGTATTTTGGTAACAGAAGGCGGTATAACAATGAGCGTACCGCTGAATAAGGAAAACCGACACTTTCAGGAACTTATGAAGCTGGCAAAGAAGGAGCCAAACCTTATAAATTTTGATTTTACTGAATATGATAAGTCATAGTTCTTTTATAAACAAATATCTTGGTCGATATGCTGAATTTCCAAATACAGGATCAGCGATCAATCAATGTATGGACATTATGCGTTTCTATATTCGTGACGTGTGGGGTGTCGATCCGTATGTTATTCCAAGATCAGCGACAGCAAAACAAGCATATCTGAATTTCCGAACAAACAACAACATTCTTAAAATCCCCAACACACCTAATGGAATCCCCAAAAAGGGCGATATTATATTCTTTGGCACTCTATGGCCCTTTACTGGCTTGGCTGGTCATGTGGGGATTGTAGAAAGCGCAGACCTATATAACGTAACAGTATTCCATCAAAACTACCCAACTGGTACACCATGCACATATAAGAAGTTCAAATACACCTATTATGGACTTCCTTTTGTGATGGGATGGATTCGTAAGCGTTAAATCGTCTATGAAACAAAGTGACGTGATTAGCACTCAGGCGGGAAAACTGCTAGAGTTGCAGAATAAGGTTGACGAGCTTGTACAAGTGGCTGAAATAGCAAGTAAAAAAGCTGAAAAGGCCGAATTGTTGCGTGAAAAATACCATACTAAATATAAGTTAATTAGAAATGCTTTGCAGACTGCAAAAGATCAGGCCGCATACTATCAAAGGAGGTATACAGAAAGCAATTCAATAGAGCTTTTTACGAACAAAGAGCTTGTAAAAGAAATACTTATGCGACACGGATTTACAAATCATTTACTAACAACTTATGCAAAACTCAGATCAGACAAACGAAAAACTAATAGGGTACTTGATAGAATCGCATAAACAAAATACTCACGCCTTCCACAAAATGAGTGAAACGCTTGCACTTCTTAATGACACTAACAAAGCCTACTTAGCCCGTGAAGATGGGCGCTACAAAACGATTGAGGCGCTTGTATCTGGTAACAACAGGTTTATTCAGGTATTTACTGTAATGCTTTTTGTGCTTCTTGCTGCTATAGTTATTATAGCTGGAGCAAAGGAGGCGTTAAAGTTTATACCAGTTTTGTAATGCTGATATTTCACTTAGCCAATGTCATACGCTCGTTTCTATGGATGTGGTTAGGTATCGAACTAATCATATTATGGTTCGTGTATAACTTTGGCTACAAAAACTACAGAAAAACACCAATCATTGAGGCTTTACAGGCTATGATTTTATCCCTCGCACTTCAATACGGCGTGATTTCGTTTCTACCCCTCACCTTATCACTCAACCCCAAAATCTACCCATTCCTAGTGAACTTCACCATTCCTATTGCTTTTATTTCAGTTATGGCGGTGCGGAAGTTTAGGCATCTTTCGTTATGGGAGGACAAACTTAATCTACCAGAAAGCAAATCAATTAAGAAGATTATTTTGAAAGGGGGTGTTGAAGATGAAAAAGGGAATAAAGACAACTGAATTCTGGCTTGGGTTTTTAACGGTCATATTGGCTTACTTGAATAAAGAGTTAAAACTTAATGTGCCTGTTGAGGTAGTTGTTTCAACAATCGGCCTTGCGATTTCATATATCGCTGCCAGATCATGGGTTAAGAAACAATAAAAAAGCTGTCCAGCCACCTTGCGAGTTACCGAACAGCCTATTTTAATCGTACTATATTTTTAACAAATGGTCGAGCGTGGAATACCAATAGAGGGTATTTCATTTCAAGAGGTTATAGCTTATGCTACGGCTCTATCAGCCTTGGCAATGGCCTTTCGAAAGGAAATACGCTTTGAAGTTAGAAAACGCCAGCAAGGGCGGTGTGATTGTTGTGGCGAGTATGCACCACTTCAAACGCACCATAGAATACCAGAAAGCCTAGGTGGTGCTTCATCAAAGATAGAAAATGCTGTTGGTGTTTGTCAAGAATGCCATAGACAGCTTGATAAGGAAGCATTTAATGGTTCTATATACCCACAAGTACACACAGAAGCGGGGTATTTTCCACAAGGAAATGGCATAATCGAACGACATGTTAGGAGCAGGAAAAAAAACGAAAGAATGGGATAAAGCACGCAAGGTACTGAAAGTTCAGTATCTTCAAAAAGGCATCACGACATGTGAACTAATGTTTGATGGGTGCTGGGGAAATAATGCCCTTTCGTTTGCTCATAGGTATAAACGCAATGATCCAAGATGTGAGCATTCCTTTAACGGTACTATATTGGCGTGTATTCCATGCCATGACAAAATAGAGCATGACAAGGCTCTTACTGAAAAGATGTTTGGCATATTAAGAAATACTACTTGACAAGGGTGTTGCGATTGTTTACATTTTGTATAACTAAGAACTATGAATATCGAAACTCACACACGCCTTTTGGCTCTAAAATCACTTCTTAACAAGCTGTCTGATATTTCATACGCATACAGCCAAATCAGTAAAAGATTTCCTTTCCAAAACATACGATCAGAGGATGAAGCACTAAAGATCATTAAAGCCTATGAAGATTTATTACAGGACGTTATAAATTCAACTAAGAACTATGAAAACAAGGATCATCCACACCAAGATTTGGAAAGATAACTGGTTCAGCTCATTACCCAAAAACTCTAAACTTCTTTTTCTTTACCTTGTGAGCAATGAGGACGTAAATATGATCGGCATATACGAAGCAAACGACATGGAAATGAAATTGTGGTTGGGATTTAATGACAAAGAATTGCAAGAAGCGAAAGAATTTTTACGAGCAAAAGTAATTTTCAAAAATGGGTGGGTGAAAATCTTAAATCACGATAAATATAATTCTTATGGAAATGGTGAAAAACAAAAGAGCGCTTTAGAAAAGGAAAAGAAGATAGTACCCCAATACCTATACGATACTAGTATAGATACTAGTATGGATACTAGTGCCATACTAGACATAAATCATAAATCAGAAAACATAAAACAAAAAAAGGGGGGTGTTGGGGGGAAAGTGGATCATGTAAAAATCATCAAAGAAATTTCAAGTGATGCCATTCAGGAAATATCGGAAAAATACCACGTCCCCGTTACGTTTGTTGAATCCAAGCGGGATGACATGCTGAACTGGCATGAACAAGACCCCGCCAGAAACGTAAAGAAGAATTGGGTGGCTACATTGCGGGTTTGGACAAAAAAAGATGCGGTTTCGATTGCTCAAAACCAAGCACGAACCAGTAACAAGTTCAAGGTTGCACGAATATGAGGTCAATAGACATGCCAAACGAGCTAAAGCGATATGTCGTTTCGATGTCAAACAAGAGCCAGTTTGTGCTTACAGGGATTGAAAAACAGTTTTTGCTTGAATCGAAGGATCAACTGATTGAAATAAGCCGAATTGACGGGCTGATCAACAAAGCCCACATTGTCGAAATCCAGCTTGATACAACAGCAACACAACACGCTTTTGATGCGCTACCAGCGGGCGAAAAGGTTAAGCTGCTTGAAAGAGCTGGCGACAGCTTGGCAGCCTCCACAATGCGCTACTTGGAAGGGGGGGCTAAAAAATGACGACTTGGATTGATCTAAAAAGAAAACTTGATGACATGGACGGAACAGTAATCAGCATGCAGGTTGATCGACTGATGCACGATGCGCCAGAAAAAGTGACTACAAAAATGGGTGAAGGTGGCGAGTTTTACGAAACGCAAGAATTGGACGGTGAGTACGATATTTTTTACCGAATCCACAAGCCAAAGGAAAAACAAACCACAGTTGAAATCATGGCTTTTGATAACAAATCAGGGGTTGGTTATTACCGAAAAATAAAGGACGTATTTTAGTTCTAACTATACACACAAACGAGTAAGAATATAAAATACCACTTGACAAAGGTTAAAAAGTTTATTAGCATGACGATATGACAAAACTAGAATCGAAAGAGTACGGAACAATCGAACATTACGGAAGTGAAGATAGCATCATTCCATCAATGGTTGTAAGCGTGATTATCATTGCCGTGATGCTCTTTATCGGATGGATGAGCCTTATTGCATTTGCTCAAGAACCAAGCGCACATGCCCTTAGTTGCTCACTAAACGCTTGTAATGGCGTGTTTTTAACCGCAACGCCCACACCTACTACAACACCAATAAAACCTTCACCTACCCCCCAAGTAAACGCAAGTAAACGGGTATCTATGACGGGTAAGGTATCCCATTATTCAAGGGTTGGATGTTTGGGATGTTCAGCAACATTGACGATGGCAAACGGTGAATCATTGGACGACAACAGGCTTACTATCGCATTCAACAAGCTACCCATGAACACACAAGTCAGGCTAACAAACCTCGATAACGGCAAATCTGTAGTCGCTACGGTCACAGACACGGGCGGATTTGAAAAGCTAGGTAGGATTGCTGATCTTGTGCCAGCAGTTGCACAAGCGCTTGAAACAAAGACTGATGTTAGCAATGTCTTGATTGAGGAATTATGAAAGAACTACTAGACAGTATAGCTTATATTATAAGACTTGAAAGAGTGATGGCGAAGTTGGAAGTTTACATACACTTATATGGAAAAGAAGATTAAGCAATTTATCTGTTCATTGACGGGCCACAAGTGGATGATCATTGTTATTGGCTATAACATAGTAGATCGTATTGTGTGCTGTTCGTGTGACAAAGAGGAATTAATAGTTGCGTGTACGCAAGAATGATTTTTACTGCCATGAACAGTACAGAAAAGAAAATATATACAATCGCTGGAATCGCCATAGTAGGCACGATCTTAACCTACATAGCCATGCTTGGGTTTGTTGTGTGGGTCGTTATTAAACTTTTACAGCACTTTTCAGTAATATGAAAACTAACAATTGGGTATTCAAAAAAGACAAACGTGACACAAAGCCATGTACTTGTATTTATGCCAAGAATGGCAAGAGGATTGGTATATGCCTTGCATGCTTTGAAAGCAACGTGTATCACAAGGAAAGGGCAGCAGCAAAAGCCCGCCAACAGCTTATTGATGAGGTGGTGGAAAAGCTAAAAAGCAAAAAGTACAAATCGGTTCAGATTGATATAAGAAGAAACATTAGAGCATATCCTACTGCTAAAGTACCAAGTGAGGCAAATGAACAGGCAAGATATAACCAAGCCATTGACGACATCATCACATTATTACAAACAATTAGAAATTCAAAATAATATTATGAAACTGAATGTGAACATACAAACAAGTATCGAACAAAGTGGCTATTGGGAAGGTGAGGAGCCTAATAAAAAGTGGGTAACAATTTATCTAAACGAAAAGGACAGGAACAATCAGGCACAAATAATCAATTTTGCAATTTCGGGTTTTGATTATCGTGGTAGTCTATATGAACTCGAACAAGTAGTGAGTGAATGGATTAAGAAGAAAATGCACGAACAGGTTGAACTTGATGCAAAAGAAGCACATATGGAAATTGAAAAGAAAATCGTGAGGGAACCAGTTAAAGCCCCAAAGAAATAGGTATGAAAATAAAGTATTACATTTGGGCTTTGACTAACGAACCGATGCGTGTCTGGCAATGGTGGCACAGGAAAGATTTGTTGACAGGTCGCAGGTTTTCATTCAAAGAGGCAGTACGGGCCGTAATTGAAAACCCACCAATACTTGATATTTTTTACGATGAAGCACTATGAAAATTGCAAAAACGGCAACACTTTCATTTTTAACCTATCTTTTATGGTGGGTAATATATCTTTATATTTGGTACAACGCAGGTCTTTTTGTGGCGGTAACGGCGGGCGGTATGGTTATAGCTTTCGGCCTTCTTAATTACTTTAGCGGTGGCTTTTTCGTTGAAAGTTTGTACAAAAAGGATTAAATCAACATGAAAATAAAAAAAGGAACAATCATTACCTTTTTGGATTGTCTTGGCAAAACAAATCTGGGTGATGGATATATAGATTCAATTATATATGCTCTGTTGAAAATTATTGATCAAAACGAGGTAGTATGAAAAAAGACGTGAAGAAGATACAAAAAGGTGCGTGGTATGAGTATTTGAAGAATAATCCAGTTTTTCAAAAACGGATTGATTGCGTGAGGCAGATTCTATTCACACTCTTTGTAATCCTTACTTGGCCGATTTGGATTTTACCATATACAGCAAAAAGGTTTAGGTGCTTTATGATAGGTCATAGAATAACAAGGGCAAACAGTATTCAGTACGAAGGCGAGTATAGAACACCTGTTATACGCTATGTTAAATGTGTAGATTGTGGTTATTATGCAAGGTGGCATAATTATTTCCACCTTGACAGCGTAAGAATTAAAGATTAAATCATTATGAAAGACGTGAAGAAGCAGTACAGGCATAAATGTTTTCGTTGCGGGAAGGTGTTTACCATAAGTCATTATATTGATACCGATAAGCCGACCTGTACGCCTTGCTTTGGGGTTCTAAAATCAATCAATAATTCAGCAGACTATTTTAAGTTTTTAAATAAAGGCTAAATCGCTATGAAAGAAACACTACCAACAATATCAGAAAAAACAGTAATACGTTGTAAAGATTGTGGCTCAATCCAGTTGGAGTTGCACCAAGTCGAAAATGATATTTGGGTAGTTTGTTACATTTGCAGGTCTGCCATAAAAAGGATAGTCAATTTTAGAAGTTTGAACTAATAATATGTTTGAAGATAGAATACGAAACTTTGCCTACCAATGCGGGCTTATAGGGGCAGTCTTTGGGGCTATATTTATTATCGGCTTGGCGATTATATGGAGTGCCATATGGCTACCAGTAGTGTGTAAGTAGTTATCAATTTATAAATTACAACATGACACAGATATTTTGGATCATAAATCTGATATACGCATTTGTGAAGTGGGGTATTTTGCATGGTATCATAAATATATTCATACCATACGCATTGCCTTACGACATTGTGGTTATATACATTCTACCGTTGTTCAACTAGGCGATATGAAAAGACTTTTTCTACTTATCATCTTAATTGCTCTGGTTGAGTTATTATTTTGGACGTTTGCTATATACGATGTCACAGGCCGATGATTGGGCTAATGAAAAGGGTACGATCAGCCTAATGTACCAAGAAAACGGAAGGTGGCGTAAGCCGTCCTACTCGCTAACTCGTGAGCGTTTTGAATGTGATTGTGAGGAAATGGAAAGGGCGTTTTTACAAAGGCGTGGCAAGGGTGGGGTTGTGCAGGTATGTAGTCATGTGCGCAAGATGATCAGCGTATTTGAAAGGGTACATGATAAAAGCACCAAGCGAATACGCACAATTCCGTTTGGAATGCACAGTATAGAAGTTATTGATTATGAAACACAAGTATGAAAGGATTTTTTCTAATTCAAGTTGAGTTGCCAGAAGAACTTAACAAGGAAACCAGCGAAGCAATACTACACGCTATGGCAAAGCAGCTAAACAAAGACCTAGAAGCCAATTCTGGCGCAAAGATGAAGTTGATACAAGTTAGCATTGAGGATAAAAAGGGGGCAGAGGATGTATCATAGTAATTTGCCACTTGACAACCACTATACACATTGATACCATACTAATATGGAAAACCTAAAGGAAAAGATCATTGAATTTGCTTATGAATGCGCAGAAGAAGGTTTACATTCCAAAGATTCAGACGATCTTAGAAAGCGCATTGAAACGACCATAGATATATATATGCCAGAAATAATGAAGGCTACACTTGATGCAATGATTATGGAAAGCGATTATAACGGTAAAAAGGCTCTTGCGGTTAAGAAGTCCGATTTATGGGTACGGGTTCTTACTGATTACATGGGTGGTATGTCTGCATCCGATATTGCGAAGCGGTACTACAACCCAAAGACAAAGAAGCCGTATACAAGGGGGTATGTATATTGGGTTATCCAAAGACTTAAACAACCTGATTTGGCTGATGCAATTAAAAGTTTGAAACAAAGATAATATGGTACAAAAAGCTATGGTGGCTAAAGAAGAAGAAGCCACAAAAACCGTTAAAATGATTGGTGAGGGAAAGAATAAAAAACTTCTTTCGCTTATACCAGAGGGGCAAAGCCCAAAGTTATACCTCGATCTAATCAAAGATCAGATATTCACACCTGATAAAAGCGGTAAGCAAAGATCAGATGCGGACTTACTTTTATTCCTTTATACGGCTAAGCGAACGGGGCTTGACCCTCTTGCTAATCAAATTCATGCTGTCTTTCGATGGGATAGTAGGCTAGGTCGTGAAAAAATGACCATACAGACAGGTATTGACGGCTTGCGATTAGTAGCTCAAAGGTCTGGTGATTATGCTGGACAGGACGATGCTATTTGCCTACCAACAGACGAAAGCACGAAATACCCAATAAAAGCTACTGTTACTGTCTACAAGATGGTTAAAGGCGCACGGATTGGCTTTACTGCTACTGCACGCTGGAAAGAATACGCAGTATTCAACCAAACAAAAGACGGGCTTAAACTATCCCCACTATGGGAAAGAATGCCATACAGAATGCTTGAAAAGTGTGCTGAGGCATTGGCCTTGCGTAAAGGATTCCCAAATGAGCTATCTGGTATCTATACGAGCGAGGAAATGGAGCAAATCAATAATCCCATCCTTGATCTACCAACACCAGAAAGTATTGCTAAAAAAGATAAGGTTGTCGTGCTGAATAACGAGCCGACACCCGCAGAACCTATCAAAGAGGTTGAGCCAGTAGGGGCAGAGGAAGCCAAGGAAGCAAGCGAAGCGATTAAAGAAAAGATGGCTAAGGATTCTGCAAATCCAGCTCCAAACGAAACCAGAAAGTCTATTGCGGAGCTACGCAAGGATATTGCAGAAGGAAAGGAGCAGAATGTCGAATAATAGCGGGAACAGCACTTTTGAACTTATTATAGTTGTTCTTCTGATGTTTTTGCCGCTTATACTTCTGCTCTATGTGGGGGGCCAGATAGATAAGACACAAGAAAAGCAAATGGAAAAGTGCCTAGAAACATCAAATGATTATAAATACTGTTACGATTTAATACTGAAATAATATGACTAGATCATCACTAAAGACCTTAATGGCAATTATCGTTTTATTCGTATTGTGCGCAGCGGTAAGCGGCTATTTCGTTGGTGCTTTCTGGCTATTCATAAAGCTAGGCGAATTTAACTCATTTTTAGGCTGGTGGTTTATGGGTACATTCCTAATGCTTACAGCGGTGGCATACGCAGTTTTAACGGAAAGAAAAGGGTGGTAATAAATACCACTTGACAACTACTGAACAAAAGTTATAGAATCATAGTATGAAAATAACTATAGATACAGAGCTAGTAACAAAGTTGATAGCAAAAGGAAACGATATATTCCTTGAGCCTGATGGCGATAAATCATTACAAACTTTTCTTGAAATGAAGGCTTTGCTTGACCAAGCCGAACAGGATATAAAGGACAAGCTCGAAGCTACTGCTAGTAGATTCAATCCAAACTTCAAAAGTATACACGGGGATCATGTAGTGGTTTATCGCAGATCATACGGCTCACAATACTACGTTGAAGAAGATAAGATTGATAAAGTCCCTCAAGAGCTATACGAAACGCACGTTGATGCAACATTCCAACTTGCAGCGAGGCCAATATCAGAAATAGTTAAAGCTGCTGGTGAAGCTGGCTTTGTTGTCACAAAGAAAAAGAAAGCTGGCAAAGAGGTCTATTCAATAGATCGTAAGGTTGATTCAAAAGCCATTGAAAAGTGGGTTAAAGAAAACGGCGGCATGCCATACGGCATATTTGAGGATACTGAACGCAAATCATCATTAACTATTAAGCTCAAGGACAATGAAAAGTAGATATTTTATAATCCATAGCATCGTTGAAAACGACCCAGAAGCGGCAAAATTGACGGTAAAACTTATCGAAACAATGCTTGCTCTTTTGGATGAGGGTTATATCATCAAATCCGAAACAGCTACAAAAAGTGCAGTCCATTACATATTGAGCAAGAAATATGAATAAGAATAAAACAATAGTCTATCCCATAAATGGCGCAGAACTACGGCTTGTATGTAGCCATGATGGAGTAGTAAAAGAGGGTAGTTTTGTCATCAAAGATAGAATCCGTTTTATTCTTGGCATGTATAACAAAAAGAGGGGGCTTCTGATTGATATTATTAAATACCTTTTTGCTCGATATTGATATGAGTACATACCAAGTATATTTCCATGACTTTCTTGAAATATCACCAATCCTTAAAGGTGATTCCGAAACAGGCGAGCTTTGTATTATGATCAACAGTTGCGAAAACGAAAGGTTTTTTGATAACAAGAATCTACGTTTTAGGATCATGGAAAGGCACGAACGTGAGTTTTATGTAGAGTGTTGGCTAGAATATGTAGCAAGTAATGATCACGAGGCCATAAGAATTGCAGATTCAGTCTTACAAAATGACGGGTTTGACTATGTTGATGTGTACTGCATTGTACAGCATGGACAACAGTTAGTATTTGATCACACGCAGACTTATGCAGACAAATAATCGCTTTAGGGCAAGCTATACCGTACTCAACAAATGGAAAAATGGGGATTGGGAAGGCGCAATTAAAACTTATTTTAAGTTTGATCAGATCACTACCCGTGAAATGGCGGAAGGCAAGGACTATCACGCTGAATGGGAAGCTGAAATAAAAAAGACTTCCTCACTACCAGCGATATTTGGGGCGAAAAAGCTACAAGTCCCCATTTGTGAGGGGAAGCAAGTAGTGCAGCTTGAAGATTGGCTAGACCTCGTATATATACCTGATTGCATAGACGTACCCATTCTGTACGAATTCAAAACAGGCAAGACTTCATCAATGCAATACGCCTCAGATTGGCAGATAGCAATTTACGCTGTTGGCGCAACTCTTTCTGGCAAGTATATAAAGATGGCTGAAATCTACCACTACGACCAGTACACTAAGAAGGTAGATATGTCGCCAGTATGGATTACTGATAAGCTATTGAATGAAACGCACGAAAGGATCATTTCGTTATCAAGCGAAATGCACAGTTATTTTGTTGATAATCGTTTGTATGAGCGATTTGGACACCTGATTAACAATGTTAATAGAACTAACGAGGCGTAATTTGGTTATGGGTTCAGTAGGCTTGTTTCTGTTTTTGGCTCTTATGGGCGGTCTACTTGAAGAACATAACGGCAATAATCAGCCAGCCCCAACACCCACAACCATACCCACAACAACACCTAAACCAACTGTAGATAAGGACATACGCCTTGAGTTTGTTAGAAAATGCAATGAAGCAGGGCAGAGCATACCATACTGCTTATGTGTGCATGATTATATAGTTGAGTATTATTCTAGGGATAAACTGTACGAGCTGGAGCTTTCCAGCAAGACAGAAATAATACCTGATGAATTTTTTGATGCCTCGATTGAGTGTAGGCGCTTTGAACGAAAATGAACAAGGATAAACCAAATAAAAACGAACTAAACAAGATAGTTGATGTTCTTATTGATGATGTTCTTGAGCTTTCTGATGTGTGGAATGAAGAACGCACGCCAACCCACATACGGTTTCAGGAATTGAAGGATATTAAAGAAGATTTTATTAACAACATTATTGCAGCCCTTGACGATGATAGTCGTGCCGATAACTGAAAAAATGAAGGGTACGGCTAGGGCGTGGGAAGCGGTCATACTGAGCAATTTGAAATACGATATAAATTACACAGGCATACGAACGGGTAGAGCCTTTTATTGGGGCTTCCTTGGCGAATTTGCAGTTGGCAGTCTGCTTAAAGAGCATAAAAGGCAAGCGGTATATCATGTCAACCTTAAAGGCAATGGCGATGCTGAGGATTTTACGCTATGTAGCCCAACAGGAAGCAATTTAGCGGTAGATGTTAAAGCGACTTCACCAAAGGCATACCATAACGATAAACTGCTTGTGAATGAACGGCAGCATGGAATCAAAGACGACAGGTACTACATGGGTGTTTATATATCGGAAAATGAAGATTGCGCCCATGTTTGGGGCGTTATGAAGGTAAGGGACATGCTTTATAATAAAAAGGGATTTACCCGCAAGGGTGAGCCGACCTATTATATGCAGTTTAGGCATTTGCCATCAATAGAGCATTTTTTAACTGTTATACGGCAGGGTGAATTCATAATCAAAATACAAAAATGAAAGCATACGAAATACAATCACAGGTATTAAAGGCAATGGCTGGCATGGCTGCTGTTGGTGTAGCTGTTGCTGATATTGACAAAATGGCAGAAGAAATGATTATTGGGCTTGGTGGGAAGCCATACAACAAGGGCTATCATCCTATCTATGCTGCAACACCATATCCAGCAGCGACTTGTATATCTGTCAATAACTGTATTGCTCACGGAATACCAAATACCTATGTCCTACGAAGCGGTGATATTGTGAACTTTGATACGTCTGTTATTAAAGACGGTCAATGCGCTGATGCAGCCCTTTCTATAGGTATTGGCGAGGTAAGCAACAAGAACAAAAACTTGCTGAAATACGCAAAGCGTGTGCTTTACGAGGGCATTTCTGTTATAAAAGATGGAGTTTCGACAGAAAAATTAGCAGAGGCTATCCATACCGCAGCCATTAGGTACGGCTACAAGATAAATAGACGATTTATAGGGCATGGTATCGGTAGCGAAATGCACATGCCGCCCAAGATTTACCATTTTATGCAAACCCATGCAGAACAGTTGAGTTCTACGCCTCGACAACCAGAATACTTACATGAAAACCAGATTATCTGTATCGAGCCTATACTTACTTATAGCAAAGATGATATGGGCGTATTTGACAAAGAAGGTTGGGCTTGCTACACGACTGATGGTAAACCTTGCGCTATGTTTGAACACATGGTCAGAATCACTAAAACAGGATGCGAAATCTTGACTGATCACATTGACGATTCAGACGACATTATCATCAAAATATAGTTGTTGACACCATTAAAAATTAGTATAATGAATCTATGTATTCGATAAATCATGCAACCATAGTAGGAAACATAACGGCACAGCCAGAGTTAAAATATACTCCAAACGGTAAGGAAATTCTTAACATTACCGTTGCAACCAACCACAGCTACAAAAAGGGTGAAGAATGGATTGATGTACCCAGCTTCCACAGAATCGTTTTGTGGGGCAATGTGGCAAAGTTCGTAGCAGAAGGCACACAAAAGGGCGACAAAATCTATGTAGATGGTCGCATAGACTATCGAACCTATGAAGATAAAGAAGGTGTAACCCGCTATGTTACTGAAATTAAAGCTGATCGTGTTGTCTTGCTTGGCGGCAGAGTTCACAAGAAAGAATCAGAGCCAGAGCAGGAAACAACTGTTGATGATTTCCCAGACAAAGAACCATCAAGTGAAAAATTGGATCAATCCGTTGATCCTGACGACATACCGTTTTAATTATGGGTTTGCATGTACTCGAACACACAAAAAAGCGTTTGAGGCCCACAATGAAGAATGAATACCAATGTACCGTATGCAAAGCAAAGTTCGCTTTTTATGATAGGGGCATTTTAGAAGAAACAGAAAATTACGTTAATAAATACTATTTGACTAAAAACCATGAGTAAAGAACCAATCGACACAGTACCAAATCCTAGTGGAACGGGACGGCCTATAGTGAGTGAAGAACAGTACGCACAATGGCTTGAAATAATGAGGCCATTTTTGATGCAGGGTAACAGTATTCGCTATGCTCTTGACCGCACAGATTTGACAAGCCATAAAGATACCGTGTATGAAAAGTATAGGCAAGGTGATTGGTTTGCAGACAAAATAGATACCTACAGAGCCACAATGGGTGAAATGGTCAACAGCTCTTTTTCAAAGCTCAATCAGATCATCAATGACAAGATCGCACAAGGAGTACCATTGAGCCGTGAAGATACTGATATACTCAAGTTCATTGCAGAAAAGCACAGAACAAGTCAGCCATTCTTTGTTACTCGTGTTGAAAATGCTGAAAGCAAACGTGAGGATGTTGGCAAAATTTTAGATAGAATGGAAACAGACTATGACGAACTTGGACGACAGGCTGAAAAACAAATTTTGGAGGCTAACACACCTGTACAAGATCAAGAATAAGCAGGGTGAGCTTATTACATTCAAGCCTAATTATCTACAATGGAAGCACCTAGCACAAAAGGGCGGGCATAAAAGAAATCTTATACTCAAGTTTCGACAGGGCGGATTCACCACTTTATACGCTATTGACTACCTTGATGAGGCGCTATGGACTGCTGGCATGTCGTGTGGCATTATTGCACATGAAGCAAAAAGGCTGCCTGAATACTTTAACATTGTCAAACGAGCATTCAACAATCTACCAGAGGGCTTAAAACCAACCACTAAGACAGATACCAAGCACATGTACGAGTTTGTGAGGCGGTTTGATGATGAGCCGCTTGATTCGTCTATTTACGTTGCGACAGATATTCGTGGTGGTACTGTTCAAAAACTTCATATTACTGAATCTGCATACATTAAAGACCGCCAAAGGCTTAATGCTGGATCAAAACAAGCCGTCCCACTAGATGGATGGATTAGTGAGGAAACTACCGCTAATGGCTTTAATGAGTTTTACGACTTCTACATGGAATCGAGGGCAAACCCGCCCAAGTCAAAGCTAGACTACAGAGCATACTTCTATTCATGGGTTGAGCATGCTGAATATGCGCTAAATGAGCCTATTGACAGCTATACCAAGGATGAAGAAGATATTAAGAGCATAGCGCTTGCTGAATTTAACATCAATGTTACTGATCAGCAATTAGCATGGCGTAGGTGGAAAATAAAGGAATTCAGCCAAACTAAGCGTGATAGCGGGCTTTCCCCTGATCAGATATTTCAACAAGAATACCCATTAACCATTCTAGAGGCGTTTCAAACCGCATCTGGTTCAGTATTTAATCAAAGACTTATTGAAGCTATTGTTCTAAAGCCGCCAATAGCAGAAGATGTTGCAATCGGCTTGTTGCGTGGCGATGACTACGACATGGCGGGGTTTGAAGAACAAAGAAGAAGAACAGAGCGAGTTGATGCGTATAAAAGTCTGCATAAAAAGAACGTGGTTATGTGGGGATTGCCTGAATACGGCAAGAAATACCTTGTTGGTGTTGATCCTTCTGGTGGTGATGGCTCTGATAACGGCGCTATTGATGTGTGGGATTCTGAAACACTTGAACAGGTTGCACAGTTTTACGGAAAGCTACGACCTGACGAACTTGCTAACCTGACAGTTGAAATTGGGCGCTTCTACAATACTGCCTATTTGGGTGTTGAATCGAATATGATGTCAACAGCTCTTTTTATATGGAACTCAGACTATCCGCATGACCGTATTTATGTTCACCACAAAGAGGATCAGACAACCAAGAAGCGAACACGGGTTATTGGATGGAATACGAATAGTAAAACTCGTGATTTAATGATTGATGAATTCCTGATATTCTTTGAGCAAGGCGGGCTTATAATAAATAGTGCTGTAACTGTTTCACAAATGCGTACATTTGTGGTAAAAGATAATGGAAAGCGTGAGCATGCAGACGGCAAACATGACGATGCTTTATTTGCTGGCTTTGTTGCATTGCAAATGCGAAAATATCACGCCCCAACAGTACGGGTATTTGAAAATAACCCGTTTGCATAATAGTATGTAATTGCAAAAAAGTTTATGATATAGTGATATATATGCCTAACGATCTGCCAAATATAACAGGTGGCAAGCCCATGATTGATGCACCTGATATTTCTACCCCTACATCACTACCAGATTACGGTGCTTGGCCTTCTGTTGAAGATAACAGCCGCATTCTTAGCTACGAATACTACATGAAGCTATTTTTAGGCAATCACTTTGATGCTTTCAGCGTGAAGATTGATAGCAAAGCCTATAATGCCGCCTATGGGAAATTGCGATATATAACAGTCAACTTTGCAGGTCTTATTTCCCGCATTTGTGCTGATATGCTCTTTTCAGAAGCACCAAAGATAAAGATGGAAAAGGGCGATCAAAACTTTATGACGGCTTTGTGGGAAGCGAACCGCATGGATGTGCAAGTATATGAATCAGCCCTAAGCAATTCAGCAATGGGTGATGCTCTGTTTAGAGTTCGTACTGGAAAGGGCAAAGACGGCAAAGATACCGTTATCATTGAGGACGTAACGCCATTTATTTACTTTCCTGTCGTGAATGGGTTTAATGCTCGTAGTGAGCCACAAGAAGAAGTGCTTGCATGGCAGTTTATGGTTGGCACAAATAAGTATTTGCGCAAGGAAATACATACTGCTGGAATGATCAGAAATGAAGTGTGGTTGCTCAAAGATGGCAGATTATCAACACCAGTTGGCCTTGATATTTTGACGGAAGTTGAAGGGCGGGTTATACCAGAGGAACAACCAACAGGCATTGACAGAAAGCTCTTGATACACATACCTAACTGGAAGGTTGGGAATAGATATTTTGGGCTTTCTGATTACTACGACCTTGATTCATTGTTCTATGGCCTCAATAATCGTATTTCCAAGGTTGATAACATCCTAGATAAGCATTCAGACCCTATTTTGATCGTGCCAGATGGCGTGCTTGATGAAAAAGGGAATATAAAACGGGGTAATCCTAGAGTGATGGAGGTTAAAGAGGGTGAAAATGGCAAGCCAGAGTATATTGTGTGGGATGCTTCACTTGAAAACGCATTTAAGGAAATCGAAAAGATGGTTGAATTTATGTATCTTGTTGCTGAAATCAGCCCTGACATTCTTGGACTTGGTGAGGGTGTATCAGACAGCGGACGTGCATTGAAGTTTAAGTTGATGCGTACCATTGCAAAGACTTCACGAAAGAAACTGTACTACAATCACGGATTGAAAGAAGTTTTGTATGTCGCACAGCTTATGGCTAAGAAATGGGGTTTGGGGGTTGGTGATGACAATATCAAGATGAAGGGCGACCCAGAAAGGCCAAACATTATGTTTCAAGATGGTCTGCCTATTGATGAATCAGAGCAGGTCGATACAGAAACGAAAGCCATTGATGCAGGTCTTACAACAACTAAAGATGCCATTATGCGTGTTTATGGCTATGATGATGAAACAGCAGAAAGGGTTGCTGCTGATGCAAAGAAAGAAAACGCTGTTAATTTACCAGTTTCAAACATTGCTGGAACTGCTAGCGATGATGACGCTGGCGATGAAGGCGACACAGAATAATGCCACTCTACCCAACAGAAGTACAAGTAAACGATCAGTTGCTTGCTAAACTTCGTACAGCTTATTCAAAATCCTACAAGAGGATCATAAACGAAATAGCGACTGCTTCTAATTTTGGTGTCGCAAATAGAAAGCGCATACTCAAACAGATAGAAGATGAGCTATCAAAACTAGGTGTCGATTACACAACCTCATTTAAGAAAGAAATAGAGCGAGTATATAAATTAGGTGCTAATGATGCCGTTTCCCAACTTAACAATGTAAAGGCGCCCGTTGATGTTGATGGCGGGTTTAACCGTATTCACAAAGAGGCTATCGCTGCATTGGTTGACGATACAAGTACGGCTTTTGGTGAGGCTCTAAATGGAGTGTACAGACAGTCTAATGCGCTTCTTGGTAAAGCTGTTCGTGAATCTATCACACAGAAAATGGTTGAAGGCACAATTACTGGTGTTGGACTTGATCAGGTACGAAAAGAAATAAAAGGCATACTCCAAGAGCAGGGCATAAGCTCAATAATTGATCGAGGCGGTAAACAATGGTCACTTGATACCTATGCGGAAATGTTGTTTAGGACAAAGACGGTTGAAGCTAGAAATCGAGGGCTTGCAAACAGAATGGTTGAAAATGGCTATGATCTTGTTCAGGTATCCAGTCATTTTAGTACCCATTATGAATGTGCTGTTTGGGAAGGCAAAATACTATCCCTACGGGGTGAAACGGGCGGCTATCCAACAGTAGCAGAGGCAGAAGCAGCGGGCCTATTTCATCCTAATTGCCAACACGCTATAAATGCACTTATTCCAAGTCTTGCACGCCAAACATTCGCATATGACCCATCCACAGCTACGCTTGTTGTTGATGATGGAAAATATGCAAAAGCAGCACTTAATTCAATGATCAGACAGCAATCAGGCGGTGTAAACCTATCGGAATTTACTGTCAAGGCTGGCCCAGCTATGAAACGTACATTTGGCTATGATACGGGAAGGTTTAAGGGTGCGCCAATAAAGCCACTACCATTAGCAAAGAAAGACCTACAGCCAATGGCCGACTTTGCCAACAGATTTGATACTGTAACAGACTTTCAGCGCTTCGTAGGGCTGAATAATAAAAATGCAGAGCTATTGAAGCTGGTTAAGCAAAACGGGTATAAAGACGTTGGTGCTTTCTACAAAGATGCTGTTGCTGGTCGTGAGGCAGTATTTAAGCGCAATGAAAGCATCCAAACCTTTTTTGATGACCTTGAACGGCGCATAGGGGTTGGTGTTGACCTTGAAATGGCAAATAGGTTTAGAAAAGAGGAAATTTACAAAGATATTGAAGTTCATGCTATGGTCAAGAAGCTAGAAGCAGCATTTGGATTGGGTAAAAAGCCAACAACCTTGACTTTATTTAGAGGTGAGGGCGGGCTGAACCCAAGTAGCGGGCTTGATGCGTATGGCAAGGGGAAGTATTTTAGTATGGATAAAGAATTTGCTGCAACATACGGAAAGGTTAAAAAATATGAGGTTTCCTTTTCTAACCCATATATCATTTCTAACCAAAAAAGGCTTGAGGAAGCCACAAACCGCATGATTGATGGAGGGTTTGATAGTCTATCTGCATGGGCTGAGGCTCAGGGGTATGACGGTATTATTGACAAAATCACAGAAACGGTTGTGCAGTTTTAATACTAGTTGACAAAACGATTTTATGTGTTCATAATGAGCATATTAGCATTTAGTCTTTTTCCGTGTAGCTCACGTTAAAAGGCGTTTCAAAAGACTATGCCACAACCAGACGGTTCACCAGAACCAACAGACATTAACAATAAGGGTGCAGACGGTGGGAACGACCCATCAAAAAACGGTACGTCTGAACCAACTGGATTTGATCCTTCTAGCATTTCTGATGAGGACTTTTCAAAAGTTCTTGAAGATAGAAGGCTATGGAATCATCCACGCATTAAAAGCCTAAATGATCGAGCTAAGAGGGCTGATAAATACGAAAAAGACCTTGAAGAAAACGAAAAAAAGAAATTAGAAGAAGAAAAAAGATACCAAGAGCTAGCTGAAAAAGAAAAACAGCGAGCAGATGAACTTGAAAATCGTTTTAAGCAAGAATCTTTGAATAATCGTATTGCGTTAGCAGCATCTAAGCACGGTGTAGCTGATCCTACTGATGTATTGGCACTTCTTGATAGAAGTGGAATACAAACAGATGATCAGGGCAATTTGACTGGCGTTGATGAGGCCGTAGCAAAACTTCTTGAAAGTAAGCCATACCTCAAGGGCGACAGCACGACACCTAGCTTAGGATCGGGTGCTAACCCAACCAACCCTACTGCTCCAGCTAAACGGTTTACAATGAGCCAGATACAAGACCCAAAGTTTTACGCTGAACACAAAGACGAAATTGTGGAAGCATATAAATCAGGGACTATTGTTGACGACCTCAGCGGTAAATAGTTTGCTGTTCTATAGTTTGATCCTTTAGCCTTTTAATAGGCACAAAATTTATTGATTTAGTTCAATGAAAGGGGGTGAATTATAGAACATGGTAAACGTACTTAATAACACAACTAACGCAGTTTATATTCCTACTGTTGTATCACAAGAAACACTTAGCGCTTTCAAGTCCTATTTGAATCTTGCTCGCACAGTCGCAAAGAACACAGATTACACCACAGCTACATTTGGTCAAGTCCTTTCGATTCCTAAGACGGGTGCTGTTTCTGCTAACGATAAGTCGCAGGGTTCAGCTTTCACTCGACAGAATCCAACAGGTACTAACACGACTGTTACGCTGAACAAGCACAAAGAAGTTACATTGCCTATTGACGATGTGACTAAAGTCTTGGAAAACCAAGACACTCTTGCCGCTTATGGTCGTGATGCTGCTATTGCTCTTGCTGAGGCTGTCGAAACAGCACTTACCGAACTTCATCCGTCCATCAACAACACGGTGACGTTTGATAAGACCAGCGATGCAACAAAGGATGCCTCTATGCTTAGAATTCGTAAATACTTCACAGATCAAAAAGTCCCAAGAACAGAACAGCGATACCTTTATTGTGATCCTACGATGTTTAATGAACTTCTTGAAGTGGATAAATACACACGATTCGATGCTAGAGGTGATGCAGGTGCAATCACTCAGGGGCAGGTTATCCGTACCTATGGTATTGATATTCACGAATCCCAACTTGTTGATACTTCTGGTTCACCAGTTGCTTATCACAACTTGGCTTACACCCGTGATGGTTTGATCCTTGCTAGCCGTCCGTTGCCACTCCCAGCAGCCGATTTAGGCACTAGGGGTGCGGTTGTTTCTGATGCTGAACTTGGTATTTCACTTCGTTCACTATTCAGCTACAATCACGAGCTTGGAGCGCACGAACTTACTGTTGATGTCCTTTTTGGTGTCGCAGTATTGGATCAGCGCAGAGTTCTTGAAGTCGAATCTAACTAATAGTTGGTTCGCAAGGTGGGTAGGTGCAAGAGGTTCACGCTTCTTGCACCACTCGCTACCTTTCTGATATACTTTTTCGTATGATAGGATTTGTCGCATACATAGTTATTGGGCTTGTAATTTCGTACAAGATGTACAAAAACGAACCTCTTATGCCTCCCCTCTTTATTGTTCTATTCTGGCCCTTCATTGCCGTTGTAGTAGCCTTAATCGTTATAGATATAAGTTTGAAAGAGCTTTACGATGCCATACTTAAAAAACCCAGCAGGTAGAATAGTTGCTATCCCAGATGATAAATACGAATACTGGCTGTCACAGCAAGGATTTGAAAAAATATCAAAGCAAGAAGAAGAAGATTTTATAAAGGAAAAGGAGCGAATCTTTTATCAGATGAACCATGCAGAGGAAATAGATAAGGGTGTGTATTTTAACTCTGTATCACAAGAACAAGCGGATGGCTATAGTATGGCAGCAGCAAACCTTACCAAAGCGCTTGAGGGGCTTGGTGTGCATGTTGCCTACCGTGATGATGGTCAAAAGATCGCTATATTGTTTCATCATCCCTATTCGATACTTGCTATTGATACTCCCTACAAGATACTTTACACCATGTTTGAATCTACCCGCATTCCTGATGACTGGAAAGACTACCTTGAATCTGCTGATTTAATACTTGTCCCCTCGAAATTCTGCCAAAAGGCATTTCAAGATGCTGGTTTTGATTCACAAGTCGTACATTTGGGCTATGATGAAAAGACGTATACGCTTATTGAGCGCCCAGAAAAGCGCAAGATATTCACCTTTTTGCATTATGATGCGTTCAATATGCGTAAAGGGTTTAGTGAGGTCTTTGAAGCGTTTAAGCAAGAATTTAAGGGTGATGACAATGTGCGCATGATATTCAAAACCACCCGTAAATCACTCCCCTTTCCACTATTGAAATCACAATACCCAAACATTGACGTTATACAGGGCAGATACACAAAAAAACAAATGCACGAAATGTTAAAGGATGCCGATTGCTTCGTCTTTCCATCTAGGGGTGAGGGGTTTGGTATCACCCCGCTTGAGGCTATGGCTACAGGTATTCCAGCGATAGTGCCTAATGCTCATGGCATTGCAGAGTATTTTAATGATGAATGTATGTATGAAGTAGAGGTTGAGGGTACTTGTCCAGCCTTATACAGTAAATACAAAGGTGAAGATGTGGGTACTATGGTCAAATGTAGCGTTGATAACCTCCGCAAGAAAATGCGATATGTGTATGAACACCAGAAAGAGGCACGAAAGAAGGGTTTGTTAGCATCTGAGTATGTGAAGAAGTTTACAGCCACAGAAACAGCCAAACGATTAAAAGAAGTTATTGATGATATTTTAAGCCGTCCAATCCCTGAACGGAAAGTAAAAAATGTTCTACACTTAGAGCAGATTACTTAAAAAGGGGGTGATGACTATGGATAAAAAAATAGAACCCAAACTAAAATATGCGTACCAATGTACAGCATGTACAGAAACAGCCATTGAAACATCTAATAAGATGCTTGGCGTACAGGTTGAATGCAAAAACTGTAAGCGTGTCATTGAATTACAGAAAGAAGATAATTACAAAACACTATGAAGATACGATATTGCGGATCAGCACTAGACTACTCAGGCTACGGTGAGGCTAACAGGCACGATATAGCTGCATTGGTTAATGCTGGCGTTAATGTGACCACACAGCTACCACGCTTCACACATGAGCTTGCAGACTATGGTGAATTGGGCGAGCTTGCAAGAAGCCTTGAAAACAAAGATATTGGCTACAAGATCAAGATATTGCACATAACGCCCAATATATACCCTCAATACTTTGAAGAAGGCATATATCATATAGGGCGGGTGTTTTGGGAAACAGACCAGCTACCACTTGATTTTGCACAGAATGTGCAGCTATTGGATGAAATATGGACAGGATCGGAGCATAACAGGCAATGTATTATAAAGTCTGGCGTAACAAAGCCCGTCTACATAATCCCAGAAGCGATTGATACGAGCATTGATCCCCTATCCTTTAAGCCATACCTCACGGCTGCTGATCGTGACGGATTTAAGTTTTATTCTATATTTGAATGGACTGAACGCAAAAACCCCAAGGCGCTACTTAAAGCCTACTGGCAAGAGTTCGGAGCTGATGATAAGGTTTCGCTGACAATCAAAACGTATGTTGACAACTTTAGGCCAGAAAAGAAACAGCTTATAAAGAAACAGATAATGCAAGTCAAACACGAATTGGGGCTTTCTAGCTATGCGCCTGTCTATATCTACTCAAACCTTCTAAATCGTAGCCAAATGTACAGATTCCACAGATCATTTGACTGCTTTGTATCAGCCCACAGGGGCGAAGGGTGGGGCATTCCCCAGATGGAAGCTATGCTTATGAATAAGCCTGTCATATCAACAAATTGTGGCGGTGTGCATGAATATATCGGAAAAGCAAAAGATGTACAGCTTATTGATTATAGCCTTGTCCGTGTTCAAACAGATCGCAACCCTAATTGGTACACCATGCAACAAAAGTGGGCTGAAATTGATATTGCGGGATTGCAAGAAGCTATGCGAAAAGCATATAATCATGGTAGTAAGAAATATACAGGTGTTATTGGTGCAGACATTGTTAAAGAAAAGTTTAGTTTCAAAGCTGTTGGTCAACAGATGGCTAAACGGTTAAAAGAAATACAAAAAGACCTAGAACCAGTAGTATGAGCCACTATTTTAAGCGCATGATATGGACACCACCAACACCAGTTGGCAAAGATCGCTTTCATTGTGACAAGTGCGATAGTACCGTACAGTTTGATTCAAGATTGAGCGAACATGAGGTAAATAGAATCATTGCACACGACATTAAGCGCAAGTTTCCGTGTGTGGACTTTTCGGATGAAGATTATACTGACGACCCAATTAGCGAAATGAAGGAAGTTAAAGAACAAGTTATAAAAACAAACTAATATGAAACTAGCATACTTTTCGTGTCATGCAATTTTAGAATATGATGAACTAAAAATCTTTGAAGAACTAGGAATTGATTACTTTTCTTTTGGTTCGTATGTCCGTCCTCAAGAACCCATAGACCCAATTAGACCAGCCCTAGGTCATGTGGTGAGCCAAGAAATGCTTGATAAAGCCCCTCCCCGTGATGCGCTTACTAAAGAATTCATGGATCAGTTCGATGTTATCGTTATCATGCACGTTACAGACTGGATTGTGCAGAATTGGGAATTATTTAAGGGTAAGCGTGTTATATGGCGCACTATAGGGCAATCAACAAAGAAACATGAACTGCAAATGCTCCCCTTCAAGAATCAAGGCATGCAGATTGTAAGATACTCCCCTTTTGAACGAAATCTACAATCATATTGTGGTGAAGATGCTGTTATTCGATTCTACAAAGACCCTGATGAGTTTAAGGATTGGAACGGGAATAGCCAAGATGTCATTACTATTTCGCAGGACATGAAGAACAGGGGCGAATTTGTGAATTACGACACCTTTATGAAGGTTGCAGAGGGTATACCAAGCATGATGTTGTATGGCACAAAGAACGAACATACTCCCCTATCTGGTGGCTTTCTAAACTATGAAGAAATGAAAGAGCGCTTAAAATCTGCACGGGCATACTTCTATACCCACTCACAGCCAGCTTGCTATACTCTTAACTTCATGGAAGCCTTAATGACGGGTGTGCCTGTTGTGGCTATTGGTAAGAGGTTCGCAGAAAGCCTTAATATAGCGCCAGACACCTACGAAGTGCCTAGCATTATAAAAAATGGGGAAAATGGCTTTTGTGCTGATTCCATTGAAGAACTGCAAGAATACATTAGACAGCTTACAGCAAGTCATAGCTTTGCAAAGCGCATAAGCCGTTCTGGAAGGCAACTAGCACTTGAGTATTTTGGTAAAGATATAGTTAAAAAACAATGGAAGGAGTTTTTAGGCGTTTAACATGGATATAACAAAAAGATTACTCGAACTTGATCCTACCCTTTCAAGACATAATGAGGGATACTGGAGCGAGCCATTTAATGAACGAAGGCAGGGCTACAGCTCGTTTAATGATGCTGGTATTGAAATTGAAACGGGCGAATTCTTATATGCCATTACCCGCTTACTTAAACCAAATCGTGTGCTTGAAACTGGTACGCATTGGGGTATCGGCGCTGCATACATGGGCATGGCTCTAAAAGATAATGGCGTGGGTACGATGACAACTGTTGAGTTCTTGCCAGAAATACATCAAGTAGCATGCAAAAGAATGCAATCACTAGGTTTGGGTGGTACTGGTAGTGCAGATGAAATAGTATATTGTAAGTTCGGTGATGTTAAAGACCTTATACCAGAAAGCAACTATCAGCTCATACTTCTTGATACAGAGCCACAAACACGCTTTGCAGAGTTTCTAAAGTTTTGGGATTACCTCGATGAAGGCGGATATATATTTATTCACGACCTTCATAGACACATGCACCAAATACCAAATGAAGAACATGGTTTTGCATGGCCGTATGGCAAGCTGCCAAAAGAAATGATTAAGTTAGTTAAAGATGGCAAGGCCCGCCCCTTCCACTTCCCTACTCCCAGAGGGCTTACTGGATTTTATAAGGTTGCACAAGGCGATTATGTCTGGTAGGGCTATAATTCTGCCGACCCCTTCCGATCCGTTCTTAGTCCTGTACTGGTATAAAAACTTCAATACATACCGTGATTATGTAGATAAACTCTACCTTGTGCTTAATACGCCATCTACAGAAGCGCCAAAGATGCTATTCAAGCTCTTAAAGGATGACCCAAAAGTAAAGGTGATGATCTATGATAGATTGCTCGATCACGGAAATGCAATAAATGAAGCTCTTGCAAATACCATAGAAGAATATGTAGGGCTTATTGAAGATGATGCGTATGTTGTCAACCCAAAAGCCATTGACGATGCGTTTACATGGCTTGAATCTGGCAAGCGTGAAATAGTTGGTAGTAAAAGAGGCTCTTGTAGTGATGAAATACTGGAAAAGGCAAAAAGGGTTTGGGGTATTGATTATCGAGGCTATGGCGATCAGGGGTGTAACTTCTGGCCGTGCTTCTTCTTTACCAAGACGGCACATCTTAAGGCTACTGATAGGAACTTTAACGCCCGCAGGTGGGAAATTGGGGAATCCCTATATTCGCTTGGTGTGGCAGAAAGCATTATTCATGGTGATACTTTTGTTAATACTTCCCTACAGCTTCAATCGCTCTTTGATCAAAGCCAGATTGAGTATATGCCACAAGGTCACGCTAACCCACTCGATATACAGCACTATGAAAAGCGTGAGGGCATATTTAATGGCAAAATGGACTGGTTACATATAGGTAGCCTATCAAGCGGTTTTTGTGGCCTTTTACGCAATCAAAGGGGCGTTGACCTTGCAAGGCGTAAGAATCCGCACGCAGTTGAGCAACACGAGTTACCAAATAAACCAACAAATGAATTTGAAGAATGGGAATACGAACGCAGGGTACAGATATGGCTTACGGCCTATGAAGAAAATAAAGACAATATAGATGCTGATTTTGGCAAAGACTACCTATATGCTCTTGAAAACGTGATCATGCAGTTTCGATTGAGCAAAAAGCGTATACGCATTAGGCGTGAAATTTATAAGCAATTCTTTAATCTATGACGTACTACAAACCAGATATTATTGTTTCATGGCCTAGGAATTGTGATTATCCCTTATGGCGTAAGTTCATCCATGAAAACAGGCATCTTTTTAACGAAGTCATTATTGTGTTTACTGAAACCAATCAGGGTTTTGACTACAAACAATTTGTTCGTGAACAGATGACACCAGACTATTGTTTGTTCATTGAAAATATGACCGTTAAAGCTAATGAGGATTGGCGGGATGTTGCAGTCAAGACGGCATTGAACCAGTCATATAATAGCGAGTGGATATGGTTCACTGAGCAGGACTTTGTTATTACCCAGCCCGATATGTTCTGGCTTGCCATTGAAGAAGCACAGGAAAAGGTAGATGTGATCTATGTTGACGATCATGGACGAATGCACCCATGTTGTATTTTTATGAAGCGGACTACTCTAAACCAGACCAAGCGCTATTTTGGCATTGAGGCTGGCATATATGATCATTTCGGACAGATTCAGCGTGATATAGAGGCTCTGCAAAGCCCTAAACTGGCAATACAGGATTATTACTACCACTTTAACGGTTTAAGTCATAATATGAGCCTAACGGAGCGTGGGGAAGCCCCAAACTATGAACCTATTATGTTCAAGAAATACCTAGGCGACTGCCTTTATGCTGAAAAGTACGAGGGTTTAGCTATTCACCCTCATTGGAAAAGCATAGCTGAGGCCACTATTAACGCACATTTCCCGCAAAATAGTGAGCAGTCCCCTCCCCTACCGTGAGTTTTTTGGCAAAATTCGAGCGTGGGAAAGAGGGACAGGGAAAATAGGGGAGTGGGGGAGTGTTACAACAATAAGTAATAACAATATGAAAATAAAAAGAGTTTTCGCAGACTTTCATCATGCGAGCTTACTTCATAGTTTAATCATGCTCTTTGAAGATCGTTTGGGCTACGAGTTGTATAGACCCATTGGCATGGATTGGGCTACTCAAGGCTACTGGAAGGTGTACAACCATCCAGCAACACAAGAACAGTTTTTAGGTATCGGAGGGGCTACGCCAGACGGCACACCACCACTTAATGATGTCGCTGGTGTAACAGAAAATCAAGATTCTGTTATATATCATTGCCAAGATATAGATAGTGGCATGACAAATAAAGCAATTACCCTTGACGGGTTTATGAGCATGGACTTTGATATTGTCATTGCATCCCTACCACACCACATAGAACCTTTTAAGCGATTGTGTGAAGCGCACCCATCTAAACCAAAGCTGATATTCCAAATAGGCAACGCATGGACGATAGAAGCGGGGCTTGCCCCTAATATCATGGCATCTGCAATTATCCATGATGTGCCATCTGATATTAACTTTATTTCCTACCACCAAGAGTTTGACACTTCTTTATTTGTTCAGGGTGACATAAAGCCAGAAAAGGCGATATACTCATTCGTTAATTGCTTCAATATAGAACCCCACTTTTCGCAAGACTGGCAGCTATTCACCAAAATTGAAAAGAATATGCCAGATTGGGAGTTTAAGGCGTTTGGTGGTCAATGTAGGGACGGTGCAGCACATGGAGTTAAACAGGTTGCCGAATTTATGCAAAAGGCAATGTTTGTGTGGCATACAAAAGCTGGTGGCGATGGCTACGGGCATATACTTCATAATGCCGCATGTATGGGTAAGCCCATGATAGCCAATGTTGGCTACTACAACGGCAAGATGGGCGAGGTCTTGCTTAAAGATGGTGAAACATGTATTGCAATAGACAATCTTGATATAGGGCAGATAATGAGCAAAATAGAGCATTATTCACAACCAGACGAATATACCGCATTGTGTGAAAAAACCAAAAACAACTTTGCTCAGAATGTGGATTTTGAAGCAGAGGCAGAACGAATCAGATTGTTCTTGAATAATCTAACATAATTGATATACAATGAAACTATGGCAAGCAACCGCAACTACGTTTCTACTACAGAAGTCGACACTTATACGGATAACGCTTTTGTCTGTACCGATGAAATGATCAACAAGGCAGAAGAAATCATTGATGGCTATGTCGGCTATCAGGAAAAGTTTTATGACTACGAATTGTTTGGTCAAGCCGCAGGTGGTTCAGCAAATACAATAACCTTGCAACTAAAAGAGCAAAACCTACATGAGCAGGACTTTTTCAAGTATTGCTATGTCGAAATTGTATCTGGGGTAGGCGCTGGACAGCGCAGAATCGTATCATCAAGCACAAAAGCTGGTGTTCTTACGGTTCAAAGCAACTGGACTACTGCTCCAACATCAGAAAGCTACTATAAAATCTATCAGCTAGGCAAATTCCCTCGTATTGAGGATGTGAGCTACTTTAGTGATAGCACGCCTTATATATACCTCAAGAGCATACCAGAGGCCGTAAAAAGGGCTGTTGCTGCACAGGTTGAGTACATGCAAGCGATGGGTGCTGGTTTCTTCAAATCAAACAAATCAACTCTTGATAGTGAATCTATTGGTGATTACTCGTATTCAAGGGGTAGCAATGGGGTATCATCCGTCCACACGTTAATTGCCCCTAAAGCTAAAGAGTATTTAAGTGGTATCAGAAACAGGACGGGCTTTATGTAATATGAGCTTGGCAGGACTACTTAATCAAACAATTACCATCTACAATGCTAGTGGGCGTAACGCCTATGGCCGTCTTTCAATGGGTTCAGGGGCAAACACAAGCGCACGCTTTCAGGCACACCAGAAGCGTATTTTGCTTCCAAATGGGGAAATGCAGACAATAGAGGCGACAGCATACGTTTTACCCTCAGTAAGCGTTACAGAGGGCGACAAGGTGGCCTATAATGGAAAGAATTACAAAGTAATTGCTAAATATGCTACGCCAGATGGTGACGGTGTTACAAATCATTTGCGCCTAGAGCTTGTACAATGGTCGGAATAAAATTTGACATACGGGATTTAATGAATGGGGTTGACCGCCTTGCAAAAGGTATGGGTATGGCCTCAAATGTTGGTGTGGCTGAGGTGGCTACTGAAATACTAAGGCTATCGCAGTTTGAAGTGCCACATGATATAGGCTTATTGCAAAATAGCGGGTTTGTCGACCCTGTAGGCGATGGCGAAAGCGTGGTTGGTTACAATAAAGAATACGCTGCATACCAGCATGAAGGTAGGCGAAGCGATGGTTCGCATGTTGTTACCCACTATCAGAAGGGGCGAAAAGGCAAATACCTTGAAGACCCAATAAAAAATAACCTTGATGTATTTAATCGCATTCTTGGCGGCAAATTACAAACACAACTGAATCTTATATGAGCATTATTGACGACATTGCACAACACTTGCACAATCAAGGGATTGGTACGCTTGGTACGAACCTATTTAAGTCATCATTTCCCGATGATGTGGCGCAGACATTTATTATTGGCGTGTTTGATACAGGCGGTGTAGCGCCAGACACCTACCTACCCATTGATAACCCTACATTTCAGGTAAGCGTGAAATCAACCACATATACAGTAGGGCAAAGCAAATTAGAAGCAATAAAAAATGCGCTTCATCAAACGGCGAATTCTGATCTTGGGGTTTCAAATTCATCATACTACTATTATATACATGCTCAATCAAACGGTGGTCACATAGGAAAAACACCCCTAGGGTGGGATGAGTTCAGCATTAACTTTATTTGTAAAAAACGATGATAACCATAAACGGAAAGCAGTATAAAGAGCTACGATGCTATGCGTGCCAAAACTTTATAGTATTCCATAACTATGTTGTTGGCATTATCTACTACAAATGCCCTCGATGCGGTTTTGAAAATGAATTTACATTCAAATACTTGAACACAAAGGAAAATAAGGATAAAATGAAAAAGTTTCAAGTTTCCAATTTGAAAGGGGGTGACAAGTAATGGGCGATGTTTCCAATGTTGAACTTGGTGTTTGTTCAGTAACAATCAACGGTACTAATATAGGTCATACTAAAGGTGGGGTTGAACTCACTTATGAACCAGAGTACCACGAAGTTACTGTTGACCAGTATGGTAATACTCCAGTTGATATGCGGCTTATTGGCGAGCGATTTATCGCTAAAGTGCCATTTGCAGAGTTTACATTGAGTAACCTTGAAAAAGTTATTCCTTGGACAACCAGAGCAGGGGCAGCCGATAAGAGGCGATTGATTGGTAGTGATGCAGGGCAAAGCGGGCGTGATAGCGCATCTGTTGAACTCGTATTGCATCCAATAGCAGAAGGCACACGCAGACATGACGTAGTTATGTATAAAGCGTTTCCAATGTCTGCTGTTGTTATTAACCATAAAAACGATGAAGAAAAGATACTCGAAGTTGAGTTTATCGCATTAGTCGATGAAACCAAATCTGAGGGTAACTATCTTGGTCTTATTGGTGATAGCACCTAGTTTTACTGGCAATAGTGGGCTACATGCCCCGCCTATAAAACCTTTATGAACAAACGAGTAGTAGAAGTACAATTAGAAAACAGAGTTTTAGAAGTAAAGAAACTTCCAATTCTTAGGTATGCAGAGCTTATGAAGGCTCTAAAACCTATTCTTTCGCAATTTGATCTTTTTGAAAAGACCGAAAATTCAGAACTTATTGCACAGCTTGACGCGATTGTTGAATCAAATCTGCCTTCTGTATTGAGTGCGCTTTATATCGCAACAGACCTTAAAAAGGGTGAAGCAGAAGAATTAGGACTTGATGAAATAATTGACATTGTAATGGCTGTTATTGAAGTGAATAACTATAAAAAGATATTTGATTCGATAAAAAAAAAGAAGCCAGCAGTTCAATAGAGTTTGACGAAGTGGGGTTTGTGTACGGTGCGGTTGATCTGTTGGCAAGTCAATATGGCTGGTCAAGGGATGATATTTTATACAATGTCTATCCTGATGATCTTTTTTACCTCACAGAAGAAATCACAAGGCGTAAGGTTTCTGAATACATGATGCAGTTGCGCATTGCGCACAATCCATTCGTTAAGAAGCCAAAAGAGCTTATTGATGAGCTACGCAATATGTTGCCGAAAAAGAAATCTGATACACTTGATGTAGAGGGTTTTGAACGCTTTAAGTCACTACTAGCAAAGAACCCCAAATTTGTTGTAAAATCTTAGTATGTCTTACGATATAGGTGCGGTTATAGCTTCCGTAAAAGCTGACATTTCAGACTTCAGACAGGGCATGCAGGAAGTTAAAGCTACTGCAAGTGGTCTTTCTTCACACTTTTCAAATATGGGCGCTTCGATCAAGGGTATTGTTGGAAATATAGCCCATAATATGGTTAATACCTTTCATCAAGCAGTCAATCAAACAAAGTTCATTCTTGCTGGCATTGGTGCTGGCCTTGCGTTTATAGGAAATAGGGCGCTTGGTGTGGCTGGTGATTTACAACAGGCTCAGAGTGCGTATGAAACATTGCTTGGCAGCTCTAAAGAGGCTGAGGAAGCGCTGACAGCCATTAAGAAGGATGCAGCAAAAACGCCATTTGATATGCGTGAGCTGATTAGAGGCAATCAGATGCTTATATCAACGGGTGAAAGTGTAGATAAATCAAGGGAAGCGGTACTTGCACTTGGTAACGCTATTGTAGCTACTGGTGGTGGTCAAGCAGAGTTTTCACGAATGGTTGCAAACCTCCAGCAGGTACGAAACATTGGAAAGGCAACGGCGATGGATATACGACAATTCGGCTTTGCTGGTATCAACATTTACAAACTGCTTGCTGAATCAACGGGTAAATCTGTAGAAGAACTAAAAGAGGCAGAAATAACCTATGAGGACTTGACGGGGGCGCTTATAAAGGCACAAAAAGAGGGTGGTTCATTTGCTGGAGCATTGGATAAACAGGCCCAAAACTGGAATCTTGTTAAATCCAACTTAAATGATGTCGTAAACATCATTCTTGCCGATATTGTTACGGAAACTGGCATATTTGGATTCCTCAATAAAGGACTTGTTGATATTGTGAATTGGCTCACTTCAAACAAGGGCCAAATTATAGGGTTTTTTGAGGGGCTAAAGAAATCAGTACAGGATTTTTTCACCACCCTACAAAACAATGCTGCATTTCGAGCGTTCTTTGGATTCTTGTTAGCACATAAAGACGAACTTATCGAGGCATTAAAGGCGCTTGCTGTTGGATTTGGTGCATTGCTTGTTATTGGCGGACTTGTTGCTCTTTTCACAGCATTAACGAATCCGATAGTCCTTGTTTCTGCTGCTATTGCTGCTTTGTACTATGCGTGGTCAACTAACTTTCTTGGCATTCAAGATATAACCAATTCCGTAGTCACGTTCATTGTTGATCTATGGAACGCCTTTTTACTACCAGCGATGTTGTATCTTGTCGCTGCTGTTCAGCAGAATTGGGCGATTATAAGCTCAACTATAAAGCTCGCATGGGACGTTATAGCTGGAATCATACGAACAGGTACAGCACTTGTCCTTGCCATTGTATTTA
>JAJVIE010000022.1 GCA_022072175.1 Candidatus Omnitrophota bacterium | reverse complement strand
ACCGTGCTGCCGGTGCTGCTCGAAGCGGGCGACATCCAGGTGCAGAGCTGCGAGGTCACGGAGTCCCGTCTTTACGTCAAGGCGACGAGCAAGAACGTCGTAGTGCCTGTGCGTGAGAGCCGGCGTGTCGGCGACCTGGTGGAAGCCGGCGTGTTGATCACCAACAGCGAGATTGGACTCGGCTCGCTCTCCATCAAGCCGTTCCTCCACTTCCTGGCCTGTACCAACGGCATGGTGCGTGACAAGCTGGCGTTCACCAAGTACCACGTCGGCCGCAAGTCTGACGAACTCGATCTGGTTCTGTCCGACGCGACCAAGAGCTTGGAAGATCGCGCGACGCTCGCCAAGGTACGCGACGTGATCAAGGCGTGCATGAGCATGGACCTGCTGAACAAGGAGGTGGAGCTATACGAAGCCGCCCAACGCCAGCAGATCACGGGCGACGTGCCGAAAGCCGTGGAGCTGCTGGGCGAAACAATGCAGCTCAGCCAGCCGGAGCGTAGCAGCATCCTGCGGCACCTCATCACCGGCGGCGACCTGTCGCGTTACGCCATGATGAACGCCGTCACGCGCGCCGCCCAAGACATCGAGAGCTACGACCGGGCCACGGAGCTGGAAGCACTGGGCGGTCGTGTGCTCGACCTGAATCAGAAGGAGTGGAATCGCATTGCGGAGGCGGCATAGACGTGTTCTGGAAAATCCTCAGCGCAGTTGTGCGCACGAGCACGGCAATCAACCGGACGGTGACGGCGCTCGGAGCAGCGACGATCATCACACTTGGCGTCTATGAGTTCGTGAAGAACAGGAGGAAGCGATGAGTGGCGGCTGGACCCAGGAGTACTTGACCATGGTCGAGGACTGCGAAAAGCGGGACTCGCGGCTGACGGACTGGGAGCGTGGATTCCTCGACTCGATCAGTAAGCGGCTAGAAAATGAACAGGGGCTCTCTGAGCGCCAGATTGAGACGCTGGAGAACATTTGGGAGCGCGTCACAGCGAAAGGATGATGTTCCTCTCCCAGTCCGATCTCGTCGCGCTCAGCGGCAAGGGAGCGGCAAGGGAGCGGCACGTACTAACTGGAGAGGAAGCGATGAAGCTGACCATGAACGATCATGACTGTTGTTTGCGCTGCTGCGCCGACGAGCGCGCCACAGCTGAGGAGCGTGAGTTCCTTAGCTACATGGCTTCACTCGCAGCTGCTCGCAAGCCCGTAAGCCAGGCGGAGTGGCTGCGCATGCAGGCACTGACAGGCGGCGCTCTGAGCACGGTTACGCCGATCCAAGACCGTCCAAAACCAGGCCCTGAATCTAACGCGTAGCCCGTTGTTAGAGTCCGTCAGATCGAACTATATTACTCAGTGCTGCGCCGCACGCAACCCCTGCCGGCTCGAATCGACTGGCTGATCGATCAGCAAGTTCTTGGTGATCGTCCCTAACGGCAGCGCATCCCGTAGAATGCGACGACTCGCATCGTAGACAGGATCGTCGCTCTCCGCGAGCAGCTTGTCCAGCTCTTTCCCTGAATCCTCGGCGCGCTTCTGCAGCCGTTCGTGCTGCTTCACTTCTTTACTCACCGTTCTTCCTGCGCGCACAATCTGCTCCGAAGCCGGGCCAGTCAGCTCTGTCGGCCCCCAACGCACAGTGTCCAGGGCGAGCTGCGGTATGCCCAGCAGTCCAGCCCTCTCCACGCCGTGCGTCACATAATCGCCCAACGTCCATTTCTTCTTCCAGTCAGGCTCGTCCCCACCAGTGGACAACAGACCTCGCACAGTGTCCGCCGCGATCATTACCGGCACGTAGGCCAGAATGGCCGTGAACGCAGGATCATAGTTACCGTGCTTCGCTTCGTGGGCAATCTTCTCCAGGATCACTTTGTGGAAAGCGTACGTGAACCCTTTCATGTGGAACAGGATCTGCGCGCGAGGATCTGAGCCGTAAGCCGGCCGGATCGCCGCATTCGGTCGCACAATCGAACGATCGACGAACCGCATCAGCGCCTGCTGAATCTCCGGACTGGTATAGTCCAGCTCGTCTCCCTTCATAAGTCGCTTGTCTTCAGGCTTCAGCCCCAACTCGTCAAGAAACCGCTTGCTCTGTTCTTGATCGGTTTGCTTCAGATGGTGCAGGATAAGCTCGATTCCCGTCTCCATCGCTCCCACGCGCGATTGCTGCGTGAACATCTCCACGCCGTTCCAACGGAACAAACGGTCGTTCCACTTCCTCGCAGTCTTGCCCAGGTACAACGAGCTGTACAGGCTGCCCATCGAGTTCAGCAGATGATGCGAATCGATGATCCCTATGCGGCGTGCAAGCGCCGTCATCTCATCTTGCGGCTGCGTGCCTTTCCAGCCGTGCACGACACCGACAATCCCTCGTTTGAACGTGTTGAAAGCGTCGCTCAAAGTACCGCCGTTCACCATGACTCCGAGCGGGTCAATGAATTGGCTGAACAGCGACATGCTGAGCAACCGCAAATTCTCATACACCACTGCCCCCGCCGAGGCTTTGCGCCAAGCCTCGCTGATGTCGTGTCCCAACGTGCCTTCCATTGCCATGATGTTGCGCTTCGCCAAAGCCAGAGCATTCTCCTGCTTCTGCACGAACTCCTGCGGGTCTTCGCCTGTCTGTCCAGCCAGGAACTGCATGATCTCCATCTTCATGGCAGCATTGGAGCTGTCGGCGTCGTACTTCCCCGCGCTGCCATCGATAGCGAATGTCCGCGCCTGCTCCAGCAGCCCGCTCTGCTTAGACTTCTCTTCCGCATAACGCACCGCTTCCCAAACCAGCGCTTCATTGAGCTTGTCGCGCAGCTTCTGCCCGCCTCGCCCGAACTTCTTCGAGTATTCCCCTGCGTGCGCAGCTTGCGCCGAATAGGTCGTCATGATGTGCACAAGGTCTTTGTTATAATATTTATGGAACACCTTGTCATCGATCCACGTCAGCACACGACGGTTCGCCGCCTGCATGAACGGCGTGTAGCCAACGCGCCACTCATTCTCTTGCACAGGATCGGCGCCCTTGTTTTCCAGCAACGTGCTCAGAATGCCCTCAGCGATGTCCTTCGGCTCTGCGCGACGTACTTCTGCGAGTGCGCGCTTCATCGCAGCCTTGTTCTTCGGGTCGACGCCTTCGAGTGCGCGCTTCTCGCGCGACGCATTCTCAGCGTCGGCGATACGCTTCAAGTCCTTCGCGTGGTGCTGCAGCAGGTCCGCAACAAACTGGTCGCGCTGCTCGGACAACGTAACCACGTCCCACACACGAGGGAAATAATTCTTGCGCTTCTTCACGCCAGTTTCCGACGCTTCCAGATAATCGTAGATCTGGTCGAGCATCAGGCGCGTGCGATCGACCAGAACTTTGACCTGCGGATCTGCGGGCGTCTTGCCGGTCTGCAGATACTCAAGGGCGATGTCCATGTCCTTTTTGTCCGCGTCGGCATAGATGCTCGCCACGCGGTTCAT
This sequence comes from Candidatus Omnitrophota bacterium, assembly GCA_022072175.1. GTDB lineage: Bacteria > Omnitrophota > Gorgyraeia > 2-02-FULL-51-18 > 2-02-FULL-51-18 > JAJVIE01. Next base: position 31,046 of record JAJVIE010000022.1, on the reverse strand, counting down.
CATCTGGTTCGTCTTCTGGTCCCGCGCGATGAGGAACGCTGCGCGCTCCTTGTCGCCCGTCTCGTTGTAGAAGTCGCGCCCGATGGAATCGAGGTGCGGATTCTCGTTGCCGATCAGCCCGCCACTGGCCGTGCCAACCCAGTGCAAAACGTGCCTGTACGCTTCCTTCATTTCGCCACTGTAGCGCTCAATGGCTTTCGCCCGGTTCATCTTCGCCAGAACCTGCGTCACGGCGTTCGGCTCGCTCATCTTGCCTTCGTGGAACGCCGCCATGATCGCCTCGGCACGCTCATCCTCGTTCAGCATGCCGAAGGTTTTGCGCAGGAACGTGACGATGCGCTGGAACAGGTTCTCAGTTTTCGGCCCTACGTTCAGCTCGCCAGCCGCCCATAGCTGGAACATATAAGCCACGCGCTCGTGTTCGGAGTTCTTGAGCTGCTTCAGGATCTGCTCGCGGTTCGGCTCGGCGTGGAAGAAGCGCTCGATCTGGCGCAGCACCGTAGCACTGCCCGCCGCTTTGCGCAGGATGTCCGCCGCCTCCGGGTTCGTCTCTGTGAGCCGCTGGAAGAACTCGTGCATCGCCTCGTGGTGCGCCTTGCTCATTGGGTTCGCCGCACGGGCGACGATACGGATAATGGCCTGGCCGTTCTTGCGTATCCACTGCGCGCTGCCACCTTCGAACCTGCCGGTCTTCGGGTCGGTCAGCCTGTTGACGAACTCCGTCGCAACTTGCGGGCCGAGCACTTTGGCGACGTAATCCTTGACTCTCTGCATCTCCGTGTCTGAGATCGTTTCGCCAGCAGGCTTCGAAGCTTCCTGCGCGTTGTTCTGCGTGTGCGTTACACCTTTCTTCACGCGCCATTCAGCATAATGCTGATTTTCAGTCACTTCGTAGTAACCGAGCGATTTCAAGCGATCGTAGATCACTCCTTCGCCGGTACGATTGTGCGTGCTATGTGCACGCTCGTTCGTGTCCATTCGCACTACGGCACCACGATCCAGCAGTGCCGGCACCAGCCCATAAACACTGCCCTTCATCGTGAATGGCCGCGATGCGCCAGGTACGGAAACATACACTACGTCACCCGCCTTGACTTCGTTGATGCTCTCAGCAGTGAGCAGCTTGCCCTTCGCTCTCGCTTGCGCAGCGATACGACTGGCGTACGAACCAACTACTCCCTCCGCGGCCAGCACATAGTCAGCGCCGGCTGCCTTCGCTGCCTCTTTCGCGCGAGCGAACGCAGGCGCCGAGGACACGTTGACTATTGCTTCAGCGCTTTGCTCCTCTGCGCGCTCAAACACCATCTGCAGCTTGCCGTGCTCTACCTGCCCAGCGAAACGCTGCTTCGTCGCGCCTCGATCCCAGCCTTCACGTTCTTCCCACTTGGCGATGCCTTCCGGCGAGTTCAGGTCGATCTTCTCGAAGCCCGTCACACGGTACAGCCCTGGCACGCCGGGGAAGGTCACGTAGTGCCCAGGCAAGACGCCTTGCTGCGGGTTGCGCGTCGTGCCTGTGCGGTCGCCCGACGCGATCAGCTCGGCGATCTTCTTGATGCCTGCGTACTTCTTGCGCAGCTCAGGACGCAGCTCGCCGGGCGAAGCTGTGTAGGACATCGGCACGCTGTGTGGGTTCTCTTTGCTGCCAAGCGCTCCGGGCTTCGCTTCACGGATCTGTGCGGCAAGCTTCGGCGCCTCCTTGCTCAGCGTCTTCGCTTCCTCGATCTTCCCGTCTTTGACGCTCGTCGCCTCCTTGCTCAGCACGTTCTTCACCGTCGTATACTCCTTGCGCAACGCGCCACGCTTCACCGCGTTCTGCTCCGCCTTTCCGCGTTCTTCGAGGCGCTGCAGCATCCCTTCGGCGATCTTCGCCAGCCGCTCCTGTCCTTGCGCCAGCAGCTTGGCGTATTTCGCCTTGTCGCCTTCGCGCACTGCGTCCGCAGCCTGCGCCACCAGTTCGAGCACCGAATCCAGCGCAGTCTGGAACTTCCCCTCGGCGAGGTCGTACAGCTTCTCAACCTGCGCTTCCAGGCTGCGGAGGGCCGGCGTAAAGTGCTTGCCCGACACACCCTTGGGCACGTCCATCGGCTGACGTTGTTCGGACAGCGAGCCTGTCGCTTTCGGCGGCGCCTTCTCGCTTCGCCTGCCGTGCGGGTGCAGCGGCTCGCCCGTCTCTTCCTGGTGCGTACGTACCTTGCGCTGCGCTTCTTCCTCCTTGTCCTCCTGAATCTCGTACACCGTAGCGTTCTGCTGCTCCGGCCCCTCCTCTCGCTCGTCCAGGATGTCACGGCCGGCGTCGAGAATCGTGCGATAGCGGCGTAGGTTCGCGCCGTCGCTCTTCTTGCCGGCGTCCTTCTGCATGCGCGCCGTAGCGCGCTTCAACAGCCCCTCGATGCGCTTCAGGTGCCCCTCCAGCAGCACTGTTGGGTAGTTCTCCAGCTTCTCGCGCACGTTCTCGTAGTCAGCTGGGTCGCCTCCGCGTTCCTGCGCACGCACGGCTTGCATCAGCGTCACACGCCGCGAGCCTTCCTGCGCCAGCTGGAAGTATCCACCGAAGCGGCCGACAAGCCCTGTATAGGCGTTCTGTGCTTCCTTGTTCTCCGCGCGGCTCTCCTTGCGGACACGCTCCTTCGTGTGCTCTCGCGCCCACACGTCGTTCACCGTAATGCTGGCCACGTCCGGATTGCTCAACAGCGAGGAGATCCCCGCTGCGAAGTGTCGCAGCAAGTCCGCGTCGCCTCCAGGCCGCTTTGCCTTCGGCTCGTTGACGCGCTTGCGCATCTCCTTGATCAGCTCCTGCGCCGACAGCACCAGCTCAGTACCGTTCTGCAGCTTGACGGTGAACCGGCCTGCGCCGCCGTGCGACAGGTTGCTCTTAACGACGCTGCCATCCTTCGTTCGCACGACCTTGACGGCATGTTCCAGCCCCATCTCCCGCAGTGTCTTGCGCTGCTCCGCAGCAGGCTGCTTCAGGGCCGCTTCGACGTTCGCCGCCACGTCCTCATCGACGCGCTGAGATAGCTCCGTGACTACGTTCTTCGCCAGCCGCTGCACATCCTCGGTAGACAAGTCAATTCGGTCCTTGTCCAGCAGCTTCTCGTCGCTCATGAGCATGCGCGCCGGGTGCGCTTCCAGGTTCTCGACCGTCGTCTTCAGTCGCTGCGCAAGCTCCTCCAGATTGACGCCCGCCGCTTCAGCGTACTGCTTCGGGTTGAGCGAGCGCACGATGTTCCCCGTGCCACGTTCGGCGCGCATCGTCCGGGCCATTCGTTTGCGTATATCCGCTCGCGTCTCTTCGTCCGGATGGTCCAGCCGCCACAACCCGCCATGGAGCGGATCGTCCGGCGCTGCCTTCGCCGAACCGATGAAGCGGCGCTCAACCCCTCGCTGTTCGAAGATCGTCTGCATGGCCGGATTCGGCTGCCCTTCCACGTCCTCGGTGTCCTCGGCCAGCGAAACCTCGTCACGCTGCTTCTGATAGCCCAGCGCCTCGACCACGCTCTCGGCATTCACGCCGAAGACTTCATCCAGCCGTTTGTCGAACGCCGCACGCTGCTTCGCCGTCATGGACGGGTAGCGCTGCAAACCGTCCTCGATGCGCTGCGCCATCACGATCGCGTCAGTCGGCGACAGCTCGCCGCCGTGTTCAAGCTTCAGGTTCGACAGCACCAGCTTCGCCCGAGCCAGGTCGCGCTGCCGCCCATCAGCCAGCATCGCCGTCATGCGCTCTTTGAACGTCGCATCCGGCTGCACCGCTCCGGCGCGCTGCAGAAGCGCGCGCATAGCCTCCAGCGTGCCCTGCAGCCCCTCCGGCCCGCCGAAGTCGTCCTCCAGAGCATGCACCGGCACGTCCGTCCGGTTGTCCGCCAGGAACTGCTTGAGGTAGTTGTACAGCCCGACCGCGCGCTGCTCGTCTTTCGCCAGTGGCGAAGCCGGGTCCATGGCGCTGCGCATGGCGTCGAAAACGATGCGGTCGTCGGGCGTGAACTCCAGGTTCTTGCCTTCCTTGCCGAGGTCGCCCCAGGCGCCCTTTGCCGCCGCCAGGAACCGCTCCGCGCCCTTGCGCGCCGCATGGTACTTCTCGCGTGCCGCAGCCACAGAAGCGAAGTCCTGCCAGCCTGCGGTGCCTTCCTGTGCTCGCCGCAACCAGTCCGCCGCCTGCGCCCGGAATTCCGGCGCCTCAGTTTCGTCGCCTGCCATGGCTCCGGCGACCTCTTCGGCGCTCGCCGTGCGCCGCGCGTCGTCCTGAGCATCCCAGTCCAGCACGGTACGGTCGTCGGCCGAACGCAGCCAGGAGGGCAGCTGTTTGGCCGACAGCAGCTCACCGATCTTCTGCTGCATACCACGGGCGTTGCTCCAGGCCACCTCCGCACCGCGACCAGCGACGCTAGTGCCTCCGCCCGCCGCCCAGCCACCGAAAAACGCCTCCTTGAGCTGTTGGGTATCCTTCGATGCGTCGCGTGAAGGGTTCAGCTTGTTCAGCATGGCGTGCTGTGTCGCCTCCTGAGCGACCTCCGGCACGCCTTCGGTCAGCGCCGCTTCCGGCACCGCGCCTATCAGCCTGGCCCCGGCAGCCTTGGCGCCCTGCTTGATGCCGTCCTTGAAGATGTTCTTGACCGCCTTGCCGGCTCCTGTGCCCCTGGCCAGCATCAGCGCCTCGTCGGCAGCTTCCATCGGTGCTGTGATGACTCCGTACGCCGTACTGCGCCCCAGGCGCTCCAACGGCGTCGTACTCGCCATGATCGCCGGATCTTCGCGCATGGATTGTGTCATCTCGCCCATCTGTAGCGGCAATGCGCCGACAGAGGCGCCGGCCAGCGTCTTCACGAGCGGGCTACGGATCGCCGCTGTACCCAGCCCTACGCGCCCCGCTACGCCGAACGGCGCCGTCACCAGCATATTTGGCAGGTTCTCGCCGATCTTCTCACCGACGTACCGCATCCCGCTGCGCAAGCCCGTCACGTTCTCGTAGCTCGGCACCAGGCTCGGAATTTGCTGTGCCTGCTGCATTTCACCCTGCGCGTAGTCGAACAGAGGCTGTGAGAGTCCTGCCGAAAGCGGCTCAACAACTTGTCCTGCAGCATTCGCCAGCAACGCCGGCGTTGTATGCACGCCACGCAGTATGCCGCGTCGCAGGCCGGAGTCCGAAAGTCTCGCCTGCTCGGCAAGCATGCTCTGCTCTGCCTGCTGCTCAGGCGTGTACATCGACGACTGCAGATAGTCCAGCGCGGTGTTCAGACCAGCCATAAGTACCTCATGATATTTGTCAGATCACTTGCGCTGCGCATCGCGCAGCGTCTGCGCTCGGTCCTTCGAACCGTATGGTCCTGGAGCATTGAGATAATCGGCTTTCCGCATTACTTCGCCGTTCTTGCCGACGACGACTTCATCGCTGCCAACCATAGAGTCAGGCAGATATTTCCGGCCGAGGTATTCCACCAAGCTCATCTGCTTCGGATCGTTATCGAGATTGAGCAGCTTAACGCCCATCTTCAATCCAGCTACCTCTCCGGGAGACACATCTTTCATCGTCAGCTTGCGTGTTTCTTTCGGCTCGAACGCACCGAGCGTCGTGCCTTCGCCCAGCGAGCGAGCCTGCGCCTGCTTCATGAGCTGGTACTCGTCCTTCATCTTCGGCATCGCCTTACGGCGCTCTTCCCAGCTCATGTCGGCGAAGGACTTCTTCTTGCCGTCCTGACCCGTGTAGGAGTAATTCGCGTTGAGGAAGTCACGAAAACCAACAGTATCCTGCTCGTTGTAGCCTGTAGTCTTGAAGAACTCTTCGTAGTCCTTCTGCGCGTCTTTGCGTTCCTCCATTTTCATCTTTGCTTTCGCAGCCTCAGAATCACGCTGCGCCTGCTCGCGCAGCAAGCCGAGCTTTTCTCGCGCAAGGATCGGCTCGTTCTGAGCGCGCATCATTGCCGCCTCAGCGTTCATGCGCGCGCTACCAGCATTGAACGCTTCGGCGTTCGCCTTGTTCAGCGCGTCGCTGCGCAGCGCCTGGCGCTTCGCTTCCCACAACGAATCCCACGATCCTGCCTTGCCAGCCTCGTTGAACGGCGAAGGCGTATCGACGCGCTGCACGACTTCGGGCTGAGCAGGCGCAGATTGTGCGCTCGGTGCGGGTGCGCGCGTAGTTTGTACGGTCTCAATACGTGTGTCGGACGGCTGGGTACGCAGGAACTGACTGCGCCCGGAGGACGACGTGATCAGCCCCTCGCCTGACTTCAGATCGTTCGGCATCATGCCATCACGAATCGCGTCGCGCATAGTCGGCGTAGCGAAGTTCGGAAGCTGAAAGGTTCCGACCTCCTCGTGTCCAGGCTGGCCCCAAATAGATTTCCCTCGCGGTTCACCTCGGCTTATTGCCTTAGCCAACTCGCCAGGCTTCATACCGAGTGCTTGTTCGGCATGTGCCTCTGCTTCCGGACCGACATGCGGTGAATTACCCCAATTACTCGCCGACGCAGAAGGCGTAGTTGCAGCAGACGTAGTTGCAGCAGACGTAGTTGCAGCAGGCGTAGTTGCAGCGGGCCCAGCCATTGCGAGTCGCGCCTGCGCGCGCTCGTTGCCAAACTTGTCGGCCATGAACTGATCCGCCGCACGCAAACCCCTGCCGATGCCGCCCGCCAGCGAACCGCCCATAGCCGCGCCGCCTGCCTCGCCGACGAACGTCGCAGCGCGGGTCGGCCCAGCCAGCTCGCCGAGACCAGTCACGGTGTGTCCAGCCAGCGCATACGGATCGCCTTTGTTGAAAGCATCTACGGCCTGAGCCCCATGAATAACCGCGCCTGTTACCCCTGCCGTACGTCCGAGCGTCTTCAATGCGCCCGAACCTGTTCGCTCTGGCACATCGACCGCACCAGTCGCTGCACGCAACCCGCTCCGCAGCCCCTGCTTCGGGCTGCGCCCGGTCGTCTCCTCGATCAGCCGCTGGATGCTCTTCGCGCCGACCGCCGCGACCGTCTCCTTCGGCAGCACCGCTTCGCCGTGCTCCAGCATCGCCGGCACATGATCGCCGTCCTTCGAGACGCCGCGCGGTGCTTTGACGAACGGCGTGCCACGCTCGAAGCCGTATTTCTTCCCCATGCTCTCAGCCGAGCGCCCACGAAGCGCCTCCGCCGCACCTCTTAACGTCGGCTGCGGCGCGGATACTGGGCGCACCGGCATAGTCGGCTGCGGCGCAGGAAGCGTCTGCACGGGCACTGCCGGCGCAGGCGCCACACCCGGCATCTGCGAAGGCAGTACCTGCGGTTGCGGTGCGACCGGCGCACGCTTCGTCGCTTCCGCTTCATCGAACTCTGCATCACGTACGAGCTGCCTGAGTCCGGCTTGCCGTCGCGGATCTTTCTCGGCTGCGAGCCGCGCCCGCAGTTCGTCGAGCCTGGACGGCACCATGCCTGCCTGGAAGCAGTTCTGTTTGGCCTTGGTAAGCCCTCGAAGGATTTCGGTTTCGCGCATGATGCCGCTCCTTATTCGATTGTCTGGTTGACTACGGATGCCACGCCATTCAGACCGGCCAAGGCTGACGCTGCGGTTTTGGCAAACGTATCTACGCCCGCCACTCGTGCGGCTACCTGGTTCGCGCCGAAACGACCTTGATAGTCGGCCACGAGTCCTAGATGCTTGATGGCGTTGTCGGCATTCACGATGTCCGCCTTCAGCGTGATGTCCGCCGAGGCAATGACCGCACGGTAGTATTCGGCAATCGCCGTGTAGGCGTTGCGCTGTGCCCCCGCCACCGCCGAAGCGTACTCCGCCGCAGCGGACGGGAGGCGCGAGTAAGCCGCAATCAGATTGATCAGCGCCTCGATCAGACCGAGACGCAGACGCGTCGCAAGCTCGGCCGCAAGCTTGGTCGCTTCAACCTGGATCTCCAGCGCCTTGATCGCCTGCATCGCGGCGAGCACGGAGTTCTGATCGAGCAGCTGCTGTGATACCTGCTGCACCTGCTGCGCTACAACACCGCCAGGCAGCGAGAAACCGCGTGACGCCCAGTTCGAAATCGCGTCGTTCTCCGCGCGAAGCGCGTCGCGCTGCGTCTGCTCCTTGGCACGCTCCCACATGATCTCCTGAATGATCTCAGGGACCAGTGTGCCGTTCAGCACTTGGTCGAGCAGCGGCTCAATCCCTTCCGGCAACGTGGCAGGAAAGTATTTCATCAACCACGATGTCTCCAGCCCGTCGACCAAGGACTTCACCTGCGCCAAAGCAGCGTCGAAGTCCACCACCATGTTGTCGAACACCGGCACTGGCGGGATACTCAGTGCCGGCGCGATGATCTTCTGGTAGTCTTGCGACTCGATACCGTAGTGCTGCCTGAACGGATAGTTCTGGTAGCTGTTCGCATTCAGCGCATCACCACGGTTCGCGGCCTGGTTGAACGAAACCAGCGCCAATTCCTTCAGCGTCGCTATGAGATCACTGGCTTCGCTCATCTTCCTCTCCTATTGACCGACACTGCCGGCTCGTATTCAAACGTCGACAGCTCGAAATCCGCCCCGCCGTCGTTCTCAATGCTGAACTGCCAGTAGCGCCCGTCCAGTCCTTTACCCAGCTTCACCTTGCTGCCCCGCGCGCCGTCCACATCACTGAGATCGACGCTGTAGTATGTCGCTTCATCGTCATTGGTCGTGACGCCGAGCTTCAACTTACCGCTGCTCCTGGCCCCAAGCCACACGAGCGCTACGCGCCGACTCATTGCCGAACCAAGGTCGTCCTTCGGCAGAACTACCTTCGCGAGAATCTGCTGACCAGCATCATCCGCCCCGTCGACTTCATAGATCCCGGCAGCATTGGCCAGGAACGTCTTGCCGTCGAGCTGGCAGAACGAGTTCGCCACGACGCCCTTGTAACGCGAGACGCCGTTCGTGTCCGCATTGAGTGCCCAGCCAGGATATGGGTCGTAGTACGGATTCTCCGCGGAGTAAACAGCGCCCGCCGGTATGGCGTACATCACCGCCGCACCACTCAATGTCGCGCCGCCGGAAGGCACATGGCGCGGGAAGTTGAATGCCAGCGTGGCGCCGCCTCCTATCGCCGCACCGCCGGCAGGAGCATGCAGCCCGAGCCAGTACGTCACTGCTGCTCCGGACAGCTGCATCCCGCCCGCAGGCGCATGCGTCAGCGTCGACGGAGCCGTGACTTCCGCCGCGCCGCCGATAAGGACTCCGCCATCTGGCGTAGTCGACACATCTGCATGCCCATCCATTACTACACCGCCAGTAGGCGTCGGGATGCTGTAGATCTGAATGAGCGTGCTGCTGACTGCAGCCGCGCCGCCTACAGAGGCGCCGCCAAGCGGATCGTATTCACTCCAGTTGAAGCTGTTCGGCGCAGCGCCACTCACGGCTATGCCGCCCAGCGGCGAATGCGAGAAAAGCAATACGTACGTGTGGCCGACAACACCTTCGCCGGCAACTGTCACACCACCTGTCGGAATCACCGGATCACCTACTATATCCGCCCCGCCTCCGACGTATGCCCCTCCAGAAGGCACGTGTGTGAATTCAAGGATACCCGCTTCGGTGAATCCAAACACCGGCAGGCGAAGTACGCCATCGGAAGGCAACGAACCGTTGAACGTGTAGACCGGTACGCCTACCTTGCCGTCCGAAAGCTGCGAAGCATCAATGGTATAAGCGGGAATGCCTACCTTGCCGTCCGAAGGCTGCGAGTTATCGAACGTGTACTCAGGCAGGTTGAACGACATGCCGCACCTTTACAGGATGATCGTAGCGTTGGTCAACGACACGTTGTTCCCGCTGGTCAAGCTCGTCGAGTCGACGATAAAGTCTGCGCCACTCGTACCTACGCTGCCCTGGAGCACGTAAGTACCTTTTTCCATGCGCACGTAGCCAGCCGTACCGGTTGCAGACGCGTTCACATTCAGCGCGCTGGCCAACGCCGCTGAGCCAGCCGACGCTGCGTTCCACGAAGTGCCACCAGAGGCAGTCGTAAATGTGGCCAGCAACGTGCCTGTTGCCGGTGCATCAGCCGTAGAAGGCGCCGAGCCGGAATATATCTTGATGCTCGCAGATGCTCCCGCGCCGATGTTCGCCGCGGTGTTGGCAAATGCGGCGACGAGCGCGTTCGCCAATGCCGCATTCAATTTTATTGTGCCGTTCGCCAACGGCATCTTGACGCTGAAGCTGTCGACTTGGAACGCCACCCCAGCCGACGAATTAAGCGTCGGCACAATAACGCCGCCGCCACCACCGGATAACGACGCGACGCAATCGACCATCGCCGTTCCGCTCGAACCGTACAACCGCGCGAACGTGATGCTCGATACCGCGTTCGTCGCATTTGCACTGCGCGCGCTTGCCAGCGCGCTGATACCCGCAGCCGGCTGCGACATGTAAGTGCTGACATCCACCGCCGCGCTATACGAACTGAAGACGGCCGTGCCAGCCGGCGTGACTGTCGGATCAGCCGGCTGCGAGCCGTTATAGAACTGAAGATAACGTATCGTCTGCGTCGTGGACGCACGTCCTGTCAGCGAGTCGATCGCCAGATTCTTGAACGCTGGATTGAATGTCGTCGCCATAGCCGCCTCCGTTAGAGCGCGTTAGATTACACGCGAGACAGCGTGACGGTCGGCGTGATGATGATCTGATCGCCCGCGTTCTGAATCACTTTCGGCGATGCGAACGCTTCCGCCCACATCAGCTTCCCGGAAGTCGAGTCGATGATGTAGTAGCCGTACACCGTCACTGCTGCCGCTGCCGTAAAGGTCCAGGTTTGCTGCGCGTACGTGCCCGTCGCCGGATTGCCTGTGCTCCCCGCAGATACGGACCACGAGGTCTTCGTGAGCGTCTTGGCGGCGTAGCCGTGAGTGCTCATCTCGGTCAGATCCGTTTCGGCGGAGGTGTCTGCCAGAGTATGGTTGTTGACGTAGAGTTTCAGTGTCTGGTTGCCAGGCGTCACCGCTCCCAGCATGAACTCCAGGTCGGTTTTTTCAGCTGCCGAAGGAACGACGATCGTCATGGTGTTCTCCTTTCAGTTCAAAAGTGCCGCTTAAACAACATTATACGCCAGTCTCACTAGAGCCTGTTAGATTACGAAGTCGTCCGCAACCAGCGGGTTCGCCGCTCCATCTCGTGCTACGACGACAATCGCGCGATGCCCGTTCTTCTCGACCAACCCGACACAGGCCCGTTCGTACTTTTCGATGGCTATTCGGTCGTCTGTCACTCGCTCCATCGCTCCGCCTTTGCCTCGGCGGATTCCGCCCGTAGACAGCCAGACTACTTCTTCACCGTCGCCAGGCAGTTTCAGCACCGCTCCTTCCACCGCCCGATCGTCTTCCAGCACGACCAGATCGACATCCTTGGTTCCTGCTCCAGGCAGGAAATATGTTCTGTCCGCGCTGATGTAGAGCCCTTCCTTCACGCCCTTAACCAGCGTGATGCGCGCTGGAAACATGAAGAAGTTCGCCGCGCGGTTCATCAGCCCGTAGCGCAGCGGCTCGGTGTACCAGAGTACGTTGTTGCTCGCCGCGTACATACGACCGTTGTTGTACTCGATGAGCTGCCCCGGCGGCAGCGGTTCCAGGAACTGCGTGCGCAGCAGCGCGCCGTTCGCAAAGAAGCCCGTCAGCGACCACGCAGTCGTGCCTGCCGGCACGTCGACCTGCGCATAGAAATCCTTACCGTCCACGTTCGTCACGTACAGACGCGTGGCTACGACGCGGCTGTCACTTGATTGCGGGATCGAAGTGAGACGTAACGATGGTGTCTCGCCGCAGAGCACGGTGCTGCCGAGCGGCGCCCCGCTCTCTTCCCCAGTCGCCGTGACGAAGGTGCAGGTCACGGTGTAACGGTACTCTCCGCTCGTCGCAGGCGTGCAGACAGGCGCGTAGGCCGGCGCCACCACGCCCCACGGCTCGTACGCATAGATGACCAGCTTGCCGTTGATCGCTTCGTTCGAAAAATACAGCTCGCCGTTCAGCGCCACCCAGGACAGCGGTGCGACGAGCCTGGAGTCGGAGAGTACGGTCGTCGGGGTGTGGTTCTCGTCGCCTACCTTGAGCGCGGAGGACGTTGCCCACACCAGTCTGTTGCTGTCCGTGAAGAGACTGTGCGCGCCGGTATCCGCACGCACCTGTTTGCGGCCCGGCCGCATGCGCGTCTTGCCCGAGCTGAGGATGTCGACGTTCAGCGCATCGCGCAGCACTGCCGCTTCAGGTTTGCGCGACAGGTCATGGCTCGCTGAGCGGTTGTCCATGCCTGCGGGCCAGCTGCGGTAGACGACGTTACTCACCGCAGCTCCCTACGCACCAGCACCGCCAGCCCCACGGCCAAGTCCTCCAGCCGGTTCTCGATGCGGGTCAGGCACGCCTTGGCCGAGGCAAGATCGGTGACGCTGGCCACGTCGATGTCGCTCTGAATAAATGCGCGAATCTCGGCATTGGTGTGCTTGACGAGGTACTTCAACGCCGCGACGTTCTTCGCGTCGGCCCGCTCGACGGCATCGGCGGATTGCTGCGCCTCTTTGGCGAGTTCCTCGGCTGTCGGAACGTCAAAATTCCATGCGTCAGCTATGGCCTGTCCTGCTGCGCGTTGCTCTGTGGTGGCCACGTCCTGGAATGATATTTTGCGCGATGTGTTCACTCCGTGGATCGGGCACACAGCACTTATAGCGTTATGCAGGCTTTCTATGTTCATGTTCATCCCTTCATCATTCCATGAATGCGAGACAGCGTAATACCTCCGTTATCTCCAAGCCAGGTAGTAGTGCCAGTAGCAGTAACGTCTATTTCCAGCCACGCAAGATAATGCCGCCCGGCGCTTGGCGTTCCGATGTACTCCGCGTTTAGTGCTACATGGTGCGTTCCGCTGAAGAAGATATTGGCGTTCGGCATTAGTGTTGCCGAGTTTGCCGAGGTCGAATCAAGACCTATGCCGACATAAGCCTCCTGTTGTGCGGTGCCGTTGCGTGCCGATGTGCTGGCATGCGCGAATACCGCATCCTCTGCTACGCCAAGTACAAAATCTAATTGGTTCGCTGCGTTGGCGTTAGCTTGCCTCCAAGTATTAGTCGTATATGTCCACGTGTTCGTTGTCTCAAGCGCCGCGATTAGCGGTCTTTCCACTCGGTAGTAGTAGTTATAGAGGAACCGTTTCGCTGCTGAGTCCTCGGTTGTTGTCGTTCCGGTGGTGTAGAACGTGCCGAGATACCGCCGTGTAGCCGCTCCCGACTTGACAAGAACCCCGTCCTGATAGGTCAGCGCAGTTGCCCGCGTGGTGTCGTTCGTCCATACAAGAAACTCAAGTGTTGGAGTACCTGAGTTGTCGTAGCAGAAAACGTCGTAAGGTTTTCCGCTGGTGAGGCCCGAGAGAGCAAGGGAAAATTCGGCGGATGTCCTAATGTTCCAATTAGTCCCGTCATACAATGCGATTGCGTTGCCATTGTATGGGCAGGCATAGATCGTCCCTGCTGCCGTAACGTCGCTCGTTGTTACTGGCGCGCCACTTGTGAGCGTGAGACGAAAGTCTTGGCTTTGCGCTAACTGTTTCCTAAATGCGGTGGCTAATTTGTCATGGGTGATTGTGGCATTATCAATAGTCCAAGTAGCACCGGAACCAGTGACTGTAATATCGCCCTTGTCTCCGTCTGAAATGCCACCTCCAGTTGCGCCGGTCTTTGTGGTGCCATCGGAAGCGATTACCCGCCACCCATCCCCATGCGTATAAACAAGCTGATCCCCGACAGCCAGAGTGGCCTTGACGATCTCATAATCCGTCGAGCTATCATCCAGCATGACAGTGACCGTGGCGGCGGCGGTATCACGGTTCCTAACAGACAGATAATCAATGTCGCGGACAGTCGATGCGGCGGGGGCGGAGCAAATATCAACAGCGGTTGTGCTGTTCGTATTCGTAAGCTGAGACGCGCCGACGTAATCGGCGTTCGTTTTGTCGGAGTACGAAACCAAGCACGGGAGTTGATTGGTTGTAACCGCCCCGGACAATACCGCTTGTAGCTTACGGGTGGTAGCGTCGAGACGGATCACTTAATCACCCGTGCGCAGCGGCAAACGCAAAGACGTAAGCCGGGTTGAACGGCGCAGCCAGCGTGCCGTCATCACGAACGAATTTCGTCCCGTCAGGTGTACCAGTGGCGAGCGCCGCAATAGGCACCTTGTCTCCAGAAGGCATCTCCTTGAGATCCCCCGCGACATTGACGAGTGGGCGTCGATCGGCCATGACTTACACCAACACAATGGGCTGCTGCGGTTCGAAGTTGATCGCCGTTGCGCTCACAGCCACGCCGAGCTTCTGCACCACGTTGCCGGAAGCCGAGGGTGCCGTGGAGCCGGACGTGCCTGCTGTCGTCTGCAGGAACTGCACGCCAGGCGTCTTGCCTGAGACGGCCGTGTTCGTACCTTCGAAGTACACAGTCGCAGTGGTCGGGTGCGTGAACGCCGATAACACGAAGCCGTGCGCTTCCTTGCCCGCGGTCGTAGCGTCGGCCTTGCGTACCTTGGCGCCGGTGCTGTCCCATATGTTCACGAAGTCGCCCGCCGCAAGAGTCTCGCTCGTCGCGATCGCAGCGGTATCTGCGCCGATGCCTACAGGCATGAAGGAGTTGTCCAGGCGCCCCGAGCCATCGAGCGAGGGTAGTTTTCCGCTGTCACCAGCACCCGCTGAAGTCCCGACCGAGTTGACGATCGACGCTGCCAGGACGCCGGAGGCGTTGAGCGCGGGGATCTTCCCCTCGTCGCCTGCGCCCGCCGAGCTGTTGACCGCAGCTTCTTCGGTCAACGTGCCGGCGTTGTTCTTCAGGTATTTGCGGACTGCCATGATCGTTCTCCTACGCTAGAAAGACAGGCTCACGCAGAGCCAGGAAGAGCTTCGTCGCTGCCGTAGGGAAGCCGACGATTCGTTGAAACAACGCTGGACTCGTCGGCGCCGTCTGCGTCAGCTGGCCGTTATCACCGAGGTACACCGGCTGCTCCAATGTCCAGCTCCACGACGGCTCCGTGACTTCGCCGCTACGCTGCACATCGACCGACGCTCCCATGGACGCCGCGCCAAGCGTCAACCCAAGGGCAATCAGCGCGTGCGACGCTACCTGGTTACTCGCGTACTGCGCCTCGTAGCTCGAATCGAGATAGACGATGCGGTGTCCGCCCAGGGCGGCGCCCGCCGTGACGGAGATCGCCGAGCCGCCGGCAGGACCGATCGGCCCCGCAGGACCCGCCGGCCCCTGCTGCCCTGCTGCGACAATGCGCAGCTGCTCTTCGGTGAGTACGACGGAGCGGAATTCTTCAGCGACAGTGACAGCGCAGGACGGTTCCAGGACGACGGCAGTCCGCTCGTCGAGCCTCGCGACGACGCTGACTTCCTGCTCGCGCAGGACTGCGACTTCGCTATCTTGTCCGCTCATCTGGCGCCTTTCTGACGAAGATTTCGTTAGATTGTATCAGAACGAACTTCGCGCGCAAGAGCTTGATGCGGCGAAGGATTTCTTCGACGAGCCCAAAAAACCAGCTTCGTTCGTCGAAGGAGTCCTTGGAGAATGAACGGTCGTCAAACATCAGGGCACCAAGGTACTACGCAGTTTGTCACCAGTGCTTCCATCGCCGTGGTACGCCTGTCCGATCGCTTTCCTGAAATCAGCGTGAATCGGCGCCGCCGTCGCCGCCGTCAGCACCTCCTGGGCGATGTCCAACTTGTCCTGCGCCGTGACGCCGGAGCCAGACACGACCGTCTGCAAGCCCGCGCTGTTCGCCGGAATCACGCTGACGCTATTCGGATTCAGCACGTCGAGCAGATTGTTGTTGCTGCCGCCGACAAGCTTGACCTGATAGGTGCCGTTCTCGAAGGTGACGGTGTAAGGTGCGAGGAAGCTGATACTCCTTGCGTAGGCAATACCGGAAATCGTGACTGTAGTGTTGTGACTGAAGGCATCCGGTAGCGACGCACCATCTTCACTGTCCAGGTAATCGCCCAGGTCACGCATGAACTGATACTCATCGAAGCTGCGAATCTCGTAACCAGTAGTGGCGTTCGTCTCCACGAAAGTCGTGTCGGCCTTCGGGATGCTGATTACCTTGGTCGCGTGGTTGATCGTAAACGCCATGTCACTCGTCCGGGATCATCAGCACGGTGGCGGACAGCCCCGCCGTGGCGTCGACAGTGCCGGACAGCGACGCCGGCTTGTAGAGCGTGCCGTCGGCAACGGTGGCGCGACGCACCTTGCCGGTGAAGCTCGACCCGGCGTACTGCGTCGTGCCGGTGAGCACGCCGGAGGCGTTGGTCAACCCTTCGAGCACCACGTTGCTGCCCACCGTCTCGATCAGCCGCACGCGGGCGTTCTGGATTGCCGCACCGGTATTCACATTCTTCACCGTCACAGATACCGGCACGGTGTCGAGCGGATACAAATTGTCCGTCTGCGCCGCCAACGTGCTCGTTGTGCTGATCCTGATGTACGAAATAAGGTTGCTCGTGCTGGCCGTGTCGCAGACGATGCGGATCTTGAGCTTGAAGCCGAGCGCGGGGTCGATGTCGGCGTCGAAGCTGTTCAGGTTCGCGCCGGTCAGGTCGAGCCATGTTCCGTTCCAGCCTCCGCCATCGTTCACGTCGATCTGGAAATAGATGTCGTGATTGCCCCAATCCGGCCCGGAAACGTAAGTGACGTTCGTTCCGGTGACGACCGGGGCCGTGGAAGGCAGTCCGGTGCAGCCCTTGACGAAGTAATCCTGCTCGATGATCACTTCATCATTCAGCGCAGCGAGCACCAGGCCGCCCGCGCTGGTGAACTTCGGCGTGCCGGCGACCGCCGAATAATACCCGGCCGTCTCGGCAGTCGGTTCGTTCAGCGCCAGCACCACCCGCCCCGCCGTGTCTCCGGTAAAGGCGTCCGTGAAGTGCGTGCCGTAGACGGAGGTTTGTCCGGTCGTGGTGTTCGTGCCGCCGCAGTTCTTCACGGCTGTGTTGAGCGACGCGACGACCATCGTGTCGCCCATGTCGCCATAGACATGCTCGTAGGTGATGCCCTTCGAGGAGTTCAGCGTGGAAATCGCGCCTGTTCGGGTCGGCGTCATATACATGCGCTGGAACTTGCAGTTGGCATTGTTGCCGCCGTCGACGACCAGATACGCCGGGTTGTTGGCGCTGCCGCCGGAAAGTACCGTGCCACGGCTGCCGCACTCGCGCACCTTGATGTTCGAGGACGCGAGAAAGTTTACGATGCCGCCGTATGGATGCACGTTGCTGATCGTGCCCTTGAGCCCGAAGGTGACATCGCGCGCCGTGACGGTATCGCACGAATTCTGGATGTTCAGGCAATACAAGGTGCCTGTCGTGTTGGTGCTGCCGACATAGCGGTCACAGTAATCGAGTCCGTCAACGGCGACGTTCTTGCAGGTGTTCAGATACATCCCGATGTTCTTGACATAGCAGTCGTCGAACGTCAAGTTCTGGCATTGCGTGGCGTAGATCGCGTAACCCGTCGACCGCGCGAACCCGACGATGCCGCCGTGCACGCGGGTGAAGATCTGCCCGATGCAGTATGCGATGTAAACATCGTGGTCGTTCGTTCCCGGCGTGTTCGCGCGCTGGCCGTACCAGTCGGTGACGTTGCCGCCGGCAAAATTCGAGGTGAGGTTCATCGAATACACGTCGAGCAGCGAGTACATGCCGGTGCCGCCGTTGTTCAGGTCGAGCGCGGAGGCGCACTCGCTGATGTTCACCGTGTCGAAGGTGGCGTAGTTGTTCAGCTTGACCGAATAGGGCTGCGCGAAAAGCGTGTACCAGTCGCACATGAAGTTTTCCACGTCGATCACGCCGGCCGATGTCGTGGTGAAATCCGGCCGCGTGCCGAGGGTGCCGTTCGGCGCGGCATTGGTGGCGCGGGTGCCTGTCGCGCACTGCCGGCCGATGACGTTCGGAATGCGTATCTTCGCTCCCGAGGCCGGCACGTAGCCGACCGTGGTCGTGCCGTTGTGCCCGATGCGGATCACCCCGCTGGCCTCGGTGCAGACGAATTTCGAGCGCGCGTCGGTGCCAAGGTTGGTGGTGCTCATGGCCGAGGCGACCAGTGCAGGCCAGAACTCGTAGACACCGGTTCCGTTGCCGGTCTCGATCCAGACGCCGGGCACGTAGGTGGTTGAGCCGCCGCCGTTGGTCGGCACCTGCACGGTCTGGTTCGCCGCGCCGCTGCCGGTGCCGAGTTCGAACCAGTCGCCGCGCACGGTGAAGTCGCCGAGGCGCGGCACGGTGATGGCGATGGACTGGTCGTGCACGACCTCGATCCAGCCGACCACATCGGTGCCGTTCACCGTCGCGCCGATGCCGGTCAGGGTCTCGTTGTCGGTGTAGCCGGCGTCGGCCTCGCGCAGCTTGATGTAGCCGCTGGCTGGCATCGCGCCACCGGCCGCTGTCGGCGCCGCCGTCAGGCTCGACCAGACGCCGAGCAGGTAGCCGTTCGCCCCGCTGGTGTCGCCGGTGATGGTGGTGCCGATGGCTGGCACGTTACCAGTGCCGCCATCGTAGGGCAACCACCGCACGTTGCGGCCGTCAAGGATGTAGCTGCCGCCTAGCGTGGATGAGATCGTCACCGCACCGAGGCTGCCGGTCATGCTGGCCGGAGCGTTGGCGTGCACGCGCGTATCGGAGCGGACGGTGAGCGAGCCGCCGTTGATGGTCATGGCCTCGCCCGCGGTCCTGGCCGCGTCTTCGAGGTAGACGGCGGTGGTGATCGTGGCCAACTATTCAGCCCTCGATGCGGAAGTAGAACTCGCCGGTGGGCGATTCGAACACCTCGATCACGGTCTGATCGCCGGTCAGGTAGCCGCCGGCACGGAGCATGTCGTTCAGGTCGGCGAGAGCGCCGTCCTGCGCAGCTTGTTGCAACTGGCTCGATGTGACCGCCGTCTGCTGGTAGAGCGAGTCAGGATCGACCGCGGTGTATTCGTTCGGCATCACAAGCAGTATGTTCCCCATGATCAGACCCTCCGCACGATGATGCCCGCCGCCTGCATCTCAGCCAGCAGCGGATCTTCCGGCACGGTGATCGTCACCTTGCCGTCAAGCACCTTGAGGCCGCTGACGTTCGTCACTTGCTGACCTTTCCAGTAGATCGCAGGAGTCGGCGTATGGGCGCCGAGGATGGTCAGGTCGGTTTGGACTGTTTGCATGACAGCTCCTTCCAAGAAAACTCGTTATGCGTCGCTCGTGCGGACAGCCGTCGCGGAACCTCCACCTGAACCGAGCGAGCCCGTCGATTCGAATGTCTTGATCGGCGTCACGCCGCCGTCGCGCACGCGGATATATAGGCTCACATCCGATCCAGGGTAGATGCCGGTGAAGGCCGCAGTAGAAGCGGAGGCCAGCACGTCGATTGGCGTCGGGTAGCAGTTCGCACCGTTCGCGGCGTTGTTTGAGCTGAAATCGTGCGACGTGATCGTGAAGGTCTTGGTGCCTGTGTTGTAAGCGCTGTACGGGTGCCGGGTGTAGGCGCCGTTGGCCCGCGCGATGCGGATCGTGCCGGTCGCCGGCAGCCAGGTCGGGATCGCCTCATTCACTACCACGGAAGTCACAGCCGCGCCGGACAGTGCGCCATTCAACGTGAAGAAGTCGAGGTCGATCGCCCCGCCGTCGTTCGGCGCCACCAGCACGTAGTCCTCGCCGGAGACGAGGCCGCCAACGGTGAAGGTGACGTAGTTCGGCGCCTGGCGCTGCGTGTTGGTGAGGTCGAACACCTTGTCGGACGCGGACAAGGCGAGTGCTTCAATACCGAAGCCGTAGGCGCCGATGATCGCCGAGCCGGTCGAGACGCCGCAGAACGGGAACGACAGCGCGCGCTCGGTCGGAGTGCCGGTGTTGGTGGCCGTCGCCGAGGACGTGCCGCCAGTGATGGTCAGCGATGCAGACGGCGCGACGCCGGTCATCAATTGAATCCACATCTTCGTGCCGGCCGTGGTCGAGTCGATGGCGAGCATGCGGCCTGTGCCGCCGGTCCAGCTTACCGCTTCGTTCGCGGAGAACGTGCCGGTGCGCGGCGTGGTGAGCTGCACCTCGTGCGTGATGCCGCGAAACAGTTCGCCGTTGATGCCGTACAGCGTCTCGGCAGATCCGCGCCGGGTCAGGTACTTCATCCGCTCGTAGAACTGGTTGATGCTGTACGTGTCCTTGTTCCACTCCGAGTAGTAATACTCATCGGCAGCGTCATTGTTCACGTCGATGCCGTTGTACCCGGCCGTCACGTTTGTGATGGTGGTCCAGGTGGCCACTGTGCCCGAGGCCGTGGTGTTGTTGAGGTCGTCGGCGTAGGTAAGCGGCACGACGTTCACGCCGCGCCCGGTGCCGTTGACCTTGAACTCGGAGTAGGTCTTGCCCCACTCGCGCGTCTGGAACAGCAGCTTGCGGCCGTCGATGTCGGCAGCCGCAGTGCGCACCTTGACCATGAACCGCGCCGAGATGCCGTTCGCCGAATCAGGGTTGATGCCCTTGATGCCAGTGGCGGCATGGTCGTTGTTCCAGAAGTCGTTCGCAATGATCGCGCCGTTTTGCACGATCTCGACGTGGCAGGCGGAGTTCGCCACGACCTGCACGCCGTCGTAGATCACATCGCCGCCGGCCTGGATGATCGAGCCGCCGTAGATGTACTCGGCGGTCGTGTCGTCGATGTTGAATGAATTGACCAGGTTGATGATCGTGTCGAACGACTTGTCGGACGGCGTATCCCGCGTGATGTCCATGTAATCGTCGCCGGTCGAGCTGGCATCGTCGGCCAGGTCTTGCAGCCAACGATGCAGTTCGAGCACCGTGACGTAGTTGACGCCCGCCGTACCGTGCGCAGTGCCGATGTAGCGGATGTCCTTGTCGTTCTGAATTTCCCAACTAGAGGCAGAGAGGGCCATGTCCTACTCCTTACGTAGTCACTTCCTGTTCCACTGCCACTGCGCCGCTGTCCAGCAGCGTCACGACGGGCGTAACATCCGCGCTCACCATCTCCAGGTCATAGACGCCCTTTTTCCAGGTGTAGGCAGCGGTGTCCGTCGCCGAGAGCGTGAGCGTGATCTTGTAGTTCGCCGTGTCGATGGCGATCTCGCCGCCGGCGATGGTCAGCGTCTCCAGCGTCGTGCCGCCCACCTTGTCCTTGATCGTCATCCGCGCGCTGAAGCCGGTCAGCACGACCGGCGCGTGATAGACGAGATAGCCGCCAGAGGTGTACGCCTTGAAATCCGCTGCGTTCACTTCATTCAGCTCAACCGTGTTCGCCGACAACACCACAGCCTTCTCGAAATCCTTGTCCTTGAGCGGCCAGTTCGCAGCGTTGATCTCGGTCATTCCTTTCACCGAAACCACGGCCACGCGCCAGCCATCAGGCACGCCATGAGCCGTCGCGGTGATAACCGGTGCGCCGGCCTGAGAAATGGCGGAGATCGCCTTGTAGACCAGCGTCGGCTGTTCCCAGCGGTAGACCCGCGAGAACGTCTTGCCGCGAACGATCGTGATGTCACTCATCTCGCTTCACCCAGTCGACACACTCACTGTGCCGGCTTCTGCATTCCCCATAGCTTGATGCGGCCCCACCAGCCCACGCCTTCACTTCCAGATCCGTCGTTCCCCGCAGCTGCATCAGCGGGTCGCACTCCGTCAGACACGCCGTTGGCGGCTGGCGCTTTGGCACGACCGTTTGCATGATCGACGATAGTGTTGAGCAGCCGCTGCTCAGTGCCGGTCCAAGAACAAGCAGGATTGTGGTTCCTGACCGCTTCCAGTTCGAGCCCATGCTTCGCCTCCATCTGCTTGATTCGTCGGTCCTGGCGCTGTTGCTCTGCTTTCACTGCCGCGTCTCTATCCGCCTTGGCCTGCGCGTTGTGCTTCTCGATCGCCGCATTCAGCTGCGCCTTCGCCGCCGCGTCGTACTCCGCCCGAGTGATCTTGACGCCCTGCTGATAGCCGGTGAATCCGGCTCCCGCCAGCATGAGCAGGAAACCGAGCCAGAGCCATGGGCTAAGCAGACTCACTGCGTACCTCCCCGCCCGGCTTCACCATTGTCCGCCGTTGCCATCACAGCAGCGGGGAGGTTCTTGCCGATGCACGCTTCGTACTCAGCCTGGCGGCGCTTGGTCAGGCCGGCCACTTCGCGCCCGCCTGCGCGGTTCCAGCGCAGAATCTCGCGGCAAGCGCCAGCGTAGTCCTGCCGGTTCAACTTCCTGACCAATGTCGAGCCGCAGAATGCAGTCGTGCCGATGTTGTAAGCGAGCGAAGCGTAAGCATCAAGCTCGTGCTGATAGAGAGGCACCTTGACGCACAGCGCGATAGCGGCCTTGCGCCCTTCGAGATCTTTCAGGACGAAGATCAGTTCGCGCTGCGGCGTGGTCTTCTCGCCGGGCCTCACCCCTGCGGTGCGCCCGAAGCCAATAGTCTGAATGCCGACAAGATCCAGATAAGGCCGGTCAGAGTAGCCTTCATGCACCGCGACACCGACTAGAAGCGCAGCGGACACACTGAGGGCGGAGATCGTTGCGCGACGGCTCACTGTCTGCGCTCCTTGCCGCTGTCCTCGTGCATGTGCTGCATCAGCGCGTCGGAGAGTCGGTCGAACTTCTTGCCGAGGTCGTCGAACCCCTTCTGGAACGCCGCTTCGAGTCGAGTGAACCGCGCATCCAGTTCTTCTTTCTGATAGTGATCTCTGGCGATCTGCAAACGTAGATCCTGCAGCGCCGACACGTCTGCATCGTGCTTGGAGAACAGCAGCGCTATGTTCGAGTCCTGCTTGGCGTCGCGCGTCGAGCAGTCAGTACGCACCTGTTCGATCAGCTTGCCTTGCTCGGCGTCTTTCTGGCGCAGAAAATACCCAATGATCGAGAACACAATGCTGATGAGGAACAAGCCGAGTTCGAACACCATTCTTAGAGCCCCCCGTAAGCGATAACACGCGGCTTCGACTTGTGCCGCTCCCACTCCTCTCTCACGCGCCCGCAGTACCCTTCGAACTGCGCGCGAAAGTCCTGCGCCCGCCCCTTGTCGAACGTCTCGGCGTCCTGCTTCATGTGCGCGCGTGCCTTCATCCACAGCAGCAGCGACTCGTGGTGCTCTTCGTCCACGTCGACGAACTCCTGTCCGTCGCCGATGATTTTTTCGAGCGGCAAGCGCATCACCGACAGTTTCACGGTATCCGCCACGAGCGGCACCTGCACCCAGCGCACCAGCCCCTTCTGCTCGCCGAAAATCATGCTGTGCACCTCGCCGGGCTGCGTGTCGCTGTCCGTGGCGGCGTTCCCATAGTCCAGCGTCGGGCGCTCGGTGTCGGTGTAGTTGATGAGCGTGAGCTTGCGCCCGGTCGATACCAGCCGCGCCTCGCGGTACTTGAGAATCTTCTTGCTGACCTCCGTCGTCGCCTCGTCGGCAACGATGTCGATCTCGGTGATCGACGAGCTGATGTCCGCCACGCCGCCAGTCAGACGAACGAACTGCTTGTACGCGTCGTTCATGTAGCTCCACACCTCGAAGTCCGACCAGAGGTGCGGCGCCACGTCGTCGTCTATCTCGCTGCGAAACAGCTCATACAGCTCGTCGCTCGTCACATCAGGCTCCCGCTTCCTCGGCCTTGAAGCGGCGCCAGGCAGCCAGGCGCTCACCGGCATCGATGTCGAAGCCCAGGATCTTCTCCAGCACCTTGACGTGCGGCTCGCCGGCCGCCGTGAAGTTCTTCGAGTCGTTCTCGGTCACGACCTCGCGGATCGCCTCGACGATCAGATCCTCGCGCTCCTGGCCGCTCGGCGCCTCCGCGACGACCACTTCAGGCGGCAGCACGTCGGGCCGCTCACCGTCGACCGGTTCGGCGCCGATAGCGATGGCTTCCTTGACCACTTCCGGCGGAACCCACGTCGGCTGACCCTTGACGAAGTTCAGCATGTGACCACGGGTGGAACGCAGGGCGTAGTCCCTGTTCAGCACGTATTCAGGCACAAAACCTCCTTTGAAGATAGTGGATGGAAGAAGCGGCCCCGGAGGGCCGCTTCCAGGTCAGACCTTAGTTGGTCTGAACTTCGTTACTGCGCCCCTGGATCGTGTACAGGACACGAACGGTGGCCTTGCCCGCAGTGGCGTTCGCCACCGTCAGGTTGAAGGTCAGGCGCAGGTTCTCGCCAGCTCCGCGGAAACCCGTCAAGGTCAGCGCCGTACGGGCCGCTGACATGAGGTTGATAGCGGAGCCGTACCGAGTGGCCGAGGCCGAGTCGCCGACCGAGACGGTGGCGACCGTGGTGCTGGCGTAGGGCGTCTCCACGACCAGCTCGCCGCCGATGACGTTGGCGTTGGCCGGCAGGTTGATGGCGTCGACGACCGGGTTGCCGCCGAAGGTCTTGAAGTCCTTCGTGACCCCGTTGATGTCGACCATCGTGTCGTCGAAGTTGAACGTGAACTCCGCCATCAGCGGCCATTGCGCGTTGCGAGTAGCTTTCAGAAGTGCCATGGCTCGTTCTCCTTACTGAGCGGTGTAGAGGGACAGCACGCCGAAGTCTTCGGTCGTACCGCCGCTGTACTGGGTGTAGAACTGCGGCTTGCGGAAGCCGAGGATCTTCCCGGTCTCGATGCCCTGCTGGTTGCCGTAGTCGAACTCTTTCTCGTTCCACTCCGGCTCGCCCAGGTCAGCGAAGCCCAGGGCCTGGGCGCCGCAGAACAGCACCTGGCACCCGTCGATCGCACCGCCGGCACCCCACTTCGAACCGCTCGCGGCGGTGCGGGTGTTGTAGACGTGGCGGAACTCGTGCAGATAGAGGCCGTCGATCTTGATGGTAGAACCGGAGAACAGCGGGTTCGAGCTGTCGCGGGTCTGCGCATGGCGGACGTTCTGCATGAACGTCGGGTCCAGCTTCAGACGGGCCATGGCCTGCGGGCTGAAGAAGACGTGGTAGGTCTCCTCGCCGCCCTTCTCACGCACGCCGCGGATGTAGTGATCCTTGGCGTACGCCTTGGCCTGAACCAGCATCTCCCAGCAGGGGTAGTCGCCAGTGCCGACCGCGCCAGCGACGATGCTACCGGTGCCGGTGCCCCACAGGATGCTCTTGGTGCCCTCGTCCCACTGACCGTAGCGCTTGGCGCTGGGCGCCGCCACATCGGCGGCAAACTCCAGGTTCGTCAGATCGGAGCCGGTACGGGTGCCGCCGGAGTTCTTGTTGGCGTATGACACGCCGGCAAGCGAGAGGAACGCCAGCTGGTCGATCCGATCGGAGAGCCAGTAAGCCAGCTTGTCGCGGCTCTGGCTGCGGAAGTTAACGACCGATTTCTGCTCGGCCATCTTGCCTTCGTTGCGGTTCGCGTTGCGCAGCTGATCGACGCGGATCACCAGGTCGCTGGAGCGCATCGACTCCTCGTTGCCTTCCAGGGTGCGGTCGCCGGCAACGCCGTCGCCTTCCATGTCGTGCACCAGGGTAATCACCGCGCGGGCGCCCTTCTCGGTCTGCTTCAGCTCGGTGATGCGCTGAATCAGGGAATTCGAGTCGCTGCCGAGAAACTTGCCGATGAAGCTGAGGTTGCGTGCCTGCTCCCACAGATCGCGGGACCAGACGGTCTTCTGCTCGTTCGTGAGCAGTGCAAAGTTCGTTGTGCTCATAGAGCCTCCGTAAAAGTCGAACGAAAACTTCTCTGACGTACTGCGTCAGATCACAGGCCACGGTGTCGCTGCGGCTCGCGCGTTTGTCCGACCGTTACGGAGGTCGCTCCGGGCGCTGTGTCGTCGCGCCCTACGCAGGTACTACTTGCAGCCAGATTACATCAGACTTCGTTAGAAATCAACACCCTTGTCCGGCCGTGCCGCCCTGAAGCAAGCGACCACGGCGGCGAACAGGTAGTCCTTCGCCCGCTGGGTCTGCGGCAGCTGGTCGAATGGCACCATGCACGGGTGCGTCTTCTTCGAGGCGTCCTTCTTCAGCCCCCAGCGCCAGCCGTCCGCCTGTTTCAGCTTCAGCCACAGCTCGTGGCTCTTCGCCGGGGAGCGCGGCTGCTCCAGATGCGCCCGCACGCCCTCGACAGCGGAGTCGCGCTGCCACTCCGGCGCCTCCTCCCAGGGCGGCTGGGAGTGGTCGCCCAGCGACTCGCAGTACGCCCGGTTCACCTCGTGGCAGATCCGGGCGATGCCGACTTCCGTCAGATGGTAGATCGCCGAGCGATGGGCGGCGTTGAAATCGATCGAATGAACGTCGGCGGTCACAGCATATCCCCTCTGAGCCGGGCCTTCGTCGCGTCGGGCAGCGCGCGGAACTCCTCGTCGGTGAGCTTCTTCACGTCGACCTTCTCGGTCATGCCGCCCTTGTCGGAGTCCTTGCCTGCGTCTTTCAGCGCCGCAGGCGTCTTCGCTGCGGCGTCCAGGTTCGCCTTCACCTGAGCCTCGGTGCGCTCCTTCGCCGCGTCCTTCGCCGCCTGCAGGCCCTTCTCGTCGGCCGCAGCAGCCGGCAGCGCCGTCTTGAACTTCTCCATCACCGTGGATGCCGCCTTCACCAGCGCATCAGCCGGAGCCATGCGGTCACGCTCGATGTACGTGCGCTGCGAGGAGAGCACCATCTCGGTGAGCGTCTGGTCGAACTCGTCGCTCTTCTCGTTGAGCTGCGGGTACGCCGCCTCCAGGCGCTCGATCGCCATGTCCAGGCGCACCTCTTCGCGTGCCTGGTCCTTGGCGCGGTTCGATAGCCGGTCGGACTCCTGGATCGCGATCGTGCGCTCCTTGAGGCGGATGGCGCGCATGTGCTCCGCCGCCTTGTCCGCGTCGCCGTCGAGCAGCGCCTTCGCGTGCGCCTTCTCCAGCTCGGTGATCTCCGTCTCAAGCTTCTCAACGTCTGCGTTGCGGTCGACTTCCTTGAGCTGAACACTCAGCTCGGCGAGCTTGCGCTCGGCGAGGTCGGCCCGCTCGCGCTCCTTCTCCAGCACGTCCTTGTGGCGGCTGACGGGGATGAAGCGCCCTTTCTCATCGCGCGCCTTCTCTTCGTCGGTCGCCGCTGCTTTCGCGGCGGCTTCTTTCTCGGCCGCTTCTTTCTCGGCGGCTTCCGCTGCCGCCTTGTCCGCTGCCGCCTTGTCCGCCGCTTCTTTCTCGGCGGCAGCTGCTGCGTCCGCTGCCGCCTTGTCTGCTGCAATCTTCGCTTCGTCTTCGTTAGATGCCGTCAGATTATCTCCGCGGTCTTCGTTTGCGGCCATACAGTCTCCTTACGCTTGTTGTGCCGGGGTGGACGTGCCCGACTCACGCAGCTGCTGCGCGCGCTGGGCCAAGCGGTCCTCGCGACGCAGCTGTGCTTCCTGCTCCGCCTCCTGGCGGCGAATATCCAGCTCCTGCGCGTGCTGCTCGCGCTTGAGCGCTATCTCCTGCTGCATGGCTTCGCGCTTCAGGGCGAACTCCTGCTCCATCTTCCAGCGCTCCAGCTCGTGCTCGCGCAGCGCCGCTTCTTCCTCGATGCGCAGCTTCTCCATCTCGGCACCGTCGCCACCCTGCGCCTCCTGCGCCTCCTTCAGGGCGCGAGCGCGCTGCAGCTCCGTGTCCGCCTGCGTCTTGCCAACCTCGGCCTCCGCCTTGCCGACCTCGGCCGATTGAGCGCGAAGCGCCAGCTCGGCCTGCTGCTGCGCCTCCGGCGATTCCTTGTCCGCCGTCATCTGCTTGACGATCTCCGAACGGCGCATGAGGCGGCTGTTCTCGATGAGCACGCTGTCGGGTATCGGTATGCCCAGCTCGCGCAGCGCGCGCGCCTGCTCAAACTGGCTGTCCTCCATCGAGGCGCGGTACGGCGTGCTGATGACGACGATGCCGTACTCGCCGAGCGTCAAGTCGTTGACGATCTCGCCTTCCGCCGTCAACTGGTTGACAACGATCTCTTCCGGCTCGCGCATCACATCGTCGCGCGTGATGTTGATCAGCCGCTCCTCGGTGTAGAACTCCTGCACGAGGTCCAGCACGTTCCGCGCCAGGATGTAGTCGGTGCGCTCCAGGTTGTCCAGCACCTTCGTCATGTTCACCGAGCCGCGCTGCTGCTTGTAGGCGATGGCCTTCGCCGCCACGTCCTCGCGATCGAAGCCCTGCATGCTGTCGGAGACGTTGCTGATCGTCTTGATGTGCTCCTCAGCCTTGTAGCTGATGCGGTCGAGGCCGGTGGGCGTCTGGTTCGGCTGGATCTTCTCGGCATGCGCCACATCGTCCAGCTCCAGCACCAGGCCGGTCTTCGCGCCCCACTGCTCCAGCTCCTCGATGCTCATGTTCGCGAGCGAGCCCTTCTTGAGCTTCCAGCCGCTGTTCGCCGTGGTGTTGATGATGTGCAGCTCCTGGCTGGACACCTTGTTCAGGATCTCCTGCGGTCCGAGCAGATGTTCGACGATCCCGGTCGTCTTGCCGTGCAGGAACTGCGGGAAGTAGCCGACGACGGTGAAGTGCTTGTACGGGCTCCAGTCATCATGCAGCACCACGTCGTCCGCCGTGACGCACCAGCGGATGCGCTTCACCAGCTTCTTGATGACGTTGAGCTGCCCGCCCGCCTTCTCCAGCACCGCCGCGATCTTGTTCCGGTCCCATCCCTCCGGCACGGGACGCGCGTCGCCCGTCACCACGTCGACGAAGTGGTTCCGCTTGTCGAGGCGCCTGTACTGACGATCGAGCACGCGCACGTTCCTGCGCACGCGGTCCTCGTCGGTGAGTCCGTAGAAGGGGCGCGTGAGGCCGGTGCCGGCGAAGCGGTCACGCACGCGCTCGATCGAGTCGTAGCCGTAGAGGTACGCGCTGCCATCCTTCATGGACAGATACTCGGCGTCATCCTCGGAGTACAGGATCGCGATGTCCTGCGGCGTCAGCCACTTCGAGGCGATCACATCGGCCCAGCTGTCGGGGTCGTACTCCTCCGCGTCAGGGTCCACCACGACGTTCTTGCTGTTGAGCTGGGTGATATGCACCTCGCCGCGCATGGCGTCGTCGAAACCAAGGCGCACGTCGTAGAAGCCGCGCGAACGGATGATACCGCTGGCGAACACGTCGGAGCGCACCCACGGCAACTGGTTGTTCTGCGCGATCTGCATCCAGACCTTGGTCAGCGCCTCGGCCGTGTCGGTCTTCGCATTCTTGCGCGGGCGGAACAGCACCTCGTTGCGGTTGTAGATCTGCTCGCCCTGGATGGTAGAGATGGTGGAGATGATCTTGTTGATCGTCATCGCCGGACGGCGCGCGAGTTTCAGCGCGTTCAGATCCGCTTCCTCCCACTGCATGCCGAGGAAGAAGTTGTCGCACTTGTCGGCTTTCTGAAGGAATTCGAGATGGCCGCGCTCCGCCATATAGCGGAAGCGCATGTACTGCTCTACGGCGACAGAATCATTAACGGGCATGGCGCGGTTCCGATAGATGAATTTAGATCTTCGTGCAGAGGGGATTAGATTACTGGGGAGCCGGAACTATCGACATCATCTGCATTGCCTCCGAGAACGGCAACACGCGAAGCGACCCGGCAGCGACTTTCCCGGCAATGTAATCTATGACGGTTTCAAAATCAGCGACGTTGTATTTGTTCCCCGTTGCGCCAGACAAAACGATGTCGTGGAATGTCAGCCCGCTCCATCCTCCGCGAGCAATAATCTGGTCAACGATGCCGGTTAGTGTTGCCGTAGCGTCGCCTGAGCCTGCCATGCGGCTCACCGTGACAACGGTCTGCTGCTCTCCGCCATTCCCGTAATACGATCCAACGTACCCGCCAAGCTGGCGACAAGCGAAAACACCAGCGTCACGCACGGCATTGCTAATGTTCTGCCGCCGCGTGTATGTCTGCGTATTCACAAGTCCGTTTGTGAAACCGACGACTGCGTATCCCTTTCCACGGTTTGCATTGCGCGAATCCATCCACGTCCACGCGGCCTCTATGTCTGCCTTGACCAGCGCATACTCGTTGCCGTTCGGGTACTTGGTCGTGTTGTCCCACCCGAAATCTCCGGCGGTGCCGGTGTGACAAATGATTTCATGCCCAAGGGCGTACATCTTGAGCAACTGCGCCTCGGTCATCGTCCCGACAACAGGCCCGGTCAACCACGGGAACACCGTTGCGAGCGATGCACGTAGACCATATGCCTGAAGGATTTGGCGAGCGTACTTCCACTGCCCTGAATAGTTCCCGTCCATGAAGATCGAAAGCGTCGCCTTCTGCGAACGAATCGGGTCGGTAAAGACAGGCCCGACATATGCAGGGATAGCGATTGCCTGACCAGCACGCTTCGTCATGACTAGGCGAATTACGGTCACTTCTTCGGAAGCGACCTTTGCCCATTGAGCCGTTCCGGCAATGTGACCCGTGCCCGTTGCGTCCTGATCGAACGCCGCCCCCGAATCAAACCACTCGCCAGTCGCGTGTGATCCGGCGACATACATAAGCACCCGATGAGTGGTTGACGCCGAGTAATTCAGCCATAGCTGCACGGGATTTGTGCTATCCCCGGAAATGTACGAATCGCCGGGGTCGACAGCAAAACAAATTCTCTTTGCGCCACCGAAGAAAGTTGCAGGAATTGTAATGTTGCAAGTCAGTGTGTCCGCAGCACCGGCGGTTGCGGTGATCTTGAGCGATGTCTTTCCTGCGTAGGTCTTCCCGGTGTCTTTCTCGACCGTCCAGCCTGAAGTTGGTGAGCCGATTGTCGAATCGGCCCAATCAACCATGATGGTGCCGCCGACATCCGCCCATTGTTCGACGCCGCGGTCCAGCAGCGCATCCCGACCAGACGCATTGATTTTTCCAATCCCCCCGGTGACGGGATCAACTTTGACTGTCGCGACCGTCAGCTCTTCATTATTGTCGCCGCTAATACGTTCTACGCCGTTCGCGACTGAGAGACTTAGTTCCGCCGCGCCGATCTTCAAGTCAAGGGCCATAGTCGCTCCGTCTGGAATTAGATTATCGCCACCGTCATCGCCTTCGCCTCGGCGTCCGGAGTACCGGCGCCTGTGCCGGTCGCCGCCGAGAGGAGCGTGATTACTTGTGCCATGGCTGGTTCCTCCTATGAACTGAGCGCAGAGTACATTAGAGTACGTGAGAAATCAAGAGGATGGAGTTTCAGGTGGTTTCAGAGCGTCGAGGA
>JAJVIE010000006.1:20903-34857 GCA_022072175.1 Candidatus Omnitrophota bacterium | reverse complement strand
CTGCGCGACGCCTACAAAGTCCGCTCGCAGCAGATCGCCGCGCACCCGATAACGCAGCAACGGCAGGCAAAGTCGCAGCCGGAGCTGGTGAGCGTGGCGGCGCCCGAGCGACCGATCGATGAGCGGATTCCGCTGTAGTAGAGCGCGCCGGGGTGTGGGCGGCAACCCTGCCCCGGCGCTGACCGTCCCCGTCGTCTGTCAACAAAGGAGTTCGGCTTTTGTCAGCCTATCAGTTTCAGTTGCTACCCGCGTTAGCAACGAATGAATACGAATCACTCAAGGCGGACATTGCCGCGAATGGCGTCATGGTGCCCGTGGAGTTTGACCAGAACGGCCAAATACTCGACGGACATCATCGCGTGCGGGCGTGGACCGAGCTTGTTGAGTCCGGCCTGGAGTTGCCGGAGTATCCGAGTTTGGTCCGCCGCTTCGATGACCAGGACTCGCGCATTGAACACGCGCTGAAACTCAACTTGCAGCGACGGCATTTGACGCGGGAGCAACTAAGAGACGTTGCTGGAGACCTGTGGGAGCGCGGTTGGAGTAAGTCCCGAATTGGGAGCACGCTTTCGGTTGACGAGGGAACCATCAGGTACTGGCTTCGAGGTTCGGAAATTTCCGAACCTGAGACAGTTGTTGGTCGCGATGGGAAATCCTATCCATCGAGCAGACCGAAGCAAACCGCAGTCGCAACAAATGCCAAGGAGCGCACGCAAGCGCAACGACTTCTGAGCGTTGACGAATCTGGCGACGACGATTCGCAGGTTTCGACGGTGATTGACCTGCAGCGTAGACGAAAGGACCAACGGCGGGAGCAAGCGCGACAGGCGAATGAAGCGATCGTATCTGAGTCTGTCGGGCTGCGTGAGTTCGTCGCTGGTGAAGTCTTTCAAACGATCGTGGTTGACCCGCCTTGGGATTGGGGAGACGAAGGGGATCACGACCAGCAGGGACAAGCGCGACCAACGTACCAGACGATGCCGTTTGACGACGTGGCCGCGCTGCCGATTGATGATGTGTCATCGGGGAACGCCCACCTGTACCTGTGGATCACAAACCGGAGTCTCCCGAAAGGCTTCTCGTTGCTAGAGCGGTGGGGATACCGCTACGTGACGATGCTGACCTGGTGCAAGCCGAGCATCGGGCTGGGCAACTACTTCCGTGGTTCGACTGAGCAAGTGCTGTTCGGTGTTCGCGGATCGTTGCCGTTGCTCAAGAACAACGTCGGCACGTGGTTCGCAGCAGACCGTGGGGTCAGGCACTCGCAGAAACCGGATGCCTTCTATGAGCTTGTGGAATCGTGCAGTCCGGGCCCGTGGCTCGATGTGTTCGCACGATCTGAACGTCCCGGATGGGTGACGTGGGGAGCGGAAGTCTGATGCAACAGGTCTATGACTTCCGCACCAAACTCGAAGTCTCCAAGATCCGCCAGGACAGGGACATCTCAGTTCTTTGGCGCGTTTTCCCACAAGCCAGACACATACGGCCGGGGAGCGAAACCGAGGACAAGAAGGGCAGCGACTACATTGTCGACATTGGCCCGTTCTGGCGCAAAGTAGATGTCAAGGCGCGTGAGCCGGGGTGTAGTCGGTTTTGGAGTAAAGACGACACCGGGGAGCCACTCCCGGAATTGGCAATCGAACTGGTGAGCGTTCATGGCGCCCGAACGGGATGGGCACTCGACTGGGCCAAGCATACCGACTACCTGATGTTTACCTTCGACCCAACAGATTGGCCATACTGCTATGTCGTCCCTGCTCTTGCTATTCGCCAGATGACCGAACGGTTCGAGTCGTACATGCGCCGCAATTTCCAGGTGTCCATGCAGACTTCCGGCTTGTGGACTAGCGAGTGCGTCTTTGTGCCGATCAACAAGATCGCCGAGGGCATCGTGGCGTCGTGGAAATTCCGGTACGCGGAAGAACAGGCGTCCTGATGAGCGTCCGACTGATAGCCAACGTGCTCGATAACGTCCACGGATTGCCCCACGGAGCGAAGCTGTTGCTTCTCTGCCTGGCGGATTACGCGGACGACAAGGGCCGGTGCTGGCCGTCATTTCAGAGCGTCGCTGAGCGCTCCGATATGAGCCGTCGGCACGTCATTCGGACCGTGCAAGAGCTCGAAACACTCGGTTTTTTGAGTCGTGCTGAAGAGCGTCCGTACAAGCCGACAGTGTACCAGCTTCACATTCCGACTAGTGACACCCACGTCACCAGAAGTAGTGACGCCCATGTCACTAGTGACACTGACGACACTAGTGACACCCATGTCACCACACTAGTGACACCCACGTCACTAGGTAGTGACGCCCATGTCACTAGTACTAGTGACATAGCTATGTCACCCAATCCGTCAATTAGAACCACCAAGGAACCGTCAAAGGAACCGTCAGAGAGAGATCGCTCAAAGCGATCCCGGGCTCTGCCTGACGAATTTCGGGTGACGGACGGCATGCGCGTGTGGGCGCAAGGCAAGGGCTTCGGGGACGAGCAAATTGACTCGGCTACGGAGAAATTCGAGACGTACTGGCGAGCCAATGGGAAGGCGAAATCCAACTGGGAGCAAGCCTGGCGCAATTGGTTGCTGAACGAACGCGACAGATACGGGCCGCGCCCCGCAAACACCAACGGCCACGCGCCGCCGAAGACGGCGGCCTATCACCGCGACATGGCGAAACTGCAAACCATCATCGAGCGAGGTGACACCAGTGAACCAATCCGAGACGGCCAAACTCGTGGCCATACTCCGGGCCTCGTGGCCCAGAACTGAGATACCGGACATCGAGACCATGGTGACGGCGTACCACCTCGGCCTGCGCACTGCCGACTACGCCGACGCCGAGCAGGCGGTCGCTGAGTGCATCGAGTCGTGCACATTCATGCCGACCGTCGCCGAAATCCGCGAGCGGATGCCGAAGCCACGCCGCCAACTCGACGGCAAGCTCTACAACCGCTTCCACGAGCTGCACGGCAGTGGTCGCACCGCGGTTGAGGACCGCGAGTACCGGCAGGTCTGCCACAAGCTGGGAATAGACTGGATTGCCGACGCGAGGGGACCGGTCGACGTTGAGGTCCCGGCCAGTCGTCCCCTGTTGCAGGTGGCATCATGACCGCTCTCGCCACCACCACCCGCACCTGCGCCCACTGCGGCGCGCCCTACACGCCCTACCGGCAGGTGCAGCGATTCTGCTCGCCCCGCTGCCGGGACCAGCATCACACCGCCGTCGACTCCCAGTCTCGCCGCGAGCAGGCCCCGGAGCGGCAGTGCGCCGTCTGCGGCGCCACCTACCGGAGCAACATCGGCCGGCAGCAGACGTGCGGCTCGCCGCGCTGCTACAAGACGCTCTACCGGGCACGCACCGCCGCGGCGAAACCCGCCAAAGCCGCCCAGCCTGCTACCCCGCCACCTGCCGTCACGGTCCCGTGCAAATCGTGCGGTGCGGCGTTTGTCCGCAGCCAGCGACGGCGGGCCTATTGCTCGGACGAATGCCGGGCCGCAGGGATGACCGGCGCCAACCACGAGATTCGGCCCGCAGTGCTGGCCCCCAGTGCCGACTATGCGCCGCATCGCCCCGGCCACTTCACCGACGCGCAATTCCTGGCCGAACTGGACCGCATCCGAGCGGAGCTGCGGGCAGCGGGCCAGCCGGTGGTGCGGATGACGGCGGAGTTGGTGCGGGAAGTGAGCCGAAGGGAGTTGGGCGGTGGTGTGAGAGGAGGAGCGAGCCGATGAGCAGGACTGGTGATTGTTTCAGCGACGAGTCGATGAGTCCAGACGATCAGCGAGAGTGCGTTACGGCGGTGTCGTATGCGCTGGAGGAGGAGCTAGAGCGCGTCACCGCCGAGCGCGACGCGTTGCTGGCGCTGCCAGACGTGAGCCGGGAGGAGCTGGCGGGGACGCTTTGTGAGATACACCATCGATTAGTGTGGAGTGACGATTACGACCCTGAGTGGTGCGCGGCGGGGGTTGTGGCGGAGGATGCGCCATTGCAACGAGCTGTCGATGCCCTGCTGGCGACGTGGCGGGTGGTGCGGCGTGACTGAGCAGGACATTTTCGCTACCCAGGGCGTCGACTCCTACACCTGGTCGAGCATGGTCCCGGAACAGCGAGCGGCACACGACCGCGAGGCCTATGAGCGTGATGTAGCCGAGTTTGCCGCGTCGCTCGCCGTCCATGCGGTCACCGACGAGCAGGTCGCGTTGGTGCAATCGCTGGTTGCCGACTATCAGGCTGGCTATCTCAGTCACTACGGCAGAGTTGCCGGAGCACGTAGCCGGGTCGCATCAACGGCAGTGACCGGCGGGAGTGGATTCAACACCCGCCGAAACAACAAATCGCGCGACGCCTATGCCAAACGCGTCGATGAGTTCCTCGCCTGGCAGCGTAAATTCCAGACTGATGCATTGCGTACAATCCGCGCCGCCCGGACACTGTCACAGGTCGACGCCGAGACAACCCAACGGCTGATTCGGGACGCCGACCGGGCGATGCTCGACATTGCGGCGATTGATTCTGGGAGGCATCCCGGATTCGATCGGTCATCGTTCGTCGCCAGCCTGTGCACCAAACTGCACCGAGAGGCGAGGGCTGGGCATCTGGAGCCAGTCAGGGCGTGCCTGCGGCACATTGCCGACGCTCAGCAGATGCTCCCGAAACCGGCGATCACGGCGAGGAATCGGGTCTGGCGGTACCTGGATGGGGAGGAGGTCGTATGAGCTCACTTTCTCATCCTGGCGATGAGCGACGAGCTGCACCGGGAGAGCGTGAGGCAGCGGGTGGAGCAGGAGCGCATATGAGCGACACCATCGCCCACCCCACCACCACGCTGCGCATCATCGTGCCCACCGTCCCCGGCCCAGCCTGCTCGCCCAATGCCCGTGCGTCGTGGCACGTCGTCTATCGAGCGCGCAGCGAGCTCAAGACCGCCGCGGCGTGGGCAGCCTGCCTGAGCGTGCCGGTGGAGCAGCGGCCATGGTTCGGCGCCGAGCCAGTGACGCTGCAAATCCGTGTCATCTGGCCCAGGGGGCGCCGCAAAATGGACGATGACAACGCCATCGCGGCATGCAAGGGAGCGAGAGACGCGCTCAACGGCATCGCGTGGGCGGATGACCGGCAGGTGACGACGCTGCCGATCGTGCAGCAGACGTGGAGCGAGGCAGATCGACCAGCAGAGTACGAGCACTCGGGCGTGATCATCTTAGATATTCAGAGGGGCGGAGGTGACGAGATGACCGACGACGACACGGGAGCGCAGGCAGGGGTGATGGCCACCTGTGAAACGTGCGGTGGGGAACTCAGGGAGATCGACCAGATGATTGACGATCTGCTCAAGATTAGCGGGCGGCTGAACATAGATGACCTTGGTGATGGCGAGTACCGATTCGGCGTGACCACTCGCAATAATTCCCTAGCCAGGGTGGCGCCCGACTGGCGCGATGCCTTGCGGGTGGCGTATGCGGCGGTCGTGGGGGAGTAGCGCATGCCGACGCACGCCTGGCGGTGTTCCCGGTGCCGGACGATTCTCGGCTCGACGAACGGCAACGTGCTGCGGCTCTACCGTTCCCGTGTCCTCACCACGGACACGATCCGCACGCATACGCTGGTGACGTGTCATTGCCTGGCTACCCGCTCCTTCGACGGGCGCATCCGCTGGTCATACAAGGAGCCGAAGGGAACGTGATAGACTAGACGGCAATATCTGTGGCGGAATTCTGGCCGCTACTGTGCTTCGCTTTGTGCGTGGCCGGTAGCGGCTATTTTCGTTGGTAGCAACAGTGGCAGACAGACTCACAACCAAACAGGAATTGTTCATCTCTGCCTACCTCGGCCCGGCTAACGGCAATGCGACCGAGGCTGCAAGACAAGCCGGATACAAGAAGCCACACCCGGAAGGTTCACGACTGCTACGCAATGCTACGGTTGCCGCACGCGTGAAAGAGCGAGTCACGAAGTATGCGGGCACAGCCGATGAAGTACTGGCCGAATTGTCACGTGTCGGCTTTGCCCCGATGGACGAATTCGTCGAAGTGCAAAGCCGAGACAAGTCCGGCAAGCCGCTGAAAGTCAAGATGGATTTGTCGAACAAAGTCAAAGCGCTCGAACTACTCGGCAAGTACCACCAGGTATTCATTGAGCGACAGCAAGTGGACATCAACATTCGTGAGCACCGCGTCATTGGTGTGGC
Organism: Candidatus Omnitrophota bacterium; assembly: GCA_022072175.1. GTDB lineage: Bacteria > Omnitrophota > Gorgyraeia > 2-02-FULL-51-18 > 2-02-FULL-51-18 > JAJVIE01. The sequence goes on along the minus strand of JAJVIE010000006.1, from coordinate 28,672 downwards.
GCAGATGAACCTGGACGCCATGTTCGAACCGGCACACCGTGAGCTCGAAGCCTGATGGAAGCCGTTGCCTACGACCACGTCGACTACATGCCGCGTGGTGGCTGTGCTGCCTTCTACACCGCGCTGGAACCGGAAGTCCTAGCCGTCGGTCCTGCTGGCACCGGCAAGACACTGGCCGCGTGCTGGAAGCTGCATCACGTGGCGCTGCGTGTGCCGCAGGTGCGCATCCTCATGGCCCGCAAGGTGCTGGAAGACCTGAAGGCGGGTGCGCTGGCCACCTACACCAACCAGGTGCAGCCGATTCTTGACGGCGTGCGACCGTTCGGCGGCAACCGCTTCTATCCGGGCGAGTTCCGCTACGGCAACGGCTCGGTTATTCAGGTTGTCGGCATGGACAAGCCGGGCAAGGTCATGTCGGCAGAGTACGACGTGATCTACGTCAACGAGGCCACCGAACTGCACGAAGAGGACTGGGAGTCGCTCAAGTCACGACTGCGCAACGGCCGGCTGGCGTATCAGCAACTCATTGGCGACTGCAACCCAGCCGGTCCGCGCCACTGGTTGAAGAACCGCTGCGACAGCGGCATGACCCGCTACATCCACACCACGCACCACGACAACCCGATGTACTGGGACGCGGCCATCGGCGACTGGACCACGATGGGCTATGCCTACGTGCAGCAGAACCTTGCCGGACTCACGGGCCACCGCCGCAAGCGACTCTTCGAAGGAGTCTGGGCAGCGGCAGAGGGCGCGGTCTACCAAGACTTCAATCCGCAGGTTCACGTCAAGCACGTGGACACGACCGACTGGGGCACCGTGCTGGCCGTCGACGTCGGCACACGCAACCCGACCGCTATCCTCACCATCCGCAAGGCCAGCGACGATCGGCGGCACGTGCAACGCGAGGTCTACCGGCGCGGTATGTCATCGGACGAGATCGTCGACGCCATCACCGCCGAAGCCGACGCCACCAACCCGGAAGCGATCTACCTGGACCCGAGCGCCAACGACTACATCCTCACGCTGCAGCGTAAAGGCTATCCGGCAGTCAAGGCCAACAACGACGTCACGTTCGGCATCGGCGAGGTGACGAGCGCTCTGGCCAACGGGCTGACCATCAGCCCAGCGTGCGTCAATCTCATCGCCGAGATGGAGACGTACCACTACCCCGAGGGAACGCGTTCAGAGACAGACAAGCCAGTCAAGGAATTCGACCATGCCTGCTTTGTGGCCGGGACGATGGTTGCTACAACCTGGGGGCCAGTGCCGATAGAACATATCCGCGTCGGCGACCCGGTCCATACCAGGGCGGGGCTTCGTCGTGTTCAGGCAGCACAATTGACTAACAACAGCGCCGCCGTTTTGACGGTTCGTTTGTCTGATGGTGAGAGGCTTACCGGAACGGGCGATCACCCTGTCTGGGTCGATGGTTCTGGATGGGTAAGACTCGACGCTCTTCGATATGGTGATATACTTCATACATGGATAGAGAAGAGGTCATCTTCAACGGAATTACGTTTCGGCGATACCCCAATTCCCCGCGTGGGGTCGACCGCGTCTACTTCACGCCGAACGGCACGCATCGCAGCAATGGCGTTGGCAGGCTTCACGAAGAAGTCTGGAAGCATGCGAACGGCGACATTCCAGAAGGCTTCGAGATTCATCACATCGACTTCGATGCTGGCAACAATGACATTGCCAACCTTGCTTGCGTCTCGGTTGCTGAGCACAAGCGATTGCACGCCGCGAGACAGTCAGAACGATCGCGCTCACCTTCCCACTTGGCGCACCTTGCAGCCATACGTGAACAAACCAAAGACTGGCATCGCTCGGACGAGGGACGTGCATGGCACCGAGAGCATGGGCGCAAGTCGTGGGAGGCGCGAGTTCCTGTTGCGAAGGTGTGCGACCAGTGTGGCACGGCTTTTCAGGACATCACACTTCGGGCGAGTTCTCGCTTCTGCTCGAATAAGTGCAAGTCAGCATGGCGTCGCTCATCGGGGATTGACGATATTCAGCGCGAGTGTATCGTCTGTGGGTCGTCATTCACATCGAACAAATACGACAAAACCGCGTGCTGTTCCCGTGTCTGTGCTCAGCGTCACCGTCGAATCGGAACCACGTCGGGTCTATAGCATCGCCGTCTCTGGACAACCTGAGTTCTTCGCAAATGGTGTGCTGGTGCACAACTGTGACGCGCTGCGCTACGGTCTCGCATCCGAACCGATCCTGCTCTCCGGCCAGATTTTCTACTAAGGCGGCACCAATGGAACGACTGATCGACTTCCTGCGCTGGACACCCCGCTCCTATCCGGTGCCGCAAGCCATCGACCCGAGCATGGTCTATCACGGCATCGACACCAGCACGTTCACCCCACCTGAATACGCGGAGTACGTAGCCATCAGCAACGGCGTCTATGCCTGCGTCAACGTGCGAGCATCGAACCTGTCCGGGCTGCCACTCAAGGTCTACGGCGTCAAGGCCAACGGCGACAAAGACGAGGTGACAAACGGCCCGGTGACGGCGCTCTTTCAGAAGGTCAACCCCTATTGGACCGTCTCCCGCCTGCTGAACATGACCGAGCAAAGTCTGGGTGTGTGGGGGCAGTGCTTCTGGGTGCTCGACGGCTGGCAGGGTGGAAAGCCGACCGAGATATGGTGGGTGCGTGCCGACCGGATGAAGGTCCACCCGCATCCGACCAAGTACATCAGCCACTACACGTACGACCCCAACGGCGGCCGGCCACAGCGGTTCGAGCCGCACGAAGTCGTCTGGTTCCGCTACCCCAACCCCAACGACGAATACAGCGGCCTCAGTCCACTGGCAGCGGCACGCATCGCCGCAGACACGGCCAGTGCCGCCATGCAAAGCAACTTCAACATCTTCCGCAACGGCATGGGCGCGGCGGGCTTCATCAGTCCCGGGAGTGAGAAGGTCTTCACCAAACAGCAAGCCGAAGAACTCCAGACCAACATGGACAAGCGGTTCCGTGGTGTGGACAAGGCGCACCGCATGGGCGTGCTCACGGTGGATGCCAAGTTCCAGCAGGTATCCATGACGCCGAAGGATGCTGAGTTCCTGGGCGCGCTGAACTGGTCGCTGGAGGACATCGCCCGTGCCTACCGTGTGCCCATCGACAAGATCGGCGGCAAGCGCACGTACCAGAACGTCGAAGAGTCGGAGCTGGTGTTCTGGAATGACTGCCTGTTGCCAGAGGCGCGGATGATCGCGCAGGAGATCACCGAGCAACTGCTACCGCTGTTCGGCAGCAACCTGATTGCCGAATTCGACACGTCGGATATTGCCGTCCTGCAGGAAGACGAGCAGCGGGCATGGGAGATTGCACAGGGCAAGATTGCCGCTGGTGTGATGACCGTCAACGAGTGGCGCGAAGCCGAAGGACTCGACCCGCAACCGTGGGGCGACGTGTGGTGGGCACAGTCCACGCTCATACCGATCGACAGCAACGAGAAACCTGCACCGGTCATGCCGCCCATGCTCGGCGCTGGTGACGCTGACCAGGACGACGCAGACGACGCAGCCATTGACGATGCTGAGCGCATGGTCCGTGCGCTGGCGTCCGGTCTAACGCGGGCCACCTACGCATACGGCAGTCCTGAGCATGAGGCGAAGTGGCGGTACATCATCGAGCAAGAGCAGCCGTGGGAGGGGCGCATCGGCCGGGCCTGTGCTGATCTGATGCAGCGCCAGAAGGCCAGCATCCTCAGCGACGTGACCCGCGCCAGCAAGCGCGAAGCCAACCCGGACGAACCATTCGACAAAGCGAAGTGGATCAAGACGTTTCGCGTCACCATGCGGCCCATCATCGCCGGTGTGGTTGAGGAGGCGGGCACCCTCGCCGCCAACGAGCTCGGCTTCCGTACCGCGTTCGACGTGCTCGACCCCAACGTCGTGCGGGCCATCGAACGGCAGACTCAGCGGTTCGCCGAAGAGGTGAACGACACCACATGGCAGATGCTCAAGGACGCGCTGCGTGAGGGCATCATCGCCGGTGAGGGCCAGAACCAACTCGCTGAGCGGGTCGAGGCGATCATGGCCGACCGCATCCGCTCCAGCAAGGAGACCATTGCCCGCACAGAGGCGCACTTGGCCAGCACGCAGGGCACGCACCAGTCATGGGCGCAGTCCGGCGTTGTGGAGCAAGTCGAGTGGCTGGCCGCACTTGACGACCGCACACGCATGACCCACGTTGAAGCGCACGGCCAGCGGGTGAAGCTTGGCGATGACTTTCAGGTGGGATCGTGCAGTGGACCCGGGCCGGGCATGACCGGATGTGCGGGCGAGGACGTAAACTGTCGCTGTGTGACTATCCCGATCCTTGACGTGCAGGCAGCGGGGCTGGTGACGTAGTGACTGGTCAGGACCTCAACAAATTCACAATTACCTCGTGTAGTGAGTGCGGTGGCGGCACTTTCGAGTTATTCGATCGATCCAATATATTGCAGATTGGCCTGCAGTCGTTTATCATTTGGGTGAAATACCGGTGCAAGACCTGCGGAGCCGTGCACGATGCCCGATTGCAGATCGGCGCTGGTGATGACTCACAGTGATGACCGCGAACACAAGATGCTGCTACAGCTGCGAGACGCGCACATTGCCGCCGTCCGAGCCATTGAGCAGTACCTGGATGTTCCGTCCAGCCTGGGCAAGTCACGGGCACAGCGGCGGCATGAGGAGTACATCGCCCGCAAGAGTCCACAGGAGTTGGCGAGGAAGTTTGACGAGATTGTTGGGGATCATGGTGTAGACTAGCGGCAATTGAACAACACGGCGGAATTCTGGCCGCCGGGCCATGCACGGCACTCGTGCATCCCGGCGGCTTTTCGTGTTGAGGAAACAACGATGACACAGTACCTACGGGCCTATTACGAACGCGCAGACGACAGCGACGCCAAGACGTTGCCGTTCATCGCATCCACCGAAGGCGTCAAAGGTGACGGCTTCGACCTGCGTGCCGACTCCTGGGAGTTGTCGCGGTTCCGGAAGAACCCGCTGGTCCTGTGGTCGCATGACTTCTTCGGCGAACGTCCGCCCATCGGCAAGGCAGATGCCCGCGTTGACGGCAAAGTGCTGCGCGCTGACATCACCTTCGACCCGGATGATGAATTCGCGCAGATGATCGAGCGTAAATACCGGGGCGGCTTCCTGAACGCGGTCAGCGTCTCATGGGACCCGATCGACGGCAAAAACCATCTTCTGGAGATCAGTGCCGTACCCATCCCGATGGACCCGGACGCACTGATCGAACGCGCCAAGCGTGGCTATGCCGAGATCGGCAAGACGCTGGCGTCCCTCATTGACGACGAAACCACGCAGCAAACGGCCGATGCCGAGGCGCTCTGGACAGGCACGGCGTACCAGATGGTGCGACTCTACCTGCCCGACGCCAACGACGCGGAGTCCGCACGGCTGCAAACCTACCGGCGCCTGTGCCGTACCTACGAGCGACAGGGCAAGACCGCGCCTGAGTTCCTGGGCACCGCAGAGCTGCGCGCCCTGGACGCGGAGACGTGGCGGGGCCTGTGGCTCTCAGGCGAGGCGGAGGCGGTGCCGGAACTGTTTACCCGTACGGCGGTGAAACCCGCAGAAGATGATTGGTGGACCCAGCATGTCTGAGACACAGACGAGAGAACAACTGCTTACCGACCTGACGCAGCGGGCAGCGGCCGCAGAGGCATCGCTGATCGAGACGAAGGGCGAACTGGCAACCCTCAAGGACACATTCTCTCCGGAGAATGTCCGCACGATGGTCAGCGACTATCTGTCAGGCCTTGATGACAACGACCCGATTGTCCGCAAGTTGCGGCACGGCTCGGACACCAACGACCAACTCACCGGCACCAAGTTCGCCCGGTTTGGTCTTGGTCCGTCCGATGTCGAGTTTCTGTACGACCTGATGAACAGCCGGGCGGCGCTCGGGCTGAAGGGTCCATCCGAAGAACTGACCAAAGCGTTTGGCGCGGTCAGTGAGGCCTACTACCTGACGGATGAGCAGGTGCGGGCCATTGATGGCCGGGCGATTGACGACCTCTTCCCCCGCATCAACAAGCGACAGGTGAAGCAGTGGGAAGCGGCTATGCGGGCGATGGACACCGCAGAGAGCGGCTACGGCTCGCAGCTCGTGGGCGCGCAGTATGTCGGCGACTTGTGGGAGGCAGCGCGCCCAGAGTCCCGCGTCTTCAACCTGATCAACACGTTCGAGATGACCGCACCGACCGCATACCTGCCGGTCGAGGTGGACTTCCCCGAGATGCTGCTGGTCAGCGAGTCCACGGCCAACAACAGCAGCAACTACACGACCGTCAAGACCGGCAGCAACCGTGTCAGCGTCACGGCGTCCAAGTTCGTCATTCACCAGATGTGGTCGGGTGAGATGGAAGAGGATTCCATCATTCCGTTCGTGCCCTTCCTGCGCCGCCAGTTGGCGCTCAGCCTGTCGCACTACAGCGACTCGCTGGTGCTCAATGGCGACACGACGAACGCCGGCACCGGCAACATCAACCTCGATGATGCCGACCCGGCCGACACGAAGCACTATCTCGCCTTCGACGGCATCCGGCATGTTGGACTGGTGGACAACACCGCCAACCAGAAGGACATGAGCGGGGCGATCGATCTGGCGGCGTTGTCAGCGGCACGCGGGCGCATGGTCGACGTGACCCGGTTCCATGACTGGGGCCACCCGACCAACAGCGAAGACCTGGTGTATGTGGCGGACCCGGCCACAGCGGATGCGATCGCGGCGCTCGATCCGGTGCTGAATGCACGCATCTACAACGGCGGGCGGGATCTGCTCAGCGGCCAGGTGGCGGCGATCCTCGGCTATCCGGTCATCAGCTCGGTGGCGATGTCCCTGACCGAAGCGGACGGCAAGGTGTCCACCACGGGTGGCAACAACACCAAGGGCCAGGTTGTCACGTTCAACCGGCGCGGCTTCGTGGCTGGCTGGAGACGGCGCGTGAAGGTGGAAACCGAGCGCATCCCGGCCACCGATCAGACGCGCATCGTGGCCAGTCTGCGGCTCGGCTTCTCGCGGTTCACGCCAACCGGAGCGGCGGCGGGTATCGAAGCAGCGGATGTGATCTTCAACATCACCGTCTAGTCGTTCATCGGGGCCGGGGCGATCTGCCCCGGCTTCCAGGAGCAAGACCATGACCCAGGTAACACTCGATACCAGCAAGGGCCAGCTCGTGGCCTACGCCTTCGGTCAGGATGCCGTCGCGGCATCGCAGGACAACGTGCAGATACCTGCCGTTGGACCGGAGGAAGGCGGCACCACAGCGGGATACACCATGCCGTTCAAAGGCGACATCGTGGCCATTGCCGTCGAACTGACGGCGGCGGGCTCGGCGGGCACGCTCACGGTGGGGGCCACCGCAGACGGCACCGAAGATGCCGATACCACCATGACCATCACCACCGGCACCGGCCACTACAAGCGCATCCCACGCGGCAAGGCGCGCATTGCGGCTGGCGCGGAACTGGGCTGCGAGATCACCAGCGATGGCAGTTGGAACGGCACCACTGCCGACATGAACGCCGTCGTCTACGTGCTGCACTATCTGGAGGGCATCTAGTCATGGCGAACCAGTACGGCGCACCTGACCGCACGCCGCCACTCAGCGGCATGGCCCTGCCAACCGGCGCGGGCGCTGGCGTCACCGGCGGGAGCGGCACGCTCTACTACTCGAGCGTGCTGCAGGTGGGACAAACGGCCTGTATCTCTACCTGGTGGCGGGCGACG
>JAJVIE010000006.1:4978-20803 GCA_022072175.1 Candidatus Omnitrophota bacterium | reverse complement strand
TCCTGATGAGAACCTACCGCTTCACCTGTGACTACACCTCAGGTGCTGGTTCGTATCAGGTGGGCGAGACCGCCGAGCTTGACGACGATACCGCTGCGTGGCTCCTGCGCGACGTGGCGGGGTGCATTGAGCCGGTCGGGGCTGAGACGCCAGAACCGGACGATGAGCCAGACACACGCGCGCTGGACGCGCCACAGCATGACCGGCAAGTCAAGAAAGCGCCAAGGACACGCTAGTTATGGATGGTGCGTCATAGCCATTGTGAACGGCTACACCGACCTGACCACCCTGAAGATGCGGCTTGATGTGTTCGACGGCGCCGATGACGCGCAGTGCGAAACCATGATCGAAGCGGCAAGCAGGATGATCGACGGTTGGTGTGGCCGGGTGTTCTATGAGCAGACAGCGCAGACCCGGTACTTCACCCCGGAGTTCTACGACTTGCTGATCCTGGATGATGACCTGGTGAGCATCACCACGCTCAAGACCGACGACGACGCAGATCGCGTCTACGAAACGACGTGGGCAGCGACAGACTACGACCTCGATCCGCAGGCCGGGCCATACAGCCGGATTGCCGTGGCGCCGAATGGCCGCTACGGCTTTCCCACGCACCGGCGCGCAGTTCAGATTGTCGGCACATTCGGGTATGCGTCGGTGCCGCACGCGATCCGGGAAGCCTGCCTGTTGCAGACGGCGCGCTTGTGGAAGCGGCGGGATGCGCCGTTCGGTATCGCTGGCTCCGCGGAGTTGGGGCAGATGCAAACCATTGCCGGTCTCGATCCAGACGTGAAGCAGCTGCTCCAGCCGTACAAGCGGTACGCCGCACTGGCGGTGGCGTGATGCCGGCAATGGTGGTCGTGCGTATCGACGGACTAGAGCAACTGCGCGCCAAGCTGCGCAGTGAGCGTGCTGACCCGCCGATGCAGCGCTTCCTTGACCGGGGGGCGATCTTCATTCAGGGGCAGGCAAGAACACTGGCGCCGGTGGATACCAACCGTTTGCGTGGCAGCATCGCCGTGGAGACGACGGGACGGCTGGAGCGCAGCATCGGCACGAACGTCACGTATGCGCCCTACGTCGAGCTCGGCTCACGCCCGCACTTCGTGCCAGCCAAGTACATCGGCCGATGGGCGGAGAAGCACGGGTTTGGCAATACCGGCATCTTCGTCTCGGGCAAGGCACAGCCGTACCTCAAGCCAGCCGCCGAAGCGGGCGAAGGCTTCATCCGGCAACTGGTGCCAATCCTGGCCGCAGAGATCGAGGCGGCGTACCAATGAGCGCCAGCACGCCACAGGCCCAGAACCTGGCCGACCTCATTGCCGAGACGCGCAATGTCCTGTCCGGCATTCCCGGCCTACGGCGCGTTCATCAGGATGTGCCGGAGTCGATCGGCCCCTATCCCTGTCTGGTCGTCACTCCGGCCAGCTTCGATTGCTACCTTGGACCGCACGCATCCGAAGCGGGCTACCCGATCCTGTGGACGGTCCACACTATCCAGATCGGCCTGTACACGCAGCGCAAGAACCTGCCACAAGACCTGGAGACCATCATCTCGTTTCAGTGGGACGTGCCGCACCTCATCTATGCCGCGTTTGAGCGGGATGGCATCGGCGGCACGATGGTCGTGCCGGGCAACCCTGACATGGAGCGCAACGCCTTCGGGGCGATGCGGGGCCGGGTACAGGAAGCGCAATGGGGCAGCGACCACCTGCTGAGCTGGCTGATCGAATTTGACGCAGCATCAGAAACGGAGATCATCGTATGACACGAGCAAAAGACCCGGTGAAGGCGGCAACGCCAAAAGCCGAAGAGATCGAGGGAGTGCTGCTCGGCAGTTGGCGGGGCATGGTGCAGTACCGCTGCCGACTCTGCCCGTTCGACACACTGGACCGGCAACGGTTCATCGAGCACTTCGCGAACGTCCACCCGCCACTGGAGGTGATCGATGGCTTCGCGCCTGCTGACCCGCCAGTCGGTGAGACGGCAGTGGAGGAATAGGCAATGGCACGAACAGTCGTCGCGAAAAGCAACGCGCTGGGACCGTACAAGGGCGCATGGGACACCCTGACGATGGCGGCCGGGGACGTGGCCAACGGTAACTACTTTGTCCTGACTGGCAAAGAGATCCTGGTCATGTACAACTCGTCAGCCGACACCGCCTATCACGTCACCATCGACAGCGTGGACGATTCCTTCGGTCGGCAAGAGGACATCACCGAGGTAGACATCCCCTTCGGAACGTATCGCATGTTCGGGCCGATTTACCTCGAAGGTTGGGCGCAAACGAACAACTGGCTTCACGTCAACGTAGAGAACGCCGCGATCTTGCTCGGCGTGATCGTTATCCCCTAGAAAGGCACGGATATGGCAACAGCGGCACGCAGAGCGCACGGAACGCTTCTCAAGATTCACGACGGGACCAGCACCTACACCACGATTGCCGAGGTGCTGGACATCAGCGGCGGCGGCTACGAGGTGCAGACCGAAGACGCCACCAGTCACGACTCCGGCGGCTGGTACGAGTCGGCCCCGGTCATCAAGAAGGGGCAGGAAGTCACGTTCGACCTGCTCTATTCCAGCGCGACCACGCAGGACACGCTGGAGACCGATCAGGCCAACATGACGCTGCGCTTATTCCAGATCGTGATGACTCCAGCAAACGGCGTAACTGATACGCGGGCCTTCGCGGCCTACATCAAGAACATCGAGTACAGCCTGCCGGTCGCGGGTTTGATTCGCGCCAGTGTCACCCTGGAGCCGTCGGGAGCCGTCACCAAGACCATCAGCTAGTCACAGAAAAGGAGTCGCCGGACATGAGCCAGCGGACACTACTCGACCGGACAGCGATCCTCGCCGCGCCGGACCTGAAAACCGAAGAAGTCTTCATACCGCAGTGGGGCGGAACGGTCATCGTTCGCGCCCTCACTGCCAACCAGCGGGACGAGTTCGAGTCGGACCTGTTCCGTATCCGCATGTCTCGCGCTGGCGAGATGCAAGCCGACATCTCCTACAAGGGACTCAGGGCCAAGGTGGTCTCCTGGTCTGTGGTCGACGAGAACGGTGAGCGCGTCTTTCGCAACAGTGACCGCGACGCGCTCGGTGAGAAGAACGCCGGGGCGCTGGACATCATCTTCGACAAGGCACAGCAACTCTCCGGCCTTGACGATGACGACGTGGCGGAAATGGAAAAAAACTCCGGGAGCGACCAGAGCGGAGATTCCAGTTCCGACTAGCTCTGGCGCTTGGCATGACAGTCGGCGAGCTCGGCGAACGCATGAGCAGCAGGGAATACAGCGAGTGGATGGTCTACGCGAACCTGGAGCCATTTGGCGAAGAGCGGGCCGACTTGCGGGCCGGGATCATCGCGTCCACGATCGCCAACGCCAACCGCGATCCGAAGCACAAACCCAAGCCATTTGCGCCCAGCGACTTCATGCCGCGTTTCTTCGATCCACCGGAAGCGGAGCCGGAACCGCTGGCGCCGGAAGTCCTCGCCGCCAAGTTCGACGCGATCATGGGGATATGACGTGGCCACGATAGCGAAGCTCGATGTCCTATTGGGGATGAAGGATGAGTTCAGCGACAAGCTGGACGCATCTGCTAATAAGCTGAATGCTTGGGGCGAGAACCTGCGCAGCATCGGCACCAAGATGACGGCTGGCGTGACGCTGCCGCTGGTGGGTGCGGGCATTGCCGCGATCAAGTGGGCCAGCGACCTCGATCAGGCGATGGGAAAGAGCGAGGCCGTGTTTGGTGATCAGGCGTCCATCATTCAGGAATGGGCGAAGGGCACTGCGAAGGCGTATGGCTTCGCACAGTCTGAATCGATCGCAATGGCGTCCACCTACGGCTCGCTCTTCAAAGTCATGGGCATGACCAACGACGTGGCTGCCGATTATTCGATGGAATTGATTGGCCTTGCCGCCGATATGTCCGCGTTCAACGACGTATCTAACGAACGGTCGTCACAGGCACTCATGGCGGGACTCACCGGCGAGTACATGAGCCTGCGATCGATGGGCGTCTTTCTCAACGAAGCGATGGTCAACCAGGAAGCGCTGAACATCGCGATGGCTGACGGGCGGGATGTGATCACCGACGCGGATAAGGTGCAGGCTCGCTACAACCTGATACTCGAACAGACCGCGCAACAGCAAGGACAGGCGGCGCGTGAGTCGGGCAACTTCGCGTCTCGCATGGCACAGGTGCGGGCACGGGTCAAGGACGTGGGGGCCAGCATCGGGCAGCGGCTCATGCCGTTCGCCTTGCGCTTTCTCGACTTCGTGGAGCGCATGGTCGGGCTGTTCGACAAACTCAGTCCGAAGATGCAGACGGCGGCGCTGGTCATCGCGGCACTGGCTGCGGCGATGGGGCCGGTCCTGCTCATCATCGGCATGTTGCTTCCGGGATTGGCGGCGCTGGCGACGGTGATCGGGCTCTTGCTCTCACCTATTGGATTGCTTGTTATTGCGATAGCGGCACTTATTGCACTCGGGATCTACGCATGGGCGAATGATCTATGGGGCGTGCGGGATGCCGTCAACGGGCTCATGGATGCGTTGCAAGTCTTTGAGCCGATGGTGGGCGATCTCGTTGATGCGTTTCAGGCGCTCAGGGAGGGTGACTACGACGAGGTATTCCACGAACTGCGGGATGCGTTCTATTCGTTTGTGGATGGACTCCAGGCGCTCTGGCCAACGGTTCGCGCCGCGCTGGCTGGTATCGGGCAGTCGATTCTCGAATGGGCGGCTGGCGTGGATTGGGGCAACGTCCTGAGCACGGCAGGCAGCCTGCTGATTCAGGGCATCAAGATCGGCGCTGAACTTGGATGGGAAGCCATCAAGTGGTACTTCACCGACCTGCCGCTGACCATCATCGGCGCGATTGGCGACGCGGTAAGCACGTTCTACACGCTGCTCAACGACCACGGCTACAACCTTCTGGCGGGGCTGTACAACGGGGCGGTGGAGATTTGGAATAGCACGGTGCAACCGTGGCTATCCGGCGTGCCTGGGCTGATTACTGAAGCGCTCGGTGAAGCCTGGAATGAGAAGATCAAGCCGCAAGGAACCGCACTGCTGACGGGTTTTCTCAATGGAGTCGTGGAGTATTGGCCCACGGTCTACACCTGGCTCTCACAACTTGGTGCGTTTGCTCTTGCGGCAATCCCTGACATATCGCGCACCATCCGCCAGAAGGGCCTCGACCTACTGGCCGGATTCTATGACGGCATCCTCGACAAATGGCCAGAAGTCAAGACGTGGCTGGGTTTGCTCGGCACATGGGCGTTCATTGCCATTGCGGACATCTCTCGTTCGATTCGGGGTAAGGGCCTCGACCTGATGTCAGGCTTCTATGACGGCATCCTGGACCGGTGGCCGGCCGTGAAGGGGTGGCTGGCCGGTCTGCCGGGCTACTGCATCAGTGCAGCGGGGAACCTGTCGCTGGCGCTGTTCAGTAAGGGATGGGACCTGATCAGCGGGCTAGCCAGTGGTATTCGGGCGGCGGCATCGAATCTGGTGTCCAGTGCCATTGATTACGCAACCGGGCTGGTTATCGAGGGAATCTCCAATATTCCCGGCTTCTCGCCGATTGAGCATGTCGGCCAGTTCTATGGGCGGCGTCTCGGTGAAGGATTCGCAGAAGGCATCTCCTCAGCCAGTAGGATGGTCAATAGCGCATCGACAGGACTGGCGGGTACCGCGATCCCGCCTCTCGATCAGAGCGTCACGGGTGGCAATGGTCGGGGCGGGCAGGTAATCAACATCATCACTCTAGAGCCGGGTAAGTGGCAAGAGTTTCTGGCGAACGCGCAAATGGGTGGTGACTTTGCCCGAGCCTTCGCGCCTGAACTCGCCATGCGGAGCGGCCAGCCATGACCTACCGGACAGGCGTAGCTACGGGAGTGCCGTCCACTTCACCGTCGAGCGCGTCCCAGTCGGCGGCGAACTGCGCGAAGTCGGGGCACGTTTCGGCGATGGCGGCTGGTACTGAGTCCTTGCGTTCCTCAATGTCATTTATGGTCTCTTCAAATATGAGCACTGCCATAGGGCCTGACTCGACGATTGCCTTGGCTGACTGCTCCTGCATCCCAGTTGTGTCCAGTTGCAGACGGTGGAACTCGACGGCCCACTCCGGCGGTTCGATCTCCAGCAACCGCTCATTGAACGCTCGCGCTTCTTCCGAGAACGCCAGCCATATGTTGGATGAAATGGTCAACGGCGATGCACTGACGATACCGGTCTCATCCAGAAACGCTACCATCGGCTCTGCCGCCTCGAGCATCGCCTCCCGATACTCACCTAACCCCTCGCAGCCGGGCGCATCGTCGGCAGACGACGGCAACACCAGAACCACCAACGCCAGAACCACGGCCGCACTCGCCGCTACTCGTTTCATCGCACCGTACCTCCTGTTGACTGCATCATCCTACACCGGAGGGCCGCACCGTGGCTGAAACAACCTACGGTCGCAGCTCGAGCCTGAGCCACGACGACATCGGCAACATCGTCTCCGGCGAAATGCGCGGCTGCACCTACAACCGCACGAATGATCACCTGTGGGCGCACACAGCCAATGCCCGCGTCAATGACAACGGCAGCAACAGTGCGATCCGCATCGGCATCTACAACGTCAACAGCAGCCGCCACCCGACCACCCGGCGCGCCTACAGCGCATCCATTGCCGTCACGTCGGCCACCGAAGGCAACGTCTCCGGCAGCATCGCCACGATCGACGTGGCCGCGCCCTCCGGTGTGACGTTCACGGCCATCCCGCTGCAGGACAACACCCGCTACCACCTGGCCATTCTCAACGTCGGTGCGCTCATCGATCATGCGATGGAGCAGGCGTCGGACATCAGCGCGGACAATGAGTCGTTCTATTACCGCACCGGCCTGAGCCAGCCGCCACCGTCCAGTTTCGGCAGCTACAGCAGCAGCAACGAAGGCCACATGACCACGTGGCTGAATGCGCAGATCAACGAAGCGCCGAACGCGCCAACGAACCTCTCACCCTCCGGCACCATCAACGACACGGCGCCCACGTTCGCGGCAGACTTCACCGACACCAACAGCGGCTATGGCGACTACCTGAACCAGATGCGCGTGCAGGTGCGCCGCGTCTCGGATAGCACCGTCTTCTGGGATACGACACTCACCAGCACGCAGGCAGAGCGGACCGGGGCGGCGATGTCGCGCGCCTACGGTGGCACGACGCTGGTGCGGGGCACCGCCTACGAATGGCGCACCCAGCACAGCGACCACTTCGGGGAGTGGGGCGACTGGACCGCGTGGACCACGTTCACGCCCGCCGAGCTCGGCTTCATCGTCTGCGAGGACGATCCGACCGGCAAGATCGAAGACAACACGCCAGACTTTGACGGCACCTGGTCACACGACGACAGCGATGATATGACGGTCGTGCAGGTCCGCATCCTGAGCAGTGGCGGCACTGTCCTGCAGACGGGCAGCGAGTACGACATCACCGACGTGACCACCGCCACCGCCGACTTCACCGTCGCCTGGGCTGATACCGGTCTGAGCACGCTGGCATGGGGCACCAGCTACCAGTACCAGATGCGGGGCAAGGACGAAACGGCCACGTGGTCCGACTGGTCCGCGGCGGCAACGTTCTCGACCAACGCGGCACCGACCGTGCCGACGAACCTGACGCCGGCAAACTCGCAGATTCTCACCGACTACCCGCTCCTCATGTGGCAGTCCACCGATGCCGACGACACCACCGCTACCGGCCTGGTCAGCAAGTGCCGCATCAAGGACAACACCGGCTCGGTCCTGTTCACCCGCAGCGGCACCTACGATGCCACGCTGTTTGGTGGGGCGGGGGGCTGGAGGTATCAGACGGACGGCACCGACCTGGCCACGTATGCGACCTACCGCTGGGATGCCTACTCCGGCGACGGCACGCTCTGGTCTGGTGAGGTGGCGCACGCGTCGGAAGCGTCGGCAGTCAAGAGCGCTGAAGCGATCTTCGCCTATGCCGAAGGGCCGACCGTCACCATCACCGACCCGACCGAAGACGAAGCCGTGACCACGGCCAACCTGACGGTCACGTGGACCACCACGGACCAGCAGAAGTACCGCGTCTACCTGTACGAGGACGGCACGACAAATCTGGTCTACGACAGCGGTGAGACCGTCAGTGGCACCAGCTCGCACGTCATCCCCAGCGGCTACTACTTCAATGGCGACGCGCTCGATCTGGTGGTGTGGGTGGAGGATAGCGACCCGCTGGAGGGACAGTCAGCGATCCGCAGTTTCACCGTTGACTACGTGGAGCCGGACAGCATCGCCAACTTTCAGGCCATTGCGGAGTATGTCGGTACCGACCTGTGGGCATCGGCCATCCGCCTGACGTGGGACCAGACAGAGCTCGGCGTCGAGGATGGTTGGCAGGAATACACCATCCGGCGCACGGCGGCCAGCGGCAACGATGCAACCACCATCATCCTGACCCGGCTGACATCGCCCACGCAGACGAGCTACACCGATTTCGCACCAGCGTCCGGTGTGGAATACACCTACAGCATCTCCCAGACGATCCTGACGGGCCTCGACGAACTCACGAGCGCTGGCGTGGAGGCATCGGCGGAGATCATGCTGGGTGGCGTTGTGCTGGTGGCGGTGGCAAACCCGGAGGTGGTGCGCACCAACCTGAAGTACACCAACGAGCGGGACCACACCCGCAACACGGATGAGCAGGTGTATCAGCCGCTTTCAGGCCTCGCACCGACCACCGTGCGCAGCCGCCAGTACACCAAGCGAGCGGCGTTCGATGCGAAGCTGTTTGCCGATGCACAGGCCACGGCCGATGCGCGGCGGTTCGAACTGGAGATGTGCGACCAATACCGGGGCACGTTCTGCTACCGCGACGACAAGGGCCGCAAATACTTTTGTACCCTGCCGGACATCACCATCAGCGACCGGGTAGCCGACTGGTATGTGGCGGCGATAGAAGTCCGAGAAGAGTTGTATAGCGAGGGGGTTGAATAATGGCGAAACTGAACACATTCACCCGGCGCTCTGACGGCCCGGACAGGATCATCTACGCGCAGTACATCAACGAACTGCAGGAGGCCATCGAACCGCTGCAGGCGGTGACGGCGGTGACGACCACGTACACCGCAGCAGCCACGGACGATGTGATCCTGGGCGATGCCAGCGGCGGCGCGTTCACGGTGACGCTGCCAACGGCGGTGGGCATCCCCGGCAAGCGGTACACCGTCAAGCGCACCAGCGCATCCAACAACGTCACCGTTGACGGCGACGACTCCGAGACCATCGACGGCGCAGCAACCAAGGCGCTGGCCACGCAATACGCATTTCTGACCATCGTGTCAGACGGCGCGAACTGGCAGATCATCGCCAGCGGGGGAACGATTAGCTAGTGGCACTCTTTGGCGCTGCAGCCTTCGGCGTTGACGCCTTCGGCGATGCCATCGGCAGCGGCGGCGGCATCACCGTCGACTACGAGCTGTGGCGGGCCACGATCGACAACGCGCTAGTCGAGAACATCACGTCCTACTTCACCGGCGGCGAGGCCACCTACAACAGCGACCGGGCCATCAAGACTGAAGCACGCTTCGATCTGCGCGACGCCAGCGTTGTCGATCCCTATGTGGACTATCTGGCCGTCTTTGAAAACGCGGAGTACGACGACGGGACCACGGCCACCCGCAACCAACTGGGGCTGTACGCCACCAAGGCGCCACCTGGCACGCGCACCATCGAACGGGCCGAGGGCACCTACACCGGCGCGGACCTCACGTCCGTGCTGGCCCGCTACGCCTTCGACGACACCTACAACATCAGCGCGGGCATCAACTACGTGAGCGCGGTCGCCACGGTCATGGCGCTGGCGGGCATCAATCGCTACCTGATCACGCCGACAACGCTCACGACGGCAGCAGCGCGCAGCTTCCCGATTGGCACGACCTATCTGGAAGTCTGCAATATCCTGCTGAACGAGATCGGCTACTACCATCTGGCCATGCTGCCGGACGGCAGATTGACGAGCCAGCCAACTCGCAATGCCGAGTACGTCGAGCCATACCGGATCATCACCGACAGCGATCTGATGGCGCCGGTGCAGACACAGCCAACTGATACGACCGTGGCCAATGTGGTGATCGTCGTGCTGGACAACCCCAACGCCGCGCCACTCACGAAGGTGGTCCGCAACGACGATGCCGGCAGTCCCACGTCAACGGTGAACCTGGGCACACGCACCCGGGTTGAGACACGTTCGGACCTTGCCAATCAGGACGCGGTAGACGCGCTGGCGGAGCGGCTCTTGAGCGAAGGTCGCAGTTTTTACCAGACCGCCACCTGTACGCTGCTGCCAAACCCGCAGGCGCTCACGCCGCACCAGACTGTCGACCTGGCCCTGACCGGCAAGATGGAGATGCTGAATGGCCGGTGGCGGGTGCGTTGCGCAAGGGTGGGTTTCTCGCCGAAGCAGCCGACCGTTATCGAGATCAATCGGAGCACGAACAGCATCACCGGAGCGTTGGTCTGATGGCCATCATCGATAACGTCATGGAGCGGCTGGAGCGGCTGGTGGACCGCAAGATCGAAGCGGTCGCGCCCTTCCGCGCCATCGTCACCGGTGTCAGTGGCGGCATGGTCACGATCAAGCGGCTAGGGGTGACAACCGGCGAGACGGAGTTGCGGGCTCGCGTCGTTGGCTTCGATCTGGATGCCGATGACGAAGTGCTCTGTGTCCTGGTCAATGGCAAGCCGGTGGTTGTGGGGGAGATACAGCGCAATCCGCTGGAGCAGTTGACGATCGGCGGCGACACGGTTGGTGGCACGGAATCCACGACGACTACCCCAGTCACCGTCGCCACCAACGCCCGTGGCTGGTACGACGATGGCACCTCCGTTTGGACGGCGCGCTGCGGTTGGGATACCGGATCGGCGATCTATGTCGCGCTCCAGGACACCGGCGGCAGTCCGAAGCTGCGCGTCTACAAAGGGAACGCCTACCCGACCCCGACTGCCTTCAGCGCCACCGATGACGGCGACTCACCATCCGTGCAGAATGGTGCCTACCCGTTCTCGACCTGGCTGCATGATGACAGCACGCTCCATGCGGCCGTGTTCACCGGGACAACGGGTGAAGCCGATCACGTCCGCTTCAACGTTGGCACCGACCAATGGACGACGGACTTCGGCCAGATCGGCACGACGCTCAACGTCCATCGCTCATTGCGGCTCGTGGTGCTGCCGAGCAATGACGATGTGGTGGTGGCGGCACAGCGCGAAAGCGACCCCACCGACATCAACCGCTACGTTTGGGGCGGGGCGAGTTGGAGCGCGGCAACGTGGTTCGACATCACGTCAAGCGACAACGCCAGCATTGCCGACCTGGTGATCGACAGCAGCAGCAATGCCTTTCTGTTTTTCTACGATCCGGCCAGTGACGCGTTTCGGTATTCGTCCCGGTTGGCGGGCGGCACGCTCTCCAGTGCGGTGGCGATCGATACGACCGCCGCCACGTCCGATGCCGCGCACTCGGCTGGTGCCCGGTTCACCGTGGATACGACCGGCACGGATACGGTGCGAGCGGCGCACATCGACAGCGACGGCACGCTCGACTACCGGACGGTGACGCTGGAAGCCGCGGCCAACAGCGGCAACCTGGGCACGCAGTCGCAGGCGGCGACTGCCGGAGACGTGGGCACGCGCACGCCAATTAGCACAACGGCGGGGCAGATCGTCTGGTGGGACGATGCCAACAGCGGCACGATCATGGTCAATGGCGCACCGGCTCTTACTGGGGTAACGCGGTTGATTGAGGCGTTTCCGGTCAGCACTGGGTTGGCGGTGCTTTATCAGGATGGGAGCGACGTGAAGTTTGCCTATTTGATTGCGCCGTGAACGGTGTAAACTAGGCAGAACTGAACGTAACGGCGGGATTCGGGCCGCTGGGTTGACACGAGACTCAATTCGTGTCCCCAGCGGCTTTTTCGTGTTTTCCGAGGCAGCATGTGGCAGGACATCCCCGACATCATCAAGGCGCTGGCAGCGGCCACAACGGCAACGCTGGCCGTGTGGCGGTGGCTGCGGCCCCGCAAGCTGATCAGGTACCTGGTCGCCGTCTGGAATTACGAGCGGCTGGTCGCGAACGCCAACGGCTGGATGGCCGAAGCCAACCGTCAGGAGCAATGGGGGCAGCGATGGATGCACCAGCACGAAGCCTGTCAGAAGGAGCTCTCGCGGCTCGACGAGGAAGTTGCTCACTTGCGCACCCGGCTGGCTGCGCTGGACGAATCAGTCGCTGGTGGGAGATGACCAAGACGCGGGCGGCGGGCTGGCCCGAACCTGAACGCACCGTCGACTGGCTGGACGAGCGGCCGACGTTCTTCGATGTGGATGACGACGAATGATGGACTGGCTTCCCACCATAAGCTACGCCACGCAGCGGGGCATCCTGCAACTGGTCACTGGCCTGTGCTGCGTCGGCTTCTGCCAGTCGATGGGGGCGCACGCATGGCGGCGGCGGAACGGCGTGATGTGGCCGATCCCGTGGCACGGGCTGGTGTCGATCTGGATTGGCGCGGTGGCGTGGTCGTATCTGGCTCACGGGGTCAAGTGGCTGGCTGATGGCGACGCGGCACGGTTCGACTCCTGGCCGATGGTCGCGCCGCTGTATGTCGTGTGCGTGATGAGCGTGTGGGCATTCTGGCGATGGATGCGCGTTGAGCGCAAAAAGGATGGCTCGTGAGATGGCTGGCACTCCTGGCGTGTCTGTTAGCGTCTTTGGCCCTCTGCCTGGCCTGGCAGCTTGGGGGTGGAGCCACCCGGTCCGTGTCCCCAGCGGGGCCGACGCCACTCCCGACACAGACACCGGACACGACGCTCGAGACGGTGGTGGCGATGCTGGGCACGTTGCAGCCGACCGCGACGCAAACGTTTCTACCGGTCCCGACACCCAAGCCGACGCAGACGCCGGTGCCCTACTGCTGGGACGTGGAGCGGGGGATGTGCATGCAGGCGACACCAACGCCGACCCGGACGCCGTATCCGACGGTGGCGCCACCGGCAACGCTGGGGCCGTGTCTGACTCCGGCAGCGAACGGGACGCTCCCGAAGCTGTGCTGGAAGGGGTGACACCATGACCACCACATGGCGCGACGCCCAAGGCGTGCTCGCACCCTATCTGCCGGACCTGCCCGCCGAAGTCATCCTACGTCGCCAGCGTGACGGGCTGTGCATCTACTGCGGGCAGTCGTGGTGCGCTGGCTGCAAAACGACGGTATTGGAGCCCACCCCGGCACTCAGGGCGGAGGATGTGTGATGGCCTACACGCCGAACTCGCCCATCCTGACCACTGACCCGCAGCTGCTCGATACGCAAGCGCTCGCCGCCTACGTCAACCGGCTTGGCGCATACCGCAGTCTCGAGACCCGCGAGTACATCGAAGCCGTGACCAGCGGTGCGCTGCGCATGGGCATTGACCCGGTGGTTGTGCTCAGCCAGTGGTGGCTCGAAACCGATGCCGGACGCTCGCAGTGGTGGAACAGGACGCTGAATCCGGCTGGCATCGGCATCACCGGCGATCCGAAGCAGAACGCAGCATCCCAAACGTGGCCGAACGGCACGCAAGCCGCCTACGGACATCTGGCCCACCTTGGCGCGTATCTATGGGGCGATGACCTGATCAACCACTGGCCGATGTCCTGGCCGGACCCGTCCGACGTGGACAAGCGACTCGCTGCGCCGATCAGAGCCGGGTATGAGGCCAGCACGCTCGCGGACCTCAATGGCACATGGGCGGTGGACCCGCAGAACGCATACGACACGAAGCTGGCAAATCGGGCGAATGCCATTGTCAGGGATTTCGCAAAGGAGCAAGAGCCTATGGCAGACCTGGTTTATGGGCGGGTCCCACACCCGCCATACACACGCAACATCATCCGCAAGGATGTGATCAACGGGCAGGGCCACGGCCACACGCCGATCAGCGGCGGGCGTGGCCGTCCGGTGGGCTGCATCCATCACGAGTGGATGGACGGCGGCGAAGAAGGCGAAGCGTTCTACACCAAGTTCTTCCGCTGCCCGGACGGGGCACGGCACGCGAACGCGCTGGTGGACTACTTCATTATGCGATCCGGCAAGATCGTAATGATCAACGACCCGGAGGGCGACCGCATCCCGTGGGCGTCGGGTGGCAGTGGTCCGTACCAGGGTGATGGCGGCGCGTTCGTCCGCAAGTTTGGCGCGCAGGCAGTCAACCGGCGGCTGGTGTCGTGGGAATACTGCAAGCGCAACAACGACAACCTGACCGACGCGCAGGTGCAGGCAGGCGGCTTGCTGGCTGCCTACTGGCACGACCACGACGAACAGCCGTGGGACCAGCATCCCTACGTGCCGAAGTACGGCTGTGTGACATCACTGCTGCATCACGAAGTGCAGGGCACCGACTGCGGGCTGGACATGTACGACGACATCAGCAAGGTGCAGGAAGTCACCAGACAGCAGATGAAGAAGTACCAGACCGCCAGCACGCCCACCACACCGGCGCCACCGACCTACGCGCCGCGGCATCCAATGGACGCCGGGACTCGCGTCGTCAACGACCGGCTCTACCTGGGCGTGACCGAGAGCTACGTGCTGGCGCGGGATGCCACCCCGCGAGAGTGGGCGGAGCCGGCATCGAAACCAACCGGGCCGGATCTGAAGAAGGGCGCAATCGTGCAGACCAGCCACGTCGTCAAAGACATCGGCATCGAGTCCGACCTGACGCTGGTACTGGTCAACGGCGACCGCATCCCGGCGTCAGTCGTGCAGGGCGGTGAGTGATGACCGAACACCCACAGCGCCGCCTTCTCCGGGAACGCATCGTCAAGCGCATCGGCACCTGGTACGACTGGGGGCAGGCCGACTGCTCGCAACAGATCGTCGATATGGTCCGCGATATTGCGGGCAAGTCGGCTGGCTGGGATATGTCCAGTCAGGGCATGTACAACGCCTACCATGAGCGGCCCGTCGTGCCCATGCTCGGGGCGCTGTGGCTGTACGGATCATCGACCACCAACATCTCGCACGTCCGGCTGGCGTATGACGACACGCTGGCGTTTGGCGCAGAAGGTGGCGCACGGACCACCAACACGGTGGAGCAGGCGAAGGCCCGGTGCGCGTTCTGGCGGTCGTGTGATCCAGTGCTGGATAGCCGCAAGCGGTACGGGCCCTTTATGCCGGACTGGTGGCCGTGGGTGCGCGTCACCACGGACACGCTGAACCTGCGGGACGGGGTGGGGACGAGCGCGGTCATCCTGCAGACGTTGCCGGCGAACACCGTCGTCGAACTGCTGGCTGGGGATGCGGTGCAGATGGACGGCTACACGTGGGTGCGTGTGGTCACGAGTGGCGAGACTGGCTACGTGGCCGGTGAGTGGCTGAAACGGTAAACCCGTCGAAATCGACGGGTTTGGAAAAGGAGCAAGGAAAGTGAACACGAACAATGCACTGACGACGGCGATTCTCAGGGGCTTCTACGCCGCGCTGATTGCGGGCTTGCTGGCCGGGCTGACGGCATCGCAACAGGGCAGCACGGACCGGGAAGCGGTCATCATCGGCGCAATTGCGGCACTCGGTGTGCTCGGCGCACGCGGGGGCATTGAGGGCGTCTACGATCAGCGGCGCAACGCGACCGGCAACGTCAAAGCCTCGGACGTGGGGCAGGGGTAAGCACCACAGGCAGCAAAGGAGCACGCACATGCCACAGGTGAAATCAGACGCCGATCTGTTCGGCGGGATGGAAACGGAGCAGCGGGGGGAGAACACCACCGTTGCG
>JAJVIE010000006.1:0-4878 GCA_022072175.1 Candidatus Omnitrophota bacterium | reverse complement strand
TCGGACGTGGGGCAGGGGTAAGCACCACAGGCAGCAAAGGAGCACGCACATGCCACAGGTGAAATCAGACGCCGATCTGTTCGGCGGGATGGAAACGGAGCAGCGGGGGGAGAACACCACCGTTGCGGTGATCGACGGGTTTCGAGCGGCGAACGGCAAGACCGAGATGCGCGCCCAGACGACGAGCCGCAAGTCGGAAGAGATCGCCCGCGTGACGGCGCGCTACAAACTCTGCCGGGAAGCGGCGAAGGTCGCGCCGCTGGATGATCGGGAAACGTGGGAGCGCCGCAGGGACATCGCCGAGGCCGAGATGCAGATACAGCGATTCCGCGAAGCGCTGGCGCTCGAAGAGGCGAAAGAGCCACGCAATGATGGCGGCGGTCATCACGTCGGCGGTGATCGCGACGATCGACTATTTCGAGCTCACCGGACACAGCGTCGAACCGGCGTTGCTGGCGCTCGTGATCGCCTGGATCAACGTGATCGGGCTGGTCATCAGGTCGCAGTACACGCCCTATGCCAACCGCTAGCGTCGGCGCAGGTAGCGCCACCAGAACCGAACGTGCAGCCAGAGGGAGCGTAGCAGTGTCACATGCAGACAGTACCGGCAGGGCCGGGCGGAATCCAGACCACAGGCAAACGGTCATCGTAGGGGGGTAATCGATCATGGCCAACGATTTTTCAGACTATTTCGAATCCGCCATCCTCAACTGGTTCAAGGGCTCGACATTCCCGGCCGCGCCCACGAACCTCTATGCCTCGCTCCACAGCGCAGGTCCGGACGAGGACGGCTCGCCAACCAACGAGCTGACCAGCGACGGCAGCTATGCTCGGGTCGCGATCCCCGTCGCCGACTGGTCGAGCATCACCCAGGATGGCGGGCTCGCCACCATCACCAACGATGAGCCGGTGGTGTTTCCCACGGCGACGGCCAACTACAGCGGGACAGCGACCCATTTCTGCATCAGCGATGCGAGCACCAGCGGCAACCTCATCATTTGCGGTGAGCTGGCGACGCCGAGAGCGATCCTCAACGGCGATGTCGATCCAACGTTCGCGCCGGGTAGCCTGACGGTGCAGGTGGGGTAGGAGATGTGCACATGCAATCCAAATACCGAGCGATTTCTGGCCGCATTCGAGGCGGCACTGAGGGAGACGGCAATGCCTGAGTTTCCAAGCATGATCGGTGGCAATGTGGTGCGTGACTATGGGAGCGTGACCGCTACGACAGACGGCACGACGGTCACTGCAAGCGCAACGGTTGACACGAAGGGGGATTGGGTCGAACTGGTCTCGGCTACCACATTCGATGCGAACTGGGTCATCGTGCAGTTTCCTTACAACGAGTGGGGGGGCTTCCCGTTCCTTGTGGATATTGGCGTGGGGGCTGCGGCGTCGGAACAGGTGATCATCCCGGATTTGCAAGTCTATGAGAATCAGGCGCCGCTCGTCGATCATAGTTACCTGTTCCCGGTTTTCATCCCGGCGGGGGTGCGACTGGCCGCGCGCTGTCAGGAACCGTTTGAGTCGTCGGCCTATCTCGATGTCTCAGTGCAACTGATTAGCGGCGGGTTTGCAGCGCCGGGGCGTCCGATGCTGGCGACTGCCTATGGCGCAACCAGTGGCAGCATCGGCACGTCTGTGGATGCCGGCGGGACGGCTCACACGAAAGGCGCTTGGACTGAGATTGCCGCCGCGACAGTGCGCGATCATCACTGGCTCGCCATCGCCGCGTCGAGTATCGACGGCAACTGGGCGGCGAATACCCGCTTCTTTCTTGATATCGGCATCGGCCCAGCCACCGAAACCGTGTTGATCCCGAACATTGCACTGGGCGGATCGACGCAAAGCGATAACGTCGTACAGTCAGTGTTCCATTATCCGGTGTCCGTGCCAGCTGGCGCGCGGTTGTCTGCGCGGTTGCAGTCGAGTTCCAACAACTCCGGGGATCGCGTGCTCCGAGTCAAAATCTACGGAGTCTGAACATGGCACTCGGAACGCTCGACTCAGGCACGGTATCCCTGACCCTCGACACGCCCGTCGATCTGGAATCGACGACAACGGCGGGCGTGTACGTGGCCGTGTACAACCTGACCAACCTTGCGCTCGGCGACATCATCCGACTCTACGTCACGACCAAAGTGCTGACGGGCGACACCGAAGAGATCGTCTTCGAGGGGGTCTATGCCAACAGTATGGGCGCGTCTCCCATTGTGCAGTCGCCGCCCATCGTGTCGATGCACAGCCTCTCAATGATGGCCGAGCAGACTGACGGCACCGGGCGCGATGTGCCGTGGGCGCTGATCTGTATCGCTGAGTTCTAGGGCATGAGTCTCGCGCTGCGGAATCTGGCGCTGTTTCTGCTGGCGCCGCCAGCCGAGCCGATCGACCTCGGCACCGCCCAATCCTCCGGCAGCGGCCATGCCAGCGCAACCACACTCCAGGTCAGTCATGCCCTCAGCGGAGAGGCGGCCGCGTCGGGAGATGCCGCAGCAGCGGGTCTAGGCGTCATCCACCAGCTCGTTGGTGACGCCGCTGGGGCGGGACATGCCACGGGCGCGCTGAGTGTCTCTCCGGCACTACGAGGAGCAGCCCAGGCCACAGGTCAGGCGTCAGCAACCAGCCTCGCCGTGGCTCACAGCCTCGGCGGATCGGCGCAGGGGATGTCGTACGCGTCCGCTGCCCGCGTGATCGTCACGCACAACCTGATCGGCGCAGCGGCAGGATCGGCGCATGCCGCCGCCCTCCGGCTGATCGTGGCTCACGCGCTGCAATCGACCGCAGTGGCTCAGGCGCTGGCCAGCGCTGACCGGCTGATCGTGCTGCACCTGCTGGGGGGAGGGGCGGAGGGGATCGGGTACGCGGGGGCGACGGAGCTAGTCGTGATCCCGCCCATCATCATCCCGCCCGGCACCACCATCTACACCATCCGCCACCGCGGTCACGGCCCGTACACCGTGCCGCATCGGGGCGACGGCTACACCATTACCCACCGCGACGACTCGTACATCATCAGGAGACGCTAGCATGCCAAGGACGTTTTACCTCACAGACCTCTCCGTTGGACCGCCGCTCGAAATCTCCACCGACTCGGTGGAGAATCTGCCGTTCGCGTTCGACCCGGGCGACTCCGGGCTGACCGCCGTCTCTGCCACGGTGACGCTGACCGACCTCGCCACGATGCAGGAGCTCGACGACGACAGCCTCACCATCACCGCCCCCGACGCCAACGCCAGCGTCGTGCACATCGACGCCGGTGCGCTGGGGTTGCGGCGCGGAGACAGCTACGAGCTGCACGTGGTGATGACGCTGGACGATGGCACGACGGACGACGGCACGTTGGTGCTGGCGGTGGTGGCGGGGTAGCTAGTGGGGGCGGAAGCACTGATTCCTCATGGTAAACTGCCATCACTGTTGCCGAAAAACATAATGGACTAGCGGAGGGGCGTGCAGATGACTGACCAGTCTTCGGAGGACCGGATCGATCAGCTTGAGAAGCGGGTTGACGCACTCGAAGTTCGGCACAACTCTCTGCTGGAAGCCACCAGAGAGTTGTTGGACGTGCTTGAAAGAGACCCACTCTCGGGGCATGGCCTGCAAACAGCATTTCTCAAGCTGAAGTCCCTGCGGTAAGCAAGAACGCTGCCGGCGGTGCAGCGGCTGACGGTGAGGCTGTAGGGGGCTATTGCATGCCGTACGGACATTCGGTAGTCTTTCTCTGAGTGGCTGGGACTAGGATTGCGTTTTCAGGGAGGCGCCAGATGGATGAAATGGTCGCCTACTTTGGTGTTGACCAAACCGCGCAACTTGTCGGGTTTTCCCCGCAGACCCTGCGAAAATGGGACCAAGAAGGGCTTTATCGGCCGGCGCGATTCCTGAAAAATCGACGCCGTCCGCAGAGTCGTCTTTACAGCTTCGGCGATGTGGTAGTCCTTTCTACGATGGCCGAGGCTCGCAAGCTTGGCGTGTCAAATCGAGAACTACGAAAGCTTGCAATCTTCATCGAGCAACACCCCGAAACAAAGTGGAGCAGTACGGTTCTCTACATCGCCGGGTCTCGGCTTTTCTTCACCTATGAAGATGCCACAGCCGAGATACACCTCCTCGCGGCGTCGCCACTTGGACAGCAGGTTATGCCCGAATTGTTCGACATTAAGATCGATCAGGTGCGAGAGCGCGCCCGCGAAAGGATCGAATCACTGTCCCAGCGGGATAGAGACGAACTCGGGACAACTACAACAAACCGTCACATAGTGAGCGGTGAAGAGGTTTTCGCTGGGACGCGCATCCCCGTTACGACCATCGTCTATGCAATTCGCGATGGCTGGAGCGATGGCGAGATTCTTGAGAATTACCCACGCCTGACTGAAACAGACATTAAACTCGCTCGAGATAGATCGACCAATAGTTCTCTAGTTCCTGCTGGCTGAGCGACGTGGCGCAGCCAAAGATGTCCCTGATCATTGACGAGGGAGTTCCTTTGGCCCGGTGCCGAATCCTCTTGCCAAACTGCGAATGTCGTGCATTGAAGAGGAGCACGACCGATGAAGAGATCGCGGCTACGGCGATTGACGACGGTTCAGTTATGGTGTGTAGTGATGATCGATTCGCGAGAAGCGTTCGGAGAGACTGGGATAGATTTCGACATGATCCCGATCATTACGAACCGAGATTTATTGGTCTAAGACTTGTCGTCATCGTGCAGCGACAATGCGTCCTCTATGTCCACATCCCCGATCATTTTGTGTATGCCGAATCGAGGGTCCTCGACCGGGACATCCATCGCCTCTGCCAGTTTCTGCGCGGCGACTCGTGACTTCACCAAGTCAGCCGCGACGTAGAACGGGGCTATGTCTGTTGACAGCGCTGCGGCCAGTT
>JAJVIE010000019.1 GCA_022072175.1 Candidatus Omnitrophota bacterium | reverse complement strand
AGACGGACGTGGAGGCTTGCAATCGTAGCGACTACAGCGCAACAAACACTCAATATTCAACCTTGACACCCCTACGCGCGTAGGGGTATACTGTGGTCAGTGGTCACCACGTAGCTGGGACCGGAGATGATGATGCAGCACGTAGATGCAGCGGTGAGAGCGGGCGGGCGGTACTGGCAGGGGCGGACGGGGGTCGTGCGGGTCTATCTGCCGGGCGCAGCGATCAAGGCGCTCGCTCCCGAGGATCGAATCAGCAAGACCGATTTGGCGCGGTGGAACGCCTATTACGATCCGCAGACGAACTCCGTGATCGGCGTCCCGCCCCACATCGCGGCCTCGATGATGGCGTCGCTGGCGGGCGCCGCCACCCAGACTGACGAGCCGCAGCAGGCGGCGGCGGCTCAGCCGTCCGTCTGCCCGGTGTGCGGCACCGCCGGCCGGCACGGCGAGGTGTGCGAGTGCAGTGGAGAGCGGTTCGGCTACCCGCTCGTCGGGCACCAGACCATCAATGGCAGCCAGGAGGTGTACTGATGATCACCATCGGCGAGGCCGCCGACCTCCTCGGCATTTCCCGCAACCGCATCAAGCGGCTGATCCAGCGCGGCCACCTCACGCCGGCCGAGATCGGCGCCGACGGCGGGCCGCTGCTGTCGAGAGAGGCGCATATCACCATGACGGCCGTGCATAATGCCATCGTGGCCGACAGCGAGGCCAGGCACGAGGCGCTGCTGGCTGCGCGGCATGCGTATGAGCAGGCACGTCTCGCTGCGTGCGACGACGTGCCGGATGCCGCCCGCCGCTGGGCGCAGATGGAGGCGTACGCCGAGTATCATCGGACGTGGACCGTGTTCTATGTCGAGCAGGCCAGCGATACGCACATGGTGCTGGTGCCGGTCGGCCAGCAGGCGCGGCGCATCGTGGACTGCGAGCGGGAGTAC
Source organism: Candidatus Omnitrophota bacterium (assembly GCA_022072175.1). Classification (GTDB taxonomy): domain Bacteria; phylum Omnitrophota; class Gorgyraeia; order 2-02-FULL-51-18; family 2-02-FULL-51-18; genus JAJVIE01. Next base: position 35,812 of record JAJVIE010000019.1, on the reverse strand, counting down.
CTGACCACCCGGCCGGCGTCATGGATCGAGCGCCCGGAGCTGGTCGAGCTGGACGGCCGCGAAGCGGTCGACGCCGGTTTCAATTGCCCGTGGCTGCGGCGGCTGCATGACGGGGGGCACCGCGTGGTGTTGCTGGTCAGCGACGGTTCGACCCGCAGTGTGGACTGGGATGTGCCGGCGCCGCCATCGGAGCGGCTGGCGTCCGGGCTGCGCTACATGCATCTGCTGGAGAGCCCCGATCCTGCGACGCGGTGGGCTGCCGAGTGAGCGCCCGCATCCGCGTCCGCGTGACCCCGGCCGTGGCGGAGGACCTCTCTGCCGCGGCCGAGGCCGTGGGCATGAGCCGGCCGCAGTATCTGACCGCGCTGCTGTGGAATGACCAGCTCAAACGCCCGCCGTGGCGGGCCGACCCGGCGTCGGCGACGCACCTCGTAGAGCTGTACCCGACGGACGAGGAGGCGGGCCTGATCGCCGCCGCGGCCGCGGCGCACGGGCTGTCGGTGTCAGACTACTGCCGCCAGCGGTGGTGGCCCAGGCCCGCGCCCCCGAAGCGCCGCCGCACGCGGCAGGGCGCGCTGGTGCAGCGGGTGACCGAGACGCACGAGGTGGATCGTCGCGACACTGTCATCGAGATCGCGATCGTCGACCTGCTCGCCGACCATCCTGACGGGCTGTCGGCCAGCCGGATCGTCGAGGAGGTCGGCTGCCCTGACGCAGCCGGGATCATGGCGCTCGGCGCGCTGGTCGGTGACGGCACGTTGGTGCTGTCCGGCGAGCGCTACAAGCTCGGCACCGCCTCGATGTCCGGGTGATGCCGGAACCGGTTCAGCGCGGCGAGCGCCTTCTGGTCGTCGGCACACGCGCCGTACACCGCCGCCAGCAGCTCCTTCGCCGTGGCCGGCTGCGGCACCGCGTTCGGGTCCGGCAGGCGGACGATGGTGTCGAAGGTCACCGAGCCCAGCGGCCGGAACCCGATCGCCCCGTTCGGCCCCGAGTGCACGGAGCTATTCTCGGCGACGCGGTTGCCCGAGACGCGAATGCACACGTGGCCGTCCTTGCCGCCGCTTTCGGTGCGGTAGAGCAGGTCGCCGATCTGGGTATCCGCCGCGCGGCTCGACTTGAGTACCACGGCTCCGTCAGGCAACGTGGCGCGCTTCGTCCAGAACGCTTCGCCGGCCTGTTTGGCCGACCGCTGCCACAGCCAGGAGTCCCACTTCGCGCCATACAGCGCCTGTACGAGCAGCCTGATCCACATCTGGCAGTAGCTTGGCTTCTGCGGCCCGATGCCCTCGTTGGCGCGGCGTTCGGCCAGGCGTGCGAGGGTCAGGTTTGCCATGTCAGTCCTCCGCGGCGACGAACGCCGTCGCCCGCTTGCCAACCCACGCCACCGCCGCCGCCGCGTGCGTGGTGCCTACCCAGGTCAGAATGTCCGTGCCGACCTGCGCCGACGACGGAGCCTCCGCGCCAGCGTACTGGATCACCCCCTCGGGCCGGGTCCGCAGTCCGAGCAGCGCGAGCTGGGCAAGCTCCTGGCCCGTCACCGGCTCGCCGTCGGCGTAGGGCGTGAGCTGGCACCACGCATCGACCTGCCAGCCATCCACGGACCGGCGCAAGTGCCAACCGCCGTCGGTCAGCAGCAGCGCGTCCACCGTCACTTCGATCGCCATCGTGTCCTCCTACGCCGTCGTGTAACTGCACTGGCCGTAGATGATCTTCGTACCGGAGTTGGTCCAAGGAGAGCCGCTGGTGAGCACAAAGTCCATCGCTGACGCCGACGATCCGACGCTCGCGTAGGCCGTCACGCCGGACCCGTTGTCAGCTGCCAGCGCGCAGGCGTTGGTCGCCCCGCCGGAGCCCGAGGTGTATGGGATCGGGATGCTCGCCGTGGTCGCATCCGACACGCCGTAGAGCCGGAAGAACACCGTCACGAGCTTGCCGATTTTCGTGTAGCTCACGTCAAAAAACGTGTTGCTCGTCCACCCGGTCTGCCCGGCCCACGCGGTCGAGCTGTAGTCCACCGGGCCGAGTAGGTCGATCAACTCGGCGGTGCCGGACCCGGTGAATCGGATCGCCTTGTTGGCCGCCGAGGTGAGCCCGGCGATGGCGGCGAGCTCCGCGTCGTAGGGCTGATAGTCCCCGTCGGCCGGGTCGATGAACGCCGCCGCGTCGGGCGTCCACGTTGTGAACGCGCTTGCCGTCACGGACCCGGCCCCAAGCGGCAGGCTGTGGGCCGGCGCCGCCGTCGCGGTGAGCTGCACCACGATCGAGAAGTCCGTCGCCCCTCCGGTCGCCATTGCCGGACTGATGCCGGAGACCTGGCCGATCACGAGATAGGCCGTGCACGCCCCCGCAGTGTCGACGAAAGCCATCGCGGTGGCGGTGGCATTCCGGAACGGCCAGGCCTGGCCCGAGTCGTCGAGCACGATCGCCTCGAAGGCCGGGTAGGCCGTCCCGCCGGCGAGATCGCCGAGGGCGGTCGCCCCACCCGCGTAGACACCCTCGCCACCGAGTCGGTCGCTCAGGAAGCGGGCGATGGCCAGGCCGTGCTGCCGGGCCTGGTTGAAGTCCGCCGCGGCCAAGGTGTCGCCGGTCTCACCGAGCGTGGCGAGGCCGGTCCGCGTACTGAGTGCCATGATCTACTCCAGTCCGTCCGCCCCCCCGAGGGTGGACACGTCCAGCAGGAACACCGCGTAGCCGCTCGCGCTGTCGCGCACCGACAACTCCGTGATCTGCGCGAGCGGAATCGCGTTGGCGTCGTAGGCGTCGAGCAACGCGCCGTCGTCGCGGTGCCCGCGGATCGTGAGCCGGGACACCTCGCGTCCGTCGTCCGGGCCGCGTTCGCGGACGAGGCGACGCAGGTTGGTCCGCTGGCGTTCGCCGCGTAGTGGGTCGAGCATCATACCGCGCTCCAAGTCCCGCTCGGCGTCAGCGCCGTGTAGCGCGTCCAAGTCCCGCCGATGAGCCAGCCGACTTCCCACTGCCCGTCCGGACGCTCGTAGATGTACGGCGCCGCTGCCGTGCTCGAGCTGGCGATCGTCACCGGGCCGCGCCACGGTTCGTCCTGGCCGCCGCGCACGAAGGCGTAGAAGGCACCGTCGCCGGGGTGGTAGCCGGCGACCACCTCGGTCCCATCCCGGCCGGGCCAATGGTTCGTGACGGCCAGGTTGCCGGCGCCGGCGGTCCAGTCAGCCGAGGGCGAGGCCGCGGACCAACTCTCGCCGGCGGCGTCATCGCTAACATACTCGGCCGGGACGTCGTTGCAGAACCACCCGACCACCCAGCGGCCGTCACCGCGGCGCCACACCCACGGCCACGGCCGCGAGGCGTCGTTGCCAGAGGTGCGGACGTGGTCGGCGACGGTGTAGGCGGCGTGGCAAGGGACGTCCATCCCGGAACTGTCCGGCGAGGTCGTCTGGTTCGCGACGTTCTGTGTCCGAGCCGGCGCAGATGGCACGACGTACACCCGCTCGCGGCCGTTGCGGAAGTCATACTTCACGGCCAGGCCGGACCGGTCCCCGGGGTCGGTGGCGATCGCCGTCGGCGCGAGTCCGCACGCGCGATAGTCTGGCGTGGTCACCCCGTCGCCGTCGATCGGTTCGAACAGGTAGCGACGGCGTGGCAGGTCCGGCGCGGCGTCGGTGTCGAAATCGTCGATGGACATCTTCTCGCCGTCGAGAAAGAGCCGCGGGGGTTCGGCGCCGTGAAGGTGGTTGCCCGTCGTGCCGACGCCGGTGTAGCCAAAGGCGGGACTGGCGTAGATCCAGTTCGCGCCGGCATAAAGCTGCGAGACGAGTTGCCAGGCCGCGTCGGGATTGGCACGGCGCCAGAGACCGCTACGCGCGCCGAGGTCGGTGATCGTGACCAGGCGCGGATCGATGTCCGGCCTGGCGATCATTTCGGCGCCGGAGTGCAACCTGGCAAGCTGACCACCCGAGGGCGGCCGCATGCCGAACGGGGCGGTGTACCGCACGTCGTAGGCGCCGCCGGTGTTGTACGGCCACGTGCCTGCGACGCTGGCGGCGTCGTTATCCCAACCGGTCACCGCTTCTCCGGACACAGTCGTGCCGGTGTAGCGGTACAGCACGAAGCTGGCCAGGCGGTGGCCGGTGATCGTCTCAGCGCAGGCGAGGGTGACCTTGCCGGCGTGGTAGATGGGGTGGAACATCGGCACCTTGTACGGGCCGGTGGTGTCACTCCAAGACGAGGTCAGGTCCCGCGTCACGACGATGCTACCCGCCAGCGCTCCGTTAACGTAGTAGTCCACGGTGCAGCCATCGGCGGCCGCGGGCCGGTCGACGTCAACCACGATCCGGACCGTCAGGTTACCGCCTGTGGTGACGCTGTAGGCGGGCGCTGAGGTGGTGCCGGTGTAGGCGGTGCCGATTGCGTTGGCCACGAGGCGGACCGCGTTGGCCTCTCGGACGTAGAAACCGAGGATGCCGGGCAGGCAGCTGATGCCCCAGCTATCACCTACCGCGCTTGACATGGTGGCCTCGACCGCGAACCCGTTCATGCCACCTGCTCCCCCTGGTAGGTCGCCAGACCGGCCGGGTCCATCCCGCCACCGCCGGCCAACTGGACTCCGGTGAGCCGGTAGGTGAACCCGTAGTTGGTGCCCGACAGGTACACGAGCTGGCCGGGGAACAGGTCGACCCGGTGCGACACCCAGCTCGCGTAGGTCTTCGGACGGCGATGGCGTTCGTAGAGCTGGCGGCAGACGTAGTTGACCATGGCCTGCGTCTGGAACGCCGGGTCCGACACCACCAGCGGCCACGGCTCGCCGACGTAGTTGCTCACGCCGTTGTCGCGGATGCTCGGCCAGTCGATGCACCGCGCCATGAGCGGGCGCCCGTCGGGCTGCTGGCCGAGCACGATGATCACGTTGTAGAGCTCGCTGTCATCGAGCCGCGCGTCGAAGCTGCCGTCACGGATGGTCCGGCCCGGCACGCCGGCCGCCGCCGCGCTGCTCGACTTCGCGTAGAACGTCGCCGCGGGCGAGCCGGTGTTGCTGACCTGCGCGAGGATGAACTTGCCGTCGCTCAGCCGGAAGTAGTGCATCAGCGCCGTGCCGTAGAACTTGCGCTGGAAGTCTTCCAGGATGCGGTCGAGGTTTGTCCCGGGACGGTAGACGAACGACGGCGCCTCGCCAACCGGGGTGTCCGCGAACCGCACCGGCCAGCTCGCGAGCGAGTAGTCGGCCGCGTCGAGCCCGCCGGCTTCGAGCACTTCGGCGAGGCACTCGGTGAGCAGTCGCCCGTCGAACGGCTTTCCGCCGGGCCAGAGCTGCTTGCGGAACCGGCGCCAGAGACCCTCTGCCTGCAGGGACAGCTCGCCCGACTGCGTCGTACCCTCCGAGATGACGTTCCAGCGCGCGTCGCTGGTAAGCCCGCGGAACCTGGTCACGCTGTCGACGACGTACCGCACCGCCATGTTCGGCTGCGTGTAGCCTGCGAGGTCCTGGTGCAGGCAGGTGAGCTGCGCGGTCAGCGACTCCCGGGTCAGGTCGCCCTCGCGGGTCAGGCTGATCTCTTTGTCCGCCACGCCGGCGATCGCCAGCACGTCGGTTCCTGACCACCCCTCCGTGCGCAGGAGCCGCGGGATCTTCACGTCGACGGCATCGAGGAAGAACGTGTGGTCGGCGGTGCTGGTGAAGCTGACCGTCCACCCGAGCCCGTAGCGGCGATAGGTCGTGCTGGTGCCCTGCGGCCACGTCGTGCCGTCCTCGTCGACGCAGACGATGGTCGCGGCCACCGGCCCGTTGCTGGCGCCGTGGGCCGTGGCCTCGAGCTCCTGCGTCGAGCCGCCCTGCTCGATCGCCGTAGTGCCCATCGTGACCTCGGCGTCGCCGGCCAGCCACGCCTGGTTGCTGACGTTCACGGTACAGAACCCGCCGCCGGAGACCTTCCACTTCGCGGCGCGGATCGCGTTGCGCACCGGCTGGCCGTCGCCGTCGACGGTCGTCTCGTCGAGCAGGGCGCCGTCATCGCGGTAGACGAAGCCGGCCTTCCTGCCCTCCAACGACTTGTTGAGGTTGGCGATGACGAGCTTGCTTTGGACCTGGTAGATCCAGAGCTGATGCAGCGTGCCGCGGAACTGCTCGGCGGTCATCCACTCGAATTGCCCGCGGGCGGTCTCGGACGTGACGCCGGTATCGGTGTCCAACTGCTTCTCGAACAGGTAGGCGTTGCCGTCGTCGTGCAGCTCGAGCTTCCAGACACCGCCGAACTCGACCGTCACCGGCGAGTCGGTGCCGACGCCACCGGAGGACGTCTGCGAGTCGTAGGTGAGCAGGCTGATGAACCGGCCCTGGCCGGCGGCGGCGGCGGCCAGATCCTCCAACGACCAATCGCTGTCGGCCTTCTGCTGCATGAAGGCGACGAACGTCCCATCGAGGTTCTGCCAGCCCTCCGGACCCTCGTCGACGGCCGTATTCCACGTGCCGGTTTGCGTCCAGTCGTCGGGGTCCATCGGCGTGAGGTCGTAGTCGGGCTTGCCCATGAAGTGCCCGGCGACGTCGGAGAAGGCCACGCCCGAGGTCGCGAGCAGGCCTTCCTTCACGAGCTGCTTGATGGTGTGCAGGCTGCCCGGGGTGAAGTCGAGGAACACGGACCCGCCGGGCTCATCGATGACCGTGCGCGGCTCCTGCAGGTATAGGTTCACCGACATGGGGTAAACTCCTGGCAGGAGACGTTGATGCGGTACGTGTTGGCCGGGATGGCCGGGTCGCTGCTGACGGTGTTCCTGCTCGGGGCTGCCCCGGCGACGCAGGACGTGGTGCGGTGCCGGCGGTGGGAGGTCGTCGACGCGCAGGGCGTCGTGCGGTCGTCCGCGTGGATCGATCCCGAGACGAACGCCGCATACCTGCAGATCGGGAACACGTCTCGGATGATCGTTGAGGCAGTCGACCCCGGCGCCACGGTTGTCATCGCTGGGCCTGACCAGCAACAGACGGTCGACCTGGTTGCCAGTGAGCACACCAGCTTGGTCAGCGCGGCACGTATCCGGTCGCGAGAGTAGCTCACACCGCCCCCTCCACCGCCTGCAACTGCGTCCTCACCTCGCGGGTGACGCGGCTCCCCATCTGCCGCACGGCGTCGACGACGATCCGGACCATGGGCATCATCGCCGCGGTCATCGCGTCGCCGACGATGCGTCCCTGCGCCTGCAGGCGGGCGTCTGCCAGGAGCGCGTCCGTGCCCATGCCGAAGTTGCCCAGGGCCGCGGCGGTGAGGCGGTCGTTCATGCCGGCGCGTTCCGTCGGCGGCTGGCCTCCTTGCATCTGGACGGTGATCACGCGCGGGGTCCGGTTATTGTCGCCGCGAACGCGGTTCACGGCATCGCCAAGCGGTCCCGGCGTGCGGTACACGCCGCCGGCACCGGTCACTCCGTAGCGCGCCAACACCTTGTCGGCCTCTTCGATGATCGCGCGCTGCATGTTAGCGCCGATCGTCTTTCCAGCGCCGGCCGCCTCGAACGCCTGTAGATCCCGTTGGGCCTTGCCTCGCTTGCTGAGAGCTTCGATGATCGAGCCGACCATCTCGTCCGTAGTGCGCCCGAAGTCAGCCTTCATCTGTTGCAGCCGCTCCGCGGTGTAGTCGAGCCACTGCTGCGTCACGTCCATGTTCCGCTGCATGCCGTCGGAGACCGCGCGGGAGTAGTCGTCGAAGCCTGCGGTCATGCCGTCGAGGCGTAGCTGCTCGCGGCGCGCAAACTCCGTCTGCTGCTCGGCTGCCTGCTTGAGCCGTTCGGACACAGCCGCGTACTTCGGATCGTCGGCCAACTGCTTGAGCCTGTCAGCCTGCGCCGTGGCCTCGCGGATGCGCGCCTGCGTCGCCTTTACGTCCGGCTCGATCTTCGCCAACTCGGCCAGGAACAGCTCGCGCAACTGGCGCCGCGCGTCGTCCGCGTTGGCCGACGGCGGTAGGCCACGCTGCCGCGCCTGCGCTCGGGCCATGGCGACGCCGGCCGCGCTACGCGCCTGCGCCACGCCGGCCGCACGGCCCTGCCCCATGAGGCTGTCATCGCGCCGGATGCCCGCCACCGCGTCAGCCTTGGCCTGCGCCTTGGCCTGCGCGAGTAGTTGGTCGTTGACGCGGCGCTGCTGCTCAAGCAGGCGCAGGTACTCGGCGTGCGCCGCGTTCTGCTTGCGTTGTGCCGCCGCGGCCGCGTCGGTGGCTTTGGCTTCTTCGCCAGACGCTTGCGCCGCATTCTTCTTGGCGCGGGTCCGGAGGTCGTCCAGGCGCGCCTCCATGGAGTAGAGGAACATGCGCGAGCGGTGCGCTTCGTCTGCCTCGCGTAGCTTCTGGTTGAGGCGATCTAGAGCCTCGGCAGTGCGGTTGGTGTTGTAAGCCTGCTCTCGCGCTGAGGAGCCGGCCTCCTGCGCTGACTTTCCGGACTTCCTAACCTCATCCGATGCGTCTCCAGCAGCCTTCGCCACGTCGTTGTAGGCATCGACCGCGTCGCGGCCCTGCTTCTTTGCGAAGTCCCAGATACCACCAACCATCTGACCGGCCTTGCCGACCGCCTTGCCGACCGACTTACCAGGGTCGGTGAATGCCTCGCTGGCGCCGCCTCCGGTTGACAGCGGTACACCATGCGCCATGCGCGGGGTTCCAACACCGCTCCCGGTACCCATGCCGGGGATACGGCCGAGCGCGTCGAGCAGAGGCTGGATCTTCGCGAGCGTGTCGTCAACCAGTGTGTCAATCTCGCGCGAGGCTGCCTCGCGCAGGTCGGCGAACGCAGCCGCTCCAATGTCAGGGATGGCTTCCAGGTAGGCGCTGAACTTGTCGCCGAACGCCGTGACCTGTGAGTCGGCGCTGGCGAACCATGCCTTGACCGACGCTCCGAACCCTGACAGCGACGCCATGAACCTGTCGATCGCTTCGGCCGTGAAGGTCTTCTGAATCCAGTTCGCGATCCCCGGGAGCCACGAAGCCACCTCCTCACCGAGCGTCCTAAAGGCCGGCGCAGCCGCCTCAAGCGCAGCGGTCACGGCCTGGATACTGGCGATGCCCTTCGGGGTCGCAAAGGCCGCTCCGAACGACCCCGCCAAGTCCTTGGCCGCCGCCTTCATGTTGGTCAGCGAGTTGCTCAGCGTGTTCGGGTTGGCGCGCTCCAGCTCGCCGAAGCCCTTCACCAGAAGTCCGATGAACTGCTGGGCGCTGATGCCTGCTGCGTCGAGGTCCTTCTGCAACTTCTCGGTGTCGGCCGTGCCGAACACCCGTTGCATGACATCACGGATCTGCGGCACGCTCTCCGCGAGTTGGTTGATCTCCTCGGCGCTGATCTTGCCCTTGGACACGATCTGAGACAGCGCCACCCCGACCCGCTCCAGCTCGACCTCGCCCCGACCGGCCAGGGCCAGTGCGTTTCCGAACTGCTCGATCGCGTCGACGGCCGTGTCGGCGTTGATACGCACAGCGATGAGAGATAGGGCCAGCGACTCTCCTGCATCGCGCGTGACGCCAGGCTTCAGTGAAACCTTCCTGATGCGCTCAAGGACACGCATCGCTTCCTTCTCGTCTTTGAGCATCGCCGTGAAGCCCTTGCGGGTCGCGTCGCGCTGCGAGGCGATGCCGACGGCCGACTTCACGAACAGCGCCGCGCTGGCCGCACCGGCGGCGGCCAGGTACTTCGCGGCCTGCTTGCCAGATCGGACGAGGTTGCCAAGCTCGCGCACACCAGTGCGGCCCATCGCCGCCAGCGCGCGTTCGGTGCGACCGGCCTGCCGGCCGACCCTGCCCAGCTCGGCCTCGACCTCGTTGCCAGACTTCGTGATGCCGCGCAGCGCCCGGATGAGGTTGCGTTCGCCCTTGACCTCATAGACGACTTGGCGTAGCTCGACGATCTCTTCCTGCACCGCTACCGCCTCCGGCCCGGCTTCTGACGCTGCTTGTCGACCTCAGCAGCGACGGCATCCGCGTTCGCCTTCTCCTGCGCCGACCACTCGCGCATCGCCCGTTGGAGCTGTGGCGGGGTCCAGTCCCTCAGCTCATGCGGCGCCCGATGCAGGTACGTCACCGACCACCACAGGCGCTGCCGCGTCGTCTCGGGCGTCGTCACGCACAGCACTCGCGAGGCGCCGAAACCGGACCTCGCGCAGGCGATCCTCCATCCTCCCCTGCGTCAGCTCGTAGGCCATCGTCTGGATCGTCATGGCGGTCCCGTATGGCAGCGCCTCGGCGTCCTGCGTCGACATCACCTGCCGATCCTCGGGGCCCGACCTGACCACGGCGCTGACGATGTGCGGCACGGCCATGATAGGGATGTGCAGCGACTTGTCGGTCACGACGTACTCGCACGCCGCCGCCGCCGCGTCCTGTTCGGCCACCGTGAATGGGCGGATGTAGACGGCCGCCTCCGGGTCGCCGGGGAAGATGCCGGACACCCACCGGCCACGCTGGCGGGCCGACGCAAGGAACGCCTCGAAGCTGCGCTCTTGCTCCGGCAGCTCGTCAGGCATCGCGAACCCGGTAGCCTCTGCCAGGAGCGTGAGGAGCCGGTTGGACGTGCTGTGCACCGACGTGCCGTCCCCGAGGGCTTGCACCTGACGCCAGTGCGTCCACAGCGGTTGCAGCCCCACCGGATTCGGAGGCTCGGACGCATCGCCAAGCCGCCAGTTGTCCGGGTCGACGCGCACGGCCCGGGCCAGCACCGCGGCCTGCCCGGCGGCCTCGCTGTAGTCGTCGGTGTACCGGATCGCTGTGTTCTGGTGCGCGCCGATCACATCGCGCAGCGTGGTCGGCATCAGCCACAGCACGGCGTCCGCCGGCGCCACGTCGTCAGGCATCGCGCCGACGCACCACGCCGCGGCGTAGGGAGCCCGCGCCGCGGCCATGATCTCGTCACGGTCCTTGAGCAGGTGCATCGTGCCTCCTACGCGACGGCCAGGTGGCTCAGGTCCGGGGTGGTCGGAAGGTCCTGCAGGTAGGCCACGAAGTCGATCTCCATGGCGCCGTTGGTCTGCCGGCGTACCGTCGGGAAGTCGACCATCACCTTACCGGCGAAGAGATTGGTCGGCCCTGCCAGGTCCTGGATCAGGAAGTTGGCGGCCGAGACCTCGGTGCCCTTGAGTGCCGATAAGGTCCCCCAACCCGCCGTATTGGTCAGGATGGTGCCGGAGATCGCAGCGTCCTCGACCAGCCCGTTCGGGGAGCGGCTGGTCACCTCGTCGCCCGTGGCGCGGGCGGTCATGAACAGCACAGCCAACTGTTCCTCGATGGTGCTGTCCATCACGAGGCGCCAATCGGTCGTGCCGGCGTTGAAGGTCACGCTGAGAGCGTTCCCAAACAGAGCGTCAGCCATGGGTGTCTCCTCTCGTTACGCCACAGCCAACTGCGTCAGGCTGGGAATGGTGGGAAGGGCGGTCAGGTAGGCGATGAAGTCGATCTCCATCGGCCCGTTCGTCGGGCGCCGCACCGTCGGGAAGTCAACCCGCACCGCGCCCTGGAAGTAGATCGTGTCCGTGACGCCAGCCTCCTTGCCGATGAGGAAGGCGCCATCCGCGAGCGCGGTGCCCTTCTTCCCGTCGAGGTCCTGCCAACCCGTGGTGTTGGTCAAGATCGTGCCGCTCACCGCGACATCCTCGGCCAGGCCATTCGGGGCGCGCGTGGTCACCTCGTCGCCCGTGGCGCGGGCGGTCATGAAGTTGACCGCGAGCTGCTCCTCGACCGTGCTGTCCATCACCAGCCGATACCGCGTGCTGTCCGTATCGAAGGTCACGAACAGGTCATTCGAATACAGAGCGTCTGCCATAGTGGCCTCCTACGCGGTCTGCGCCGCGATGCACTCGATCACGTCGAACTCAACCGTCACCTGCCGGCTCACGACGCCGGTGTCGTTGGCGAACGGCGTTCCGTCGGGGTCGCTGCCGACCCACCGGATATCCTCGAACCCACCAACTGGGGACGCCTGGCCAGGGTGGCACTTGGTCATCACCACCGCCCGGAGCACGTCGATGTAGATCGCCCCGTAGTTCTGCGCGGCGGCCTCCGTGGTGTGGGCAATCGCCGCGGTGAACCGCACCCGCAGCGTCGCCTGGTAGACGTTGTGACCGGTCGCCAGCGGCCGCCCGGCGATCTGCCGCGCATGGGCGGCCAGGGCCGGCAGGCGTGGCGCGTACCCGACGACGCCGAGAAGCATCGGGTGAGCCACCGTCGGGTCGGCGAATGTCGGCACTCCGGCCGCCGTCAGCCCGGCGTTGATCGCCGTCCGCAGGGACGTGCCCTGAATGGCCGCGAGCACTGTCGTGGTGGCGCTCATTGGCCACCTCGCAGCGCGCGCGTCACGCGGTCCGTGAACTCGGGCCACACCGCCGCCACGGCCTTGCTGAAAAACGGGAACGGCGCGATGCCGTTCTTCGCGATGCCGGCGGCAATCATGCGCGCCCAACCCCACAGCACCGTGTCACGGTCGGGCTTGATGCCGCGGTCGTCGATCCAGTCGAGGATCGCGCTGATGGGCGGGCCAAGGCCGCCACGCTTGGCGCCGATGCGGTTGACGATGCTGTAGGCCAAGGTGAGCTTCGCCTGCTCGCCGGTGTAGCCGCCCTGCGGCCGCGCCTGTGGCTTGCGGTCGAGCCACTTTCGGATCGCGCTGACCGGCGGCTCTTTGCCGGGCTTGCGTCCCAGCTCGACCCAGCGTCCGTACCCGAGCATGCCGATCCACAGCCGCCGGCTGTCGGCGGTCGTCTCGACGCCGGACTGCAACGACTGCATCAGCTTGCCGGTCGCCGACTTCTCACCGTCGCGCAGCTCTCGCTTCGCCAGCGAGACGACCTGCAGCCCGGCGCGGTCGAGTTCCGAGCCGATGCGGTCGCCGAGCCCGTTGGCGAGGTCGGACGCGCGAACCTTGGTCTTCACCGCGACGGTGAACATCAGAACGTCAACCTCCGGTAGCGGTCCAACACGGCCTTGACGCGGCGCGGGATGTCCCGCTCCGTGAAGCTCATCGACAGGTCGCCGATCTCGATCACGTCGGCGCCAGGCACCACATGGTTGAAGCGGTAGACGGCCAGGTCAACCGCCATCGTCTGCAGCTCACGCAGCGCCGTCTCGTGCGCACGCTGCTCCTGGTAGGTGATGGTCCCAGCAGTGCGGAGCGTTGCCGCGTCGTCGGTGTAGCCGGCCCTGGCGACAACCTCCACGACGTCGCCGAGGTTCGCCGACTGGCCGTTGACCCGGATGCGGCCCATGGCGCGCTCGTGCGCGTTGGACCACCAGCCCGAGGACAGATGATCGTCGGCCTCGTCAACAGCGGTGCCGTCGATGCTCACTGACGTGATGGCGGTCAGCGGGTAGGCACCGATCTCGTGCAAGTCGAGGTAGCCGCTTCCGTCCCACTCAAGCTCCCACGTCTGCGCCGTGCCGATGTCCACCAGTACGCGGTCGCACGCGCCCTCGATGAACGCTGAGACGACCGCCGCGAGGTCGGCCAACGGGCCGTCGCTGGCGGTATCGAGCATCCCGGCGTCGATGTCGGTGCGCTCCCGCGCCAGGGCGGCCCGGATCTGCGCGGCGGTGACCAGCAACTCAGCCATGTTGCAACTCCCGAATGTCCGTGCGGAGGTAGCGCGGGCGAGGCGTGACGAGCGGCAGGCGCTGGGACGCCGTAGCGGGCGTGAAGTCCCGCCGTCGAGGCTTCGGCCCCATCGGTGCGGCCTGCGTCTGCTCGCTCGTCACGCGCTCGCTCATGCTACGCCTCCGACAGCGCCGATACGTCCAACCACCAGATGGTCAACACCTTGCCGGTGGTGTTGGTGGTCGAGCACTGGACATCGTTGGTGTCCGTGATGCTCGCCTCGCTTAGGAGGTTGTCAGCGGTCACGCCCGACGTGCCGTCCTCTTCGATCACGGCCAACAGAATGTCGCTGGTCGTGATGCCGGTCACGGTGATGTCCGCGCCGGCGGTCGTGCCCGTGGTCACGGTCACCTTGACCGCTAGCGGGTTCCAGCCGTTGTAGGTCGCGCTCATGACGCTCTATCCTTTCCCGCGGGTCATCAGACCGGCGTGATCTTGTAGCCGAACGCGCTGACCTTGTCCGACGGCCGGTAGGCCCGGAAGTCGGCGCGGCTGTGGCCGATGACCTTGTACTGCAAGGTCTCGGCGTCGTAGATGGTGGTCAGCGTGACCGCCCGCTGCACAGCCAGCGCCCAGGCGTCGCGGTTGAACGCCACGATCCCGGTGTAGGTGCTGGTCGACGTGCCAAGGCCGGTTGCCGCGAGGGTCTTGCTGATGTACGCCGAGGTCACGACCGGGTGGCCGTAGAGCGACCCGAACTCGCCCGTGACGTTGATGGCCTGCGGCCCGATCTTGTCGAGCGTCAGGAACGCATCCCAGTCCGCCGAGTTCGACAGCGCCGCGTACATCGCTCCGACGGAGAAGATGAGGATCACCTTGCTCGGGTCGGACTTGTACGCATCATCGAGCTTGGCAACCGTGCGCACCACGTCGCCCTGCTCGAAGTCGGCCGCGCCGATGCTGGTCTCCGCGCAGTCGTAGGTCGCCGAGTTGTCGAACGCCAGTCCGCGGAACCCGAGCCAGAGCTTGCGGATGTCGTTGGCCGCCGTGACGACCGCCGTGTCCTGATGCGTGGCCGCGGTGTCGCCGTTGATGATCCCGGTTTCCAGACCGTCGACCATGCACTTGGCGATCCGGCTCCGGATGTACTCCTCCGCCGTGACGATCGAGTCCTCGTCGAACTCCTCGCTGAACGGCACCCGGACCCCATACGTGGTCGCGTCGAACGTCACGCTCCCCGTGGCCGGGTCCTGCGCCGGGATCTTCTGCGCGGTGTCCGTGGTCGGCTCGGCGATCTTCACCGGCAGGCCAAGGTCCGACCCGACCGGCAGCGTCAGCGGCGACCTGGCCAGCGAGAACTGATTGACCAGCCCCGGAATGCGGCGGTCGATCCGCGCGGTGTCGATCAGGCTGTCGGTGAAGCCGGTCGGCACGAACGCGCTGTCGTCGGACGTGTTCATGGCACGACCGCACAGCTCGCCGGCCAGCTTCTTGTACGGCTCCCAGCACTTCAGCTCGTTGGGCGCCCGACCCGTCATGCGCGAGACGAGATGCACGCGGTCGGCCAGGCGGTGCAGCTCGGCGACCTGGCCGTCAGGAGCCCGCTGCGCCAACAGGTGCCGCAGGCTGTGGCCCGACGCGGCCTCTTCGCCGCCACCGCCGTCAGTGCGCGCGGCGCCCTTGCCGGTGCCGCCGTGGTCGCCGCTATCCTCCGAGATGACTTCGCGGATGGCGGCCTTGAGCTTGTCGGGATCGTGGAGCGACTGCGCCGCCTCCTTGATCTCGCGAAGCTCGCGAATCAACGCGTCCTGGTCCATGGGGACTGTCCTCCGATGAACGAGCGCCGCAGGTCAGCAACCCCGGCGCGGATGGCGTCACGCTGCTTGTCGGGAGACAGGGCCTCCCGCACTTCCGCCAGCGTGTTCAGGACCGCCGTCAGGTCGACATCGGATGGGTCTCCGACGGCCGGATCGGTCTCCGGCGGGGCGGGTGCGTCGTCAGGCTCCGGAGCACCGCGCAGTTCGCGCAGCAGCTCCTCGGCCTCGTCCAGTCGATCGGTCTCGACCGGGAAGTCCTTGCCGTTCTTCTCGCAGTGCCGGCGGTAGTTGCGCAGACCGGTCAGCCCGCCGAGGGCGCGTTGCAGGTCCTGCTGCAAGCGCTCCTCCGGCGTCGGCGGGTGGTCGGGCAGGCCGGCAGCACGGAGCATCCTCGCTGCGGCGTCCAGGCCCTCGCCAGCCGCGCGTGTCAGGGCGTCGGCGTTGGCCGGCACCGTGACCGTGCTGTACTCGTAGAGCTCCCAAGCGTGCACCACGAAGGCGTCGCGGGTGCTATCGTACCGCCACGGCGCTTCGTCGTTTTCCCACAGGTAGAGGAATCCGACGGACCAACCACGCATGATGCCGAGCCGGTACAGCTCCCAGGTGTCCCGCGACCGCTCAGTCAGGTTGTGGAACCGCGAGACGGCCAGTAGGCCCTCGCCATCCTGCGCTTCGATGCTGACGCAGTTGGCGACCGGCGGCTGATTGAGGTCGTGGCCCCACAGCACGACCGGGTTCTTCTCGTACCGGTCAAGCCGGCACCCGGTGGCGAGCAGGATGTCGCTGTAGCTGTCCTTGCTCTCCGTGCTCACCATGGCGGTGATCTCGCGCAGATCCTCGTTGACCTCACGGACCTCAAGCAGGCCCTGTCGGCGCATCAAACTCTCAGGCATCATCATCCTCCAGGGCCGCACCGACCGAGCACTTGCAGTTGACGCGCTCGCCGGCCGGCAGGCTTGGATCGCCGGGGTACTGGCCGGCGTAGCCGCGAACGTCGAACGCCTCGCCGGGATTTCGCTTCTGACCGTCGATACCGTCGTGGCGGGTGTCCTGCGGGTTGCCAGACCAAAGCCACTCGCGGGTCATGCCGGCAGCTTCGAGCGCGGCGTTGCTGCCGTGGTTGTAGGCCGCGCCGATTTCCGTCTCGGCAATCATGCGCGGGCGATTGGCGTACCGGT
Organism: Candidatus Omnitrophota bacterium; assembly: GCA_022072175.1. Classification (GTDB taxonomy): domain Bacteria; phylum Omnitrophota; class Gorgyraeia; order 2-02-FULL-51-18; family 2-02-FULL-51-18; genus JAJVIE01. Next base: position 19,296 of record JAJVIE010000019.1, on the reverse strand, counting down.
CGGCCTCGTCGGGCTCGGACTGCGAGAAGGCCTCGCGGATGCGCTTCTCGATCTGGATCGGCGTCTCTCCAGCGGCCAGGCCGTCGGCGATGGCTGTGCGCAGGAACCCGCGCGTCGTCTCGTTGATGTACCGGACCTCGTCCGCCGCCGCGGCCTTGGCCCACGCCAGCGACTCATCGCGCACCCGGCCCTCATCGAAGCTCAGGTCGAACAGCTCAGTAGCGTCTGCCGCACCGCGCTCGACCCCGTTCCCGATCACACCGGCCACGAGCCCAACCAACGGGTCGTCTGACCAGTCCGGGAACACGATCGCCGCGTAGTCGGTATCTGCATCACGACGGAGCATCCGATTCGGGTCGAGCGCCTTCCAAGCGGCGAGCACCCGATTGCACTGCTGGCCGAGCCCGGCGTGCATGTCGTCGGTCGCCGGACCCTCCAGCTCCCCGCGGGCCGCGGCGGCCGAGTCGCGAATGGCCTCACGACTGACCGCCGCGGCCCGCCGCTTCGGGGAGGAGCGTCGGGCGATGTTGCGGGTTGGCGCAACAGTGGCAGCGGCGTCGGCCGGCTCCTGCAACACGACCGGCACAAGGTCGCTGACAAACGCTTCGTCGATGTGGTCGCCGAGGAACATCCGCGCCACGAGAAGGCGGTCGTAGCCGGCGCGAACCAACACGCCCATGGTGTCAGCGATCGACTTCTCGTCCTGCAGCTTGGCTTTGATGAAGTCCTCATCGGCGACGATCTCAACGTTGTCGCCAAACTGCGGAGCGATGGTCACCGTCATGGTCGCCGCCGCGGCCCGCACCACCGGAACGATCGCGTGCTCCCACAGCGCGCGGTAGCCGGTCTCGTAGTTGCGGAACGTCGCGGCGTCCATCTGGCCGAGGAACATGCTCGGGATCTGGTACGCCTTCGCCACATCCCTGGTCGTCAGCTTGTCCAGTTCGATAAACTCGGCATCGCGCGGGGTGAGCCGCACCGCGTCGACGCGGACGCCCCCGGGGAGCACCAGCGGGCGGTGCCGCTTCCCTGTGTCGCCGAGCCGCTTATCCAAGCTGGCCTCGAGGTGCTCACGCTGTGGCGGCTGTAGGAACGCGTCGCCGGCCGGGCTGATCACCACGTCGGCCATCGGTCCGTTACGGAAGAGGTCCCGGTTCGCGGACTTCGCCTCGCGCTCGGCGTCGAGCCCGTTGCGCAGGCTCGTCAGCGGGGACAGACCGCGCAGCGGGTCGGCCGGGTTCCAGAGCAGCAGCGGGATCACGTCCTGCGGATCGATGTCGATCGCCGCGCTCTCACCCTTTCCGGGCGGCACGAACTTGTAGCTCGCGACGTACTCTTCGCCATCGCCTGCCTTGACGCGCATGTAGCGCCCAGAGACGGCCCATAGCGCGTTTGGCATGGCCGGTGCATACGGGTTGCCGCGCTCGATGATGACGAAGCACTCCCCGAGAAGCCACAACCACGAGTAGGCCCGCGTCCAGAAGTCGAGCCCGCCCTGCCACCGGTTGGCCCGCTCGATGAGGATCTGCAGGTCATGCTCGGGGTCGTGTTCACCGTTGACCAGCACCTGGTAGGGGCAGGTCGCCGCGCAGGTGGCAAGCAGCCGCACCGCGGCGTAGACATCGTCGCTCGTGCTGTAGCGCGCCTCGTCCGACGGCGATGCGGGCGAGGCGGGCGTGCCGTTCGGGAACCACATGCGTCCGTTGCGTGAAAGGGCGGCGTCCTGTCCAATGCCGCGCAGCATCACGTCCGAGATGCCGTAGCGGAACGCGCCGACGGCCCGGCCGAGGCTGTTGCTGATGCGCTCCAAAGCACCCATCAGAACACCTCCCAGACCATGCCGCCGCGCCGTTTGGCCTCCCACGCGATCGCCAGAGACATCACGCAGTCGTCGTGCATGCCGTCGGGGGCCGAGTACCGGAACGATCCCGTTGCGCCGCGCGTCATCGTGAACGCCTGCAACTCGGTGGTGACCACCTCCAACAGGTGCTCATCCGGGATGCTGAGCGCGATCTTCTGGTGGTCGAACGCGGCGATGAGGTTGCCGATGATCTCGGGCTTGCTGCTCGCGGTGGTCGTGAACCGCTGCAACGGAAGGCCCGCCTCGGCGGCGTAGTCGCACGGCGCCGCGCCAGGCCCGTTGTCCTCAGCCAACACCATAATCGCACCGACGCGGTTGCAGAACTGCTTGAGCCTGTCCACCTGGATGGAGTAGCTGAGTTGGTTGATGCGCTCGACCTCGATGACCGCGCCGGTCGCGATGTCCACTGCCGTGAAGACGGAGAAGTCGTCGGATTGTGCCCAGTCGACGCCGACCACGATACTGCCGGTCGGCTCGACCACGCGGGTACATGCCTCGATGTTGCGGAACACGGCGCCGTCGGCGATGAACTCGGCCAGGTATTCCTGCCGGAACACCATGTCCGGCAGCTCGCCGCGGGCCGCCTCGATAACCGCCGGGTTGAGGTAGGGGTTGCTGTCCGACGGGAACCGGAACGACTGATACTCGGGATCGGTCGGGTCCTGCCCGCGCAGGTAGCGCTTCTGCAACCAGTTCGGACCCTTCGGCGTGCTGATCAGCATCGCCCGGCCGGCGTGGTCACCGAGCGCGGGATAGAGCGCCTCGGTCCAAGCCGCCTGCGGCACCATGGCTGCCTCGTCAACGCCGACGCGGGTGAGACCCTCGCCGCGCAGACTGTCGGGATGGTCCGCCGACCCCAGGCAGACCTCCGCCCCATTCGGGAGCATGAGCAGTGAGTCGACCGTCGGGCGGCGCGGTGAGAGGATGGTCGCACCGGGGATCTGCTGTCCGAGCCGCACCAGCTCGCGCCATCCGAACTTGCAGATCGCGTAGGTCGGCGCCACCCACTGGCAGACCGTCCCGGGACCAGCCCCGGGCCCCATCGCGCCGTCCAGCAACCAGAGCGCGCCCGCCTTCGACTTTCCCCACCGGCGTCCGGTGATGAGGACGATGAAGCGGGCGCTAGACGACAGCACCTGCCGCTGCCCGTCATGCAGCGGGGGCGGCTGAATCGCGATCGTCCTACTCGCTGTCGCCGTCGTCACCATCGAACCTCTCGGTCAGGCCGCCGATCCAGGTCAGTTGCAGTGCGCCTCCATCGGCGCCGGTCACCTCATGCCGCTGCTTGTCTCCGAACTTCTCCGGGTTGTGGGCCTTGAGCAGGAACATCATCAGCGTGTCGCTGTACTCGGTGACGTGGCCCACCAACACGCCGCCCTGGAACACGGGTTTCTCGGTGCCGAACTGCGCCCGCCTCAGGGCCTCGCCTTCCAGCGCGTCAACGCCTTGCCGCAGTGCCTCATCCCACTGCTCGGCGAACTTCGCCGACGTACTGCGCGCCCTGTAGGCGGTCTGTTTCGGGACGTCTGCTTCCGCTGCCGCGCGGGTTACGTTCGGGCATTCGGCCAGGGCGTTGAGGAACACATCCCGCCAGCCGGCGGGCGGCTTCCCTCGGCCGGTGGCGTGCCCTGGCATCACTCCGCGCTCCCCCGCAGCGCCCCGCGGTCCATCGGCTCATCTCGCCCGGCCGCGAATGCCAGCACGTGCGCCGCGACCGGCTGCTCGCCGCGCGGGCCATGCACCCATTGCTGCGACGGAAGGCTCTCCGGGTACCACGTCGCATCGGGGTACCGCAGGTTCGGCACGCGCACGACATTGGCGGACAGGTCGACCAGCAACGCGCAGATGCTGCCCTTGTCGGCGTTGAGCAGGTCCCACCACGACGCGGCGTAGCTCGCGAGCGCGGCGCGGACGAGGTACTCAACCTCGGTCGGCAGCTCCCACGGCATGGCTGCGGTGACGATGTACAGGCCATCGGTGCCGTCGCGAGCGGGGTCGATGCGCTCGGCGTCGCAGGTTGCCCGGGCGGTGGCGAGTTCGTCGCGCCAGGTGGTTGCCATGGTTACGGACCTCCGTTCGGAGCGGCCTTCGGCTTCACCGTAGGCGTCCAATCACGCATCTGCTCGAGCATCGGGCGCAGCCATCCGAGCTTGTCGGCAAGCGCTCCGTCGGTGAGCTTGTCGACGTGCCCCAGCACGCTCACGCCCTCCGTGCCGGCGAGCATGACGTTGGCCGCGGTCGTCAGCGAGTACGCCACGGCGAGCGTGTCGGCCGACAGCGCCACGTCGGCGGCGATGCCGGCCACGAAGGCGCAGAGGCTGACCCCGGTGTAGGCCAAGGCCTTGCTCACAAAGCGGGACAACTTCGCCTTGTTGAACTCGCCGAAGGCGATGGCTTGCCAGGTTCCGAGGAGGCAGTCGAGCGAGTAGAGAAGCGCCACGGCCCCGAACGAGATGAGGAAACTGTCCGTCGCATGGTGGGTCAAGCCCGCCCACAGGGCGGATGCGGCGGCGATGAGGCCCTTGGCGGTCGGGGCCGCAATGACCTGCCGCAGTTGGTCCAGTGCCTGCTGCACGCGCGCGCTCCTGCCGGCAGCGTCAGGCAGGAGCCCCCGAAGATCAAGGCGTGCCGCGTCGTCCCTCCTAGCGATCTGCTAGGAGGCTTCGCCCCGCGGCGCCGCGGCGTACAGCGCCTTGGCGACGTCCCAGTCCACCCCGCCGAGGGCGGCCCGGATGCGGTCCTTGTGGTACGTCACGGTCGCCGGCGAGCAGCCGAGCTCCCCCGCGATCTCGACCACGGTCTGACCGTCACAGGACAGGCCGAGGATGCGCCGCTGGTGCGGGGTCAGCAGCTCGGGCAGCTTCGCCGCGGTCTCGCGCAGGTCGTCGGTGGTCATGGTCAGCATCCTTCCTGTCCTTCCTCGCCCAGCCGCGCCAGGCGGTCGAGCAGCTCCCCGGCCGCCGCCATCTCCCGCCGCGCGTCGGCCACGAACGCCGCGCCGCCCGCCGCGTGCCCGACCACGTAGCACCCCACCGCCCGCCGCGTCGCATCCTCGGCGGCGTGCAGGTGGCCGCGGGCCTGGTCGGCCAGGGCTTGGAGGTGCTCGCGGTGGTGGTCGGTCACCGCACACCTCCCGCGGCCCGCCGCCGCTCCTCAGCCAGCAACTCCGCACGCATCCGCGACCGAGCCGGCTCGGGCCACCGCGAGAGCGGTTTGCCCATCACCTCCGGGTCGCCGATGTCCACCGCGCTCTCCCCAATTGGGGACGGCGCCGGAAGCTCCCCGAACACCGCCCCCGGCCCTGGTGCCGGCAACCGGCGTGCCAAATCGACGAGGCCCAGCATGAACGCCACCGTCCGCGCCGCCAGCTCGCCGGGCGCCTCGGGAGTCTGCCTGACCACGGCGTAGACGTAGCCGGTCCCGACGACCTGCATCGCCGCGTCGGCGTACCGCTGCTGCGCCGGCCTCAGCTTCTCCCGCGCCGACTTGCACTCCAGGTCGACGCAGGTCTGCCGGTTGGCCCACGGCCCGAGGATGCGCAGGTCCGGCATCCCCTCGGCCGGGCCGTGCCTGCCGTCGGCGTGGTAGAGCACCACGTAGCCGGCCTCGCGGCAGGCTTCGGCGATGTGGCGCTTGATCTCCTCGCCGGTCACTGCAGCCCCTCCTCGTGGTCCAACACGCTGTCCTCTTCGGCCTCGCCGAGATACCAGCCGACGCGCGTCGCGATGTCGCGAGCAAGGGCCACCGCGCGGCGCTCAATGGACTGCATGTCATGCAAGCTGACCTCGGCTCGCTGGATGCACGTGCCGCGCCAGCGGATGAGGATCGTGTGGTACAGGCTGCCTCCGCGCGGTGTGCGACAGATGACCACGCCGTTGTCCGGGTCGCCAAGCACGCGCACAGCGCCCTCGATGCCGCAGTTGGTCGGGGTGTACCACTTCCCAGCCACGAACTTCTCGCCGGTCACTGGCCGTCTCCGAGCGCACCGCGTAGCGCCTCCATGGCCCGCAGTTTCGCGACGTAGTCGCTGCCCCAAAAGGCGTCAACCGCTTTTCCGGCCGCCTCACGCAGCCGCTCGCACTCGGCGCGGGAGGCGGCGATGCGCGCGAGGGCGGCGTTCATGGCCGCGGATCGCACATACTCCACCACCACATCACACGGCGGGTGATCGGACCACGTGACCTCCTCACAATCCACGTGCGACACAGGCAGGTCCAGCTCGCAGATGTCCCCGTAGCACAGATAGATCCGATCCGGAGGTCCAGTAACCTCGTCCGTGTCCGGGCTGCTTGGCACCGCCGAGAGCTCGGCGACCCGCGCATGCAGTGCCTCGATGGTCGCCGCGGCGCGAGCCATGGCAGAACTCGGCCGCTCGTCCTCGGGCCACGCAACGCCGATCTTGTACTCCCATCCTGCGACTGTTTCGGCCAACGACGCCAAAGTGCGCTTCGTCACGGGATCTGTGTAGCGCGTCACTTGCTCGCTCATCCCGTCACCTCCGCTACGCGGTACTCCCCACTCCGCAGCCACTCGCCGAACGACATGCAGTAGTCAGCGCCGGTGTCGAGGTACTTCTGGTAGCGTGCCTGGCTACGGGTTAGTTTCGGGGGAGCTGGGCTCTGCGCGAGGACGGCTTTCTTGCCAGCGTCGGTGACAACGTAGAGCACATCGCCGGTAGGGTTCTGTACCAGTCGCATGTAGCCGCACGCGACCATATTCTCGCAGCGGTCATCCTGCCCCCAGAAGTAGTTGCGGTACATCTCGCCGCGCCCGTACTGGTCGATCCCGAGGGTGTGCTGCAGGACGTGCAACTCCTCGGGTGTCAAAACTCGCTCGCTCATCCCGTCACCTCCTCGCTCGGGCCGCATGGGCTCTCGCTAGACACCCCAGCGTCATGGGCGCCGTCACACGTGCACGCACCGAACCGCGCCATCGCCGACCGCGCGTTGTCCGGCGTCATGAAGTCCACCGACAGCCGCGACGCCCAGGCTATCTCGAAACTCTCATCGCGCACTTCGTCGCAGGTTGCGTCGCCGGCTGACACGACCGCCCCACAGTCCCGGCAGCTCACCACCATCGCCGTCAAGTCAGTCCTCACATGTCACCTCCTCGCACAGACGCGCGCGCACTGACCCGTCAACCTTGTCACCGCGCCCGTACTCAACCACCAGACCGCCGTGGAACTCGCACGCCAGCAGCCGTTCGGTGGCCCTCACGCGCGAGACGGGCCGATCGTTGCCTGCGGCCTCGGCCTCGGCGAACCAGGCCAGCCACATTCGCCGGGCCGGCTCGCGGGAGGCCGGCGGAAGATCGTAGATGCGAAGCATGGCCGCGCTTGGGATGCCGGGGTCGATCGATGTCAGGTCGGGCAGTGCCATCAGTTGCCCTCCTGGCCCCACGGGCCGTCCAGATCCTCGGGTTCGGTTTCGTCGTAGTCGGAGACGTCCAATTCGGGTTGCGGGGACTGCGGGGACAGGCGGGTAGTGTCCAACACCCTACCTATAAATTGGTCATAATCCTTACCATTTTCTACGTTGGGATTAGAAGAGTACCCGCTAGACCCCGCAGTCCCCGCAGCAGTAACCACCTTCCAAGTAACAACCTTTGAATGCTTGTCGCTTTGCGAACGCTTAAGCGACAAGCCGTCCGCCCCGTACCGGCGATCCTTGAAGACGCGGAGGTTGTTTCCGAGCTTGCGGGCGTCGATTTGGCTGTTTGTTCCGTAGGCCCAGGAAGGGCAGGCGGCCCGCAGCGCCTCACCTTGCGGAAGGTCTTCCTTCATGGCGCCGACCACTTCGGCGACCTTCATCGCGCGGTCGCCGAACACCTCGCGCCAGGCACGCAGGAACGCCTCCGTTTCCTGCCCGCCCTCGTCGGCCTGCTCGTACACCTCATCCTGATTGCCAAGGAAGCCTTCGATGCCGGCGTTGGCAAGGATGCCGCCGATGATTGAACACCACGACTCGAAGCCCCCCAGCGCCCGGACCTTGACCTGCGGGCATCCTGCCCCCCACCAGGCCCGGCTCAGCGTCAGGAGGGCCGCCAGCAGCTCTCCGCGCATGCTGTCGACGTAGGCCCGCAGGTCTGCAATCTCGAAGCCCTCACGCTCCCACGGCCGGGCGCATTCGGCGTCCAGGTGGATCCGGTAGCAGCGGCGCGGCAGGTCGCCTCCGAGCGCGATGTTGTTGCCGGTGGCGATGAACATCGCGCGCTGCTGGATGCGGACCATGCCGGACTTACCGAGTTCGCGGTCTTCCCACCAGTCGGCGGTGATGGCCGCGGCGAGCTGGTCCGAGCGGAACACACCCGAGATGTTGTCGATCACCACGACGGACGAGCCGGACATGAGCAGCGACGTGATGCGCTTGCGCCACTCGTCTTCATCTTTCGGAGCCGTCAGGAAGGTTGACCGGCCCGACGCGGTGCGGCAGATACTCTCGACAAGCAGCGACTTGCCAGTGCCCGGGGAAGGAGCGTCAACCACGGCGCACCCGGTCGGGCCGTTGATGGCCGCGCGGTTGACCGGGGTCAGCCATGTCGCCAGCAGGTTGGCCCGGCTCGACTCCTCGGCGAAGGGGAACTCGGCGATGACGTGAAGCAGCTTGTCCCGCGCGGCCATGATTTGATCCGTGGTCGGTTCATCGGGGATGCGCGGCACCTGCAGGCGGCCAGGCGGTGCGTAGAACAGCTTCGTGGCAGGGTCGTAACCGGGCAGCCACAGGACAGAACCGTCGGGACGCATGGTCGGCGTCTGCGTCAACCCGATCAGCGGCGGCAGGGGCAGCGACGGCTCGGCCAGGATGGTCTGCGAGACCGCGGCCGGCGGGTCAATCGGCCGACCTCGCGAGCCGTGCCAGTCTGCCATCCTCGCCAGCCGGCCGCGTAGGGCGTGCTCGGCGACGTCGTTGATCGTCGGCCAGTCCGTTTCGTCCCATTGGACCCGCACAACATGGCCCGACCTTCGGAACAGGCTGGGCGGGTCGTTGCTGACCTTCAGCACTTCGAGCGCGTCGTCCACCACGTCGGCAAGCTGTCGCCCGTCGGTGCTGATCACCGGCTTGTCATCGCCGGACGGCTGCGGCATCGCTTCGCCCATGGTGTCGGCGTCTCTCAATCTCGGCTTGCGCGGCTCCCGCTCACTGGCCCGGCTGCCCGGCTGCAACAGGTTGGAGCCGTCCTGCCGGGCGTACTCAATCACAGTGCCGAGGGTTCGGCCGGCGCCGCGGCGGAAGGACCGCCACTTGTCGCGGCAGACCCCTTCGTCGTATTTGGTGGATTGGCTTGACCAGCGCAGCCAGTCGTCTAGCAGGTGGTCGCCGACATGGTGGAGCGCCTGCCCGACCTCGATCCAGGTCGCATAGTCGTCGGCCCGGGCCGGGTTCATCTCGGCCAGGGCGCGGCGGGCAATCTCTTCTTCGGTGAGCCGGTCGCCAACCGGTGCGGCGGGTGCTGGTACCGGCGGGGGCTGGTCGGGCTCATACCGGTCCGGCCTGGTCATGGCCGCGATGAGGAAGTCGGGCGCCTCGGCCACCGGACGATCCCACGGCGCATAGCCGGGCCGCCACTTGTATTGCACGCCGGAGGGGTGGACGGTTGGCTCGACCGCGATGTACCCGGCGACCTTGATGTCGACGCCTTCGATCACCTCGCCGGTCACGGGGTCAACCAGCTTGCCACGGAGCTTCACGCCGGTCGGGAGTTTGAAGACGTAGTGGAGCCCGCCGCCGCCGGTCTTGGCCTTCCAGGTCATCGGCAGCTTGCGGTCTCCGAGCCACTTGCGCCACGCATCGAGCCCACCGGAGCGGGCGTCAACGTCGACTGTCACCAGCTTGTTCATCTCGCATGGCAGCCCGACGCCTGCCTCCGGGTCGGCCGTCCACCAGTCGCGCAGTTGTACCGGGTCGGTGGTCGCGTCCTTGAACCCGTGCGGCGCGAGCGTGGTGTGGGGGCGCTTGTCCCGCGGCTCCAAGGGGAACGTCGCGAGGTCAAGTTCGGCGTAGCGGATGGCGGCGTCGAGAGGGCTCACTCACCACCGCCGATCTCCTGGAACCGCGAGTCAACCGCGATGGTGTTGCGTTGCTGAGGTGTGGAGGCGGCGTGGGATGTGGTAGACTTCGGGTCAGGCATCGCCGCCTCCTCTACAGGCGTCATGCTCAGCGGCCGGCGTGGTGTTGCAAGCACCGCCCGGCCGCGTTCCATTGTCCCATACCTGCGCATCGAATGCAAGCTGCGCGCCGGTCGGTTTCTTCCCCTTCTTCGCCGGCTTTTCAATCCTCGCCCGCGGCCGGCAGCGTGGGCAGTACCGCTCCCCGGTGTCCCGGTCGACGGGCATGTAGGTTGGCCGGTGGTGACGTCCGTCGGTGCCGCTGCAGACGTGGCTGGCGTCGGCGAGTTGCTGGTCCAGACGGGATTGCAGGTCGTCAGTCATTGGGCACCACCGGCACGCGCCCGCCACCGCCGCTGCGTCTCGGCCTTGCGCTGTAGCCGCTCGTGGTACGGTAGCGGCGGGTTGCGGTGCATCAACGTCTGCCATGCCGCGTTGACCGCATCGCGCGGGCTGTGTCCGGCAACCAGCAGGCGCGCCGTCTCCTCAGCAAGTTCAGCTACCGGGTCGGTCATGAGGTTACCTCGTTGTCGAACATGGCGAGCTGCACCGGCTTGGCGTCAGGCTTGATACAGTGCGGAGAAAACCAGATCCGCTCGCGCGTGGCGTTATCGCGGCCGGTGGTATCGCCATGGCTGCCGTATCCACCCTTCGCCTTCCAGGCCACCACGTCCCAGCCATCGGCCTCCAGCGCGTCATGCTCGCCCTCGTAGCCGCAGAGCGCGATGCGAAGGTCCGGGTCGGTTCCTCGGGCCAGGCACCAATCGCGAACACGGTGCGCGACCTGCTCGCAGTCCGTGGCGTATACCTCCGCCCGGTTGGCAACATCGGAGTAAGGCGGGTCCAGGAACACCCCGGTCGTGCCGAATTTGGTGGTCGGCGTCGGTCCGCAGACGCGCTGCCAGTCGCCGCAGCAGACACGCACACGCCGGAGCCTGTTGGCCAGCTCCTGCATGATGCTCAGCAGGTGCTCTGACCATTCGTCGCAGACTCCCATCCCGGCGTTGCCGAGGTGCGGGAGCTGGCGGTTGATGCCCCTCCCGGCGTCGCCGAGGTGCGGGAGCTGGCGCTTCTGTCCGTTGCCGATGCGGAGCAGTTCTCCGTCAACCACTCGCCACGGCCCTTGCGCTGAGCACCAGCAGCCGCCGATCCACAGGCAGATGCCCCAGAGCCACCAGCCGGCGACCTTCGCGTCGTAAAAGTCCGGGTCGCCTTCGAGCCGGCGGGTCAGGTCCTCACGCTGCCCGATCAGCCAGGCGTGCCGCGCGTGGAGGTCGCATTCGCTGACAGGCCAGTCGGCCCACTGCGCCACCTGCTCCGGGTCGTGCGAGACAGCCCGCCAGAAGTTGGCGACCATGCCGTCCGCGTCGTTGACCGTCTCGGTGCGGTGCGGCCAGTCGTGGTCATCCGGCCGGGCCAGCAGCATCGCGCCGGACCCGAAGAAGGGCTCGACGTAGTTCGGCACGTCGCCGAACCGCTGCCACACCAGGTTGGTCACCCGCGACTTGCCGCCGAAGTAGGGAAACGGGGACTTCACCGCCGACCTCCCCGCAGGCCGTTGACCCGCCGCCAGTCCGGCTGCCGCTTCTCACGCTCGGCCAGCTCGAACGCCTTGGCCACCTCGGCCCGTGTCCACTGCCGCCGCAGCACGTCGAAGCCGTAGGCGAGCAACATCTTCAGTTGCCGGTCACTCGGCGGCGTCCCGTCGATCGCCTTGCTCGCCTGGCCCTTTGTCCAGTCGGTGTGGATGGTGTCGAAGCCCAGCCGCTCCAGCAGGTCGAGCTGCTTGTCAATCCCGGCGGCGCGGTGGCGCTTGACGGCCTCGTGGGCCTCGACCTGCCGCGGCTTGAGCGGGATCGCCGGGGTGCCGTAGCCGCTCGGCTGATCCCAGAGGGAGAGCTGCATCATGCCTCACCACCCTCCACCGGCAGCCGCCGCCACCGCCCCGTCCGCTCGTGGTCGCCCTTGCGGCACACGAACACCCCGTAGTCCCAGCGGTCTACCGCGCCGCTGTCGACGAAGCTGAAGCGGCCGGGGCAGACCCAGACGTCCGTACCGGGGTACCTGTCCCAGAACTCGGCCCGCGACTGCGAGCTGAGCCACGACAGCCGCTGGAAGAAGACCTGCTGCCCGCCGTGGCGCAGCAGCGGCCAGCAGGCGTCCCAGATGTCGCACGCCATCGAGAAGGGCGGGTTCGTGACGATGATGTCGAACGGGCGGTACCGCCCGATGGCCAGGCGCTCGGCGTACTCGACCGCGCCCGAGGTCACCACCACGTCGGCGCCGGCTGCGTCGCAGTCACCGCGCAGCTCGTCCCGAGGCTCGACGGCCATCAGACACGCCTCGGGGTACGCGCCACGCAGCTCGCGGATGATCCGGCCCTCCCCGGCGCAGGGCTCGAGGATGCGTACGCCGTCGTGCTGGTCGGTGTGCGGATCGAGCACCGACAGCATCAGCCGGATCGCCTCCGGCGGGGTGAAGAACGGCGTTAGCGCCGTGGTAGACTGCACCTCGATCGCCTCCTCACGTCTGGCGGTCACGCCCCGGCGGCTCGTGCTTGGCGGCTGCGCCGCCGGGGCTCCACTGCAAACTGTCCCGTCGCGCGCCGGCCACCGCCCATGGGACCGGCGCGCACCGACGGGTTCATGCCGAGCTCTCGCGACTGGCCTATTCCAGCCGCCACGAGGTCGCTGTCGCGCCTCGCACTGCGCCCGCGGGACTCGAACCCGCGCTGGGGTGGTTTGTGAGCCCCAGGCACCTGCCGCGCGCCTCATACTACGAGCGTGGCAATCAGCCAATGACGACGCGGACGGCGCTACCTCGCCATCTCGCGTGGCCTCACTCGCACCGGCCTACCCGGTGCCGCGGCGTGACGGTCACGCACCGCCCACCGCAATGCCGGCCGAGGGATCGAACCTCGTGCCACGGGCGGGGATAACCCGCGGCCTCGCCATCACCGGCACCCTCGTCTGCTCGTCTCGCGGGTCGTGGCGCGTAGGGGTACCGCGCTCTCCGCATTCCGCGCCGCGGGCTCGAACCGCGGTGCCGGCCTGGGTACCGGCGCGCGAACTTCTATCCGTCGCCGTAGCCGGAGCCGTAGCCATCGCCGGAGCCGTAGCCGTAGCCGTAGCCGGAGCCGGAGCCGGAGCCGGAGCCGTCGCCGTAGCCGTAGCCGTAGCCGTCGCCGTAGCCGTAGCCGTCGCCGTAGCCGTAGCCGTAGCCGTCGCCGTAGCCATCGCCGGAGCCGTAGCCGTAGCCGTAGCCGTCGCCGAAGCCGGAGCCGGAGCCGGAGCCGTCGCCGTAGCCGGAGCCGGAGCCGTCGCCGTAGCCGTAGCCGTCGCCGTAGCCGTAGCCGTAGCCGTCGCCGTAGCCATCGCCGGAGCCGTAGCCGGAGCCGTCGCCGGAGCCGTAGCCGGAGCCGGAGCCGGAGCGCTCTACTTCGTCCATGTCGCATGCTCCAGAGCGGCACGCCCCTCATCACTGCACGTGATGACCTCGATGGCCTCGGTCAGGTCAATGCTCTCGACCGGCTCGCTGACGCGGCTCCCAGCTCCGACGCCGTGATTGGCAATCTCGTGCAACGTGTTGCGCTCACGCCATGACCAAATGCGGCGCGCCTTGCTCAGACACACCTCCTTGCCGTCGCGGTACTCCAGCACGCCGACATGCACGCCTGCGCTATAGGTGCGCACCACAACGTACTGCTCTCTCTCACCCATGCGTATGCTCCTCAAGCAGCGGTCATCGCCGCATGGCCCTGCCCGGAATCGAACCGGGGTCGCCAGTCAGGGCCGGCCCGCCGCGGGCCAGGGGGGAAACCCGCGGCGGTTGTCGCCGGGCGCGGCATCGACAGACCGCCCGGCAACCTGGTCACTCCATGCCGAGCAGCGCCGCGCCGATCAACCAGCACAGGCACGTGACGTACACGAGCTGGTCAACCGTGCCAGCAGACTGCGCCACTGCGGCCAGGCACGCAAACCCGAACCCGGCCCCCATCGCCACGGCGCCGTACCGCGTCCTCTGACGCCGTGAGCGTGCCTGTCGCGTCGCCTGCAGTCCGGTCGGTGGCATGTCGCGGATGTAGCCCGTGCGCCTCATCGCAGCCTCACATTCTCGCCCTGCACCACCTCGGCGATGCCGTCCACCGCCGCCGGGTTGCTTTTCCAGGCAGCGATGATGCCGCGTGAGTCGACCTTGACGGTGGTTACCTCCTCGGCAAGACCTGCGGCCAACGCCGCTGCCTCGTCAACCTCGCGGCAGGACGGCGGACTGGCTTGTCGCGTGATGCTGTAGATCTGCCCGGCGAGCTTCTTCTCGCCGAGCCGCTGCATGGCGTCCAGGCAGATGTTCCGCAACCGCTTGACGCCGTTCTCCCGCGCCTTGCGCTTCTCCGAGAGCCGGTGTTCCTCAGCCTTCAGCGCGTCCGCCTGAGACTGCAGCTCCGTCCAGACGTAGCCGATGCTGTCGACTTTGTCACCGATCGCCGCTGCCAGCGCCTCGAGCTGGCCATACAGCTCATCGGGAACCTCAACCAGATCCTGCGGCGCGGACAGGTCCGCCTCCTCGATCGCTAGGATGGCGGACATCACCGCCTCGGCGTCCGCGCTCAAATCGAACAGTGTCGCCATGTCAGTTGCCCTCCGTGCCGTCGTCGTCAGCCTCGAACTCGGCGTCGACGACGTCGTCTTCTGCGTCCTGCGCGGCCTCGGCGTCGGCGAGTTCTGCGATGTACGCCTTGGCGTTGCGTGCCAGCCGCTTGAGGTCGGCGAGTTGCTGGTCAGTCATCGCGTCGGCGTTGGCCTTCGTCTCGCGGTTGCAGTCTCCGAGCAGGTTGCGGGCGACCATGGCGTCCGACGTGTCGCCGATGGCGAGGTAGGCCGCTGCCAGGTCGTCATAGCCGGCATAGCCGGCGGGCTGGCGCGGCGCCGACTGCGGCGCGTTGGCGGCCTGGTCCATCTCGTCTCCGGTGTACAACCCGGACAGCTCCTGCGGGAACGCTTTGCGAAGCGCCAACGCCTCCGCGCACTTGGCTATCATCACATCCGGCATGGACTTCCAGAGCGGCCCCTGCCCGACGTAGCTGTCGAATCGCGCTACGCCCCACAGCGGCTCCTTGAAGTCGTCACGCAGCACTCCAACCTTCGCTGCGGCGGGCATAGCTTTCTCAAGCCACACCTCACGCCACTGTCCGTCAGGTCCGCACCAGAACGGCCCGACTTGGCCGGCATACTTCCCGCTTCGGTGCGCGATGAGCCGGAACCCGTCGATGCTGACCTGGATGCTGCGCTTCCCGCGATAGTCGACGCTGTAGATCTGCCGCGCGAACGGGTCAAGCCCGGTGCGGTTGCACTGCTGGACGAACAACGCCAGTTCGTTGTCGCTTGCGCCGTCGCAGATGGTCCGCTTGATCAGCTCGATTTGGTCCCGCGTTAGTTCCTGCTGCTGCGCGTGGTTGACCACGGCCCCGGTCGTCTCAACCGCGGCGAGCGCGGTCCCCTTCGTATCACCCATGGTTTACCTCCCGAAGCTTGGCCGGCTGCAACGCCAGCGTCAGCGCGTCAATCCGGCTTTCAAACCCATCACGCAGGACCGCGGACATCGCCCGGCCGTACCGTGCCGCAGGCGGGAGGTCGGCTGGCATTTGGTTGACCGCGACCATGAGGTCAACCACCGAGTCAAGCAGACCGTCGGCTGCCTGTGCGATGTCGCGGTCAAGGCACATCGCCCCGCTGCCTGACCATGCCGTTGGCACGTAGCGGCTGCTGATTTCCATCACTGCCCGCCTTTCACACGCCGCGCCAGCGCCCTGGCGTCGTGCCGCTCGCGCCGGACCGCCGACCTGTGCGCCGCGGCCTGGGCCGCGCGGCCGCCCTTGTGGTAGGGGAGCGGCTCGGGCCGGCGCTTGAAGTCACCGAAGGTGAGGTCGACGGCGTACTCGGCAAGCTCGTTGGGATCAAGCCGGTCACCGTCTGGAAGGACGATGGTCATCGGGTCACCTCCAGCGCGTCCCGCAGTTGCTTCGCCACCTGCCGGGCCTGCCGCTCGATGCGCAACTCGCGCCGGGGGTCCTCATCGTCGTAACCGCGCATGGGCGGCTGCCACCCCTCCGGCGCGCAGGCCGCCGGCTTGACATCCCGGTAGGTGCCGGGGTACAATGCACTCATCTCGTCTCACCTTTCACGCCCGGCCACGGGGTCCTAGCCCAGGCCGGGCGCCGTCGTGAATCCCTACCCGGCGCTCGCCGGGGACTGTGTCATCCTGCCAACGTCCGTTCGTGCCGTCGCTGCTTGCGCTGCCGCGACAGGTACATCCGGCCACGCTTCGTCTTGCGCAAAGGCGTGTGTCGCTTACCGTTGCCACCGGACTTTGAGTGGCGCTTCTGCCACGGGCTGCTTGGGTCACGGTGCGGAAAGATCACCCGCTCGATTTGCCCCCACAGCCAGCCAAGTCCAGTCCACCGGAACGGCTCCATCAGATCCCTCCAAGCTACCCGGCGCTCGCCGGGGTCTGCTCTAACATTGCCTCGGTGGTCAGCGGCTGGCCGTCCGCCACGTCACGGATCTCGCGCATCGCGTCGAGCAGACCGCGGCGCACGATGTCGCGCAGCACGTCGGCCTGCCGCCGCGGCGTCGCCGACAGCGAAGGCAGGTCCGCGGCATGCGACTTCACGAACCGCAGGTGCCCGGCATACTCAGCCGGCAGCCTCACCTCGACCTTACGCATCGGCTCCACTGACGCCTCCGTGACCTTTGTTGGACCTGATTGTGACCTACTACTTCCCGGCGCGCAATGGATAAGTGTTGCATTAGTGTTGCGACTACGCATGTTGGACGCATGTGGGTTACACCCTAGACTGTGGAGTGCCGGAATGGCCGCTGCTACAGTCATAGACATGGCGGACGTGGCCCAACTCAACGTCGGGAGCGTGCTGAGCGAGGTGATGCAGCGACATGCCATCACCCAGCAGCAGCTCGCCGATGTCATGGACCGTGGACGCACTACGATCGCGGGCTACACGGAGCGGGATAGGCTAAGCTGGCGAGTGTTGGCCGAGGTGGCCGACGGTCTCAATGCCATCCTCGGCGAGAGGGGATTCAGCGAGCGCTACACCGCAGCCTCACTCCAGCAGGGCTCGGAGCCGGCCAACAACCTCGCCGAGGTCAAGGACGACACCGCCGACCTCCGCGCCGAGCTGGCCGAGCTGCGCCGGCTGGTGGTCCGCGACCGCGACGCCGTCGACTTCTACGGCCCGGCCCCGTGCGGCACGCCGCTGTTCCTCGACGACGAGGAGGTCGAGCCGCAGCAGCTCGAGCTGGCCGACGTGATCGAGGAGCCGCTGACTCCGGGCCGGCACTACGTCCTGCAGGCCGAGGGCGACAGCATGGAGCCCTACATCTTCGAGGGCGACTTCATGCTGGTCGACCACCGCCGCGTGCCGCAGGTCCGCGACATCGTGGTCGCCAACATCAACGACGACGGCGTGACCGTGAAACAGCTCGGCCCGCACCCGGCCAGCGGCCGCCTGGTGCTCTGCCCGGCCAACCCGCGGCACGACCCCCTCGAACTCCACGAGCTCGACGAGGTGGACGTCCAGGGCGTGGTCATCGGGTGCATCCGGAAGTTTGTCAGCCTGGTCGGCCCGGACCCGATCGCCCGGGCGCAGCAGACGAAGCGGCGGCGATGAGGTACCACGGCCAGACTTGGCGCACGTGGGGCTGGGTGTTCCTCGCCGCGGTCGCCGCGTCGTGGCTGGCCGGCGCGTGGCGGTGACCTCTCCCCAATTGGTGACCCGCGCCGTCGGCTACGCCCGCGTCTCGACCGACGAGCAGGTCGCTGAGGGGCTCTCGCTCGACGCCCAGGCGCAGGCCATCCGCCACTACTGCGCCCTGCGCCACCTCGAACTGGTGACGCTGCTCACCGACCCGGCCGTCTCCGCCGGCACGCCCCTCGCCGCCCGGCCCGCCGGCCGCGAGCTGGCCGAGCTGGTCACCGCCCGCCGTGTCGGCGCCGTCGTCGCCCTCCGGCTCGACCGTCTTTTCCGCGACGCGGGCGACTGCCTCGCCGTGACCCGCCGCTGGGATGCCGCGGGCGTGGCGTTGCACCTGCTCGACCTCGGCGGCCAGACGCTCGACACCAGCAGCGCCATGGGCCGGTTCTTCCTGACCGTGATGGCCGGCGCCGCCGAGCTGGAGCGCAACCTCAATCGGGAGCGTACGCGCCTCAGCTACGCCCACCTGCGGCAGTCGGGCGTCTACCACTCGTCAGTGGTGCCCATCGGCTACCGGCGTGAGCCGGCGGTCATCGATGGCAAGCAGCGCCATCGGTTCGTCGTGGACGAGGCCACGGCGCCGTTCGTCCGCGAGCTGTTCGACCGCTACCTCGCCGGCGAGCAGTTGGTCGAACTCGCGCGGTGGTCCAACGACGCCTACCCGCGCGCCGACGGCCTGCCCCCGTCGTGGCCCACGGTGCTACGCTTCATCCTCAACAACCCGGTGTACATCGCCCGAGTGCCGCATGGCCGGCAGGGCGACCGCCGGCCCGGCGTGCCGGCTGTGAACGTGGAGCCGCTGGTGGACGAGAGCGTATGGCAGGCGGTACAACAACTCCTCGCCGTCCAGACCCGCATCCACCCCCGGGCGCGGTCCGGAGACGGCTGCTTCGGCGGGCTGCTGACCTGCGGCGCGTGCGGTGCGCCGATGTGGCGGTCCGGCGGCCAGCCGGGGTACATCTACTACCGCTGCAGCCAGGCCCGCCTCGGCCGCTGTGACCAGCGCAACGTCCGCGACGTGGCGCTGTGGGAGGAGCTGCTGCCGCACCTGGTTGACCATCTCGACCCGCGGCGGGCTCGCCAGCGGCAGGCCGAAGCCGACCCTGCGCAGGAGGCCGCGTCGCTTCGGCTGGCCGCGATCGGCGAGGAGCTGCAGCGCCTCACGTCCGTCTACACCGCCGCGGGCCGGCTCGGCGAGCGGGAGTTTCTGGCCGCGGCCGAGGCGCTATGGCAGGAGCGTGACGCGCTGGAGGCCAGCCGTGCCGAACAGGCGGCGCCGCTACCTATGACGCTGCCGCCCACCCGCCGCGAGCTGCGCGCCGTGCTCGACCGCCTCAGCCCCGATGAGCGCGGCGTGCTACTGCGCCGCGTGCTGGTGTCCGCGACGGTCAAGGACGGCCGGCTGGTAGGCGCGCCACGTTTGCGATAGCGACAGTAGACGGACGTGGAGGCTTGCAATCGTAGCGACTACAGCGCAACAAACACTCAATATTCAACCTTGACACCCCTACGCGCGTAGGGGTATACTGTGGTCAGTGGTCACCACGTAGCTGGGACCGGAGA
>JAJVIE010000008.1 GCA_022072175.1 Candidatus Omnitrophota bacterium | reverse complement strand
TTCCGAAGAACTGGCGGTTCATGTCCTTCTTCATCGCGGCGAGCTTGTCCTCGAACTCGCTTTCGAGGCCGGACGTGAAAGCGTCGACCTGCGACTTGGACATCGTGATCGCGAAGCCGGTGATCTCGACCGGCCAAATGTTGATCTTCGCGCCGATCGTGGCTTGCTTACGCACGGCCGACTGGTTGTCGCGGAACGACTCGTTCTCGTTCTGCGCTCCGCCGTTCTGTGCGCGTTGCAGGTTGACGGGGAAGCGGAAAGCCGCGTCCTCGCCGCCCATCGTTTCGGTCGCTTTCGGCAGGGCCGTCAGAAAATCGGGATCGAAGTTCTGTTGGGCCGCGACGAAGCCCGTCGAGTAATGACGCTTGAGCAGTCCGTCAAGCGTCGAGAGTGCGGTTGCTGACATTGAAAAACTCCTTGTTTAGCGAAAGGGATCGGCGTTACTCGCCGCTCTCCCGCAGTTCACGTCTCATTTGGCTCACCCGTTCCTCCGGCGTGGCCTGTGCGGGATCGTACTTCTTTCCGGGGGTCGAGGCCCCTCCGCCGTGCATCCCTGCCGGGCTCCCGTCCTCGCTGTTAAGCAAGCGGGTCGCACGACCGCCGGCGATCTCCTGCCGGAGAGGTTCGATCTCCGACTTGATGAGTTCGTCGACGGTTTTCTTGAGGTCCGCCAGTCCCAGTCGATCGTTTTCACGATACGCTTGGAGGACAAGACGCTCAACGAGGCCCTTCTCTCGCGTGGACAATTTAATGTCCTTCACGACGTCGTCGAAGGAGCCCCAAAACTTTTCGTTGATCCTCTCTTGTTCGAGCCGCGAGAGGCGTTGCGAGAGGCCGGCGTTGTCGCCGCCTTCTCCGCCCTGGCCGGCGCCGTTCTTGCCCGCGCCCGCCCCTGCCGCCGCCGCTTTCCCGGCCGCTCCGCCGGCGCCGGCGGCCGCCGCTTCCTTGCCGGCCTTGACTTCGGCCTTCGAGAAGCGCGAGAAGTCGGCCTCACGGCCTTCGCGCTTGGCGGCGATCATCTCCTTCACGACGTCGTAGATGCGGTCGTCGGACTCGACGACGTCGATGAAGCCCTTCATGTCCTTGTAGTCGGCCGGGTCGATGTCCTTGAGTTCGGAGTACCGCTTCGGGTCGAAGGACTTGTGGTCGAAGTCCTTGCCGAAATGACGGCGGAAGTCCACGAGTTCGCGCAGTTGCGCGACGGGGACTTCCCTGTTCGAGTTCGGGTCCGCGTTCGAGAGGTCCCCGTACTCCGACAAAAAGTCGTTGTTGTTTTCCGGTTCGGGCATCGCTGTCTCCTTTTTCCGCCCTTCTCAAGAGAGAGGGCTTTTTGTTTGTGTTACGGGTTGGACCCTTTTATCGCCCGATGGCGATGAACGAGCCGATCTCGTCGGCGGTCGTCACGATCGTCACGTCGCCGCCGTTCATCGGAAGCGCTTCGTTGACGGCCGGTTGGTTTCCCACGACGGCCGATCCCTTCGGTTGAAGGAACACGGCCTCGACACGCGAGAGCCCGGTGACGATGTTTCCGCCCGTCGATCCGCCGTCGTTGGTGTAGACGCCGGTGACGATGCGCTTGTTGCCGAACACCGTCTTTTCGGTGGTGTGAGTGAAAGCCATTTTACCCTCCTGTTATGCGTAACCTTTGTAGTCGTCGCGGTCGGAATCCGCCGGACCGCGAGAACGGCTCTTGAGCATCCTGCCGAAGCCGGCGGACTTTTTGCCTTCATGCTTGTCGGCCATCATCCGCTTCACTTTGCGGCGCGGCATCTTCGCTTCGCCTTTCGAGCCGGCGTAGTGCCGCTTGAGAAGGCCGCCCATGTCGGCGTTCGTGGTAGCGCTCATCTTCAAATCCTCCGTGATGCTCGACATCGTTTTTTTCAGAGCGCCCAGGCGTTTCGTAGGGACGTACAGCTTGCCGCCCGACTTCTTCACTCCGAACGCGGCCGCCATAGAGCCGGAAAGTCCCGTGCTTCCGTCTTTTCGCGTCGGGACTTCGCTATACGACCTGCCTTCGATCTTCATGCGACCTCAAAAATTAAAGCCGACGTCCACGAGAAAGCGTCTCGTGAGCGTCGGCTCGATGACCGTGATGTTGCTGTCCCCTCAAGAGTACCATACTTGGGGGGGCGGATGCAATTAAGCGATGGTCCCCGCCGGTTGCGCGGCCGGAGACTTCGGGCCCTTGCCGCTCGGCACGCCGGCCGCCTTGCCGTTCGCTCCGGGCTTGCCGGCGACGGGCTCGCCAGGGGCGCCGGGCGCCGGCTTCGGTTCGGGCGCGTTGTCCGGCACGGCGTTCGCACGAGCGAGCGCGGCCGCGTACTCGTCGAAGCGGCGCTTGAAAAGAAGGCGCACGGTCGCCGGGTACTCCATGAACTTCGGTTGCTTCATAAAGCGGGCCAGGACGATGATCTGCACGTCGGGGTTGTCGAACGCTTCGACCGGCGGATATTGGCCTTGAAGCATGAGTTCGATGACCTTCTCGGCCTTCTTCACGTCGACCTCGGCCTCGGTGAGCAGGTCGGAGACGCCGAACTTTTCGAGCAGGAGCTTGTGTTGGTACGGGTCGGAGAGGACGTCCGGCAGGAGCCCGGCTTTTGCCAGGTTCAAAATCATCTCTTGCATGACGACGCGGGACTTGGCGATGGTCGAGCCCTTCTCGACGCGCACGTTCACGTTGTCGCGCAGTTCCTCGCCGATGAAGGTCGCCCAGTCGGTCCCGGTGACGTCCTTCGAGAGCTTCGTGAGCTTCTTGATCGTGTACTCGTCGGGCTCGATGTAAACGGACTGGAAATTCAAGAGGTCGAGCGTTTCGGAGCGCTCGATGAACTTCTCCCATCGGTCGACCGGCTTCGACATCGCTTGCCGTGCGTTCTCGTTCAAAATCATCAGTTGGCCGACGGTCGTGACGCCCTTCGGGTTCTGCCCCGTGCGGACGTCGGCGCTGTTGGCGATGCGGTCCATGTCGGCCAGGGCGAGGTTGCGTTCCTCGTACACCTGTTGCGGGAGCGGCGTGCCCTGGACCTTCTCCGGCTTTTCGCCGCGAGGCCCCGGCGTGTAGGTGACGTTCTGCCCCGGCACGCCGACGATGGACTCGTCCGGGATGTTCGACATCGACGGGATGAGCCATTGGCCGACGCCGATCGTCTTGCGGTTGTACGCCGCGAGCGCGTCGATGGAGTTGATGGTCCTCTGCTTCGGGATGAGTTGTTGCACGAGCGAGATACCGTACACGGAGCCGGGGAGCGGTTGGTAAATCCAATAGGTGTACGGATGCCAAATCTTCCCGTCGTTGTAGAAGTACGGCGAGCCCGGCTTCGTCGCCATCGAGGAATCGTAGAGCAGGACTTCGCCGGCGACGACGATCATGCGGCCGCGAGGATGCTTTTCGGTCGGGCGGATGTAGACTTCCTTCACGACGTTCGCGTTCTTGATTTCGTTCGGGGACTTCCCGTAGCCGGTCGTCGTGTTCCCTTCTATGATGTCGCGCAGGGACTCGCCCATCGTAAGGAGGTTCGTGAGCTTCGGGTCGTCCTTTACCTCGTCGACCTTGCCGGTGTAGCCGTTGCCGGAGCCGGCGTAGCTCATCTTGATCCACTCAAGGCGGCGGATTTGGCACTCCATAATCGCGCCGCAGTCTTTGAAGCGCTTCGCCATGCCGTCGAACGTGAGGTTGAACGGCGGCACGATCTCGGCGTACACCTTCTTTTCGGTGATGGCCTTGAGCGGCCGGTCCGTGCCCTGCTTGGCGGCTTCCTCGGCGTAGGTCGGATGGTCCTTCGGGATCTCGACGGGAATCTTGCGGCCGGAGGGAATCTTGCACGACTTTCGGAAGGCGATGCCGGTCGAGAGGCCCCAAAGCGCGGCCTCGTCGTACATCTCGTCCTTGTCGAGTTCTTCCCAAAGGTACTCTTTGACGACGTTCGCGACCTGCGCGGACGTCTTGTCTCGCGGGTCCTCGGAGTTCTGATCGACCGACATCGTCGGCTTGTTCGTGAAGGTCGAGGCGTTCGTGTTCGTGTAGACGAGGATGTAGTTCGAGACGGGGCGGTCGATGGAGCGGTTCGCCTGGGTGACGGGGATCGAGGCCCAACGCTTTTGCTGATCGTTCCACCGGAGCCATTGGTCGCCGGCGAGGAAGTGAATGTTCTGCATCCAAACGGCGGCACGCAGGAGGCGGTTCTGCCCTTCCATGTCGTACCACTCGTTGACGAGCTTGACGATTTGGTCGGCCTGGGTCGCGCCGTCAAGCTGTGAAATTGCGATGTCGAAGTCGGTCGCGAAGCTCAAAGGGGTCCTCTCAACACGCCGAGATGCCCGTCACTTCGAGAAGCGTCCCCAGGTAGTCGTCCTTTTCTTCGGACGTCATCTTGCGATACGCCCCGGACTTTTCGTCGACGACAAGCGGGACACGGACTTCGCGTCCGTCCGGCGTTTTCGCGACGTGGGAGACGCCGACGAGTTCGGCATCTTTGCCGGCAGGAGCCGGTCGGTGTGGTGAGAGCGATGCGCTCATCCCAAGTTGAAAATCGAGTAGGCGGCGAAGGTTCGCGATCTCGTCGTCCTTCGCTTTGATGACGGCCTGGACCGCCGGGTCCTCAAGCGCTGACACGGGCGTCCTCCGCTTCGGGCTTCGCGACGTGCTGATAGTGGACGCCGCGTTCGAGGATGGTCTGCTTGCCGCACATAATCCCGAACGAGAGGCGGCCGTCGTCGAGCTTTTTCGGCGTCGTCATCGAGCGCTTCAAGCGTTCGTCGTTCGGGTTTTCGGTCGTGAAGTAGGAAACTTTCTCGCAGATGAACATGAGGCGGGCGCTTGCTTCGGCGATGACCTGGGGGCCTTTGGCGGGCTTGATGTGAATGGTCCCGTCGTCGTCGAGCTTCGCGAGAACTCGCCCGCACGACTGACAGCAAATTGACGTTCGTACCCGATCGCGATGATTACCCATTCCGTAGTGCGGCGTCCGCGCCCCCCATACCGCAAATAGTACCACTCCCCCCAAAAATAAACAAGACTTAGCGGTTTTTACAGGTCGGCCACGACGTCGGAGCCGGACGGTTCGCCCATCGGCCGCGTCGATGCCTTCTTCGCCTTCTGATGCCGGAGCCAAAACTCGTAGGAGCGGTCGTCCAGTTGCTTCGGCGGCTCGTGGGCCTCGCGCTTCGCGGTCGCGAAAAGGCGCTCGCGGATCGGCCAAAGCGCCAGGCAGAACGCCATGACGCAGTCGTCATGCAGTCCTTCGGGGGCCCGGTAGCGGATCTTCCCGGTCGGGAGGATTTCGTACTCGAACGCTTGCATCTCCGACATGAACTCCTGGATGAACGGGTAGGTGACGTAGCGCTGTTCGAGCGTGATGATGCCGAGTTCGACCAGTTCCTTCTTCGAGATGTTCGTGAACTTGAAGCCCTGGACCTTGACGCCCATGCGCTCCAAGTCGTCCTCGACCGGATCGCCGACGCCCGTCGAGTCGAGCGACACGAGCGCCTTGTTGTAGCGGTTCGAGAGCGCCTGGATTTTTTTCTTGATGAGCGTCCAGTCGAGGTTTTGGAAGCGCTCGAAGTAGACGAAGTGCTTCGTCGTCACGTCCAGGACAAAGAGGACCGTGAAGTCCGTCGTCTTTGCGATGTCGGCGCCCACGACGTACTGATGACCCATGACCGGGTCCTCGAAGTCGCCGGCGACGCACTTTTGGATGTTGCGGAAAACGGACGAGGCGTCCTCAAGGAACTCCGCCATGAACTCCTGCCGGAACACCATCTCCGGGAGCGTGCGCCGGAGCGTGTCCCATTCGGCGGCCGGGAATATGGGCGACGAGTTCGACGGGAGCTTCCACGATGCGAAGTCGGGAATCTTCGGGTCCTGGCCGAGCAGGTACAGGTCGCGAAACCAGTTGGAGCCCTTCGGCGTCGAGATGAAAAGGCCCCGGCCTTGACGATCGGCCAGGGCGGGACGGATGCCTTCCTGCCACGCTTCGCGATGCACGCGGGCGGCTTCGTCGACGATGGCGAAGTCCAGGCCGGCGCCGCGCAGGTTCGCGTCTTTATTGTCGGCGGACTTGAACTCTAGCTCGTGGCCCTTGATGAGCGTGACGCGCTTGTCGGAGCGGTAGGACTTGACGATGACGTCCTTCAAGATGTGATGGACGTACCGCCACATTTCCATCGCGAGCGGATAGGTCGGCGCGACGATCCACCCGCGAGCGGCGCGTTGGCGCGTGAGCCAAACGTCGTTCGACATTTCCCACGCTTCGGCGGAGGCGAAGTAGGACTTCCCCCACCGGCGCCCTATATCAAGTACCCGAAACCTTGCCGGGTGTCTGTGGATCGTAAGGGCGTTCGCGGAGTGGGGAGAGTAGTATATTCGCTTTTGCTGTACTGTTGGGGTCGCCATAAACGATTAGGACCTTGTCGGCCACGATGCCGCCGGCGGGAGCTTCAAAGTTCTCCGGGCGCGGGTACTTGTCGCGGACCTTGTACGCCATGTCCAGGGCCTTGAGTTGCGTCGGGCAGTCGTCGACTTCGATGAAGTCGTGGTCCTTCTCGTCCGCATCTTTCCCGTTGATGACTGCGGACACGACCTTCTTCGCGTTCAAAAGTTTTTTGTGCTTCGAGATGAGCGTCGAGTCGGGGATCGCCTTCTGAAACTCCTGCATGAAGGCGTCGACGATCTCCTTGACTTCTGGCTTTTGTAGGGTTCTGTACGGTTGTTGCCGGTCTTTATAACCGGCGGCGCGACCGGCGGCCGCGATGTTGGTGGGGTCCTCTTTGAGCGCGGCGACGAGCTTCTGCTGTTTTGCCGTGAGAGGACGCTTTCGTTTTTTCTTCGAGGGTCGCTCGCCCATTCAGTAGTTCCCGCTCCGCGCCTCGGATGCTCTCGCGGTACGCGGTCGCATGACTGACGTCGAGGACGCCGTTCGTAGTTAATCGTGCATCTTGAAGTCGGTCGATGATGCTGTGCATCACGCGCAGGACCGCTTCCTGGGACAAGTATAGCGCGTCGATGGCCTTCTTTTCAAATCTTAGCAATTTCACGAGGTCTTTGCTTTTTCTATCCAGGGGCAGATCGGGCACTCCCACGAGTTCGTTTTCCGGTTGTACCGGATGGACGTCGTCTTGCAGTCCGGGCAGTTCAAGTCGGGGCTCGGTCCCGGCTTCCTGGGCGTGGGGCCCGTATATCCTTCGGCCATCGCTCGCTCCTTTGAAAAAATGTCCTGCACCTTGAGGGCGCACCTGGCCGGGATCGCCCGGCGTAGATGGACCTGGTGGCTCACCTGCATCGCGTAGTTCATGCAGTCGAAGGTCCATTCGACCTCGCCGGCGTAGCATCGCCAGTACCAAACGTCCTCCGGGGAGCCGGAGCCGGCCGTGTACGCATCCTCGGCTTTGGCGACGCAGGTCCGCGCTTCGAGGACCGTGTTCCAAAGGTCCACGATCGACTTCTCACGGCACGCACGGAAGCCGTCGACCGCGCCTTTCAAGCGCGGCGCCTTTCCCTTGTAGTCCCGGCGTGCGGCCTTGATGCCGTCGTCGACGATGATGTTGAGCAGTTGCAGGTACGTCATGGCTCGATTATAGCTTTTTGGCGAGAGCGTTCAATTTCTTCCGTGCGGCGTCCTGGCGTTCAACGGCCGCGTCCCATTTTTCCTCGTCGCGGTAGTCGTTGATCGTCTTGGCGATGAGCTTCGAGATAACGGCCGGCTCAAGGGCGTCCAGTTCCCAGGACTGCGCTCCGAACTCGCGGATGTAGCCGTGAGCGCGGGAGTCGGTGATTTTTGCCGGGTTGGGAGGCGGCTTGTATTTCCGCACCTGGTCGAAATTGAGCGCGATGCGGATGACCTGCGCTCCGCCCATGAAAAGGACCATCCGGTCCATGATGTCCCGCGTCATGTCCTTCCCGCTCGGATCGTGGTCGCCCAGGTGAATGATGACCGGAGTCTGATCGTGCTTCTTCATGCGGAGATAGCGTTGAGCGCCGGCCCACATCTCGGACTGCGAAGTGTACCCCCTGCACGAAAAGAAGGCGACGTCATTCTCGCGGCATACTTCCTCGATGACGCCCACGAGCGCGTCCTTTTCGATCCACACTTCCGGCCTGTACTCCTGGCCTTCCCAAAGGTCGTAGCGGAAAGACTTCGCGGCCGTCTCAAGAATCTCGGCCGGCGAGTCCCAATGGGAGTTCGCTTGCAGGTTGCGCGTCCGGTCCACGATCGCCGTCCAGTCGATAAGCCCGGCCAGGCGGCCATCGTTGACGATGGAGCCCAGGCGCTTATACTCGCGTTGGTTGTTCGCGATGAAGTCTCGACTGACGAACTGGTAGTAGAGTTGCCGGAGCGTAAGCTCGAAGCCCTGCGCCCTGTACTCGTCGATGATGGCGTTCGCCTTGCGGATGATGTCGACGGAGCCGGCGGAGAACTTGAAGTCCTGGTAGCGGATTTTGGGCATGGTCTACGCGCCGCAGTTGTCCCGGAGCATCATCGCGAAGTTGGCGACGTCGATGCACTCCTTCGTGATGTTCTTCGGATCTCCGTCCAGGAGCGCCCGGTCGAGTTCGCGGACCTCTTGATGGAGCCGGTCGCGCAGGTACTCCATCGGGCAGTTCTGCCATCCGCCCTTGTGGTCGTTCTCTTTGAGGACCGCCTCCATCTCGCGGGCGACGCGCATGACGGAAGGCCGGACCGCGTCCTTCGACTGGAAGTCGTACAGGATGCGGAAGCACGTCTCGGCCGTCGTGCGGTCGATTTCATTGAGGCCGGCGTCCTTCCTGGCGGGGTTGACCTTCTCGATGATGTAGCGGACGAAGTCGTCCCGGTCCGCGTAATACTGCTCTGCTGTCTCGCTCATTGAAGTCTCCCTTCCAGGGCCCGCGCCCACCACGCCCACCGATGAGGGCAGTACCTTTTCGCCAGGAACTCCGTGAAGGAACCGGGACGGCCGGCCGCTTCCCACCTGGACCAGTTGTTCTTGACCGTGTTGTACGCGACGCGCTTACAGTCCGCATAGCCGTCGCACTTCACGGAGCCGATGCCGAACGGGACCGCCGCTCGGTCCGCACCCTCGACCTCGTAGATCGCCATGACGACGCGCTCGAAGTAGTTCTCGCGTCCCAGGCGCTCGCCGTACCGCACGCCGGCCTGGTACACCTGCACCGTCACGACGCCCGCGATGAACAGCAAAATCGCCACCGTGAGGCGGCGGATGTTCCGGCTTCTTTTCATCGTGCCCTCCCGTTTTAGGCCGGGTTGACACTCGAAGCATCCCCGGCAGGTTTTACTTTGAAAAGGCGCGGGGATCGCGACCATGCTTATCGCGCCGTCTCCGAAGCTCTTTTATACTTCGGTCCGGTTGCCCGTAGAGTATCGACCAGGCCCGCAAGCCCGGATGCCGATAGGTCCTTAAACTTCGCGGCATCCTCATCAGAAACGACCACGCCGAACGTAGTCTCGACTGAAATGACCACTTCCACAACGTCAAGCGAGTCGAGGCCCAGTTCGCCAAGCGTTTTCGCATATTCTTCCTCCGTGAGCGGCCGCCCCTTCCCGGCCGGCGGGTACACCTGGTCCTGGATGATGTGGCGGATCTCCTGTTCTGTTCGTGTCATACGGCCCCTCCTTTGACTTCGTCGGGATGCTTGAGCCGGCGAAGGTTTTCCGCGAGATGCCGGCACAGCGCCGGCGGGAAGTTGAGAGCGCACTTCTCGGCGTACCGCGCCGCGTTTTCCTTCGTCCGTTCGTGGCCGGAGATGACGCCCTCTTTTCGGCCGTTCTCCCAAGCGCGTTGTTCAAGACGCTCGACCGCTTTCGGGAAAAGCACCGACAAAATCGTTTCCAGGCGCGACATCTCTTTCATTTGCCATAGACTCCCATGTAGAGGCCGACCAGGACTGCGCCGGCGATTATAACGAGAACGAACTCGACCGTCATGCCGCGTTCTCACAGCATTTTTTGAACTTCTTGCCGGACCCGCACGGGCAAGCGTCGTTCCGGCCCGGAGTCTCCGGCTTCTTGAGCCGGTCCAGGACCAGGATGCCGTCCATGTGATCGACCTCGTGTTGGATGATCTGCGCCTCGACGCCGAACGCCATGTCCTCGCGCACCTGGCCGTCGACGACGTGCGTGTAGTTGATGGCCGCGTGCCTCCAAGTCGAGTGCTTATGGCCGGCGATGGAAAGGCATCCCTCGTTCGGGCACGAAAAGACGTCCTTCGAGCGGCCGATGATGCGCGGGTTGAGAAGGAACACCGGCGCGTTCGACGCCTTCTTCTCCCAGTCGCGGTAGTAGATAGCGAAGCGCAGTCCGACGCCTATCTGAATCGCGGAGATGCCGCACGCCGGCGTCCAGGCGCGGCGCATGGCCGCTTCCATCCGCTCCGGCAGGGCGATCGCCATGACTTCTTCGAGCGTCGTGTCCAGGGAAGGCGTGCGGAGGACCTGCGTGTTGCCGGGCGGTCCGTACTGGATGATGTCGCCCTGCTTGCCCTCGATGCGGAGGACCTTCGTCTCCGGCGTCGGAGCGACGGCGTGGCTTGAGTGCGTGCAGTCGGGACCGGAACATTCGCTCATTGTTTCGGCTCCGCCGGCACGAGCGAGCCGGACTTCCAGTTGCGATAGAGCCACAGAAGAAAAGCGCTCGCCGACGAGTGGCCGGCCGCTTTCCCTTCCTGGATGATGGCCTTCTTTTCGGCCGTTGCGACCCGGACCTGGATGCGGTCCTCTTTCGTTTTTGCCATGACTTCCTCCTGTTTAAAAAATAGCAGGGGCGGGACTCGAACCCGCGATCTCCGGCGTATGAAGCCGGCGAGTTGCCGCTACTCCACCCTGCGATGATACTGGGCCGGAAGGAATCGAACCTCCATTCAACGGTCCAAAGCCGCGTGTCCTACCGTTAGACGACGGCCCAAAAAATTGTGCGGGGGGAAGGACTCGAACCTTCACGGGACCGAAGTCCCCGGCGATCCCGGCACGTTGGCCGCCTTCGCCTATGTCTCCCGTTTTCATCACCCCCGCGATCCTCAATTCTCCGACCTCGATGAAGCGTCGGAGCCCTGCTCGCCGGCGCCCGCTTCGGCGCCCGCGCTCGCCGCGTCCTGCGCGGCCTGTCCCTGCGTTTCCTCCGCACGCGACTCCGGCGTGGACGGAGCGGCCGCGAGGCCGGACCCTTCCTCTCCGGGGCGCTGTCCGTGCGTGCCTTCGACGCCCGCCATCTCGCGCTTCTTCGTCCTGGTCCCCAGGACGTTGAGCGCGTGTTGCAGGTGTTCGATGGCCTTCGCGTTTTCGGAGCAGGAGAACTTCCCGCCGGCCGCCTTTTGGTAATACTCGATGCGGTCCTTCGCGATCGCGATGACCGTCTCGACGAAAGCGCCGTTCGGCTCCTTGCGCTCCGTCGTGCCGAGCTTACCGAGCGGACCGTTCTGCCACTCGATCAAGATGCCCGTCGCTTCCGACGTGCCTCCGGCCGGGTTGCCTTGCGCGTCCGAGTTGTGGCGGGCCTTGAACTCTTGTAATGCCATGCGATCCTCCTGGTTGTGGGTTATAGAAAGCGGCGCTGATCGTCACCGGGTCCGAACGGCCGCCGCTCCACGATCTCGCCGTTGTCGGTCCGTTTGAAACGCTTCTCGCGCTTCTTGTAGTCGTACACGACCACGCAAGCGTAGTCGCGCATCTCGAAGCCGTCGCGGTAGTTCCGCGAGAGCGTCGAGATGGAGAGCTTGATGCGGTCGATTTTGTCCTTGAAGTTCGACATCGAGGCCCGCTTCTCGTCCTCCGTGATGGCGAGGTCGGAGTGACTTTCGGCCAGGGACTTCGGGGTGTACTTGCGCGAACTCATTTTTTCGTCGAGAGCGCCTTCGCGATGCGGACGACGCGGGACTGGTTGACGTGCTTCGCGGCGACGGCGTACTTGTCCGTGCCGTATTCCGACGCGATGGGCGCGGCGACGACGATCTTCTCTTTCAAAAGCTCGTCCAGGACGCAGGAGCCCTTCACTTCGGCGTAGCGTGTTCCGAACATCTTCGGCATGGTTATCCCTCCTTTTTGTGAGCCGCCGGGTTCTCCGGCGATTTGAAGTTGGGGTCGGTTTCCTCCGTGCCCCACACGAAAGCGTTGCTGTACTCGTGCCGGCCGACGTGCAGGAGCCGCACGGCGCGGGTCGCGTAGATGGAGCCGCCCAGGGCCCGGACCTGGCGCGAGAAGTACCAGTCCTCCGAATGGACGCGGGCTTGCAGGTCGCCGTTCTTCAAGCGGGCGATGCGGCTCTGAATCTCGAAAAAGACCTGGTCGGCCCAGGGTTGCCGGATGTCGACGAGCAGGAGCCCGGAGTTGACGACGAGCTTCGGGTCCGTGAACGTCTCCGGGAGCCGGTGGATCTCCGTCATCGTGAGGCGTTGGACGAGGAACGGGTCGTCCTCCGTGCCCTGGTCGACGCCGGTCGACGTGAGGCCCTTCACGCTTTTCATGGGCGACACGGCGGCCAGGACGCCGGCCTTCGTCTCCGCCATGATGTCGAGCATCTTTCCGAGCCATCCCATTTCGGGGATGATGTCCGAGTGCAGGAGGACGAAGTGCGTGTACTCGTGCGGCTTCCGGCGGCCGTTGAGGGCTTCGGTGTAGAGGACGTTGAAATTGTGCGCCAGGAGCGAGTGCCCCCGCGTGCGGTACATCGTGCATCCGTCCTGCGAGGCGTTGATGACGGCCGGCAGAAGGCCGGCGACGATCGTGCCGTCGTAGGTCGGGACTCCCAAAAAAACTCTCTCTTTTCGCTTGCTCACCTGGTTCTCCTGTTTTTCCAAAAGCGCGGATGACACTTCTTCGGCTCGCGCTTGACGATGTAGGGCGTCTCCGGGAACAGCGCCTCGACGAGCTTGCGCTTGATTTGCCAGTCCCGCGTGTCATAGCCCTTTGTTTCATGGAACTCTTGATGCCCGTCCGGGTACGTCACGAGGAAGTCGACGTAGTGGGCGCAGATTTTTTTGCCGTTGACGACGAGGTCCAGGCGTACTTGAATCGCGTACTCCTTCACTTCGCCGGCACGCTTCAATAGGTTTAACTGGTTGCAGTAGTCCGCTTCGAGGATGGAGTCGTGACGGTGGGAGAGCCAACAAGAGGACGAGCGGTTCGAGTATTTCGGGCGCTTGACGTTGTTCTGCCCGTAGTGGTGGTAGGTTATTTCCTGCGATTTTTGTGCGCTCACAATGTCCTCACGATGTCATCCTATCACAGCGCCAGGCCGTCGAACAAGTCTTTTTGAGCGGCGTGCGCCATGTCCCCGTCGATCTCGTATTCGAGCGTGTCCCGCGTCTCGAAGTGCGGGAGTTCCTGCGAGCGCAGGACGTCCTTGATCGTGACCGTTGCGGTGTCGTGGTTCTTGACCTCGTTGCGAAAAACAAAGACGCGGCGCGGGACCGCCATGAGGCCCTTGAGGAACTGGTTGCCGCGCTTCGTGAGAAGCCAGTACCCGATCTCGTGGTTGCCCTGCGCGTCGCGGACCTTCGCGACGAGCGCGTGGAAGCGGAGCTTTTGGAAATTGCAAAGCTCGTTCGTCACGAGCCCGGCCTCCTTCCAAACGTGGACGCGGTTCCGGTTGTGCGCCAGGACCGCCCGCTTGAACTTGATGAGCGTGCGGACCAGGCCGGGCGTTACGCGCTCCCATCGGCCCATGAGCCGGGCGCCGCAACACTCGCAGAACTTCACTTCCTCCTTCACGCCGGCGCTCACCGCATCCTCCGGGACAGTTCGAGCGCGTGATGGCCGACGAAAATGAGGACGTACTTGATCGCGTTCTTCATGCCTTGCCTCCTTTTTCGGTTGAGAGGTTTTGAGCGACGCCGGCGATGAGCGACGACACCTGCGACGCCATCGGGCCTCGCGGGTTCTCCTGGTAGAACTTTTCCTCGCACGCCGTCCGGTGGGCCCAAAACTTCGACTCCGGGAAGTCCTTCGAGCAGACGATACAGCGCTTGAGGACGTCGGCTTTTTTCTGCACGATCGGCCGCTCGATTTTGTTGAGCCAGTTGATAATGAAGCGTCGCGAGAACTTCCGGGCCGGCCGCAGTTCGAGCCATCGCTTCATCTTGCCGATCTCTTGGTCGATGTTGATGTGCGAGTAGATAGAATCCTTTTTAAGCTCCGCGAGCCAAACCTCGTCCGTTACGGGCTCTTGCTTCTTCGTGTTACGGCTCTCCTTCTTTTCCGTTACAGCATCTTTATCTACGCTACACGAGTTTCCTTCTTCCGTAACGACCTCGATGAAGTTCTGTAACATTTGCAAAGACAAAGAGATGGGATGCTCCTTGTCGTTGAAGCCCTTCCGCATGAGGTAGTTCGTGTCGTAGGGGACCGGCCGCTTGATTTGGAGTTCGAGCATGACGAGCGCCAGGAAGCGCCACTTGTCGACCTCCGGGACCATCTCGAACTGCGGGTCCGCGTTGACCATCGTGAAGTACGCCTTGCACCATTGAAGGTTCCGGTCCTTGTAGCCGGGGTGGTACTTTTCTAAGTTCTTGACGTGGATGTACTGCATGAGTCTCCTATCCTTTGCAATATCGAATCGCCCAAACGAGCGGGTTGAAGTGCGAAGCGAACTCCGTCTCGCCGTACAGCAGGTCCCAAAACGCCAGGAGCGCGGCGCGGCTCTCCATACCTTCGAGCTTCACTTGCTCGTCTCTGACGTCGAGAAGGCGTTGGAGTGAGACGGCCGTGATCTTGCCGGTGTAGAACGGGGCGTTGTTCCCCTCGAAGTAGAAAACAAGCAGGTCCCCAGGCCGCCCGTGAGGGCAGGGGAAGTCGTCGGTGTAGACCGTGATCTCGGCCCCCTCGCCGCTCCCGAAGCACAGCGTCCCTCCGGCGGGATCGAAGTGCGACGGTTGCGGCTTTACCGGGCGCATCGTGAGCGTCTTGTCGCCTTGACGCAAGAGCATCGCGAGGTCCGGGTGAATAGGGAGCAGGTTGACCCTCACTCGCGCACCTGCTTGATGATGAGCAGTTCCTTCTTCGCCCGCGTGACGGCCGTGTAAAGCCACTTCGCGAAGATGTCGTCGTCCATCGACGCGCCGCGCTGTTCGATGAGGATGACCTTGTCGGCCTCGGAGCCCTGGGCCTTGTGGACCGTGAGGCAGTAGCCCCAGTCGAAAAGGTTCCCCATCGTGTAGACGTTCCAGTCCTTTGGCACGTCCTTCTGCCCGAACTGGAAGCGCGAGATGAGGCCGCCGAACTTGTTGTCGTCGTCCATCTCGACGTCGACGACGTAGTAGTCCTTCTCGTGCGGTTGGATCGACTTGAGGATGCCCGTCATCCCGTTAAAGATGCCGGCCTTCTTGTTGTTGCGAAGGCAGATGACCTTTTCGCCCTTGACCGGCTTCTCGGACGTGAGGCCGATGCGCTCGCGGTAGACCTTGTTGACGTAGGACCTGGTCGCGTTGAAAGCGCACAGGTACAGCGCCTTCGGGTCGAAGGTGTCGGCGATCGCCTGGTACAGATGCGACGTCTCGATCTTGTAGACGCCGGGCCCGTACACGCGGGGGTGAATCTTGCCGTCCCTTCTCGCCATGTGCGCGACCTGGATGATCGGGTTGTCGGCCGCCTGGCGGTGAATGTGTTCGAGCCGGACGTCGGGCTTCGCCATGAGGTTGAACTCTCCCGTGACCGGCGGAAGCTGTCCGTGATCGCCGACCGCGATGATCGGGATGCCGTACCTCCACAGGTCCTTGAAGATGTCCTCGTTGACCATCGACGCCTCGTCGATGACGATGAGGTCGTATTCCAGGGCCTCGCACTTGGCCCATCCCTTGAGCCGTTCCTTCGAGTCCAGGATCGGCCGGTAGATGAGCGAGTGGATGGTCCCGCAGAAGTCGTCGTCGTTGAGTTCGAGCTTCGAGCGCAGGATGTTCGCGGCCTTGCCCGTGAAGGCGCAGTAGGCGACCTTGATCGGGTCGTCGCTGTCCTTCACGGTCGACTCGTGGATCTCGCGGATGATGGTCGACAAGAGCGTCGTTTTTCCCGTGCCGGCGTAGCCGGCGAGCTTGATGAGGCCGCCGTCCTCCTGGCGGTTGTCCTCGTACCACCAGTCGAGGACGGCGTTTTTGGCGTGTTCCTGGTCCGGGGAGAGCGTGATCGACTGTTCCATTAGCGGCTCCTTGCGATTTGTTGGAGAGCGGTTTCCGCGATCGTCTTGACCGAGTCCTGGGTCGTGCGCTCGATGACGTCCTTGAGCGCGGCGATGGCGATGTTGAGCTTCGGGGCGAGCGCCGGGGTGTTCTCCTGGCGCGGCGGCGCCGACTGCCGGGAGCCGCCTCCCCGGTGTTGCGCGGCGTTCGAGCAGGTGTCGAAGTGGCTCACCATGCCCTTGCGCTTGTCGAAGATGTCGCCTTCCTCGAAGGTGTCCGGGACCGTGTCCGCGTCGACTGGCATCTTCTTCCCCTTGAAGGTCCCCATCCAAACGATGTCGCGGTTACAGCTTTTGCATTGAGTCGTCTCTGCCATGTCATCCTCCCGAAAAAAATACGACGCCGGCCGGGACCCGCACAGGCCCCGACCGGAGTCGTTGGTTTACTTTTTGGACTTCGCCTTCGGAGCCGGCTTTTCTGCGGCGGGAGCCGCAGGAGCGGGAGCGGGCTTCGGAGCGGCGGCCGGCGGAGCGCCCAGGCGTTCCGCCTCCTTGATGCAGTCCTGCTCGAAGATGGACGGCTTGTCGTCCTTCTGCGCCATCAGTTCTTCGAGCTTTTCGAGAGGCACGGCGGTCCAGTCGCTTTCGACGGCCGTCCACGAGCGCGTGCCGAGGCGCTTGTAGACGATCTCCTGGCGGGCGTCCTTCTCCTTCGCGCCGGCGCCGGGGATGTAGTGGAGCAGGAGCGCGGTGAGTTCTTCGCACAGGATCGCCCGGCGCTTCACGCGGCGGTCGCGGTCGGAGTTGCCGAAGCCGTCAAAAATGCCTTCGGACGTCCGGCTCGTGTCGATGCCGAGTTGCGTGCCGTCGAGGTTGAGCAGGTTGATGTGCGGCAGGATGTTCTCGAACGTCGGGTTCTCGAAGTCCTGCGAGTCGATGACGTTGAAGCGGTCCTTGACGACGTGGCACACGCGGACGTACTTCCCGTTGGCCTCGTCCGCGCCCAGGAACACCTTCTCCATTTCGAGAAGGAGCGAGGGCTCATAGCCGCCTTCGGACTCCGTCCGCATCTTCGTCCCGACCTTCACGGCGGTTTTGCGCGTCTTGCCGTCCTTGACTTCTTCCGAAGTCTCGTAGACGGAGGCGGCGCGGCCGCACATGATAAAGTGGACGTCCGAGTTCACGAAAAGGTCCGTGAACTCCTGCCACGTCTGCTTGAGGGGCTTCCAGTCCCATATCTCGACGAACTTCTGCCCCGTCTTTTTGAGGTAGCCCTTGATGAAGTCGTCCCAGTAGTGCGTGATGGAGTCCGTGATGAGGATGGACCCTTCGCGCTCTGCGACGCGCACGCCTTCCAGGAGGTCCGGGAAGGAGCGCGTTTTGGCGACGTTGAGCTTGATGCCGGCCTTCTTGAACATCGGAAGCACGAAGTCGGAGCCCGTCTCCGTGTCGAGAAAGAACACGGGCTTCTTCGCGTTGAGATGCTTGTGGAGGCCGATCGCGATGAGGGCGGCGGTGAAGGTTTTGCCCGATCCGGTCCCGCCGTAAATACCGATCTTGGCTTTGGCTTGCGTGCTGACTGCTTCTTGGAACAGCGTCATTCTATTCTCCTTTGGCTCATAGGGCCATGTACGATTTTCTTACAACGGCTCGGCGACGTCGCCGGCCAGGTTTACTTCTTGCGTCGTTCCCACTCGTGCCCGCACTTGCGGCACAAGAACTTCTTGATGCGGATGCGATAGCGCACTTCGCGAGAGCCGCAAGCCACGTTCGGACAGCTTACGGGTTTCACGTCTTTCGCCTTCGCGAGCGAGGCCGTAGTCATGGTGTTCCTCCTTTCGGGTTTGGAGTATATTCCCCCCCACCCCATTTTGTCAAACTCTTTTTTAGAGCGTGAACGTCCCTTCGATGTAATACACGGCGACGAGATGGAGCGCCACGATGACGCCGACCATCGCCAGGTATGCTTGAGCGCTCACCCATGCGAGCGGCAAGTACGCCAGGCCGAGAAGAAGCGCGAGCGTTCCCCGCGTGAGCAGGTTCGCCGTGAGTCCGTTCTGCCCGGCGAGCTTGTAGAAGAAGCGGCCGAGGAACGAGCCGGCGTCCGGCGGTTGCGTCGACGGGATGCCGTAGCCGATCGTGAGGACTCCGAGCGCGGCGCCGGTTGAGGCGAGCGCGTGGAGCAGTTCGACCGGCACGCGGGCCAGGGCGATCGCGGCCAGGGCCACGAGCGGCACGCCCACGAAGCGCCAGGCGCGGCCGGCGCCGGAGCCGCCGAAGGCCCACAGAAACGCGCACGCGAGCGCGGCGATGACGGCCAGGATCGGCCCGACGAAAAAGCCCAGGGCCGCACCGAACGCGGCGCCGAGAGCCATTTCCTCGTAGTTCAATTTTAGCGGGTTGTTCATGTCGTCCTCCTTGTGAATACTAATTTGTCCAAATTAGGGCTTCGCCACGTCGTCCGGCGGGATGCCCTTTTCCTTGACCTTCCTCACGAGCGCCTTCGTGCTGTCGTTGTAGACCCTGGACATCTTCGTCAACATCATGTCCTTCACTTCCTTCCCGGTGTAGGTCCGCGAGTCCTCGAACTTGTCGAGGCCGTGCTGTACGCCGGTTACGATCTTTTGGATGCCGATGCTCGCCGTCCGGTTAAAGAGTCCCATGATGGCCGCGATCGGCGGGAAGAAGATGCCGAGGACCATGAGGATCACCCATCCCCACCCCAGGGCCAGGAGCTTCGAGAAGATGGAGCGCTTGGGCGCCGTTTCCTCGTTGCCGGCCGCGTAGGTCCGATGCACGCGGTTCGCGACGACGGCTTTGCCGGCGACCTCCCCGACGATGACCGGCTCGACCGTTTCTTCCTGGGACCACTTCGCCATCTTGCGGGGCTCCGCCGGCGGGTTCTGAATGGAGTGGAACGGGTTCATAGACGCGCACCCGGACATCAAAAGCGCGGCTAAGATTAGAACGCTGATCTTATTTCTCATTGGCGGGCCCTCCTTTTTGCCATGTACCTTTCCTGGGACTTCTCGTCCCGGCGTTTCATGTAGTCGCGGATCTCCGGGATGGCGTACTTTCCGAAAAGGAAGGCGCGGGCCAGGTTCTCCGTGTCCTGCTCGAAGAACACCTGCTTCCGGTTGATGACGACGTACCCCTTCTTCCAGGCGTCGATGCCCTCCATCGAGCGCTTCACCTGCATCCCGCCGAACGGCATCGCGAGCTTGAAGCCGGGGTCCTGCAAGCCGCGCACGACGAGAAGGCCGGAGCCGAAGCGCGTCGGGTCGCCCTCACCGAAAAGCTGTTTCCGGGTCGGCATCTGATAGCCGTTGACCTTGAAGCCGTACTCCGGCCACGCGGCCGCGACCGTCTGCCCCAGGGGGACGTTAGAGATGACCTCGCCGGCGAGCCGGCCGACGCGCTGTTCGACCGTCTTTTCGCCCGTGAAGGCGTCGCGCATGGCGTCGATGATGTCGAGCGAGACGCGGTTGCCGCGCACCTTTTCGGCGACCTCGTTGAAAAGGAAGCTCGCCCAGGCGAAGATGATGAGCGACACGAAGTCCTTCTTCTTGACCTCGTCCCCGATGACCCACCACAAATTGCCGACTTCGAGTTGGAACGGCGCGACGACCTGGAAATACTTCGACTTTTGCAGGAGCGGGACCTCTCCGACGGAGCGGCCGGCGACCATCTTGCGGGTCCAGTCGTCCGCGTACTTCACGGGGTCCGCGATCTTCTTGCCCTGCGCCTGGCGGTACATGGAGTTCCAAATGAAGCGCGTGCCGATCTCGTCGCCGACCGTCATCATCCAATTGGCGAAGTTCTTCGTGTTGCGGAGAAGGCCCTCGTCGAACTGATCGTAAATCCTGTCGGCATAGCGGGCCTTGAGGAAGGCCGACTTCGCCATCGCCTCCGACGGCTTGAAGATTTGCGCGAGCGAGTCGCCGGCGCCGACGACGGAATACTGCTTCGCGTGTCCGATGCCCTGCGGGACGTTGAATAACTGCGCGAGCGAGGACGAAGCGTTTGCCAGGATGACGTTCGCCTTCGTGCGGTTGTTAAACCAGTCGAGAAGCCGGAGCGTCTTGCGGCCGCCGGGGATGTACTTGATGAGGACGCGATCGAGCGGCGACGACTTGCCGGCCAGGTCGTTCGCGTAGTCCTCAAGGAACTCGATGAAATTGTTGAGGTTGTTCGACCCTTCCGTCGCGTCGCGCAGGGACTTCGCCAGTTGCCGGAACTTTACGATGTGCGGCGAGACGTGCGTCGCGTAGCTCGCGGCCGGCAGGTAGTCCAGGAAGCCGCCGACGGCGTCGACCTTCGTCGCCAGGCCGAGGCGCTGTTGAGCGAAGGAGAGCCACCGGGACTTCGGCTTCGTGTGTTGCGTGATGCCGGCCAGTTGGGACGAGATGTTCGCCGGCGTCTCGAAGATGGTCTTGAGGCCGGAGAGTTCGGAGAACTCGCGGAAGTGGCGGTAGTACGACTTCCGGCGCGGGATCTGCTTGTCCGGCCGGTTCGGGTAGATGCGGCGCATGGCGCCGTTGACGCGGTCCAAAAGCTCGTCGTAGGCGGAGCGAAACCACTCGTCGGCCTTGCGGATTTTGGAGGCGCCCTCGATGCCGAACTGATTCACGAGGTCGTTGAACGTGATGTTGCCCTCACCGTAGTTTTGTACGGCGGCCGACTCCTTCGAGCCCTTCTTGATCCCCAGGGCCACGACCTCATTCTTCAAGCGTTCGAGCCAGGCGCGGTCCATGTCCACGCGGGCGGCGTTCGACTGGACCAGGGCGTACATATAGCGGTCGACCAGGTCCGGGTAGCGCTCGGAGAAAACGGCCTCGAAGTTGCGGAAGGCGTCGCGGGCGCCGATGGCGAAGCTCGTGATGTCCTTCAAGCCCTCGAAGGCGCCCTGGGCGAACGTGACCTTGCCGGGAGGCACGTCGCCGCCGTCGAAAAGGTCCCGGACCTGCTGATAGAGCGAGGCGGACTGCTTCGCGTCGGCCGGCGTTTGGATCTCGTCCTGCGAGCCGCCGGTCGTCTCCGACTTCTTGGACTCGATGGACTTCAAGCCCTCAAGGATGTCTTTCACGCGGCGCGGCTCGCCGCCGCGTTCGGGCGCCTTCTTTGCGCGAAGCGACTCGGCGAAGCCGGTGTAGATGCGGTCCGGTCGACGTGCCGGCCGGCGGCGCTCAAGGATGGAGTCGTAGAGCGACCGGATGGCGCCGTCGTAGGACTTGTCGAAAAAGCGGCGGAGCAGGTTGTAGACGCGCTCGAAGAAGCGCTGAATGGCGCCGGAAAGACGATGTCCCAGGATGACGTTCGCGGGCTTGCCCTGGCGCTTCTTGTTGAGGTATTCCCAAAAGCCGTCGGCGACCATTTCTTCGGCGTCGCGGTCGTCCTTCGCGCCCCAGTTCTTTTTCGCTTCGTTGAGGACCGCACGCTTCTCGTCGGTCGTAGCGAACTTGTCCAGGAAGCCGTGAACGACCTCGTGGGCGGCGATGTCCGGGCCCTGGCCCATGACCAGGTGAACGGTGTCGCGAAACCACATTCCGACGGCCATCTCGCCGCCGGGAAGCTCGATCATGTCGGGCTCGAACTTGAGGTTCGCTTCCGGCAGGAGTTCGTTGACGAGCTTCTTCGCCTCGACCGTGAGCCGGATTTTCTCGCCGGCGGCCTTCGTGTAGCCGGTCGAGAACTTCTGCCCCTCGTGGATAACGGAGTCGAACATGGCCGGCGTGATGTCGATGGAGTGAACGGCGACGTCCTCGAACGACTTGCCGGCGACGTAGTAGTCCTTGCCGGCGTTCTTCGCCGCTTCTTCGGCCGCCTGGCGCGTCTCGAAGGCGTCGTAGACGTTGCCCTCCGGGTCGTGGACCTCGAAGCGGAGCCGGCCCTTGCCGGTCCCGACGGGGATCGGAAGCTCGACCTGGCCCACCTTCGCGCCCCACTTCTTCGTGTACTTGTTGAGGAAGTCGACGAGCATCTTGTCGTAGAAGCCCTTCATGCCCTCGCCGCCGATTTTGACCGGCGTCTCCGGCACGACGAGGATCGCTCCCTCGTAGTCTTTCACGAGGGGATGATTTTCCGCGAGGACCTGCGACGTGGGCTTGCCTTCCATCGGAGCGATGACGTCGGCGAGTTCCTTGCCGACCAGTTTTTCAAGGTCCGCCCGCGTGTTGACCCATTGGCTCACTTCGAGGCCGCCGTCGGACGAGTGCGCTTCGATGCCCCATCCGCGACTGCCCTTCCCCTTCGACGTCGTGACCTGCACGTCCGCGATCTCCGAAAGCTGATTCCACCGTTCGGCTTGCATCGTGCCGGTCGTCCAGGCGAGCTTCTGATAGCCGTGTTGAGCGGCCCACCGGAGCATCCGCTTCATGGCGAACTCGTGCCAGTTCTTTTTGAATGGCGCGTCCGGTACGGCATCCGGCCGTTCAGAAGCACGCCGAAGTTCGGTTTCTTTCGAGGATAGCTCATTAAGACGCTTTTGCTTTGCGATGGGCCAGGAGGACTCGACGAACGGGCGGTACTTGTAGAACTCGTCCTTCTTGTGATATTCCCAGTCCTCCTTCAAATAGCCCATGATCGCCGGGAAAATTGAGTCGGCGTTCACG
This sequence comes from Candidatus Omnitrophota bacterium, assembly GCA_022072175.1. Classification (GTDB taxonomy): domain Bacteria; phylum Omnitrophota; class Gorgyraeia; order 2-02-FULL-51-18; family 2-02-FULL-51-18; genus JAJVIE01. The sequence continues at coordinate 17,674 of JAJVIE010000008.1, read as the reverse complement.
CCGGCGGCTTCCGCCTTTTTCACGACCTCGTTGAACGCCTCCCCCTGCTCCTTCTCAAGCCGGCGAAGCTCACGTCCTTCATCTCCCGAAAGCGTCGGGTCGTATTTGGACTTATACCCCTGCTCGCGCCCCTCTTGATGCCAGTCGCTTTGAACTTCTTCGAGAAAGAGGACCTTGTTGCCGTCGGCGTCGACGCGGTCCTTCATGCGGACGTGGACGAGAATGTTTGCCTCTTTGAAGTGAGCGCCAGGGCCGGAGAAGATGTCGCCGCCGTCCGGGTCGACGAGCGTGAGAAGGAGTTCCTGGTAGTTCGTTCCGCCGGGCTCGGTATGCCGCTCATGCTCCGGCTCGTCCTTGTTGGCTTCCTGGACGAACGCTTTACGGGCGCGTTCGGCCGCGATCTCCGCCAGGTCCTTCGTTTCCTTCGCCCGGACGTAGGCCGGGTCCTGGTCGATGAGGTCGTTGTAGACGCCGCGAAGCCGGCTCACTTCTTTATTGAGACGCCGAAGCTCGCGGCCCAGGGTCTTTAGTTCTGCCGGCGCGTCCGGGAAGGCGGAAGAAAAGTCGTCCTCCTGAATGGCGCCCATCGCCTCTCGTGCGAAGTCGAAGCCCAGGTTGTCGTTCTTCTCGACAAGCTCCCGCGCTCTTTCGCGGATGGGCTCGCGCTCGATGTCGAGGTTCTTCCAGGCGTTGTACGCCTCCTGGTATTTCGGTTGCGCCTCGATCTGCTTCATCACGCGCTTCATCGAGTCGTGCGCCTCTGTGAACTTCGCGGCGGCATCGTCGGACGCCTTCTTGAGAACTTCGGCCTCCGGCGAGAGGATGCCCTTTCGCTTCACGATCTCCCTGATTTTGATGCCGTTGGCGGCGATGAACGCCAGGACCTCGTCCTTCGTGACCTTCTCCTTGCCTTCGAGGAACTGGTCGAGGCCGACCCAGTCAAGCTCGCCCTGGGAGACGCCGGAGCCCTTCGCGGGATCGACGAGGTTCTTGACCATCGAGGCCGGCGCCGCGTTCGGCATCTTCTCGGTGATGACGCGCTCAAGCGCGGAGAAAAACGGCGGCGCGATCGTCTTGTACTTGGGATAGGTTTCGTCGAAGGCGATGCGGACTTCTTCGAGGATGGAGGCCGGGCTCATCTCGGTCCCGAACGAAAAGGACCTGGCCTCGTCGCCGGTCCCGACGTCGATGTTGACGTCGAAGCCGCCCTCTTGGAGTTGGCGGATGAAGCGGGCGAGCGCTCGCTCCTGCGCCGGCGTCGGCCGCACGATCGCTTGGAAGCCGTCCAGTTGAAGCCGGATGTTCCCTAACTCCATGAACTTGAACATATTACGAGAACGCGCTCCCATGACTTTCACGGGGTCCGCGAGCATACTTTTCGGCAGGATGCGCTCGATGGCGCGATGATCGAGCGAGCGCGTGAAGGCGTCGCCGCCGTCGTTCTGTTCGGAGAAGTCCAGGAGTTCGCCGTCCGGCGTCATGTAGCCGGCGCCCTCGAAGTACGGCGTCGTGCCGAACTCTTTTTTCGCGGCCTCGATGATGGCTTCCGGGCTTCCCTTTTTCGGCCCGAACTCGCGGGCGATGCGCTTGTACTTCGGCATCCGCTCGCGCTCGCGAAGCGCGGCTTCGACGCGGGGGATGATGCGGTTCTCGACGACGTCGGGGTTGATCTCGAGCGCGATCGCCCGGCGCCCGGCGCGGACAGCTTCCGCCGGCGTTACGCCGGAGCCGGCCGTAGGGTCCAGGACCCAGTCGCCCTCGTCCGTTCCCTGCATGATGAGCGAGCGGATCATCTCCGCCGGCTTCTCGGTGGAATACCCACGCGGCCGGATGAGCTTGAAATTGAGGTTCCGCGCCTCGGCCTTCTCTGTGAACTGGCCGGAGCGCGTGAGTAGGATGATGCCTTCGGGCAAAACGACGTCGCCGCGCATATTGCGGACCTGCGTGACGCCGTCGAGTTGGAGCTTCGTGTACTCGCCGCGAGCGACCGGCTTGAGGCCGACTTCGCCCAGGACGTCGTTGTACTTCTGCATCGCGGCCATGCCGGACTTCGCCTGGGAGTACATATAATAAACCGGCGACTCGTCGGTGCGGAGGCCGCGCACGATGGCGCCGGCGATCTTGCGCCAGGAGTCGACGGACATGAGGTTGTACTGGCGGTTGGCGCCCCTGTTCCCGCCGCGCACGGCCGGCGTGTCGTAGGGGATGTCGAGCAGGACCGCGTCGAACTGCATCCCCTCGTCCACGAGTTTCGGAAGCGTCTCGGAAGCATCGGCCGCTTGGATGTACGCGATGTCCTGGCCGGCTTGACGCAGGACGTAGACGCCCTTGTCGACGCGGGTGAACGTGCCGTCCTTCGCGCCAACGCCCAGGATGCGCCGCACGTTCGGCTCAAGGATGCCCGTGACCTGGGCGATCTCCTTGATCGACTTCGGCTCCTTCGCGATGATCTCCTTGACGATGTCCTTCTGCGTGATGCCGCGAGCTTCTTCCTCAAGGTCTAGCTGTCGGAGGACTCCGGCGACTTCGTCGGGGTCGAGGAACGCATCCTCCCCGCCTGTCTCCGATAGAATCTCGCTTTGTGCTTGAGCTTGAGCAGTCCGATCAGCTTCCCGGACCTCTCCGGGTTCGGGCTCGCCGTATCGCTCAACATACTCTTGATATTTCTTTTCATACTCGGCCTCCATTTCGTCGGCGGCGTCCGCGTAGGCGAGCGTCGCTTTTTCTTTAAGGTGTCGCATGAAGGCGTCCAGGACGCCCTCGTTCTTCCCAGGGCGGAACGCATCTTCGCCCAGGAGAGCGTTCGCCATGAAGTCCATGTTTTGCCCGGTCTTGTTGTTGATGACGCCCAGGAGCCCGAACTCCTTGAAGTCCTGGTAGGTGTAGCCGGCCGCTTTGATGGACTTCATCGTGAGGCCGCCGCGACGCCGCACTTCGGCGACGATGGTCTGCTTGCCCTTGATGGGCCCCTTCGACTTGCGGGCCTTGCGAGCGATCATGCGCGTCTCGACGACTGCGGAGCGGGCCTCCTGGTCGAAGCCCTCGACGATGGCGCCGGCCACTTGGTCGAGGACCTTCTCCTGCATCGTGGCTTCGCTCGGCTTGTGGTTGCCGACCTTCAAGTCCTGCTTCAAGACTTCGGACTCGACGGCCTCATCGCCGGAGATGGCCTCGGCTGGCTTCACGACTTCCTGCGTGACCGGGTCCCGTTGGTCGTGGTTCTTCGACTCGATCTCCTGGATGCGGCGGAGGATTTCCTCCGGCGACTTCCGGTCGTCGGCGAAGTATTCCATGAGTTCCTTGCGGTTCTCCCAAACGATTTCGATGAGCGCGTCCTTGCGGACCGGCGAGAGGTTCGGGTCCTCTTTGATCGTCTCGGCCAGGGAGTCCAGGAGTTCGACGGGGGACGGCTTCGGTCCTTCGATGCGGACGTTCGGTTGGCCCTCGCCGGCTTGCGTGCCGGACTCGACCGCTTCCGTGCGGCCGCCGAACGCGACGCCGGAGCCCATGCCGCCCATCGCGGAGGGCACGATGCCTTCCGCGAGCGACTGCGAGGGGTCGTAGGAGAGCTTTTTCGCCCAGTTGGAGTTGAATTGTTGGAGCGCTTCGGTGACGCCTTCGGTGATGCCGGCCGCGCCGCGTTGCATGATGGCCTTGAGAAACGGCCGCGCCGGGACCTTCTTCAATACCTGGCCCAAGCCGATCGCTTCGAGCTTCGCGTTGATGGCGCCCGTCTGCACGAGGGCCTGGGCGAACTCGGCGTCGGACATTTTGATCCCCGTGCGCTTCTCGAAGTCGGCCGCGTCGTTGGCCGTGTCGAGCGCTTCCATGACGCCCATGACGCCCAGGGAGCCGCCGGATGCGGCCGCCGTGACGAGGGACGGGACCGCCTGGCCGATGAAGCCGGCCCAGGCACGCGGGTCCATGACCACGTTCTTCATGCGCTCCGGCCGGCCCTGCAAAAGCTCCGTCATCCCCAGGTCGGCCTCGGCCGCCAGGTCCGCGTTGCGCTTGAAGGCCGGGTGGAGTTCGGGGAGAAGGGTCTGCGCCAGGTGGATCTCGTCGGCCACGTCGGAGAGGCCGCCGAACTTGCGGCCCCGGAAGGTGAGGCCGTACTTCTTGCCCGCGATTTCGCCGCGCCCGACGAGCGGGCCCGCGATGCGGAGCGCGTCCGCGACCTCCTGGGACTTCGCCAGGACCGGCGAAAACGGCGTGAGAAAGGCGTCGATGGACTCCGGCTTCGGCGCCGGGAGCTTGTACTTCGCGGCGTAGTCGCCCAGGCGGGCGGCCGCTTCCTTCTTGAAAGTCGTGAACGTATCGAGCCCGCCGGCGGCCGTGCGTGCGGCGGCTTCCGGCAGTCTGTAAAGCGACTCGGAAAGGCCGATAGTGCCGGAGGCGACGCCGGCGGCGGCGGACTCCGCCGTCTCCTTCGCGCCGCGCAGGAAGCGCTTGTAGCCGGGCTCCTGGGGGCCTTCGATGCGGATGCCCTGGGGCATTACCTCGTTTTCGGGGGGAAGCGCTTGTCCTGCGCCTTCCTGGACGGGTTTCCGGGCGGGTTTAAGCGTCTCTTGAGCCAGGGCGTCCCAGTCGTACTTCCGCTTGGGAGCGGCCGCCGGCTCGCCGGAGGCAGTCTTTCCGGGGGGTTGGTCGAAAACCGACCAGTCGTAACGGGCCGGCATTACTGGCTTCCAAAGCGTCGCTTCCCGGCTTCAATGGCACGAGCGTCGCCCTTCTGCGCCAGGGCGTAGAGTTCGTCCTCGCTCATGCTGTTGTAGTCGGGCTCGGCGGCCGCTTGTCTCTTACCGCCGCCGATGAAAGACGTGAGGCGCGACGTGAGGGCGTCGCCCAGGCGCTCGAAGTTCGACGGGTACATGGAACGCCGGCGGGCTTCGGCCATCTTCTTTTCGTTGGCGATTTCGGCGTAGCCGCGTTCCTTGCGGATCTCGTCCGGCACGGGCTCGCGTTCAAAGGTCGGAAGGTAGGTCCCGGTGTACGGGTCCTGGCGGACGCCCTTCAAGGGCACGCCGCCGGCCTCCTGGGGGATGTCGTCGAGGGCCTTGTAGCCGCCGGCCCTGCTCTGCAAGGAACGGCCGACGCCCTGGCCCTTGATGGGAAGGCCCCGGTTGCGCCGGATCATGTCCTCGCGGACGTTCAAGCCGACCTTGCGCCTGGCGGACTCGATGTCCATGTCCGCCTTCTCGCGCATGGTGGCGCGGCGCTCGCGGCCGCGAACGGTTTCGAGAGCTTCTTGCTCGGCGATCTTCCTGGCCGACGTTTCTTCGAGCTTCTTGCGCTCGCGCAGTTCGGTCCCGACTCGCGGAACGTCGTCGAGGTAGAGGTCGTGTCTGATAGGCATGGTGTCCCCCTTACGCCTTCGGCTTGAAAAGGTCGACTAGCCGACTGGAAAGCGAATCGCCGACGCTCCAAAGGTCGTCCGCGAACTTGGCCTTCCGTTGCCGGTTGAGTTCGGTCGTCTTGGCATCTTCCTCGGCCTGGGCCGCACGCGGGCCGTACTCGTCGAGCGCCTTCGCTCTCGCGGCGGTCCATTGGCGGTTCTGTTGCGTGCGCTCATCGCCCAGGAAGCCGGAGAGCCCTTCGGTCCCGGCCCAAATGTCGTTGTGCTTCAAGACGGCGTTCTGGATGGCGATGTCGCGCATGGCCTTCGAGCGGCTTTGAAGCATCTGCCCGACGCCGGCGCGTTCGATGCGTCCGGTCCCGCCCGTCTCCATCCCGCCGGTCCTGGTGCGGTGGCCGGCCAGGGAGCGGCGCGTGAGTTCGTTGCCTTCCCGCGTCGACTGGTCGATGGCGGCCGCGTTGAGCATCGTGAGGTCGTCGGCGCCCAGGCCGACGTCCGTGCCCTTCGAGCGGCGCGAGTAAAAGTCGTAGATTTGCTCGGACGACGGGTCGTCGTACTTGGACTTGAAAGCCCCGTATTCCGGGATGTCGAGCTTGGGGATGTCGACGGACTCGGCCTTTTTGCCCCTTTGCAGGAGCGCCTTTCCGATCGACATAGCCGCAGGGATCGCGACGGACATGAACGCCATGACTTAATCCTTTCCGCCGATGACCTCGTCGACTTCTTCGTCGTCGAGGTTGAGCGCCTTGAGTTTTTGCCGGATAGACTTCCGGCGGTTTTTCTTGGCCTGTTTCTCGGCCTTGTCCGCGTCCTTTTCGGCCTTCACGACGTCCTTCTTTTCGTCGTGCGTCATCTCGCGCACGTCGCCGGCCTCGAAAACGAGGAACTTCGCCGGCACTTGCGCGACCGGCGCGTCCTTGAGGATGTAGGAGCGGTTCGTCGGGTCCTCCGCGACCCATGCCTTCGCACGGTTCTCGGTGACGGACTCGTCGTTTTGACGTTCGAGCTTTTTCGCTTCGAGCTTCACGACCTTCGCGGTACGCATCGCTTCGATGCGGGCGTCGCGCTGTGCGAGCGTTTCCTTGATGAGCTTGCCCTTGCCGTCGACGCCGATGACCTTCGGGTTCGACGCCGTGACGGGAAGCAGGACCGCTTCCTCGTGGTCGTAGTCGATGACGCTCCCGGTCTGCCAGGAGACGACCTTGCCCTTCTCGATGTAGTAAAAAAACTTTGCCTGGTAAGCCATGTTAGACGCTCTCCATGAAGCCGCGCAGGTGAATGTTGCCGGAGCCCGACGAGACGGCCGCTTCGTAGATGCCGCCGGTGTCGAGTACCTGCTCCCACGTCTGCGTCGCGGACGGGTTGCCGGGGCCGGACTGGTCGTCGTGGTCGGAGCCGACGATGTTCTCCGTGCCGACCGCTTGCGTCGATCCGTTCGGCCTGGCGTAAAGGTTTACCTGCGCGGTCCCGCTTTGGCTCGACTGGTGCTTGACCGTGATGCGCGTCGCGTAGCCGTCCGCGATGTAGGCGGAGGCGTCGACGTCGGTGAAGCTCGTCGCGCTGAAACCGGACGCCAGGATGATCGGACTGAAAAGTTCGACGTACCGTTGCGGGCCGTTCCCGACCGAAAAGAACTTCGACCAGGCGGAGCCGGTCCAATACCTCGACCCGATATAGCGCATGGAGTCGAAGCCGGCCGGCATCGCGGGCCCCGTCGCGGGCGCGGCTTTCGTGGCGATGATGTCGCCCGACTTGACGCCGGTCGTGTCCCCGATGGCGAAGAAAGCGATGAGGTCCGGCGACGCGCCGATGCTTCCGGTGTCGAGCATACCGCCGTTGTTGCCTTCGGAGAACGTCGTGTCGATGCGCTTGGTGAGTGCGGCGACCTCGATCGTCATGGTGTCGTCGACGTCGCGGCACGCGCCGGCGGAGAAGTCCAGGTCGTTCGTCGAGTCGCCGGCGTTGTTCGAGATGACCAGGCCGTAGATGTAGCCCAGGGGAGCGTTCGCGCCGGGCGCGGCCCAGGTCCCGTCGCCGCGCCAAAAGGTCGAGGCGGAGGCGCCCGTGCCGGAATTGAGCTTCGAGACTGGAAGGTTGCCGGTGACTTTCGTGCCGGCCAGGTCGACGGCGCCGGTCGCGAGCTTCACGGCGGTGACGGCTCCGTTCGCCAGGTTCGTCGAGTCGAGGTTCCCGTTGACCTGGTTGATGATGGCGTTGAAGGCGTTGTTGAGCGCCGCCGCCGTGAGGACCGTGTTCGCTACGAAGGGCGTTATCGTTACCTGTGCCATCTTTCCCCCAAACAAAAAAAGCCGACCGCCTGGTGTGGCGATCGGCTCGTAGGCCGTAAAGTTGATCGGTGAGCTATCTTACTTTTTGTTAAGCGGCTTGACGCCAGTCAAATCCAAAAGCTCGGTCGTCTCGTCCTGCGTAAGATGCTTTTTCGCTTGCAGTTCCATGATGCGCGACGCTTTCTTCGTGGACTCCTTGTCTACGAAGCACGTCGCTTGCGGGTAAAAGGTTCCCGTGAGAAGGGACCGCGTGGAGTACGCGAGCGCCGCTTGCTTGCCCGGTTGCCCGTGCCGGCTCGTGACCCATCCGTCGCTGTCCCCGAAAAAGTGATATTCCTCCGGCGTCTTTGTGTTCTTCACGAGGAAGCCGAAGGGAGGGTTGAACTCGATGATCCACTTGCCGAACTCGATGGGGTCCATCGGCTTCGGGATTCCCTCGAAGCCGTTGGTCGGTTTCTTTTTTCGGAAGCGGTCGATGATGCTCATGGGAAGATAGTACCACTTCGCCCCCCAATTTTCAACGGTCGGCGAGGACCCACCAGGCCCCCTCTCCGGCGTACAGGTTTTTGACGGCGTACTGCGTCGAGATGGCGAGCGTCGACGCGCCGTCGATGAGTTCGGTCCCCAGGGCGTTTCGGTTCGGCTCGATCGTGACGGCGTTGCCCGATGAGTCGATTTTCTTAATCATAATCGTCCGGCGGAAAACATCGGCCGTCTTTGGGAGCAGGATGCGGACCGCTCCGGGCGTTGCGTCGACGAGGATGACCCGGTCGGTCGCCTCGACGTGGTAGTCCGCCTTGACCGTCTTGACGCCAGTCGGTTCGACGTCCTTCGCGAGAAGCCCCTGCCGGCGCCGCGTCTCCTGGGCGTCGACCTCGTGCGGGTTGTTGCGCCCGTATTCGGAGCCGGTGAGGTACGTCCCGCCGTTGCCGTTCTTATTCTGCATGGCGGCGGAAGCCCTCCGTCTGTATCGGCATGAGGACGACGTTGTGGAGTTCCATCGTTTGATCGAGCGCGTTCCCCATGAACGTCACGCGGACGTAGTTGTAGTCTCCGCCGACGTCCTGCTCGATGGGCTTGAGGCCCAGGCCCGCGAGAAGCGATTCGTCGAGAATGAAGTCGACGTCGAGTTCGTCGCCGGTCTGATTCAAATTGAGCGAGTACACCTGGCCGCCGGACGTGCCGAAGTCGAACTCGACGAGCATCGAGATATTGTAGTTCCCGGTCGGGTTGAAGTACGCCTTGATCCACCGAAGGAGGTCCGTGATGTCCGGCGTCTTTGCGGTCCGGCTCCATCCGATCGAAAACGACCACTCGATCGCCGTGCCGTTGAAGTTCGTGCCGAAGTCCTGCTTCATCACGAGCGAGTCGGTCGAGCCGGAGTAGAGGATGTCCTGGTTGTTCGTGTCCTTCACGATGCCGAGCGCCGTGAAGCTCCCGATACGATGTTCCTCCCAAACCGGATGCGTGTCGCCCTTCGCGTCCGCCGGCGTCATCTGCAAATAGTTCGCGGCGTAAACGCGGTTGAAGGTCGTCTGCCCGCTTTCGGCGAGCGCGATGCGGTACTGGTTTTTCGTGCCCTTCTTGTAGTGGACGGCCTGGCAGAACTTGAGCCGGGCGAAGTTGGCGCCGGTGAAGCCCTTGTCGCCCACGAGGTTCGGCTCGATGTTCTCCGAGACGTAGCGCACGAAGCCGGACGAGTCGATCGAGATGATGCGGGCGGACTCGTCGATGTACCATTGTTGGTTGTAGATGTTGACGACCGCGTAGTGCGACACGGCCGAAAAGACGTTGGCGCGTTGGACCGGGATGTACGGGTCGTCCGGGTCCCCGGTCGGTTGGATGGCGATGATCTCGCCGCCTTCCAAGTGGACCCAAAGCTCGTTGAACGTGGGTGACTTCTTGATGGCCCGGATCTCCTTGAACAAGAAGATGCGGTTGTCCTGGGAGAAGGATTCCTCCGGGAGCCCCGTGCCCGACGGCGTGAGGTACGTCGAGTTGCAGAAGTGAAGCGTCGTCGAGTTCTTCGGGGCGCCCCAAATGCGGCCGTCCCATTCTTCCAGGAAAACGAAGTCGTCCGGCGGGTCGTTGTCCTCCGGCACTTCGGTCGTGCCGAGCGTCGAGTCCGCCGCGTTGTCGGTGTAGGTCGTGGTCGTGTTGTCCGTGATCTCGTGCAGGAAAAAGTAGATGCCGCCTCCCGACGTCGTGCGGTAGATTCGCCGGCGCGTGACCTGCGGGTCCGTAGAGACGGGGATGCTCGTCATGTCGACGTCGTTGCCGGCCGTCGTGATCTGCACGATGCCGGGGTTCGCGTTCGACTCGTGGCCGGTGTCGTCGTTGTAGAACGTGACCTTGTACTTGTAGACGCCGGTGAGGGCGCCGGCCCCGCCGGATGCGACGGAGGGATTCGTGGAAGGCGCGGCGATGCCCCACTTGCGCGTGCCGGCGACGGAGCCGTCGGTCGCCATGTTGTCGTCCTCGCCGTTCCCGAAGTAGCAGGTGTTCTTGAACTTTACGAAGTCGCAAATCTCGCCGGGTGTGAGGTCCGCCGTGAGGTTCGTCAAAATGCCGTTCGAGTCGATGACTCCGACGCGGCCGTCCTCGATCCCCACGAGGAAGTGATGGACCTGGTCGTCCGGCCGGTAGAAGTCGAAGATGCGGCTCACTTCTCCGCCGAGGTCCTGCGCGGGCGTGAAGCACGCGCCGATGGCGGTCCATGCCTGGGAGCTTCCGAGCGTCCATGCGGGGTTGCTCGCGTCGTCGCTCATGTCGTCGATGACGCTGATGACGGGCCCGGACGATCCTGCTTCCTGCTCCGCCAGTTCCTCGTAGGCCGCGTCGGGCGTGATGGTGACGTCGGCGCCCGCCTCGTGGGAAACGACTCCGATGAAAAGCGAGTCGTCCTCCGCAGGGGTAAGCGACCCAGGCGCCGGCGCCGTCGAGCTTCCATTGGCGTCGCTCGTGTCGGCCAGGGGCGACGTCGGGTCCGCGCCGACGAACTCGCTGATGACGACGATCGCATCGCAGGAGCCGGAGAAGTCGACCGTGACCGTGAACGGCGTGCCGGTGTCGATGTTCTTCGCGTAGTAAAGGGCGACGCGGGTGTCCCCGCTCGCGCTCACTTTTTCAACGGCCGAGACGTAGGCGTTCGACTGGTTGTCCGTGACGTCGGAGATGGTCGGAGCGCCGCCGCCGTCAAAAGCGACGATCGAGACGACGATGAGACTGCCGGGAGCGGGCCGGACGAGGAAGCTCCTGTCGACCGACGTGACGCCGGACTCCTGGTCCGGCTCCGCCTTGAATGTCTGGATGTGCTTGATGCCGGGTACCGTGAACGGCGTGAAGCCGCCGATGGTCTTGGCGACGCCGGGGATCGAGAGGTCCATGTTGTAGAGCGAGTTGCTGAAACCGAGAGGGAGTGCGGCCTCGCTCGTCTTTGAGTTGAGGCCGTACCATTCCAGGATCTCGATTTCTTTGGGCGCGGGCATTATCTCCCCCGGTCGTACCGAAGGCGCTCGTTCATGGCCGTAAGCGCCTCGAAGACTCTTTGATTCACGGCGGCGGTCGCCTCGCCCGTCTTGATGATGGTCGCATAGCGGTCGCGGACCTCATCGTTGAGATTTTTCAGATAGGAGGCCGTGTTGTTTGTCGCCTGGGTATTCAATGAGATGGAGGCGTCCATCGTGACGAACTTCTGCTCGATGATGTTCGTGAGCTTGAGTTCGCGCTCGTGCGAAGTCGTGAGGACGTAGTAGAGGACCGCTCCGAGGAACAGCGTGTTCAAGATGGCGATGGTGACGCCGAGTCCGTGTTTTACCGCCAGTCTGACCGTCTCATACGCCGACTTGACCGCTTCCAACATCGCTTCGTTCCTCCAAGTGCCGTTCGTTTTCGAGTTGACGCTCGCGGATCGCGACGTTTTCTTCCTTGCGGAGTAGCCGGTCGTCCAGTTCGTTGAGCCGTTTCTCCCGTAGATTCTGCTCTGACTCGCGCATGGCCACTTTGCGGTCGCGCTCGCCGGCGGCCGCCTCTCGTGCTTCGACGGCCTTTTCGCGCCGGCGGAGTTCTTCGATGAAGCGCCGGGCCTTCTTCATCTGCTCTTGGAAATGCTTCCGGCGCCGCTTGTGCGACGCCTTGAGCCGGGTGAGCGTCGCGATGTCGTCCTTCGTCGCGTGTAGCTCACGGTGAAAGCGCTCCTGCATCTGCCGGAACGCCTTCTTTTCGTTTTCCAGGCGCTCCCACTCGACCTTCGAGGGGGCGCTCTCCATTACGACCCCTTGACGGCGTAGAAGGGCAGGATGCCTCGCGTGCGTTGCCCCCCGGTCGTGGCCGGGAGCGTGCCCTCGAACTCCGTGCCGTTCGTGCCGTACTGCACGCCCGCCTCGACGTCTGCTTCGGCCGGGAGTGTCATGTTGCCCTCGAAGGCGCCATCGCCGAATGAAACGCCGTCACGCACGTCGTCCTCCGACGGGTAGTCGGCCGCCTGGGTCTGCGCCGCGCCCAGGTCGACGTAGGACCTGGTCGCCGAGCCGCCGGCGCCGATGTTGACGTTCGGCGTGCCGACGCCCTGCATATTCGCGCCCGGAGTGAAGTCGTTCGTCGACGGGTCGGTGAATTGCGGGTCGAGCGCGATGTCGTTCGGTCCCGCGTCGATGTTCGAGCGGTTCGTCGTGTTGTTGAAGAAGTTGTTGAATTCCGCGAGCCCGCGCTTGTCGGGCGTCGTGACCGAGATGCCGGTCGTCCATCCGTAGATGATGTTGTTGAGCCACCGATACCCGGACGGTTGCCCGGAGTTGTTGATGGCGATGCCGGCAGGAGTAGCGGCTCCGTAGAACGTGCAGTTCTTGATGATGCGGAACTGCGTCGTGCCGGTAAGCCCTGCCGTCGAACACGCCTTGATGATGCAGTCCTCGATGAAAAGGATCGTCGAGTTGGTCCCGGTCTTTCCGACGCCGGTGACGGAGTCGTGGATGAAGCATCCGATCAGATGGACGTCGGCGGAGACATACGACTGGGACCCGATGGAGAAAGCGGTCCCGGCCGTGCTGTTCATCTCGCAGTCGATAAAGACGCTCGCGCTTGCGGCGACGGACGTGCTGTACCCGGACGAAACGGCGATGCGGCCGGCCGTGCCGGAGGTATTCGAGAACTTGCAATTCCGAACGACCGAAAGTCCGGGGATCGCGATGCCGGTCGCGGAGGTCGTGGTGAAGCGCAGGTTCTTGACGAGCCACCCCAGGCTATTCGTGTCGGCCAGTTGCAGGGAGAAGGCGCCGAAGTCGAGAAGCGGCCGGTTCGTCCCGGTCGGGTTGTCGCCTCTCGTGGTGTTGTAGCCCTCGAAAAGAAGCTGTCTCGTGGTCGCGCCTTGCTTGTTCGTGAACGTGAGGTCCGCCGCGATGGTCCCGGTTCCGGTGTTCTTGATGTAGACGCGGTGTACGTTCGTCCCGTCGGAGCGGAGGTCGTTGTCGACCCAGGCGTCGTAAGGGACGTCGAGAGCGCCGCCCAGGTTCCCCGTGCCTCCGGTCGAGCCGGTCGTTCCGATGGCGCGGTCGACGGTCGCGACGCCGGCGGCGACGGCCGTGATCTCGAAGCGGCCGGTCGTGAAGCCCGTGCCGCCCGTGATGTTGATGATGTTGCCGACGTCGTCGGCGATGAAAGCGCGTTCGGCCGCGCTCGTGATCTTGGTGTTGTCGACCGCGTCGATGACGAGGTCGGTGTACGCCTGTTCTGCCGCGTCCTGGATGGAAAGGTCGACGCCGGAGGCGCCCGCTTTGAAGCCGCCGCCGTTGGCGTTGTCTCCGGCCGTCGGCCGGAACTCCCAAATGACGTCCGCGTGGAGTGACATGATTAAATCTCCTTTCGTAGAGCGAGTTGATACTCGCGATGCAAAATTGTGAGTTCTTTTCCGTGCGTCGCTAAAAATCCGTTAAGCGCGATCGCGGGCTCCATCGCCGTTAGACGATGGCCTTCGCCGGAGGGATAGCGCTTCGCCAGTTCGTAGTCGTAGTCGTCGAAGATGATGATGCCGCCCTTTTTCAAAAGGCGCCAGGAGAGGACCGCGTCGGCCAGGACGTCGGTCCCTTGATGAGAGCCGTCGACGTAGATGAAGTCGAACTCGATCGCCCGGCCGATGCCCTTCATGGCCGCGATGCTCGCCAGGGAGTCGAAGGAAAGGCCCCGGCGCGGCCGGACCTTCATGCCGAAGGTCGGGTGGCCCAGGATGTTCTCCCAAAACGTCCGAAACGAGTCGCCGACGTAGAGTTCGGAGTTCTGATTCCTGTACCGCGAGTCTCCGTGACCGTCCCAAACGTCGAGGCAGTAAAGCTCCGCGTCCGGCGCCGTGAGGATGTTGTCCAGGAGCCAGTAGGCGGAGCGGCCCTCGAAGCTCCCGATTTCCAAAGCGCGAAGCCCCGGCCGGCCGGCCAGGGGAGAAAGGAGGGACTCGAATAGCGGGATCGCCCGCGTAAACCAGTCGCGCTTGAAGGTTGGGGGCTTCGTGGCCGCGTCGTTCATGCCGGTCGGACCTCGATGACGGCAGTCGGCCGATAATTTCCGGGGCAGTCCTCCGGCGTCGCGGCCGGCGTGGGAGCCGTCGCGCATCCGGTAAGGACCAGGCCCAGGAGAAGGATGCCGGCGAGCCGCATTAGAAGATTTCCAGGTCGATCGTCTCCGAGCCGGCGGCGCCGTAGAGCTTGAGGAAGCGCTCGCTCGCCCGATAGCCCTCGTGGGTCGTCGGCAGGAGGCGCGTCTCCCATTGGTCGGCCTTCGCGATGCCGCCGATGCTCATGTCGCCCTCGTCGATCGCGGCCGCGTTCGACGTGGCTTGCGCGGCCGGGTCGTCCGCGCCGGCGTCGTTCTTCGAGACGTGGAAGATGATCTCCGCCGACGGAAAGATGCGGAAGCCCTTCGCCCAGTCCGGGAGCGTGACGGTGCAGATGCTCCCCGCGCCGCCTTTGGTGATGAGGATGTTTTTCTCGCGACCGCAGTCGACGTAGGACTCATGGACCCGCGCCGAGACGTCGCCCGCGTTAAGTGATGCCATTGTACGTTCCCTCCTTTGTGATTAAAGCTCGATATGCCAGGGACGGGTGAACTTCGGTTGATCCGTCCGGTTTTCCAAAAGGTCCGCGAACTTCTTCGCCAGTTGCAGTTGCCGCATCTTGGCGAAGTCCGAGATGGTCAAAGACGCGGCCCGCTCCCGGAGATACCCGCTCATGCACGCATCGAGCGCGATGAGTTCGTGGAAAATCTCCGGGAAGTCGTCGTGAATGAGAATTGAGAAGATGTCGACGGCCTTCGGGTTGGTGTTCGCGACGACCGTGCGGATGGTCCAGGCGGAGTCCAGGGTCGCGATCTTCGTGTTGCCGTCGTAGTCGGTGATGACGCGGGTCTGCCCGACCGCGTCGCAGGTCCCGGAAACGATATGCACGCGGGCCCCGTTGTAGTAGTCGTCGCGGGGGTCCGCGCCGTCGTCGAGCCGGACCTGGGCTTCCGCTCCCGTCGTGGAAGCGCCGGCCGCGCAGTTGGCCGAGCGGAGGCGCGGGGGCATGAAAACGTAGGTGAGGCGCGTGTTGGCCGCGTCCTCGTCGGAGACGGGCGTCGGTTCGAGGATGATCTGCCGGCCCCGGAACTTGTACGAGGGGACGTAGGCATCGGCGACGCCGGCGCCGTCGGTCGGGTTGGCTTCGGTGTAGCGGCGGCGGAACTCGCAGGGGACCCAGGCGTTCGCGATCTTGCGTTCCAGGATGGCAACACGGACCGCTTGCTTTTGGCCCGCCGTGAAGTTACTGGGGAGGTTGTACCCTTCGACGCCCGATTCGAGCGCGAAGTTGTAGGTTTCCTCGAAATACCCTTCGTGCAGGTTCATCAGATCCACGACGCGGGACATGAACGCTTCGTTGATCGCGAAGTCCAGGTCCACCGGCTTCAAGTGTCCCGTCTCGCTCGCCTGGTTGTAGCAGGAGAGGACGTAGGACCGCAGTTGTGGTAGATGAAAAAGCATCGCTCACCTTTCGACCTTTACCGGCCGGCTTTCGCCTTCGCCGGCTTTTGGCCGCCTTTCGAGTGTCCGTTCTTGCCCGTCATCTTGTAGCCGGACGCGCCGTCGCGCTCGACTCCCGCCTGGGAGTCCTTGATTTCCTGGTCCGTGTCCTTGACGACGTCGGCCTTCTTGCCGAGGTAGTCGTCGACGAGGTTGTAGTCGTCGGCCTTGAGCGACTTCATCGTCTCGTCGATCGCCTTGATCTCTTTGACGCAGTTGATAACGTGGTCGTCCGGCGGCTCCGATGCGAGCTTGGCCGCCTCGCGCTCCTTGTTCTTCACGCGGAAGTTCTGCACGACGCCGTCGAGCGTCTTGCGCCGCGCCTTGAGGCCGTTGATGAGGAACGGCTCAAGCTCTTTCGAGTCGAGCTTCGCCGCCATCATGTCGTCCGTGTCCGGGAGTTCGACCATGCCCTTCGGGGAGAGCTTGAAAAGGAGATGCTGTCCCTCGATGCGGTCGTGGAAGCGCTTGCGCTCCCCCGGCTTGAAAATGCTGATGCGACCGTCGAACTTCGATTCGAGGGTCGCCTTCGTGGTGTTCCAAAGTAGCATGACGCTCTCCTTTTCTATGCGGCTCGTCCCGTCCCGACGATGATGCGCTTATCCTGGCCCGGCTTCGGACCAAGCATCCGCGCTACCTCTCGACGAGTGAGCGGCCTTTTTTGGTTCGGGGCGATGATGCCCCGCTTTAGGTTTTCCAAAGCATCGGCGAACTCTCGACGATGCTCCTTGATGTACTCCCGACGTTCGTGCTGAAACTTCTTTTTCTGCTTCTCCTTGAAGTTTGTCTCCTGCTCCGCGAGCCAGTCGTCGAACTTGAGGCCGTTCCCGTGCAATTTCCAAACGTCGATTTCCTTGAGACGCTTGAGCGTAAAACATTCGAGGTCGTACCGGGAAAGCTCGACCTGCTTTTGGATCGGGTTCCCGTCTTTGTCGAGGATGTCGGGGTTGGCTTCGGTGAAGCACCGGCGAGAGGTGAACTCAAGAGTTTTCGGGCGGCCGGACCGCTCCGCCCAAATAATGATCGCGTCCTGCGAGTCATCGAAACAGGCCCGAAGGTCTGCGTCAATGGCTCGCAGGGCGCGAACAAAACCCGACGAGACGCCTCTCCCGTCGAACACGAAGGTCCTTACGCCTCGTCCCCGATGGCCTCGAAAGGCATCGCGGAGACGGCGACGGCGTTCGCGTTGGCGGCGACCTCGATGAGAGGGCCGTCCGCGTTCGCGTTGTAGTCGGCGTAGAACAGCTTGACCTTCTTGTTGACGCCGTCCCACTCGCCGACGTAGCCGGCGTAGGGGAACAGCTTCATTTGGTCCACGGTCGAGAGGCCGACCTGCGAGAGCAGGACGGTTTCCCCGTTCGTGGGGTATGCGTTGTCGAACGCGAGAGTGCCGCGCACGACCGTTTTCGGACCGAACTGTCCCTGGACGCGGGACTTCGTTCCGATGGTGGCGACGAGTGCCATGTTGATTTCTCCTTCTTGAACTGGTTGACGTTTGCCTTCGCGGAAACCGAGGGCCCCCCGGCTTACGCCGGAGGGCTTGATTCGGTTACTCCGAGAGGACCTGCAAGTTGTCGAGCCGGACGCACGCGGCCGGGTACTTCGTACCCGCGTTGCCGTAGTGCTTGTAGTACGCCTCGAACACATCGGACCTGCTGATGCGGTGGAGGGTGTGGCCTTCCGTCTCGTCGAGCTTGATGCCGTGCGCCTCGAAGCGTTGCACGTCCTTCTTGGGCCAGGCATACACGACCTCGCGCTGACAGTCGTGGGAAACGTCCCAGGGCATCCCGTTCCACGAGAGCGTCTGATAGCCCGCGTCGAGGTTGCCGTCGTGGAAGCGCTTCTGCGGCGTCACGAGGTTCAGATAACCCCGGCGCTGATTCCGGTGCGAGCAGATGCGGTCGATCTTGCGACCGGACCGGCGCTCGCCCTTGTCGATGGCGCGTTGCAGGAGGTCGTTCGTGATCGCGGCGTTGGAAGCGTCCGTGA
>JAJVIE010000020.1:7069-40811 GCA_022072175.1 Candidatus Omnitrophota bacterium | reverse complement strand
GTCGCTTGAGCGGTTGGCGAAAGACCTCCGCACAAAACGCAGCCCTGCGAATTTATGCCAGCAGCGTGATTGAGTTTGCAGACCGCTTTCAGGGGCGCAAACTCATTCAGCAAAGCAAAAAGTCAAAGAGGGGATAAAAAGAAACCGCCAACAGGCGCAAGCTGTCAGCGGTCAACTGTCCCCCATTCCTTGCAGGCAGGAAGGCACCTTAGAACAAACATTCAGCATCCACGAGAATCGAACTATGGCATCCAACATTCGAGGCGCACTCTTTGGCGCACTCATCACCACCATCACCGACGAAAACGGCAACTATTCTATCATCTGCAGCGACAAAGCCATGCTCCACATCCTTGCCCACGCCGCGGGCAGCAAACCGCGCGGCAACACCCTGCTCTACACCGACGCGCTCGATGCTGCCATACGCGACGCCATAGACACACTTGCCGACCTTCGTCAGCATCGTCCCGGATTCGGACAAATCACACTCGACCTATGACAGTTCGCTTACCGACCCGCTTCATCGTCATACCCGTCGAAGCAATCTTTCGACCCGACCCACTGCCGCCTGAACTTCAAGAAACGTGGTTCATCCTGCGCGGCATCTCGTGGGTCAACGAATATCGCTACACCCCGCCCGTCTCCATAGACGAGCTATTGTCACTGCATCAGCGCAAACTCACCAAGCAAGCGCTGCTCACGCGCCTCGAGCGCTTGGAAGCCGACGAATGGCTAAGCGTCGAACGCCAACCCGGGCGCAAAAACATCTATCGGACCGTCGTCCCGGCAGGCACACTTTCGGAAAACGCTGCGTCTTGGGCGGAACGCCCCTCCCTGAACCGCGATAGCGGCGAGGACTCAACGCGGATGACCGAAACGACCACCGCCGAGACCGACGCGCCGCCGACTAGTCAAGTCCACTTGACTAGTTCTATTGATATTGTTGTTGGTACAGAGAAATCAAATCAACCTAACAAAAATCCTGTACCAAAAACAACAACAAATAATACAGCCCCGCGCACACTGACAGACGCCCAAGCAACGCTGAAAGCAGTAGGCATCATCGAACCAACGCTATGGGAATTCGCCGACGTGCCAAACGAAAACGCTGAACTCATCGCCGAATGGATTCGCGCGCACACAGAAAAGCAAACCGACACCAATTGGCAAGCCATCGCCATCACGCGCCTGCGCCACGACCATCAATGGACGCCGCCCGAGAAACTCGGCAGAAAACGTTTTGGCGATTACGTCCGCGAATTTCAACGCGCTCGAGCACAGAGCGACACAGATGCCAATTCCGACAATGCCGAAACACCCGACGCAGCCGCAGGAAACAATCTCAGTGTCGAATCCGAATCAGAGAACGCGGAGAGCGACCCGACCCAACCGCGCGCCGCGCAAATTTGGAACGCCGCGTTGCTCGAATTGCAATTGCAAATGACGAAAGCAACTTTCGATTCATGGGTCAAGCCAACCTTCGCCATTTCCTTCGATGAACAAACGTCCGAACTCGTCATCGCCGTCCGAAACGCCTACGCGCGCCAATGGCTAGAAAATCGTTTGCTTGGAATGATAGACCGCACTCTCAATCACGTTATCGGCAAACCAACCAAAATAATTTTTGAAACGCGCAGCCGATAATTCGGATGAACTCCGTCCGATTCACCGCGCGGTGAAAAAAGGAGCCACATGAAACGCCAACTGAAACGGTGGTACGACGACCAAATCATCTTTGAAGCTGACACAAACACGCTCAAAGAGCTGGTAGAGCAAGCGCATCAATCTGGAGCGCGTCTCGATGGAGCGCGTCTCGATGGAGCGCGTCTCGATGGAGCGAGTCTCGATGGAGCGAGTCTCGTGCGAGCGAGTCTCGTGCGAGCGAGTCTCGTGCGAGCGAGTCTCGATGGAGCGAGTCTCGATGGAGCGAGTCTCGATGGAGCGCGTCTCGATGGAGCGAGTCTCGATGGAGCGCGTCTCGATGGAGCGCGTCTCGATGGAGCGCGTCTCGATGGAGCGAGTCTCGATGGAGCGAGTCTCGATGGAGCGAGTCTCGTGCGAGCGAGTCTCGATGATGACCGAATTATTGCTTCGGCTCTCCAAATCTCGCCGCTCGGGTCCCGCCGCGCCCAACTCATCGCATTTCTCTGCACCGACCAATCCATCGTCATCCACACCGGCTGCTTTCGCGGCTCACTCGACAAATTCCAAGACGCCGTCTGCAAAACGCACGGCGACAACAAATTCGGGCGCGAGTATCAATCCGCCATCCAATTCATTCTCGCATGGGCAGCCCTGCAAAACGAAACGCAGAACGTGGAGGCAAAATGAATACTTGCGAATGGTGCGGCTTGCCCACCCGCGCAGGCGGAAATCACAACTCCATTAACGGATGTGTTGCCGCGCTCAAAAAGAACATCACCAACCTGTTCAAACAAATCGGTGAACCGTCCCAATGCCGCGGCTGCGGCGCAGAAATCTATTGGGTCGTCCATCGCAGCGGCAAACGCGCGCCATACACCCCGCTCGGACTCAATCATTTCGCCGATTGTCCCGCTGCCGCAAGTTTCAAAAAGGATTAAACCATGTCGTACAAAGGATACTTTATCGAAGCCGTTCCATCCCCCTTCGGATTCACGCCCGTCATCATTGATGCCGAAGGCAACGTCAGCACGACTGCCGACCATCCCACCGCCGCCGAAGCGCTCGAAAGCGCCAAGCGCGCGGTAGATTTTATGACGGGAACAGAAAACATCGAAGATGTGATGCGCGTCGCCGACCAAATCACCGACTTTGGGCGCAACGACCCAGAAGGCGATGCAACATCATAGGAGGAAATATGGAATACCTATTGATTTTAGTACTCGCCGTGTTGCTTGTCGTATTGATACTCGCATTTCGCCCAACCCATCGTGCGTCGGCAATGCGACAAGCAATGCACGCGCAGCGCCTTGCTGATGCAGCGCAAGCGCGTCGGCATCGTGAATTCGCACATATGGACATCGAGCCGCAACGCGCCATCAACAAACATGATGTCGAATTGATTGGCGCGCTCGTCGGCGGTGGTGACAAAGGCAAACGCGCTGCAGCGTGGGCAGAGAAAATAATCCGTCAAGGCGGAAAAGTTTGGATTGATGGACAGGGAACTATTTTTTACAGTAACATCGACGGGTCCGGGGGTAACAAGATTTTCTGACGCAAAGTAGGGCAGCGCGCAGACGGGAGCCGCCGCGACACTGCCCTCACCCATCGTCTGCTACACGATGGGCTGCCAACATTTTATTCACCCGCAAGGCATCCTGCAAGATGACCTGCGAAATCATTCACGGGAGGTTCCACATGGAACAGAAAAATGAAATCACCTTTTGGGATGGTCTGGTGACCATCTTTATGATTATCTCTGTCTTCGCCGCGGCAGTATTCATCGAGATCGTTTTACTTTCGCCCATCGTCGCAAGTATGCCGAACGACATCCTGCTGCGCGGCATGACATGGATTGGCGGCTTGTCGTCTGCTGTCGGCATCACATTGTTGCTCGTGTACAAACTCGTTGGTGTCAAGAGTGAACGACAAAGCAATGTTCTGTGGTTTGCTCTGATTCTCGAAATCTTGATGCTCACAATCAATGGCATTGCGGCGTTCGCCGTTTATCGAAATGTCGGCGGCGAGATTATTGATTTCCTAAAACTGTTAGGACCTGTCAATGCCGTTGTGACGATTCTCGCCGTCAGCATGGTGATTGGGGCAGACCCGCAGCGCAAATCCGAATTCATGTCGCGCGAGTGGAAGTTGTCGCTCAAACAACAGTTGATTGACGGGCGAAAAAAAGTGCTGCAATCCGATGAAGTCAATCGCATCGTATGGGACACCACCGTAACCGAAGTTCTGACCGAAGTCGAATCGCAGACAGGCGTCCGCATCCCGCGCGAAGCAATCGCATCAATCTTGTCACTTACATACGGGACAAAAGCCCCGACCACGACGCGCAGTAGTGAGAAAATGCCATCACCCGCGCCAACGCACAACGCGAAAGAGCAAAACGCAGCAGAACGATTGCTCGCGTTATTGCAAGAACGCGATGTACCAGCGAACGGCGGCACCTACCAATCCGAAGCGCCAGCGATTCCGCCGCAAGACCCAAAACCCTAACCGTCCAGACTCAAACGCCGCCCGCCGCGTCTGAGGCGGAATTTCAAGAATCGGCGGGCGAATTTGCAAGTGGCGTGCCTTCCAATGAAGGCACGCCATACGAAAACGAGACAGAAGCAAGCACTCCACAAAGCACGCCACCAGCGCAAAGTGCAACATTCACCGAACAATACGAAGACGAAGCAGGCATTGAACTCCGCCGAACACAAGTCACAAAAAATGGAAAACAATGGTGTTGGTCATGGTTCGATGTCACTGCAACCGGTGCAAAACTCCGCCATCGCGCCTACGGCGGAACGTGGAACACCTTAAGCGAGCAACGTAAGGAACAATACTATGTCAACCGAGAACGCTACTGGAAGCGCAAAGCACGGGCAGACCACAGACGCGAAATTGAGGGAATCGGTGGAGATTCCAAAATTCCCGCTGACTGATGCACTTGAATTCCTTCGCAGCGGACTGCATTACGTCGCCAAAGCGGGCGCGCCCATCAACCTTATGAATGGCGCAGACGGAACGTTAACCATCACTATCAAAGGCGTCTACTTTTACAACGGTAAGCGGCAAGCCGAAATCCGCTTCGCTCCGACTCAACAAAACGGAAATGGTAGTAGCGTGCCTTCTGATGGAAGCACGCCACAAAGCACGCCACCAAAGGAAACACCATGTATCAACGCCTAATTCTCGTCGGAAATCTCGGACGCGACCCCGAACTCCGCTACACGCCCAATGGCACGCCCGTCACCACCATGTCCGTCGCCGTCAACCGCCGTTGGACGGACGCACAGGGCACCATCAAAGAAGAGACCGCGTGGTTTCGCGTCATCACCTACGGCAAACAAGCCGAAGTCTGCAATCAATACCTTGCCGCAGGGCGCAAAGTCCTTGTCGAAGGCGCATTGGTCGTAGACGAAAAAACGGGCGGACCGCGCGTCTACCAGCGCAAGGACGGAACGCACGGCGCATCGCACGAAGTGCGTGCCACCACCATCCGATTTCTTTCACCGCGCGGTGAAAACCCAGCCGCGAGCACCGCCAACCAAACCGAACGCGACGGTGAGTATTCAGACAATATCACCACCGTTGAGGAACTGTTACCGTTCTAACTACTGGGTTGACAAGGTCGTACTCGACCGAACCAACAAACAAACCATGAGCCAATTCATCTTTTCGGTGACATATCGTCACGCTCTCTGCTCGATTCACGTTGAGCGTGACGATATGTCAGGTGCAGCGTATGCGCCCATTGGCTCACAATCTTTTATAAAAGGGCACGCACAAATGGACAAGCATCAAAACGAACCCCGTTCGCTCACGCTCGGCAAAAGCGAACTCACCGGGCAAACCTTCCAAATCCCCGCCGCGCGCAGCGGAACCAAAAAATGGGGCATCGTCGGCATCTCTGGCAGCGGCAAAACCCACAACGCCGCCGTCCTCGCCGAACAATACATTCACAACAGCATTCCCATCGTCGTCTTTGACCCCGTGGGGCGATGGTGGGATTTAGGCATCGCCGCCGATGGACACAGCAAAGGACTGCCCATCGCCATCATCGGCGGGCAGCACGGACAAATTGACCTCACCCCCGACATGGGCAGCGCCATCGCCAGATATGTATCAGAACATCGCGTTCCCACCGTCATAGACCTTTCCCAGATGCGGAGCAAATCCCACTGGCGTCAAGTCGTCGCGGATTTTGGCAACGAGCTCTTTGAAATCAATCGCACGCCCGTCCAAATCATCATCGAGGAAGCGCCCGAATTCGTTCCCCAGCGCGTCATGGAATCCGTCGCTGGCGTCTACGGCGCAATGGACAAACTCATTCGCATCGGACGCAACAAAGGCATCGGCATCACCCTCATCGCCCAGCGTCCCCAGATGATAAACAAAGACTCACTCTCCCAGGTCAACGCGCTCCTCGTCATGCGCCTTTCCGACCCCGGCAGCATTGACGCCGCGCAAGTCTGGCTCGAAGCGCAGGGCGCAGATTCCGACCTCATTGATACATTCATCGCGCAGCTGCCCACGCTCGCCGATGGCACCGGACTTGTCCTATCGCCCGCGTGGTTAAAAACCTTCGACCGCGTCCATTTCAACCTGCGCGAAACATTTCATTACGACCCCGAATCCGATGAGGATGAAACGCTCACACCCGACATCGCCCAAGCCGTTGACACCGCCCAACTCGAAAAAATGTTTTCCAAGTTCATGGAAAAGGGCAGGGGCGCACCGAGCCGTCCACGCGCAGGCGGTGACGCTGCTGACACCAAACGCGTCGCCGAACTCGAGCAGCGACTTCGCAGCGCCGAAAGTCGCGCCGACGAATTACAGACCGCGCTCGAAGCCGCCCAAGAATCCATCATCACCGAAGATGAAGTAACGCAGCGCATCCATCTCGCCGTTCAAGACCGTGAAGCGCGCATTGTGCGTCTCGAAACGATGGTGAATGGATTCATCGAACAAGCGAAACAAATTCTCGACACCAATACGCTCGCGTCGCCTGCCATCCTCGCGTCGGGCATCGCTGCGCCGCAAGCCGTCGCCGCGTACGTCGCCAAACAATCCGAATACTTCAAAAACTCCACCACCACCAAGATACTCGAAACCATGCGCGATAACTATCTGCGTTTTCCCAACGGCATGACCCGTGAAGAAATCGCGCTCGAAGCGCACTATGACCCACTCGGCGGACGATTCAACACCACGCTTCGTCTCTTGAAAAAACGCAAAGTCATCGTCCAAGACGGCGACCGCTATTTGTTGAATCCCGCACACTTGAAATGAGGTGAGACCATGGACGCAACACAATTTCCCATGCACTTTTGGAAACGCATCAAAAAGATTGCAGACGGTCAAGCAGGGACAGATGAAATGCAGCATCTGTATAACGACCTCAAAGAGGTGGGCGAAACACTTGACGCCTGCGCGAGTCTTGCCGACGAATTTGAGCCAGAGGACTTGGAAAATGCAATTTCGCTGGCAACTTCGATGTTGGAGAAATATCAATGAATCCGCATAAACACCAACACGCCTATTACGAATACAAACGCAGCGGGCGCAGTCGCCGCGAAAATTCCAAGCGCGGACCCAAAGCGGGCATCGTCTTTTGCAAAAACGACGGCAACTGCGTTCACTTTCTCGAGCCGCGCGCGATGGCGCGTTTCCGCAAAATCATCCGTGCAGGGCAGCAGCCCATCATCCGCGAATATCCCGACACGCACGACCGCTTCGCCAAACAGCGGCTTGGCACCAATCGGATGCTCGTCGCCATCTATCCCAAACCAACCCGCAAAACAACCAAGAGGTGAACACCATGCCAGAAAAACCAATCATCTTCCGCGGCGAAATGGTGCGCGCGATTCTCGATGGCAGGAAAACGCAGACGCGGCGCGTGGTGAAACCGCAGCCAAGCATTGAAGATGATGGGCTTGAACATCTTCACAAAGAGGGCGAGGTGTGCTTGTCCAAATTTACGGGCTACCCGCTCGTCATCAAACGACATGGTAAACTTGGCAAAATCACCATGCCGCTCGATTGCCCCTATGGTGTTACAGGCGACCATCTTTGGGTCCGCGAGGCGTTTGTCATCGAAAGCAATTTCAACTTGGATTCAGAGGAAAATTACCCGCCGCCGTTCAAAGACGGGCGTCCGATTCGGCGCGTGGACGACGCGGATTACGGCTCGTACTGGCAGCAATTTCACTATCGCGCGACGGACCCAAAGCCCGAATTGATTGATACCAATACCGACAAAGAATGTGGCTGGCGTCCCGCGATTTACATGCCGCGCTGGGCGTCACGCATCACGCTCGAAATCGTGAATGTGTGCGTCGAACGATTGCAAAAAATATCAGATTATGACGCAGAGCGCGAAGGAATTGCAGAATGGGAAGGTATGTTCAAAGAATATGACCGTCCTGATAGTAATCCGGGATTGACGCGCGACGCACGTTATTCATTTCAAACGCTTTGGGATTCTATCAACGCGGCGCGCGGTTACTCATGGGACTCGAATCCATTCGTCTGGGTCATCGAATTCCGAAAGGTCTAATCCACATGATTGACGACACCGACCCCCGCCGCTGCAAACACGTCATGGTGCGTGAATGGTGCGCCTACTGTCGCAAAACAAAGCGCCGCAGTGAATCATCGCTTCCGAACATCGCATCACCGATTCGCTGCGGTGCAAACCACAAACATGAATTACCAACCAACAACGACTGTAAATATTCATCTCATCTTGGACGACTGGCGCAAGCTCGGCGAGCAAGATTCCATCTACCTCACAGAGCAAGGCGTCGAACTCACAATGGGCGTCTTCCATCACGGCAGCGCGTTCAACGCGAGCATCGAACTTGAACCAGACGACGCCCAAGAATTCACCCAAGCACTCCAAAACAGATATGTGCCTGTGTTCTGGGTCTCTACCTCAAACGACCAACAACCATCAACCCAACTCTCGCGCATCGCCGAACTAGAACGCGAACTCGCCGTATTGCGCTCGAGCGTCACATGCGAATACTGCGGCACCACCTGGAGCGCGTTCGACTATCCTGACCATCACTGGCGCGCCTGTGAAAAACATCCCGCGCGCACGACGGTCGAAGATTTACTCGCGGCATGCGAAGGTTTGATGCGGTCGGCTCTCGCCGCCAGAAATTACATTGTCAACGCTCCCGAATTGCGATTCACGAACGAAAAACTCATGCCCGCCGAATCACTCTATTTTACAATTCGAGACGCGCAAGCCGCCATTGCCAAAGCGCGCGGCGACCAAGAGGAAACCGAACGTGAAACGTGACGACTTTACCGCCCGCGTGATGAAATGGGTCGAGCGCATGAAAAGGGAAGGGGACACCGACATTGCCGCGCTGCTCGCGCGCGTCGAATTGTACGAACGCCGCAGCGCATCATCCAAACGCAAACTCAAAGTGCAACTCAAAGCATCACGCGGCAAAAGCGGTGCGTTCTTCATCACACCGCAAATGCTCCAAGACATCGAAAAAAACGAACCCAAGCAGTAGGGTAGGGGCAGCACAATCGCCCCTTTTCACACTCGCCGCGTATGTCGCATAACATCGGTTATGCGACATACAACACCCAAAACGCGCCAGCCCAAATCACCCAATGCCCGAATGACCTAATCACCCAACAATTATGAACCTCCAATCCGCAACCGACGCTTTCATCCAATATCTTCACAACACCAAATCACCGCGCACCGCCACATCCTACGCCGTCGCGCTCCGTAAACTCATCGTGCATCTCGGCGACATTGACACCACTGCCCTATCCGCCGACGCTGTCGAGTCCTTTGCAAAAGCCCTGACGAGCGAGAAAACCTTCGCCCCCTCCACGAGCAGCGCATATCTCGCCGCCATCATTGCCTTTTGCCATTACGCCTTGCAGCATCGGCTCATCGTCCTCGACGCCGCCGAATCCGAACGCTTGTTCGCCATCCCTGCAGCCTATCGCCGCGCCGAGCAGCGTCTCCCCATCCTTCCCACCGACGAATTCATCAACGCCCTCACCCAAGCCGCACAGGACGAACCCATTCCCGACAAACCCGCGTGTGACCATCGCAACGCCGAACTCCGCCGCGCGCGCAACATTGCCATCCTCGAAATGCTCCGTTCATCAGGGATGCGCGTCGGCGAACTTGTAAAAATAAAACGCGGCGACTTGGATTACCGCTCCAAATCCGCCCGCGTCATCGGCAAACGCAACAAAGAACGAATTGTTTTCTTTTCTGAACCCGCATGGACTGCCCTCCAATCCTATCTCAAACTCCGTCACGACGGCGAACAAGGACGCGCGCTTGCCGAACTCCCCGTCCTCTGTGCCCATTCCCGTCGCACAAACGGCAGCCGACCAACTCTCACCACGCGCCAAATTCAGCGCATCTTTGTCCAACTCGCGGACCGCGCCAACATTGACCTGCGCTATACGCCGCACAAATTCCGCCATTGGTTCGCCACCCACCTGCTCGAATCCAGCGGCGACCTCGCCATTGTTCAGGACGCGCTCGGTCATGCGTCCCCTGCCACCACGCGCATCTATGCCAAAGTTTCCCAGCGCCGCCTCGCCGCCGCCCATCGAGCCGCCTTTGCATAATGGTTTGCCAGATATACCCAAGTGGGGTATACTGCGCGGCATGGGTTCCCATACCATCGTGCGCGCCCGCGCATAATGCGGCGAACCGGTCTATGTCGCGGGCGCGCTCTACCCTTGCCCGCCATTTCCCTCGCTCACAGATTGCTGTGCAGCCAATTGCTGTTGCAGCAGCCACGCCCCTTTTTGAATCAGTGCCTGCTCGTATCCCATCCGCAGCGCCGTCACCACGTCGTCAATGTGCGCGCCGCTATCATCCCCGCCAAGCGGCATCACATTCACATTCGCCGTTTGCGGGCGCGCCGGGTCAAACGTGATGACAATCGAAAACGCGCTGCGGGTTGGCTCGACCTGCGGTGTTGCATTGGAAATCGCGCGTGCCGCTTTCCGCTGTATCACTCGTTTTTTGCTCATTCAATTCTCTCCTCTGCATACGGCGGCTACGCGTCAATCGAAACCAACCGCCAGCGTGACGCGACATACACAAATGTCGCGCTCCCTGCCGCCTTTATCGTTTTGTTCGCCCCGTCTCCCATCACCATGCGGCGGGTGGCGCCGCTGCCTGTATCCTGATTGTTCAGCGTGATGTTGTTTGATGAGATATTGACAATAATCAAAATTTTCCCACTATACCCGCCGGTGAAACCGGTGATGGTGATATTACCGCTCGGATTCGCTTCAATGATACTAGCGTTATCCGCCACGCTCACATCGTTTTTCGTGCCGGCTGACGGGGTGTAGGATACCGTATCCATTCCAAAACTGTTGGCGAACGACGCGTCCCCGGTAAAACTAATAGTTCTCGAAGTGGACGAATGATACAGTGAAATGGCTGCGCCCACAATGCCATTTCCGTTCGCTGTGATATTTACAATCGCCGTTTTGCCAGTGGGAGCGTTAGAATTCAACGACGCTATCGCATCAAATCCAGCAATAGACTTGGCGCTCACACCAATTGTCCCATACGTGGATGCGTCTGTGTAGTAGTACATTCCTCCATATACAGTTCCGCCGAGACTACTAACGAATTTATATGCTCGCGGGTCGTCCGCATAGGTAGTTGGGATGATTCCTATTCCATTTGCATCAATCCCCGTATATCCGCCCGCCATGATTGCGCCGTTCGTGTCAACGTATGCCTGCACAACCGTGCCACCCGAACCGCCGCGAAATTCCAGCCGTTTGTTCGTATTATTCCAAAACGCGTTGCCTTGATTCGTCGCCACGGCGCCGAGCGTCACATTCCCACTCGTTGCGATGTTGAAATATGTCGCGTCGGCGCCGCCCGCCGACCGTGCGATGCCGCTGACCGCGCCAGCACTGATTTCCATGCGCGCTTTCGAGTTCGCCACCTCACCGACGATGATTTTGCCCGTCGTATCCAACTCCAGATTGACCGTCGTGTTTGTTCGCAGTTGCACCTTGTTCGACGTGATATACACATTCGATTTCGATGCGCCCACTTCGCCGACCGTGATATTGCCGCTCGTGTCCCACTGTCCAAGAACCGTCGTGAATTGCCTGATGCGAATACCGTTTGTATCGTCAACCGAAAGATTCGGCTTGCCGCTCGCGTATTTTCCAAATGCCGCGCCCGGCGTCGTGCCAGAGTATCCATACAACCCATCCAGATTGCCAATCGCCCAATGCGGCGTCCAATCGTTGTAGTTTGACGAATTGCGAATGTTTCCGACAATCGTCGGACCTTTCTCACTCGACGCCTTCACCCCCCGCACCGAATACAAATCAATGAACCCGTTGCCCGTCTGCCCGGTGTTCGCCACCGCATCGCCCGCATACCATTGGTCTGCGCCGCTGCTGTCCAGATTGCGCGTCACACTGTAGCGATACCCCCCGCTGATTGCAGAGGCACCCGACGTGACCGCCATAAATTCAACCGCGCCGTTCGCTTCCAAATAAATCCTGTCGCCGTTTGCGAGATTGTTGTATTTGACATCAATCGTCGTCGCCGCAGGCGCGCAGTCCGCAATCAAAATGTTGGTTGGCAAAACCAAAATTCGCCCGCCAATCGTCGCCAACGTGTTTTGCGCCACAAGCGTCTCGACCCACAATTCCGCAGCGTGCAGGGTCAGATATTTTTTCGACAGCGCACCGATATTGAGGTCATAGTTCATGGTCGGCAACAAGTCTTTGCCAGTCGGGTTGAATACAACGTCGCCCGCAGGCGCAATTGTCAGGTTCCCGCCACTCTTGTCCTCAATCGTATCTGTTTTCAGTTTTACCAGCGTGAGAAAGCCGCTCGCATCCGTCGCCAACAAACTCGCCGCCGCGTTCGGATTGCTGGAAGATGTGATAGCGTGCGTATGATTCGTCGCCGCGCTGTTGCTCGAAGAAACTGTAAGCGTGCCGGGTGTGTTCAGCGAGAACGTTATGTCTGCGCTCAAATTGCCGCCGCCCGCCAACGCGCCAGTCGTATGGATTGCGCGATTCTCTTTCACAACCGTCACGCCGTTTTCTTGCAGCGTATTCAGCACGTTGATGACGCTGCCATCCCAACGAATGATGCCATTGCCGCCCGTCGTGCGACCAAACACCAAATCAACATTCGTGTTCGTCAGGTCTTGATTGATTGTCCACGAATTGGAATCCGTGCCGCCCGAAACAATTGTTCCTGCGATGGTACCGCTGACAAAGAGCTGTCCGGTTGCGCCGTTGAATGACATGTACTGTCCCGCCGGGTCACCGATGTGGAGCGAATAGAAACCGCTGCTCTTGCCAACGAAAAAGCCAGCACCGTTGAGAAAGTCCGATGCCGCTCCCAATGTCATCTTCGGCGTCACCGAATTCAACACCACATTCCCATTGTCCGCAGACAACTGCCCATCCTGTATTTCCCAACCCGAAACCTTATCCTCGTGCAAATCCGTAATCGTCTGCCCATCCAACGCAGAATCATCCACCTCCCCAATAAACCACTGCACCTTAGCTTTTAGTGCAGTTTCTTTCACCCGCACCGCATTCAAAAACAACTGCCCGCTCGAAACAATCCGAAAATCCGCGTACTCGAAATCCTCATACACCTCATTCGCAAAACGCGCGCTCGCCGCCAGCGTATACGGTTTCGACCATTTCGGTTTTCCCGTATTCGCCTTCGTCACAATCGTCTCAACGTTCGTTTCCCCAGTCCCATCATTCGAGTAAGCAATCTGAATCGTTTCCGTCCCAACATCCAGATAAAAAATCGAAATCCGAAGCGGATGCGCCGCCGACGCATCGCGCCACGAACCTGCATCCGTGTCGTCTGTCTCACCCACCTGAAAGTACAACGACGTTCCGCCCGCGTAAGCCCACTTATGCCCCGCGCGCTTTTTAATTTCCAACTCCCCATCAACCGGATACACCAACCGCAAAGGAAACTCAGGTCTCATCGTTTCGCCTCACACCGCCCCCAATGCCCTATTGCCCCAATCTCCAATCTCCAGTCTCCATTCTCCTATCTCTCCCTCACCGCTTCACCCGCGCCAACCGCCTATCCACCGTATCCCCGCCCAACGCCCGCGTTGCAATCGTGCCCTTTTCCGCGTCCACTTCCACCTCCTCCAAAAATCGCGCCTTTGCATCGCGCCCCGCATCGCTGAAATAACTCCACTCGGGCACCGGACGTGCCCGACGCAAAAAATGACCGGGCAGCACATCCACGGGCGACAGTTCCGAACCGCTCGCGTCGTAATACACGACCGCGCCATCCATGACCTCGCTAAAATAGTCCACCGTCGTCGGACGCGCTTTCAACACAAACTGCCGATTCCACACCCCCGACACAATCGCCAGCCCCGCTTCCGTTCCCTCTCCCAAATAGCGCATCAATTCTTCCTGCGCCGTCCGATTCCGCACCTCTTTGCGCGCCGCAGGACCCACCACCGTATTCAGCGAATTCACCAACGTGTAATCGCTCGAAACAAACACATTCCCACGCCCGCGCACCTGATTCAATATCGAAGACTTGTGCGTTGCCACCGCCTGTGCCACTTCCATCGTCCCCGGTCCCGTGATTCCGTACAAAAACTTGAGCGTCGCCCACGGACCCACGCACGTCACCGTCAATCGGCTCTCTCCGCTGCGCCCTTCTGGGAAATCGTCCAGCGGTCGCGCGTCCTTGTGCCAGAACAAATGATGCTTTCCCGCGCGTCGCGCCTCCCAGCGCGTATCGAACGTCTCACCGTGCCAGTACTCAATCTCTCCATAGCGCGCGATGCTGTCCGCATCTTCCACGATGTAGGGTCGCACATGGTTTTGATATGGCGTGAAAACCCGATTCGCCAATTCCTCCGCCGACACCGCAAACGGCGCGCCATTTATCGTTCCCTCCACGCGCCACACCAATCCGTCAAAGCGCGCGCCGTTGTCGTACACAATCTTGATTTGGTGCAAAAGCGAATTTGTCAACCAAGTCCAAAGCCATACCGGGTCGCCAAATAAATCAAATTTCGATTGCTTGTCGCCAACGCGATAATTCCGACTGAACGCCAAATTCCGAAACGATTCTGTTTTCTGCACCACTTGATGCGGCAGCGCGTGAATCAAATTCATCGCTGTTTCAATCACCTCGCGCGCCAAGAACGCATCATCCACCACCGTTCCCGCAGGCGTTCCGCTCGGTCCGCCGTAATGCCGATTCTCAATGTACAACGACGCATAATTCGCCGCCCCCGGCACCTCGAACTTTCGCAACTTACGCCGCAGTTTGTCATTGTTTCCTTTGACGGGTGCAGCATACAGCGTTCCTTCTTTCAAGACCGAACCACCCACCGCGTTCGCCCAGAATCGCACCTTCACAATCAGATTGTTCGGCGTACTGTCTCCGCTCCCAGTTTCCTCCGCCGCGCCGAACAACAAGCCCGCGTATACCGTCCCACCCGATGTGACCGTCACGCGCGCCGATTCCAATGTCGAAACCGCCGCTGTGTCAGGCGTTCCCGAGCTCTGCCCCTGCGCTCCCTGCGCGCCATTCACAGGCGGCGTCACGCTCGTCACCAACGAGAACCCACTGTTTGTCCAACTCGCAAAACCGTTCTCAAAATCCCCATTCGTCAACAGATTCACGCCCGCGCGCGCGGTCGCCGAATCCAAAATGTTCGGATAATGCAGAACCGTAAACCCCTCTCGCTCAAGCCGCCTCACGTCGTACTCCCCCGCGCCGTTACATACCGCGGCTTGTACACCAGTGTCACACTTCCAAACGTCACCGACTTGTCGTGCTTGAAATTATTCGACGCCTCCGTCATCACGCCCAAATACAGGCATTGCTCCGCCAGCCCCGGCATCAACAAAATCTCGCCGCCGTCAATCCAATCGCTCGCGCCCACCAACTTCACGCTGCTGCCGTTCGCCAAATATGCGCGTTCCCGCCGCGTCCGAAAATCAAAATAAACGCGATTCGATGCAATCGCCGCAGGGAATTCCGCGACCGCCAACCCTTTACCGGGCGACGCTTCCGAAAGCGGATGCAATGCCAGCGCATCCACATCCACCGTCGAACCCGTTTGCAGCGCCTGACACTTGAGCCGATACACCAACGTCACCACTTCCAAATCAGGCGAACCCACGCTCGGCACGCGCGCCAACGCCAAATCCAACGTCCCAATCTCCGTCGTCCCGCCGTTCATTTTCGTCTTTATCGGGTCCGAAGTCGAAGGCGCATACACATAACTGCTCCCAACCTTCACGCCCAAGTCCAACTGAAACTTGAAATTCGGCGACGCCGCATTGTCCCGATAGCGCAGCAGCGCGAGCGCGTCCACGAATTGCTTTTTCGTATCCGCAGGCGTCGCGGGCGTGTATTCCCATCGCAAAATCTCATTCAAATTCGTATTGCTCGGCGTATACGTCGCCTTCGAGCCGCTGATAAAATTCGCATCCGCCGCAATCGCCACTCCGCTGCCCGCTGTCACCGACCAACCCGTTCCCATCCCTGCCACTTTCAACCAATGCTCGAACGCCGATGGCGTTCCGCGCGTACGCTGCGAAACCACCGCGCGCTTGCAGTTCGCACTGTTGCCACCCGCAATCGTGAAATACAAATAGCACCTCGCGGGCAGTTGCCCCAACAGCGTCGGCAGCAGCGCTTTATTGTTTGCGCCGTTGTCGCTTGGCGTCGTCGTCAGCGCGACCGTCTGCTCCGTCATCTCCCACGTCGCGCGCCGCAGCACATGCAGCACCACCCGCTCTGCAATCACGCCCGAATCGTCAATTGTCTGCGGCTCGCGCGGACCCTCGACCCATCCGGCCTTGATTTCGCTGTAAAGCGTGTACGACCCATCGCGCGGCTGATACGCCAACTCATGCGCCGACGAAACCAAACGGTCTTGATACCGCGCCGCATTCACCAACAAATTTTCAAGTTTGTTTTTATTCTCCACCCAGACATCGCGCGACGCCCCGCGCACCACCAGCACAATCTCATCCCAGATGTCGGACAAATCATAATTGCCCTTGTCATCCTGCTTCGGCTCTTTCGGATAAAACGACACCAACAAATAAGGCGAATTATTCAAATTCGCCTGTTCAACCCCGCCCACAAAAATTTTCAACAGCGTCGCCATGTCACTTCACCTTTGCCGTTTCACGCTTCTCGAAATGCCCCAGTGCCCCAATCACCCACTCTCTCCCGCTCTCCATCCCTCTATCTCTCCCTCACGCTCCCATCGCCGCCGAAATTCCAGTCCGCCGTTCCAACTGGCGCAGAAAATCGTCAAAGTCCGCAGGATACACATTCAATTGCTCAATCATCACGCGCCGATCTGAATCCCGCCGTTCCATATCACCGCGCGCAGGCGCAGCATACGCCAGCGCAGGCGCGCTCGCTGCGTTCGGCATATTCCCGAACGCAGGCACCATCGGCGAAACCCCACTCAGTGCGCGCGCCGTAAGCGGCAGCAGCGAATTCACATCGCGCAGCGCCGACGCCCAACCCATAAACGTCAGTTCAATCGGCGACGGACTATGCCGCTGCGCCCAGTCAGGCAGTTGCACATTGGCAATCGCCTCCGCCATCTGATTCAAAAATTCAATGATACTCTCCAACAGACCCGCAATCCCGCTCAACGTATCGCGCAGCATTCCTAACGCGCCGTCAATAAATCCCTGAATCGCAGGCGCAATCGTCCCCGTAATCAGATTCGCCACGCCCGTCAGCGCCGCCGTAATCGTCGTCGCTATCAGCGTCGCAATCTGCGTCAACACGCCTTGCGCTGCCGTCCACAAACCATTCATTGTTTTCAGAGCGGAATTGACTGCGCCCGCGATGATATTGCCCAAACCTTGCAGCGCCGTCGTCACAACACCCGACACAAAATTCGCCACCACTTGCAGCGCAGGCATCACCGTTCCCAGCAAAAACGCGCCAAACGCCGCGAGAATCGGCTGCACAAATCCGACGACTTGAGCAATCAGCGACTGCAGCGCGGGCAGCAGCACATTCATCACCACCGCGCCCACGAATTCAAGCGCCTTGCCCACAATCGCATTCACCACATTCCCGAACGCGACGAATACGCCGATGACATACGTATTCACCCAATTCGCCACCGCCATCAACGGTTGCAGCAAAAACGCATTGATAGCCGCGCCAATCTGCATTCCTACGCCTTGAATCGCTGCCAAGCCCGCTTGAAACGCGCCCGTAATCGCCGTCCAACCGCCTGTCACCGCCGCGCCGACCGCCGCCAGCGCACTGCCCACCGTCGCCACCGCGCCTGTGAGCGCGTTCCATATCCCTTGCAGCGCGCCCGAAATCGCATTCACCGCACCAAAAACAATGTCTTGAATCCCCCCCCAATTATTTGCCCACGCCGTCGCCAAAAGCACGACCGCCGCAATCACAGCCGCAACGGGCGCATTCAACGCCAGCAAAATCCCGCCAATCACCGCCGCAATGCCCGCGAAAATCTGCCAGTGCTCCGTCACGAACTGCATCGCCTGCCCGAGCAGCGGCAATAAAAACGCGCCAATCTGCTGCAGCACCGGCGCAATCGCCGTCCACAACTGCCCCGCCACCGTCGCAATCAATTGCAAACCTTTTCCCAACTGCTCGACGGCGACCGCCGCAAATTGTTTCAACGCTGGCAGTCCTTCTGACATAAACCACGCGCCAAACTCGCGCAGCGCGGGCAGCACCACCGTCGAAATCCAATTTCCAATCTGCCCCAGCGCGCCTTGCAGCGCAGGAATCGCCGTCGCCGCGAATTGCTGAATCGCAGGCAAGACCTCGCTCGTGAACCATCGCGCCAATTCTTGCAGCGCAGGTTGAATCACCGCCCATGCGTCCGCCACCACCCCGCGAATGTTCCCCCAATTCTCCGTCCACGCCGCGGCGAGAACGCCCACCGCTAACGCCAATAAACCTATCGGATTCGCCAATGCCGCAATCGCCCCGACGATTCCCAGAATCGCTCCAACAATCCCCGCGCCCACAAACACCGCCGCAATCCCTTCGAGCGCGGAAAGAATCGCAGGCGCGTGCGCGCCAATAAAATCAAAAAATCCCTGAATCGCGCCAAACACCATATTCAGCGCGTCCGCTGCCCCCGGACCGAACGCCGTCAACAGCGCATTGTGCAGCGCATTCAACGGCGTCGCGCCCGCTTGCAGCGACGTAAAAAAGGACTGAAGGGCAGGCATCACCAACGCGCTCACCGTCGCCGCCAACTGCTGCAGCCACACAATCGCGCTCGCCACGCCTTGACCAATCCACGTTCCAATCCCGCGCAATTGGTCACGAAATTCCGAAGACGACAACACGCCGACCAAATTAACCATGAACGGCTTTATCGCATCGAACGTCCCCTGAAAAAATTCGCGCAGCCCAATCTTTTTGATGTCTTCGAGTGACGAAA
The DNA here is from genome assembly GCA_022072175.1 of Candidatus Omnitrophota bacterium. GTDB lineage: Bacteria > Omnitrophota > Gorgyraeia > 2-02-FULL-51-18 > 2-02-FULL-51-18 > JAJVIE01. The sequence continues at coordinate 21,696 of JAJVIE010000020.1, read as the reverse complement.
TCAGCCCCGAAAAGGTCGTCGCCTGCGCCTTTGCCGCGCCCCCGAAATCGCGCTCCATCACCTTCGTGAACGTTTCCAAAAACTTCGCGCTGTCAATAGACTTGATGCCAACATCATTCAGCGAATAACCCATCTCATTCAAAATTGCGTTGACATCCACCCCCGCATTCATCAACTGCCGCAAATCCTGCATCATCAAATGGTCGCTCACCCGAATCTGACCGAGCGCGTACGCCACCAGATTCATCGTCTCGCCCGTTTTCCCCGTCGCCGACGCAAAGTCAATCATCACCTGCGTCAGTTCTTTCGCCTTCTCTGACGTGAACCCGAACGCCATCGCCTGCTGAAACGACTTTGCTACATCCTCTTCCGAAAACGGCGATTCGATTGCCAATTTCTGAATCCAGTCCACCAATTCCTTCGCCGCAGGTCCCGCCTTTTGCATCGCCTCCGTCATACTCATCTGACTGGCGATGACCTTCTGCGTCACATCAACGAGTTTGCCCTGCTTTTGCTCCAGCGCCGAAATCTGACTGCCGTACTTGCCAATCGCCGCGTCCGTTTTCCCCAACTGATTTTCCATCTCCGCGAGCCGATTCTTTGCCGTCAGCGTCGCCAGCCCATTCTCCCCATAGCGCGCGGTCAAATCAATAATCCGCTGCTTCTGCTCTTGCATCTGCGCCGCCAGCGTATTCCGCGCCAGCGTCTCATCCGTAATCTTTTGCTTCAGCGCGTTGACCTGCTCGATTTCCTTTTGCGTCAACTGAATCCGCTGCTGCCCGACGACAACCGATTTCTCGACGGTGGATTGATGCACCAACTCGCGCGCCACCAGCGATTGCAGCGACATCCCCAACCGCTCGTGTGACGCCACCGCACTCAACGCCTCGCCCGCCAACCCGCGCAGCGCATTGCCAATACCTGCAATGCCGTTCGCAATCATGCCCCCAGCCGCGATTTGTGCAATGTTGCCCAACGCACTGTGAACACTTCCCAGCGGACCCGACGCCGCGTCATGCCCGATGACCTCAATCCGATACTGATAAACCGTTGTTGTCATCGCTCATCAATTCAGTGAATACAAGCGCACATCGCAAGCATCCAGACGAAAGAAACAAAACACATACGCTTCATCCATCTTGCGCGTGTCGCTTAATCGGAAAAGAAAAACCATACTCACAATGCTCCATTGTCCCAACCTTCACCGCGCGGTGAACTATTTGACGTTTGACGCTCCATCTCTCCCTCACCTTCGCCCCGCGCGCCGCGAACGCGCTTCCTGCACCCGCGTCTCCTCAGCCAAAATCGTCAAATCCGTCAACACATCCGACAAACGTTCTTGGCGCAATTGCGACGGCGTACAGTGATATACATCTCGGCAAAGAATCAATCGAATGTATTCGACCGGTGGCGGCGCCTTTGCCCAGAGATGCGCCGCCACCCGCGCCCTCAGTTTTTTGGGTTCTGCGCCCTTTGCATCTCGCTCGAAATCTGCGCCATGATTTCGCCCAGCGTCCGCAGCGGATATCCCTTGCCGATGACCCCGCCAATCACTGCGCGGTCAAGCATCGCCAGCACATCGCCCATTCGATGCGCCAACTCGGTTTGCCCCGCCGCCGACTTGTCGTCAAACAGCGCAAGCACAGGCAAATCGTCCAGCGTCAACTTGTCAATGTCAACGCGAATTACTTGTTTCCCGTCGTCAGATTGTTCCATAATGTTTCAATGCCCCATGCCCTGATGTCCTAATGACCGAGCGCCCTACGCGTGAACCGCTTTCGTGATGCTCGCCACCGTAATCTCCGCGTCGAACAAGAGTGCCTCCGCCTCATCCGCCTTCACCGCAGGATACGGTGGAGTCTTGGCAAATCCCGCCGACGAAATGAATTGGAACTTCCCCGCCGTATTTCCCGCAGGCGTCCAGCGCATATAAAAACGCGTGTTATTCTCATACGCCTGCCGATACGTCTCAAACGCTTCCGACCCGCCTTCCGTATAGACGATGCTCGCTTTCAACCCCATCGCCTCGCGTTTGCCGCTCGTCAAGAGCGGCGTGTCTCCATCGAACGTAAACACGCTCCCGATTTGGCGTTCCCCGCCGTCCGGTTCCACCGCGTTGGCGAACCCGCTAATATCCGTCCAAGACGAACCATTGGTGGACATTTCCACTTGCGCCGCCGCGCCTGCCATCCCGCCTGTTGTCTGTGCCATTTCAAAACCCTCCGTTAATCACGCCGCGCGCAAAATCTGACGTTTCACGTTTCACGCTTGACGTTTCAAGTTATTTGTGACGAACCGACCATTGCGATGAATACATCGCCACCATCCGACTAACCCGTCTCCAACGCCGCAATCGTCACGCCCGTGCCCGTGCTGAAATCCACATAAATGTTCCCATCCGACTGCATGAACACAGACGGGTCCAAATCGCCAATCAACACATTCCCCGTCGTCGCGGGAACATTCACCGTCACATCAGGAATCGTCACCCCGCCGAACTTGACCCCATTCGCGCGCACCGTCACAGTACACGCGCCGCCGCCCGTATTCTTTACATTCAACAGCGGCTTGCGCCCGAACGCGACCTGATTCCCATTCGGTTGGTCAACATTCGTGTACGTCAAATTCACGCCCGCCAGCGTCGGGTCAATGGCTGTTAGCGTTGTCCGTGCCATGTGTCACCTCCTAATCCTTTCCACGCTTGCGGTGCGTGATTTTCTCTGTCTTGCCGTCCGCATCCTGCATCTTCGGCGAAACAAACTCACCCTCCGCATTCCGATATGCTTCGACCGTCACCATGTCATCAGTCACCGCAACTGCGTCCACCGCGCGCGGTTTCACATATCCCTCGCGCAGCATTTCATCCAGCCGTTCCTTGCTCAAGTGGTCAAGCGGAATAATCTCGCCGGGTTGAAAATACGTCCGCAAGCGCGAATGGAAAATCAGCACTTGCGCCACATACTCAATCGGCGCGCCGTCAGGAATGGGCGCATCACCGCTCGTCATGCTGAGCGCATCTGGCAATTCAAATTGCACGCGACCAAACTGCCGCGCAATCCAAATCTCCCCTTCATTGCCAAACGAAAAGCGCGCCCCCGGCGTTTTCGGTTCCGCGCGCACATCCACCCAGCCGTTCACGTCATCCGCCGCATACATCGTCTCCGTCACATCTGCGCCATCGAGCAGCACGCGCCCATTCTTTCGTTCCAACTCCGCCCCAAACATCTGCATCTTTGCACCTCCTCAATACGGGATTGCGGTTTTTGGCGCATAGTCCAGCGCAGCAAAAACCTGCAATCCAAGTGACCTAATGCCCTATTGCCCGAATGTCCTGCCTCGCGCATCACTCCCTGCGCCTGCTACAAAAATCACTGGCGAATTCTTTTGAAAATCCGTCACTTGATGCTCGTACACAAACTTGTTATACGACAGACCACCGCGCAGCATCGCCGCAATCGCTTCACGCACATTCTGACGCCCCACCCCATCATTCACCGTCGCCAGCAGCGGAAACATCTCATGCAGATATGCCATCGCCCCAATCTTGAGCGGACCCTCTTCCACCGTGCGGTCCGTGAACACCAACGACACCCAATTCGGATTCGTATGTCCATTCTGCGCGCGCACCAGTCCAATCACCTCCGCGTGAATCAAATCCATCTGATTCTCCGCGTCCTTTTCCGTCCATCCCACATCAACCTGCGCCACATAGACATGAATCTCAAAAAAGTGCTGTGTGTTGACTCTCACGGCGTCAGACCCTCCTCGAACACCTGCACCGCGCGCCGCATGATTGCATCCCCCTGCTCATTCACCGTGCGCGCCCATGCCGCGTGCGACCCACCGCGCAACTCCTCAAAATGCTGATACTCCGCAGGACGCTGCCCACTGCGCGGATTCACCGCATCGGGACTCGTGAACAGCACCGCGCGCAGTCCACCAAACTGAATCGTCCCCGCCGCGCGATACGCGCCCGTGTCCACGTGCGTAATCGCGGTTTTGTGCCGATGAAACGCCGTAATCGCATATTGCACCGCGCGCCCCAGCGAACCACCCGGGCGCACCGCCGCCACTGCGCGCAGCATCGCCGCCTGCGCTCGCTGCAATTCCGCAATGTCAGACCGAATCGAAATCATTTTGTCCTAATGCCCTGATGCCCCAGTGACCTATTGCTTGTTTCGTAACCGAAACGAGTCACCTGAGTATCTCCTCGACTACCAGCGCCGTGAACCCATCACTCGCCGCCACCACACATTGCCGCAGCGTATGCGGCGTATTCAACTGCTCGCGCAGTTTCAACTCCTCCGCCGCCGAAAGCGGGTCCAGCGGCGTAATCTTCAGCCCCGCGATATGCTGCGTCGGCTCATTACGTTCACCGCCGCTCATCACCGCCCGTTTGATTTGTGCATTCACATTCGCACGACGCTTCAATGTCGGCGACAACGGAGATTGCGTCCACGCACCCACCGCGCGAATCGGATAATCCACGCCGCCCACCGTCAGCACATCATTGTCCGCTTGAATGTCGTACATTTGTTTCGCTCCGCGAAATGACCAATGCCCCAGTGCCCGAATGCTTGTTTCGTAACCGAAACGAAATCACCAACCGTATCTCACATGCTGCCGCGCCCGATAGTATTCACTCAGCGACGCGCCAACTTGCAAGTCACCCGCTTGCGCTTGCGCGTAACCATCATCACGCAGCAGCAGTGCCGAACCTGTGAGCGCCGCGCCGCCGTACTGCGCGCGCAAATCCATTGCCCGCTTGCGATACATCTCCGAAACATGAGAGGATTCCTCGCGCCGCGGACCCACGCCGCTCGACGCAATAGCAGACCAAGCATTCGCCAAAATCTCGCAGCACGCCGCCACCGCGCGCATCACATCATTGTCCTCTTGCGTCAAGACCTGCGTCAACTCCTCATCGCTAAAGTTCGACGCATCGGGCAGCGGACCCGCGCCATTCGTCTTGTCGCCGAGATTCAAGCGCACCTTGCCGATGCTCGTGGACAAATCATAAGTGAATGCCATACGCTATTTCCTCGCGCGTTTGTGCCTGACCACTGTTTCGGGCGCGCCCTCGTCATCATGGTCGTGCTGCTCGACAGGGTCTTCAGTTCCCTGAGTTCCCACTTCGCCCACATGCTTTTCACGTTCGTAATCGAACGCACAAACGCCGACGCCACTTCGCGCCACATCCACATTCGGCGCATACCAACCCGTTTCCACATCCACCAACGCGCCGCAGCGTGAACATGTATTCGGCAAACCAACGCTCGTCAGATTCCAATCCATCGCGTCCATTCATCATCCTTTGGAATGAGTGACGACAGGTGATTTCCGTCGTCACTCATCCCTCATCCCTCAGCACTAACTAATCGTCGGGTCAACGTAATTGCCGGACGCAGCAAAATACGTCGCAACGCCGCCGACGCGATTTCCCACGCCGATGCCGAACGTGAAATACGCGATTGCGTCTTGCAGCGGGAACTCCTCGACCCGTCCGACCAACGCGAGACCGAGCGGAAAACCCTCTTCATAACGCGCAATCAACGGATTCTGTGTATTGCCCGGTCCCAGAACCTTGAAAGCGCCCGCGTATGCGGTCGGCAAACGCGGCGAAGTCTTGACGCGGAAAAATCCCAAATCTGTCTCGATGAGACCGATGTAGGTTTCTTCATCCACCGTCGCGCGCACCTCGACCGCTTGCGTGATGATTTGCACCCGCTGCGGTTTCTTGAATTCCGTTTGCGCCGTCCAGAGCGCTTGGTCGGTTTCGGGAATCACCAAGTCCCACGGCGAACGCAAACCATGCTCGAATAGATGCGACGCCATCGCCTTGATTGCCGAACTTCGTCCCGTCGCATCCGCCGCATAGCGCAGGAAATGATTGTGCGTGCTTTGGAACGTGCGTCCCTCATACATCGGCGGCGCATAGTCCGCGTCCGCCGTCCCGCCGTCCGCAAACGGCACGCTCTTGCCAGTACTACCGACCGTCTCGACGCTCGTCTTGAACAAGCGTTCCAGCAAACGCTTTTCCCACGTATTCTGCGAACGCTCGATGAGACGACGAATGTCACGCTGATAGCGCTGTTGAATCATGCGCCGCAGCGCGAGATACGTCCATCCCAGCGCCCCACCATAATCTTTGAGCGGCAGCATGTGTCCCGTGCCATCTCCGCGCAGCGGGTCAGGGCGACCATATTCCGACACCAACTGCAATTCACTTCCACCCTCGCCGCCGCTGTCGTACTCCAACGCCGGTTGCGTTGTTGGCTGTTGAAAATAATTCGCCCAGTATCCCTGTTGCAGCGAACGATTAAACACCACCAACGCCGCGCCAATTTCTTGCACCACCTGGTCGAACGTCGTGCCATCCTTCAGACGCCATTGCTGCAAATAGCCCGCGTCCCAGTTGCTGGGCAGACGAACGACATTTTTCAAATCCGAGTAGCCGATAGCCATATTGAAACCTCCGTCATCCTTTTTTCACGAGTCCATTACGCCGCGGGCGTATGCAGCAGCAAAATCGTATCCGTCGCAATCGTCAAACCGATTTGCTTTGACACCGTTCCCGCCGCATCCGCGCACTTGCCCGCCGTGTTGGAAACATACACCTTCACGCCCGGCGTCAAACTCGAAAAGCCGTTCACCGCGCCAACGAGCACGACACTCACCACATCACCGCTTGCCGCTGCCGTCGCGCCCAGCGAACCAACCGCAACCGCGATGCCAATCGCCACTGCCGTGCCAGCCGCAGACGCGTTCGCTTGCTGCACCTTGCCATTCGAGTCCACGTACACCAAATCGCCGACATTCACCGTGCCGCCCGCAATAAAATCGCGCACCAGCGCATTTGGCAGCGGACGCACACTCTTTGCCGTAATCGTCAAATCAGCCATTGTCAGAACCTCCTCGCGCCTTTCAGCGCATCAATTCCTAATTCCAAAGCGACTCGCAATCTCTTTCTCTTGCTCATCGCTCAGTGCCAACCCGCCCTTGCCGCGATTCGTCGCATTGATGTCGCCGCCTTTGCCATCCGAACCGCCTTGCGTCAAGCGCGGCTTGCGCTTTAGCAGTTGCTTGACCGCATCCTCCGCGCCAACAACCTTCCCGTCGTCCACTTCCACGCCCGTCAAATCAATCAGCGCCAGCACATCTTCGAGATTATCTTCTGGCACCCCTTGCTTACGTGCATGGCTCTCGACGCTCGCGCGAATTTGCTGCCTCGTCATCTGCTCCAAAAGTTGGTTATGTTTTTTCTCCAACTCTGCCGCTTGCGCCTTGTATCGTTCCACTTCGCTCAATTCCGCTTGCCGCTTTTTCTCATCTTCGGCTTTGCGCGTCTCGTCTTGCTTTTCAAGTTCCTTTGCGCGCAGCCGATGTTTTTTCGACTCCGTGTTCAGTTCTTTGATGCGTTCATTCAAAGACGCAATCGCCTTGAGCGCATCGTCAAACGATTTCGGCGCGTCCTGTTGCTCGCTCGCCCCACCCTCCGTCTCGGTGATGGTCTTATCGTCCTTCTCGGACTCGTTTTCTTCGCCCTTCGCGGGCTTTTTATCGTCTGCCATCTCGGCTACTCCTCATGAAAAATTGAAAATAAAATTTCACCGCGCAATGAAACAAATCACCCAATGCCCTAATGCCCCAGTGCCCAAGTGACCGAGCGCCCCATCATCTCCGACTCGTCGCGTTCGCAGGATGAATCACCACCCGCGTTTTCGTCCGCGCCCGCGCATCAAGTTCCGCCGCTGCCGCATCGCGCATCTCCGTCGTCAATTCATCCTCTGCTTCCTTATCGCGCACCAACACCACAGACGTTCTGCAATACGGATGAAACGGCGGATTCCGCATCCTATCCGCATAACGCGGCGTCCCCGTCAATTTGAAATCTTCATTCAACCCAACGACCTGACCATGCACGCGCAGGCAGCAGTCCGTCGTCCGCTCGTCAATCGCCGCGACCGCCTGGCGTTTGAAAACAAGCCCACTCTGCTTCGCGGTCCGCTCTACCGCGCTCCCATACGCCGCCAGCGCAATAAACGCCAGCCAACGCACCGCTTCCTGAATTGCGCTGCTCGGTCTCAACAGCCCCGCGTGTGATTCATCGCCAAGAATCAGCGAATCATCTACCGTGCCGCTCCGCACCAATGCCCACACCGCATTGACTTGCCCATCCAGCACATTCCCAATCGCGCGCAGCGCATCGTCTACAGTACTCAAGTCAAACAAGTCGTCCGCGCGCTCGATGCCGTATGCCTGCAACTCTGCCATCGCCTGCATCGCGCCAATCTGCGCCGCCTCTTGCAGCGCCGCATCCACTCCATTCAAGACCGTCCATCGCAAATGACCGAGCGTCAGTTGCACGCCAGCGGGATTCTGCAACTCACCGCGCAGCGCCTTGCGCGCCTCCCGATACGCCGACAACACGAACCCGCGCGGATGCTCCTCATTCCCCAACTTGTCGAACAAAACTTTCAACTCCGCGTTCGTTCGCAGTCCCGCCTTCACCGCTCGCGCATGTTCCGTCGCCATCGCTCAACACCCCAACGTCCTAATGCCCCAGTGCCCCAATGCCCTAACTCTCCGCGTTCAACCCCAACTTCATCATTCCCAACTTCGCCTGATACTCATCCGAATCTTTCATCTGTTGAATCGTCTCTTCGTCGTAATCCGCCTCGCGCCACGCTTGTTCCTGCGTAATGCCCAACTTCTCTCGCTTCAACGCCACCGTCTCAATATGCTCTTTCTCATTGCGCGGCTGCGCGTCCGCCCACAACGTCGTGAACGCGAACGATTCATCAAAATCGGTATTGCCGAATGTATTCGAGATGCGCCGCGCCATCGCCATGCACCGCGCCCACGCATTCCCGAACGACACCTGCCGCTTCCGCGTCTTTGCCAACAGCGGCGCTTCCTGCTGCTTCAATGTCCCTTCCGCCGCAATCTGCCCTGAAAACTGATAACGGCTCGACGGCGTATCCGTCACCACCGCCAGCCACATCACCAATTGATGCAGCACTTCGAGCATCTTGGACAAATCCGCTGGCTCAATCGCACCAATCTCCGCCTCACTGCGCGATTTCGCCGTCCACACAAACCCGCCCGGCTCGACCGCAAGCAAATTCGACCCATCATCTTTCGGCGCGTTCCCATCGCTTGTCGGAATAAAACCCAACGCATACAAAATCCGAAACGCCGACGTATCCGCACCTGCCAGCAAATCAATCAACGATTTATTGATTGCATCTTGCAAGGGAATCGCGTCCCATTGCTCCGCGCGCAGTTTCCGGTTCCGAAAATGAATTACAGGAATCCCCAGCGGCTTGCCCGCTTTGTCTTTCCACGCAATCGGCCACGCCGAATCACCTGCGTCCAACGTCTGCACCCATCGCGCGCCGTCCATCGCATACTTCTCGACGCGGTCGGGGTAGTAAAGCGTCATTCGCTGCCGTGCGTTCCGTCCGTCAGAGTCCTCCGTCCACCGTTTCACAGCGTACAGCGGCGCTTGGTTGTAATCGTCGTCGGGATACACCATCTTCACGCCAAAACCATCCCCGCCCACCATCACGTCCACAAAACGTGGATGCGGCGTAAAGCGCGGACGCCCGCTGGAGTTGGGTACCACTCCCGTCGAAGGGTCTGCATCCCAATCCACAATCACAAAATGCTCACTCTCCGCCAGCGCGTCCTCATGCACATCGTCCGCCTTTTCATCCATGTCCGATTGCTGCCAGATGCCTTGCGCCCACTGCGCCTGCGTCGCGGATTCGTATTCCTTCTCATCCGCGCACGAAAAGCCATTCACAATCAAACGCTCGGCGACCGCCATCACCACCCCGCGGCACACATTCATCCGAAACACCATGCTGTCGTCCACCGCGAGAAACTGGCGCAGACGTTCCGTCAAAAACGTCAAATGCTCCCCGTCGTGATACTGCCGCGCCTTCAAAATCGCCCGCTGGCGCGCCATCTCCTCATCGGCAAGAAACTGCAAATACGCCAACTCCGCCGCCGCCTTCACATCCGACGACGGCATCAGCAAATTCGGAATCGCCACATTCGGTAACGCCATAGGTGTCTAATGCCCCAGTGCCCTAATGCTTGTTTCGTAACCGAAACGAAGTGTCCCTGTCCTCATTTCCGCCAACTCACCACACCAGCGCGCTGCGTCTGCTGCGCGCTGCGCGCCGCCCACACCGCCAACGCCAACGCCCAGAACTTGTCCGCATGGTGCTTCTCATTCCGCTTGGTATCAAACACCGCGTTTTTCGCCGCCGTGATAATTTTCTTGATACTGTGAATCTGGTACGACAATTCCCGCTCCAACGGAATCGGCACATCCCCGCGCTGCATCCGCACCTTCAATTCCACTGCCCACAAGCTCTTCGTCTCATTCGTAAAATCCACACCCACCGCGCGGTCGCCATACTGCCCGTGCAATTGCTCCGCCAACTGCATCCCCAACCCGTTTCTGTCAATCAGCATCTGCACAATCGGCAGCCGTTCCAGCATCTTGCGCGCCACTGCGCGTTGGTCGTCAAATTCCGTATTCGCCAAACTCACGCCCAAGCGATACGGCAGTTGCGCCGTGGACGACTTGCCCACCAAAACAATTTCAGACAAATTGCGCTGCCGCCCCACGTCCATTCCGCCAAACAAAACGGGTTCAATCTGCGCGCGCTGCACCGCGTCCGCCACCTCGTCAATCACCGCCAGCGCGCCCTCGACGCTGCGCGCCTGCCGAAACCACAATTGTTCGTTCTGCGCGCTCACCTGATTCCGCTTAATCTCATCCCACGCAATCCACGCCTCTTGCTCATCCTGATACGCGCACTCATATTCCTGTTGAAAATCTTCGAGAATCATGTTCTCGAAAATATCAATCAGCCGCGGCGAACCGAATTTTCTGACTCGCTCCTCTGTGAGCATCAAAGGCGCGAGGTCTAACGCCTGCTCCACATCGTTGCACAGACCCGCCACCTGCCACCACGGAATCACGCGCCGCTGATAGCCGGGATACGCGCGCAACTTTTGATCGCCGATTTCCCAAAACACGCCGCTCCCGCCCAACGGCGACGAACCGATATGCACCGCCCCGCCGCGCGTCATTACAGGCAACGCCGACGTATAAATTTCGCGGTCCTTCGGATAATGCGCGAACTCATCCAAATAGACTGTGGCTCTGGCTTTGCCGCGCACCGGCCGGCACGGATGCGAAATCAAACGACTGCCATTTGCAAATTCAAGTTCATACCGATTCTCGGTCAGTAATCGCGGACGCACCTCCGCATCCAGCGCCTCGATAATCTGCTTCGCATACCGAATCTTTTCCTGCGCCTCATCCAGATTTATCGAAACAAAAATAGACAGCGAACGCGGCACCAAAATCCCGCGCGCGACCGAGTCCGCCGCCGCCGTCCACGACCATGCAATCTGACGCGACTTGGTATCATGCGTTAAGGGGTGTAGATTATTAAGGAACTGCAGTTGATGAAAATCCCAATGCGCGGACGGGTCCCCCGCCGCTTCGGGCAAGTCCAAATGTTCAACGAGCAAAACAAATCGCGGCGACAAATCGTCGGGCGAAATCGTCAGCGCCGAATCGAAATCCATCATTCATCGCGCTTCGCCTTCATCGCCAACTTCAACACAGGCGCAACCTCCGCCCACCTCTTTTTCTTCACCGCTTCCATGTCCACTACCACGACCTCACCCGAAACATCGTGACTCACTTGCGCGCTCTCCGTCCATCCCGGCTCATTCGGTTTATCGCGCCCCGGACCGTAACGCAGCCATGCCAGCGGATTGTCCTGCCGCACCGTAATTTCTGCCTTCGAGCGCGCCGCCGCGCGGGCTTGTCGAACCTGCGCGGCAAACGCGGCATACTCATTTGTTGGTGGACGCTCTGGGTCCCGCCCTTCACCGCGCGCCATCCACTCTCGAAATGTCGTCGGCGCGATGCCTGCCGCCTGCGCTGCCACCCAATCAAACGCGCCCTGCCGAATCATCGCGATGATTTTCCTTTGAATCTGCGGCGTCAATAACGTCGGACGCCCTTCCTTCGCTTTCCCCTTGCGCTGCCGTGTTTTGGTCAATGATTGTTACCTTTTGCCCTTCGGTCATCAGCCGCGTCAGCGTCGGCATAATCTCCGCCCATCGCGCGCGCCGCACTTGCTCGACATCCTCAATCTGAATCGCCTTGCCCTGCGCGCCTGTCACCTCATACCGCGAAGTTTCCCGATACTTTTCAGGGCGATGCGCCTTCAGCAAAAAGATGAGCAGCAAATCCGAACCGCCGCGCGCCCGCGTCCATGCTTCCGCTTCGAGAATGTCACACGCGTCCTGGATTGCCTCATCCCACTGCGCTGCGAACTCTGCATCCCTCTCGCGTTGGCGATACGCGGTGCGTCGGTCAATTCCGACCTTCTGACATGCCGCCCGCACATTCGCCGAATTACGCAGCGCCGCCAAAAAACCATCGCGCCAATCCGTCGTAATTCCCTTGCCCCTTTTTTTAGGTGGGGCATTTGTGCCATCTCGCAAAACACGCACTCGCCATTTCCCGCCGAGTGTGCCAGAAATGAAACTTTCAACGCGTAATCTCGGACGGAGTTCGTCCGCTCACTCGGCGCGGCTCCAAGCCCAACAGTGATAATCGCTCCAATGCCACTGCCACAAATTCAGGCGTAACCTCATTGGCATACACAATGCGTCCGCACATCTCGCCCGCGACCAATTGACTGCCGCTTCCGCTGAACGGCTCCGCGCAAATGTCGCCGGGCAGCGTGTGCCCGCGAATCGGGCGCGCAAAAATTTCAAGCGGCTTTTGCGTCGGATGCGCGTTGCCCACCATGCGCCGTTTCCCGTCGAAATCAATCACCCACACCGTCGTATGGCTTTGGTCTTTGAACCAACCTTTGGCGACAAACGGCTTGTGTCCCTTTTTCCATCCAAAGAAACACGGCTCGTGCTGCCAGCCATAAATCGAATAGGTCATCGTGGATGTGGGCTTGACCCAAATCATCTGCTGTACAATCAGCAGACCCAGCTTTGTCAATTCCCGCTCGAAAAGCGTTTGCGTTTGGTGCGCGTGCCACACGAACCATGCCGCGTTATCGCGCAGATGCGGCAGCCATTGCGAAAAACAACGCGACAAAAACGTTTCTCGCTCCTCGCCCTTCACCTCGCGGTACTTGTCGCTCCAATCCTTGCCGCCGCTGCTCCCATTCTTTTTCGGACGCCCCGCCCCGGTATAGTTAATCAAGTAGGGCGGGTCCGTAGACATCAACGCGGCTTTTTGCCCGTTCATCAATCGCGTCACATCGCTCGCATTCGTGCTGTCACCACACTGCAAGCGATGACACTTCTTTGGCGTCGTCTTGCTCGGAATCTCAAACAAATCGCCCTGCTGCACGCGCCATTTTTTCTGAAACTCCGCCGCGCGGTCAACGAGCTCGTCAGGGTCAACCGACTCCTCCAGCACAATCTCTTGCGCGTTCTGCAGCAGTTCACCGAGTTCGGCATCGTTCCACAACCCGTCCAACAAATCGCGCTCATTCTTGGCAATCTCGGCGAGAATCCCTGTGTCCCATTCCGCCAACTCGCCCGCCCGATTGTCCAAAATCGCCGCGCGTTCCGCGCGCTTGCCTCGCAAATCCTTGCGCTTGACCGCAATCAATTCGTCGGGCTGCGCCTCAATCACACGCACGCGCAAGCCCAACTGCTGCGCCTGCTCGAACACGCCATTCCCTGCCCGAATGACGTTGTCGCCATCCACCGCGATACTGCGAAACGCGCCAACCTCCTCGAGCGACTGCCGAATGACCGACTTGTTTCTCTCACCGTGCAAACGCGCATTGCGCGGGTCCAATTTCAACGCCACGCGCCGTGAACGGGCAGGTTTAGATTTGCGTGCCATGCCAAAACGACAAAACCGCGCCCCGCGTCAGAACTCTGCCAACGCGGACACGCGGTTATCTTGCTCTATTTCTGCGAACGCACTCCGTTCGATTGAACCCGAAACGCGCTCGTCATGCTAAACAATCCCGAACCCGCCAAGAGCAGCGCAAGCACCTGCAAAAAATCCGTCACTGCTGCTGCGTTCGCCGCCGAAAGCGCGGGCATCACAAATTTTTCAACCGCATAGACGATGATGCCAACCCCAATGTACGCAATCGCCGCCTCGCGCCCGCGCAAGTCATATTTCGGCGTTCCATCATCATTCGTCCCACCGAGCGCCGCGAGCAGCGATTTCAACCCCTGTGCGATAAGCATGATAAGCGCCACTTGCAGCAACGCTGGGAAAATCGAGTTTTCGATAGGCGCAGACTGCGCGTTCCCTGCCGCCAATGCAGGCACCGCCGCGCCCACCAATGCCGCCAACACCACTACCACTATCAACGTGGATACAAAACGAAACTGCACCATGATTCCTCCTACTCCCTGTCGGTTTCCCTGTCGGGCAAACCCGACAGTTCCACTTTTCCTTGCAAACCGTGAATCTCATCCGGCAACGGCAGAATCTCAATCCCATGCGAGCGCAGCTCGCGCCGCAGCCACGCATTTTCCATCTCCAGCGCCAACACCTTGCGCTGCAACTCGAAATTTTCCGCCTGCAATTTCGC
>JAJVIE010000020.1:0-6969 GCA_022072175.1 Candidatus Omnitrophota bacterium | reverse complement strand
GAATCTCATCCGGCAACGGCAGAATCTCAATCCCATGCGAGCGCAGCTCGCGCCGCAGCCACGCATTTTCCATCTCCAGCGCCAACACCTTGCGCTGCAACTCGAAATTTTCCGCCTGCAATTTCGCGTTCGCCGTCGAAAGGTCATCCACTCGACACGACAAACGCGCCACTTCCGCGCGCAGCAACTCCACTTCATCTTTATGCGCCGTCCGCCGGGTCTCCACATCCATCCTTCGCGCCGTCGCCCGCGATTGGTTCAATGCCGACAGCGCAGGAAATAACGCAACCATCGCCGTAATCACCCCCCCCAAGGCAATCAACCATGCCGCATCAATGTTCAAGGTTACTCTCCCGTTCGCATCTGCCCTCACAAACAAAAAACCGCACGGGAAATTTCCCGTGCGGCTCTCTCGTTTTCGAGTCAACCCGACGCTTCATCCGAAACGATAGTTTCGGCGCAATTCGGACAAAATTTCGTCCGCCCCAGCAACACACACCGCGCTTCGTCTACCGCGCTGCGGTTCAACGTACGGCGAGTGCTTTCAATTGGTCAATCTCGTTTTTCGTAAACCGACGCGCGTCCTGATATTCAATGCGCGTCGGTTGATGGTCGTTGATGATGACGCGCACCTCCCCGTGCGCAATCACACTGCCCACTTCCGCCATCACCACCAAAAACATCAGCCGTGTTTGCCAATCCATCGGCGCAAGGAACATTTGCAGCGCAAGAAGTGAATGTTCATCCATGAGTGAGAAGCTCTATCGCGCAAAGTGTGACAGCACCAACCAAAGCGCCGCTCCAACAATCACCACCGCCACAATCAAATAACGAATCGGAATCCGAATCTCAATCTCGTCATCGTCCTTCTTGCGGTGAATCATTCGGATGAACTCCATCCGCGCAGTAACACTTTGTTACACAAATGATAGCACAACCGCGCGCGCTGTCAAGACCCACAGGGGTCATTGTCCCATCACTTCGATGCTCCATGGTCCCTCCGCGCGCACTTCCAAAACCAATGTTGACGAATCCACTATCACTTCGCCATTATAGGGGTCAACCGTATTCACCAACAAATCCGAAACGTCTCCATAGCTCTTGACCGCAAAAAAACGCTTTGCCGCATTCCCCTGAATCTTTGCCGTGTCGGGCTTGCCGCCAGATAAAACAATCACTTGGTCGCCCTTCCCTTCCAACTTGCCCGGCGCATTCAACTTGACCGCCGCCGTCACGGGCAAAATTTCAATCTTCCATTTGCCTTCCGCTTTCACCTCAAAACGCGTTGTATGCTGACCACTATTGAAATCAAGCGGACGCACGCCATCATACGGCTCCGTCGTGTTCACCAACAAATCATAATTCGTCCCATCGCTGCCAAAATTCTTCACCGCAAAAAAGCGTGAACCTGCATTCCCCGTGATGTGGACAATCGCCACCTCGTACTGATTCTCCAACTTAACAACCGCATCCCCGTTCCCACTCGCCACAATCGGCTTGGGCGTCGGAAGTGGAGTAAATGTTTTGGTCGGCTCTGGCGTCGCCGTTGGCGGCGCAGGCGTATCAGTCGCCCGCGGCGTATCCGAAGGCATTAGCGTATTCGTCGGCAGCGGCGTACTGCTCGGTGCAGCCGTATCACTCGGTCGCGGCGTATCCGTTGGCGCGCCAGTATTCGTCGGCAGCGATGTTTGCGTCGGTTTCGCTCTCTCCGTCGCCGTCGCATTCGCAGCAAGAGCCACCGCCTGCGCCGTCGCCGTCCCACCCTCCGCCACCCGCGTCGCACTCTCACGATATGCCGGAGTCAGCGTAAAACCAAACAAACACACCGCACACGCCACGCACAAAAAAAATACGCCGACAACGCCAATCACGACCTTGCCCGCGCATCCCCGCTTCCAAAATTCGGCAATCCTACTGCCAAGTTGTTGTACCGTCTTCATGCCGCTCCTCCTCGCACGTTTGCCATGCTATTTTTGCGCGCGATTCTAGCCGCGAACCCACTCCAACGCAAGTAACCCAAATGTCCCAGTGCCCACAATCACCAAGTGACCGAGTGCCCCCAGCGTCCCCAAATCTTCACCGCGCGGTGAAAATTGGGACTTGACAACGATAATAACATCGCGTATAATGAACACGATAAACACAACAATAACAAGCAGATTAGGAGGGCAACATGCCAAAAACGAAATTCACTTGCTCCGCTTGCAACAAACCAATCCGAATCAACAAACACGGCTTTGCGAAATGCGACTGTGAGTGCGCAGACCCGAATGATTTAGACCCCGGCTACTGTTTTCTCCCGCGCGACTTGCCAGAAGTTTGGAAACCGCACCGCTACGAGATTTGCAATCTGATTGACGCTGCGGTCTATCGAGAGTTTGCGGCGCGCGAGGGGCGTTACGCATCCAACGTCACCATTTCGCTCGGTGACAATTACATTCCCGAGTGAGGTGTGCTATGGCAACATATTTACATTACATCGGCGGCAAGTACACCCCGCGCAAATTCATCGCGGAATCCAAGCGCGTCGGGTTCATCACCCGACGCGCACCGGCGAATCAAGTTAAAGCCATGCACTTTAAGGACACGGTGATTCTGCTGGACTGGCGCAAGGGCAAGCCCGCCGCGTTCGGTGAATTCATCGTCACGGGCGTCGTCTTTGATGGTGAATTGAACGCGAAACTCATTGAGGAACTGAAAGCCGAGGACAAGATTGTAGAGGATAACACGGGCGGAGGGTCCGTCACCGTGGACCGTGAGTGCGGCAGTTTCTCGATGGGCGGCGGTGCCGGTGTGCGCGAGGACGTGGACATTCCCGAAATCATGGAGAAGGCGGAAAAGATTCAAGCGGAGCAGCAGGACGCCGTGGGCTTGGGGAAGGAATCGCGCGGTACAGTCTGGTGCATGGTGATGGGGGTCTTGACCAAAGAGTATTTCCCGCCGCGCACGCTCGACCCGGTGCCGCCATTCACGCGTGGATTCATGCAAATGCTAGAAGGCACAACGTTTATCGCGGCGCACGGCGATGAGATTCCACACGATGCGCCCGCGAGTCAGGTTGTCGGAGTTGAAAACTATGAGCGCGCGTGGGAATAGCCATGCGCGCTCGGTCAACGAGGTGAGCTAAAATGAACATGCAAGAAACAGAGGAAATGGTTCGTGAGAAAGCATGGAACTTGTGCAAGGAATACGATGCGCAGGGTCGGCGGCGCAGCAAGGTGCGGTTGACAAACTTCGTCACGATTGCTTTGGAACGAATGTTCTCGGCAGAGATTGAAAATGATTTCAGGGGTGAATGGCAAAACGAAGTTGAAATGTTCTGCAAAAAATATCACTACGCTGAATGACCTATAATGCCCCAATGCCCCAGTGACCCACCATGAACAAACAACTCTCAGTCCCCTCTCTCCCCACCCTGCCCGCCGTCGAACGCGAACTCCAATTCGATGAATGGGCAGCCACCATGCGCGACTTGTTTGCGTTTGAAAACAAACTCGAAGGCGCACGCGTCAAATACCAACTCATCGTCGGACGCGCCTTCGCCTACGGGCAAGAGCGATGGAAACGCGGCGCAGAACACGAGGCGACCCGCATCGGCTTTGCCCTCGGCACCCTCTACAATTGGTCGAGCGTCGCCCGCCGCATCTCCCCCAGCATCGAACGCGACTATCTCACCTTCGAGGACTACCGCGCCCTCGCCAAACTCGAAAACGACGCCGAACGCGAAAAATACATCTTGCTCAAGCAAGTCCATTCTTGGAGCGGCAAGCGTCTCGACGCCGAAATTTCCAAGTCACGCCAGTTGAACGCCACAAGCGAACGCGCAGCTGCAACGCATCCAACTCCGCAATCCGCAGACCGCAACGAATCCGACGCTGACGACGTACTAGAGTTGGAATCGGCGCAGCCCGCCTCCCCTACGCGCGCCAACGCCTCAAAACTATTTTCCTTACTGAAAGAATGGGAACACGCCGCCGCACGTCTCCAAGCCCGCGGCGACGAAATGAGCCGCGCGCAGGCGGACGTGTATTTCGACTGCGTTGATGCGCTGCGTGATTCAATCGGAGAATAAGCAAAATGAGAACTCTCATCATGCGAAATGCAGAATACAAAATCACACTCTGCCAGCTCATCGCTGATGACACAGAGGCACTGCGCCAATTCCAACGCGAAATCAGGACGCTCAAAGCGCGCGATGATACGGCTTTGGAAAAACTTCGCAAACTCTGCTCCTATTCGATTTACCACAAACACTTGGGGAGAATTGGCGACATCTACTTGCTTGAAGGCGATGCAAAAAATGGCGGCGTGCATCCGTTTGAGTGGAGCAAAGTTGTCAAAACGACAAGCGGATAACCAATATGGCGCGTCGCATACATGCTACTCTACCGAACGGCAAAGTAGTCTATCGTGAGACCGAGCGACCGTATACGCACGTCATTGCCGCATTCGACACAAGATTTGGTCGCGGTTGGTTTGCATATCGGTGGACACAAAATTTAGAGAGAGCAATCAAAGAGATTCCGAGGTTCATGCGCGAGGATTGCTCCGATTTTACGCCTTGCCCAACATCGGTTGTGCCGCGTGTACAGCACCCACACGGCGCGAAACGCGGCAGGAACTGGCACACGATTTATTTCTGGATTCCAGAAACTGCCGATAAGCATGTGCGCCAAATCAATGATATGTGCCGGTATGCGCGGGCAGAGATTTGGATAGAGGACGACGAGCGCACAGTGAGATTGACATTCAAATCTTTCAAGCCAGAAGAAATTATTGCGCGAGCAAAAACGTTCGGATGGAGAGTTATTAAACAATGAATGGGATGTCTTGCGTATCGCATGGACGTATCAACAGACGAAACGAGGAACGCAAATGAACCGCTATCCACAATGTCCCCCCACTATCAAAACCGCCAACGGACGCACCATCTATCTCGACGGCGGCGACATTCCCGCAGGCGTTCACATCTTGGGGCAGCGCGTCCGCGTCCCAACCCTGCTCTTTGCCGACAACGAAGGCATTCACGACGAATACACCCTCTACGAAACCGTCACCGCGTACGCCGTCCTGACCGATGCAGAATACGAACGCGCCCGCGCGAGCCAAGCCGCCACCGACGAACTCGCTCACCAAATCGCGCCCGAAATCGCCGCTGCGCTCGGCGGATACGTCAAATGCTGGCTCAACTCGTGAGATACCATGCTGACCGACACACCCGCACTCGACAGATTCATCGCCCTTGCAGAAACACCCGCTGCCGAAAGGGTTATCAAATTCCCACTCACGCCGAGCGCGTTTTGGGACGACAACCCGACCGTCGTTTGGTCGGACGTACATCCTAAATCGCCCTTTGGACGCGCGGCGATTGCATTGGGCTTGCGGCACAAAGTCAACGTCAACGGAACGCTGCGCGTCCTGACAACGCAAGAGGAATTAGCCCTGCTCATCAGTTGGGCATGGGAGAATTAAGAAAATGCAAACAGCAAATGAACCATGCAAACATCAAAACGTCGTTCCCATCGCACAAACCTATCGCGTCGGATGCTTGGACTGCGGTGAAATCATTTTGATTGAGGACGACCTTGAACGCGACCTGCGCGTTTTCAACAGCGCATTGCAGTACATCGCCAATGCCGACTTTCGCGGAACCGGATTGACCGCAACTGACATCATCCTCTTGTTCCGCGCCCGCGCCCGAAAAGCACTAAATCAAGAGGTGAAAACATGCCCTTCACAAAAATGACCCAAAACAAATACCCACCGCGCTTGTGGACGCTCATCGGCTACCCCGGTTCGGGCAAATCCACCTTCGCCGCCCAAATGCGCGCCCCCATCGTCGTCATTGACGCCGACCAACGCTTTATGGAAGTCCTGCCCCTCGTGCAGGGCGATGTCTATCCCGTCTCCGAAATCCCTGCCGAACACACCGAGCCGCATCGCATCGCCATGCGGCTCACCGAAAACATGCCCACCGCCCAAGTCGGCACCATCGTCATAGATTCACTCACCGCCATCATCGCCCCGCGCGTCGTCCAAGCCATCGTCGCCAAAGACCAAGGCGAAACCAAAAACCTCTCTGCCGCCTTCAAGGATAAAGCCATGGCAATGCGTGAACTCCAAGATTCCGTCACCCGTTGGGGCACCGATACTCTCTGGATATATCATCTCCATGATGCCCGAGACGAAAAGGGCAATGCCCACACCCGCGCCACCGTCAGCGCAACCGAAATCATTCGGCTCACCCGTTCCATCAACATGCAGTTAGAAATCGTCGCAGAACCTGCCCCGAGTGGAGCGGAGCGGAAACGAGGGGTCAAAATCGCGTGGGCGCGCCGGGGGCGCAGCGGAATCATTCTCTGGGATGAATCTGGCGTATGGAAAGAAATGCCCGAGCGCATCGAGTCCGCCGCGTACGATGGTCTAACGCCAACCGAACAAGACCGCATCGAACTCTCTGCGCCCGAAGTATTCGCCTCGCGCGAAATCGCCATCGCCTGGGCGGTCGAGCAGGGCGCATTTGAAACAGAACCGCACGCTGCCAACGCTTACGACAAACTCAAACGCGAAAACAACCCCCAAACCGCACGCCAAATGGCGGCGCTCTGGGTCGCCGATGTGCAGCGACGATTGCAAGAAAAATTGAGTGTTGACAACGATAGTAACATCGCTTATAATGGAAAAAGTGATTATATTAAACAAAGGGGGCAGCATGACGAAACAAGCCACGCAACCCCTCGATGAGATTGCTTCATTGCTGGCGAAGGATACGCTGTCAACAAAAGAGACTGCGCGCATTCTTGGTATTTCCAGTGTCCAAGTGACAAAGGAATTCCATGAAGGTCGCTTGAGCGGTTGGCGAAAGACCTCCGCACAAAACGCAGCCCTGCGAATTTATGCCAGCAGCGTGATTGAGTTTGCAGACCGCTTTCAGGGGCGCAAACTCATTCAGCAAAGCAAAAAGTCAAA
>JAJVIE010000015.1 GCA_022072175.1 Candidatus Omnitrophota bacterium | reverse complement strand
TCACGGACGCTTCCAACGCCGCGATCACGAACGACCTCCTGCAACGCGCCATCGACAAGGGCGAGCGCCGGTCCGGTCGCAAGATCGACCGCATCTGCTCGCACCGGAATCAGCGCCGGGGTTATCTCAACCTCGTGACGCCGCAGAAGCGCTTCCATGACGGCAACCTCGACGCGGGCTATCAGACGCTCTCGTGGAACGGGATGCCCTGGGACGTTTCCCACGACTGCCAAAAGGAAGTCGTGTATGCCTGGCCCAAGAAGGACGTGCAACGCTTCGAGGCGCACGGCATCAAGCTCGACGAGACGGAAGGCCACACCCTCCACCGCATCAGCAGGTCGGATGTGTTCGAGGCGTACTACAAGCACTACGGCAACGCGGGTACGAAGTACCCGGCCGCGTGCGTCCGGCTCGACAACTTGCAGGTCCTCGCGGAGTAAACACTTCCGGCCGGATGTAAACCATCCGGCCGGATCGTTTACATCTCGAAGGGAAACGTCAACCAGTTCTAAGAAGGAGAAATCAACATGGCACTCGTCGCCACCATCGGATCGAAGTCCCGCGTCCAGGGACAGTTCGGTCCGAAAACCGTCGTTCGCGGCACGCTCGCGTTCGACAACGCATACCCCACGAACGGGGAAACCGTCCTGCTCTCGCAGGTCGGCCTTTCCACCGTCGACCAAATGAAGCTGTTCCCCTACGTCGGCTACGTCGGCGAATGGGACGGCGTCAACAAGAAAGTCAAGCTGTTCTACGCCGACTACGACGCGAACGCGGACGGCCCTCTCATCGAGGTCGCCGCCAACGCGAACGCCGTCGCCGTCTCCGCGATGCCTTTCGAGGCCATCGGGGACGAGGCGTAAGGACCTCCGTGTTCGACGGGAGAGGCGTCTCGTCGGGTTTTGTTCGCGCCCTGCGAGCCATTGACGCAGACCTTCGGGCCTGTTTCGATGACTCGCAGGACGCGATCATTATTTGGGCGGAGCGTTCCGGCCGCCCGAAAACTCTTGAGTTCACCTCTCGCCGGTGTTTCACCGAAGCCAACCCCGACATCCTTGACGCGGCCGGCAAGCCGGTCCAAAAGCAGGTCGAACTCTCCCGGTACGACCTCGAATGTTTCACGCTCAAGCGTCTCAAGGAAATCGACGTTTGGAAGAATCACGGGAGCGGCAAGGCGTTCGACGACTGGCTCGCAGAGCAGGAGTCGAACTTCAAGGAGAAGCAGAGAAAGCATTTTCAGCACGAACGTCGGGAGTACATCAAGGAGCATCGTCGAGAGTTCGCCGATGCCCTTGAAAACCTAAAGCGGGGCATCATCGCCCCGAACCAAAAAAGGCCGCTCACCCGTCAAGAGGTAGCGCGTATGCTTGGACCGAAGCCGGGCCAGGACAAGCGCATCATCGTCGGGTCGGGACGAGCCGCATAGAAAAGGAGAGCGTCATGCTACTTTGGAACACCACGAAGGCGACCCTCGAATCGAAGTTCGACGGTCGCATCAGCATTTTCAAGCCGGGAGAGCGCAAGCGCTTCCACGACCGCATCGAGGGACAGCATCTTCTTTTCAAGCTCTCCCCGAAGGGCATGGTCGAACTCCCGGACACGGACGACATGATGACGGCGAAGCTCGACTCGAAAGAGCTTGAGCCGTTCCTCATCACGGGCTTGAAGGCCCGGCGCAAGACGCTCGACGGCGTCGTGCAGAACTTCCGCGTGAAGAACAAAGAGCGCGAGGCGTCGAAGCTCGCGTCGGAGCCGCCCGACGATCACGTTATCAACTGCGTCAAGGAGATCAAGTCGATCGACGAGACGATGAAGTCCCTCAAGGCCGACGACTACAACCTGGTCGACGACTACCTGGGGAAGAAGTCCGAAGTGGTCGCGGATACGGACAAAGACATTAAGGACTCCCAAGCGGGGGTCGAGCGCGACGGCGCTTCCGGCTATCGCATGACGGGCAGATCCACGCCCCAGGCGGCCGCCGGCAAGAACGGACACCCGAAAGGCGGCCAAAAGCCGGCGAAGGCGAAAGCCGGCCGGTAAAGGTCGAAAGGTGAGCGATGCTTTTTCATCTTCCACAACTGCGGTCCTACGTCCTCTCCTGCTACAACCAGGCGAGCGAGACGGGGCATCTCAAGCCGGTGGACCTGGACTTCGCGATCAACGAAGCGTTCATGTCCCGCGTCGTGGATTTGATGAACCTGCACGAAGGATATTTCGAGGAAACGTACAACTTCGCGCTCGTCTCCGGCCAGGAAGGGTACAACCTCCCCAGTAACTTCACGGCCGGACAGAAGCAAGCGATCCGCGTCGCCATCCTCGAACGAAAAATCTCGAACGCCTGGGTCCCATGCGAGTTTCGCCGCCGGTACACCGAGGCGAACCCCACAGACGGCGCCGGCGTCGCCGATGCCTACGTCCCGTCCTACAAGTTCCGGGGCCGGCAACTCATCCTCGAACCGACCCCCGTGTCCGACGAGGACGAGGCAAACACCCGCCTCACCTACGTCTATATGCCCCCGCGCCTTCGCTCAACGAACTGCGCGGCCGGAGCGTCCACGACCGGCGCCGAAGCCCAGGTCCGGCTCGACGACGGGGCGGACCCTCGCGATGACTACTACGTCGGGGCCCGCGTGCATATCGTTTCCGGGACCTGCGACGCGGTCGGACAGACGCGCACCATCACCGACTACGACGGCAACACGAAGATCGCGACCCTGGACTCCGCCTGGACCATCCGCACGGTCGTCGCGAACACGAACCCGAAGGCCGTCGACATCTTCTCAATTCTCATTCACGACGACTTCCCGGAGATTTTCCACGAACTCATCGCGCTCGATGCGTGCATGAGCGGGTATCTGCGGGAACGCGCCGCATCCTTGACCATCTCGGACTTTGCCAAGATGCGGCAGTTACAACTCGCGAAGAAGTTCGCGGACCTTTTGGAAAATCGGACGGATCAACCGAAGTTCACCCGTCCCTGGCACATCGAGCTTTAACAACAAAGGAGGGAACGTACAATGGCATCACTTAACGCGGGCGACGTCTCGGCGCGGGTCCATGAGTCCTACGTCGACTGCGGTCGCGAGAAAAACATCCTCATCACGAAGGGCGCGGCCGGAAGCATCTGCACCGTGACGCTCCCGGACTGGGCGAAGGGCTTCCGCATCTTTCCGTCGGCGGAGATCATCTTCCACGTCTCGAAGAACGACGCCGGAACGGACGACCCGGCCGCCCAAGCCACGTCGAACGCGGCGGCGATCGACGAGGGCGACATGAGCATCGGCGGCATCGCCAAAGCCGACCAATGGGAAACGCGGCTTCTGCCGACGACCCACGAGGGCTACCGGGCGAGCGAGCGCTTCCTCAAACTGCGCGGCGCGGCCGGCGCGGAGACGATCGACCTGGAACTGTTCTAATGCGTCTCGCCGGCATCCTTCTCCTGGGCCTTTTCCTCAACGGATGCGCGACCGCTCCTGCGGCCGTGACGCCGGAGGACTGTCCGGGAAATCATCGCCCGGTGGCGATCATCGAGGTCACGCCCGCATGAACGACACGGCCACGAAACCCCCGACTTTCAAGCGCGACTGGTTTACGCGGGCGATTCCGCTATTCGAGTCCCTCCTTTCTCCCCTGGCCGGACGGCCGGGGCTTCGCGCTATGGAAATCGGGAGCTTCGAGGGCCGCTCCGCCTACTGGCTCCTGGACAATATCCTCACCGCGCCGGACGCAGAGCTTTACTGCCTGGACTCCTGGGACAACTACGCGGACTCGCGATTCAAGGGCAACCCGGACGTCTACGTCGGCGATTCGTTTCGGACTTTTTGGGAGAACATCCTGGGGCATCCGACGTTCGGCATGAAGGTCCGTCCGCGCCGGGGATTCTCATTCGATTCCCTGGTGAGCATCGCGGCCATGAAGTCTATCGGACGAGCGATCGACTTTGACTTCATCTACGTCGACGGCTCGCATCGCGGTCCCGACGTACTGGCCGATGCGGTCCTGGCCTGGCGGCTTTTGAAGAAGGGCGGCATAATCATTTTCGACGACTACGACGGAGAGCTTGCGCGGACCTATCCTCACGAAAAGGGACACCGGCTCCCGGCGCTTGAGCCGGCGATCGCGCTTGACGGCTTCGTGGCGACCCACGAGAGAGAACTCACAATTTTGCATCGCGAGTATCAACTCGCTCTACGAAAGGAGATTTAATCATGGCACTCCACGCGGACGTCATTTGGGAGTTTCAACCCACAGTCGGAGACAACGCCAACGGCGGCGGCTTCAAGGAAGGCGCGTCCGGCGTCGACTATTCGCAACAGGCCGCCGCGCAAAAAGCGTTTACCGACCTCGTCATCGACGCAGTCGACGACACGAAGGTTACGTCCGCGCTCAATGCGTTCGACGCGAACGACGTCGGAAACATCATCAACGTCACCGGCGGCACGGGCTTCACGACTGGCCGGTACGAAGTGACGGCCGTCGCCCTGGGCGTAGCCACGCTCGACAGAGCGGTCGGCACGACGTCATCGACCGGCGGCACGGGCAACCTGGGCGGAGCCCTCGATGTTATGTACGACTCTTGGGTCGACAACGATATGCGTGCCGATGGCACGAACGTCCACAGAACCTACATCAAGAACTCCGGGACCATGACGATCGCGGCCGATCTCTCCTTCACGAACAAGCAAGCGGCCCTTGCGCGACAGCTTCTTTTCGAGGGGTACAACGCGACCAGGGGGGATAACCCTACCGGCACGAGCCGGCCTCTCATCGACTTTGGTGCGTTCGCGCAAACCCTTGCGGACACCAACTCGAACGGATGGCTCGTCAAGAACCTGCGCTACACGACCACGTCCGCTACGGGCGTCGCTTTCCCGACGATCTCGGTCGTTAAAAACTGCAAGTTCTCGAACACTTCCGGCACGGCCGGCCGCATCGCCGTCTCATCCGGTTACAGCACGAGTGTTTCCGCCTCGGCGAGCGTCTTTATCGACTGCGAGATGAACTCGACGGCCGGGACCGCTTTTGCCATCGCGTCCCAGGCATACGTTACGTCGGACGTCCATCTGATCGGATGCTTCATCCACGACTCCGTGACTGGCATCGGGAAGGTGGGGACAAACTCGACGATCTGTTTCATGGAGGACTGCATCATCAAGGCGTGTTCGACTGCCGGCATCACGGGGACGACGCAGTTCAGAATCATCAAGAACTGCACGTTCTACGGGGCGTCAACTCCCGCCGGTGTAGGCATCAGCGCAACAGCGGCGCAGAGCGGCTATCGGTGGGTCAACAACATCTTCTACGGATGGACGACCGCTATCTCAATCTCGTCGGCCGACGCTCGCGGGTACGCGGACTTCAACAACTTCTTCAACAACACGACGAATCGGACCAACATCGCGGCGGGAGCCAACGACGTCGCGCTCGATCCCGCGTTCGTGAACCCCGCGACCAACGACCTCACTCCCGGCGCGAATATGCAGGGCATCGGAACGCCGAACGTCAACATCGGCGCCGGCGGCTCCGCGACTCGGTCCTACGTCGACCTGGGCGCGGCGCAGACCCAGGCGGCCGACTATCCGTCGGAGGACGACGTGCGCGATGGCGTGTCCTTCGGTGATGGAGCTTTCACGGGCAACATGACGCTCCCGGCAGAAGCAGACGTCGAGGACGGCGTCCAGTACGGCACGAACGGCGTCGAGTTCGAGGGCACGCTCGCGGTCACGGGAGGCGGCCAACGCACGCGGGGCATCTTGCCCTTCTACGCGGTCAAGGGGTCATAATGGAAAGCGCCCCCTCGAAGGTCGAGTGGGAGCGCCTGGAAAACGAGAAGAAGGCGTTCCGGCTCATGCAGGAACGCTTTCATCGCGAGCTTCACGAGTCGAAAGAAGAAATCGCAACGCTCCTACGGCTCAAGGCGTCGCACAAACGACGCCGCAAACATTTCCAGGAGCAGATGAAGAAGGCCCGGCGCTTCATCGAGGAACTGCGGCGGCGCGAGAAGGCCGTCGAAGCGCGTGAGGCGGCCGCCGGCGAGAAGGACCGCAAGGCCGCCATGAGAGAGTCGGAGCAGAATCTACGGGAGAAACGGCTCAACGAACTGGACGACCGGCTACTCCGCAAGGAAGAAAACGTCGCGATCCGCGAACGACAACTTGAAAACGAACGGCACTTGGAGGAACGGAGCGATGTTGGAAGCGGTCAAGTCGGCGTATGAGACGGTCAGACTGGCGGTAAAGCACGGACTCGGCGTCACCATCGCCATCTTGAACACGCTGTTCCTCGGAGCGGTCCTCTACTACGTCCTCACAACTTCCCACGAGCGAGAACTCAAGCTCACGAACATCATCGAGCAGAAGTTCGTCACGATGGACGCCTCTATCGCGCTCAACACCCAGGCCACGAATAGCACCGCGACCTACCTCAAAAGTCTCAACGACGAAGTCCGTGATCGCTATGCGTCCATCATCAAGACCGGCGAGGCGACGGCCGCCGTGAATCAAAGAATCTTCGAGGCGCTTACGACCATGAACGAGCGCCTTCGGTACGACCGGGGGAGATAATGCCCGCGCCCAAAGAAATCGAGATCCTGGAATGGTACGGCCTCAACACGAAAACGAGCGAGGCCGCGCTCCCTCTCGGTTTCAGCAACTCGCTCTACAACATGGACCTCTCGATCCCCGGAGTCGCCAAGACCATCGGCGGCTTCACGCCGTTCACGGTCCCCGGCATCAAGCACATCCAGACCTTCAAGGCGGAGCCGGACCAGGCGTCCGGCGTGACATCGGTCGACCGGAGTTTTCTCGTTCGTCCGTCCCCTGGGAGTCTCATCGTCGTCTCGATCGTGGCTTTCAATGCGGCCGGCGCTCCGACCATTTCAGACGTCACGGATAACCAGTCGAACGTCTACACTTCGGGAATCCAAAAAGTCACGGCCGGCGGGGACACCCGCGTTGCCGTGTACTACGCGGCCGGCATCGACACCGGCACGCCTTTCACGGTTACGGTCGACTTCTCCGGCTCCTGCGATGCGTGCGTGGTCATCAGCGAGTTCGTGGGCGTCGACGCGGCCTCGCCGGTCGCGGACACGAGCGACGCCGCAGGAACGTCTACCGCGCCTTCCCCTGGGGCCCTTACACCCACAGAGACGGACTCTCTTTTCATCGGTGTTGTTTCTCACGAATCGGGGACAGACATCGCCATCACTCCGACGGCGCCCTATGAGGACCTGGCGGAGCAGGAGGACGGGTCAACCGGAACGGTCATAAGTGTCATTCACGCCTTCGCGGACGCGGCAAGCACGCCGGCGTGGACCCTCGCAAGCTCTCAAGCGTGGGCGGCCGTCGGCATCACGTTCACGCCCGCGCAGGACCTCGGCGGCGACGTCAACCGCATTTTCGACTTCTACCGGCCGGCGGACCAGGTCCACTATTTCCTCGTCGGTATCGACGACGGCCGCGTGTCTACGCTCGACGCCAACGGAATCAAGACGGACCTCACGGCAGACCTAACGGCCGGAGAGATTTGCGACTTCGTGAAGTACAAGAATACCTGTTACTTCGGGAACGGCGAGGACGACAACATGGCGACGGACGGAAGCGTCGCCGGCACGCGAAAGTGGGGCATCGCCGCGCCTTCCACGAATCCTTCGGTCGCATCCGGCGGCGCGGGCGCTCTCACCGGCGTCTACAAGTACAAGGTCACGTTCTACAACTCGAACACGGGGCACGAGTCGAACTATAACCCCGGCATCGTGCAGATCACGACGGCCGGCAACGACGTCGACATGACGAGCATCCCCGTCTCAACGGACCCGCAGGTCACGCGCCGGCGCATCTACCGGACGACGTCGGGCGGCGGCATCTACTTCTTCCTCACGGAAATCGCCGACAACACGACCACGACCTACACCGACAACGCGGCGGACTCGACGCTCGGAACGACCGAAGTGCCGGAGGACAACGACCCGCCGGAGGACTTCGTTTTCCTCGAAGAATGGGACGGCCGCATTTGGGGCGTGCCGAAGAACTCGACGGACCTTCACTTCTCGAACTCGACGTACCTTACGCCGTCCGGCACGGGGCTCCCGGAGGAATCCTTCTCACAGGACAACCGCATCTTTCTTTTCAAGGAGATCCGGGGCATCAAGAAGTCGCCCACGTTCAACGAGCTTTGGGTCCATCTCGAAGGCGGGGAAATTGTCGCCATCCAACCGACCGGCGACCCGGACGACCCGTACATCCCGGTCCAACGCGCCAACGTTTTTTCGGCCGTGTCGCACTACTCGATCGTCAACATTTACAACCAACAATGGTACATCGACGAGTCCGCCCGCATTATCTCTATGGACTCGTCCGGCTTCGTGCGCTACGTCTCGGAGAACATCGAACCGAATCTCGTGGGCGACAAGGGCTTCACCGGCGCGAACTTCGCCCGCCTCAAGTTTTGCCAGGCCGTCCACTACAAGAAGGGCACGAAGAACCAATACCGCATCTCGCTCGCCGAAAGCGGGCAGACGACCTTCAACCGCGTGTACGCGGCGAACTATTTGCAGATGACGCCGGCGGACGCCAAAGGCGACACGCATCCGGTTTGGGAAGAACACCGCATCGGGAGCTTCACGGCGCTCGGAATCGTGAAGGACACGAACAACCAGGACATCCTCTACTCCGGCTCGACCGACTCGCTCGTGATGAAGCAGGACTTCGGCACGAACTTCAACGGCGACCCGATCGACTGGTCCTTCGCTATCGGATGGAGCCGCACGGCCAAGACGCCCGACATCACGGACCTCCTTCGGTGGATCAAGGCGTACTTCAACCCGACCGGGAACTACAATATTTCGATGCTCGTCGAGTTCGACTTCGGCACGTCCGGCGGCCAGGTGTACTCGCTCAATTTGAATCAGACCGGCGACGAACTCGACGTCGACTTCATCCTCGACGAGTCGCTTCTCGCGGGCCTGGGCTTGAAACCCATCGAGCAAGACGTCGGCGGGGACTACAACTACGTCCGCGTCACCTTCTACGGCAACGCGCTCGATCAAACGATGGAACTCCACAACGTCGTCCTCATGCCTATCCAAACGGAGGGCTTCCGCCGCCATGCAGAATAAAAACGGCAACGGAGGGACGTACCTCACCGGCTCCGAGTACGGGCGCAACAACCCGCACGAAGTCGACGCGCAGGAAACGCGCCGCCGGCAGGGAGCGCTCTCGAAGGACGTGGAGCCGACCGGAGTCAAGACCATCAAGGCGGACTACCACGTCGAGGCGACCGACCGCGTCATCCTGGTCGATGCCACTCCCGGAGCGGTCCGCATCCTGCTCCCGAAAACGGCGGACGTCTTTCGTCGTACCATCATGGTCAAGAAAATCGACGCATCGGGCAACGCGGTCACGATCGAGCCGAATCGTAACGCCCTGGGAACCGAACTCATCGACGGCGCCGCGACGCTCGCCATCTCGACGCAGTACGCGGTCAAAAACCTTTACGCGGGGGAGGGGGCCTGGTGGGTCCTCGCCGACCGTTGAAAATTGGGGGGCGAAGTGGTACTATTGGCGCATGAGCATCATCGACCGCTTCCGCAAAAAGAAACCGACCAATGGCTTCGAGGGAATCCCGAAGCCGATGGACCCCGTCGAGTTCGGAAAGTGGATCATCGAGTTCAACCCTCCCTTCGGCTTCCTCGTGAAGAACACAAAAACGCCGGAGGAATATCACTTTTTCGGGGACAGCGACGGATGGGTCACGAGCCGACACGGGCAACCGGGAAAGCAAGCGGCGCTCGCCTACTCGACGCGATCCCTTCTCACGGGAACCTTTTACCCGCAAGCGACGTGCTTCGTCGACAAGGAGTCCACGAAGAAAGCGACGCGCATCATGGAACTGCAAGCGAAAAAGCATCTTACGCAGGACGAGACGGCCGAGCTTTTGGACCTCACGGGCGTCAAGCCGCTTAAAAAGTAAGATAGCTTCACCAGTTTAATCACGGCCTACGAGCCGATCGCCACAACAGGCGGTCGGCTTTTTGTTTGGGGGGAAGATGGCACAGGTTACGATCACGCCCTTCGTGGCGAATACGGTTTTAACGGCGGCGGCGCTCAACAACGCCTTCAACGGAATCATCAACCAGGTCAACGGGAACCTCGACTCGACGAACCTGGCGAACGGAGCCGTCACCGCCGCGAAGCTCGCGACCGGCGCCGTCGACCTCGCCGGCACGAAAGTCACCGGGAACCTTCCAGTCTCGAAGCTCAACTCCGGCACGGGCGCGTCCGCATCGACTTTTTGGCGTGGCGACGGGACCTGGGCCGCGCCTGGCGCGAACGCTCCCCTGGGCTACATCTACGGCCTGGTCATCTCGAATAACGCCGGCGACGTGACGAACGACCTGGACTTCTCCGCCGGCGCGTGCCGGGACGTCGACGACACCATGACGATCGAAGTCGCGGCGCTCACCAAACGCATCGACACGACGTTCTCCGAGGGCAACAACGGCGGTATGCTCGACACGGGCTCCATCGGCGCATCCCCGGACCTCATCGCTTTCTTCGCCATTGGCGACACGACCGGCGTCAAGTCCGGCGACATCATCGCGTCGAAGGCCACTCCCGACACGGGCCCTGCGATGCCGGCCGGCTTCGACTCCTATCGCTACATCGGCTCGCGCTACTGGACCGGCTCCGCGTGGTCGCTGTTCTTTTCCATCGGAAACGGGCCGAGCAGGTACGTCGAGCTTTTCAGTCCGATCATCCTGGCTTCCGGTTTTAGCGGCACGAGCTTCACCGACGTCGACGCCTCCGCCTACATCGCGGACATTTACGCCAGGCGCATCACGGTCAAGCACCAGTCGAGCCAAAGCGGGACGTCGCAGGTCAACCTTTACGCCCGGCCGAACGGGTCGACTCAAGCGGTCGGAACGGAAAACATCGTCGGCTCCGACCACGACGACCAGTCCGGCCCCGGCAACCCGTCCGCGACGCAGACGTGGGAGCAGATGCTCGACACCGGCGGCATTTACGAAGCGGCCGTCTCGTCGGGCTCCGGCGACATCCACCTGCGCGGCTTCATGGAGAGCTTGTAAAATGGCACACCACGCGAAGTTTTTCTATTTCATCGAGAAGGGCAAGGTCGTCACCTGGCTCACCGGAAGCATCGTCGACTACGATCACGAGGAAGCGGTCCTCCTTCCCGTCACCGCATCGAACCCGAAGGTCCTGGGTGTCGACGAAAAGGGCAAGCTCATCAAGGAAACGCTCGCACAGCGCGACGCCCGCATCGAAGCCATGAGGACCGCGAAGGTCGCCAAGCTCGAAGCGGAGAAGGCGTCACGTCAGAACGACGAGTCCGTCACCGAGAACCGTGCGAAGGCATGGGTCGCGGAGGACCCGGCGAACCGCTCCTTCCTCATCAAAGACGCTCCGGTCGCGCAGGTGTCCGCGAAGTTCCTCGTTTTCGAGGCCGGCGACGTGCGCGAGATGACGGCGGACGAGAAGAAGGCCGTCGAAAAGGACGAGAAGGATGCGGACAAGGCCGAAAAACAGGCCAAGAAAAACCGCCGGAAGGCGATCAAGCAAAAACTCAAGGCGCTCAACTTCGACGACCACGAGGTCGAAGAAGTCCTGGGCGGAAAGGATTAAGTCATGGCTTTCATGTCCGTCGCGATCCCGGCCGCTATGTCGATCGGGAAGGCCCTCCTGCAAAGGGGCAAGAAGGCCGAGTCCGTCCAAATCCCGCAACTGAACATCCCGGAGTACGGCGCCTACAAGTCTAAGTACGACGACCCGTCCTCCGAGCAGATTTACGACTTTTACTCGCGACGCTCGAAGGGGACCGACGTCGGCCTGGGCGCGGACGACCTCACGATGCTCAACGCGGCCGCCATCGACCAGTCCACGCAGGAAGGCAACGAACTCACGCGCCGCGCCGTCGCCGGCCACAAGACGCGCACCGGCGGGATGGAGACGGGAGGGACCGGGCGCATCGAACGCGCCGGCGTCGGGAAGATGCTTCAAAGCCGCTCGAAGGCCATGCGCGACATCGCCATCCAAAACGCGGTCCTCAAGCACAACGATATTTGGGCCGGGACCGAAGGGCTATCCGGCTTCCTGGGAGACGAGCGCTCACAGCAGAACCGTCAATGGACCGCCGCGAGAGCGAAGGCCCTGGACGAGTACGGCCCTCGTGCGGCCCAGGCCGAGGAAGATGCGAAAACGACCGAACTCAACCGCCAACGAAAAGCCAAGTTCGCGGACGACCTTTGGAGCGTAGGCGACTCGCTCTCAAGCCGGCTCACCGACTTGTTCAAACCGAAGGGGTAAGACCATGCCTATCAGACGCGACCTTTATCTCGACGACGTCCCGCGAGTCGGGACCGAACTCCGCGAGCGCAAGAAGCTCGACGAAGCATCCGCCCGAAAGACGGCGGAGCAAGAAGCTCTCGAAGGCGTTCGCGGCCGCGAGCGCCGCGCTTCCATGCGCGAGAAGTCGGACATGGACATCGAGGCCGCCCGCCGCAAGGTCGGCTTGAGCGTCCGCGAGGACATGATCCGCAGGGGCCGGGGCCTTCCTCTCAAGACCAGGGAACCCGGTGTCGGACGTTCTCTCCAAGCCCGCGCCGGCGGCTACAAAGACATCGGCCAAGTCCCGACCGAAGGGCCGGGAGGCGTTCCGCTCAAGGGCGCCCGCCTGGACCCGTACACCGGGACCTACCTTCCGACCTACGAACGCGAGCCCATCCCGGACGAGATCCGCAAGGAACGGGGCTACGCGGAGATCGCCTCCGAAAAGAAGATGGCCGAAGGCAAGCGCCGGGCGATGTACCCGACGAACTTCGAGCGCCTGGGGGACGCATTGACGTCCAGGGTCACGTCTTTCCTCGGCGGCAGGAAACAAGCGGCCGCAGAGCCCGACTACGAGAGCATGGGCGAGGATGCACTCTACGCTTTGGCGCAGAAGGGCGACCGCCGTGCCGTTGAAGCCGGGAAACGACGCTTTGGTACTCCTTAATGCCGAAATTCGACTGGTCGGCCTTCGACCAACCCACCGGAACGTCCGGGGCCGGGACCACTCCCAAGCGGAAGTACGACTGGGACTCCCTGGCAAAAGAGACTCTTGAACCTGCCCGGAAACCCGCCCAGGAAGGCGCGGGGCAAGCGCTCCCGCCCGAAAACGAGGTAACTACCGCAGGGGTCCGCATCGAGGGCCCCAAAGAGCCCGCAGAGCCCGGCTACCGCCGCGTGGCGCGGACGCTCAAGGAAACCGCTCAAGCGGCCGGCGCCGGCATCGCGACCGGGACACTCGGCCTTTCTGAATCGCTTTACAGACTCCCCGAAGCCGCCGCACGCACCGCCGCCGGCGGCCTGGACACCTTCACCCGTTTCAAGGACGAGGCCGTTTCTCGCCTGGGCTCCTACGCCGAAAAGTACAAGCTCCCGAAGCCGACGCCGGAGTCGGTCGACGCTTTCCTCACGGGTTTCTCACCCATCCTCGCGAAGTCCCGCGAGACGGCCGAAGCGCTCCGCATCGTGGGACCGCTCGTCGGGCGCGGCGAAATCGCCGGCAAGAAGTACGGCATCGACTTCCGGGGCCGCAAGTTCGGCGGCCTCTCCGACGTGGCCGACGAGATCCACCTGGCGCAGACCCTTCTTCCCGAACTCCATCCCGCCTTCAAGCGGAACGCGGACCTGGCGCAAGAGGCCGACCTGGGGATGACGGAACTATTGCAGGGCCGCCCGGAGCGCATGAAGAACGTCGTCCTGGACCCGCGTGCCTGGGCCGGCTTCATTGGACAGGCCGTCCCTTCCCTCGTCACGGCGGCCGCTTCCGGCGGCTCCCTGGGCGTCATGGGCGTCATGGAGGCCCTGGACACGGCAAACGACGCGGCCGACTTCGAGAAGCGCACCGGGATCAAGATGTCCGACGCGGAGTTCGCCCAGGCGCTCACGCAGACCGGCTTCATCAACGCGAAGCTCGAAGCGATCGGTTTGGGCCAGGTATTGAAGAAGGTCCCGGCGCGGCCGTTTCTCAAGGCCATCATGCAACGCGGCGCGGCCGCCCTCACCGAAGGCGTCACCGAAGCGCTCCAACAATTCAACTCCAACTGGTCGAAGAAGCTCGCCTACGACCCCACGCAGTCGCTCATGGAAGGCGTCGTGCCCTCCGCGATGGGCGGCATGGGCTCCGGCGCGGCCTTCGGCGGACACACCGAGCAGGTAGAGTCCGGCACGCAAGCCGGCGAGGGGCAACCGAACATCCGCATCGAGGGCCCGAAGCCGTCGCCCGTCGAACTCCTGGACTCCCTGGCCGAAACCATCAAAGAGGACCCGAACCTTTCGCCGGTCCGCAAGGACGCGCTCATCGAGATCGTTTGGGAGAACCGCAAGGAACTCATGGAATACTTCGCCGACGACCGGAAGTCGCCGGAGGAAATCCTGCGGCGCATCCAGGAGATCGAGTCGAAGAACCACGACCAACGGGACCCGGTCACGCAGGAAGTCGTGAAGCCGGCCGAGGCCATCTCCGGCGACGAGGCGGTCGAGTCCGAGATTTTGAAGCAGGATTTGAAAGTCGGGAACCACAAGCCGAGTGAGGCCACCATGCAGGAAAAGGTCATGGACGCGGTCGCCGGCGCCATTGTCGAGGGCTTCGACCAGGAAGCGCGGTCCGCCGCCGTTGAGACGCGCATGATCGCCCGCAAAGCCCGCAAGTCGAAGGGCCCGCTCAAGGGTAAGCAGACCATCATCGCCGAAGTCCGCAAGCGCGGCGGCGTGACAATGAAATCCGTGAAGGCGGCCGGCTACACCTGGCAGGACATTAAAGAGTTCGGGCTCCTGGGGATCATCAACAACAAGTCGAACATGGGCTTCGACATGATGGCGAACTCTCTCCTGGAAGAAGGCATCTTCAACGCGGACCCGAATAAGGAGTCCATCACGGACGCCTTCATGCGACACCTTAAAGACAAAGCGACGTCGGCCTACGCTGACGCCGCCGACGAAATGGAGGCCGAATATGAAAAGAAATATCAAGAGTATGTTGAGCGATACGGCGAGCCCCAACCCGGAGAGGTCGGGGAAGCTGATCGGACTGCTCAAGCTCAAGCACAAAGCGAGATTTTATCGGAGACAGGCGGAGAGGATGCGTTCCTCGACCCCGACGAAGTCGCCGGAGTCCTCCGACAGCTAGACCTCGAAGAAGAAGCTCGCGGCATCACGCAGAAGGACATCGTCAAGGAAGTCATAGCGAAGGAGCCCAAGACCATCAAGGAGATCGCCCAGGTCACGGGCATCCTTGAGCCGAACGTGCGGCGCATCCTGGGCGTCGGAGCGAAAGACGGCACGTTCACCCGCGTCGACAAGGGCGTCTACGTCCTGCGTCAAGCCGGCCAGGACATCGCCTACATCCAGGCCGCCGACGCATCCGAGACGCTTCCGCAACTGGTCGAAAAGGGGATGAAGTTCGACGCGGTCCTGCTCGACATTCCCTACGACACGCCGGCCGTGCGCGGCGGAAACCGGGGAGCGAACCGCCAGTACAACCTCATGTCCGTCGACTCATGGCGCAAGATCGCCCAGGCCATCTCGAAGGGACTGCGCGACGACCAGTCGCCGGTTTATTATATGTACTCCCAGGCGCGGTCGGGCATGGCCGCGATGCAGAAGTACAACGACGTCCTGGGCGAAGTGGGCCTCAAGCCCGTCGCTCGCGGCGAGTACACGAAGCTCCAACTGGACGGCGTGACGCAGGTCCGCAATATGCGCGGCGACGTCGTCCTGCCCGAAGGCATCATCCTACTCACGCGCTCCGGCCAGTTCACCGAAAAGGCCGAGGCGCGAAACCTCAATTTCAAACTCATCCGGCCGCGTGGCTATTCCACCGAGAAGCCGGCGGAGATGATCCGCTCGCTCATCATGCAGGGCACGGACGAGGGCGACTGGGTCCTGGACCCGACGGCCGGCTCCGGCGTCACGCCGGCAGAAGCCGTTCGTGCCGGACGCCGTGCGATCGCCCTCGAAATCAACCCCGACGTCGTGCAGAACCGCATCATCCCCCGCGTCGAGGCCGCGCTCCGTGAGCGCGAGCGGATGCCGAAGTATAAGCGCATCGCCAAAGAGTTCGGCCCGAAGAAGGGAAGCCCGGAGGCCATCATCGAGGCCGCGAAGAAAGAGTTCGGGACGACCCCGTACTTCGAGGGCGCCGGCTACATGACGCCGGACGGGGAACTCATCGACTTCTCCGAGCAGAACGACGGCGGCGATCCGTTCGTGCGCTCGCTCGATCATCGCGCCATCGAGCGCATCCTGCCGGAGAAGATGCAGGTCCCGGCGAAGGAGTTCGGCGCACGTTCTCGTAATATGTTCAAGTTTATGGAGTTAGGGAACATCCGGCTCCAACGTGACGGCTTCCAGGCAGTCGTGAAGCCGACGCCGGCACAGGAGCGGGCCATCGTGCGCCTCATCCGGCAACTCCAAGAAGGCGGCTTCGACGTCAACATCGACATCGGGGTCGGTGACGAGGCGAAGTCCTTTTCGTTTGGGACAGAAATGAACCCGGCCTACATCCTGGACGAAGTTCGCCGCGCCTTCGACGAAACCTATCCGAAGTACAAGACGATCGCGCCTCCGTTTTTCTCCGCGCTTGAGCGCGTTATTCGCGAGAAGATGCCGAACGCCGCGCCCGCCGAGATGGTCAAGAACCTGGTCAACCCGGCGAAGGGCTCCGGCATCTCCCAGGGCGAGCTTGACTGGGTCGGCCTGGAACAGTTCCTTGAAGGCAAAGAGAAGGTCACGAAGGACGAGGTCCTGGCGTTCATCGACGCCAACGGCATCAAAATCCGCGAGATCGTGAAGAAGAAGGGCGTCCTCTCGCCGGAAGCCCAGGCGCTAAAGAAAACGGCCGATGATGCGCGTGCCGCGTTCGTCGCCGCACACGACGCCTACAAAAAGGCGTTCAAGGCCGCAGAGGAAGCGCCGACCGCGAAGGAGGCGTACTCGAAATGGAAGAACGCCGACATCGAGCGCCAACCCGTCCTCGAAAAAGTCAATGAGATTTTGAAGGCGAACGACAAACTGGGCTTCGATACCTTGCCGGAAGCGCGGCAAGCGGTCCAGGAGGATGACTTCACGGGCGCTTTCCCGGATGCGCCGGCAGAACTCAAGGACCTGGGAAAAAAGCTCCGCGCCATGAACAACCGGGTCGCCGGCCTCAAGGCGGACTACAACGACCTGGTCGAGTACGACGCGAACGTCCAAAAACTAAAGGACGCGAAAGACTCCGCCGAGATCGCGTCCGAGCGGGCGCATAAGGCGTTCGTCCAGGAAGCCAACAAGGACGAGCCGGAGCATGAGCGCTACACCGAGCCCGGAGGCGAAAACTACCAGGAACTCCTTCTCACTCTCGTCGATCCGTCCGGTGACACCCTCTACAACGCGCCTGGCGCTCACTTCAAGGAAGCGAATATCCTTGTCCACGTCCGCATGAAGGACCGCTTCGATGCCGAAGGCAACAAGATCCTCGCGCTCGAAGAAGTGCAAAGCGACTGGCATCAAGAAGGCCGAGAGTCTGGATATGGCGAGCCGAAGCCCTGGGTAGTTTATAACGAGGACGACAATGCTGTTTTGTCCCGTCACAAAACGAAAGAGGAAGCAGAGGCGGCGGCCGACAAAGAACGAGAAGATGGCCTCCCAAGAGCGGATGTCCGTATGCAGAGACGAGACGATGCCGTTCCGAACGCTCCTTTCAAAAAGAACTGGCACGAGTTCGCCATGAAGCGGATGCTCCGATGGGCCGCTCAACACGGCTATCAGAAGCTCGCCTGGACGACCGGCACGATGCAAGCCGAACGGTGGAATCAGATCCAGGAGATCGCCGACGTCCAGGTCACGACGTCGAAGGGCAAACGCGGGTGGGGAATCGAAGCGCACTCGTCCGACGGCGGCCTGGAAGTGAGCCAATGGGTCGACACGCAAGCGGAGCTTGAGAAATGGGTCGGAAAAGAACTCGCCGACGTCATCCGCCCGATGGAAGGAAAGACCACGAAGCAGGTCCTATCCGAAAATCATCCGCTTGTCAAAGACTACGAAGGCGCGATCCTGGTCGTGCCGGCGACGCCTATCAAAATCGGCGGCGAAGGCATGAAGGGCTTCTACGACAAGATGCTCACCGACTTCCTCAACAAGTACACGAAGAAGTGGGGCGGCAAGGTGGGCGAGGTCATGCTCCCGATCCCCGTCGGGACCGGCAAGGGCCGGCTCCGTTTCGAGGTCCACGACCCGGAGGGGAACGTCTACGACGCCTTCGAGACGCGCCAGGCGGCCGATGAAGCGGCGAAGAACGCCGGCAAGGGCTACTACGTCGCCGGCAAGTCCTACGAGGACACCGCGTTCCACTCCATCGACATCACGCCGGCCATGTTCGACTCCGTCATCCACGAGGGTCAAAAGTTCAGCACGCAGTACACGAAGAACGCCGGCGACAAAATCCGGCTCACGGTCGAGGCGAAGAAGCTCGTCGACGAACTCCTGCCGGAAGCGAACCTAAAGTTCGAGGCCGACATGATCGAACTGCCTGGCGGCGAGATGGCCGTCGGGATGTGGTTTCGCGACACCGTTCACCTGGTCATGGGCCAGGGCCCGGACGTCGCCGCCCACGAAGTCGTTCACGGCTTCCTCGACAAGTTCGCTACGGGAGACGAGAAGCGAGCGGTCCTCAACGAAGCGAAAAAGAACTGGGGCGCGAAGGACGACCGTGACGCCGAGGAAATGGTCGCCGACGGCTTTTGGGAATACCTCAACAAGAAGCGCCAGGGAAAGCCCACGAACATCATCCTGGGACACCGGCTCACCGGCGCGATCCAACGCTTTTTCGAGCGCGTCTACAACATCCTCCGGCGCTTCATGGACAAGTCGAACGACGGGGCCATCCAGTCGCTCTACGACTCCATCCTTGAGCGCCGCCGGCCGGCGCGTCGACCGGACCGCATCTACACCGGCTTCGCGGAGTCGCTTCGTGCGAAGAAGGCGCCGGAGCGTGGCGGGGAACCCCGCCGCGTGAAGGACATCCTTGAAGGGCTCAAGTCCATCGAGTCGAAGAAGTCCGAGACGACCGGCGGCTCCGGCGATGAAATCAGCACGCCGGCAGACGCCAAAGAGTCCGCGTCCCTTTTCGCCCAGGTCCGGGACCTGTTCGGCGGCGAAGTTCCGCCTGGGAAGGTCCAGTTCCCGCAGGGCTCCTTCGAGGGCTTGAAGGACATCACGAGCTTCGCCATCGGCGCTCGCGATGCCTTCCGCAACTTCGAGGCCGTTTTCGGCGAGCGCTACCCGGAGATCATCGACCGCTATATGTACTCCCTGGTCCAGTCGAACGCCGCCCGCGTGGACATGGACCGCGTCTGGCTCGACCGCTTGAAGAAAGAGATCGTCGCCCTGGGAATCAAGAAGGGCTCGAAGGAGTCGGCCGCCGTACAAAACTACGGCGAGGGCAACATCACGTTCAACGACCTGGTGAATCAGTTCGGTATTGAGAAGGCCGGCGCGATCCGCAAGGCCGACGAGTGGTTTCGTGCGGCCTACGACGAGCTTTTGGAGCGTGTCAACGGAGCGATGCGCCGCATCTACCCGAACCGGCCGGAGAAGCAGATCCCGCGCCGGAAGTCGTACTACCGCCACTTCCGCGAGTTCTCCGAACTCTCCGGCCTCAAGACCATCTTCGAGACGCCGGCGAACATCTCGTCCCAACTGGCCGGCATCACGCAACACACGAAGCCGAAGTCCCGGTGGCTCTCCTTCGC
This sequence comes from Candidatus Omnitrophota bacterium, assembly GCA_022072175.1. Lineage (GTDB taxonomy): Bacteria > Omnitrophota > Gorgyraeia > 2-02-FULL-51-18 > 2-02-FULL-51-18 > JAJVIE01. The sequence goes on along the minus strand of JAJVIE010000015.1, from coordinate 22,445 downwards.
TCAACAGCGCCTCGGCCTGGCGACGAAGGTCGACGCCGTCGGCGGCTTCCTGGACTACCTGCCGGCCGCGAGCTACGCGACGCACGTCTCGCCGCACATCGTAAAGTTCCGGCAACTGGCGAAGTCCCTGCGCGACGCGACGGAAGGGTCGAACAACCTCAACAATTTCATCGAGTTCCTTGAGGACTACGCGAACGACCTGGCCGGCAAGTCGTCGCCGCTCGATCGCGTCCTCATCAAGTACATCCCCGGCGGCCGCAAGACGCTCCGGCTTCTCGACTGGTTTAACAACCGCACGAAGGCGAACGTCATCCTGGCAAACGCTTCGTCCTCGCTCGCGCAGTTATTCAACGTCCCGCAGGGCATCGGACACGCGAAGCAGTATTCCGTCGTCGGCGCCGGCGACTCGCTCGCGCAAATCTTCAAGCCGTCGGAGGCGATGGCGAAGTCGGCCTTCCTCAAGGCCCGCTATGCCGACAGGATTTACGATCAGTTCGACGAGGGCCTTCTCCGCAACACGAAGAACTTCGCCAATTGGATGATGACGGTCGGCGACGAGATCGGCACGCGCTTCATTTGGAACTCCATGTACCGCCAGGCGCAGGGCAAGAAGATCGCGGACCCCGTGAAGTACGCGGACGACTGGACCCGCAAGATGGTCGCCGGCCGCTCCGTCGGAGAGGTCCCGCTCCTGCAAAAGTCGAAGTATTTCCAGGTCGTCGCGCCGTTCCAACTCGAAGTCGGCAATTTGTGGTGGGTCATCGGGGACGAGGTCAAGAAGAAGGACTTCGTGTCGCTCATCATCTTCGCCTGGGCGAGCTTCCTTTTCAACGAGGTCGCCGAAAAGGTGCGCGGCAACCGCGTCTCGCTCGACATCATCGACGCCATGCGCGACGCCTTCACGGGCGAAAAGACGGTCGAACAGCGCGTCGGCCGGCTCGCCGGCGAGGTCATCTCTAACGTCCCCCTGGGGCAGACGGTCGCGGCCGCGTGGCCGGAGTACGGCTTCAAGGTCAACGGCTATCAGATGCCGACCCGGAAACAGCTTTTCGGTGAGGGCGACCCGACGCGCTTCGGCTCCGGCCTTCTCGTCGTGCGCGGCTTGCAGGACCCCGGCTTCAAGCTCGCGATGCCGTTCGGCGGGATGCAGGTGAAGCGCTCGATGGAGGGCATCGACGCCTGGAAGAAGGGGTACGTCGTCATCAACCGGAAGCAGGTGTTCTTCGAGCAGGACACGGAGAACCTGGCCCGCGCCTTCCTTTTCGGAAAGTACGCCATCCCGGAGATCCGCGACTACATGAAACGCCGGGACGAGAAGTCCCAGGAAAGGTACATGGCAAAAAGGAGGGCCCGCCAATGAGAAATAAGATCAGCGTTCTAATCTTAGCCGCGCTTTTGATGTCCGGGTGCGCGTCTATGAACCCGTTCCACTCCATTCAGAACCCGCCGGCGGAGCCCCGCAAGATGGCGAAGTGGTCCCAGGAAGAAACGGTCGAGCCGGTCATCGTCGGGGAGGTCGCCGGCAAAGCCGTCGTCGCGAACCGCGTGCATCGGACCTACGCGGCCGGCAACGAGGAAACGGCGCCCAAGCGCTCCATCTTCTCGAAGCTCCTGGCCCTGGGGTGGGGATGGGTGATCCTCATGGTCCTCGGCATCTTCTTCCCGCCGATCGCGGCCATCATGGGCGTCTTTAACCGCACGGCGAGCATCGGCGTACAGAAGATCGTGACGGGCGTCCAACACGGCCTAGACAAGTTCGAGGACTCGAAAACCTATTCCGGGAAAGAAGTTAAGGAGATGATGTTGACCAAAATGTCGCGTGTCTACGACGACAAGACGAAGAAGCTCGTCCGGCAGGTAAAGTCGAAGGGCATCCCGACGGACGACGTACCCACGTCCTAATTTGGACAAATTAGTATTTACAAGGAGGACACCATGAACAACCCGCTCAAACTCAACTACGAGGAAATGGCTCTCGGCGCCGCGTTCGGCGCTTCGCTCTTTTTCTTCGTCGGACCCATCCTGGCCGTTATCGCCGCGCTCGCGTGCGCGTTCCTGTGGGCCCTCGGCGGCTCCAACGCAGGGAAGGCGTGGCGTCGTGTCGGCGTCCCGCTCGTGGCCCTGGCCGCGATCGCCCTGGCCCGCGTGCCGGTGGAACTCTTGCACGCGCTCGCGTCAACCGGCGCCGCGCTCGGAGTTCTCACGATCGGCTACGGCATCCCGTCGACGCAACCGCCGGACGCCGGCTCCTTCCTCGGCCGCTTCTTCTACAAGCTCGCCGGCGAGAATGGGCTCACGGCGAACCTGCTCACGCGGGGCACGCTCGCGCTTCTTCTTGGAGTGGCGTATCTGCCGCTCGCATGGGTGAGCGCTCAAGCATACCTGGCGATGGTCGGCACGCTCGTCGCGCTTCATCTCGTCGCCGTGTACTACGTCGAAGGAACGTTCACGCTGTAAAAAGAGTTTGACAAAATGGGGTGGGGGGGAATATACTCCAAACCCGAAAGGAGGAACACCATGAAAACGGCCTCGCTCGCGAAGGCGAAAGACGTCGAACCCGTAAGCTGTCCGAACGCGGCTTGCGGCTCTCGCGAAGTTCGCTATCGCATCCGCATCAAGAAGTTCTTGTGCCGCAAGTGCGGGCACGAGTGGGAACGACGCAAGAAGTAAAACTGGCCGACGACATCGTCGAGCCGAAAACGTACAACATGGCCTAAGAGCCAAAGGAGAACAGAATGACGCTTTTCCACGAAGCAGTCAGCACGCAAGCCAAAGCCAAGATCGGGATTTACGGCGGAACCGGATCGGGCAAGACCTTCACCGCCGCCATGCTCGCGATCGGGCTCCACAAGTACATCAAGGCGAAGAAGCCGGTGTACTTCCTCGACACGGAAACCGGCTCCGACTTCGTCCTGCCGATGTTCAAGAAGGAAGGCATCAAGCTCCAAGTCGCCAAGACCAGGTCCTTCACGGACTTGCTCGAAGGCGTCCGCACGGCGGAGCGTGAAGGGTCCATCATCATCACGGACTCCATCACGCACTTTTGGGACGACTTCATCAAGGGCTACCTCAAAAAGACGAACCAAAAGTTCGTCGAGATATGGGACTGGAAGCCGCTCAAACAGACGTGGCAGGAGTTCACGGACCTTTTCGTGAACTCGGACGTCCACTTTATCATGTGCGGCCGTGCGGCCGCCGTGTACGAGACGGCGGAGGAAGTCAAGGACGGCCGGACGAAAAAGACGGCCGTGAAGGTCGGGACCAAGATGAGGACGGAGTCCGAAGGCGGCTACGAACCCTCGCTCCTGCTTGAGATGGAGAAGGAGTTCTCCGGCGACGAGGGCAACGGCAAGTACGTCCGCGTTTGTCACGTCGTCAAGGATCGCTTCAACGTCATCGACTCGAAGGACTTCGAGGACCCGACGTTCGAGAACATCCTGCCTCACATCGCCCTGCTCAACCTCGAAGGCACGCAACTCGGCATCGACACGAGCCGGAACTCCGAAGGCGTGTTCGATGGCTTCGGGAACTCCGAACGGGACCGCCGCGTCAAGCGCCGGGCGATCCTGTGCGAAGAACTCACCGGGCTCCTGCTCCACTACTTCCCCGGCCAGGGGGCGAAGGAGAAGGAGATCCGCCAGGAGATCGTGTTCAAGCGCCTCAACACGCGGTCGTGGACGGCCGTCGAGAGCGACTGGACCAACGTGCCGTTTGAAAAGCTCGAAGAACTGATGAAGCCGGGAGAGGGCAACACCCCGTCCATCTTCGAGAAGGACTGCATCCTCGAAGCCGAACGCCTGGGCGCTCCCGTCGCGCCTCTCGCGAAGCCGGCGCCGGCGGCCCCTGCCGCTTCTGCGCCCGCGAAGAAGGAAGCCGGCAAGAAAAAATAAACCAACGACTCCGGTCGGGGCCTGTGTGGGCTCCGGCCGGCGTCGTCTTTTTTTCGGGAGGGAGACATGGCAGAGACGACTCAATGCAAAAGCTGTAACCGCGACATCGTTTGGATGGGGACCTACGCCGGGAAGAAGATGCCCGTCGACGCGGACACGGTCCCGGACACCTTCGAGGAAGGCGACATCTTCGACAAGCGCAAGGGCATGGTGAGCCACTTCGACACCTGCCCGAACGCCTCGCAACACCGCTCCGGCGGCCGGTCATCCGCGCCGACGAACCAAGAAAAGTACGACTCCCTGGCGCCGAAGCTCAACATCGCGCTCGCCGCACTTCGCGACATCGCGGAGCGTTCCAAAGAGGAAGGCGTCGCCACGATCGCCAAAACCGCAATATCGCAAATCGCAAGGAGTTCCCGATGAACCAGGAAATCGTTCTCTCACCGGACCAGGAGAAGGCGCGAGACGTCGTCCTGGACTGGTGGTACGAAAAGGACCGGCAACGCAACGGGGGCCTGGTCAAGCTCGCCGGCTATGCCGGCACGGGCAAGACCACGCTCTTGAAGCACATCATCAAAGAGATCCACGAGTCGAGCGTGAAGGACGGCCCGGTCAAGGTCGCCTACTGCGCCTTCACGGGCAAGGCGTCGAGCATCCTTCGCGGGAAGCTCGATCTCCAAGAGGACGACTTCTGCGGCACGATCCACTCGCTCATCTACTACCCGATTTTGTCGGATAGCGGAAAGCTCAAGGGATGGGGCCGCACGGAGAGCATCGACTACGACCTCATCGTCATCGACGAGGCGTCGATGGTCAACGAGGACCTGTTCAAAGACATTTGGAAGTTCGGTGTCCCTATCCTCGCGGTCGGCGATCACGGACAGCTTCCGCCTGTCACCGGCGACTTCAACCTCATGGGGAAGCCCGACGTCCGTCTCGAACAGATTCACCGCCAGGCGGCCGACAACCCGATCATCGTCGTCGCGACGAAGGCCAGGATGCACGGGAAGCTCGCGCCGCAGGTGTACGGGCCCGGAGTCTACAAGATCGAGACGACGCATCTCTACCAGGCCATCGCCGACACCTTCGACCCGAAGGCGCTCTACCTGTGCGCGTTCAATGCGACCAGGACCTACATCAACAAGGTCTACCGCGAGCGCATCGGGCTCACGTCGGAGAAGCCGGTCAAGGGCGAGAAGGTCATCTGCCTCCGCAACAACAAGAAGGCCGGCATCTACAACGGCATGACGGGCATCCTCACGAAGATCGAGCCGTCCGGGAAGGACCTGTACGCGATCGAGGTCGACATGGACGACGACAGCAAGTTCGCCGGCCACGTCTCGCGCTTCCAGTTCGGACAGAAGGACGTGCCGAAGGACTGGAACGTCTACTCGATGGGGAACTTGTTTGACTGGGGCTATTGCCTCACGGTCCACAAGGCCCAGGGCTCCGAGGCCGAAAAGGTCATCCTCATCGAACAGCGCGGCGCCTCGATGGAGGACGCCATCTTCAAGAAGTGGCTCTACACGGCCGTCACGCGGGCGAAGAAGGAACTGCTCATCATCAAGCCGAGCCGCGAATGAAGATTCACCACGCGCCAATTCACCCGGACCTTGCGATGCCCGTCCGCGACGGTCACAAGACGCTCACGATGCGGCCGCTCAAGCCGCAACCGAGCGACTTCGACCCCGCCGGCGGCATCCTAACCTACGGACACGATGACGCGGAGATGAAGGTGTACGTCGACGACTACCCCTGCCCGTTCGGTCGGCCTGGGGACCTTCTCGTCCTCCACTTCGACGGCAACAACACGCCGTTTTACACGGGCAAGATTACGGCCGTCTCGCTTCAACGTCTACAAGACGCGAGCGGCGAGCAAGTGAAGCTCGAAGGGATGGACGACCGGGCCTCGTTCCTGGCCTTTTGGGACAGACTGTACGGCGAGTCCGAGTTCGCGTCACACTTCAACCCCGTCGTTTGGGCGATCCGCTACTGCAAAGGATAACCATGAAATACCTGCACATCAAAAACCTGGACAAGTACCACCCCGGCTATAAGGACCGGAACCTTCAATGGTGTAAGGCGTACTTCAAGATGGTCAACGCCGATCCCGACTTCGAGATGCTTCACGAGATCGACAAATGGCGCTTCATCGCGCTCGTCATGCTCGAACTGCAAACGAAGAAGCCGGTCCCGCTCGACCAGGGCTACCTTCAACGGAAGGGATTCAACTTCAAGAACCGAGCTATGTCGTTGACATTACAAATGTTACACAACTTCATAGAGGTCGGAGAAGAACCGTTACGAAACCGTAACGTAGAAGAAGAAGCTGTAACGGAAGAAAAAAAAGAGAGTAACACCGAGAGCAAGAAGCCCGTAACGGACGAGGTTTGGATAGCGACTCTCAAAAAGGACCCCACCTACGCGCACGTCAACATCGACCAGGAGATCGGGAAGGCGAAACGATGGCTCGAACTCCGACCCGGCCGGCAGTTCACGCGGCGCTTTTTTATTAACTGGATCAACAAGATCGACAAGCCCATCGGGACGCCGCGACGCGAAGCGATGCGTCGGTGTATCATCTGCTCGAAGGACTGGAAGGAGTCGGAGTACGCGGCTCACTATAAGGCGTGCGAGGAAAAGTTCTACCACGAGAACCCACGCGGCCCGGCCTCCGGGTCCGTGCAGTCTCTCGTGGCCGGCGTCGCTCAAAACCTGGCCGCAGACAAGGGAGGGAAAAAGCCATGAAGTCGATCAAGTTCGTCCTCATCTTTATCGGACACCACGCGCTCGAACTGGCCCGGAGGATTCAATGAGCGCCGGCGTGAAGGAAGAAGTGAAATTCTGCGAGTGTTGCGGCGCCCGTCTCATGGGCCGATGGGAGCGCGTGACGCCGGGCCTGGTCCGAACGCTCATCAAGTTCAAACGGGCGGTCCTGGCACACAACCGGAACCGCGTCCACGTTTGGAAGGAGGCCGGGCTCGTGACGAACGAGCTTTGCAATTTCCAAAAACTCCGCTTCCACGCGCTCGTCGCGAAGGTCCGCGACGCGAATGGCGACCACGAGATCGGGTACTGGCTTCTCACGAAGCGCGGCAACCAGTTCCTCAAAGGACTCGTCGCTGTCCCGCGCCGCGTGTTCGTTTTTCGGAATGAAGTGAAAAACCACGACGCCGGCACGGTCACGATAAAAGACGTCCTGCGGTCGCAAGAGCTTCCGCACTTTGAGACGCGGGACACCCTCGAATACGAGATCGACGGGGACATGGCGCACGCCGCTCAAAAAGACTTGTTCGACGGCCTGTCGCTGTGATAGGATGACATCGTGAGGACAACGTGAGCGCACAAAAGACTCAAGAAATTACCTACCACCACTACGGGCAGAACAACGTCAAGCGCCCGAAATACTCGAACAAGTCCTCGACTTGTTGGCTCTCCCACCGACACGATTCCATCCTCGAAGCCGACTACTGCAACCAGTTAAATCTTCTCGTCCGCGCCAAAGAGGTCAAGGAGTACGAGATTCAAGTCCGGCTCGACCTGGTCGTCAACGGCAAGAAAATCTGCGCTCACTACGTCGACTTCCTCGTGACGTACCCGGACGGGCATCAAGAGTTCCATGAAACAAAGGGTTATGACACGCGGGACTGGCAGATCAAGCGCAAGCTCGTCGAGGCGCTATTCCCGCAGACGCCCTACATCGTCAAGCGCGAGCCGAAGAAGTGTCATCCGCGCTTTTGGAAAAATAGGAGATCAAAGTGAGCAAGCGAAAAGAGAAGGTGTTCCTGGGGGTCCCGACTTACGACGGCACGATCGTCGCCGGCCTTTTGCCGGCCGTCATCAACGCATCGCAGGACGGATGCACGATGTACCGCACGCGGGGGCACTCGCTCCTGGCGCACAATTTCAACGTCCTCTACTGCGAAGCTCTCAACGGCCGCCGGAAGCCCCACGAGTATACCCACTTCGTTCTCCTGCACTCCGACATCATCCCCGAAATGGGATGGCTCGGAAAGATGCTCGACATCATGGCGGAGACGAAAGCCGGCGTATTGGCCGCCGTCTCTCCGATGAAAAGCGTGAAGGGCCTCACGTCGACCGGCATCGACCAGGGCACGGAGGACGACCCATTCCTCGTTCAGCGTCTCACGATGACGGAGATCCACCGGCTCCCGGAGACGTTCACGGACCCGAAGCTCGTGGTCAACTCCGGGCTCCTGCTCATCGACATCCGGCAACCCTGGGCCGACAAGGTCTTTTTCGAGATTCAGAGCCGGATCGCCACGCTCAAGAACGGCGACCTGCAAGCCCGCGTCCATTCCGAGGACTGGTACTTCTCGCGCCAGGTCCGGGCCCTGGGCGGCTCCGTGTACGCGACCCGCGCCGTGCGCCTTCTGCACGTCGGCCGGCACGAGTACAGCAACGCTTTCGTGTGGGGCACGGAGGAAACCGACCCCAACTTCAAATCGCCGGAGAACCCGGCCGCCCACAAAAAGGAGGGATGACAATGCCGAAGATGTTCGGAGTTCGCTATGCCGAGGTCAAGGGGTCCTGCGTCCTCGACGAGCTTCTGAAAGAGAAGATCGTCGTCGCCGAGCCCATCGCGTCCGAGTACGGGACGGACAAGTACGCCGTCGCCGCGAAGGACGTCAACAAGTCCACCATCAAGAAGATCGCGGGAGCGCTCTCGAAAAAGAAATGACGTCCCGCAAATACACCCCGAAGTCCCTGGGCTTCACGGTCGACAAAGACGCAGACGGCGGCGAGTACATCCGTTGCCACCGATGCGGCCGGGCGTCCTACAACCCGAACGACGTGAAGTTCAAATACTGCGGCTTCTGCCACGTCTACCACGAAGCCCAGGGACCGAAAACGGCCATCGAGCCGAGGAAGGCAAGCTACCGATGAGTGTCATGTTCTCCGCGACGGCGCTTGGAGTTTTCAAGAACTGCCCGCGATGCTTTTGGATCGACCGCAAGGCCCGCATCCCGCGCCCTCGTGGGATTTTCCCGTCGTTGCCGGGGGGCATGGACCTCATCATCAAGGAGTTCATGGACACCTGGCGGAAGTTCGACCGGCGTCCGCCGCAACTCATTCACCAGGCCACGACCGGGATGCGTCTTTTCCCGGACCAGGGGAAGCTCAACGCCTACCGCGACTGGAAAACGGGCCTCCGGTACAACGACCCGAAGGGCCGATTCCAGGTCATCGGAGCGCTCGACGACCTGCTCATCAAGACGGTCAACGGCGTCGTGTTCGTCGTGCCCTTCGACTACAAGACGAAGGGCTCCGAGGCGCCGGAAGGGTACATCGCGAAATACTACACCGACCAAACGAACCTCTACGGACTGCTCGCGGCCGCCTCCGGCTATAAGGTCGCGGACGAAGCGATCTACTCCGTTTGGAGCCCGCGCAAGGTCGACAAGGTTTTCGTCCACGAGTCCGGCGAGCGTCACTTCGTCGACTTCGAGACGCAGGTCGTCTCGATCAAGATGGACGTGAAGGCCGCGCTCGACCTGGTCGAACGCGCCGCCGCGTGTACGGAGTCTCCGACGCCGCCGGAGCCGGGGATGGAGTGCGAGTATTGCCGGTATCTCATGTTGAGGAACAGCTACAAATGGCCGACTGGCACGCCCGCGCCGTCTCCGACGTCCGCGCCCGCGAAACCCTTTTAACGGACTGGGAGAAGAACTTCCTCGCGGGATGCGAACAGCGTCTCGCGATGGGGATTACCCTTGACGACTACCAGGAGAAGCACATCGTCAAGATTCACGAGCGGGTAACGCGGCCGCGTCCCGTTCACAACCGAAGAAGGAGGAAGTGATGGCCCACGAGCCAGGAAGCAAGAAGGTCGACACCGCGAAGCTCGCGGCGAACGACAAGGACAAGGACGGCGCGGAGCCGTTCAACGGTGTCAAGGGGACCGAAAAACTCCCGAAGGCGAAGAAGAAAAACGTCGTCGTCACGGACGAGAAGGCGACGATCCAGTCGAAGTACAAGTTCACTCCCGACGAGATGAAGGCCATCGCTAAAGAGATGGCGGAGTGTCACTCGGAGGAAGTGGTCGCGCTCGAAGAAAAGAAGGCGGCCATGTCGAACTTCAAGGACCGGATAGACCGCATCAAGCTCCGTATCTCGACGCTCTCGCGGAACTACCGCGACACCTTCGAGATGCGCGACTACCCCTGCGTGGTCGTGTACGATTACAAGAAGCGCGAGAAGCGCTTCAAACGGGTCGACAACGGCGAGATCATCGAGCGCCGGCCGTTTTCGCCCGGTGACGATCAACGGCGCTTTCTGTAAACCGACCACCGACAACCAGGAGGAACGCATGGCATTACAGGACTTCAAGGCACGGCACAACGCGGACCAGGACGGCAACCCCGCCGGCGGCACGTCGGAAGCGACCGGCATCTTGATCGAGTGGCAGAACGGGCCGCTCGGCAAGCTCGGCACGACGGAGCGCAAGGAGCCGAACGGCGCCTTCGTCGAGACGGTCATCGCGATCGCGAAGGACCGGATCGAGTATTACCAAAAGGCGGCGGCCGGCAAGTTCGCGTGTTCCGAAAACGCGAAGGCCATCGAACACCTGCAACACGCGCTCAACATCCTGGGGACCAGGACGAAGAAGCGCGAGATGGCGGGCGTCGAAGGCACGCACGGACAGCGTCCGGGTGAGGAAGGCACGGGCCTCGCGGCCGGCGCTCCGACGCCGGGAGCGGAAGCTCGTGCGGAAGAAACGCAGGGACAGGCCGCGCAGGATGCGGCGCGTTCCGGCGCGGAAGGCGGCGGCGACGCCGGCTCCGGGTCGGATAATTGAAGTACGCGGGGGTGATGAAAATGGGAGACATAGGGAGCGCCGCCTCGTGCCGCGCTCGCCGGGGACTGGGTCCCGTGAAGGTTCGAGTCCTTCCCCCCGCACAATTTTTTGGGCCGTCGTCTAACGGTAGGACACGCGGCTTTGGACCGTTGAATGGAGGTTCGATTCCTTCCGGCCCAGTATCATCGCGGGGTGGAGAAGCAGTATCTCGCCGGCTTCATACGCCGGAGATCGCCGGTGCAACTCCGGCCCCCGCTATTTTTTAACCAGGAGGAAGTCATGGCAAAAACGAAAGAGGACCGCATCCAGGTCCGGGTCGCAACGGCCGAAAAGAAGGCCATCATCCAGGAAGGGAAGGCGGCCGGCCACTCGTCCGCGAGCGCTTTTCTTCTTTGGCTCTATCGCAACTGGAAGTCCGGCTCGCTCGTGCCGGCGGAGTCGAAACAATGAGCGAGTGTTCCGGTCCCGACTGCACGCACTCAAGTCACGCCGTAGCGCCCACGCCGGAGACGAAGGTCCTCCGCATCGAAGGCAAGCAGGGCGACATCATCCAATACGGGCCGCCGGCGAACACGCAGGTCCTTCGCATGACGTCCGTCGACACCACGCTCGAAGAAGTCCTGGCGATCGACCTGCCGGCACGGATGGAGGCGGCCATGCGTCGGGCCTGGACGCCGGCGTGCGGCATCGCGGCGATTCAGATAGGCGTCGGGCTCCGCTTCGCCATTTACTACCGCGACTGGGAGAAGAAGGCATCGAACGCTCCGGTGTTCCTTCTCAACCCGCGCATCGTCGGGCGCTCGAAGGAAGTTTTCTCGTGCCCGAACGAGGGATGCCTCTCCATCGCCGGCCATAAGCACTCGACCTGGCGTCACGCGGCCGTGAACTACACGCACGTCGTCGACGGGCAGGTGCGCGAGGACATGGCGTTCGGAGTCGAAGCGCAGATCATCCAACACGAAGTCGATCACATGGACGGCATCCTGGTCCTGGAACGTCTCAAGAAGCCCCAAGAGCCGGGACGAAACGACCCTTGCTCGTGCGGCTCCGGCAAGAAGTTCAAAAAGTGTTGCGGAGGCGCGGCATGACGGTCGAGTTCGTCCTGGTCATAATAGCCGGCATGATTTTTGTCGGCCTCTACATGGGGGTATACGGAAAATGAAGGGGCGCACGTTCATCGAAGAAGTCGTGACGAGAGTGTTTCCTAAAACGATCGCCCGAATGATGGTCCGAAGTCACGACGCCGGCTTCGCGCAGGGCGTCACGAAGGGGCACGAAAGGACGCGGGAGAACGCGGCGCGGTACGCCGAGAAGTGCGCTCTCAACTATCCGCCGGCGCTCTGCAAGCATCTCGCGGAGAACCTGCGGCGTCTCAAGCATCCCGACGAAGTCAAAGGAGGGGCAGTATGACACGGACAGAACAGGAGATCCGCCGCATCATCCAGGACCAGGCATACCCGCCGGGCCGGGCCGGTCGGCCGCTCACGGAGGAAGAATATGCTAAAACGCTTCGCGAACTGGACTTCGACTCGCTTGACGTTGTGGAACTGGTCATTTCGGTCGAGACTACGTTCGGCGTGGAGGTTTCTGACGAGGATGCCGAGAAGTTTAAGGACCTATCGGCATCCGGGCTTGCGGGCATGGTCGATACTCTACGGGCAACCGGACCGAAGTATAAAAGAGCTTCGGAAGCGTCGCGATAAACGTGGTCGCGATTCCAGTCGTTGAACCGAGAACGTGCCGGGGATGCTTCGAGTGTCAACCCGGCCTCAAACGGGAGGGCACGATGAAAAAGAGCATCACTATCCGCCGCCTCACGGTGGCGATTTTCCTGTTCATCGCGGGCATCATCACGGCCCAGGTGTACCAGGCCGGCGTCCGCTACGGCGAAAGGACGGGTCGCGAGGCGTACTTCGAGCGCGTCGTGATGTCGATTTACGAGGTCGAGGGAGCGGACCGGGCGGCGGTCCCCTTCGGCATCGGCTCCGTGAATTGCGCCGGCTTCTATGACTGCAAGCGCGTCGCTTACAACACGGTCAAGAACAACTGGTCCAGGTGGGAAGCGGCCGACATGGTGGGCGAACGCGGTGGAGGCGAGACTCAAATGAGAAAAAAAGAAATAAAGAAACCGACCATCGAAGCCCTTGCCGCAATTCTAAAGAAGGAAGATGACACGCCAATTCGTATACTTCCGAACGGGCAAGTTTTTATCGGAGGACGGAGGACGAAGGACAAGCCGATCACGCTCAAGGAGAACCTGGGCGGAGAGTACGCGGTGGCCGCATGATCGCCATTCTTGTTCTGTATCTTCTTGGAGTCGTGATCGTAGCGATGGGGCTTTATTTTTTCAGCGGGATCGGCTCTGCGGCCTCCGGTGGAGGGCCAGGCATCCCTTCGGTCGTCATCGTCGTATTCGCCGTTCTGTGGCCGATTCTAACCGTTCTCATGCTCGCGGTCGGCCTTTACTCGATCGTAACGTCAAGATTTAATCAAAAGGAGGAAGATCATGCCGGGACCGGACGCTGAAAACCCCACGCCGCAGGAGCAAGAAACCGAACAGCAGAATAAGGATCACCTACATCGCGAGAGACTTCTCTCCGGCCTTTCTCACAAACTCGAAGCCGTGAAAGGAGGCGTCGAGCTTCGTCCCGCGCTCGCTCAATTCGCCGGTGAGATGGAAGCAGTCCTCAAGCAGAACGACCACAAGGGCGGATGGAAGGACTGCCCGATGGAATACCTGCGCGACCGGCTCCATCAAGAAGTCCGTGAACTCGACCGCGCTCTCCTGGGATCGGGCGGCCAGTACGACCCTTCTGCCGTCGCGAAAGAGTGCGCCGACGTCGCCAACTTCGCGATGATGCTTCGGGACAACGTGGGCGGATGAAGGTCCTTTTCCTCGACATCGACGGCGTCCTCAATAGCAAGCGGTCGGCCGTCGCCTTCAACAAGTTCCCCTGGGATGTGAAGCCGGAGGACATCCCGCTTTTCGACCTGGTCGCGGTCGCGCTCATCCGAAAAGTTTGCAAGGAGACGCACGCGAAGATCGTCCTCTCGTCAACCTGGCGTCACACGGTCGGATGGGAGAGGGTCGGACAAGCGCTCGACCTACCGATCATCGACGCCACGCCCACGAAGATCAACGGCAAGCGCGGGCACGAAATCGAGATGTGGCTAGAGCGCCAATGCACGCGACACCCGGAGCTTCAAACGACCGGCATCACTTACGCCATCGTGGACGACGACTCCGATATGCTCGAAGCGCAACGGCCCTTTTTCGTGCAGACGGACGGAGAGAACGGCCTCACGCTCGCCAACTACGACGCGCTCGTGAAGATACTGGGGAAAATCTAATGACAAAACATATCATCAGTCTCGGCGCCGGCGTCCAGTCGTCGTCGATGTCTTTAATGGCGGCTAGGGGAGAATTAACTCCGATGCCGGAAGCCGCTATTTTCGCGGACACGCAGGACGAGCCGGCATCCGTCTACACATGGCTCGACTGGCTTGAAAAGCAACTACCGTTTCCAGTCATACGGGTTACGAAGGGCAAACTCTCCGAATCGTCGCTCCGGGTGCGGACGTCAAAGCACGGTACGCGTTACACGAAACACGGCATCCCCGCTTTCAACGCTAACCCTACAACCGGGAAAATTGGAATCATGCAACGTCAATGTACGGCCGATTTTAAGATCGAGGTAATCCAAAGGGAAATCCGTCGGATAATCGGTCGAGGCGGCCATTGTACCCAATGGGTCGGTATCTCGATCGACGAAGTGATTCGCATGAAGCCGAGCCGGAAGCCCTATATCGAGAACCACTACCCGCTCATCGACGCCAGGATAAGCCGGCACGGATGCCTCTCTTGGATGAAGAAGAACGGCTACCCGACGCCGCCGCGCTCTGCGTGCGTGTACTGCCCGTTTCACTCCGACGCTGAATGGCTTCGCTTGAAGCGCGAAGAACCCGAAGCGTTCGACCGTGCCGTAGAATACGAGAAGAAGTATCAAGCCGCGATGAAGCAGACAACGGGGATCTCCGGGACACCGTATTTACATCGGAGCGGCCGGCCGCTTTCAGAAGTAACGTTCGGGGCGGATCAAGCTGACCTTTTCGGGAACGAGTGCGAAGGACATTGTGGGGTATAATCGTCCCATGACGTACCTGCAACTGCTCAACATCATCGTCGACGATGGCATCAAGGCCGCTCGCCGGGACTACAAGGGCAAGGCGCCGCGCTTGAAAGGCGCGGTCGATGGCTTCCAGGCGTGCCGTGAGAAGTCGATCGTGGAGCTTTGGAACACGGTCCTCGAAGCGCGGACCTGCGTCCACAAGGCGGAGGAAGCGTACACCGACGGCTCCGGCTCCCCTGCGGACGTTTGGTACTGGCGATGCTACGCCGGCGAGGTCGAATGGACCTTCGACTGCATGAACTACGCGATGCAGTCGAGTCATCAGATCCACCTACGGCGCCCGGTCCCCGCACGGTGCGCCCTCAAGGTGCAGGACATTTTCTCAAAGGAGCGAGCGATGGCCGAAGGATATACGGGCCCCACGCCCAGGAAGCCGGGTCCGAGCCCGGACTTGAACTGCCCGGAGTGCAAGACGACAACGATCCGGTACGACCGAAAGCTCCGCTCGTGGGTATGCCAGGTTTGCCCCTGGACGGAGAAGGCAAAGACTTCGTGAAATTGTTAAGATTTGAAAAGAAGGCCATGCTCGCGCTATACTTGTCCCAGGAAGCGGTCCTGCGCGTGATGCACGACATCATCGACCGACTTCAAGAAGCACGACTTACGACGAACGGCGTCCTCGACCACAGCTACGCGGCCCACTACCGCGAGCGCATCAGAGGCGCGGAACGGGAACTCTTGAATGGGCGACAGACCCTCGAAAAAGAAGAAGCGAACTCTCACTCCAAAAGCGCAAAAGCTCGTCGCCGCGCTCAAGCAGGACCCGTCCAACATCGCGGCCGCCGGTCGCGCCGCCGGTTATAAAGACCGGCAGTCCGCCTACAAAACCCTACAAAAGACCGAAGTCAAGGAAATCGTCGACGCCTTCGCCCAGGCGTTCACGAAGGCCATCCCCGACGAAACGCTCATCTCGAAGCACAAGAAACTTTTGAACGCGAAGAAGGTCGTGTCCGCCGTCATCACCGGCAAGGATGCCGACGAAAAGGACCACGACTTCATTGAGGTCGACGACTGCGCCGTCCAACTGAAAGCCCTGGACATGGCGTACAAGGTCCGCGACAAGTACCCGCGCCCGGAGAACTTCGAGGCCCCGGCCGGTAGCATCTACGCGGAGAACGTGCAAATAGTTTATGGCGACCCCAACAACAGTACAGCAAAAGCGAATATACTACTCTCCCCACTCCGCGAACGCCCTTACGATCCACAGACACCCGGCAAGGTTCCGGGTTCTTGATATAGGGCGCCGGTGGGGGAAGTCCTACTTCGCCTCCGCCGAAGCGTGGGAAATGTCGAACGACGTTTGGCTCACGCGCCAACGCGCCGCTCGCGGGTGGATCGTCGCTCCTACTTACCCGCTCGCGATGGAAATGTGGCGATACGTCCATCACATCTTGAAGGACGTCATCGTAAAGTCCTACCGCTCCGACAAGCGCGTCACGCTCATCAAAGGCCACGAGCTAGAGTTCAAGTCCGCCGACAATAAAGACGCCAACCTGCGCGGCGCCGGCCTCGACTTCGCCATCGTCGACGAAGCGGCCCGCGTGCATCGCGAGGCATGGCAGGAAGGCATCCGTCCCGCGCTCGCCGATCGTCAAGGGCGCGGGCTTTTTATTTCCACGCCGAAGGGCTCGAACTGGTTCCGGGACCTGTACCTCTTGGGCCAGGACCCGAAGATCCCCGACTTCGCATCGTGGAAGCTCCCGTCGAACTCGTCGCCTATCTTCCCGGCCGCCGAATGGGAGACGCTTCGTCGCACGCTCCCGGAGATGGTGTTCCGGCAGGAGTTCATGGCGGAGTTCCTTGAGGACGCCTCGTCCGTTTTCCGAAACATCCAAAAGTGCGTCGCCGGCGACTTCGAGGACCCGATCCTGGGCCATCAGTACGTCATGGGCGCGGACATCGCAAAGACGACGGACTTCACGGTCCTCTTTGTCCTGGACGTCACGACGAAGCACTTCGTCTACTTCGAGCGATTCCAAAATCTCGACTGGACGCTCATCAAGAAAAAAATCCAGGCGCTCTCGCGGCGATACAACAACTGCCTCGTGTCGCTCGACTCGACGGGCGTCGGCGATCCGGTCGAGGACGACTTGGAGCGCATGGGAGTCAAGGTCCAGGGCTTCAAGTTCACGAACGTCTCGAAAAAGGAACTCGTCGAACTCGGCATCATCACGCTCGAACAGCGCTACGTCACCTACCCGTACATCCAGGAGTTCTTGAGCGAGATGCAAGCGTTCGAGTACGAAATCCTCCCGTCAGGGAAGATCCGCTACCGCGCCCCCGAAGGACTGCACGACGACTGCGTCATGTCGTTCTGTCTTGCGCTTTGGCCGATACGCGAGCGCCTTTTCGCGACCGCGAAGCGCGAGAGCCAGGAGCCGCCGAAGCAACTCGACGACCGCTCCTACGAGTTTTGGCTCCGTCATCAGAAAGGCAAGAAGTCGTGGACGCGGCCGATGGGCGAGCCGTCCGGCTCCGACGTCGTGGCCGACCTGTAAAAACCGCTAAGTCTTGTTTATTTTTGGGGGGAATGGTACTATTTGCGGTATGGGGGGCGCGGACACCGCACAAGGGAATGAGTAACCATCGCGATCGGGTACGGACTTCTATCTGCTGTCAGTCGTGCGGGCGAGTTCTCGCAAAGCTCGACGATGACGGCACTATTCACATCAAGCCCGCCAAAGGTCCCCAGGTCATCGCCGAAGCAAGCGCCCGCCTCATGTTCATCTGCGAAAAAGTCTCCTACTTCACGACCGAAAATCCGAACGACGAACGCTTGAAGCGTTCGATGACGACGCCAAAGACTCTCGACGACGGCCGCATCTCGTTCGGTATCATGTGCGGCAAGCAGACGACGCTCGAAAAGGGAGTCCACTACCAAAGCGTGAAGTCCGACGTCGCATCGGCGCCGGCGCACGTCGTCGAAAACGGAGCCGGCCATGTCAGCGCTTGAGGACCCGACGGTCCAGGCCGTCATCAAAGCGAAGGACGACGAGATCGCCAACCTTCGCCGGCTTCTCGATTTTCAACTTGGGATGAGCGCATCGCTCTCACCACACCGACCGGCTACTGCCGGAAAAGATGCCGAACTCGTCGGCGTCTCCCACGTCGCGAAAGCGCAGGACGGACGCGAAGTCCGTGTCCCGCTAGTCGTCGATGAAAAGTCCGGGGCGTATCGCAAGATGACGTCCGAAGAAAAGGACGACTACCTGGGGACGCTTCTCGAAGTGACGGGCATCTCGGCGTGTTGAGAGGGCTCTCTTGAGTTTCGCGACCGACTTCGACATCGCACTATCACAGCTTGACGGCGCTACCCAGGCCGACGCCATCGTCAAGCTCGTCAACGAGTGGTACGACATGGAAGGGCAGAACCGCCTCATGCGTGCCGCCGTTTGGATGCAGAACATCCACTTCCTCGCCGGCGACCAATGGCTCCGGTGGAACGACCAACAAAAGCGATGGGCTTCGATCCCCGTCACCCAAGCCAACCGCTCCATCGACCGGCCCGTCTCGAACTACATCCTCGTCTACACGAACACGAACGCCTCCACTTTTACGAACAAGCCGACGATGTCGGTCGATCAGAACTCCGAGGACCCGCGTGACAAAACGTCCGCGCAGGTCGCGAACGTCGTCAAGGACTACCTTTGGGAAGAACTCGACAAGGACGAGATGTACGACGAGGCCGCGCTTTGGGGCCTCTCGACCGGCGTCGCGTTCCGAAAGTCGTGCAAGATTCCCTCCGGCCGAAAGATTCCCGTCGAGATTCCGCCGGACCATCCGACCTACGCCGCCGAAGCCGCGAAGCAAGGCACGGATAAGCCGCTAAAGGCCATCACCGAAAAGAAGGTGTACGCCGAGATCGTCCCTCCGTTCAACCTCACGTTCGACGGCATGGCGAAGCGCTTCAAGGACTGCGGCGCAATTATGGAATGTCAGATCCGCCGTATCGAGTGGATCAAGATGAGCTACGCCGGAGAGGGCAACGGGTACACCGGCAAGGTCGACGAAGTGAAGGACGACCCGAAGCTCACGAACTTACTCACGATGGGCGAGTCCCTGCGAGACATCATCGAAGGCAACACCACGACCGGCTACGGGAAGTCCCCGAACGAAATTAAGAACGCGAACGTCGTGAAGGAAGTCTACGTTCGCCCGACCGAGAAGCATCCTCGCGGACGCATGATCGTCGTCGCCGGCGAAGTCCTGCTCTACGACTCCGCGATGGCGACGAAGCCCGGCTCTCCGTACTTCTACAACGACGGCAAGACGTGGCATCCGTACACCTATTGGATTTACCAACCGCTCCCCGGCTCCGTGTACGGCATCTCGCTCATTCAGCAACTCATTCCGAAGCAGAGGACCATCAACTCCATCGACGCGCTCGCCGCGTACAACCGAAAGACCATCGGCGTCGGTCAATGGCTCATCCCTTCGATGTCGAACATCCCGGACGAGTCCATCGTGGGCGTGCCTGGTCAGAACGTCACCTACACGCCGGGACCTCGCGGCGAGAAGCCGGAGAAGGTCCAGGGGACACCGCTCCCGCAACAGGTGTACGACGAGCGCAACCTCGCCCTGGCCGACATGGACCGCATCGCCAACAGCGCCGACGTCCGCACGGGACAGAACCCGAAGGGCGTCACGACCGTCGGGCAACTTATGATTTTGAACGAGAACGCACGGCAAGCGATGGCGAAGCCGGTCGACCGATGGGAGAAGTTCATCGAGCGCTCCGAAACGCTCGACCTCTTGAACTTCCAGTCCGTCTACATCGAGCCGGACGAGTACACCATCAAGAAGCTCACGAAGCTCTCGAAGGACGTCACCGGGACCGACTGGGCGACCTTCATCGGCGAGGAACTGCGCGACAACGTCAACGTCCGCGTCGAAAAGGGATCGACCATCGCGAAGTCTCGCGTCGTCATGCAAGAGATGATTTTGAACCTGGCGAAAGCCGGGCTCCTTCCCGATGTCCTCACGGACCCGTACCAACACAAGCTCCTGCTCGAAAAGTTCGGCGTCTCCGACCTTCTCACCGAGTCCGAAGTGGACGTGAAGAAGGCCGAGAAGGTCATCGAACTCATGCTTCAAGGACAGTACCCGCCGGTCGAAGCGTTCGACAACCCGGACGTGCAGATCATCGTCCTGGCCCGCTTTATGAAGCAACCGAAGTTCATGGAGTACCCGGCGACGGTCCGCCTTCTTTTCAAGCGGCGCTTCGACGAGTACGCGGCCGCGCTCGCTCGTGCGAACGCCGTGCCGGACAACGCGCCCGAACCGAAGCCGGCCGCCGGCGCTCCTGGCGAGCCCGTTGCGGGAAAGCCCGGCGCGAACGGGAAAGCGGCAGGTATTCCGAGCGGCAAGGGCCCGAAGTCTCCGGCCGCGCAACCCGCCGGGTCCGCGACGTAATTGCATCCGCCCCCCCAAGTATGGTACTCTTGAGGGGTTAGCAGTAAACACGGTCATCGAGCCGACGCTCACGAGACGCTTTCTCGTGGACGTCGGCTTTTAATTTTGAGGTCGCATGAAGATCGAAGGCAGGTCATACAGCGAAGTCCCCGCAGAAGCGAAAGGACTCTCCGGCTCTATGGCGGCCGCGTTCGGCGTGAAGAAGTCGGGCGGCAAGATGTTCGTACCGACGAAGCGCCTGGGCGATTTGAAAAAGACGATGTCGAGCATCAAGGAGGATTTGAAGATGGGAGCGACGACGAACTCAAGCATGGGCGGCCTTCTCAAGCGCCACTACGCCGGCTCCAAGAGCGAAGCTCCGAAGATGCCCCGCCGCAAGGTCAAGCACATGGCCGCAAAGAATGAAAAGAAGTCCGCCGGCTTCGGCAGGATGCTCAAGAGCCGTTCTCGCGGTCCGGCGGATTCCGACCGCGACGACTACAAAGGTTACGCTTAAAAGGAGGAAATCAGCATGGCTTTCACGCATACCAAAGAAAAGACGGTGTTCGGAAACAAGCGCATCGTCACCGGCGTCTACACCAACGACGGCGGCTCGACGGGCGGCAACATCGTCACCGGGCTCTCGCAGGTCGAGGCCGTGTTCCTTCAACCGAAGGGCTCGTCCATCCTCGCGAACCAACCCGTCGTCAACGAAGCGCTCCCGCTCAACGGCGGCGACGTGACGATCGTGACGACCGCCGACGAGATCGGCTCTTTCATCGCGATCGGACGATAAGCACAGACATCGGGCGTCAAGCCCGGACAACTAACGGTCCTCGCGTGATGCGAAGGACAGAAAAAGGAGAATACGATGCCCGAACCGGAAAACAACGACTTTTTGTCGGAGTACGCGGACCTCTCTAACGCGGACCCGAACTCGAACCGTGAAGTCCCCGTCGCGCAACTGCGCGAACTCGTGGACTTCCGCCGCCATTTCGGGAAGGACTTCGACCACAAGACCTTCGACACGAAGAAGTGGGGCGAACTCAAGGACATCGACCCGGCCGACTACAAGGACATGAAGGGCTTCATCGACGTCGTCGAGTCCGACGACCGCATCTACGACGTCGTGAAGGAGATGATCGCCGCCAAGCGCGAAGGGCGCGAAGCGGACTTCTCCCGTTTCTCCAAAGCCGAAGTCGCGGCCGGTAAGCAAGCCGCCGCCGCAGGAGCGGGCGGAGCCGCCGGCAAAGCGGCCGCCGCAGGAGCCGGAGCGGGCAAGAACGGCGCCGGCCAGGGCGGAGAAGATCCGAACGCCGGCTTGAATCAGCGCCTCTCCCGGCTCGAACAGGAGAGGATCAACGAAAAGTTTTGGGGCTCTTTCGACGACGTCGTGAAGGACATTAAATTGTCCACGCGAGAGAAGGGCCTCGTTGAGCGTCTTGTCCTCCAAGCGTATCGTGAGAACGATCGCCTGGGACTGGCGGACCTCAAGAAAACCGTCGACGAACTCATCAAGTCGGAGATCGAACCTCTCCGGCAGGAGATCGCCGGCGGGCGTGCGACCCGCTTGCTTAACAGCGAGGACGGGAGCCCGGCAGGGATGCACGGCGGAGGGGCTTCGACCCCAGGCAAGAAGTACGACCCCGCAACGGCCACACCGGAGGATCGGGTGAGCCAAATGAGACGTGAACTGCGGGAGAGCGGCGAATA
Organism: Candidatus Omnitrophota bacterium; assembly: GCA_022072175.1. Classification (GTDB taxonomy): domain Bacteria; phylum Omnitrophota; class Gorgyraeia; order 2-02-FULL-51-18; family 2-02-FULL-51-18; genus JAJVIE01. The sequence continues at coordinate 441 of JAJVIE010000015.1, read as the reverse complement.
ACGCCGGTCCCTTTCGCTAAACAAGGAGTTTTTCAATGTCAGCAACCGCACTCTCGACGCTTGACGGACTGCTCAAGCGCCATTACTCGACGGGCTTCGTCGCGGCCCAACAGAACTTCGACCCCGATTTTCTGACGGCCCTGCCGAAAGCGACCGAAACGATGGGCGGCGAGGACGCGGCTTTCCGCTTCCCCGTCAACCTGCAACGCGCACAGAACGGCGGAGCGCAGAACGAGAACGAATCGTTCCGCGACAACCAGTCGGCCGTGCGTAAGCAAGCCACGATCGGCGCGAAGATCAACATTTGGCCGGTGGAGATCACCGGCTTCGCGATCACGATGTCCAAGTCGCAGGTCGACGCTTTCACGTCCGGCCTCGAAAGCGAGTTCGAGGACAAGCTCGCCGCGATGAAGAAGGACATGAACCGCCAGTTCTTCGGAA
>JAJVIE010000018.1 GCA_022072175.1 Candidatus Omnitrophota bacterium | reverse complement strand
GCATTTCCGCGGCGGAGACGACGCCCTGCCCGCCGCGGCCGTGGATGCGCACCTGGAACATGGTGATCCCTTGCTCGGTCGATGGGGAGATTATGGGCGGGCGGACGCGCGCCGTGTGGGGAGGTGAGCGTATTGGCACAGGCCATCACCGACCCCGGAGAGCCGGGAAGGCCCGCAACCATGCGGGATGACGCGGGATCGGCATAGCCGAGCGGCCCGGCGTTACTTTGCGCGAGACGGCACGTCGGCCGGCCAATTTCGCGGGGCTTTTGGCACTGGCCACGTTACATCCGGCGGCCAGTCCAGACGACGCGGCCGATGATCGCCAGCTCTGCGCCACCAAACTCAGCGGCCTTGATGTCGAAGGGCGCGAAGGCCGCGTTATCGCTGATGACGCGCACCACGCCACCAGGCAGCGCCTGGAGCCGCTTCACCAGCAACATGTCATTCATCCGCAGGATATAGACGCCCTCTCGATCCGGCCGCGTGGCGCGCCGATCGACCAGGATCACATCGCCTGACCGCAAGGTCGGCTCCATCGAATCACCCGCCACGCGGATCAGGTAGAGATCCTGCGGCCGGGCGCCCAGTTCCATCCGCACCCACTGTTCCTTGAACACCAGCGCGTCGTCGGGCGTTTCGTGCTCGACCAGGGCGCCGTCGCCGGCGGCCGCGCGCACACCGTTGTAGAGCGGGATTGCGACATATCCAGCGAGCGGCTGCTCGACGCGATGCGAGGCAGGGACGGGCTTTTCCCTGGTGGGCGAGGGCGGAGGCAGATCGCCGATCGCATCAATTGCAGCGAGCACCTGCGCAGGCGGCTGGTAGAGCGTCAGGACGCCGCCCTTTCCACCCTTACCCTGAACCTGCTTTGCGGGCCACTTCTCGCGCTGCGCCTTGTCACGACATCCCCTGGCCGTGCCTGGAATACCAAGCACACCACGCGCTCCGACCTTCGCCAGGTCTTCCGCTGAAAACCACTGCCCGCCAGCTTCCATACTCAACACCCAAGTATGGAAGTCGAGAACGGAAATTGTGCAGCGAGTTCGGAAGCTCCTAACTCATTGATTCCTAACTTATCGAACAAACCACGCCCAAAATCTATGTATGCGGAGTTCGGAAGTGTTGACAGTAGGGAGATTACTTCCTAACATGCCACCTATCGAACAACCGAACAGGTCGCAAATACATGACAACCCGCCCCGCAAAAAAAGCCAGTCGTGAGGACTGGCACCCGGCCGACATCAAGGCGGCCCTGCACAAGCGCGGAATCACGCTGGCCGGTATCGCCAAGGCTTACGGCCTGCGCGATTCGACGTCGCTTTCCTCCTGTTTCGTGAGGAGCTATCCGGCGAACGAGAAGCGCATTGCCGACGCACTCGGCGTGCATCCGAAGGAAATCTGGCCGTCGCGTTACTACGAAAACGGGGAGCCGAAGCCGAGAGGGTTCCGCGCCGTACAGTGTAACGCGGCCAGCCGCGTGGTCAATGGCAACCTCGCCCTAGCTGCCTAGACATGCGTCGTCAGATAGATCGCCTCACCGGCCAGAACATCACCGAGCACCAGCTCCACGCCTGGACGGCCCCGAGCCGCGAAGCCTGGCGCGCGCCCCTCGAATTCATCCCGGCCTTCGAGGCTTCCGCCGAGACCACCGCGCTTACCGCCTGGCTGGCCGGCGTGCGCGGCGGCCGCCTGTTGATCGGCCGCGAAGCCCTGAATGCCGAACTTGGCCGCCTGGAACGCCAGCGCGACGAGGCCGCCCGCAAGATCAAACAACTCAAGACGCAGATGGGAGAAGGCGAATGACCGCCGCGAAAACCCACTATTCCGCCGCCGAGCTGGCAAGCCTCAAGCTGCCAGGACTACCAGGAACAGAACGCGGAATCATCCACAGCGCCACCGTCCGTAGCTGGTCATTCCGCGAAGTCGCCGCACGCGGCGGCCGCAATGGCACCCGCAAGGAATTCGCCGTCGCCTCGCTGCCCGTCGAGGCCCGCAAGGCCCTCCTGGAGCGCAAGCTCACCGAAACCACCATCTCCTCCAGCGCCGCTAACCTCCCGGCGCCTTTGCCGGCAGCGCCATCGCTCGCCGGCCTTCTTATTCCGCAAGCCTGCACCGACCTTACCGACCACCAGCGCCTGGAGCGCGATGCCCGCGCCGGCGTGGTCGCCGCGATCCGCCGCTTCCAGGTCGAAGCCGGATGCAGTCAGGAAGTGGCCATGCAAACGCTGCTCGCCCTGGCTGCCAGCGGTCGCGCCGACCAGGTCATCGTCCGCTCCCTGCAACTGGCCCGCGACGGTCGGGGCCGCAAGGGCGCCAACGACACCGGCCTGCCGTCGATCCGCACCCTAAAGCGCTGGCTGTCCGCCGGCGATCTGACGCCCCGCGTGGCGCAGCGCGACATGACCGTGCCGCCCTGGGCAAAGGTCTTCCTGGAGCGTTACCAGCAGCCGCAAAAACCCTCCGTCGAGGCCGCCTATCGCGATGCTTGTAACGTGTGGTCTGCTGCCGAGCGCCCCTCGATCCACCAGGTGCGCCGCTTCCTCGACAAGCTCGGCACTGTCACGCGGGAACGTGGCCGCATGGGGCCGCGCGAACTCAAGAACATCCAGCCCTTCGTCCGGCGCGACTTCTCGCACCTGGAGCCGAACGACATCTGGACGGCCGACGGGCATTGCTTCGACGCCGAAGTGCAGCACCCGCTGCATGGCCGCCCCTTCCGCCCGGAAATCACCGCCATCCTCGATATCGCCACGCGCCGCTGCGTCGGCTGGAGCATCGACCTGGCCGAATCCGGTACCGCCGTCGCCGATGCCATCCGCTACGCCGCCGAGCGCAACGGCATCCCGGCGATCTTCTACGTCGATAACGGTGGCGGCTACCAGAACGCCATGATGAAAGACGAGACCACCGGCCTGATGAATCGCCTCGGCACCGACATCCGCCACAGCATTGCCTACAACTCGCAGGCACGCGGCGTCATCGAGCGCGCCCACCAGACCATCTTCGTCCAGGCCGCCAAGCAGCTGCCCAGCTACATCGGCGCAGCGATGGATCGGGAGGCCCGCCTGCAACAGTTCAAGGTGACCCGCAAGGCGTTGAAAAGCGGCGGCGCCATCCCCCTGATCCCCTTCGACGTCTTCATCCAGTTCATCGAGGCCCGCGTCGCCGACTACAACGCCAAGGCGCACCGCACCCTCAAGGGCACCTCGCCGGATCTCGCCTGGCGCGCCTTCGAGGCTCGTGGCTGGAAGCCGGAAGTGCTCCGCGCCGAAGATACCGAGACCCTGTTCCGGCCGCGCGTTACTCGCACCATCCAGCGTGCCGAGATCAACCTCTTCACCAACATCTACTTCGCCCGCGAGCTGGCCGAATTCCACGGCATCGAAGCCCAGATCGCCTACGACATCCACGACCCGTCGCGCATCTGGGTCTATACGCCCGAGGGCCGCTTCATCTGCGAAGCGCAGGCCAACGGCAACAGCCGCTACTACATGCCTGTGGCTGTGGTGCAGCAGGCCCGCGAGAAGCGCGCCAAGGGCCGCCTGGCGCGTGTCGATGCCAAGCGCGACGAGATCCTGGAGGAACTGCACGGCGCTCCGGCCATCGCCGCCCCGGCCAGCAGCCAGATCGTGCTCGGCGGCCGCGTGATCGATGCCGAGGCGCTTTCGTCCATTCCGGTGCCGGTCGAAACCGAGGCGCAGCGCGCCTTGCCGGTGACAGCGGACGAAAGCGCAGCTGAAGACTGCAATTTCGTCCAGCCCCAGGCCACGCGCTCCCGCTCGGAGCGCAGCCCCGCCGAGAACTACGCCGACTGGCTCGCGCTCGATGCCGCGATCGCTGCCGGCCAAGCCACCACCGAAGCCGATGCCCGCTGGCACCGGATGTACCCGAATTCCGCGCAATACCGCGCCGAAGCGGGAAAGAGAAAGGCCGCTGCGTGACGCCATCACGCAACGGCCCGTTTGCTGCAACTACATAGGAGCTTCAAGAATGTCACAAACCGCTCAGATTCACAATCTAGACCTGGTGCGCACCGCCGTCGAGCGCCTCAACGGCCGCGCCAATGGCCTCCCCGGCTTCGCCGTGCTCTACGGCCCGGCCGGCTACGCCAAGACCACCAGCCTGCTCGCCGCCGCCAACACCACGCGCGCCTACTACGTGCAGATGCGCAGCGCCTGGGGCCGCAAGGCCCTGCTGGAAAAAATCCTGGTCGAGATGGGCATGCGCCAGAACGGCACTATCCCGCAGATGCTCGACGCGATCTGCACCCAGCTCGCCGCCAGCCGCCGGCCGCTGATGATCGACGAGTTCGACCACTGCACCCGCAGCGATGGCCTCGTGGAGTTGGTGCGCGACATCTACGAAGGCAGCCAGAGCCCGATCATCATCGCCGGCGAGGAAATGCTGCCGCAGAAGCTCAAGAAGTGGGAGCGCTTCCACAGCCGCGTGCTCTCCTGGGTGCCGGCGCAGCCGGTCAGCCTCCAGGACGCCAAGGCCCTGGCGCCGATCTACGCCGCCGGCATCAAGGTCGCCGAGGATCTGCTCGACCACCTGGTCAAGCTCTCCGGCGGCAGCGTGCGCCGCGTCTGCGTCAATCTCAATGGCATCGCCGAGAAGGCCGCCGTCGAGGGCTGGGAGCGCGTCGATCTGCGCGTCTGGGGTGATACCCCCATCTACACCGGCGAAGCGCCCCGGAGGGCCGCCTGATGGCGCGTAAGCCCGCTCACCTCGAACTCGTCGGCGGCAAGGGCCTGCGCCAACGCATGTGGGATCGCATCCGCGAGATCCCGTCCGACCGCCCGTTCAGCCTGCTCGACATTCTCTACGGCGCCGAGATCAACAGCGAATGCACCGCCCGCGAGTACATCACCGGCCTGTTCCACGCCGGCTATCTCAACCTGCGCCAGGCCGCCGTCACCACCGGCCCGGCATCGCGGCGCACGCCGAACCTCTACAGCCTGGCGCGCGACGCCGGCGCAGAGGCGCCCCGCGTCCGCAAGGATGGCACGCCCGTCACGATGGGTCTTGCCCAGGAACAGATGTGGCGGACGCTGCGCATGATGAAGACCGACACCAACGCCCGCGAGCTGGCCGCCCATGCCGGCACGCCGGAAATTCCGGTGCGCGAGACCGCCGCCCACGACTACCTGCGCAACCTGCACCTCGCCGGCTACCTGGAGTGCGTGAAGGCCGGCAAGGGCGTCGGGCGCGGCGGCATCCAGGCTCGCTACCGGCTGCTGCCGGATCGCAACACCGGCCCTCGCCCGCCGATGGTCTGCCGCGCCGATGCCGTCTATGACCCCAATCTCGGCAAGACCGTCTGGGTCAAGCCCGTTACCGAAGAGGACGCGATCTATGGAACTTGAAACCGCAGTAACGCCGACGCCAGCGATTGCCGACTGGCGCGCCATCCTCGCCCGCGAGGTCGAGCTGCACCCGCGCGGCAAGGCCGGCGTCGCCGAGCGCCTGGGCGTTTCGCGCTGCTACGTCAGCCGGGCGCTGTCGGCCGGCACCAGCGCCTACGCCAAGGTGCCGCAGACATTCATCAGCCGCGTGCTCGATCTCGAATCCGACGTCGACTGCCCGGCTACCGGCGGCCGCGTCGCCCGCGCCGAATGCCGCAAGGCCCTGCTGCCCGCCCCCACCCACAACCCGCTTGCCATGCGCATCTGGCGCGAATGCCAGACCTGCGCCATCAAGCCCCGCCAGGAGGCCAAGTGATGACCGCACTCACCAAGGAAGAACGCGCCGCGCTCAATGCGATGGTGATCAAGGGCCAGCTCGACACCGCGCGCTGCGTCGAACGTCTGCTCATGGACGGCGAGACCGTCCTCATCGTGCGGATCATCGGCGGCAACCCGAAGATCGAGATCATGCCGCCCCACCACAGCAGCCCGCTCTGGCGCGACTGCGGCACCTATCGGCAGACTCAGGCCGACATCACCTTCGTCACCGTGCGCTTCAACTGCCAGGTGCGCTGGACGCTCACGCGCGCCGAGGCCGAGCTGCTGCGCATCGCCAGTTTTGCGCGGAGGGTGCATTGATGAACGCCCCGGAAACCAAGGTGCTCGAACGCCAGGTGCCGCAGTTCCTGCTGCGCCAGCAGCCGGCCCGCTACGGCTGGTGGTCGGATCGCTCGCTGATGATCGTCAAGGGCGAGGAAACCATGACCCTAGACGCCGACGACATCCGCGCCCTGGCGCGTTTCGTCGAAGGCTGCAACGTGGTGGATCAGGTATGAGCACCTGCCACGACATCCCCGGCCTGCGCCGTGCCGGCGCCACCATCCGCGAAATCTCGCAGCTCACCGGACTATCGACGTCCGCCGTGCACAAGCGGCTGTCGCCGGAGGCGCCGCAGGAGATCAAGCCGCATCGCCGCAAGGGCACCACCGAGCGCGCCTGCATGTGCTGCGGCAAGCCCTTCCTATCCGAAGGGCCGCACAACCGCCTCTGCGGCGCCTGCCGCAATCGCAGCGCCGGCCCCTACGACACCCCCGCCACCGTGCGCTACCGCTAGGAGACCACGCCATGAAACATGCCCGCCTCGAAACCTCGTCGCGCCTGCAACGCGTCGCCCGGCTGCTCGAAGGTGGGCGCGAATACAGCACCGCCGAGATCGTCTCCCATGCCCAGGTCTGCGCCGTCAATAGCGCGATCGCCGAGCTGCGGGAGAACGGCCTCGACATCGTCTGCCGCCGCCAGGGCGATCTCTGGCTCTACCGCCTCAACCCGTCCATCCACCACCCCGCAGGAGAAACAGCATGACCTCCCTCGTCGACATCGAAACCCGCGCCAAGAAATACGCCGAGGCGCGCGAACACCTCGCCGGCATCGTCGCCGCCCTTAACGAAGGCATCGAGGCCCTCAAACGCGACCACATGAAGCGCCTCAAGAAAGCCGTCGCCGACGCCGCCGAGCGCCACGACGCCCTCAAGGCCCTGATCGAGGACGCCCCCGAACTCTTCGTCAAGCCGCGCACCGTCGTCTTCCACGGCATCAAGCTCGGCTACCAGAAGGGCAAGGGCAAGATCGAGTGGGATGACGCCGACCAGGTCGTGCGCCTCATCAAGAAGCACTTCCCGGAGCAGGCCGACGTGCTGGTGGCCACCACCGAGCGCCCGGCAAAGGACGCCCTGGCGCAGCTCACCGCCGCCGAACTCAAGAAGCTCGGCATCAGCGTTACCGACGGTGGCGACGCCGTGTTCATCAAGCCGGCAGACAGCGCCGTCGACAAGATGGTCGACGCGCTGCTGCGGGACGCGACCGAGGAAGTGGCGGCCTGACATGCCCGCGATCAACTTCCACGCCCAATTCGCCGACGCGGTGAAGCACATGGAGAAGCGCCAGACCATCCGTGCACGCGGCAAGCGCAATCCTCCCCGCGTCGGCGATCCCCTGTTCCTCTACACCGGCATGCGCACGGCGGCCTGCCGCAAGCTGGCCACCGCGCCCTGCACGGCCGTCGAGATGATCACCATCGACGCCGAGCGTGGGGAGGTAACGATGCCGCGCTCATTCGGTGGCCACCAGGCATGGACGCGGCTGGATGCCGACGAGGTCGAGCAGCTCGCCCGCGATGATGGTTTCTCCGACGTTGCCGCCTTCTTCGAGTGGTTCCGCAGCAACCACGGCAAGACCATGTCCGGCTATTTGATCCGCTGGTAGTAACGCTATGCCCATCCGCCCCGAAAACCGCTCGCGCTACCCGGCCAACTGGCCCGAGATCAGGGAGCGCATCCGCGCCCGCTCCGGGAACCGTTGCGAGTGGTGCGGCGTGCCGAACGGTGCCGTCGGCTATCGCCAAGCGGATGGGGTGTTCGTCTTTATGCCTCGCGCACTGCGAGAGGCTGGCTACAAGGCTGGAGACACCGTGGCCTGCAATGACGGCACCAGCTTGAAGATCATCCGCATCGTCCTGACCGTGGCCCACGTTCACGACCACAGGCCGGAAGCCTGCGACGACGACAACCTGGCGCACCTGTGCCAGCGCTGCCACCTCCGGCATGACGTCGACCACCACAAGCAAACCGCCTATGCCACGCGCCGTGCGCGCCTGGCCGTGGGCGATCTATTCGATACCGCTTCAACACCACCACAGTAACGCCCACCACCTCTATGGAGACCTTCATGAGCAAAGAACAGTGGATCAAAGAAAACCTCGCGGCCGGCGAAGAGTACGCCGGCATCATCATCGGCAAGAACGGCGATCAGGATTACCACTTGATCCTCCTGCCTGGCGAGATCGAGCGCGCCTCCTGGAACAAGGCGATGGATTGGGCCAAGTCCGGCATCGGCCAACTGCCGACCCGGTGCGAGCAGTCGCTGCTGTTCGCCAACCTGCCGGAACACTTCAAGGCTGCCTGGTACTGGTCCGGCGAGCAGCTCGCCTCCGACGCCGGCTTTGCCTGGAGTCAGTACTTCAACGGCGGCAACCAGCTCACCAGCCACAAGAGCTTCGAGGGGCGCGCCCGCGCCGTCCGCAGATTGCCCATTCAGTAATTCGTCCATTCATCCATTTCAGGAGCACATGCAATGACCATCACCCTTGAGGCCATCAAGGCCGAGCAGTCGAAGATCGCCGCCATGATCGCGGCATTCGAGCAGCAGCCGTCTTATCCGATCAGCGTCCCCTTCCCGCCCCTCAATGAGGGCGAGAAGTTCGTCGGCGTGGTCATTAGTGCGGACGGCAGTCGCCGGCACTACCTGATCCTGCTGTCCGGCGAGAAGGCGAACATCAAGTGGCAACAAGCTATGGAGTGGGCGCAGTCCATCGGCGGCGAACTTCCCGACCGCGTCGAATCGGCCCTGCTGTTCGCCACCATGAAGGATGAATTCGAGCCGGAGTGGTACTGGACGCGCGAGCAGCTCGTCTCCGACGCCGGCTTTGCCTGGTATCAGACCTTCGGCAGCGGCTACCAGCTCAACCTCCACAAGAGCTTCGAGGGGCGCGCCCGCGCCGTCCGCAGATTAGCCATTCAGTGATTCAGTAATTCGATTTTCATCAGCATGGCACTCCACACCGAACTGCCGATCTATAAGGTCGCCTACGACCTGTTCGACATCAGCACGGATCTCGCCAAGAACATGCCGCGCGATTTCAAGGCGAGCATCGGCGGCAAGCTCCGTGACGAATGCGTCGACATCGTAACGCTGATCTTCCGGGCCAACGTCGCCCAGGACAAGACGCCGCACTTAGACAAGCTCATCGAGCGCGTCCAGGTGATCGAGCTGATGCTCCGGCTGTCCTGCGACAAGCGCCTGATATCGAGAGGCCAGTACGCCAAGGCCGTCGAGCTGACGCGCAGCGTCAGCCGGCAGGCCGGTGGATGGCGCCGTTCCGCACGTTCGCCCGCTTCATGATGGTCAAGGCCGCCATGACTGAGCGATTCTTTAATCTGGTCGTGCCGCTGGCTCACGAGGCCACCGCCATGCGCACCGCAGATACCGCCGGCAGCAGCCGGGGCTGGTCTGGCGCAGTTTCCCCGCTGATCGGCGACAGCCTTCGGTGGGGCGACGTGGATAGCACGAATGGACGCAGCTCGACTCCGACGCCGGCTTTGCCTGGAATCAGAACTTCAACAACGGCAACCAGAACAACAACCACAAGAGCTTCGAGGGGCGCGCCCGCGCCGTCCGCAGATCAAGCCGCGCGCCACCATGCTGATCTTTCCTTCGCCGACCTGGTCGAGGCCTACTTCGACTGCCGGCGTAACAAGCGCAACAGCGCCAGCGCGCTTGCCTTCGAGCAGCGCCTGGAGCCAAACCTGTATCGCGTCTACCTCGAACTGGTGGAAGGCACCTATCGCCCCGGTCGTTCCATCTGCTTCGTCGTCACCAGGCCCAAGCCGCGTGAGGTCTGGGCGGCCGACTTCCGCGACCGCATCGTGCACCACCTACTCTACAACCGCATCGCGCCGCGCTTCCATGCGGCCTTCATTGCCGATAGCTGCGCCTGCATCCCCGGCCGGGGCACCCTCTATGCCGCCCGGCGCCTGGAGGCCAAGGTGCGCAGCGTTACCCAGAACTGGAGCCGGCCGGCCTGGTATCTCAAGCTCGACCTGGCCAACTTCTTCGTCTCGATTGACAAGCGCATCCTGCGCGAGCAGCTCGCCGCCCGCGTGGTCGAGCCGTGGTGGATGCGCCTGGCCGAGACCATCCTATTCCACGACCCGCGCCAGAACTTCGAGCTTCGCGGCTCGCCCGCCGAAGTCGAGCTGGTGCCGCCGCACAAGCGTCTGGCCAACCATCCGGCACACCTTGGCCTGCCCATCGGCAATCTCAGCAGTCAGTTCTTTGCCAACGTGCACCTCGATGCGCTCGATCAGTTCGTCAAACATCGCATCGGCGCCAAGCACTACATCCGCTATGTCGACGACTTCGTGCTGCTTCACGAATCGCCACGGTGGCTCAACGACGCCAAGGCCAAGATCGAGGTGTTTCTTGCTGATCGCCTGCGCCAGCGCCTCAACCCGGCCAAGACCATCTTGCAACCCATCGAGCGCGGCATCGACTTCGTCGGTCACGTCCTGAAACCGTGGCATCGCGCAACGCGCCGCCGCACAGTGGGAGAAGCGCTGCGCCGGGCCGCTGTAACGCCGGAAGAAGACTTTCTCGCCGTAGCCAATAGTTACTTCGGCCTGCTGCGCCAGGCGCAGCACAGCCACCACAGCCGCGCGCGCCTGGCCAACGTCGTCCGTCGCCGTGGGCGCTGCGTGAAGGGCAATCTCACCAAGACCTACCGGAGGAAATGATGGCTGCCACCCGCAACCAACTGCTCGCCCGCCTGCACTGCATCAAGAAGGAACAGGGCTGGGACGATGAGACCTACCGCGACATCATGTACGCGCGCACCGGCAAGCGCTCGGCCGGCGATCTGGAAGGCGGCGCGCTGGCACGTCTCGTCGCCCAGATCGGCGAGCAGAAGCCCAAGGGCGGCTTCAAGCGCGACAACGAGTGGGCCTTCATCGACAAGGCCGCCGAAGACAACCGGCCGCTGCTGCGCAAGATCTGCGCAGTCTGCCGCGCCATGAAGGTGGGCAAGAACTACGCCGAGGGCGTGGCCCGCCGCCAGCACGGCGTCGAGCGCCGCCTGGAGATGATGAGCAACAGCGAATTGTGGATTCTTGCCGGCGCCCTGGAGCGCACGCGCAAGTTCAAGGCCAAGGATGCTCCGCCCCCCGAAGGCGGCATCGGACAAGGCGAAAGGAACGATTGATGGATGCCGCCCCCCAGCTCATTGCCGATCTGGCCGACAAGGTCGCGGCCGCCGTCGCCAAGCGCGGCGTCGACCCCGAGGCCGCTGCGCAGATCGGCATCGAGATCGCCGACCAGATGCGGGCAGACTGGGGTGGGCAGGCCATCTACTTCGCCAAGGGCGTGGCCATCGACATCAGCCGGCGCGATCAGGAAATCTGGGAGAAGTTCAACGGCACCAACCACGCCGAGCTGGCAAAGGAGTACGATTTGTCTGTCATTCACATCTACCGGCGCATCAAGTCGGTCGGTGCCGCCCTCCGCGCCAAGCGCCAGGGCGATCTGTTCCAGGAGGCACAATGAAACGGACTATTGCGATTCTCGCCGGCATCCTTTTGTCGACGTCCGCGCTCGCCGTGTGCGAGGGCGTTACCCCGGAGAAAGACGGCATTTCCTGCGCCGTGGCGCAGACCGACAGCGGCCGCGTGCTGCAAATCCAGGTGCATGCCCGGAAGGGCGATCCCGAGGCGCGCGTGGGCGCCGCCAAGGCCGCCACGGCGCGTGCCATCGAGAGCTTCATCAACGAGGGCGGCATCTTCATCAAGATGCGCTCAACGCGCCCGGACGGCGTGGCGATCGAGCGCACCTGCTCGAAGGTCAAGGGCCGGAAGACCGAGCACTGCGGCGAGTGGTCGCCGGTCAAGGGGTGATGAAGCGCGCGCTGCCGACCCTGCTGACGCTGGCCTTGGCGGCCTGCGGCGACGGTGGCAGGGAAATCGCGCTGCCGCTCCAGGCCGGCATGCCGGCTGCCGATGTGGCAGCCGCAGAGCGTGGCGTGGAAATGCTCATCAAGACCTGCCCCGGCCTGCCACGGTACTGGGATGATCTGACCGTCGGCTCTCCGGTGGTCGTGAAGGATGCAAGCCTCACCGATCAGAGGGAACACGGCTGGACACGCGCCGTGGCGATCGAGTTGCAGGTGCTCGACCGGCCGAAGCACATCCCGTCAGCGTTCGTTGCGGCCGGCCAGCGCTGCTACTATGATGCGGCACTGCCGCCGGCCGTCGGAATATCTGCGGCGAAGAGCGCCTGCATTTCCCTCTGCCTCGATCAGCCATCCCGGCAATCTCTAGCTTTCCTTAACCCCCGTTAATAGAGCTTGACTGCATGCGCGCGCGACACTGGCGCGCATGCACCCCACTCCGCACACCTGCGGCTCCTGCCGCCACGCTGAACCCTCCAAGCTAGAAGGCTACGGCTATTGCCGCGCCGGACGGACGCCGGAGGAGCGCGCCCTTTTCCTGTCGAGTTCCAGGGAATGCACTTTCCAACCGTCACGCTACCAGGAGGCCGCCCATGCGCCTGCCCCGTCTCGCTGACTGGATCGCGATCGCCGTCGTCTTGACGCTGGCCATCGGCATCATCGCGCCCCAGCAGCTCCCCGTTACGCTCTACAAACTCTCCCTGGTCAGCCTGGCCGCCGCCGTCGGCTATTGGATCGATCGCAGCCTCTTCCCCTACGCCCGGCCCGATGAACTGACACTGTCCGATCTGCAAACCGCATCGGCCTATTTGCGTCGCGCCTTCATCGTCGGCGCGTGCATCATCGGGGTCAGTCTCGGTGCGTAGCTGGCTGCTGGCCCTTCTGGTCGCCGTCCTGCCCGCGCTGACTTTCGCGCAGGAGCCGCCCCGCGCCGCCATGAAGTACCGGGCCGACCTGGTACGTTCCGCGCGCTTGGTGTGGGGCCTTGATGCGCCGGTCGCTGTCATGGCGGCACAGGTGCATCAGGAATCCGGCTGGCGGCCAGACGCCCGCAGCGCCTACGCCCACGGTCTGGCGCAATTCACACCCGACACAGCGGAATGGATCGCCGGTCAGGATGCTGCACTCGCCGGCGCCGACACCGGCAATCCAGTCTGGGCCTTGCGCGCCCTGGCGCGTTACGACAAGTGGCTCTATGACCGCATCCCCGCCGCCAGTAACGCCGCCTGCGATCGCTGGTGGGGCGCCCTGCGCGGTTACAACGGTGGGCTGGGACACTGGCTCAAAGAGGCACGCCTGGCCGCACCCTCTACGGATAGAGGCGCGATCGATGCGCAGTGCGGTCGGGCGTCCCGGCATGTCTCGCACTGCCGGGAAAACCTCGCCTATCCCCGCCTGATTCTCACCAAATGGCAACCGCTCTACGCGAGCTGGGGGCCGGGAGCGAAATGCGCATGAATGCACTGATCTCATTGCTGCGTGCCGTCTGGCCCTACGTGCTTTGCCTGGTCGTCGGCTTCGGTGCTGCCTGGTCATGGCAGGGCAGCCGCGCCGAGGCGCGCGTGCTGGCCATCGAGAACAAGCACCAGCAGGAACTGCTCGACCAGGCCGACGCTTGGCGCAAGGAAGTCGAGCGCCGACAGGCGCTGGCCGACGACATTGACCGCGAGGCTGCCGCCCGCGATCGCGAACTCACCAACAAGCTCCAGGAGACACAACATGCGCTCAAGACTGCCACTCGCGGCCGCCCTTGCCTTGGCGGTACTGCTCTCCGCGTGCTCGACCAGGCCACCGGTCTGCGACCGCCAGAACCTGCCAGCACGTTACACGGAGGATCTGCCGCCGCTGCCGCCGATCCCGAGGACGAAGAAGCAACCGACACCGACGTCGCCGGCTGGATCGCCATCGCCGGCGACTACTACGAACGCTGCCGCGCCCGCATCCGCGACATCCGGCAATTTGAGGCCGGCGGCAAGTGACTGACGTCTTCGACCGAGCCACCGAGCGCGAGGAGGAATTCCGCGCCGACTCCATCGAGGCGTGGGCGCGCCGTCGTAACGCCGGGCTGGGCGAGGAATCAGCCACGCATTGCCGCGTCTGCGAGGAACGCATCCCCGTCGCCCGCCGTCGTGCGGTGCCTGGCGTGCAGACCTGCATCACATGCCAGACAGAACTTGAACACGCCACGGGCGGGGGGAATTGATGCACGTACAAATCGAACTGTGGGCGCTGCTCACCTTCCTGATCGGTCTGCTGATCACCTTTCTGGGCTGCGTCTTCGGCTTTGCCAAGGTGCTCGGCGGCCAGATAGACAAGCGCCTCGACGAGAAATTCCAGGCGCAGGAGACTGCCAGGGACGCCGGCGCCAAGTCGCTGCGAGAACACATCGACCGTCACATTGCCCTCGGCGATCGCACGGCCACCCAGGTGACCAACCTGGAGCGCGACTTCCTTAAATGGCAGGCCGACCTGCCGGTGCACTACGTCCGCCGCGAGGACTACGTGCGCGGACAAACGGTGATCGAGGCCAAGCTCGACGCCCTCTACAACAAACTCGAAGTGGTACAGATAAAGGGAGCCGGACATGGTTGATATGCACAAGGTACGCCGCGAGGACATCCGCTGGCAGATCCTGCTCACGCTCAACAACGCCCGGCCGATCGGCGCCTACGAGGAACTGGTGATGACGGTGATCCGCAGCACCTACCCGGACGCCACGCCGCTGGAACTGCGCCGCGAGCTGGACTACCTGGCCGACCGCAAGCTGGTCGAGCTGAACAAGGAACCCTCCGGCCGCTGGTTCGCCGACCTCACCCGCTACGGCGTCGATGTCGCCGAATACACGGTTGAGTGTGATCCCGGCATCGCCCGTCCGGCGAAGTACTGGGGCTGACGTGGTCAAGCGATCGAAGATCGCCGGCCTGCCGGCTGACGTCAAGACCTGGCTGAACGCGGCGCTGGTCGATGGCAACTTCTCTGGCTACGAAGAGCTGGAGAAGCTGCTCGCCGAGAAAGGCTTTACCATCGGCAAGAGCAGCATCCATCGCTATGGCCAGCAACTTGAAAACAAGCTGGCCGCCGTGCGCGCCAGCACCGAGGCTGCCCGCGCCATCGCCGATGCCGCACCGGACGATGCCGACCTGCGCAGCGCCGCCGCCATGAGCCTGGTGCAGACCGAGATTTTCAACGTCATGGTCGCGCTGCAAGAGGCCGGCGAGGAGTCCAACCCGGAAGACCGCCTCAAGCTCATGGCCAAGGCGGCCAAGCCGCTGGCGGAACTGTCTCGCGCTTCGGTGAACCAGAAGAAGTGGGAGGCCGAGGTCAACAACAAGGTCAAGGCCGCCGCCGATGCCGCAGAACGCATCGCAAAGAAGGGCGGTCTGTCCGCCACCTCGGTCGCTGAGATCCGCAAGAGCATCCTGGGGATCGCGACGTGAGCAATCCGCTCGAATCCACCCTCACCCGCGAGGCGGACGGTAACGCGCCGCCTCCGGTGCTTTTGGGCTATCAGCAGCGCTGGGTCGCCGACCAGTCGCCGCTCAAACTGGCCGAGAAAAGCCGCCGGATCGGTCTCACCTGGGGCGAAGCGGCCGACGACGTGCTGATCGCCTCCGGCAGCGATGGCTCCAACGTCTTCTACATCAGCGCCACGCAGGACATGGCCCTGGAATACATCGAGGCGTGCACCATGTGGGCGCGGGCCTTCGACCTGGCCGCCGGCCAGATCGAGGAGGGCATCTTCCACGACGACGGCGACAAGGAAATCAAGCTCTACAAGATCGACTTCCCCAAGTCCGGCAAGCGCATCGTGGCGCTCTCCAGTCGGCCCGCCAACCTGCGCGGCAAGCAGGGGGT
Source organism: Candidatus Omnitrophota bacterium (assembly GCA_022072175.1). Taxonomy (GTDB): domain Bacteria; phylum Omnitrophota; class Gorgyraeia; order 2-02-FULL-51-18; family 2-02-FULL-51-18; genus JAJVIE01. The sequence continues at coordinate 26,446 of JAJVIE010000018.1, read as the reverse complement.
GGTGGTCATCGACGAGGCGGCCTTCGCGCCCGACCTGGTCGGCCTCATCAAGGCCGCGATGGCCATGCTCATGTGGGGCGACAAGGTCAGAATCATCAGCACCCACAACGGCGACGACAATCCGTTCAACGAGCTGATCAACGAGATCCGCGCCGGCAAGCGCAAGGGCACGGTGCATCGCATCACGTTCAGCGACGCGGTCGCGGACGGCCTCTACCGGCGCGTCTGCCTGCGCAAGGGTATCGACTGGAGCAAGGAAGCCGAGGAGGCATGGGTCGCCGACGTGCGCAACTTCTACGGCGACGACGCGGCCGAGGAACTGGACGCGATCCCGGCGCGCGGCGGCGGCACCTACCTGCCGCTGGCGCTGATCGACGCCCGCATGGTGCCCGAGGTGCCCATCGTGCGCGAACGCTGGACGGTCGAATTTGGCCTGCTGCCGGAGCCGATCCGATCCGCCGAGGTGGCCGCCTGGTGCGAAGAGCACTTAGGGCCGGTGCTGGCGCAGCTTGACCGCGACCGCCGCCACGGCTTTGGCTTCGACTTCGCCCGCGTGGGCGACCTGTCGATCCTCACCGCCCTGGAAGAAGGCCGTGACGTGGTGCAGCGCCCGCGCCTGGTGGTCGAACTGGGCAACTGCCCGTTCAGCCAGCAGCGCCAGATCCTCGGCTATGTCGTCTCGCGCCTGCCGCGCTTCTTCTCCGGCGCGCTGGACGCCGGCGGCAACGGCGCCGAGCTGGCCGAATACGCGGCCGACCAGTGGGGCCACAGCCGCATCGAGCAGATCAAGCTGTCCGATGCCTTCTACCTGGAACAGATGCCCAAGTTCAAGGCCGCCCTGGAAGACGCCACGCTCGACGAGTTGCCGCGCGACGACCAGTGCCGCGACGACCTGCGCGCCATCAAGAAGATCAACGGCGTGCCCAAGCTGGGCAAGGCCAAGACCCAGACCGCCGACGGCAGGAAGGTGCAGCGCCACGGCGACTTCGCCATTTCCCTGTTCCTCGGTCATTACGCCATGACGCGCGAGCGTGAGCCGGGCCGCTGCGACGGCTATGTGCCGATGCCGCGCCGCGTTACTGGCACCCCCGGCCAGGATGGCCACGACGATGACTATGGCGGCAGCAGCCGCAGGATGGTGTGACCATGCCCAAGATTCTCGACCAGCACGGCAACCCGATCGACACTGGGGCGCTCAAGGAGCCGCAGACCAGCCGCATCGCCCAGCTGGAAAACCAGTACCTCACGCCCATGCTCGCCGGCCTCACGCCGAGCCGGCTCTCGGCCATCCTCAAGCAGGCCGACGAGGGCGATCTGACGGCGCAGCACCGCCTCTTCGCCGACATGGAGGAACGCGACGCGCATCTGCTCTGCGAGATCGGCAAGCGCAAGCTGGCCGTGATGGATCTCGACTGGGACATCGTGCCGCCCCGCAACGCCACGGCCGCCGAGAAGGCGAACGCCGAGTGGGTCAAGGAAGTGCTGACCGACGCGGTCGACCCCGTCGAGGATCTGCTGCTGGCGCTCATGGAGGGCGTCGGCCACGGCTTCTCTGCCGTCGAGCTGGAATGGCGCCGCGAGGGCGCCGAGTGGCTCCCGGCCTTCCATCCCCGGCCGCAGGAATGGTTCCGGCTCGACCGCTTCCGCCGCGAGCTGCGCCTGATCGATGCCAGTGCCGACGGCGCCGTCATGCAGCCCTTCGGCTGGGTGCTGCACACGCACGGCAAGGCCAAGACCGGCTACCTCGGCCGCATGGGCCTGCATCGCGCCCTGGTCTGGCCGTTCCTCTACAAGGCATACAGCCTGGGCGACTTCGCCGAGTTCCTCGAAACCTACGGCCTGCCCATCGTGCTGGGCAAGTACTACCAGGGCGCCAGCAAGGATGAGAAGGCGAGCCTGATGCGCGCCGTTACAGCGCTCGGCCACGACGCCCGCGCCATCATGCCGGCCGACATGGCCATCGAGATCGAGAAGGTCTCGGCCGACGGCAGCGGCACCCCGCACCTGGCGATGATCGACTGGGCAGACCGGGCGCAGTCCAAGGCTGTGCTCGGTCAGACGACCACGAGCGAGGCTCGCGCCACCGGAATGGGCTCCGGCGTGGCCAAGGTGCACAACGAGGTGCGCCAGGACATCCGCAACGCCGATGCCCGGCAGATCGCCGCCACGGTAACGCGCGACCTGATCTATCCGTTGCTGGCGCTCAACCGGGGCGGCATCGACAGCCTGTCGCGCTGCCCGCGCCTGGTGTTCGATACCGGCGAGGCCGAGGACATCGTCAAGATGGCCGACGCCCTGCCCAAGCTCACCGGCATCGGTATGCGTATCGATCCCGAGTGGGCGCATGAGAAGCTGCGCATCCCGGCGCCGCCGGACGGCATGCCGGCCCTGGGCGAGACGAAACCCGACGAAACCGGAACAAACCCGGCTAAACCAGAAACAAAAGGCCCGGCCGCTGCGCTGGCCGCAATGCGGGCCGGCGCCGCCCCGGCCGACGAGTTCGACCAGCTGGCCGCCGACATGGCCAGCGACTGGGAGCGCGTTACCGAGCCGCTGGTCTCGCCCATCGAGCGGCTGATGGAGGAGTGCAAGACGTTGGAGGAATTCCGGGCCAGGCTGCCCCAGGTGCTCGAACAGATGGACGCCGATGCCCTGGTCGGCCTGCTGGCCAGCGGCACCTTCGCCGCCCGCCTGCTCGGCCGTGCCGAGCGCCAGGACACGACCACCGAGGCGCTGGCCGGGCTGACCGACGCCCTGACGCGGATCGCGGTGGCTGACGCCGATCGCCACGCCACCCTGCTGGCAACCCTCACTGCGACCAAGCCGACCGATCCGGCGCCACCGGCCCAGGTGACCGTCGAGGCGCATATCCATGTGCCCGACCAGGCCGCTCCCATCGTTTCCGTGGCCGCGCCGGCGGTGACCATAACGAACGAAGTGCAGCCGGCCCCGGTAAGCGTTACCAACGAGATCCAGCCGGCGCCGGTGACGACCGTGGTGGTGCCCACCCATCCGGCCCGCGCCGTCCAGACCGTCGAGCGAGATCCCGACAGCCTCGAAGTCACCCGCACGGTCACCACCTACGAAAAGGAGTAACGCATGCAAACCGCACAAGGCGATCTGGTACTGATCGGGGCGCACACGCCCACCCCGAAGGTTTTCTGGAAAGGGCAGCCGGTACAGCAAGTGACCGGGCTGCGCGTGGTCAATGGCGTCGTCACGCTCACCGTGCCGGAAGACCCGGTGCTGACTGAGATGCAGGCGGCCGGCATCAAGATCGTGAGGGGGCAATCATGAGTCAATTCCTGTTGGTCATCCCGGAAGGCTGGACACAGCTCGATTGGCAGTACATCACCAACAACGTGCCGAACATGTCCGGCCCGGCGGTGGCGAGCATGATCCAGTCCGGCGTGCTGTCGGACATCGAGGCGGGCTTGAAGGAAGCCGGCATCATCCCGCCGGATGCCTCCCTGGTCGATGCCAAACTGATCGACGACACCTACTTCATGGTGAAGCTGGGGTAAGGCGTGACCGCGTTCGTCCTCAGCGCCGACACCAATATCGACGCCCTGGCCAGCAAGGCGGGCGGCGATACCTATGACACCAACGGCTGGAAGCTGACGGTCGATCAGGACAGCCGTGTCGGCCTGAACCAAAGCACCAGCTCCACGCTCGGCTCGATCACCATCAAAGCCGCCAAGGGCGGCGAGGTACATATCGACGGCACCGGCATCTGGCTGATTCCCTATACCGGCGGCAGCGGTAACGTCCCGGCATGGAATACCGTCGTCAGTAATGGCTCCGGCTCGGGCAAGCTGATCGGCGTGCATTCGGCGCTCACGGCGGCATCGACAGCCACCGGGGCGGCCATGCCGGCCTCCGGTTATCTTCGGGTCAAGCAGAAGACGGGCGCCTTCCAGGCCGGTGCGCTGACCGGAATTGCCGCGACCGCATCGAACGCCGGCACCACTGGCTGGCTCGAAATCGTCGGTGATGAGGCGGCAACGGTGAATGCCAACCGCCTGGGCACCTTCCGCGTGACTGGCGCCTGGTTCCAGATCGGCACCACCTCGGGCGCATCGAACCAGACGATGCAGATCCCGAACAACGGCTTGCAGCGTTACTGCGCCGGCGTCTTCATCGAGAAAACCGCCGGGCAAGGGGACTACGAGTTCTATCCGAACGCTGGCACCACGACCACGACCGGCAACGAAGCCACGCGCGGCAAGGTAGTCTGGATCGACAACACCGGCCTGGTGCGCATCGGCAACTCCGGCGCGGCCACCAACGGCTATACGCCCGCCGCCGGCTTGGCCGTGGTCGTACCCAACATCTTCTTCGAGAACTGCACCACGGCCGCCCGAACGGCCAACGTCATCCCGAACGCCACCATCGCAACGCGTTACGACTTCACCTGCACCGGCGGCGGCGTGCTGCAAATCGACAAGTGCAACATGGCCTGGTATCTCTCGGCCTCGCAGGCGTATTCGGTCAATGTGAGCAACAGCGGCTTCGTCGATGCGATCCTGCTCTCAGAGGTAGCTTCGCCGATGACCTTCAGCAAGGTCGGCGTGGGCAACAAACCGACCACGGCGCTGCTCACCAGCCCGCTGACGATGACCTACTGCTTTGCCGGTGGGACGTTCACGGATTGCGTCTGGGCACGTGTCTCGATGGCCGCCTCTGGTGCCCACACGAATACCCTGACGGACATCGCTGGCTTCACCTTCGTGCGCGACACGGTGCGCGCCAATACGATCCGTGCCAATGCCACGACCTACGCGATCAACGCGACACGGGTGCAGAACTGCACCTGGACTGACCCGGTCATCATCCAGGGGGCGATGAGCTTCACGACCTGCACCAACATCGCTGTCACCGGGACGGTGTATTGCGAAGCGGTCTCGGGCACCACGGTCACCACTTATGCCGGATACGTCTGGATCGTGACCTCCAACACGCTGAATTGCACCTTCTCCGGCCTGACCTTGCCGGTGACGAACACGCAGCCCTATACGGCGCTGCTGCGGGTTTCCGTGGCCTCGGCCAATATCAAGCTGCGCAACATCGGCACGCGCGCCGCACCGCTCACGCTCGGCTCGGCCAACGCCTGCGGCCTGATCTACACGCTGGCGACCGCCGCCCAGGATGTGAAGGTTCAGCGCGTCTATTGCAGCAACACCAGAACCGGCATCATGACCGGCGATAACTCCTGTACGCGCATCACCGAGGAGAATGTTTTCGGCGATTACGCGGACGCCGTGGATGTCATGGCCTGCCTCAACATGAAGCGCAAGGGCATGGGCGGAACCGGCGCATTGACGGCGCAGACCTCGGTCTATGGTACGCACTGGCGCGACGGCTTCACCTCGGCGACTGTGGGCCGTATTGCCATCCTGATGAACGAGCCGACCGCTGCCACGGCGGCGCAGGTCACGCTGGCCGGCGGTGCCAACTTCACCTCGGCGGGCGGCCTCTACATGCCGGTGATCGGGCAGAGTGCCACCTTCGAGATGCCGGACTATCTCCTCGGCCACACCAGCTTCCAGAATGCGGCGCTGGTGATGGCGGGCGGGACGGCGACCAACTACACCTACGAGTACGCCATCGACAAGAACGATGGCAACGGCTTCTCGGCCATGACCAGTAACGCCTACACGGCGACGACGCTGGGCACGGCGCTCTCCGGCATTACCGGCATCGACGCGAGCAAGGGCTTCAAGCTCAAGCTTAAGATCACCACCGGCACCACCAACACCACCGCCATAACCTCGGTCTACGTGCTGACCAACAGCAGCACCACGGCGCAGGACTATCAGTACCCGCTGGATACCGGCACTGTCCAGGTGCAGGGTCTGGTGAGCGGATCGCGCATCGTGGCGCGCAAGGTGGCCGACCAATCGCTGGTCTATGAGGGGCCGGAATCCGGCGGCGTGGCGCAGTTCGTGACGGACTACCTGGGCGCGATCGCCGTCGAGGCGCGCAAGGCGAGCAGCGCACCCTACTACAAGCCGTGGAGCACGCAGATCACCCCAGTCGATGGCACCACCACCGTGGCCACGGCATTGCAGGAATCGGACGAATAAGGAGAAGGCAACATGGCAATCGCAGACGATCTCTCGGTATCCGGCGGCAATATCCGCCACGTTTCCGGCACCACGGTCTATTCCGGCCTGGCGCTGCATGAATGGCTGCAAGGGCTGGCCGATGACCCGAACAGCAGCGGCAACGACGATGTGTCGATGCTCACGGCCAACCCGTCCAAGCTGGACGGCCCGCGCTCGGCCATCAAGCCGATGTTCCTGAACCTGATCAACGCCTTCAATATCGACGACACGCTGGCGCAGTTCATCAACTTCTGCTCTGTAACGCAGGACGGCGGCAACACGCTCTACACCGGTCTCAAGTCCATCGGCTCGCCGCTGGTGGCGGCATCACCCGTCTATGTAGTGCAGAACGGCGCGAAGCTCACCAAGTTCTGGCCGGACGGCCACATCCAGATCCTGGTCAAGGCCAAGACCGGCGGCGCGTTGATCGACAACGGCGACGTGCAGGTCTATTCCCGCAAGTACGGCCAGACCTACGCCCACTTCGACGTGAACCTCGTTGCAGGCGGCGAGCAGAACGCTGCTATTTCGACGGCAGTAACGGACTGGACAACGCTCAACGAAGCCGGCGCGGCCGCGCTGGCCGGCAATGTGGCCATCGCTTTCGGCGACACCACGCAGGACACCGGGGACGCGAACGGAGCGAAGCTCTACAAGGGCACCATTACGCTGTCGGGCGGCATCACCGTCGCCGAGGCGGCGCAGTATCTGCAATACATCTGCCGCGAGGCCAGCGCCACGGTGCTCAACGGCGTACCGGGCTGGCGTTACCGGGCACTGAATGCCGGCTACACGCCGAACGCGGCGGCGCCCTTCGGGGCCGTGGCCGGCGGCAAGTGGTTCGTCGCGCAGGGCTGGTGGATCGCTGGCATCCTCGAAGCCGACAAGCAGAAGGTGCAGCTCACCAGCCACGACGGCAGCACCGTCACCTACCCGCAGTCCGGCCAGATCGAGATTACCGGCATCGCCTCCGGCGTCAATGTCATCGTCGGCCGTGATAACGGCAGCGGCGGCTGGGTCACCAACGAATACACGCTCAACGGGGCGACCACCAGCGGCGGCAACACCTGTGTGGTCAATGAAGCCATCAAGACCGACACGCCCGATACCGGCTATCTGCGCGTCAATGGCGTGCCCTATACCTACACCGCGATCAATCGCGGCACCAAGACCTTCACCATCAGCGGCACCTGGGGCCAAGTGCATGGCAACGGATCGCCGGCCTGGTGCCCCTTCCTCGATCTGACGGCGGACGCGACCAGCGAACAGTCGCCCAGCTTCAAGTACAACGCCCCCTTCACGGCACGGGTCAAGGCCAGAAAGGGCAGCAGCCCGAGCAGCCTGCAACCGGCCGAGGCGACTTTCTCCGTAGGCACCGGGCTGACCAGCTACGGCGTCATCATGAACCCGGACGAGTAAGACCAAATGGCGCTGACGGCGGACTTCGCCAGCCGGATCATCCATAGCGACGCATCCATCACGGATGCGGTCGCGTTTCATGCCGAGCTGCGCGACATCGAGGCGTCGGCGGCCGGCATGCTGGCGCCGGTGATCCACTCCTACAAGGAAGTGCCACTCGGCGGCGGCGCGATCTTTCCGGCGGTCGCCTTCATCAATGGCTGGACACTGCAATTCCCGGCCGGCAACTGGGAGCTGCGTGGCGGCAACGTCGATGCCACGATCAACCCGGTTGCCGGCTGCTACGTCAAGGTGACGCAGGCGGCCGCCTTCGCGGTGACGGCAGCGGGCGGCTCCGGCCCGACGGCCGCCGAGATCGCCGCCGAGCTGGTGACCGCGCTCGCCGCCACTACCATCCCGGTCGACGCGAAGAAGATGAACGGCGCCACCATTGTGGGCGACGGTACGGCGGGCAACCTGTGGCGGGGCGAGTAAATGTTCGCCTTCTCGCCGCAGGCGTTTTCCGTCCAGGCATTCAGCCCGGCAGCCTTCGCCATCGACGCCGGCGGCACGCAACCCGCCGTCCCGCCAGCGCCGACTTTCGGCATGGGGGGGCAGCGGATTTCCAGCAGCGGGGGCGCCGGGCGGTCGCGTTACAAGCGCGACGACGAATTGACCTGGATGACCGGGGGCGGACGATGAAAAACGAAAATCGAAAAAACGGCCTTTGTGGGCGTTTTGTGGGGGTGGTGGCTACCTGCATACCACCAGACCAGAGAAAAGCGCACAGCGAGGCCAGTAACGCGCCGGTAACGCTATCGTCTGGCGCGGGGAGAGGTCGATAAATGCCAAAGTCGCCGTTTACCCTCTCCCAGGTGCTCGGATTGACCCCGGAGGCGGCCGTCGAGTTCTTCCGGCAGAAGGGCTTCAAGATCGGCTTCGACCATCGGGACGTCTGGCAGCAGGAACACCAGGCCGCGTTCACCGTGGCCAAGGCCATGCAGCTCGACCTGCTGGTGGAGATCCGCGACCAGGTCGATGCGGCCCTGGCGGACGGCACCACCTTCGAGACCTTCAAGGCGGCGCTCAAGCCCAACCTGGTCAAGCGCGGCTGGTGGGGGCGGGCGATGATGACCGACCCGGCCGACGGCCAGCTCAAGGAAGTGCAGCTCGGCAGCACGCGCCGCCTCAAGGTGATCTACGACACCAACCTGCGCACGGCGCATAGCGAGGGGCAGTGGGAGCGCATCCAGGAAGCGAAGGCGACCTTGCCTTACCTGATGTATGACCACACGCCCAGCGCCCATGAACGGAAAGAGCATGCCTCCTGGGATGGCCTGGTGCTGCCGGCCGACGATCCCTGGTGGCAGTCGCACATGCCGGTCAAGGCATGGGGCTGCAAGTGCCGGGTGATCCAGGTGGGCGAGCGTCAGATTGCGCGGCAGGGTCTCAAGGTCGGCCAGGCCCCGGCCGAGCGTTACATCGACTACACCAACAAGCGCACTGGCGAGATGCAGCGCGTGCCGGCTGGCGTCGATCCCGAGTTCAACTATCCTCCCGGCGGCCGTCGCGCCAACCTGGACAAGATGCTGGCCGACAAGACCCGCGCCGCCGGTTTTTGACCGACCCAGCGATTTCTGGCAGGGTGTTTACGCGGGGATTTTTCTGGCCCGCCGACCCCGTATTGATTCCTAACGGCGGTTAATAGAGCGGCAGCGGGCAGCCCGGCAACATGGCCGGCATGTCACGCAAAGCCGCCACCTTCGCCCTCGCTGCCCTGTCCGTCGATCTGACGGCCGGCGGTGCCACACCGCCCAAGGCATTCCGCCTGCTGCCCTACGGCCGCTTCAAGGCTGCCGATGGTTCCGGCCGCCCGGCCGGCATCCCGGAGGGCTGGCTGCTCGATCAGCCCAGCGCCGTCGCTATCGCCTCGGCGTTCAATGCCCGCAGCGATGCGCGAGTGATCGACTACGAGCACCAGACCCTGCACGCCGAGACCAACGGCAAGCCCGCCCCGGCCGCCGGCTGGATCGGCAAGCTGGAGGCTCGCGACGACGGCCTCTATGCCGTCGACGTCGAATGGACGGCCGCCGCCGCCTCGATGATCGCCGCCAAGCAGTACCGCTACATCAGCCCAGTTTTCCCCTACGACAAGCGCTCCGGCCGTGTGTTGGCTGTTGCCCACGCCGCGCTCACCAACTTCGCCGGCCTGGATGGCTTGACGGATCTGGCAGCCATGTCCGCCCTTGCCGCGAAGTTTTCCCATGTAGTCCAACCCGAAGAGGAGATGCCCATGAAAGCATTGCTCGCCGCGCTCGGTTTGCCCGAGACGGCCACTGAGGCCGAAGCGCTCGCTGCGCTGAGTGCCTTGAAGACCGCCCACACCGGCGAACTGGCCGCATTGCGCGGCGTTGCCCCCGACCCGGCCAAGTATGTCGAGGTCACCACGCTCACCGCCATGCGCGGCGAGCTGGCCGCCGCGACTACCGAGCTGGCCGCGCTGAAGGCTGAAAAGCACGAAGCCGAGGTCGACAAGGTCGTCAAGGCCGCGCTTGCCGCCGGCAAGCTCACCCCGGCCACCGAGACTTGGGCGCGCAGCCTGGGCAAGTCCGACCTGGCTGCGCTCAATGGCTACATCGAGGCCGCCCCGGTGGTCGTCAAGCCGGGCGAGACCCAGACCGGCGGTAACGCCGGCAAGGGCGCTGGCACTTCTCAACCCACCGACGCCGACATGGCGGTGATGAAGGCCCTGGGCCTGACCGCCGATCAGTTCGCCGCCGGCAAACTGGAGGCATAAGCAATGACTGCTCTCACTGCTGCTCGCAACACGCCGGAACGCGCCGGCGACGTCGTCGGCTATCCCGTCAAGGCATCGGTCAAGCCGATCCTGGGCGGCATCGCCGTCCTCAACGCCGGTTATGCCGCACCGGGCACCACCGCCACCGGCCTGATCGCCATCGGCCGCTTCGAGGAGACGGTCGACAATACCGCCGGCTCCAACGGCGACGTGTCCGTGCAGGTCAAGCGCGGCACCTTCAAGTTCGGCAACTCGTCCGCCGGCGATCTGATCGCCCAGGCTGACGTCGGTGCCGACTGCTACATCGTCGACGACCAGACGGTCGCCAAAACCTCCGCCACCAACACCCGTTCCGTCGCCGGCAAGATCATCGCCGTCGATGCGGATGGCGTGTGGGTGAAGATCGGCCAATAAGGGAGCCTCGCCATGCAAATTACCGCCGCCGTACTGCTCGCCCTGCAACAGGGCTTCAACGCTGCCTTCCTGCAAGGGCTGGGCTCCGTCAAATCCACGCTCGACCTGGTCGCCATGCGCGTGCCCTCCACCGCCGATACCGAGAACTACGGCTGGATGAAGGAACTGCCCGGCATGCGCGAGTGGGTTGGTCAGCGCCAGATCAACAATCTGGAAGCCAGCGCCGCCCAGCTCAAGAACAAGACCTACGAGCACACCATCGGGGTCAAGCGCGAGAACATCGAGGATGACAAGCTGGGTATCTACACGCCCATGCTCTCGATGCAGGGTGAGGTGGTCGCGCGCCACCCGGACGAACTGGTCTGGGGTCTGCTGCCTACCGGCTTCGCCACCAAGGGCTTCGACGGCCAGTACTTCTTCGACACCGATCACGTCGGCTACACCGCCGCCGGTGCCGAGACGTCGTACAGCAACACCGGCGGCGGCGCCGGGGCGCCCTGGTTCCTGATGGATCTGTCGCGCGCCTTCATGAAGCCGCTGATCTTCCAGGAGCGCAAGAAGGCCGAGTTCGTTTCGCTCACCCGTCCGGATTCCGAGTACGTGTTCATGAACAAGGAATTCCTCTACGGGGCGGATGCGCGCTACGTGGCTGGCTTCGGCTTCCACCAGCTGGCCTATGGCTCCAAGGCGACGCTCGATGCCACCGCCTTCGCTGCCGCGCGCCTGGCGATGGAAACCCAGCGCCGGCCGGATGGCTCGGTGATTGGCGTTACCGCCACGCACCTGGTGTGTGGCCCGAGCCGCCGCGCCGAGGCCGAGGCTGTCCTGATGAAGGAATACCTGGCCAGCGGTGAGAGCAACACCAACTACAAGGCGGTGAACCTCGTCGTCGATCCCCGTCTGGGCTAACCCAATAAACCAGGGGGGCCTTGATTGGCCCGTACCGCAAGCCCCGCCCGGATCGTCGGGCGGGGCACCTACACCAGGAGATTGAACATGGCAGAAGACAAGAAGGCGAAGGCCGCCGCCGCGCCGGAGAAGGAAACGGCGAAGGCCGCCGCCGAGGTCAAGGTCGACAAGCTTGTCGTGCGTTCGCTGTCCGCCGGCTTCCGCCGCGCCGGCCGCGCCTGGCCGGCCGAGGAAGTCACGGTCGCAGCCTCCGAATTCACCGACGAGCAGATCGAGCAGCTCCTCGCCGAGCCGATGCTGGTCGTGTTGCCGGTCGCCGCCGAGTAACGCGCGATGACCTACGCCACCGCCGCCAACCTGCTGGAGCGCTTCTCTGCCGAGGAGATCGCCCAGCGTGCCGATCGGAGCATCCCGCGCCTGGTTACAGCCGCGATGCTTTCGACGGCGGCGGCCGGCGGCGACATGTCCGGCTTTACCGCACCTGAGCAGGCAGCCGCTGCGGCGGCGCTTGCCCTCATCAACGGGGCGCTGGCAGACGCCGACAGCGAGATCGACGGCTACGTGGCCACGCGTTACAGCGTGCCGCTCAACCCGGCGCCATCGATCGTCAAGCGCCTGGCCTGCGACCTGGCGCGCTACCACCTCTACGACGACCAGGCGACCGAGACCATCCAGAAGCGTCGCGACGCGGCCGTGGCCGTACTGCGCGACATTTCCGCCGGCAAGGTCAGCTTGGGCACCACCGCCACCGGCGATACCGCGCCAGCAGCACAAGGTGGCATGGTCGAGATGACCAGTCCGGCCAAGGTATTCGGCCGCCCTGACAACGGGGGGCTGCGCTGATGGTCGGTTTTTCCTATCAGATCGACGACGCCCAGCTGCATGCCGGGCTGCGCAGTCTGATCGCCCTGGGCCGAGATGCCGGGCCGATCATGGCGGACATCGCCGCCATCGGCGAGAGCAGCACCCGCATGCGCTTTCGCACCGAGACCGGGCCGGATGGCCAGAAGTGGAAGCCGAGCCTGCGCGCGCGCATCACCGGCGGCCGCACGCTCACCAAGGATGGCCACCTCTCCGGCTCGATCTCCGGCCGTCATGGCCGCGACTTCGCCGAGTGGGGCGTCAACCGCATCTATGCGGCGATCCATCAATTCGGCGGCGAGATCCGCGCCAAGGGTGGGTCGCTGCGCTTCCGCCTGGCCAACGGTGGTTTCGCCACCGTGCAGAAGGTCACCATGCCGGCGCGGCCCTTCCTCGGGATCTCCGACGACGACCGCGACGACATTCTGGACGTCATCCAGGCACGCATCCAGGCACGAACCCAAGGGGGCGCCCATGCTGGCTGAGTGCGAAGACGGCCTGGTCGCCCTGGTCAAGAATTCCCCGCTCGGCCTCAAGCTGGCCACCGTCGGTGCGCTGCCCGAGATCGACGGCGACAACCTGGTCAAGCGATTTGGCGCCGAGGCGCCGGCGGTCTATGTGGCCCCCGGACAGATCGCCCTGCGCGAAGGCGAGCTGTACCTGCACTACGGCATCGGCTGCGTGGCACGCAGCAGCCGGGGTCAGGAAGCCGCCCGCAAGGGTGATGGCAAGGCCATCGGCCTCTACCAGATCGTCGAGGGCGTGGCGGCGATCGCCGACCGCGCCATTGCTGGCGACATCAACTGGAGCGTGGTCGGCATCGAATACCTGGCCGACGCTCTGCTGACGCAGAACGGCCTCCAGGTCGCCGTAGTGCGCGTGCGTTCTTCCGGCTGGATCGGATTGCCGCCAGCGCTCGACGAGGCAGCTTTGGCGCTCTTCAAGACCTTCCGCGCCAGCTGGGACATCGATCCGCACGTCAGCGCCACCGAGCACGCCAAGTGGGCCGGCGATCCGCCCGACCACACCACCTCGGCCCCGGACTTGTCCGAGACCGTCACCTTGCAACCCTAAACGGAGACCAACATGCCCCAGGTTATCGCCACACCCATCAACGGCGCCAGAGTGCGCAAGCCCGACGGGCAGATCCTCAAGGCCGAGGGCGAGACGGTCGAGCGCGATTCCTTCTGGCTGCGCCGCCAGACCGACGGCGATGTGCGCCTCGACGACGTGGCGGCCGCGCCCGCCAGCGACGACGCAGCGGCCGCCGCCACGCCCAAGACCAAGAAGTAATCAGTAACGCCCAGCCAACCTAGACGGAGGCAACATGCCCGATAACATCACCTTCATGTCGATCCCCACCGACTGGCGCATTCCCGGCGCCTGGCTGGAGATCGATCACACCCGCGCCGTGCGCGGCCTGCCCAACATGACTCGCCGCGTGCTGCTGCTCGGCCAGCGCCTCTCGACCGGCAGCGTTGCCGCCGGCGTGCTGACCCGCGTCACCCGCGAGGCCGACGGCGTCAACTACTTCGGTCGCGGCTCGATGCTGGCGCAGATGATCCCGGCTGCGCTCAAGGTGCACCCGACCGCCGATCTGTGGGCGCTGGCCCTTGACGATCTCGGCGCCGGCGCTGCTGCCACCGGCACGATCACCTTCGCCGGATCGCCGACCGAAGCTGGCACGCTCAATCTCTACATCGGCGGCAAGCCGGTACGCGTGGGCATCACCGCCTCGCAGACGGCGACCGCGATCGCCACCGCCGTCGCAGCCGCGATCACCGCGCTGCCGGATCTGGCCGTTACCGCCACCGCCAACGCGGCGGTGGTAACGCTCGCCGCTCGCCACAAGGGCGAGGAAGGCAACGGCATCGATGTGCGCCTCAACTACTACACCGGCGAATTCACGCCGAAGGGCATGACCGCCACCATCGTGGCCATGTCCGGCGGCACCGGCAACCCGGATGTGCTGACCGCGATCGCGGCCATGAGCACCGGCGCCTTCTACACCGTCGTGATGCCCTGGACGGATGTGGCCAACGTCACGGCGATGGAGAGCGAGCTGCAAAGCCGCTGGGGTGGCCTGGACATGCGCACCGGCCACAGCTTCGGCTTCAAGTCCGGCACCTTTGCCACGCTGGCTGCCTACGGCGCGGCGCGCAACAGTCCGCACACCACCTTCCCCGGCCTCAAGGGCTGCCCGACGCTACCTTGGGTGGTCGCTGCGCAGTTTGCCGCTGCGGTCGAGCGCTCCGGCGCCAACGATCCGGCTATCCCGTTCCGTGGCCTGGCGCTGCCTGACGTGATGGCGCCGGCCGAGGCCGATCGCTTCACCGACGCCGAGCGCAACCTGCTGCTCTACGACGGTATCAGCACCATCATCTTCGACCCCTCGGGCGCGGCGATGGTCGAGCAGGTCATCACGACGTACCAGACCAACACCTTCGGCATGAACGACCGCAGTCTGCTCAAGCTGAACACCAAGTGGACGGTCGACTACATGCGTTACGTCTTCCGCTTCGCCGTGGTGCGCGACTACCCAGCCCACAAGCTGGCCGGCGACGACGTGTTGCAGTACGTCAGCCCCGGCCAGAAGATCGCCACGCCCAAGCTGATCCGCAACACGCTGATCGCGGCCGCCGGGCAGCTGGCAACGGTGGGCCTGCTCGAAGATCTGGCGCAGTTCAAGAAAGACCTGATCGTGCTGCGCTCCGAAGCGGACGAGTGCCGCGTCAATGCCGTCATCCCGCCGAACGTGGTCAACCAGTTCGACGTGTTCGCTGCGGCCGTTCAATACATCCTCTAGGAGATAAGCGATGGCACAACTTACCGGCCGCGTGGCCATCATGGTTCGAGGCGAGCGCCTGTCCTCGAAGGAAGGCGCAACCCTCAAGTACTCCGACGTCGAGCGCGAAGGCGTCGTCGGCGATGCCGGCGTGCTCGGCTTCACCGAGAAATCCGTCATTCCCGAGGTCGAGTGCGTCATTTCGCACAGCGCCGCCACCCGCCTGGCGGACTTCCAGAGCATGACCGACGAGACGGTTTCTTTCGATGCCGACACCGGCACCAGCTACGTGCTGCGCAACGCCTGGTGCGTCGGCGCGCTGGAGCTGTCGAAGGGCGAGGTCAAACTGCGCTTCCAGGGCATGAAGTGTGAAGAGGTCGGGGCATGAAAACCGTCAAGGGCAACCTCCCCAATGGTCTGGTGATCGATGGCACGACGCATCGCGATTTCGAGATGCGCGAAGCCACGGTCGGCGACATGTTCGATGCCGAGAACGATTCGGACGTCACCCGGCCGCTGGCCTTCAACGGCCAGATGATGCTGCGCCAGCTGGTGCGCATCGGCACCTTTACCGGCCCCTTCACGGTCGGCATGTTGCGCAGTCTCAAGCCCGCCGATTACCGCACGCTGCGTGCCAAGCAGATGGAGCTGGAATCGGAGGGGGAAGCGGGCGGGGGCGACGGGAGCGCAGAACAAGCTTCCTGAACAAGGTGCTGCTGCTGGCCCTTAAAACGGGCTGGAGCCGCGCCGAGATCCTGTCGCTCCCGGCAGACGAGTTCATCCACTACCTGGAAGTTCTAACCAAGGCAAAGAGCGATGGGAAGTAGCAACCGAGATCTATCACTTGCGCTGCGTCTCTACACGGATGCGGCGCGCTTCGTTTCCGGCCTGTCGCAGGCCGAGGGCGGGGTGCGCCGATTCGGGCAGACGGCGAAGCGCGAGTTCGACGCGCTCAAGGGCGCGCTCGGATCGATCCAGGGGCAACTGGCCACGCTGGGCCTGACCACCGGCACCGTCGCCTCGCTGATGCAGTCGGCGCGCATGGACAAGGGCCTGACGCAGATCGGCCAGACCGCCGGCATGACGCGTGCCGAAGTGGCCGAGCTGCGCCGCGAGTTGTTCCGCATGGCTGGCGATACCGGCCAGCAGGTCGATGACTTGCAGCTTGGCTTCAACAATGCCGTGCAGGCTGGCCTCAAGTTCCGCGAGGCCCTGCCGGTGATCGACGCCACCAACAAGGCGATGGCCGTTACCGGCGCCAGCGCCGACCGCCTCACCGCAAGCCTGTCGGTCGCCGGCACCGCCTATCAGTTCGACCTGGCCAAGCCGGGCATGGCGATCTCCCTGCTCGACAAGATGACGGTCGCCGGCCGCCAGGGCAACGCCGAGCTGCAAAACCTCTCGGACATCTTCGGCCGCGTCGGCGTCAATGCCGCCAGCGCCGGCCTGAGTTTCGACAAGACGCTGGGCTTCATCGAGGCGCTGTCCCTGGTCGAGCGTTCGCCAGAGCGTCTGGCGACGCTGGCCGACTCGACGCTGCGCCTGTTCACCAACCTCAATTACATGAAGGAAGCGGCGCAGGCCACCAATGTCCGCTTCTTCGAGAAGGATGGCAGCCGGCGCGACCCGGTGGCCGTGCTGCGCGACGTCAAGAAGGAATACGACAAGCTCACGACCGACAAGGATCGCGCGCTGTTCATGCAGAAGGCGTTCGGCAAGGCCGATCTCGACACCATCAAGGGCCTCAAGACGCTGCTCGGCGGCGACATGCTGGGCAAGGTGGATGAGTTCGCCAAGGCCATCGGCGACGCCGGTGGCACCATCGAGAGGAATCTGCCCGAGGCCATCAGTAACGCGGTGGATCAGACCGGCCGGCTCAAGGCCGAGCTGCGCAAGGCGGCCGATGACTTCGCCAAGCCGATCAACGATGCGTTGGCCAAGACCATCAAGTGGGGCATGGACAAGAAGGAAAACGGCGGTCTGGGTCTGTCCGGCAAGGAAATGATCGTCGGCGGTACCGCGCTCGCCCTGGGCACACTGGCCGCCGCGCGTTACGGCGGCATGGCGGTCGGTGGGCTGGCCAAGCGCTTCGGCGGCACCGCCGCCGGCGTGGCGGAAGGCAAGGCGCTGGAAACCGCTGCCGGCGTGACGCCGGTCTTCGTGGTCAACTGGCCCGCCTCGATGGGCGGTTCGGTCGTCGGCGAGATCGCGGCCACGGCCGCCGGCAGTGCTGCCGGTGCCGGGACGGCCGGTAAGGTAGCCAGTCGTGCCAAGTCGCTGGCTGTGCTGGCCGGGGGCCTGCCGCTCTCGGCCTGGGGATCGATGGGCGCTGCCGGCCTGGCAACGGCCGGTGCCGGGGTAATGGCCGCTGGCGCCGGTGGCTATGCCGTCGGTACCGGAATCAACAAGGCATTCATCGAGGGCACGGCCGTCGGCGACAAGATCGGCGAGGGCGTAGCCCGCGTGCTGGCGCTCTTCGGCAACGAGGAGGCCCGGCGTGCGGTCGAGATCAACGACAAGCTCCGCGAGGCGAAGATCGGCGGCGAGGTGCGCATCCGCATCGACCAGGACGGTCGTGTTTCCTCGATGTCTGCCCGCTCCGAAAACCGTGACGTACCGCTGTCGGTCGATGGCGGCATGATGATGGTGGCCCCATGACCTGGCGCGATCAACTCCAGCCGGCCAGCTTCCGGGGCGTGCCTTTCTTTGTCCGCAGCGCGGACACCGAGGAAGGCCGTCGCGGTGTATTGCATGAGTACCCGCTGCGGGACGATCCCTTCGTCGAGGACATGGGCCGCAAGGCCGGCGAATTCACCCTGGAAGCGATCATCGTCGGCGAGGACTACTTCCCGGCCCGCGATGCCCTGCGCGATGCGCTCAAGCAGCCCGGCGCCGGCGAGCTGGTGCACCCGACGCTCGGCCGCATGCAGGTCGCCCTGGTGGCATCCGTACGTTTCGTCGAATCGCTGACCGACGAGGGCGGCATGGCGCGCTTCACGCTGCGCTTTACCGAGACTGCGGAAAACACCCAGCCGGCCGCCGACACCAACACCGCCGCCGTGACGGACGAGACGGCCGATGTGGCCGAGCAAGCCGCCGCCGAGGAATTCGCGGATGTTTTCGACGTGGCTGACCAACCTGAATTTGTCGGGCTGAACGCGAAGGAATTGCTGGGCGAGGCGCTCCAGACAATCAACGCCGTCCGCGTCGGCATCACGCCGGATCTGTCTGTCGTCGGCGAGTTCGTCAATGACCTGTCGGCTGTCGGCTCTTCGCTGGCCAGCCTGATCACCACGCCGGCCACGCTGGCCACCCGGATCTTCGGTCTCTACGCCGGCCTGCGCGGCGCCATCCAGCGGCCGCTCGATGCGCTGGCCGCGATGGGGCGTCTGTTCGGCTATGGCTCGAAGAAATCGCCAGTGCCTACGACCACGCCAGCGCGCCGCGTACAGGCCGCGAACCGGACAGCCATTGAAACGCTGGTGCGCCGGGCGGCGGTGATCGAGGCGGCACGCGCGTCAGCCCGGATCAACTTCTCCGCGCCAGCCACCGCCAGCGCTCCGCGCATCACCTATCAGCAGGCGATCGCCATGCGCGAGCAGCTCGCCGACGCGCTGGAAGACGAGGCCGCTACCGCCTCGGTGGCCGTGTTCAACGCCCTGATGGATCTGCGTGCCGCCGTGGTGCGCGACATCACCGCGCGCGGCGCTGACCTTCCCCGCCTGGTGACGATCTCGATGCCGGCCACACTGCCGGCCCTGGTGGTGGCCTACCGCACCTTCGGCGATACCGCGCGCGAGGCTGAGATCGTGGCGCGCAATCCCATCCTCGTCCGTCATCCTGGCTTCGTTCCCGGCGGCGTGGCACTAGAGGTGCTGGCATGAGCGGCCGCGCCGAACTCTACGTTGGTACCGAGATCTACGGCGGCTGGCAGCGCGTCTCTGTAACGCGCTCCATCGAGCAGATCGCCAATGGCTTCGAGCTGGGAGTGACCGAGCGCTGGCCGGGCCAATCCGTCAGCCGGCCGATCCGCCCTGGCGAAAAGTGCTCGCTCAAGCTCGACGACGACACGGTCATCACCGGCCATGTCGACGATGCCGAGCCGAGCTTCGGCAAGCAGGCGCATAGCCTCACCGTCAAGGGGCGGGATGCCACCGGCGACCTGGTCGATTGTTCCGCCATCCACAAGGCAGGCCAATGGACGAACGCGCCGCTGGATCGGATCGCCCGCGACCTGTGCGCGCCCTTCGGCATCAAGGTTAAGGTGGAAACAGACGTCGGCAAGCCCTTCTCCAGCTACAACATCCAGGAGGGCGAGACCGCCTTCGAGTGCATCGAGCGTGCCGCCCGTCTCAAGGCCGTGCTGCTCATCTCCGATGGCGAGGGCAACCTGGTCATCACGCGTGCCGGCAAGACACGCGCGGAAACGGCACTGGTCGAGGGCGAGAACATCCTCGACGGACGCGGTCAGTTCAGCTGGAAAGAGCGTTACTCGATCATCACCGTCAAGGGCCAGGAACGCGCCACCGATGACTTCTTCGGCGAGCATGCCGCCGGCCCGTCCGCCAGTGCACGCGACGACGCGATCACCCGCTACCGCCCGTTGATCGTGCTGGCCGAAGCTCACGGCGCCGGTGCCACGCTGCGCGATCGCGCGACGTGGGAGCGCAACGTGCGCATGGGGCGCGGCAATCGCGGCACGATCTCTGTCCAGGGGTGGCGCGACGGCGCAGGCAAGCTGTGGCAGCCGAACACGCTGGTCACCGTCACATCGCCAATGCTGTGGCTCGACCAGGCCGAGATGCTGGTCGTCGGCTGCACCTACACCCTCGACGACAACGGCACGCGCACCACGCTGGCGATCGCACGCCGCGAAGCCTTTGACCTGGTGGCAGGCATCGGCGCATCGAAGCTCTCCAAGAAGCTCAACGACAAGGAAGAGCGCGAGAAGAAAAAGAAGGGCGACGACTGGAGCATGCTATGAGCCGCGAATTCGCCAAGCTACTCGCCCCCCTGTCGCGCCGGCTGCGCCTGATGGCCTCGCGCGCCGTCCTGAGTCTGATCTCGGATGCGACGGGCATGCAGATCGTCCAGGTCAAGCTGCTCAACGGCGAAGTGCGAGACGGCATCGAGCGCGTGCAAAACTACGGCTTCACGTCGGTGCCGCTGCCCGGCGCCGAGGCGATCTTCCTTTCCCTGGGCGGCGATCGCGATCACGGCATCGTCATCACCGCCGACGACCGGCGTTACCGCATCAAGGGTCTGCAAGGCGGCGAGGTGGCGATCTACACCGACGAGGACAAGGCCGGTGCTGACCATCGCATCCACTTCAAGCGCGGCAAGGAAATCCACCTGGTGGCCGGGGCGTCGAGCATTGTGATGACGCCGACCGGCATCACGATCACCACGCCGAATCTCGACATCGTGAAAGCCTGACCATGCACGGCATTGCGCGACTCAACCAAGACACCGCCGGCGGATTGATCGTCGGGGCACTGCAAGACTTCGTGACGGTCGAGGGCACGCTGTGGGCGGTGCTCGGCGATCCGGTGCAGGGCCACGGCATTCCGCCGCACGCCGCGCCAGTGATGGCCCAGGGCAGCCCGTTCATCCGCATCAACGGCATCCCCGTTTGTCGTGAAGGTCACCTGGCAACCTGTGGCCACCCCGCCACCGGCAGCGCCTCGATGAGGATCAGCGAATGAGCGACATCCGCACGATCTTCATCAGCTACGAGAAAGGCGCCGACTGGCTGCTGCAACAGCCCAGCCTGGCCGGCGACGACGGTCTCGACACGGCCATCATTCTCTCGTTGTTCAGCGACGCCCGCGCCCGTGCTGGCGATGACACGCCGGCGCCCGACGATCTGCGCGGCTGGTGGGGCGATGCCTTCGCCGCCAAGACCGGCGACCGCTTCGGTTCGCGCCTGTGGCTGCTCGGCCGCCGCAAGCAGCTACCGGCCGTGCTGGCTGAGGCCAAGGGCTACGCCGAAGAGGCGCTGGCCTGGCTGATCAAGGATGGCATCGCCAGCCGCGTCGAGGTCGACGCCTTCATTCCGCGCGACGAGATGCTCGGCCTCGCGATCGCCATCACGCGACCGAACGGCCAGCCCGTCCGTTATCGCTTCGAGGCCCTGTGGGCTTCGCTATAGGAAGACCAGCATGCCATTCTCCCGCCCCGATCTCGCCACCCTGATCAACCGCGCCGAAGCGGACATCGAGACGCGCCTGCCGGGCGCCGATGCCCGCCTGCGCCGCTCGAACCTCAACGTGCTGGCCCGCGTGCATTCCGGTGCCGCGCACGGCCTCTACGGCTACCTGGAGTGGATCGCGCGCCAGGTCATCATCGACACCGCCGACGGCGACATGCTGGAGCGCCATGCCTCGATCTGGGGTGTTGCGCGAAAGGCCGCTTCGCCTGGCGTCGGCAACGTCACGGTGACCGGCACCAACGGCGCCATCGTTCCCGCCGACTCGACCCTGGCACGCTCTGACGGCGCGCAGTACACGACCGACGTCGAGGCAACGATTTCCGGCGGCACGGCCACGATTGCCGTTACTGCCGTCGAGGGCGGTCAGGCCGGTAACGCATCGGCCGCCTCGTCGCTGAGTTTCGACACGCCGATCGCCGGAGTCTCGGCCACGGCCACGGTGGCTGTCGGTGGGCTGACCGGCGGTGCCGACATCGAGGCCGACGAAGATCTGCGCGCCCGCCTGTTGGCCCGCATCCAGCAGCCGCCGCACGGTGGGGCAAGTTATGACTACGTTGCCTGGGCGCTCGAAGTGCCAGGCGTCACGCGTGCCTGGGTGTATCCGGCCGAGCTTGGCCTCGGCACGGTCACGGTGCGCTTCGTGCGCGACGACGATGCCAGCCCGATCCCGGATGCTGGCGAGGTGACTGCGGTGCAGGATTACATCGACAGCGTGCGGCCGGTGACGGCGGATGTCACGGTCGTTGCTCCCATCGCCGTGCCGCTCAACTTCACCATCGACCTTACGCCGGACACGGCCGCGATCCGCGCCGCCGTCGAGGCTGAACTGCGCGACCTGCTGCTGCGTGAGGCCGAGCCGGGCGCGACGATCCTGCTCTCGCACATCCGCGAGGCGGTCTCGCTGGCGTCGGGTGAGAACGACCACATCCTCACCGTGCCGGCCGCGAACGTCACCCATGCCGTCGGCGAGATGGCTACCTTCGGGACGATCACATGGCTCTGACGGCTACCGCCTACCTCGCCCAGCTCCAGGCGCTGCTGCCGCAGGGCTTCGCCTGGCCACGCCAGGCGGATGCTGCGCTTACCAATCTGCTGCTGGCCTGGGCCGATGAGCTGGCCCGCGTCGACGGCCGAGCCGCCGATCTGATCGATGAAGCCGACCCGCGCACCACGGCCGAGCTGCTCGCCGACTGGGAGCGCGTTGCCGGCCTGCCCGATCCATGCGTCGAGGCGCTGGCCGGCACGCAGACCACCGCACAACGCCGCGCCGCACTGGTGGCCAAGCTCACCACCATCGGTGGGCAAAGCGCCGCCTACTACATCGCCCTGGCGGCGAGTCTGGGTTACACCATCACTGTCACGGAATTCAGCCCGTTCCAGGCTGGCCACAGCGCGGCAGGCAATGCTCTGACCAACGATGGCTGGGTGTTCGTCTGGCAGGTCAATGCACCCGAAGCCAGCATCGTCGAATTCGCTGCTGGTCGGTCGTCTGCCGGCGAACCGCTGCGCAACTGGGGCAACGAGTTGCTCGAATGCGTCATCAACCGGCTCAAGCCGGCCCATACACACGTCCTGTTCGCTTACGGTTAAGGAGAGACCATGCATAGAATTGACCACGCCACCGCCGCGCCGGGAAACCTCTTTACCGAGGGCAACCCGGCCACGGCAACCCCTGCCACGACCGTCACCGACGACTGGCTCAACGATGTCCAGGGAAACATCTGTGATGTCGTCGAGACTGCCGGCCTTGCGCTGGTCAAGGGCGATTACACCCAGCTCAGGCAAGCCATTCAGGCCATGCTGATTGCCTCGCAGAAGGCCGTCATCATCAACAACGCTACCTTCGAGGCGTCGGTCAGTAACGGCGAGGTGGTGCGCTGGGATTCCGGCAACAGCCGATTCGACGAGGCCATTGCCGACAGCACCAGCAACAACCGCGCGGTCGGTATTGCCGACGTCACCAACAGCAAGGTCTACCTTTACGGCGAGTGCCCGATATTTAGTGGTCTGACACCGGCGTCACGGTACTACCTAGATGCCTCGACTGCCGGAGCAATTACCACGGCAGCGCCGACCGACAAGGTATCGGTCGGCATCGCCAAGAGCGCAACAACCTTATGGGTCGACATCGATCCTGGCCAAACCACCGTAGCCGTTCCAACGGTGACAAAACTCACCAGCGGAAGCGGTACCTACAACACTCCGGCCAATGCCAGGCAGTTGATTGTTCGCATGGTCGGTGGTGGTGGTGGCGGTGGTGGCGGTGGCACAACCGGCTCTGGCTACGGCGGAGTCGGCGGAGACACTTCTTTCAACAGCGTCGTGGCCAAAGGTGGGGATGCCGGAGCGCCCACAGGCGGTTCCGGTGGAACCGGCGGCGTCAACGGGACGGGAACGGCAAGTTTGCGTTGCGGTGGCAATTCTGGCGTCAATGGCTTTCCGGCCTGGTCGGCTGGCGGTTCTCCAGCGGGTGGCGTTGGTGGCGGTTCTGTATTCGCCGGCTCTGGTGGTTCTGGTGCAGCTGGGCGAGCAAATACCGGGGCGGGCGGCAGTGGCGGTCCGTCTTCCGGCGTTGCAACTGGCGGTGGTGGTGGTGGTGGCGAATATGTTGAGCTGATCATCAATAGCCCTGCGGCGAGCTATTCCTACGCGGTCGGTGCAGGAGGTTCAGCCGGTGTTGCTGGTACCAGCGGCTTTGTCGGTGGCGCTGGCGGTTCCGGCGTCATCGTCGTCACTGAAATCTATTATTGATGGAGGCCAACATGTATCGCACTTGTATAGTTGATCTTGACGCGGGCGTCGTTGTTAATGTTCTGGAATATGAAGCAATTGTTACTGGCGCGCCGCCTGGCCTCAATTCTGGTCTGATGGCCGTCCCGTCGGATGAGGCGCAGATCGGGTGGAGGTACGACGGCGAGAAATTGCGGGCGCCGCCGGTAGTTACCCCGCTACCAGAATTGAAGGCCGCGAAAAACGCCGAGATCAACCAAGCGCGAGCGGCGGCGAACACCAGCACCTTCCCTCACGATGGAAAGACGTTTGCCTGTGACGCGCTGTCGCGCTCGGACATCGATGGCGTAAATGGCTACGTGGCGCTCTATGGTGCGCTGCCGCCTGATTTCCCCGGAGCATGGAAGGCGGCCGACAACAGCTACTACCCGATCCCCGACGTGGCGGCTTGGAAGGCGTTCTACGCCTCGATGGTCGCGGCTGGTTCGGCGAACTTCGCCCATGCGCAGACGCTCAAGGCGCAACTTGCGGCGGCGACCACGGCCGAGGCTGTGGCGGCCATCGTCTGGTAATGCCATGAACGCCAATCTTGCCATCATCTGCGACCCGAACAAGTTCAGCGCTCGCTTGCAGCACCGCTTTGTGAAGCGGCCTCACCCGGCCTACCCGTATCACTGCGCCTGGCTGGTCGGCGATCGCATGTTCGACATGAACTGGCTGTTCCGCGAGATCTCGGCTGATGAGTACGCCAGCCGCAATGTATTCGTCTTTGAGGCGCCGGCCGCGATCGGCATCGACTACTTGCGCAACATGGTCGGCAAGCGCCACTACGGCACCCTGGACGTGGCGCTCTACCCGATCCTTACGCCACTGGGCTTCAACGCGCCCGGCACGCACTGCGCCGAAGCAATCAATGACGACCTGTGGTTTCACGGCTACCGGACGCCTTGGATTCCCTACGGCGCCCCGCCCGACCCGAGCGACATGCTGTGGTGGGGATTCGAGCAGCTCAGGAGGGTGATGTAACCAGAAAGAGAGACGGCGCGACCGGGAGGATGTTGGAGCATCCAACCGACCGCCGCCCGCAGATGCATCCTGCGTTAAGGCCGAAGGCGCCGCCACCGTGCACACGGCGTTACAAGCCTAACACGCGAAGATATGAGACTTGGAAACAATACGATGCGGTAAATGCAACCGAAAACTGGCCGAGGCTGAATTCAAGCACCTGGCCATCCTGTGCCCCCGCTGCGGGACACTCAATGTAGTGAAGGCCGCGAGCCTCGAACCAGAGCGCCATCGAGCGTCAGACCGAAAGGAAACGACCGATGGCAACCTCAAACCGTAAGCCGCTCTTTAACAATGAACACGTCAGCCTGCTAGGCGCCGACCTCTATCGAGGCGACTGCCTGGCCGTGCTGCCCGGACTCTCCGGCCCCTTTGATGCCGTGGTGACCGATCCGCCCTACAGCTCCGGCGGCCAGTCCAAGGGTGACCGCGCCAGATCAACTGGCGACAAGTACCTCAACAGCAGCGGCACCAAGTTCCCCGACTTCCTGGGCGACACCAAGGATCAGCGCAGCTACCTGCACTGGTCGGCGCTTTGGATGGGCCTTTGCACTGAGCGGCTTGCCGATGGTGGGCTGATGATCGTCTTCTCGGACTGGCGTCAGCTCCCCGTTACAACCGATGCCATGCAGGCGGCCGGTGTAACGTGGCGGGGGGTGGCCGTCTGGGACAAGACCGGTGGTGCCCGCCCCTACAAGGGCGGCTTTCGCAGCCAGGCGGAATACATCGTCTGGGGCAGCAAGGGGCCGCTGCGCGGCGAGACCTACTCGCCCGGCGTCTTCCGGGTCAATCCGCTGGCCGGCGGCAAGTTGCACCAGGTAGGCAAGCCGCTACCCCTTATGGAGGACATCGTGGCCGCCTGCGGGGCCAGAATCCTCGATCCATTCATGGGTTCGGCGACCACCGGCGCGGCCGCGTTACAGCAGGGCAAACACTTCGTCGGAATCGAGGCCAGCGAGCATTACTTCCAGGTGGCCGTAGAAAGGCTTGGCGGCAGTGCCAAAAGTCGCGCAAAATAGTGCCAAAACGCGCGCGGCCTTACAGGCTGTGGAACGGCCGCGAGGCGGTGCTCGGCCCGGCGCCGATCGTCACCTTCGAGATCAAGTCGATCTCCGCCCTGCGCCGGCTGCTGCGGCCCTCGCTGGCTTCGCTCGGCCAGGCCTATGTCG
>JAJVIE010000007.1 GCA_022072175.1 Candidatus Omnitrophota bacterium | reverse complement strand
GCTTATGGGCTAGATGCGAGCGGTTCTCACAGTATGATGCGCGTAAGTTATTGATTGTTAATGAGTGTGAGTGCTTACGATTCGCAGAATGGCGGTTATGTCCAATTAGTGAGTGCTAATATAGGTGTGTTGGTGAGTGCTTACTAACGCATAGGGGGGGGGGTGGTTAGCGGCAGGCGGGGGCCGGGTGTTGGAGCCTCGACGACTAGCTATGTATACCAATGTGTGCTATTATGAACTAGGAGGTATATATGCCGAGAAAAGCTGCGCTGTCTATATCTGAAAAACTTGATAAATATGGGGTTCCAATACCTGAATGTGGTTGTGTAATTTGGGTTGGTGGTATTGGGAAGGCTGGTTATGGGATATTGAAGCATAAGAAAATAACGATGTCGGCTCATAGGGCTTCATATATTCAAAAGTTTGGGGATATCCCGAAAGGAAAGTATGTTTGCCATAGTTGTGACAATAGGGCTTGTATAAACCCAGATCATCTTTTTGTGGGTACACATTCAGACAACATGGCTGACATGGTAAAAAAGGGTAGATCACCGCGCTATATAGGGGAAAATAATCCTATGTGCAAGTTAACCGAGTGGGATGTTGTTGCTATTCTATTGGATGATAGGAAGCGGTCTGAAATAGCGGAAGCTTTTAATATACATACGAAAACAATTTATAAGATTAAAAGTGGCAAATTGTGGAAGTTATTGCATCCGGAGTAAGCATTCGCTAACATGTTGCTATGGGCGCATTGGTGAGAGAGGGGTATTCGCGGCTGGACAATCTGATTGCCGAGTTTGGGCCATCGGAGTTGATTGCTGGCGATTCTGCGCTGATAGATGAAATATGCGCGAAGGTATCTCAAGGAGAGAAGCCTTGGGAGATTGCTACCAAGCACCACAATATTGCTTGGATGGTGCTTCGTAAGTGGATAGAGGATGACGGTAAGCGGTCTGCTGTGTTTGAGTTGGCTAAGCGGTGTTGGGCGGACAGGTTGGTGTGGGATGCGGTAAGTGCTGCGCGGGATGCTGGGATTGAGGATGTGAGTGTGAGCAAGTTGCAGGCGGACACGTATTTGAAGGTAGCGGCGAAGGCGGACAGGGGTAGTTGGGGAGATGCGAAGGAGGACAAGGGGGCAGGGATAACGCTGGTGATTGACCGTAGTTGCGGCGGGACGGTGAAGGTGGAGGGGGGGGTAGTCAGGATTGGGATTGAGGAAGGCGCGGGTACCCATATCAAGGATGTTTCCGAGGATTTTGCGGTGATAGAGAATGAGCCGGATAGCCCTTCCGTATAAATGGACGCCAAGGGTGTATCAAACGCCTTTATGGCAGTATCTTGCTGGTGGTGGAAAACGGGCGGTTGCAAAGTGGCATCGCCGGGCCGGAAAGGACGAGGTATTTCTGCACCACGTAGCTTGTTCGTCGCAGGAGAGAATTGGGACGTATTGGACGATGCTGCCGGAGTACGGGCAGGCTCGGAAGGCCATGTGGGACGCCATCAACCCGAATACCGGAAAGCGGCGGATTGACGATGCTTTCCCGCACGAGATGCGGAAACGGACGCTCGACCAGAGCATGATGATCGAGTTCCATAATGGAAGCACGTTTCAGCTTGTCGGTTCAGACAGTTTCAACGCCTTGGTGGGTTCTCCGCCGGTAGGATTGGTTTTCTCGGAGTACGCCTTGAGCATGCCTAGCGCGTGGGGCTATCTCATGCCGATTCTGGAGGAAAACGGGGGATGGGCAGGGTTCAACTCGACGCCTCGCGGAAAGAATCACTTCAAGCGGTTGTGTGAGTTCGCGGCCAATGAGCCGGGATGGTTCTTCACGTCCATAAATGCCGATGAGTCGGGGATTTTCTCGCCGGAACAACTGCAAAGCATTCTTAGACAGCTTCAGGCCGAGCATGGCGACGAGTACGGCATGGCGCTTTTCATGCAGGAATACTACGTTTCGTTCGAGGCGGCGCTTCCCGGGTCTATTTGGGGGGACATAATTTCAAAATTGGAGGCAGCAGGGCAGATTCAGACTGAGAATAGCCTGGTTGTAGTGCCTCATACGCAGGGATATCCGGTTTTCACTGGATGGGACTTGGGATACGACGACGATACGACGTGCTGGTACTATCAAGTCATCGGAAACGACATAAACATCATCAATTATGACGAGGATAACTTCAAGGACGTGGCGTTTTACGGGCAAATGCTACTCGACAAGCATGAAAAGCTTGGGTACGAGTACGGGATTCACTGGTTTCCTCACGATGCCCGCCCAAGGACACTAGCGGCTGGCGGGAAGTCGATTTTGCAGCAATTCCATGAGTTCAATGAAGATCACAAGGGGAAATTGGGCAGTTTTGCGATTGCGCCGCGCTTGGATAAGCAAGAACAGATACAGGCGGCGCGGGCAACTTTTCCACATTGCCGGTTCGATGGCGACAAGTGCGAAATCGGGGTGGATCACCTGAAGGCATACAGGCGCGAGTATGACGAGGAAAACAACGTGTTTTCGTCTCAGCCAGTCCATGATGGAGCGTCACACGCCGCAGACGGATTTTCATGTGTAGCGGTGACGTGGCGCAGATCGAAGGCGGCGACTCAGGAGCCGTCTTTCGCTCAGAAGATTATGGCCGGAAACGTCCATGCACTCAATTTCGGCCAGATCAAGAAACAGCATTTCAGTAGGATGAGGGCGGCAAGGGAGGATTTGTGAGTAAGCACTTGCAAACCCGATAAAAATGGTCTATTTTGTAGTCGTTAGGCGCTTATCCAAGGGATAACGCTGCAACCGAAAGGAGATAAAAATGCTTCCATTCATGTGGGCTGCGCAGGACAAGTCAATCGTCAAACCTGCTGCGGTCATGGTCAATGGCACTACCATCTGGACTGTCTCAGGTGGCCCAATCCAAATTATCTCCATCGGTTGTATCTGTGTTACAGCAAACGGCGCTACCGCATCAACCCTGCAATACTCCGCTGACGGCACGAATGGCGCTGCGACTACTATAACAGGCGCATCGGCTTCCCTCGCCAATGCTGCGGCAGGAACCATCGTCGTATCGGTTCCCGGCACCCTCGCAACCGCCCCGGCAGTCTACGCAAACGGCGTCGGCATTGCCGGTACAGTCGGCATCATCGTTCCGGCAGGCATCATCACTACGGTTGTTGGTGTAGGATCAACTACCGGCACTTGGAAACAGTTCATCATATATCGCCCGCTGACTCCCGACAGCATTATTAACGGCTGATAGACATGGCGAAGCGCAAAGAAGAACGCAAGGCTGGCGAACCGGCAAGCGAGGTTCGTTATTGGTTAGGCGAAATAGCTTCGGCAAAGCGGAGAGAAAAGGATTATAGAAAAGATGGACAGGAAATCATAGAGATTTATTCTGGAAAACGTCAGGATGAGACGCCCTTCAATATATGTTTTTCAAATGTAGAGACCCTGCTTCCCGCCCTGTTCTCCCAAGTCCCGCGACCTGTAGTTCAGCGCCGCTTCAAGGACGACGATCCGGTAGGCGCTGCATCGTCCAAGGCCGGACAGCGGATGCTGGAATACCTGTGCGACACCAACGTAGAAGGATACGAGACTTTTGAGCAATCAGTCAGATACGCAACCCTTGACGGACTTCTGCCAGGACGTGGTATCACGTCTATTAAATACGACGCGGACATTCTGGATACAGGAGAAGAAGGTTCTGTCCCTGTAGTCAACTGGGAGCAGGTCTGCACCGAAACTCGCGGATGGGACAGGGTATATTTCGGCTACGCGAAGAAGTGGTCGAAAGTGCCGTGGATTGCCTACGAGGAATTTATCGACAAGGAAGAAGCAGAACGCCTGTTTGGCGCTGAAATTGCCGGGAAAATCACCTACACGCTTGGAGAGGATGACGATGACCCGGAAGAAAAAGGAACCGGAACTGGCGGTAGAGACGACGCCGACAACGAGCAGGGAGGACGCAAAACAGCACTCGTCTACCAGATTTGGGACAAGTCAGGCGGCAAGGTGGTGCGTTATATCTCACCGGCTTACCACGACGGTTATCTCAAGGTCGAGGACGATCCACTAGGCATCACAGGGTTCTACAACTGCCCGCGTCCGCTTCAATTCATCGAGAAGTCGAACGATCTGCTTCCTACGGCGATGTACAAGCTGTATGAGAATCAGGCAAAGGAACTGAACAACCTTACGCGGCGCTTGCAGAAAGTCGTTAGCGCGTTGAAGGTGCGCGGGGCATATGACGGATCACTTGGCAATGAGATCGAATCCATCCTAAAGGAAGACGACAACGCGCTCATTCCTACCGACAAGGCATCGTCGCTGATTGGCGAAGGCGGGTTGGACAAAGCGATCTGGTTCATGCCGTTGCAGGAGTTGATGCAAGTTGCCGAGAAGCTGGTTGCGGCACGTGAGCAATGTAAGCGCGTTATTTACGAGATTACCGGAGTATCCGACATCATTCGCGGCCAATCGGTTGCGAGTGAGACGCTTGGAGCGCAGAAGATCAAGGAATCGTGGGGAACCATGCGACTCAAGCGGTTGCAGAAAGAAGTGCAACGCTACTCACGCGACATGCTCCGCATCATGCTGGAGATCGCCGCCAGCAAGTTTAGCGTTGAGACATGGGCCAAGGCTACTGGACTGCCGTTCGTAACCGCACAACAGAAGGCTCAAGCACAGCAGATCGTCCAAGCGCAGCAAATACAAGCGCAGCAGAAAGCCATGATGGCGCAGCAGCAAGGAATGCAACCGCCGCCGCCGCAGCCGCCCGATCCGCAGATTCAGCAAGCTCTAGCCGCTCCTGTATGGGATGACGTTCTCGCGCTGTTGCGTGACGACATCCAGCGTGCCTATCGTATCGACATCGAGACGAACAGCACGGTTGATGTTGAGGCAACCGAAGACCAGAAGCAGATAGGCGACTTCATGAACGCAATGGGCCAGTTGCTTGCCGGTCTGAATCCGATGGTCGAGTCAGGCACCATGCCGTTCGAAGGTGCCAAGGAACTGATGCTTGCTGTCATCCGCCGCTTCCGATTCGGTACGGAAGTCGAGGAACAGTTCAAGAACATGCAGGCTCCGCAAGGCAAGGGCAACCCGGAAGCGGACAAGCTGAAGGCAGAGATGGCTCAGGCGCAGCAGGACGCCAAGATGCAGATGGCCGAGATGCAGCAGAAGGCGCAGATGGAGCAGCAATCCATGCAAGCTGAAATGCAGCAGAAGGTCATGGAGTCCAAGGCTGAAATGCAGCTTGAAATGGCGAAGCTGAAAGCAGAGAAAGAGGCAGAGAAGCAACAGTTGATTGCCGACCTTGCTGCGGAAAAAGAAAAGCTGATGACGCAGCAGCGCATCGAGCAAATGAAAGCGAACACGCAGCGCGATACGGAGTTGAAGAAGGCGGCGATGGCTGGTGCTGTGCAGATAGAGATCGCCAAGATTGGCGCACAGGCTCAAGCCGCAACCGCATCGCAGGAATCCGAACGCGAAGGCGCGGAGAAGGAAGGCAGCGATCAGATGATGGCGGCTGTACTTGAGACGCAGGCTAAGTTGCTTGCGACGCTGGCTGCGCCGAAGGTGGGAACGCTATCGAACGGGAAGCAGATCAGGATAGAGACGCAGGTATGACCTCCATCCGCACCCACTACGAACCGCACCTCGGCCGCTGGCTGATCGACTCGCCCGTCGTCCTCGACGCCGCCCAGGTCGAGCGCATCCGCCAGCACACGCTGATGATCCAGCGCCAACGGCACTCTGGCATGGCACCGGGCGACCGGCGCGAGGAAGTCGGCCGCAGCATCAAGGCGCTGGAGTCGAACCAGATCGTGCGCCGCCCTATCCCCAAACCGCTGGAGCGCGAGGCGACCGTGTTTGCTTCCACGCCCGGCACCGGAAAAATCATCGTAGGAGCCTGACAGATGGCACAGACATTCCGCACCTATTGCGCTGGCGTGGCCTTCGCCGCGACAAAGAACATGCACGCCATCCTCAACGGGCACGCGACGGAAATCCTCAAGATTCGCCGCGTCGGCCTGTCGAACGCGCAGACCGCCGCCGTGACCGGCGTCGTGTGTGCCATGGAACATCGACTCTACACCGGTTCAGGCTCTCTCACCGCCCCGACAGCCGTCACCCCCGTTTCGATGGACTCGACCAATACAGCCCCGACGACGGCCACTTACGGTCACGCCGGCACCATCGGTGGGACGGCCAACACCCTGAACGCATGGATATGGTCGAGCGACGAGGCGGCGGTATCTGCCGCCACCAGCGACGAACTGGAATGCCTGATCCCGCTCAACGTCATCTACGACTGGATTCCGCACAGCGACGTGCAGCCGATCACGTTGCGGCAGAACCAGATGAACATGGTCTACAACGTCTCCGGCGCGGCCGGACTGCTGCACA
Source organism: Candidatus Omnitrophota bacterium (assembly GCA_022072175.1). Lineage (GTDB taxonomy): Bacteria > Omnitrophota > Gorgyraeia > 2-02-FULL-51-18 > 2-02-FULL-51-18 > JAJVIE01. The sequence continues at coordinate 36,073 of JAJVIE010000007.1, read as the reverse complement.
GCTATCAGGACTTCACCAAGGAATAAACGGTGGATACCTTCACCGTACAGGACGCCGACGACCGGCGTCTGTTTTCTCAGGAACTGCCAAACACGGCAGTCACCGGCCATCCGTACCTCGAACACGTCGCCCCGCTGGCCTTGTTCAACCCGACCGGCAGCGGCAAGACCGTGCGCGTGCGGCGTGCCGAGGTCATGCCGCTGATGGCGCAGACGACCACGACGCCGGGCAACTACGACCTGTACCGCATCACCGCCCACACTGGCACCGGCGACGCCATCGCGGCCATGAAGCTGGACAGCAACAACGCCGCGCTGCCGTCTCAGGTGGTACTGGCGCGCCGCCCGGCGACGGTGACGACCAGCGGATCGCAATGGGATGGCGCTCGCGCCATCCCATTGGCCAACGATACTCGAACCCTCGGCTACGGCTTCGCGGCAACCCCATGGGCGCAGAGACTGCACCGGCAGGACGCCACGACCGCCGAACGCCAGCGCATGACCCTGCGCGAAGGCGAGGGCATTGCCGTGAGCCTGAACAACTTGACCGGGCTGGTCTATCGCTTCATGGTCACGCTCACCGTGCGGGTGGCGGCGACCGGGGCCTGCCACACCTACACCTTCCCGGTGACGCCCGCCGTGCTTCCGCTGTTTTCCCTGCTCAACGGCAGCGGCTCGGGCGTGGTGCTGGAGGTTGTGTCTCTGGCTTACCGCGAGATTGGCACGGGTGTCATCCCGCAGATTGCGCTGGAGCCCATCGACGGCATCGGCGACGGCGACACGCTGACGCCAGTCCCGTTGGATTCAACCGCCAGCATCGGAACAATCGTAGCGAAGCGAAACGCAAAAATCCTGATGCGCGGTGCCAAGCATGGGGCGTTGATTTCCGTGCCTCACGAACAATGGCAAATTTCTGTCGGCTACGGCACCGGGCCGGGGCTGGCGAACCTGACGAGTGATCTCCCCTTCTTCCGACAGGCGAAGCCCTACCCGAATGAACTGGACATCGTGCTGCGCGAGGGCGAGGGGATCGCCATCACCTACAAGAACGCAGGCAGCCTGGGCAGGATGCGTCACGCCATCACCTTCACGGTGGATGGCCCGGTCTATCCGGCCGAGGCCGACGTGCGCGATGGTGAATTCTACGGGCCGAACGGCACCGATTATGAGGGCACGCTGGTAGTGAGTGGCGGCGGCAATACCTATAGCCGTGGGCGAGTCGTCAATGCGTAAGGCCAAGCAATCGACGGCCAAGAACGTCATGGTGCTGATGGTCGATTCGACAGACCATGTGACGGGCAAGGCAGGGCTGACGCTGACGATTACCGCCAGCAAGGACGGCGGGGCCTTCGCTTCGATCTCCCCGACCGTGACCGAGCGCGGGAATGGCTGGTACAGCCTCGCGCTGACGGCGAGCCACACCGACACACTGGGCGATCTGGCGCTGCACATCTCCGGCGCGGCGGCCGACCCGGCGGATATGGTGCTGCTGGTCGAGGCGCGATCCGTGGATGACGTGTTGCCGACGGCCAGCTACACCGCACCGGACAATGCCGGGATCGCGGCCAATGGTGCGGCGATTGCGGCGCTGAACGACATTACCGTTGCGGACATCTTAGCAGGGGCATGGGCTGATCCGATTGCGGCAAATATCAAGGAAGTGAATGACCTTGTTGTGGACGGCGCGGGAACCGAAGCCGATCCATGGGGGCCAGTCTAGTGGCTTCCGCATGGGGCAAATCGTGGGCGTCTGCGTGGGGCAACTCGTGGGGCGTTATACAGTCTGCGGCTGAAGAAATCCTTGCCGGAGCAGGATACCCGATAAGGATACACAAGCAGAAACCACACGTTCGCATTGATGACGTTGTTGAACGCACGATGCGCGAGATGTACGAAGGCATCACCGCAACTGCGCCGCAGCAAGTCAAGAAGCAAGCTGCGAAGATCGTCAGGCCGCATATCGTCGCTGGCGTCAAACCGGCAACGATACCACCAGCCAGCATCATTGATTGGGCCGCATTGGAACGGGACGCGGCAAGGGTATCTGCCCTACTGGCACTCTGGCAGGAGCAGATGGAGTCTCTGGAAGACGAGGAAATGCTGCTGATGTTGATGGCGGCGTAAGGAAAGAACCATGCCTGTATATGAACACCTGTGCGAGAAAGGCCATAAGTTCGACCGCTACCTGAAGCTGGCCGAACTAGACCATCCGCAGACATGCGAATGCGGCGGTGCAGCAAAGCGGATAATCTCGCCCGTCATGTTCAGCATTGACGCGACGAATTTCCCATCTTATGAGTCGCCAACGACCGGGCGATGGATAACGTCAAAGACGCAGCGGAGAGAGGATATGAAAGCATCTAACTGCGTGGATTACGAGCCTAGCCTCAAGGACGAGCAGACCAAGCGGATCGCCAGAGAGGACGCAGAGCTTGAGAAGAAAGTGGATGAACACGTAGAAAAGACGATCTACGAAATGCCAGCGCCAAAAAGAGAGAAATTGGCCGCAGAAGTGGAGCATCTTGACATTGCTGTAACAAGGGCTTAGTCTAAGTAAGCACTAACTAACTTTAGGAGGAAGCATGGATCCGGAAACAGTGGTTGCTGACAGCAGCCAAGATGCAGGCGATGCGGGTGGATTTGACATAGATCAAGCGTCAAACGACTTGGCTGGCGACCTGTTTCCTGAATCAACGAGGGAGGCGACCGACGATGCTGAAGGTGCGAGTGCAGACGAAATCACGGAACCTGCTGATACTGAGCAGGCAACTGAACCGCCAAAAGATGGCGCTGCCGCAGACGATGCGGCCAAGGCCGCGATTGAAGGAAAGCCAGCCCCAAAGACATGGCCCAAGGAAATGCACGAACATTGGGGCAAAACTCCCAAGGAAGTGCAGGACTATTGGGAAGTCCGCGAGAAGCAAATGCTTGACGGACTCGAACAGTACAAAGGTGATGCGGTATATGGGAAGGCAATGCGGGATGCCGTTACGCCTTATATGGCGCTTATCCAAGCGCAGGGCATTGATGCGCCGAGAGCGGTTCAAACCCTCCTGAACGCGCATTACAAGCTTTCCGTATCGCCGCCTTCACAGAAGGCGCAGTACCTAGATTACATCGCAAAACAGTACGGTATCGACCAAAGCCTGCGCCAACAGACGCAGGGTGGACAGCAATCCGTCGATCCGCGCTTGGCACAACTACAAGATGAATTGCATCAACTGAAGCAGGTTATCCACTCCGGCAGTGAACAACAACTCAACGCCGAGCGTACCCGCATCAGTCAGGAAGTGAATACCTTTGCGTCCGATCCGGCGCATCCCTACTTTGACGAAGTGGCCGACGACATCATTGTGATGCTTAAGGCTGGTTTGCCGTTGCAGGATGCTTATGATCGGGCGGTATGGGCAAATCCCGGCACTCGCGCCAAGGAAACCGCAAGGATTCAGACAGAAGCCAAAGCGGAAGCCGACAAAAAGGCGAGAGAGCAGGCAGAAGCGGCAAAGAAGGCAGCATCAACGAATATCCGCAATCGTGACACCCGTAGGACTCCTACAGAGCAGCCGAAAGGAACGATGAGGGACTTGGATAGCGCAATGAAAGAAGCAATGCGCGAAATCAAAGCACGTACTCATTAACTCTGAAAGGAGCCAATTATGGCCTCGCCTAACAGCACTTTTACGGAACTGGTCACTTCGACCTTCCGTAAGGTTCGGAAGGATGTCAAAGACAACCTTTCCAACCGCAACGCCCTGCTCAAGCACATCTACAAGCGCGGGAACTACCGCACCGAAGATGGCGGACTGACTATCGTTTGCCCGCTTGATTACACGACCAACAGCACTTACCAACGGTTGACCTTGGCGTTTTGCGCCTAACTAGCCGCTTTGGATGCCAACATAGAAATGTAGTAAGGGCGATCAACGTAAGCCATTTTCCATAGATTGCACTTACGACATAGGGTTTGAGAGTTTTCTTTGATGTTAATGCCACCAGCAACGATAGGAATGATGTGATCCAACTCAAGACCATCGGTAGTTTCACACCAAGCGCAACAGGCTGCTTTCCAGTTCGCCTTTTGCCAGGGAGTGAATTCTCGCCTATGTCTTGGGCTATCACTAAGCTTCGGCTTCGTGAGTGCGGCGATCATCTTGTCACGGTGAAGAAGCCAGCGGGTTTTGAGTGCGGCAGAAATAGCCGCCCTATGCTCAAGACTGGGCTTCCATCCAGCGGGCGGGCCGGGTCGTTTCGGTCTAGCCAAGTTGCTATTGGTAACAGCGTCTCTGTTCTCTTGCGTAGGGATTCGTCCCCAAGCCGGATTGTTTTCGCCGCTAAAAGCCTTGCTCTTGCACTCGGATTTACCGCAAGTCTTGGTTATGCCGCGAGCTATAAAACTAGCCTTCCGGTAGAATTCAGCACCGCAAATGATGCAGTTGAACATTGCACCATTCTTGCGGTACGGCCTAGCACCAACGCCGCTGTCTTTGCGCTTCCTCATGTTGCCTCCATTGAAAAACCGGGTGAATTCGGTGGAACACTTAATGTTATCAACGATACACTGTCCCAAACATTAAGTCAATACCGAGCCAAGCCGCTTGCGAAAGCAGCGGAAGGTGTAACGACTAACGCATGGAGCCTAACCCGCGAAAGCGGCATGGCGGTAAAGCGACACGAGCCCCCGGCCCGCAAGGGAAGATATAGTCTGGACTATGGGGTGACCCATAGAAGTGCGGATAAAGAGCCGCACGATAACATTTTCGATAGTGACTGGGACTTGCTGAATATCCAGCAATCCGACGTTATCAGCGCCGCAGAGTACCAATGGCGGCAGATTGCGGTCAACGTGGTTGCTTCCGGTCGTGAGCAGCGCATCAACAGCGGCGAATCCCGTATCTTCTCTCTGGCGAAGGCCAAGATGAAGAACGCGATCCGTACCTTCAACAACTCGTTCTCGTCCGATCTGTACAGCGACGGCACCGCGACCAACCAGATCAACGGTCTGCAAGCCCTTGTGGCCGACGCTGGCACCGGCACCGTGGGTGGCATCAACTCGTCCTCGTTCTCGTTCTGGAAAAACACGATCTTTGACTGTTCGGCCAACTCGGTAACTTCGAGCGCGACGACCATCGAGAACAGCATGATGCTTCCGTTGTGGCTGAACCTTGATCGTGGCCCGGATGACCAGCCCGACCTGATCGTGATGGACAACACGTACTACCGTTACTTCGAGGCTTCGCAGACTTCCATCAAGCGTTATATGGATGCCAGCAACGCCAACGGCGGGCTTGTCTCGCTGAAGTACAAGAACGCTGATGTCTATTTCGACGGCAATAGTGGAATTCCGTCTTCACACGCTTACTTCCTCAACACTAACTATATCGAGCTTGTGGTTCACCGCGACGCCGATATGGAAGTGCTGGAAGATCAGCGCCCGATCAACCAAGATGGCTCGGTGATCCCCATACTATGGATGGGGAATTTGACGTTGTCAAACAGGAAAATGCAGGGTGTAATCGTCGAGTAATCGGACAGAAAGGAGATAATTATGTTTGCTGCAATTGGAACTGCTGCCGGCACCCAACCGTTTAACGATTGGTTTGCGCCGGATACGACTCAGCGCCACGTACTTGGCCTGAAAGTGACTGCCGTTGATCCGTATTGGGGGCTTGGTGAGTTCATGTACATCAAGTCTGCTGATGCGATTGTCAAAGGCAGTCTCGTTATGTGGAACGGTTCTTTCAACGGCGCTCTATTGCCGTCGACTGCCGGACAAGGTTTCCCGTTCGGTGTTGCGATGGCTCCGATGGCTTCTGGCACTTATGGCTGGATTCAAACGTCTGGTCGCGTCGTCTATAAAACGAATGCTACCGTGGCTGCTGATACGGCTGTGGCTGTGGCCGCTGCTGGTATTGTCGGAACTCTGGCTAGCGGAAAACAACTGTGTGGTGTGCGGAATACTCACGCTGCAACCGCCACCGTAACTGCTACTGCTTTTACCACTATCGGTACTGCATCTGTTGTTTGCCCTGCTGGTTATGATGGCTTCTTCCTTGGAGCCGCCTTGTCTGGCACAGGTATCCCGGGTTCTACGGTAGTCGCTGCCCTTGATCCTGATGGTCGCACTATCTATACGGGTAGCGCGATTGGCACTACGGGAGACAAAAACAGCACCGCAACCGGCACCATTACCCTTACCGGTACTTATACCGGATATGGCTCTGGTGTTGTGATGAACCCGTTTGCACAAGGGCAAATCCTGTAACAAGAATCCCCGCTTCGGCGGGGGTTTTTCAAACCGCATCATATTGGTGTGGTTTGCAAAACCGAAAGGAGATTATCATGGCAATCACAGGCGCAGCCCTTCAAACGGCTCTCGGAACGAAAGAAACCAATGCAAAGGTAACGCAGGAGTTTGGTGTTGTCGGAACGTTTCAGGAATGGTATGTAGAGGGCAATGTGGATGCGCCTGGTAAGGCGAAGTTGATTCGCACAACGGCATCTGATAATGCCGCAACCCAAGCTGCTGCTGTACTTACCGCGCTTCGCGCATAAGGAGGTCAAATGTCAGTCGGAGAATTGATTAGCCGTGAAGAACGTCCTGCCTATGTCCGTTTCGAGCGCCGCCCGATGGAGGACAAGGCCGCATCCATCCGTGAAGGCCGATATGTCGCCAAGGACGTTGATTTTGCTCTTGTGACGCCGCCGTACTCGAAAGACTGCGTTGAGTACAAGGTGGAGCAATGGCTTATCAACATGGAGCGCAACGTGCGCGATGGGCGCATCCCGGAGAAGTGGGCAGATCAATGGAAGGCATCATACAAAAGCTGGAAGAACGGGCAGGAAATGCCGCTGAGTGGCACCCCAATCAAAGGATGGGGCGTACTGTCTCCAGCGCAGCAAGCCACGCTGATTGCCATGAATTGCCTGACTGTCGAGGACTTGGCCATCATCAATGACGAAGGCTTGCGCCGCATTGGTATGGGTGCCGTGGAACTGCGCGACAAGGCAAAGAACTGGCTGGCGTCCATGAAGGATCATGGCGCTGTGACCGTGCAGCTTGCCGCGATGGAGCAGGAGAACCGGAATCTCTCCGCTACCGTGGAATCACTCAAGGCGCAGGTAGAGGCGCTGAAAAGCATGATTCCGCGCCAGCCTGAAATGGTGCAGGTTGGTCGTGAGCCTGACATTAGCGCGGCTGAGTTGCTTGAGGATGAGCCGGAGCCGGTTATCGAAGAACCGAAGCGGCGCGGTCGCCCGCCTAAGTCTCAGGAAGCGGTGATTTGACATGAGTTTACTGACAATCGTCCAACGCTTCTGCCGCCGCACAAACCTGACGGTTCCGGCAACCGTTTATGGTACGTCCGACCCGCAGATCAGGCAGATCATGGCGCTGCTGGAGGAAGAAGGGAACGATTTGTCAGGTCGTGGCGACTGGAACGAATTGACGTTTCAGGCTACCCACACTACCACCGCAGCAGAGGATCAGGGCGACATCGACAGCATCGCCACTAATGGATACCGATACATCAAGAACAACACGTTTTGGGATAGAACGCTTCAGGAGCCGGTCTATGGCCCGTTGAACGATCAGGACTGGCAAGCCATCAAGTCTATGACAGTAACTGGCCCGCGATACCAATGGCGCATCCGTGGTGGGCATTTGCTGGCAAATCCTGTCCCGACTGCCGGACATACGTGGGCATTCGAGTACGTTAGCTGGAACTGGATGACGGATTCTACCGGCGCAACGTATCGGCAATACTTTGCCGCAGATGGTGACTTGCCGCTGCTTCCAGAGGAAATCCTTACGCTCGGACTCCGCTGGCGCTGGAAGAAGGAAAAAGGATTCGACTACGCAGAGGACTTCCGTACCTATGAAAGCATGGTCAAGGATGCGCTAGGGCGTGATGGCGGAAAGCGCACTTTGAATATGGGCGGCGAAGGTGAAAGCAAGACTCCACGAGTGTTCATCCCCGCTGGATCGTGGATCACGCCATGAGACAGGCACTAGCCCGCAAGGCAGCACCGAGGACGCGCATCAGCCGTGCAATGTCCTATCCGGCTCCGGTAAAGGGCTGGAACGAGCGTGATTCGCTTGCCGACATGCGCCCGGATCACGCTATCGTCCTGAACAACTTCTTCCCGAAGGCGAGCTATTGCGAGATTCGCGGCGGCAATTCCAGCCATGCCACAGGAACAACCGGCAACATTAAGACGCTGGCCGTGCATAACGGCATGAGCGGTACAAACAAGATGTTTGCCTATACCGATAGCGGTATCTATGACGTGACAAGCGCAGGCGCGGTTGGTGCTTCCGTTCTCTCCCGCACCAACGGCAAACATCAATGGACGATGTTTGGCGATGGGACAAGCAACTGGCTGATTGCTGTCAATGGCATGGATAAGCCTGCTTACTATGACGGCTCGACATGGACTGCGGTCGATGGTGCCACATCCCCGGCGCTGACCGGCCTTACGACGACAAGCATCATCAGTCTATTCGAGTTCAAGGGGCGGCTCATATTCCTTGAGAAAGATTCGCTGTCGTTCTGGTATCTAGCCGCTGGCGCTGCCGGTGGTGCGTTGACCAAGTTCGACATGTCCGGCGTCGCCAAAAAGGGCGGCTACCTGATGGCGGGCGCTACATGGACATTCGACGGAGGCTCTGGCCCTGACGACCGCGCCGTGTTCGTAACCAGCGAGGGCGAGGTCATCATCTACGCCGGAACGAACCCGTCTAGCTCAACTTCGTGGGCGCTGACGGGCGTGTTTGACCTTGGCAAGCCGCTTGGCCGCAGGTGCATGCAGAAGGTGGCGGGCGACCTGGTTGTAATCACCGAGAACGGTGCTTACCCGCTCTCAAGCGCCTTGCAATCCGCCATCGTGGATAACCGCATTGCGCTGACGAACATCATCGAGAAGGCATTCACTTCCGCCGCCAGAAGCTACGGCAGTCAATGGGGGTGGGAAGCGATTGTGTATCCGGCGCAGTCGGCCATGATTTTCAATATCCCAATCGCAGAGGATGGCACGCATCAGCAGTACGTGATGAACACGATCACGAAAGCATGGTGTAGATTTACCGACTGGAATGCCGAGACGTTCGCAGTATTCAACGGACAACTTTACTTCTCCAGAGGAACGGCAGTCTATAAGGCGTGGAGCGGAACTTCAGACACAGGAAATAATATCATCGCTTATGGCAAAACAGCGTTTTCCTATTTCAAGGATATGGGATCAGAAAAGCGGTTTTCTATGTTTCGTCCTGTACTTTCCGCAAACGGAAGCTTGTCATTCCTGACTGACATTGACGTTGACTTTGGAGATACCGAGATCGCAGGGGAAGCGACTTACACAGCCATTTCAGGCGGACAATGGGATGTCAGTAATTGGGATGAAGCCTATTGGGCGGCTGGCATGGAAGTGCTCAAAGAATGGACTTCGCCTGACGAGGACGTAGGTCGATGTGCTGCCGGGAAAATCAAGATTGCGACGAACAGCCTGATAGTGCAATGGCTGTCCTGCGACTGGATTTATGAGACAGGAGGGCAGCTTTGAGCCTTGAGTTCGCCATCGAGCCGCTGGTAACTGTATGGGATGAGCTTGTCAGGAACGCATGGGAGCATTGGCAGGAAACTGAGATGTTTAAACGCGGCGAACCGTTCAATCCGCAGTACGAGCGATACGCAAAGTATGGGCCGCAATACATTGTTTTTACGGCAAGAGACGATGGCGAATTGGTAGGAAACTGCGGCATGTATATCATGCGCTCGATGCACACGCAAAAGCTAGTGGCGAACGAAGATACATGGTTCTTGAAGCCGGAGTACCGCAAGGGCAGGAACGCGATCAAGTTTTACAAGTTTGTCGAGGACGACATGAAGCGTCGCGGGGTGGAGAAGATCACCATGACCGCCGCCCCCTATAACGGGGCTTGCCGCATCATGGAATACCTCGGGTACGGGCTGGATAAGTATTGCTACAGCAAGGCTTTACAGGCCGATTGAATTGATCTAGTATTGCTAGTGAGGGGCCGACAGTCCCGATAACGGCAATCGTTATGGAGACTGTGAAATGTGTTACGACGCCCCCGATCCACCTGACTACGGCGCAGCAGCAGCAGCACAAGGCGCTGCAAACGTAGAATCCGCAGTAGCCAGTTCCCGCCTAAACAACCCGAACGTAATCAATCCTTACGGCTCTCAGACGTGGGTTGAGGGGGCTACAGACACGTCTCGCCCGACGATGGTTCAGAACCTAAGTCCTGAACAGCAATCGTTATACAACAAATCCGTTCAAACAAAATCAATTCTTGGCGATTTAGGCATCCAAGGCTCTCAGGCCCTTGGGGATGTCATCGGGCAAAATCTTGATCTTTCGGGATTACCAGCAGCGCCAGGGGATGCTGCGGCAACAAGGGATCAGGTTATCAATGCAATGATGAGTCGCGTCAATGAAGACGTTGACCGCTCAATCGACCAAAGGAATTCCGATCTAATCGCAGCCGGTATCCGCCCAGGAACAGAAGCCTACGATAACGCAATGGCTCAGATTGAGCGCGGCAGGACGGATGCGCGTCAGCAAGCCATCATCGCATCTGGCAGTGAGGCCCAAAGAGACTACCAGATGGATGCAGATCGCCGCCGCACGGCGCTGGCGGAGATGCTTGCCGGACGGCAGACGCCGCTCAACGAGATCAACGCGCTCATGTCGGGATCGCAGGTTAGCAACCCGTTCGCGGTGCCGAATGCGGCACAGAACACGCAGGTTGCGCCAGCACCTATCTTTGGTGCTGCACAAGCTCAAGGCGCGGCGGATTTGGGAGCCTACAACGCGCAACAGGCTGGCATGGGTAATGCAATGAGCGGGCTGTTCGGGCTTGGCAGTGCTGCAATGAGATTTTCAGATAGACGATTGAAACGCAATATCCGGCGCATCGGCACGCATCGCCTCGGGATCGGCCTGTACGAATTCGACTACATTTGGGGCGAGCATTCGCAGGGCGTCATGGCCGACGAGGTTATGGCGGTGATGCCTGCCGCTGTGTCCATGCATGACGGATATGCGGCTGTAGATTACGGGATGATAGATCATGGATGACTATGGCCTCGAACTCTCCGGCCTAGACCCGGACACCACGGCAGAACTGCGTCGCCTGAAGCGGCAGCAGATGATGGCTGACGAACTGGCGAAGCGCGGGATGACGCCGCTGCAAGGGCAAATGGTTGGTGGCGTCTATGTACGCCCTTCTGTGTTTCAGGGGTTGGCTGGACTGGCTAATTCATGGGCTGCAAAAGGTGAGCAGGACAGGATTGATGAGGGCTATAAGTCGCTTGGTGAAAAGCGGAAGGCTGTGGAAGCCGCTCAACTTGAGAATTACCGTAAAGGAACGATTGGGTCGCCTGAAATCCCGATTCCTGAAGACGGTATGGGGCCTGGACGGCCAGCTATGCCGGCAACTCCTGAACAGCGCCGTCAGGCAATCATGGAGGCCATTGTCAGTAACAATCCGCGCCTATCCAAGATGGCAACATTGGATATTCAACAAGATTGGCGGAAAGAAGATAGGGCTGCTGCCGCGCAGCAACGCATGGCCGAATTGGCTATGAAGATTGAGGATGCGCGACTGAGCAGGGAAGAACGTCTTGCGGCTCAGAAAGAATTGATGCAGATGCGACTTGACGCTCAAAAGGAAATGAAGCAAATGGCTGGCGCTATCAGCAAAGCTCAACCGTATTTTAGTCCGTTCGATTCTTCTGCTGGCGCAATGGTGTTCGATCACCGTACAGGGAAGATGGTGCCTGCTGTTGATGCGTCTGGTGCTCCGATCAGAAAGTCGACTAGCGATCCTGCATTGCAAGGCGATATTGCTGGTGCTAAAAAAACAGGACAAGCCAAAGCCGAGCGCGCCATCAATATGGCAGGACTTGGGGATACGATAAAGCAAGCAGAGGATTTGCTTACTGGCGCAAGTGGTAAGGCATTGCCTACAGGTAGTGGGGTTGGAACTGTTGTTGATATGGCTGCTGGCCTTGTCGGCGCAAGTCCTTCTGGCGCTGCGGAAGCGCAAACACTCAAGGCTATCGGCGGTGCGCTTACCTCAAAGATGCCGCGCATGGAGGGGCCGCAGTCTGACAAGGACACTCTACTTTACCGTGAAATGGCTGCGGTCGTCGGGGATAGCACGATCCCAAGGGAACGCAGGGTAGCGGCACTACAGAAAGTTAAGGAACTGTGGGGCAAGTACGAACATTTGCAGACTGAAACGCAAGACAAGAAACCGGAAGAAAGCAAACGTACATTCAAAGTAATCAGAGATTAGCATGGCAGAATTGAAAGTATTCAAAGTTCAGGCACCAGACGGATCAATCATTAAGATTGAGGGGCCTGCTGATGCTACTGATGTTGAACTTGAGAATGCCGCGAAAGAGCAATGGAAGCCGCAGCAAGAATCGAAGTCGCTTGTCGATCAGATTCCCGGTGGCGTTGGTGAGTACAAGCCGCCCGAAAAACAGGCAGTCAGGGAGCGCGGATATGGAGAAGAAGCTCTGCGGCAAGTTGGACTTACAGCGAGACATGGTATAGAGGGCGTTGGTGGAACGGCAGATTTTTTGTCGTCCCCTATCAGGGCGGGACTAAATCTTGTTCTTCCGGAAAACATGCAAATTCGCGGACAAACAGGCAAATCAATTTCAGACTTTATTGGATTACCAAGTCCTGAAACTGCAATTGAGCGGGTAGCTGGAGATGCGGCTAGATCAATGGCTGCTGGTGGTAGCTTTGTAAGGGGGGCGCAACTTGCCACGCCTGCTGTATCCGGTGTAACCAAAGCGGTTATGCAGCAACTAGGACTTGCCCCACAAGCGCAACTTGTGGCTGCTGGAAGTGCTGGAACGGGTAGCGGATTGGCGCGGGAAAGCGGAGGCGGCGAAGGTACACAACTTGCCGCAGGGCTTACGGCCGCTTTTGCGCCAGCCGCAGCAGGGTCGGCAATCAATCTTGGGAGAAGCGTGAAGGATTACATATACCCATCTGTCGGTAGCCTTGGCCGTAGGGCCGCAGGAAGCCAAGCGGATGATGTAATCAACGCTATGTTGCAAACTAAAAGCAATGTCCCCGGCGTTAAGCTAACCGCTGGAGAAGCTGCTGTTCCTGCAAATAGCGCAGAATTTGCGGCATTTCAAAAAGCTGCGGCCAATGAACTGCCGTCAAAGTATTACGGGCCGATGGGAGTTAAAGGGCAGAATGCCGCAGCACGTCTGGGTGCCGTTCAATCCTTCGGCAAAACACCGGCAGACTTGGAGGCGGCAATAGCATCAAGAACTGCCACTTCCGCAAAAAATTATAGTGATGCGTTCCAGCACCGGATAAGTGCCGATCCTCAATTGGCGAAGCTGTTCCAGAACCCGTATGTTAAGGATGTGTTGCCGGAAGCTTTGAAGCTTGCACAAGCGAATGGCATCAGTCCAAAGACAAACCTTACGGAATTCTTGCATTTTGTAAAACTTGGGCTTGATGCGAAAACGCAATCCGCAAACAACCCGAATCTTCCGGCAATGTCGGCGGCGGCAAAGAATGCGGTTCAGGATGCACAGAAAAATCTTGTTGCATGGATTGGAAAAAAGAATCCACTATATGACGCAGCAAGAGTTAGCCATATGTCGGATTCAATCCCCATCAACCAAATGCGAGTCGGGCAATCACTTGAACAAGCATTGGTTGCACCTGCTACCGGCGCGGAGCGTGCAGCATCGTTTGGAACCAAAGTAAGACAGGCCGAGAATACGATAAGCAAAGGCTCTGGAAGGCCGCAAATCGAAGCGTTAAGCAGTAGCCAGCGTAAGGTTGTTGATGCCATTGAAGAAGATTTCTTGCGTAATCAGCAATTCAAAGAGCTTGCTGCGGCGGGAAAGAAAGGAATGGAGGAACGCATTGGCGCTCCTACCGTACCACCGACAGGAATGTTTCAACCGATGATTTCTGCTGCGAGAAGTTGGGTAAATAAAGCACTCGGAACAGGGCATGAGCAAGCGTTACGCAGAGCGGCAAAAGTGATGGACAACCCGCAGGAAATGGCGCGGCTGATGCGTGAAGCAACACCAGCGCAGCGCAAAGTCCTTGAAGCACTATGGGCGCAACGGATGATGCAAGGCACCGTTACAAGCGCGGAAGATTGATAGGAGAATAGAATGGCATTCAACGGTTCGGGCCTCTTTAACATAGACAGCACAGGGCAACCAGTCAGCGCGAACACGCTGATTGAGTCTTCGGTTTTCAACGCCCTCACCGACGATCTAGCGACTGGCTTGTCCAACTGCATCACGAAGGACGGACAGCAGACGGTTACTGCAAACCTACCAATGGCGAACTACCGCCATACAGGAGTCGGCAATGCTGTAGCACGCACCGACTACGCTGCGGCTGGACAGGTGCAGGACGGCAAGCTGAATTGGGTTGATGGAGGTGGTACGGCTGATGCGATTACGGCGACGTACTCGCCATCCATTACCGCGCTGGTCAATGGACAACTGTGCTGCGTTAGGGCGACTGCGGCCAATGCGACGACTACGCCGACGTTTGCGCCAGACGGACTAACTGCGCGGACTATCGTCAAGGTGGGCGGAACTGCGCTTGCTGTTGGTGACATCGCGGCAGATGGGCATGAACTGATCCTGCGCTACGACTTGGCGAATACGCGGTGGGAGTTGCTGAATCCCGCGCCCGCCTCCCTCGCCGCCAACACCTTCACCGGTGTCCAGCGGTGGGCCAAAGGCGCGGACGTAGCTTCCGCCTCTGCCCTGACTCTCGGCACGGATGGCAACTATTTCGACATCACCGGAACAACGACCATCACCAGCATCGGTTCGTTAGGTGTCGGGACATGGGTCAAGCTGCATTTCGATGGGGCACTCACTCTCACCCATCACGCCACGGACTTGGTTTTGGCTGGTGCGGCGAACATCACTACGGCGGCAGGGGATGAAATCGAGTTTGCCGAATACGCATCGGGCGATTGGCGGATGGTTGGTGGAGTGAAGGCAGATGGAACGGCGTGGGTTGGTGGGGGAGAAAACGTAGCCGTTGCTGGCACATTCGCGCTTTCCGGCGACATTTCCCCTGCACAGATCACCGCCGACCAGAACGACTACAGCCCGACGGGGCTCTCAGGCGCGTCGGTGATCCGCATCACTACGGACTCAACGTTGAGGACGATCACCGGCCTCGCGGGCGGGGCCGATGGCCGGGTTGTCTGCATCGACTACATTTCCGGCAGCGGCGGTCTGAAGCTGGCCGACGACTCGGCGTCGAGCACGGCGGCAAACCGCTTCGACCTCGCGGCGGACGTGACCCTGACCGCGCCCTGCATCGCGGTGCTCAAGTACGACGCGACGAGCAGTCGGTGGAGGGTGATGGCGGCGCAGTCGTCCGGCTCCGCCACAATCACCCTAGGCACCCCACAAGCCACCACGTCAGGCACGTCCATAGATTTCACCTCGATTCCGAGTGGAACGAAGATGATAATTGTAAATCTTAACGGTGTTAGTACCTCCGGGACTTCAATTGCGCTGGTTCAATTAGGCGATTCTGGTGGAGTAGAGAACACTGGATATTCAGGCTCAACAGCTAACACTCTATATACAGATGGTGCAAGGCTTTACACGACATGGGCTGCCTCGACGATAGCACACGGAACGATAACTATAGTTCTCATAAACTCATCGACGAAAACTTGGGCAATAACAGGTGTATTGGGGTACAGCAATGCTGGCCTATCAAACAATCTTGGGTATACAAAATCTTTGTCAGCGGATCTCGACAGGATACGATTAACTACTGTGGGCGGCACAGATACCTTTGATGCTGGCGAGATCAACATTCTCTATTTCGGGTGATCTATGAACAGGATTGAAATCAACGTAATCACCGGGCAAAGCCAAGTCATCCCTCTATCGCCCGAAGAAGAAGCCGAAGCTATTGCCCGGCATGATGCTATCGAAGCCATCGAAGCTCCGAGACGCGCCCGCCTTGCCGCCGACGAAGCCGACACCGCCCAGGCGAAAGTCGACGCCCAGGTGCAGATGTTCCTGAATTTCACACTGGCGCAGCTCGATACGTGGGTCGAGACGAACATCACCGGCGCGGGCAACAAGACGGCGTTCAAGGTGCTTGGGCGACTTGCCCAGGCGGCGGCGAGGGGAAGGGTGCTGCGGTGACTAACGTCGTTTACCGCAGCTGGCCCGCAGGCATGGACAACCGCTCGGCGAGCCATGACGGGGGCCTGATCGGGCTTGGCGTATTCACCGCAACTATGAGCGATCCGAAGAAATGACTATAAAATACCGCGCAGGCTACAAATACCAATTGGCCGAATCCTATTCGTGCATGACGCCGATCAAGCCAGATGCGCCGGTCAAGCATGAGTTTTTCACGCTTGCCAAGACCGGAAGGTTATGGATCAAGCGCGGATATGCATGGGACGGTGCCAGCGGCCCGACATTCGATTCCAAATCCTCCATGCGGCCATCCTTGGTGCATGATGCGTTCTGCCAGATGATGCGGTCAAGGCTCATTGACTACGACAAGTGGCAGGACACGGTGAATGAGTTTTTCAAGCAGCAATGCAAGGAGGATGGCATGTGGGGTATTCGGGCCTCGATCTGGCACGCGGCGGTGGAGTTTGCCAATGCTGGACATCCAGATCAGGGCGAGTCTAATCCGGTTCAGGAAGCACCATAAGGAGTGAAGAATGAATGGCTCAGACAGCTACACCGGAGAAGAAAGACGAACCATCCCGCAACTTTCGGATGACCAGATTGAACGAATTGCGGAACGTGCCGCTGAAGTTGCTCTTGAGCGCGTATACACGCAGATCGGGAAGTCGGTCGTTAGCAAGATTCTATGGCTGGTTGGGGCGGCTGCTCTCGCGGTGGCTGCTTGGCTGAACGGGTCAGGGCATTTGAAGATATGATCTCGTTCAACCAACTTGTTCGCATCATGCCTTACGCCAAGCAACGTGCGGATAGGTTCATTGATCCGCTTAATGCCGCCATGAAGGAATTTGATATATCAGAGAACGGGCTGCGGGAAGCGGCATTCCTTGCTCAGATCGCCCATGAGTCAGGGGAGCTTAGGTACGTCGAGGAAATAGCATCAGGAAGCGCGTATGAGGGCCGTGACGACCTCGGGAACCTGTACACAGGCGATGGGGTGCGCTATAAGGGCCGAGGGCTTATACAGCTTACAGGACGGCACAATTACGAGGAGTGCGGCAGACATCTAGGGGTTGATCTGGTAGAGGAGCCTGAACGGCTAGAGGAGCCTGAATTGGCATGTCGCAGCGCAGCATGGTTTTGGCAGTCTCATGGTTTAAACGAGCTTGCGGACAAGCAGGATTTCTTGCGGATAACGAAACGGATCAATGGCGGTACGAACGGCTGGCATGAGCGGCAGAAATACTATCAGCGGGCTTTGGAAGTGATAGGAGAGTGACATGGGAATGCTATCGGACTTGATGTACCAGCGGCAGGACGGCTACGAGCCTGATCCCCGCCAGCGCGTTGCCGAGCAGATGCTATTGGCTCAGAACAGCATTCCGGCAGGGATGCAGAAGCATTACATTGACCAGAAGCTATTCGGGCCTGCCGAGCAACCGCCCGCAGAGCCGCAGGGCCATACTTTCAAGGGGCAAGTAGGAACAACTGTAATGCCGCCAGATCAGGAAGCTCAGTTGCGGGGGATGTTGCGTGCGAGAGGGCTTTCGGCTGCTCAGATTGACGCGATGGTTGCCGCTCACAAGGCGGCAAAAGGACTAAGGTAGCCTGCTTCACTTCGGCCTCGCTGAAGCATTGCAGCTTGTCGCCATCGAAGCCAATGTGGCACCCTTCCGGCCAGATTACTCCAGTCAGGACGAACGCGCCTATCATGAATTGTGGGCCGCAGAGGATCATTCCGCATCCACCCCAAACAGATACCTTCCAACCTCAAGCATTGCACGCTCACCAGCCGGATCGTTGTCGGGCCATAGCACTACGTTATCCCGCCCCTTCAGCACGCGCCAGTCGGCCAGCTTGACCGAATTTGAGCCGCCTGGCCACGTCATGCAGCACAGCATCGGGTAAAGCTCCTGAGCCGCGTCGCAAGCTTTTTCCCCCTCAACCAATAAAATCTGTGAATCCGGCATTTCAGCTAGTTTATCCATGCCGTACAGAGGGCGCGGATAGCTGAACTGCTTGGACTCCCATTTCGGCTTGATGTTGGCGCTCATGCTGCCGTATGTCCAAGGCCGGATCGTCTTGCCTTCCGCTGTCTCGTATCTGGCAACGTATCCTAGCGGTTCTCCGTCCAGATCGCGGTAGCACCAGACGCGGCTAGGCTTGCCGAGGTCTTTTAGCTCCATGTTCGGCATTGAGTCTTTGGGCGGCTTAGTGTGCTTCCACTTGGCGGCTGTGACTAGCTTCTCTGGGATGATGCGGTCATCCTTGCGCTCGAAGCCGTTTGCGGTAAGCCGATTGACGGCGGTCTTGAAGTCGCAGCCGTCTAGCTGCTGGATGACGCCGATGGAGTCCTCGTTAGCGCCGCAGCTATGGCAATGACAACGCCATACGCCTTGCTCATAGACGGACATTGACGGGTTGCTGTCATCGTGGAAGATGCAGCACGCTAAGTAAGCTTGGCCGGTTTTCTTTAACTTAACGCCGTAGCTAGTTAAGATTGCCGGGAGATCGGCGGCGCGGGCTTGGGTTACAGGATCACCACTTGTCATTGTACTTGTCCATGTAGGAACTCTGTTGCGGTTCAGGATCGAAGCTAGTCCGCATTCTCACGCCATACACATAGCGCACTCCGCTAGACTTGCCCTGCTTGTATCCGCGCTTCTTCAATTCTGGCCCAAGCCGCGCATTGCCAACAGCGCCATGCCCGACAGACTTAACGTACTCGGCGTAATATTTGTAAAGCTCTGCCTGTTTGATTCGATCCGAATCCGCCTTTTCTGTACGTTCCGCCAAAAAGTCCCCAAGAATGTCCTGCGTATCAATGTAATCCTTGACCGCCTCGCTTACCTTGGTAGGCCGCTTCAAGCCTTCCTGCTGCCACAGCAAGCACCCTTCGATGATCCATGCCAGAATAGCCGGATATTCCTTCTCCAGAATTTCCGGCAAATCTTCCAATACCTCGGAATCGGGTATTGACTCTGGGAACTCGGCTATGTGCAGTCGTCGCTCCATGCCGTCAGCGTTAGTCAGGTGCGGCTTGTCGTTGCCGCTTATCCATATTTTGCCGGTCATGTCGAACTCGAACTGGTGTTCGTACTTACGGCTTGCCGTCATGCGCTCACGGCCAGTTATCTTCTTGACTAGCCCCTCATTCCAGCGCATTCCGGCTGTCGGCTCGGTACAGGTTATCATCCTCGCACCAGCCATAGCAGCTACTTCTTCAGGATGGCGCTGCATCTTGGATTCCATGAATGTTTCAACGCTGGCCTCTGCGCGGTAATCCCCGAGAATGTCTGCTATTGCGTGAATGAACTTAGACTTGCCTGATTGCTGCGGCCCGAAGATGAATAACAGGGCTTCTTCCTTGGTTGATCCTGTTGCCGTGTATCCTGCCCATTTCTGGTAGTAGCGCCGCATTTCCTCGTCGCCATTGGTGCAGCGGTCTAGTACGCTTTCCCATGTCGGCATCTGGCCTGGTTGCGGAGATACTTTCGTAAGCTTGGTGATAGCGTCATCCCTCGTTGCTGGTCTTATAACGCCAGTCTTGAGATCAACCACCCCGTCAGGTGTGCCGAGAATCCACGGATCGTTGTCCCACTCTGCGGCGCAGGTTGAGTGCTTTGGTATACTTCCTGCCAGATCAATTACGCTTCTGATTGTTTTCTTGCTACATATCGCACGCTTCTGACTTACACTTAAATTTTGTGCTGAAGCCCAATTTGCTGCTTCTACCATCTTGCGCTGTGCAATATTAACTACGCTGTTCTTCTTGTCCTCGGCCCATCGTGAGCCATCCCACTGATACCACTTGTTCCACTCATTGACATAGCGCCAATCTGGATTATCCGCACTCCATGCAAGCGCCAAGTCGACTTCGCTGAACTCTGGCGGCATCCATTCGCGCACTTCAACAGCACGCATTGGAATGACGTTGCCTTGCGGCTCGGATGTGACTGACACTATTACGGGCTTCTGCTCAGACGCGACGGTTAGCTGCGGCGCGGAGTCTGGCGTATTTTCCTGCGGAGTTTTTTTTTCCTCCATGAGACGCTTTTCCTCCTCAATCCGGGCTTTTTCTATGTCGCGGGAAGTGAGAATCTTGGCATGTTCCTTCGCCCATTGCAATGCTTGTTCTGTAGTCCAGCCCTCGGCAAGCGCATCAGCCGCATCCCAATTAAGCGGCTGGTCTGAGACATCAAGTATTTTTATCGTGAGCAAGATGCTTTTGCCGGAATTTTAGTTTGCCATTATTGTTGCAAAACAGTCAGATGGTGCGCTGGTGACGGTTTGTATTGCGTCAAATAGGGTGTCTACTTCTAGTTATGCCTCATACTTGCTTTTCCGCACATACACCAAATTGCAGGCACGCGGCTCGATTTGAAGTCTTTCTTCGAGCAATTCGCCGCCGTGTTTGCATGTGTTTCCGCCAGATACTTCAAGCGTTCCGTCCTTTGTGAGCCGCAGCGCAAACAGCGCGTGCCCGTCGTCCGCAACAATCTCAAGCCCGCCGCTCGGCATTTCAATAATAGCGGTGTCTCCGTTTATCACTGCAAATGAGTCTCTTACTTTCATGTTTCCTCCTAAATTGCGTAGATGCATAACATCTACGTCGAGCGGAGGCGCTAAAGCGCCCCGCTCACGTTGCCGTTAAACCACATACATCAAAATTGAATATCTTCGTCCACATCAATCGGCTGCTTCTGATACGCATTGGCCTTCGCCGCGCTATGCTCGGTTACTGGCGCTGCGTCGCGTTCCTTGGGCGGGTAGAGACTTATCCAGCCAGACCATTCCGGGCCGACAGGGATAGTCTCCAGCTTGATACTGAGCCGCCCTTGGTCGTCCTCGAATACCGCACCTACGTTCGTGTAACGCTTCTTCTCGTTGCCTTGCTTGTCGGTGTATTTGCCTACTGTGGCCACCGCGTCGAATACTTTCTTTGCCATCATTCATCCTTTGAGTAATAGGGTTTTCCGAACAGTTCCCATATTTTAGCGAACCAGTCCTCGGCTTCTGTAATTGTGAAGTTCCCATTCATTTCGATGTTGAAGAATGGCCTAGCATACGAATCTTCTTCGCCAACATGAAATTGCGTTGTCGGCATAAAACCGTATGGTGCTGGCAACGCATCTTGCCACGGATAGCCTGGGTATCGCGTCCTGTCATAGACGTAGACGGTAATGTAGTAGCGTTTGCCGGTATCATCGCGGAACAGCTTTTGCAGTCCGAAGTCTGCGGATTTGCTTAGTGCCGAATCGCGCAGTTCAAACTGCTTGTATCCTGCGGATAGCCAATCGTCAATCATTTCATCCATCCTATCATCATGCGTAAAGTGTCGAGCGCTCTTGCGCGGATTCCCTCGTTTTCGATGCCTACCTGATTCGGCTTCAGCCAGTCTGCAATGCGCTGCATTTCGCGCAGCGTAAAGCGCAAATGGGATACGGCCAAATCACGCTCATTCTTCAATTCGACCAGCCTGTCCGCCGCCTTCCGCAACCGCTCAACGTCAAGGCGGCATTGGTTCAGATCGTTGTGGTTCATTGACAACCTTTCAGTTATGGATTGACAACTTGCTGCGCTGGATTGACAACTTGCTGCGCTGGATTGACAACCTTTACGCAATAAAATCACGGCACTTTATCTTGGTGATGATCCGATGACCGTTGCGAGTCTTCAACTCCGTTTTCGGCCTCGCCACAATCCCCTCGGCTTGGAAGTCTCCCCACGTCGAGCGAATACCGGCCTTTGCACGAGCAACCGCGTCATGTAGCGTGCCCTCGCCGATGATCGGAACAACGTCGATACCTAGCTTTTCGGACACGTCTTCCACGTCGGCGCGTTGCAGCATCCAATCGCCGCATTTCACGTCGAACAGCACAAAGTCTTGATCTTGCCGGTAGTTTCCTCCGCCCTTCTGAATCTTCGCGCCGTAGCCTTCGCCGTACAGGCAGGCGTCGCAGCCGAACACTTCCTGCATCTTGGTCGCCAGTGGCAAGAACCGCTCATTCAGCCGCGTTACCAGTTGCGCCGGAATCTGCGCCGAATCCGTCTTTCCTCCGAACGTCACCGCGCCATCCTTAAGCATTACGCGGATGTTCGTGCCGTCAACTTTCTCGGTGAATACCCAGGTGTTCTCGGCCAGAAACTCAAACTCGGGTAGCGTCCATTGCCCTTCAAGCAGCGTCTTTCCGTTGCGTTCCATGTCGCGCTTAAACAGCGTTTGAATCTTGTGGTA
This sequence comes from Candidatus Omnitrophota bacterium, assembly GCA_022072175.1. Taxonomy (GTDB): domain Bacteria; phylum Omnitrophota; class Gorgyraeia; order 2-02-FULL-51-18; family 2-02-FULL-51-18; genus JAJVIE01. Next base: position 13,625 of record JAJVIE010000007.1, on the reverse strand, counting down.
CTCGTTCATTTCAGCGCCTCCAAAACATCCTCCGCACAGGTAACAAAACGGCCTATGCCTCCGCTGTTGGATACCATCGTCAAGAATGCCAATTGCTCGAATTCGCGCTGATCCGTTGGCTTTGTCCAACTACGACGCTTGCACTCAAACGCAGCCATACGACCATCGCGCAGGATGCACCAAAAGTCGCTGATACGCATCTTCTCCGGCGACGTGATGCACTTGTAGAACCATACCGGCATGTCCTTCCCGTCCCGGCCCTTGAGGAATGCCGCACCGGAATTCTGGCGGACGGCGAACAGCACAGCTGGATGATTGGCAAGCAGCGATGATACCTCGCTGATAACGGATGCCTCAAGTTCGGATGCATCAGTATGATTCACGATTTCCCTTTTCGGCTTGACGGCTATGTGCTGCGTCTGCGGCTTACCGTACAGCAGCGCGTAATGATCCAGTCCGCGCTGATTCTCACGCAGCGTGTCTCGGAGTGACTTCTTACGCGACTTCATGGCCGCACCACCAGCAACGATAGTAGACTAATTCGTTTTCGTGTCCGCATTTTGGACAGCGCCATTTCTTCATTCAAGCCCCCATTTAATATCAGATTAGCGTCTCGGATTGGCTTTGATTCTAAACGTATATTAGAGTTTGCTGAGCGCCATTTGTCGCCGCTTTTAGGATGTCTACTTCTAGTTAGGCACATACACCCAAATGGTGCAGCCGAAGTCTTTCGGGTCATCTCGGCGATACAGAACGCCATTCTCCGGTTCGCCGTCAGAAAACGGAACGCCTGCTTTCCGGCATTCGCTCTCCACCCAATCAAAATACGCGGCCACTCCGTCACGCACGGGCGCATCTTCAACACGCAACCGCACTTCAATTTCCCGTGTCATCTCTACCTCCCGTGCCTAACACGTCATTCGAGAGGGACGCTGCGCCTATCGGCTCCGCGCCCCTCAATTCGGCGTTAGGCACCCACCGATCACCGCGTGTAATCGCCCTAGAACCAATGCGCACAGTTTCCCCGTCTCGCATGTTCCCAATAGTGCATCTGTCGGTAGTGGTGTACCCGTTTGCCTCGCAAAAATGCCACATTGTCACACCACGCAACACATACCCATCTGCCTCAATGCGCCACCGTCTATCGTCGGTTGCGTTTGGGTATTTCTGTGTGGCAGCGGTCACGCCAGCCGCAAAGCCGCGCTCATATGCCAACTGTTCGCGTCTATCTTCTTCCTCGCAGTCCTCGCAAGGTTCCCAATTTCCATGTTTGCAACTCATTCTTTCCTCCAAGTCAGTGCCTAACATTTCCATCAACTCGGACGCGCTAAAGCGCGCCGGTTATGTCAAAGTCAGCCGTCACCCCTGCATCCGCAGTATATCTATCTCGTTGTCAATCTGCGATATCCGCAGTCTGCACCACGCAGCTACGTCGTGGTTGCCTGATGCCTTCGCGCTGTGCAGGTCGATAGCGTTTGCATAGCGAAGGAATATAAGCCAGTAACGATATAGGCGGTTCATTTCAGCCTCCGATCCACGGTAATCTCGGCAACCTGACGGATTTTGTCATTTACGATGGTCTGTATCGCCTCGCCAAGTTGCGCGGCCTGTGCGCGGTTGTAGAGGCACGCCATGCGTATAATCGCTGCAAACTCGCCAGCCGGATCAGCATACCAGTCTTCAACGAATTGATGATGCTGGTTCTTGCAAGCGATGTCATTGCGGATATACGATACTTCCTTATCGATCTCAACTTGCCGTTCCTCCGCCGCGTCTAGGCCGCGCTGGTATTCGTTTTCGTCCTCGCGTAGCTGTCTGGTTTCTGGATGTGTCATATAACCGCCTTTCCGCCCAATGCTGGAATGTTAAGATCGCCTTCGCTCGGATCGCCAGTAATGCTTCCAGCCATCGCCTCCTTACACTCATCCTTGACCTTGGTCAGCACGTCCAGCATGGCAGCGTCGCCGTCAGTCTTGGCGCGCTTGGCGGCTGGAACGTATGCGGCCTTAAGCTGCGCTTCGGACTTGGCGGCGCGCATGGCATCTAGGGCGGCGTCGTAGTCGTATGGCGTTGGAGCCTTTGCTGCTGGTACAACAACATGCGTTACAGAGTCGGCGTCGTTGTCGCCCTCTGTCGGTATGGCGAAGGTTTGGAACGCCATGTATTTGTAAGCCGCGCTCATGGCTTTGTTTGTGGCCTTGTCGGCGCTGTCCATTGCTTCGCCAAATACCTTGGCGGTATGCTTGCTTCCATCCTCGGCGGAAACCAAATCATATTCCGCTTCTACTGTCACGTAGAACAACGCGCTTCCGCTTTTCGTCGTCCGTTCCTCACATACGCGGGACAGAATGCGAGGGATGATGCACAGGCCGGCAGTTGCCAACATGCCAGACAGAACGTTATATACGTCGTCAATGCCTCGGAAGGAATAGCCCTGCTGCTGGTTCTTCCGGCCCTTTCCGATGCCTTCCTTAGCCATTGCCGCTGTTACTGCTGCAATGGCCTTGTAGACTCCTAGATTTTCGCTCATTTGATCTCCACACGTTGAGTGCGCGTAAGCCGCGCAAAGTCAAACTGCTTGCCGTCCTTGAGATCGGCCTTAATCATGGCCTTGTCCGGTGCTGGCGGCGGCGGTTCAGGTTGCCTCATGTATTCGGGCGGGACAGCGCCGGTAATCTCCACCGACTCGGGATTGTCGCGCACGGCAATCTTGAACCACGGCGATTCTATCTTGCTGATGCCGCAAGCCTGCATGTTGTGCAGCAGGTAAGCGCGGATATGCTCGGCCCTGTGTTCGTATGCGTCACGGCGTTGCTTCAGTTGCTTCTCGGCTTGCTTGATCTGCTCGGCCATGCTCTCGAAGTTGCGGATGACGCAAGCGACGTTCTCAGCCTTCTTCTCAATCTCACCCTGCAATCCTTCGAGCGTATCGTGCATCACTTCTTCCGGCAGATTCATATCAGCCAGAGTCTCGTATGCCTCTTGATATTCGCGGGTAAGCTGGTACAGCGCGGGTAAGCTCATTTCACTCTCCGAGGTAATAGCCAGCCATGAAGCTGACGATGCAGAACAGGATTACGTAGTCGACGTCCATCATTCTTTATCCACCATCAGTAAATTCCCGCCGTGAGAGATAATCTCGGCTGTCAATTCGTTAGCGACCGTCTTCGCGGTTTCGACAAGTCCTTCGGCGCATATCTCTAGGATACGTTGCGCCGCTGAATCACTCAGAATAATTTGAACTTTTCCCTTCGGGTTTTTGAACATGATGTTGCCGTCCAGTTTTCCGGCATTATCGCCCCACGATACCCTTGTAATGTTCAAGCTTTCGAGTTCCATCATTCCTCTCCGATAAATTGCAGCACAGGATGCGCCACAAGTTTCTTAGCCTCGTCCCATGCCAGGCCCTTCCAGCGCACATTGTCCAGCCGCTTCACGAAGCGGAAATTAGCGGCGTACTCGGTGTAATCCTTCTCGCCGTGTTTAAACTGGCGGACTGGAACCGGCTCTAGCTGTTCGAAAATCAGGCAGTGCATGACAGTCCTTCTGTAGTTGTATGCGCCGGTTACGCTCTCCGGCCCACATCAAAAGCACGGTTGCGCCGTGGTGTGTCGTGGCATGTTAATCTGCACTGGAGCCTTTTCAGGACAAGCAGAGTGGCGTCGCCTATCACATGCTATCCAGTCGCAGGTCAGAATTGCGCCGGACAGTTCAAGCATAGCCGCAAACAAAATACTTGTCAAGCACAAAAATATGTGCTTTAATGAAGCCATGAACTACACACCTAAACAGCTTGTCCGATATTTCGGCACGCAGAAAAAAGCAGCGCAGGAGCTAGGCTATACGCAGCAAAATGTTTCTCTGTGGGTGAAGCGCGACAAACTGCCGAGGCATGTGCAGAAACACTTTGCATCGTATCGGATGGCTTGGGGGAAGTATGAGGGGTAATGCTGATTGGCTGCTATGACGGCTAACGTTTGAATTAACCGGCTGGCCGGCTTTTCGGCCAGTCCGGTGAGCGAAGCGAACGAAGGTTGACCGCATGGTTAGAACTCAGGGAAGGAGAAGCGCAATGTTTTTGGCATTCAAAACGAAGAAACAGAAGATCGAGGCACTCGAAGACGCCATCACCGACAAGGAGGCACGGCTTACGGTGCTCAAAGCGGTACATGAAGGCGCGACAGAGATCAGCTATTTTCATCTCGGCAAGATCGAAGACCTGGCGGCTGAGATTTCGGTATTGCGCAACAAGCTCTGCCGCGTAACGGGCGTGAGTTCTAACGCAAAAGTCAGCGGCGCCGGCACGGCGTCCGCTGGACTGCCGGGTTATGCCTCTGGCGATTGATAAGGATAACGAAATGGCAGAACTGAAAGACCTGATTGGAAAGACGCTGACGAAGGTTGAGCAAGTTGGCGACGACGAGATTGTTTTCATCACCAACGAAGGCAAGCGGTACAAGCTGTGCCACTCGCAAGACTGCTGCGAGTCAGTGACGGTTGAAGACATCGTTGGCGACCTGAGCGACTTGATTGGCGAGCCGATTCTGATTGCCGAAGAGGCGACCAGCACCGAGAACCCGGTGGGCGTGACGAAGGAATGCCAAGACAGCTTCACTTGGACGTTCTACAAGTTCGCCACGCGCAAGGGGTACGTGGACATTCGCTGGTACGGTGAGAGCAACGGATACTGCAGCGAGAGCGTGGATTTTGAAGAGGCATAACGCAAAAAGTGAGGGGGCTGAGCCGCTTTTGGCGAAGCTCCGGTTGAGCGTAGGGTTAGAGCGCAGGCAACGAAGGATATAGAGCATGAAGAAACCAAAACTGATTGGCTGTGTAGGCCACGACTGCGCTGCCTGCAAGAAGCAGAAGCGCGACATGCGCAACCAGCGCACACACCTCAAGGCGCTGACCGACCACGTGCTGAGGCACTTAGTTTGGCTGGACGAGGAAATGCGGAAGCCGGAAAGCCCCGAGCGAGGGAAGCGAATGGCTGCGCTGGCGAACGTGCTTGAGATTGCGAACGACTCGGCGCGATACCACGGCCTCGGCATCGACTTCCGCAAGGACAACAAGGACAAGGAGCGGGAGCGGGTCATGCGCTCTAACGCCTGAAATAACCGGAGCCGCGAAGCGGCTTCCGGTTGATTGAATTGTTAGACCGCACCACCGGAGAACGACATGGAACAAGGTTACTACAGCCCGATTGAAACCCCACGCGAAGCACTCTACGAAGCAGCATGCGCGATGGACAGCCAAGACGTGCCGCTTGAGGACTGGCCGGTGAAACTGATCGCGGCCTTGACCCGTGCGGGCTTTGCGGTTGTCCCGGCTGAACTACCGCATGACGTACTGGGACGGGCAGCGATTGCAGGAGTGGCAGAAACGGGGAACCCGAAGCACGCATGGGATTTCCTGATCGCCGCGACCCGTGCGGCATAACGAATAAATTAACCGGCGCCCGTAGGGCGTCCGGGTTCAATGGCGGGTTCGGCCAGCCGTACTACGGAGACTGACTATGGATGATCTGATAGAGCCGCACGACCCGCTACCGGACTGCGATTGCAGAAACTGCGCGTGCCGTGAGCGCGACAGGCTGCGCGAAGTCCTGCACCGGATTGCAGAGCACCACGAAGAGCAGCGAGACGCATGGAGTGACGAGGAAGGTGACGCCGACCAAGCCAGATACCACGAAGAGCGGAGAGACTTTGCGCTGTTCCACGCGACGCCTAACGTAGAGCTAACCGGCGACGGGCGGCCTCATCGCCCGGAGTCCGGTTGAGCGCCGGGTTGGCAGACAAAACATAACTAAGGAGTGATGATGGCTGAGAAAGTGACAATCGGGAATTGCGAACTGTGGCACGGCGACGCGCTGGAAATACTTGAAGGGCTTGAGCCGGTGCATGCCGTGATTACCGACCCGCCATACAGCAGCGGCGGTGCCTACCGCTCCGACCGTAGCGCACCAACCACGAGCAAGTACCAGATTTCGCACGAGACGGCGCGGACGTATGCCGCATTCAGCGGCGACAACAGAGACCAGCGCAGCTTTGAGTTGTGGTGTGAACGGTGGATGTCGAAGGCGCTGCGGTTGTGCAGCGATGGCGCTGGGTTTGGGTGTTTCATCGACTGGCGCAATTTGGCGTCTGTGGTGGATGCAATGCAGGTCTCGGGGTGGGTTTTCCGAGGGATTACCCCGTGGTACAAAGGCCCGGACATGCGCCCCGTAAAGGGGTGGTTTCGCCGCAACATTGAATTTATTGCGTGGGGCACCTGCGGCCCGCTTTTGACCGGGCACCTGGCGGAAGGCGATTGCCTGGACGGGATGTTTTTTCACCGGGTGAACGGGGCAGAGAAGGAACACCAAACGGGGAAGCCGGTTGCGCTGATGGATGACGTTGTGAGTGTGCGGAATGAGTGGCAGACGATTCTCGATCCGTTCATGGGGTCGGGCACCACCGGGGTTTCTGCGGTAAATACTGGGCGGCGTTTCGTGGGTATTGAGATGGAGCGCCATTACTTTGATGTGGCGTGCCGCCGCATAGACGACGCGCACCGACAGGGCGGACTGTTCGCAAAAGTCGGCGCTGGCGATACGGCGGTGCAGGGCGACATGCTTTTGCCTGCCAACGTAGAGGTAAGGGGCGCGGAGCAAGCATCGCTTGCGGAGCGTCCCACTTGACCGCCGGGTTAGGCGGGAACTTTGAAAGGAAGAAAGATGAGCAATGACCCTTGGCAACACAGAAGCAGCGGCATGAAGTGCGGAACGTGCATGTGGTTTGTGGTGAAGCCGCTCCCGGTGCGAGAAGGCCCGCAGAAGGACGAGAAAGAGAACCCGCGAGTGGATGCGCGAGGCCCGCTCGGGCGCTGCCGCCGCCACTGCCCGACGATGACCGGCTTCCCAGCGGTGTTCGTGACGGACTGGTGCGGCGACCACAAGATGGACGAAAGTCGGCTGTGACGGGACGGCGGCAATAGTCACGGCTGTTGCCGCCTAACACTAGAATTAAGCCGCCGACCGAAGGGAGGTCGGCTTGAATGAATTGTTATGCCGCACTACCGGAGAACGACATGGAACAAGGGTACTACGGAAAAATTGAAACCCCACGCGAAGCGATCTACGAAGCGGCGTGCGCATTGGACAACCAAGACGTGCCGCTCGAAGACTGGCCGGTGAAGCTGATTGCGGCGCTTGCCCGTGCTGGATTTGCTGTCGTGCCGGTGGAATTGCCACACGACGCGCTTGGCCGGGCGGCGATTGCCGGTGTAGCAGAAACGGGGAACCCAAAGCACGCATGGGATTTCCTGATCGCCGCGACCCGTGCGGCATAACGACAAAATTCAGGGGGACGGGCAAGCGTAGCTTGACCGGCTCCCCTGCAATGGCGGGTTCGGCCCGCCGTACTGTGGAGACTGACTTTATGAGAGATGACAACTCAAGAATTATTCTTGATCTAGCAAGAGAGCTTTTACCAAACCTGACCAAAGGTTTAGAACAAGTTCTAATTGAATTCGGAACGCAACTATTACTACGAACAAGAAATATTCCTGTTGCGTGGTGGAACCCAAAAACAGATGAAGTCGGTCTCGGCGTTGTTGATTGGGAAGATACCGGGTTCATACCACTGTCGATAGCGCGAGAAATATCAAGGACGGATCAACTGACGCCGAACGTGCTAAGTGACCGGCTGGCCGAGGACAAAGGAGAGTGACGATGACGAGCGAACAGGAACAGCAGGCGGCAAACGAAGGCGGCATCGGACAGTCCGCGTCGACTGGCGGGTTGGGGGCGTGGTTGCCGATTGAGACTGCGCCAGAGTCACGTCATGGAGAACGACCGAAATATGTGTTGTTTTACAACGGGCACCACGTTGGCACTGGCTACCGCTACCCGGCAGAAGACGATGACGATAGCTGGGTATACGCGGATGAGTGCGGCGAATTTATATTCCCGATTCCGACGCATTGGATGCCGCTGCCGGAAGCCCCCAACGCAAAAGTCAGCGGCGCCGGCACGGCGTCCGCTGGACTGCCGGGTTAGCCGGCAATGGACAAGGAGAACGCCGTGTCACCAGCACCGACTTTTACTGTCGTTTCCTACGGAGGCGGAACAAACAGCGCAGCGATGCTTGTTGGTCTTCTCGAGCGCGGAGAACGCCCCGATGCGATTGTTTTTTGCGACACAGGAAGCGAAAAGCCGAACACCTACGCGCATATTCTTGAAGTGAGCGAGTGGTGCAAAAAGGTCGGGTTCCCGACGATCCAGACGATACGCGGAAGCCAGCCAAGGCAGATTGAGGATGGGAGCCTTGAGCGCGAATGCTTGCGACTTGGGGCGCTCCCGAGCAAGGCGATGGGGTTTGGAGCTTGTTCGCAGAAGTGGAAAGTAGACCCGTTCCAGAAGTGGGTAAAGGCGCAAGGCTTCGCGGAGAAGCCGACGCGGCTTGTTGGGTTTGATGCCGACGAACCGAACCGAATGGAGCGGGCACAGGGGTACGAGGACAAACTTTGCGAAAGGCGCTATCCGTTGATTGAGTGGGATTGGGGCCGCGACGAATGCGTGGCGGCAATAGCCCGAGCAGGACTTTCGCAGCCAGGCAAGAGCGCCTGCTTCTTTTGCCCAAGCAGCAAGAAGCATGAAATTCTTTTGCTGCGCGACGAGTACCCAGACCTTCTGGCCAGGGCATTGGAGATTGAGCGCCGCGCGCTCGCAGGCGAAGGGCAGGCACCAGCATTTCGCGGGAAAGGGCTTGGGCGCAGCTTCGCGTGGGCCGAAGTGGTGAAGATGGCCGACGCGCAACTGTGCATGTTTTCGGACGCCGGAGTGCCAGAAATGGACTGCGGCTGCTATGACGGCTAACGTGGAGTTCAGGCCGCCTTCGCCGCTTTTGGCGAAGGTCGAGCCTGCAACGTAGGGTTGGAACTCGTGTTCAAGTACCGCACGGTCTTTGCCATTCTTCCAATACCCGCGTGGCGACTGGATGCGGATGGTGTTGCCCGGCGCGACGGATGGTTTTGGTTTAGGCGTGTCACGCAGCATTTCACCCTCTGGAACGATTGGGTCGCGTGGCGAGACGAAAACCCAGACGAGATGACGGCCGCCGAACTCGGAAAGCGCATTTCGCGCGGAGAACGTTGGCGCATAGGCAATAAGAGTTCCAACTAGAAGTAGACACCCTATTTGAGTCGTGTAAACCGGCGCAGCAAACGCTAATATACTTTAAGAATCAAAGCCAATCCGAAACGCTAATCAGATAAACGCATGGGGCGCATAAGTAAATGCTGATATGGAAACGCTCAGCCCATAACGTCATGCGCTGCGAGGCTTACCGCATCGTTCGCCATGAGTGGAGTTTCGGCTCGTCGTATGTCCTATGGCATCGAAGCACGGTCCTCGGAACATATACCAGCGCCGAGGATGCCAAGAATGCCGCTGAGAGCCACCAGAACGGGCTGCAAGCGGCTAACGCTGCTTAGCCTTTAGCTGACAGCTTCCCGCGCAGCAAGTCCCGCGCATAGTCCCGTTCCGTGACGTATTCCAGCAGGATGCCGACCAGGGCGCGGAGAGGCCAACGGGGATTTAGGCGGGCGAAGTCTTCCAAAGTCGCATAGCCGCCCCATTCACGAAACTCTGCATTAGTCATCCCAAGGCGACGCAACCACCGTCGAATAGCGGTAGGAGTCGGCAGTAAGTACATCGCCGGGAGCTTCAATCCCCTGTCCCGCGCCATATCCTGCCATGTTTCCTCGTCCAGCCAGTCGGTCTTCATGTTCGGCAGATTGGCAATTAGCGCCTTGGTCTTTTCATGGGTCATTGCCAAATAACGGGCGCGGTCTTCGTTGGTCATCGTTGGGAGCATTTTAGCGGTTCCTTGTTTGTGATGGTATGGGGAGATTACCATATTGCCGCATACCATGCAAGAGGGGATTAAAAAATTGCCCGGATCGCTTGGTAGCGGTATCCGGGCATAACCGCCGATGGCGGCGCGGCTGGAGGTAGCCGCGAGGGGGAAAGTTATTTTAGCATGGCTTCGGCTTCCTTATCCTCTGCATCTGCTACCAGTTCCCGCGCCTTGTCCAATGCCGGGCTTATATACAGCACGGTCAAGGATAATCCTGCCGGCGAATTATTATCCCGGAAGCTACATGCCGCCAGCACGTCATATACCAGATCGGTGGTAATTTTGTGCAATGCGGCATTCTCGTTCATAAGCGCATTGTATGCGGCTTGAAGTGCCATTGATGGGTATTCGGCATTTTTGTTCATGGCGTCACCATAACCGGCTGAAACCCGTGCCACCACGCCACCAGATCAGGCGCGGCGAACAGGCCGAGGGCGGCGATTATCGAGGCGATAAGCAGGGATTCGGCGGTGGTCATGTCATTCCCCAGTTGCCTTGGCGATGGCGGCGATTGCATTGCGGATTTTGTCATCCATGCGGCCCTGCCCCATGTACGGCTTGAGATCGGCCACCAATGCCTTAAGCGCCTCCAGCAGATCAGGCGCGGAGGCGATCAAGGCGGCATTGGTCTGCTCTTGCTTACTCGGCCCGGTTTCTCCGAGGTAGCGATTGATGCACAGGACGGCTATTCCTCCCTTATCAGAAACGACGCGGGGAACGTCGTTCTTGTCTTGATAATTTACAACTCTCCACGGCCCCTGAGTGTATTTCGTTTTCATCGTCATCCTCCTTGTCAAAACCCGTGGCAGGTCGCCACCTGCAACTGTCGCGCCAGTACCATCAGACGCAGCGGCACGCGGCGATTGCGGCAATACTGGATAGCGGCGTGCGGCCCCCAGGTGCGCCAGTTTGCGGCGGCTCGTATTGCGTGCATGGCTTGCGGGTGTAGCGTGGTGTAGGTTACTTGCATGATTGCTGCTCCTCGGCAATGGCTTGCGGTTCAGCTTTGGCCGGGTAAAGCTTAAATGCTGCATCAGGCGCGTTAAGCGCAGCATCGGCACGGCGCGGCATAACGATGGCAACAAATCCATCAAGCGCGATACCGCCAGCCGAGTCGCCGTTATGGCAGAAACACGGCGTAGCTTTCCCGCTTTCAAGCCATGCTTGTGCGCCGAGTTCTGCATCGATCAGATATTCCGGGTTGTATTGCGCGACCACGCCGGAAAACTCAGTCGGGATAACGCGGTGATAGTCGGGGAACTTACCGTCAATGGCCGTTGCGCTGGCGCTTGTTCCGTCAAACAGATCAGCCTGAATGCGCGTTCCTTCAATGGTGAAGGCAATTTCCTTGGAACCGTAGCGGCCAGGTTTCGCCTTGAGAATGGTTTTCACCAGCGAATCCGGCATGATGGCTTCAATGATTTCCGGCAAAAGCTCTGCATCTTTGTGCTTGACGATGCAAGCATGAAGCCGATGCCCATCCGTGGCGATCAAGCGCGTTTCCTGCCCATTGTGCTGGATCAGCATTCCGTTCAGGTAGTAGCGTATATCCTTGACGGCCATAGCATAGGCTACGGCTTTAATGGCGTGTTGCGGTATTGAGAATTGAGCTTGCATGATATTTCCCCTATCGTTATCGGCACTATTGCCACAATGCGCCCTGTCACGACGCATTAGGGCTAGGCGCTATTTGAAAACCGCAATGCCCCGGCTGTAGTAAGCATCAGCATCGCACCCTTCCGGCACGTCGCCGGGCCGCAGGATGTAGACCGATGCGCCGCGAGGATCGCCTTGCAGGTATGCCGACAATCGAGGATACCGCGCCATAATGGCATTCAGCCGTTTGACTGCGCCGGTTTCACGGTCAGGGGTCGGCCAGCGTTTTCCGGTCATGGCGTTGACCCAGTAGGTTTTGCCAGTGTCCTCATCACGTTCGACTGCGCCGGAATCGGTTCCACACTCCAGTTCGTTCCAGCGATGCAGGGTCATAGCACATCGGCGGATTGCATTCGCATCGTTATAGTCAATCCCGATGGATTGCAGGCGGTTCAGCATTTCGTATGTATCGCGGTTCATGTCATTCCCCCTTCGTGTCAGTTTTCAGAAACGCCCGCAGCGCAAGGATCATGTATGCGCCGATGGTGATACCGCGATCAATTGCGGCGTGCTGAACCTGCTTGTACAGGTCAAGCGGTATGTTGCGGATCATGTAGGTTTTCATTGTGTCTCCCACATTGTAATTAATCCTGCGTTATAGCCTTCCATGTATTCATCAGCTAAAACGCCAATATCTGGCGGACTTGGGTCTAAGTCTTTGATCGCATCCCTGTAACCATCTTCCCTGAATGTGCCGTAGATACCCGGCCTGAATTCGTCATATTTGCCCATTTCCATTCTCCTTTCAGTTACCGCCCCGAAGGGCGGGATTTGGTTAATTTCCGTTTAAGAGCTTTTCGAGATGCAAACATTCCCCCCCCTTATGCAGTTAAATCCCAAGCACCATCGTATCCCTGCGCGATGACTCCACGCTCAACTTTTGGACGGTCTTGGATCGGCGTAACCGTGCTCAGAGCGCCGCCTGTCAGTGCCTGCATGCGCAGCCACTCCGCCTGGCTTACGGGCTTGCGAGCAGCTGCGAGTGAAGCCATGTAGCTAAGGAACTCACGCTCCTCAGCTGTGGCGCGCTCGTCGGCGCAGCAGCGCAAACAACAGTCATGATCGTTCATGGTCAGCTTCATCGTCATCCTCCTTGTCAAAACCCGTGGCAGGTCGCCACCTGCCCGGATGCGGCCAGAGCATCCTCGATACACTCAATCGTCGTAATCGTTTTCGCATTCTCTATTTCCATGATCTACCCCTATATTGTTTGTTACAACCATTACTAAGCATGTAGCGTGCCAGATTTGCGCTATTGCAATATCAATGACTTACATGTTAGTTAGTGCATACTAACTGACAATTATTGTCAGAATGTGCCGCCGTAAGTTGTCACAATGACGATGATGCGCGATGTTAGTAATGGCTAACTAAATCACCGCCGCCTTATCAGCTTTTCGCGCAATGGTGCAACCGTTATGCCTTGACACATACAACCCATGCTTGTGTAGCTGAGAAGAAAACAACCGCCAATGCCGGCCACCAGATACCCCATGCGCCGCCGTATAGGCTTTAAACAAATCCTTGGTATAGTACAAACCCGCAGGAAGCCCAGCCAGCCAAGCAGACAATTTATCAAAGTCAAAGGCTAGGTCAAAACTATCATCAAGTCTTTTCGGATACATGAGTTTCTCCATTAATAATGGTTACGGAATAACTGAATCAGTATAGTTAATATAGACATTTAAGTCAATCAACCAGCCGATAAAAATAGTGACCCTATCGCAAACGTATGTAATACAAACAAAATCAGCACAAATAGGGTCAATCGGGGTCAGTAGCAAGCCAGTTTTGCAAAGTCGCTCCGTATGCGCGCCCGCGATGTATGTATACATATATAAGACCCCATGTATACGTTTTGTACACTCATTTTCCTTGCCACTAATGACCCCTATTGCCCCTTTACCTTTAGACTCATGCACTTGCAGCGGGGTCATAAGCATTGTGCATAAAATGCTTTGCCACCAGTGACCCTATAGTTTAAGCATAAAATATCTCGCCACTCCCGTACCAGTTTTCATTCTCGTTGCCACTACTGCCCCTGTCCTGCCGCCTCGATGCTGTTCTGGG
>JAJVIE010000002.1 GCA_022072175.1 Candidatus Omnitrophota bacterium | reverse complement strand
TAAATGGAGTGCCTCCAAATACTGGTAAGACCATTTAGGGGTAATTATGTCTAATAAAAACACTCAGAATATAAATGGAGTGCCTCCAAATACTGGTAAGACCATTTAGGGGTAATTATGTCTAATACTACAATAAGTTTAAATCCTAAATGTAGGATTGTAGTTTTTAATTGGTTACGTCCTGAATTAGATGGTGAAGAGGCTACTTCTACCATAGCCGAGTCTGAGGGAATTGACGTTTCTTCTTATCTAAAAGAAGTTTCTTTTAATAAAACTCTTAGATCTCCATCAGGTACTTTCTCCTTTTCATTAGCTAATGATAGGGATTGGAAGCAATTTATTCGCCCAGGAGCATGGTGTCTTATTTATATGTGTAATGATGGGGCAATTGATATACCTAGAATAAAACATTCAGATTCTCAAGAAAAAAACTTTTTAAGTATCCAACAATCTGATTTAAGAGATTTAGCGGATATAAGACCTTACTTAAGGTGTATAGGTTATATAGAGACTGTAAGAGCTAAGGGATTTATAGGGGAAGAGAGGGGTGAGTTTGACGTGGATTACACCGTCTCTGGTAGAGATTTTGGCTCTATTTATGAAACCACTGAGATTTATCATAACCGAGTTCAATTCGATCAAACTCTTTTATTATCCGCAGGGGCATTTATAAAGAATCCTCCAGAAGGAAAGACGGTTGACGGATTATTGAAATTGCTACACGACTTAATATTCGCACCTTCAAAGATTATTAAAAAGGATGACTTAAAATCTTTAAATTCAGTAGCAACCCAATGGTTGTTACCTAGTCCAATGCTAAAAGCACTAGAAATAAACATCACGGATGAACCTTATTATGGGAATATTCCAGATTTATTTAAATTTACTCCCTCTAAATGTTCTTTCCCTGTAGAAAACCCCTTGGCACTCTTAAATGGGATAGCTTGGGAAAGGCTTAAGGCACATTCAATTGAACCTTTTCATGAACTTTTCCCAGAATTAGACAAAACTGGATATCCTAAATTACATTTTAGGCCCATCCCTTGGAGAATAACCGAGGGAGCTGAGTACCCTAATATTTCCCAAACTATACCTAAGTTTGCAGATCCTAATTTTTTTAATATAATTGAATTAAGTGCAGAAGATGTTATAGGGTTTGATTTAGGCGAAGATGACCATGCTCGATATAATCTCTTTTGGGCAATAATAAAGAGTTATCAAATAACCGTTGAGAACTCTCAAGCACCTACTTTAAATCAAAGTAGTATAAAGAGGCATGGCTTAAGAAGTATGATTACTGAAATTAACGCTTTAATTACACTAGGCTCAGAGAAAGCAGATCCACAATTGATTGTGGATTATAACAACTTATTGCAAGAATACTATAAATATAGTCATTTGTTTGAATCTGGGAGTATTGATATTATAGGGAATAATTCTATTAGAGTAGGTGAGATTATTCATTTTGACAGTTCAACTGCTTACAACGAAGATAAGTATTTTTATATTGAAGGGTATCAAGATACTTTCACATTGGATGATAAAGGAGCATCTTCTTGGGTTCAAAGTCTAACTGTTACTCGTGGAGTTTCTGGAGATTACTTAACTCAAAATAAGTTTGATTCCTTTGAAAGAACTACAGATTATAAATTTAACGGAGATATAACCTAATGAAAAGATATGATGGTTCTATTCAATCCGCTAATATACCAGCAAAAGGAACCTTGAGTTCTTTAAAAGTTGAGACTGATTACGGTATTTATAGATGTATGATAATAGCCGTAAATTTTGTAGATGACGAAGAAAACTTTACTTTTGAAAACCCTCAAGTGACTTATGATGCCATAATATTAGGCGGTAGAAAAGAGGGGCAAATTCTTACAAACGTAAGGGCGATGAATCATTTAGGTGGGCAATATAATTACCATGAGAGAATATTCAGAAAAGCAACCGATGATTTCAGTGGTAATAAAAAGAAGTTAATTAAAGAGCAAAAAGGGGACATAGTCTATATCTCTTTTGTTAATGGTGATACTTCATTACCTATTATTTTAGGAGCAGGGGTCTCTCCCTTAGATAAAGATGAGACAGGAGCTACTAAGGAAGACGGAGCGATTTTAAAGCAAGAATTTAACGGAGTAAATCAATTCATCAATAAAGAAGGTGAGTTTGAGTTAATTCGTAAAGGTGGAGTATATAAAGAGGATGCTCATTACTTCGTTCCTTCGGATAGAGTTGGCGAGGAAACAGATGCCGTAGAAAAACCAGAGTTCGATTTTCTTTCTAAAATACAAATGAAAGAAAAGCTCTTCATTATTGAAGATCCAAAATCCAAACTCACCTTAGATTTAGAGAATGAGAATTTTAAAGCTGAAATAGGTGAGAAAAAGACTTTATTAGAAATTGATGGTAAATCAGATGCGGTTTTCATTAAAACTTCGACCGGTACTTTAATAACCATGGAAGGAGAGTCTGGTGAAATTATACTAGATTCGGACGGTGGTACTAATAAAATTACTATCAAGAAAAGTGGTGAAATTGAAATAATGGCTGCAACTAAAGTTAAAATAAATTCCCCTCTAGTTGACGTTGGGGAAAATGCTGCCTATTCTGTTACTTTATTTGAGAATTTACTAACAGAATTTGCAAACCACACCCATCACTACATAAATGTGAATGTTCCCTCTGTTTCAGGTCCTCCAGTAGCTCCATTAATCTCCTTAGTTGGGAGTGTAAGCGTAAAATCAAAGGATTAAATCATGGCTTTAAATTTAACTCAAGCTGAAATAGATGCCTTATTAGCCGAAAGACAACAGCTAATTTTTGGGATACCTATAAGACAAGAATCTATTTTAAAACAAGGTGATGTTATAGCAAAAGCAACTGACACCGATAATGCTCAAAGAAAATTATTTAATTTTTATGATACGGATGTTTTAGCTAATTATCTCTTAGAAAGAGAAATGTTGACTGGGGAATATGTTGCCGCTCCTGTTACTATAGCAGGGGACTTAGAGCCAGTTGGAAACCTAGATGCAACAAATAGATGTTATCCACCTATAGGACAAACCGCCCCAGTTAGGATC
Organism: Candidatus Omnitrophota bacterium; assembly: GCA_022072175.1. GTDB lineage: Bacteria > Omnitrophota > Gorgyraeia > 2-02-FULL-51-18 > 2-02-FULL-51-18 > JAJVIE01. The sequence continues at coordinate 97,361 of JAJVIE010000002.1, read as the reverse complement.
GTTGAGTTTGATGGAGGGGGCTTATCTGACGTAAATAATAGAATTGATCTTACTTACTTCCTCGATACCCCTACCAATACCTTGAGTATAGAAAGTTATTGGATCTCCAGACAATTAGAGATACAGAATTATTTACAAAATGGGTTTGGAGGAACTTCTCCCTCGGTATCCGGAATCATAAATCTTTCTAATACAATAACATCAACTACTACTCAGATTACTTTATTTTTTACAGTCCTAATAGCTCCCCCTACAATTTCTCCAGGTAACACTTTTCTAATAAGAAAAGGAAGTGATCAAGTAGCTGTTCAAGTGGTTAGTGTTATTGATTCCGATATTGATATGCCCTCTTTCGAGGCCGAGTTTGAATTAGAGATTATAGTTTTAAGTATGGGCACTATTTCTCCAGGAACTGTCACTATTTTTAGTGGATGGTCTGGTTTTATAAATTCCGACCGTATAGCAAAAAGTGATTCTGTAAATGGCTTTGATTATTTAATGACTCAACTAACTACACAATTAGATTTCACTATTCAAGAAAGAATTACAAAGCTGAATACACAAATAACGGCTATAAATAACAATGGAGATCCACTTATTGATTTAAGTGCCTCTACTAACGCTACTACATCGTTGAATTATCTAACTTCTTGGCAAGTAAATAAAGATATTGATGATACTACGTTTTCGGGATTGACTACGGAAGCCTCTACTAGGAATTCTCAACACTCATCTAGGATTACCGCCATAAATAACGCCATGCCCCCTTTCTATACTCCAAGATATACCGCCGCAGTCGATTTAGCTGATACTTCCCGAGGGACAATAAGAATTAAGAATTTTAGAATTGGGGCACAAAACCAGACAGCTAACATCTTAGCCTCCGAGCAAGCTAGGCTTCAATCAATAGAAGATCTCTTAACTATTGCCGGAGTGCCTTTCTAAAAAGCCTGTTTACCCCCCTTTGATATAATTTAACTATAAAAATTATACATGGAGATCCTTAAATGCCTAGCAATCTAGCCGGATTAGGTAACAATATTCTTGAGTCTGTAAAAGGAATTGGGGCCGAATTAGGGTTAGTTTCCGATCCCGCTGAGATCGTTCCTAGTGGTTTCGAGGAAGTCATATCCTCTAAGAATCCATCAGGTGCTTGGAATAAGCTCCCTTTTCCCTACACTTTCAGCGTTCTTGACTTGGAATCGAGAACATCAAATACTCCTTTTAAGGATTTTTCTTTACCCTTACCTCCAACAGCTATCACTCAAACGGAGGATCCTTCTATTTCAATTAAACCCACCCAAGGAGGGACGGTAGTTTCGCATTCTGGGATGCGTTATAAAACCCTTACTATTTCGGGAACTACTGGAGTTTCTCCTTTCAGAGGGGTTACGGGAGTTGATTCTACTACTGGTAAAGTAATCGCAAAACCTAGAGAAATGAAATTCAAGTCTGGTTATGAGGTTTTCCAAGACCTTAGAAACTGGTTTAGGGCTTATTATCATTATAAGAAAATAAATACAACTAACACAGCTAAGAACGCTAGGTTAGTATTCAAGAACTTTAAAGACGGTGAGTTTTTGATTGTGGAGTTATTGAAGTTCACAATGAAGCGTACGGCCGAGCGTAGTCTCTTATATGATTACGAAATGGAATTTAAAGTTCTTGGTAACTTTCAATTTGAAGATGCGGAAGTTGGTGGTATTTTAGGGGCTTTGGGAAGCATTGATAATGTAATAAATAAGGTTACGTCTAAATTGGACGTAGCTAGAGGAATCTTTGCCTCCGTATCAGATATTATGCGTAACGTAGAATCAACCTATAATTCTACGGTATTAGAACCTTTTAGAAAGATTCATCTAGTAGCAAAGGCGATAGCAGGGGTCGGAATTACCGCTGGAGATGTTTCTCGTAGAATCGTTAGAAATACAGTAACTACCGTTAAAGCATTAAACACCTTATTAGTTTTATCTAAATATCAAGAACAATCTAAAAGTAGTGGTATAATTCAGGGTAAAGAAAGAGTAATTAAAAAGACTCTTCCTAAAAATATAAATTCAGTATCTTTACCTAATCCAGTTGAAACCTTATTAAACTTAAATGAGGCTCTCTTTGATATACCTTACACTGATCTCGGAAAGGCAACCGTAGACGCTACTAATGCCGAAATAGCAGAGTTGGTTAACTTACCTAAATCCTTTTACGAGGACGTTAGGGAAGAACTTTTAAGGGTTAAGGCCAATGCAGAGGATGCATTTAATTTAGGCGATAGTGCTTATGATGATATATTTGACAGAACCGCTACTTTAAAAGCGGAAGTCGGAAAAGAGACTACTAACTTAGAGTATGATATCCTTTTTGCCTTTAATGAAGCATTAAGTGCAATAAATACTATACTTTCATTTTCTGAGATCTTCAAAGAAGATAACACTGAGAAATTAAATAAACTAGAAGAACTTTTCATTGATGGACTTAATTTACAAACATTGCCGGCGGTTAAGCAAACTACCCTGCAAGTGGGGGTAGATTTAGAGCAACTAGCCTTACAAGAATTAGGGAACGCTGAGAGATGGGTTGAGATAGCTTCTTTGAATAATCTAAAAGCCCCTTACATAACTCAAGACATTAGTTCCACTCAAAAGAATGTTTTAAGGCCGGGAGATTCTATTTTAATCCCTCAACAAATAGTCAACAACTTTTCTCCAATTCCCGAAGGAAAGGAAGTATCCATCAACGCTAACTTAACTCCCGTGGAAAAATCATTAGGAGTAGATTTAAAAGTAAGTAAGGATTTTGATTTAATCATAGCTCAAAATGGGGATTTAAGTGTTATAAATAGTACGGATAATATGGCCCAGGCTATTATCTTGAAACTTCAATACTCTAAGGGAGACTTAAAAAATCATCCTACCTTGGGAGTAGGAGTTGAGATAGGAGGTAAATTTCTCTCTTTGGAAGAAATAAGAGATAATTTAATCGCTTCAATGAAACAAGATAATAGGATAGAATCTATTACAGACGTCTCTTTATTAAGAGAAGGTTCTTCTTTATTTATGCAATTTAAAGTAAATATAAAGAAAATTGATACTCCAATCCCTTTAAATATAAGATTATAATATAGGATTTATACGATGGCAAAACTACAATTAAAAAGTCAAAGGCAAATACAAACGGATTTAATCACTACTTTAATCGCTGAATTAGGGTTAAATGATATTAACCCAGGATCGGTTTTAGATGTTCTTACGAGTGCGATTGCTCAAGAAGACTTTGCTCAATATGTACAAATGGCACAAATAGCTAGATTAGTTGATTTAGATGCCATAACTGACTCTGACTTAGATAATAAAGCATTTGAATACGGTATAACAAGAAGACTTGCTAGAGCTGCTAGGGGTAAGGTATCTATTTTACGTCCTGAAAACTTTGTAAAAGTCTCCACAAATTTCTTTGCTGGATCTCCTGCTCCAATTATAGGGAATACGAGTATTGATGTGAATGATGCTTCGAGTGGTCTAATAGGTTCTTCTGGCACTTTAATTTTAGGAAGAGGTACTACAAATGAGGAAGAAGTTACTTACTCAGTTGTACCTACGAATAATATAAACTATTTTACTTTTACACTCGATAATCCTTTAACTAAAAATCATGCTATCGAAGAATCTGTTATTTTAAAGCAAGGTAATGATCAGCTTATTTTAGCTGGAACCCAAGTAAGAGTTCCTTCAACAGGAACTAATTCAGAGATTATTTATACCTTAGATAATGATGCTTTATTATTCGCTGGAGAAGCTAGATTAGATAATGTAGATGTTACTGCTCAAGTACCTGGATCATCTGGTAACATTGCAATTAAATCAATTCAAGGGCAATTTGGTTGGGTGAGTCAACCTTTCCCAGGAGCAAGGGTAGAGAACATTTCCAGATTTACGTCAGGTAGAGATTATGAAACTGACGACGAATTACGAGATCGGATAAGATCTACGATTCAATCCTTATCAAGAGGTGTAAAAGAAGCAATCTTAAATGCAATAGTGGGGCTAGTTGATACTGAAACCGCAAAGAGGGTAGTATCAGCTAACGTAATACCTCCTTTAGATGAATGTGGGCCTGTAAAAGTTTATATAGATGATGGAACTGGATTTGAACCTTCGTTTTCTAGCCGTGGATTTGAGGAAATAGTAAGATCGGCAACTGGAGGAGAAGAGAGATTACAATTAGAACTTTTCCCGATCGTAAAGGCACAAATAGAGACTAATTTACAAGAACCTTATAATATGTCGGGAGTACCTCTAACTCTTACATATAATGTAGGGACTCAATCAGAAACGGTAAATTTCGTATTTACAGATTTTGAGTTTCCCGACAATGCTACCGCCGAAGAAATAGTTACTGCTATAAATGATAAAGCGACCTTGATTGAAGCTAGGACTTCCCAAAATGGACAAAAATTAGTTATTACGGCTAAGAAAGATATAAATGAGAGTTTACAGGTTACAGGGGGTACAGCTAACAGTATTTTAGGATTTCCAGTTAACCTAAATGATACTCTTTACTTATTTAAAGATGATATTTTGATGTCGAAGGACGGAGAAACTGCTTTTTTAGACTCTCAGAATCAAAGTCCATATAATTTTATGGCTATAGGACCTTTCCCACATACTTTGACTTTTATAATAGATGGTAAAACCGCTAACCCACAAACGGTTACCTTCCAAGCATTAGACTTTTCCGATCCTACTTCTATTTCTCCTCAAGAAATAGTAAAAGTTATAAATGATCAATTAGTTGGGGCGTTAGCTGAAACTTCCGATAACAACACTAGGGTTAGGATTACAAGCAACACAAAGTTAAGTTCTAAGTCGAGAGTACAGATAACGGGTGGAAGTGCTAACGATTCTTTAAATGGTCTTAATTTTACTACTATCGAGAAAGTCGGGGTTGATCGAGATTATACTTTAAATAGAGAATTGGGAATTATAGAGTTAAATGAGCCTTTAATTGCAGGAAGTTCAATAACCGCAGGATCTTTATTTACGAGAGCTAAGATACGAGCAGCTTTACCTGAAAATTATTCTCCAGTGGCCGGACAAACCTTGGACATAGTGGTTGATGGAGGATCTACACAAACTATAACCTTTGATGTTTCTTTTTTAGGAGGGGTTTCAGCAGAAGGAACTTCTATTTTTATCAATAACCAATTAGAAGGTGCTACAGCTTACGTTAGGCAAATAGCTGGTATAAATTATTTAGAAATAAGCACTAATACTTACTTAAATGGAACAATTGAAATATTAAGTACCTCTACTGGTAATGGGGCCTTTAACTTCCCACTGGATGAGGAGCAAACTTCTCAAATAGCTAGAAAGGCTTATCGAGTTTCAGGTAATAGTGGTCCTTATTCATTTAAAGAAAATGATTCCTTAGTTGTTATTTTAGATAACGATATTATCAATAGTACTTTTTCAGTCGTATTAAATTACGCTGGAGAGGTTACTAATGGAGTGTCTACAACCCAATTTGCCAATAGTGATTTTGGAATTGTTTTTCCAATAAATGAGGACATTAAAGATTATGATGTTTCGTTTTTGGATGGGGCTAATACGGTTTTAGGTAATGGAACTACCGTAACCGATCAAGGTGGGGATATTTTTAGAGTAGAATTTTCAGTGTTGCCTGTTGATTTGAATGATATCTCGATAGGTGATTTAGTTAAAATTACTAATTTCAATCAAAATGGGAACAACGGATTCTTTAAAATAACTGCGGTAAATACTGTTGGTAATGGTTATATAGAATTTGAAAATGAGAATGGTATACCTGAAACTCTAGGGAATGCTGATGTTTTAATGTCCCAGACTAGGAATATTTCTCAATATATAGCGGTAGGTGGGCAAATAACTGTTTCAAGTGCTTTTGCCAACATTCCAGCTATAACCGACCCTTTTATTATTTTACCTACTACCACTAAGAACTTAGTAGAATTTTTAAATAACACAAAGATTACTTCTTTAAGTACAAAAGCAGATATTGAGTCTGTAGAGGATGGGACGAAAGTACAAATCTCAAGTAAAAAAGATGGGTCGGACGGATATATTCAAGTTGCTGGTGGGTTGGCAAATAGTCAATTGAACTTCAATACAGAAGTTTTAAGGGGCTTGACAGCTTATGATTATTATACGGGCTTAGTGTGGTTAGTACATAGGACAATTTACGGAGATGATTCCGATTTAATAACTTTCCCTGGTATAGGTGCCGCAGGAATAACTTTTCAAGTACTTGCCCCTACAGTTAGAGAAGTTGCTATAAACTTAAATGTAACCTTAAGGGAAGGAATCTCAATCGCTTCCTTGGAAAATGAAATAAAATCAGAGGTAACTGCTTATATTAACAATTTAGGAGTAGGGCAAGATATTATAATCGAGGAAATCCGAGCTAGAGTAATAAGAATAGCTGGAGTTTCGGATGTAGTCTTAAATTCACCCACTCAAAATATAGCGATAGCTCAAAATGAGTTAGGTAGAACTAGGGAAAGTTTGATTTTAGTAGGGTAAAATAAATGAGTCAATATCAAAATAAATTAGATCGTTACATAAGGACTATACCTAAGGCTTTTAAGCCGGGAGAAAACCCGATTATAACGGCTTTTTTAAAGGCTTTTTCTACTACCGATGGAGAAGTTGCTCAACAAATAGAAAATACCAAAGCTCAATTATTCGTAAGAACCGCAGAGGGCACTAATCTCGATAAGTTAGCTAACTCCTTAGGAGTCTCTCGCCCCGTTGAACTTGGATTAGATGATTCTAAATTCCAAGAATTAATACCTAATTTAAGTTTAAAACCAAAGCAAATAAGAAAATCCTTTTATGACACCGCAGATGTGTTTTGGGGGCCGTTATTTTCTAGGGCTAACGTAACAAGCAATAATGCAGCTTTGTATAACATAGTCGTTGGAGATGAGTTTAAATTAAGGGTAGATGGTAGAGCCGAGCAAACTGTAAAAGTGCTAGCTAGTGACATATTAAATCCGGGAAATGCTACCGCCGAAGAGGTTCAACTAATCTTAAATAAATTCGAGGGACTAACCGTCTCTATAATAGAGGATGCCTTAACAGGTGACGAAGTTCTAAATATTCGGACAAATACACCAGGCCCCCAGGGATCAATAGAGATTTTACCCTCTTCTGGATTTGGAATTGGGAAAGTAGACTTTGATACTGTAAAAACTATCCTCTTAAACCAAGATCAAAGAGTTATGATTTATGAGATTCGTCCTAATGAGGTTATTGTAGAAATTCCTGCTATTGTACCAGCTTTGAGGAGAATTTTGACAGGATCTCATCACTTCCATGCTGATTCTACCCTTGAATCTCCCATAGCTCCTGAAAATGGGATTTGGGAAGGGTCTTTCTTTTATGATGTTTCAGGGAGTCAATTAAGTTTTACTGTGACTTCTCAAAATGCTATAACCGAAGAATTGGTTATTAAAAATAATATTAAAACCTCAGTCATTGTAGATGATACTTCTAAAATAATAGAACCCTTTGGTTTATTGGTTTTCGGATGGGGCACGGAAAGGCAAGAGCAACCTGTTCGTTACCGAGGAATACCCAATTCTAAGACGGTCTTAATTGACCCTTCCTATTTGTTTAAGTTTGATCATCCAATTGGGGAATATATCAATGTTTTAAGTGCTACTACTCCCTATATTCCAAGGAAAGCTGGTCAAGATTTACCTATTTACATGACATCTCCAGCAGGAGCTAGAGCTGCAGTTGAGCAAATTTTGAGATCTTTGGCCGCCGCTGGAGTAATAGTAAACTTTATAATTTTAAAGCCTTCTTACAAGTATTTAATAGATAACCCTTATGTTAGTGATGATGATGCCCCAAGTATCTAAAATCACTTGCTTAAAGGCGTACTTGATATAATTTAAGAAGAAAATATCAATATTTTAGAGGTTTTACATGATTCTAAGCCGAATCCGTCTTTTACCACAGCAACGATATGACTTAGAAGATTTCATAAGTCAGCAATCCGGCGTACTAACGGATTCTAAGTTCTATACTAAACAATTCTTAAGTAATCTTAATTATATTCTAAAAGGTTTTTCCGTTACTGGAATAGGCCTTACTTCCGCTACAGTAAATACCACCGATGCTACTTTAATTCATGGGGCAAATACCTTTGATTTCTCATGGTACACCTCAGAGAGTGGATCCCCTAATATTACAGTTCCTGCTGCTGCTTTGACGGATGGTACTAAGAATTACTTAGAATTAAAACTTGGATATGAGACTAATACTTCTGCGGTAAAAGCATTTTGGGATCCTTCGGCTAACGGTGGTTTAGGACTTGAATTTAACCAAGAGATAGATACTCAAACGGATTTAATGGTTACGGTTGAGGTTTTGACTGGTGGATTTTCTGGTAATCCTGATCGTATCCCTTTGGCGATTGTAGATGTTGACAATTTAGGTAATATAATAGGTATTTTAGATAAAAGAGAATTATTCTTTAAATTAGGAACTATTGCCAATCCTTATAATTCTTTTTCATGGGCTTCTCAAGAAGAGCCTGAAATCACCTTAACTCTTTCAGGAGTTGTTGGAACTTTCACTACTGGCGAAGAAGTAACTTTCTCTGGTGGAGCAACCGCTACGGTATCTCAGGGTGGTACAACTACTATAAAAGTAAGATTGCCTGATTCTGACTCATATACCGGAAGTAATACAGTAACAGGAACAGATTCAGGAGCGATTGGTACATTATCTTCTTATATTGAAGATTTTACGGGTGCTGATAAAGACATAAGTAATTTCAAGAAGTTGCACGATGCTATTTTAACAGAAATTAAGTTCTTGAAAGGGACGGATTTTTGGTTTCAGCAAGGAGTTGGAAGTTTAAACGGAGTATATTCTCAATTAAACTCTATTTTAGTTCAAGCCTCATTAGCTGGTAATGCTAGATTTTCATGGACAGGAAGCTCCCTTTTAATCACTGACAATTCAGTAACTCCTGCAACTGCGGACGTTATAGCTGTATTAAATATCTTTGGTATTGGTTTTAATTATGAACTTACAAGACAAGATGGTACTGGTGGTTCATCGGTAATCAATATAGCCGACGGTGAAATGCTTTTTATTAAAATCCCAAAAGATTCTAATAGAGTTTTCTCAGGTACTGGAGTAGGGGCTACTAATTATCAAATAATCGCATCTACAGACTTTGAAAGAATTGACGAGAATTATTGGTTAGCTTACCGTAGAGGATCAAAATTATATTTAAGGGGCTTGGGAGAGTTAGATGCTGGTGAAAGTAAGCAAGTTTCGGATGAGACACCAGATGCTTTAAAGACTTTTCTAGGTTTCGATCCTGAAACAGCAACGACTATTCCTTTTACAGCTTTACCTAATATTGGATTACCTGGTCAATTTACGGTAAATGATACGTTAGTTGAAGCAATTTCCGCAAATACTCAAAACATAAATCTTATTGATGATATCTTAAACACTAATACCTATGAAGAGGTTATAGAAGTAGTTGCTGCATTTCCAAGTGGAAATCAACTATTAGGGCCAGTTTTAGCTGGAACCCCCATAATCTTACCTTTGGATAGCCGAGATAGTAATAATAACGAATTTTATGTCGTAGGAGCTGGAGTATTAGAAGTTTACTTAAATGGTAGATATTTAAGAAGTGGGATTGATTATAATGAAATAGGTGCGATTAACAACCCAAGTAATGAAATTCAGATGATTTATGATCTGGAAGTTGACGATGAATTAACTTTCAGACAAGATGCTACTGGGGGAATCCTTTCAACTTCAAGTGGATTGGATACTTTACAAGACGTTTATAATAATGGGCGCATAATTAACGTAGCATCTGCTCAACCGGTAGTAATCAACGGCCCTGTTTCAGAAAAACTTTTAGTTATAAATGGTGATATAGAAGTAACTGGAGTAATTGACCCTAAGGGTATTACTTTTACCAGAGAAGCGACTAACCCTTTAATTGCATTAGGGCAAGATGGTTTATGGGTTGATTCTACAGGAAATCTAAATACCTATAAACACGGAGTAGGTTCTGTAGATATTACTTCTATAGTTTCAGGTGGAGGTGCAGCGACTATAGTTAAGGATTCTTTCGTAAATGGTACGTTAAGTACTTTATCGAAAGGAGCTTTGGTTTCTATTGATTCGGACGGTGAGTTAGAATTGATTGACGTTAGCGACGAACAATCGGTTGATTCTTTTGTAGGTATAGTTTATGAAGATATCGATTCCTTGGCTTCTGGAGACGTAGTGGTTTCTGGAAGACTTGAAAACATTACTACGAGTATAGCGGTTGGCCAAGCGGTTTACATTAGTAAAACAGGAACTTTAACCACTGATAAGCCTAATATTGGAGTAAATGATTTTGAAGCTGGTGATTTTGTCGTGAAAGTGGGCTTAATTGTTAAAAATAAAGACAATCCATTACAAAAAGATTTACTTGTTAGGGTGAGTACGCCTAAACAATTATAAATAAAAGGATATTAAGATGCAAGATTTAGAAAAATTAAATGAGAAAGACTTTAAAAAACTGGAAAAGGAATTAAACAAGAAGATTACTAAAATTCTTACTAATTCAGCTTTAAAAGTAAATGATTTATTTAAAAAACAAGGAATTGACTTAAAGGTCAAGGATTTAAACATAACTTACGAAACCTTAGTGGAATAAGGCTTTTTAACTTTTCAGGGGGATTAAATGGCAGACATTACAAGATTAGCACGGTTACTTAACGGTGCGGTCAGGGGCGTAGATCTTACAACTAACTCATTAGTTTTAGGATCTTTAAAGTTAGACACCACAGAATTGACAAAAGCAATTTTAGATAAATTGATTTTGGTTCAATCTGTTGCAGATGTTGACGGGTCTTTTGATACCCGTTATTTTACAAAGACGGAATTACAATCAAATTCAGGGACTACTGGATCTGATTTAATCGGGGATGATAATACTTACTCCAATTTCACACCTTCAGCGGCTACTTTAAAAGGTGCCTTAAGTGGAATTGACACAGCTCTTGCTACGGCTGGAAGTAACGTATTTTCGGATTCCGTATTTAGAGTTCAGGACAATGGCGACGCTACGAAGCAACTAGCTTTTGAAGTTTCTGCTATTACTACAGCGACTACTAGAACTATTACCATACCAGATGCTAACTTAGACTTAGCTGATATTGCTACAAATACTACAAAAATTGATGATCTCGTGATCCTATCTGGAGTTGCTGCTTATTCAGAAGATTTAGGAACTTTTACAGGCACTACCATTGCGGATGCTTCTACAATAAAGCAAGCTCTTCAAGCATTAGAAACATCCGTTGAATTAAAAGCAAATGATGCTGACGTCATTAAAAAAGACGGGACGGTTACTTTCACAGCAGTTCAGTCAATGGGTGGATTTAAGTTAACCAACTTAGCTACTCCAACGGCTGATACAGATGCCGCAACTAAAGAGTATGTAGATGCTGTAGCGGAAGGGCTTAAGCCTAAGCAAGCTGTTAGAGCAGCTACTGTTGCCGCAGGAACATTAGCATCTGATTTTGAAGATGGAGATGTAATTGACGGAGTAACGTTAGCCACAGGAGATAGAATCCTTATTAAAAACCAAGCTGCCCCTACTCAAAACGGGATTTATCTAGTACAAGCAACAGGTGCTCCAGTAAGAGCTGAAGATTTTGATTCTCTTTCTCCTATAGATGAAATCAATGGTGCTTATGTTGCTGTTCAAGAAGGGACTGATAACGCTGGTAAATTATTTATCCAAGTTGGATCAGTTACAACTATTGGAACTGATCCAATCCAATTTACTTTCTTCAATTCAATATCTGGCTTAACTGGCGGAGACGGTATCACTGTTTCAGGATCTAATATTTCTGTAGATCACGACGGAGAAGGTTTACAATTTGTTGCTAACCAGCTTGCTCTTGAATTAGACGGCAGTACACTTACAAAGGCCGCCGCTGGATTAAAGATTGCCGATGCTGGTGTAGGTACGACTCAATTAGCTAATGACTCAGTTGATAAAGATAAAATCAATGCAGACGTTGCTGGCCTAGGTTTGGGGCAAAATGTAGATGGTTCATTAGAAGTAAATGTTGATGATTCTACAATTGAAATCAATACTGACGCTCTTAGAATTAAAGATGGTGCTATAACTAATGCAAAAGTAGATGCTGCGGCCGCTATTGAATTATCTAAGTTAGCCGCCTTGACCTCTGATAGGGTTGCTATTACTAATGGAAGTGGTGTTTTAGCTGCCGCTACAGCAACCTCTACTCAATTAAGTACTTTGGTTAGTGATGGATCCGCAGATGCCTTACATTTCCATTCAAGTTTGAAAATTGAAGAAGCTGCTGGGGAGACTTTTGCCGCAAATACTTCTTTCTTAGTAAGATATGCTGTTGACGGAGAAACGGCTGGAAGAGTTTATAAAGCTGATAATGATGCAACAACAGATGATTTATTTCATGTAATTGGTATAGCTCATTCTGCTTCTGGTGTAACCGCTGGTCAAACGATAAGGGTTGTAACTGAAGGATTGTATACATTGGGTTCTTCCGATGCTGCTTTTAACGCCGCTGATATTGGAAAGCCTGTATACTTAGGATCAACAGGTGCCTTTACAATAACTCCCCCTACTACAAATAACCTTGCTGTTAAACAAATAGGGGTCGTTAGAACTACTACTACTATTTTTATCCAAATTCTAACTGCTTACGTTAACTAATTAAACTTTTAAACCTCCCTTAGATATATTTTAAGGGGGGTTTTTTTAAAGGAATTTTATGCCTAGATTCATGCAAATTATAAATGGACAATTGAGGGGAGTTGACTCCGCTTCTTTACCTACTATTTATGATGAATCCTTGGTCATTGTTACGACTTCCCCCGGAGCTGGTGAATTGCAAACTAACGGAACAGATTCTAATGGAGATCCAATATTCACCGCTTCTAGTAGTATCACTTTACCTAACTCAGGTTCTTATACAGGACAAGAATTATTCATTTATTTAAATGGCCAAATTTTAGATGACGGGGAGTCTTATAATTTCGTAGGAGCTGGCCCAACTCGAACCCAAATAAACTTTGTTTTTGATTTATACCCCGAGGATATAATAAGATTCAGGATTGATAGAGACGAATAACCTTTTCGATATAATTTAATCATAAACACAGCGACACATTCGCTTTTTCTTACTTAAAATCAGCAAGTGTCGCCTTAACTTAAGGAGTTTTTAAAATGACTTTTGATTCAAGGCAAACGGAACACCGTTCTAGTCTTCCTAGGTTATCTAAGGAAGATAAACCAACTTTAAAACAAATTCTACCAGAATTAAATGTAGAAATTACCCCAGTCTTAGAACTAAGGGAATCAGATCCTATTGATTTAATTCTAAATGTTGGAAGTGGGGTTACTCAAAATTCAGATACGGAATTGAGTAAAACTTTGGCCCCTATAGGAGGTCAATTAGTTGAATTTACAAGTGGGACAATAGAATTCCCAAGTACTTCTGGAGGTACGATTACAGTTACTCCTGGTGCAAACGGAACGTTAACCGTCTCATCGGGTAATTTTATAGCTGTTTTAGTTTCTATTGATATAAATGGAGATTTAAGCGTAGTAACTGGAACAGAAGCAGCGTCTAAGGCGTTAGCCGCCGACCCTTCTAATTTCCCAGCTTTGGAATTGGGAAAATTGCCAATCGGTTATATTATAATGGAAAATGTCGGGGGAACGATTCAGAATGTAGAAAATTCTAATATAGTACAATTTATTAGTGCTAGTTCAGCATCGGGAGATGTTACTGGCCCAGCTTCCGCTACTGATGATGCTCTTGCTAGATTCGACGGAACTACAGGAAAAGCAATTCAAAATTCTAATGCCACACTTACTGATGCAGGATTGTTAACAGTTGTTGCTTTTAGATGCTTGGGTGGTGGGTCAATATCTACTAACATTGCAATTGGTGCAGATGCATTAGATTCTAATACTACAGGAAGTGAATCTGTCGCTGTAGGATTAGGAGCATTAACTGCTCAAACCACTGCAGCAAGTAATACTGCAATCGGTAGAGATGCTTTAAGTTTAGTTGTAAGTTCTAATCATAATACTGCAGTTGGAAGACAAGCACTACTAAACAATACTGCTGCAGAAAATACTGCTGTAGGTTCTGGTTCTTTAGCTTCTAATACTACAGGTACAGGTAACGCAGCTCTAGGGTATTTAGCTCTTAGGGGAGTTACAACACATAGTAATAATACTGCCATAGGTCATTCCTCTTTATCATCATTAAGTAATACAGGTGTAAGTAATACCGCTGTAGGAACAAATGCTTTATTAGTAAATACAAGTGGTTCACATAATGTCGCTATTGGACATAATGCTGGAGATGCTTTGACTACAGGTTCAAATAACGTATGTATAGGATATAATGCAAACACAACAGGATCAACTGTTATTGGTGTAACTGCTGTAGGTTCTAGTGCGTTGGCCGTTAATACTTCTAGTTATAACACTGCTGTAGGATTTGAGTCTTTAGACTCCAATACTTCTGGAACAGATAATACTGCCATAGGTAAAAGTGCATTAGGAAGCAATGTTAGTGGTACGCAGAACACAGCTGTCGGTTCCGATGCTTTATTAGTTAATACTGCAACGGGTAATACTGCGGTAGGATATGCATCATTAGATGCAAATACTTCAGGAAGTGCTAACGTCGCTTTAGGTACAAATGCTTTATCTTCTAATACTACAGGAAATAATAACACAGCTATAGGTTATAATGCTATGGCTAGTGGTGTTCCTGGTAGTGGTAATACTGCGGTAGGTAGAGATGCTTTGTTAGTTTGTACAAGCAGTAATTTAACTGCTTTAGGTTACAACGCAATGAAAGCAGCTACATCTAGTACTGGTTGTACTGCCGTTGGTAACGATGCGTTAATATCGTTAACCACAGGAAATTCAAATACTGCTGTAGGTAGGTCATCTCTATATAATGAAACTACTGGAGAAAATAATACTGCAGTCGGACAAGTATCTTTATATTTACAAAATGGAAAAAGCGATAATACCGCATTAGGATTTAATACTGTTATAAATACGTATGAGAATTGTGTTGCAATTGGGGCACATGTAGTCGGAGGTTTTACTGGAAATTATCAGGTACGATTTGGTGATAGGGATGTTTATGCTACTTCATTTACTCCTTCCGATATTAGAGATAAAACCGATATAAGAGATACCGTTCTTGGATTAGATTTTATAAAGGCAGTAAGACCTGTTGATTATATTTGGGATAAGAGGGAAGATTACATACCCCAACCTCCTCAAATACAGAGACCTACACCGCCTGAAGAAAATGCTACTCAAGAAGAATTAGATGGTTATAATCTACAATTACAGAATTATAACGATACTATATCTGCCTGGGAAGAAGGTGTAAAATTAGTTAATGTAATTAAAGATGGTTCTAAAAAAAGAGTTAGATATCATCATGGTGTTATTGCTCAAGAAATTAAAGATATAATAACTAATACAGGAGTAGATTTTGGGGGATTTCAACATCATAGTTTTGATGGTATAGGTCAAGATGCTATGTCCATGAATTATGATGAATTTATAGCTCCTTTAATAAAATCAGTACAAGAATTAAACACAATTATTGAACAAAAAGATACACAAATACAAGATTTAATAGCGAGAGTTACAGCACTAGAGAATGCATAAGGAGTAGTTTATGGAATGGTTTAAGGATCCTAAGACAGGCGAAGGGAGCGTAACGCTTACCTTCGCTACTATAGCGTTTGCCATTTTTTCAATTTTAATATGCTTAGAAGCCACCTCTATAGTTAAAAGTACAAGTGCAGCAAACGAGCTATTTTTTAGCTGTTTAGCCCTTTATTTAGGCCGTAGAGTTTCTTTTAAGACCAGTAAGGTTGAATTGAATAACGAAAAAGAAGACAAATAAGACTTAAGGCGTGGTTCTTAAATCACGCCTTCTTTTTCAATTCCCTAAAATCAGATATCCATTTTTGTAAGTATTTAGCTTGAGCCAAGGCATCAGCAAGAGCGTTGTGTTTCACCCCCTCGACCTTAATTTTCTCATTACCCCCTAAAAATCTCCTAATGGTTCTTAAGTCCATTATTTTCCCATACTTCCAAGGAACTTTAATTTCAAAGTCTTTATAAAGCGATTCTAAAATCGTGATATCGAAATTTGACCCATTTCCCCAAACATAAACTTCCTTGGCCTCTAATTTGGTTATAAATTGAGTTAATTCAGTAAGGCTTTCAACTACCCCCCTCTTATTTTCCTTAAAAACCGCCCTGGCATCGTTCGACTGACTGAACCACCATTGTAAAGTATCAGCATCAACTAATCGTTTCTGGGTATCAATTTGTTCTTTTAAGTTTAAAGTGAGGTATAATTGGTCATATACAACCTTGCCATCAAAAGCAACACATCCAATTGATACTACAGGGGCTTTGTTGGATGTTCCCAAAGTCTCTAAATCAATCATTATCTCAATACTTTCTAATTTAGGCATGATATTATCACCTCTCTATTTGAATTTTGAAGTGTCCTTCAAAAGTTCTTTTGCAAGATGGGCACATACTTTTAAATCAACCATTTCCCTAGCTTTTGCAGGTCGCCCCCAATCATCTTTGGTCATTTTCTTATGCATTTTATTTAATTTTAAATTGAGAATGTAATAAATTGAGGAATAATCATAGTCGTAGTCATTACAGAGCTTCCACCTCCAATAAAAGAAATTCTTTATGTTATTTAAAAATTTTTTAATATAATACATAGTATTAGTCCATTAATTCAAAATGAGGCATATCGACAAATGATTGATTCTTTGTATCTCGGTCACCATCCCAATCACCACCCCATCTAAGTTTAATTCCCATCTGAGAAGCTATGCCCATAACAAACCCTGCAAAGTAAGCAAATCCTTCTTTATCTTCCCAACGTATATGGGGGGCTTTTGCATGGTAAGGAACTACGTCAACAGCAAGCGAAGGTGTTTTATTATGCTTACCTTGGGGCCATTGGAGTTTAGATTTACCTGTCCTAAAGTATTCATTTTGAGTAGCTTCGTCTCTATGACCTTCAATAATAGTACAATCCCAATGCTTAATAACTTCTTCAAATACTCTTTGAAGTCTTTTGTCACAAGTTCTTAGCCTATCTAGTGAACTTTGTGAAAATTTAGGCATAAAATCCTCCCTTGTAAACTATGTATTTTCTAATAACCTGTCTATATTATCGAGAATCTCCATTCTCGCTTCTTTATCAACCTCACATTCCCATGAATACAACAGTTGATCTATTTCATGAAATCTTCCTGCTACAGACTCAACAGCTTGTATAAAACTAGGTTCTATACCTGAATGCCTCATTTTCAAGGTTATTAAATGAATTTTATCAGTTTGAGAGACCATGTTAAAATCTCCTTGTTATTTAGGGAATTTTATAACGACTACATTGGATAAATCTGGGGCGGTTATTAAATCCTCCCATTCCCTATCCGTAGGGTAATTCTCAGTATCGTAATTTAGAAACTCCCAGTAGGATAAAAGTTCTTTTTTCTGGAAATCTACTACAAATATCGAGGTTACTTTATGAGTTTTCTTAGTTAAGACTTCTGGCAATTTAGGGGGAAACTCTAAAACTTTCATTTTAAACTCCTTGTTATAAGTATCTCCATACTAAACTAAATTTTAGGAAAAGTCAAGAAAAAAGCGGAACTTTCACTAGATTCTCCGGGCGGAACTTATTGCCACAAACATAGAAACTAATAAAATTCACATTTTTATAAATAAATACTATATACCCCTTTACTTTTTTTACAAAAGTGTTATAATCTTCTTAACGGAAGCCGAAATTCCCCCCATCATTATAAGGGCCCCCCTGCCAGAGTATGGGATTCATAGTAAGATAGTCATAACAAGAGTCAACAAGGAATCTACAAGAGGAATTAAGCGGAATCTAGCTGTGAGGGTTGCTAAATAGCCAGTGGGGTTATTTTTTAGGGTAGTTAGAGAGACTACAGGGAAGTTCACATGAGGTTGAATAATTAGTAAAGGGATTCGATAAAAGATTCAACTTTAATAAATAATACATAATAAGTAATTCATAATTAGTTACAAAATAACTAATAATTAGTATTTAACAACAAGAAATAAGAAGTTAGAACAGGCTTTTTTCTTGAAAATTTACGAAAACAAGGTAAAATGGAATAAATGAAGCCTGTATTGACTATTGAAAATTCTTTTTCTATTTTCTCTGAAAATACTCCCGATGATATTCTTAATAAAGTTCAATCCTTATTAACCTATAAAATCGACATAGGAGCAGAAAAGAATGCTCTTTTAGGGAAACTATCTTACGCAAAAAGAACTGGTAATAAGAAACTTTATAATTCCTCTCTTTTCCAATTAAAAGAATTAGAGAAAAGCGAGATAGTTTGCTGGTTTAAAGATAACTCGTTCCCTACAGGACACCTTAATTTAGTTTTAGATCTCCTGCAAAACCTGAACATACAAATCAATATCAAGGACACTCGTAGTAAACCTAAAAATACAATTTTAATTCCTTTTAAAAACAAGCCTCATACTCCAAGGTATTATCAAAAAGAAATGATTGAAAAAGGAATCGAAACCTCAAGAGGGGTTTTTGAGTCTTGTGTGGGATCTGGGAAGTCTTTAATAATGCTTTATTTGATTAAAGAAATAAGTGTTAAGTCTTTGATTATAGTACCTTCCAAGGGACTTTTAGAACAATTGTACCAAGAATTTGCTCCTATTTTCGGAGTAAATAAAGTACAAATGCTAGATTCCGACCAAGTCCGAAAAGGGAAGTCTCTGAAAGACATAAGAATCATAACTATTCAAAGTTTGGCCTCCTTGCAAAAGAAAGGAGAGCTGAGTCATTTAGTATCGGACATAGATGCTTTATTTATAGATGAATTTCATCATGCTGCATCGGAATCTTTTACTAACTTATTACCCGAAATCAATCATATTTATTATAGATTTGGGTTTTCAGGAACCTTTTTAAGGAATGATGGAAGAACTTTGGATATGTGGGGGTTCTTAAGTAATCGACTATACCATTACCCCCCTTTTAAAGCAATTCAAGAAGGGTTTCTAACTCCCATGGAACTTAGAATTTATGATTTATGGGGCAGATCCTCGAAGCAATACCAGAAAGAATATGACATGAATTATTGTGGAGGGCAGGAAATCCTAGATCAAATAATCTCTATAATAAACTCGATAAAACTAGGTGAACAAGTATTAATTTTAGTCAATAAAAAGGATAAATCAGGTAAAATCATAAGTGATTTCTTAGACTTACAAGGTTATTCTAATATATTTGTTTCCGGAGACGATAAAAAAGAATTCGTTTCTAAGAAAATACAAGAGTTCAATGACAAGAAAATATCTATTCTAATAGGATCGAGTGTTTTGGGAGAGGGAATTGATATACGATCTACAGATCATTTAATTATGTGCCAAGGCGGTAAAAGTGAGATAGTAGTAGTCCAAGCATTAGGAAGGGTTGTCCGAAAGTTTGAGGGCAAAGAGATGGCCATAGTACACGACTTTAACTTTGTAAATACTAATTATTTAAGCAAACATTTTGAAAAAAGATTAGAAATATACGAAAAAACTTTTAAACCAGAGATTTTTAGAGTAAAATAGATATTGAGGTTACTCTTATGGATGATTTACAGAGATTGATTTTTGAGTTAAGCAATGAGTTCAATATGGATTTCGAGGAAGTAAGTAAATTCCAGTACATAGGCAGGGATCCTACGGATTTAGCCGTTATTAGAGTATCGAGATTAGAAGAAGAGTCTAAATTAGGACTCTTTTTAGAATTTAATTTAGTATTTATCCTTCATTTTTTCCCAGTAGTATTAGAGTTTATAGAATCAGTAAGAAATAGTGTAGATAAGGTTGTAATTGGAGAAGAATTTTTCATTGATAAGATGGGAAAAGTTAGTTATGGAGCGAGGGCTGTTGAAAATTTATACTCGGAAATCGAGAATGAAGCTGCCTTTAATAATAATGCTAATCAAGATACAATTAAAGAATTAAAGCCTTTATTAGTTTCTAAGAATCCCATTAAAGTGTTTAAGAAAAAAGGATCAAAATAAATGGATAAGTATTTGATTTTAAAACTATTTGCAATTTTATTATTATGTACAGGCGTGTTATTATTAGGGATAAGTGCCTTGAACTTTGTTAATATTATTAAAGAGTTTTTCAGTGCGTTGATTCTCAAAATATCAACCGAAGGTGGTCTTTTAGACCTATAGAAAGGGGGAAGTATGCTTTTAGACGCTAAATTGTTTGAGGAATTCGGATTAACAGAAATCGCAGAGGGAATTTTTACCCTTGAAGGGTGTGAGAGCTTCTTAACCACTAGAGAAGCATTGGTTATTATATTAGATAAATATGACCAATTAGTTAAACAAAATAGAGAACTTAGTAGATTGGCTTTTGATAGTAGTGATTTTAGGTTATAAATGCAAGTAGAACTTAGTTTTAAATATAAAGAAGTGCGAAAGAATTGGTGGGTACTTTGTGATGATAAGGGTAAGTCTCTTAGTCAACTCTTCTTCTTCCAAAAAGAAGAGGAAGCAAGAAAGTTCTTTCAAAATATTATAAGCAGTTTTTTAAATGTTAAACTTGAATTGTTAAAGGAGTAGATAATGTCTAATAAGCAACCTCCGTTTGGGCCATTAGGATATATAACGTATAAACGCACTTATGCAAGGAAACTCTCAGAACATTCTGAGGAAACAGAAGAGTTTGAGGATACTATAAATAGAATTATATCATCAAGTAATAAACAACTTAAAGTTGGATTTACTCAAGAAGAACAATTAAAACTAAAAGACATTTTAATGTCATTAAAAGGGTCTGTTGCTGGACGATTTTTATGGCAATTAGGTACTAAAACCGTTGATACTCTAGGGTTGCCGAGTTTACAAAATTGTGCAACAGTGGCCGTGGATGAACCTATCCGTCCATTTACCTGGGCATTTGACATGTTAATGTTGGGTTCTGGTGTAGGGTTTAACTTACAAAGAGAATATGTATATAAATTACCCAAAGTTGTTAAAAAGAAATTTAAAATAGAAAGAAAAGATTCCAAGGATGCAGATTTTATAGTTCCAGACTCTCGGGAAGGGTGGGTCAAATTATTAGGTAAAGTTCTTAAAAGTTATTTTTATTCAGGAGAAGGATTTTCTTACTCTACTATTTGTATTAGAGGAAAAGGAACACCAATTAAAGGATTTGGAGGAATTGCTTCTGGGCCGGAGGATTTAGTAATAGGTATACAAAATATTTGCAAAGTATTAGATAATAGAAGAGGCAAGCAATTAAGAAGTATAGACTGCTTAGATATAGTTAATATAATTGCCGCAGTAGTAGTTAGTGGTAATGTGCGAAGATCTGCAGAAATTTGTATAGGGGATTTTGATGATTTAGAATTTTTAAATGCGAAAAATTGGTCATTGGGTAATATTCCTAATTGGAGAGCAATGTCTAATAATACTATAGTATGTAATGACATAACTAAACTTCCGCATCAATTTTGGGATGGATATCTAGGTAATGGTGAACCTTATGGATTACTGAACTTAAATTTATGTAAAAAGATAGGGCGAACTGGAGAAACTGAATATCCCGATGAGGATGTAATAGGGACAAATCCGTGTCAACCGGGATTCGCTACTATTTTAACTAGGGATGGAATTAAAACCTTTGATGATATAAATATTGGTGATTATATATGGTCTCAAGAAGGGTGGACTAAAGTATTAAATAAGTGGTCTACTGGAGTAAAACCTGTTTATAAATATAAAACTAGCTTTGGGGTTTTTGTAGGGACGGATAACCATAGATTGGTCACAAGAGACGGGAAAATTGAAGCAAAGTATTGTGATGAAGTTCATGTTTTAAAAGGCCCTTTTCCTCAAAAAATTGAAAAGTTTATACCAGAACAGGTTATGGCAGGATTATTTTTAGGTGATGGGTACCATAAAAAAATGAAAAATCGAGAGTACACCTACCCAGTCCTATGTATAGGAGAGAACGACAAAGATTATTTTGAAAGCGAAATATCGCATTTAATTTTAAATCAATTTGATTCAAAAGAGTATAATGTTAATACGAATATGGTTAAAGATGGAAAATCGTGGAATTTAACTATAAATGAATATTGTAAAAATTTATCACAAATAGAATTACTTTCTTTCTTAAGAGGTTTATATACTGCTAATGGTAGCGTCATAAAACAGTCAAAAAGTTCTGTACGAATTACTTATAAAACTACATCCAAAATGCTTGCAGAAGAACTACAAGTAATTCTATCCAGTATTGGAATAAGATCTTATATTACAACTAATAAACCAAAGGTAGTTAAATTTTCAAATGGGGAATATGAATGTAAAGAGTCTTATGATATAAATATAACCAAAGATTTTAGGGAATTTTATTCCAGAATAGGGTTTTTACAAAAATATAAGATGCAAAAAATTCAAGAAGTTATAGAGACTTATAAGCAAAGTCAACCCGAAAATTATAGTTCGATTAAAGAGATTGAATACTTAGGTGATTACGAGGTTTATGATATAACTGTTGATAATAACTCCCACACTTATTGGACAGGAGGGCTGAACGTATCTAACTGTTCGGAGCAACCCTTAAATAATTTTGAATCATGTTGTTTAGCTGAGATATTTTTACCAAATAATAAAACTTACGAAGATTTATTAGAAACTGCCATATATTTATATAGAATAAATAAACATTCACTAGCTCTCAGTTGTCACCATAAAGAAACTCAGGAAGTAGTTAATGGTAATATGAGAATGGGAATAGGAGTTACTGGATATCTCCAAGCAACCGAAGAACAGAGAAATTGGTTAAATAAACTTTATAAGGATTTGAGACAATTCGATAAAGAATATAGTTTAAAAAATGGATTTCCTGAGTCTATAAAACTTACTACAGTAAAGCCTAGTGGTTCGTTATCATTATTAGCTGGAGTTACTCCGGGAGGACATCCAGGATTTGCTCAGTATTTTATCAGAAGAATAAGAATAGCAAGTAATAGCCCCTTAGTGGAGTTATGTCGAGAAAATGGATATGAAATAGAGTATCAGAAAAATTTTGATGGTACTGAGGATAGGAGTACAGTAGTTGTATCATTCCCATGTTCCTTTCCTGAGGGAACTAAATTAGCTAAGGATATGACTGCTATTGACCAATTAGAAGTTGTGGCTAGGCTACAAAAGGAATGGAGTGATAACGCAGTATCTGTAACAGTCTATTATAAATTAGAAGAGTTAGAGGATATAAAGAAATGGTTAAATACTAATTATAATGAAAAAATAAAAGCAGTGTCTTTTTTGCTACACTCTGAACATGGTTTTAAGCAGGCACCTTATGAAGAGATAACTAAGGAAAGATATGAGGAAATGGTAGCGAAGTGTAAGCCTATTACAGGGGTATCTTTTAGTGAGAATGATGTTTCAGGTGTTGATGAATGTGCTAGTGGGTATTGTCCTATAAAATAAGAAGGAGTAACAGAATGAGTAAATACGGATTACCTTATCAAGGAAGTAAGTCTACAATAGCTAATGGAATATTAGAAAATCTACCAGAATGTTCCAATTTCTATGATTTATTCGGAGGAGGAGGTGCTATAAGTCACGCTGCAGCTTTATCTGGTAAATGGGAACAAGTTCATTATAACGAGATAAAATCTCATATTACCCAAGTATTTAAAGATGCTATTGAAGGTAAATATAATTATGACGTATTCAAGCCTAAATGGATTACTAGAGAAGAGTTCTTTGAGAAGAGGGATACAGATGGATATGTAAGTACTTGCTGGAGTTTTGGGAATGATGGCCGTAATTACTTATTCGGTAAAAAAATAGAAGAATACAAGAAATCCCTCCATAATGCAGTGGTATTCGGTGAATTCGATGAACTCAGTAAGGAAGTACTGGGAAGGGATAGTTGGGATATAGAGAATATAACTGAGAGGAGAAGATTTCTTATTAAGAGAATAATTGAATTTAGAAAGAATAATACATTACCCCAAAGTCTATATCTATATAAGTTTTCAAGTAATAAACAATTACAACAATTACAACAATTACAACAATTAGAACGATTACACCTACTAAATAACCCATCTTTAAAAAACATAATAACATCCAGCTTAGACTATCGAGAAATTGAAATACAACCTAATTCAATTATTTATTGTGATATTCCTTATGAAGATACCGCAGGATACAGAAATGTATCCTTCGATAAAAAAGCATTCCTCGATTGGGCAGCTAATTGTCCCCATCCAGTTTATATTAGTGAATACAATATCGACGACGATAGATTTACTTGTATTTATGAGGTAGAGAAGATAGCTTTAGCAGGAGGTTCAAAGGAAGGTAAAGAAAAAGCAATAGAAAAACTATATTGGAATAAGAGGAATTTATAGTATGTCAGAACAATTAAAAGTAACTTACGTTGACCATTTTGGGAACGATTTAAGAGTAGTTAATTCCGCAAGAATCTCAATGAATAATGAGAGTTCAGAACTAGCTGAGAAAGATATTAAACTTATCAATTATTTAGCAGAACATAAGCATTATTCACCATTTGAGCATAATTCATTAACTGTACTTATTGAATGTCCTATTTACATAGCTGCTCAAATCATGCGACACAGGACAGGAAAATTCAATATGACGAGTAGAAGATATACAGAAGATAACATAGAGTTTTTTGAACCCCAAGTTTATAGAAAGCAGCATAAAAAATCTAAACAATGTTCCGATGGAAGAGTTGACCATACTGAAAATGACTTAGCTAAAGTGTTAGTAAAAGAATTTCATGTAGATGCTTTAATTGTATATAATCAGTTATTATCCTTAGGAGTGTCTAGGGAACTAGCTAGAGGAGTTTTACCTCAAAATCTAATGACTAAGTTTTACATGACTATGGATTTGAGAAACTGGGTAAATTTTCTTACACTAAGATTGGATGAACATGCACAAGAAGAGGCTAGAATAATTGCACAACAAATTCGAGATATCTTAATAGAAAAATTTCCAGTTTCAACGGAAGCTCTATTGAAAAACTTAAAATAATAACGTAACATAGAATTTAAGAGGATATTAATATGGAAAAAAAACTAATTAACCGAGAATCTCTAAAACCTAAAATCATTTCAGGACTTACACAAATAGCTGATATAGTCAAAAGAACTCTCGGCCCCGGGGGACTACCAATTATAATCCAAAGAATTGGAGAGTCTTTAAATGGAGATCCACTAGGCCCTAGAATAACAAAAGACGGAGTATCTGTAGCACATGAATGCGGGTCTCCTGATCCAGAAGAAGATTTAATCATCCAAGCCGTTAAGAATATTTGCCGAAAAACTAACTCAATAGCTGGAGACGGAACAACCACTGCAATAGTTTTAGGGGAGGCTCTAGTAAAGGAAACTTTAAAAGTATTAGAGGAAAACCCCCAATTAAATCCTCAATTAGTCAGGGAAAGTCTGGAAAAAGAAGTCAAAGAGGTTATAGAAATATTAAAACAAGAAGCTATTTCTGTAAAAGACTATGAGACTATAAAACAAGTCTCCACTATCTCAGCTAATGGAGATGAGGAGATAGGTGAAATCTTAAAGCAAGCCTTTGAGAAAGTGGGTATAGAAGGAGTTATAACCGTTGATGAAGGAGCATCTTCTCAAACTACCTTAGAAGTTGTAGAGGGGTATCAAATAAACAGAGGATCGGAAGCAAGAGACTCTTTTTTCAATAATAAAGATAAAACATTCTTTGAATCTGATAAATCGGCAATTGTTCTTTATGATGGAAAATTAGTCAATTATACTGAAATAGTGCCTGTAATAAATTCTATTTACGGGATACGGGACGGGAAACCGACTAAACCAATAATTCCTATTGTTTTTGTTGCCAATGAATTTTCCAATGAGGTTTTACAATTCCTCTTAATTCAAAAGCTGGAAGCAGGCTTAACCTTTTGTTGTGTCCGAGGGCCACATACTACCACCGTTAGATCCTCTTATCTCGAAGACATGGCGGTAATGTTTGGAGCATCTTTATTTGGAAATGGGAATAGAAGCCTAACCTCCTTTGAGGACGGAGATGAGGGATTAGTAAATAGGGTAGTTAGTGATAAATACAAAACAACTTTTTATGGTGGGCAAGGATTAGAAGAGGATGTCTTAGAAAGAATTAGGCAACTAAGAGAACTTAAGAAACTAGCAGAAAGCCCTTACGATGCTCAAGTTATATCCGATAGAATAGCGGCATTAGCTGGAGGAGTGGCAAAAATAGGTGTAGGAGGCACTACTGAATTTGAAATTAAAGAAAGGTATGATAGAATGGAAGATGCCCTAAACGCAGCAAGAGCTGCCATTCAGGAAGGGGTTATTCCTGGAGGGGGTATAACTTTATTTAAAATATCCCAAAAACTAAAACCCAATAGTATTGGTAATAAAATATTAGAATCAGCATTAAAAGCACCCTTTTTACAAATATTAGAGAACATTGGCCTCTCATTAGAGTCTTTAAGTGAAGCTGAATTACAAGAATTATCTAAGGATAATCATGTATACGATGCTAGATTAAAGAAAGTAGAGGATTCTTTTGTAGCAGGAATCATTGATCCCGTAAAAGTGACGAGGACAGCATTAGAAAATGCGGTTAGTATAGCGTCCCTATTAAGCACTGCTGGAGGGGGAATTATCTTTACTAAAAAATAAAAAATGTTACAATATAGAGGTATTATATGACAAAGAAATATAACAAAGGTTCCATAGTTACAGTTCCAACGGAATGGGAGTATTCTCCTAACACTTACTTAGTGTTTAGAGAATTAGAAGAAACTTGCTTAATACACCATCCTATAAACTTAAAGTTTCTTTTAGAAGTAGATAAAAAGTACTTAGATCAAGTCCTTCCAAATAGAAAAAGTTCTACTGAAAAGATGATCGAGTTTCTATTATCTCGAAAAGATTTTCTAGACTATAATTCATTTGCCGATTTAGAGGCCATTGGGCTTTACTTCATTTTAAAGAAAGAGATATCTCCTAGACAAAAACACTCCCTTTCCCAATTATGCGGCAAAATGGCCGAGAAGACTTTGGATAACAATATAGATCGTGCAATTAGACTTATAAATTCCTCCAAGGGAGTTTTAGACGAATTTAATCTAATGTGGGTTAATAATTTTAAGAACCTTTTAGAGGGTAAACAGGCAATAACCTCCCTAAAACAAAGACAAGCGATATTCAATATTGCAGGGGTAATTTTAGCGGAAATAGAGTCCTCAACCGTACAAAGATCAGTAAAGGAATAAAAAATGAGTGTTAAAAATAAAATAGAGTCGTTTTACTTAAAGTATATAAAGAAAAATATGGGATTGCCTAGTAGAAATGATTTAATTGCATTTAGCAAGGAATTTATTACTAGGGATAAAATAAGGCATTATTATCAAAATTATACTTCTTTTGAGGAGTTAATGCAGAAAAAGTATCCTGAAGCTTTCGAGAATTTAATAAATAAAGATTTATTTAATGACGAAAATGCTAGGAAATTAGAAGAATCTATAAAAAATTACGATTATTTCGTAATCACTACCGCCGTAACTGGAAAATTAGTTCACGAAAAAGCATTTAAATCTTTACAAAATTACTGTAAAGCGAATAATGCTAAACTTTTAATTCTCCCATGCTCTGATCCAGCTTCAAACTCGGGAGATAACTGGGAATTAGATCCAGCTCTAGGGAAAGATAATATTGTTTTTAAAGATCTTAAATTAAACAATAATTTCTTTATATCTAATATAAAATTATCCGCAAAACACATTAACCCCTTAACTGGATTATCTAGGATAGGTCAAAGACAGGGATCTTTCGTTTATGCATCGCCTAAACAATCTCTTGAATATGTTGCCACTTCCCTTAGTAAGAAAATTCCAAGGGCTTTAATGACTACGGGGGCAGTTACGGTGTCGGATTATAAAACATCTAAATATATGTCTGAAAGAACTTCTTATTTAGCTAATGCGGATCATGTTCTAGGTGCGATAATTGTAGAGATTGAAAATTCTGATATTTTCCATTTTAGACAAATCCAAATTGAACCGAAAACAGGAGATTTTTATGATTTAGATAAAAAATATACCTCAGACGGTAAAATCATTAAATCAAGAGCTGCTTTAGTCCAATTAGGGGATTACCATGTCGGAGAAACCGACACTCTCGCCAAACAAGTAGCAAAGGATATTTGTGCCTTAGTTCAACCTAAGTACTTAACTTTAGAGGATTTCTTTAATGGCCATTCGGTTTCACACCATGATGAGGGCAAATGTCTGACCGAAGCTAGTAAAGTTCTAACTGGGAAAAACTACCTATCAAAGGAACTAGAAGAATGTCAAAAAGAATTAAATGATATTTTGACTTGGAAAATAGATCATATTGTGGTAAAATATGGTAACCATGAAGATTTTCTTTATAGATGGCTTAATAGAGGAGGCTACTTGAAGCAACCACAAAATCACGCTATAGGAGTAAAGATAGCGAATGCTCTATTAAATGAAGGGTTTTCTAATCCCATAGAATACGCATTAACTGAATTATATCCCTTAAAAAAAGATAAAAAGAAAGTTACTTTTTTAGGAATAAATGATTCTTTTAAAGTAGGGGGAGTTGAGAATGGGGCACATGGGCACTTAGGCCCTAATGGAAGCATGAACCCCGGTTTAATGGGCTTAGAAAAAGCCTATGGAGCAGTTAACGCAGGGCATACTCATACGGCTGGGATACTAAGATCGGTTTTTAGGGTAGGTACTACATCTTTCCTAAAAGTGTCCTATAACAATGGCCCTTCCTCATGGACTCAAACCCATTTAATCCAACATACTAATGGATCAAGGCAGCTTATAAATTGTATTGAAGGAAAATTTAGAAAACAAAGGAGAAAATAACATGGAATTTAAATTTAAAGTAAGAATAGGTTCAACAGATTTCGAGATCTCAGATAAAGCAGAGAACTTAAAAGAATTTATCGAAAAAGTATCTTTGTTTCAAGAACTTCCTACCATTGGGCCTAATGGAGAAGCAGACTTGAAGTTAGTTTTTAGGAGCGTAAAAGGTTATGATTACTATTCAATAGTTTCAGAATCAGCTAAAAAAGAGTTTAAGTTAGGGCAAAGTAAAACAACGGACGGTAAACTTTTCCCGAAAGGTTGGAGTGAGCTCTTCGAGCGTGAAGAATCGGAAACTCAAGAGGTGTCTCCAATTTCTAAAACTCCCACACCTTCTATTAGTAAGACTACACCCTCGAAAGCACCACCTACTATAAACAAGGCCCCTGCTCCAAAATCCCTTTCGTTAAACCCTACCACTAAGAGTGCTGAAACCTCAACGGAAGTCAAAGATGTTTTAAAAAAGTATGGAATAACAGGCGTATAATATAGTATAATAAAAAAAGGAGATCTAAAATGTCTGAAATTAAAAAAAATGAAAATCACAGGTATGTAGCAAAGATTAAGAACCAAGAATTTGTAAATAAGTCCACAGGAGAGTCATTTAGTAAACTAAAAGTTGTAGTTGATAACCCTTACCCGACAAACAAGGATGGAGAAGCTAACCCTTTCCATAAAGGAAATCTACTTTGGTTTGATGCGGAAAAAGGAAAGTACTATAAAGTTAAATCCCTAGATGTGACTAATGTTTCTGAAAAATCTAAGCAAGTAGGGTTTACTCATAGTTTGAGATTGGATTTAGGAGATGCTTACGCAGTCGAAGAATTAGATTCTTAATAAATACTAATTTTTTGGGAGTGAGCTATGTTTTTTAGAATAATAAAACCAGAATGGGCACTTAGGGAACTTGTTAACGGAGAAGCTAACCCTAAATTTGTTAGAGAGATAAAAGGCCCCTCTATTGTAGAGGGCGTCTTTTCTGTAGATCAAATTAAAGATTTCAATGAGTCTGGTTTTAATGTGTATTTCTTCCCTAACCATCCCTCTAAAAATGTTTATGAAGAAGAGGGTGTTCGATTTCTAAGCGGAAAGTTAATTGATGTTTTCAATTATGTCTTTGTAGATATGGATTTAAAAGATGGTAAATACTCAAATAAGGAAGATTTTTACTCTAAATTAGAAGAGTTTCCTTTGAAACCTACCTTTACCTTGGATACAGGAAACGGAGTCCATGCTTACTGGAAAATCACGGACTTAGATAGAGATAACTATTTACTTACTCAAAATGCCCTTATTGAATACTTCAATACAGATGAATCAGTTTGGACTGTTTTACAGTTAATGCGTTGGCCTGGTAGTTTAAATACAAAAGATATAAATAATTTTAAAAGAACTCAGATTATAGACTTTGTTAGTTCTGGGAATGAGTATTCAATAAAAGATTTCCCTCAATATATTTATGATAATTTATCTAAAAAAGCCTTAGATAAGATTCAAAATCATATAAATAAATTAGAAAATAAGGTTGATATAACCTTTTCCCATGATCTAAATATAGACGAAATACCAGATTTCTTTTTAGATCTTTTACTAGAAAACTCAGAAATTAACAATCTTTTCCACAAGCCGAAAGAGACTTATGGTGACCGATCAAGAGCAGATTTAAAGTTAGCTAACAAACTCTTTAAATTAGGTTATAATAAAAAAGAATGTCTCAAAATCCTTTGTAATACTCAAAAGGCATTAGAGAAAGGGTTAAGTAGGGAGGCTTATGCCATAACTACTTTAGAGAAAGTTTATAATTCCCAGAAATGTAAATTTAAAACGGTAACCGAGCGATTGACCTCTGATCCTGTAAAATTAAAGGGTGAATACATAAATGGCCCATACTTTTTTGACACGGGAGTCCTTCAAAAACCTTGGAGGAAAACTCAAATATTAGGCTTAATAGCTGGTCCCGGTATTGGTAAAACTAGCATTACTTTAAAAATTATAAAAGAAATCATAGAAAATAATAAGGAAAATGACGACGTTTTCATCTTTATTTCATTAGAAATGCCTGAGATAGAGATAATCGAGAGATGGGTTAATTTAGTAGGTGAAAATTCTAAGTTAGCCGATAGGCTTTATATTATTGGCAACGAAGAAGAGGATGGAACTCCCAGAAATATTGGATTACAAGAGATTCTGGAATATTGCCAAGACATTAAGAAACTAACTGGAAAAAATATAAACACCTTGGCAATTGACCATTTCGGACTAATATCGAAGCACATTGACTTAAGAAAAAAGTACACCTTTGGAATCGAGGGAGAGCAGGGAGCAGGATTTGGCGACATTAAAACATTGAGTGCCAATTCTTTGGCAACTCAATTAAAATCATTGGCAAAGATCTTAAATTGCTTCGTAATACCCTTAACTCAAACCACGAAAGAAAAGGGGTCGGGAGATACTCCAATAGCTGCGGATGGGGCATATGGGATTAGTCAGTATGAGAATATAATGGATTACATTATAACAGCTTGGCAACCTTTAATGAGGGTACAAGATAGAACTCCACATAGGTTTCTTGCTTGGCAATACGCTAAGATTAGACACCAGGGAAAAAACGACAAAATCCAGAAATACCAACCAAAATTATTGATATATGACCAAATTTCAGGAGACCTAACTCCTCCTAATGAGGATCAATATAGAGATTTCTGTAATTTACTTCCAGAGGCAATAAAATCAAGAGAGGAACTTGCTAAAAAGAAAACTATGAACTATTCTAATACTATATCTTTAGAGGACTTAAGAAAAGTAACAAGTCATTTAAAAGTAGTAAAATAGATGGAATG
Organism: Candidatus Omnitrophota bacterium; assembly: GCA_022072175.1. Lineage (GTDB taxonomy): Bacteria > Omnitrophota > Gorgyraeia > 2-02-FULL-51-18 > 2-02-FULL-51-18 > JAJVIE01. Next base: position 65,406 of record JAJVIE010000002.1, on the reverse strand, counting down.
GAAAAAGTATAATCTAATAGATTCAATAGAGAAGATAAAGTTAGTAGACTCCTATTTAATCTCAAACGATTCTCCTAATTTCAAATTTATCGCACTTGACACTGAAACGAACGGATTACACCTATATAAAACATGTATAGTAGGATTCTCTTTTGCTGTAAAAGAATTTGAGGGGTTCTATCTACCTTTATTAGAGTGGGTTCCCGATAAAACTACTACAAAAACAAAAACACTTCAAGGAGAGAAATTTACCATTTATGAAAAGGGTCATTTTAGGTGTATATGGTCCGGAGAAGTTTATCCAGAAAATATTACTCCAAAAGAATATAAATGCCCTGAATTTATAGCCCCTTTAATAAAAAGATGGTTTACTAATGTAAACCTAATATTACATAACGCCCCTTTTGACGTAAACCATATTAAGATATGTACAGGTGTTGACTTAACTGATTTCGTATTCTTAGATACTGCGTTACTATCGCATGTTCTAAATGAAAACTCACCTAATGGACTTAAAGAAACTGCCTCGGAGTGGAAACAAGAGATTGGTTTTGATCCTAATAAACTTGCTAATTCAGAGCAATTAGAACTAGGGAGATCTGTTTTAATAAATGGTGGAATAGTCTCCAGTTCTGGAAAAGCAAGATCTGTATGGAGAGCGGAATCTACTATAATGGCGAAATATGCCGCTAGCGATGCTTACTTAACATACTCCTTATTTTCAGTAGGATTGAATAAATTTGTAAAGACTTTTGGAGACAACGGACTTCAATGGTTCTTTGAAGACGAGGTAATGCCTTTATGTAGGGAAGTAGTTATTCCTATGAAGCAAAAGGGTGTAAATATAGATGTAGAACATTTCAAGAAATTGGATGGAGAGGTTAGCGTTTTCCTTGAGGAATTAGAAGATTCAATAATATCTAAAATCTCTCATTTATTAAGAGATTTTCCATTAGGGAAAACTTCTGAAGAAGCGGTATCCCACCAAAGATTAGTTAAAAAGCTAATTGAGCTGGAAGGACTCAAGGTTCCAGTTAAAATTGACTCTAACGGAACATCGAAAGAGTCCTTAAATAAATCAGAGGTGAAAAAGGAATATAACAAAAACCCTCATTGGATATGGGGGTATATTTTAGGAGAGGATGAGTTAAAGTACTCAGAAGATAAACTTAATAGGATAAAAAACTCTCTATATCAAGAAAGTACAGGTCAACGACATAGATTTAATATAGGATCAGATGCCCATTTAAGATGGCTTTTTTGTGATAAATTAAAGTTTTCTAAAACAGATTTACCACAAACAGATTCCGCAACCAAAGAAAACCCAATCCCTAGTGTTAAAGCGGAGGTTTTAGAAGAGTTCATGCTTCCTAAGTACGATTGGGTCAAGGGTATTCTTTTATTTAAGAAACTTAGAAAGTTACACTCTTCTTATATAAAACCAGCTATCGAATTACAAATTGATGGTAAACTTTACATGGACATGAAGCAAAATGGTACGGTATCAGGTAGATTTGCGTGTTCAGGAGGGTTTAATTTACAAACTTTACCAAATATAGAAGCAGAAATGGAATCCTTAAAAGTTTGTAAAAAGTGTAAATCTGAAAACATTTCCATTGAAAAAGTAATAGAAATAGTTTGTAATAAAAAATGCTTAGATTGTGGGAATTTTGAGGAGGGGTTGATAAGATCCTCGGTTATAAAGAAGGGTTTTGTAGTCCCAAATGGTTTTAAGATTGTAAATGCAGACTACGCGAGCTTAGAACCGAGAGTATTTGCCTTTATATCGGGAGATGAGAAATTAAAAGAAGTGTATTGGAAAGGACTAGATCTTTATTCTAAGGTATATTGTGACGTTTTCGACAAAGAAGGGAAGTATTCAGCAGATCCAGATGCTCCTAATTTCTTAAAGAATTTAAACAAGACAGCTAGGACGGACGTAAAACCAATAGTCTTAGGGATACCTTATGGAGCTAATAAGTATCAAGTAGCTGCCTTAACTGGAAAGAAAAAAGAGATTATAGTAAAAGACACACCTATTCAAGTACCCGATACCGAATACGGACAATGGGTAATAGATAGCTATTTAGGTACCTATAAAGAGCTAAATAAGTATATGCTTAAATGTGAAATAGATTGTGTTAGTAAAGGATACGTCTCTACTTTAATAGGACGAAGGCGTAATTTTAAATATGCCCCTAAAATAGTCTCTTTCTTACATAAAAAAGGGCTAGATTATAGAGATTTAGTAGAATGTAAAGTATCCGATTTAAAAAAAGCAAATATCTCAACAACCTCGGAACTAGGGAATCACTTGAATTTTTCACAATATGAACTTGAGAACTTAGGGAAAGACTTAGGTATAATATATTCAGATATTAAAGAGAAAGATTATTGGAGCTATATTAGAAACTTACTAAAAGCGGACTTAAATAACTCTAAGAACTTCCCTATACAGGGACTAGCTGGACACATTACTAATAAAGGGATGCTCGAAGCTGCTAGGTTATTTAGAAAAAATAACGTAAATGCTTGGGTATTTTTACAAGTACATGATGAAATTTGCGTCTATGCGAAAGTAGAGGAGTCACAGAAAGCGGCCGAGCTACTTAAAATTGCTATGGAAAATAACATTTATTCCTCTAAATTAGACGTAGAAATGATAGCAGATCCCATTATTTGCGATAATTTAATGCAAGCTAAGTAATTATTGAATTATAGTTCAAAATAATCTATAATTGAAGAGAGGTTTTAAGTATGTCTATTAAAGTTTTAGGATTTATTGGGAAAAAAAGCAGTGGTAAAAATACAGCTTTCGATTTACTAAAAGGTAGAAACATACCACTCCAAGAGTTTTCTTTTGCTGGGAAATTGAAAAAAGTATGTAGTCATGTTTTCAATATTCCCTTAGAGTATTTTTTAAATGAGAGCTTAAAAGAGCAAGAATTAGACATAGGTGTTGACATAAATCAGGCAATTTTAGCAGAATTGGCATTATCTTATGGGATACCTTTCTCTGAAATAAAATATAAACTGGGAGTAGAGCATACTGATAAGTTTGTTATCAATAAAGCTCCACTAAAAACTCCTAGACAAATCCTACAATTTGTAGGAACGGATGTCCTTAGAAAATATGACCCTCTCATTCACATAAAAGCCCTTTTAGATACTTTACCAGCTAACGAAATTATAGGGGTTACGGATATTAGATTCCCTAATGAGTTTACCTTTTTATTAAATACTTATGGGAAAGATTTTATTCCCATTTATATGGAGCGGCCGACAGGATCAAAGGATATCCATTCTTCAGAAACCTCATTTGAAACTCTCAAAGAGTACTCCTTAGTTATACATAATAATGGTACTATTCGTCAATTAGAAGAGGAATTAGTTGAGAGAATCCTCCCTTTCTTAAAAAAGGAATAATATGTCTAAAATATTAGAATTTTTAAAAAATAATATAGTATCTGTAGTTGTAATAGCCATAATTTCTATATGGGCACTTAAAACTATTGACAAAATCCGTCAAGATAAAAATGCATTGCACACTGAGTTGATAGGGAAAACTCAAGAATTAGAAAAATTATCTAAGTATTCTGCAAACTTGGAACGAGTTTATGTATCCCAAGAAGAACTTAAAAAGAAATTACAAGAAGAATTTGCAGAAGAAAAAGCTTCATTAGAAGGGAAAATCAAGTTACTTTCAAATGCTACCTTTTTAATAAGAGAGAACGCAAGGAAAACCAACCAATCAGATATTGTCTATGCAGGAAGTAAAACTAAATTCGTGATAAATGAGATTAGATTTGAAAACGGTCCCGCAGTAGGATATGTTCTAATTTATGATGATGGTAGAGTAGTTTCTAAATTATATAACCATGAAATAGATGTAAAAACAGCGACCTCTCAAATCGAAGAGACGGGAAAATATAACGTAGTTACCAAAGCTAACTATATATTAAAATCTCCGAGTTTAGCTGGAAATGGTTCTTGGACAAATAAAGAATACCCCTTAGAGATTAAAGGGGGGCAAGCCTTTATAGACCCTGTAATCTATAATAAAAATCTAAGTAAACAATTTTTCTTTTGGGCACCTAAATTAAACGCACATTTAACCTTAGATCCTAAGACAGTATCTCCAGGACTCGGAGTCTCTATAATGGGGTACGGACTAAGTAGAAATGATCTGGATTGGAAGTTTTTACATATAGGAACCTCTTACAAGGCTAGATCAGAAGATCTGTCCATTGATGTGATCCCCTTCATGTTTAGACCTTTCGATAGCTTCATGAGCAACACTTACATTGGACCAGGGTACTCTTTCGGGAAAGAAAGTAATTCCATTTTTATTGGAATTAGTGTAGGATTTTAGTATGGATTTAAAAAATATTGAGAATTTAATACAAGAAACCTTAGAACTAATCGCAGTAGACGCTAAATCCTTAGTGGATGCTAGAAATAGAGCAGCTAGGTTTTTAGTAATACAATCTATCTTAGCCACATTCCTCAAGAATTTTGAGGAGGAAAAAGCAAAGGTTAAGACATTAGAAACCGCTACCTTTGCCAAAGCTATCCAAGTAGCCGATGGTAAAAATATTACAGAAAAGAAAATACAAGCAGACCAAAACCCCGAATATACCTTGGCACGCGAGTCATTAGAGAGATTGGATGGTATTAGGGAATACATAAAGACACACATAAGAATTTTTGAAAACGCTCATTTATTTTTCAGACAACTCGGAAAGGAGTAAATTATGTCATTTGATTTAAGTAAAACTGTAGAAAGAATGAAGGAATTGTTTAAAAAGGATGAGAAGCGAGCAGATCAGTTCGGCCTAGGTGATTCACTAGAGAAGGTTTCTAGTAACCCTAGTGACTATATAGTACTTCCTGAATGGTGGAAAACTCATTTTGGAATAATTGGTATTCCATTTGGAAAATGGATTCAATTATCTGGAAAGCCTGATTCTGGAAAAACTACTACTTGTTTAGAAGCAATTAAACAAGCCCAGCTACAAAATCACATAGTAATTTATGTAGAAACTGAGGGAAAGACTACCCCTGAAGATCTTATTACTTATGGAATAGATCCTAATGGGGTAATGACTATTTGTACTAATATTACAGAAGAGTTATGGGAAAACGTAAATACCGCCTTAGACGTAATTAAGGACACTTACCCAGATGCTAAGGTTTTATTAGTCATAGACTCTTATGGAAATACGACTTCTATGAGAGATTCTGAAATGAAGTTCACAGAATCCTCTGGAATGGTTGGAGGACAGGCTAAGACTAATAGAGCAGGTATTCAATCCATAGTAGCTAAACAATTACAACAAGATATAGCGGTTTTAGTAGTAAATTACTCTTATGCTAATATTGGAAGTGTGGGAGAGACTAATGCAGGGGGTAGGGCGTTAGAATTTATTGCCGCTTTAATTATAAATTGTAGCAGGGTAAGTGATTATACTAAAACAGTTAAGGGCAAGACTGTAAAAGCTGGAATAAACACTAGATTCAGGGTAACTAAGAATCATTTTGCGAAAGCCCTCAAGGATGAAGAAGGGAAGGCTATCTTACTCCCAAAAGATTGTAACCTTAGAATAACTTCCGAAGGGATAAGTGTAGTTGAGTCAAAAGGTGAGTAATGCGATATTCTATAATAGGAGATATCCACTGTACTCTAAATAATCTCAAAGAAGTAAATGAACTGTTCGATATTATCGAACAGTTGAGAAACCCTACGATCCTCTTAGGAGATGTACTAGATACTAAAGCTATTGTTAGGTCTGAGTGTTTAAATCTTATTTACAAGAAAATTAGTGAGTCTGAGTGTCATTTTTTTATAATTATAGGAAACCATGATTATCACAACTTAGACTGTCTAAGTCATGCCCTTTTACCGCTTCAATCCCTCCCTAATGTGACTCTAATAGAGAAATTAGAGGAGATATCAGAGGGACTATGTGCAGTTCCCTATATTGCCAATACCGAAGTTTTATTAGAAACTTTAAGTAAAATCCCAGACGATAGTATCATACTAGGTCATTTTGAAATTACCAGCTTTGATTATGGAAATGGGTTACTTTGTACTGAAAATAGTAAAGCAGTGAATAAACAAGCCTTTTCTAGGTTTAAAAAGGTAATTTCGGGGCATTTTCATAAATATCAAGAAATGGATAACATTACATATCTAGGTACTCCATTTTCACATTCCTTCGGTGAAAGTAATCAAGATAAATATATAGCAATTTTAGAAAATTCAAATTTAGAGTTAATTAAAACCTCATTCCCACAGCACATTACAGTTACTTTGAATAAGGACTCCGACTTAAATTTAACTCTAAGAGACTCTAATTATAATCGAATAATCATCCAAGGAACGGAATTAGAAGTTAAGTCTATAAAAGAAGAGATCTTAAGATTAATACCCCCCAAGACAAAAATCATAGAGGATATTAAAGAACTAAAAGATGAGTCTAACACTCCACTAACTCCTAACATGGATGTAGTAAGTAAATGGACTACTTGGGCCGAATCTGTAGTAAAATATCCAGAGGACGTTATTTTACTAGGAGCTTCTATTCTAAAAGAATGTAAAAATAGAGAGGAGGGTTGATTTATGATTACTAAAATATCAGCAAAAAACTTCCTTTCTTGGAGTGAGATAGACTTTGAGATCCCAGAAGGGGTTACTTTAATAGATGGTTGGAATTTCGATGACAATACTCCAGAGGGATCTGGGAAAAGTTCAATACTAAATGCGGTTAGTTGGGCATTTTTTGGGAAAATCCCTAAGTCAGACGTCGGAATAGATGATGTTGTAAAATTAGGAGAAAAGTCATGTCTAGTTCAGATTCACTTTGACGGCACTTCTAAATATTCCAGTTTAATCAGAACTAGAAAACCAAACGAAGTTTATTTAATTGACCATGAAAATAAAGTGATTAAAGGAAGTACAGCGAGCGACACTCAAAAGATAATAGATAACTTCCTTCAAATATCCTTTGAGACTTTTTGTCAAACTGTATACTTTGCCCAAAATTACCCTAAAAAATTTATGACTGCCTCTCAGGAGGATAGATTTAAGATTTTATCTGAGATAGAAAATTTACAATTATTCGATAAAGCCTATAAAAGAACTCATGAAATACTAAAAAATGAAGAAGATTTAGAAAGGAAGTTATTAAGTAATATCAATTTAGTAGTGAATGACATTTCCCATAAAAACCAACTACTTATTACGACTAAAAATTTCTTAGTATCTAAACAAGAATCTAATCAAAAGGCAATCTTAGAAATACAAGAAGAGTTAGTTGACTTACAAAGTAAAAGTACACTATTAAGTCAAGAAATAGAAAATTATCCAGATTTTGAAGAGGCTTTGGGGGAATTGGAAGTTATCAGAAAATCTACGCAAGAGAACTTCAATAAAATAAACGAAGAAGTCATAAAAGCTAAAATAAGTGAAAATTCCTTAGAAAGCGATTTCAAAGCACTACAAAGGGAATTGCACTTACTAGAGGAGCAGCGTAATAACATAGGGAATAACATAAATCAATTAAAAAGTTTAACTCAAGCTAAACATGAAAAATGTCCCACTTGCGAGCAAGAACTCCACCAAGAATTGAAGTTTGAAAATGAGAAAGAAGACATTTCTAGGCTAGAATCAGTTTTAACGCAACTTTATTTTAAAATAGAATCTACTAAATCGGCAATCGAGTCAATTTACTCTATAAAAGCCAAGTCAGAAAAAGGGACAAGTAAGTTATCTAATTTACAAATCGAAGTAAAGAAGAATCAAGAATACCTAGAAGAGATATCTGGAGATATATTAAAACTTAGAGAGGATAAAACTAAAAAAGAATCTTCTAAACGAGAATTACATAATATAAAACAAAATATTGAAAAATTAAGCAATAAGTTAGAATTTCACGAGAAAAATCAAGATTTTAATAAAGATTTAGAAAATATTAAGGAATTAGAGGCTAAAATAGTCGAAAAAACTCAAGATTTAGAGGAATTAAAGAAAGTACATTCCATTATGAGCGATAAAGTTACTAAATTGAATTTAGTGAAAAATTCCTTTAAAAAAGCGAAGGTATATGCCTATGATACTCTACTTAATGACTTAAACTCTAAAAGTAACAATTACCTTAAAGAATTGTTCGAGACTCCTATAAAGATACGCTTCCATAACTCAGATAATAAAGTAGAGGTGACTATTTTACACGAAGGGGCTGAAAAGGGTTATGGTTTACTTTCTGGAGGAGAAAGCACTAGGGTGTCCTTAGCTGTGGATTTAGCTTTATCTGAAATTCTCCAAAATAGGGGGGCAAATAAGTTCAATATACGCTTCCTCGACGAATATTTCAGGTTTTTATCCGAAGAAAGCATGCAAAGGTGTTTAAATTTACTATCTACTTTAAAAGGTAATACTCTGATAATAGAGCATAACAGTTTATTTAAGAGCATAGTAGATCGTACCGTTTTAATAGAGAAGCGGGAGGGAAAATCTACCCTAAAAGATAAAATTTAGCTATATTTTAAGCATGACTCTGAAACTTTATTCATGCCCCAATTGTGGATTCGAGAAGGAATCGTTTAAAGATCTTAGTAAAGATGAGTGTCCTCAAAAGATAGATGAAGAATGTGCATTCTTATCTCCCAAGATAAGTTGCCCCTCTTCTAAATTTATGGTTAAAGTTAATTCAGCTACTAATAAATCTAAATTAAAAGATTCAGATAAGATGTTAAAAGAGAGATCGAGGAACCACTCTAGGGACGTAGATTTAGATGATGTTATACAGCTAAATAAAACTAATAGCTTTGCGGTATCTAATAACTTTCTAAATGAGAAAGGTGAGCGTAGAAAGAAGATCGATGATATATGAGTAAACTTTTATCCCTAGATTTATCTACTACTTGCTCTGGAATAAGTATATTTTCAATTAAAGAGGAATCTTTATTAGATTTTTTTACCATAAAGCCCCCTAGCCCCTCAAAAATAAGTAAGGGGTTTAAAGATTTAAAATATCCAGAAAAACAATTAGTAAAAATGCTTGAGATCTCTAAGGAATTGCTCAAGGTCGTCCAGAAAGTAAATCCCGATATTATAGTAATTGAAGAGATAGCTGGATCTAAACAGAGACTGGGCCAAAAGGTTTTGGATGGTTTACATTGGATTTTCTTGAATAAGTTACTAGAAAATAAGGTAGATTTCAATAAAATAGTATATTATGATGTTACTGGGAAAGATGGGTGGCGAACTCATTTAGGGTTGAAATTATCAGATTCGGACAAACTTCAAAATAAAGAAGCGAAAACTCTCAATAAGAAATTAAGTACTAAGAATACTAAATTAAGTAAAATTACACCTAAGACTCTAGCTTGTAAATTCGCCAATAAGAAGTTTGGATTACAATTAAATGAGGTTGAGAGATCTGAGGAGGCAGACCTTGCGGATTCTATTTGTATGGGATATTCTTATTTAAAGAATGTAAGGGAGGGTAAATAAATGCAAGAGAACAACTTAAAGGTAAATGCCCTCTCATGGTTATATGAGATGGAAGTGTTACAATCACCAACCTTGTTAACTAATTTAAGGGAAAATGTACTTTTAACGAGTAAACGGATATCTAAATGCGAGTTCCTTGTTTTTGAGGATAGAAAGGATATTCTAATTTTAATTCGTTTAGATTGGATCGGTAGGACTTTTTCTAATAAAAATAGGATACTAGAGCAAGTAAAGGTAATTATACAAGAAATACTCCCCTTTTGTAGAGTAAAAGTAACCTATGACTCATTAGAATTTAAGAAAATCAAGGAGTTAGCCGACTCTATTTATAAGTAGTTGATTTTATTGAATTGATATAATTTTAACATGAGTGATGATATTGATTCAAAAAGACAAGAGGATTCTGTTTATTATCTCGTAAAAGATAATAGTAAAAAGGCAGTTACTAAGGAGCAAGTTAAAAACTTATTCTTAGCGGAAGGTAAGACTGTATCCGAGATAGCGAATCTTGTAGGGGTTTCTGAATATAGGATACAAGAAATAGTAGATTCTGAGAATCTCCCAGAACTAAGAAAGACTTATGCCATAGAGGGCCTTAAAAAGATTCAAAGTAGTCAAGTTCAAAATGCACAAAAGTTATTGAATCTTGAGAATAATTTTAAAAAATTAAGGATAATACAATTGGAAACCGAGTTACAAAGCTATTTATCATACTTCGAGAGATATGGAGATTTTATAAAAAGACACCCTACGTCCGGAGAGATTTTAAAAGATACAAACGGTATACCAATGCAAATAACTATTCCGAATGTATCTAGGGAAATTGCTCATTTAAAAGAATCGGTTTTAGTTTCCGAAGGAATGCAATCTATTTTAACTAAAATCGAAGATCTTATAAATACGGGGAAGGCCAAAGTAAAAGTAGACACGTCGGATTATATAGACACAGACTACACTTACTTATTTGAAAAATCGGATACTTAATGGATATTTCTAAATTAGACGAAAAGCAATTTGCAATCGTCTTTTCTAAAATTCATAAGAAGATAACAGAAGATCCATTAACTAATTTCTTTGAGGCAAAAGGTTTTCTAAACTTCCAACCCACTCCAGCCCAAAGAGTAGCCCTCAAGACCCTTTTTAAATTGCCCTTAGATGAAAATACTAAACATTCAGTAAGAATGGAGCACACTAATCCAGATGGATCTTTTGATTTAATCGATACGGAGATGACTGAATTAGAATTATTCACATACATGACGGGAAGAGATTGGAAAGATTTAGGTGATCAGTGGATTACAAGACTCAATTTAGTTTGCGGAAGGAGAAGCGGTAAATCTCTAATTGCAGGAGCTATAGCTACTTTTAGTGCAATTAAAGTAAACTGGAGGCCTTATTTAAAGAAGACTAGAACGGCTTCCGTAGTAGTATTATCACATTCAGTTGAGTTTTCCCAAGAAATATTAGATGTTATTAGAGGATTTTTTGAAGATTCTCCTATTTTATCTAGGTTGATCGATAAAGATAATAAAAACACACAACGAACATTTAATTTAAAAGTTCCTTTTATAGAGGATGGAGAAATAGTATATTCTAGGGTTACTATTAAAGTCGGAGCAGCTTCTAAGAAAACTACAAGAGGACTAGCTATCTGTACCCTATTGGCGGATGAAATAGCATTTTGGAATTTACAAGAAAATTCTGCGGAAAAAGATGAGGATATCATTAGAGCTGTTAGGCCATCTTTACTTCAATTTAAAGATCAAGGCTTGTTTATGAAGCTCTCATCTCCTGGGATAAAATCAGGGGTTTTATATAACGAGTATCAAAAATGGGTTGAGGGAACTTTACCAAAGAATTATGTAGTATTTAAGTCTCCCTCATGGGTTTGGAATAATATTCTAGGTAAATCAGAATTTATAGAAGAATATCAAATTGATCCAACCTCCTTTGATAATGAGATTAGAGCAAATTTTGTTGATTCTATATCTAACTTCATTTTACCAGAATTTGTAGACTTAGCAGTAAATCGAGGCATTACCTTCCTACCTCCTGAAAAAGAAAACCCAGAAATGAGATACTATGCTGCAATAGATGCAGCTTTTAAGGGAGATAGGTTTACTTTTAGTGTTGTGGGATATGATGGCAATACCGTTAAGCAATTTATCTCAAAGGGGTGGGAAGGAACTAGGCAAGTTCCCGTAAAAGCAAGCGAAGTCGCTTTATATATCCGTGAGATTTGTAAAGAATACGATATTCCCAAAGTTGCCGCCGATCAGTATTCATTTAATCCTTTAAGAGAACTCTTTGAGCAACACGGAGTAGTTTTAGTAGAGAACGTCTTTAACTTGAATTATAAAAAGAAGATATTTTTTAACTTGAAAAAATTGATACATGACCGTAAAATAGAGTTATTAGATAATCCTTTACAAACCAAAGAGATTAAGGAATTGATAGTTAATCAAACTAATGCGGGAACGGTTAGAATAAGTCATCCTCCAGGAGGACATGACGACTTCGCCGACTCTTTGGCCATTGCTTGTCTCATAACAGCTGAGAATGAAGGAAGGAATCTAAAAGATGATTTTCAATCTACCTTGGACGATTCTATTGGAGGAGCAACGAGCATAAAGAGTTTAATGATTAGTGGTAAATTAGACGCCGACTTTTCCGATAACTCTTCCATGTTTATACAAGATCCAGTGACTAAAAAGCTAGTTCCGAGGGAAGAGATAGCGGACGAGTTAGATGATGGGATAGGTGGTTACTTTTAATTTAAAGTAATTGATATAATTTTTAAAACTAATAAAACTTTATACCTGTAAAATCAGGTACTTAGGTGATCGGGTCAAATATGTTAGATAAAAAAACAAACCTCTTTCAAAAAGTGGTTGAGATGGGAGAAACTTTCATTGATGCCCAAATCCATAAATCACGGAAAATTTTAGAGGGAGAACTAGATCTTCAAAAGTCAAAAGACACTGAAGAATCTGATTTTATCTTTTATAAGGCGGTGACTGAAGATCCTAATTACAAGATTCATAGTCAAGGATATAAAGAAAAAGCCACTAGAATAACTCCTAATTTCTTAAAGCAAATGGCTCTTAAAGATTCCATGGTGGCTTCAATCATCCAAACTAGACAAAATCAAGTTTCTAACTTCTCTAGTTTTATCCCTAGTGGTTACGAAAAAGGCTTTAAAATTTCAGTTAAAAATGAAGCTGAAGTTTTAGAAAAGATTAAACAAGAGTTATTAGAAGAAAGTCAGAAAAAACCTCCAAAAGAAGAAAATGGGATAGAACTAAACGAGGAAGCTGAATTAAAGGAAACTCAAGATAAATCAGACGACTCTCAGGAAGTTATAAATTGGGAGTTAGAGCGTAGAGCTAAGACTATTTATCAAGAAAGATATAGAACTAGAATTGAGAAAGCAGCACAATTTATAATGAATTGTGGGGAATCAGAAAACAGACCATTTGAAACTAAAAAATGGAATTTTAATTCTTATTTAAGGGCAGTAGTCCGAGATCGCCTAACCTATGATTTAATTGCTACAGAATTAGTGCCAGATCAAGCAAATAGATTACATCACTTCTTTCCAGTAGATGCCTCAACAGTAAAGTACGCCTCAACTTCCCTTAAGAAGTATAACTCTTTCCCTGGAAGTCAAACGAACATAGATTTACTTTATCCCGATAAATACCTAGATAAAATCAACGAAAGAGATATTCTTAAATTAGACGAAACCTTATTAGAAGAAGAGGCCTATAAATACGTTCAAGTTATAAATGGTAGAATTGAGAGAGCTTTTACCGAAGATGAGTTAAAAATAGGAATTTATAACTTATCTACAGATATTTATAATAATGGATATGGGATTTGTGAATTAGAACTATTAGTAGGCTTAATTTCCTCCCACTTAAATACGGAATATTATAATAAGGCCTACTTCACTCAAGGATTTTCAGCTAAGGGTATTTTACATTTAAAAGCTCCACTACCTCGTAGAAAGATAGAGTCTATTAGGCAACAGTGGCACCATATGATTAAGGGAAGTAAAAACTCTTTCCAGACTCCTATTTTTGCTGGAATGGATGAAGTTAAGTGGATTCCTTTGACTCAAAATCATTCAGATATTGAGTTCCAAGGGTGGATGAATTATTTAATTAAGATTATTTGCTCAATTTACCAAATTGATCCGCAAGAAATAGGGTTTGGATTTAAGGAAGAAGGGGCAAAGGGCGGGTTATCAGGAGATAATACAGCTCAAAAACTAAATCAATCTAAGGACAAGGGCCTTTACCCTTTATTGAAATTTTTAGAATCTTATGTAAACTGTAATGTACTACAATACTTAGATTCTGACTTAGAATTTTATTTTGTAGGATTAGACGGAGAAAGCAGGGAATTTGCTCTTGAAAGACAAGAAAAAGAAGTTTCTTTTAAGAAAACCCTTAATGAAATTAGAGAGGAAGATGGCCTACCCCCTTTACCCGGAGCAGATGATTTAATCCTAAATCCTGTTTACTTACAATGGTATTCTCAATTTTCAGAGAAAGCCGAAGAAAAAGCGAGAGAACAGCAAAAGAACCAAGAAGCTGTAATGGCACAATCTCCCGAAAGCTCTAGTGAAGAGGGAACTCAGCAAGGAGAAGATGAGGAGTCAGATATTATAGACGACCCTATTGATATCGAACCTATTGAGAAAAGTGTAAAGATAGAATACTATAAATTGAGTTAATCATGGAAGTAAAAATAAAACTCAAGAAAGGTCAAAGTATTGAGGAGGCAAAACTTCAATTACTAAAAGCCTTAGAAACCTCCCTTAAATCAGATCATTTAGATGAATCATTTGAAGATCCTGCAATGGACGATACTTACGAAAGGGTATTTACTGCCCATGCTCAGATTTATGAGGAAATGATGGACGAGATAATCGATGCCTTAGAGGATGAATATAAAGAATAAGTAATATGATAACCTCTAAAAAAACCATAGAAAAAATCAGAGCTATTATAAATAAACATTATAATAGAGTAATATCTAAGGTTTTAGGTAAATCCCTTTTAGATAAAAAGGAATTAGAGGAGCTAAAAGAAGCTGGTTATGAAACTTCTAATGATTCCTTCCTTGAGGTTGTTTATAATCATAATTTTATAAATAAGCCCAATAATCCGTTAAATCCAACTTCGTGGGAAGAGATGGTTGCTCAACAAAAAGCCCCTGGAGTAGTTCCCCAAGGAGAGGCTCACGGCTATTCGATTGAAACCTTAAATGAATCCTTGAAGCAATATATTGAAAAACAAAAGTTAGAGATAGCGTCTAGGATAGAGGGAATAGTTCGTAAAAATAATGACTCCTATAAAATGGATGCCCTTAAGAATTTAGACAGGCCTGAATATTTAGATCTTTTGATGAAAGAGTCTAGTTTATCAAAAATAAAGCAGGAATTAAGGGATACCGCCGCTAATGCAAATTATGATTGGCAACGATTAGTCCTTACTGAGATGGGAAATGCTGTTGGTATAGGTAGCGTTGATAGAATAGTCTCTGATAATAGAGATAAAGACTTAACAGAGGTATTCGTTTATCGAATACCTGTAAATGATGATAAAACTTGCGTACATTGTAGAAAATTCTACAATAATCCCAAAGACAATACTTACAAGATTTATAGGCTGAGTACTTTATTATCTAATGGTAGTAATTATGGCAGAAAAACTGAGCAATGGTTGCCTGTAATAGGCAGCACTCACCCTAATTCTAGGACTTCTCCTATAGTAGAGATCCCGCCCGGTTACAAGATAAAAACCGGTGGAGGGCTTACTTATATAGGAATGGATAAGTGGAAAGATTACATCCTTCAGAACCTAGAATCTTAACTTAAAAAATCCTTTACTTAAACCTCTTTTTATAGTATAATTCTATACAGAGAGGTAATTATGACAAAACATCCTTTTATAGTCGGAGAAACATTTACCAAATCAGGTAGTGACTATTCTTTATTTATATTCGATGTACATTCAGAAGAATCTTCTGGAGTCTGGTTAGTCGCTGGAGAAGTTTCTCCGAAGGACTCTTCTATTCAAGAAGTATATGAAATCTTTATAGAAAATAAAGACTTTTCCTTATGGAAACAAAAGGAGATTTAATCGTGTCTAAATTAGAAGAACAATTAAAAGAATTGACTCTAAGAAAGGCAAAAGTTGACCTCTTAAAAGACTTAAAAGAGATAACAGAGACTTATTTACAAGATACGCCACTTCACGAAAAACAAGAAGCAGCCTCGGAAGTAAAAGAAATAGTAAAGGGATTATTCGAGTCAGTAATTGATTCCTTAGAAAATTCTAAGGAAATATCAGCTTTGTCTAAGGGAGGGGACTTTTCAGAAGAGGAAGTTTCTTTATTAAAAACCTTATTAAATAAAGTAAAACAAACTACAAGTAAATCTCTTTCACAAGAAGAAGAGGCTTTTAAAGCTAAGTTTTCCTCTTTTTTAAATAAAAGAGTAAAGTTCAATGCTCCTGCTGGAAAAGTTAATAAAGGCTTAATCATAGACTTACAGGCCCCTTTCGTTCTAATTGAGGATGATTTAGGGGAAATAGTCAAATATTTACCAGAAACCGTTTACATTTACCCATAACCCAAGGAGTCTTAAAATGGCAGAGAAAAGAAAAGAAGTACAATCTATCCCTGTAAAAACCCAAGAAAGTGTTTCACTAGAGCATTTGAAACAATTAGAATCCTCTTTATTACAGAGACTAAATGGATTAACTCAGGCTTGTTCTAGTAGTTTTCAAAACATCTTAACTAGATTGTTAGTTCTTGAGACATTAGTTCAAGAAAAGAGTATCGCCTCTAAGGAAGAGTTAATTTCCCTTTCAGAGAGAACAGAGGATCTTTTAGATGGAATCGAGAGTGTAGAGGTCGTCGAAAAGGGAGATGTAATCAGAGTAACCGTGCAGACTCGGTTTGATAACGAGCAAGGAGAGTTAGCTCAAACATCTTACCATAAGATCTATGATATTGGACACGGTAAGACATTCGAGCTTCCTGTAGAAGAGAAACTTATTGGCCTTAAAAAAGGCGAACAAGTAAGGATAGACGATAAACCACCATACTCTATTTTGATTACCGTAAATAGTATTTCAAGGAAAAAGCAAGAACAAGGTAAATAGTTATGAGTACTTTACAAGTTTTAAATTCTTATATAGTAGTAGAAGAACCTCAAAAGGTGAAGAAAGCTCAAGGGCTATTAACTATTCCAGATCAAGTAGATTGTACTGGAATAGTTAAGTTCTTAGGTAGTGAATACAAAGGTGATTTGAAGGTAGGCGATTCGGTATTTTACGGAGACGTAAGGTTTAAAATAAGAGTAGAGGGGAGGGAACTCCTTGTAATGGAGGAAAGTAACATTTTCGCAAAGATCCTAAATAAAGAAGAGTGATTTTATGTCACGGAAAAACCAATTTAAAACTTTCCAAATCTCTTCTAATACAAATGCGGAATCAAAACTAGCCTACATTGATTTAATAGTTGAGTATTCCCTCAAACATGGAATCAATTTTGAGGCTAGGACTATTACTATAGCAGATGAGATAAATTCGGAATTATTCTCCAAAGTAGATGCAGCTATCACTTTAATGGAAAGTGGTAGCTTATCTACAATTACCTTAAAAATATTCTCCCATGGAGGAGATACTTGTGCCGCTATGGCGGTAGCTGCAAGAATGCGTAAAAGTAAGTGTTCCTTTATAACGGAAGGTTACGGGCAAATCATGTCAGCAGCGACCTTATTACTAGCTTCGGGCGATAAGAGAAAAATAGACCGAAATGCCCAATTCATGTGGCACGAAGGAAGCTCGGATTTAGAATCCTTGAAAGTTTCAGAGATAGTTAACATGGCCGATCAATTAAAGAAAGAGGAATTGACTTGGGCTAATGAAATGGGTAAACTAACTAAAAAACCAGCTAAGTTCTGGAAAGAATGCGGAGTCGGAGTAGATCAATACTTTACCGCAGAGGACTTAGTTAAGTATGGAGTCGTAGATGAAATATTCTAAGGATTTACAAAATTTAATAAATCAAGAATTTCAAGAAGATCTCAAGAAAGCAAGTAACCAAAAACCAGCGTTTAAGCCCTCTTCATTAGGATCTAAATGCTTGAGAAAAATACAATATTCGTATTTAAGAATCCAAGAAGACTTCCCACCTCCAGTACAATTAAAAAAATACGCTATATTAGGTACCGCCGTACATGATATATTATCGGGAATATTCAGGAAAGCGGGGGTTTTAATAGATTATCGAGACGTTAATGGTAATTTAGTAAAAAGCAAATATAAAGACGAAATAGATTATGAATTTCCAATTTTAGATCCAGCGATTGAATTAAGTGCCAAGATAGATGCAGTATTAAATATTAACGGAGAAGTTAGCCTAGCGGAATTTAAAACCGCTACCGTAAAAAGTTTCGAGGCTTTAAAGGAACCAAAACCAGAGCATTTAATCCAAGGAAGTATCTATTTATACGCTTTCAATAAAGCTCTAAAGAATGGAGATTATGTCCATATAAAAGAGTTAGATGGTATTGAGGAGGTCAAAAAGATAACCTTCCTTTACGTCAATAAAGATTCCTTCGAGATGAAGGAGTTTACTTATGATAACCTACTTACTCCCTTCTCCGAGGCTATTCAAAAAATAATCAAGGTTAAGAAATTAACTAATGAAAAGATTGTTGCCCCTAAAACTCAAGACTGGTGTGGGTCATGCCCTTGGCGTACTAAGTGTGCCCAAGATAAACTTTTTTAAAAAATTAACTCCCTTTTAAATTCTTTTCGCTATAATTTATTCATGAAGGCTTTTGATTTTAAATGGAATATTTATAAGAATCGGCAACGATTACAAGAAAGCCTTGCCTTAGAAATCATCAAGAAAGTCCCTCACTTAAATAAAATTAAGTCCTTGAGGGATAAAATAGAACTTTGTAATAAAATGTTAAAAGCTGTTTACCGTCAAGTTGGTTAGAGTGGAAAATCAAAAAAAACCTAAAACTTCCCATTTTTGGAATACTTGCCCCCTAAATAAAGATTTTTTTCCCGAAGAACCTTGCTCATTGGGGAATCGTAAAAATTCTCCTTGTACCTGGAATCTAAGTTCTAAGAAGTATAATTTTTGCTTTTGGTCGTATGTTAATAAAAATTCTAATTGTTTAGGTGAGATGCCCGAATTATCCATTAGTGAAATAGCGAGTTTATTAGGGTTGACCTTAAACGAGGCTCAAAAAGAGTTAAGGCATGCCCATAAGGACTTAGAGAACATTCTCAAGGGCTTGGGAGAATGGGAAACCTTTCAAGAAGAGATTAGAAACAACTAAAGATTTGCTTCTTTTTTGTGTAAAATTACATAAAAAGGAGCTTTAAAATTATGTTTTATTACATAATTTTAAAGTAGCTACATATATTAAAGAGTGGGACTATAGGTTTTGATATAATTTTTACAATTATGGAAAATGATTTTAAAGTTATTTTACCGGCTTATCTCGAAAAATCCAAAGACGGAGAATGGCGAGTTTCAGGCCTTGCCTCAACCGAAAGCCTAGATCTTCAAAATGAGAAAATTCTCCAAAAAGGGATTGATTTATCTCCAATAGATCAAGGGAAGGGATTCTTTAATTGGGATCATGATAATTCACCAGAATCTATTATCGGAGAAATTGACGGTTATAGAAGAGATCCCCAGGGGCTTTTCATTCATGGGAAGCTATTCAAGAACCACTCCAAAGCCAAAGCCGTCCGTGAAATAATGGAATCTCTTAGCGAACGTAAAAAAGGAGCTATGGGATTAAGTGTTGAGGGACAAGTCTTAGAAAGAGATCCCAACAATCCAGCGATCATTAAGAAGTGTCGTATAAAGAACGTAGCATTAACTCTAAACCCAGTAAATCCAAATACTTACGCCCAATTACTTAAATCTCTTACTCCTGAATCAGAGGTAAATTTCAACTTAGACAGAGAAAATGTAGAGGCTGTTTTGAAAGATAAAGAGGAAAATTTAGAATCTCCTGTATTTACAGCTAATCAAGTTATGGGACTGTTAGAAAAAGCATTGGCCTTTTCTGGGAATGTTACAGCTCCAGTCGATAAAGTCCAAGGAGATTCCTTAGCTAAGGAAGATCTTAAGGAAGAAAAGAAAGAAGAAAAGAAACCAAAGAAATTGAAAAAAATGCAAGCGTGTCTTTATAAGTCTGAGTTAAAAAGTCTTTTAAAGACACTAAGCGTATTATATCCTACTTATAGTAAGGAAGTTTTATGGGAAACTTTAAAAGAAAGATTAGAAACTAAATTCCCAGAAATAAGTGAATTTACTTAATTAAACCAAAAGGTTTGCTATAATTTTTTTAAAAAAAGGGGTTCAAAAATGTTTACAGAGAAACAAAAACAATTACTAGAGATTGCTCTTGCAGATAAACAAGAAGCTTTGGCTATTATCCTTTCACTTGAGGAAGCTAATAGGGTAGCTTCTGACGTAACAGACATTGCTGATACCGTGAATGCTACAGCCGAAGAATGTGCTAAAAAAATCAATGAATTACTAGCTTCTTTAAGAGCGGCTGGAATCTTAGCTTAATATTTAGAGGTATACCATGTCAGAAAATAACCAAGAAATTCTATTAAAGTCTGCAATAGACGCTTTAATTGAGGATCTTTTTGCAGAAGAAGAAGCTGTAGAAAAGTCCTTAGATATCGCCAAGGATTCAGTAACTACATTTGAAGAAGCTCAAACTAAGGCCCCTTCATTAAAAGATGATAAGCAAAATCCAGGAAGGCCAAAGGAAATAAGAGCTACTGGAAATGAGAAGACTGAGGGATCTTATGATTCTGAAATTGCTGAAAAAGCAAGAGAAGAAGATCTTGAAGAAATCGATCAAGTTTCTGATATCACTCAAGTAGAAGAAAAGAGAAAGTTAAAGAAAGAAAAAGCAGAAGCCCCCAAGGTTGCTCCTTTTAAGAAGTCTTTAACAGAAGAAGAGTTTGAGGAGTACCAAGCTCTTAAGAAGGCAAAAGAAGAGGCTTCACTTGAGCAATTAAGAAAAGCCGAATTAGAGAAAACAGAAGCCCTTATTAAGTCTGTGATTGAGAAAACTTCTGAAAAGTATAAAGCTGAAATCGAAGGCTTAAAGAAGTCTTTGACTGAGCAAGAAAATCTTTTAAAGGCTATCGCCTCTAAGCCTGTAAAGTCTCAAGCTATTACTAATCTCCAAGCCTTAGAGAAGTCTCAAGCGGTTTCTTCTAAGAATGATTCTTTTTCAAAGAAAGAGTTATTAGATGCGGCTGAAGAACTTTGTAAGTCTAAGAAATTAAAGGATACTTCTTTAATTGAACTAGAAAACACAGGCTACATTTACGACGCAGAGCAAAGATCAATTTTAGAAACTTATTTAAAGAATAAATAATAACAACCCATCCGACACAATAAACCAATAACAAAACTAATCAAGGAGACATAAAATGTCAGACGTATTACTAAACGTTGCCAACGATCCTTCAATTGTAGGGTTTGGCAGTCATTCAGCAAAGGAAGTAGAGGAGATTCAAAAAGCCCTTTCTATTTCTCAAAATTATGGAACTACAGCTCCTAACGCTTTAGTTCAAGGTTCGGCTTTATCTGTTGAGGATTTAGATCGTACTCTTAAACTTGTTACTCATGGAATTGAGCATTTGAAACTTTGGAAAGACATTCAAAAAGAAAGAGCGTCTCAAACTGTTTCTCAGTACAATGTTCAAAATTCTTATGGACAAGAAGTAAACCCATTCTTCCAAATGGGGCAAGTACCTACTCAGACAGATTCTAACAGAGCTAGAGATTTCATTCAAGTAAAGTACCTTGGAACACAAGGGCACGTTCTTCATGATCTTACTCTTATTCAAGCTGCTCACGGGCCAGTTATTGCCAACGAAGTAAAGAATAAGACAATCGAGCTTTTAGCTAGAAATGAAAGATTCATGTTTGAAGCTGATTCTTCAATCAACGCTCTTGAGTACGATGGGATTTACACACAAGTAAAGAACAAAGAACTAGATGCTAAGTACAAGGCAACAGCTTTCAATGGTTATTCATCAGTTGGCCAAGAGTCTGCTATCCTAGATATCAGAGGAGCTTTTGATGATGAAGTTGCTGAGGATATGGCTCTTAGAAACGTAAACAATTTTGGTTATGCCATGGATTGTTACCTTGGAACAGATATTCACTCATCTTTCTCTAAGGCTTTCTACGCCAAGCAAAGAACTCTTCCTGGAGAGGCTTTAACTTCTGGGCAAAGAATTAAAGAGCATACTGGAACACTTGATTTCAGATTTAAGCCTTCTTTATTTAACCGTCCTAGAAAGATTCCTCTTCCAATAGCTATTTCTGCAAGTGCTGCTCCTACGCTAGCTAACCTTGCTTCTCCTGTTGATGCTGCTTCTGAGTTTTTAGCTGCAGACGCTGGAACATATAGCTATGTAATTTCAGCCGTATACGCAGATGGAGAGACAGTTGCTTCTTCTCAAATCTCTGGTGCAGTAGCTGCTGGTGATAAGGTAACTATCGAAATTACTTATACTGGAACTCCTCTTTATTTTAATATTTTCAGAGCCCCTGTAGGAACTACAACAGGCCATGAATTTATTCAAAGAATTGCTCCTATCGCTTCTGGTGCCGCTCACGATGTTGATTTCAACTCTTATTTACCAGGTGCAGCTAAGGCATTCTTGTTAATGCACGATGGTGACGTTCTTTGTTGGAAACAGTTAGGATCTATGATCAAGTACGATCTTGCTGTAACTGATACTTCTTACAGATGGTTACAATTACTTTATGGAACTCCACTTGTTGCAGCTCCTAAGAAATTGACTATCGCTAAGAACTTATTTTAATTAAGTTTTTAAATTCAATTAAATGAAGGAGGGGCCTAAAAAGGCCCCTTTTTTATTCCCTTTTTTCAAGTTTTCTAATATAATTAAAGTAATGGAATGCTTGATTTGTCGTAAAGTCTTAACTAATAAAAGAGCTAAGATATGCTCTGACAAATCTTGTAAATCTAAATGGAAGCTAGAAAGAATTAAAAACTACCCTGATACCAATAAACAATGTTTAAATTGTAGTAAATCTTTCCCTACAAAAGACTCCCGAAATAACTTTTGCTCATATAAATGTAAATCAGAGAGTTCTATTAAGAGAAAATTAGAAAAGTATGGTAAAAAGAGTATTACTTCTAGTAATCCAGAAAGAGTTGAGAAGATAAGAAAAACCTTAACAGAAAAGTACAGTGGATCTTTTAGAAGGCAAAAATGGTTAAGCAATAGAGGGCTCACTTCCTTTGAAGACCTCAATAAATCTATAGGTGATTTTTGTAGGGAACATAATTTAGCCCCCAATTCCCCTCAATGCTTAGAGCATTTTAAAATGTCTACTTTCATGAATAGGGAATTAAGTGAGCATGGGCAGGGAGATATCCTATATAATCAAAATAAAATCTCCTCCTTAGAGAAAGAAATCTTAACCTTCCTCCAAGAAATATCTAACTTAGAGATCATTAGAAACTACCGCCCTGAATTCTTAGAGGGTAGGGAGATTGATATTTACTTACCTTCACATAAAGTAGGGATAGAATTACACGGATTAGTCTTCCATTCTGAGAGGCCTATTTTCGGAGAAAAGGACTTAACCAAGATAAAAACCCAACACCAAAGAAAATTCCTTAAATGTAGGGAAAACGGAGTAACCTTACTCCAATTCTTTGAAGATGAAGTTTTATATAAAAAAGAGATTGTATTTTCTATTATTTTAAATAAACTTGGAATATCGACCTTAAAACTCAATGCTAGGGATTGTGAAATAAGGGAAGTTTCCCTTCAAGAAAGTAAGATATTTTTAGAAGAGAATCACTTAGCTGGATATACTACAAGTAGCTTAAGGATAGGGTTACATCATCCCGAAAAAGGGTTAGTATCTTTGTTGACTTTTCGCAGGCCATTTAATAAGAAGTATGGTAATGAGACGATGGAGATAGCTAGGTTTGTGAGTTTAAAGAATACCCTCGTTAGAGGAGGCTTCTCTAAATTACTAAAACAGGCAGAGAAAATATTACTTGATTTAAATTATACTAAGATTTTAACTTATGCGGATTGTCGAATTAGTAAAGGGGAAGTTTATAGTAAAAATTACTTTCAATATTTAAGTAGCACTCAACCTAATTACTTTTATGAGAAAAGTGGAGCTAGGGAATCTAGGCAAAAACATAGAAAGAAAAGTGGATTGGAATTAACCGAAAAACAGCAAAATAACCAAGAAGGGTGGTTTGCCATATACGATGCAGGGAGTTTAATCTTTGAAAAGTCTTTACTTGAGGAAAAACTTACGTTATAATTAAAATATGACAATAGCTCTACTTATAGGATATTTTATAGGGGTAATCTTCACAGTATACCTTTTACAAAAAAGGAGTATTGCGAGCGTTCCTGCTCTACTTATATTAGGCTTTGCCTCCCCTATTCTCTTAGCATCTATATTGTTAGACGCCTTACTTATGTTTTTTGGAGTTAGATGTTTATTGATTTTAACCAATACCAAAAAGGGGTAATATATGGGATTTCCAGTATTAAAAGCAGTAGATCCTGCATTAGAAGAAATAAAATACAAAGACGGAGACGGAGATGATGGACAGGAGATTGAAAAAGCTATCATCTCTATAAGAGAATTAGATAACGGATTTATTTTAGTAGCGGAAGTGGATGGAGTAACGATAGAGGAAGTTTATATTAGAAACGCTCCTGGAGAGTTAGGTAATGAAGGTTTAATTAACTCCATAAGAGAGATTTTAGATATATGAAACTAATTCTTTTATTCTTTTTTATGTTCCTTACTAATTGCTCTACGGTCGAAGAGTCTCATAAATGTTCAGTAAAAATAGAAGGTGACATTGCCGTCCGACAATGTGATGATGGTACTACGGAACTATATATTTTAGGGCAATATCAGAGATCAAATGAGAACGTCTGGAAAAATTAAAAATTTGCGATATTTTAAAAAATCACGGAGGCCTTATGTCAGCAGAGTGGAAACACGGAAAAATTCTTTGGTTTGATGATCTTTCAGGAGATGGAATGGTAATCGATCAAGATGGAAATGATTTCTATTTTCATTGGTCAGCAATCTATACAGAAACACCAGATAAAAGAAGAAAAGTAAAAGAGAACAAAAAAGTAAAATTTACTGTTTACGATGACGGGTATCGCACTCAGGCCGACAAAGTTAGAGAAGTTTAATTAACAATACAGAGATTTAAAATGGCACGAACAAAAAAATATAACGATGTTGATAATTCCCAAGGACTTTTTCAAGATTTTGAGATGGAGCGTTCTCCTAGAAATAGGAATCAATATTGGAGCAGCTCTCTCTTTAACGAAATTTACTTGATGGTTGATCTCCTTAAAAAAGATATTTGGTTTGATGCCGATCACATTGGCCCATTTGAAGATTTCAGAAGAGAGTTCTTGCAACTATGTAAAGATCTTGATGGAACAGAGAAATTTGAAACATGGAGTGAACCTGATACTGTTAAAAACTGGATCGTCCCAGTGATGAATTTACTTGGATGGCACGATAACTGTAAGGGCAATCAAAACCCTGTAATCGACAATGCTTCTTTTACTATTCCTGAAGAGGGTGCAAATAAAACATATAGGCCAGATCTACTTTATGTCGATGATCCTGCTGAAAAAAAATACGTTGTTAAAGAGAAAGGAGCAGGAGATTTAACTGAAGCAAAAAAGACTGTCCAAATGGTAGTTGAAGCAAAATACTGGGATAGACTTGAAGAATATCGCCAAGGTAAAAAAGCTGATAGCAAAAGAGATAACAATAAAGACGAAAACTTCAAATCCAGAGCACCTGAAGATCAGATCATCAAATATCTTCAAATGCTTAACAAGGATTTTGGAATATTAACAGATGGCAAAGTCTGGAGACTACTCCATAAAGATCTTTCAAGAGATGGAAGCCATTATCGTTATTTTGAATTTAATCTCGGCCAATTCATGAAGTCATTCTTAAAGATTGACCAGTTGGCAAACAGGACGAAACTTGTCGATGATTTAAAATATTTCTTTTTTCTCTTCTCAAAAAACTCGTTCTACCCCAAAGAATCAACTCCTCTTGTAGCAGACCTTCTAGATTACAGTAAAAAATATGCTGACAAGATTGAAGATGATTTAAAAAAGAGATTTATTGATGCAATGGGGATCGTGTGTAATGCCTTACTTGACTCAGCTAAAGCTAAAAAAGAAAACGTCGAACTTAGTTTCATTAGGGACGTTGCCGAAAGTCATATCTTCAATGTTTTATTTATTAGATCATGTGAAGTTAGAGGGATATTAACTCTTAAAACAACAGATTATTACCCAGTATCTCTAACTCAAATTTTCGACTTAATGTTTGGGTACTATGATCCTAGAAAAGAAGATCTTAACGACAAATATATCGCACGAAGATTTAGCAAAATATACCCAACCTTCCCATCTGACGGAACCCACCTTTATGACCGCCTAATCAATATCTACAAGATTGTATACGATGGTTCTTTGGGTTTTGGAGTGAAGGGATACAAAGAGTCAATATTCTCAAAAGAAGAATGGCGTTTTGCTAAAGAGCATAAAATTAAAAACAAAGAAATGTTGCAACTCTTTTTCCAGATTGGATTCACGCAAAGGGAAGAGAATAAAACTGAATATCAGCAAATTCCATACAACTACTTTAGCCCTCAGCAACTTGGTTCTATCTATGAGAGTTTCCTAGAATATCAAATCCAAAAAGCTGATGCTGATATGGTTTTTGAAAAGAAACAATGGCGGCCAGTTCCAAATATTAATAGTGAAAAAATAAAAGAAGCTAGATTACCAACAGCCAAAAAAGCTCATCTTTACTTCTCTCCAAACAATGAAGAGAGAAAAGATACTGGAACATACTACACCCCTCACTATGTGGTTAATTATATTGTTGAACAAACAGTTGGTAGAGCTATTGAAGGTAAATCATCGGATGAAATTTTAAAAATAAAAGTTTGTGATCCTGCAATGGGATCAGGTCATTTCCTTAATGCCGCAATGGACTTCCTGACATTTGCCTATATCAACAAAAAAGAAAAAGAGACAATGGACGACGTAGATCTTTTTGTTGGTGAAGTTAAAAGAATGATACTTGATAAATGTATTTTTGGTGTAGATATAAACCCTAGAGCAGTAAAACTTGCCAAGATGTCCCTCTGGTTAAACACAGCAAGCATCAATCAAAAACTTGAAAATTTGGACGACCAACTAAAATGTGGCAATAGCCTCCTTGATGAATTTTCATGGGAAAAAGAATTTAAAAAACACAGTGTAATACAGGATGGTGGATTTGATGTTGTTGTCGGAAATCCTCCATATATCGGCGAAAAAGGCCATAAGGAAATATTTGAGCCTATTAAAAATGGAGCCTTCGGTAAGCGGTTTTATAAAGGGAAAATGGATTATTTTTACTTTTTTATACATAAAGGATTGGACATATTAAAAGATAAAGGAACCCTTTCCTTTATTACAACGAATTACTTTTTAACCGCAATGGGGGCGTCAAAACTTAGGGCCGACTTTAAAATACGTTCTACAATTTTGGAAATGATTAACTGTAATAATTTAAAAATATTCTCTGAAGCATCTGGACAACATAATCTGATTTTCTGTATTCAAAAACAGCATGGGAGTGCTAGCACAACTAAGGCAAGAATGATTTCCGTCTCGCAGAATGGCAAATGCACTCAAGAATTTTTCAAAAAAATATATCAGGATAATAAAACCGATCAAGTGAAAATAACTCTTCAGACTCAAGAAAGTCTGTATGATGGGGATGAGTGTTATTTACGATTTGGCGATTTTGGAAATAACTCAGATGACAGCCTAGATGCTATTTTAACAAAAAAGCTACTAGGAGTTAACTCTAAATTAATTAGTGAACTCTGCGAAGTCAGCAATGGAATCCATACTCAAGCAGATTACTTGTCAAAAAAGAAGTACGATCTTAGAGACAAGAAAAGTTCGCAAGCAGGTGACGGGATATATGTCCTTGATAGTGACAATCCTAATGATATACAAGTAGAAAATGAAATATCGCAATCGCAAGGGGAGAAAGTTTTCCTTAAACCATTTTTTAAAAATTCAGATATTCAAAAGTTCACATCAGCTAATAAATCAAAGAAAAAAATTATCTATCTAAACAAGCAAATACATGACTTATCTAAACTCAAAAAAATTGAAAAACATTTAAACAACTTTAAAACAATCATTGAGCAGGCATCGGATAACGCACCCTACCTGCATCGTCCCAAAACCGAAAAGACATTTCTTTCACCTAAAATTATTGCCCCCCAACGAAGTGTTACCAACACTTTTGGATATAATGAAATTCCTTGGTATGCAGCAAGCGACGTGTATTTTATAACCTCGACAAGTGATGAAATCCAATTAAAATATATACTTGGATTTTTAAACTCCAAGCTGGGTTACCTTTGGTTGTATTTCAAAGGTAAGCGAAAAGGAGATTATCTTGAGTTAACTGTTACTCCACTTTCTGAAGTTCCTATAAAGATAATTTCAAAAGAAGAACAAAAACCTTTAGTTAAAATAGTGGAAAGCATAATCAAGATGGCAGAAGAAGGCAAAGACTATACCAAGAAGCAAGATGAACTAAACAGTTTGATTTATAAATTATACTCTTTGTCGTCGAATGAAATAAAGTCTGTGGAAGAATTTTATCACGATAAACACTCGAATATTTCGTTCATCAAGGATTAAAGTTAAATGATTGAGAACACTCAAGTTTTTGCTTCGAAAATCAAACTTAAAAATGACTCTTTTAGCATGGCAGACAGTAAGTTCATTGACCAAGACACTGTCCAGTCACAGCTAATGAATATCGAAGACGTAGCTGAAATTCTTGCTCAAGATTTTGATGCTGAATTTTCAATTTTTGACCATGAGTCAAATACAACTAAAAACTTCCACTCAAAAATTATCAAGGTTGATAAAGAGACAGGTCTCGTGCTTCTTAATATTTCTGGTAATGCATAATTCAACTCATTTTTAAAATGTCTGCATCATGGGTAAGTTTGTGAAGGCTAAACCCACTACTTATACCTCGAATATCTATTCCTGCTTTTCGAATGTATTTTTGCATGGTCTTTAAATCTTTCCATCCACCCATCGCCATAACCCGAATCGGGGCGATACCACGGTTCATCATCATAGTGGCCCAGGTTGCCCTGAGATCATGAAATCGAATTCTGGGGAGTCCTAATCCTTCTAAGACTCTCCTAAGTTCCCTCGCTTGCTCATTCTTTGCCCACCGTATCCTTCCGGTAAGCGTGAATATTTAAAAAAATATTTTTAAAAAAATAAATTTGAGTTAAAAAAAGAGAAGGGATTAGAGACCTTCTCTTGTTCTTTATTTTTCTAGGTTTATTGTCCAAGGAAAATAAGCTTCAGGATTTTTGCTCAAATCTTCTTTTGCTTCAAGTAAAGCAACAAGATAGTCAAAAGGATTTTTATTATTGGCCTCGGCCGTTTTTATCAGAGAAAGAAAGATATCTCCTACAAGTGCCCCTTTTTGTGTTTTATAAAAAAGCCAATTTTTTTATTTTCCTTGAATTTTTCTTGTAACTATCTGATATCATTCTGTTTTAAAAATGAAAAGTCAATGAAATCAATGAGTTGTCAGATTTGACTTGATGTTTTTATCCTATCTATGCGAAATCATTAGGTATCTAATTTCCAAAGTAAATAATATCAACTACTTAAGTGATAATATCGATTATGCTATACTAGATTCATGATAACGATAATAATCTCAATCTTAGTATCTTTAATGATTCTGCCTCACTTAGGTACTATTATCAAAATAATGACCTTAGGAAGCGTTCTGTCGGCTATCCTCATAGGAACAGTCATTGCAATATTCTACACTCCTAAAGGGCTAATAATAGGCTTAGTGATAGGGTATGTCTTAACTGAAACTAAAATTTTTAAAAGGAAGTAGTCTATGTACATAGTATTAATTAGAACACCTACAGGGTTTAGAGAATTGGAAATGTTGCCAATGAAAATGATACAAGCTAAATACTTGGATGAGATGCAGCATGATGAGTTATTCTTAATTGATATGAATAAATTCAAAGAGCTATGCGAAAGTAACGTAAAATTAGATACTTATAACATAATAGTGATTTGTGATTTTTATTTTAAAAAAACACTTGACAAGGTTTTTTCTTATAACTCATTGAAATCATTAGATTTGAAAAATGAAAAGGCAGTAAAATCAACGAGATAGAATAGAAAGTTCATTATGGTATACTAATCTTATAACAAGGAGAAATAAAAATGAAAACAAAAACTTTTGGTAAATATCCCTTGACAGCAAGTAAAAATAGTGCTGCCACTGATTTTAGATACTTAACCAATGGGTATAAAATGAGAAAGCAAACCTACAAATTCAGAGCGGAATGTATCCACGATGTACTTGAATTTATGAAAAAAGTCAAATTTGAATACGATGTAAAAATTAAAAGAAAGGGATCTTTTCCTGATGTTATAGTTGAAATAGCAACAAAAGAATCTATTGAATCTATAGTTTCAATTTTTAAGAAGATACCTGATAGTCATGTAATTCTTGAAACAATCCAGCCTAAAAAGCTCTACACTGGTGATAGGCTTAGAGAGGCGGTGTAATATGAAGAAATTAAAGCAAGCCCAAGTATTTACACCAACTTGGGCAACAAATCAGATGATTGATATGCTTGACAAGAATCTACTATCAGACCACGAGACTTTCTTTTTTGAACCAACTTGTGGAGATGGGGCTATGTTGGTTGTAATCGTTGATAGAATTTTCAATGAGTTGCTAAAAAAGTACGGGAACAAACCCCAAGCGTTAGCAGATACACTATTCAAGTTTTATGCAATTGAACTAGATGCTGAATTAGTACCCAAGGCTAGGAAGCGAATTTATGATTGGGCCGTATCTAAAATAGAAAGGGAATTATCGGAACTTGAAATGTATTTAATAGCTCGCTCGCTTCAACAAAGCATTGAAAACAGAGACTTTTTTGAGGCAATAGAACACCCAATTGATTCCCCAAGTGGGGCAAAAGCGATATCCCGAAAACTAAGGAATAAGAGTTGTGATTGATTGAAGGTCATTATGGTCATGAAAAGTTTACTAAATTTTTTCAGTAAAACTTTGCTTTGATAAGGAGTAAAAAAATGAAAAAAATAATCTGGCAAAATAAAGATTTCATCGTATACAGGAGTAAGCTCCATGGCAATGGATGTTATAGACTTACGTTATCCTTAAAAATAAACGGTAAAGACATTCATTCGTTTGTAGGTGTTTTGTATACAGAACTAAAATTTGCATTGGAAGACTTAGTGAAAATGAGTCAAAAGGTTTCCATACCTTGTCAAGAAAAAAAGAATGATATGAATGATCTAATGTGGTACATAAGAAGTTTTAGACAAGACTATAAATAAGAGGATATTATGAGAAAATTAAGAATAAAGATTTTCAAAGAGTTTGCCGAACTGGCAAGGTTATCCAAAGGATATAGATTTTTAAGGCAAGACGTATCTAGGATAAATAAACTAAGCCGCAGTGAGTTAGAGACGTTTTACCGTATAACCTTTGACTTATGCCCGAGCATTGACTTGAACAATCATTTGAATGGCGAAAAAGAGGAGCACCAATTATGTTTTTAGTTATAGCAAAATCGCATAATAAATTAGTAGAACTTGGTACATATACAATGGGCACTATCCTAAGGAGATACCTAGATGATGATTTAGAGCCTATCTTACATGATGAAATAAGTTTAGTTAAGGCTAACTATTTTGACTATAATTCTCCTATTCAACTTTTCATAACAGAAAGTAGCTTACCATTTATGGCATCTTACATTTTTACAAAGGAAGATTGATATGTTTATGTTAAGCATTTTAAAAGCTATCTTAACATTTAGAGAATCTCGTAAACCTAAAACCGAAGCTAAGTTTAGAATTTTTGTAAAAGGTGATAAAGGTTTAAAGGAACTAGAGCCGGCCACGTTTGAAGAAGCTTCAAAAACGTATTTAGATAGTTGTCTTGATCCAATTCAACATGATGAATTATTTTTAGTTAAGATTAAGGAAGTTGAGGAACAACCTAAAATAAATCAATCAAATATTAAGATGTATAGTAACTACCATTTCAGAAAAACTTTGCTTTGATAAGGAGATAAAAATGAAAAAGAATTTAACAAAAGCAGTAAGATTTGAAGTAAGAAAAAACAATGGAGAGAGATTTATTCAATTATTTGATGAATGTGATAATGAGTTAGATGGCGAAAATGCTTATTGGGAAGGCGATTTTAATTGTAGGTATAACCAATTAAAAACATTAAAAGGATGTCCAGAGGTTGTAAATGGTTGGTTTGATTGTAGTTATAATAATTTAACTACATTAAAAGGATGTCCAGAGGTTGTAGATGGTTCGTTTTTTTGTAGTAATAATCAATTAACCACATTAGTAGGATGTCCTAAAGTTGTAAATGGTAGGTTTGATTGTAGTCATAATAATTTAACTACATTAGAAGGATGTCCTAAAGTTGTAAATGGTTGGTTTGATTGTGATAATAATCAATTGACTACATTAGTAGGATGTCCTAAAGTTGTAGATGGTTCGTTTAGTTGTAGTTATAATAAATTGACTACATTAGAAGGTGCACCAAAATTGATTTCTGGAAAATTTTACACAGATTCAAAATTAGATGCGAGTACTATCTTTTCAATCAATACTAAAACTGATAAAGAATTATTTGATAGAGCATTAGAACTAGGTTATGTTTTAGCGGATAACATACTAACTAAAATGATTAGTAAAAAAACAGTTAAGGGAATTCAAATTTACCATACACAAGATCTTAATAACGAAGGTAAAGCCTTTGTTGTAAGTGATGGTACTCACTTTAGTCATGGGAAAACAATTAAAGAAGCATTACTAGACTTAGATTATAAAAAATCTGATAGAAATAAAGACTTATATAAGACATGGAATAAAGATACTGAAGTAAGTTTGAATAAAATGATACTAGCATATAGAGTAATTACAGGTGCTTGTAACCAAGGAGTAAATGAATTTATAAAGTCTAATAAGTTACCAAGTAAAGTGAAGGTTAAGGATGTTATTAAGTTGACTGAAGGTCATTATGGTCATGAAGAGTTTACTGAATTTTTTCAATAATTATTATTGAAACTTGACGATAAAATAAAGATATGGTAATCTGTCGCTAGGAGAGTATATGAGTATAACAACAATTTGTAATTTAATATGTAGTATAGGAATTATTATGAATAATAATCCCACCATAGAGAAGCATAAAGCCGAAAAGATAGCTTTATATCTCGATAAATATAAAAAACAATTCAAGATACCGGCTAGAATTATGTTAGGAATATGGATGGTAGAATCATCTTATAAAGTAGATGCAGTTAACCATAAATCAAAAGATTATGGTATAGGACAGATAAATGAGAAAACCATAAAAGCGTATAAAATAGATAAAGATAGACTTTTAAAAGACTTAGATTATTCTATATATAAATCAGTAAAAGTATTCTTTTGGTTCTATAAGAGATATCCAGCAAAGGAAGCTATAAAAAGGTATAACGTAGGCACTAGAACAACAGCTATACAAAGAGAAGTAGCTAAAAAATATTATAAAAAGGTTGAGAAGTACGCTTTGAATGAAAGAAGAGCTAAAAACTAAATTCAAACAAACTACTATACTCGAACCTGTAGAATATGGCGATGAACTCTTCATATATTCATTTACTCCAGTAGTTGAGGAGTACTTAGCATTTTATGTTGAAGTACAAAATGAACATAATACGAACGCAGTCCCCTTGCTTTAGCTATGGGGTAAGTGAGGAAACATGTTAGTAAGAGAATTAAAACTAAGACCAAATAAAAAAATAGACTCTAGCCTAGAATTCATAGAAAGTTACTATTCTGATAGTAACTTAAATGAACTTAGAAAACGCGACACAGATTACATAAGGTTACATTTTGTAACCTGTTTAACAGAAGAAGGGGAATTTGACCGGTATGATTTTTCTTTTAACGGTGAAGAAGGGCACTACACTCCAGAAGAAAAACATTATCATATAAAATTAGAAGTTTATTTTTCTAGGAATGAGACTATAGGCTTTTCTATCCATGAAATAGACGGAAAAAGTTATAAAGAGTTTGATTCCGAAGTTATTAAATCAATTCATGATGCAGTGGAAACTAGATTCCCTGATTTAGACTTTTTTTAGGAGGGGTTTTTATGTTTAACTTTTTTAGAAAAAAATATACAACTAGAAAAATTAGAACTATGTTACTACTATTATCAGTGTTATTTATTTCTTGTGCTAGAGAAGACCACTCCAAACAAAGAGCTGCAGAACTAGAAAGGAAATTAAGAGAAGTGGAAGCTAGGCAAGCAGAAAAAGATAAAAGTCAGGATGAGCAGATAGCTTTACTAGAAACTAAGGTTGAGATTTTAAACTTAAAAACATCTAACTTAGAAGCATCCTCAACTTTGCTCCAATCTAGAATCATCACAACTGAATTACAAATATCTTCATTAGAATCATTTAATTCTACGGTAACTAGCTCTATTTCATCAATCCTTAATGATATCAGTAACTTACATAGTTCATACAGTCAGTTACTTAGCCAAGTTAGTTCATTGGACGTACTTACACAAGAGCAAGCAACAGACCTAGCATCCCTAGAGGCCAGAATTGCCTCACTAGAGGCTTCCAACTTCCAGACACTAGAACAGGTCAACCAACTTATAACTAACGCTATAAATGCCTTTTCTGATGATATAAATTTAGAACTTAACACTTTAATGGTGCAATATACTAATCTTACGGTGCAATTGGGGCAATTACAGACTCAAACCCAAGCACTAGAGACTTACACTGTAGATTTACAAAGTCAAATTGATAATATAGTTTTAGACACTAATGATTCTATGAGTGAAATTTACGACCCTTGTGGAGATGGTTCTGGGTTCGATGAAGTTATATTTAAAACTGTAAGCGGTAAATTCGTGGCTTACTTTGAAAGTGGTAATAAGAGATTTTTAAGTTTGTTACCAGATGGCACTTATCAAACTACTGACCAACAGGCTTGCACATTTACTATAAATAGTGGTATAATAAATCCAGCAGTGAAATTATAGGAGGTTTAAAAAATGAACATATTTAAAACCCACGAATGTCCTATAAAATGTGCCATGTTTTTAGATGATAAAAGAGTCATAAAAATGGTACTTGAGACGGCACAACTTTTATGCTCTTCGGTTTATATTCATTTATTTAAAAATAAGTATCCAAATTTTACCAAACAAACCCGAATTTCATATAGAGCTGAAACCGATCTCTATTTACCCTCTCACCTAAACCACCCTATTTCAGCTTGGGTTAGGTTAACTCGTGGAAATTATATTTGGACTCTTGAGCATTTTGAAGCTCTGTTAGAGGAATATAAGTTCAGATTTGGGAGGGAGCATAAAAGTTCCTTTTTACTCCCTCTATTAGACATCTACATAAAGTATATACCAGTTGGAGTTCAAACTAAATTCCCTAATTGTGCTATAAATAAATCTCTAGGAATAGATTATTCTCAAGTAACTCCTGTTACTACAGCTTACCGAAATTATTTAACAAAGAGATTTGAGGGAGATAAGCGTACCCCTAAATGGACTAATAGAGGCTTGACTTTTATAAAAGAACAAGGTATTATAAATCTAAGTAAATGACACTCTATAACAAAGGAGTTACTAAATGTCGAATACTTTTAACATCAAAAAGTTACTAAAATCCTTTAGCCCATTAGATATAGAAGGCCTTTCTGATTTTGAGAATGAGGCTTTATCCATAGATCTTCTAGGGTATTGTGCAGCTTACGCTTTAACTGGGCAGGAGATCGTCAATTTAAAGAAAATTATTGAACGGCTTCCATTAGAAATAGCAGAGGATTTTTTAAACGATATTCTTTTAGATTCGGAAGGGATATTTAATGGACTCAGAAACCACCCAGACATGCTCCCCTTCTTAATTTTTAAATCTAAATTAAGGCCATGTTCAACCAATAAGATGATTCATTAGGAGAGATTATGATTAAATATTTGATGGTTATACGGTTTTCGGTATATTTCATGTTTATACTGTTTTTAGTATCTTGTGGTAGGATTGAACACGTTACTAGCGGCGACATTGGTGTCGAAGGTGAAGTAAAAGGTTCCTTTGGCCCAGACTTCAAAGAAGCTATAAAGGTGTGTGACGACAGGTATGGTAAGGGTTCTAAATCTGCAGAGAAGTGTTTTCTTGATTATCGTAATTACTTTGCGTTTAAGTTAGACTTAGATAGTATCAATGAATTTTGTTTAAATAACACAGAGGATAATGAAAAGGCAGACACTTGCGTAAAAGACTTACTTGATGTAATATTAAAGTCAGGGAAACTGGAATAATTGGAGGCTTTATGGGAGAGCATAAAAGCAAGAGATTTACAGACTATTACGCATGGATATCTAATAATATAGGCGACCCTAAAGATATAGTAGAACGTGAAGAAATATATGACACTTACTTTATGTACTGTAACGTTTGTTTGAATACAACCCCTGTTAGCGAAGATTCCTTTTTTAAAACGTTAGATTCAACTGGTGAATTTAAAGTTAATGATAATTACACTATAGAATATATCCCTGTTCAAATAGCTACTACCGTATTGGGGAATTGGACAGTCAACTACATTTACGTTAATGTTCTTACTAATGAAATTATGATAAATACTTCAGAATTTTCAAATTATTTAGATTGGGATATTGTTGAAAATATCAGAGAATTTTCCCTCCCTGAACTAAAGGAACTTTTACATAAAAACGGTCAATCTAAATGTAAACACGTCAATAAATATAAAAACGTAATATCGAATGTTTTAAAATTCTGGTATTGTCCTGACTGTAAGTCTGATTTGGGGGACGTATGATAAACGATAAAATATTAATAACATTACTTAAAAATAATTTGTTTTTGCTTAGTCATTTATTTTTTATATTGTTTTTAGATGCTAATGAAAGACAAAAACTATATAATAGAAATAAAGACAACATCTTTGATGGCATGATTTTTTTTAAAAACAGAATAAAAGTATATGATTTTTTCTTTAGCTACTTCCCTGAATCGGTATTAAAAGATATTTCATATTTAATATTAATAACAGGTAATATTAGAATTAAAGATTGGGAAGCTTATTATTCTTTACTAGAAGAGGCTAAAGTTAATAAAAAAATAAGACTATTATTATTTCAATTGACTTATCATAGAATTTATATAAAAGAATTAAATAGATTTGTGAAACTTAAACAAAAGGAGTCTTGGCTTTTTAAAAATGAATCGACTCAAAAGCTAGTTTTTACAGGGATAGAGCAAGCCTATGATAGAAATCTTCACGAAATTAATCTTAATGAAACCAATTGGATTGACAAGGAGAAAGTATGAATCTAACAAAAACTCAAGAAAACGTAATCAATAAAGTTTTAAAAAACGAGGAACTAACTGATTCCGAGAAAAAAACCTTACAATCGGTTCTAGTACAATTAGTACAAAAAAAACCAGAGTTCTTAAAGTCTAACGAAGAGTTCTCAGATTGTGAAGATGGTTGGATATCTATAAAAGAAGAAGAAGAAGATGGATACCCATTTCTTTAAAAAGAGAGGAGTGTATGGAAAAAGATAATTTTAAAGTTATAATAGAGCAGTATGGTACTAGAAAAGAATTTGCCACTAATAAGTTTGAAACTTATGCAGATATGGAAGAATTGTTTACGAATATTTTACACATAATGACATTTAGTACTAAGTTGAAAGTACATATTATTTCTGAGGAAGAAGAAGAAGATATCGAATAATAGTTTAAAGGATAACTAATATATGGGAAAATCCAAAGATTATTTTAAAGGTGAAGTGGGTGAACTTAAACAGGTTATACATGAACTTAAGAAAGATATAAAAAGATTACAAAAGGTTATTGAAGGGCAGAAAAAAGAAATAAAGACGCTAAAGCATGCCTTGAATGATAGTATCCTATATATAAATGATGACTTGGCTAATATCCCAGTAGAGCAAATAATCGCTTACTTTAAGGATAAGAAACGCGGTAAACTGGATGAAGTCCATGAACATCATAAAGAAGAACTTAATAACCTGAAAGAAAAATGGAAGTGTCATAAATGTTTGACAGGCTACTTAAGGATGGTATTGTTAGATAGAGGTGATAAAAAGTTTTACATGAGAGTTTGTGTAAATGCTATTTGTGGCAACAGGACAGTTCTAAAACCATACACATCAGATATAGAAGGAATAACCGAGTGACATTAAATATATTTCTAATAGCTTTTAATTATTTTCTCATAGGACTTCTTTCTTTAGCCGGAGTTACGTTCACTTTATTTTATAAACAATCAATAACACTATCTCCTTCCGAGTTAGTATCTTTAGGTATGTGGACTTCTTTACCTTGGACTATCAAAATAGTTTTTGGTTCAATTATAGATAACTTCTTAAAATCTAGGAAACCTTACGCATACTTAGGTGCTTTACTTTTATTTATAGGATATCAAGGATTTTCTAACATTGACTTAATTAAAACTAATCTAACTGAGTGGCAAACTCTTTTAGCTTTAGGATTTATAACCCAATTAGGAGTAGTCCTTATAGATATAGTTACGGATACATTTCAAGTCGAAGCTGTTTCCCAGAATCATTATGAAAAGGTTCAATATTGGTCACAAGTTTTTCAAACTATAGGGTTAGTAGTAGGTGCATTTTTCACAGGAATTTTAGCATCAAGATTCCAATTTCAAGAAGTCACTTCCTTTATATCGTTTTTGTCTATTCCTCTAGCTATCTCTACCTTTTTCATAAAAGTAACTTGTAGACATATAAAACCAGTTCAATGGAAGTTTCTCCTACAAACTCTAACCATAATTCCTTTCTTATTTATTGTTTCAGATTTTTGGTTAGTTTTAGTTATGACGCTTTATGTTGGATGGTTCATTTATAAAGTATGTCCCTTAGATAAGTATTTTTTATTGACAATGTTAGGGATATTTCTTTTTAGAGTATACCCCTCGGTTGGTCCGTCAGGTACTTGGTGGGCCATTGACGTTTTAAAGTTTGATGCTGAGTTTTTAGGCACCTTAACTCTAGTTGCTAGACTGAGTGCTTTAATAATCCTATTTTTAGTAGGCAGATTCATTATTAAAGGTGAGATTAAAAAAACGCTACTAACAGTTACTATTCTGGCATTTATATTGTCTTTACCTGAATTAGGGTTATTCTTTAATGTGGTTCCTATAGAGTTTTCTAAAATTGCATTTTTAGGTACAGTGGCTCTAGATGCTCCTCTAACAGGGATATCTATGGTTATCTTAGGGATATTAGTAGCTAAGTTTGCTCCTTCTTCTGGTAGAGCAACCTATATGGCAGTAAGTGCCTCTTTCATGAATTTGGCACTAATGTATGGAGATTATATCTCAAAGGGTTTAAACGAGGTTTTCGTTGTTTCTAGGGGCGACTATACTCAATATGGTAAATTATTAGCATCTACTATTGTCTTAGGCACTATATTATCTATAATAGGAATTATATTGGTTAGAAAAAAGAAGAGGATTAAATGAAAGTAAAACGAACGCAATCCCCTAGTTTTAGCTATGAGGTAAGTGAGGTATTATGATAATTAGAGAGTTAAAATTAAGGCCTAATAAAAAACTCCAAGAAGTTGTAAACACTTGGTTGTTTCAGCTTTCTGGCGTTTATAATTGGGGAATTAGAAAAATAGAACAAGATGCTAAAGATAATGTTTATTACTCCAAAATTGATTTTCAGAACTTACTGTCTAATCACTCTAAAACTCTCGGTATTCCTTCTCATACAATTCAAGGTATTTTAATTCAATCATGGGATGCTTGGGACAAATGTTTTAAAAAAATAAGAAAAAAACCCAGATTTAAGTCGGTTAGAAATAAACTAAATTCTATACCGTTTCCTGACCCTATAAAATCTATTAATTT
The DNA here is from genome assembly GCA_022072175.1 of Candidatus Omnitrophota bacterium. Lineage (GTDB taxonomy): Bacteria > Omnitrophota > Gorgyraeia > 2-02-FULL-51-18 > 2-02-FULL-51-18 > JAJVIE01. Next base: position 25,658 of record JAJVIE010000002.1, on the reverse strand, counting down.
TGAGAAAAAAACCATATCTTTACCATCTTTAGGTAAATTAAGATTCTACAAACAAGATTTACCTTCCGGCAAAATTAAACGAGCAAGAATAGTTAAAAAGGCTTCAGGGTTATACGTTCAACTAACTATAGACAGCTCACATCAATTCAAAGTTAAAGAAACAGACTCTAAAGTAGGAATTGATACTGGTTTCAAGGACTTAGCTATATTATCTGACGGTACTAAATACGAAAACAACCGTTATTATGTCAAAGGCCAAAAAAGATTAGCCCAAGCTCAAAGAGGTAAAAACAAGAAATTGACTGCCAGACTTCACGAAAGAAATAAAAACAGAAGAAAAGACTATAATCATAAAGTTTCTAAGGACATCGTCTCTAAACACTCCGAAATCTATATAACCAATGATAATATCAAAGGTATGTCAAAGAAGTTTGGTAAAAGTGTTGGAGATGCTGGAATTAGTCAACTACGAAATTTCATTTTCTATAAGAGTGACAATCACGGTAGAAAAGTGGAATTAGTAGACAGTAAATATACCACTATGACTTGTTCGGTTTGTGGGGCACTTTCAGGGCCCACCGGATTGAGCGAGCTTAATGTAAGGCATTGGGAGTGCGCTTGTGGTGCGCAACACGATAGGGATGTAAATGCTGCTCGTGTAATTCTTAATGTTGGGTTGGGATACAACCTCGTATCGAAAGGAGACAAATATGTCAAATAACGATTTAAACCGGAATCCCTTGTCTTTAGACATGGGGAGTATCAAAGTGTTATCTCTTTTTGATGGTATGAGTTGCGGCCAACTAGCTTTAAAAAGAGCTGGTATTGAATATACAGAATATTATGCTTCTGAAATAGATAAGTACGCTATTCAAGTAACTCAACATAACTTTCCTGATACCATTCAATTGGGCGATATTACTAAGATTGTGGGTACAGACTTACCTAAGATTGATTTAATTATAGGAGGTTCCCCCTGTACTAACCTTTCCATGGCAGGCGATATGACTGGGTTACTTGTAGATAATTTAGAAGATTATCTTAGGTTAAAACAAGAAGGATTTGAGTTTAAGGGGCAATCTTTTCTTTTTTGGGAATATATAAGACTCTTAAGGGAATGTAAACCTAAGTACTTCTTATTAGAAAATGTTAAGATGAAAAAGGAATTTTCAGCTATAATTACTAGAGAATTAGGGACTCCTTTTATAGAGATAAACAGTTCTCTGGTTTCTGCTCAAAATAGAGTAAGGTTATACTGGACTAACATCCCTAACATAACTCAACCAAAGAATAAAGGAATAGTTCTTAAAGATATACTAGAGAAAGAAGTTGGCCCATCCTATTTCTATTCAGATGAAAAATCTGAAAGAGTGTTGACCTTAGCATCCTTACCTTCGAGTCAAAGGAAGGGTATAGTGAAGAATAATTTAGATTTACCTAAACTAGAAAAATATATACCTAATGAAGGACAATTTATCTACACTAATCATCTAGGTCAAAATGGGCGTTTATATAAAGATAAAGCTGCTACTTTGGTTACAGCTTCTATGCCCAACGTAGTTAGTAAAAAAACGATAAGAGGATTCAAATCCAAGCAAGTTCGTAGAGAACAATTAAATTCTGGATTTGATAAATTAAATATAATTGATTTAGATTCTACTTCATCAACCTTAACATCAAGGTACTTCAAAGGAGGTATGTCTGACCCTTATGTTCCTATTCATATTGAAACTACCGAAGATGTTGATGGGGGAATTAAAACCACTAAAAACCAATTAGTTGATATCGAGAGTTTAGTTATCAGGAAACTAACCCCCATAGAATGTGAAAGACTGCAAACCGTCCCAGATAACTACACCTCTATGGTAAGTAACACACAAAGGTATAAAATGCTTGGTAATGGTTGGACTGTAGACGTAATAGCACATATATTCAGTTTTCTATCGAGGGTTAGAAAAAAAGAATCGACTCCCGTTCCTGGGTATGTAGTCGATAAAATGGGGTATCTCAGGAAAGAAATGGGTAGTAATTGTGTAAATAATGACGAAAATAGTCTAAAATCAGGATGGTCAGAGTAAAATAGATATTTAAGGAGGATACTGTCTTGCTATTATGGGAAAAAGGGACTAATATAGACTTATGAAAGACTTCAAAATTTTACTCTTTGTTGCTCTGTATGGATATACTTTCTTAAATTATTTTTCAGAAAGGAACTTAATGGTAAAAAGCGATATATTAGAGCGATATAGATCTGAGATCAGTACATTATCTAGTGGAGATCTGGGGAAAGAAACTACCTTAATTGAGTTTAAGGGGTTAAGTGGGGGAGTTTTAGGGGAATGTAATGGATTAGCCCAAACTATATATATAAACTCTAAGTACTGGGATTCTTTAGATGAGAGAGAGAAACTCATACTAATTGCTCATGAGTTTTACCACTGTAATTGCTTTAAATTTAAACACGAGGATGTAGTATCTTCTAGTGAGGGTTGTCCTGAGAGCTATATGTCTGCAAATGCTGGGACTCGTTACTGCACTTTCCTTTATTTTCAGCAATATACGAATCAAATAGCTCAAGGATGTAACTATAAGTACTAAAAAAGATATACGATAATTGGTATAAAATAAGTTTATACTAAAAACCGTATATAAATAAAGCCTTATGCATGAAAACTTATATAAAAAAGGAGAATTATCATGACCACTGAATCTTTACAAACAAAATTAAGAGAAGAATTCTTAAAACTTGAAAAATCCTTAATTAACATTGATTCTGAGTTCGTAAAGGAGTATATTACCCTTTACGAGCAAAATAACTTAGAAAGGGTAACTGCGAAGTTACAAAGTTTAGCCGAAGAGAAACAATCTCTTGAGACGGCAAAGGTAGCTGACTTAGATTTACAAGATTCCTTAGAGAAAGTTAAGTTACTCAAGGAACCGTATAATGCCCAAGACGCTGCTATTAAGAAGAAAGCTCGGTTTATTGGGTTGTTAATGCAGAGACTAACAGACAATTTTTAACCCCTAAACACCCCCCCCGATTTTGATATAATTTTACAAGAAAGAGGTCATTATGTTTTTAATTTCATGTAAATGTGGACAAAGTTCAAAGAATTTTAAGGTAGACATTGGCACTAATTTCTTCGATGAGTGTTGTTTAAAAGCTGGTTTCTCTGAAATTTCCGAGCAAGCTCCAGAAGTTACAGAATCTCCTAAGTCCCTGAATTTAGAAGCAAAGTCCTTAAAAGAGATTCGGGAAATACTCGATTCCTTAAATATTCAATATTCTAAAAACGCTGGTAAAAACATTCTAATAGCTACTTACAATAAAATTTATGGATAAAATCGAAAAACCTATATTTGAGACTTCTAGCTTAGATCTAGCTGCCTTTTTAGTATTAGAGGACATTAAACTCCTTGAACTTACTATTAAAGGTAAGATAGTCTATTTCAGATTCTTAGACGAGAGATCTCAATGTTTAGATCTTGAGAGGGTTTTTCTTAGTTCAACTTACAAGAAATACAGAGATATAAATAAGTGGCTTCTTAAAAGAGTCCACGAAGAATTAAAAAAATAAGGATTATACGATGGGATTCAAGACTAATTTAAGGGCTCAAGCTGATAAGGTTCTTAATGTATTAAGCGTACCTAACGAGATCTTTACCGGAAGCACTACCCCTGTAAAAGTTGGAAAAGGGAATCTTTGTAGAATCGAGGGAACTTCTGGAGGGTTTGTAAGATTCGCCGCAGAGGGTGATGTAACAGTTCCTACCAGTTCCACTAGAGAAACTATTAAAACCGAATCGGGCTTTTTCTATGTCCGAGCAACTAACGAATATATCATTTGCTCTGCCTCAATGAGGGTGGAAGTCACTGGAGACTAATCTCCCTTTGCTATAATTTAAGAGGTGTAAACGGTTACACCTTAAGGTTTGGTTGGGATGATTGAGAAGTTTTGGGACAATACTGGCCCAATATTGCTTACTAATGACGGTGATTCCTTTGGGAGAATAGAAGTTCTCTCCGCTATCAATTTTCACGTTAAACAACAAGTCATCTTACAATCCAATACCACCGAAGGATTCTTTGAGATAAAGAGAATCATAGGGCCTAACATCATAGAACTTGGCCCCAGAAAGACTCCTTTATCTGAACGAAGTGATGTATCAGCTTTCTTGACTGCTGATGTAGCTACTATAAGAGGGGATAAGCAACCCAGAAATGAGATTCCTGAAAAGGAATATAAGAGAGCCGTTTATGCAGAAGAGCCAGTAGTTGCGTGGAGAACGGTCTTAGTCAACCCTTTCGGTAACTACTATACTGTAGATAATCCCCTCCCAGTTCAATTAAGTGATGGTTCTATAAACATAGATACACTCAATGCCAACCTCCAAGTTCAATTAACTCACTTAGATAACTTTCCCAATCCCGGAGATATAGCGGATTCAGTGCAAATCGGTGATGGGAGTAATATATTAAATATAAATCCAGATGGTTCAATAAATGTAAGTGTTGGAGCAGTAAATACTCCAAAAATAGAAAATATAGATTTATTATTAGCTAATACGGAATATTCATATACATTTACCCAAGACACTAAAAAATTTAAATTAAGAATACGAGACGGAAAAGCTAAATTAAAAATTGCCTACAATGTAGGCGAGTCTGGTACTGATTTCTGGACTGTAGAGCGGGGGGCTTACTTAGAAGAAGGTGGGCTTGATCTTTCAGGAGGGGTTACTATCTACTTCCAAGCAACTCACCCTAACACAGTATTAGAACTTCAATATTGGGAAAGCATATAAAATTAATATTTTAATTTTTTTAAGTATAAGGAGTTTTTAAATGAAAAAACTTGTTTTTGACGTAACCGATGCACAATCTATCTTAGATAGTGATAGCGTTGGTGCTTTTGTTCGTTCCAGTGATGGAACTTTGATTGACCATGCTAACATCAATTCAGTGGATAGATTAGCGGTTGACTCTACCTTGAAAGATGGAGCTGGTACAGCTTTAACCTCTACTTTAGTAGGTGGTAAACAAGGCTTAGATGTTAACGTTATAGAGGGTATAAATGTAGAGGTTGATCTCTCTCATGTGGATGATTCAGTTCGTCTTGGGGATGGAACTAATTTCTTCACCTCAACTACTATTGGCCCAGATGTGGGATTAGATGTAAATATAATCAACGAAGTTCAAGTTAATGATGCTGCTCTTGCTGATACTGCGATTGCTTCTGCGGCTAATACTCTTGCAGTTGCAGACACAGCTCAAGACGTAGTCGCTGCTCCCCTAACCGATCGTAAATATCTTTTTGTAAGAAATATGTTTAATAAAGATATATATATCGGAGGAACAGGCGTAACTAATGCTAACGGATTTCCACTTTCCCCAGGACAATTGATAGAATTAAGATGTGGAGACAATGTTGATATTGAGTTTGTTGGAAGAGCTGGTGATACTCCAGTTATTAGAACTTTAGAGTTAAGCTAATTTTTTAAGGCATCTAGGGGAAGTATTTCCTAGATGCCCCTTTTAAAGGAGTTTTATGAATCAAAATGCGTTTAAAGAAGATGATAAGAAGAAAGTAATTGATTTCTTAAATTTAGTAGCTACGCATGGAGAATTTAAATTAAAAACTCCTGAAATTATTGAATTTTTTAAATTACTTGCCTATATGCAAAAGGAATTACTTCCCAAAATAGACTCCCATATCTTTGAAGTTAAGAGGGTAATTTCAGATCAAGAAACAGTAAAAGAGAAAAAGAAGAGTAAATAACGATGTTTTTACCATTAGATGGCCCATCTTTACAAGATCAAGCAAGCGTTACAGATTCAACTGTATTTCGTGTAAAATCTGGTTCTTCAGAATTATCGGGAAGGGATGTGGTTTCAATTCAACCGTTAGATGGTAAAATATGGGTATTTTTCGGTGATGGAAGCACGATCCCTTCCGCTAGTGATGTTAAGAATAAAGGATTCCCACAACCAAAGAACTCTTTTAGGACTTATGAGGCGACCGAAACCCAAGAAATTTATATAGTAGCGGATACTGGAACAGTTGACGTTAGATTTGCGGAGCGTGGGTAATGCGTAGAGATCAGATCACTCAAGTAGCCGAGGAAACCCCATTTGATAATTCAACAAATGGATTTACTTCAGATACAGTTCAGGAAGCTATTGAAGAAATTGGAGCTAGTGCTAGTACTGGGTTTACATGGGGTAGGTCGGGAACATCAGGTTCGGGAACTTGGTTGCAAAATGACGGAGTTCCTAGTAATTTAGCAGGAAGAACCTTAGTTTTAGGTGATGGTAAGGTTGTGAAGATTTTTTCAGCAACAGAAAACACAAATACCTATGTCTTGACTTTGTATTATCACGATGGAAATTCTATAAATTTAACATCAATTACTACATTATCTGTTACCACATCTAGGACTGGCGATAGTGGCACAATATCCTTTTCAATTCCTGTAGGTAAACAACTAGCTATAAGAATAACGTCAGGCAGTGCTAAGAATATTGTTGCAGGAGTTGTTTTACAAGGAGATACTTAATGAGTATTAAAATCCTTAAAAATACAACACTATCAATTATAGAACTAAATGTTTTAGGTTTACAGATACCTGCATCTTCTCAAATTACAATCCAAACTCAAGACTATTCTATATTAGCATCGTCAGATAGCATAACTGAGCTAACTACATATATAAACTCGGGCCATATCGTTGTAAATGATGGTACAGATGATTTAAGTATATCAGAAGGATTAGCTTATATAAAATTAGCGGAGATAGCTAAATCAATAAGATTCGATAATACAACTAATGGATTCACCTCAAGTGAAGTTCAATCTGCTATTGAGGAAAGTAAAACGTCAGTAGTAGGTTCAATGTTTCATATGGTATTTGAAAATAATGGAACATCTACTAATATTTGGTTAAACTATGGTGCAAATCCTGCATCTAGTAACTCAGTATTTGCGGTAATGCCTTTTGATTGTAAATTAGTTGCTTGTTCTTTTACTAATGCAGCTTCATCTGTAGATTTAAATATACAAGTTAACATAGCTAATCAAGGGTCGGGAAATACAATAGACAGGACTATCGTTTTTCAAGTTAGAAATGATAGGGTAGCAACATTTTCTTTTCCTAATTCAAGTAATTCTAATTTGTTATTAAATCAAGGTGATAAAATAGGTGTGTATATCCGAGACCAAGGAGATAACGCAAATGACCCTGTAGTTACACTATATTTTAAAGTATTAGGTGAAACCGACCAAAATACTCAAGAAAATTTTAGCGCAAATCTTAGTACTACACTAGCAGGAACGACGTTAACATTTAGTCAATAAGGTAAATTATGAAATATATTAAAAATACAACACAATCGAATAAAACTTGGATAGGTAAAGTGGTTGAACCTGATGAATATTATCTAATTCCAGAAGACAAAGAAAATGCTTTTGGAAATGATGCTACTGTAATAACTGATATTACGTCAGGAGAGGCAGTCATCGCTAAAGATGATACTGGTAATAATGATATTACTGATATAGTACTTGCTATAAATTTTCTTAAAAACTTAACTACTCCATCAGTTGTTAATATAAATCAACCTTTTGCTTCTAAAATTCTTTCCGATGGGAAGAAACTATATACAAGAATTCATGGGATTAGTGCTACAGTATCTGGAGCAGCTGATAATATAGATTTTTCTGTACCATATAATAATTGTAAGATTACAGGAATAGAAATATTTAATGGAGAATTAGGGGATAAAATAAATCTTAAAATTTTAGATACCCCTACAGGAACTATTTCAGGTGTGGCTAATTATACATTGAACCAATTTGGATTTAATGTTTACATTGATTCTGCTATGTATAGATATCAATCTAACTATGACGCTGATTTAATAAAGGATATGGTATTAAGATTAGAATATGATGCAGTTACTGCAGACGAATCGCCTAAAACAGTTTATGTGAACATTATTTTACATGAAGTTAAAGATTAGCATGCAAAAAATAAAAGAATGTGTTAAACTATATTCTTATGTTATATATTATGACAAAAATGATAAGATTTATATAGCCAGTTGTGTAGAGTTTCCCTCACTTTTAGCTCATGGAAAAACTGAACAATTAGCTTTAAAAGAAATTAAAAAAGTAGTTACCGAAACATTAAAATGGATTGACAACGATTTGGAAGAATAAATATGTTAGATATTAAAAAAGAGAATATACATTTTTTTAATCAGAATTTAGAAAATTTTCTATCCGATTCTAAGCTGAAACATAAGTTTGTTGTTATTCATAACAGAGAAGTTAAAGGATGCTTTGATTTATTCTCTACAGCCCTTGAATATGCGTTATTCAATTTTTCAGTAGAAGAATTTATTGTTCAACAAGTTATTAGTGAGGGCGAACAGATAACCTTTATTTATTCGGCAATTTAAATCATAAGGAAGAATTTTATGAATGACACCGTATTATACGCATTAGTAATTGGTTGTATTTACTTTATATTCCACCACATAGAATGAAAAAGATAACCGTAGGCTTTTCTAAGTCTAAAAAGATATGCCCTATAGGTTCTTGGTTAATACGCCTTTACCAAGGATTTACTCCTTTCTCACACTGTTATATTAAGGTAGATGAACCTGAATGCTTCTCTGACTCTTATTATCATGCTACTGAGGGAAAGGTTCTTCATATGTCAGGAACTCAATTTAATAAGAGACATGAAATAGTAGCGGAGTTTCAAATAAATGTTCCTGATATAGTTTATAAGAATTGCTACCTACAGATGCACGAATGGTCAGGAGATGATTATTCTAGGCTTCAAAATATAGGCATTATATTTTTACATTTATGGTCAAAAATAAGGGTATTATTAGCCTTCATAGGGATAAAAATACCCCTAAAAAAGAGCAACCCCTTTCAAGATGGTTGGAACTGTTCTGAATACGTTTTTATGATTTTGAAAATGATTTACCCTGAGTTAGTAGAAGGCCATAAACCTGACTCAATTACACCTAAAGAATTATATACATTACTGTCTAATAGTAATACACTTAATATAAGACAAAAATAGAGTAATTAAGGGAGCGGAACTCCCTTAATTACTTAAGGGTTAAGGAAGTTTACGTTCATCCTTGTATTTTTGATTAAATTCCTGTAACATTTTCGGATTTGACACACCATTAATTTTAACGTCTAGAAATCCTTGAATCAATGGACACTTAGATGTTGTGGTTTGTACTTTCTCTTTTCCGAGAAGAGACAAAACTTCTTTATCCTCAACGATTATGCCAGTTAAAGATTCGCCACAAACAGCATCAGCAATTGCATCAGCATGATTCTCCTCTACAGCTTTAGAACCAAACGCCCAATATTCATTTAAAACCGAAGACTTAAATTCTTCTAATGTAACTCCGATTCTCTTAGCCGCATTCTTATTAAATTGTTCTGTGAGAGATTTGAAGAATCCCAATTGGGACTCAAATTCACCATCAAGTTGTCCTGATATGCCTGATAATCTAGCTCTGTGTTGCATTAAAATTCCTGAACCTAGAATCAATCTATCTCCTAATTCTTGAACTAGAACATGACCCATACTAGCAGCAAATATCGTGATAGTATGTACTTTTCTTTTAGATGCCCTAATTGTATCTAATAATTTAGCTCCAGATAGAATACTTCCTCCTGGTGTATCAAGTAGAAGATAAATAGGTTTACTTCTAGGCAATTTAGAATGCTTTTCTAAAAATTCTATTTGTAGCTTAGCTATACTAGTTTCATTTACTGAATCATTTAATAAAATTGTATTTTCTTGTTCAAGCGTAACCGATACTCTTTTTACTTCTTTCTTTACAGTTTGTGTAAGGGGTTTTTCTACATTAGCTAGAATGGCAATGTTTGAATGGGCTACTTTAGCTTCTGTAACCTTAACAGACACCTTTGAGGTTGTAGAACACGCTACTAATGGCGTGAGTAATAAAATCATTAAAATCTTTTTCATTTCATTTTTTCCTTTTTTAGGTTTTTACTAATAGCTTTTTTACCATTAGAGGTTGATATAGATATATTCCGTTCCATTAATTGAAAGAAATCTGATTGATCTAATAAATCTAACATTTTATTAGTAACCTGTGCCGGAGTGAAAACTTGAGTTTCTTTTAAATTTTGCATACACGCTCTCTTTTAAAAAACTCCGGTAGAACCATACCCACCTTCGCCTCGATCTGTTTCAAGTAACACGTCTACTTCTTGTAGTTCTACTGCTATTTGCTTCTTTACAACTAATTGCCCTACCCTTTCTCCAATTTGTAAGCCTTCCCCAGCCCCCTCTCTTTGCTTAAAAAAGATAAAGGTAAGTTCTCCAGTATATCCCGGATCTATAATGCCTACCGAGTTAGCCAATATTAATCCATGTTTGTGGACAGATGATCTCGAAAACAATTCAACATAATACCCATGTTCAGGTTGAATTGAGATTCCAGTAAACACTTTAACTTTATTATCTAGATGCTCAATCCTAGTAGCAAATACATCAAACCCTACATCTGTCGCATGGGCTCTCTTCGGTAATTGAGCATCTGGACTTAATTTTCTTACTTTTAGTTTCATATATAGTATCCCCCTATTCAGATTATACCCTTAAATTCAAAAATAAGCAAGTACTAGACTTTTCCAATTTTATGGGATATAATATAGTCATGAAAGCCTTTATACTAATTCTCTTACTTGCATTAAGCCTTATAGGCTTGTATGCAATACATACTAAAATAGTTCCTAAAGGGGAACTAGCCACTCAGATAGAACGTCTATTCTCCCTCTAATCTTTTAAACTTATCTACGGTAAGAAGATAAGTACTTGAATTGCTATAATTTCTATAGTAACAAACTCAAGGAAAAGTAGCATGTCTTCTGATATCAAAGATATTTACTCTAAACTGACTAGCATTTCAATCTCATGTGCTAAAATCGAGACTCAAGTAGAGGGCCTACAGAGGGACGTAGAGGATATTAAAAATGAAGATTCTAAGCAAAATCAACTACTTGCAGAACATATCCTTGGAGTCAAAACCAACATGGCCAGACTCAATGAAGAAATCGAAACTCGTCGCCTTTTAATACATCAATTAGAACTCGAAAACAATAAGAAACATTTAGACTTAGAGCAACGCCTCAAGGAAGTTGAATTTTTACCTAATTTCATAAAATCAACTTTCACCATAATTAAATGGTCAGGTGCCTCTGCGGCCGCTATTTTCGCTATCTGGAAACTCATAGATTTACTTAAATAATCCCCTTCTTTGATATAATTTTTAAAAATCTTATATTAAAGGACATTCCTATGCTTTTCGGTCAAGTACTAAATTCCGATGCAACTTTAAATAATTTCAAGGTATTAGGCTCTAAGTCTTTCATCCCAGGTGAGACAATAACCTTAGTTATCCGTATAATCAACTCTGAAAATAACCTTAGATATATCCCTCCAAGTGCCGCAATTAAAACCCTTATTTTTAATAAAAAAGATGGTACTGAATTAGTAATAGATGACGCTGACATTACATCATTCGCCGATGATAGATCAATTTTATCTACAATCATCTCAGATACCGACAGCGAAGATTTAATGGGGGGTACCTTCAAGTTTATTTTAGACATAAACGGAGACGGCACGGTTATATACAAGGGACTAATTGAGGGTGGTTTAGAGTTAACTTTAGAAGGCAATTCAGCTTGTTAAGAGGTTTTAAATGGCAGTAAAAGGTAGTAGAGATGGACTTATTCCATCGGGAAATAAAGATCTCACAAGAGTAACCTCGTTAATTACTCCTAAGAGATTAAAAGAGGAATATTTATTTGGTATTTCTTTAATTGACCCTAACACAGGTTTAGAACTGACAGATAAGAACCTCCAATCATTTATAGATAATGCCGTTTCTTTATTTGAGCATTATTTAGACTTAGCTATCACTCCAGTGCAAGATTTTATAGAATACCGTGATTACCACATGAATGAATACCTCGATTGGGGATATTTCTCTTTGAATAACTACCCCATCATTCAGATTAAAGAAATGGCAATGGTTTATTTAAGAAATGATGATGGTACTCCTTTAACTAAAACCACGATCCCAGAGGCTTGGATTAGATTACAACCACATGATGGTATAGTAAGAATGTTCCCTAATAGAAATATTCCTTTGAATTTACAAGTAAACGCTGCTGGGGCATACTTCCCAGAATTACTTAGATCGGGAATGGTTCCTCATTTATGGGAAATTAAGTATGATTATGGTTTTTGTCCTGGGGGTATACCAGTTCTATTAAATCAAGCAATTGGTTACGCTGCGGCTATGCAAACCTTGATTATCATGGGGAATTTAGTTCTAGGAGCTGGTATAGCTTCCTCATCTATATCTTTAGATGGGTTAAGTCAATCTATAAATACTACTCAATCAGCCGAAAACTCTGCTTACAGTGCTACTATTAAAGATTATAGTAGTAGATTGTTTGGTACTCGAGAGGGGGACCCCTTTGCTATAATCACAATATTGAAGAATTACTATAAAGGTCAAGATATAAATTTAATTTAAAAGGGTTTCTAATGTCAAATAAAATAATCTCCTTACTTGATCTTGTAGAAAAAGGTGGGAAAGCTGCGGAAGTTGGAGCTATTAGAGTATGGCAAGGTCAAAAGGTTCAAAAACAAGCCGATGGGTCTTGGAAGTATGTAACCGGTGAGAAAGCTGGTAAAGAACTAGCTTTTGCCAAGGAAGCGGACGATTTAGTGGAAGTTGGTAGTCTTATCCCTAAACCTATCAAGAAAGTCTCCCATATCGTAGAGAAAGAATTTAATACCTTAGCTAACAATTATCATAAATGGTGGATAGCTAATAAAAAGAATGAAGTTCAAGGTAAAACATCTGAGCAAATGCTTAAAATGCAAGAACTAGCCAAGAAGCAATTAGAGACATTTAATACAGCATACGGAGAACCTTTTAATATTAAGGTTTTCTTTGATGGAATTGAAAAGCACGGAGAAAAGACGGAGGAGTACGTCAAAGCTGTAGATAAATTTAAGCAAGAAGCTACGGAAGCTGCGGACAATCCTAATAAACTAGATAAAAGCATAGTATCTGTGGATCAGCAAGGATCAGCTATTGAAACTTCCTCTTTTGCTATTGATTTGAGTACTATTCCAGCTAGAATCCTTCAATACTTTTATAATACAATGGAAGGGTATAAACTAGGAGAGTTACCTAGAGAAATATACCTAAACCCAGATCACACCCTTTTCTTAGTAAGTACGGATGATGGATTATATTCTGGGTATGTGGTAAGAAGAACTGAGGAATCCTTTGAAAAAATAGGTAAAGTGGAGAAGCAGACTATTCCTACTATAATTCAATTCTTATTGGCCAAAGAGTACTTAAGCATTGAGGATTTTTTAGGAAATGAGGAATTGCCACCAAGTGATGAATTAGAGCCGTTAGGAGCTTCCTTAGAAGAAACCACCATAAATGAGGTGCCTCAAGAGCCTAAATTATCCGAAAGTCAGTTTAACTTAGCAAATAACCTAATAAACCTCTTAAATAAGATAATTTAAAGAATCTATAACCTAACTTTGATATAATTTTTACAAACAATACATAGGGAGACGCCCAAATGTCAGAAAAAATAGAGCAAGAGATTGAAAAGATCTCTAAAAGCATGGAAAATTCAACTAGAGACCCTCTTGAAGTCTTAAAAGAGACTATTCAATCTTCTAATCCAGAGGACTTAAAGAAATCTATAGCGTTAATGACGGAATCTCAACTTAATACTTTTAAGGGAATCTTAGAGGAAATTAAGAAAGGCAAAGCTGTGTCGATGGATGACGTATATGCCCCTAAAAGAGAAAAAAGAAACATTAAAGATAGTTCTTATGAAATAGATCGTGGAGATGCTGAAAACGATAAGAAATTAGTTAAGAAAGAAGCTGATAAGCACGATCATCAAGGTGACTCTTCTCCAGAGGGTAAAGAATCTCCAGTTATCAAAGCAACCGAACCTTCTTTGAGCGACTTACTTAAGGCATTATCTGAAAGTAGTCTATATGAAATGATTCAGAAAATGTGTAAGAAAGGGTATTCCTCGGAAGTAATTAAGGGTAAGTTAGTTAAGAAAGGATTAGAGGGGGAGAAAGTTCAATCTCTAATTGACCACGCCTTAGCTGAACATGAAAAAGAAGCACACCCAGAAATCAAGAAATCAGAAGAAGTTAATGCTCCAGAAATTAAGAAATCAGAAGAGAAAGTTGTAATCGAGGAAAAGAAGCAATCTTGGGAAGGAGACACTCAATTCCTTTTAAAAGCCAATACATTAGGTCGTAACTTTCACTTCAATGTAAACCAATACTTAGCAGAGCAAGAAAAAGAAAGCCTTAAGAAATCAGAAACTAAGACTATATCTCCCATAAGTGATATTTTAGAGAAGTCTGAAAATCTAAGCTGGGATGCCTTAGAGAATCAGAGAATGCTAGCTGAGCATCAACCTAATGGCAATTTAGTAGCTTCTTTCACACAAGAAGATCTTGCCAGAGCCTTTGGAATGAGTGTGGAAGAATTAAATAAACTTTTAGGGTAAGCCCTGATCGAGTAAATTTTTATAAATGAGAAGGGGCGTAAGGCCCCTTTTTTTATTATGACTACAAAGAAAACAAACTCTAATGCAAATACTAAAAAGAAGCAGGGGTGGGATGTAACTCCCTATCGAAAAAGCGGAGAAGTTAATGCCTTAGAAAGAGTCAATTTAAACCCAGAAGCATTTGACCGATTGATTCAACAACACGGGGTAAATGTAAAAGTCTATAGAACTTTATATTGCCCTAATGTAAAATCAATTGACGGAGCTGAGCATGAAATTGATTGTGAGCTTTGTAATGGTAGTGGTTGGTTAGATACTCGCCCTATTGATACTATCGCCTTTATCCAATCCCAATCCTTAAATAATTTAGCACCAGTCGAAGGTAATCATGATGGGAATACGGTTTATATCTCTTTTCTTAGAGGCATAGAAGTTCAATATTTTACCCTAATTTCCCTTTGTGATCATACCGAAATATTCTTTGAGCGTGTAGTTAGATCTCCTACGGAAGTTGACAAATTGAAATACTCCGCTAAAAGAGTCAATGTACTATTAGATTCTAGTGGGATAGAATACTTTCAAGGAACTGACTTCAAACTAGACTGTAACGGAAATGTTATTTGGTTAGCTGGCAAAGGCCCTAGTGAAGAGACTATTTACTCCATACACTATGAGGCAAATATTCAATTTAGGGCAATAAGGGCACTACATACGAATAGATTTGAACAAGTTAAGGATTCTAATGGTGAGTTAGTTAAAGTAAAGATGCCAGAACAGTGGATTTGTGTTAAGGAATACTTAGTGAGACGTAAGGGATATGATGGTAATTTCTTAGACGACAACCCAATCCCAGATTACGACGAAGAAACTCCCGAATAATTTTATTCCTCAACCAACTTGAGAAATCTCTTATCTTTCTTTATATTAGAGACTTCCTTATTTATAACTTGCTTTACTCTTTCCTTTGAGAGATTTTGAAGTTCTCCTATTTCTTTTAGAGTTCTCTCTTTTCCCTCAACTCCCTCTAAAATATCTAAATTAAGATCTAATTTTTTAGATAACTTACCTAGTTCCATGGGATCGGGCTCACCGATCCCATATCTCAACCTCAAGATCTTTTCTGATCTAGGAGGCAAGTAAGCTAAATAAGTCCTTAAATAATCTTTAAGTAAAGATTTTTGAGTTTCATTGAAAACTGAATCTCCAGAGTCTAATGATTTATATTCTATGAAAGCTAAGTTATCCTCTATAGTGTCAGATATCTCGGAGTCATTTAGGAATGAATATCCGATTAAACTAATGTTTTCCAGAGACACTCCACTGTCCTTAGAAATTTCTTCATACGAAGGGAACCTACCTAACTTATGGGACAATTGATTGTAGGATTTGTGTATTTTGTCCCTCATTCCTTGTATATGTATAGGCATCCTAACTGTCTTGCTTTTATTAGCAACTGCTCTTTTAAGAGCTAACTCTACCCACCATTGGGCGTAAGTATTTAATTTTATATCTCTTTCAGGGTCGTATTTATCTACTGCTCTTATTAAACCAAGAGTTCCCTCTTGAACTAAATCTTCAAAGTCTAGTCCCTTATTTTTATAAAACTTAGCTCGATGTAAAACCAAAGGTAGGTTATTAGTTATTAACAGTCTCCTTTGACTTTCTACCTTTTCTTCTAAATTTACAATCGTCTCATACAAGGAGACTAACTCTTGTCCACCTTCATTTAGTTTACTAAGGAAGGATATACTCTCTCCCACATTCCACAAATAAGAAGATAAGCGATTTAAAGGTATGCTTAATCTTTGAGTCAATTCTTTTTTATAGGCTAAGTCATTGAATTTACTCAATATCTCATTTAATTCTTTTACATTTTCAGCTTCAAGGAACTTTAAGGCATTATCTATAATACTTTGGTGTTCTTGGTACGCTGAAAACTTTTCCTTAATTGGGGCAATCAATTGAGCAATTAAACTAGAAGTTAATTTTACTTGTAAGAGACACCTTAAAGCAGACTTTTCCTTCCCTTTTTTAAGGGCATTGAAAAGAGACTTAAAGTCTTTCTCCACTTTTTGGGTTTCTTCTTGAGTCGAATTAGAATCTACTAGCCTTGAATATCTAAAAAGATTACCAGGAAACCTCTTTAAATTACCCTCAAGGGTAAGTAACTCTTGCTTAAAATCCTTAAACGCAATACAAGCCTTTAACAGATCAATTTCATTTTTCTTTATGATCCGAGCAATATCTATTTGTTCCTTTTTATCTAAAAAGGAGGTATTTTTGATTGCTTTTAAATACTCTTTATTGAGATCTTGTAACATACTAATAGTCTCTTTAATATTTTTTGTTAGCAATAAAAGTTCTTGTTAATTAAGTTATTAAACAATATTACTACAATTAAGTAGAAATTACAAGGGTTTTAGTTACCTTATATTGATATAATTTTATTATGACGGAAATTAAAATCAGCTTAATTGCCGACAAATTACAAAAAAGGTTAGAAAACATTTCAACGCAACTAGAATCTGAATTAAATCAAGCTATTGGAGATTTAGCCAAGGTGGCCTATGGAAACCTCATAGCTCAAGTTCAAGCCTCTAAAATGAACCCTAAAAATAGAAGTGATTACTTAAGGGGCTTGTCCTTTGAGGCATTAAATGAGCATGAATTTGTAATAACTTTAAATGGTGAGTGGGCCAATAAACTTGAATCTGGGTTTCCTTCTTATGATATGAAAGAAAGGATGCTTAGTAGCGACAAAATAGTTCAAGTTGGTTCAAGAGCTGGTCAACCTTGGGTGCAACAAGGGGTAAATGGTAAATTCGCCCATATCCCACTACAAAAAAGACCAAGTACTCCACAAAAGGGAGACTTAGCTTCCGAATTACATGCTCTCAAGGCTAAGAATTCTCAAGGGAGGTTGCAACGCCTCACTAAGATATTTAAAGATGAATTAGGCAGGCCCATATCTGGTAAAGTGGCGACAATATCAGACCAAGACTCTCAATTAAGAGGCTTAACGAAATATCAGAATGTATCTGATAAAGGGGCAGTCTCTAGTATTTATATGATGTACAGAACTATAAGTGAGAAGTCATTAGGGTGGAAGCATCCCGGATTTGAAGGGCATCACTTTTTTGATAAAATTAAAAACGAAATAGAAAGTGAATTAGAAAGCATTTTAAAGAATTTATTATAAGAGAATATAAAAATGATTAGTTTCAATTTACCAGATTTAATAGTAGAAAGTGTCATCCGAGACGGGTTAGCGGTTTTAAACAAAAACCCAGACTTAATTGACGACATTTTCAAGTCCTTAACAGCTAATTACAACGTAAGAAAATATGGTTCCTCGGAAATAAATAAAATCAAGACCTTAATTCAAAGTAAGCAGATCAAGGTAGTACATAGTTTCAATCAAACTGTGGCAAACCTCCCTTGCTTCTCCATTCAATTGGGAGCAGATATTGAGGATCGTAGGCTTGCTCATTTAGAAGACTTTGTAAAAGACGATACTAGGTCAATTACCGATCCCGATGCCCTAGATGATTTAGTTATATTAAGTAATATAATCGCTACTTCTTACAATCCTTTAACTGGTCAATTGTTTGTAGACGACTCTACCGACTTAACTGAAATACACCGAAATCAATTATTTGTGGACGCATCGGGCAATGAGTTCTTAACAAAATCGGGAGTCTCTACTGAATTAGGGAATAAATTCATTACCTTAGATAAAAACATCGAAGAAATAGATTTAAGTGATTTTTGCTTAATTAAATCCATACTTGATTATACTCAGTTTGAGGTAAATAGCGTATTCGGAGATGTTCAAGTTCTCGTGGGTGTACATACTAAGGACGCTTTGTTAACTAAATACCTTTATATATTGCTCAAGTACATTCTTTTAAGCCGTAAAAAAGACCTTATTAAGAGGTGCTTTATAGTTTCTTCTTGGTCTGGATCAGACTTTACTAGAGATTTTCAATGGGAGGGGGATATGGTTTTTACTAGATTCCTCACTATATCAGGAAAGGTAGAGGATTCATGGGTGGGGGATGACGTTGAATTATTCGATGACGTAGAGATAACAACAACTCCCGTAGATTGCTAGACTAAGACACACTAACCTCCTGTTTTGCTATAATTTTGGCATGAAGAAGAAAGTAAAGGGTAGGAAAATCAATTGCTCTAAGGACTTATTAGAGAGTGAGTACCTCCCTAGAGAAAAGATACCTTTCTCGGTTTTCTTCTCTAAAATGCTTAAATTCGAGAAAGTAAAAAGTTATCAATACGAAGAAATTCAAGCATTTATGCACTCTAACGGACTAAGTGACTCTGAATACTTTGAAGATTATATTTATATCTTGGGACTATTTTAAATAGGAGAAAAATTTATGGCAATTAAAAAATCATTCGCAGGAGCTTCAATTAGGAAGCCGGGAGCTTACTCTACTACGAAAGTAGATAACTCAAGCGGAGCAGCATTAGAATCAAATGACACAATCTTTTTAGTGGGAGAGGCTTTAGAGGGTGCCCCCGGCTCAATTGAGGGTATTCAGTTATTCTCAGCATCTCAAATAGATCAACTAATTTCTAAATATAGGAAAGGGCCTCTAGTAGATGCAGCTCTAGCTGTTACTAGACCTAGTAGAACTCCAGGAGTAAATGGAGCTGGTAGGATTCTTATATATAAGACTAACGCTACAACTCAAGCATCTTTAACTCTCGAAAACTCACTTTCTCAGGATATTATTATTTTAAAAGATCGTCAGTGGGGAGCTGCCGGAAATGACCTTTCAGTAACTATTGCTAACGGAACTACAGCTACACAAAAAGAAATCCAAGTTAGCCGTTTAGGTGGAACAGTTGAAATCTTGGGTGAAAATGAAGGTTTATCCGCTATTAGTATTCAATATACGGGAGACGCTACAACAGCTTCTCTTGCTATTTCAGGAGCTACGAAAGCCGCTAAGACACTAGCTGTAACATTAGCTGGAGATCAAACAGACGGATCACTTAACTTAAGTATTCCTTTGACTAACTATACCCTTAAGACTTTGGTTGATTTTATAAATACTCAAGTTGGCTATACTGCTTCTTTAGTAACTATAAAATATGCCGCTAAGCCTGCAGTTGAGCTTGATATTTTAGCTGCTACTTCAATCTTAGTATCAGTTAATCTTTATAGACTTCAAGAAGAAATCGTTGAGTTAATTAACTTAACATCTACTAGAATTGAAGCAGAACTTACTACTATCCCAGCCGCCGGACTTCCTGCTAACATTACAGATATTTTCTTAACTGGTGGTGCTCAAGGAGCTTCTTTAAATTCTGATTTCTCTACTGGGTTAGCCGCTTCTCTAGCGGAAGATTACAATGTAGTACTTCCTTGTATCTCAAGAGACGCTGCTACAGATATTGCAGACGCTTTACAAGGTTTTACAGATGCCGCTTCTACTTATACTATTTCATCGGTTATTGCCGCTACAGAGTCTCATTTAAGACTTAGGGGACAAGTAAAAAATAGAAAAGAATCTCAAGGATTTGTAGGGTTTAGAAATTCTACAAAAGCTGCTGCTTATACTCAAGCACAGACTTTAAGCTCTGAGTTAGTTCAACTTTGTATTCAAGACGTTTTCGTTGTAAATGAACTAGGTTCCTTAGAGTGGAAACACCCACACATTCAAGCTGCCTTATTCGCTGGAATCAGACTTGGCACACCCGTTGGTGAGCCTTTGACTTTCAAAAGAATCAACGCATTAGGTATTGGACATTTCGTTAATGCTGCTACAGGCTTAGAAGCCGGCGATTTCAATGCTGCATTAGACGTTGATCAAGCAATAGATGCTGGAATTACTTTTTGTGAAAAGTTTTCAGGTGGATTTAGAATTGTAGTTGATAATACAACTTACGGAGCAGATGAATCTTTCGTATTTAATAGAGGATCAGTTGTTGAAGCTGCTCAATTCGTTGCTAGAGACTTGAGAAAATTAGCTGAAGATGTATTTGTTGGAAGGAAAGTCTCTAACGGTGCCGCTAGATCAATAAAGTCTGTTCTTAGAGCTAGACTAATTGAATTGAATGCTGATGATGTAAATATCATTACTTCTTCTTTAGAAGCCCCTCAAGGATTCATTGAGGAGACTTTTGTAGTAGAAATCGAAGGAAATACCGCCAAGGTTCAAGTACATATTAAACCAGTTCAAGGATTGGATTTTGTTTTCATTACCTTCACATTAGGTGATATCAGACAAGCTGCTTAATTCAAGAACTTATCATTTTTAAAAGGTTCCATGGGCCCTCGAATGAGGGCCTTTTTATTTTAGGCCTTTTTCTTTGATATAATTTTTACATGAGTAAACGCCTAGATTGGGCCTCAGTTGCCACCCCAATAGCTCCAAAAAAAGCTGGTAAATACGCTTCTATGCGAGAGAAGTTCGAGCAAGGAATGGCAATTGAAGAGGAGCGTAAAGAGAAAGAAGTACTCTTAATGAAAGCTATGCCAATCATGCAAAATTTACTACAATCCAAGTTATTAAATAAGTCTGAAATATTAGTGAAAAGTTCAATTCAATACCAGACTTCTAAATTCGACCCTCAATCTAGTAGATTTGAATTGACTACAGATTCCATCCCAAGAGGAACTTCTTTAACTTTGGTTCAATTTAACCCTAGTATTCAAGAATTCACCTTTAGGGATCAGAAAGGCAAGGAATATGATATTCCTTATACCACTTCTTTACAATTGATGACTCATACTAATATCTTTGAGGAATCTTTACAATATATAAACGATAAGGAGTAATAAAAAATGAGTAGAGTATTTACAGGATCGAAAGCATCTTTGAAATTAGATGGTTTGAAAGTAGCATTTGTTTCCAACATCAACATTACAGAAGAGAACACTCTTACGGATATTGATGTTTTAGATCAATTGGAAGTAGCTGAGCATGCCGAGACTGCTCATAAAGTATCTTTTACAGTAAGTTTATTTAAAGTTGATACTAATAGTGCAAAAGAATTAGGGTTGTCTCCTGATAATTTAAGAGATATCTTAAGTCAACCTGAATTAGTAATGGAAGTTTATAATTCCGTAGATGATAGAGTAGAGTACACTATAACTGGTGTAAAGTGGGAAGGTGGGTCTGGAACAGTTGACGCAAGGGGCGTATACACTGGGACTTGGAATTTTAAAGGTAGAATCGGTCGAGGACTATAACAGACTTAGCTCGTCTACCAAGTCGTAGACAGAGATACTAGGGAACGCTGTAAAAAGGTTCCCTTTTTTTATTTACAAATCCCTTTTTTAAGATATAAAATAATCTTCCTAATTTCTTGTATAAAAAGACAATTGTCAATAATCTGTTTATCTCGACCTTATATTTCCCTTTTTGGGCTTGTAGTTGTCGGAAAAGTCTGTCATTTATAGGATGAGTCTTAGCTCTTCTTAAGGTATCTTTAATGTCTCTTTGCTGTTTGTTTAACTTATGCAATTGCTTTTTGACTTCTTTATAAGGTAACATCTTTTTCCTCTATTACAGTTGTGATTTGTTTTAAGTCCCATATTTTACGAAAAGAGTAATTCTTCTTACTTACTATATAAAACATAGGTTCGTGCTTGGAGTCTATAAAAATTTCTTTTATATCAGCTTCTTCGCCTAAAATTCTATCGAAAATACGTTCGTTTTTGTACAAGCAACGACTAGATTCTATGTTATAAAATTTATTTATAGTTCTCATTAGTCTATAATACCACAAACCCTTATTATTTATCAATTGATATAATTTAAGAGGGAATTTCCCTAAAATTTATATAAATATTGAGGATCAACATGACTAAAATCAATGACTTACCTAAAAGTCTCCCTTCAAGGGATCATGAATTTACAATAAAATTAGTTGGAAACTTAACCAAGCATGAGTATTCTGGTGAATTTAAGTGTAAATTACCTAATCTTAAAACCCAATCTTTAATAGCAAAGACCAAAGCATTTTACAATGCAGGCTTTGAGCTTTCCTTAGATCCAGTTATTAAAAATTTACACCACATGGTGTCCTATTGTAAG
Source organism: Candidatus Omnitrophota bacterium (assembly GCA_022072175.1). Classification (GTDB taxonomy): domain Bacteria; phylum Omnitrophota; class Gorgyraeia; order 2-02-FULL-51-18; family 2-02-FULL-51-18; genus JAJVIE01. The sequence goes on along the minus strand of JAJVIE010000002.1, from coordinate 2,944 downwards.
CACACTTTGACCGATGCTCCTGACTGGTTTAAAAATAATGATTACGGCTACGATCTTTACGATGATAATATCTTATTTGAGGTTTATAATAAGATATTAGAGTTTGAAAATTCTTGGATCGAATCAGTTTGGGGTAAAAATGAGTAAGGATGACACTTTTTTAAGACTAAAGTACATGGGCTATTGTCTATCTAACCTTCCCCCAGAAGGAGCCTCTTTTACCTTTGAAGATTTTGTTAATTATTGTAAATTTCAATTATGTAAATTAAATAATAAACTAATGCTAGACCCAATCTGGGATAATTATGAAAATGAAGAAATAATCGTAGAATATTATGCCCATGTCTATACCTCTTCTAAAGAAGAGAGAGCTAAGTTAGAGACAGCTTTAACTGGACATGATGGTGGTATATATGATTGGTTTGATTCCATGATTGAGAAAAATAAACAAGAGTTAAACAAAAAAGTAAGCAATCTTCCAGAAGATTTATCTTTCACTCCCTCTACGCTTGGAGATTAATAAATGTCGGATACTAGGATTAAAATATCAGCTGATACTTCCTCTATTAAACAATCCTTAGCTGATTTAAATCAGCAACTAAAATCAGTAGGATCTTCTAAAGTTTCTATTCTTAATCGTACTGAAATGAACTTTCTTACTAAAGAAAGTAAGTCAGCATTAAATGATATTAAAAACCAGATGGAAGCTAATAGAAGGGAATTATTTATAGCTTTAAAAGATCAAGCTAAGGGTAATAAGACTTTACAAGAAGAAATAAACTTAAGAAAAAAAACTTTAGATATTATAAAAAAACAAGTTGATTTACAGAAACAAGCATCTAGTATTCAAACTCCAAATGCAGGGGGTGGATCAGGGGGGGACTCTGGAAGCGGCATTGGTGGAATGGCTGGAATGTTTGGTAAATTAAATCCAGCCGCTATGCTTGGAATGGGGGCATTGGGTGCGGGTGGTTTTTTATTAAATAGAGGTATGCAAGCTAGAGGTGTGTTTACGCAAGGCGTTAATGATCGTGTAGCGTTAAGAGGTAGAGGAGTTGAGGATATAAATCTAAAACCCGAATTACAAGAACAAGCTACTCAAGCTGGTATGAATACTCAAAGTGTTAGAAGAGCTAGGTTACAAGCTATGGACGTTTTCGGGCGTGCTGGGGCAACTCAAGAAAGAGTTATTCAACGAGGGGCGTTTGAGAGAAATTATGGTGTAGAACAAGGAACTTTAGGTAACATAGGAGCCCAGTTAAGAGGAACAATGGGGGGAAAGGGAGCTGATAAAGCTACTATGACCATCCAAGCATCTTTAATTTCAACCGGTATAACCGATGAAATAGGGCCTTACTTAGAAACTGCAGCAAATATGCTAGTTTCTATAAATGAGAATGGACTTACTTTTTCGGACTCAGCCGCAGCCCTTTTATCGACCGTTGCTAAAAGTGGGCAAATAGCTCCAGAACGTGCTGGGAAAATGATCTCAGGAATAGATCAATCCATAAAAGGATCTACTGGAGAGGCTAATGCTTTCTTCCAACAAGTTTTTGGGAAAGCTGGAATAGGTGGAGGATCTATAGGAGGAGCCCAGGCAGCTATTAGATCTGGAGGATTATTTGGAGCAGATTTAGACTCCTCTTATTTAGGAGATGTTGATAAAAGAGCCCTAAAGGAATTAGGAATTGGTGGTAGAACTATGGGCAAAGTTGCTCAAGGTACAGTAAGCACCTTAGATCAATTATTTGGAGATGAGCAGGAAATTGGGAAACAATTAAAATCAGAAGATAAGGACGTAAGGGAACAGGGAGCGGCTAAACAGTTACAACGCTTGTCTTTTGTTAGACAAACTTTCGGCTTGCAGAATGAGGTACAAGCTGGAGAAGTCTCTAGGCTATTAAAAGAAGCTGCTGACCCTAATACCAGTATGAGGAGACAAACCGAGATTCAAAAGAAGGTTGAGAAAATTCAGAGTGGTAATACAGAATTAGGAAACCTTCAATCTATAAATAAATCAATAGAGGGTGTACATCAGATATTAGAAAATAAGACTATAAATGTACAAGATATTATGGGAGAGAAAACCGCTCCCATTTTTAACAAAATGAATGAAACTTTATTGAAGTTAGACACAACTATGCTTTCTTTAATGGAATATCTCGGATTAGGTGGAACAGCTGGTCAAGCTGTAGAGGCTGGCTTAAGTGGTAAAGGTGTCATGTCAAGGGAAGATTTTCTTTCGGCAACTAAAAACGATCCTGATAAAATAGCTGCTTTTAGTGAAAAGTTTTCCAATAAATATTCAGAAAATAGAGAGAGCTTAAGTAAATTAGATCCTGTAAAAGATAAAGAAGAGATTTCTAGGATTAAGAAAGAGCAAAGTAACTTACAAGATTCTTTCATGAATGTTCCTGAGTTAAAAACTAAAGACCCTGAAATTTTAAGGGGAATGTCTAAAGATATTCAAGCTAGAAACTCTGAGGAATCAAACTCCTTCATTAGGCAAGATTTTAAGGAGATGGCTACTAGAGCAGCTAAGACTATACTATCTGGAAAGTTTCCAGAGGAAACTACAACTTTTTATCCACCTATAATAGATAAAAGTTTATCGAAAGAGGCTATTGGGAACATAAAAAGTGAAGGAGTCTCTTTACATAGTACAAAAGAGAACACTGATTTGAAAGAGTTAGTCTCAATTTTGAAGCAAAATAATAATACTAAATTAGAAAAAACTAAAACTGTAGAGGCAGAGAAAACTAATTCAGAATTACTTTCTACGTTAAAAAGTATTGCAAATAGCAGTAAGAGTACTTCTAAAAACACTCAGAATATAAATGGAGTGCCTCCAAATACTGGTAAGACCATTTAGGGGTAATTATGTCTAATAAAAACACTCAGAATATAAATGGAGTGCCTCCAAATACTGGTAAGACCATTTAGG
>JAJVIE010000013.1:258755-261362 GCA_022072175.1 Candidatus Omnitrophota bacterium | reverse complement strand
AGGCCAGCTGGGTGGTGGTCTTCACCTGGTCCCCGGCGAAGTTGTAGTTGTAGGTCTTGTCGGCCTTCTCCTCGCCCTCGTTGCCCACGAACACCGTCACCGATCTCTTGACCCCGCCGGAGCCGGTGATGGAGTGGACAGCGCGGAAGGTGGTGGAGGAGCTGAGCGTGTCGGCGGTGTAGGACAGCTGGGTGGTGGTCTTGACCTGGTCTCCGGCGAAGTTGTAGTTGAAGGTCGACTGGGCCTTCTCCTCGCCTTCCACGCCGGTGAAGACGGTGACCGATCTCTTGACGGCACCGGCGGTGTCACCGGTGAGGGTGTGAACGGCGCGGTAGGTCGTCGAGGTGGTCAGCGTATCCTGGCTGTAGCTGAGAACGGTGGTGGTCTTGATCTCGGTGCCGGCGAAGTTGTAGTTGTAGGTCTTGTCGGCCTTCTCCTCGCCCTCGTTGCCGACGAACACCGTCACCGATCTCTTGACCCCGCCGGAGCCGTTGACCGAGTGCACGCCGCGGAAGGTGGTGGAGCTTGAGAGCGTGTCGTTGAGGTAGGTCAGCTGGGTGGTGGTCTTCACCTGGTCGCCGGCGAAGTTGTAGTTGTAGGTCTTGTCGGCCTTCTCCTCGCCCTCGGCGCCGATGAACACGGTGACCGATCTCTTGATGCCGCCGGAACCGGTGATGGAATCCACCGCCCTGAAGGTCGTCGAGGAGGTGAGGGTATCGGCGGTGTAGGCCAGAACGGTGGTGGTCTTCACCTCGGTGCCGGTGAAGTTGTAGTTATAGGTGGCGGAGGCTTTCTCCTCACCTTCGGCGCCGGTGAACACCGTCACCGATCTCTTGACCCCGCCGGAGCCGGTGATGGAGTCCACACCGCGGAAGGTGGTGGAGCTTGAGAGCGTATCGGCCGAGTAGGCCAGCTGGGTGGTGGTCTTCACCTGGTCCCCGGCGAAGTTGTAGTTGTAGGTCTTGTCGGCCTTCTCCTCGCCCTCGTTGCCCACGAACACCGTCACCGATCTCTTGACCCCGCCGGAGCCGGTCACCGAGTCTACACCGCGATAGGTCATATTGGAGCTCAAACGGTCAGCATCGTAGGAATAGACAGTCGTGGTCTTGATCACTCCATCGAAACTGTACGCAAACACCCTGTCGATCTTTTCTTGATTGCTGAAACCATCGAATAGCGTACGGGTGACCACGCGGCCCGTCTGTAGGTTCTGACGTACGACTTGGTCCAGTCCATCGTCCGAATCCTCATCGTAGATATAATCGCTTCTGAACTTATAGGCGCCTGTTCGGATCTCTTTGATGTACAAAATCCGTTCTCTGCCCTGATGTCCTTCTCTCTGAGAGAATGACAGAGCCGATCCATGCGTCAGTAGCTCTGCCTCATCGATGACACCATCATCGGTGATCGCGCGGCGCAGATCATTGAGCGCTGTATCGGAAATGTCGCCCCGAAGCTCAACCGTCGATATGACCCGCTGTCCATCGTAGTTGAAGGCTATCGTCGATCGCACCTGTGACGTTGATCCGCCCCTGAATCGCTTTGTCTTGTAGATCAGATTATCGGTATCGTTGCGATAGTAAGAGCGGTCAAGCACGTAACCATCGGAGATCTTGCCCCTGAACGTGGTCACGGTCTCTACGCGCTCAGGATTGGATGATTGATACGTATATTGAGACGAACGAAGGATGAACGAACTGTTGGGGGCTGTCGCGAGCGTATCGTTCTCGACATCCGCATAGGTCGTCTCGGCAGTGTAGATGAAGCTGTATACGACCTTCGTCCCGGTGACGTCGTAGAAGGTCGTGTTGAGGACGCGTTCGGAATCGTCGAGGATCCCGTCGTTGTCTTCATCCTTGTAGCTCAAGGTCCTGACCAGATCGCCTCCTGAGTACTCATATGCGATCGTCAGGTTGTTCATATACGCGATCCTGTCCAGCTCGATGGTCCCGCTGACATCACGATAAGAGTAGGAAGTGATCTTATTCGCAGGACCCGCGGTTCCAGAGAGCGCAAAATAGACCGTCTCGAGCTTATTACTGCCGTCGTAATCGAACTGATAATTAGAACCATCAGCGAAAGTAATGCTCAGAATATAGTCGCGATCGCCTTCGTGACCGGGCTGATAGACAACGGTGGCGCCGGGCTCTCCGGCAAGATCACGAGGATCAATGGGCTGCTGCTGGTCGAGGTCAAAGATCGAGATATTCGCTGCGTTCGTAATGCGAACCAATTTCTCACGACGCGCCAGACCCTCGTAGTAGCTCTTGCTGAGCTCCTCGCCAGTCGCAGCCTGTCTCGATTCCGTGAAACTCAAACCCTCCGTAGAGAACGCGATCGTTTCCTTCAGTCGGCGACCCTCATAGATGAAGTCCTTGCGCTCATAGATCGAGTAGCTACCATCAATGTTCTGATCGTACGTAAAGATATGTTTAACCCGCTCCTTACCCTTGCCGCCGGTGAAGAGCGTCTCGGAGGAGAGCGTGCCGGTGAAGGAACCGGAGATGAGGTTGCCGTTCTCGTCGAACGCCAGCACTCCCGAGGCCTTCTGGCGGGCCTCGTCCATGTCCAGGCCGGTCGTGTCGAAGGTGTAGGTGGCCTTGAGCA
>JAJVIE010000013.1:92029-258745 GCA_022072175.1 Candidatus Omnitrophota bacterium | reverse complement strand
AGCGTGCCGGTGAAGGAACCGGAGATGAGGTTGCCGTTCTCGTCGAACGCCAGCACTCCCGAGGCCTTCTGGCGGGCCTCGTCCATGTCCAGGCCGGTCGTGTCGAAGGTGTAGGTGGCCTTGAGCACGCCGCCCTCGTAGATGTAGTCGGTCCTCTCGGTGATCGAGTAGGTGCCGTTGTCGTTCTTCTCGTAGGTGAACACCTGCGAGGGTTTCTCCTTACCCTTGCCGCCGGTGAAGAGCGTCTCGGAGGAGAGCGTGCCGGTGAAGGAACCGGAGATGAGGTTGCCGTTCTCGTCGAACGCCAGCACTCCCGAGGCCTTCTGGCGGGCCTCGTCCATGTCCAGGCCGGTCGTGTCGAAGGTGTAGGTGGCCTTGAGCACGCCGCCCTCGTAGATGTAGTCGGTCCTCTCGGTGATCGAGTAGGTGCCGTTGTCGTTCTTCTCGTAGGTGAACACCTGCGAAATGTGTTCCTGGCCTTCGGCTCCCTCGTGGAGCGTTTCGGACAATAAGATTCCCGTGAAAGTCCCCGAGATCAGATTGCCCTGATCGTCGAAAACAATCAGACCTGACGATTTCTGCTTGGCCTCCTCCATGCTCAACCCATCCGTATCGAACTTGTAAACAGCCCGAATCGCACCGTCTTCATAAACATAGTCATGGCGCTCAATGACCCGATAGGATCCATCCTCGTTCTGTTCATAGACGAAGACCTGACTTATCTTCTCGCCGCCACGCGGTCCATCGAAAAGCGTCTCCTGGACAAGCCTGCCAGTGAACGACCCCGAGATCAGGTTGCCATTCTCGTCGAACATGAGAACTCCGGACGCCTTCATACGGGCCTCGCCCATGTCGAGGCCGGTCGTGTCGAAGGTGTAGGTGGCCTTGAGCACACCGCCCTCGTAGATGTAGTCGGTCCTCTCGGTGATCGAGTAGGTGCCGTTGTCGTTCTTCTCGTAGATGAAGGTCTGCGAGGGCTTTTCTTTGTCCGCAGCGCCTTCATAGGTCGTCTCGCTGATCAGCGTGCCGGTGAAGGAACCGGAGATGAGGTTGCCGTTCTCGTCGAACGCCAGCACTCCCGAGGCCTTCTGGCGGGCCTCGTCCATGTCCAGGCCGGTCGTGTCGAAGGTGTAGGTGGCCTTGAGCACGCCGCCCTCGTAGATGTAGTCGGTCCTCTCGGTGATCGAGTAGGTGCCGTTGTCGTTCTTCTCATAAGCGAAGGTCTGTGACGGTCTTTCCTTGCCCGCGGCGCCTTCATAGGTCGTCTCGCTGATCAGCGTACCGGTGAACGATCCAGAGATGAGGTTGCCATCCTGATCGAAAACAAGGATGCCGGAACTCTTCTCGCGCGCTTCGGTCGTGCTCAGGCCCGTCGTATCGAACGTGTATGTGGCAACGAGCCTTCCATCCTCATAGACGTAGTCGATGCGATCGGTGATCTTGTATTCATCGCCGTCCTTCTCGTAGATGAACGTCTGGCTGACCCGTTCCGAACCCGCAGGACCGAAGTAGGTGCTCTCGCTGATGAGTGTGCCGGTGAAGCTGCCTGAAACGAGGTTGCCTTGATCATCGATGCTGATCTCGCCATCGACCTTTTGGCGAGCATCGGAAATGGAAAGCCCTTCGGTGTCGAAGGTATAGGAGCGAATGAGACTTCCTCCTTTATATATGTAGTCCGTTCTCTCCGTGATGCTGTAAGTCCCATCCGCATTTTTGGCGTATACGAAGGTCTGGTCCGCCGTCTCACGGCCTTCAGGACCTGAATATACGGTCTCGCTCTGCAAGGTACCTGTAAAACTACCTGATACGATGTTCCCCTGATCATCCATGACGATCTGTCCGCTGGATTTCTGCTTGGCATCCTCCAACGACAGCCCGGAAGTCTCGAACACATAGGTGCTCTTAAGAACACCGTCTTCGTAATAGTAATCCGTACGTTGTACGATGGAATAATTCCCGTTCTCGTCCCGATCGTAGACGAAGATCTGGCTGATCCTTTCACCGCCGGACGAGCCCTCGTAGACCACTTCGGACACCAGCGTCCCAGTGAAACTACCCTCGATAAGTTCGCCGTTAGCATCGAAGACCAACAGCCCTGAGGCTTTTTCGCGTGCTTCGGAGAAACTGAGACCTTCGGTATCGAACGTATACAGATTGGTGAGTCTGTCGCCGTCGTAGATGTAGTCCTGTCGTTCGGTGATCGAGTAACTGCCGTCGGAATCCTTCTCGTAGATGAAGACCTGATCGATCCTCTCCTTGCCCTCCGAGCCAGAATAGGTCGTCTCGCTGGTCAGCGTCCCCGTGAACGAACCCGAGATGACATTGCCTTCCTCGTCGAATTGGATCAGACCCGAGACCTTCTGTCGGGCCTCCTCGATGGAAAGTCCCTGCGTGTCGAAGCTGTAGACGGCTTTCATCTCTCCGTCCTCGTAGACGTAATCGACGCGCTCCTCGATATAGTAAGAGCCGTCTTCTTCCGTGCCGTAGGTGAGGACTTGCTCGATCTTCTCGTCACCCTTGGACCCGGAGAAAACCTTTTCGGATTTGAGAGTCCCGGTGAAAGACCCCTCGATCAGCTCCCCGTCCTCATTGAAGACGAGTTCGGACGACGACTTCTGACGAGCTTCTTCTTCGGTCAGATCGGTCGTATCGAAGGAATAGATCCTCTCCAACCGACCGCGCTCGTCGTAAATATAATCATCGCGTGAGATGATCTGCCCCTGGGAGTATCCGAAAGCCTGAGAGACAACCTCCTTACCCTTGGACCCTTCGTAGACGGTCTCGAGCAGAAGGTGCTCGATCATGGAGATGTGTCCCGCACCCATCAAAGCCTTGTTCTCTTCCCAATCCGCCTCTGTGATCAACTCGGAGACGTCGTACTGAAGCGTTTTGTCGATGGATCCGTCCTCATTGTAGAGATAGACCTGCATCATTTCGGCTCTAAACTCTCCATCCTCACCCTCGACGAAATCGGTGAATACGTACTTGAGCAGTTCGGATCCCCGGGCTCCCTCGAACTCGGCGATCTGCACCAGGTCCTCGCCGCTCAAAGTGCTGAAGAACGCGTCGGTCTCCGTGTTGAGGTCCTTGCCTTCGATGTCATAGGTCATCGTCGACGACAGCCTGTCACCTTCATAGAGATACAGCGTCGCCTGACCGGGCTTACCGGTCTCGCGGTCAAAGTCGCTCAGGACGTGACTGATCCTACGATCCTCCCCCTCCCCTTCGTAGTACGTCTCGCTGATGATCAGGTCTTCGGTCAGCTTGCTCTTATCGATCTCCATGTAGCCGCCCCAGATGCGGGTGCCGTCCTCACCTTCGACGAACTCCGCGGCGGCCACATACTCACTGATGTCGATCTCGCTGACGTCGTACCGGGTCGTTTTGACCAGGTTGTTGTTCTCGTCGTACTCGTGGTGGACAAGTTCGTCCGGCCGGCCATCCTCATCTTTATCTTCGAGGGTGTAGTTCATATTGCCCTTATTGCTGCCGACACCTCCACGACGACGATCATCGTCGAAGAGGTTCTTTTTCTTCTTACGGAGCCTCTTGGTGAGATCATCGTCCAATGATCTTGAAAGATCGTCCAAGTCCTGCCTTTTTTGCACGAATTCCTCGTGCTTGGCTTGCTGTTCCTGGAGATACCGGGGAAGGAATTTGCTATCTTCTTTTTTGCGTTCGCGCTGCAGACGGAATGCCGAGCTGTCGGCCGCGTAGACGGTCTGCTCGCAGAAGAAAGTCGTCAGCAGGACCCAGGCAATGACCTTGAGCCTCAGCGACCAGCTGCTTTTAAAGCGTTGGAGTTCTTCGCTCGTTCGCTCTTCTTCCATCATCTTTTTACCGAAGTAAAAGAAGAGAAAAGGGTAAAGACCCCTCTCATTCTTTTACAACCGTGGGTTTTAATATTAAACACTTTTCATTTATCTTATTAAATTAGTGAAATAATTTCCTTTCGCTTTGTTTGCATAATAAATTATGGCATTTCCATATAGTATAAGCAATTTGCATTGATATTTTTTTTGACTATTAACTTGCAAATTGTACTCTTTTAGCCATTATATATTTGCTCGTCTTACTTATCCAATCAAGCGATGATGTGTAAATAATATAAAAACTTGGAGTAACAAGTAACGTTAACGCCGTTGAACTCACGATGCCTCCGATGACGGTGATCGCTAGGGGTGACCACAGATTAGCTCCCTCGGACTTATCAATGGCCATCGGAACCAGACCCAAGACCGTCGACGCAAAAGTCATAAGAATAGGCCGTAGACGGTCTTGCGTCGCCATAACGGCTGATCTGACATGTCCGATGCGTAAGTCCCGGACATAGTAATTGATACGATCCATCAACATAATCGAATTATTAACAACAATTCCGCCCAACATCATCATTCCAAGCAGAGCACCGATACTGATCGTCTTGGGGCCCATGGTCAGAGCGATGACGGCTCCCACCAGAGCCAGCGGCACGGCGACCATGATTAAGATCGGTTGCGCGAACGATTCAAAAAGCGCCGCCAGGACGAGGTAGATCAGCACGAGCACAAAAACGATCATCATCCGCATCTGCTTGTTGGTCTTCACAAGATTGGGATAGTCCCCGCCCACCCGGTAGAAGTAGTCCTCCGGAAAGGGAATGTCCTTCATGGCGAACTTGATGTCCTCGACGATCTTGCTCAGCGGTACCTTGCCAATATTGGCGCTGACCTGGATCATTCGATTGCGGTTCTTGCGCCAGATCTCGCTGGGACCGAGGCCGAACTTGAAATCCGACAACTGCTCCAGCAGGATCGGATCGCCGTTCTCGGTCGTCAGGATGAGTCGGTGAAGGTCCTTGAACGTCTTGCGGTACTTCTCATCGAGCCGCGTGATCGTCTCGACCTCCTTACCTTCGGTATGAAAGACGGTCGCTCGAAATCCTCTCATTTGACCGTGCACCTGGTTGGCCACCGTCCCGACATCGATGCCGTGTATGCCTGCGGTCTTCTTTTGAACGAGGACCTGCATCTCGGGGCGACCTTCACGCATCCGGATCTTGGCATCGGTCAGACCCTTGACCTGGCCCAGTTTGTTGGCCATCGCGATGGCCAGCTCCCGGAGCTTGTCATAGTTGTAGCCGAACAGCTCCAGGATCACTTCCTTGGTACCGACCTGCTCTTCCTGCTGGAAGTACACGAACGCCGGATGCATCTTGCTGGTCTCCGGGCGGACGCTCTCGATGATGTCATTGACCGTGCGTTTGCGCTGGGTGGCCGGCACGAGCTCCACATAGACCTTCGAGGACCAGGCTTCGATGCGCGAGCTGACGTTCTTCACCTCCGGTATCTTACGCATGATCTGCTCGACCTTCTTGACGGTCTTGTCAGAGACCTCGAGCTTGGTTCCCGTCGGCATCTCGACATAGGTCGTGAACTTGTTCTGCTCGGTACTGCCCAGGTATTCCAAGCCGAGCCGGGACATCATGAACCATGAGATCAAGAGCACCGCGATCGCTCCCGCGACCACCCAGATCTGGTTGCGAATGGTCGTGAAGAGGAGTTTTCTCTGTGAGCGCGCGAACCGGTCCACCCACTGCGCAGCTTCGGCCTGATTGGAGATCTGTCCGGACAGGATCGTCTGTGAACACATCATCGGCACGAGCGAGACCGCGCACACCAGCGAGATGAACAGCGAGATGACGATGGTCATGGCCATGCCGGAGTAGAGCTTCTGCAGCTCCTCGCCCATGAAGACGAGCGGCAGGAACACGATCACGTTGGTCAGGGTCGAAGCGACGATGGACAGGAACATCTCGTCGGCGCCCTGGACCGCGGACTGTTTGATGTCCAGACCTTGCTCGCGTTTCTTGAGGATGTTCTCGAAGACGACGATGGAGTTGTCGACGAGCATGCCTACGCCGAGGGCGATGCCGAAGAGCGTCATCACATTGATCGTCAGTCCCATCGAGCGCATGAAGATGAACGTGCCGATGGCAGAGATCGGCACGGGCAGCGTGACGATGACGATGGACCTGAACTTCGGCACGATCACGATAGCCGCCACAACGGCCAGCGCCAACACGTACAGCGGTGTCCCTTTGAAGAACATCGCCGCACCGATCAGCGCCAATACCACGCCAAGTTTAGGCAGGTTCAACTTGAAGAGGAAGATGAAGAACACCAGTACGATCAGAAGGATCCCTTGGAACAGCGAGTCCTTGAGGTTGTCGATCGCTTTCTCGATGAACTCGGCCTGGTTGGACGTCACGACCAGGTGGATATCTTGAGGTAGTTTGTGTTTGAGCAGATCGATCTCTTTGAGTATGTCCTTGGCGACGGTGATGGTGTTCTTGGAGCTCTCCTTCTGGACATAGGCCGTAACGACAGGCTTGACGTTGAGCCGCGCGTATTCCTGAGCTTCGAGGAAGGAGTCCTTCACGATCGCGACGTCCTTGACCCGGATCACGGAGCCTTGATCGGTCCGCCTCAAGCCCATGTTCTCGATCTGCGAGATGGAGTCGAACTCACCGATCACGCGAACGAGGTACTTGTCGCGTGTCCGCTCGACCTCGCCGGACAACAGATTGAGGTTATTGCTCCCCAGCGCACCGGTCACCTCATCGATCGGTATGCCGAACGCCGCCAGCCTCGTCTGGTCGGCTTCCACCATGATCTTGCGCTCACGACCGCCTGCGATCTCGACGTTGGCGACGCCGGCGACCCTCTTGAGGCTCTCCTTCATCGTATTGTCGACGATCTTGCGGATCTCTTCGGTCGTTCGCCGTTCACTGGTGGCGGAGACGATGATGATGGGCACATCGCCCTGTTGGAACTGCGCGATGACCGGTTTCTCGATCTCCTTGGGTAATTGGTTCTTGATCTTGGCGAACTTCTCGCGCACCTCCAGCGCCGCGAAATCCATGTCCGTCCCGGACTTGAAGCTCAAGACGACGGTGCATTCGCCTTCCTTGGAGATCGACAGGACCTGCTCGAGATCGCTGACCGTGGAAACAGCGTCCTCGACCAGGCGCGTGATGAGGTCCTCCACTTCGGACGGGGGGATGCCTCCTCGGGCGTTGATGATGATGCTGATCTCGCCGAAAGAAGTGTTCGGATAGAGCTCTACCGGCAGCTTGGTCATGGACACGATGCCGAAAAGGATGACGATGAGCGTCATCATGAGCACCGTCACCGGGCGTTTGATCGAGATCTCAGGCAGGTTCATCGCTCTCGTCTCTCCGGGCTCATTGCGCCGTACCCAGTCCGGCCTGCGGTTCCGAGGACTCCTTCCGACGCCAGGAGCGGACCTTTTGCGCCATCTCCTCGGTCCCGATATAGATGGACGGGATGACCACGAGCGTCAGGAACGTCGCCATCAGGATGCCGCCCATGACGGCCACGGCCATCGGCGCCTGCAGTTCCGCGCCTTCACCGATACCCAGGGCCAGTGGCAACAAGCCGATCGCGGACGAGAACGCCGTCATCAGGATCGGCCGCAGACGCACCCGTCCGGCCTGCATGGCCGCTTCGCGCAGGGGCATACCCTGAGCGCGCAGTTGGTTCAGATAGTCGATGAGGATGATGCCGTTATTGACGACGATACCGCCGAGCAGGATGATGCCAAGGATGACAACGACGCTCAGCGGTGTCGACGACACCCATAGCGCGATCGCAACGCCGATGAGCGACAGCGGTAGACAGAACATGATGATGAACGGCTGCCAGAGGGATTCGAACTGCGCGGCCATGATCATGTACACCAGAACGACCGAGAGCGTGAACGCGAACTGCAGGCTCGCGAAGGATTCCTGGATCTCCTCGCTCTCTCCGGCCAGACGCACTTCATAGCGATCGGGCACTTTCATTCGCGCCAGCGCCAGCTCGACGTCCTTGACCACCTCGCTGAGCCCCCGCTCATAGATCTTCGCGTATACCTGCACGGTCCTTTCCTGGGAGACTCGCTTGATCTCGCTGGGACCCCGGCCCCTCTCGAATCGCACGAAGTCCGACATCGGGACCACCATATCCAGCGGTGAGTAGACGGTCAGGAGGCCGAGTTTCTGGAACTGGTCCCGATCCGTTTCCTTGAGCTGTACACGGATATCGATCTCGCGGCCTTCTTCTTTGAACTTACTGGCGATGATGCCCTTCATCGCGATATTGGCCGCCTGCGCGATGGACACGACGGAGAGCTTGTAGTAGCTGGCGCGGTCCTTGTTGATGATGATCTTGGTCTCGGGGAAAGCCTCCGCGATGCTGTTGGCGATGCCGTACACACCGGGGATGGCCGACAGGGTTTCCTGCGTCTTGAGCGCGATGCGGCGCAGTTCGTCCAGTTTGGGGCCTTTGATCTCGACGACGATGGGCGCATCGATGTCGCTGCCGACCTTGAAAGCGCTCTCATAGAGCACATAGCTCAAGCGCGCCGGACGCACGAGGTCTGAGCCCGCGGACAACTCGAAGTACCTGCGGATCTCCTGCACCACCTCATCGGTGCCTCGCTTCCGCTCGGCTCGAAGGTTCACGATGATCTGCGCTTGGTTCGAACCCAACCGCTCCAGGATGTCCTTGGTCGAATCTCCCCTGCTCGATCCGACCACCGCGGAGGTATAGCGCACCTCCGGTATCTGACCGATGAAGTTCTCGATCTTCCGCGAGATGCCATCGGTGATCTCCACGCGGGTCCCGACCGGCATGTCGACCTTCACCATGAACTGTCCCTGATCGACCTTGGGCAGGAGCACACGTTCCATCGTGGCCAACACGAACAAGCTTCCCACGAAGACCAGGAAGATCATGAAGAGGAACATCCCCTTGCGCTCGATGAAAGACGGCAGGAGACGAACGTACGTGCGCTCGATCCAGTCGATGGGCCTGCCGAAAACCCTGAGGAACCCCTGGTACATCCTGACCGCCAGCGGCAGGCGAGGTCGTGCCTTATCCGCGTTCTCCTCATCGAAGATGTCGCGATGCGCCAGCGAAGAGCTCTTACCGACCTTGGCGATCAGCATCGGCAACAGCGTGAACGCGATGATCGCCGAGATGACCTGGGTCACGACGACGACCCACGCGAGTTCTTTGAAGATCTGACCGGCGATGCCCGTGACGAACACGATCGGCAGGAACACCGAAACCGTCGTCAGGGTCGAGGCGACCATCGGAGCCATGACCTCCTCCGAGCCGACCCTCGCGGCCGTATCGATACCTTCTGCGGGCTTCTCACGGAAGTTACGGTACACGTTCTCGATGACGACGACGGCGTTGTCGAGGAGCATACCCACGCCGAGCGCAACACCGCCGAGCGAGATGACGTTGAGCGAGATGCCGAGAAAATACATGAGCGTGTACGTCGCCAGGATGGTCACGGGAGTGATCGTGACCACGAGCATCGAACTCTTGAGGTCCCGGAGAAAAACGAGCAGGACGAAGAACGCCAGGAACCCTCCCTGGATGGCCGCGTCCTTGACCCCGTTGAGCGCCTCCCGGATGAACTTGGACTGGTCATAGACGATATCGATGTGGATATCCTTGGGCAGCTGCTCCTGGAGGTCCTTGAGCTTGCGCCGCACCATATCGGCCACGAGGATGGTGTTGCTGGCGGCCTGCTTCTGCACGGCGACGGTCACGTTCTCCCGGCCGTTGAACCTTGAGAAGCTGGTGCGCTCCTTGACGGTCCGTGTGACATCGGCCACGTCCTTGAGCAAGAGGAGACGGTTGGACGGCTCGTCCTCCGTGACCTCGCCGCGACCGGCGGCTTTGGTGTGCTCTCGTTTGACCGGTACTTGATCGATCTCCTCCGCGCGCTTGAACTCCCCGATCGTACGCACCAGGTACTCGTAGAAACTCTCTTTGATCGTGCCGCCGGGGTAGTTGAGATTGGCGTTATTGATGGCGTCCGACACGTCGGAGATGGACATGCCCGCTGCGCGCAGTTTGCCCTGGTCTACGTCGACGAGGATCTGTTCCTCCTCTCCGCCGGTGATCGCGGCCGAAGCGACGCCGTTGAGCTTCTCCAGCTCGTCCTTGAACCACTTACGCGCCAACTCTCGGAGCTGCACCGGACTGCGCTCGGCGCTCGAGACGCTGATGGACATGACCGGCAGTTCGAAAGGATTGAACTTGATGACCACCGGTTCCTGCGCGTCCCGCGGCAGGCGCTCCTTGATGAGATCGATCTTCTCGCGGACA
Organism: Candidatus Omnitrophota bacterium; assembly: GCA_022072175.1. Classification (GTDB taxonomy): domain Bacteria; phylum Omnitrophota; class Gorgyraeia; order 2-02-FULL-51-18; family 2-02-FULL-51-18; genus JAJVIE01. Next base: position 248,576 of record JAJVIE010000013.1, on the reverse strand, counting down.
GATAGCGAGGCGAAATCCATGTGGGTGTTCCAGCCGAACTCCACGACCACCAGGGACAAGCCCTCGCGCGAAGTCGAGGTTACCTTGCGCAATCCGGAGATGCCTCCGACCGCCTCCTCGATGGGTTTGGTGATCAGCGTCTCGATCTCCTCCGGAGCGGCGTTCGCGTACGGAGTCACGACGGAGAGCTGCGGATAGGTGATCGGAGGGAACAGCTCCTGCTTCAGCAGGTTGAGCGAGATCAGACCGAACAACAGGATCCCCACGTAGAACATGAGGGTCGCTATGGGTCTGCGGATCGACGAGGCGGGCAGGCTCAAAAGATGCCCTCTTGCGTTTCGGTGATCTCGACCTTGGCCTTGTCCTTGAGCTCCTGGTCGATGTCGACGACCACGAGGTCCCCTTCTTCGAGACCCTCCTTCACCTCGATGGCATCGGGCGTGGCGTACTCGATCTCGATGTTGCGGACCTCGATCAACCCGAAGCTCTGTTTGGGTTCTTCAGGGCCGATCATCGCGTCCCCTTCAGGACCCGCTCCGGCCGCGGGAGCGTCCTTCTTGCGCTTGCGGTCCTTCGGCGCCGACGGTTCCTCACCGGCCGCGGGCTCCGGCGCTTCTTCCTGCGGATGGACCAGATACACGAAGTGCTGGTCCTCTTTTTTCTTGAAGCTCGAGGCCGGGATGACCAGTGCCTGCTCCTTCTCGTACACGAGAGTGTTCACGCGGCCGAACATGCCCGGCTTGACCTTCTCGTCGGGGTTGGCGATCTTCGAACGCACCTTGACCGTACGCGAGCGGCCTTCGACCAACGGCGAGATCGAGTCGATCTGGCCTTTGAAGAGCTGGTCGGGATAGCTGTCCGCGGTCATCTCGACGTTCTGGCCCTCCTTGACCTTCGCGATGTCCTTTTCGATCACGCCGAACTCGATGTACACGTCCTTCATGTCGACGAACGTGCCGACACGGTCCTGCGGGGTCACGAACGATCCCTTCTCGACCTCCAGCGAGCCGATGTAGCCGTCGCTGACCGCGATGAGGTTGGTCTTGTCCAGCTCGGCCTTGGCGGACTGGTATTCGAGCTGGGACTGCTTGAGCTTGCCTTCGATGATCGACCCGAGCTCGAACAGCTTGCTCTGTTTGTCGAGCTCGATCTTCGCGTACTCGAGCTTGAGCAGCGCCTCCTTCTGATCGAGGCTGGCGATGATGTCGCCCTGCGTGATCCGCTCACCCTCTTTGAAATTGATGTACTCGATGTTCCCGTTCACCGCGAACTTGAGCGCGAACTCCCTGAAACCCTTGATCGTGCCGAGCGCGGGCAGTGTGTCCCTGAAGCTCACACGCGCGATCTTGTAGACCTTGACCGGGACCGGGATCTCCTCGAAGACCTTCTTCTCTTCGGTCTTCTTGGCTTTTTTGAACACCGGGAATCCCCCCACGCATGTCACTCGGTCCTTGACGAACGAGTACAGCAGCGTCGCGGCCATCAGCGCGGCCACGAGCGTGAAGAGCTTCTTCTTGGGCAGGCCCTTCTTGCGGGCCGGCGCCGTCACATCGGGTCCGTCCGCCTGTCCGGCGGAAGACTTCTTGCGCTTGAACGGGATCAGGTCGCTAAGCTTCACTTTTGAAATAGTCCGGGTGGCCCATCATGAGGTTGAGGTTGGAGGTCGCCAGGTGGTATTCGGTCACGGCTTGGATGAACGCGAAGCGGTTGGACGCCTGTTCGATCAGTCCGTCCACCAACGTCGCCAGGCTCGTTTCCTGCAGACCCGCCATGTAGCGGTGGATCTCGTTCTGCTTGTCCTGATAGCGGATGCGCACGACGGAGGAATCGATCTGTATCAGGGATTTCTCGAGGTTGTAGAACTCTTCGCGGACGTTGGCGATGAGGTCGCCCTTGGATTTCTCGAGCTCCGCTTCCGCCTGCAGCAGAGCCGCCTCCGCGCCCTTCTGGTCGGAGATGTCCGCCAGACGGTCCCAGAGATTGAACGTCACCTTATGGCTCCAATCCTCGGAGCCGGTGAGAGCGAGCACCGTCGGACCGTAACGGTGCTTGATCGGAGCGTACTCCACCGAACTGGCCCCCAGCGGCATATTGCCCACAAAACCCAGGAACCACTCGCGCTCGGTGTCGAGATCATGGTTGTCCGTGGCGATCTGCTCATCGTCCTTGAAGACCTCTCCGAGATAACCGAACGAACCTCTCGCGTCGATACGCGGACGCTTCTTCGCCTCGTAGACCTTCAAGCCGTAGCGCGCGGACTCGATCGCGATGAGCCGGATCTGGATGTCCGAGTTGTACAGCATCGCCTGGTCGAGCACCTCATCGAGCGTCGGCCGGATCTTGCGGAAACCCAGCCGAAGATCGATCGGCACGGGCTGGTCGGGCGGGACGTTGATCGTCTGGTTGAGCAGGAGCGCCGACGACAAGAGATCGTTCTTGGCCGAGTCCTTCTGGAACTCCACCTGCTGGAACGTGCTTCGGATATTGAGATAATCGATCTCGGCGATCACCTTCTGCCGTTTTTCGGCCTCGGTCCGTTTCCAGATCTGCTGCACCTCGTTGAAGAGTTCGTTCTGGTACTGCAGGTTGTACTCGGCTTTGAGCACACCGTAGTACGAGGTTCGGATCGTCTGGATGAGCTCGAACTTGGCTTTTTCGAGCTCCTTCTCGGCGGTCTTGACCGCCAGCTCCGCCTGCTTGACCGTCAGCACCAGTTCGCCGCCGTAGTACACGGGCTGTGTGATGTTGAGCTTGCGGTTGCGACCCTTGTACAAGCGATTGGAGACCTTGCCGCCGTTCTCCTCGAGTACGAACGCCACGGTCGGCCAGCGCGCTCTCTTGGCCTCATCGAGCTTCGCCTTGGCGGCGTCGATGCGTTTCTCCGCGGCGACGGCCTGCAGGTTGTTCGCCAGACCGATGTCGATGGCCTCTTGCACCGTGATCTTATTGTCCTGCATCGCTGTACGATAGACTTCTTCGCCGGCGAGGGATTTTTTGCGGGGCTCCCGGTAGTACAAGAACGGGAGCTTGAACTTGCGCTTGTCCGGCGGTTCCTGTCCGAGCTGTTCGAGACGGCGCAGAGCTCCTCTGGGATAACCGCCGCTCGCCCGTGCCGGCTGGGACGGTTCGAGCTTGACCGTATCCGGCTGGTTCTCATGGACGACGTCTTTGGCCGTCAGTTCCCGGATCAGCCTCTCTGCCGCGTCGGACAATTGCGAACCTTCGGAGGTCGAGGTATCTGGCGATTGCAGTTGTTGCACCGTGGTCGAGATCGATTGTTGTTTTTGTTTGGCCGCGACGACCTCGTTCTGGAACGTCATCAGCGCAGCATCTTCGGCGGCCTGCGCGGGAAGGAGGGGTCCAACAATGATCGCGACGACCAGCAGGGACACCGCCGGCCGCCATCTGAAAGTCCGTGGGAGACTTCTAGACTTATGCATTTATATTTAAATTGGCTTTTTAATTGTATAAAAGCCAGTTAGACCGAGTCAAGCAAGTAAATACGATATTACGAATGCTTAAAACTGAAAATGTTTGGCGAGATTAGCAAAGGCAGGGTTAACGGGGATAACGAGAAGCAATTCAGGACGTCTTTTTTTGGAGAGCCTCCAGATACTCTTTCAATTTTTTTTCAGCGCCTTGATCGGTCGGCCGGTAATAAGTCCGCTTCTCGGACAAGTAAGCCTGATCCACATAATGTCCTTCAAAATTATGTGCATATTTGTACCCTTTATGTCCCAACTGCTCGGCACCCCGATAACTCGCGTCTTTGAGAGGGTCCGGCACCGGTAGGATCTTGCCGGATGCGACATCTTCCAAGGCCTCATTGATCGCGATATAGGCGGCGTTTGATTTGGGTGCACAGGCTATATAAGTCACTGCTTGAGCTAGGGTTATGCGTGCTTCGGGTAGTCCGATGAATTCAGCCGCATGCAGCGCGGCTACGGCCAGTACCAATGCTTGTGGATCCGCGTTGCCGACATCTTCTGATGCGCAAATGACCACACGTCTGGCGATGAATCGCGGATCCTCACCGGCATAGATCATTTTGGCCAAGTAGTAGATCGCCGCATCAGGATCCGATCCGCGCATGGATTTGATAAAGGCCGATGCGGTATCATAATGCTCATCTTCGTCCCGGTCATAGACAACTGACTTTTTTTGGATAGCATCTTGAGCGACCGAGAGATCTACGAAGATCTTACCATCTGAATTTTTTTCGGTTGACGTTACAGCTATCTCCAATGAATTAAGTGCCTTACGAGCATCTCCGTCACAAATCTTCGCAAGGAATAGCATCGCTTCTTCCGTACACTGGACCGGCCATGAACCGAGTCCTCGATCCGTGTCGACTAACGCCCTCTTCAGAAGTCCTAGCACATCGTCTTCGCTCAATGCCTTGAGCTCGAGCACGATGGATCGGGACAAGAGCGGCGAGATGATCGAGAAGAACGGGTTGTGGGTCGTCGCTCCGATCAGGATCGGATTGCCCTTCTCGACGTCGGGCATCAGCACGTCCTGCTGAGCCTTGTTGAACCGGTGGATCTCATCGACAAAAAGGATCGTCTTGCGGCCGTTCGCGCGATATGCTTCCTTGGCCGTATCGATGGCCCGACGCAGTTCGGCGACGTTGCTGGTGACGGCGTTGAGCGCCTTGAACAGCGCGCGTGTTTCCGCCGCGACGATGCCCGCGAGCGTGGTCTTACCGGTGCCTGGAGGACCGTAGAGGATGATCGAACTGAGCCGTCCCGTGCGGATCGCCCGCTCGAGCAGTTTGCCGGGACCGAGGATATGACGCTGGCCGCAGAACTCTTCGAGACGCTTGGGCCGCATCCGCGAGGCTAACGGCTGGTCCTCCGGGTTCTCACGAGGTTCTGATGGCGATGCGGGCTGAAAAAGGTCCATGAGGTCCGTCAGGCTGGTCTGAAAAGGGGCCCCGCGGATGCCGTGAGACGCGCCTTCGTGTGAATCCCTATTAGACTAGGGCGGGGGTCTTACGAACGCCGTCAGGCACATCCTCCGCAGAGGCGGCACACGGGCGCCGGTGACGACCCCCTATCTCGTGACTGTTGGATTCCAGCGATCAGCGCTCATAGCCACGAGCATCGCAGGGTGATTACAGTATAGCACCGCGCACCACGCGGTCCAACTCAGTTGGTGAGGAGTTTTTTGAGCGTGTCGATCTTGGCGGAGCTGTCCTTCAGGCGGCCCTCTTGATCGGCCAGCTGACGACGTGCCGTCTCAAGGTCGCTCTTGAGCGTATCGCGCTCGGTGAGCACTTTGGCGAGCTCTTCCTCGACCAACTGCACCCGTTCGGTCTCGGCACGGTAGAGGTCCAGCTGGGACTTCAGCTGGGCCAGCTGTCCGGACAACGCCGCTTTATCGGCCTGCAGGCCCTGGAGCTGTGTGTTGAGAGCGCGGACCTGGCCTCCGAGCATCTCGGAGTTACGGCGGAGGGTCTCACGATCGCTCTGCACCTTGCTGAGCTCCTCCTCGAAGAGCGATGATTTTTCCTCGAGAGCTTTCTTCTCCGAGACGATACGCTCACGATCGGCCGACACGCGGGACAGATCGGCACCCTGCGAGCGAAGCCGCTCGGTCTCGCGGCTGAGCGTCTCCAGTTGGGTCCGGACCTGGGAGAGGGCCGCTTCGGTGTTCTTGAGCTTCTCGCCCTGGGCCAGGTACTGTGCCTGCACCTCGGCGAGCGTCTGTTGTACGTTGGCCTTGGAGGACTCGACGGTGGCGAATTCCTTCTCGATCAGCTTGACGCGGTCGTTCTCGGTGCGCATCAGCTCGATCTGGGACTGCAGGGCATCGATCTTCTTCTGCAGGACCTGCTTGGTGGTGTCCTCGAGCTTCTGGCTGTTCTCAAGGCGCGCGTAATCCTCCTCGAGCTTCTTCTTCTCGGCGTTGAGAGCCGCGAGGTCCGAGCTCAGCCGGGCGTTGCGCGCGGCCTCGGATTTGAGCTCCGTCCTGACCGTGTCGATACCCGAGGTCAGCTCCTGCACCTTGGACTCCAGACCTTGTTTGGCCGTGCTCAGGGAGCTGACCTCGGACCTGGCGCTCTCGAGGCGGCTCTGCACTTCTGACAGTCGAGCAGCGGCGGAGGCGCCGTCCTTTTCAAGAACGGAGAGCCGTTGCTGGGCCTGATTGAACTCCGCCGTGCGGGCCTGCAGTTGCGAGCTCAGTTGTGCGATCTCCGCTCTGGCGGCCTCCGTACGCTCCGAGGCTTCGGTGAGCTCCGAGCGGACTTGCGTCAGCTCCTGCTGTGCCTGTTCGAGCTCCCGGACGGTGCGATCGTAGGAATCCTTGTCGACGGAGGCCTTGAGCTGGTCCTCCAGACGGCGCGCGGAGCTCTCGAGCTCCTCGACGCGTGAGCTCAGTTCGAGCGCGCGGCGGTTCTCCGTATCGAGTTCCGTCTCCAGTTCGGCGACCCTGGCCGAACGCTCTTCGAGATCGGGGATCGTGAGGTTCTGCGAACGCAGCGTCTCAAGCTCGCTCTCGGCGATCTCCAGGCGGCCGGTCAGGTCCTGCGCCGCGCTTTCCGCGGAGGCGACACGTCCGGACAGCTCGGCGTTCTCGGAGGTCCGTTGTTCCAACTGTGTTTCGAGCTCCGCTGAGCGGTTCTCGAGCGCGTAGAGCTTGTCGCTGAGCTGACGCTCGCGGTCAGCCCATCCCGCGGCCCGCGTTTCCCAATCGGCCAGTCGTGAGCGCAGGGACGCGTTGTCGGCTGTCAGGGAGCTCACTTGTGCGCTCAGGTCGGCCTTGGCCGTCTCGAGGCCCTGCAAGGTCGTCGCAAAATAATTGCGGGCTTCCTCGAGCTCTTTTTCGAGGATGCGCATCTTCTCGGTCTTGGCCTTGAGCGTCTCGTTCTGCAGCTCGAGCGTGCGGACCTTCTGCCTCCACTCGGCCTCCGAGACGGACGTGGCGCTCTGCTGGCTCGCCTGCTGACCCTGCAGACGGACCTTGAGCCCGTCGTTCTCGGCCTGCAGACGTCCGGACATCGCGATGGATTCCTCGAGACGGCGCTCGAGCGTGGTCCTCTCGTCCGCCAACCGGGCGGCCTTCTGCTGTTCGCGCTCGAGCTGTGCGCGCAGTCCGGTGGTCTCGCTGTTGGATTGGAGGCGGATCTTGTCGAGCTCCGTCTTGGCGGGTCTGAGCCCGTCGTTCTCGGCCCTCAGAGCGCCCAGTTGGGATTCGAGGTCCTGTGAGCGCTTCTGTTCGGCCTGGTTCTGCCGCAACAGCTCCTCGATGCGCTGACGGAGGTCCTGGTTGCCTTGGATCCCTCCGCGCAGATCGGCGTTCTCCTTCTCGAGTCCGGTGAGCCGCGACTGCAGTTCCTGGACCTGGGTCTGGAGCTTGCGTTTCTCGGTGCCGACGGCGGCCAGCTGGGACTCGAGCGAAGAGATGCGTGTTTGCAAGGCCGGTGTCTCGACCTGCGGCTGGGGAGCCGATGTCCGGTTCCTCTCGATCGCCAGGTCCGCGCGGGCTTTTTGGGTCTCGGCGCGCAACTGGTCCCGCTCGGCACTGACACGCTCGAGCGACTGGGAGATCTCCGACAGGCGCTTCTTGAGATCGCTCTCTGCCGATGCCGGAGCGATCGCGGGACGCTGTGCCAGCTGAGCGCGCAGGTCCTCGGCCTCACGTACGGCATTGGTCTTCTGGACGATCAGACTGTCACGCTCGGCCTTGAGGGCGCTGAGCTCATCGTGCAGTCCCACGGCTTTCTGATAGTCGGCCTGCAGTGACGCCAGACGGGATTTGAGCTGGCGGATCGTCGCTTCCTGAGCGGGCACATGAGCGGAGACGGCCGGCAGGGGCTGGGTCTCGACGGCGAGCTTCTGGGCCACCAGTGGGGCCCCTCCGCTCTTGCGGAGGGTTTCGATCTGGCGGTACGCATCGTCGCGCTCTTTGGTCAAGGTGCGAACGTGGTCCTTCCAGATCGCGAGCAGTTCCTTGTTGCGCTCCGACTCCTGCAAGACTTGCTGGTACTTGGCGTCCGCCGGATCGAGCGGCACGGCGGCGCCTTCAGCGGCGGCCAGCGCCTGGGTCGAACCCAGCATGAGGACCAGGGCGAGCGAGATCGCTTTGTTCATCGTACCTCCTCGTTGACGCGCTCGGGGCGCCCGGACGGACCGGGTGCGGACTTGAATTTCAGGATCAGAATGACGACCATCGTAAAAAAGACCAGGTTGACCGCGCCGAAGGACCTGAACGCCACGTCCGACGAACGCAGGGCCTGCGGTGTCATGAGCACGATGCAGACCCACACACCGATCGCCCACGACAGACTGAAATCCGCCGCGCTCTTGCGGCGCCAGATCTTGATGATCAAGGGGATGTTGAAAAGCGGCAGGACGACCCCGGCCACGGTCCCGATCCCCCCGATCCAATCCGCGCTCACCGGTACTCCACCCCGAACTTCTGCTTGAGCTCGGTGCCGATGTGCGTCTGCAGGGACTGGATCTCCTCGTCGGTAAAAGTTCCTTCGTCCTTCTGGTACGACAGCGCGAACGCCAAGCTCCTCTTGCCGGCCGGCATGTTCTTGCCCCGGTATTCGTCGAAGAGCCGGACTTCACGCAAAGAGGGTCCCCCTGCGGCCTTCATGGCCGCTTCCAGGGACCCGACCTCGATCCGTTCATCCACAACGAAGGCGATGTCCCTCCTCACGGAGGGGTATTTCGGGGGGACCTTCGCTTTGAACGGTTTGCGCTGCGAACGCGCTTGGAGGTAATCATACAGGATAATTTCGGCAAATAAAAGGTCCTGCGGGATATCCCAGGCCTTAAGGACATCGGCGCGGACCGTTCCCAAACGCACCCCTACCCCGCCTTCCGCCCCCCGGACCTCGGCGGAGGCGCTCAAGAGGGCGGTGGCCGGCGCGGGTCGCCAGTCCATCGGCGGCTGGCCTTGAGCGCTCAGGACGTTCTCGACGATCCCCTTGAGATCATGGATCGAGGACGGGCTCTTGCGGCGCCAGTTCTCCTCGAGCGGACCGGACAGCGCCAGCCCCAAGACCGTCTGCTCCTGTCCCGAACGATAGACCTGGCCGATCTCGAACAGCTTGAGGGACAAGGACTTACGATGGATATTGTAGAGCACCGCCTGCAGCATGCCGCAGGCGAGGTCCGGGCGCAGATACTCTTGCTCGGCCGACAGCGGGTTGGTCACCCGGGTGGCAAGGGACAGGTCCGGATACCCGGATTGGGCGAGAGCCTTGCCGGACAGGAGCCCATAGGTCTGGATCTCTTGAAATCCAAGAGCTTTGAGATGGTTGCGGACCTCATCGAGCGCCTCGGCGCGGGCCGTGCCCTCATCGGAGACCGTCTGATGCGAGGTCGGCGGCAACAGCGTCGGTATCCGCTCGAACCCGTCGATGCGCAGGAGCTCTTCGATGAGGTCGTGCTCCTGGGTCACGTCCCGGCGAAAGCTCGGCACGCTCACCGACAACGCTCCGGCCCGTGCCGACTTGACCCCGAACCCGAGACGGCCGAGCACGGCTCTCACGCGCGGGGTTTTGACGGGCACGCCCAGCAGCTGCTCCACGCGCCCAGGCCGCAGCAGGATCGGCTTGGACGGACGCGGGCGCAGACGCGCGCGCTTGGCCAGGACCCCCGGCGTACCGCCGGCCCACTCGAGGATGAGCTCGAGCGCGCGCTCTGAAGCGCGCTCGACGCCCAGAGCGTCAACGCCGCGCTCGAATCGATAGCTGGACTCCGTGTTGAGCTTATACTTGCGCCGGGCGCGGCGCACCGCCACCGGGTCGAAGCAGGCCGCTTCGAGAAGCACGTTGCGCGTCGAGGCCGTCACCTCGGTCTGACGGCCTCCCATCACACCGGCGATGGCTACGGGACGCTCGTCATCGGCGATGATCAGCGTCTCGTCGTCCAGCTCATGGAGGTTGCCGTCGATGCCCGTGAACTTCTCCCCCTTGCGCGAACGGCGCACGTGGATCCGGCGTCCGCTCAGCTTGTCGAGGTCGAAAGCATGCAGCGGATGACCCGTTTCGAACAGCACGTAATTGGTGGCGTCGACGACGTTGTTGATGTCCCGCGAGCCGCACAATCTCAGCGCCTTGGCCCAGCGCGGAGGCGCGGGAGCTACCCGCACGCCGGTGATGATCCGGGCGGTGTAGATCGGGCAGAGCTTGTGATCCTCCACCGTGATGTCGATACGCTCGCCGGCCCCCTTGGGGCTGCGCGCGCTCGCCTGCGGTTCGGATACCTTGCGGCCGGTGAGCGCGGCGGTCTCGCGCGCCAGGCCCAGCAGGCTCAGGCAATCCGGACGGTTGGAAGTGATCTCGAGGTCCAGCACCGGCTCACCTTCGAGGGTGAGCACCGACTCGACCGCGGTGCCCGACAGCGACAGGCGCTCGGCCAGCGCCTCCGCGCTCAGGCCGGGATCGACGTACTCCTTGAGCCAGGACAGCGGCAGTCTCATGAGAACTGCCTCAGGAACCGCACGTCGTTCTCGTAGAACTGCCGGATGTCCTCGACGCCATACTTCATCATGGCCATGCGCTCGACGCCGACCCCGAACGCGAACCCCGTGTACTTTTCCGGATCGATGCCGGCCTTGCGCAGCACGTTGGGGTGTACCATGCCCGATCCGAGCACCTCGAGCCACCCTCCGCGCTTGTCCGACCAGATGTCCATCTCGGCGCTGGGTTCGGTGAACGGGAAGAAGCTCGGCCGGAACCGGATGCGCGTCCCCGGACCGAAAAAGCTCTGCGCGAACGTGAAGAGCGTCCCCTTGAGGTGCGCGAAGCTCACGCCGCGGTCGATGAAGAGCCCTTCGAGCTGATGGAAAACGAACGAGTGCGTCGCGTCGGTGGCGTCCGGGCGGAACACGCGGCCCGGCGCGATGACCTTGATGGGCGGACGTGACTTCTCCATCACGCGGATCTGCACGGTGGACGTCTGGGAACGCAGGAGCTTGCCGTCCTGCAGGTAAAAGGTGTCGAATCCGTCCCGCGCCGGATGATCGAGGGGGATGTTGAGCGCTTCGAAGTTGTAGTACTCGCTCTCGACCTCGGGTCCGTCGGCGATCGAGTAGCCAAGGCCGCGGAAGATCGAGGAGATCTCCCGCACGACCTGGGTCAGCGGATGCAGGGAGCCGCACGGCGGGAACGTGCCCGGCATCGTCACGTCGACGCCGGCGGCCGACGACGACGAGGGTCCGGACAGCGCGCGCTCGGCCTCGGCGAAGATCCGCTCGAGCTCGCGCTTGACCCGGTTCATCTCCTGACCGGCCAGCGGCTTGTCCTGAGCGGACACTTCGCCGATGCGCGCGGAGACGGACGCGAACAGACCCTTCCGCCCCAGGTACTTCAGCTTGGTCTCCTGAAGTCTGCCCGGGTCCGAAAGGGTCGACGCTTCCTGCTGGGCCTGCTGCTCGAGCTGCTTGAGCGCTTCGATCATCGGGTGTGGCGCCGGCGGCCCCTTGGGCGGGACCACCGGACCGGGCTCATCAGCCCTTGGCGATGGACGCCAGTTCCGCGAAGATCTTCTTGTCGTGATGCGCCAGGTCCGCGAGGATCTTGCGGTCCAGGAGCACCTGGGCCTTCTTGAGGCCGCCGATGAAGCGGCTGTACGTCAGCCCGTTCTCACTGCAACCGGCCGAGATGCGCGTGATCCAGAGCTTGCGGATCACGGACTTGGAGTCGCGGCGGTCGCGCGTGGCGAACATCAGCGCTCTCTGCACGGTCTCGCGCGCCGAGCGGTACAGCTTGCGGCGTCCTCCGAAATAACCCTTGGCCATGCGGAGGTACTTCTTGCGGCGGCGTCTTCCCGCCGGTACGGTGGCTGCTCTAGGCATACGGCAACAGTCTCCTTATTTGCTTGGTCAGCGCGTTCTCGACGGTGTCGCCTTTACGCAGCTGTCTCTTCTTGTTGCGGGATTTGTGCTGCAACAGATGGCGCTTGCCGGCGCGCATCTTCTTGATCTTGCCGCTCCCGGTCACCCGGAAACGCTTTTGGACGGACTTGTTGGTCTTCAACGCCATTGTCTCTTCCCTCTTATTTGGGTCCGATGATCATCGTGATCATCTTGCCTTCCAGGTACGGCGCTTTCTCGACCTCGCCGAGTGCCGAGATGTCCTGCGCCAGTTTTTCCAGAAGCTTCTTGCCGGTGCTCACGTAGTTCATCTCGCGGCCCCGGAACACCATCGTGACCTTCGCCTTGTCCCCCTGCTTGAGGAAGCGCTCCAGGTTGTGGAGCTTGACCTGGTAGTCGTTGTCATCGATGAAGGGATGGAACTTGATCTCCTTCAGGTGGATGACCTTCTGCTTCTTGCGCGCTTCCTTTTCCTTCTTCTCCTGGTCGTACTTGAACTTGCTGTAGTCCATGATCCTGCAGACCGGAGGGGCCGCGTTGTTGGCGACCTCGACGAGGTCCAGCTCCGCTTCCTTCGCCTGCCGTAACGCCTGGTCGGTCGCCACGATACCGGCTTGATTGCCGTTCTGATCGATCAGTCGCACGTGCGAGGTGCGGATGGCCTCATTGATACGCGTTGTTATCCTCGGAATACGCTGGTTCTCCTTATTTGGGGGTTAGGCGGGCTTCCAGGCCCGTCGTTCTCCGGCGCGTCTCGTCGGCGAGACGTTCCGCGAAAGCCGCGAGGTCGACCTGACCCTGGTCTCCCGCGACGCGCGAACGGACCGCCACGGTCCGCGACTGCGCCTCCTTGTCCCCCACGACGAGCGTGTAGGGGATCTTCTCCGACTGGGCCTTGCGAATGCGGGCCCCGAGCGTGTCGTCGGGGCTCTGCACTTCCAGCCGGTATCCTTTGTCCCTCAAGAGCGTCGCGACCTCGGCCGCGTACGCCTCGTGAGCGCGCGCTATGGGCACCACGCTCAACTGCATCGGCGCCAGCCACAGCGGGAAAGCCCCGCCGTAGTGCTCGATGAGGATGCCCATGAAGCGCTCGAGCGACCCGAGCACCGCGCGGTGCACCATCACCGGCCGCGAGGTGCCGCCCTCGGCGTTCTTGTACTCGAGGCCGAACCTCTCGGGCATGTTGAAATCCAGCTGGATCGTGCCCAACTGCCAGTCGCGCTTGAGCGCGTCCTGCACGACAAAATCGATCTTCGGCCCGTAAAAAGCACCGTCCCCCGCGTTGACCGTGTACGGCAGTCCGTTGGACCGGATGGCCTCTTCGAGGGCCGCCTCGGCCTTGTCCCAGATCGCGTCGGTCCCGACCTTGCGCTCGGGGCGCGTGGACAGGTACACCTTGCACTCCGGGAACCCGAACGTGTCGTACACCTCGCGGATCATGCGGCAGACGCCGGCGATCTCCTCGCCGATCTGGTCCTCGCGGCAGAAGATGTGCGCGTCGTCCTGCGCGAACGTGCGTACTCGCGTCAGGCCCGCGGTCACGCCCGAGCGCTCATAGCGGTGCAGGCGGCCGAAGTCCGCGATGCGGATCGGCAGGTCGCGGTACGAACGCAGCTCCGACGCGTAGATGAGCGTGTGGCTCGGGCAGTTCATCGGCTTGACCGCGCACTCGCGCTCCTCGATGTGCGTGAAGTACATGTTGTCCTTGTACTTGTCGTAGTGGCCGGACTTCTTCCACAGCTCGACGTCGAACACCTGCGGCGTGATGACCTCCTGATAACCGTCGCGCCGGTAGATCGAGCGGATGTAGTCCTGCAGGAGGTTGTAGACGACCGTGCCCTTGGGCTTGAAGATCGGCGACGCCGGAGCCAGCGGCGTGAACATGAAGAGGTCCAGCTCCTTGCCGAGCTTGCGGTGGTCGCGCTTCTTGGCCTCCTCGCGCAGACGCTCGAACTCCTCGAGGTCCTTCTTGGAGAAGAAAGCCGTGCCGTACACGCGCTGCATCACGGGATTGGTCTCGATGCCTTTCCAGTACGCTCCGGCGACGCTCGTGAGCTTGAACGCCTTGATGAGTCCCGTGGAGTGCGCGTGGGGGTATTTGCACAGGTCCGTGAAATCCCCGTCGACGACGACGGAGATCTTCTGTCCCTGCGCGGCGGCCTGCTCGATCATCTCCAGCTTGAAATCCTCCCCCTTCTCCTTGAAGATCCGGCGCGCTTCATCGGCCGTGACCTCCTTGCACTCGAACGGATAGTCGGCGGCGACGACCTTGGCCATCTCTTTTTCGATCTCGGCCAACTCTGCGTCCGTCAACGGCTCGGGCAGATGGATGTCATAGAAGAACCCGTCCTCCACCGGAGGACCGTAGCCGAGCTTGGCGTGCGGGTACTTGCGCTTCACCGCCTGCGCCAGCACGTGCGCGCAGCTGTGACGCAGCTTGTCCAGCTCGGTGTATTGTTCGACGGTCTTGGCCATTGCTCGGTCAATTCTCTCGGCGGCTCACTTCGAGTCCTCTATTGTCCACACGAGCGTAGACAACATCGGGCATTCCTAGTCTAGAGGACCGGAATGCCCGATAGACTCCTTCAAAAATGGTGGGCAATAGAGGACTCGAACCTCTGACCTTTTCCATGTCAAGGAAACGCTCTAACCAACTGAGCTAATTGCCCTTCAAACCGTGCCGGGGAAGGGAGTTGAACCCTTACAACCCGAAGGTCCCGGGATTTTAAGTCCCGTGCGTCTGCCAGTTCCGCCACCCCGGCTTGTCGATGCGTCCGCCCGGAGGCGAACACCCTTCGTACGATCAAGACTTTGGCCGGCGGCTGATCCGACTGTAATACGAGGCGCGAACCGGACTCGCACCGGTGTACGCGGTTTTGCAGACCGCTGCCTAACTGCTCGGCCATCGCGCCAGTAATCCGTGGCCCGCGGTCGGCGGACAAAAAACGCCGCAAAAGGAGCGTGTACCCCGGCGCTCCAACAGCGGTCCGCTCAATACTTTGGGAGAAAATAATGTATCACAAACCTCTCGACGGCGTCATGCTTTTTTGGACGCTTTTTGGCGGGCCAAGAACTCACCGCAGCTCACCAGGATCCGGGCCAGAGCTGTCTTGGTGATCCGGGCATAGGCTTTTCGTTCTCCATCAGGGGTCAACAGCAGAACATCCATCGAAACAGGGCCAAACGGATCTATCTTTTGAGAAACTTTCTGTCCAACGATTAGATCTAACCCTTTTGATATCAGTTTCTTATGGGCGTTCCGGTCCAGCGCGTGAGACTCGAGAGCAAATCCGACAAAAGCTTGATTTTTGGTCTTTCTTTTTCTCAACTCTCTCAGGATATCTGGATTTTTGACAAATCTTACAGTCTGTAGTGCTTCTTTTTTGATCTTGGACCCTGAGACCCTCGCCGGTCGCACGTCACAAACCGCGGCGGCCATGATGAACACATCGTGCCGTCCGATGAGCGAACGGAGCTGGCGGAGGAGGTCCCTTGCGGTCCGGGCCTGATCCGGACACTGGATCGCGGTGACCCGGTGTCCGCTGCGACGGGCAGCCTGGACCAACAGACGGCCCATCGTGCCGGTGGAACGGTTGGTCAGATAGCGGACCGGATCGAAGGGCTCTTGCGTCGGTCCATAGACGATCAGATACTTCAGAGGGCGCTGTCCGCTCATGAGCGGGCGTTCAGCGGCGGGCGCGGCCGGATACGAGCGCTCTGTCCACGGCCGCCAGGATCGCGGAGTTGTCGGCGATGTGCCCGAGACCGTGCTCACTGCACACCAGATGACCCTGCACCGGCTCGACAACGGTCACGCCGGAATCCTTGAGCTTCTTGAGGTTCTCCTGCGTACGGGGGTGCAGATACATCTTCTCGTTCATCGCCGGCGCCAACACCACCGGAGCGTCGGTGGCCAGCACCGTGCACGTCAGCACGTCGTCCGCCAGACCGTGCGCCAGACGCGCGATGACGTCGGCGGTCGCCGGCGCGATGAGCACGACATCGCTCGAGCGCGCCAGCTCGATATGCACCGGTTTCAGGCGGCCTTCAATGGAGAAGAAATCCTCGATCACCGGACGTCCCGCGAAACTCTGCAGGGTCAGCGCCGTGATGAAATGCCGCGTATCCCTGGTCATCACGACATCGACATCGTGTCCCTTGCCGCGAAGTTCAGTGATGAGATCGCAGGCCTTGTACGCCGCGATGGAGGCGGTCACCCCCAGGAGCACGCGCTTGTTCGAGGCGGCGCTCATGACAGATGCTCCGCGCTGATGATGGTCTTGACGATCTCGGTGGCCTTGCGGATATCGCGGTTGACGATGCGATAATCGCACAGATAGCGTCCGTCGTACATCGCATTGAGCTCCCGCAGCTCCTGCTGGGCGACCTTGAGCCTCCGGGCGATCTCGGCCTTGGACTCGGTGCCGCGTTTCTCGAGGCGGCGGCGGAGCTCTTCCTTGGACGGCGGCGACAGGAAGATGTAGATCGCTCCGGGCATCAGCTTCTTGACCTTCTTGGCGCCCTGCACGTCGATCAAAAGCAGCACGTCCTTGCCGAGCTTCTGATGCATCTCCACGAACGTCCTCGAAGTGCCGTAGTAGCGCCCGAAGACGTTGGCCCACTCGAGGAACTCGCCCTTCTCGCGCATGCCGAAGAACTGCTGCTTGGTGACGAAGAAGTAGTCCTTGCCGTTGATCTCGTTGGGACGCGGCTGGCGGGTGGTGTAGGAGATCGACTGGATGAGGTTCTTGTCGTTCTGCAGGAGCGCCTGCGCCAGCGTGGTCTTGCCGGTGCCCGACGAGGCGGAGATGACGAAGAGCTTGCCGGTCCTATTCGACATTCTGGGCCTGCTCGCGGATCTTCTCGATCGCGCTCTTGATGTCGATGACGGCGTCGGCGATCGCGCGGTCGCTGGACTTGGCGCCCATGGTGTTGGCCTCGCGCGTCATCTCCTGTCCGATGAAATCGATCTTGCGTCCGAGCTCACCGCCGGTCTTGAGCGCCTGGGCGAGCGCCTCGAGATGGCTCCTCAGGCGCGTGACCTCCTCGGAGATGTCACTGCTCTTCACGTACTGGGCGACCTCGAGGGTCAGCCGCTCGCGGTCGATCTGCGCGTCCTTCAGGAGGTCCTTCATGCGCTTCTCCAGCGAGGCGCGGTAGTCACGCGCGAGTACAGGGATGCGGCGCTCGATGATCCTGAGCGCGGAGCGGATCTCGGCGGCGCGACGCTCGACGTCGCGCTTGAGCGCCCTTCCCTCGAAGCGGCGCGAGCTCTCGAGACTGTCGAGCGCTCTGGCCACGGTGCGTTCGACCTGCCGCGCCAGCTCCGCGCGTCCGGACGAAGTGACCTCACGCGTCAGCACGTCCGGATACATGAAGACGGTCCGCAGTTCTCCGCCGCGCTCCTCGACCCCGAGCACGCGCGCCAGGCGGCGGAGCTTGGCGTGCACTTCACGCGCGAGCGGTTCGTTGAGATGGAGCTTGGCTCCGACGACGGACGGATCGGGACTGTTGATGACGAGCACGGCCTTGCCGCGGCGGATGCGCTGAGCGGCCAGACGGCGCAACGGGTCCTCGAGGTCCGTCAGGTGCAGGGGCAATCGCGCGGACAGCTCGAAGAACTTGTGGTTGATCGTCTTGACCTCGGCGCGGATCAATCCGTGCGGGGTCTTGAGCTCGGCGTGGCCGAACCCGGTCATGCTCCGGATCATCGCCGCGAGCGCGGTCCGCTCAGGCCCACGCCCTCTTGGTGACGCTGGGGATGGTCACCGTCTTGGACTTGTACAACTCGTCGAGCACGATGTCGTCGGGCTCGAACCACAGCTTGATCTCGCGCTCGGCGTCCTCGGAGTTGCCGGAGGCGTGGATGACGTTCTCATACACACCCTTGGTCGTGATGCGTCCGAAAGAGCCGCGGATGGTGCCCGGCTCCGCTTCCTCGGGATTGGTGGCGCCGCAGATCTTGCGGACCTTCTGGATCGCGTCCTCGCCGTAGTACACGAGCGCCATGACGCGCTTGGTGTGATAGTCGCCCATGATGTACTTGACGATCTCTTCGAAGAACGGCTTGTCCTTCATATGACAGTAGTGCTCCTCGGCGAGCTTGCGCGAGACGGCTTTCATCTTGGAGCCGATGATGACGAGCTTGGTCTCCGACAGGCGGGTCAGGACGTTGCCGGTGATGGATTTCTGTAGACCGTCGGGCTTGATGAGAACGAGTGTGGCCTGTTCCATGTGCTCCCTATCACTTTGCAAATATTGCAGTTATGTATGTAGTCTTAGACTGTTTTGTTTGCTTAGTGTAGAGCCCGTCGGCTGGACTGTCAAGTACCGTCAGACCTCGACGCCGACGCGGCGCAGCAGCCTCTCCAGATCATCGATGGAGTAGTACTCGATCTCGATGCGTCCCCTCTTGCGGGCATGACGGATGCGCACGCGCGTCCCGAGCGTCTGCTGGAGGCGGTCCTCGAGCTGTTGGATGTCCGGATCGACGGCCAGACGGCGAGCGGAGACCTTGGGGGCGCGCTTGGCGGTGACCTGTTCGATCTGTCGTACGGACAGACCCTTCTGGATGATCCGGTCGCACCAATCGGCCTGGACCTTGGGATCGGAGAGCGCCAACAGCGCTCTGGCGTGCCCAAAGCTGATGAGGTTGCGGCTGACGCACTCCTGGATCTTCTCGGGGAGGTTGAGCAGTCTTAAGATGTTGGAAACAGAGGACTTATCCTTGCCGACCTTCGTCGCGATGGAGTCTTGATTGAGGCCGAACTCGAGCATCAGCCGCTGATAGGCCTTGGCCTCATCGAGCGGGTTGAGATCCTCGCGCTGGATATTCTCGATGATCGCCACCTCGATGGCGTCAGCATCCGAAACGCGGCGAACGATCACGGGGATCTCGGTGAGACCGGCTTTCTTCGCGGCGCGATAGCGGCGCTCACCGGCGATCAGCTCATAGCGTCCGCCCTCGATCTGCCGGACGAGCACTGGCTGGATGATGCCTTTTTCTTTGATCGAGAGCGCCAGCTCGCCTATTTTCTCCTCTGAAAAACTCAATCTCGGCTGAAATCTCCCCGGCTGGATCTGATCCAGCGGCAAGGTCTGCACGCGCTCTTTGGACGTCGTGTCGGCGGATGTTTCAGGCGCCGTTCTCTGGATCAATGCATCGAGGCCGCGGCCGAGAACTTTGCGCTCCATGGTTGTCACCCTTCCTTTGAGACGGTCTGATACGGTTGGACGGGCTCCGCGGGAGCCGATCGGCGCGCCAACACTTCGCGCGCGAGCTCTTCGTACTTGCGCGCGCCCTCCGACTCCTTGTCGTACAGGAAGATGGGCTTACCGAATCCCGGCGCTTCGCTCAGCTTGATGTTGCGTGGGATAACTGTCTGGAACACCTTGTCCCCGAAGTGTTTACGAACTTCCTGGATGACTTCCTGTGTCAGCTTGGTCCTGAAATCCGCCATCGTCAACACGATCCCTTCGATCTCCAGGGCGTTGTTGAGATTGTCCTTGATGAGCTGATAGGTCTTCATCAGCTGGCTCAGTCCCTCTAGAGCGTAGTATTCGCACTGGATGGGCACCAGGATGGACTGTGCCGCGGTCAGGGCGTTGATCGTCAATAGACCTAGGGACGGCGGGCAATCGACGATCACATATTCAAAGGAAGGATCGAGATGAGACAAGACCTTCTTGAGCTTATTCTCTCTCCCAAGTTCTGATACTAGCTCAACTTCTGCACCTGACAAAAAATCGTTCGCCGGGATGAGGAAGAGATTTTCGACTTGAGTTTCAAGCAGGGCTTCGGAGAGGGCCGCATTCTCAAGCAGCAGGTGGTAGACGGATTTTTGAAGCTCGTGCTTGTTGACACCCATGCCGCTGGTGGCATTGCCCTGGGGATCCAGGTCGACCAGCAATGTTTTGTGCCCGCTCAGGGCCAATGCTGTCGCAAGCGAGACAGAGGTGCTCGTCTTGCCGACTCCACCCTTCTGATTGCATGCAGCGATGATCTTTGGCATAGTTTCTCCTATCGTACTGACACAAGCGTGGTCTGTCAACACGGTTTCCACGTGGAAACAGCTCTTTATTGGGGATTTTTAGTAGGATCGTGCGGTTTTCACGTGGAAACTACTGGATCGAGCGCTTCAATTTCTGCAAATACACCGCAACGAGACTCACATCGCACGGCGTCATGCCGGATATCCTCGACGCCTGGCCCAGCGTCAACGGTCTGACGCGCTCCAGCTTCTCCATCGCCTCACGACCCAGCCCTCGAATAGCTCGATAGTCGAGATCGGCCGGAATACGGCGCTGTTCGCTCTGACGCAGTCGATGCGCGGCCTGAACATCCCTCTGGATATAGCCCGCGTACTTCACCTCGATCTCGATCTGCTCTTCGACACTCTTATCTTCGATCCGTTGGTCCAACATCTCCAACACCTGACCGATCCGCACTTCGCTCCGCCTCAGATATTGCTCCAACGTCACTTGCTCATGCCTTTGATCACGAAGGCGCTTGATCCAACTTTCGATCTCGGACCACTTGTTCTGATAGCGCTTGTACTGCTCATCGGAGATCAATCCATACTTATTTCCGTAAGACATAAGTCTTTTGTCTGCATTGTCTTGACGAAGTAATAGGCGATATTCCGCACGCGAGGTGAACATCCGGTACGGCTCTTCGGTGCCATTGGTGACAAGATCGTCGATTAACACTCCGATATAGGCCTCGGACCGCTCCAACACGAACGGCTCTTGATCTCTGACCTTCAACACCGCATTGATCCCTGCCATCAGCCCCTGGCAAGCGGCCTCTTCATATCCGGAGGTGCCATTGATCTGCCCAGCCAGATACAATCCGGATACGATCTTGGTCTCCAGGGTCGGCTGGACCTGCGTCGGCGGACAATAGTCGTATTCGATCGCATAACCAAATCTCATAACCTCAGCATTTTCAAGACCTTTTATACTTCTTATAAGGTCTATTTGAACATCCTGTGGAAAACTTGTGGATATACCATTGACGTAGACCTCCTGCGTTAAACGACCTTCCGGCTCCAGGAAGATCTGGTGTCGTTCCTTATCGGCGAAGCGCTGGACCTTGTCCTCGATGGAGGGACAGTAACGAGGCCCGCGGCTCTGGATGCGGCCCGAGTACAGCGGTGAGCGATGGATGTTGTCGCGGATGATGCGATGCGTACGTTCATTGGTATAGGTGATGTGGCAGGGCAGCTGCTGTTGCGTGAGCCGGTCGGTGGAATAACTGAACGGCTGCGGCTCGGCATCGCCGTACTGCGCTTCGAGCTGAGCATAGTCAATGCTCTTGGCGTTGAGACGCGGTGGTGTGCCGGTCTTGAGACGGCGGATCTCCAATCCCAGTCGCGCAAGACATCCCGAAAGTCCCTGCGAAGCTTTTTCGCCGCCGCGGCCGCCGCCGAACGTGACCTCTCCGATGTGGATGAGCCCGTTGAGGAACGTGCCGGTGGTGACGATGACGGCCGGAGCGTGATAGACGGTGCGGATATTGGTCACGACGCCGACGACCCGTCCGCCCGACACGAGGATCTCCTGCGCTTCGGCCTGCTTGAGCTCGAGTCCGCGCTGGCTCTCGAGCACATGCTTCATCGTCATCGCGTACACGCGCTTGTCGCACTGCGCTCGCGGAGCCCACACGGCGGGGCCTTTGCTCGTGTTGAGCATGCGGAACTGGATGCCCGTGCGGTCGGTGACCTTGCCCATCTCGCCGCCGAGCGCGTCGATCTCACGAACGATGTGGCCCTTGGCGACGCCGCCGATGGCGGGATTGCACGACATCTGCGCGACGGACTCGAGGTTCATCGTGAGCATGAGCGTGCGAGCTCCCATGCGCGCGGCGGCCAGAGCGGCCTCACAGCCGGCATGGCCGGCGCCGATCACGATCACGTCGAACACGTCATGCGCTTGCACGGACATACGCACTCCGGAGCGGCGAGCGCCGCTCGGCACGGAACTAGGAGAGAGTGAGGTTCTTCAGGCGGTACTGGTAGAGCGCCATCACGACGGTGTTGGTGAGCCAGTAGAGCACCAGTCCCGCCGGCATCGAGTAGAACATGAAGAGGAAGAGGAGCGGCATCATCACCGCCATCATCTTCTGCTGAGCTTCCATCGCGGGGTCCTGGCCCTCGATCTTGACCATCGTGAACTTCTGCTGGATGAGCGCGGCGACGGCCATGATGATCGGCAGTACGTGCACGGTATCCCCGATGAAGATCAGCGAGAACGGAAGCTTGACGATATCGGGCGAGGAGAGGTCCTTGATCCACAGGAACTCCGAGTTCCGCAGGCCGACGGTCTTGGACAGGGCCACGTACAGCGCGATGAACACCGGCATCTGCGCCAGCATCGGCAGGCATCCGCCGAACGGATTGACCTTGTGCTTGCGGTAGAGCTCCATCATCTCCTTGTTGAGCTTCTCAGGCTCGCTCTTGTACTTCTCGCGGAGCTTGTTCATCTGCGGCTGGACCAACTGCATGCGCTTCATCGACATGTAGCTGGCGCGTGTCAGGGGGAAGAGCACGAGGTTGATCAGGAGCGTCAGGAGGATCACCGCGGCGCCGTAGTTGCGCACGACACCGTGGATGAGCTCAAGGCCTCCGACGAGGAGCTTGCCGATCCAGTCGAGCTTGCCGAAATTGACCACCGCTCCCAGACCCATCGGCTGGAGGCGGTTGATGTCATTGGGTCCGATGTAGAGCGTGTAGGACCTCTCGAGCGTCGCGCCCGGCTCAAGACGCGTCTTGGGCGCGACCATGGAAACGGCGAATCGGTCCCGTCCCAGACCGCGCACCAGGCCGGTGTGTCGGGCGCCGGAAGTGTCCGAGCGGAGGATGAGCGAGAAGTGCCGGCTCTTGGTGACGCCCCAGTCGGAGGCGCCCTCGGAGGTCTTCTGCTTGCCGTCCTTGGTCTCCTTGAGGTGCTGGAGCTTGGAGGTGCCCGCATCGTAGAAGTTGGCCTCGAGATACTGCGCGTCGATGGAGTTGTGCGGGAGGAGCGAGGGGCCGGTGACGAGCTCGTACGCCAGGTCCAGCGGCGCGGGTCCGGTGTTGGTCAGGCGCAGAGTGAACGTGCCGCGGTCGCCGCTATCGCCGAGAGTGACGGTCTTGGAGACCGCCAGCGTGCCGGCGAGATCGGCGCTCATGCGGACGGTCTGGCCCTCGGACTCGACGCGATAGCGCGCATCGACGTTCTCGAGAGCCGGCACGCCATAGAAGAACACCGCCAGCGGCGCCCACGCGTCGTCCTGCACGGAGATCAGGCCGAGCGGCAGACGCGTCTCCGCGTCGCGGTAGGCGGTGGAGGAGACCTCGCGCAGGATGCCGCCTTGCGGGTGGAAGGCCAGGTCCAGTTCGCGGGTCTTCACGCGCACGTCCTGCGCGAGCTCGAGCTTGGAGGACGGAGCGGCCAGACGCGGAGGCGCCGAGGGCACGCCCGCGGCCTGCGGCGCACCGGGCGCCGCTGGCGGGGCGCTGTCCGCGACCACGGTCGCGGGGGTCTTGCCGTAGTCGGGATAGAAGAACCCGAGGATCGTCGGGTAAAAACCAAGGACCGCGAACGAGAGCACCAGAGCGAGGATCGTGCGTTTTTCCATCGACTAGAGGACCTTTCCGGTTGGGACGGGATCCCCGCTGTGCGGGAGCGGATCGTATCCGCCCGCGGACAGCGGGTGACAGCGCGCCAGGCGCGCGGCCGAAACTCTGACGGCACGGTGGAGCGGCATCGTTCTCAAAGCCTCCACCGCGTACTGCGAACAGGTCGGGTGGAAGCGGCAAGCCCTCCAACCCAGTGATCTGAAGAACGCCGATACCAGCCTCACCGACGCCACGCACACCGACCGGATCATCGGGCCCCGGCCTCGCGCAGTGCCTGCCGCGTCTCCGCCAGTCCGATGGCGCCCGGATCGCGCTGTACCTTGAGCAGGTGCGTGCGGTCCTGACGGGAGAAGAGCCCGTCCAACCGGACGGCCTCGCGGATGAGACGCTTGATGCGGTTGCGCCGTATCGCCAGCCGTACGGATCTCTTGGGTACCGAGATCAGGAGCCGGTGCCGCGCCGGGAGGGCGCCTCCGGCCGCCGGGGCGGATGCCTCGGCGCGGTCGACGATCTTAAGGGAGAGCCAACCCGCGGCCGATCCCATCGGCGCAGGTCTAGGCCGACAGGCTGTGACGGCCTTTGCGGCGGCGGCGGGCCAGGACCTTGCGCCCATCCGCGCTCTTCATCTTGCGACGGAAGCCGTGCGTGCGCTTCCTTTTGATGTTGGATTTGTTGGTCAGTGTTTTCTTCATGGTCTTTTCCTTTGTGAAATCGCTTGATTATAAGGGAAGCCCGCTGGCACGTCAAGGCATCCTCAGCCACAGAACCCTCGAAAAATCCCTTTGCGCCTCAGGGGGCGCCGTTGTTATAATCGTGGCGCTTCAGAGCTGTGGAATCGCGCCTGTGGAAAACATGTTGATAAATCGCCGAATTGGGCGGTACGGGCTGTGCGTAACTCGATGATTCATAAGTATAATATTTTGAATGGCTTATAATTTTGTCGGTGCTCGTTTAGGCCGTTTTATCAAGAGCTACTGTGGATAAAAACTCTCAAACTCCTGCTCTGGACCTGTGGGAACGCATCCTCATTGCGCTCCAAAAAGAGCTCACCCCGCACGTCTACGAGCGTTGGCTAAGACCCATCCGGCCCCTCGAGATCCAAGAGGGACGTCTGCGGTTGGGTGTGCCGGATGACTTTTTCAGGAGTTGGGTGCTCGATCACTACGGCAATATGCTCACGCACGCCCTACGGGAAGCCGGAGAGGGAGAAGAGATCGCTCTGGACCTGGTGATCGTCGCGCCGCAGACACCTCCACAGACGGCTCTGCCTAGCAACACCGTAACCGAAAGACCCTCCGCTCCGGCCATCCCGTCGCTACAACAAGAGAACCAGCTCAATCCCAAATACACCTTCGATAGCTTCGTTGTCGGTCCTTCTAACAGATTCGCCCAGGCGGCTTCCATGGCCGTCGCCGAGAGCCCGGCCAAAGCCTACAACCCGCTCTTCATCTATGGACCGGTCGGTCTGGGCAAGACGCATTTGATGCAAGCCATTGGACAAGAGATACTTAAGACAAATCCAAACACCAAAGTCCTCTACATCACCAGCGAAAAATTCACCAACCAGCTTATCAACGCTATCAAGACCGGCACCACGATCAAGTTCAGAGAGAAGTATCGCACCGTCGATTGCCTGCTCATCGACGATATCCATTTCATCGCGGGCAAGGAAGCGACGATGGAGGAGTTCTTTCATACTTTTAACTCTCTTTACGATGCCCACAAGCAGATCGTCGTCTCGAGCGACAAGCCCCCCAAAGAGATCAACAACCTTGAAGAGAGGCTCGTGTCCCGCTTTGAGTGGGGTCTGGTGACGGATATCCAACCGCCGGACTTCGAGACACGTACGGCCATCCTGCGCAAGAAGGCCGAAAAAGAGAACCTTCAGATCCCCGATGAGGTCACGTTCTTCATCGCCGACCGCATCAAAGCCAATATCCGCGAGCTCGAGGGCGCTCTGATCCGTGTCGTGGCGTACTCCAAGCTCGTCGGCAAAGAGGTCGACGAGAGCATCGCCTACGAAGTGCTCAAGGACCTCATCGTCGAGAACCAGAAGAAGATCACGATCGATCTGATCCAGAGGAAGGTCGCTGAGTACTTCGAGATCCGCCCCTCGGACATGACGGCCAAGCGGCGCAGTCAGAACGTCGTCTATCCAAGGCATATCGCGATGTACCTGTGCCGGGAGATGACCGGGCTGTCCTTCCCGGAGATCGGTGAGCAGTTCGGGGGCCGTGACCACACGACCGTTCTGCACGCTTATGACAAGATCAAGAAGGACCTGAAGAAGGATCCCAAATCCAAGTCGCTTGTGGACAAACTCTCGACCGAGATCCGCAAATGAGGTATCCTGTGGGTAACTTCCGAGTTGTTCACAGGTTGCTATATTCGTAAGGAGTTGTTGGACCGTAAGTTATAGAGATATCCATCTTCACGGGTCCTCTACTACGAAGACTGATTATCTCTAGAGAGTTTAAAAGAACAATAGCAAAGCCCAACGGGGTGTTGATAAGTATGAAACTCCAGACGACCAAAGAAAATCTCCTGAAGGGTATACAGGCCGTACAGAACGCGGTCAGCACCAAGAACACCCTGCCCATCCTTTCGCATATCCTGCTCGAAACCCACAAAGACGGGATCCGTCTGACAGCAACGGACCTGGAGATCGGAGTCTCGGCCAAGGTCGCCGGTGAAGCTCAAGAGGACGGAGCGATCACAGTGCCGGCCAGGAAGTTCAGTGAGATCGTCAAGGAACTGCCCGCGGGCGTTCCCATACAGATCCAGGTCAAGAAGGGTCAATCGATCAGCATCGAGGCGGGTAAGAGTTTCTTCAAGCTCAACGGACTTCTTAAGGATGATTTCCCTCAACTGCCGGATTTCCAGACCCAGGGCGGTAAGAACATCGAGTCCGTCAAGATCCCTCAGAAGAACCTCAAGAACATGATCCAGCTGACGCAGTTCGCGATGAGCCATGATGAGTCGCGCTATGTGCTCAACGGACTTCTGTTCAGTTTCAGAGGCAAGGTCCTCAAGATGGTCGCTACGGACGGACGGCGCTTGGCCATCATCGAGAAGCATGTGCTCGACAGCGGCAACGTCTCGCGCGACGTTATCGTGCCTATGAAAACCATCCAAGAGCTCAACCGCAATCTCACCGACAGCGGGGATGTGTTGTTCTTCTTCAAGGAGAACCAGGTCCAGGCGGTGATCGACTCCATCCAGATCACCTCGCGCCTGATCGAGGGAGAATATCCCAACTACGAACAGGTCATCCCCAAGAAGACCAAGGAAGAGCTCAAGCTCAACACGCAGGATTTCCTGCAGGCGACGCGCCGGGCCAGCATCCTCACGAGCCAGGACTCGCAGTCGATCAAGATCAATCTCATCAAGGACCGCATGATCATCACGAAGAATTCCCCGGACCTCGGTGAGGCGCGCGAGGAGCTGGAGATCGACTATAAGGGCACGGATTTCACGATCGGGTTCAACCCGTCCTTCCTGATCGACGTGCTCAAGAACCTGTCGGACGACGCGGTGCAGTTCGGGTTCTCGGACCCCGAAAAACCCGCGGTCATCCGCAGCGGCGACGACTACACCTATATCGTCCTGCCGATGCAGGTCAACTAGGACCGTGCCGGCCAAGCGGTCCGCGGCCCTGCCCATCGGAGAAGTCGTCCGGGGGCTCTTCGAGGACCTCGAGAGGGAAAAGGAGCTCACGCGCGAGGACATCGACGCGCACTGGAAGGCCGCCGCCGGGGAATCCGGCGCCCGGCACTCCCGTCCGGCGCTCATCCGCAAGACCGTATTGACCGTACACGTGGACAGCTCCGGCTGGCTGCAGGACCTGAGCCTGCGCAAGAGAGAGATCCTGAAAGGATTGAAAAGGATGTTGGGAAAAGATAAAATCACCGAAATCCAGTTCAAGATCGGGGAGTTTTGATGCCCAAGACAGCATCCAAGACGGACGAAAAAGAGCCGCAGTCCAAGAACGGCGCCGACTACAGCGCGCAGAGCATCCAGGTCCTCGAGGGCATGGACGCGGTGCGCAAGCGCCCCGCCATGTACATCGGCGACGTGGGCGTGCGCGGCCTGCACCACCTCGTCTACGAGGTCGTCGACAACTCCGTCGACGAGGCCCTGGCCGGACACGCCACCGAGATCGAGGTGGTCATCCACGCCAACAACGTCATCTCCGTCGTCGACAACGGCCGCGGCATCCCCGTCGACATGCACAAGACCGAGAAGAAACCGGCCGTCGAGGTCGTGCTCACCGTCCTGCACGCGGGCGGCAAGTTCGACAAGAAGAGCTACAAGGTCTCCGGCGGTCTGCACGGCGTCGGCGTCAGCTGTGTCAACGCGCTCTCCGAGTGGCTCGAGGTCGAGGTCAAGCGCGACGGCAAGGTCTATCACATGCGTTTCCAGCGCGGACGCACGGTCTCCAAGCTCACGGTCATCGGCAAGTCCAAGGCCACCGGGACCAAGGTCTCCTTCAAGGCCGACAAGGAGATCTTCAGCGTCCCCATCGAGTACAACTACGACATCCTCGCCAACCGTCTGCGCGAGCTGGCCTTCCTCAACAAGGGACTGGTCATCCAGCTCAAGGACGAGCGCCCGGGCAAGGAGAAGCTCGAGGAGTTCAAGTACGCGGGCGGCATCGTCTCGTTCGTGCAGGAGCTCATGAAGGCCAAGGCCCCCCTGCATCCCAAGCCGATCTATTTCACCGGCGAGAAGGACGGCATCCAGGTCGAGATCGCGCTCCAGTACAACGACGCCTATTCGGAGAGCATCTACAGCTTCGTCAACAACATCAACACCACCGAGGGCGGCACGCACGTCTCCGGCTACAAGTCCGCTCTGACGCGCTGCGCGGTCAAGTACTGCAAGGACAAGAACCTCCTCAAGGACGGCGTCTCCCTGCAGGGCGACGACATCCGCGAGGGCATGGTCACCGTCATCAGCTGTAAGGTCCCTCATCCGCAGTTCGAGGGACAGACCAAGACCAAGCTCGGCAACGGCGAGGTCGAAGGACTGGTCGAGTCCATCGTCAACGAAGGGCTCGGGCGCTTCTTCGAGGAGAACCCCAGCGTCGCCAACAAGATCATCGACAAGGCCATCCTCGCGGCCAAGGCCCGCGAGGCCGCGCGCAAGGCCCGCGACCTGACCCGCCGCAAGGGAGCGCTCGACAGCGGATCACTGCCCGGCAAGCTCGCCGACTGTCAGGAGAGCAATCCGGACTTTTGTGAGCTGTACCTGGTCGAGGGCGACTCCGCCGGCGGCTCGGCCAAGCAGGGAAGGGACCGGAGGTTCCAGGCCATCCTGCCGCTCAAGGGTAAGATCCTCAACGTCGAGAAGGCCCGTCTGCACAAGGTGCTGTCCAACGACGAGATCTGCACGATCATCAACGCCCTGGGCACCGGCATCGGCGAGGATTTCAATCTCGAGAAGCTCCGCTACGGCAAGATCCTCATCATGTGCGACGCCGACGTCGATGGATCGCACATCCGGACCCTGCTCCTGACGTTCTTCTACCGTCAGATGCTTCAGCTCATCGAGCGCGGGCACATCTACATCGCCCAGCCGCCGCTGTACAAGATCAAGCGCGGCAAGCGCGAGCAGTACATCCAGACCGACCAGGAGATGAACGATATCCTGCTCGAGCTGGGCAGTGAGGACGCCACTCTGGTGCGTTCCAAGGACAAAGAGAAGTTCTCGGGTAAGAAGCTCTCCGACGTCCTGGATCTGTTGGTCGCTCTGGAACAGCTGACGGGGGGATTGGTCCGGCGTGGAGTGGATGTGTCCAAATACCTGCTCCTGAGGGACAAGAAAACCAAAAAACTGCCGTATTATAGGGTCAAAGTGGAGGGAGAAGACCAGTTCCTGTACGACGATGAGGAGCTGGCCGAGGTCATCCAGCGCTACGAGAAGAAGAAGGGCAAGGACGTGGACCTCGGAGAGGCCGAGAAACAGGGGGACAAGAAGTCCGCTCTGCACAAGGAACTGGATCTTGTGGAGTTTTACGAGGCGGATGAGCTGGCAGAGACGGTCGATAAGCTTACCAAGTTGGGTCTCGACGTCGAAGACTACCTGCCTCCGGCCGCGCCCAAGAGCGATACCAAAGCGGTCAAGGGCGCCAAGCTCGCGATCGATGCGCCCAAGCGCATCCTCTACCGTTGGGAGCGGGAGGAGGATTCCACAGGTCTCTCCAGTCTGCAGGAAGTGCTCAAGCTCGTGCAGGCCGAGGGCAAGAAGGGCATGTCCATCCAGCGCTACAAGGGTCTGGGTGAGATGAACCCGGAGCAGTTGTGGGAGACCACGATGGATCCCGAGAAACGCACCGTGCTCAAGGTCTCGCTCGAGGACGCCGCCGAGGCGGACAAGACGTTCACGACGCTCATGGGCGATGAGGTCGAGCCGCGCCGGGAGTTCATCCACAAGTACGCGCGCGAAGTGAAGAACCTGGACATCTAGAGGACAGCCACGCACATGAGCGACAAGGGCGCCAACCTGTACGCGAAGAACGAGAAGGTCCACCCGGTCTTCATCGAGAAGGAGATGAAGACCTCGTACCTCAACTACGCGATGAGCGTCATCGTCGGCCGGGCCCTGCCCGACGCGCGTGACGGTCTCAAGCCCGTGCACCGCCGCATCCTCTACGCGATGCAGGAGCTGGGCCTCGACCACAACCGCCCCTACAAGAAATCCGCCCGTATCGTCGGTGAGGTGCTCGGTAAGTACCACCCGCACGGCGACTCGGCCGTGTACGACACGCTCGTGCGCATGGTGCAGGATTTCTCCCTCCGCTACCCGCTCGTGGACGGACAGGGGAACTTCGGTTCCATCGACGGGGACTCCGCGGCCGCGATGCGTTACACCGAGGCGCGCCTGGCGTCCATCACCGGCGAGATGCTGAGGGACATCGAGAAGAACACGGTCAACTTCGCGCCGAACTTCGACGAGTCGCTCGAGGAGCCGACGCTCCTGCCGTCGGCCTTCCCCAACCTGCTGTGCAACGGCTCGAGCGGTATCGCCGTCGGTATGGCCACCAACATCCCTCCGCACAATCTCAACGAGATCTGCGACGCGGTGTCCGCCTACATCGACAATCCCGACGTCGAGACCAAGGAACTGATGAAGCACGTGAAGGGACCGGATTTCCCGACGGGAGCGACGATCTGCGGCACCGAGGGCATCAAGTCGGCGTACGA
Source organism: Candidatus Omnitrophota bacterium (assembly GCA_022072175.1). Taxonomy (GTDB): domain Bacteria; phylum Omnitrophota; class Gorgyraeia; order 2-02-FULL-51-18; family 2-02-FULL-51-18; genus JAJVIE01. Next base: position 217,915 of record JAJVIE010000013.1, on the reverse strand, counting down.
GACCGGCCGCGGCCTCCTCAAGATCCGCGCCAAGGTCTCCGTCGAGGAGATGAAGGGCAACCGCGAGATGCTCGTCATCACGGAGATCCCCTATCAGGTCAACAAGTCCTCGCTCATCGAGACGATCGCCGAGCTCGTCAACGACAAGAAGATCACCGGCATCTCCGACGTGCGCGATGAGTCCGACAAGGACGGCATGCGCCTGGTCATCGAGCTCAAGCGCGACGCCAACTCCCAGGTGGTGCTCAACCAGCTGTACAAGCACACGCAGATGCAGACGACGTTCGGCATCATCTTCCTGGCCATCGTCGACGGCAGTCCGCGCGTGCTCAAGCTCAAGGAGCTCCTGCACGAGTACGTCCGTCACCGCCGAGAGGTGATCACCCGCCGGACGATCTACGACCTCGAGAAGGCGCGCGACCGCGCCCACATCGTCGAGGGCCTCATGAAGGCCGTCGACATCCTCGACAAGGTCATCAAGACCATCCGCAAGTCCAAGAACCCGGCCGAGGCCAAGACCGCGCTCGTCGAGGAGTACGAGTTCTCCGACAAGCAGGCGCAGGCCATCCTCGAGATGCAGCTGCAGAAGCTGACCGGTCTTGAGATCAACAAGCTCCAGGAGGAGTACAAGGAGCTCGAGAAGCGCATCGAGTATCTCGAGTCCATCCTCAAGTCCGACAGGAAGCTCCTGGAGATCATCAAGGAGGAGCTGGCCAAGCTCAAGGAGAAGTACGGCGACAAGCGCCGCACCGAGATCGCGCGGAGCATGGACACGGATTTCAACATCGAGGACCTCATCGCCGACGAGGACGTGGTGATCACGATCAGCCACCAGAGCTACGTGAAGCGCCTGCCCGTCACCACCTACCGCAAGCAGAAGCGCGGCGGCGTGGGCGTGGGCTCGGGCGGGGTGGAGGACGACTTCGTGGAGCACCTCTTCATCGCCTCGACGCACGACAACCTGCTGCTCTTCACCTCGCGGGGCAAGGCGTTCATCATCAAGGTCCACGAACTGCCCGAGGCCAGCCGCATCTCCAAGGGCAAGTTCATCGCCAACTTCGTGTCGCTGTCGCAGGGAGAGAAGATCACCTCCTATATGCCGGTGAGGAAGTTCGAGGAGGGCAAGTACATCGTGATGGCGACCAAGAACGGCACCATCAAGAAGTGCGAGCTGACGGACTTCGAGAACACCCGCAAGAGCGGCATCGCGGCGATCACGCTCGACCCCAAGGACGAGCTCGTCGAGGCGGAGCTCACCGACGGCAAGGCGGAGGTCTTCCTGGCTACCCGCAAGGGCCGGGCGATCCGATTCCCCGAGAGCTTCGTCCGCAGTATGGGCCGCTCGGCCGCAGGCGTGCGCGGCATCCAGCTGGACCCGGGCGACTACGTGATCGGCATGGAGGTCGTGGACAAGAAGGCCACGCTCCTGACCGTGACGGAGAAAGGATTCGGCAAGCGGTCCGAGATCGAGGAGTACCGCGTCACCTCGCGCGGCGGCAAGGGCGTGACCAACGTCAAGGTCACCGACAAGAACGGCGAGGTCGTGGGCCTCAAGTGCGTGACCGACAAGGACGACGTCATGATCATGACCAAGGAAGGCATGGTCGTGCGCTGCTCGGTCAAGGACATCCGCGAGACCGGCCGCGTGGCGCAGGGTGTGCGCGTCATCAACCTCAAGAAGGACAACGACCGCGTCGTCACTGTCGCCAAGGTCGAACCCGAGGACGAAGCCGCCGCCTCGGGACAATCCGAACTCTTCGACAAGTCCGCCAAGACCGACAAGTCAGACAAGTCGGAAGCGGACCCGAAGTAACCCTCTTTGACCCCATCGTCTAGCCCGGCCTAGGACACCACCCTTTCACGGTGAGAACCGGGGTTCGAATCCCCGTGGGGTCGCCATTCGGATGTCCCAAAGCGTCCGGTTAAATCTGATAAAAAAGTCAGATTTGGCCGGGCGCTTTGCTATTTGATATTTATCTGTATGCATGTTACACTTTTATCAGAAAGTAGGAATAAGTAGGAAAATAGGAGATTAAGCCATGGTTACTAGAATGAGAGAAAAAGGACAGGTGACAATTCCGATGAGCATACGAAAGGCGCTTCACCTTTCGAAGGATTCTATTCTGTCCGTAGCGAAAGTTGGCGACGGTATTTTCATAGCTCCAGGACCTTCGAAATTCGAGGTTTTTGCCAACAAGTTTGCGAAGGAGGCCGATAAAAAAGGTATCACTCTGGACGAGCTTTTGCAGGACCTCAGAAAAATCCGTAAAGAAAAATCCTGATGGGAGCACCGCGGTACAGGATATTTTTTGATACCAGCGCATACATTGCTGGTCTACGATCAGCAATCGGAGCGGCCCGCGAGCTCTTGAATATGGCTGAGGCGGAATCGATCGGCGTGGTCGTTTCTGAAGAAGTCATTACGGAAATAGATCGCGTTATAACGAGAAAATTTCCAGATCTGATTCAGGAAAGCCGGGAAATCTGGAAAGACTTAAGGCCGGAAGTCGTTTCGAATCCATCAGCGAGTGAGCTCAAACCCTTTTTGGAAAAACTTGATAAAGGCGACGCTTCGATTTTGTGCGCGGCCCATCAAGCAAAAGTTTCAGCGTTCGTGACCTGGAACACGCGCGACTTCATGGCGCATGGCGTGGACAAACTCGTCGATTTCCCGATCGTCGTGCCAGCGGACGCCCTGAAGCTGTTCAGAAAATGGATCGAGCCGTTTTTGGATTAATGCCAGAGGAATACCATTCTTGAAGGAATATCAGATCAACATCATTGAATTGCAGGCCGATTACGCCGACGAACAGGCCGGCAGAGTTCACATCATCCACGAATCGGGACTTTTTACAGTTGAAGAATATGTCCGAAAAATATTTGAAGACAAGGGCTATGTTGTTTTACATGGAGCCGACTTACATTTATTTCTATGGTTTTGTTGCGGAAAATTTGATGACACGACCGGGCGAAATTGGGGCGGGGATATTTTCGTCAAATTTAATCATCAAAATCGGGAAAAGTGTTTAAATCAGCTTGGCGAAAAATGGGGAGAATTAATTGATAATGCTTCCAAAATGTGGCTTTCTTATTATCAAAACTACCCTCCAAAGCATAAGCTTTCCACATCTTTGCTTGAGGCCATGAATGCCTTTAGCTGCAATGAGATCATATCGTTGATTGGTATATATCTTTCGGCGGAGTATAACCCACGAGGCGCTTCGGACTTGTTCGCATTTAACAAAAAAACCGGCGACAAGAAGTTTATAGAAGTAAAATCCTATACCGATTCTTTACGATATGAGCAGCTAGTTCTGGCTTCTTCGCTGATTAACAAAGTCGGGGATTGTTTTTCCATCGCGTACGTTTTGCCGAATAATTACGAAGACTTAATGAAGAACAAGACCATTAAAGCTTCGGGTGATTTGGCTAAAAAGCATCTGCAAAAACTCCTAAATTTCGATGCTTCAAAAATTTATGATGAATATAGTAAAGCCACGGATAAAGCACTTTTCGCGACTAACAACTACGGGGTGAATTTCAATTGTCTCGCCTTCTTTTTAAATAAAACCTGCGGGAAAAATATTTCTTACGATGCGAGGCTTTTGGATTTTGGGGGTAGCTTGTACTCAATGGACGAGTACCTAGGCTGGCTTGAAGCCGCATGGGCCAAGCTCAAACCATCCGCAACAACGCGCTGATCATCCACGGACACTTTCTGTGGCAACAACGTTAGTTTGATCCGATTGCCCAAGCCTCTTTCGGAATGAAGGGCTGACCCATCCCACAAAAGCACGCTTTGGGATATCCGCTCGGGTCGCCAATTTTGCTCGTTGATAATCCATGCCTGTCCTAAGGACGGGTGTGGATTTTTGTTGAGCAAAATTGGCGACGAGAGCGCGCCGCCTCCAGTGGAGGAAAAGCGCCCTCTGGCGCGTCAGGCGCGCGAATGCCCGACCCGGAGCGAGCGTCCTCCGGACGCGAGCGCAGGGCGGCGCAGGCGATCTTAGTTAACGACGCACCTCCGGACGTGGTCCGGTAGATCTCGAGAAACTCTGTTGATAACGAAGCTTGTCGGATATTTTACGCTGTTCTGGGGGATCCTCTGGTTCGTCAAACCCCAGCTCCTTCGGTGGTGGCTCGTCGGGAAGGCCAATCGGTACATTTTCTGGCTTGCGGCGGCTGTGCTGCTCTATCCCGTGGTCCATTATGTCGGCAGGTTCGGTCTGCGGTGGGTCCTGGCCATCCTGGTCGTATTCTGGGTCGGTATGGCGATGTTCCGGGAACGGTTCCGGAAGGCGGTCGATCAGGTGCCGCTCATGGCGTTCCGGGCGGCGGGATTCTTGAACATCGTTTCCGGTGTCGCGCTTCTAGTACTCGCTGAGCGCTGACAGTTCCGCACATACCGTACGCTGTCCGGTGGCAATGCCCGGCCCGGAGTGAGCGCCCACCGGACGCCATCGGCGTTGCAACGCCGCTCCAGATGAGGTATATAGGTCACATGTCATGCGGTCCCCGGGGCGGTGAGAGATGGATCTAGAGCTCGTCAAAAGCAACCTTCTCAATCCCCCGATCCTTTTCTTCTTCCTCGGCATGGTCGCGGTGTTGCTCAAGTCGGACCTTCAGATCCCGGCACCGATACCCAAGCTCTTCTCCCTATATCTCCTGCTGGCCATCGGGTTCAAGGGCGGAGCGGAGCTCTCCAAGAGCGGCATCACGTACGAGGTGGTCACGACGATGGGCGCATCGATCCTGATCGCCGTGATCGTGCCGGTCTATCTTTTCTTCATCCTGAAAAAGAGGATCGGCGTCGACGACGCCGGAGCGATCGCCGCGACCTACGGCTCGGTCAGCGCCGTGACGTTCATCACCGCGACGGTTTTCCTGAAGAGCTTGGGTATCGACTACGGCGGTCACATGGTCTGCGCTCTGGCTCTCATGGAGTCGCCGGCCATCATCATCGGGATCGCGCTGATCCGGATCTACGGAAAGGACGAGAAGCAGCACAGCACCGGCTGGGCGGAGATCTTCAGAGAAGCGTTCGTGAGCGGACCGGTCCTTCTGATCGTCGGGAGCCTGATCATCGGCTACGTCAGCGGGGAGGAAGGGGCGGCCGCCATCAAGCCCTTCACAACGGACATCTTCAAGGGGATGCTCGTGTTCTTCCTTCTGGATATGGGCATCCTGGCCGCGCAGCGTCTCGATGACCTGAGGAAAGCCGGGGTCTTCCTCATCGCCTTCTCGGTCGTCGTGCCGGTCGTGAACGCGCTGTTGGGACTGGCGATCGCCGGGACGCTCGGTTTTTCGACAGGCAACGCGTTCCTCTTCGTCGTGCTGAGCTCGAGCGCGTCCTATATCGCCGTGCCGGCGGCCATGCGCTTGAGCGTGCCCAAGGCCAATCCCAGTCTGTACGTGCCGATGTCGTTGGCGCTGACTTTTCCTCTGAACGTCGCTCTGGGACTGCCGTTCTATTTCTATCTGGTGCGGCGGTTCATCAGCTGATCCGTGACGGAGAGCCGAGCCGCCACTCGGCGCTAGCGAGGGTTGCGTTCAGCTCAGTAGAGGGTAGGGGCCCAGACACGGGAGATCCACATGCAGATGCACACACGTAAGGTCATCGTCGTCATCACCGAGGCACTGCTCGAGAAGCCGCTCACCGAGGACATCAAGAAGCTCGGCGTCCGCGGCTATACGGTGACGTCGGCGCGCGGAGAGGGGTCGCGGGGCAAAAGAAGCGCCGACCTCGATGGAGCGCAGAACATACGTCTTGAGATCATCTGCGATGAACCGCTCGCCGACAAGATCACGGCCCACCTGGCGGATCGCTACATGCCCAACTACGCGATGGTCCTCTACACGCTCGATGCCCAGGTCCTCCGGCCTCAGAAGTTCTAGTGAAGCACGAACCGGACGCCGTCCGACAAGACGGGGTCGGAGCGGTCCGGTAGACAGCAAGCAACCAAGGAGCTCCGCATGATCCGCAAGGCCAACGCCAAATGGCAAGGTGATCTCAAGTCCGGCAAGGGTATCATCTCCACCGAATCCGGCGTCCTCTCGTCGACCCCGTATTCCTTCACCAAGCGCTTCGAGTCCGAAAAGGGCACCAACCCCGAGGAGCTCATCGCGGCCGCTCACGCGGGCTGTTTCTCGATGGCCCTCTCGGCCCAGCTCGGCACCGTCGGCATCACGCCGGAGTCCATCGAGACCTCCGCCGACGTCTCGCTCGACAAGCTCGACTCCGGCTGGACGGTCACCAAAGTCCATCTGACGGTGCGCGCGCGCATCCCGGGTGCGGATACGGCCAAGTTCGATACGGCCGCCAAGAACGCCAAGGAAGGCTGTCCGATCTCGAAGCTCCTCAAGGCGGAGATCACGATGGACGCGAAGCTCGTCTGATCCATGCGGCCCATCACCCCCTGCCTGTGGTTCAACAAGAACGCTCTCGAGGCCGTGCGGTTCTATGTCTCGGTCTTCAAGAACTCCAAGATCAAGCGGATCGTGTACTATCCCAAGTCCGACCTTCCCTACCACCGGGGCATGGAAGGGAAACCCCTGCTCATCGAGTTCACGCTCGCTGGCCGGCCTTTCAGCGCGCTCAACGGGGGGCCGGAATTCAAGCCCACCGAAGCCCTGTCGCTCCAGATCTGGTGCAAGACCCAGAAGGAAGCCGACGGTTACTGGAACAAGCTCTCGAAGGGCGGCGACAAGCGCGCGCAGGTGTGCGGGTGGCTCAAGGACAAGTACGGCTACTCGTGGCAGATCGGCCCGCAGGACATCGGCAAATGGCTCAGCGCCAAGGACCCTTCACGCCGGGCGCGCGTCTTCGCCAGGATCACGGGTCGCAAGCTCGATTTCAAGAAGCTCGAAGCGGCGTACAAGGGCCGATAACCGTGCAGAGGCACACCGCCATCGCGACACCCGAGCGGCTGACCCGAGAGGTCCTGACAGGACCAGCGACCCGGGATGGTGGGCCGTAGCGATGCAGTTGAACCTCATCCCGCGCATCGAGTTCATGATCCAGGGGGTCCTCGGGATCAACAGGGTCCTTCGCTGTCCCTACTGCGATACGACCGACACCGCGGTCATCGCTCGCAAATACAAAGCCATCAGGGTCCGGAAGTGCCGGAAGTGCTCCCTATGCTTCACGGACCCCGTGTACAAGTCCATCCTCCCCGAAGGATTGTACAACTCCATGTACGAGGGGGCGGGCATCGTGACCCGTCCGCCCGACGCGGCGACGCTGGAGCGCATGAAAGACGACCTGTTCTCGTCCTGCGGCAAGAACTATACCCAACAACTGGACATCCTGCTCAAGCTCTCCGGCAGCGGCCGCAGGCTCCTGGAGCTCGGCTCCTCGTGGGGCTACTTCCTGTATCAGGCGGGCCTCAAGGGCTTTGAGGCCGAGGGGGTAGAGATCAATGACCGCAGAAGGGCCTACGGCAACACGCATCTGGGCACGAGGATCCGCGCTTCGATCGTGGAGATCCCCGCGGGATCCATGGATGCCGTCTGCGCCTTCCACATGCTCGAGCATCTGACGAGCATCCGTACGATCTACTCCGGGATCGCGGCGGTCCTCAAGCCGGGCGGGGTTTTCGTGTTCGAGGTGCCCAACTTCGATCCGGAGGCCCGCGGTCCGTCCGATCTCAAGAGCATCGGCGCCGTCCATCCGCTGGGGTACGGGTCGGAGTTCTTCCGAAGAAGTCTTCCTGAAAGCGGCTTCGAGAGCGTGCGGCTCTTCAACTCCTACGACGATCTCGTGATGGACAGGTCCGTCGATCGATGCGCCGGAGGGGTGATCATCGGTTGCGCGCGCAGAAGCACAGTCTCACCGATCAGCGGGTCCTGAGGCCCACACCGCCGGAGAACGACCTCGACAACATCCCTCCGTTGTGCCGGATCCTCGTGGCGGCTTCTCCCGCGGATCTCGTGCTCTTCCGCATCCGACAGGGGGTCCAAGCGCTACAGAATGGTGGTATTTTTCGGGTGGGTGGGCTAACATAGTCACGTCTATTTAGAATTGACCAAGTGCTATCAACTTTATACACCTACTGGAGCTTTGAACGTATGATACGCGGGATGTTCGATCAGCTCGGTCGCAAGATCAGCACGGTCGCCGCAGGCCTTGTGGCCGCCGCGGCGGTGTCGGCGGCGCAGGCCACGGCCTGGGCCAGCGAGGCGGACCTCAAGATCCCCGACCTGCACGAAGGACGCTTCCAACTGTTCGGCGGGCTGTCGGGCTACGAGATCCTGTTGTACGGAGCGCTCGTGATCCTGGGCACCGTGGGCGTGTCGTTGTACCAGTTCATGGCGATCAAGGCCCTGCCCGCGCACAAGTCGATGCTCGATGTGGCCGAGACGATCTTCCAGACCTGCAGGACGTACCTCAAGCAGCAGGTGAAGTTCCTGGCGATGCTCTTCGGCATCATCGCGCTGGCGTTCGCGTACTATTTCATGGTGCTCCAGCATGAGTCCGCAACCACGCTCGGTCTCGTGCTCCTGTTCTCGATCGTCGGTATGGCCGGTTCCACTCTGGTGGCGTACTACGGTATCCGCGTCAACACTCTCGCCAACGCCCGCACGGCTTTCGCCTCCCTGCGCGGCATCCCCTGGGACGTCGTCAACATCCCGCTCCGGGCCGGCATGTCGGTGGGTCTCTTCCTGATCTCCGTCGAGCTGGTCATGATGGTGGTCATCCTGCTCTTCGTCCCGCGCGAGATCGTCGGGTACTGCTTCCTCGGGTTCGCGATCGGTGAGTCGCTCGGTGCCAGCGCGCTGCGCATCGCCGGCGGCATCTTCACCAAGATCGCCGATATCGGCTCGGACCTCATGAAGATCGTTTTCAAGGTCAAGGAGGACGACCCGCGCAACCCTGGCGTCATCGCCGACTGCACGGGCGACAACGCGGGCGACTCGGTCGGCCCCACCGCGGACGGGTTCGAGACGTACGGCGTCACGGGCGTGGCGCTCATCTCGTTCATCACGCTCGCGGTCGAGTCCCCCGATCTCCAGGCCAAGCTCATCGTCTGGATCTTCGCGATGCGCTTCCTCATGGATTTCATGTCGGGCGTGTCCTATTTCATCAACAGCGCCATCTCGTCGTCCCAGTACAAGGGTCTCAAGCAGTTCGATTTTGAACAGCCCCTGACTCGCCTGATCATGATCGCTTCGGCGCTCTGCATCTCGACCTCGTACGGGATGTCGTACCTCCTGATCGGCGACCTGCCCGATCAGACGCTGTGGTGGAAGCTGGCGTCCATCATCACCTGCGGCACGGTCGCGGCGTTCCTGATCCCGGAGTTCACCAAGGCCTTCACCTCATCCCACTCGAAGCACGTGCACGAGGTCGTGACGGCCTCGCGTGAGGGCGGCTCGTCGCTGACGATCCTCTCCGGCATCGTCGCGGGGTCGTTCTCGGCGTTCTGGAAGGGCGTGCTCATCGCGGCGCTGATGTTCGTCGCCTATCTGATCTCTGGCATGGGCCTGCAGAACATCATGCCGCACGCTTCGGTGTTCGCGTTCGGCCTGGTCGCGTACGGTTTTCTCTGCATGGGTCCGGTGAACATCGCCGTCGACTCGTACGGTCCGGTCACGGACAACGCGCAGTCGATCTTCGAGCTGGCGCAGACGGAGTCGATCCCCGGCATCCACAAGGAGATCGAGGACTCGTTCGGGTTCAAGCCCGACTTCAAACAGGGCAAGCACTACCTCGAGGCCAACGACTCGGCCGGCAACACGTTCAAGGCCACCGCCAAGCCCGTGCTGATCGGTACGGCCGTCGCGGGCGCCACGACGATGATCTTCTCCATCATCCTGCTCCTGCAGGAGCACCTGCAGGCGGCCGCCGTCGCCGCCGCGGGCGGACTGCCGGTCGCCGAGAACATCGGCGAGGTCCTGCTGCACGAGAAGCTGTCGCTGACGGCCGCGCCGATCCTGCTCGGTTTCCTCTGCGGCGGGGCGGTGATCTACTGGTTCTGCGGAGCGTCCATCCAGGCGGTCACGACGGGCGCTTACTCGGCGGTGGAGTTCATCAAGAAGAACCTCAGTCTCGACAAGAAAGAAGCCGACCGCAAGGACTCCATCCGGGTCGTGCAGATCTGCACCGAGTACGCTCAGAAGGGCATGTGGAACATCTTCCTGGGTCTCTTGGCGTTCACGCTCGCGTTCGCTCTGTTCGATCCGTACTTCTTCATCGCGTACCTGATCGCGATCGCGGTGTTCGGTCTTTTCCAGGCGATGTACATGGCCAACGCCGGAGGCGCCTGGGACAACGCCAAGAAGCTCGTGGAGGTGGATTTCGGAGAGAAGAACACGCCCGTGCACGCGGCGACCGTCGTGGGGGACACGGTCGGGGATCCTTTCAAGGACACCACATCGGTGTCGCTCAACCCGATCATCAAGTTCTCCACGCTCTTCGGCATGCTCGCCGTCGAGATCGCGCTCAAGATGAACCCCGCCACGACGCGTATCGGAGGCGCCGCGTTCTTCCTGATCGGACTGTTCTTCGTGTGGAGATCGTTCTACGGCATGCGCATCCCCGCCAAGGTGAAGGGCGCCGCCCACTAGGGTCCGCAGGTCCACAGGCCGGCCGGGGTCCCAGGGGCTCCGGCCGTTCTTTTTTCTCGAGGGAATGGATGATCCTGGCCCTGCACAAACCTTACGGTGTCCTGTCGCAGTTCACGCAGGGCAACTCCGAGCACAAGACCCTGAGGGAGTTCGGTCTTCCCCAATGGGTGCATCCCATCGGGCGGCTCGACTGGGACAGCGAGGGGCTCCTGCTCTTGAGCGACGAGCCGGAGTGGAACGACTATCTGCTGCATCCGCGTCATGCGCACGAGCGCGTCTACCACTCCCAGGTCGAGGGCATCGCCACCGAAGAGGCGATGGCCAAGCTGCGGCGGGGAGTGGACCTCAAGGACGGCCGCACGAGGCCGTGCGGGGCCCAGCTGCTGCCGGACCCCGGCTACCCCGAGCGCAGTACGCCCATCCGCTTCCGCCTGTCGGTACCGACGAGCTGGATCGCGCTGACGCTCACCGAAGGCAAGAACCGCCAGGTGAGACGCATGACCGCCGCGGTGGGCCTGCCGACGCTGCGGCTCATCCGCGTCTCCATCGGGGCCTACCGGCTCGGCGATCTTCCGGTCGGTCGGTGGGTGGAGCTCGATGACGAGGGGCGGCGTCTGCTCATGCAGAAGCGATCGGGCTCGTAGTCGACGACAGGGGTTACTCCGGCAGTGCGTTTCTGGTAAAGTGGGATCGTCGCACCCGCGGTCATCGATGTGCCGGCACTGAGGGTCCAGATGGAACACTATCAGAAAAGGTACTATCACGCCTCCGCCGCCGGCTACGACGCCAAGCACCTGCATGCCGATGATGAGCATTTCAGGTCCCTGGACGTCGTCGATAAGACCTGCCGTGATCTGAAAGTACGTACGGTGCTGGACGTCGGATGCGGTACGGGCAGGGGCGTGCGGTATCTGCTGGACAAAGGATATGACGCGTGCGGGGTCGACCCCTCCGAGGACCTGCTCGACGAGGCCCGCGCCAAAGGCATTGCCCCCGATCGCCTGGTCCGGTCGGACGGCGAGCGGCTGCCGTACGCCGACGGGTCGTTCGATGCGGTGACGGAATTCGGCGTGCTGCATCATGTCCGGCATCCCGAGCGGCTGGTCGGAGAGATGCTGAGAGTGTCCCGCAAAGCGGTCTTTCTGTCCGATTCGAATCGATTCGGTCAAGGTCCGATGATGATGCGGCGCCTCAAGTGGGCGCTGTACCGGCTGGGTCTGTGGCCCTTGGCCAACCTGCTGAAGACGAGAGGCAAGGGATACATCATCACCGAGGGCGATGGGCTCAGTTACTCGTACAGTGTGTACGACTCCTATCGCCAAGTGCAGCGTGTCTGTGACAAAGTGGTGGTGCTCCCGACCCAAGAGGGCGTGGCGATGACGGAAGACGCGCTGTTGAAGTCCTCTCACGCGCTCTTGATCGGGATCAGAACGAGCTCCGCACGGATCTAACGCCGAGGAGGACCTGCGTATGCAAAAGCGTCTCAAAGTCAGCCGTCCCAAGAAGATCACCCCCGGCAAGATCAAGGTCTTCAAGGTGCGCAACCGCCGCTGTTATGCCGCCATCTGCATGGACAATCTGTGCGAGGGCCGCACGCCCCAGCAGGCCATCCGCCGTCTGTACCATCCCCTGCGCCGCATGGGCTACGAGCTCGTCCTCTGATGAAGCTCATCATCGGCAACAAACGCTACTCCTCCTGGTCGCTGAGACCGTGGCTCCTGCTCAAGCAGGCGGGGATCCCTTTCCGGGAGAAGCTCGTGTGGATCCATCTGCCCGGTACGGTAGCGGAGATCCGTCGCTACTCTCCGGGCGGCAAGGTGCCCGCGCTCATCGACGGACGCGTGCGTGTGTGGGAGTCCCTGGCGATCTGCGAGTACGTGGCCGAGAAATATCCGCACAAAGGGCTCTGGCCCAAGGATCCCGTGGCTCGCGCGGAGGCCCGCTCGGTGTGCAACGAGATGCACGCGGGGTTCCAGGGATTGCGCTCCAATCTGCCGTGCCACTTCATCAACCGCTACCGGGGGTTCCGCGTGCCGGCAGAGGCGCGTCCCGACATCGAGCGCATCCGCGAGATCTGGACCGGAGCGCGTCGGAGATGGGGCAAGGGAGGGCCGTTCTTGTACGGCGGATTCAGCGTCGCGGACGCGATGTACGCGCCTGTCGTCTTCCGCTACCTGGCGTACGGAGTGAAGCTCGATCCGGTGAGCGCCGGGTACGCGCGCACCATCGAGACGCTGCCGGCGATGCGCGAGTGGCTGTCACAGGCCGCGCGCGAAACACGCCGTATCGCCGCCTACGAGCGGCCGGAGCTCTTGCCCTAGCTTGCATTTCAACGAGGCGCTCTCAACGGAGTATCTGATCCTCGGGGCGGCGTTCCTGCTCATCCAGAGCATCATCGCCAGTAAGATCTCCAGCCGCTTCGGCATCCCGGCCCTGCTGCTCTTCATGGGCGTGGGGATGTTGGCCGGGTCCGATGGTCCCGGGGGTATCGTCTTCGACAACGCCTGGGTGGCCAAGTCGCTGGGCGTCATCGCGCTCTCCTATATCCTTTTCTCGGGAGGCCTGGACACCGACGCGGCGTCCGTACGCCACATCGTCAGGCGCGGAGTATCCCTGGCGACGCTGGGTGTGGTGCTCACGGCGGGTCTGGTGGGCGCTTTTGCGCATCTGGTGCTGGGTTTTCCGCTATTGGAGGGACTGCTCTTGGGGGCGGTCGTCTCGTCCACCGACGCGGCGGCGGTGTTCTCCATCCTCAGGTCCCACAACGTCAGTCTCAAGCGTAAGCTCAAGCCGCTCCTGGAGCTCGAATCGGGCAGCAACGATCCGATGGCGGTGTTCCTGACACTGGGGATCCTCCAGCTCATCGCCTCTCCGGGCACCTCGCCGGTCAATCTCGTGCTGTGGTTCGTCCAGCAGATGGTGCTGGGGGCGATCCTGGGCTGGGTGTTCGCGCGTGTGACGATCTTCACGATCAACAAGATCAAGCTCGAGTACGACGGCCTCTATCCGGTCGTCACGCTGGCGTTCGTCATGTTCATCTACTCCTTCACCAGCGTCGTCGGAGGCAACGGGTTCTTGGCCGTCTATATCGCGGGCATCGTGATGAGCCGCAAGGACTTCCTCTACAAAAGGACGCTCACACGCTTCCACGACGGTATCGCGTGGCTCATGCAGATCGTGATGTTCTTGGCGCTCGGTCTTCTGGTGTACCCATCGCGTCTGTTGCCGGTGGCCGGGGCGGGATTCGTGACCGCGCTCTTCCTGATGCTGGTCGCGCGTCCGGTGAGCGTGTTCATCTCGCTGGCCTTCGCGCGGATGAGCCTCAATGAGAGGGTGATGATCTCGTGGGTCGGCCTGCGCGGGGCGGCTCCGGTCATCCTCTCGACGTTCGTGCTGCTGGCGGCGCCGCCGGGGGCGGACCTGATCTTCAACATCGTCTTCTTCGTCGTCCTCCTATCGGTGCTCCTGCAAGGGACGACCATCCCGCTCGTGGCCAAGTGGCTCAAGGTGGACGCTCCGCTCGAGCACAAGAGACGCTATCCGATCGAGTTCGAGCCGACCGAGGGGGTCAATACGGACCTTGTGGAGTACATGATCCCTTTTAACGCCGCGGTCGCGGGCAAGGCCATCTATGAGCTGGGTCTGCCCGCCGACTGCCTGGTGACGATGATCTGCCGCAACGATCAGTTCATCGTCGCCGGCGGCAAGACCGTGCTCGAAGAGGGGGATATCGTGCTGGCCCTCGTCAATCCCGAGACGCAAAAGACGCTGTTGTCGATCTTCTCCAAGCTCAAGGCCTGAGAGCAGCGCTCCTGTTGACTATATCTGCTTAAGCAGATATATTGGACCGTATGGACCTCCGGAACCCCGCGGCGATCTTCGCCGCCCTCGCGGACGTGACTCGGCTGCGCATCCTCAATCTGCTCGGTGAGGGGGAGCTGTGCGTCTGCGATCTCATGGCCGTCCTGCGCGAGCCGCAATCCAAGGTGTCGCGCCATCTGTCCTACCTGCGCCGGGCCGGTCTTGTCAGCGGCCGCAAAGAGGGACTGTGGATGCACTACCGCCTGGCGCGTCCCGATCGCGCGCTGACGGCCGAGTTGCTGCGGGCCCTCAAGCGCCTGCGTTCCGAGACGGTCTACCGGGACGATCTGAGCTGTCTGCGCCGGAGCCGCGGCCGCCTGGTATCCTGCTGTGACTGAGACCTGTACACCGCGCGGGCTCGGTCTGCTGGACCGGTATCTGACGTTGTGGATCTTCTCGGCGATGGCGCTCGGGTTAGTGATCGGACATCTGTGGCCGAACACCGCCGGTATCATCGACTCCTGGAAAGTGGGTACGACCCACATCCCCATCGCGGTCGGCCTCATCCTGATGATGTACCCGCCGTTGGCGCGCGTGAAGTACGAAGACCTGCCGCGGGTCCTCAAGGACCGCCGGGTCCTCCTGTTGAGCCTGGCGCAGAACTGGGTGATCGGACCTGTGCTGATGTTCGCGCTGGCCTATGTGTTCCTGCGGGATGAGCCGCAGTACATGAGCGGTCTGATCCTGATCGGACTGGCCCGTTGTATCGCCATGGTCATCGTCTGGAACCGCCTGGCCGGAGGCGACGATGAGTGCGCGGCGGGCCTGGTGGCGTTGAACAGTCTCTTTCAGATCTTCTTCTACGGAGCTTACGCTTATCTGTTCATCACCTGGCTGCCGGGATCGATGGGCCTGTCGGCCTACGCGGTGCCGGTGACGATGCGGCAGATCGCCGAGAGCGTAGCAGTGTACCTGGGCGTGCCGTTCGCCGCGGGCCTGCTGACGCGGTACGGATCGATACGTCTCAAGGGGGAGGTCTGGTACCGCGAGCAGCTCCTGCCGCGGATCTCGCCGTTGACGCTGGTGTCCCTGCTCTTCACGATCGTCGTGATGTTCAGTCTCAAAGGAGAATCCATTCTCCGCCTGCCGATGGACGCCGTACGCATCGCGGTACCGCTCATCATCTATTTTGTCGCGATGTTCGCGGTGAGCTATTGGATCAGCCGCCGTCAGGGGACGGACTATCCGCGCACGGCTGCGTTGTCGTTCACCGCGGCGAGCAACAACTTCGAGCTGGCGATCGCGGTCGCCATCGCGGTCTTCGGGGTGGATTCGGGCCAAGCCTTCGCGGCCGTGATCGGACCGCTGATCGAAGTACCCGTCATGATCGGACTGGTCGGTGTGGCCAACCGTCTCAGGCTCAGGGGGCTCCGATGAGCGCCCGTAAGAGGGTCCTGATCCTATGCACCGGCAACTCCTGCCGTTCACAGATGGCGGAGGGTGTTCTACGTCATTATGGCGGGGACCTCTACGAGGTCGAGAGCGCGGGTTCGGCCCCCTCCCGTGTGCACCCGCTGGCCATCCGTGTGATGAAGGAGATCGGTATCGACATCTCGGGCCACCGCTCGAAGCACCTGAAGGAGTTCGAGGGTCAGCGGTTCGATACGGTGGTCACCGTCTGCGACAACGCGGATCGGACCTGTCCGGCGTTCCCGGGCGGTACCCAGCGCTTGCATTGGCCCTTTCCGGACCCCCCGCACGCCGAGCCAGCAGCCGCCGAGGCCGTGGTGGAGGAGTTCCGGAAGGTGCGGGACCTGATCCACGCACGCTTCAGGGAAGCGGCGCGCTCGGGGTTCGGGTCAGCAGGTCGATGACGTCGGCCGCCGTATAGGACGGACCGCCCCTGAGATAGGTTCGGGCGATGTCCTTGAGGGCGTCCCCCGCCGTAACGATGGGTCGTTCCTGGTAGCCGGATGGACGGGTCTGACCCAGACCGATGGTGGCCAACAGGCCGTTGCAGAGGCATTTGCGGCCGTGGGTATCCTCAATACGGCCGCCTTTGGCGACGAAGGATTCGACGGGCTCGCCCGGACAGCGGTAACCGATCGAGCCGTCGTCTTTGCGGTAGAGTTGCCGCAGGTATCCCAGATCGCACAGCCGCGAGCGCTCGCGGCAGACCCTCTCTTCCGACATCGTTCCTTCGAGCTGAGCGACCTTGAACGGGAACCCTGTCGTCGAAGCCGTCGGGTCCGTATAGACCTCGGCGGTGCCCGACCGGACGCGCTCCAAGAGCCGTCCCCGGAGCAGGGGATCGACACCGGACTCCTCGCACAGCGCGAAAGCCGTGCCGACCTGAACACCCGCCGCGCCGGCGTCCAGCGCCTCGGTGACCCGGGACGGATCGCCGTATCCACCGGCCAGCCAGAACGGCAGACCGAACCCGCGAAAGGCCTCGAGGTCCACGACGTCACGCTCGCCGTACACCGGCTGTCCGTGCTCGTCCAGACGCAGAGCGCCGCGCGGAGGGGCATTGTGACCGCCGGCGGTGTGGCCCTCGATGACAAAACCTTCGATGGTGCCGGTGGCTCGTTTGAGCAGAGCGGCCGCCAACGTGGACGAAGCGACGATGGCCAGGAAAGCCGGACGGCGCAGGGTCTGTGAGGCCAGCCGGGGATAGGCGCCGGGCTCGAACTCGACCTGGTGGTCCTCGCCGGGAACGGCTCCGGTGACCGTCAACCGGTACTGGACACGCTCCTGGCGTTGGAGAGCGTCAAGGACGCCCGGGACCTGCCAGGGAATACCGGCACCCATAAGTACGATGTCCACCCCGGCGAGCATTGCTCCGTACAGGGACGGCAGGAGCGTCGTCTGGATCTTCTCAAGAAAGTTGATGCCGATCAGACCGTCATGGCCATCCCGCGCGAGGAAGACCTCGCAGTAGTTGGCCGCGATGAGCAGTTCTTCGAGGTCACGACGCAGAGGCGCGGACGGCAGGGGAGTACGGCGGTAGGGCTCGACGGAGCGTTTGCCACCGGCGATGTAATAGCGGCGCAGGATCGACTCGGCCATCTGACCGTCCGGGAACGCGGACAGCGCCCGCCGCAGATGTCCGCCGGGGTCACCCTGCTGGAGCTTGCGTGCCAGGATGACGTCGAGAGCCGTACCGGAGACCACGCCGAGGTGTCCCAGGCGCGCGACCGTCCGTGCCAGGTGCCAACCGGAGACTCCGGCACCCATGCCGCCTTGGATCAAGAGAGGGTGGGGCTTAAGCATCCACGCTACTCTAACTGGACAGCGCTCCGGCCGCTGTGACGCTTGTCACACCGTCCCGGAGGACCCGGCGGCCCGGTATCGGGTATAATGCCGGTGGTTCCTGAGGCCCGGGGAGGGGCCGTCCGTGAAAGCGTTCTTCGACCATCCGTTCGTCTGGCTAGCGTGCACGCTGGCGCTCCTGGCCGCCTGCACGTGGCTGCCCATCCGCATCAAGAACGATGAATTGCGCTCTTGGGTCATGCGCTGGGTGCTGGTGCCCGTGAGCCTGGTCCTCATCCTCTACACCTATCCGGTGGGCATCGACGTGTTCCGCCGGATCGCCCTGCTCTGGGGTCCTTGAGAACGCCGCTGACGGCCGTTGCGGTCCTGTTGTGCGGGATGGCATCGGCCCCCGCCTCGGCCGAGGGTCCGTCCCGGGCGCTCTTCGTCTCCGTACTGACGGCTCCGGCCGTGTTCGAGAGCCGCCAGGCGATGGACGAGCTGGTGCGTTTCAGCTCCGACAGCGGCGTGACGATCCTGTACGTCCAGGTCTACCGTTCCGGCCGCTCGTGGGTACCCACCTCCTCCGGTGATACGGCTCCGTACGAACAGTGCCGTGCCGCTCTGGGCGAGGACCCTCTGGCCTATCTGATCCGGGCCGCGCAGTCCCGTGGGATCGAAGTGCATGCCTGGATCAACCTGCTCAGTCTCGGGGCCAACAACGACGCGCCGATCCTCAAGCGCTACGGGGCGGGAGTGCTGACGCGCAACACCTCGATCAAATGGGGTCTTGAGAGCTACAAGGTCGATAAACAGTTTTTCCTCGAGCCCGGCGATCCGCGCGTGCGGGAGTGGCTGGGTCAGCTCGTGGAGGACGTCGCGCGGACGTATCCCGAGCTCGACGGCATCCAGTACGATTACATCCGCTATCCGGACACCGAACCCTCCTACGGACACACCGCTGAGAACCTGCGACGGTTCCGTGATCAGGCCGGGCGCGCCCCCAAGGGTGAGCAGGACCCCGAGTGGCGCGAGTGGAAAAGACAGCAGGTGACCTCGCTCGTGCGTGAGCTGACCGAGAGGGTTCACGCGGTCCGTCCGGCCCTCAAGGTCTCCACGACCGGGCTTGTGCCGTATTCGAGGGCCCTGTTGGAGTCGTACCAGGACTGGAAGGATTGGATCGAGTCGGGGCTCGTGGACCATGTGACGCTCATGTGCTACAGCTCGGAGCCGGGCAAGTTCGAGTACTACCTTGAGGACGCCAAGCGTCGTCTGGGTTCGCTGGAGAGGGTGCATATCGCTGTCGGAGCGTACTCCGCGGTCGAACGGCCGGAGGTCTTCACCCGCCAGTGGGAACAGGCCGAGGCCAGCGGCGCGGCCGCCAGCGCCGTCCTGCACTATGCCAACCTCGTTGAGCGGCCCGAGCTAGCCCGACCGCTCTTGTCCCGCAGGAAGGCCTAGCCGTGTGGACGGTCTATGTACTGTCGTGCTCGGACGGCAGCTTGTACACCGGGGTGACGACCGACCTTGAAAGGCGGCTGGCCGAGCACAACGCCGGCAGGGGCGCCAAAGCGCTCAGAGGGCGCCTGCCCTGCCGCGTGGTGTACAGCGAGCGCCGCCGTACGCGCTCGACCGCGCAGAGCCGTGAGGCCGAGATCAAAAGCTGGCCGCGCGGCCGCAAGTTGCTGTTGGTAAGGAGGAGAACGTGAGCTCCCCGGATCGCTACCGTATCCTCTTCGAGAGATCGTCCGACGCCCACTTCATCCTCATCGACGGCGTCATCACCGACTGCAACGACGCTACGGTCGAGCTCCTCAAGTGCCGATCGCGTCTGGAAGTGTTGAGCCTGCATCCGTCCACGCTCTCTCCAGAGCGTCAGCCGGACGGCCGCTTGTCTTCCGAGAAGAGCCTGGAGATGGACGAGTTGGCGCGGCGCAACGGATCGCATCGTTTCGAATGGGTGCACCGTAAGACGGACGGCGAGGAGTTCCCGGTGGAGGTGACTCTGAACGCCGTCGAGATCGACGGCCGGCCCGGGCTGATCGCCGTCTGGCACGACTTGACCGAACACAAGCTCCAGGAGATCCGTCTCAAGGACCTTACCCGGGAGATCGAAGCCAAGAACCTTCAGCTGACGGCGATCAACGAACGTATGCGATCGGAGCTTCTCGGAGCTTATGAAGTGCAGCGCTCACTGCTGCCGACACAGCTGCCGCGCTCGGAGAAGTTCGAGTGCGCGTGGTTCTTCCAACCCTGTGAGGAGCTGGCGGGGGACAATCTCAACGCGTTCTACATCGATGAGACGCGTCTGGGGCTGTACGTGCTCGACGTCACCGGGCACGGAGTGGCTTCCTCGCTCTTGTCGGTCACGGCGACGCACTTCCTCGGGTCCTTCGCTGAGGCCAAGTGTCCGCTCAAGGTCATCGAGCGGCTCAACGGGCACTTCTCGCGCGAGACCTATACGAACCATGTCTTCACGATCGTCTACGGTGTCCTGGACCTGACGACGCAAGAGTTCACTTATGTCTCCGCCGGACACCCGGGGCCGCTGTGGCTGAAGAACGACGGTACGGCCGTGCATCTGCCGACGCAGGGGATCCCGATCGGTCTCTTCCCGGACGCGACGTACACCAAAGCCACGGTACGGCTCGAGCCGGGGGACCGGATCTTCCTGTTCTCGGACGGGATCTATGAGGTACGCGACGGCTCGGGAGAGGACCTCGGCCTTGAGCGCGTCTCACAGCGGCTGTTGCGCGACGCACGGGACAACATGCCGCTGGATTACCTCGTGCACTCGCTGATGAAGGACGTGTACCACGGGGCCCTGCCCGGCAAACCCGACGACGATATCTCGGTGCTGGCGTTGGAGACCAAGAACGTCTAGCGGCGCTCGAGGATGAGCAGGGACTCGATGTGCGGCGTGTTGGGGAAAAAATCCAGCAGGACCAGCTCCCGCACCGCATAGGCGGAGGAGAGCGCCGCGTAGTCGCGCGCCTGCGTCAGCACGTTGCACGAGAGATAGATCACGCGGGGCGGCAGGGCCGACAGGATCCGTGAGACGACCTCGGGATGCAGGCCGGTGCGAGGCGGGTCCACGATCAGCGTGGCTTCGCCGGTGACGTGATCCAAGAGCTTCTCGGCGGACCCGAGCTCCGCGCGCGAGCGTCCGGGCAGATGGCGCTCGAGGTTGCGCTGCGCATGTTCGATCGCTTCGGCCGCCGAATCCACCACCGTGACAGAAGCGGCGCGCTGTCCCAAGGACACGCCGATCGCGCCCACTCCTCCGTAGAGGTCCACCAGCGGCCGGCCCGTTTCGACGTACGGTGCCATGCGCTCGAGCGCGCGCTCGAACAGCGGCACATTGATCTGAAAAAAACTACCGACCCCGTAGCTCAGACGACGGCCCAGCACCGGCGTCTCGAGCGTGTCCGTCCCCCATCGGTACAGCTCGGCGTGGGACACCGACGCCGGTGTCCGCCGGTCGGAATGGTGCACCTGAAAACCGGCCAATCCCGTCACGCCCTCCGGATGTCCCAAGCTCCACTCTCCGTCGGTGACGTACAACGATGCGATCGTGTTGCCGGAGCCATCGTGCCGCAGAAGGAGCGTCTTGTACGGTCGCCCTTGGCGGCCGGCCGCGCGCAGGTGTCCGAGAACGCCCAGCGCGGCGGTGTTGAGCGAAGCTTCGGCCAGGCGGCAGACGTCGATCGGGCACTTGCGCTTCCAGTGCCGCTCGAAGAACGAGAAGAACAGTCCCGACTCGTCGGCGTAAAAGCCGTATTCCATCTTATTGCGGTAGCCGTATCTCCGCGCGGGGTCCGACAGCAGCTCGAGTGCGTCAGCGGATACCGGATGCCCCGCCGCCCGGTACGCCGCCGAGGCGATGCGGCGCTTGGTGAGCGAGGCCAGCTCGTCCGAGAGGATCTGCCAGGGCGAACAGCACAGGTGATGGGGTTCGGCCGTCTCGACGCGGTGGGGCGATCGGTCGAGCACCTCGAGCGCGGCGGCGTACCATTCGCGTCCCTTCTTGTACGGACGCGCGAGCACGCGCTCGCCGGGCAGGGCCCCCCACAGCAGGTACGGGCGCCCGGCGTGCTCCGCGGCGGCGGGGCCCTTGGGCGTCAACTCTCCCGCTGTCAGCTCGATCGGAGGCCGGTCGGGTCGCATGCGGCGGATTATAACACGGGGGTGTTATGATGATGACCATAGGAGACCTGACGATGGATCCAGCGAGCGTGGTCCTCTTGGTGATGCACGGAGCGGTGCCGGCGGATTTCCCGGAGAGCGAGCGGGCGGAGTTCTTCCGGCTCAAGGCCCGGTACGGGCACGCGCACGGAGGGCCGGCGGCCGATCCACAGGAGCGGCGTTTCCGCGAGCTCGACCTCAGGATGCGCTCCTGGCGCCGCACGCACTCCAACGACCTCTTCTGGGCTTCCTCGACGGAGCTTGCGGCCCACCTCGGACGCGAACTGGGCATGGAAGTGCGCGTGGCTTTCAACGAGTTCTGTGATCCGGATATCGCCTCGGCGATCGAGGCGCTGGCGCGCGAGGGCCGGCGCCGCGTGTACGTCGCCACGCCGATGCTCACCCGCGGAGGCGTGCACTCCGAACGCGAGATCCCCGAGGAGATCCGCAAGGCCAGGAACGCCTATCCGGACCTCACGCTCGAGTACGTGTGGCCCATCGATCCGGCCGAGACGGCCGTCTTTCTGGCCGCGCGGATCCGGCATCACCGTCAACTGACCTCCCATGGATCGTAACGCCTCCGGGTCCACGGTCTTCAGCGGTCGCCGTGCGGCGGTATGGACCGAACCTTACCGCCTGCTTTTCCTTTTCGGGATGCTCATGGGTCTGCACGGCATCGGCCACTGGATGGCCTATGGCCTCGGGTGGAAGGAGAGCTATCCCGTCGGAGTGCACGCGGTGATCCAGACGCGCCTTTTCATGGGCGCCTACATCGCGGGGTTCCTCATGACGGCGGTCCCGCGCTTCTCGGCGACAGGCCCTTCAACGCGCTCCGAAGTGCTCAGCGTCCTGGGGCTCCTGACGGGGCTCTACACGGCGCTCGAGCTGGGCGCATGGAAATGGGTCGCGGTCATCGAGATCGCCTGGGTGCTGACGCTCGCGCGTTTCATCGTAAAGCGCCTGGGATCGCGGTCTTCGGGAGCCCCGCGGCCTCCGGTGGAGTTCGTTTGGCTGCCGGTGGCGTTCGCTTCGGCCCTGGCCGGGTCACTGATCCAGCTCATCGGGCTGGAGCGGCCGATGGACGCTTTTTGGACGGTCCTGGCCAAACTCCTGTGGGAAAAAGGTTTTTTGTTGAGCGTAGTCTTGGGCGTCGGCGGTTTCCTGGGACCGCGGCTGATGGGCAGTCAGCGTCAGCCGGACCCGCAGGAGATGCGCCGGTCCGGGCCGCCGGGCGGCGCCTCGGTCCTGGCCCAGATCGCGGGGGGTGTGTCGCTGTTCGCCGGATTGGCCCTTGAGGCAGCCGGACACGCTCAAGTCGCCGCCGGTGTGCTCGCGCTGACGGCGGCCGCGCTGATGCTGCGCTCAAGATCGCTCGTGGCCGCTCCTCCGGTGCGCAGTGCTTTCACCTGGTCCATGGCGGTGTCGTTCTGGGCGGTGCTCGCGGGCCTGGTCCTGCCGGCCCTGCTGCCGGTGGTGCGCTCGGTCGTCGTGCACGTGCTGTTCCTGGGAGGGTTCAGTCTCATGACGCTGACGGTGTCGGCGATGGTGGTGATGAGCCACGGGGGGCGCGGCGACCGGATCCACGGTAGCGGGTGGTTCTTCGGGACGATGCTCACGGCGCATCTGACCGCCCTGGCCTGCAGGCTCTATGCCGCCGCTGATCCCGAGCGGTACTTCCTTTGGGTGGCCGCATCGGCCGCGTTCTGGCTGGTCGCCGCGTGCGTCTGGATCGGGTCAGCCGCTCGACTGGTCTTCAGACTGCCCCGGGCCGGTGACGGCCACGGCCATCACGAACGAGGCGCGGCCGCCTGCTGAGAGCGCTCGATGCGCCAGGCGGCGATCATCGTGATGAGGACCGAGGCTCCGAACAGATAGATGCCGATCCGGGCTTGAGCGTCCGCGAATCCCGACAGCTTGGCGATCACCACCGTCACAGCGACCACGAAGACATCCAGCATCGACCACTTGCCCATCCAACCGAGCAGGCGGATCAGGTTCTTGCGTGCCGGGTCGGAGATCGGACGGGCCCACAGGACGGCCAGGAGCGAGAGTTTGAAGGCCGGGAACACGATGGAGAAGAGCAGGACGATCACCGCCAAGGTGCGATGACGTTCGTTCCAGAGAGCTTCGATCCCGCTGATCACCGAGAAGGTGTCCTTAAAGAAGAACATCTGACTGACCGTGATCACCGGCATCAGGATGCCGCACACGAAAAGCACCGCCGCCAGCGTCAACAGCAGTAGAGAGCTGAAGTCCCGTTTCACCTGTGGTGTCATTACGCCTAACATTTTATCATAGCTCTGAGCCGAAAAGGGTTGCCAACCTCCTGTAAGAGCTGATACAAACAGAAAAGAAGCTTAGCACTCAAGGGTCCGGGTCATGCCCGGAGGTTGCGGGGCGGTCGGGCCGCCGCCCCATCGAACGATGAAACTGACACTGCGCATCGTCGCCACCCTCATCCTGATCATCGCGACCGTGGCCTTCGTCTTTACTTGGACGCAGGTCCGAACGGAACAGTCGCGCCTCTTGCAGGAGCTCGAACGCCGCTCCGAGCTGTTGAGCGACAGCCTTCAGCCCTACATCTCCGCCCTCCACCAGAACAGTGATCCGGCCACGCTGACGAACCTTGCCGAGAAATTCTCCGGACGAGAAAGGCTCGCCGGTATCGCGCTCATCGCCCCGGACGGGAATATCCTGGAGATCTCGCGGGCGCTGGTGGAGCACTGGGGACTGCCGGACAGAGGCCAGGCCGTGCCGGAGACGACCAGCGGATCCTTCCGGGCGGGGTCCGGACGACTGCACGTCCGCACGGTTCCCTTGGTCTATCTGGGTATCGAGGACCATCGCCTGCAGGTGTACCATTCGGTCGCTTTCATCGAGGAGCGCGCGCGAAGGATCTGGCAGCAGAATTTCCTGCGTGTGTTCGTTCAAGCCCTGGCGATCGCGCTGGCGACGCTCCTGGTCGTCTATCTCAACGTCATGTATCCGATGCGCAGAGCCACGAACTGGGTGCGCCGGATCCGGATGGGGGACGCCCGCCTCGAGCCGGACCGCCGGGATGATCATCTGCTCGGACCCTTGGTGCGCGAGGTGCGCAAGATGGCCTCGAGCCTCGAGTCCGCCCGGCTGGCGGCCGAGGAGGAGGCGAGGTTGCGACTGCAGTCCGAGTCGCTGTGGACGGCCGAGCGGCTCAAGGAATTCGTCCGTATCCGTCTTGCGGGACGTCCGATCTTCGTGATCTCCAACCGCGAACCGTACGTGCATTCCCGCAAGGGCAAGGGCATCGAGTGGATCAAGCCCGCCAGCGGCCTTGTGACCGCCATCGAGCCGATCCTCAAGGCCTGCGGCGGCACCTGGGTCGCGCAAGGCAGCGGTGACGCCGACCGGCAGACCGTCGACGAGAACGATCGTCTGCGGGTCCCGCCGGAGGAGCCGCAATACACGCTCAGGCGCGTGTGGCTGGCCAAGGAAGAAGAGGACGGGTTCTACTACGGGTTCTCCAACGAGGGTCTGTGGCCGCTGTGCCATGTCGCGCATACTCGCCCGATGTTCCGCGAGAGCGACTGGCTCGATTACGAGGCCGTCAACCGCAAGTTCGCGGACGCCCTGCTCCAAGAGATGGCCGACACCACCGAGCCGTTCGTGCTCGTACAGGACTATCACTTCGCGCTCCTGCCGCGCATGATCAAGCAGAAGCGTCCTGACGCGCGCATCGCGATCTTCTGGCACATCCCCTGGCCCAATCCTGAGTCCTTCGGCATCTGTCCGTGGCAGAAAGAGATCCTGGACGGCATGCTCGGAGCGGACCTGATCGGATTTCACACGCAGTTCCACTGCAACAACTTCATGGAGACCGTGGACCGCGCGCTCGAGTCACGCATCGACTACGAACACTTCACGGTGCTCCGGCAAGGCCAGACGACCTCCGTCAAGCCGTTCCCGATCTCCATCAGCTTCACCGAGGAGCGACCGGCGGACGGTCCCGTGGCTCCGGCGGACGTGCTCAAGCCCCACGGGGTCGAGGCCGAGATGATCGGGCTGGGCGTCGACCGTCTGGATTACACCAAGGGCATTCTCGAGAGGTTCCGAGCGGTCGAGACGTTCCTCGAGCGCAATCCGCGCTACGAGGGCAAGTTCACGTTCGTACAGATCGGGGCACCCAGCCGCTCGCTCATACCGCGCTACCAGGAGTTCGAGTCGGACGTCCAGCGTGAGGCCGAGCGTATCAACGCCAAGTACAAACAGAAGCGCTGGAAACCCATCGTTCTGCTCATCCGCCATCATAGCCAGGAAGAGATCCTGCCGTACTATCGGGCGGCCGACGTCTGTCTGGTCACGTCCCTGCACGATGGCATGAACCTCGTCGCCAAGGAATACGTCGCCAGCCGCAACGACGACAAAGGTGTTCTGGTGTTGAGCCAGTTCACCGGAGCTTCCCGGGAGCTGTTGGACTCGATCGTGGTCAATCCTTACGACATCAGCCAGCTGGCCGATGCGATCCGGACGGCCGTGGAGATGCCCGAGGCGGAGCGGACGCGGCGCATGAGGGAGATGCGCGCGGTGGTCCGCGAGCGCAACATCTACCGTTGGGCCGCGGATCTGATCGGAGACCTGTCCCGGATCCGTCTGGACGAGCCGGTCACGCCTCCATGAAGCGGTTGAAGTCCGGTCGCGCGGAGGTCCTAGACCGCCTGCGCTCGGCCAAGAGACTGCTCCTCCTGCTGGATTTTGACGGCACGCTCTCTCTGATCGTGGCGGACCCCAAGGCCGCGCGGATGGAGCCGACCATCGAGCGGGTCCTGCGCCGGTTGGCCCGCACCAAGGGCCGTAAGGTCGCCGTGATCTCGGGCCGCGCCTTACGCGACCTGAGGTCCCGTGTTCGAGTGCCGGGCGCTATTCTGATTGGCAACCACGGTCTGGAATCCACGGACCGGCATGTCACCGGCCATCCGGAGGTCCTGCGCGCGCGCCACCTGCGCCCGCTCCTCGACATCCTGCACCGCAAGCTCCACGTGACCGTAGGTCATTGGCCCGGAGTACGGCTCGAACACAAGGGCTGGACCCTGAGCGTGCATTACCGGGGGCTGAGCCGTGAGCGCCGCCTGCTCTTGGAGCGGACGCTCTCGTACTACAGGCACAAGGCTTCCGGACAGCCACTGATCTGGAGGCGCGGCAAGCAGGTCCTCGAGGTCCGTCCGGACGTGCGCTGGGACAAAGGACGCGCCGCCGAGCGGCTCTATAAGAGCGTTCGCGCGGACCGGGCGCTGGTGTGCGGCGACGACAGGACCGATGAGGATATGTTCAGACAGCTTCGGAACAAGGCCGTCACCGTGCGCGTTGGCCGTGGGGTCCGCAGTCATGCCCAGTACCGTATCGAGGGCCCCCGCGAGCTGGCGGGCCTGCTTGAAGAGCTCTGCTGAACCGATCCATAGCGGCCCCGGTCTCGGGGTGACGCGCAAGGACAAGGAGATCTCGGGATGTCCCTATCGACGCTGACACTTAACGACGTTTACTTCGGCAACACGGTGGCGCAGTATCTCACCGCCATCGCGACCCTCTCGGGACTTTTCCTGGCGTTCATGCTGATCAAGACGCTGGTCATCTCGCGCTTGCAGGTCTGGGCCGCCAGGACGCCGCTGGATTTCGACGACTTCGTCGTGTCTCTCTTCGCCCAGATCGGAGTGCCGACCTATCTGGCGGCGGCCCTTTTTATCGCGACACTCCAGCTGGAACTGCCTGAGTCCGTACGAGCGGCGATCAGGCACCTGCTGATCCTGGTGATAACGGTGCGTTTGGTGCTCATCGCCCGCTCCATCGTCAAGTACGGAGTGACCCGGACGTACAAGCGCTCTCGTCCCGAGGATACGACCGCCGAAGCCGCTATCCGCAACATCACCAACGTCATCGGAGCGGTCCTCTGGGCGCTGGGCCTTATCTTCCTGCTCGATAACTTCGGTCTCGATATCTCGGCCCTGGTCGCCGGGCTCGGGATCGGCGGTATCGCGGTCGCGATGGCCTCCCAGGCCCTGCTCGGGGACCTTTTCAGCGCGGTGTCGATCTTCGTCGACAAGCCCTTCGAGGTGGGGGATTTCATCATCGTGGACGATCTGATGGGCACCGTCGAGTACATCGGCCTCAAGACGACCCGTATCCGCAGTCTGCACGGTGAACAGCTGGTCTTCGCCAACGCGGATCTGACCAAGAGCCGTATCCGTAACTTCAAGCGCATGGCCCTGCGCCGCGTGGTCTTCCGGATCGGCGTGGTCTATCAGACCTCCGCGGAGAAGGTCCGCCGCATTCCCGAGATCGTGCGTTCGATCCTCTCGGGCATCGCGGACACGCGCCTGGACCGCGTGCACTTCTCGGCTTTCGGTGACTCGTCGCTCACCTACGAGATCGTCTACTACGTGCTCTCCTCGGACTACAATGTCTACATGGACAAGCAGCAGGAGATCAACTTCAAGCTCAAGGACACCTTCGAGAAGGAAGGCATCGATTTCGCTTACCCGACCCAGACCTTGTACGTCCACAAGAGCTGATCTCCGGAATGCCTGAGCGCCCATGGTCTACGTGACGCAGCCGCTCGGGACGCTGATCTTCACCGTCGCGGCGGGCATCCTGTCGCTGATCCTCTCGCGCAAGCTGCGCCTGCCGAGCATTCTCTTCCTGCTGGCCTTCGGCATGCTCCTGGGCCCGGAGTGCCTCGATGTGGTCCGGCCGACCATCTTCAGGCACAACTTCCCGCACTATATCTCGCTGATGGTGGCCGTGATCCTCTTCGAGGGCGCCGCCTCGCTCAAGGCCGAGCAATGGCGCGAGGTTTCCTTCTCCGTGCGGCGCCTGTTGACGCTCGGTGTCGGTTGTACGCTGGTGACGATGTCGCTGCTGACCCGTTGGGTGACGGGGATGGATTGGACCCGGTGCGTGCTCCTGGCCGCGATCCTCGTGGTCACGGGTCCGGCGGTGGTCGTGCCGATCCTTCAGCGTCTGTCGGTCGGCAAGCGGCTCCACAACGCGCTCAAGTGGGAAGGGATCCTCATCGACCCGCTGGGCGTTATCCTGTCGGTGCTACTGTTCGAGGCGTTCGTGGCCCGTTCGGTCGGGCTGGCCGGACCGGTCGCGTTCTTCGCCATGAGGGTGGTGGTCGGGGCGGTGTTCGGTCTGTGCGCCGGATATCTGATGGAGCAGGGCCTCAAGCGCGACTGGCTCTTCCGGTACGAGGGCAAGGAGCTGGGCGGATTGTATCTGCTGGCGTGCAACCTGCTGTTCTTCGGCCTCAGCGAGTGGATGTTCAACGAGTCGGGGCTTGTGACCGTCACCGTAGCGGGTCTCTATATCGGCAACAAGAAGTTCGCGTTCAAGGAAGAGATCTTCCATTTCAAGGAGCAGGTGACGCAGTTCGCGATCTCCGTGCTCTTCATCCTGATCGCCAGCAACATCCCCATATCCGCCTTTAAGGACATCTCCCGAGAAGGTTTCGTCCTGCTGGCGCTCCTGATCCTCGTGGTGAGGCCGTTGTCAGCCCTGGTGAGCGTACTGCCGGACCGGTCCCTCGGCCTCAACGAGAAGCTCTTCATGGCGGCGTTCGCGCCTCGCGGTATCGTCTCGGCGGTGCTGGCCTCGCACTTCGCTCTGGAGTTCGAACAGCATTCGCTCCACGGGGGAGGGCGTTTCCTGCCGCTGACGTTCTTCCTGATCTGCGGGACCATCCTTTTTTACGCGGTATTCTCGGCGCCGATCGCCTGGATATTGAGAGTGCTCGAAGGCCCCAAACGCGGCCTGGTCATCATCGGCGCCAACGCTCTCGGGCGTGAGCTGGCGGCGAGACTGAAGGCCACCGAAGTGCCCGTCGTGCTCATCGACAGCAACCCGGGATCGGCGTACTGGGCCAGTTCCAAAGGCCTCGAGTGCTATATCGGCAGTGGTTTCGATCCGGATTTCATCGAGTCGCTCGATCTCAAGGGTATCGGTGCCTCGCTGGCGGTGACGTCCAACCATGAGGTCAACGTCCTGACGTGCGGCACTTTCTCGCGGTTCGTCGGCAGGGGGCATGTGCATCGGATCTGGGACAAGTCCGACCGCTGGGACCGCGTGACATCGGCTCATTACGACGGGTCGTTGGGATACCCCAACACGATGGCGGCGGGACTCGAGCCGTCGGACCTGATCGAGGGCTACGAGAACGGTCACTGGACGCTGGAGACGGTGACGCTGACCGAGCCTTTGCGAGCGCTGCCGGAGGCGCTCAAAGAACGGGGTTATGAAGTGCCGTTGTTCGCGGTGATCGGGTCCAAGGTCGTTTTCCCCTCACCGGGAGCGACGCTTCCCAAGGATTCGTTGCTCCTGCACCTCAAGCGGTCCCAGCCGGGCGCCTAGGCCTCTGTCTCGAGCCGGTCCACATCTCCGGCGCTGATCTTGCGGACGCGGAGACCGGCGTTCCTGTCCGAGAGCGCTCTACGCAGGATCGTGAGGGTGTCAGGGTCCAGTTGACCCGGCAGGTGTTCGACGCGCCGGCAACCTTCTTCATAACGGATCCGGCCGATGATCCTCCAGCGGTCCACCAGAAGGACCTCCCCCGAATCCCCGGCGCTCTCCTCGAGGGCCAGGACCGAGCGGTAGGGCCAATACAGAGGCCCTTCTTCGGGAAAGGCCGAAGCGAAACGCCTCCGATAGACCTCGGCGGGCTCCCTACCCGTACACGCTCCACGGCACTTGCCCAGGTGCGAGGCGAAGCACGCCCCTTTGCCCGTCTCCAGACCCAACAGCCGCGGGCAAAGACCGTGATCGTCCGCGGCCCGGCGTAGTGCCGAGCGCGCCTGATGGACGCTGTGGTGGAAAGCGATCACGTCATCGTCGCGGATATCGGCGCGGTAGCGCTCGAGGATGACCGTCGGATAGCCCCGGGCGTCGGCGGAGCGGAGAGCGCACAGCGGACCGAGGACCTTGCGCAGACGGCGGTTGTAGACGGGATCCAGACGCTTGACCATCTCCGACTCCAAGAGCAGGGCCGACAGCTCCCCCGGCGTGCGGTGATGCTCGATACCCGCGATGCGCTGGGTCATCTCGAGCTCGCGCTTGGAGGTGTGGTCCGCGTACAGATGGGAGAGCACGCGCTGGCGGATGTCGAGGCTCTTGCCGACGTAGAGCGCTCTCCCCTCAGCGTCCCTGAGAACGTACACTCCCGGAGCTTCCGGCAGGTCGTCGAACACCGACGCGGGCAGGCCCGTCTGCGCGGCGCGGTTGCCCAGGAGGCGTTCGGCCGCTTGGCGCACCGCCGCATCCCCGAGCTCCGAGACGGCTTTATCGATAAAAGCCACCACGGCCTCCGCGTCGTCCAGAGCGCGGTGGCGGCGATGGACCCGGAGATCGAAACGTTCGATCAGCGAACCCAGGTCATGATGGCGGTGTTGAGGGTAGAGGGCCCGGGACAGGCGCGCGCTGCAGAGCGTGCGCGCGGAGTAGGACCGTCCGAGACGGGCCAGCTCCTGCCGGACGAACCCGTAGTCGAAACGCACGTTGTGCGCCATGAAGATCGCGTCCTTGAGCAGACCCGTCACTTCCTCGGCGATATCCCCGAAAGCCGGAGCGGCGTCGGTCTCGGCTGTGGTGATCCCGGTCAGACGCTGGATGAACGGAGGGATCGGACAGCCCGGATCGACGACGCTCTGGTAGCGGCGTGCGATGCGGCCTCCGGAGATCCGGATGATACCGATCTCGATGATGCGGTGCGCGGAGGGACTGCCGCCGGTGGTCTCGACGTCGACGACGGCGATATCGGGAAGATCGAGCAGGAGCATGAAGGCATTATAACGCAGGCGTCCATCGCATGAAAACGGGTCAATTCGAAATCAATAACGACGTAAGATATTTATTTACAGTGTCTTGTGTATTTCTTATTATAGGAAATTAATTTCCGATTAGAGTTGAATTATTTCCGATCGCGAGATACACTTGTCTTGAGACCCATTGCCATGGACCCCGACACTTTTGAAGAGTTCAGGATCAGTGCGGACGAGCCGATCTTCACCAGTGGCGTCGTCTGCAGGCTGTTGGAGATCCCGATGTGGGTCCTGAAGGAGCTGGATAAAGAAAAGGTCGTCAGCCCGCCTCGGCAGAAGGGTTGTTCGCGATTGTATTCGAAGAGGGACCTGAAGACCTTGGAGCACGTTTGGTATTACATCCGTGTGCGGCAGGTCAATATCCGGGCCCTCAAGGTCATCTTGGAGATCGAGGGTCGCGAGCGGGGACAGGCGTAGGCCCATTTTTTTTGACCCGAACCTGGCACTCTCATAGTGAGAGTGCCAAAACAAAGGAGACAACACCATGAACCTCATCCCTCAGCGCCATAAGGAGCGTTACCTCTACTCGGACCTGGTCGATCTCCAGCGTGAGATCGACAGTTTGTTCGGCACCTCGTTGTGGCGGCATCTGCCCGATCGTCCGCGCCCGTACGCGGAGACGTGGGCGCCCGCGCTCGAGGTCTTCGAGACCAAGGACAGTTGGGTCGTGAAGGCCGAACTGCCCGGCATCAAGAAGGAGGACATCGACGTCAGCGTCAAGGACGGTCATCTGGTCCTGCGCGGCCACAAGAAGGAAGAGTCCTCCGGTGATGACCGGCAGCTGCAGCGCACCGAGCGTTACTATGGGGAGTTCGAGCGCGTGCTCTCACTGCCGGCGAGCGTCGATGAGACGCGGATCAAAGCGTCCTATAAGGACGGTGTGCTCGAGCTGACCCTCGGCAAGCGCGAAGAGGTCAAGCCCAAGCGGATCATGATCGAATAGGACGATAAGAGGAGGACCGAGCCATGCACAAGGGACTCGTCGCGGCGGTGATCGTGTTGTTGCTGGCGCTGGTCGCCGAGACCGCGTATCTGATCAAGACCACGCTCGATCTCAAGCGTCAACAGGCCCAGCTTGCGGCGCACACGGAGCGTTCCGCGTACAGCGGACCGCTGCCGGCTTCCGCTCCGCTGGCTCAACGCGCCGTCAGCTCGCCGGTTCGCTGGAGGTCTGTGCATCTGGACCCCGACCCGCTGGGCCCGTCCCGGGCCGATTGGGATCCCTTCGCCGAGATGGAAGAGATCCGCGGTCTCATGAACCGGATGTTCCGGGACAGTTTCAGCCGCGGGCTCAGCGAGAGGGGGCCCGGCGCGTTCGTCCAGAGCTATGATCCGGACGCCGACGTCAAGGACACGGGCAAGGAATACGTCTACCGCTTCGATCTGCCCGGTCTGGACAAGGACAAGATCAGCGTGAGCACCCAGCACGGGATGCTGACCGTGTCCGGCGAGCGCAGGACCGAAAAGGAAGAGGACGGCTCCGAGGACGGGTACTACCGGATGGAAAGGAGCTTCGGGGCGTTCTCCAGATCGTTCCCGCTCCCCGAGGATGCCGACGCGGAGCGCATGAGCGCCGAGCAGAAGGACGGAGTACTGACCGTCCGGGTGCCCAAATCCCCGTCCGGTGAGACATCCGCGCCCAAGCGCGTGACGGTGACGTGATGAGGATCACGGCGCTCTTCGTGCGAGGCGCTTAACATACAGAGGAGAGGTGGATCATGTTCCGCATGGACCAACTGACACATAAGGCCCAAGAGGTCGTACGGACCGCTCTGGAGTCCGCGCGCGAGCGCTCGCACCAGGAGGTCGGTGTCGAGCATCTCTTGGAGGCGCTGTTGTCCGTGGATGGGACGGTGGTCCGCCCTCTCCTCCAAGCGATGGCTGTGCGTCCCGAGGAATTGGGCGCGGCCGCCGCGTCGCTGTTGGAGCGCAGGGCCCGGGTGAGCGGAAGTTCCGGACAGGAGTATCTCTCGCCGGCTCTCAATGCCGCTCTGGGATCGGCGCTCAAAGAAGCGCAGGCCATGCAGGACAGTTATGTCAGCGCCGAGCACTTGCTCTTGGCTCTGGTGTCGGACGCCCAAGGTCCGTTGGCTCCCGCCTTCGCCCGCGCGGGTGTCAGCCGCGACAAATTGCTCGAGGCCTGCCGCAAAGTACGCGGAGCGCATACCGTTACGGACGCCGAGCCCGAGGGGAAGTACCAGGCGCTCGAGAAGTACGGCAAGGACCTCACCGCGCTGGCCCGGCAGGGTAAGCTCGATCCGGTCATCGGCCGCGACGAGGAGATCCGGCGCGCGATCCAGGTGCTGTCCCGCCGCACCAAGAACAATCCCGTGCTCATCGGCGAGCCCGGCACCGGCAAGACCGCCATCGTCGAAGGTCTGGCGCGCCGCATCGCCTCGGGCGATGTGCCCACCGCTCTCAAGGACAAGAGACTCATCGCTCTGGACCTCGGCGCGATGATCGCAGGGGCCAAGTACCGCGGCGAGTTCGAGGAGCGGCTCAAAGCCGTGCTCAAGGAGGTCGAGTCCGAGAGCGGACGGATCATCCTCTTCATCGACGAACTCCACACGCTCGTCGGCGCCGGAGGGGCCGAGGGCGCGGTGGACGCCTCCAACATGCTCAAACCCGCTCTGGCCCGCGGAGAGCTCAAGTGCGTCGGCGCCACGACGCTCGACGAATACCGCAAGTACGTGGAGAAGGACAAGGCGCTCGAGCGCCGCTTTCAGCCGGTCCAGGTGGGTGAACCGAGCCTGCAGGATACGATCGCGATCCTCCGTGGTCTCAAGGAGCGCTACGAGCTCTATCACGGGGTCCGGATCCAGGATGGCGCCCTCATCAGCGCGGCCGTGCTGTCGGACCGCTACATCACCGACCGCTTCCTGCCCGACAAGGCCATCGACCTGATCGATGAGGCGACCTCCAAGCTCCGCATCGAGATCGATTCGGTGCCGTCGGAGCTCGACGTCATCGAGCGCCGGGCTCTGCAGCTGGAGATCGAACGCCAGGCGCTGGTCAAGGAGACCGACCCGGCCTCGCAGGAGCGCCTGCGCAAGCTCGACGCCGAGCTGGCCGACCTGCGGGAGAAGGCTTCGGCCCTGCGTGCCCGCTGGAAGAACGAGAAGGAGGTCATCGACGCCATTCGCGCAGTCAAGGCCGACATCGATGCGCTCAAGCTCGAGGAAGAGCGCCATGAGAAGGCCGGCCGCCTCGAGAAGGTCGCCGAGATCCGCTACGGACGGCTCAAGGATCTTGAGCGGACCCTTGAGGCGCACAACGACCGTCTGCGTCAACTGCAGAAAGCCGGCCGCATCCTCAAGGAAGAGGTGGACGAGGAGGACATCGCGGGGGTCGTGTCCAAGTGGACCGGGATCCCTGTCTCCAAACTGCTCCAGGGCGAGCTCGACAAGCTCGTGCACATGGAGGAACGGCTCAGGAGCCGCGTCGTGGGGCAGAACGAGGCGATCGATCTGATCTCCAACGCCGTCCGGAGATCGCGTTCGGGTCTGGGAGACGCCAACCGGCCCATCGGTTCTTTCCTGTTCCTGGGACCCACCGGCGTCGGCAAGACCTACCTGGCCAAGACCCTCGCGTGGTTCCTCTTCGACGACGAGAACGCGATGGTGCGCATCGACATGTCGGAGTACATGGAGAAGCACTCCGTCTCGCGGCTCATCGGCGCGCCTCCGGGATACGTCGGGTACGAGGAGGGGGGTCAGCTCACCGAGCGTGTCAGACGCCGTCCGTACACGGTCGTGCTCTTCGATGAGGTGGAGAAGGCCCACCCGGACTGCTTCAACGCTCTCTTGCAGATCCTTGAGGACGGCCGGCTCACCGATGGGCAGGGCCGGACGGTCAACTTCAAGAACACCCTCATCATCCTGACCTCCAACATCGGCAGCCGCCACTACGAGGACGCCTCGCTGTCCCCGGCCGAGGTGAGCCGCCGCGTGCTCGAGGAGATGAAGGCGCATTTCCGGCCGGAGTTCATCAACCGCCTGGACGAGACGATCGTCTTCCGCAAGCTCTCACCCGAGGATATCCTGAGCGTGGTGCGCTTGCAGGTGCAGAGCTTCATGGACAAGCTGGCCGAACGGGGTCTGACGCTCGAGGTCAGCCGCCAGGTGTTGGAGCGGCTGTCCGAGCGCGGGTATGACGTGCATTACGGTGCCCGCCCGCTCAAGAGGATCATCCAGCGCCAGATCCAGGACCCGTTGGCGCTCGGTCTCTTGAAAGGCGAGTACAAAGAAGGCGATCGGGTGCTGGTGAGACCCACAGAAGAGGGTTTTGAGTTCGAAAAAGGCTGAACAGAGCGCCCGATCGTGCAAATGTTTGATAAAGATGCTTAATCGCAGGACTTATTCAATATTTTAAAATATGGTCTGAACAAACCCCAATCTGCTATAAAAGACCTAAAAAATGGGATGATTCAGATCAAAATGGGCCAAAATAACATATAATCCCTCCATTTATTTTATCCACAGCTTGTTCTATGTATTGTTAATAACCCTCTCGGAAGGGGGTCCGAGGGCTAAATAAAGCGCAGGAAGGCCTTGAGCAGGTCGATGTAGCTGATGATACCGACCAGGGTCTTGGTACCGGCCTGGACGATGGGGATACAGCCGAAGCGCTGACGCGCCATGATCTCGGTGGCGCGGCGCAGGGTGTCCTCGGGAGTCAGTGTGAACGGATCGACGGTCATGAAGTGCTGGATCGAGTACGCGTTGAGCTCTTCGCGGTTGTAGGTCCAGCCGGCTTCGGTCTCATGGGGCTTGCAGGCCCGCGAGAGGTCGGTATCGGTAAAAACGCCGATGACCTCGTTGCGGGCGTTGACCACCGGCAGGTGGCGGATGAGCCGGTCCTTCATCTTGTCGAAAGCATCAGCCATGGTGTCGCCGGGGCGGAGCGCGACGACCTCGGTGGTCATGATGTTGCGGATCAAGATCTGCTGTAGCAGGTCCACAGGGACATTCTAGAGGAGCGTCCTTCTCGGGGCAAGGTCAAACTCCCGGTCCACGTGGTAAGCTAGCCGTTGTGAGACCCGTCTACGTCTTCTTCCACATCCCCAAATGCGCGGGGACCTCCCTGACCCACCAGGTCCGCGCGCGCATGGACCCCGAGACCTACCTGGCGCTGTATGACCAGCCGTACAAGGACAAACGCCGGAAGATGGTCTACGGCCTGGGACCCTCCCGGGCGGAGGTCCTGCGCTTGGTTTTCGGCCACGACGCCTACGACGGTGTGCATGAGGATCTTGGCCGCTCCGGCCGCTACTTCACGGTCCTGCGTCATCCGGTCGATCGGGTCGTCTCGCATTACAATTTCAAGATCGACTACTGGCTGATCAAGAAGGACAGGCAGGTGTGGGACAACGACTATCCGTATCTTGAGGACGGCCGGCCGATGCCTTTTGAGGAGTGGATCGAGCGTTACCCCCATGTCAACGACGTCATGACGCGCTACATCAGCCGAAGCTTCATGAACTGGACCGATCGCGGCAAGCCGTTCGGGGACGAGGATCTCGAACGCGCCTCGGAGCGTCTGCGGGGGTTCTACTATGTGGGCATGACCGAGACCTTCGACACCGAATCCCAGATGATCTACGGCTGGATCGGCCTGCGCGGCTACCGGGTGGTCCGTAAGAACCTGTCGTACCCGCACTACCGCCTGACGGACCCCGCCCTCCGCGCCAAGGTCCTGCGGCTGAACGCCCGGGACCTCGAGTTGTTGGAGCTGGGGCGCC
The DNA here is from genome assembly GCA_022072175.1 of Candidatus Omnitrophota bacterium. Classification (GTDB taxonomy): domain Bacteria; phylum Omnitrophota; class Gorgyraeia; order 2-02-FULL-51-18; family 2-02-FULL-51-18; genus JAJVIE01. The sequence goes on along the minus strand of JAJVIE010000013.1, from coordinate 180,532 downwards.
GCCTCAACCGGGGTCTCAAGCTCCGGCGTTCCTATTATGTCGGGGCTCCGATCTACCACCTGCGCCGAGCGGCCCATCAGGTCTTCTATAACTCCGAAGAAACTTTAAGTTGACAGATTAGCTAAGGTATCGTATATTTTTTTAAACTCAATCATGAGTAATTAACTAAGGATAAAGACGTGTCCAGCACCGACCATCTCGACAAACTCGAAAACCAATCCATCTTCATCCTTCGCGAGGCCTACAAGAAGTTCAAGAAGCTCGCGATGCTCTGGTCCATCGGCAAGGACTCCAACGTGCTCTTGTGGCTGGCGCGCAAGGCTTTCTACGGCCACTGCCCGATCCCTCTGGTGCACATCGACACCAGCTACAAGATGCCGGAGATGATCCAGTTCCGGGACCACTACGCCAAGGAGTGGGGCCTCAACCTCATCGTCGGTCAGAACAAACAGGCGCTGGCCGAGGGCATGAACCACACCAAGGGCCGCATCGTCTGCTGCACCGCGCTCAAGACCAACGGCCTGCAGCAGATCATGGAGCAGTACGACTACAAGGGCCTCATCCTCGGCATCCGCCGTGACGAGGAGTCCACGCGCGCCAAGGAACGTTATTTCTCGCCGCGGGACAAGAACTTCGAGTGGGATTTCAAGGACCAGCCGCCGGAGCTGTGGGACCAGTTCAAGACCAACTTCGACGAGAACACGCACATCCGCATCCATCCGCTCCTGCACTGGACGGAGGTCAACATCTGGGAATACATCCAGCGCGAGAACATCCCGGTCGTGCCGCTGTACTTCTCCCGTAACGGCAAGCGCTACCGCTCCCTGGGCTGCGCGCCATGCACCAACCCGGTCGAGTCGGAGGCCAAGGACGTGGCGGGCATCATCGCGGAGCTCAAGGCCACCCGCACCTCCGAGCGCGCCGGACGCGCGCAGGACCAGGAGGACACCTACGCCATGCAGCGCCTGAGAGCCAAGGGGTACATGTGATGAGCACCCAAAGAACCGCCGGAGTTCCCTCCGAGACGCTCAAGTTCGTGATGGTCGGGCACGTCGACCACGGCAAGTCCACGCTCGTCGGACGCCTGCTGCACGAGACCGGGTTCATCCCCGACACCAAGGTCGAGCACGTCAAGAAGGTGTGCGAGGACCAGGGCAAGGGCTTCGAGTTCGCTTTTCTGCTCGACGGCCTCGAGGAGGAGCGTGACCAGGGCATCACCATCGACGTGGCGCAGATGTTCTTCAAGACCGACAAGCGCCACTACGTGGTCATCGACGCGCCCGGTCACAAGGAGTTCCTCAAGAACATGATCTCCGGAGCCTCCAACGCCGACGTCGCATTCCTGATGATCGACGCCGAGGAGGGCATCCAGGAGCAGACCCAGCGTCACGCCTACCTGCTGTCGCTGTTGGGCATCAAGCAGATCGCCGTCGTCGTCAACAAGATGGACCTCGTCGGGTACTCCCAGCAGGTGTTCGAGCGCACGCGCGACACCTACCTGCAGTACTTGGCGACCATCGGCGTGCGGCCGCACTCGTTCATCCCGATCTCGGCCTATCACGGCGACAACGTCGTGCGCAAGACCGACAAGATGCCCTGGTACACGGGGCGCTCGATCCTCGAGACGCTCGACCACTTCGAGTCGCACGACGACCGCACCAAGCTGCCGCTGCGCCTGCCGGTGCAGGACGTCTACAAGTTCGACAAGAGGCGCATCATCGCCGGCCGTATCGAGGCCGGGTCGGTGGCCGTGGGCGACACGCTGACCTTCTACCCGTCCGGCAAGTCCACGCGGGTCAAGACCATCGAGAAGTGGAACGCCGAGACGCCAGCACGCGTCTACGCCGGAGAATCCACCGGACTGCAGATGGAGGAGCAGATCTTCGTCGAGCGCGGCGAGATCGCGGCCCTGCCGTCGGCCCCGCCGCAGACCGGCGAGTCGTTCCACGCCAACGTCTTCTGGATGGGGTCCAAGCACCTGCAGAAAGGCGGCAAGTACCTGATCAAGCTCGCCACCCAGGAGGTCGAGGGCACCATCGAGGCGATCGTCAAGGTCATCAACTCCTCGACGCTCGAGGAGATCTCCAGCGACGCCGCCGAGGTCGCGAAGAACGAAGTCGCCGAGATCATCGTCTCGACCCGCCGGCCGATCGCGTTCGACACGTTCGATGCGGTGCCCGAGACGGGCCGTTTCGTGATCGTGCACGACCATGACGTGCGCGGCGGCGGTATCATCCTGAAGAAAGCCGAATACCTCGGAGCCAACCTCTAGTGACGCCGGAGGAGGTCCGTCAGCTCAACGCTCGATACGCAGCGGAGCCGGCGGAGAAGCTGTGCGCCTGGACGCTCGAGCGTTATGGCCAGCGGGTAGCCCTGGCCTCGTCGTTCGGTGCCGAGGACGTGGCGCTCATCGACATCCTCTCCAAGTCCGCGCCGGGCCTGCGTGTCTTCACGCTCGACACCGGCCGGCTCAACGAGGAGACGTACGAGGTGATGGACCGTGTCCGGCGCCGCTACGGCCTCGTCATCGAGACGTACTTCCCCGAGACGGCGCGCGTGGAAGCGCTCGAGCGGGAGAAGGGCTACTATTCGTTCCGTCAGTCCGTCGAGGCGCGCAAGGAGTGCTGCGGCATCCGCAAGGTCGAGCCGCTGCGCCGCGCTCTCTCCGGTCTTGAGGCCTGGATGACGGGACTGCGCCGCGAGCAGGCCGTCACGCGCACGGCGCTCGAGCTCATCGAGATCGATGCCTCCAACGGCGGCATCCTCAAGATCAATCCTCTTGCGGGCTGGACGCACGATCAGCTCTGGGCGTACATCCGCGCCAACGCTGTGCCGTACAACCGCCTGCACGACGCCGGCTATCCGTCCATCGGGTGCTCTCCGTGCACCCGCGCCGTCGCGCCCGGCGAGGACGTGCGCGCCGGACGCTGGTGGTGGGAGAATCCGGAGCACAAGGAATGCGGCCTGCACCTGTCCCCCAAGGCCCCCAAGAAAGCGGGTGGCGCGTGAGGGTCGTTTTCAGAAGGGTGCACAAGACGTTCCTCCAGAAAGGCCAGCGCGTACAGGCGCTCTCCGACGTCAACCTTACGATCGAGGAGGGGGAGTTCATCTGCGTCATCGGCCCGTCCGGCTGCGGCAAGTCCACGCTGATCGGACTGATCGCGGGACTGGAGTTCCCGGATTCGGGCGAGGTGTACGTCGATTCCAGGACCGTCGAGGGGCCCTCACCGGACCGCATCGTGGTGTTCCAGGAGGCGGCGCTGTTCCCGTGGCTGACGGTGCTCGAGAACGTCGAGTTCGGGCTCAAGATCGCGGGCGTGCCCCACAAGCACAGACGCGAGCGCGCCATCGAGGCGATCAAGCTCGTGCACCTGTCCAAGTTCGTCAACGCCCACCCGCACGAGCTGTCGGGCGGCATGCGCCAGAGGGCCGCCATCGCCCGCGCGCTGGTGATGGACCCCAAGATCCTCCTGATGGACGAGCCGTTCGCCGCGCTGGACGCGCAGACCCGCACGATGCTGCAGGTCGAACTGCAGGAGATCTGGCAGAAGACGCGCAAGACGGTGCTCTTCGTCACGCACAATGTCCGCGAGGCGACGTTCCTGGCCGACCGCGTGCTCGAGGTCTCGGCCCGTCCGGGCACCATCAAGCGCGAGTACCCGATCCAGGTGCCGCGCCCGCGCCGCGAGCAGGACCCGCACCTGTTGACCCTGCAGACACGGATCATGGGCTCGCTCAAGGACGAGATCGAAAAGGTCGCCCGCGAACAGCTCGACACCGACTACCGTGTCTCGCACGACGGCACGCTGGTGCCGGTGGAGCGCAACGTCGGTGGGGGGATCTGACGTGGCCGTGCTCACCCGGTCCGTCTATGAGGCGATGATCGCGCACGCTCAAGCCGGCTATCCCAACGAGGCTTGCGGGATCCTGGCCGCCAAGAGCGGCGAGGAGGCGTGCGGTGTTTTCTATCCCATGCGCAACCTCGATGAGTCGAGCATCAGTTATTTCATGGACCCCAAGGAGCAGTTGGGCGTCTTCAAGCGCATGCGTCAGGAGGGTCTTGAGATGCGGGGGATCTTCCACTCGCACGTCGCCAGCGAAGCCTACCCCTCGCAGAAGGATGTGCGCCTGGCCTACTATCCCGAAGTGAGCTATCTGATCGTCTCGCTGTCCGACCGTCAGCGGCCCGTGCTCCGGTCGTACCGGATCGTCGAGGAAGCGGTGAGCGAGCAGGAACTGCGGGTCGTCTGAGGAGAAGCGATGACGGAGACCACCGGAACCATCCAGATCCAGCTCAACGGCAAGCCCAACCGGGTCGAAGCGGGGACCACGGTCTCGGCGTTGCTGCAGAAATGGAAGGTCCGTCCGGAGCTGGTGACCGTGGAGATCAACGAAGAGATCCTGCAGAAGCTCGACTATGACGGTACGGTCATCCGTGACGGGGACCGGGTCGAGTTCGTTTTTTACATGGGCGGCGGCTCGCCGTCCGATAAGGAGGCCTGATGAGTTCGGGCGCTTACGCCAACGTACTGGAACTGGTCGGTAACACTCCGATGGTCCGCCTGGGCCGCGTGCCCGAAAAAGGCTCCGCGGACGTCTACGCCAAGCTCGAGATGTTCAATCCCGGCGGCAGTGTGAAGGACCGTATCGCTTACAACATGATCGAGCAGGCCGAGAAGAAGGGCTTGCTCAAGCCCGGTTCGGTCATCGTCGAACCCACCAGCGGCAACACCGGTATCGGTCTGGCCATGGTCGGCGCGGTCAAGGGCTACAAGGTCATGCTCACCATGCCCGACGGGATGAGCCAGGAGCGCATCCAGATCCTCGAGAGCTTCGGCGCTCAGGTGGTGCTGACGCCGGCCAAGGAAGGCATGGTCGGCGCCGTCACGAAGGCGCGTGAGATCGTCGGCTCGACGAAGGACGCTTTCATGCCCCAGCAGTTCATGAACTCCGACAACCCGGGCATGCACCGCAAGACCACGGCCAAGGAGATCCTCAAGGACCTCGACGGTAAGGTGGACGCTTTCGTCGCGGGAGTGGGCACGGGCGGTACGCTCACCGGCGTCGGCGAGGTGCTCAAGAAGCACGACCCGCGTATCCGCGTGATCGCCGTCGAGCCGCGGACCTCCGCGGTGCTCTCCGGCGGCAAGCCCGGGCCGCACATGATCCAGGGCATCGGCGCGGGTTTCGTGCCCGAGGTGCTCAACCGCTCCGTGATCGACGAAGTGCTCACGATCGACGATCAGGAGGCCTATCAGATCGCCAAGCGCCTGACCCGCGAGGAGGGGATCTTCGCCGGGTTGTCCTGCGGGGCCGCCTGCGCGGGCGCTCTCAAGGTCGCGCGCCAGCTGGGTTCGGGCAAGACCGTCGTCACGGTGTTCCCCGATTCGGGCGAACGTTATCTCAGCATCGAGCCGTACTTCAACCTGGGCTGAATCGTGTTCGCCGTGCCGACCCTCAACCGTCGCTTGCTCGTCCAGGCGCTGACGCAGGCGGTTTTCTACGGACTGCTGCTGGCCGTCTGGCAGACGTTGTTCGAGCTCAAGCTCTGGCCGCAGTACCTGTTCCCGTCGCCGGGTCAGGTCGGCTCGGCGCTGGCGTACGGGTTCGCCGACAACAGCCTGCCCATCGGTATCCTCGTCAGCCTCAAGCGTCTGCTCATCGGCTACGGCATCTCCATCGTTTTCGGCGTGATGCTGGGTCTGGTCATCGGCAAGGTCCGCCTGCTCGATGAGACCGTCGGAGGGTTCATGGTGGGCCTGCAGACCCTGCCGAGCATCTGCTGGCTGCCGCTGGCCATCCTGTGGTTCGGTCTCAGCGAGAGCGCGATCCTCTTCGTCGTCGTGATGGGTTCACTGCTGTCGGTCACCATCGCCACCGACGGCGGCGTCAAGAACATCCAGCCGATCTACCTGCGAGCCGGCCGCAACATGGGCGCGCGCGGAGGCGACCTTTTCCTGCACGTGGTCCTGCCGGCGGCACTGCCGTCCATCCTGAGCGGGTTCAAGCAAGGATGGTCCTTCGCCTGGCGGTCGCTGATGGCCGGCGAGATCCTTTTCATGAGCCTGGGCCTGGGGCATCTCTTGAACACCGGCCGTGAGCTCAACGACATGAGCCAGGTCATCGCGGTCATGATCGTCATCGTCGCCATCGGCGTGGTCATGGAGGGATTGGTCTTCGGGACGGCCGAACGCAAGGTCCGTCGTCTGTGGGGGCTCGACCGCTCATGAAAAGGACCGTTCTGTCCGTCGCCGTGGTCGCTCTGGCCGCCGGGGGTCTCCTGTACGCGGCCCGGCCGGTGGACGGCAAGACACAGCGCGTCACGGTGGCGTATTTCCCCAACGTCACGCACGCTCAGCCGCTCATCGGCCGCGCGGACGGGGATTTCGAACAAGCGCTCGGCTCATCCGTCGAGATCGACTGGAAGGTCTTCAACGCCGGACCGGCCGTGATGGAAGCGATCTTCGCGGGCAAGGTCGACATCGCCTACATCGGCCCGAGCCCCGCGGTCAACGGATATGTCCGCTCCCAGGGTGAGGCGCTTCGGGTCGTGGCCGGAGCGGCTTCCGGAGGGGCGGCTCTGGTCGTGAGGACCGGCTCGGGCATCACCAAGCCGTCGGACCTCGAGGGACGCAAGGTCGCTTCACCCCAGCTGGGCAATACTCAGGATGTGGCGCTACGCGCCTGGCTCGAGAAGAACGGGCTCAAGCTCAAGGAGAAGGGCGGACAGGTGCAGGTCATCCCGATGACCAACGCCGACCAGTACACCCTGATGCAAAAAGGCGAGATCGACGCGGCCTGGACCGTCGAGCCGTGGGTGACGATGCTCACCTCAGACGCCGGGGGTCGGATCTATCTCGAGGAGTCCTCGCTCTGGCCCGAGGGCCGCTACGCCACGACGCTCGTGGTGGTGCGCCGGCGCTTCCTCGAGGAGCATCCCGAGATCGTGCGGAGCTTCGTGCGCGCGCATGAGCGGGTCACCGCGCGCATCCTCGCCGACCCGGAGACCGCCCAGCGCAAGATCGGGGAGGAACTTCAGGAGCTCACGCACAAGCCGATGCCCGAGGCGATCCTGCGGAGCGCACTGGCACGGATCGTCTTCACGACCGATCCGATGGAAGCCAGCGTGCGGGTGCAGGCCGAGGCCGCTCACCGGGCCGGTTTTCTCAAGCAACAACCGGACATTTCGGGTTTGTTCCAGGACCTGCCGGACGCTGTGGAGGCTCCGGAGGCCGCCGGCGGCGGGAGTTGAAGAGCGCCGTTCGAAGTGTTAGACTAGGTCGGACCGGAAATATCAATAACCTTAAGGATATCAATGAGTTACGTTAAAGGTCTCAAGTGCAGGGAATGCCACCGCTACTATCCGGCGGAGGCGACGTACGTCTGTGAGTTCTGCTTCGGCTCGCTCGAAGTGGACTACGACTACGACAAGATCGCTTCGGTCATCAGCCGGCAGAAGATCTCCTCGGGTCCCAAGAGCATCTGGCGTTACCGCGAACTGTTGCCCATCGACGGGGACCCGACGGTGGGATTTCATGCGGGTCTGACGCCGCTGTTCAAGGCCGACAACCTCGCCCGCGAGCTCGGCATGAAGGAACTCTACATCAAGGACGACTCGGTGTGCCACCCGACGTTGTCGTTCAAGGACCGCGTCGTGGCCGTGGCGCTGACCAAAGCCAAGGAACTCGGGTTCTCGACCGTCGCCTGCGCTTCGACCGGCAACCTCGCCGGATCGGTGAGCGCTCAGGCGGCTTGGGCGGGGCTCAACCGCTTCATTTTCATCCCCGCGGACCTCGAGCTGGGCAAGGTGGTCGGGTCGCTCACCTACGCGCCCAACCTCGTGGCCGTCGAGGGTAATTACGACGACGTCAACCGGCTGTGCGCGGAGATCGCGGCGCGTTACCGCTGGGCTTTCGTCAACATCAACATCCGTCCGTACTACGCCGAGGGCTCCAAGACCTACGGCTACGAGATCGCCGAACAGCTCGGCTGGCGCACGCCCGATCACATCGTGGTGCCGGCGGCCAGCGGGTCGCTCCTGACGAAGATCTGGAAGGCTTTCAACGAGTTCCACAAGCTGGGCCTCGTCGGTCCCGTGCGCACGCGCATGCACGCGGCGCAGGCCGAAGGCTGCGGGCCCATCGTGACCGCGCTCAAGGAGAAGAGCGACATCATCCGTCCGGTCAAGCCCAAGACCATCGCCAAATCCCTGGCGATCGGAAATCCGGCCGATGGCATCTACGCGCTGGACGCGATCAAGCAGAGCGGCGGATCGGGAGAGTCCGTGACGGACCAGGAGATCATCGACGCGATCAAGCTCCTGGCCCGCACCGAGGGCATCTTCACCGAGACGGCCGGCGGCGTGACGATGGCCTCCGCCAAGAAGCTCATCGAGAGCGGCGTGATCCCCAAGAACGAGAGCTGTGTCATCTGCATCACCGGCAACGGCCTCAAGACCCAGGAAGCCGTCACGGACCATATCGGACGGCCGTATCGCATCAAGCCGTCGCTCGACTCTTTCGAGAAGGAGCTGCGCGGCGGGTCCAAGATCAAGGAGGAAGTATGGCAGTCAAAGTAAGGATCCCCACTCCGCTCCAGAAGCTCACCGCCCAGCAGGGCGAGGTCTCCGTCGAGGCGCTCACCATCGATCAGATGCTGGCCGCGCTCGAGGCCAAGCATCCCGGGATCAAGGAGAGACTGTGCGACGGCGAGGGCAAGCTGCGCCGCTTCGTGAACGTGTACGTCAACGAGGAGGACATCCGCTTCCTGCAGGGCCAGGAGACCGCGCTCAAGGACGGCGACGACATCTCCATCATCCCGGCCATCGCCGGCGGCGCTCCGTCCGGACGCGCCAAGAGGCGTGTGACGCTCGTTTTTCCGCAGGACCAGATCAAGGAACCCGTGGTGTTCACGATGGCCAAGCAGTACGACATCATGCCCAACATCCGCCGGGCCCGCGTGACGGAGACCGTCGGTGAGATGCTGCTGGAGCTCGAGGGGACCGACGAGAACCTCGACAAGGGCGTGAAGTTCCTGGAGTCGCGCGGCATCAAGGTCGAGCCCGTCACCGGCGAGAGCGCGCTCTAGGAGCGGTCGATGCTGCGCCGGACGATCCTGGCCGCGGCGCTCTTGGCGCTCCTGGGTGTGTCGGCGTTCATCGCCTACGATCAGGTGTCGGCGTTGACCGCCAGGATGTTCGTCGAGAAGCTCCTGCCCTATCCCTCGGCGCCGTTCGCGGTGGCCGCTGGAGCGGGGGCCGCCTGCTGGACCGTGGGGCTCGTGTGGCTCCTCTGGGATATCGTGATGGCCGTGGTCCGTCGATCAGCCCGCAAAACGGAGGATACTCATGTCTAGACCGTTGCCTACGTACGTTTTTTCGGCCCTGGTCGTTCTTCTGTGCGCCGCATCCCCCGTGTCGGCCCTCGAGGACGCGGCCGCGATGGCCAAGCTGGACTCCGTGCTCGAAAAGCAGGACCTCATCCTGCGCCAGCTCGACGAGATCAAAGAAGAGCTCAACGTCGTCAAGATCCGGGCCTCGCAGCGCTAGGGCCCATGCGGTTCTCCACCAAGACCCGGTACGGGCTCAAAGCCGTCCTGATCCTCGCCAGCCGGCACGGCGAAGGTTCCGTCTCGGTCGCTCAGATCGCGCGCGCCGAGGGCATCTCGGTGCCGTACCTCGAGCAGATCCTCAACGCGCTCAAGCGCAAGGCCCTCGTCAAGAGCGTCCGCGGACCCCAGGGCGGCTACGTGCTGTCCAAGCATCCGAGCGAGATCTCGCTGGAGGAGCTCTTCTACGCTTTTGAGGAAGCGGCGTTCCCGGACGAGCGTCCGTCCGCGGCTCCCGCGCGGGCCGCTTCGAGCGCGGCGGCCGACCGCCATGAGGAGCCCACGGACGCCTACCGGATCTTCTGGCGGCGTGTCCGCTCTGCCGTGGCAGACGGTCTCGGGCCCGTTACGGTCAAGGACCTGCTCGAAGAAGCCCGCTCCACGCGCCGGAGCCGCTCGAACTCCGGTCATACCTTCCATATCTGAGCGGTACGTAGAGCCCCGATCACGTTGTAAGTCCATATATGGAAATGGGTTAAAGAGACTCTTTTCCTTTGTGGGGCACGCGGGGTTCCGGTAAAATATCCTCTTATGGTCAGCAAAGCGGGTCTGCGCGAGCACATGCGTCAGCGTCTGCGCTCGCAAGAGCCGGAAGAACGCCGCAAGCGGTCGCTCCTGATCGAGGAGCGCTTCCTGCAGATGGACGCCTACCGTAAAGCCCGGCTGGTCCTGTACTACGTTTCGATGCCCCAGGAAGTGGACACGTTCCGCCTCATGGAGAGCGCGTTGGCGCAGGGCAAACGCGTCGCCGTGCCCGCCTGCGACACCGCCGGGACGGACCTGGGTGTCTACGAACTGAGCTCGCTCGGGCAGTTGAGACCGGGGACGTTGGGGATCCTGGAACCCGAGGTGTCGACGTGCGAGGCGGTCGTGCTGGCAGAGATCGACCTGGTCGTGGTGCCCGGCCTCGCGTACGACCTGCGCAAGAACCGGCTCGGCCGCGGCAAGGGTTACTATGACCGCTTCCTCTCCCGGCTGCCGGAGAGCGTGCCGAAGGTCGCGCTGGCTTTTGATTTTCAGATCGTGGACGAGGTGCCGGTCGAGGATCACGACGTGCCGCTGGACGTCGTGCTGACCGATCGGCGTAAGATCCGATAGGAGACAAGATGGAACTCGATGTGCTGACGCTCGTGATCGGTCTGGCCGTGGCCGGCTCGGCTTTCGCCGCGGGGTGGCTCGTGCGCAAGTCCTTCGCCGAGCGCCTCATCCGTACCGCCGAGTCCAAGGCCCGGGAGATCCTCGTGCACGCCAAGCGCGAGGCCGACGATGTGCTCAAGCGCGCCGACAAGGACAGCCGGACCTCGACGGCCAAGGCCCAGAGGGATTTCGAGAACCAGATCGCCGAGCGCAAGCGCGACCTCGAGAACCTGGCCAAGGTGCTCGATCACAAGGAGCAGGTCGCCGGTCAGAAGCTCTCCGAGGCCGACAAGAGGGAGCGCGAGACGCTCTATCGTCTGCAGGAAGCGGAGAACCGCGACAAGGCCTCGCTCGAAAAACAAAAAGCCCTCGACCGTCTGGCGGACGAACAGCGCGCGGAGCTGGCGCGCATCGCGGGCGTGGACCGCCAGGAGGCCCGCCGGCAGTTGTTGGGCAACATGGAGCTGGAGGTCCGCTCGGACGCCGGACGCATGATCCGCCGGATCGAGGAGGAGGCCAAGGCCGAGGCCGACGACAAGGCGCGCAAGATCCTGGGCCTGGCCATGATGCGCTGTGCCGCCGCCCACACCGTCGACTCGACCGTGACGGTGGTGCAGCTGCCCAACGAGGAGATGAAGGGCCGCATCATCGGCAAGGACGGACGCAACATCAAGACCTTCGAAACCGTCACCGGGGTCGATGTGATCATCGACGACACGCCGGGAGCCGTCGTGCTGTCGGCCTTCGACGGCGTGCGCCGCGAGACCGCGCGCCTGGCCCTCGAGGAGCTCATCAAGGACGGCCGCATCCAGCCGGCCCGCATCGAGGAGGTCGTCCAGAAGACCCGGCGCAACATGGAGAACGTCCTCAAGGAGGAAGGCGAGAAGGCCGTGCAGGCCTGCCAGCTCACCAACGTCCATCCGGAGATCGTCAAGCTGCTGGGCCGTCTGCGCTACCGTCAGAGCTACGGCCAGAACGTGCTGGACCACTCCATCGAGGTCGCCTCCATCCTCAACGCCGTGGCCGGCGAGATGGGATTGGACCCGGCGCTGGCGCGTCGAGCGGGACTGCTGCACGATCTCGGCAAGGCCGTCTCGAGCGATGTCGAAGGGCCGCACGCGCTGATCGGTGGAGAGCTCGCCCGCCGCTACGGCGAGCACCCCGATGTGGTGCACGCCATCGAGGCCCATCATGAGGACATCGAGATGAAATCCGTCTGGCCGATGGTGACCCAGGCCGTCGACGCGGTCAGCGCGGCCCGGCCCGGCGCGCGCCGCGAGAGCTTGGAGAACTACTTGAAGCGTCTCAAGCAGCTGGAGGAGATCGCCGATCAGCACCCCGGCGTCGAGAAGTCGTACGCGATCCAGGGCGGGCGCGAGGTCCGTGTGGTGGTCAAGCCGGACCGCGTCGCCGAGGAAGCCCTGCCGGCGCTGGCCCGCGAGATCGCCAAGAAGATCGAGAGCTCCCTCGATTATCCCGGTCAGATCAAGGTCATCATCATCCGCGAGACGCGCTACGAGGACTCGGCCAAGTGATCCTCAAGCTCCTGGCCATCGGGGACACCTACGGCGAGCCCGGCCGTAAGGCCGTCGAACAGCACGTCACCCGCATGAAGCGTTCGGGCGAGGTGGACTTCGTGTTGTGCAACGCCGAGAACGCCGCAGGAGGAGCCGGGGTCACCGAGAGCGTGGCCCGCGAGCTTTTCTCGGTGGGCTGTGACGTGCTGACCGGAGGGGACCACTTCTTCGACAAGAGGCGCGAGGTCGAGGACTACCTCAAGAAGGAAACCCGCCTGGTGCGTCCGTCCAATTTTCCCAAGGGCCTGCCCGGATCGGGTTCCTGCGTGGTCGAGTGCAAGGGCGTGCGGATCGGGGTGGTGCACGTGGCCGGACAGGTGTTCATGCGCTATCATTTCAGCTCACCGCTGTTGGCGCTCGATGAGGAGATCGCCAAGGTCCGCAAGGACGGCGCGTCGGTGGTGCTCGTGGACTTTCACGCGGAGGCCACCAGCGAGAAGTGGGCCTCCTCCTGGTACGTGGACGGCCGCGTCAGCGCGATCGTCGGCACGCACACGCACGTGCAGACCGCCGATGAGCGCGTGACCGCCAAAGGCACCGCCTGTCTGACCGACCTCGGCATGACCGGACCGTACGATTCGGTGATCGGCGCCGAGAAGGAAGGGATCCTCAACCGGTTCCTGACCCAGATCGGCGGCAAGAAGGAGGTCGCCACCGGCGATGTGCGGCTGTGCGGCGCGATCGTGACCGTGGACGGCCTCACCGGCAAAGCGCTCTCCATCGAGAGAGTACAGCGCAAGCTCGAGGTCTGATGCCCGCCGACCCCGTGTACGCTCCGATCGAAGCACCCTCGCAAGGACGCCGGGTGCTCAGCGTCTCGGAGCTCACGCGCGGTGTGCGGTTCACGCTGGAGCGGCAGTACGCCTCGGTCTGGGTCGAGGGCGAGATCTCCAATCTCAAGGACCACTCCTCGGGCCACACGTACTTCACGCTCAAGGACGCCGAGGCGCAGCTGGCGTGCGTGCTCTTCGCCCGCGAGAGGGTCCAGGTGGCTTTCGAGCTCGAAGAGGGCCGGCAGGTGTTGTGTCACGGCCGGTTGAGCGTGTATCCGGCCCGCGGACAGTACCAGCTGTACGTCGACCGGATCGAGCCCAAAGGGCTCGGGGCGCTCCAGGCGCGTTTCCTGCGTCTGCGCGCCAAGCTGGAGGCCGAGGGGCTCTTCGCCGAGGAGCGCAAGCGTCCTCTGCCGCCCCTGCCCGGCACGATCGGTATCGTCACGTCCATCGACGGTGCCGCGCTCAGGGACATCCTGACGGTGCTCGAGCGCCGTCATGCCGAGGTGCGCGTGATCGTTCGTCCGGTGCCCGTGCAGGGCGAGACGGCCGCTCCCGCGATCGCCGAGGCCATCGAGGACCTGGGCCGTCACGGCGAAGCGGAAGTGCTCATCGTCGGCCGCGGCGGCGGGAGCCTCGAGGACCTGTGGGCCTTCAACGAAGAGATCGTCGCGCGAGCCATCGCCGCCAGTCCGGTGCCGGTGATCTCGGCGGTGGGGCATGAGATCGACTACACGATCTCGGACTTCGTGGCGGACCTCCGCGCGCCGACGCCTTCGGCCGCGGCGGAGCTGGTCCTGCCGGAGCGCGCGGCGCTCCTGGCGGAACTGACCGAGCTCTCGCGACGGAGCCTGGCGGCCCTGAGAGGCGCGCTCGAGGACCGCGCGGAGACCCTGCGAAGGGTGCGCGCCTCGGCGGTGCTCAAGGACCCGTTGGCGGCTTTCGCGCCCATGCGTCAGCGGCTGGATGAGTTGTGGAGGGCGTTGGGTTCGGACTGGCGCAGCGCGCAGGCCCTGCGCGCGGAGAGACTGGCCAGCCGCATGGCGCGTCTGGAGACGCTCGGGCCGTTGTCCACGCTGAGGCGGGGATTCAGTGTCACCCGCCGTACGGATGGCAGGCTCGTGCGGTCCGCGGCCGATGTGAAGCCCGGTGAGACCGTCGAGACCGTGCTCGCCGATGGTGTGCTGAGCGGCCGCGTGGAGAAGATCATCATGAACAGGAAGGGGGAGTAGCATGGTACAGGAAACGAAGCTCACGTTCGAAGAGGCGATGCGCCGTCTTGAGAAGACCGTCGAGGAGCTCGAGGCCGGGGAGCTATCGCTCGAGGAAGCGCTCAAGCGCTATGAGGAAGGCGTGCGCATGGCCGATCACTGCCAGAAGCGCCTGACCGAGGCCGAAAAACGCATCGAGGTGCTGGTCAAGACCGCCGGCGGCAAGCTCCGCACCGAGCCTCTCGAAGGTGAAGGGTCCAAGAAGAAGAAATGACCGTGAACGCCGCCAAGCTCCTCGATAGCCGGGCCGCTCAGGTCCGGGCACAGCTCGAGCGCGTCCTACCGCCCGTCTCCGCGCGTCCCCGGCGTCTGCACGAGGCCCTCAGGTACGCGGCGCTCTCCGAGGGCAAGCGCGTGCGTCCGGCTCTGACGCTCCTGGCCTGTGAAGCCGTCGGAGGCAAGACCTTGGAGGCGATGCCCGCGGCGCTGGCGGTGGAACTGGTGCACACGTACTCGCTGGTCCACGACGACCTGCCTTGCATGGACGATGATACGATGCGGCGCGGCCGACCGACCTGCCACGTCCGATACGACGAAGGCACCGCGCTCCTGGCCGGGGACGCGCTCTTGACGATGGCTTTTGAAGTGCTGGCTTCGAACGGCAGACCCTCAGGGGTCCGGGCCGCTCGGCGGCTGACGGCGGTCGCCTGGCTGGCCGAAGCGGCCGGATCCAAGGGTATGGTCGGAGGGCAAGCCGACGACGTCGAACAGGGCGGCCGGACGCCGGACCTGCCGACGCTCGAATCCATCAACGCCCGCAAGTCCGGCAAGCTGATCGCGGTCAGCTGTCGCCTGGGAGCTTATCTAGGGGGAGGCACGCCCGCTCAGGTGGAGGCGCTGTACGCCTACGGCAGGGCGGTGGGCCTGCTCTTCCAGATCGTCGATGATATCCTCGACGGCGATGGGTATGCTAAACTGCTCGGTGCTTCACAGGCCCGCCGCGAGGCCGAGGCCGTGCACCGCAGGGCCGTCGGAGCTCTGGGCAAACTGGGCCGCAAGGGCCTGCCGCTGGCGCGGCTGGC
The DNA here is from genome assembly GCA_022072175.1 of Candidatus Omnitrophota bacterium. Taxonomy (GTDB): domain Bacteria; phylum Omnitrophota; class Gorgyraeia; order 2-02-FULL-51-18; family 2-02-FULL-51-18; genus JAJVIE01. The sequence goes on along the minus strand of JAJVIE010000013.1, from coordinate 165,146 downwards.
CGATCTGATCCTCAACAGGGAACGCTGATGGGACCTCTGCTGGAACGCATCGACAGCCCCGACGACGTCAAGAAGCTCCAGGTCTCCGAACTGCCCCAGCTGGCCTCGGAGGTCCGGGAGTACATCCTTGAGGTCGTGTCGGTGAACGGCGGCCATCTGGGCGCGGCGCTCGGCGCCGTCGATCTGACGCTGGCCCTGCACTATTGCTTCTCCACGCCCAAGGACACGATCGTCTGGGACGTCGGCCATCAGGTCCACGCGCACAAGATCCTCACCGGCCGCCGGGAGGCTTTCAGGACGTTCCGCAAGCCGGGGGGCTTGAGCGGGTTCTCCAACAAGGACGAGAGCGTGCACGATGCGTTCACCACCGGACACGGCGGCGCTTCCATCTCCACCTCGCTGGGTATCGCCGCGGCCAACAAGATCCTCAAGCATCCGGGCAAGGTCGTGGCGGTCATCGGCGACGCCTCCTGGGTCAGCGGCATGGCGCTCGAGGCCATGAACCACGCCGGTCATCTCAAGGACGACCTCATCGTGGTGCTCAACGACAATGAGATGAGCATCTCCCCGACCGTCGGCGCGCTCAGCAAGTACCTCAACCGCATCCTCACGCATCCGGTGTACAACCACATGCGCAAGGACATCGAGCACTTCATGCACCGCATCCCCCGCGTCGGAGACCGTATGGTCGATACGGCCAAGAAGATCGATGAGGGTCTCAAGCATCTTTTCGTGCCGGGCCACATCTTCGAAGAAATGGGTTTCCGTTATTTCGGACCTCTGGACGGTCACAACATCGAGGGGCTCGTCGATATCCTCGATAATATCCGCAAGATCCACGGGCCGGTGCTCCTGCACGTGGTCACCAAAAAAGGCAAGGGCTACAAGGTCGCCGAGGACAATCCCCAGAAGTGGCACGCTTCGACGCCGTTCTGCGTGGAGACCGGCAGTGTGCACAAGACCGCTCCGGTGCGCACGTACACGCAGGTCTTCGGCGAGGTCGCATCAGAGCTGGCGGCCGCCGATCCCAAGATCGTGGCGATCACAGCGGCCATGTGCGACGGCACGGGCCTGGTGGATTTTTCCAAGAAGTTCCCGGACCGCTTCTTCGACGTCGGCATCGCCGAGGAACATGGCGTGGCGTTCGCGGCAGGACTGTCCAAAGCGGGCCTCAAGCCCCTGGTCGCCATCTACTCGACCTTCCTCCAGCGCTCCCACGACCAGATCCTGCACGATGTGGCCCTGCAGGACCTGCCGGTGTTCTTCTGTCTCGACCGCGCCGGCCTGGTGGGCGAGGACGGGGCCACGCACAACGGTGTTTTTGACCTCGCTTACCTCCGCAAGGTACCGGGCCTGACGCTCATGGCTCCCCGGGACGGACGCGAGCTGGAGATGATGCTCCGCTACGGCGCTCATCACAACAAGGGGCCGATCGCCGTGCGCTACCCGCGCGGCGCCGTCGCCGAGACGCAGGGCGGGGACCTCGCGCAGAGGACCCCGGCGGATCTGCGTCAGGGCAAGGCCGAGCTCCTGCGCGAAGGGTCCGACGTGACACTGTTGGCGGCCGGTTCGATGGTGTACACCGCCTACGAGGCCGCCGAGCTTCTGGCGCGCGAGGGTGTGCAGGCCTGCGTGATCAACGTTCGTTTCGTCAAACCGCTCGATGAACAGCTCATCCTCGATCAAGCCCGGCGCACGCCGCTGGTGGTCACGATGGAGGAAGGCAACATCGCCGGAGGCTTCGGAGGGGCGGTGCTCGAGCTTCTGGAAAGCCGCTCCGCGGAGATCGGCCCGGCCCGGCCCGAAGTACGGGTGCTGGCCCTTCCGGATCGTTTCATCGAGCATGGACGCCGCGAGGATCTCCTGGCGGAGCACGGGCTGTCCGCTCAAGCCGTCCGTACGACGGTGCTCACCGCGCTCAGAGAGCGCTACGGACGCGGGGTCTCCGCGGGCCGTTCCTACCGGGAAGGTCAAACGCCCGAGAGCCGGGCGGTCTAGTCCGAAGAGGGTCTAGCGGCGGACGACGGAGACGACGTCGTTGATGCCGACCGTCGTGCCGTCATAGAGCTCGGCGACGTTGCAGGCGGCCATCACGTCGCGGACCTCGAGCACGCTCAGCCGCGCGATGCGCTTGCCGCCGCGCGAGACCTCGAGCGCGGTCTCGGTCTTGAGCGCGTCCACTCTGCCCAGGTCCACCACGACGAAACCATGCTCGGCGTTGACCGCCAGCACCCGGCCTTCCTGCTTGGGCGCGGAACGCTGGGCCGGAGCCCCCTGGCCGCCGGGAGTGCGGATGGAACCGAGGTCCACGGCCGCGAACTCCTGCTCGATGGACTTGCGGGCCTCGGCGACGGTCTCCTCGAGCGTGATCTTGGCGATGTTGATCTCGGCGATGCGGTCGGAGGTGGTCTTGTACAGCCGCTCGAGCTTGGCCGAGAGGGCGGTATTCTGCTCGTTGAGCTTGGCGATCTCGGCGTCGCGAGCGCGGATCTGCGCGGCCAAGTCCGCCGGCGCCGCGGACAGGTCCACGGGGGCTGTGGCGCTCGAAGGAGCTCCGGTGCGGAGCTTCTCGATCTCCTTGGTCTTGTTGAGCAGCATCTCTTCCAGATAGACCTTCTCTTCGTTGGCCGTATCAGCGACCGACTCGGCCTTCTTGAGCTCGAATTGCACCTCGTCGTGTTCTTTCTGGATCCCGTTGAGCGCCAGGATCAGGCGGCGGCGCTCTCTCTCGGCCCGCTGGAGGCGCTTGGAGGTCGTACGCATCTTCTTCTCGACCGTGGCCGTCGATTCCTTGAGGAAAGCGATCTCCGCCGAGAGCGCACTCACCCGCGAGCTGAGCGAGCGGTTGTGGGCCCCGAGGAACACTATGACCGCTACGGCGAGCGAGACGGCGATGAGCGTTACGGAAGGATGGGCCAGAGGATTTTTCGAGGAGGTCATGCGAGAATCCTAACAAATGCCCCGTAGGCTGTCAAAGCCGTCCTTCGTCGGACTCTCCGGCATCCCCCTCACGGGTCCCGTCGTCGACCGCGGCGACCCTTCTCTATCCCCCTCACGGGTCCTGTCGCGGAACAGCCCCAAGAAGATAGGACCCGCCACCCGTTCGGGGGTAGCAGTGGTATCGATAAGCTTCTGCAGAGCAATGTCTCGATATCCTGTCGCCGAACAGCCCCAAGAAGATAGGACCCGCCACTCGTAAGGGAGCAGCTGGATCCACGGACGTAGTCCAGAGGGGACGTGTTGATGCAGTGTCTTTCGAGCTCAACGCGTCCTCGAGGGACTACGTCCGGTCGATGAGCTTTCGGCCACGGTCTCCCGGAGGCCGAGCGCGTGAGCGTCAACTAGCTGTAGGAGTTCGCAAAAGCTTCTACAAAGACCTTAGGACTCAAAGCAGCGTAAATCTGTCAATTTCTGATTTTATATTTATATCATAATTATTTTGAATTAAATTCAAATCTTGGTTATTATCGTATGCATGAAGCGGCTGCTTTCGTCGATCTTGGTCCTGGCCACTTGCCTCTCAAGCACCGGCCCTGTGTATGCCGCAGACCCCCGGAAGCTCTTAAGGGCACAGAAGTCGTTCTTCGACTCCATTGAAGAGGAGGAACAGGGCAGGCGGCGGACGAGGGACCTGCAGCACCTGGAGGGCTCGAAGCTGGCCCTGCTCGAGCAGAAGAGCGCTCTCTCCGGGCTGATCGCGCGTAACGGATCCACCAAGCCCCCAACCTTGGCTGTGAAGCCCCCGGATCCGGCTCGGACCGAGAGCGGGCCGGACATACCCTACGCCGACTACGACGACGTCAGGGACCTGCCGCCCGTGGAGGTCCCTGAGCCGGATGAGATCAGCGGCAGTTATGGGCAGGGGATCCTTAAGTCCCCCTTTACCATCCTGGATCCGGCGCATCCTGTCTCTAAGATGGTCCATACCGTAGCGGGTTCGATCTTCTATAGCGCCGCGATGCAGGCGATCCAAAAGGTCCGCAACGAAGCGGAGCTTGGGCCCGATCCGTCCCGGGCATTGGCCTCCGCAAGGAACCTGATCAAGGAAGCGCCTCTTTCGGCCTCCATGATCCGGGCCGTGGCCGACGCGGCGATAGCGGGGGGTCTACAGCCGACCAGCTTCTTCGACCCCCTACTGCGGGAGGTGGCGATACTGGCTGCGTACACTTATGTAGCCAACGCTCCGAAGACCCTGGCCGACTACGACAAGGAAAAAACTCTCTACGGGTACGGCGGATCGATGACCTACTCCGCCTACGTCGGCTGGAAAGCCGCCCAGATGCTCAACAACGACGACCGGATCAGCTCAGCTGTCTCGGCGGCCGTGCAGGAGCTGAACTTCACGCCCCTGCTCGATCTGTACTCAAGCTACACCAACCTCTCCGGGTCCGACCCGGGTGTAAGCGCGCTCGTCCTGATGGGCCGTGAAGCGCTCAGCGTGTATGCGGACGCTCGCAAGCGTTACGACATCGATCGGAACTCTTATGAGTATCAGCAGGAGATGAGCCGTTACGGCTCGATGCTCTCCGCTCTGGCCGACCGCATCGCCGCGATGCCGGGCAAGATCAAGGCGGAGGGCGTGCACTACGAGTCTTCCCGCGGGGGTGGCACGGCCCGGGTGGACGTCTTGGGTGGATCGGCCGACTACCGCGACCGTCAGGGCAATAGCGTCACGGTGAGTCCTGCCGCAGGACCCAAGCTCGACTTCAGTCTGGGCAGAGCCCTCTCGGATGTGGTCAAAGGCGCTCTCAAGCACATCCGGCCCTGGACCAAGAAGATCAAGAACGCCGATGGGTCCAGCGCCTACAGGCAGACCGACGACAACCAGGCGCACTATGCGGGCCTCTCCAAGAGCTACCCTGATCTTACGGTCCGCAAGGTCGTGGAGCGGGGGGCGGATACGGTCTGGCAGTTCGTCAACAAGAACACAGGCGAGCTTGTGATGGAGGTGACCACCCCTGACAGTCAGACGCTGGAGGTCAACCAAGCGCCCCTCGGACTCCAGGGACGCATACGCCTCACCGAGTACTACGACAACAGCAAGCTCGCCTGGGTCAAGATCGAGGACCTCGACAGACTCCAGGTCGCCTATATCCTCAAGTCGCAGTTCATGGACGCTGTCCGATACGACCCCAAGACAGGAGTGGTGGCCGAGGGCATCATCACCAACAACCTGACCGATGACCCCGATAAGGGCTTTGTGATCACCATGCGCGGGGGTCTGACCGAGGAAGTCTACCTGGGCGATGCGTCTTTGTATGGGGCCCCGACATCGATCTCCGGCGCCTCTGAAACAGCCGATGTGGAGGCCAAGAGGACGATCGAAAGACTAGCAAAGGACTCCGAAAAACAGTCTAGCGCCTACATAGATGATGACTTCCAGGCATTGAAAGATTTTATCCAACGTCAGCTGACGGGCACCGGGCTCCGAGGTCAGCTCTCCCTGATCGATGTATCAATGAATATCCTTGATCCCAGAGGAGGTGTTATCGGTAAGACCCGCAGTCAGGCCGGAGATTACTACTCCGAGCCCGATCTGGCAGGTGCGGGGAAGTACAACCGTGGAGTGATCAACTTCAGCCCTAGAGCGAGTACCGAAGATAATAAGATCGTGACACGTCTAGAGGGCTCCTATGGGCGAGATATCAAGCTCCTCCAGAGCACCCACTTCAACATACCGGAGCTAGGTGTCTTCGGGTCACTCGCGGGTACACTGCAGGATCTGGCCGCCAAGGCCAGCGCCAAGGCCGGAGCCTATATGCGGAGCATCCAGGCGGACATAGATTTTAAGACCCAAGTGTCCATCGACACGGACTCCGATGGCAAGAGGTGGGTCGCCATGAGGTTCGCGACGGTCGGCAAGGAGGGTGGATTTACCGTCAACGAGCTTAAGATGCTCCTTCCGAAGAACGAGAAGGAGGCCGAGCGGTCCAAGGACGGGAACGCGACATATCTACTTGGCAAACTCATCAGCGGCCTCTATGCTGGTCAAGGAGCGACCGCTCTACCGATCGGTCAGATGAAGATGATCCAGGACTTCCTGGTCAGCAAGGTGCAGGAGATGAACACACAGCTTCTTATGATCGCCGACCAAGCCGCACGTAAGACCGTGGAGAGCTTCAACAAGGTCTTCACCCCAAGTGTGTTGGATGAGGTCTTTCATGTCTTCCTGCGCTCCATCCCCGCGATGGCTCGGAAGATCACCGTGAGTGGGGCGCACACCGCAGCACTACAGGCCCTTCCGGCTGACTATGGGCATACCGCACTCCCGATCCACTTCGGCCTGCAGGCCTTCGACGCGATCTATCAGCCCTACATGTCATGAGCTACCGCTTCGCTTGGGTGATCGCTCTTGCGGTCTGCATGACCGGGTGTGCCTCTTCCGAGGAGTTCAGCCTACCGGGCAAGATGGTTTTTCAATCCGATCGCAAGGAGGACCATCAGTTCGGGACGTTCATGCTCCAAGATAAACAAATAACGTATCTGGGAGACCTCATCAGCCCGGCCCTATCTCCCGATGGCAATAAAATCGCGGCCTACACCCTGGATACTAGAGAGCTCGTCATATCTGACAACAAAGGTGCTATCCAAAAAAAAATATCCATAGGAGGCAAGCCGGGTCGTCCGTTGTGGACTCCGGATGGCCAGAGCATAGTAGTGGTCAATTATCGAGGCTATGATGAGCTGGGGCCAGCCTTAGTGATGATCGACATCGCAACAGCCCAGATCAGAACTCTGCATGAGGTACAAGCGGGCTGTAGCCTGACGTATCACACGATCTCTCCGGATGGCAGACGGATCTTATTCACCAGTAGCGGAGGAAGCGACCCGAAGCGGCGCCAAGTCGTGGACGGACTGTACCTTCTGGATATCGAGAGTCTGCACGTAGAGAAGATCTACCCTTACCTTGCCGTCAGCGGGATGTGGCTGCCCGACAGTAAGCACATCGTTTTCGATGCCTATCTCGGCGTGGATGGCAGACCGATCACTGATTTGCATGGGGCCCTGCTCATCATGAACATCGAGACCAAACAGATCCGGAAACTGCACGACATGGACTTTCCCGCGTGGGATGGCATCAAGCTCTCCAAGGATGGGAAGTATTTCTACCTCGCCAAGAACATCGGCCACGGCGGCTCGATCATCGTCCTCATGCCTTATGACGATCCGAGAAGGGAGATCCACGTCACTCGATCCGTCCCCAACTGGCTTGGCTACTCCAACGACACCAAGCCCGACTGGTGGCAGGGGGAGTGAGTGAAGTATTGTATACATATCTGTATCGCGTGTGGGAGCTGAGGGGATAACCGGAGGAGTGTTGAAATGAGATCATTGTCGATGCTACACCTGTTCGAGGCCGGCGCTGTTGTCTGCGCAGTGTATTTTTTGCGACATATCCTGGGCGGTATGGTGGGTCTCTTCAGGATCGTCCCTCCCAACGAGGCACATATCCGGGTGCTGAAGAACAGGAAGGATATCTTCTCCATCCGCAGCGGCAAGACGTCCTATTGGTTCATTCCGTTCATCACCAAACTCAACCGCCTGCCGCTCCACAATCTCACGATCCCGGTCGGTGACATCAAGCTCAACGACAAGAACATGGCCAAGTTCCAATGCGACCTGGTCTGTTTTGTGAACATCAAGGACCTGAACCTCGCCGTCGAGCGCCTGGTGCTGTCATCCGTCGAGAAGGAAATGGGTTTCGACTTCGTGCGACTTTCGGACGACTTCCGTTCGATCATGGAAAGCATCGGACGTACCGTCGTCACGAAGCAAACGATCCTCGATATCTACATGAACCGCCACCTGCTATCCGATGCGATCACCAAAGAGGTGGCGAGCGTTTTTCCGAAATGGGGCATAGAGCTCGTCAACTTGGAGCTCAAGCACATCAAGGATACTGAGCACAGCACGATCATCTCCGATATCGAGCGTAAGGTCGCCGCCGAGATCCGGCGAGACGCTGAGATCAAGGTGTCGGAGACGACCCGTGAGGCGGAGATCGCCAAGGCGCAGAACGAAGAGGTCTACCGCAAGCGTCAGATCGAAAAGGACCAAGCGGTAGGTATCGCCGAGCAGCAGATGAACCAGCAGATCTCGGCCATGAAGGCCGAAGCCAACTTGAAAGAGATCGAGGCGCTCAGCCGCCTCGAGGTCGGTAAGGCGGAGATCGAGCGGCAGAAGATCGAGCGTCTAGCCGAGGCCGAAAAAGCTAAGATGACGCTCGAGGCGGACGGACAGGCCAATCATGTCAAGGCGGTCGGACAAGCCGAGGCGGACGTCATCCGTATAAAGAAGGAGGCCGATGCCGCCGGTACGCTTAAGCTGGCTGAAGCTCTCAAGCAGTTCAACGAGACCGCGCTGAGCGTGAAGCAGTTGGATATCCAGCGGGACGTGCTGATCGAGAAGTTCCGCGCTCTATCGGCGATCGCCAAAGAAGCGGACATCCGCTGGATCATGAGCGGCCAAAACGCTCAGAGCTTTTTCGGGCTCAATCTGGATGCGCAGGGCGGCGCTAATCTTGAGCAATTCCTGAAGGAGTCCGGCATCGATCCCAAGGCGGTGATCGAGGCGGCCAAGAAGACAGCGGCGCCCTCAGTCTCCTGATCCTCTTATCCGCTCGTCTTTCATGAGGTCCTGGCCCTGAGGCCCGGACCCCGGACTCGTGATAAAATGACCTCCATGCATCCCGAGTTGGGTAAGCTCTTGGTGGTGATGGGTGTGGTGATCGCGTTGACCGGGCTGGTCGTGTGGTTGGCTCCGAGCGTGCCGTGGCTGGGCAAGCTCCCCGGGGATATCTCGATCAAGCGGGAGAACTTATCTTTTCATTTCCCGCTGGCGACGTGTCTTGTGATCAGTACCGTGCTCTCGTTGGTCCTCTACATCTTCCGCAGACCCTAGATCCAGCTCTTCAAGAGCATCCGCTGACGGTAGGCCTCGTACGAGAGGGGCTGTCCCGTCCAGAGCGGATACCAATAGACGAAACACACCACGAACAGCGCCAACACCGCCCAGGCGGCCGAGCGCGTGATCTTACCCGCTGAAAGCCAGCTGTCCAACGCGACGGCCCATAGCAGCGCCGTGAACGGCAGAGCTGTCTGATAGTAGTGGAAGAACTGCACGCGCCCTACGAGAGCCCACGGCAGCCACAGGCACGCCAGTCCGATGCCGGCCAACAGGAGGAGAGAGCGTGTCGACGCCTCGCGCCTGCGCGCGGCCACCCAAGCTCCCACAAGGCCGGCGGGCAGGAGCCAGAATACCGCGGGATTGCCAACGCAGAGGATGCCGCGGACATCGGCGTCGTTCCGCTCGAAAAAATACCAGATCGGCCGCAGGAGGAGCGGCCAGCTCCACCAGCGCGAGCCGTACGTGTGGCCCTTGTCGAGCGTCCAGTGGTAGAGGAGGATGTTCTTCTGAAAAGCCAGCGCTGCGTCCGCTCCTTGCGCGGCCAGCACGGGAAGATGGACCAGTGCGTACACCAGGATGGGAGCGCAGACGAGGTAGGCGGCGATCTTGACCGCGTGGATCGGTCTATCCCGTACAAGAGTCCGGGATCCGCAGAGTAAGAGTAGGACCGGCCAGGCCCCCAAGGCGACCCAGCGCGTGGCGATCGCCATACCCAACAACACACCGGCCAGGACCAGGCGCAGATCCTGTCCTGAGCCCGCACGCCGCGTAGAGAGCGCCGCGCACATCGACACTAGCAGCAGAGCCAGCATCGGGGAGTTGAGCATGCCGATACGCGCCTGCGTCAGCGTGACACCGTCCACGGCCAGCACCAGACCCGCCAGGACAGCCACACGCATCCGTCCGGTGAAAAGCCACGCCAGAAGTCCGGTGGCCCACAACGCGATGAGGGCCGAGATCAGGGACGGCAGACGCCAGGACCATGGGATGTCCCCGAAGAGCCGGATGCAGGCGGCCATGATCATGTGTCCGAACAGAGGATGGGAGTTGGTCGTGTCATAACCCTGCAGGAGGACCTTGCGGGCCGTAGGCACATGGTAGACTTCATCGTAGTAGGGCTGACCGGGGAAGCCGGCACCCGTCCCATATAGGAACGCGGTCACCGCCAGCAGGGCCGGGCCGATCAGCCAGACTCGGGATCTTCGGGGGTCCACGGTGTTATCTTAGCACGCACGGTGGTGTCTTGACGCTCCGGAGGTCCGCCGTTATAGTGGACGCGCACCCTCTCTCGAGCGAGATCTCCAATGGGACCCATGACCCCTGCATCCATGACGTTCGCCGAACATCTGGCAGAGCTGCGCCGCCGTGTGATCCTCTCGTTGATCGCGCTCGGAGCGGCCGCGGGGGTCTGCTATGTCCACTCGGACGGGCTTCTGCGCTGGCTGACCGGACCGCTCACCGCCTCGGTGGGTGAGCTCTACTTCTTCGCTCCGCAGGACGCCTTCGTCGTGCGCGTCAAAACCTCGCTCTTGTGCGGGTTTTTCATCTCCTGTCCGTGGATCTTCGCACAACTGTGGCTGTTCGTCGCCCCCGGTCTCAAGGAAGGCGAAAGACGCCTCATCGCGCCGCTGACGGCGATGACGACGCTACTGTTCACGGCCGGTGCGGCGTTCTCGTACTGGATCGTGATGCCCGTGGCACTGAAATTCCTGCTGTCGATGGGTTCGGACCTCCTGCGGCCGATGATCTCCGTTTCGGAGTACCTGTCGTTCATCTCCACGATGACGATCGCCTTCGGGATCGCTTTCAACCTGCCCGTGTTCCTGTTGGGGGCCGTCTCGGCCGGAGTGCTCAGCGATCGGGTCCTGGCCGCGCACCGCCGCCACGCGGTGGTCGTCGCGTTCATCGCCGCGGCTCTCTTGACGCCAGGACCCGACGTGGCCAGCCAGGTCCTTTTGGCGATACCGCTCATCGTCCTGTACGAGATCAGCGTGCAGGGCGCCAGGTGGGTCGCTCCCAAGCGTCGAGGGGCCGTGAGCCGTGTTTAACGCCCTGCGCTGGGCGCTGGCCGCGGCGGCCCTGACGGTCGCCGGATACTTCGTGCATTCGATGTTCAAGTACTCGGCCATGATCGGCCGCATCTTCCTCAGTCTCGTGTACCGTCCGGATACGGCGTCCTCCGGTCCCGTCCGGGGCGAGCGGACGGTCATCCTCGATTCGAGCGACCACGAGATCCCCGCTCTGGTGCTCGAACACCCCGGTTCGCGCAGAGCGGTCGTGTTCTGCCATGAGTCCGGCTCTTCAAAGGAGTCGTGGGAGCGCTACGCGTACTTCCTGCCGGACCTGGGTTATCACCTCGTCAGCATCGATCTGGGTTCGCCCGACACCGGACAGGAGGACAACGCGCTCGGCCAGTGGCCCACCCGGGACGGCGTCCAGCGCGTGCTGACGGCCGTGCGCTGGTGCCGCAAGGCTTTCCGGGAGGACGTGGAGATCGTGCTCTTCGGCGTGTCCAACGGCGCGGACATCGCCTTCGCGGCGTCGTTCGAGGACCCCTCGGTGCGGGCGGTGGTCGCCGATGGGCTCTTCTCGATGAAGGAGATCTTCAGGGAGTACATCCGCAAGTGGGCCCCGGTGCTCGTGCGGCCTAATTTTTTCGGTGAAAAATATCCCGAGTGGATCGTGCGGCTCTTCGCGGAGCTGGGTTTCATGCGGGCTACGCGCATGACCGGCAGGAGCTTCGTCGACGTCGAGCCGCTCCTGGCGCGGCCGCATGTGCCGCTCTTGATGATCCACGGCGAGGACGACGACTACGTGTCGGCTCACCATCAGCAGGTCCTACGCTCCCGCGATCGTCAGGCCCGGGCTCAAAAACACCTGGTCGTGCGCGAGGCCGGCCACAACCAGTCCGTGCTCCTGGCGCGCGCCGTTTACGAGAAGGAGATCTCGGAGTTCCTCGTGCGCCACACCGGACGGAGCGAGGCCTGATGCGTCCACTCGCGGCCGCTACGGTCCTGATGTCGCTGTGTTCGTTCGCGGTCCCTTGCGCGCACGCGGGGTCCGTGCCTCCGGAAACCGGCCGGATCGAGGCTCTCGCGGCCTCACCCGAACCCGGCGTCAGTTCGCTGGCCGAACGTCTGCTCGCGGGCCTCGACAGCTACGAGCGCCTGCGCGATTACCGCGCGATCTTCCTCAAGACCGAGAAGGACAAGACCGGGGCGATGGGTCAGGAAGAGAGGATCTTCCTCAAGTTCGAGAAGCCCTTCAAGATCTTCATGGGTTGGACCAACACGCATAAGAAAGGCCTGCAGGTCCACTACGAGCGCGGCAAACACGACAACAAGCTCGTGATCCACAAGCCGGGATTGGCGTTCGGTCTGGCGCAGGTGATCTTCCTGCCGCAGGACAGTCCGTGGGTCCGTGAGGGCAGTGCCGCTTACAATATCGAGGACGCCGGGATCGGAACGTTCCTGTACGACTTCGCGACGGCCGTTGTCACGGCCGCGGAGCGGGGTCAATTGTCGGTCGCTCCGGCCGGAGCGACCGACGGTCCGGTGGAGGTCTCTTTCCCCGGGACGCAGAAGGACAAGATCTTCTTCGCTCATCGGATCCGTGTCAGTTTTGACCCGGAGACCTCTCTGCCGGTCCGGATGGAGCTGTACGACTGGCAGGATCGACCCGCGGGCACGTACGTGTACGACGATCTTCGCGTGGATGTCGGTCCGGACGATCCGGAGCTCAAGAAACACGCCAACCGCAGGCTGTATCGCGTGTACACCGGGGACAGGGGCTGACAGTGCCCGATGTCCGCGAGCGCTGGGCGCTGCCGGTCGTACTGGCGCTCCTGGCGGGTCTGGTGGTGTTCGTGTTCCACTACACCGTCGAGATCCCGCGGGCCGATGAGTGGTCCCTGATCCTGCTCTATGACCGGCCCGGTGTCCGTTGGACCGAGGTCTGGCAGGTCTACCTCGACCAGAGCCACTTTCTCCTACCGTACTCGATCCTGCGTCTTGTGGCTTCCTGCACCGACGGCAGTATCCTGGCCCGATCGCTGTTGAGCGTCTCGACCGCCTGTCTGACCTATGCCGCCGTAGCCCGCGTACTGAGAGGGTCGGCCGCGTCCGGGCCCCGTTGGGTGTATCCGTTGTCGTTGATCGGGACCGCTTCGGGGACCTTCGCGATCCATCAATGGGGTGGTTGGTTGTGGGGTGTGCAATTCTGTGTCTACCTGTGCCTATTGGCTTCGGTGTGGGGTTGGTCGGTGTTGATCGTGGAAAAACGGCCCGTCCGGAGGGTCTTGTACGCCGTCCTGTGCGGTGTCGTATCGACCTACGCGTTCGTGGGGGGACTGTTCTATTGGCCGGCCTGCGCGGTGGTGCTGGTCGTGCTCGGGGACCGGGATCGGACCACCTGGTTGTGGATCGCCGGAGCGGCCACCGTTACGATCGCGCTCTATATACTGCCTCAAGCCCCGTTGAACGGCGGCGGTCCCGTCTGGGACAGGAACTCGGCCGAATTCTTCCTGCGTTATGTCGGTGGATGGTTCGGGTCGGGCGTGTCCGTCTTCTGGGGCGCGGCCGGCTTGATATCGATACCCGTGCTGTTGAGCGGCTTTCGTCCGGCGCGCATGGACGAAGCCCGGCGCGGCGTGCTGGCGCTGAGCTCGGCGCTGATCGTTTTCGTGCTGTCGGGCGGCATCTCGACCGCCGTGATGCGCTCCGAGCAGCTCGGAGCCGAGGGGGGCAGTGCGGCTCAGTACGTCGTCTACTCGTGCTGGATCTGGACGGCTCTCTTGTGGGTCGGTCTGATCGAGTCCTCCGATAAAGCCGCCCCGACGGTGCGGCGCGTTCTCGCCGCCGGCTGCGCGGCGGTCATCCTGGTCCTTCCGTGGACCGGTCTGGGGACCGTATTCCGTGAAGCGGAGACGTCCGCGACACAGCTGAGGGTCGCCCGGTGGCTCCTGATGAACGAGCAGTGGCACGACCTGCGCTTGGGTCGCGTGCTCGGCATGGACAACTCGAAGGTCCGTGAGGGCGCAGGGATCCTCAAGGACCTGCGCTACGGTCCCTATGCCGGCGGCTGAAGCACCGTCACGGGCCGGGACCTTCCGGGCGGCGGTCGTCGGAACCGTGTGTCTGGTCCCCGTCGGACTGCTCTATCTGCTGACGGCCCTCTATACCGTCGAACTGCCTTTCTGGGACGAATGGCAGTTGGTCCCCATCGCAGCGCATGTTGAGCGCACCGGGGACATCCGTCCGATCCTGACCGGCGCGCAAAAAGAGCATCGCAAACCCATCCCCAATCTGATCCATGCCGCGCTAGCCCCGGCGACCCACGGGTCCGTACGGACACGGACGCTGATCAACGCGAGCGTCGGAGTGTTGTTGTTGGCCTGTGTCCTTACGGTGCTGAGGTCGTCCTCACCGGCAATGGTCCCTCCGCTGTGCGTAGCGGCCAGCTGGTTGCTCCTGTCCCCGTCACAATACGGCAATTGGCTCTGGGGCCTCCAGCTGTGCGTGTACCTGAGCGCGCTGTTCTCGATCCTCGGGTGGAGGGCCATCGTGCGCGGAGGCGGGGGGAGGCGGATCGCGGAAGCGATGGGGTGGGGAGCCGCGGCGACGTTGAGCTTCGGATCGGGAGCGCTCTACTGGCCGACCGCGCTTTACCTGTGCTGGCGCCGCGCCGATGGCCGCATGGCCGCCGGGATGGCGGCCGGCTTGCTGTGCGCCGGGGTCCTCGCGGGCTATGACGCCGGGACGGGCCGCTATACGCCGTCGCACCTGAGCAATGACTGGGTGATGTTCGTGCTCAACTTCATCGGCTCGGCCCTCGGCGCGGGTTCCGCGCCTTGGGCGGCCGCCGCCGTGCTGGGCTACATGGTCATGGAACTGGCCGCGCCGCGGAACCCGGATGAAAAAGTCGCCGACTATATGAGGACGATGATCCTGTTCGCGCTCTTGTGCTCGCTGGTCGCGGCGAGCCTGAGGGTCGAACGATCGGGGTCGTTCGGAGGGCTGGCGCCGCGTTACGTGACGTACTCGAGCTTGCTGTGGACGGGCGTGGTCGCTCTGATGCTCTTAAGGACCCGGTCGATGCCGAGCGCGCTCCGGAGAGCGGGGGTCTACCTGGCCGTGGCCATCATCGTGTTCATGGGAGTGCGCGCGGGCTGGAGGGCGCTGCCGTTCATCCAAGCGCGTCATACCGAGTATACGGAACTGCGGCGCGTTCTTCTCGAGGGAAGATGGGACGATGAGCGTCTGGTCCTGCGTGTGCATCCGCATCTCGATCGCCTGCGCTCGTTCGCCGATGAAGCTCGGCGGCGCGGGTACAGCCCCTACCTCGATCAGCGCAGCTGATCACCTCTCCACGGTGAGGGGCGGTCGGCCAGCACGCGCCAGACACAGATCCCGAGGATCCACACCATCACCGCCGATCCGACAGGGTGCAGGAGCGCGTAGACGGGGTTCGTGCGCACGCGGAGATTGCCCGCCGCCCGGATGACCACGATCAACGCGCAGACGGCCGCCGAGAGGGTCAGCTCGGGGGACCCGACGCCGGAGCCGGCGGTCCGGGCCGCCGCCGCGGCCAGCGCGGCGAACGGTCCGATCGAGAAGAAGAGGAACAGGAAGATCTTGTGCGCCAGGGCCGCGACGTTCTTCTCGAACAAGTGCGTGAAGATGCGCGTCCAGCCGGTCTTGATCTCGGCCAGTGAGCTGTACATGCGGGTGGCGTACAACAGCGTGCCGTCCAGGAACTTGATCGCGTGGCCGGAGCCCCGGACAAGCCGCGCCAGCTCCACGTCCTCGACGACCCGATCCTTGACCGCCTGACTGCCTCCGACGGCCTCGTACACGCTCCGGCGCACGAGGATGAACTGCCCGTTGGCGATCACCACACCGCTCTTGGGGTCGTTGACCTTGCGCGGGTCGAACCACAGCGCGATGCTCGAGACGGCCAGCGGCTGGACGGTCTTCTCCCAGAACGTCACGGACTCGGTCTCCGGAGCGAGCGTCAGAAAGTCGATATCGCCCTTGAGGGCCGTCGTGACGGCGCTGGCGAGACACAGCCGGTCATGCCGCGTGTCCGCATCCGTGAACAGCAGCCAGTCCGAAGCGGCGGCGCGGGAGCCCACCCACATCGCGTGGTTCTTGCCGGTCCAGCCCGGAGGCAGTTGCTCGACCCGGACGATGCGCAGGCGTCCGCCGGAGCGGCCTCGGTAGTCCTCGAGGATCTCCGGTGTGCGGTCGCCGGAGCGGTCATCGACGACGATCACCTCATAGTCGGGATAATCCTGGACCAGGATGCTGTCGAGACAGCGGCCGATATTGCGCTCTTCATTGCGGGCGGGGATGATCACCGACACGCGCGGTGAGCCCGGGCCCGCCGCGACGGGCCGGATCGGAGGATCGGAGCGCCGGATCGCGCTCAGCCAGAGGGCGCGCTTGCACCAGACGAGCGCGACGAAGACGAGATAGACGAGGAGCGGATCCACCGGCCGGTCAGATCAGCGAGTAGCCGCCGTCGGCGATGAGCGTCTGTCCGTAGATCCAGCGCGAGGCGTCGCTCAAGAGGAAACCCACGACCGAGGACAGGTCCTCGGCGGTGCCGAGGCGCCCGCCGGGCGTGCGCGCGACGAACTGCTTCTGCAGTTCCGCGGACTGCGGGAACATCCGCATGGAGTCGGTGCCGACCAGACCTCCCGAGACGGCGTTGACACGGACCTTGGGGGCGTACTCGACGGCCAGATAACGGACGAGGTTCTCAAGGGCCGCCTTGGAGATGCCGATGGCGCCGTAATCCGGCGTGTAGCGGTGCGAACCCAGCGAGGAGAGCGCGACGATGGAGCCTCCCGAGGTCTGCATGAGCGGATGAGCGGCCTGCGCCAGCAGGAGCAGGGCCTTGGCGTTGACGTCCATCGACAGGTCCCAGTCCTTGACGCGCAGACGGCTGACCGGCTTGAAGACACCGAGCGCGGCGTTGTGCACGAGCGCGTCGAGCGGCCCTCCGGCCGAGACGGTCTCGAACATCTCGCGGACCGCATCGGGGTCGCCGACGTTGCCGCGCAGGAGCGTCACTTGGGCGCCCTTGGCCTCGGCCTCGGCGCGAACGGCCTGAGCGGCCTCCTCGTCGCGGAGGTAGTTGACGTAGAGGACGGTCCCCGGTCGGGCTTGGGAGAGCGTGATCGAGCGGCCGATGCCGCGCGAGCCGCCGCTGATGAAGATGCGGGTGGTCTTGGACATGCGAGCCACTCTAGCACCAACCCCCCTCGGGCGCAAGAATACCCCCTCTGAGGATTGGGTCCGGGCGGTCGGACGTGATAGAATCCCCCGCATGAGCCGAGAACCCCGCGCGCCCCGCAACCGACGCACCATCACCAGCCGACAGATGGACGGGGTGATCATCTCCTTGCACCTGTTGGCCGCTGTCCTGGTGGGGCTGAGCCTCTTTCCGGCGCTGGCGCTCTTCTACGGCGTCTGGAAAGGACTGGCGGCGCAAGCGGTGTGGATACGCCTCTTGGCATTGTCGTTCTCGCTGGGGATCGGGTACTTCCTTTTCGGGACGACGTTGGTGGTGCTGTGCGGTCTGACCCGCGCGGTGTTCGGCTGGCGCATCCGTCCCGGCCTGCATCCGATGTACTCGCCCGAAGCGGCCGAATGGGCCGCGTACAACTCGTTGGTCCTGGTGGCCAACGCGGCGTTCCTGGACGTGTTGAGGGTCTCTTTCTATCAGACCTGGTTCTACCGGCTCATGGGCGCGAAGGTCGGCTCCGGAGTGCGGATCAACACCGGCGGACTGGCGGACCTGGAGCTGTTGGAGATCGGTGACAACGCGCTCATCGGCGGCGGGACGGCGTTGATCTGTCACGGGTTCGAGCGGGGGTTCGTGCGTCTGGCCCCCACGCGCATCGGGGCCAACGTCTCCATCGGCCTCAACACCGTCATCATGCCCGACTGCCAGATCGGCGACGGGGCCGTGGTGACCCCCTGCAGTTACCTGCCCAAAGGCACCCGGATCCCGCCCAAAGCCCTCTGGGGAGGCAGTCCCGCCCGGGACCTCCGGACCGAAAAAAGGGCCGCCGACCCCCCCGAGAACGACTGACCCCCCGACTGGCCTTTTAACAGGGCCTGTGCTATAGTGTTGCATTATTTTATGTCTCGAAACGACGGCCCCCAGGGCATCTTCCGCTTCATCGATAAGGTCGAGGACTACCAGCGGGGCAAAGGGCTCGTCGCCGCATACCGTCTGAGAGGCGACGAGGAGTTCCTCAAGGATCATTTCGAAGGCTTTCCGGTCATGCCGGGCGTACTGCAGGTCGAGAGCGCGCGGCAGGCCGGTGCTTTGTTCCTGGCGGCCGAATCGGACTGGACCGAGCCGGAATACCGGCTCCGTTCGCTCGAAGAAGCGAAGTTCGGGCAGTTCGTGAAGCCCGGCAGTCAGCTGCGCGTGAGCGTCAGTCTCAGGGAGAAGCGGACAGGGACGGCCGTCGTGGACGCGCGCATCGAGATCGTGCCCGCGACGAGCGCCGAGCGTGCCGTAAGGACGCTGACGGCGCGGATGGAGCTGGAGCCCTGCGCTCTGGACGAAACGCGCAAGGAGCCCTTGCGCCGCGCCGCGCGCTCAGCGCTCGGGACGGCTGGATGAGCATGAAAAGATTGGAAAGCCGTACGGCCCTGGTCACCGGAGGTTCCCGGGGGATCGGGGCGGCGATCGTCCGCAGGCTCTGGTCGGAAGGCGCCAAGGTGCATTTCACCTATCGCGCCGCGGAGGACCAGGCTCGTGAGGTGATCGCCTCCTGCGGCGGCGCGGTGAGCGCTTCGGCGCTCGATGTGACCGACGCTGTCGCGTGCGAGGCGGTGGTGGACGAGGCCACTGAGAAGCTCGGCGGTCTCGACATCGTGGTGAACAACGCCGGTATCATCCGGGACGGGTTGTTCCTGTCCATGGAAGACACCGACTGGGCCGAGGTGATCGAAACGAACCTCGGCGGGGTTTTCCGCATCTGCCGGGCGGCTTGCCGTCAGATGCTGATGCAAGGCGGAGGGAGCATCGTCAACGTCTCCTCGATCGTCGGGGAGCTGGGCGGTGTGGGGCAGGCCAACTACGCGGCGTCCAAAGGCGCGCTCAACGCGCTGACCCGTTCGCTCGCCGCGGAGCTCGGCCCCAAGGGTGTCCGCGTCAACGCGGTGGCGCCCGGGATGGTGCGCACGGACATGACCGGCGCGGTGCGCGCCGTGGCGGCGGAGAAGATCCTCGAGCGGATACCGCTCGGGCGCTTCGCTGAGCCGGAAGAGATCGCGTCGGCGGTGGCGTTCTTGGCCTCCGATGACGCCAAATACCTCACGGGACAGGTCGTCACCGTGGACGGCGGACTGAGCTTGCTCGGCCGGCGTTAGTCCTACAAGGGAGCAGAGATCCGATCCATGCAGAACGAGAAATCAGACATCCTCAAGACCGTCACCACGGTCATCGCGCAAGCGCTCAAGGTCGACGAGGCCCAGGTCCAGCCGGGCTCCTCGCTGATCCGCGACCTCGGAGCCGAATCCATCGATTTTCTCGACATCGTTTTCAGGCTCGAGAAGGCCTTCAAGATCAAGATCCCCAAGGGCGAGCTCTTCCCCGAGAAGCTGTTGACCGACGCGCGTTTCGTGCAGGAGGGCAAGGTCACCGCGGCCGGTCTCGAGGAGCTCAAGAAACGCCTGAGCGGCGCCGATTGGACACAGTTCGAAAAGAACCCGCAGGTCTCCTCGCTGGGCGACCTCTTCACGGTGGGAATGATCGTCGAGTACCTCTCCGGGAAGCTGGCGGCCACCAACCGCTAAGGCTCCCGACCCCGGTGGCCCGCACCGCTACGCCGTCGCTCGGGGTCGACCTGGTCGAACTGCCCCGCGCCCGCCGCTTCGTACGTGAGCACGCCTCCCGGCTGAACGGATATTTTCACCCCTCCGAGATCCGCATCCTCAACGAACACCGGGACCCCGCGCGCGGCGCGGCCGTCGTGCTCGCCGCCAAGGAAAGCGTCTTCAAAGCCACGCCGGGATCCGTCTGGATGGGCGTCGACGGGTTCCGCCGTGTCCGTGTCTCACGCGCTTCGGACGGTTCGCTGAGAGCGGCTTCGACCGACGGCCGCCGCTGGCGGCTGTGGGCGAGACTGACCCCGCGCTACGCTCTGGCCGTGTGCACCGCGGAGGGCCGAAAGGACGGATCGTGCGCTGGGATTTGATCGGGCACTTCGAGACGCTGAGGCCGCACGAGCTGGGCGTGGCCGAGAGAGAGTTCACGGGAGGCGAGGATTTCTTCGCAGAGCACCTGCCGGGAGCGCCGCGTCTGCCCGAGCCGCTCTTGATAGAGCTCGTGGCCCAGACCGGCGGCGTGCTGTACGGCGCGGGACTGGATTTCAGCCGGGAAGTGATCCTGGCCAAGGTCGAGGCGACCGACTTTCCGTCACCGGTGGTGCCGCCGTGCCGTCTGCGCGTCACAGCACGGCTCGAGGACGAGCGTGAGGAAGCCACCTGGGTGACCGGAGAGGTCACCTGCGAGGGCCGGACCGTGGCGCGGGTCCGATTGTTCTTGGTGACGTTCGAGAGATTGGGACAAGGATCGGGGATCGTGTTCAACGAGCGTTTCATGGACCGCTACAAGATTCGGGAACTTCTGTCCGCCGGAGGCCGGCATGCTTAGACGTGTCGTGTTGACGGGATTGGGCGCCGTCAGCGCCTGCGGCGAGGGCGCCGAAGCGCTCTGGAGCGCCGCGCGCGAGGGTCAGGCGGTCGTGCGTCAGGCGGGGTTCGAGGACGAGAACGGCAAGCCGTACAGCGCATACCGGATACCGGATTTCGCCGCCGAGAAGTACGTCACCCAGCGCAAATCCCTCAAGGTCATGGCCCGCGACATCCAGCTGGCCGTCGCTTCCTCGGTGCTGGCGATGCGCGACGCCGGAGTGAACGGCGGCGCGGCTTCCGAGGCCGGACGCCGGGGAGTGGTCGTCGGTTCAGGCGTGCTCAATCACGAGCTCGACGAGCTGGCCCAGAGCGTTTCGGAGTGCATCGCCGGGGACGGACGGCTGGACCTGCGCAAGTTCGGTGAGGAGGGGATCCCCGGGCTCTTCCCGCTGTGGCTGCTCAAGTACCTGCCCAACATGCCCGCCTGTCACGTCTCCATCCTGTTCGATCTGCAGGGCCCCAACAACACGCTGACCGCCGGGACCTCATCGGGTCTGCAGGCCGTCGGCGAGGCTCTGCGCATCATCCAGCGCGGCGACGCGGATCTGATGCTGGCCGGAGGCGCGGAGTCCAAGCTCAATCCGGTCGGTTACGCCGAGTACAAGGGTCTGGGCCTTCTATCCTCCGAGGGGTCCTACCGTCCGTTCGATCAGCATTCGCGCGGTTTCGCTCTCGGCGAGGGCGCGGCTTTCGTGGTGCTCGAGGAGCTCGAGCACGCCAGGAGGCGCGGAGCCCGGATCTACGCGGAGGTCGCCGGCTACGGCGCTTCCAGCGGTGATGCCCGCGAGGTGTCGCTCAAGGCCGCGCTCAAGGATTCGGGCATCGCTCCGTCGGATATCGGCCACTTGCAGGCCAGCGGCACCGGACTGCCCTCCGAGGACCTGGCCGAGCTGGCCGCTTACGCGGAGGTCTTCTTCGAGCATCCGGGCATCCTGCCTGTCAGTTGCGCCAAGCCGGTCACCGGCTTTACCGGGTTCGCGTCGGGCCCGCTGGAGCTGGTCGTCTCCGCCAACGTCATCGCCGAGGGCTACGTGCCGCCGATCGCCGGTCTTGAGCACCCGCGCGCGGTCTCGCCGGTGCTCGACCTCGTGCGTCAGGGCCGTCCGGCGGCTCTGCGTCATGCGATGACTCATGTGTCGGGCATCAACGGCCAGAGCGCGACGCTCGTACTCAGACGCTGGGAGGACGGCCGATGAAGAGCGGTCCTCGTCGCGTCGTCATCACGGGAACCGGTGCGGTCACCCCTCTGGCCAACACCGTGTCCGAGACCTGGAAAGCCCTGCTGGCCGGCCGTTCGGGCGTCGGGCCGATCACGCTCTTCGACGCGTCGACGTTCCCGACGCGCATCGCCGGCGAGGTCAAAGGCCTGGACATGAACCGCTGGCGCAAGATCCGTCCCGAGGGTGACCGCCTGGGCCGCAACAGCATCTTCGCTCTCGAGGCCGTCTCGGAGGCGATGGCGCAGGCCGGGCTCGGACGTCTCGAAGGGACCCAGGCCGAGCGGACGGGTATCTATTTTGGAGCGGGGGACGGAGGGTTCGACTTCGTCCGCTACGCGGGTATCCTCAAAGAGGCGATGACCGACACGGTCAGCGTCAACGTCCCCGTGTATCTCCAACAGACGCTCAAACGCATGGACGCCCGCGCCCTTCTGGAGCAGGAGCCGTCACAGGTGGTCAACCACCTGTCGGACCACACCGGAGCGCGCGGACCGGTGTCCAACTGCCTGACCGCCTGCGCCGCCTCGAGCCAGGCCATCGGCGAGGCCGCGGAGATCATCCGCCGCGGTGAGGCCGACGTGATGCTCTCGGGCGGCACGCACTCGATGATCCATCCTCTGGGCGTGGCCGGGTTCAACCTGCTGACGGCGCTATCCACGCGCAACGACGATCCGGAAGGCGCCTCGCGTCCGTTCGACAAGGAACGCGACGGGTTCGTGCTCTCCGAGGGTTCGGGCGTGGTGGTGCTCGAGGAGCTCGAGCACGCCAAGCGGCGCGGCGCGCCCATCCTGGCGGAACTGGCCGGATACGGCTGTACCGCCGACGCCTACAGACTGACCGATCCCCGGCCCGACGGCGGAGGGGCGATCCGCGCGATGCGTCAGGCGCTGGAGGACGCGGCGCTCAAGCCTAGCGACATCCACTACGTCAACGCCCACGGCACCTCCACCGAGCTCAACGATCAGGTGGAGACCGCGGCGGTCAAGGAGGTCTTCGGACGGGCCGCCTCGGACCTGCCGATGAGCTCGATCAAGTCCATGCTCGGCCACATGATCGCCGCCGCGGGAGCCGTGGAGCTCATCGCCTCCGCGCTGGCCATCCGCGACGGCGTGCTGCCGCCCACGATCAACTACCGCACTCCCGACCCCTCCTGCGACCTCGACTACGTGCCCAACACCGCGCGCCGCAAGAACGTGTCGGTGGTGCTGAGCAACTCTTTCGGGTTCGGCGGGCAGAACATCGCTCTTGTGGTGCGGCGTTGCGAGGAGGCCCGCTCATGAGCTCGCCCAAGCCGGTGAGGTTCTTCGTGGACTTCGACGGTACGATCACCGAGAACGACGTCGTCGATCTGATCCTCGAGCGCTACGCCGAGCCCGAGTGGCGTCTCATCGAGAAGAAGTGGCAGGACGGCCGTATCGGCTCGCGCGAGTGCCTGTCCTCGCAGGTGGCGCTGGTCTCCGCCGGACAGAAGGACCTGGACCGTCTCCTGGGCGAGGTCAAGATCGACCCGTATTTCACGGAGTTCGTGCAGTTGGCGCGGCAGATGCGTCTGCCCGTCACGATCGTCAGCGACGGGTTCGACTGGGTGATCGACAACACGCTGCAGCGCAAGCTCGGCCATCTGCCGCAGTTGTTGCGCGACCTGCCCGTCCACTCCAACAAGCTCACGTTCACTCCCGAGGGTCCGAGGCTGTCCTTCCCCGAGGAGCCCTGCGAGCACGGGTGCGCCACCTGCAAGGTGCGCGTCATCGAGCGCCTGCGCGGCGCCGGGGACTACACGGTCTTCATCGGCGACGGACTGTCGGACCGTTACGCCGCCGAGGCGTCGGACCTGACCTTCGCCAAGAGCAAGCTTCTCCTGCACTGCCGTCAGAAGAACCTGCGGTACCGGCCGTATTTCGGATTCGAGGACGTCCTCGAGTGGATGAAAGCCGGATGCCCGCAGGACGCCAACACCACCGAGCGGACGCTGAAAGGAAACGCATGACCCCCTCCGAAAAGGAACTGCTCAAGAAGGAAGCCCGTTACTGTTCGTGGGGCGATACGGTGCATTACCTCGAGCCGCCCAAGTTCTTCGAGCGCTGTGAGGGCACCTATCTCTACGACCGCAAGGACACGCCGTTCCTGGACCTGCAGATGTGGTACTCGGCGGCGAGCTTCGGCTACCGCAACGAGCGTCTGCGCGACGCCATGATGCGTCAGATGGACAAGCTGCCCCAGCTGGCCTGCCAGTACCTGCACACCGAGAAGGTCGAGCTGGCCGAGAAGATCGCCCGCTCGGCCGAGCGGCTCTTCGGCGAGCAGGGCCGCGTGCATTTCAACGTCGGCGGCGCGCAGGCCGTCGAGGATTCGCTCAAGCTCGTGCGTCAGCACACCAAGAAGAACCTGGTGTTCGCCTTTATGGGCGGCTACCACGGCCGCACGCTCGGCGCTTCGGCGATCACCTCGAGCTTCCGCTACCGGCGGCGCTACGGGCACTTCTCGGACCGGGCGCAGTTCATCCCGTACCCGTACTGCTACCGCTGTCCGTACGGCAAGACCTATCCGAGCTGCAAGATGTACTGCGTCAAGCAGGTGGAGAAGCTCTTCGAGACCGAGTACAACGGCGTGTGGGATTTCAAGGCCGGGGAGAGCGAGTACGGCGCCTTCTACGTCGAGGCGATCCAGGGCACCGGCGGGTATGTCGTGCCGCCCAAGGAGTACTTCCCGATGCTCAAGGCGATCCTCGAGCGTCACAAGATCCTCCTGGTGGACGACGAGATCCAGATGGGGTTCCACCGCGCCGGCAAGCTCTGGGCGCTGGCGAACTTCGGCGTCAAGCCGGACGTGATCGTCTTCGGCAAGGCGCTCACCAACGGCCTCAATCCGCTGTCGGGCATCTGGGCGCGCGAGGAGCTCATCAAGCCCAGTGTTTTCGGCGCGGGTTCGACGCATTCGACGTTCTCGTCCAACACGCTCGGCACCGCGCTGGGCCTGGAGGTCATGAAGATCTGCGAGGAGACCGACTACGAGACGCTCGTCAACCGCAAGGGCAAGCAGTTCCTGACCCGTCTGAAAGCCCTGCAGAAGAAGTATCCCAAGGTCATCGGTGACGTGGGCGGAATGGGTCTTGCCCTGCGCATGGAGATCGTCAAACCCGACGGCTACGCTCCGGACCGGGCGTTCACGGACCTGATCTTCGCCGAGGGCATGAAAGGCGACCTCAAGACCCCCAAGGGCAACATGGGCCTGGTGCTCGACGTCGGCGGCTACTACAAGAACGTGTTCACCATCGCGCCGTCCTTCGGTATCACCGAAGCGGAGATGGACCTGGCCGCGGACCTCTTCGAGCAGCTGATCCGCCGCTGTCTCAAGCGCCGCTAGAGGGGGAAGGGTGGACCTGATCCGGCTCATCGAGGCACTGCCCATCGGCGGGTCGAGCTCCGCCGAGAAGGGCTACTGGCTCTACCGGCGTTTAGCCGACCGCATCCTACCGGGGATGGAGCTGGAGAACTTCCGCCGGACGGTCCGCTATGTCGCGGACAAGAGCCCGTTCTATCGCCGCAAGTTCGCCGAGCACGGCATCGATCCTCTCAAGGTCGTCCGTCCCTCGGACCTGCGGGACCTCTACACCACCGCCGAGGACATCCGCGCCAACGTGCAGGAGTTCGTCTGCGCGGTCCCTGACACCGCCTACGAGACGACCGGTACGCTCTCCAAGCGTCCCAAACGCGTGTATTTTTCGCGCCGGGAGGTCGACGAGGCCGGATGGTCGGGGGCGGTCGGGCTCTGGGGCGTCGGCGTGCGGCCCGCGGACCGGGTGGTCAGCGCTTTTGACTACTCGTTCTGGGTGTCGGGGCCCGTCCTGCAGGCCTCGTGCAAGGTGCTCGGGTGCTTCCACGTCGAGGCCGGACGGCTCGATCCCGAGGAATTCTACGACCGTTTGTGCGACTATGGCATCACGGTCATCGTCGGTGATCCCTCCTGGGTGGTGCGCCTGTCCGAGGTCGCCGAGCGGCGCGGACCCTGGCCGGTCAAGCTCTTGCTGGCCGGAGGCGAGAACCTCACCGAGGAGGCGCGCGCCTACGTCGAGCGTGTCTGGAAGGCGCCGTTCCTGCTGTCGTACGGCCAGACGGAGGCTTTCGGAGCCATCGGCATGGAAACGCTGGCCAAGAGCGGATTTCATCTGAACGAGTTCCACAATCTCTTCGAGATCGTCGACGCGGGGACGGATGGCTACGGCGAGCTCGTGTATACGACGTTGAACCGCCGCGTGATGCCGCTCCTGCGCTACCGCTCCGGGGATGTGACGAGATTTTTGGACGGGCCGTCACTGGACGGCACACCGGGACGCCGCATCGCCAAGCTCAGAGGCCGTGTGGACGAGTGGACCGTTACCGCGATGGGCAACCTCGCTCCTTGGATGTTCGAGAGCGTTTTCAGGCGAGTACCGGGACTGGCCGGCGATTGGCAGATCCGCGTCGAGAAGCTCGGCACCAAGGACCGTGTGGTCTTCAGCGCCGAGGCCGAAGCGGGGGCCGAGAACGCCCGCCAGGTCCTGCTCGATGAATTGAAGAAGGAATTCCCGGAGCCGTTCCGGGTGGCGGGTATGGGCGTCCTGCACGTGGACGTCGAGACCGTCGCCAAGGGCACGCTCCGCGGACAGGAACGCAAACTCCGGCGCATCGTGGACCTGCGCCGCTTCTAGCACGATCGATCACAGGAGATCTTCGATGAACATCCGGACCCTCATCGCGGCCGCAGTTGTGGCGGCCCTCACCGGTAGCGGAGCCGCGCTGGCGGCCGAGACTCGCGAGCGCGCGGGCCGCCCCTGCGCGTCCAAGGACCTGGCCGGCACGTGGATCATGCGGGGCCTGACGCTGTCCTCGCAAGCCGTCAACCCCAAGGATCCCGGACTGTCGCCGTATCAGCGTTACTTCTTCGACGACAAGGGCCATGTGAAGCACCTGGTCTCCGACCGCAGGCTCTCCGAACAGGACCCGGCCGTCGACAAGTTCAACCGCATGGGATCGACGTCGATGTACACGCTCGATGAGCGCGGTCTTTTGCGCATCCAGCATCTGGAGTCGGCATTCCCCGAGCAATGCCTGTGCACGGTCGTCCTGCGTGATCCCGATCCGCTGTCGCTCGAGAAGCTCGAGCCGGAGAAGCGCGAGCGTATCCCCAAGAAGGGCGAGATCATCCTCACGTACCTCGATCGTAAGGGCAAACCGGCCCTGACCAAGAGCCTGATGAAGGCCTCCGCCTGATCGGCCGGATCCGGCCGGGGCGCCTTGACACCCGCCGGATCCTCGGGTACATTTGACCTGTGTTCATTGCAACTTAACCGTACCCTACGAGGAGAGATCCTACGAGGACGCAGGAAGGCAACACGACACTGACCCGCCGAAAACACTTCGGCGGGTTTTGTCGTTTCTAGCGGTCCCCGTTTAAAAAAGATCTTAAGAAGCAGCGATGCTACGGAGCGTACTAGGCCTCTTGGCCTTCTACATGTTCGCTCAGTCGCTCGCTAACGGCATCCTGGAGTCGCGGAATTTCGACGCCAGTCCGCCGCAGCGGCCCGCCGTAGTAGAAAGCCAAAAAACAACCCTTTATAAGAGTCGTATCGGAAGCGTGAGCGAGGAACAATCTCGCAAAGAAGCTGTGATCCGCCACAAGCAGGATCTGCTCACGCTCCAGCAGGACCTCCGCTCCGGAGCCCTGCGCCGTACCCGCCCCTAGAGCGCGCCCGCCCTCGCTGTGGTACGATGACCGCAGGGAGGAGACCCCATCCGTGGAAACGCAGATCCTGATCTACCTCTTGTCGGCCGTGATCGTCGTGGAGAGCGCCGTGCTCGTGGCGCTTCCTCTCTTATGGAAGGACCGTCAGAAACGTCAGTTGGAGACGCTGAGAGAGGAAGTCAGGCGGCTCGAACAGGACTTGTTGGCGGCCAACGAACGCGCCGACCGCGTCGAGCGGGAGCTGCAGAAAGAGCTCCAGCGCATCTCGACCTTGATCAGCCGCGTGCTGTAGTCCCGCGTTCGCGGGTGGCGCTCCAGAGCGCCAGCCCCAGCGCGAACCACAACAGCTCCCTCAGGCGGCGAACCACCGCGAAAGCCGCCGCAACAGGACCGCTGATCCCGCACTGACCGAAGAGCCACACGATGCCCGCCTCCTGACTGCCGATGCCGGAGGGGATGAAGAACGTACCCACGCGTACGCACTGCACCGTCGCTTCGAGGAACCACGCCTGTGACAGCGAGACCGGCGAGCCGAGCCAGCGCAGTCCGAAATACACCTCGAAGACGCCCGTCATCCACGCCGCGAGATTGAAGAGCGTCGAGACGGCGAGCCACACCGGCCGCCGGAAATAGTCCCGGATCGCCCGGTCGAGCGCGCGCAGGCGGTCGGTCTTGCCCTCGAGGCGCGCGCCGATGAGCGGCAGTCCGCGCGCAAGTCCGGCGGACTTCTCGAACAGTCCCGACACCAGCGCCCACACGAGGCCCGCCGTCGCGGCGAAGAGCACGATCAGGAACACCGCCACCGCCTGCCAGAGCTTGTCCGGGACCGTGTAGATCCCGCGCGCCGCCCACCAGGCGCCGAGGACGAACACGTTGAGCGAGAGGTTGAACGTCACGTGCACGATGAGGATGGCCGCGTAGCTGTCGGCCAGCGGGATGCCGTGGTTGCGCCGGAGGATCTCGGCCTTGACCGGCTCGCCGCCCACCGACGCCGAGAAGGGGATGAGGTTGTTGAGCGTCTCACCGATCAGGCGCACGCGGAAGAACGTGAACACCGACAGGCGTTCCTTGAGATCGGCGGGGTAAGAGAAGATCCACCCCGCGGCATTGAGGTAGTACACCGCCGCGTACAGACAGAAGAGGAAAATGCAGTGGACGGTGTCCAGGCGCTTGAGCGCCTCACCGGCGGTCGCCCAGTCGACGGCAGCGAAGGTCCGCCACAGCACGACGGCTCCGACGGCCAGCAGCAGGGCTTTGAGGAGCTTCATCGGCCGATCGTCAGCCAGTAGACGAGCGCCAGAGCGATCCGGTAGATGCCGAAGACCGTGAAAGAATGCTTCTGCACGTAGCCGATGAAGAAGCGGATCGCTCCGAGCGCCACGACGAACGACACGGCCATCCCGACGGCCAGGAGGCCCAGCTCCTCGGCGGAGAACGCGTGCGAGGATTTGAGGAGGTCCAGGCCCGTGGCCGCGGCCATCGTCGGTACGGCCAGCAGGAAGGAGAACTCCACGATCACGGGCCGGCGGATACCCAGAGACAGGCCGCCGAGGATGGTGGCGCCCGCCCGCGAGACACCGGGAACGACGGACACGGCCTGGATCAGCCCCACCAGAGCGCATTTCCACACCGGCAGGCGCTCGAGCTCGACGGTGTCCCCGGGACGTTCGCGGTGCCAGCGCTCGAAGAGGATGAAGAGCACCCCGCCGATGAACAGCGACCACACCACCACATCGGCGTTGCCCAAGAGGTGATGCTTGATGAGCTTGTAGAGGACCAGGCCGATCACGGCCGTGGGCACGAACGCGGCGCCGACCCTCAGCCAGACCGCCGGTCCGGCCAAAAGACGTCGGTGATAGAGGCAGACCACCGCCAGGATCGCGCCCAGCTGGATGGCGACCTCGAAGCTCTTGAGAAAATCGGTCTCCGGCAGGCCGAGGATCTTCCCCGCGAGGATCAGGTGCCCGGTCGAGGAGACCGGAAGGAACTCGGTCAGGCCCTCGACGATACCCAGGATGACGGCGTGGATCAGCTCCAAAAGGGTCCTCTCCGATACGTGTGGACGCGTGGATTATAGCACGAGCGCCGTCCCCGGGGCCGATTAGGAGAAAATCCCGTATGGAGGTAGAATAATCCCCCATGTGCGGCATCTTCGGATACACCGGTCAACGCCAGGCCCAGGACCTCGTCCTGCAGGGGCTCAAGCACCTCGAGTACCGCGGCTACGACTCCTCGGGCATCGCCGTGCAGAACGGCGGCTCGTCCATCTCGATCGAGAAGACACACGGTAAGATCCGCAACCTCGAGGAACTGCTCAAGACCCACCCGATCAAGGGCACGACCGCCATCGGGCACACCCGTTGGGCCACCCACGGCATGCCGAGCCGGGAGAACGCCCACCCGCACGCGGACAGCTCGAGCCACATCGCCGTCGTGCACAACGGCATCATCGAGAACTTCTTCGATCTCAAGAAGACGCTCGAGGGCGAGGGCGTGAAGTTCCGCTCGGAGACCGACACCGAAGTGGTCGCGCACCTGATCGGCAAGTACTACCGCGGCAACCTCGAGAACGCCGTGCGCCGGGCCTTGCGCGAGATCAAGGGCACCTACGCGATCGCGGTGCTCTCGAGCGCCGAGCCGGACAAGATCGTGGCCGCGCGCTGGGACAGTCCGCTGGTGCTCGGCGTGGGCGAGCGCGAGAACTATCTGGCCAGCGACGTGGCGGCCCTGCTCGATCACACCCAGCGCGTGGTGTACCTCGACAACGGCGACGTCGTCACGATCACGCCCGCCGGCTCTTCGATCAACGACCTCAACGGACGCCCGGTCAAGCGCGAGACGGTCAAGATCACCTGGAACGTCGCCCAGGCCAAGAAGGGCGGCTACGAGCACTACATGCTCAAGGAGATCTTCGAACAGCCCGGTATCGTCGGCGCCATCCTGAGCGAGCGGCTCAAGGGGCAGAAGGTCCGATTCGATGAGCTGACGATCAAGCCCGCGCGGCTGGCCCGGGCCGACAAGGTCGTCATCATCGCCTGCGGCACCGCGTATCACGCGGGGCTGGTGGCCAAGTACTTCATCGAGGAGCTCACGGACCTGCCGGTGTGGGTGGATACTTCCTCGGAGTTCCGCTACCGGGACCCCAAGCTCGACAAGCGGACCGTCGTGATCACCATCTCCCAGAGCGGAGAGACCGCCGATACGTTGGCGGGCCTGCGCGAGGCGCGCAAGAAAGGCGCCGCCACCGTCTCGGTGTGCAACGTGCTCGGCTCCACCATCGCGCGCGAGTCCGAGGGCGTCATCTACACGCACGCCGGACCCGAGATCGCCGTCGCCTCCACCAAGGCCTACACGGCCCAGCTGACGGTGCTGTACCTGCTGGCGCTGTACTTCGCCCAACTGCGCGGTACGCTCGACGCCAAGCGGACCAAGCGGCTGATCTCGGAGCTGCTGCGCGTGCCGGCCCTGATGCAGCGCATCCTCGACCGCTACAAGAAGGACCGTCAGGAGTGGGCGGACAACGCGCATGACTTCAACCGCCGCTACCACGAGGCGCTGTCCAAGTACGTGGAGTCCGACCCTCAGCGTCGCAAGAGATCGCCCAGCGGGTTCTTCCTGTACCTCGGACGCAACATCAACTACCCGACGGCCCTCGAGGGAGCGCTCAAGCTCAAGGAGATCTCCTACATCCCGGCCGAGGGTTATCCGGCGGGGGAGATGAAACACGGTCCCATCGCGCTCATCGACGAGAACCCCTGGGTCATCTGCATCGCGCCCAAGTCCCGCACGTACGACAAGATGATCTCCAATATCCAGGAGATCCGCGCGCGCGGCGGCTGTATCATCCCGGTCGTCACCGAGGGCGACACCGAGATCCACCGCCTCCAGCCGATGTACCTGATCGAGATCCCGGAGATCGACGAGCTGTTCTCGCCCCTGCTCACCATCGTGCCCCTGCAACTGCTCGCCTACAGCGTGGCGCGGGAGTTCGGCGAGGACATCGACCAGCCGCGCAACCTCGCCAAGTCCGTCACGGTCGAATGACGGCACGGCTGTACATCGTCTCCACGCCCATCGGCAATCTGGGCGACCTGACCTACCGCGCGGTCGAGACGCTCAAGAGCGTCGACCTCATCGCCTGCGAGGACACCCGCCGCACGCACGTCCTGCTCGACCACTACGGCATCAAAAAACCCCTCGTCAGCTACCACGACCACTCCGAGAGCCACAAGGCCCCGCGCCTGATCGAGCGCATCCTCGATGGACAGTCGCTGGCGCTGGTCAGCGACGCGGGTACTCCGGGTATCGCTGATCCCGGCTACCGCCTCATCGCGGAGGCCGTCAGACGGGGCGTGCGCGTGGAGGCGGTGCCGGGAGCGGCGGCGTGCCTGGCGGCGCTGACGGTGTCGGGATTGCCGGCCGACCGTTTCGCCTTCGAGGGCTTCCTGCCGGTCAAGCCGGGTCCGCGCCGCAAGCGCCTGATCGCCGCCGGCGCCAGCGACCGTACGACGATCCACTACGAATCCCCGCACCGCATCCTCAAGACCCTCGAGGCCGCCGCGGAGGTCCTGCCCGCGACGACGCGCCTGGTCGTGGCGCGCGAGCTCACCAAGAAGTACGAGGAGATCGTCCGGGGCACTGCCGCCGAGGTCTGGGAGAGCCTGCGCGATCAGGAGCCGCGCGGAGAGTACGTGCTCCTGATCGGCCCCGCCGAAGAGGACGGCGCCTTGCCATCCGAGCGGGAGTCTGATACCCTTTAATATAGGGCGTTGTCCCCGGAGCTCTCCGCATGAGCGGTTTTTTTGGCAAAAGCGTCACGACCCACCACTTCAAGATCCGTGAGCGCATCGTCCTCAAGGACCTTCCCAAAACCTTTAGCAATCTCGAATTGTGGTGCCCGATCGTCCCGAGCACGCCCTGCCAGCAGGTGCTTTCGATGGAGATCCAGTCGCCCTGGCCGTACGAGCTCAACCATGAGCCCGAGCACGGCAACCTGATCCTGCACGTGGCCACGCACAGCGCTCCTTCGCAGGAGGCCTCGCTCGAGGTCTCGTACCGCGTGGAGCGCTTCTACTCCGAGCCCGAGCGTCTGGACGGCGGACGTGTGGTACAGACGCGGCCTCAGGCGCACTTGCAGAGGTACCTCAAATCCGAGCGCTTCCTGCCGCACAGCGAGCGCACCGTCGCTCTGGCGACCAAGATCGTGGGTGATGAGTCGCATCCGCTGGACCGCGTACGCCGGGTCTACAGCTACGTGCTCGAGTGCATGCGTCAGCGCACGCTCGAGCGGATCGACCGGCTCGGCGGACAGCGCGTGCCCGACGGGCAGGACGCGCTGTGGCTGTTCATCCTGCTGTTGCGCTCGCTGGGCATCCCGTGCCGTCCGGTGTCGGGACACATCGTGGAGACCGCGCCCGAGGACGGCGAGACCTGCTCGATGGCCGGACCTCACGCGTGGGCGGAGTTCTACCTCGACGGCCTCGGCTGGGTGCCCGTGGACGTCAAATGCGCTCTCAAGTACGGCAAGCAGTACCTCTTCGGCCACCTCGAGGCGCACCATGTGGCCTGGTGCGTGGGCAGTGAGGTGCAGTTCGTTCCTCCCCAGAAGGGCACCCGAGTTCCCTTCGTACTCACCCCCTACGTGGAGATCGACGGCGCTCCGCACGTGGGCGTGCACTCACGCCTCAGCTATGTCGAGCTGCCCGTCGGCCGCCCGTCCTCCCGGGAATACTAGCCCGTTGACCCGCCTCACCCGGCGGGCTTAAGCTGTCCCCATGAAAGACATCAAGTTCCGGGTCTGGCACAAGAAAGAAGAGCGCATGTACTACCGCGGCTACCAGAAGTGGCTGTGGGCGCTCTTGTGCGAGGACGACGGCGGCGACAACGACGGCCGCGGACGTCCGGTCAAGCGCGCTTCGTACGCGGATTGCGTGTTCCTCGAGGGGAGCGGATACCTGGACGTGAACCACCGTGAGGTTTTCGAGGGGGATGTGGTCCGCGTCCGCTACAAGGACCGCGAGTTCACCGACGTGGTGGACAGCGTGCCCGATATGTTCGGCTCCCGCGGCGTGCACCCGCTCGATACCGTCCTGCGCAAGCGCGGGATCACTTCCAACCCCCAGATCCTCGAGGTCGAGGTGCTCGGCAATCAGTACGAGCGGCCCGACCTCCTCTCCCGCATCACCGCCTGATCCGTGTATATAGGAAGGGCCCGACAAGGCGGGTTTCGCTCCCTATGAGTTGAAAAAGAATCAAATTATATTTGACATCAAGAGGAACGGCGGGTATGCTTCCTCCTACAGCGGCTCTTGATATCGCGCCGGTCATCGGGTATGTTCGTCCGAACGACCTGCCGCCGCAAGGACGATCATCGGACCCTCGAAGCAGGGAGGCACAGCGTGAAGAACGGCACGAACAACGGCACCACCCACACCGGCCCGCGAAGAGCGGGCCGTTCGATTTTGGAATACCGGATAAAAAAACTTTTGATAAAGCCGGTGTCTCTAGTGCTGATCTTCACGTTCTCGTACTCTCAGCTCGTCTGGGCGCTCGATGTGCGCCAAATGCTCCTGGAAGCCAAGGCGTCGTTCGAGGAGGACGAACTTCGCCGGTCCGCGGTGTCGCCGCGCCGTCTCGAGGAGACCCAGGCCGCCCAGCAGGCCGAGATCGACCAACAGCAGGCCTTGCAAGAGCTCATGAGCTTCAAGCTCACCACGCGCAACGGCGACATCCTCAACTATGTCGGTCAGACGCTCAAGGAGGTCGAGCGCCCCGACGGGACCCGTCTCAAGAACATCACACTCGATGGTCAGGGCCGCATCACCGGAGCGGACCTCAGCTTGGCGGACGGCTCCGTGCAGATCTTGCAGGGCGGGGAAGTGGTCGGATACCGTCTGCCCAACGGCACATCCGTCGAGTACACCGCCGGTACCGGCAAGATCTCCAAGGTCCTCTCTCCGGAGGGTGTGATCTCGACGTACGCCTATAGTGATGACGGGCAGGGTGGGGAGCTCACCACCGTCACCACGGGCACCAAGCAAGCTCTCTACGGCGCTGACGGTATCCTGCGTATGCTTACCGACAGCGCGACCGGTACCGTCACGCGGTTCGTGAACGGACATCTGTCGACGGTCACGGTGGGCGGCATCGAGCACCGCTACGTCAGTGAAACCCTTTCGGACGGCACGGTGCGCGTCCGTGCCGCCGGGAGCCTGGACCCGGATGCGGCGTACACGTTCGTCGACGGCCGAGTGACGGCCGAATCGAGCGGTTACAGCGCGATCACCGCGACGGCGACGCACACGTGGACCCAAGGCACCGCCGGGACCTGGTACTCGGGGGACGGATACCTGACGGCCGGACCCGACCTCGGGAATAGCTATGATAGCAATATCTCCACTGCTACCCCGCGGGTCGATTATAAAGTACGTTTCGATGCTCCGGGAACCTACTATCTCTGGGTGCGCGGTTATGCCAGTAACAGCGGACAGGATTCCGTCCATGCCGGACTCAACGGGTCGGCGATGTTCACCAAAGTGAACGGTTTTGCCTACAACACGGCTTCCTGGACGCGCACTCGCACCAACGTCAGCGGCTACATGACGCTCAACATTGCCACCGCGGGTGAGCATACGGTCAACTTCTGGATGCGGGAGGACGGTTTCAAGCTCGACAAGTTCGTCATCACCTCCGACGCCGCCTACATCCCTTCGGGTCTCGGTGATGCGGAGTCGCAGCGTCTTTCCATCCTGGATGTCTCGAGCGATTTTCCGAGCGAGGTCCTGTACGCGGCCGATGGGTCCGTCCTCGAGACGCGCCTGGCGGACGGCTCGCGGTTGGTGTTCGACGGCGGCCTCCTCAAGGAAGCGTACGATCCACAGGGCCAGAGGACGGCTTTCGCCTTCGCGCAGAGCTCCGTCTACAACATCACGCAGTCCCGGATCACCACCGACGCGCTCGAGGTCACCTACGCCGGGGACGGACGGATCGGGTCGCTCAAGGTGGACGGTCTCACCATCCACTACAAGGACGGCGGTACGGTCATCCACTACCTCGAAAAAGAAGACGGCACCGAGATCTACGACCCGGTGTTCGACGCTCAGGGCAACCTCACCGGCGGTGAGATCGTCCTACCCGATGGATCGGTGCGGTTCTACGAAGAGGGACTCCTCAAGATCGCCAGAGAGCCCGACCAGACGAAGGTCTACTATGAGGACTTGAAGCCCGTCACGCTCATCACGCCCGGGAAGCTCACCTACCACCTCGATCACACGCTGGCCGACCGCATCGAGGCGACGCTCGATGAGGACATCGTGCCGTCGGTGGATACGATCGTGCGGTACGAGTACGACACGCAGATGAACCTCCGCAAGGCCGTGCGCCACAATCAAGAGATCATCAGCTACCTCGACGACCGTGTCGTCAGCGTCGAGGCCCCCGATGAGGCCCCCCGCGTGTTCGCCTACCAGCATGACCCCGGCGGTGCTCTGGTGTCGTACACCATCACGCAGGGCAACGTCGTCACGCACTATGACGCCCAGGACCGCCCGACGTACTCGCTCATCCAGCCCGACGCACAGCACCCCGATGAGTTGGAGGTGCTCTACCAGTACGGCAAGATCCGCCAGATCAAGAAGAACGGTGCTGTGACGTTCACCTACTCCTACCGCTTCGAGGGCGGTGAGGAGATCACCGAGATCTCCGACGCCGAGGAAGATACGCTGAAGACCTACAAGGCCGAGCGGCTCCTGAGCTCGCTGGACCGCAAGACGACGGTGCTCTCCACGTACGCCTACGGCCCCGGCGGGAACGTCTCGCGCGTGACCGTCACGCGCTACGGCCGCACTCTGCACACCTACGACTACAGCTACACCGGGGAGCTCACGCACGTGGTGGATGAGCTGGGCGTACGACGGACCTATGACGCCGGCAAGAAGCTCACCCGCCTGGAGCGCGACGGCCTGGTGTGGGGCTATACTTACGCCCCCGGCTCGGAGGGCGAAGAGATCGCCCGCGAACAGCTCCTCGAGAAACACCTGGAGGACGGGTCGGTCGTGCACTACGACGGAGCGGACATCACGCGCGTGGACCGGCCGGACGGCTCCTGGATCGACGATATCCGTCTGGACGAGGCGCGGCGCATCGACAGGGCGACGCTGACGCTCGCCGACGGTTCTAAGCGGATCTTCAACGAAACCGCCGTTCTCGAGACCATCGATCCGGACGGTACGCACGTCTACTACGACGGTGAGCGCATCCGCCGCGTGGTGACGGCCGCCGGCGCGGTGCTCGACTACACGTACCTGGTCGGCGGTGACAGCTCGGGCGGCTACTATGACCTGTCATCGTTCGCCAGGGATTGGCAGCTCGTGGGCGAGGCGCGGATCGAGCCTCTCGAGACCGTCTCGGGCGCCGGCTCCATCCGGCTGGACGGGGCGACCGGCTATGTGAGGGTGCCGCAGGAGGCGACACTGTCGCCGGGCACGCAGGACTTCGCGGTGGAGATGTGGTTCAAGGCCGAGGACACCGACGGAGACCAGGTGCTCTTGAGCACCATGGACCTGTCCAATGGCTCCGACGGCTACGGCATCAAGCTCAAGGGCCGTCAGCTCTACGCGGCCGTGGGCGGACTGAGCGCGACACTGACGCCCACCGAAGAGGTCACGGCGCGGACGTGGCACCATGTGGCGCTCACACGCCAAGGCGGCACCGTGCGGCTCTTCCTCGACGGGCAGGAGATCGCCTCGCGTGCGTGGAGCGCTCCGGTGCAGGTGTCACGTGACCTGTACGTGGGTCGCAACCACTCGGAGGGCAACGAGCAGTACTTCGACGGCCATGTCGCTCAGGTCCGCGTCAGTCACGGGACGGCGCGCTACACGCAGGATTTCGGGACGCCCTCGGAGCGGCTGACAGCGGACGCCGCGACGGCGCTCCTCTTGTCCTCAGGCACCGGGCTCGACCAGGTGCACGGGCTCGAGATCACGCGCGACGGCGTGCGCTACCGCTATGATCTCGAAGGACGTCTGGACGGTTACTATCTGGGCGAGGAGTATTTCGAACGGACGGAGGGGCTGGTGCAGTACGGCGATCAGTCCGCCTCCCAGCACGCGCTCCAGTACTACGGCAACGCCGAGTCGCGCGGCACACAGCCGCTCTTCGGACTGCACGCGATCGAGTACGACGGCAGCGGCGACTACGTGGAGATCGCTGATCACGCCGACTGGGACCTCGGGTCAGGGGATTTCACGGTCGACCTGTGGGCACGGCCGGATACACTGAGCGGCAAGCAGCACCTGATCGGCACCGCGGACATCCCCGGCGGCGGGGACGGCTGGGCCCTACGGCTGGACGGGACCACTATCCAGACCGTCGGCATGCATAACGGCAGCGCCTGGGGTTGGAACATCAGCTCCGCATCCGGGCTCACCTCGGGCCAGTGGGCGCATCTGGCGCTGACCCGTCAGGGCAATACGCTCCGGCTGTTCGTCAACGGCCAGCTCAAGGGCTCGGCGACGTACACCGGCTCGATCACTTCTTCCCGGGCCCTGCGTCTGGGGCGCAATCACAACACGACCTATCCGTACGACTACCGGGGAGGCCTGAGCGAGGTGCGCGTGGTCTCCGGCCAGGCGCTCTACACGCAGGCCTACACCCCTCCGACGACGACGTCACAGGCGGTGACGGGCACGCGGCTGTTGGCGCACACGTACACCGAGTCGACGCCGGGGTTGTATTACTTCCAGTCCGCCGAAGGGCGCATGACGGTCGACCCGAACGGACAGACGCAGGAGATCGTGTACTTCCGCGACCACGCGGATACGCATCACGCGCTCGGGTTCTACGGCAACCTCCGCGCCACCGAGGACCAGAGCGTCTATGGCGGCAAGGGGATCGTTTTCGACGGGTCCACGGGCCACATCAAGCTGAGCGACTCCTCGGACTGGGCTCTGGGCACCGGCGACCTGACGCTGGATGCCTGGATCAAGCCCGCGTCCAACAACACCAAGCAGGTGCTGTTCTCGCAGGGTTCGTGGTCCAACCTCACCGGCGGGCTGACGTGGGCGCTGGACCTCGATAACGGTCAGCGCATGGGTGTCACTTCTTCGGGGTTGTACGTCACGAGCGCGACGTTCCCGACCCTCACGCTCAACACCTGGCACCACGTGGCCGTGGAGCGCAAGTCCGGCGTGTGGTGGTTCTACCTCGACGGTGTACGCTACGCCGGTAATGTCGGCTCGGGCAGTGGCGCGGCCTCCATCCCCGATGCCGCGCTCGATGCCTACATCGGCCGGCAGGCCACGGGCAGTACCTACGCGTACAAGGGTGTGCTGGACGAGTTCCGTCTGACGCGGGGTCTTGCGCGATACGGCGGGGCGGCGTACACGCCCCCCGCGAGCGCGGCCGTGCCCGATGAGCACACGAAACTCCTCGTACACCAGTACCACATCACCGGCGGTGAGGAAGCTCCCTCGCACGACCGGGCGCTCTATGGTCTGGCCTCGCGCGTCTCCGGGGCTCTGCTCGAGATGATCGACGCTCCGCACCTGGAGCGGATGAACGGTACCCGCCAGTTGGCCGAGGACCTGGTGGGGACCTATCGCTACGGCCGGCTGTACGAAGTGCACCGCTCGGGCCAGCTCGAACACCGTCTGCGGTACGAGTACGCCGGCGGTCAGCGCTACGTGTGGGACGAGACCGGGGGACGCGCCTACCGCTATGACGGCCAGGGGGGCCTGAGAGGATTTCAGCTGGACGGCCACCTGTACGAGCTGAGCTCCGGCATCGCTTACTACAAGGACCAGAGCGCCTCCGCTCTCACGCACACGCTCTTGGGGGACGCGGCGCTGTCGGCGAGCGCTTCGCGCTATGGCCAGAGGGGTCTTGCGCTCGACGGTCAGGGGGACGCACTGTCGCTGTCGGCCTCGAGCGCTCTGACGTTGGGTACGTCGGACTTCACCCTCGAAGGCTGGGTCAAGCCCAACAGCAGTACCAAGAAAATGACGCTCTTCTCGCAGGGTTCTTGGTCCAACCTCACCGGCGGGCTGACGGTGATGCTGGACTTCGAGACCTCGACCAAGAGGATCGGCGTGTCGGGAGCGGGGTTCTACGCGCTGAGCCAGGCGATCACCTCACCGGTCGCGGCCGGGGAGTGGATGCACGTGGCGGTCCAGCGTCAGGGCGGGACGATGGTGTTCTACTTCAACGGCCGGCGCTTGAGCGCGGCGACCGTCTACGGCAACCCCGCTTCGTCGCTGTCGCCCGGGTCCAACACCACCTATATCGGCCGAACCGGTGACGCGAACTACTACCTGGACGGGGCTATCGATGAACTGCGCTTGAGCTCGGTGGCGCGCTATGGCTCGGCGGATTTCGCTCCCGCTCAAACGGCGCACGCTCCGGACGCTCAGACACGACTGCTCCTGCACGAGTACCGCCTCGAGGTGCCGGGGTCCGAGGTGTACTCTTCCGCCAACGGGCACTTCGTGTTCTCGGGATCGGGAGAGCTGACGGCCTCATCGCTCCAGACACAAGGGGCCGCGCATACGGCTTTCCTACAGGATGCTGCGCGGTACCGCGCGACGCTCGAGCCGCGGGCGAGTCTCGACAAGCTGCTTGTCGAGCACCCGCAGTTGGACGCCTGGTACGCCACGGCGCTCGGCTCGGTGCTCGACGCCGGACAGGTCGTGCGTCAGGAATATTCGACGGACGGTGTGCTGGAGAGCCAGACCAAGGCCGACGGGAGCGTCACGCTCTACGAGGACGACCGTCCGACGCTGGTGCTCGATGACAAGGGAGCGGTGCTCGTGGAGTACCGCTACGACGCCTCGGGGCATCTGGAGCGCGTGTACCTGCGCCAAGCCCGCGAGTCCCTGCCCGAGCGGATGCGTCAAGCCTCGCTGAGCATCCGGGAGCAGGAACAGCAGAGCCTCCTGGCCCTGGCCCAGTCCAAGAACCTCGCGGTGCAGAGCATCCGTGAACAATCCCAGCAGGCCTTGGCGCAGATCGACCCGTACCTGGCCGACCTCCGGGGTCAGCTCGACGCGCTCGAGGGACAGGACGTGCGCGGCAAGGCCGCCAAGAAGGCCAAGTCCCAGTCGCTGGACCAGATCCGTGAGGCGATCGCGCAGGTCGAAGCACAGCGCGGTACGGTGCTCGCTCAGGAGTCGCAGGCCTACGCTTCCCTGCACGCCGAGGTCGCCGCTCTGGCCGCGTCCATCGAAGCCGACGCTCAAGAAGCGGCCGCTCAACTGGCCCTGCAGGAGCAGGAACTCCAGCGCCAGATCGTGCGTCAGGAAGTTTCGCCTGTCATCTACGACCACTACCGCCGCATCCTCGGCCGCGACCCCTCGAGCGCCG
Organism: Candidatus Omnitrophota bacterium; assembly: GCA_022072175.1. Lineage (GTDB taxonomy): Bacteria > Omnitrophota > Gorgyraeia > 2-02-FULL-51-18 > 2-02-FULL-51-18 > JAJVIE01. The sequence goes on along the minus strand of JAJVIE010000013.1, from coordinate 124,222 downwards.
AGTACGACGCTTGGGCCGGACGTGTGGAATACGAGCTCATGACGGAGGTCCTGGGCGAGGAGGTCCGTCAGAGCTTTGAGGACACGGGGTCCGTGTACATGGACGGTTCCGGGGACGATCTGTCCATGAGCGACTCCTCCGACTGGGCGTGGGGTAACGGGGATTTCACGATCGATCTGTGGGCGCGCTGGGACCAAGCTCCCCAACCCCGCCAACAACTCGTGTCCCAGTACGAGAACTCCTCCAACTGGTGGTCGTTCTACTATGGCAACGGAGGCGTGTTGCAGTTCCAAAAGTCGGACGATCTCGGATCGAAGAACGTCGAATTCTACTGGACCCCTCAGACAGGCGTCTGGCATCACCTGGCCGTCGTTCGTGAGGGCGTCCAGCTGTGGTTCTATGCGGACGGATCGTTGATCGGGAGCGCTGACTATACGGGAGTCTCTTTCGAGGACCTCGATGGCAGGCTTTACGTCGGTCAGAAAGGGAACGGGAGCGAGTATTTCAAAGGACATATCGAAGCGGTCCGGCTGAGCCGGTCCGCGTTGTGGTCGGGGGCATTCTCAGCGCCGGTCGACTATCTGTCACAGCCCGACTCGACACGTGTCTTCCTGGCGTCCGAAGGGAACGGCGGTATGGTCGACGTCATCGACCCCTCACGTCAAGTCGTCATGACCGGCAGTGTCGTCGGTACAGCGGTCAAGAAAACCCGTACCCTCAGGTCCCGGACGGTACAGGTGACTCGGACCGTGGATGGCCCGGCCCGTGTGCGCGTCGGCGACAGGATCGATCAAGAGTGGCGGTCGATCGGATCGCTGCTGCTCGATGGCACCGGAGATCATCTCGAGGTGGCGGACCACGCCGACTGGGACCTGGGCAGCTCGAACTTCACGATCGATCTGTGGGTCAACATGCATCAGCGCGCGGCCAACCGCGACGGATGGATCGGACAGAGCTCCGCGGGTACCGGGTGGGCGCTGTACTGGGATAGCAGCAACAACATCATTTTTAGACACACCTCCGGCGGCACGATACAGGCCAACTTGAGCTGGTCTTGGGTTCCAGCGGTCGACAGGTGGTACCACGTGGCGCTAACACGGTCCGGTCAGGACTGGGTGGTCTATGTCGACGGGAGATCATTGGGCGCGCGGCAGAGCTCCGCGAGCGTGGCGTTGTCGTCAGGCGCCCTCTGGATCGGGCGTAACGCCTGGTCCGGAGACGGGTATTTCAACGGACGCATCGAAGCGCCGCGATTGGTCAGGGGTGTCGTCCGGTGGACGACGGATTTCACTCCGTCCGAGCGCTATGGTGATGACACGCTGAGCGGAGAGCTCTATGTGAGGCCCGATGGACAAGGCGGCTGGCAGGATGTGTCTGGCAGAGCTCATACGGTGCTCGCCAAGGGTGATGCCGCTCTGGACCGGAACGTCTCTGTCACGGAAGTGCTCACCGATGTCAGTGTACCCATCTATGAGGGATTGACGACAGCGCTCGTCGAACATCTCGAGAGCTTGCCCGAGCTGGCCCAGAGGCAGGCGTACGTGGCGCAGGTGAGGTCGAGCGTGCGCTCGGCGCTCGAGGCCTACGTGGCGATGGACGGCTCTGATCGGGCGCAGTACGCCGCGACGCTGGGGCTGGGTACGGACGAGATCATCCCGCTCACCACCACCGATGCGGCCGCCATCCTGGAGTGGCTGGATGCGCAGTCGCTGCATTTCGGGCAGTCGGCCTTCCTGTCGCTGGAGGCCCTGCTCGACCAGAAGGGTATTTCCTACGCCCGCGAGGATATCGCGGTGAAGACCATTCTCGTCGATGTGCTTTCGGGTGTCATCACCCCGATGGACAAGGACGGCGACCTGCTCTTGTCCGTGCATGCCCTGCGCAAGGTCGGCTCGCTCTACGGTCTTGGGTCGCTGGCCCTGCGTCTCGACTGGCAGGACCTGGTGGACGCCTACCGGACCGATCCCTCCGCGCGTATCATCGCGCACATCAACGGCGTGCACTATGTCGTCATCACGGGCATCGACGAGACCGCCGGCACGATCACCTATATCGACATGGGCGCCGGAGCCGACAAGTCCAACCAGACCGTCACGGCCACTCAATCCGACTGGCTCAAGGTCTGGGAGGGCGACACGCTCTCGTCCCAGGAAGCCACGCTCGGTGTGGAGGCGCGCGTCAGCAAAGAACTGTCGCTCGAGCGGATGAAAGAGGTGAGAGGGTCCTTCTTCGCGTTCCTCATCCCGATGATCGCGGGGTTCTTCTCCAGTATCGGAGGGGCCATCGCGGCCATCGTCACGCAGATCGGCGCGATGCTCTCGACGATCGGCCAGATGGTCGCCGGGGCCCTGCAGTCGGTCGGAGGGTTCCTGTCGGGTCTCGGACAGCACCTGTCGGGGGCTTTCACGCAGGTGTTCCAGGGGATCCACTGGGGGGTGGCGTCGCTTTTCTCGGGTCTGGGCAAGGTGCTCGGGGGTCTTGCGGGGTCACAGCTGTTCGGGTCGCTGTCGGGGACGCTCTTCGGAGGGTCGGTGTTCAAGACCGCCGTGGCGGTGGGGCTGAACTTCGCCGTCTCCAAGGGCTTGGACGCGCTGGGTGTATCGCCGGTGATCACGGGGCTCCTGTCGGCCTTTACGACGGGAGGGTTCCTCAACGCGCTGAGCGCGGAGGCTTTCTCCGTAGGGGCTTGGGTGGCGGGGGGTCTCAAGGGGCTGGCGCTCGAGAGCGTGCAGACCCTGGCGGTGTCGGCGGGCCTCGACTCGTCCCTGGCGTCGGCGCTCTCTCTGGCGGCGGGGCAGTTCACCGGCGGCATCCTCTCCGGCAACCTCGCAGGGGAGATGGTCCAGATCGCGCAGAAGCTAGCGACCAACTTGTCCTTCTACGGCGTGCAGAAGCTCGGCGCCATGGCTGGGTTGGATCCGAGGGTGTCCGGTCTCATCGGAGCACCGGTGTCGGGGGCGTTGGGAGCCGGCCTGCGGGGCGGGACCGATGTGGGGCTCAACATCATTGAGGCTGTGAATGATGGGCTACTAAGGGGCGCAGTGTCGTTGGGTGTCGAATACATCACCCAAAGGGCCGATTTGAGCCCGCTTCTGGGAGCCCTAACTACTCGGGCTATCACTGGAGCGATAGCGGGAGCACTGGGTAGCGAGAATATCTTTGGTGGGATCTTCAGCGGTTTCAAGGATTCCGTCCTCAACGTCACGCGGCTTGGTGTATCCGGTAACGATCCTTTGAGCCAGACACAGTATCTACAGAGGGTCTTGAGCTTCTCGGATATCGTCCTAGAGAGAGGGTTGGCTCAGGCGATCGAGGGCTCCGCTGCACAGATCTTCAACGAGGACTCGATCTCTTCGATCCTGCGGTCCTTCAGCAGCATACAAGCATACATTCAAGACCAGATCGAGAATAACAAAACCACTGTAGTGATAAAAGACGGCACGATTAATAACCGGATCCAGTTATCGGATGGTAGTTGGGTTGATCTCGATGAGGGGAAGCTCAATATCAATGAGCTTAAGATCGGGAGCCGAACCCAGAGAGGGATCTTTGGCGTCGATGCGTATGGGAATTTCGGTCTCATAGATGGATATATGTTCGGAAAACTGGATGAAACACACACTGTTCGTTACGACGTATCTGGTGGGAACACGACGGACATACGAGTTTATGATGTTGATGGTGGGGTGACGTTTGAAATCGTCGCTGCTACAGGCCGGAGCCATATTGTGTACGACGGATCGGGCTCGCTAAGTAACTTTGCTGTGAATTCATATCGAAACGGCAGTGTTTCGTTTGAAATGAATGAAGGAGAACTAACTCACTACTCAAGTACAAGTGCTATCGATGATTTCGATCTGCTTATGCCTGATGAGTTAAGAGAGATGCCCTCATTCGAGATCGAGAGACAGCAAAACGGATCATACAAGACGACGATGACTCGTGGTATGGCCGTAGACAGGATATTTGCAAAAGCAGGCCAAGCATTCCCAGGAATCGTTGAAGGTGTGACTTTTGCGTCGAATCCGGCCATGGTTCTGGCCAGCAAACTAGGCCAAGTGCAGGCAGATGCTACAGAACAAGCTCTGATCGGACGCTACAACTTATTTAAGAACGCTGGCTATGAAGACTGGTCGGCTGTGGGTATGGCGACATATTTCACGGTGGGCGATTTCATTGGATATACACCGATCGCTGAGGCTGTGACAGGATTTGACACTGTTACCGGAGAAGATCTTACCAACCTAGAGCGTGCTGGAAAACTCGGCATTGGAATTCTGAGCGCCGGAGGTACAGCTTTTAGCGTTCTTAGGGCTGTTGAGGCAGCACAATTCGCTCCCAGTTTTGCTTCGGGAATAAGGTCGTTTACAAGCACTATACTTGGATTCAACGAGCTACTTGGGGAAGTCGGTTCCGTGCGAATCGGATCGATGGGAGTAAGTCAATTTGTTGACGAATCAGCGGTCCGTTTGGCAGGATTTAAGGCAATTCCCGCAAACCAGCTGCCGGCAATATACGATCCGAATTTCAACTTATCAGCTAAGACACTATATTCAGCCCAATCAAAACTTGCATTAGACATAGGAGATCAATTCTATGGTGGTAAAAACTATCTGTATGCGGCTGAACATATAAATCCAACTATGACTAATCCATTAACATCAAATCCTACTGCAATATTTAATGAATATGTTGAAGCCCTCAATTCCGGTAATATGAATGCAGCACGCATCATACAAACTAAAATCGGTATTATGGGAGGCGCTCGAAAAAGTTTTGAAAATGGCTTGATTACCCAATCTCAACTTAATAGTATCGAAGAAATGGTTGCGCATGCCACTATTCAGGATTTTGCACCGCGTATGCTAAAGATCGAAGGAGTAAGTTTAGACGCTACGAAAGTTACTGGAAAGCTAGTTGATGGTCATGGATCGCGATCCATAGAATATGTTTTGAGAGATACTGATAAATCAATCATGACTGTGATTGATCAAAGGTAATATGAACGCTGAGACAATAAAAAAATTAAATTTAGAACAAATTAGATTGCTGGCCAATATTTATTGGCGTTTAAGCGAGTACCTTGATTTGATACACCCACCCATAACCGGGATTTGGACTCGCCAGTACGAAACTACCGAAGACGAAAGCAAGATTGGAATTGATAAAGTTTGGCGAGATTTCATATATGCCATTAAATCAGGTTCTTTCAATGATAGAGATTTGTACACAGAGATTGAGGCTGACTATAGTGATACGTTAAAGATCATCGATCGTCTAAAAGAGATGAAAAAAACAGCAAATAGTGACCAACGATTAAAAAATCAAGCTTGGGAGCTATTACATAAGATAAGCGGCATCCATCTAATGTTAAGCGGTGAAGAGGTCTTGCGTAGGGATTCAAGATGAGAATGAGACGTTTGGCCTCCTTTTTTCTATTTGCATTCAGTACGATGCATTTTGTTGCAGCTACGCTCTTTTTTGTACGCTATCAAGTTTTAAAGCCACAGAGCCTTATCTTCGGGAGTATATTTTTGGTGTTAGGAATCTGGCTGTATCGGACTTCTAAAACCGCTTAGTTGCATACCGCAAATCGCATACCGCACATACCGGACGCCGTGTATTACTTCACAATTTCGGTAACGGTTTTCAATTTCTCTAGAGGCGTCAGGCGTTTGAGCCCTGAATGCCTCCTTCGGTAATTATAGCAGTACAAGAATCCATATCTAAGGTGTCAGTCCTTGACATTTGACTCTCTAAAGTAGGACATCATGCCCAGACCCCTTCGGATCGAATACCCGGGTGCTTTCTATCACATCTTTTCAAGGGGTAACGAACGTAAAGAGATTTTCTTCTCGGATGAGGACAGGCTCTTGTTCCTTACGGCTCTAGACGAAGCCTGTATCCGCTACAAAGCCAAGCTCCACGCCTACTGTCTGATGCCCAACCACTACCATCTGCTCCTTGAGACCCCGCAGGGGCACCTCTCAAGGCTCATGAAATACCTCCTGGGGGTCTATACGATCCGCTTCAACAGGATCCACAAGAGAACGGGTCACCTTTTCCAGGGTAGATATAAGAGCTACCTTGTGGAGAAGGAGGAGTACTTCCTTGAGCTCTCACGGTACATCCATCTCAACCCCGTGAAGGCTGCCATGACCGACTATCCTGAATCGTTCGAATGGTCTAGCCTAAGAACGATACTCGGACAGCCTGACCCACACGCTCCCAAGTGTCTGGAAATACACTCCACCCTCGACTACTTTGATCATGATGCATCGGCGTACCTGAAGTTCGTCTATGACGGCCTCAAAGGCCGCATCAAGGACCCTTTGAAAGAGGCTAGAGGCCCCTTCTTGGGAGGGGAGGAGTTCATCGCCAACTACAGGGACCGGGCCGATCTGGATGGGAGAGATTTCGATGGCAGGCTACAGACACTTAGACTCCCCCTCGACTATACCCAGGAGGTATTGGAGCATGAGCCTACATCTCTACAGATGTACGCTCTATGGACCCTCGCAAGACGCAGTCAGCCGGAGATAGCCAAGCTCAAGGGCATCTCGGTCTCTGCGGTCAGCAAGTCCATCGCCAGGTTCGAGAAGAAGCTTAACCACGACCATGCGCTCAAGCTAAGATATGATGAACTCAAACGAGCCATGTCCAATGTCAAGGACTGACCCCTTATATAAAAGATAAGGGCTTTGCCGAAGCTTTTGAGACTTACGCCACAAGCATTTTTTATCGAGATTCGGTTGAAGATTTAATTCGATCGGGCGGATCGGTGTTTCAATATTTCCAAAAAGCACTTACTACTCCGCAAGCCCTTCCCGAAAATATGAGGCCCACATCGACGACTTACAATGGTCAAGCGGCTCTATTGATTCCGACGGGCAGCGGAGATTACCTGATTACATCGGCGGATGGAAAGCAGGTCTACGCACAATCAAAGGGCGGTTATTATAGCGAAGGGCAATTCGGTATTGATGAGTCCGGCAACTGGGTTTTAATGGATGGTACCTCTACGCAGTATGCCGACACAGGTCTAATCACTTTAACTATTGATACTGGCGCGTTAAAAAATGCTGAATTCCGCGATTATAAAGGGGAGGTTGTTTACAGTATTTACGGAGAAGGTGGCGCATCGGTTACTTTCGATTCGAATGGTGATATTAAGAATGGAGTTGTCGAGGACCTGACCTCCGGCTCGAAGACGATAATTCGAGGCGGAGAATATATCAAGAATCAAAATGCCTCGTCTATTGACGATTTATTAAATCAGTCAGAACCATGGTATGAAAAATTTAACGCTTCGAAACTTGCTGATTTTACTGACACCAAGATCGATGAGATATCGGATTTCATTTTAGGAGAGGCGCAGGATAATCTGGGTTGGGTCCTATCAGCCACGGCTGTATATACGGCAAGAGATATCATTAAAGGAGTTTTTACCGACACTCTTCGTTTTGGAAGTTTACTTCCCGGAGCGCTTGATGATTTTTCCGGCTCATGGCTAGATGCTAAAAACGGCAATTCGTTGTCGGCAGGGTATCAAGCTTTGCTGGGCACTGGGAAGGTACTCCAAGAAATAAGCAGGGCGACGGTTTTTCTTGGTGTGGTCAAGGGGCTTGGAACAAGTGCTGCCAGAGCTGAAACCGCGTCGATTAAAGAGGCCTTGGCAGCCGCTAAAGCGTCTGGCAAGCAAACGACGGTCATCGGGCATTTTCAGGATACTATTATCGCCAAAGATTGGCCGGGTCATAACGTATTAAATCTTCCTCCGGCGGATTTTGAGCGATTGGGCGGCTGGGAGTACAATAGGCGATGGTTGCAATCAGCAATTGATAGGGGGGATGATATTTACTTAGCGTCAGAGTTAAAAAATCCGAATTCATATTTTGCAAAAGAGCTGGAATATTTAGACAGTCAGGGTTTTGAAAGAGTTGGCAATTATATGAAAAAGAAAGCATAAACAATTGAAAACGACTGATAAGCCATTTGCTGAAATTTTTAAGGATAGCCTTTTTAAGGCATTTGGTTTTCTGATTTCAGAGTATAAATTTTCTTTCGTTGAAGATCCGGAAACTGTCTGGACAGGAAGAAACGATTTTTGCGAGGTAACGATTTCATGGGATCGCCCCTTGTACATATGCCTGAGCATAAAGCCGCCTTTTCATGTCCGACCATCGTTAGACATACAGCAAATCGAGCAGTATTACGATAGCGCCGTTAAATTTAAAGATACAATTGAAGTCGATCAAATTGAAACGGAGATGATCCGGATGTCAACTTTGCTAAAGAAATATTGCGAACCTATGCTTAGAGGTAACTTTTCTGAATGGAAAAAAATTCGAGATCACTATGACACCCTCCAAAAACCTTAGATTCACAATTTTTTTTCTTGTCTTAGCTGTTCTTGCCAACACCGTCCTGATGAAATTTGGGCTTAATGGCCCATTGCGGGATCTCACTCGCCTGGGCATTATTATTGGTTTATTGTTGGTCGTGTTTGGTGGCATTTATCGAACCTTTTCTAAGAAGCAGCAAAAGTCTTCACACAAACCGGACCAGGTCCAAAATCGTCAGAAGGGGACAGGTTAGAATGATATTGACAGTTCCGACTGCTAGGATTAAATGAAGACGACCGGCACATTGAGCCTCGACCCAAAAGGAGGAGTCTCGATATGCCGCGTAAAACCCGCCAAGAAAGCCCCACAGGTATCTATCATTGGATCTCAAGGGGTATCCACCGTAAGAAGATCTTCCACCGCCAGGAGGATTTCCGTTACTTCCTGGGTCTGGTCAAAGACCTTAAAGTCATATACAGCCAGAAGATCCATCACTACTGCCTGATGGATAACCACGTGCACATGTTGGTGTATTCCCCCTCCCTGGAAAATCTCTCCCTGTTCAGTCATTTCCTGGCAAGGAAGTACGCTTATTACTACTGTGGACAGTACAAATGGATAGGACCTCTGTTCCAAGGACGGTACAAGGGTATCCCTGTGGATGATGAGAAGTACCTTCTTGAATGCGGACGTTACATCGAACGTAACCCCATCAAAGCCCAGCTAGCTCTAAGAGCGCAGGACTATCCTTACTCGAGCTTCCAGGAGTATGCTGGGGACACGGAGAGTGGGGTGGTGGACCCTAGCCCAGCATATCTGGCACTAGATGATCGACAAGAGGTCAGACAGCGCATGTACGAACACTACGTCAACACAGACCGGATAGAAAACACCAAGAAAGCCAGGGAGCTCAAGCTTGTCTAACCTGTCCCTTTTACGGCAAAAAGGACCTGGTCCGGTATGTTCTCCAGTATCGGAGGGGCCATCGCGGCCATCGTCACGCAGATCGGCGCGATGCTCTCGACGATCGGCCAGATGGTCGCCGGGGCCCTGCAGTCGGTCGGAGGGTTCCTGTCGGGTCTCGGACAGCACCTGTCGGGGGCTTTCACGCAGGTGTTCCAGGGGATCCACTGGGGGGTGGCGTCGCTTTTCTCGGGTCTGGGCAAGGTGCTCGGGGGTCTTGCGGGGTCACAGCTGTTCGGGTCGCTGTCGGGGACGCTCTTCGGAGGGTCGGTGTTCAAGACCGCCGTGGCGGTGGGGCTGAACTTCGCCGTCTCCAAGGGCTTGGACGCGCTGGGTGTATCGCCGGTGATCACGGGGCTCCTGTCGGCCTTTACGACGGGAGGGTTCCTCAATGTTCTCAGCGCGCAGGCCTTCTCGGCGGGTGCTTGGGTCGCGGGCGGTCTCAAGGGGCTAGCGCTCGAGGGAGTGAACACGCTCGCCGTTTCGGCGGGCCTCGACGGATCGCTGGCGTCGGCTCTATCTCTGGCGGCGGGGCAGTTCACGGGCGGCCTCTTGTCCGGCAACCTCGGCGGGGAGATGGTGCAGATCGCGCAGAAGCTGGCGACCAACCTGTCCTTCTACGGCGTGCAGAAGATCGGGGTGATGGTGGGGTTGGATCCGAGGGTGTCCTTGGCTTTTGGTGCTCCACTGGCCTCAGCTATCGGACAGTCGCTCCAGGCAGGTCGAGTACTGGGAGAGACTATCGGCCAATCGATCAAGGATGGGCTTACAGCAGGAGCCGTACAGTTCAGCTTGAACTTTGGCATCAAGAGCCTTGAGATCGATAATCCCCTATTGGAAGCGCTCTCAAATAGAGTGATAACCTCGACTCTCGAGGGGATACTCGATCCGACACGGATCGTCTCTCAGTCCCTTCGTGAGAGTTTGAGAGACTCAACTGTCGATCTCATTCGTCAGGTGGGCTCGGTACAGTTCTCAGAATATGTGTCTGAACACGGTTTTGTCGGAGCCCTTGAGCGGGCAGCAGCGAATTCCTTCTATCGTACGTCGATCGAAGACATCGTCAGAGTCGGTGGGATCGCGCAGATCTTGAACACACGGACCCAGTTCGTCGATCTGAACGGCGCGACGGTCAGGGAAGTACATCTGAGCCAGAACGAGCAGATCTATCTGAACAGTTCTGACGATCTGGTCGCCATCAGACAGGGCGATATCGTAGAACAAGGTCAGTTCAATATCAAAGACGGAGAGATCTATCTGAACACGGGCTTGCGTCAGATCGAGCATGAGAATGGGACAAGGACCCTGGTCGAAGTGTTCCAAGGCAACATCCAGTCCGTATATGTCCTGCGCGATCAAGACCATATCATCCTAAGGATAGAGAGCTCGGACCAGGAGAAGGGTCTGACCTTCGATGATGAGATGAACATCTCCGATGGACAGATCTATATGCCCGACACGGATGCCCGGATCGTCCTCTCAGAGGGCTATGTGTCCTTGATCGAGTTGGGTGAGCTGAACTTGACGGAGGGGTTCGATGTGGGTACGGACATGGACATACAGAACCCCGGAGCCCAACAGACCCAGCAGATCGTGCAGTTGGTGTTGATGAATGGGGTGAACTTCGAGCCCCTTAATGAGGGACAACCTCCCAGGTACTTCGACTCAAATTATGAAGGCAGCTTCTATGATGTTTTGGATGCTGCTGATGTAGAAGTGGGTGCTGTTAGGCCGATACCATTATTTGAAGCTCCAGGAGTTTTACTAGACGTCCTTAGCTGGCTCATAGACGAAGCTGGTGTGAATAATCTCAAAGCAGAAGTGGAGAGATACATAGACGGATTCCTACAGGGATCAAGTAACGCGTTTATTCCACTTGCTTATAGTGGGTCCGGACAGCCACTTTTAAGAGCATTAAATGCAAAGAACTATGATATACAGACAGCTATACTGGTTGGAGTGCCAACGAACATCAGTACGGTAACGAATCCGAATCTACAAACGATCATCAATGTCTATGGAGATAAGGATCCGTTCGCATATTCGGATACCTATGCGCCGAACCCATTCCAGCTATTCGAGGGTCTGTTCAATGTGCCATCGATTAATAGGAGCTTTGAAGGGGTGAATACGATCAATATCGAGCTTGTGGGTGTGGGGCATATGGATTATTTTATGGACCCGGAGCAGAAATATAGCCCAACTGATGTCCAATATTTAGCATCAAAGTTCCTAGCTAGGTTAGCTCACCGCGTTACTGATGGGCAGTCAATTCCGGATTTTATGACTCATCCATCGGTGACGTTCGATAATTCTACAAGCACATTCAAAGTAAATGACTTGGAGAGATTTCTAAATGAAGCTTAAGAAGATATGGTTCATACTAATTATCTCTATGCTACTTATCGGCGGGTCAATTTTACTAATTAAAACTAATTCAAGAGCCAATAGCAATTTAGATAAGAGACACGGCGCAGTACTTCTTGAAGAAATACATCATAATGTAGCCGAGGAAGAAGCATATTTAAGAACTGGGCAATTACTTCTGGATGAGGGTAAATATAAAGAGGCGGTTTTGGAGTTAATGAAATTGAAATCAGTAGGTGGACCATCGTGGCGAGTTGCCCGAGTTAAAATATCTTTAGCCTATGAGGCTCTAGGCGATTACAAGTCTGCACTTCACTACCTTGAAGAACATCATAAGAATGCACCTCACTGGGCGATAGAGCGACATGCAAGTAGACTGAGCGAACTTCGACAGAGAGTTTCTGAACTCATACCGGACCAGGTCCAAATAATCGAAAAAGGGACAGGTCAGAATAATATTGACAGTTCTGGCGGCTACATACCGGACGCCGTCCGGGAGGGAAGGGTTGGAGGTGAAGAGTAGCAGTGATTGACGTATCAGGCTATGCCTAGAAGAAACCGTCAGCAAAGCCCTACCGGGATCTATCACTGGATCGTGCGGGGTATCCATAAGAAGACCCTCTTTCATCACACCAAGGACTACCTGCACTTTAAGTCCCTCCTCAAGATCCACAAGGAAGACCACCAGATCCAGATCTACCATTACTGTTTGATGAGTAACCATGTTCACCTGCTCATCCACAGCCCCTCGATCGAGGAGATGGCCAAATTCTCCCAGATCATCCAGAGGCGATACGCCTACTACTACTGCGGGGCCTACAAGTGGGTCGGGAGCGTCTTTCAGCCGGGGTATCGAAGCCTGGTCGTTGATCGAGAGGACTACCTACTGGAATGCGGCAGGTATATCGAACGAAATCCGGTCAGAGCCAAGCTTTGCAAACACCCCTCAGAGTACGCGTATTCAAGCTTTGGATACTACGGGTGTGCATCAGAAGATGAGCTGGTTGATACCTCGCCGGTATACCTAGGTATGGCAGACTCTGACAATGCCAGGCTAGCCATCTATAATGACTACGTCACAGAGATACGTGTGCAGGAGGAGATGATGACCGAGGCTACCAGGTGTCTAGTCTAACCCCTCCCCGCCGGACGGCGTCCGGTATGCAGGTGTTCGAGGATGCCCTGCATCGCAGTGGTATGGTCTACAACGACCCTGAGCTTGAAGCCCGGCTGTATTCCCTGATACCGATCGAACAGCTCGGAGAAAAAGCCAAGGGCTTCAGATACCGGATATATGTCCTGCGTGATCCCGAGCTCAATGCGATGATCGCGCCGACCGGCACGATCTATATCAACTCCGGTCTTCTGGCGGCTCTGGAGGATATGGACCAATTGCGCTTAGTCATCGGACATGAGGCGCATCATCTGATCGATCAGGATATCGTCCACTACTATCAGAAGATCAAGAACGAGGTCGGTGCTATCAAGGTGCTCCAGCTCATCGCCGCCCCAGCCGTCGCGGTGGCCATCGCAGAGAGCGATTCGAGCACCGCTGCGACCATCGCCAATGTCTATACGGCGGCAAACCTTGCGGTGAGCATCACCTATCAGGCATCCGTCTCCGGCTATGGCAGGGACAATGAGAACGAGTGCGATCAGTTCGCGCTCAAGATATTCAAGGAAAACAGCTATGACTATCGTAGCGCACGACGAGTTTTCCAGCTCTTCGAAGAGGAGGAGAAGCGTTATGCAAAAGGATTTCAGTACCATCTATTCAGGACGCATGACAGCGGAAAGAAACGCGCCGATCAGGTCGATCAATTCATGAAGGACCACGGTTACGTAGAGCCCGTCGATCCCAGGCCTCAGGATGAATATGAGGAACTGACACGAAAGGTCCGGCTCGAGAACGCACGTTTGAATATCAGGATCAAAAGGATCCAGCATGCGCTAGACGGTCTGGGCCGACTCGACCGGGGCAGGTCCGGCGATCCGGTGGTCCAGTTCTTGTACGGCGAGGCCTATGCTGCCCTAGCGTCCGATGATCGTATCCTTAAGGATGAGCTGAACTCCAAGGAGTGGAGGAAGCTCGGTATCAAGGACCTCAAGGCTCAGACCGTCGTCTGGCGGAATCAGGCGCTCGAGTATTACCGCAAAGCCATAGAACTCGATGTCACCTATGCGGATCCGCACCGAGGGATCGCTCTCCTCAAGGAGGGGGTTGGTGAGTTACAGGAGGCTATGGACCACTACAAGAGGTATCTTCAGATCACCCCCGAACCACCCGACAAACGATATGTGCAGGCCAAGATAGACCGGCTGACCAAAAAGCTCGCTACACCTGTGCCAACTAAGGAGGAGAAATAACCATGAGATCTATCTTGAAGTCCGCATCCGCCGCCCTCTCCGTTTGCATCCTGCTCACTCAGAGCGGCTGTGCGACGGTCAAGGTACACCCTGAGTTCAACGATCGTCATGCTACGATGCAGAGAATAGCGGTGCTCCCTCCTGATACGCAGGTGTACGAGGTGACGTTCAATGCCGGCAACAAGCCGCTGCCGGAGCTGACCGAGATCGCCAGGAAACATACCTCCGGAGCTCTGACCAAGACGCTCGAAACCAAGGGGTATGATGTCGTCGCACTCAGCGTTGAGCAGAAAGACCTGGATAATGATCCCGCTCTCAAGGAAGCGATCTTCAACATCCAGACCTTATACAAGCAGGCGACAGAAGACATCGCCAAGAATAAAAAACCATCGTTCACGTACGATCTCGGATCGAGCGCCAACTATTTCGCCGAACGGGACAAGGTCAACGCGTTGATCATCACGCGTCAAGTCGGTAATAGGCTCAGCGATGGCTCCATCGCAGCGGACGTGGCTTCGACAACGGCATCCATCGTGACGGCGGCGCTATTAGGCGTATCGGCCGGAGGTGGCATGCGATCCAAATATACTTTGCTGACCGAGATCGCCGTAGTCGACGCTGATCTTGGGGATATCCTCTGGTATCACCTGGGTCAGACTAACGAGAATTTCACCAAAGCCGAGGATCCCAAGCCTATTGAGAAGATCATTGAGACAATAATGGGAGCATTCCCGGCATCCAAGGTCAGACCGCCGGCCAAGGATCAGAAGAGCGAATCAAAGCCAGCGACAACCAAGGATACCGCAGCAGGGTCGGGACAGAATTTTGCGGCTAAAAAGCCGTCAGCAGCCGCCGTGCGGTAGATCGGACACATACATACCGGACGCCGTCCGGGGAATGACTAACACACCGCTGTTCCGCTGGACTTAAGAGGTTTTCCGCACCACATTGCACAAATGTATCGTATATGATACATTTGTGTCATGCGCCCCCTCGGACGGACCCTCCTCCTCTGGAGGAACGAACGCAAGCTGACCCAAGCGAAGCTGGCCGCTCTCACGGGCATCTCCCGGCCCAACCTCTCGGCCATCGAGCAGGGCTCCCGGGACGTGACGGTGCGGACCCTGCGGCGCCTCGCCCAGGCGCTGGGAGTACGCCCCGGTCAGCTCGTTGACGGCGAGGGACCCGAGCCGACCTATACGATCGATACCTCCGACCGGCAAGCGATGGACCGCGTCGCGCGCCTGGCGGCGGGTGAGCGCTTGAGCGCCTCGGCTCAAGAGAAGAAGACCGCGCTCGCGCTGAGCTCCCTTATGAAATCCAAGACCGGCTGGAAAGGACTCAAGCGCATCCGACGGGGGACGGCCCGGTCCGAATCCGAGATGCTGAGGCGACTCAAGTCGGAGCTCGGTCCGGAGACGCTCGCCCATCTCATCCGCCGCGTCGACAAGGTCCTGGGAGGCGCGCCATGAACAGAACCCAGGTGGAGAGGTATTTCAAGGTACTTGCCGGGCTGTATCCCAAACGCTGCCGTATCATCCTCACCGGAGCCGCGGCGGGCAGTCTGTACGGCCGCGTGAGAGCGACCCTGGATATCGACTTTGCCGTCAGGACAGCGGACTGGCCAGCTTTCGAGAAGGCCGTGCGCCGTACAACGGAGCTCACGGGCATCCTCGCGCAGTACGGCGAGGATATCGACCGCTGGTCCATGATCAGCTATCTCGACTACGACAAGCACACGCGCCTATACAAGAAGATCGGGTCTCTTAAGATCCGCTTGATGGAGCCGTCCTACTGGGCTATCGGCAAGCTCGCACGATATCTCGATACGGACATCCGGGACCTGATCTCGGTCCTCAAAAGAACAGCTACGCCCTGGACAACGTGTCTCGCGGTAGCGGGCCGTGCGCTGAAACACAGTCCCAAGTCCACCGCGTGCGCGCTCTACCGCCGGCAGGTGGAGGATTTCATCCGCGCATCGGGCAAAAAAGTCTGGGGGAGAGATTTTCAGCCGGACCCGGCGGTCCGGCTCTTCCGCAGGTCGGCCGGGATCCCGGCCTGACCCCGCCCATCGCCCACTAACGCACCGATCCCTCGCGGAGGTATACTGTCCGCAGTGCCGCCAACCGCCTCACGGGGGTCCGCCTGATGAAAAAATGCCCTTACTGCGCCGAGCTGATCCAGGAGGAGGCGATCAAGTGCCGCTTCTGCAACGAGTCGCTGATCAAGAAGGCCAAGGACCCCTGGTACCACAAGGACGCGGCGCTGGTGATCCTGTTCCTGGCGGTCGGGCCGCTGGTCCTGCCTCTGGTGTGGACCAACCCGCGCTATGACCTGCGGCGCCGCATCATCGTCACGGTCGTGGTGCTGGTACTCACGTACGCGATGACCGTGGCGATGGCGCGCTCCATACAGGCCATCATGGATTACTACTCACAGCTCGAGGAGGTCCTGCGCGCCTAGAGGCGCGCGGGCATCCGGGCATTACGGAGGAAAGACGCATGCACAGGTGGACGGTGGGGGTGTTCGTGGCGGCGCTGTGCGGGCTCATGCCGGTGACAGCGGCGGCGATGGACGGGGAGTACTCGGCCAAGATGGTCATCTACGAGAGCCAGGGCGGGACAGCCGAAGGTCAGGTGTACGTCTCCAAGGGCAAGATGCGTTTCGACACGCCCCTGGGCGGCAACATCACCCGTCAGGACCTCAACCTCACCTGGGTGCTCATGCCCGATCAGCAGATGTACCTCGAGCAGGCGCTCGACGTGACCGCGATGCGGCAGACCTCCAGCAAGGTCCCCGGCGAGGTGGAGCGCAAGCCGCTCGGCAAGGAGACCGTCGATGGCGTCGAGACCGAAAAATACCTGATCACCTACACCGAAGGCCCGCACACCCTGCAGATGCACCAGTGGCTCGGACCGGAGGGTCTGCCGCGCAAGCTCGAGGCGCTCGACGGTTCCTGGAGGATCGAGTACCGCGATCTCAAGCCCGGCTCACCGGATCCATCGGTGTTCGAGGTCCCGGCCGGCTATCAGAAGATGACCGTGCCCCGTTACGATGACATGGCCGCTCTCATCGAGCAGGCGCGAGAGGCCGCGCAGGAGTGAGCGGATGTTAACGCCGTGTAAAATCTCGCGTGAAGCGCTCACGGCGTATTGACTCTGTCCCGACGCGTGCTATAGTTGGTCTGTAAGCGCTGATCACAAGGAGGAAGATGACCCTTGCAGGTGCTTGAGATCGTTTGACGCTCCAACGAAGAGACGACCGCGTCGCAAGAGGACGCGGTCTTTTCTTTGGGCAGTGAACTCCAGGCGCGATAACGCAACAGGTAACATACCCCAGGAGGCTCGATGAGCGACAACCGGCAGACCCCCATGAGGTCCATCGAAGGCCACTACAACTACTACGGGATCCCCGCCTACATCCTCAAGCAGAAGAACGGCGCGTATGCGAGCGGATACTTCGATCCCGTAGAGAAGGTCTTCAAGGCTGCCGGTTCGGTCAAGAAGATCCTCTGGGACGGCATCAAGATCAGCACCGCCGAGTCCAAGCGTCTGATGGTGCGTTATGCCCGTCAGGTCCAGGAGGAGGCCGCCTGGCAGCCGCAGGAGGAGGAAGAGCAGACGCCCGATTGGGTGCTCCTACCCGAGGAAGCCTCGGTGTTCATCAAGCAGGCCGATGAGATGCACGAGGAAGCCATCGAGCTGATGAAGAAGCTCCTGCCCACCGATCGTAAGGGCGAGGGCCGCAAGAGCTAGCACGGTCCGACAGGGATCTCGTAGGGCGAACAGGCGCCGGGGCGTAAGCTCCGGCGCTTCGCTATGTCCGGGGGGTCTCCGAGAGCGGGACCCGTGAGGTCCGGCAGGATCCGACGTGTACCCCGCGGAAAACCCCGCTCCGCGCCAAGCGGTCCAACGTCTCTTCCGCGGCGCGGCGGTGATCGGTGAGCTTGACGCCCGTCAGGTGCGTCACGCCGTCGGGTGTGGTGATGATACGGTGCTCGCGGGACATCCGGGTCGGACCCTCCCCCTCGGAGGAGCGCGCCAGAGGGCGGATACCCGCGTCGGCCGATAGCACTTCTGACAACCCCCACGCCCGCTCCGGGAAATAATGCCTGAGGGACGCCAAGAGGTACTCGATCTCCTCGCGTGTGGCGCTGACGCCGTCCGGGTCGCCGCAGGCGCGCTCGGTGGTGCCGACCCGGGCCCGGCCGCCCTGCTCGATCATGAAGAACACCCGTCCGTCCTTGGCCTCCAGGATCACCGAGCGTCCGGTGAAGGAAGTGATCTCGATGTGCGCTCCGGCGACCTGTTCGATGAGCGGCTCGGGACCCGCCTGGCCCAGAGCCGCCGTGCGGTCGGCCCAGGGGCCCGTGGCATCCACGACAGCGCGACAGGCCCAGCTCCGTTCGGAGCCGTCCTCGAGGCGCGCCCGTACCGTAAAGAGTCCGTCGGCGCCGCGGCGGACCGAGAGCAGCTCGGTGCGTTCGAGCGCATGAGCGCCCCACGCGACGGCCGATCCGATCGTCGCCCGGACCAGAGCGCGGTCATCGGTGGTCCGGTCATGGATGATGATACCGCCCGTCAACCCCTCGGTGCGGAGACCGGGCAGGAGTTCGGACACCTGGCGCGGACCTCGCAGGAGGCGCGGCCACTTGGCGTCACCCGACAGCGCGGCCAAAAGAGCGTACAGGCGCGCGCCCAGACGCACGGTAGCGGGGCGGCGGGGACCTCCGCGGTAGAGAGGGATGACCAGCTCGATGGGCCGGACGAGGTCCGGCGCCAGGCGCTCGAGCGTGCGGCACTCGCGCAGGGCCAGACGGACGTAGCGGAGTTCGGTGAGCGCCTGGCGCCATCGGCCGGCGCGGGCGTGGGTCCAGGCGTTCTCGAGGTAGCGGATGCCGCCGTGGATCAGGCGCGAACTGCGGCTGGAGGTGGCCCAACCCCACTCCCGCTTGTCGATCACCAGCGTCGCAAGGCCCCGCAGGGCCGCGTCGCGCGCCACGCCCGCGCCGGCGATGCCGCCGCCGACGATGATCAGATCGTACGATGAGCGCTGAGCGGGGTCGCTGGACATAGGGTCATGCTAGCACACTGTCCGGCGGTTTGAAACGCGCCGGAGCGTCTGATAGACTGGCGCTGATGCCTAAGGTCGAGCACGACGACAAACGCCACAAGTTCACGATGGAGCTCGGGCGCTACGAGGCGAGCCTGATGTACGCCGAAGAGGAGAAGGTGCTCGATTTCTATCACCTCTACGTGCCGGTGCCGTACCGCGGCCGCGACATCGAGTCCAAGATCCTGCAGGCGGCCTTCGAGTACGCCGACCGCGCCGGTTACCGCGTGGTGCCTTCCTGTCCGTACATCCTGAGCGATTTTCTGCCGAAGCACCCGGAGTGGGAACGCATCGTGCGGCCGGGGGAGTTCCCGTTCATGCACGAGGGCGAGTGAGCGGAAGGGCTAGACGCGAGGGGGACGGACCGCGGTGGTGAAGCTCGCCGCATAGCGCAGGACCCACTCGGCCGCCGCCTCTTCCTCGCTGACCTCCCGGCCCAGACGGACGGAGATCCGCCGTTGGTAGTCGATGATCTCGAGCGTTTCCTCGGCGAGCTTGGCCCTGAAAGCCGTGCCGGCGTCCCCGAAACACACTCCGGTCAGGTATGCTTGTCTACGGGGGATCTTGCGCGCGTACACGACGCGGGCGGTCAGCTCGAAGATCTTGGCTTTGACCGGGATGCGGATGATCAACTCCGAGCCGGGCTTCAGGCGGCGCATCCACACGAAGGCCAGACCGCCTTCGGAAACGTTGTCGGTGCGTACCTCCGCGGGGTGGCCCGCCCGATGGGTGCGGCGCACGCGGATGGGCAGGTGAAAAGGATGGCGGATGAAATGACGTTTTTCGGTGACGGACATCGCGCGGGCCTCCTTAAGGCCATGTTCCATTATATCATCCTCGCGTCGCTGGTCCTGACGGCCTGGACCGCCGCCGCATCGGAGTTGCCCGAACCCCGGTCCTGGTCCGCGCTCACGGACCGCCGTATCTCCGAACGCGGCCAGAAGGCCATGGACCTCATCCCCGAGGCCGAGCGCCTGCACGCGGAGACGGAACACTTCGTCTATCACTACTCGGACGCCGATGAGGCCGCGACGGTGATGACGCACGCCGAGGTCTACTACGAGTGGATCCGCAAGTCGCTGGGCCTTGAGACGCCTCCCGGAGCGCGCAAGATCCACGTGTGGGTGTACACCGACCAGATGGTGTGGGACAAGCTCCTGGCACTGCACGGCCCCCCGCACAGTCCGGGGGCTTTCACCGACGGGGATGAGCTCTTCATCCTCCGTGACCCGTACTGGATGTCCCCCATGAAGACGCTCGCGCACGAGGTCGCGCACGTGGTCCTCTACCGGATGATCGGGCCGCGTGTGCCGCTGTGCCTCAACGAGGGTTTCGCAGAGATGATCAGCTGGCGGGCCCTGGCGATGCAGCAGGGCCGCAGTGAGTTCGACCTGCGCGTGGTGCGGTTGGTGCAACCCGACCGCTATATCCCGCTGTCGGAGCTGACGGGTCTCCAGGCCTATCCGGAGGGCGAGAGGGTCAAGGATTTCTATACGGAGAGCGAGTTGTTGGTGCGTTATCTTCTGCTCGAGCGCAAGACGCAGGGCTTTCAGGCGCTGTTGCGACGCACCGCCGCCGGTGAGCCGGTGCTCAAGGTCATCAGCGACCTGCTTGGCGAGGACGAGGAGGTCTTCCGCGAGAATTTCCGGAGATATGCCACGACGGGTAAGACTTCGGCGACGGAAGCCGACCGATGAGAGCCGCCGCCGTGTGGGTCCTCCTGATGGTGTGTTCATGCGACAGCGCCGATGCCGTCGAGGTCCAAGCCCGCTCCGGGCCCCAGCGCAGTACGTTCGTCGAGTTGTACACCTCTGAGGGCTGCTCGAGCTGTCCTCCGGCCGACGAGAGATTCTCCGTGCTTCTGAAGCATCCGGACCTGTGGCGGGGTGTGGTGCCCGTGGCGTTCCATGTGGACTACTGGGACTATCTGGGTTGGAAGGACCGCTTCTCTTCGGCGACGCACACGCGCCGCCAACGTGACTATGCCGCGCGATGGGGCAAGGACTCCGTCTACACGCCCATGCTCGTCATCGACGGACGTGAGGACCGCTCCTGGAACCTGTACGGGATCGTGCCGGGACGTCAGGAGGCCGGGATCCTCGAGGCCACATCTGACGCCTCCACCGCCCATGTCAAATACACACCGCCGACCGGAGGCAAGAGCTGGGTGGCCCACGCGGCCATTCTCGGGTCGGGGCTCAGGAGCCGTCCGTCTTCCGGGGAGAACACCGGACAACTCCTGCACCATGACTTCGCCGTTCTGACGAGCGCCTCCGCACCGCTACGCCTGACCGATGGAATGTCGTATGAAGCTGACCTGAGTTTTGGGTCTATTACAGAGGGAAAAGACGCTCGTAAGGCCTTGGCGGTGTGGGTGACCGAGGAGGGAGGCACGGAAGCGGTGCAATGCGCGGGAAATTATTGGCCCCAGCGTTGACATCGCCGTAGGTCGAGCGTATAATCCGTTCAATTTGGCTGAAGTTCACCTTTTAAGCGGGTCCTGAGAGGCCCGCAAAGGAGAGACGGATGAAGACCATCCAAGATCCGATGAGACCCGCGTGTCCGCACAAGGACAGGCGGGATTTTTCATGCCTGTGAACGGCGCGCGCGCCGAGAAGCAGGTGCTCGACGGACCTTCCATCGAGCGCACGCTCACGCGCATCGCTCATGAGATCCTCGAGAAGAACAAGGGCGTCGAGGGTCTGGCGCTCATCGGCATCCAGACGCGCGGAGTGACGCTGGCGCGGCGTCTGGGAGAGCTCATCCGCTCCATCTCCTCGATGCAGGTGCCGCTGGGCCTGCTCGACATCAACCTCTACCGGGACGACCTGACGCGCGTGGCCGAACACCCGCAGCTGCACCGCACCGAGATCCCCTACGACATCGACGGTATGACGCTGGTGCTCGTGGACGATGTGCTCTACACCGGCCGTACGGTGCGCTCGGCGCTCAACGCGCTCATGGATTTTGGCCGCCCGAGGCGCATCCAGCTGGCCGTGCTCATCGACCGCGGACACCGCGAACTGCCGATCCGCGCCGATTACGTCGGCAAGAACATCCCCACCAGCGATGAGGAGATCGTGCATGTGCGGCTCACCGATCCCGACGGCCGCGAGGAAGTCGTCGTGAGCGCCGGGAGCCACCGATGAGCGAGCGAGCCGCCGTGGAGAGTCCGGACAAGAAGACCGCCCAGTGGACGCGCAAGGACCTGCTCTCCCTCGAAGAGCTCACCCGGGAGGAGATCGAACACATCCTCGTGACCGCGGAGTCCTTCAAGGAAGTCTCCGCCCGCGAGGTCAAGAAGGTCCCCGCGCTCCGCGGCAAGACGATCGCGAACCTCTTCTTCGAGCCGTCCACGCGTACGCGCACGAGCTTCGAGCTGGCGGCCAAGAGACTGTCGGCGGACCTGGTCAATTTCAGCTCCTCCGGCTCCAGCACTTCCAAGGGCGAGACCCTGCGCGACACGGCCAAGAACATCGAGGCGATGAACGTCGACACCATCGTGATGCGCCACTCCTCCTCCGGCTCCGCCGAGTACCTGGCGCGGTCCATCCGTGCCGGAGTCGTCAACGCCGGCGACGGTATCCACGAACACCCGACGCAGGGATTGCTCGACATCTTCACCATCCGTGAGCGCAAGGGCACCCTGGCGGGCGTGCGCGTCTGCCTGGTAGGCGACATCCTGCACTCGCGCGTGGCGCGCTCCAACATCTGGGGTCTCAAGAAGCTGGGGGCCCACGTCACCGTCTGCGGACCTCCGACGCTCATCCCGCCGCACATCGAGAAGCTCGGCGTGGAGGTCTGTTATGATCTCAACAAGGCCGTGGAGTCGCAGGACGTGCTCAACATCCTACGCATCCAGCTGGAGCGGCAGAAGGGCGCGTTCTTCCCGTCCATCCGCGAGTACGCGGCCGAGTACGGCATCACGCGTGACCAACTGCGCCGCGCCAAGCCCGATGTGATCGTCATGCATCCGGGACCCATCAACCGCGGCGTCGAGCTGTCGAGCGACGTGGCCGACGGGCCCAACTCCGTCATCCTGGACCAGGTCACCAACGGCGTGGCCGTGAGGATGGCCGTCCTGTACCTGACGACCCTGGTGGAACGATGAAGACCCTCCTCAAGAACGGACGCCTGATCGACCCCAAGAACGGCATCGACGCCAAGCGCGACGTGCTCATCGAAGAGGGCCGGATCAAGCGCGTCGGCGATACGCTCACCGACAAGGCCGATACGGTCATCGACGCTTCGGGCAAGGTCGTCTGTCCGGGCTTGATCGACATGCACGTGCACCTGCGCCAGCCGGGCTATGAGTATAAGGAAACGATCGAGACCGGCCTCCGGGCGGCCGCCAAGGGCGGTGTCACGGCGGTCTGTCCGATGCCCAACACCATGCCCGTGGCCGACCGCAGATCGGACATGGAGTTCATGATCGGGGAGGCGCGGAGACTGGAGCTCATCAACCTCTGGCCGGTGGGCGCGGTCACGCTCAAGCAGGAGGGGCAGGAGCTCACGGAGTTCGGAGAACTCCGCAAGGGCGGAGCGGTGGCGCTGTCGGACGACGGACGTCCGATCGTGGATTCCAACATCATGCGCCGCGCCCTGGAGTACGCCAAGAAGTTCGACATGGCGATCCTGGCGCACTGCCAGGACGAGGGCCTCTTCTGCGGCGGGTGCATGAACGAGGGTCTGGTCTCGACCCGTCTGGGACTGCAGGGCATCCCCGCGGAGGCCGAGAGCGTCGAGGTGGCGCGCGATATCCAGCTGGCGGACCTCACCGGAGGACGCTTGCACTTCTGCCACATCTCCAGCCGCAAGTCGCTCGATCTGATCCGCGAGGCCAAGGCGCGCGGCTCCAAGGTCACCGCCGAGACCTGCCCGCATTATTTCCATCTGACGGACGAGGCGGTGCTCCGCTACAATACCTATGCCAAGATGAACCCTCCCCTGCGCACCGCCGAGGACGTAGCGGCCGTGAAGAAAGCCGTCGCGGACGGCACGATCGACGTGATCGCCACGGACCATGCGCCGCACGCCGAGGGGGAGAAGGACGCGGAGTTCGACAAGGCTCCGTTCGGGATCATCGGCCTTGAGACGTCGCTGGCGCTGACGCTGGGTCTCGTACGCGAGGGTGTGCTGACGCTGACAGGACTGGTGCGCATGATGTCGCAGAAGCCCGCCGAGATCCTCAAGATGGACCGCGGGCACCTGAGCGAGGGGGCCGCGGCGGACGTGACGGTATTCGACCCGGAGCTCGACTGGGTCTACGAGAAGGACAAGATCGTCTCCAAGTCCAAGAACTCTCCGTTCCTGGGTTGGAGGCTCAAAGGACGCGCGACGGACGTGTGGGTCGCGGGACGCTGTGTGCTGCGCAACGGGGAGCTGGTGAAGCATGGATAAAAAAAGAGCGGTCCTCGCCCTCGAGGACGGCAAGGTTTTCGAAGGTTACTCGTTCGGCGCCGAGGGTGAGGCGTACGGCGAGGTGGTGTTCAACACCAGTCTCATGGGCTATCAGGAGATCCTGACGGACCCCTCGTACAAGGGACAACTGGTCTGCATGACCTATCCGCTCATCGGCAACTACGGTGTCAACGCCGAGGACGTGGAGTCGCGCCGCCCGTTCGTCGAAGGGTTCATCGTCAAGGAAGCCAGCCGCGTGCGGTCCAACTGGCGCTCCAACGAGGACCTCGGCGCGTACCTCAAGCGCAACGGCGTCGTCGGCATCGAGGGCATCGACACCCGCGCGCTGACCAAGCACCTGCGCGAGGCCGGCGCCAAGAAGGGCGTCATCTCCACCAAGGACCTTGACGGCGGCAGTCTCGTGCGCAAGGCCGACGCTTCGGCCGGCCTCGAAGGCCGCGACCTCATCAAGGAGGTCATGTGCGACAAGGCCTACGCGTGGAACGACAAGGGCCTCTATCACGTCGTCGCCGTGGACTCGGGCATCAAGCTCAACATCCTGCGCCATCTGGCCCAGCGCCAGTGCCGCGTGACGGTGGTACCCGCGACGGCCACTGCGGACGACGTGCTGGCGCTCAAGCCCGACGGCCTCTTCCTGTCCAACGGTCCCGGAGACCCTTCGGCCCTGCCGTACATCGTCGAGACGACCAAGCGCCTGCTCGAGCGTCTGCCGATCTTCGGCATCTGCCTGGGCCATCAGATCCTGGGACAGGCGTTCGGCGGCAAGACGTTCAAGCTCAAGTTCGGCCATCACGGCGGCAACCAGCCGGTCATGGACCTGCGCACCAAGCGCATCGACATCACCTCGCAGAACCACGGGTTCGCGGTGGACGTCGACTCCATCCCCGACAAGAACGTCGAGCTGTCCCACATCAATCTCAACGACCGCACGTGCGAAGGCATGGAGCACAAGAAACTGCCGGTGTTCTCGGTGCAGTACCACCCCGAGGCCGCGCCGGGACCGCACGATGCCACGCATCATTTCGACAAGTTCATCGAAAATCTCCGGAGGTACAAGCGCTGATGCCTAAGCGGACCGATCTCAAGAAGATCCTCATCATCGGCTCGGGCCCCATCGTCATCGGGCAGGCCTGTGAGTTCGACTACTCGGGCACGCAGGCGTGCAAGGCCCTCCGCGAGGAGGGTTACGAGGTGGTGCTCATCAACTCCAACCCCGCGACCATCATGACCGACCCGCAGACGGCCGACCAGACGTACGTCGAGCCCATCACGGTCGCATACCTCGAGGAAATCATCAAGAAGGAGCGTCCCGACGCGGTGTTGCCGACCCTCGGCGGACAGACGGGTCTCAACCTCGCGGTGCAGGCCGCCGAGGCGGGTGTCTTCGACAAGTACGGCGTCAAGATGATCGGCGTCAACCTCGCTTCCATCCGCAAGGCCGAGAACCGGCAGGAGTTCAAGGTCGCGATGGAGAAGATCGGCCTCGACCTGCCCAAGTCCCGCCTGGCCCACAACATGGAAGAAGCGATGAAGGCCCTCAGCGAGATCGGCCTGCCGCTGGTCATCCGTCCGAGCTTCACGCTCGGCGGCACCGGAGGCGGCATCGCGGAGAACGAGGAGGATTTCCAGCGCATCGCCCAGTACGGCCTGTCGCTGTCGCTGACCAGCGAGATCCTCGTCGAGGAATCCATCGTGGGGTGGAAGGAATTCGAGCTCGAGGTGATGCGCGACCGCCGCGACAACGTCGTGATCATCTGCTCCATCGAGAACTTCGACCCCATGGGCGTGCACACCGGCGACTCCATCACCGTGGCGCCCGCGCAGACGCTGACCGATGTCGAGTATCAGCGCATGCGCGACGCGGCGATCGCCTGTATCCGGGAGATCGGTGTCGAGACCGGCGGTTCCAACATCCAGTTCGCGCTCAACCCCAAGAACGGCCGCATCGTCGTCATCGAGATGAACCCGCGCGTGTCGCGCTCCTCGGCCCTGGCGTCCAAGGCGACCGGGTTTCCCATCGCCAAGATCGCGGCCAAGCTCGCGGTGGGCTACACGCTCGATGAGATCCCCAACGACATCACGCAGAAGACCCCGGCGAGCTTCGAGCCGACCATCGACTACTGCGTGGTCAAGATCCCGCGCTTCGCGTTCGAGAAGTTCCCGGGCGCCGAGACGACGCTCACGACGCAGATGAAATCCGTCGGAGAGGTCATGGCCATCGGCCGGACGTTCAAGGAGGCTTTCCAGAAAGGCCTGCGCGGTCTCGAGGTGAAGGCCAACGGGTTCGAGTCCAAGAAGGCCGTCGGCGATCTCAACGACCTGCTCAAGAGGCCCAACGCCGAGCGCGTCTACTACCTCAAGAGAGCGCTCGAGGAGGGCTGGAGCGTCGAGAAGCTGTACCAGACCACCTGGATCGACCCATGGTTCCTCGACAACCTCAAGGAGATCGTCGAGTTCGAGGCCTCGCTCAAGGCGTCGATGAAGAAGAACGGCGCGCTCACCAAGGAAGAGCTCCGCAGGGCCAAGGAGATGGGGTTCTCGGACGCGCAGCTGGCGGAGATCCTCGGTGTGACGGAGACGGAGTTCCGCGCCACGCGCAAGGCTTTCGGCATCACGCCGGTGTACAAGCTCGTGGACACGTGCGCGGCGGAGTTCGAGGCCTTCACGCCGTACTACTACTCGACGTACGAGACCGAGGACGAGGTGCGCACGACCTACCGGCCCAAGATCATGATCCTCGGCGGTGGCCCCAACCGCATCGGACAGGGCATCGAGTTCGATTACTGCTGTTGCCACGCGGCGTTCGCGCTCAAGGAGATCGGTTACGAGACCATCATGGTCAACTGCAACCCCGAGACCGTCTCGACCGACTACGACACCTCCGACCGCCTGTACTTCGAGCCGGTGACGCTGGAGGACGTGCTCAACATCGTCGACAAGGAGAAGCCGACCGGCGTCATCGTGCAGTTCGGCGGAC
Organism: Candidatus Omnitrophota bacterium; assembly: GCA_022072175.1. GTDB lineage: Bacteria > Omnitrophota > Gorgyraeia > 2-02-FULL-51-18 > 2-02-FULL-51-18 > JAJVIE01. Next base: position 96,670 of record JAJVIE010000013.1, on the reverse strand, counting down.
AGACCCCGCTCAACCTCGCTCTGGCGCTCAAGAAGGCCGGTGTGCCCATCATCGGGACCAGCCCCGAGGCCATCGACCGCGCCGAGGACCGCAAGAAGTTCAAGGAACTGCTCGACAAGCTCAAGCTCAGACAGCCCGCCAACGGCACGGCCGTCACGTACGAGGAGGCGCGCCGCGAGGCCCAGCGTATCGGATACCCGGTGCTCGTGCGTCCGTCGTACGTGCTGGGCGGACGCGCGATGGAGGTCGTGTATGACGACGCCACGCTCAAGAGCTACATGGAAACGCGCGCCGGCGAGGTCACCGCGGACCGTCCGGTGCTGGTGGACCAGTTCCTCGAGGGCGCCGTCGAGGTCGACGTGGACATGATCTCCGACGGGGAGACGTTCGTCGTGGCGGGCGTCATGGAGCACATCGAACAGGCCGGAGTGCACTCGGGCGACAGCGCCTGCTCCCTGCCGCCGCACACGCTCGACGCGGCGGTCACCGGAGAGATCCGCCGCCAGGGCAAGGCGCTCGCCGAGGAGTTGGGCGTCATCGGTCTTATGAACATCCAGTTCGCGGTGAAGGCCGGGCAGGTGTACGTGCTGGAGGTCAACCCCCGGGCGTCCCGTACGGTTCCGTTCGTCTCCAAGGCCATCGGTGTGCCGCTGGCCAAGCTCGCCTCCAAGGTCATGGCCGGCAAGAAGCTCAAGGACCTCGGGTTCACGCAGGAGATCGTGCCGCCGTACTACTCGGTCAAGGAGGTCGTCCTGCCGTTCGTGAAGTTCCGCGGTGTGGACATCGTGCTCGGTCCCGAGATGAAATCCACCGGAGAGGTCATGGGCATCGCGCAGGACTTCGGACTGGCTTTCGCCAAAGCGCAGACGGCCGCCAACTCGTCATTGCCGACCCGGGGTACGGTGTTCATCAGCGTCAAGGACCGTGACAAGCAACGCGTCGGGGCCATCGGACACCAGCTGAACGAGCTCGGCTACGAGCTGGTCGCGACGGAGGGTACCGCCAAGATCCTGCAGGCCGAAGGGATCCCGGTGCGTTCCCTCAAGAAGCTCCAGGAAGGCAGTCCCAACGTCGCCGACCTCATCCAGGAGCGCAAGATCGACCTCATCATCAACACTCCCAGCGGCGAGAAGCCTCGTCAGGACGAGGTCAAGATCCGCTCGATGGCGGTGTCGCGCGGCGTGCCGTGCGTGACCACGCTCGAGGGCGCGGTCGCTTCCCTCCTGGGCATGCGAGCGGTGAAGGAAACGCCCGTCAGCGTCGAACATCTGCAGAGCCTGCACGCGCGTATCGGCTCGGGCACCGCCGGGCCCAAGAAGACCGCGGTCCCGGTCTAGAGGAGAGCCCATGTGGCGTGAACGCTGCCGGGTCCTCGATAACCAGAGGGTCGCTCCCGGTCACCATGTGCTGAGACTGCGCGCCCGCCGGATCGCCGGAGCGGCGCGTCCCGGACAGTTCGTGCAGGTGATGTGCTCGGACTCCACCGAGCCGCTCCTGCCGCGGCCGTTCAGCTTCCTCACCGCAGGCGCGGGGACGATCTCGTTCCTCTATCACATCGTGGGGCAGGGCACGGAGATCCTCTCCAGGGTCCGCAAGGGCGAGGAGTTGTGGATCACCGGTCCGCTGGGCCGGGGCTGGGACACCGCTCCTCAAGAGCGTGTCGCGGTGCTCGTGGGCGGCGGCGTGGGTATCCCGCCGCTGTACCATCTGGCGCAGTCGCTCAAGAAACTGCCCGCCGCCGATCGCCCCGCGATCCGCGTGCTCCTGGGCGCGCGTGACAAGTCACTGCTCCTGTGCGAAAAGGATTTCAAGAAGCTCGGCGTCCAGCTCGAGTGCGCCACCGACGACGGCTCGAAGGGCAAGAAGGGCTACGTCACCGCTCTGCTCGATCCGCTCCTGGCCCTCGGTGATCCCGCGGGTACACGCATCTACACCTGCGGACCCACGCCGATGCTCAAGGCCGTCTCCGCCCTAGCCCTCAAGCACGGCGCCGCCTGCGAGGTGTCCGTCGAAGTGCCGATGGCCTGCGGCTACGGCGCCTGTCTCGGTTGCGCGATCAAGGTACAGGACGCCGCCTGCGCGCCCGGTGCCCATCGCTACGCCATCGCCTGTTGTGAAGGGCCGGTGTTCCCGGCCGGGGAGATCGTATGGGCGTGAACCTGTCGACCTCCATCGGCAAGGTCCAGCTCAAGAATCCCGTGCTCGTGGCCTCCGGCACGTTCGGGCACGCCAAGGAGTTCGAGCGCTTCATGGACCTGCGCCGCCTGGGCGCCATCGTGACCAAGACCATCACGGTCAAGCCGCGTCTGGGCAACCCGCCGCAGAGGATCGTCGAGACGCCCTCGGGCATGCTCAACGCGATCGGTCTGCAGAACCCGGGCGTCGAGGGGTTCATCACCGACAAGCTCCCATACCTGCGCAAGATCGGCGTGCCCCTCTTCGTCAGCGTCATGGGCTACAGCACCGCCGAGATCGCCGAGGTGGTGGGCCGCCTTGAGAGCGAGGGCGGCATCGACGGCTATGAGCTCAATCTCTCGTGCCCCAACGTCAGCTACGCCGCCAAGGTGGGGTCCGTCTCTCACGCGCGGATGTTCGCGCACGATCCGGAGCTCGTGCGTCAGGCCGTCTCGGCCTGCAGAGCGGTGACCTCCCGTACGCTGATCGCCAAGCTGGGACCCGACGTGTCGGACATCGGTCTCATCGCCGAGGCCGCCGAGTCGGCCGGAGCCGACGCGATCGCGCTGATCAACACGTTCGTGGCCATGGTGGTGGACGTCGAGCGCCGCGTGCCGGTGCTGGCCAACAAGACCGGGGGGTTGTCCGGACCCTGCGTGCGTCCCATCGCGGTGCGTCTGACCTGGGAGGCCAAGAAGCGCGTGCGCATCCCCGTCATCGGCATCGGCGGCATCCGCAACGCCAAGGACGCGCTGGAGTTCCTCATCGTCGGGGCCTGCGCCGTCCAAGTCGGCACGGCCAACTTCATGAACCCGGCGGCCCCCATCGAAGTGCTCGAGGGCCTCGAGAAGCATCTGAAGCAGCGCAAGATCCCCGCGCTGACGGACGTCATCGGCTCGCTCAAGGACCGCGCATGAAGACCGCCGCCGAGGACCGTCTGATCGTCGCGCTGGACGTGCCGGATACGCGCGGCGCCGAGAGGCTCATGGACCGCCTGGCCGGTACGGCCCGCGTGTACAAGATCGGCAAGGAGCTCTTCACCGCCGAAGGACCCGCTATCGTGCGCACCGTGCAAAGCCGGGGTTACAAGGTTTTCCTGGACCTCAAGTATCACGATATCCCCAATACCGTCGCGGGCGCCTGCGAGGCGGCCGCCAAACTGGGTGTGTACCTGATGAACGTGCACGCCTCGGGCGGCTCGGCCATGATGTCCAAGGCCGCGGAGGCCTTGCGCCGCTGTGCACCCGATGCCTCCAGGAAACCCCTGCTCTTAGGCGTGACCGTACTGACCAGCATGGGCGATAAGGACCTGGCCGAGATCGGCGTGTCGGGTGATGCCAGAACTCAGGTCGAGCGCCTGGCGGTGCTGGCCCAGCGCGCGGGTCTGGACGGCGTGGTGGCTTCGCCGCTTGAGATCGCCGCTGTCAGGAAGGCCTGCGGAGAGAACTTCGTGATCGTAACCCCTGGTGTCAGACCGACTTGGGCCGAATCCGGGGATCAGAAGCGCGTGATGACCCCCGCGGAGGCCATCCGGGCCGGAGCCGACCATATCGTGGTCGGGCGGCCCATCACCCAGGCGACCGATCCGGCCGAGGCGGCCCGTCGCGTGCTCGAAGAGGTCCAGTCCGCCCTCCAGTGAAAAAGTTGACAAATGGACAGGGGTCGGGTTTATTATAGGTACGCCGGTCCAAAAGACCCCGTAAGACTACTCTCCAACCTCAGCCAGATCCTGAGTAACAGGACGTAGATAGACAGCAAAGACCCCAGGCGGGTCCAGTCAGACAGTCAGACCAGAGCAAGACCACACACCGACCCTAAGCGGACACCTAGAGAAAATGAGCGATATCAACACCGACACCCCGACCACACCCAAGAGCCCCAAAAAGAGCGCGTCCAAAAAAGCGACCAAGGAGAAGACCGTGAGTTTTTTCAAGCAGGATAACGAAGCGTCCGCCACGCCCGAAGGGCAGCAGGACCAAACGCTGGCCCAGCGTCTCGACAAGCTGGCCTCACAGCTGAGCGCGCTCGAGACCAAGCTCGACGGGTTCATCGAGGAGTACCGCGAGAACCAGAACAAGGTGTTCCAGAACCGTCCGCAGCACAGCGGCCCGCGTCCGTTCCGTCCCGAGGGTCGTCCGTTCCGTCAGGACGGCGGCAACCGTCCGTTCCGTGAAGGCCGCCCGTTCCGTCAGGACGGCGGCAACCGTCCCTACAACCAGGGCCCGCGCAGAGCGTTCGGCCAGGGGGGTTTCGGTAATCGTGACGGCCGTGACAACCGCGGCGGGGGCGGTCATTTCCGTCCTGGCCCGCGCCGTCCGTTCAACGACTACGGCAACCGCGACAACCGCGGCGGCGGGGATTTCCGTCCCGGCCAGCAGCGGGAACACCGCAACTTCCCGTCCCAGGAACAGCAGGACTAGTCTTGCCGGGCGGAGCGATCCGCCCGTCCTGACCGGATGCCCACGG
>JAJVIE010000013.1:0-91929 GCA_022072175.1 Candidatus Omnitrophota bacterium | reverse complement strand
GACAACCGCGGCGGCGGGGATTTCCGTCCCGGCCAGCAGCGGGAACACCGCAACTTCCCGTCCCAGGAACAGCAGGACTAGTCTTGCCGGGCGGAGCGATCCGCCCGTCCTGACCGGATGCCCACGGCGGACGATAGGGACGGACTCGGACATTTCCGTCATCTGAAGCAGCTCGTCCGTCTGGAGGAGGACGAGGAGAACGAACAGGTCCGCAAGGAGTTCCTCGACCTGACCCCCAAGGAGCGTCAGCTCCGGGGTAAGGCCCTGCTCGGTCTGGAACTGGTCGAACACCACTACAGTCCGGCCGAGCACATCCTGGCGACGTTCGCCCTGCCCGGGCGCAGGGATTTCCCGCTCTTCTCGCTCGAGGCGGGGGATATCGTCACCCTGCTCCGCGAGGGCTGGAGAGGCGATGAGTACCCCTCGGGCACCGTCTACGAGAAGACCCCCTCGACGCTGACGGTGGCGTTCCATCAGGTCCTGCCGGACTGGGTGGACAACGACGGCACCTACCAACTGCACAAGTCCGTCAACCGCGTCACCTACAAGCGCATGCTCGAGGCGCTCGAGTCGGTGATGCAGACGGCCAACACGCGTCTGGCGTGGCTGAGGGACATCTCGCTCGGGGTCAAAGCCGCCCGCGAGTCCGACTCCACCGAAATACCCGTCTTCTATGACCCCGGCCTCAACGAGGCCCAGCAGGAGTCCGTGCGCCGGTACTATGCCGCGCGCGACGTGCTCTTGGTGCACGGACCTCCGGGCACCGGCAAGACCACGGCGCTCCTCGAGATCATCCGTCAGGCGGTCAAGGAGGAGAAGTCCGTGTTCGTCACGGCCCCGTCCAACACCGCCTGCGACAACATCCTCGAGCGTCTGGTGGACAAGGGCATCAACGCTCTTCGTCTGGGCCATCCGGCGCGCATCACCGAATCGCTGCGCGAACACACGCTGGACTTCAAGCTCGCTCTGCATCCGTACGCGGCCCAGGTCAGCGCCAACGAAGCCGAGCTCGACCGTCTGCAGAACAGAGGGGAGCGTTATCGCGACCGCCGCTCGCCCGGCCCCGACGCCGAGCGTGAGCTGCGCTACCGTGTGCAGGACCTCAAGACAGACATCAAGCGCCTGCGCAAGGAGATCTATCAGCAGGTGATCCGCGGCACCGAGGTCTTCGTGGGCACGCCCTCGAGCATCCAGGACCGCTCCATCCGCGAGAGGCAATTCGACCTGGTGGTGTTCGACGAGGCCTCACAGGCCACCGAGCCGTTGTCCTGGGTACCTCTACAGAGGGCCGAGCGTGTGGTGATGGCCGGGGACCACTATCAACTGCCGCCGACCGTACGTTCCAAGGAGGCGGAGGAGCGTGGACTGGGCGTGACGCTCTTCGAGCGCTATCACGCGGTCCTGCCCGAGCGCTACAAGGTCCTGCTCGTGCGTCAGTACCGCATGCACCGGGCGATCATGGGGTTCTCGTCGGGCAAGTTCTACGGCGGAGCGCTCGTGGCCGACGAAAGCGTGGCCGAGCACACGCTCGCCGATCTGTCCGGGGTCCAACGCACGCCCGAGACCTCGGAGCCGCTCCTCTACATCGACACGGCGGGCAAGGGTTATGAGGAACGCCTCGAGGAAGGCAGTGAAAGCCGCTACAATCCCGAGGAGGCCGAGGTCGTGCTCGATCAGCTGCGCCGATATCTGGCGGCGGGCGTGCCCGCCTCGGGCATCGCGGTCATCGCGCCGTACAGCGCTCAAGTGCGCCTGCTGGCCAGCAAGTCTCCCGATCCGGCCGTCGAGATCGACAGCGTGGACGGATTTCAAGGCCGCGAGAAGGAGCTCGTCATCGTCTCTCTCGTGCGCTCCAACATGCTGGGCGAGATGGGATTCCTCAACGACACCCGGCGCATGAACGTCGCGATGACGCGCGCGCGGCGTAAGCTCGTGGTGATCGGCGACAGCTCCACGCTGTCGTCCCTGCCGTTCTACCGGGACTTCATCGCCTACGCCGAAAAGACCGGCGCCTACAAGACCATCTGGGAGATCGAGAAGTAGCCAGACGACTCCTCGGGCATCGGGGTTCGGGACTCGGGGCTCGTAAGATCAGACCCCAGACTTGCACTGGGAGACATCCATATCGTCTTTTAGGGTTTATCCCCCTCACCGCATCGACCCTTTCTCTATCCCGAACGGGTCCTGCCGCTTGTCGGGACTCGGGTCTAGGGGATCGGGACTCGGAAGATCAAAAGATGGAGTAAGCTCCGTCTTTTATGAGCCCCGAGTCCCGAGTCCCGAGTCCTGAAGATGCACACCACCCGTTCGGGAGCGCTAGTGACCTACCGGACATGGTTCCTCGGGGAGGGCCCCTCCGGACCACGTCTGCGAGCCTGTTCTTCCGAATCCCGACGCTATCTGTGATAGGGGGCGTTCGTCGCTTGGGTCGTTCTTAGCAGGGTTTGGGTTCCTTGATGTGTGTAGTGTGACAAACGTCACATACATCTATCTCACGAATTGTTACCCTACCACCGTCATTGTGTAAGTGCCGTTCTTGCGTATCCCAGAGGATGTTCGGATGAGAAGGGTGGTCGTAACTGGCTATGGGGTCGTGTCTTGTCTAGGTTCGAACAGACAAGAAGTGCTCCGGTCCCTGAAATGCGGGCTCTCCGGCATCCGTTTCAAGAACGACTATGAAGCGCTGGGGTTGCGTAGCCAAGTGGCGGGTAGCATCGTCGAGGGTCGCACGGATAGGATCGACCGCAAAAAACGCCGTTTTATGGGCGATGCAGCGGCGTATGCTTATCTGTCCATGGAGGAGGCCATAGAGCACGCTGGCCTGGGACGTGAACTCGTCTCGGATCCGCGCACTGGGTTGATCGCGGGGTCGGGCGGGGCTTCGTCGGCTAACCTGGTCGAGGCGATCGACCTGCTTCGCAGCAAAGGGATCGGTCGGGTGAGCTCGATGATGGTCCCCCGGACCATGAGCAGTACCGTATCCGCCTGTCTAGCTAGCTCTTTCGGGATAAAGGGGATCAATTACTCGATCTCATCCGCCTGCGCGACCAGCGCGCATTGCATCGGTAACGCGATGGAGCAGATCCGTTCAGGCCGTCAAGACATCGTTTTTGCCGGCGGCGGAGAGGAGGAACATTGGACGTTGAGCGTTCTGTTCGACGCGATGGGGGCCCTGTCCTCCAAGTACAATCGTACGCCTGAGAAGGCATCCAAACCCTACGACACCGATAGGGATGGATTTGTGATCTCCGGCGGTGGAGGTATCTTGGTCCTCGAGGAACTGGAGCACGCCCTGGGTAGGGGTGCGAAGATCCACGCGGAGATCGCAGGTTATGGGGCGGCATCGGATGGCACGGACATGGTTGTGCCTACGGGTGAGGGTGCGGTCCGTTGCATGCGCGAGGCTCTCCGGGATGTCCCGGAGCCGGTCGATTACATCAACGCTCATGGGACAGGTACGCCGGTGGGGGACATCAAGGAACTCGAGGCGATCCGGGAGGTCTTCGGCGAGAGGGTGCCGAGGATCAGTTCGACGAAGTCCCTGTCCGGGCACTCTCTCGGCGCCGCGGGTGTGCATGAAGCGATCTACTGCCTACTGATGATGGATCAGGGTTTTATAGCGCCTTCGGCGAATATCGACAGACTGGACGACAGAGCGCAGGCGTTCCCGATCGTCACGCGAGTAGAAGAGCCTGTCGATCTGAGGACGGTCATGTCCAATAGCTTCGGTTTTGGGGGGACCAACGCCTGTCTGGTGTTGCGCAGCTACCGGTGACAGGTCCGAAGATGGCGCGCAAAGTGCTCGTGTACTCCTGTTCGGGTTGTTCGTCCGCCGCGCAGATGGCCAACCGTATCGCGATCGATCTGGATAGGACGGGGATCGCCGAGATGTCCTGCATCGCCGGGATCGGCGGAGGCGTCCGGCCGCTCATCGAGAAGGCCAAGGCGGCCGACACGATCGTAGTCCTGGACGGCTGCAAGTTGCGCTGTGCCGAGCATTGTCTTAACAGGGAAGGGTTGGCCAGCCACATCCATTACGATCTTTCCGAATGGGGTATCCGGAAGAGATACCACGAGGATTTCGATCCCAAGGAGGCCGGATCGATGCGGTCCCTGATCGAGAAGGACCTTGCTTCGGCCCGAAACGGAGGACGCTAGTGCAAGTACATTCGTTCCATATCCCGGTGATGGGCACGGGCTTTACGATCGATACACCCCTCAAGGTCGGCCGATACGGCATCTCATCCGTCATGTCGGTCGACGACAATCTGATGGAGAAGATGCGCGAACATTACTCCGCGGTCTACGGACAGACGTACGTACCGATACCCAAGGATGCGCCGGACTCGCGCGCGCGGCGGATCACGGAGTATATCGATCTGGTCGGCGGTATCGTGTCCCGTCAGGTCAAGGAGGTCCGATGCTCCGCTTTTGAGCCGGGGAGTGAGATCACCAAATATCATGAACTGTTGCCTGAGGACTCCCCGATCAAGGAGGAGTATCTGCGGATGCTCTCCACACACGATCCCGAAGAGAAGGTCCAGCTCCAGGGATCCTTGAGGAGGAAGGTCACGGCGGGCTCGATCGGTGTCAATATCCTGACCAAACTCGATAGGCCGAACTACCGTGAAGGACAGCCGTTGGAGCGCGAGCAGTCCGATGCGATGTCCGCGCTGCGGGGTTTCGCCAAGAGCCGGTACGGGGATACGATCGTCCTATCCGCGGGCGTCAACCCGCACCTGTTCAGCTATTTCGAGGAGTTCGGGGACTTCTACGCGGATGCCGATGGAGCCGCGAAAAAGAAGATCATCCTCAAGGTCAGCGATTTTCGTTCAGCGTTCACGCAAGGCAGGATCTTCGCCAAAAAAGGGATCTGGGTCTGGGAGTACCGTATCGAGTCGGGACTCAACTGTGGAGGACATGCTTTTGCGACGGTCGGCCATCTGATGGGGATGGTGCTTGAGGAATTCAAGCAGAAAAGAGCGGAGTTCACCGCTCAGCTATCCGAGATCTACAGGAAAGCCGTGCAAGACAGAGGTGTCCCGGTGCTCGCCTCTGCTCTCCGATGCCGGGTCACGGCCCAAGGCGGGATCGGCACGGGGAACGAGGATCGTTTCCTTCGACGCTACTATGAACTGGACGGTACCGGTTGGGGTACGCCATTCCTACTGGTGCCTGAAGCCACCAGCGTGGACGATGTGACGCTCGAGCGTCTCGTGCAGGCGACGGGTGAGGATGTCCGGCTGACAAAGTTGTCCCCGATGGGAGTGCCGATCTACAGCTTGAGGACCTCCGTCAGCGAGGAGGTGCGTCTGAGACGGATACGCGAAGGTCGGCCTGGGAGCCCTTGTATGAACGGCTATATGGCTTTCAACACGGAGTTCACCGCCGTGCCGATCTGTACGGCATCGTACGCCTACCAGAAACGCAAGATCGACGAGCTCAAGAAAAGTGGGCTGTCCGAGGAGGAATACTCTCGAGAGTACGACAAGATCGTGGATAAGGCCTGTGTCTGCCATGATCTGGGTGACAGCGCTCTATTGAAAAGCGGTCTCAGATACGCCAACGTCGAACTGGCCCCCGCGATCTGCCCTGGCCCGAACATCGCGTACTACTCGAGGATCTTCTCCCTGAAGGAGATGGTGGACCACATCTACAGCAGGGCCAACGTGCTCGATCCGTCGGTGCGCAGGCCGCATGTTCTCGTCAATGAACTCGGCCTGTATATCAACCATCTCATCGAATTCGTCGCTGAGAAGTGCCATCAAGCCACCCAAAAGGAGCTGAGCCACTTCGATGAGTTCAAGCAGAACCTATTGGACGGCATCCAGTACTACAGAGGTCTAGCCGACGCCATCCGCGAGGAATCCGTAGCGGCTCGAGAGGTCTTCGTCGCGGATCTTCGCGCTTTGCAGAGCAAATTGGAAACCGTCGTGCTCCCGGTGGTCTGAGCGGTGAGCCGAGCTGTCCTTGAACCGCGGAGATCCAAGCGTGTACGCGGTCCGGATCGGATCCCGAGGGTTTCGATGCGTTTTTTGACCGCCGGAGAGTCCCATGGCAGGTGTCTGACGGCTATCGTTGAAGGTATCGATGCGGGGACCCCGATCGATGTCCGCTCCATCGATGCCGAACTGGTCAGACGTCAAATGGGCCACGGACGCGGCGGGCGGATGTCCATCGAACAGGATCGAGCTGAGATCCTGTCCGGTGTCGATGATGGCTTCGCTTCAGGGTCCCCGATAGCCATACGGATCTGGAACAAGGATTTCAAGATCGACGTCCTGCCTGCCGTCACGCGGCCGCGGCCGGGGCACGCGGATCTAGCCGGGGTCCTGAAGTACGACCGGGAGGATGCTCGGGATATCTTGGAGCGCGCCAGTGCTCGTGAGACCGCGGCGAGGGTCGCGGTGGGCAGCATCTGCAAGCAGTATCTGGCGCTGAAGGGGGTCGGGATCGCCAGTCATGTGATCGCGATAGGCGGGGTCAGCGCAGCGGGTCGTCCGCGGAGCTTCGAGAGGATCCGAGAGACAGCTGACAAGAATGCCGTCCGCTGCTGCGACCGAGAAGCCTCCGCTCGCATGCTCGCTCGCATCGATCGGGCCAAGAGGGACGGAGACACATTGGGAGGTCTGTTCGAGGTTTGGGTGCGCGGACTCCCGGGATATGCCCTGGAGGACAAAGAGTTGCACACCCGTCTGGTGTTCGGGGTCATGTCCGTACAGGCCGTCAAAGGTGTCGAGGTGCGTGCGGATGACCGGGATCTCATCGTCACGGCGGCGATGAAGCCGATCGCCACTCTCATGCGGCCCTTGGCATCGGTCGAGCTGCGAACCAAACGGACCGCTTTCGCCGTGGTCGAGCGTTCGGACGTGACGGCAGTGCCGGCCTGTGCCGTGGTCGCCGAGGCCATGGTGGCGTTCGAGACAGCGGGCTATTACCGTGAAAGATAGACCGGGGTCGGACATCGATTTCGAACCCGGATTCTTCGAAGATGCGGAGATCTTGGCGGCTCATCGTGGCCGGAGAGTCGATCCGAACATCGTCAAGGAGGGCTTCGGGAGGATCCGGGACGAGTTCCCTCTGTTGGCGAACTCTACGATGACGGTGTCCATCCATAGGGCCATGGGGCGAAAAGAAGAGGGTATAACCGTGCACGCCATCGGAGAAGGACTGAAACAGGTCACCCTCCGGATGCAGCCGATGAGGTTGTTCGATCACGCACTGTTGCAGACGTTCGTCGCCCACTATTTCATGAAGGCGTCTGACATGGTGGATCCCTGCTTCGGTCATCCGATCACGACCGGAGCAGCGGTACCCGACCCGGACGGGCAGCTTGAAGGACGTCTACAGGAGCTTTGGGACTCGTCGATAGCGGAGCGGCTCGGCTATCAGGCCTGCAGCTATACGGCCGATAAAGCGTCGTTGGTCTTCTTCTCGTTGGATCGGGCGGAGTCCGGTACATACCGTGATGCCCGGGTGACGTATCAGGATTTGGTGTCTAGAGCCCGCTATCAGGCGGACCTTCGGGTATGGCAGGCATTCGATGATAGAGGGGCGTCCAGATGATACTGAGATCAGCGTTGGCGGTCGTGTGCGGGATCGTGTGGTGTGGGATCGGATCGGCGTACGCGGCCGAGTCGGCGTCTACCGACGAGCAGGCTCTCACGGAAAAGAGATTCAACGTCGGTAGGGATCTGTACCGGGCCCAATGCGCGGTTTGCCATGGCCAGACCGGCGCCGGGGATGGCCGGGCAGCCTATCTGTTGTATCCCAAACCGCGCGATCTGACCAAGAACGAGTTCCGCCTGATCTCGACCAAGGATATGCAGGCGACGGACCAAGACCTCTTCAGGACGATCACCCGGGGTATGCCGGGGTCCTCGATGCCGGGCTGGGGTCATCTGACCGAGGAAGAGCGCTGGGGGTTGGTCTACTATGTACGCTATCTCAGCCGCGTCGGTGAGTTAGTGCAGTCCGGCGAAGCGACAGAATCATCGGTGGCCGAGGGTCTGTCCTGGCCGTTGGTCGAGAAAGTCGTACGGACACGAACGGACCCCGAATCACTCATCGGTGTCACCGTCGAACCGGCCGTCACCGATGAGTGTCTCGGTCTCGGAAGGGAACTCTTCGTCAAGGCGTGCGCTTCTTGTCACGGTAACTCCGGCAAAGGCGACGGTCAACAGGCCATGAGCGACAGTTCAGGGCTTCCGCTTCGTCCGAGAGATCTGACGGCGGGCATTTTCAAAGGATCCTCGGACTCGAGGGACCTCTACCATCGGATAGCAGCGGGTCTTCCGGGCTCACCGATGCCCGGATATCTGGAAGCACTGAGCGATGAGGAGATCTGGAACCTCGTGCACTACGTCCAGACGCTGTCGGACCCTGAGGCGGAGAAGCTCTCGCTCGTGCGGCGTACGCGTCTGGATGTCCGGACCGTCGACAGAGCGCCCGAGGAGCCGCTGGACGTACTGTGGCAACAGCAGGAGCCGACGCATATCGCGCTGACACCTCTGTGGTGGCGGGACGACAGGGTACAAGGCATCATGGTCCGGGTCCTTCGCGACGAGCACAGGATCGCTTTCCACCTTTCTTGGAAAGACGCCTCGCAGAATGATACGGCGACCGCGATCCAGGCGTTCTCCGATGGCGTGGCGATCCAGCTATCGGACAGCGACCGCCTGCCGACTTTTGCCATGGGCGCAGCCGACGCGCCAGTGACGATCTGGAGCTGGAAAGCCGCTTGGCAGCAGGACCTTGAGCGGCGAGAGGACATCGAGACGGTATACCCGAACGCGTCGATCGACTGGTACTCGGCGCAGAAGAACTATAAACCCGGGGATCCGGTCGAGATGGCCGACACGCAGACCCGGTTCCACGACCCGATGTTCATCACCGGGTGGGGCGCCGGCAACTCGCTGTCCGATCCTCATAGACGCCGTGCGGTTGAAGAGTCGATGGCGAAGGGGCTCTCGACATTGACGACACAACGCGTGACCGAGGGCGCAGTGGATGTCAAGGGAGAGTGGAAGGACGGGGTCTGGTCCGTGGTCTTCGTGCGGGACTTGGCGGCTCGAGGAAAAGGACGTGTGGATCTCAGGAAAGGCGATCGGCTCAGTGTCGCGTTCGCGGTGTGGGACGGATCCAAGCGCGACCGCAACGGCCAGAAGGCCGTATCGATCTGGAACGAACTCGTTATTGGTGATTGACCCCTGTTCTTCGAGCCCTTAGGAGACGATCATGGCATTGACTAGACGAGAATTCATCAAGATCTCGGCGATCACGGCCGCCGGTGTGGCCGCCACGTCCGGCAAGTTCCCGCTTTGGGCTTTCGAGCCGGTGCAAGATGTCGAGAATCCCTTGGCTTTCTATCCGAACCGTGACTGGGAGAAGATCTACAGGGACCAGTACCGATACGATGACACCTTCTCTTGGGTGTGCTCTCCCAACGATACGCATGCCTGCCGGGCGAAGGCCTATGTCCGTAACGGCGTCGTTGTCCGCCTGGGGTCGCAGTACGATTACGAGACCTATTCGGACCTCTATGGCAACAAGGCCACACCCAATTGGAATCCTCGTCAGTGCGCCAAAGGTTTTACGTTCCATCGTCTTATGTACGGGCCGTATCGTTTGAAGTATCCAATGATCCGAAAGGGCTGGCGTCAATGGGCCGATGATGGCTATCCGGAGTTGACGCCTGAGAACAAGTCGAAGTACAAGTTCGACTCTCGCGGCACGGACCAGCTCGAGAAGGCCACTTGGGAAGAAGCTTACACCTATATGGGAAAGGCCTTCATCGCGATCGCCAAGCGCTATAGCGGTGAGGACGGCAAAAAAAGATTGTTGGATCAGGGCTACCCGGAGGAAATGCTCAAGCCCATGGAAGGCGCCGGTACACGGACCTTCAAAATGCGCGGAGGCATGGGGCTGCTCGGTGTCTTCGGCAAATATGGCATGTACAGGCTCTGCAATACGATGGCCTTGTTGGATACTCACGTACGGGGTGTTGGCGCGGACAAGGCGAAGGCTGGCCGGACATGGTCCAACTATACTTGGCATGGCGACCAGGCCCCGGGACATCCTTGGGTCCATGGCCTGCAGAACGCCGATTGCGATTTCAACGATCTTCGTAGCAGCAAACTGATCATCCAGCATGGCAAGAACCTCGTCGAGAACAAAATGACGGACAGCCACTGGTTCATCGAGTGCATGGAGCGCGGCGCCAAACTCGTGACCATCACTCCCGAGTACAGCCCCCCTGCGACCAAGTCGGATTACTGGATCCCGATCCGCCCCTCGACGGACGCCGCGCTCTTCCTCGGCGTGACGCGTCTGATGATCGACAACGGTTGGTACGACCGTGATTTCGTGCTCCGATTCACGGACCTGCCGCTGTTGGTGAGGACCGACACTCTCAAGCGTCTGAGGGCCCAGGAGATCTTCAAGGACTACGTCTCCGCTCTATCCAAGCAAGGCCCAAGCTATGTCTACCAAGGGCTTAAAGAAGAGCAGCACAAGTTGCTCGGCGATTATGTCGTCTGGGACACGGTCCGGGGGACACCGATCGCTATCACGCGGGACGATGTAGGGGGACGCTTCGCGGCCAGAGGGCTGTCGCCCGCCCTCGAGGGAAGGTTCCGCGTGAGGACGGTGGACGGAGCGGAGGTCGAGGTGATGACGACCTTCTCCCTCTATAAGGAGCATCTCAAGGACTATGACCTCGACAATGTAGCGGAGATCACTCACGCGCCGAAGGAACTGATCGTGCGGCTGACCGAGGATCTGGCTAAGATCAAACCCGCCGCGATCCATCAAGGAGAAGGCATCAATCACTGGTTCCATGCGACCGAAGCCAACCGTGCGGCATATCTTCCCCTGATGCTGACGGGCAACATCGGTAAACCCGGCGCCGGATGCTACGGTTGGGCGGGCAATTACAAGGCGGCCGTGTTCCAAGGCTCACCCTGGACGGGTTATGGTTTCAAGGGGTGGGTCGCCGAGGATCCCTTCCAACCGCTTTTGGACCCGCAGGCTCATGGCAAGGACGTCCATGTCAAAGCGTACAGTAAGGACGAGGAGCCCGCATACTGGAACCATGGTGACCGGCCTTTGATCGTAGAGACCCCGAAGGAGGGCAGAAAGGTCTTCACCGGCGACACCCACATGCCGACCCCCACCAAAGTGATGATGTTCACCAACGTCAACCTCATCAACAACGCCAAACACACGTACGAGATGCTCAAGAACGTCAATCCCAACATCGAGATGATCGTCTCGATCGATATCCAGATGACGGCTTCGATCGAATATGCCGATGTGGCTCTGCCGGCCAATACATGGTTGGAGTTCGAGGGGTTGGAGGTGACAGCGTCCTGTTCGAATCCTTTCCTGCAGATCTGGAAAGGGGGTGTCAAGCCGATCTTCGATAGTCGTGACGACATCCTGATCCTGGCCCAGATCGCCGAGAAGCTCGGCGATCTTACGGGAGATACGAGATTCCGGGATTATTGGAAATTCGCTCTCGAAGGCAACAGGGACGTCTATATCCAACGGCTTCTGGACACGTCGACGACGACGGCGGGATACCGGCTCTCCGATATCATGGCCGGGAAGTACGGACCCTCTGGCGCTGCACTGATGCTCTTCAGGACCTACCCCCGCGTGGCGTTCTGGGAGCAGGTGCACGAGGATCAGCCGTTCTACACCGACACCGGGCGGCTCAACTCGTACGCTGACATCCCGGAGGCGATCGAGTACGGTGAGAACTTCATCGTACATCGTGAGGGGCCCGAAGCGACACCTTATCTACCCAACGTGATCGTCAGCTCCAACCCGTATGTGAGGCCCAACGACTATGGATTGCCGCTGGACGCCGAGCATTGGGACGAACGTTCGGTACGCAACGTGAAGATGCCGTGGCCGGAGGTCAAAGCGTCCAAGAATTTCTTGTGGGAGAGAGGGTTCAAGTTCTACTGTCTGACCCCGAAAAGCCGTCACCGTGTGCACTCGCTCTGGAGCAACGTGGATTGGCACGAGATATGGGACTCCAACTTCGGAGACCCGTACCGGATGGACAAACGCTCGCCCGGAGTGGGTGAGCATCAGGTGCATATCAACCCTCAAGCGGCCAAAGACCTCGGGATCAACGACGGTGACTATGTGTACATCGACGCGAACCCTGCGGACAGACCGTATGTCGGCGCTAAGCCCAGTGACCCGTTCTATAAGGTCTCGCGGTTGATGTTGCGGGCCCGGTATAACGCCGCTTTTCCGTACAACGCGATCATGCTCAAGCACGGCACTTATATCGCGACGGAAAAGTCCGTCAAGGCCCACGAGACGCGGTCCGACAAACGAGCCTTGTCCGAAGGCGGTATGTACCAGTCGAACTTCCGGTACGGTTCCCAGCAGAGCGTCACCCGCAACTGGCACATGCCGATGCATCAGACCGACACCCTGTTCCACAAGGCGAAGGTCTTCATGTCCTTCATCTTCGGCGGCGAGGCCGACAACCACGCCGTCAACACCGTCCCCAAAGAGACGCTGGTAAGGGTCGTGAAGGCCGAGGATGGCGGTATGGGTGGCAAAGGCGTATGGGCGCCGGCGACCACCGGATTCACTCCCTCGGCGGAAAGCGAAGCGATGCGGAGATACATGTCCGGCGGCTATGTGCGGACCAAGTGAGGACGGCGATGTCTAAAAAAGAGTTCGAACCCGATGACCCGATGGAACTCCACGGTGTGGAAGTGCCCGCAAGCAGCGAGGCCGAGCTACGCGATATGATCCTGTGTTTCGCGGAGGAGTTCGTTCGGGAGGGCTGGACGCGTGAACGGCTGTTGAAGGTCTTCCGGGACCCGGCCTACAAGGGCCCCTATCTGGCTTGGCTGCAGAAGGGAGATGAGTACGTGGCTGATATCATCGAACAGGCGTTCAAGATGTGGCGGCCGGTCCGCTGGGACCTCCGAGAGAGGGACATGAGTTCTGACGCAACAGGGGGTCGTGTATGAGCCAAGTGTACAACTGGCAGTTGGGTCGGACGATGGAATACCCTCATGCGGAGCATCATCCTGACCGGCAATTCGCGTTCGTGTTCAACCTCAACCGTTGTATCGGTTGTCAGACCTGCACGATGGCTTGCAAATCCACATGGACATTCTCCAAGGGCCAGGAATACATGTGGTGGAACAACGTCGAGACGAAGCCGTACGGCGGCTACCCGCAGAACTGGGATACGAAGCTATTGGGTCTACTTGAGGACGTCAACCCCGGCGGTCAGAACTGGAACGGAGCATCGTTCGAAGGTATGACGGTCTTCGAGGCCGCTCAAAAGAAGATCGGTCCTGAACCCCAGCGCGCGTTGGGCTATCTACCGACCGATGAGGAGTGGCGCTTCCCCAACATCTACGAGGACACGCCCGCCGGACCGAAGGGCGTATCAGAGGCTTACGACAAGGAAGGCGCTCAGTTGCCCGCGCACAAGACCTGGTTCTTCTACTTGGCCCGGATCTGCAATCATTGCACATATCCGGCGTGTTTGGCGGCCTGTCCCAGGAACGCCATCTACAAGAGACCCGAGGATGGTGTCGTGCTGGTGGATCAGACGCGTTGCCGCGGATATCGCAAGTGCGTCGAAGCGTGTCCTTACAAGAAGGCGATGTACAGGTCTAGCACGCGCGTAACGGAGAAGTGCATCGCCTGCTACCCTCGGCTCGAGGGTAAGGATCCGGAGACGCAAGGTCTGCCGATGGAGACCCGGTGCATGGCCGCCTGTATCGGGCAGATCCGGCTCCAGGGACTGGTCCGCATCGACAAGGACGGACAGTGGGCGCAAGACCGCTACAACCCACTGTACTATCTCGTCAAAGTGGCGAAGGTCGCTCTGCCGCTCTACCCGCAGTTCGGCACCGAACCCAACGGTTACTATATCCCACCCCGGTGGGTGCCGAGAGGTTTCCTGAAACAGATGTTCGGACCTGGTGTTGACCACGCCATAGACTCGTATATGGTCCCGGATAGGGAACTCCTCGCCGTGCAGCAGCTGTTCAGGAAATCGAACAGAATCATCTTCAGCTATCGGATCGAGGAAGGAGAGAAGGTCTTCGAGACGCAGATCCATGGGAAGCCGTTCACCTTGTATAACGACACGGTCATCGGTCTCGATGAGAAGGGCAGGGAGATCGTGCGCACCCAAGTCGAGGAGCCGTTCTATGTCAGACCCGACAAACATCAAAACTCCATCTGATCCCCGTATCGATCGGCTTCTGGCCCGATCGGCTTTGTACGGGATGCTGTCGTACTTCCTGAGGTATCCAGAGCCTTCGGTAGACCTGGCCGCCGTCAAGCGCGCGTCTACCGCCTGGGAGCAGGCCGTCGCGACGCTGTCGACGGAACCCTCCGGGTCCGATCTTGTCGAGCCGTTCGGGCGACTGATCGAGGTGTTCAGGGTGCTGGAGACCCGGGTCTGGTGTGCGGATCATGAGAGGGCTTTCGGCCACACGGCGGCCGGCCGTATCCCCGCCTATGAGCTCGAATACGGCGAAATGTACAGCCGTCGAGAGCCTCAAGAGCTCGCGGACATCACAGGATTCTACACGGCTTTCGGATTGAGGATCGCCGAGGGGTCGTCCGAACGTCCCGATCACATCGCCGTGGAGTGCGAGTTCATGCACCTTCTACTGTACAAAGAGGTGCTGGCGATCGAGCAGGGAGCAGAAGACGGAGCGCGGACCTGCCGTGAAGCCGCGCTACGCTTCCTGGCTGATCATCCGGGCCGATGGTCACCGGCGTTCTTCCGCAAGCTGTCGGGTTCTTCGAGCGATCTTCTGCGGGCGGTCTCGAGATTCGCACACGTTTATGTCCATTGGGACGCTCGTTCGCAACAGGTCGATCTGGGTCCGTCCGATCTGCCGATAAGACAAGTACGGGATAACGAGGACAGTGGTTGTGTCTCATGCACTCTGGGTCCGGACGGCCCGAAAAGGGAAGGTCAAGGTGATGCGGATACCTGTCGGGTTTGAGCCATCTTTACTGGAAGAGGCCGTCTTCCTCTTCACGCGCCAACAAGAGCGAGAGGGATCCATCGATCGTCCAGGCTCGCTGGATAACCTGAGAGAGGTTCTGTACGAGAAAGGCGAGGATGAGGCCGGCTTCAGACGTTTTTACCAGGAGCGGTTCGAGGGACTGGGTCTGGGCGAGATGTTCCGCAAGATCCTGTCCCAGCATCCTTGTCTGGATCGGCCCGATCTGAGCGTGTGCGTTCGCCGGGTCTTCAGCCGCAAGCATGAAGGCAGCGAGCTTTATGTGGATGGTCCGACCAAGACCGCCGTGATCCGATTGCGAGCCGACAGTTTCCTGGAGCCGGATCGGTTGGCAGTCTTCTTAAGACGCGAGGTCCTGCGGATATCAGATATGCTGGACCCGTGCTTCGAATACTCCCCGGAAGCGCAGTTGGGGGGTGCGCATGACGTCTCCAACGATCTGATCCGTGAGCGTTTCTCGGTGTTATGGGACCGGTACATCGACGCGCGCTTGGACGGAGCTCCATTGTCGGCGTCCGCCCGTCTCAAACAGATCGATCTGATCCAAATGGCCAAAGACCAAATCTTGGCCAAGAGTGCGGGGGGTACCGGCAGGGTCTGTGGATTGTGCGGGTTTTCCGATTATGACCGGATCGAGGACTGGGACCAGCCGGATGGTCTGGAGATCATCCGATCGATCCTCCAGGACCACCCGGATTGGCGACCAGAGATGAAGTGTTGCCGCCAATGCTTCGAAATGTATCAGGCCCGTGGTGCTCCGGTCCGTGAACGCTGACAAACCCTTTACGCGCAGGGAGCTGTTGACCGCTTGGTCCGCGCGGGCCACCACGCTGATGGGAGGTTGGGTCGAAGATCGTTCTAAAGGTCTTACTCCGGATCGAGCGGCTGGGACCAGGGGCCGGACGGCGGTGATCGATATCGCTCGTTGTCTGGCTTGGGGGGATACCCGCTGTCAGTCTTGCTATCTGGCTTGTCCTCGCAGAGACACCGCTATCAGGCTCCTCGACGCCAAGCCGGTCATCGCGGTGTCGGAGTGCGATGGATGTGCTCTGTGCGTACCGGCGTGCTTAGCGGTGAATGATCCGGTCGCCATACGGATGGCGGCTTGGGTCGATACGGTCGTGGTCGAGGAGTCGGCGCGAGCCGGTCCAGAGCCGCTCAAGTAGGTCGTTCTCATGGAACAAGGAGGTACATCATGTTCGGTCTAGGTATGCCGGAGTTGGTCATCATCTTCCTGGTGGTGCTTTTGTTGTTCGGAGGCAATCGTCTGGTCGATATCGCCAAGGGTCTCGGGAGTTCGATCAAGGAGTTCAAGAAATCCGTCAAGGATATCGATCCACGGGACGACTTGAAGCCGTAAGCCATGCTCGTGGGCCGATGCTCGACAGGAGCGCTCATCAAGTCCGCTGATCGGCAGGGTCACGATGGCTGAGAAAGTCATGTCGCTTGCCGGTCATCTGGACGAACTGCGGCGACGCTCGATCGCCGTGTTCGTCTGTTTTCTGGCATTCTCTTCCATCGCTTTTTATCACATCCAGACACTCCTTGGTTGGGTCAAGATACCCGCGGGCGATCTGATCGGACCTCTGGCGGTCCTCAGTCCGACCTCAGCGCTCCTGGTCTTCATCAAGCTCTCCGCCGCGGTGGGCCTGGCGATGACCGTACCGATCTTTCTCATACACGTCTGGAGTTTCGTGAGACCCGCGCTCGATGAGGGCTGGAGCGTGGTGGGGCTGGTCTTCATCGTGGGGGGTACCCTGCTTTTCCTCTCAGGGGCTTCGCTAGGGTTCTTCGTGCTGGCACCGGCTTCGTTGAGGTTCTTATTGAACATCGGGCGGGAACAGCTGCAGTTCATCATCACTTTGGACGAATACGTCTCGTTCGTTCTGGCGCTCGGTCTGGCCGGGGGCACCGTCTTCCAAATGCCATTGATCGTCTATGTATTAGCGAAGGTCGGCCTATTGACGGCCGCGCTCATGATCAGAGGTTGGCGGATCGCGATGGTATTGATCTTGATCATCGCGGGTATAGCGACCCCTACACCGGATGTTTTCAACATGTTGATCATGGCGGTCCCGATGTTGGTCTTATATGGGATCTCGATCGTTGTGGCGGGTATGGCCGCCAGGCCTGCCACGCCGAATGGATCGAGCTTGTCACCGATCGGGAGCGCTCCCTCGGTGAGGCGTTGAGGTCGGAAACACCATATCAACACTTTCTTTTCGGACCGCGGCGGTCGCTTGCAAGCCTTGATCCCCCTGCTCGTGTTGCGCTGAACTTGTGATATAATCCCTCTTCATGAACGAGAAGGAAGTCCTCAAAGTTTTTAAAGCCGAAAACGCTCTGCTCACAGGGCATTTCTCGCTCTCCAGCGGACTGCACAGTCCCAACTACCTGCAGTGTGCGCTCGTCCTCCAGAAGCCCAAGGTCGCAGAGAAGCTCTGTAAGGGTCTGGCGCGTCAGCTCAAAGGCGTCAAAGTGGACGCCGTCGTCGGTCCGGCCCTGGGCGGTGTCATCGTTTCGTACGAATTAGCGCGCGCGCTGAAGGTCCGCTCGCTCTTCGCCGAGCGCCCCGAGGGCACGTTCTGCCTGCGTAGGGGCTTCTCGATCAAGAGAGGCGAGAGGATCCTCGTCGTCGAGGATGTCATCACTACCGGCAAGTCCACGTACGAGGTCATCGATCTCGTCAAGAGCCTCGGCGGCAAGGTCGTCGGGGTCGCCTCGGTCGTCGATCGCTCCGGCGGAGCGGCGGTGTTCGAGACCGACTTTCACGCACTGCTACGCATCAACGTCAAGACGTACCGCCCCGAGGACTGCCCGCTGTGCCGTGAGCGGCGTATCCCGCTCACCAAGCCGGGCAGTCGCCGGTCCTAGACAGCAGACAGGAGGTTCCGATGAGCCGGTCCAAGTCCCTGTGCCTCACTCTCATGATGGCGGCCGTGTGGGTCTCCGCGCTCCCGGCACACGCCGTCGACAGCGCCGCGCAGGACGCCCAGAAGGAAGCCGCCTACCAGCAGGCCAGAGAGGACTACAAGCTCTACCTGCAACAGCTCAAGGAACTCGCCCGTCAGTACAAAGAGGTCAGCGGAGAGATCCGTAAGATCGTCCAGGAAGAGGGTCTGCCGACGTTCGAGGACGCCGAGCCGGTGAAGGAGGGCGCCGCCGCCTCCGACACGCGCATCGAACAGACGGACAAAGAGATCCTCGTCCATGTGGACCTGCCCGGTGTGCAGAAGGATACGATCAAGGCCGTCGTACAGAGCGGGACGCTCGTGCACATCTCGGCGGTCCGCAAGGGTGGCAAGGAGATCGAGAAGTGGGTCACTCTGCCGGTCCTCGTCCAGGAGTCCGGTTTTCGAGGTGAGTATGTGGACGGTGTGCTGAGCCTGACGCTCATCAAAGCCGGTCAGGGCGACAAGGAAGTCCAGATCCCCATCCGTTAAGTCCCGGGACAGCCCCGCACCCGGTCGGTCCTCGTTGACAAAGCTGGGGTCCATTGTTAGAATCAGCCGCTCAAGGAAGAAATGGCCGGGAATAAGGACACTTTTCAGCCGTATATCAAGCAGCTCGGTGTCCTGACCACGATCCCCATCCTGCTCCTTGTAGGTCCCGCCGTGGGATACTTCATCGGCGCCTGGGTCGATCGTAAGTTCCAGTGTTATCCGTGGGTTACGATCATTTTTGTGTTTTTGGGTTTTACGGCCGCCGGCCGTGAGATCGTCCGCCTTCTTAAGATCGTACTAAAGGAAGACAAAGCCGAACATGACCGGAATGCCGGTTCAAAATGACTTTTATAAAAATGTATCGGTGATCGGCGCCGTCGTCTGCGTCGCGGTCGCGGGTTGGGCCGTCGCGGCGGGCCGGACAGCGTTCGCAGCAGGCACGCTCGTCGGCTATACTTGGATGTTCCTGAACGGTTATTTCCTCTTCCGCCTCCTCGATATCGGCCTCAATGCGCAGTTCCACAAAAAAGACCAAGTTCTTCTCCTGTCGATCGTCAAATTCCCGGTGCTCTACGTGGCCGGGTTTTTTATCCTGCGCAGCGGTGCTTTCCCGGTATCCGCGCTACTCATCGGCACGGGGCTGTTCTTCGTGGCGTTGAGCGCCGCTTGGATGAAGGCCAATTTGAGCGGTAAGATGGCCGGCCCCGAGAGGCTCTCATGAGCTGGTTCGAGTCCGTCGCCTATGCCGCCACCGAAGCCGCAGGCCACGCTGCGGAGCATGCCGAGGCCGCGCACGGCGCCGGACACGCCGGACATGGTGACGGCCCGTCCCTGCACGTCCTCAATCTCGTTTCGCTGATCGAGCAGACCGTGCACGGCCCGATCGCCGAGGCCGCCACACGCTATCAGAACCTCTTCTTCGGGCTGGTCGTGATCGCGGTCATCGCTTATATCTTCGGTAAGGCCGCCCGCCGGACCCAGGTGGTGCCCGGCCGCCTGCAGTCGGTGTGCGAGTCCATCGTGGAGATGCTGCTCGGCTTCGTCTCCGGCATCCTCGGACCGCAGGAAGCGCGCCGCTACGCGCCGTTCCTGGGCAGTGTTTTCCTCTATATCCTGACGATGAACCTCATGGGCCTGGTGCCGCTCCTGCACGCGCCGACGGCCAACTCCATGACGCTGACCGCCGGCGGCATCACCCTGCCCATCCCGACGACGACCGGCGCTCTGGCGCTGTGCGTCTTCGTCTACGTCCAGTACATCGGCATCACGCGCCAGGGCATCGTCGGCTACCTCGACCACATGGCGGGCACGCCGAGGGACGCTTTCGGCTGGGTGCTGTCGCCGCTCATGTTCGTCCTGCACGTCATCGGAGAGTTCGCCAAGCCGCTGAGCCTGGCGTTCCGTCTGTACGGCAACATCTCCGGAGAGCATGTGCTCCTGGCGGTCTTCATCGGTCTGGGTATCGGCACGCTGTCGTTCCTGCCGGTGCCGGGCGGACTGCCGCTTCATTTCCCGTTCCTGCTCCTGTCGATCATGATGGGGGCGATCCAGGCTTTTGTATTCACCCTCTTGAGCACCGTCTACATCGCGATGATGCTGCCTCACGGCGATCACGAGCATCACGGCGAGGAGGAGCATGGCCACGGCAAGCACGGCCACGCTCCGGCCAAGGCGGCTCACTAGGCAGGACTCTCGCCGGCCGTGGGCGGCCGGCGGCGGTATCATCCACAACGTAAAGAGGAGGTAACACCCGTTATGACGTACCAGACTGCTCTCGCGATCTTCCTTCCCGTGGCCCTGTGCGTGGCCGCTTTCGGTTCGGCCCTCGGTCTCGGCCGCGCCGTCTCGAGCGCGATGGAAGCCACCGCCCGTCAGCCCGAGGCCTCCGGCAAGATCCTCGTCAACATGATGGCCGGCTGCGCGCTGATCGAAGCTCTGACGATCTACGTGCTGGTCGTCGTGTTCGTTCTCTCGGGCAAGATCGCCTAAGACCGAGCCGTCCCGTCCGTCCCGGCCGTAGGGGCCGGGACGGGCCGACGCTCCAAGTGAGGTCCGTACCGTGGACAATCGACAGATCCTAAGCGAGATCATCGTCCAGATCCTGGGGTTCCTGGCCGTTTTTTGGATGCTCAAAAAACTGGCTTGGGGACACCTCCTGGGCGTCATCGACGCTCGCCGTAAGAACATCGAGGAGACGCTCGCCGATCTCGAGCGCCGCAAGCAGGGCCTGGCCGCTCTGGAGAAGGACTACCGCGCCAAGCTCGAGAACATCGAGCAGGAGGCGCGCGTGAAGATCCAGGAGGCCGCCCAGATCGGACAGAACCTCGCGCGCGACATCCAGACGCAGGCCCGTACCGAGGCCCAGCGCTTGGTGGACCGCGCCAAGGCCGACATCGAGCAGGACCTGGCCAAGGCGCGCATCGTCCTGCGCGACGACGTCGTGGAGATCTCCTCGACGCTGGCCGAGAAGGTCCTCAAAGAGAAGCTCGATACGGCCACTCAGAAACGCCTGGTGGACGATTTCATCCGCCAGATCGAGAAGGTCTAAGGAGAACGCATGAGGGACGTCCAGGTCGCCGAACGCTACGCCCGCGCGCTGTTCGAGCTGGCCCACCAGCTCGGCAAGGACGCCGCCGTCGAGGCGGACCTGTGCGCGTTCGCCCAGGCCGTACGCGAGTCGGACGAGGTGCGGCGCTTCCTGCTCAATCCGTACGTCAAGGTGGAGCAGAAGAAGCAGTTCGTCCGCACCGTCTGGTCCAAGGAGAGCGACCGGCAGGTCGCCTCGATGCTGGCCGGGTTCGTGTCGGTCCTGCTGGACAAGGGGCGTTTCGCCCTCATCCAGGAGATCGCCGACCTGTACAAGAAGATCGCCGACGCCTCGCAGGGCGAGGGCCACGCCGAGGTGTGGACCGCCGCTCCGCTGGACGCCGACGCCGAGGAGCGCATCCGCAAGCAGGTCGAGAGGTACTCGGGCTGTAAGATCACGCTCAAGAAGCACATCGACCCGTCCATCCTCGGCGGGGCGGTGCTGAAGTTCCGTAACAAGGTTTTCGATGGATCCGTGGCGGGACAGCTCCGCCGCATGAAGCAGGAGCTCCTGCAGGTCAAAACGTTCTAGACGGAGTCGAACATGGCGCTTAAACCCGAAGAGATAACGACGATCCTCAAGCAAGAGATCCGCGACTACGAGAGCGGGGTCAAGATGGAGTCCACCGGCGTGATCCTGTCGCTCGGCGATGGTATCGCGCGCGTGTACGGGCTCGACGATTGCATGGCGGGCGAACTGCTCGAGTTCCCCGGCGGCGAGATGGGCATCGCGCTCAACCTCGAAGAGTCCAACGTCGGCGTGGTGCTCTGCGGCGAGGGCCACGGCCTCAAGGAAGGCGACACCGTCAAGCGCACCGGCAAGATCGCCTCGGTGCCCGTCGGCAAGGGACTTCTCGGCCGCGTCGTCGACGCGCTCGGCCGTCCGATCGACGGCAAGGGCCCCATCGTCTCGACGGAGACGCGTCCGATCGAGTTCAAGGCACCGGGCGTGCTCGTGCGTCAGTCGGTCAAGGAGCCGTTGCAGACCGGCATCAAGGCCATCGACGGGATGATCCCCATCGGGCGCGGCCAGCGCGAGCTGATCATCGGCGACCGCCAGACCGGCAAGACCGCCGTCGCTATCGACACGATCCTCAACCAGAAGGGCAAGGACGTCCACTGCATCTACGTCGCCGTCGGACAGAAGGCCTCCAACGTACTGTCGGTCGTCAAGACGCTCGAGGAGAACGGCGCGATGGCCTACACCACGGTCGTCAGCGCTCCGGCGGACGTCGCCGCGACACTGCAATTCCTGGCTCCCTATACCGGAGCGGCCGTGGGCGAGTACTATCTCTTCAACGGCATGCACGCGCTGGTGATCTACGACGATCTGACCAAGCACGCGGCGGCCTACCGCGAGCTGTCGCTCCTGCTCCGGCGTCCTCCGGGGCGTGAGGCTTTCCCGGGCGATGTCTTCTACTTGCACTCCCGTCTGCTCGAGAGAGCGGCCAAGATGCGTCAGGACCTGGGCGGCGGCAGTCTGACGGCCCTGCCCATCATCGAGACGCAGGCCGGCGACGTGTCGGGCTACATCCCGACCAACGTCATCTCGATCACCGACGGACAGATCTACCTGGAGAGCGACCTCTTCTACCAGGGCGTGCGTCCGGCCATCAACGTCGGTCTGTCGGTGTCGCGCGTCGGCGGCAACGCCCAGACCAAGGCCATGAAGAAGGTCGCCGGCAAGCTCCGCCTGGAGCTGGCGCAGTACCGTGAACTGGCGGCTTTCATGCAGTTCGGCTCGGACATGGACAAGTCCACCCGCGATCAGCTCAACCGCGGCGCGCGCCTGGTCGAGATCCTCAAGCAGGGCCAGTACACCCCGGCCACGCTCGCGCAGGAAGTGAGCATCATCTATCTCGGCACCAAGGGCGCTCTGGACGAAGTGCCGCTCGAGCGCGTGCAGGCCTTCGAGGCGGGTTTCCAGAAGTTCCTCGCCGAGAAGTACCCGGATGTCGTCAACGAGATCGAGAAACAGAAGGAACTGACCGACTCCATCGTCCAGCGCCTCGACCGCGCGGCGACGGAGTACAAGGCGCAGTTCCTGGCCAAGAAGTAACAGGGCGCCCGCGGGCGCCGCACCGCAAGAAAGAAGGACAGGCACATGGCATCGCTCCGACAGATCCGCCGCCGGATGAAGAGCATCGAGAACATCCATGAGATCACCAAGGCCATGGAGATGATCGCGGCTTTTCGTTTCAAGAAGGCGGAGAACCGATTCTCGCGCTCGAGGGCCTACCTCGGCGAGCTCGAGAAGCTGGTCGGCAATCTCGCGGCGGCCGCCGGCCGTATGGAGGACCCGCTCTTCGAGCGGCGTGAGCTCAAGCGCAAGACCCTCGTGGTCATGACCGGCGACAAAGGCTTGTGCGGCGCCTACAACTCCAACCTCCTGCGCACCGCGCAGGGCTGGATGCGTGACAACGCCGCCTATGAGCTGTCGGTCCTGCCGATCGGTAAGGTCGGCGCGGAGTTCTTCCGCCGCAAAAAGGCTCCGCTCATCGGTACCGGCGGGGAGAGGGGCGCGGTCGACGCCGCCTACGGTAAGCGTCTCAACGAGGAGCTCAAGCAGTTGTTCCTCAGCGGGCGCACCGATTCGGTCGAGATCCTGCACACCAACTACCGCGTCGGCGGCACGGGGCAGAACGTTTTTACGCCATTCCTGAGCCTGAGCTGGCTCATGGACCGTCCGTCGCAGGGACTGGCCGAGTACATCTATGAGCCCGGTTTTAAGGACGTTTTTTTGACCCTGCTGTCGAGGTACCTCGAGGGCAAGGTCTATCTCACGCTGCTCGAGTCCGTCACTTCGGAGTACAGCGCCCGGATGGTCGCCATGAAACAGGCGACGGAGAACGGCGAGGAAGTGCTCGACTCGCTCAAGCTACTTCGCAACAAAACCAGACAAGCGACGATCACCCGGGAACTGTCCGAGATCGTCGGCGGCGCGGCAGCGCTCGTCTAAGCATCACACCAGGAGCGACCATGCAGACCAAGACCGAAGAGAAGACCTCCTCCACCGCCTCGGCCAAGACCAGCGGCGCCAAGGCCTCCAACGTCGGCCACGTGATCCAGATCATCGGACCGACGCTCGACGTGCGTTTCGAGCCCGGCAACCTGCCGCAGATCCTCGACGCCATCGTGATCAAGAACGGCCAGGAGGAGATCGTCGTCGAGGTGGCCCAGCACCTGGGTAACAACGTCGTGCGTTGTATCGCGCTGTCGTCGACCGACGGTCTGGTGCGCGGCACCGAGGCCCTCAACACCGGCAAGCCCATCTCCGTGCCGGTCGGTCGCGAGACGCTGGGCCGGATGTTCAACGTGCTCGGCAAGGCCATCGACGAGAAGCCCGAGCCCAAGGCCCAGAAGCACTACTCCATCCACCGCTCGGCCCCCACGCTCGATGAGCGCGAGCCGGCCACGCAGATCTTCGAGACCGGTATCAAGGCCATCGACATGCTCGCCCCGTACCCGAAGGGCGGCAAGGTCGGTCTCTTCGGCGGCGCGGGTGTCGGCAAGACCGTCATCATCCAGGAGCTCATCCGCAACATCGCCGCCCAGCACGGAGGGTTCTCGGTGTTCGCCGGCGTCGGTGAGCGCACCCGTGAGGGTAACGATCTCTATCACGAGATGAAGGAGTCCAAGGTCCTCGACAAGACCTGCCTGGTCTTCGGACAGATGAACGAGCCCCCGGGGACGCGTCTGCGCGTGGCGCTGACGGCGCTGTCCATGGCGGAGTACTTCCGCGACGAGGAGAAGCAGGACGTGCTGCTCTTCATCGACAACATCTTCCGCTTCGTGCAGGCCGGCTCCGAAGTGTCCGCTCTCCTCGGACGTATGCCCTCGGCCGTCGGATACCAGCCCAACCTCGCCACCGAGATGGGTGACCTGCAGGAGCGCATCGCCTCGACCAAGAAGGGTTCGATCACCTCGGTGCAGGCCATCTACGTCCCCGCGGACGATCTGACCGACCCGGCCCCGGCGACGACGTTCACTCACCTCGACGCCACGACCGTGCTGTCGCGTCAGATCGCCGAGCTGGGCATCTATCCGGCCATCGATCCCCTGGACTCGACCTCGCGCATCCTCGACCCACGCGTGATCGGCGACGACCACTACAACACCGCCCGCGGCGTGCAGAAGCTCCTACAGCGCTACAAGGACCTGCAGGACATCATCGCGATCCTGGGTATGGACGAGCTGTCCGAAGAGGACAAGCAGACCGTTTCCAGAGCGCGTAAGATCCAGAAGTTCCTCTCCCAGCCGTTCTTCGTGGCCGAGACGTTCACGGGTCTCAAGGGCAAGTACGTGGCGCTCAAGGACACGATCGCCGGATTCAAGAAGATCGTCGCCGGTGAGATGGACGAGTATCCCGAGCAGGCTTTCTACATGGTCGGCGGCATCGAGGAGGTCGCCGAGAAGGCGGCCCGCCTCCAGGCCGGTAACTAGGGACGGTCATGGCCGACGCACCGATCACGCTCAAGGTCATCACACCGGACGAGGTCTTCTATGAAGGCCGCGTGCAGTCTGTCGTGGCCCCGGGCACGCTCGGCTATCTGGGGATCCTCAGGGACCATGCGCCGCTGGTGACCACCATCGGAGCCGGGGATCTCACCTACCGCGACGCCGAGGGCCGCACGCAGGGCTTTCGGATCGAGGGAGGTTTCCTCGAGGTGCAGAACAACCGCGTGCTGGTGCTGACCGACCGGGTCGATCGCAACGCCGAGTAGGGCCGCGGGGCGCGTCCGGCCGGTCTTGAAACTGGTGCGGGTTTGGGCTAGACTAGCCCCCGTCGCGCGATCCGCCCCTTGGGGCGGGACATGATTTTTGGAGCCATAGCTTAGCTGGTTTAAAGCGCCTGCCTGTCACGCAGGAGATCGAGGGTTCGAATCCCTTTGGCTCCGCCATTGAAAATGCCGCTTCACCGTCAGGTGAGGCGGCATTTTTCATTAGCAAACCGTCGGGGACTCCAAACAAGCGCGCCACTGCCGGTAGCTGAAGAGCACCCCCGCTCAGCGGGACTCAGTCCCGGCTGGCCTATTCGGACTGAGTCCGAAGTGCCCAAAAAGGGTGTAGTTAGTCGATAACCAAAATATCTGAACGAAAATACCCTCCCACAGCGCCCTGTATAGCAAGGAGGGTTCTATGCCCAGAAAACCGCGCCAGATCAGTCCGAGTGGTGTCTATCACTTCATGGTCCGAGGGGTTAACAAGAAGAAGATCTTCCATAGCAAGAATGATTGCGAGGCGTATCTAGGTTTTGTGAAACAGTATTCTGAGATGTATGACATTCAGGTCTACCATTATTGCATCATGGAAAACCACGCCCATTTCATTCTACGGGCTACGGAACTGCGCTTGCTCAGCAAGCTCGCGCATTCGGTCCAAAGACGTTACGCTTACTATTACTGCAAAAGGTATGCTTGGTCGGAACAGGTTTTCAGGCGCAATTTCGCGAGCATCCCGATCGATACTGATTCCTATCTACTGGAGTGCGGTCGCTATATCGAGCGCAATCCGGTCGACGCGAAGATCGTATCCGAGGTGGGGGACTACTTGTATTCAAGCTATCTGTTCTACGCGGAAGGCAAACCTAACGCACTACTTACCGAATCACCGGCCTATCTGGCGCTTTCGGATCGGCGATCCCATCGCCAAACCATCTACAGGGCGTACGTGACCATCGAACGGGAACAGATCGCTACGATTATAAGTTAACTGCATCCTGTAGGTGCTATTTGGACTCAGTCCGCGGAGACAGGTTGGGACTGAGTCCATAATGACTGCTGAATTAAAGTAATTATTAGATACTATTGCTTAGTAATAGTAACTAATGTATATTTTTATAGTCATGAAAACCACCCATCGCGTTCCCGTTTCACGGATCGGCACAGCCGTTGCAACCCTGTGTGCGATCCGGGTCGAAGCCCGCCACGGCGACCAAGCCCTATGAGGCTGTTCAAAAGAACCCTCGTCATCGCCGTGCTGTACTACGCGCTCGCACGGTTGGCACTGTATCTTGCGGTGCCTCCTGGGTATGCTTCTCCGATCTGGCCGGCGGCCGGTGCGGCGCTGGCGTTCACGCTCGCCTATGGCCCTCGCATGCTTATCGGCATCTTCGTGGGATCCGTGCTCGCCAATGTCATGACATCCGGCGACACTGCCGGATGGCCGTTGTCCACGCTCATCGCCGTGGGGATCGCGATCGGGTCCGTTGCCCAAACAGCGGTCTGTGCCAAGCTTCTGCGCGTCTTCCTGCGCGATGGTCTGCGCCTGACTCATCCGGGGGATATCCTGCGTTTCATCGTGTTGACGCTGTCCGCCTGTCTTGTGAGCCCGCTGTCGGGCACGACGCTCTTATGCGCGGCAGGACGCATCCCGGTCGACCAATACACGCTCAATGCCCTTGTCTGGTGGGCCGGCGACGCGACCGGCGCGGTCCTCTTCACGCCGTTGGCTCTGGCTTGGATCGGACGTCCCAAGGATATCTGGAAAGCGCGCCGTTGGCATCTGGCGCTGCCGATCATGGTGACGCTCAGTGCGATGTGGATGATCCACGTCTACATCGTGCGTGTCGAAGAAGCCCGTGTACGCTCGGAGTTCGGCAATATCGTTCATGAGTTCCACACTAGGGCGGAGTCCAAGATCTCCGACTACGCCGATGAGTTGATGGCCTTGAAGAGCTTCTATGACAGCTCACAGCACGTCTCGCGCGAGGAGTTCGCGGATTTCGTGCAACATACCCTGCACAAACGACGGAGCATCCGCGCTCTGGAGTGGGTGCCCCTGGTCACGCCCGACAGCGTGGACGAGCTCGTGCGCGAAGCGCGCGAAAGCGGTCATGGAGCCTTCTCGCTCAAGGAGATCGATGAGAAAGGGGTGCTGGTCCCGGCCCAAGCCAGGGACTTTCACCTGCCTATCTACTACGTCCAACCTTATCAAGGCAACGAGGCGGCGCTCGGCCTCGATCTGGCGCACAGCGCCCAGCGACGCGAGTATTTGCTCAAGGCCCGCGACTCCGGCAGTATGACGGCGAGCGTCCTACCCAAGCTGGCCCAGGATACCGAATCCAACGCGATGCTCTTGATCGCGGTTCCCGTCTATATGAAAGGCGCCCGGATCGACACGCTCGAGGGGCGTCGAGCGGCTTTCCGCGGTTGTCTGGTGTCCATCTATACGGTCCGTTCCATGATGGATAGGGTCCTTGACCCCGCCGGCCACCTCATGAACGTCCGGGTCTACGACGTGCTCTCCGAGGGCGAGCGCCGACCGATCTACACCAACACCGACACCGCGGACCCTCCGAACCCCTGGCGTCACACGCGCCGTCTCAACGTACTTGACCGGATATGGGACCTGGAGATCGAGCCCGCACGGGCGTTCCTCGTGCGCTATCGGACCTGGGCGATCTGGTTCATGCTGTTCTCGGGGTTCCTGTTCACGGCGATCCTGAGCTCGTTCCTGCTGGTCATCACCGGGCAGACGACGGAGGTTCTCAGGCTCGTGGACGAGAGGACCGCTGAGCTGCACATGGCCAAGACGACGCTCGAGAACCAGTTCCATGCCAAGGACCAGCTGGCCATGGACCTGGCCCGTCAGACCGAGCTGCTCAAGGAACAGAAAGCGACCATCCTCAATATCCTTCAGGACACCGAGGAGGCGCGTCGCCGGGCGGAGTACGCGGAGAACAAGATCCTCGAGGCGATGAAGGCCAAGTCCGAGTTCATCTCGATCGTCTCGCATGAACTGCGTACGCCGCTGACCGTCATCAAGGAAGGCATCTCCATCGTGCTCGACGGACCTACGGGGACGCTCAACGACATGCAGATGCGTTGTCTGACGACCGCCCACCGCAACGTCGACCGTCTGTCCCGCATGATCAACGACGTGCTGGACTTCCAGAAGCTCGAGTCGGGGCGTCACGAGCTGCATCTGTCCGAGCAGTCCCTCAACGACCTGATCCGCGAGGCCCTGCCGAGCTTCGTGGCCCTGGCGGAGTCCAAGTCCTTGGAGCTGGTGACGGACCTGTCCGGTGACCTGCCGCGTGTGATGCTGGACAAGGACAAGATCACTCAGGTGCTCATGAACTACGTCGCCAACGCGGTCAAGTTCACGGACACGGGCCGGATCACGATCCGCACGCGGTTCGAGCAGGGCTGCGTGACGGTCTCGGTGGAGGACACCGGTATCGGTCTGCACCTGGAGGATATCCCGAGGATCTTCCAGAGCTTCGCTCAGATCGGACGGCTCGAATCGCACCGCGCGACCGGCACCGGTCTGGGCCTTGCGATCTCCAAGAAGATCGTGGAGTTGCACGGCGGCCGCGTGGGTGTCGAGTCCACGTACGGCACAGGATCGACCTTTTCGTTCTGGCTTCCGACCCAGCCGCCGGCGGGGGTACAATGAACAACGAACGCAAAGTGGTGCTCATCGTCGACGATGAACCCGACGTGGTCTTCATGCTGGAAAGCCGCCTGAAGTCCTGGGGATATAGCGCCGTGAGCGTCTCCGACGGCCGAGAGGCGATCGCGGCCGCGGGTCGAACTCCGAGACCGGACCTGGTGATCATGGACCTGCAGATGCCGATCATGGACGGACGTCAGGCGTGCCGACACTTCAAGTCCGATCCGGACCTCCGCAACATCCCGATCATCCTGGTGACGGCCAACGCCGAGGTCATCCAGAAGGACCAACTGGAGCAAGGTCTGGCCGACGCGTATGTGATCAAACCCTTCGACGCCGCGGATCTGCGCCGCAAGGTCAAGGCGCTCATCGGGCTGTCGGGGCCGGTCACCGGGGCGGAGAGGGGGGCCGCATGAGTCCTTGCCAGGTTCGCGTGCTTGGCTCAACGATCCGCGCGGCGGTCTGCGCGGCGCTCGTCCTTGCGTTGTGCGCGCTCCGGCTCAACAGCGCCGGGGCCATCTCCGCGATGCCCGAGCCAACGGTGTGTCTCAGCGGGACGTGTTTCACGGCCCATCAGACCGCCGCCGCGCTCAAACTGCCCCTGCGCGGCGTCTCGACGTACCGGTACTACGGGATGAAGCTCTTCACCGCGGCGTTGTACGCTCCAATGGACGCTTCGGGCGCTCAGGGCGTGCTGTCCGATGTGCCCAAGCGCCTGGTCCTCCGCTATCACCGCAAGATCGGCCGCCAACACCTCATCAAAGCGGCCGAACACAACCTGCGCGGTCTGCCGGAACAGCGGCTGGCGGCGATCCGGGAGCGCCTGGACCGGCTCAACGCCTGCTATCAAGACGTCGACAAGGGCGACGAGTACGCGCTGGTCTACGCTCCGGAGAGGGGTACGACGCTCGAGCGCAACGGCTCGCCTGTGATCACGGTGCCCGGACAGGATTTCGCACGCGAGTATTTCGGCATCTGGCTGTCGGCCCGTTCGATCAGCTCGGACCTGACGCACGATCTGCTCGGCGTCTCTTCCGGCAAACGCCTGTTGGCCGATACCGAGTTGTCCGCTCAACGCTCTTCAGCGCCCAACCGAGGCTACGTCTCTTCAGGCGATTGACGGCGCCTCTCCGGCCACCGTCACGGTATAATAGGGTCGTTGGACCGGCGATCCGCACCGACCGCTTATCCGGAGACGTCCCATGAAGACCCGCATCCTCAGCTGTGCCGTGCTGTCCACCCTCCTGATCCTGTCGTGTCCGCCGGCCCGCGCGGAAGGCGTGCCCGATGACTACTTGGCGGGGATCGTGGAGAACTATGATGGTAATAGCTTGACCCTCCTGCGTTCCGACGAGGGGGCTGAACAGCCGGTTGCCGTCACGGTCGGTGTGGAACCCGGACGTCTGCTCGGGGAGTACGCGGAGGAGTTGACCGCGCTCAGCGCCGGGGACGACGTCGTGATCGGACACGCGGAGTCTCCGACCGGTCCGGTGCTCCGGAGCCTGGTGCGCCTGGGTCGCTCCGGCGATGATCTGCCGGGCGAGGTCGCCGAAGCCCACCGTGAGGCGCTCCTGAGCGTGTTCAGGGACAACTGGATGCGTGCCGCCGCCCAATGCCGGAGGACCGTCGATCACCTGCGTGCCGCCGCGGCCCAGGCTCAGGATGCTCGAGGGGCTCTGGTCACCGAGGCTGCCGCCGAGTTGGAGCAGGCCGCTCTGCGTCTCGAAAAAGGCCAAGAGGCCTCCTGGCGGGACGTACATCGGTGCTATCTCAAGGCACGACGATCGCTGAGCTGAGCACGCGCGGGGCCCCTTGAGATCAAGATCCTTCCCCTCCTGGACGGCGGTGTTATGGGTCACCGTACCGGTCCTTGCGCTGACCCTTGTCTGTGCCGCGGTGGTCTACCACTACCGTACGCTTCTATCGGTCCGCATCGTCATCGAATCCCTCAAGGACCGGATGGACGCGCGACAGGTGAGCTGGACGTCCGCTCAGGGCGATCTGCTCCGCGGTCTGGTCCTGGAGGGCATCAGCGCGGAGTTGCCCTATGAGGGCCGTTCGTGGCCGATCCGGATCGAGCGCGCGGATCTGCGTCTGACGCTCTGGCCCGCGGACCGTATGGACGGATCCGCCACGGGAGTCACTGTCGGATCGGCGGGCGAGGGCGCCGAGATCGCCGGAGCTCACATCACCAAGGCCTTCCCCTCCGGTGAGGGTTGGCGTCTGGAAGGGATCACGCTGACGGGTGTGCGGCGTCTCGACGGAGGGGACATCAGCGCCGCCGCGGCCGACGTTTCAGCCCAAGGCGAGGTCCGCATCGAAGGTCTCAAGGGACGCACCGGTCCGGGGAGCCTCTTCGAAGCCGTCCGGGCCGTCGCCGGTGCCGGTGTTCCTCTGGTCCTGGAGGATCTCCGTGCCGAGGGACTGCCGGGTCTGAAAACACCGCACACGCTCGAGGCTCAGCGGCTGGTCTGGGACCCGGCATCCGGCATGGAGGGACTGCGCGAGGCCGTCAACGTCCGTCTGAGGATCCAAGGCAATGCCGACCCGATCGTGCTCATCGGTGGGGGGAGCGCAGCCGGGCCCGATCTGCGCGTGTACGTCAGGTCCGTCGAGGTCGAGGCGCTCAAAGCCGCGCTCGGCCAGACCGCGCTCAAGGTCAAAGGCGGTTCGCTCGACGACGTGGAACTGCATGTGGCCGGCACCTGGCGGGAGCCGGTGTGGATGGGCAACGTCACGCTGGACCGGGTCGCTTACGGACGGTTCGAGTTCACCGGAATGCGTGTCTGGACGGACGGGCTGACCACGTCGCGGACCGCCTCAGGTCTCGAGCTCAGGGGCACGGTCGTCGCCACCGGCGGGGAGATCCGCCATACGCGCGGACGCTTGGACCTCAAGCAAGGGACCGCGACCTACTACGGCGATCCCACCGTGCCCGAGCTCGACATCGAAGGCTCGACGAAGATCGGTTCGTCCGAAGTGAGGATCCGCGTCGAGGGCACGCCGCTCAAACCGCAGATCCGCCTGGGATCCGACGGTGTCTTCTCGCAGGACAAGCTGCTGTTGATGCTCGCCACAGGCCAGGAGTGGCCCGCGACCGAAAAAGCGCTGGAGGCCGGCAAAGCGACCTTCGACGTCACGCGGGAGTTCGTGGATTATTTCGTGCTCGGGGGCAGTGGACAGCGGCTCAAGGACCGCTTCGGCCTGAGGGACCTGACGCTGGGACTCAGCGAGCAGGTCGGGACGTTCGGTATCGAGAAGATCCTGCCGTTCGCGGGGGGCACGCGGGTCGGTGTGGAAGGCCGCACGGGTCTCAAGGGTACCGAGAAGGCCGACGAGAAAGCCGTCGGGATCAAGGCGACGGGCAATTTTTGACGACCGCCTCAGCGGCGAGCGGGTTGCCTCAGAACGGTCCGCGCCGCGTCGATGAAAGCCTGGTGCGCCCGCTCAAGGGGTGAAGTGACCCGCCAGACGACCCCCAGTGATCTGCGGGGTCCGGGGGTCAGGTCCAGGAAACGCAGGCCCGGATAGGCCTTGGGGTCGACGGCCATGCGGGGCACGAACGTCACTCCCGCTCCGGCTTCGGCCAGCCGCAGGACGGACGTCAGACTGCTGCCTTCGAAACGCACTCGCGGGTCGTGCCTCGAGAGCTTGCAGAACTCCATCGCCTGCCTTCCGAAGCAATGTCCCTCCTGCAGGATCAAGAGCTGTTCGCCGAGCACGTGCTTGAGATCGATGGAGCGCTGTCGGGCCAGCCGGTGACGCGCGCCGACCGCCAAGCGGAAGGGTTCCTCGGCCAGCTCCAGCGTCGACAGGCCTCTCTCCGGGATCGGCAGGGACAGAAGGCCGATATCGATCCGACCTGTCTTGAGATAGCCCACCAGCGTCGAGGTCGTCTCTTCGTGAAGCTCGACCTTCAGACGTGGAGCGTCGGCGGCGAGCTTGAGCAGGACCCCGGGCATCACGTACGGACAGATGGTCGGGATGG
Organism: Candidatus Omnitrophota bacterium; assembly: GCA_022072175.1. Lineage (GTDB taxonomy): Bacteria > Omnitrophota > Gorgyraeia > 2-02-FULL-51-18 > 2-02-FULL-51-18 > JAJVIE01. The sequence continues at coordinate 58,480 of JAJVIE010000013.1, read as the reverse complement.
ACCCCACGCGCAGGGTGCCGGAGATCTCGCCATCTCTGTCGGCGACCGAGCTCTTGGCCCGGCTCAGAGCCTCGAGCACGGACGCGGCCTGCGGTAAGAAGGCCCGCCCGGCCTCCGTCACCGAGACCTTGCGGGAAGACCTCTCGAAGAGAGTCCTGCCCAGTTCGCGCTCGAGGTTGTGGACGGCCTGGCTCAGCGTGGGTTGGGACACATGACAGCGCGCGGCCGCCCGGCCGAAATGAAGCTCCTCTGAGAGCGCGACGGCATAGCGAAGCTGGTGGAGTTCCATATCTATATCCTATCGTTGGTATAAAAACAATCGATTAGATTAATGATACGGCCGGACGTACACTCAGGTCAAGAGGGCAAGAGCCCCTGATGACCACCCATCCAGACAAGGAGGTTCCACGATGCTCGCGGTCGGAGACAATTTCCCGCAGTTCAGGGTCAAGGCGACGGTGTCCAACGACGTGAAGGACGCTTTCAAGGAGATCACCAACGCCACGTACAAGGACAAGTGGCTGGTGGTGTTCTTCTGGCCCAAGGATTTCACGTTCGTCTGCCCGACGGAGATCGAGGCGTTCGGGAGGCTCGACAAGGATTTCAGGGACCGCGGCGCGGTGGTGCTCGGGGCGAGCACGGACTCGGAGTTCGTGCACCTGGCCTGGCGGAAGGACAAGAAGGAGCTGTCGACGCTGCCGTTCCCGATGCTGGCGGACGTCAAGCGGGAGCTGTCCCAGGCGCTCGGCGTGCTCGACGCCAGAGAAGGCGTGGCGCAGAGGGCGACGTTCATCGTCGATCCGCAGGGCGTCATCCGCTTCGTGATGGTGACCGATCTGCAGGTCGGCCGCAATCCCCAGGAGGTCCTGCGGGTGCTCGACGCTCTGCAGTCCGACGAACTGTGCCCCTGCAACTGGAAGAAGGGCGAAGCCACGATCAAGGTCGCGTAGACCGGGAGGAGACACGATGAGCACCGAGACGATCGTACGTTTGCAGGAAAGCATCCCCGATGAGGCGCGCGACATCCGGCTCAACCTCGGGTCGGTGCTGACGCCGGAGGGCAGTCCGGGATTGACGGCCTCACAGGTCGCGGGCACGGCGCTGGCGGCCGCGTACGCGACCCGGCAGGCCGAGGTGGTCCGCGCTCTACAGGAGCATGCGTCCGCCGTACTCAACACGGACGAGATGCGCGCCGCGCGTTCGGCCGCGGCCATCATGGCGATGACCAACATCTACTACCGGTTCACGCATCTGGTGAACGATCCGGACTACTCGCAGATGCCGGCGCGTCTGAGGATGAGCGTGATCGGCAGTCCCGGTATCGAGCGGATCGATTTCGAGCTATACTGCTTGGGAGTGTCCACGGTGAACGGATGCGGGTACTGCGTGGAGTCGCACGCTCGCAAGGTCGTCGCCGGAGGCGTCCCCAAAGAGGGCGTTCAGTCGGTCGCGAGGATCGCGGCCGTCGTCACCGCCGCCGCGCAGGCGGTCCAGATCTCTCAAGAAGGAGGGCAATGACCATGAGCGACATCAATATCGGATTGGCGGACAAAAGCCGTGTCGGAGCTATCGAGGTGCTCAGCGCGGTCCTGGCCGATGAGTACGTGCTCTACACCAAGACACGCAACTTCCACTGGAACGTGACCGGTGAGGGCTTCTCGGAACTGCACAAGTTCTTCGAGAGCCAGTACGACACGATCGATGAGACCATCGATGAGGTGGCCGAGCGCATCCGGGCTCTCGGCGGCGCTTCGGCCGGCAGTCTGGCGGAGTTCCTCAAGGCCGCACGGCTCAAGGAAGCCCCCGGCCGCAAACGCGACGGGATGTCGATGGTCAAGGAACTGCTCGCGGATCACGAGGCGCTCGCGCGGACACTGCGCAAGGACGTCGACACGACCGGCGCCAAGCTCGGCGACGCGGGAACGAGCGACTTCCTGACGGGTCTTCTCGAACAGCACGAGAAAGCCGCCTGGATGCTGCGCGCCTACCTCGAATAACCGCGGGGGTTGCCCAACGGGGGACCGGCCTGCTATAGTGGGCCGGTCCTTCTCATGTCCAAGATCTCCTTGATCCAACGACTCACCGCCCTCGGCGCGCTCACGACGCTGTTGTTGTGGGTGCTGCCCCTGGGCGCTTTCATCAAGCCCTCCCAGGAGAAGACCGCCTGCGGCGGCAAGCGCGCGTTCCATATGTGCTCCATGACGAGCGCTCAAGTCTCCGCCGCCGATCGTCCGGCGGGTCTGGTCTCTTACTCGAGCGCCTCCCAGGATGTCCAAAAAAGCGCCCGATCGTCCGGAAGCTCTTCGGACGAGCTGCTTGTCGATACGATCATCGAGGTCTCGGATCTAATGCGGGCACGTTCTTACCTCAAGGATCTCCATCCTCCGGCCTCCGCGGCCATCCTGCTCCGGGACCCCATCCCCAAAGCCTGATCTCAGACCCATCGGACGTGCGCGCGGTGGGGGTGTGCCCCGTCGCTGTGATGCCTATATCCTTCAACTGGGAAAGAGATCATGATCAGACTTCTATTGTGCGTATCGGCGTGCCTGTGGGCCGCCGTGTCCCCGGCCCTGGCCGCCGGGTCCGATAACAAAACAACGGTCCTGCCGACCGTTACCGTCAAAGGCCAACAGCAGGGCTCGACGGTCGCTCCGGACTCTGATGCGGCGGCGGTCCAGCTCAAGCGGATACCCGGAGGCGTGTCCTTGGTCCGCCGCGAGGACATCGAGCGGGGGCGAAGCTCGACACCGCAGGACCTGCTCGGTTGGGTGCCGGGACTGCACGTGCAACAGCGCGACACCTCCTCTCTCGAGTCCCGCATCTCCGTCCGCGGGTCCGGACTGCAGAGGACGTTCCACCTGCGGGGTCTGACGCTCCTGCAGGACGGTGTGCCCCTCAACCAGACCGACGGAGGCGGGGACGCTCAGCGCTTCGAGCCGCTGGCGATCGCCTACACCGAGGTCTACCGCGGCGGCAACGCTCTCAGGTACGGCTCGACGACGCTCGGCGGAGCGGTCAACTTCGTCTCACCGACGGGCTATACGGCCGATCCGTTCCAAGCTCGCATCGAGGGCGGGAGCTTCGGTACGGTCCACTCACAGGTCAGCTCGGGACAGGTCATCGGCCCCTGGGACTACTATGTGTCGGTCAGCCAGTTCAAACAGGACGGCTATCGTGACCATACGGCTCAGGACAATTACACGGTCATGACCAACTCCGGCTACAAGATCAACGACAGCGTCGAGACCCGGGTCTATACGACGTACCTCAAGGCGCTGTCCAAGCTCGGCGGCTCCCTCACCAAGAGCCAGATGCGCACGAACCCCGAGCAGGCCAATGCCGCCAACGTCTCGCTCAACTACAAGCGGGACATCGAGTACGCGCGCCTGGCGTCCAAGACGACGTTCACCTCCGGGGAGCGCAAGATCGATCTCATCGGGCACTGGTCGTCCTATGAGCTCTTCCATCCGATCTTCCAGGTGATCTACGGTGAGGACGATGATTGGGGCGCGGAGGTCCGCTATACGGACGCAAACGAGCTCTTCGGCCGTCCCAACGAGCTCATCGTGGGTCTGTCGGGCGCCGTCGGCTATGATGACCAGGACCGCTACACCAACTCGGGCGGACTGCCGACCAGCCGCACGGCCCAGACGGACAGTATCGCCGAGCAGGCGCTCCTGTACGCCGAGGACCGCTTCACGGTGGTGGACCGTCTGACGGTGGTCGGGGGCGGACAGCTGCTGTACGCCGAGCGGGACGTCAACGACCAGTTCTTCGCCAACGGGGACGACTCCGGTCAGGTGGTGTACAGGGCTTTCAATCCCAAGATCGGCCTGGTGTACGACCTGACGGAGACCTCGCAGTTGTTCACGGGGTACAACCAGAGCTTCGAGCCCCCGTCGTTCTCGGAGATGACCACTCCGGCGGCGGATTTCAGGCCCAACAAGGCGCAGGTCTCGAAGACCCTCGAGGGCGGCGCCAGAGGCCAGGAGGACCGGTGGAACTGGGACGTGACGCTGTACCACAGCTGGATCGACAACGAGCTGTTGAGCCTCAACGATGCTACCGGCACCGCGTTGGGCACGATCAACGCGCCGTCGGAGACGATCCACAAGGGTCTTGAGCTCGGAGCGGGCGTTCGCCTCCTGGACCGGCTCATCGTGTCCTCGGACGCTCCGGAGACCGACAGGGTTATCGGACGCGTGCTGTACAACTGGAGCGACTTCTCCTTCAACGGCGATCCGGTGTACGGCGACAACCAGCTGCCTGCTTTCCCGGAGCATTTCTTCAAGGCCGAAGTGCTCTATGAGCATCCGTCGGGCGTGTATCTCGGTCCCAATCTCGAGCAGTCCTTCGAGAGATACCCGATAGACTTCGCCAACACGTTCTTCGCCGACCCGTACGTGATCTGGGGCTTCAAGGCCGGCTACCGACAGAAGAAGGGCCCATCGTTCTTCTTCGAGGTCAAGAACATCACCGATGAGGTCTTCGCGGCTTCCACGGGTATCGTGACCAACGCCGCGGGTGCCGACAGCGCGCAGTTCAACCCCGGCAACGGCCGCGCCTACTACGGAGGTGCCGAGTGGCGGTGGTGAGGCGTATTCACCGAACGCTCGGAGCGGTCTTCGGTCTCACGCTGATCGTCGCGGCGTTGAGCGGTATCCTGCATCAGGTCATGTCGAGGACGCAGGCGCCCCCGCCCAAACCGCGGCCCCACGGGACGGTGGACCTGACCCGGCTGACCTTCCCGCTCTCAGGCGCGGTGCAGCGTCTGGGGGCCTCCGCGGGTCAGGTCCGGATGGTCAGTGTCCGCACGATCGAAGGCCGCTCATGGTACCAGTTCCTGCTCGAGGACGCCGAGAAGCCGGTCTATCTGGACGCGGAGGACGGTACCGTCGGGACGGACGCGGACGAGCGCTATGCCAGGGACATCGCCCGCCTGCATCTGGGCCCGGAAGCGCGGATCCGCTATACGGCGTACCTGACCGAGTACGACACCGAGTACCTCAACATCTTCCGGATCCTGCCGGTGTACCGCTTCGACGCCGAGGATGGACGGGGGACGCGGGTCTACGTGTCGACGATGACCGGCAGTGTCACGCGTCATACGGACGACGCCAAGCAGTGGGAGGCGTGGGTCTTCAGCAACTTCCACAAGTACCAGTTCATCAAGCACAAGGACCTGCGGGACGGGGCGCTGATCACCGCCACCGCCGGAGCCGCGGCCGCCGCGATCTACGGCCTGGTTCTCCTGGCGTTCACGCTACGCCGCCGCTGAACCGTACGGTTCTGGTAGGATAGAGACCTCTACGCGGAGGTCCCGATGCGGTGCTGGAGGTCCTGGATAGCGGTGATGACGGCGGGGTTGTTGGCGGGGTGCGCGACGACCATCGCTCCGGATACGAAGCTGGCCGTGCAGGGTCCCCGGGCCAAGATCTCCAGAGCGTTCTAGGGGTCTAGTCCACGGTCCGTTTGCCCGGCCCGGGGGCCTTGATCCGGAAGCGCTCGAGGATGCGCGGGATCAGCGGGTGCTGTCTCTTACGGCGCATCGTCAGCACGTACGTCCTCTCCGAGAGCCCCAGAAGCGACCTCTCCCCGAGGATCGTCAGCTTGGAGCCGCTCGGCGCGCGCAGGGCCGTGTAAAGATCGAGCGGCGCCAGACCCGCTCCGGCCAGCACCAGTCGCCGGACCAGCTCGATGTCCTCCACCTCCGCGACGATCCTCGGACGGACCTCCTTGGCGATGAAAAACTCCCGGACCGCGCGGCCGGTGCGGCTGTCGATGGGCAGGATGAACGGCGCTCCGTCGAGGTCCCCTGGGATGTTCCTGTACGCGTGTGCCTTATCGGTCCTGGCACAGAGCACTACCGGGACCTCACCGACCAAGCGGGTCTCGACGGCACCTGAGGGGTCCGCCGGGCCCGGCTCGTCGGACAGAACGAGATCCAACGCGTGGGCCCTCATCTGATCGACCAGCGCGGCTGTCCCGGCCTCGCGGACCGTCAGACGCAGGTCCGGAGCCTCCTTCAGCAGGAAGTGCAGGAGCGTGTCCGCGAAGGACTTGGATACGGTCTGACTGAGGCCGATCTGCATCGCCGGCCGTCCGCCGCGGTGACCCAAGTCCGAGAACCCGTCCTTGAACTCCCGTCCCAGATCGAAGATATCCTTCGCGTAAGCGTAGACGTACTGGCCCGCGTCGGTCAGACGCAGGGAGCGGCCTTCTCGCTCCAACAGAGGGGTGTCGAGGAATCGCTCGAAGCTCCGCACCTGCGTGCTGAGCGCCGGTTGTCCGATGCGCAGTTCCTGGGCCGCTCGAGTGACCGACCCCAGCCGGGCTACGGTATAGAAATAGTAAAGATGATGATAGTTGAACGGGATCATAATTCGATTAAATCAATGAAAGTATTATAAATTATGCATTTTATTAATGAAGCAGTCAACGGTACAATCTCGTTCGAATGGAGGTGCGAAGATGCTCAAAGCTCTCAAGAACCAGCTCTCGTTGATGGCGATCGAGTACGGGGACGACTACGCCAAGAGGATCCGCCAACGTTTGGGGCGCCGGCACAAGGGACTGCATATATCGCGTACGCTCAATCTCGTACTGATGATGCCGGACCTGGTCGCCCGGTGCAGTGATCTGTCGGGATCCGAGCGGGTGCCCTCACCGGTCCGCAGGCTCAACGGATTTCTGCTGACCTATCTGTACCATCCGATCGATTTCGTTCCTGACGACGGTTCGCTGTTCGGATATCTGGATGACGCGTACTTCGTCGGCAGGGTCTTCGAGAAGGTCCGCGAGCATGTACCGGGGGTGCACACGGCGGCCGAGGAGTTGTACCGGGACCTGCCTCGTTCGCTCGAAGCCGCGCGGGTCGTGCTGCCCGAGGAATCACGGCAGATCGACCGGATGATCGCGGAGCTCGAGGACGGCCGGCAGGACCTGTTCCATAGGCTCATGAACAAAGCCCGCGTCGAACACGGCGCGCATCGCGCCAAGGAGGAATGAAGATGGAACGGTGGAAATACCAGCTCAAGACCGTCGCGCTGTTGGTCGGGATGAGCGCCCTGCTGTTGGTCATCGGCAACGCGATCGGCGGTACCAACGGCATGATGATGGCTTTTGTGATGGCGATGGTGATGAACATCGGTTCGTACTGGTTCTCTGACAAGATCGTTCTCTCCATGCACGGCGCCAAGGAGCTTGGTCCCGACCATCCGGTGACGCGGATGGTGCGGGAGCTGTCCGAACGCTCGGGCTTGCCGATGCCCAAGGTCTACGGTGTACCCGACCAGGCGCCTAACGCGTTCGCGACGGGCCGCGATCCGGAGCATGCGGCGGTGGCCGTCACGGACGGGCTCTTGCGGGTACTCGACGCGCGCGAGGTCCGCGCGGTCATGGCTCATGAATTGGGGCACGTGCAGAACCGTGACATTCTGATCTCCACGGTCGCCGCCACGTTGGCCTCAGCGGTCATGTACATCGCTCATTTCGCGCAGTTCGCCGCTTGGGCCGGAGGCGGACATCGTGACGGAGAGAATCGTGGCGGCATTCATCCGCTGGTGTTGCTGCTGACCGTCATCCTGGCTCCCATCGCGACACTGCTCGTACAAACGGCCGTTTCCAGATCGCGTGAGTATCTCGCCGATGAGACGGGTGCCAGGATCGCCGGCGATCCGGAGGGGCTGGCCCTGGCGCTCGAGAAGATCTCCGATCCGGCACGATTGAGGCGTTTCCAACAAGAAGAGGCCATGCCCGATATGCAGCCGGCTTTCAGCCATCTGTATATCGTGAATCATTTTTCGAGCGGTTCGATGTTGAGCCTGTTCTCGACGCACCCACCGGTAACCGAGCGCGTCAAACGCTTGCGCTCGATGACCGGTACGGCCTGAGACCAACGACAAGGAGCGATCATGTTCGACAGCGGGATCTGGCCGTGGGTGTTCTTCAATCTGTTCGTGCTGGCGATGCTGGCGCTGGACCTCGGGGTCTTCCACCGCAAGTCCCACGCGGTGGGGATGAAGGAGGCCTTGGGATGGAGCGCGTTCTGGATCGCGCTGGCGCTGACGTTCAACGCGGGCCTGGCCGTCGTGCAGGGCAAGCAGGTCGCGTTGGAGTTCCTGGCCGGCTATCTGATCGAGAAATCCCTGAGCGTGGACAACATCTTCGTGTTCGTGCTGATCTTCTCGTTCTTCCGGATCCCCGCGCAGTACCAGCACCGTGTGCTCTTCTGGGGGATCCTGGGCGCTCTTCTCATGCGCGCGGGCTTCATCGCCGGCGGGATCACGCTGCTCAAGACCTTCCACTGGATGATCTATGTCTTCGGCGGGTTCCTGGTCATCACCGGCATCAAGATGGCGTTCAAACATGAAGCCCCGGCACTGGACAAGAACCCGGTCGTGCGCTTGTTCAAGAAGTTCATGCCCGTCACGCCGACGCTCGAGGGCCAGCGCTTCTTCGTCCGGAAACAGGGCCGCACTTGGGCCACGCCGTTGTTCCTGGCCCTCTTGATCGTCGAGGTCACCGACGTGATCTTCGCGGTGGATTCCATCCCCGCGATATTGGCCGTGACCGATGACCCGTTCATCGTCTATACTTCCAACGTGTTCGCGATCCTGGGCCTGCGGTCGCTGTACTTCGCGCTGGCCGGGGTCGTCGGGCTGTTCCGCTACCTGCACTACGGTCTGGCCGCGATCCTGGTGTTCGTGGGGTCCAAGATGCTGATCTCCGATGTGTACAAGGTACCCATCGGGGTGTCCTTGGGCGTGATCGGGGCGCTGCTGGCGGTGTCGGTGCTGATGTCGGTGTGGATCAAACCCAAAGGAGAGCATGCATGACCTCCGTACTCGATCCGGTGCTCACGCGCTCGGACATCCCCGCGCGCTACCGCCGGACCCCCATCGGTCTCTTGCTCGAGTACCACAATCTCGGCAGATCGTTCGAGCGTTACGACCGGGCGCAACTGTTGATCGGCATGTGCATGGACAACCGCAAGCACATGACGATCCCGGACAACTTCGCGTTCATCATCCGCGCGGGCGGGGCGAACATGCGCTACAGTGAGTTCAAGCTGTCCTTCGCCATCGCGATCGGCGGCGTGCGTCATCTGGCGCTCATCGGCCATACGCACTGCGGCATGACGAATCTCGCCTCCCGTAAAGAGGATTTCGTGCGCGGTCTGGTCAAGAACGCCGGCTGGTCGACCCGGGAGGCCGAGGGACACTTCCAGGCCTCCGCGCCATTGTACGAGATCGGGGAGGTGGCTCCGTTCATCCTCTCCGAAGCCGAGCGTCTGCGCCGGCGCTACCCCAAGGTCACCGTCGCGCCGATGCTCTACAAGGTCGAGGATAACCGTCTGTACCTGCTCCGCGATAAGAAGAGCTCCCGCTCGGGCCGGAAGGCCCATTAAGGACATCCTTCGCCGGCGGTTGTCGGCCGGTGCCGCCGACTGATATCCTATCCTCCATGACCAAGCTCTCCGACACCGAGAAGTGGGGACTGCTCGGCGGGACCGCCTCCCAAGGCGCGCCTGCTCCGTCCGACGATCTGGGCGTCTCGTACATGTCCGAGGTCGTCGGACAGCTGTCCTCGGACGGAGCCGCCGAGCTCCTGCGCGGACTACCCAAGGAGTTCGCCGATCGCGTGCTGGCGTCCCTGCCCGCGGCCAAGTCGGCGGAATTGTCCGACATCCTCTCGTGTCCTCCGGGTACCGCCGGGTCCATGATGTGCAAGGAGTACCTGCACGCGCCGGCCGAGATGACGTGCGCGGACGCGATCGCCTACCTGCATCTCATGCCCGCCGGCCGCAAAGGCAAGACCCCTTACGTCTATCTGACGGACCGTGAAGGCCGTCTGGTGGGACAGGTGCAGACGCAGGACCTGGTGCTCAATGAGCTCGACACGGTGCTCGAGACGGTGATGCAGACCATGATCGTGACCGTTCAGCGTCAGACACCGTCGGAGGAGATCGTCAAGACGCTGGAGAACACCCGGCTGGCCGCGCTTCCGGTCGTGGACTCGGACGGCCGTCCGGTCGGCGTGATCCCCGCGCACAACGCGCTGTCCGCGGTCAAGGAACAGGCGGATCGTGACATCGCCAAGATCGTCGGTACCGACGCCGAGGAGATGCGCACTCACTCCGTGCCCAAGATCATGCGCCTGCGTCTGCCGTGGCTTTTCGTCAACATCGCCAGCGGTCTGACGTGCGCGTTCATCACGGGTATCTTCGAACGTCAATTGCACGAGGTCATGGCGCTGTTCCTGTTCATTCCCGTGGTCCTGGGCTTGTCCGAGAGCACCGGCATCCAAGGCGCCACGATCGTTGTCCGCAATCTCACCCTCGGCCGCTTGCGGGCCAAGGACATCGGAGGCCTCTTCGCGCGTGAAGTGGCCGTGGGTCTTCTCATCGGCCTCGTGTGCGCGGCCGTCGTGGGCTCGGTGACCTTCGTGTGGCAGGGAAACCCGCTCCTGGGAGTGGCCGTCGGTCTCTCGCTCAATGTCGCGATCGTCGTGTCGGCGATCATCGGCCTGAGCCTGCCGCTGGTCTTCAAGGCTCTGCGCATCGACCCTGCGATCGCATCCGGGCCGTTGGTGCTGGCCATCTGCGATATCCAGACGTTGTTCGTGTATTTCTTCATGTCCGGCTGGGTGCTGGGAGCCTGAGACGATGTCCAAGCGAGATCCGTTCGGCGGACTGATCGCCAAAATAGCCGTACCCCGGTTGACCCTGCAGATCGTCGGCGGGTCGGGGGCGTGCTTCATCCTGGGCCTGGCCCAACCGGCGTTCCTCGATTCCTTGCCGCTCGTACCGGCCCTGGTGTTGCAGGGTGAAGTGTGGAGACTGTTCACGTTCCTCTTCTATCCGCTGGACCTGCATCCGGTCTTCGCGTTCTTCGTGTATTACTTCTTCTATGTGATGGGTACGGCGCTCGAGCAGGAGTGGGGGGATGCGCGTTACACGCGTTATATCCTGCTCTCGGTATCGGCGACGGTGGCCGCGGCTTTCGCCTTCCCGGGATTGCCGGCGACCAACGAGTTCATCGTCAGCTCGATCTTCCTGGCTTTCGCGTACAGCTACCCGGAGTTCGTGGTGTACCTGTTCTTCGTCATCCCGCTCAAGATCAAGTACCTGGCCTATGTCAGCTGGGGTTTCCTGGGACTGACGCTCATCGTCGGACCGTTGCCGCTCAAAGCGCAGTTACTGGCGGGGCTGACGGGTTTCGCGGTTTTCTTCCTGCCGGAGATCGTCGCCCGCAAAGGTCGTCCGAGGACGGCGCAGACCGAAACAGAGCCGGAGCCGGGGCCGAGGGAAGCTTTCCATATCTGCGGGGCGTGCGGTCGATCGGACCTGACGGACCCCTCGCTGGAATATCGCGTCTGCAGCGCCTGCGGGGGCGAGTACTGCCTCGATCATCTGAAGACCCATCCCCACCCCGGAGCGGACGCCGCTCCGACCCTGACCGCCTGACGAGCGTCCGCGGGACGGACGCTCTAGAGACTGACGGGCCCGGGGACCCCCGACTCGGTCAGGATGCGCCGGAGGTCCGAAGCTTCGTCGGGACCGAACGGCTTGCGCAAGAACCCGAGGATCCCCAGATCGTGCGCATGTTTCATGCTGTAGACCGTACGCGCTCCGCTCAGGATGACCACCGGAAGATCGCGGAGGCGTTTTTCGGCACGGATGATGTTGAGCGCTTCGATGCCGGAGCGGCGCGGCATATTGAGGTCCAGGAGGACCAGATGCGGCAGGGGATGATGGATCGTGTCCTTGTAGACCTTGCGGTTGAGCAGGTAGTCGAGCAGTTCCTCGCCGTCCTTCACCCAACGAACGCTCGAGGACGGAAAGCATTCGTACAGCACCGAACGTGTCCGTGTGACGTCGTCATCGGAGTCGTCGGCGATCAAGATGCGCAGTTGAGTGTGTTCAATGGACGTCGACATGCGAAGCAAGATTCTATTAAAATCGTTAAGAATTGACAAGAATTAACTCAGGCAGACAAAGAGGTAAGAACAGGGAAGAAGCGGAAAGAAACTAGCGGTCCGTGCGGCAGCAGCGCGCGCGGTGCCGCACCGGTGAGGTCAGACTGAGCTTACTGCTGGAACCGAGCTCTCCGGTGCCGAAATGCACGGTCCAAGCGCGCGGTCCGCTGCCGCTGTAGTCCGTGGAGGACCAGTAGGGCTCGCTGTAGGCCGTGAAAAAACGGATGTCCAACCGGGGGCTTTTGAAATTGTCGTCCTGAAGGTTCTCGAGCTCCGTGATATTGGGCAGGCGCCATGTCCCCGCGGGGCGCCCGGCGTACTCCAGCTCTTCACAGCCGTTCTTCGCCTGGAGCCAGATCATCGAGCCCTGTATCCCCGGCACACGATCGGGATCCTTGATCCAGATGAGCCCATACAGTCGGTCCCGCACGGTGCCGTCACCGAGGTCCTCGAAGCGCGGACTGACGTCCGCCGCATGGACCACGGACGCGCTGGCCGCCCAGAGCAACATCAGACAGACCGCCACCCGTTGAAAGAGGCGCGCAGAGGGTATCATTTAATCAAAAGTATACATTATTAAATAAAACTAGTCAAAAATACGTTATTGATCATCCGGCAGTGCCGCCGAGCTCTCGCGGCGCAATCGATACAACGCACAACCGGCCCCGATGATCAGCGCGCTGCCGGCCAGGGCCACCGCGCTCAGTGCTTCACCCCAGATCAGCCATCCGATGATGAAGCTCAGCACCGGGGTCAGATAGCCGAACGGGGAGACGGTAGGCACCGGCGCGATCCGAAGTGAGACGGTCAGTCCGATCTGTCCGGCGATCGAGCCCAACGTCACGCCCACGAGCAACAGCGTCTCCAACGGACCAGGGGGCGTCCAACCCGTCCAGGCCAAAAGCAGGCCCGATCCGATCGCCGAAGCCGTCGTAAAATAAAAGATGATCGTCAGAGGCGACTCTTCCCGCGGTGTGTTGCGGATGAGGATGTGCACGGTCCCCGCGAGCAAGCCTGCCGTCAGTCCCGCGGCCAACTCGAGGGGCTGGGCCGTGAAGCGCGGTCCGGTCAAGAGGAACACCCCGGCGAACGCGACGACCACGGCGGCCGTCGCCTGCGGTCCCGAGCGCTCGGCCAGGACGGAACGGGCCAGTACGACCGCGAAGAGCGGCGCGGTGTAGTTGAGCATCACCGCGGTGCCCAGGTCCAGCCGTGTGAGCGTCCAGAAGTAAGTCATCATCGCGGTGAATCCGATCACACTGCGCGCGTACAACAACTTGGGGTGCCGGGAGACCAGGGGAACTCCGGTACGACGCATCCACCAGGCCAGGCCCACGGCGGCCGCCAGACTGCGGACGAAAACGGTCTCCGCCGCCGGCAGACGCGAGCAACCCTTGGCGCAGGCGGCCATCAGCGCGAAAGCCGCCGAGCCGCCCAGCATGAGGAGGATACCTTTGCGGACCCTTGCGTCGGTCATGCGTGTATTATACCGCCGCTTTGGGGTTTGACCGCGGGCCCGGGATTTGTTCTCATAGAGGTCCGGGAGGGGCCGTCATGTCGAGATCGTCCACAGTCCTGTTCAGCATGGCGCTGGGCCTGCTGTTGGCGGGCGCTCCGGTCATCGCGGAGGCGTCCATGTCCGAAAAGAGCGTCCATTCGTTCACGTTACGTACGATCGACGGGCAGCCCAAGAGCCTGGCCGACTACAAAGGCAAGGTGCTGCTCATCGTCAATACCGCCTCGCGCTGCGGGTTCACGGGTCAGTACAAGGGCCTCGAGGAGCTGTACGGCCGCTACAAGGACCGGGGGTTCGAGGTGCTGGCGTTCCCGGCCAATGATTTTCTCAATCAGGAGCCCGGGAGCGACGCGGAGATCAAGGAGTTCTGCTCGCTGAAATACCGCACGACGTTCCCGGTGTTCTCCAAGATCAGCGTCAAGGGCTCCAAGGCCGATCCGCTGTACGTCTGGCTGACCACCGAGTCCGGTCATAACGGTCCGATCAAGTGGAACTTCAACAAGTTCCTCGTCGCTCCGGACGGCCGCGTGGTGGCCCGTTACGACTCTCAGGTCGATCCGCTCTCGTCCAAGCTGGTCCAAGATCTCGAAAGCGTCCTGCCCGATACCCGAGGAGAGTGACCGTGTCCAAGAGCGAACCGACGATCCAGAAATACATGACCGTACAGCCGTTCGAGATCGGGCCGGCCGAGACGCTGTCCAAGGCCCGCGACCTGTTCTCCAAGCACGGCATCCGCCATCTGCCCGTCGTCGACTCCGGCCGCGTGGTCGGACTGCTCAGCGACCGCGACGTCAAACTCGCGCTCGGAGCCGTCGGAGCGGACGCCTCGCGGCAGACCGCCGGCGACGTCTGCGTGACCGATCCGTACGTGGTCGAGCCCGACGATCTGCTCAGCGAAGTGGCCCGCACGATGGCCTCCCGTCACTACGGGTCGGCCGTCGTCGTTTCCAACGGCAAGCTGGTGGGGATCTTCACCACCGTTGACGCCTGCCGAGCCCTGGCCGAGATCATCGAGACCCGTTTCCACGGACGCAACTGACAGCCGTACCATCGGAGGAGGACCATGCTGACCCAGAAGATCCAGGACGCGCTCAACGATCAGATCGCCGAGGAGGCCTTCGCCTCCAACGCCTACCTGTCGATGGCCTCGTGGTGCGACAAGAACGGTTACCAAGGCTCAGCGGCGTTCCTGTACGGTCACGCCGAGGCCGAGCGGGCGCACATGCTCAAGCTCTTCCACTACGTCAACGACGCGGGGGGGCATGCGGCGCTGCGCACGGTCAAGGAACCTCCGCGCGATTTCAGGTCCCTGTCCGAGGTTTTCGAGAAGACCCTCGAGAACGAACTGCACGTCACCGCGTCCATCAACGCGCTGGTGTCCGTCTGCTTGGCGGAGAAGGACTACTCCAGCTTCAATTTCCTGCAGTGGTACGTGGCCGAACAGCATGAGGAGGAGCACCTGTTCCGCTCCATCCTCGATCTTCTCCGCATCGCCGGCACCGAAGGCCGTGGACTTTTCTTCGTCGACAAGGAGATCGGCAAGAAGGTCGCGCCGCAGAAAGCCGGAGCTTGACCGCGCACGCCGAGCGGCCGGGAGAGCCCCGGCGTCTGGAGAGAGCGCTCGAGGCCGCCGGTGAGATGCTCGTCGGCGTCGGCCGTGACGGGCATATCCTGTGGGCCAGCCGCCGTTTCAGGGAGCTCTTCGCGGACAGATACCGGGGCGAGCGTCCGGCGCTGTCGGCGGTGCTGGCGTTAAGGACCGATGGCGGTTCGGCCGTCCCGCTGGACCTGTCCGCGCAGCATCGCCCGGAGCGCTTCGAGGGCGTGGTCGACACCGAGCAGGGCCCGCTCTACATCGAAGCCACCCAACTGCCCCCCGATGTACACCAGCACGACAGGGTCTTCTACGTGATCCGGGACCTGACCGCTACCAAACGCGCCTCGGAGCTCTTGGAGCGCCTGCGCCGTGACCTGGACGAGCGCGCCGTCGAGGTCGAAGCCCACGAAGGTCTGCTCAAGTTCGCGATGGACGATCTCCAGCGCGTCTACGAGGACCTGCTGAGGACGCAGTCACAACTCATGCAGGCCGACAAGCTGGCGACCATCGGACTGCTGTCCGCCGGCATCGCGCATGAGATCAATAACCCCCTCATGGCCGTGCAGGGTTTTCTTTCCGCGGTGTCGGCCCAGATCGAGGAGTGGAAAGCCGTGCCGTCCGAGAGCCTGGCCGATACCCGGCAGTTCCTCGAGCAGGCGCGCCAGTGCGCGGAGGCGATGGCGCATATCGTCCGCGACATCCGCATGTTCTCGCGCACGGACAAGGGAGAGCGCGTCACCGAGGACCCCAACCGCATCCTCGACAGCGTGGTCAGCATCGTTTTTCACCGTTTCCGCACCAAGGTCCAACTGCGCAAGGAGTACCAGGAGCTCGGCGTCATCGAGTGCAACCCGCAGCAACTGGCCCAGGTGTTCATCAACCTCATCGTCAACGCCGCGCAGGCGATCCCGGACCGCGGGACGATCACGCTGCGGACCCGGTCCGACGGCACCGGTGTGGCGGTGGACGTCGAGGACGACAGCTGTGGGATGACGCCGGAGGTGCAGGCGAGGCTTTTCGAGCCGTTCTTCACGACCAAAGGGGCCGAGACCGGTACGGGTCTGGGTCTCGGTATCTGCCGCGACATCGTCCGGCGTCACGGAGGGGAGATCCGCGTCAAGAGCTCGCCGGGCCAGGGCACGACGTTCACCGTGTCACTGCCCAAGACCCGTTCCGCTCAATAGGAGGAAGATCGATGGCCGCAAGACTGCTCGAAGTGGTGGTGCTGCTGTGCGGGGCCGGGACCATGACGATGGAGCTGGTGGGCTCGCGCGTGTTCGCGCCGTACCTCGGCACGTCGATCTACATCTGGACCAGCCTCATCGGGATCGTGCTGGCCGCGCTCAGCGCCGGCTACTACTGGGGCGGCCAGCTGGCCGACCGGGCGCCGGAGACCAAGCTCTTCTCGAGGATCATCTTCGCGGCCGGATTGTACATCGCGCTGGTGGCTTACCTGGCCGACCCGCTCCTGGTGGTGGTGCTCAATGCTTTCGACGACGTGCGATTGGCCGCGGTGGCGGCCACGGTGGTGCTCTTCGGTCCGCCGAGCGTACTCCTGGGGGCGGTGCTGCCGTTCGCGGCTCGGCTCAGCATCCATGAGATCGACCGCTCGGGCACGACGGTCGGCCGTCTGTACGCGCTCTCCACGATCGGGAGCATCAGCGGGACCTTCCTGACCGGGTTCGTGCTCATCGCCAGCTTCAGCAACACCGTCATCCTCTTGATGCTGGCCGCTCTCTTGTGCTCGACGGCGTTGCTGGCCCATGCTCAAGGCCGTCTGGCGCGTGCCTTGGTCGTCGGCGCGCTCCTGTTCGGCTGTGCCCGGTCCGAGGCCTACGAGCTCGTCCTCAAGGGTGATCTGATCGACGTGAACACGCGCTACAACCGCGTGTGGATCTTCGATACGGCCGACAAGATGGGCCGGCGCGTGCGCCGGATGCAGGTCAACGACGAGAACAGCTCGGCGATGCTCGTCGGATCGAACGAGCTGGTGGCCGACTACACACGGTACTACCGGCTGGCGGCGCATTTCAAACCGGACCTCAAGAGCGTGCTCATGATCGGCGGGGCGGCGTACTCTTACCCCAAAGATTTCCTGGCTCGCAACCCCGAGGCGACCATGGATGTCGTTGAGATCGACCCGGGGCTGACGCAGTTGGCCCGTGAGCATTTCGGGCTCAAGGACGATCCCAGGCTGAAGATCTACCACGAGGACGCGCGCACGCTGCTCAACCGTTCGACGGAGCGCTACGACGCGGTGCTCGGGGACGCTTTCAGGTCCTTCGCGATCCCGCACCAGCTGACGACCCTCGAGGCGATGCGGCGCATCCACGCGGTGCTGACCGACGACGGTGTGGCGATCTTCAACTTCATCTCGGCGGTGGAGGGGGACAAGGGACGCCTGCTCCGAGCGGAGCTCGAGACCCTCCGGCAGGTCTTCCCGCGCGTGCTCGTCTACGCGGTCCAGCATCCCGACGACGGCAAACGCGTGCAGAACCTCGTCATCGTGGCGCTCAAGTCGGACCGCAAGCCCAAGTATTTCAGCACCGACTCGGAGCTCAACGGCTATCTGCAGCACGTGTGGGTGGGTACGATCCCGGGCGACGTGCCCGTGCTCACCGACGACTACGCGCCGGTCGAACGCTACGGTCTGAGCATCCTGCCGGAGCTGTCGGCCCGCGGCTGGCATCCGGTGCATCGGCGCATCATGGAAGCGTTCATGGACCCTCTGAAAGCCGTGCGTGAAGCGCGGAAGGTCCGCGACTAGCTCTACAGCGCGGAGCGCACGCGCTCGGCCAGCACGGCCAGCGCGTCGTCGTCGGCCTCGGGCCGCGTGCGGGTGAGATCGAGCTCTCCGGCGCGGCCGCTGACCGGGACCAGGTGCAGATGGGCGTGCCGGACCTTGAGCCCGTAGGCCGCCAGAGCGACCTTGTCGCAGGGGACGGTGCGCCGCAGGGCGTGCGCGACGCGCTTGGACAGCAGGAGCAGGTCCTTGAGGTCCGCGTCGTCCAGATCGTAGATCCAGTCGATCGGCTTGCGCGGGAAAACGAGCGCGTGGCCCTCGGCCAGCGGGCTCGGCTCGAGGATCGCGACGGACCGCTCGGTCTCGGCCAGCCGATGAGAGCGGACCTCTCCGTCGAGCATCTTGGTGAACAACGTGGACATCGGAGGCCTCCCGTGAGGTCAGTCAGGGCCGTCGAGGCCCCCGGCGACGATTGTAGAACACTCCGGCGCGGAGCGGGTGGGGTATTTTGCGCCGCCTGGTTGATCCTGTGCCTGGCGGGCCAAGCCGCAGGAGCCGAGCGGACAGCGGCCGTCGCGGGGACGTTCTATCCGGCGGACGCCTCCGAACTGACCGCTCTTCTGAAGACCTGCGAGATCAAAGCGCCCGTCTCCTCGGCCGTATCTGGCCGCCCGCCCCGGGCGCTCATCGTACCGCACGCAGGGTACGTCTACTCCGGACGGACCGCTGCCGCGGCCTATCGGACCGTCCGCGGCGCCGATATCGACACCGTGGTCCTCATCGGCCCCAGTCATCATGCGGTCTTTCGTGGAGCATCGATCTGGACCGAGGGGGATTGGATCACGCCGCTGGGCCGGATGGCGGTGGACACCGATCTGGCCCGGGCGATCGCAGCCGACAACACTTCTTTTGCACATCCTCCGGACCCTCATCTGAACGAACACTCGCTCGAGGTCCAGCTGCCGTTCCTGCAAAGGGTCCTGCCCAAAGCGCGGATCGTGCCGATCCTGACGAGCGATCCTTCTCCGGCCAACACCTCGGCGCTGGCGGAGTCCGTCCTGCGGCACACCGCCGGCCGCAAAGCGTTGATCGTATTCTCCACCGATATGAGCCACTATCGCGACCTGGCTCCGACCTACGAGATGGACCGGCGGACGCTCGAGCTCATCCGCTCCGGGGATACGGCCGCGTTGTACCGGGCGTTGGCCGACGGGACCTCCGAGCTCTGCGGAGCGGCGGCGGTGTTGACCGCTCTGGAGACGGCTCGTCGTCTGCCCGGCGGAGGGCATCTCGAAGTCCTCGATTACACGACGAGCGCGGACGCCGGAGGAGGGCATCACAGGGTCGTCGGATACGGAGCTGTGATCCTCACCGACGCCGGGGCCGCCCCCGTGTCGGCTCCTCGGTCCGGGAACGAAGTCGGGGTCTATGGGTCCTCGCAGCGGCAGGAGCTGTTGTGGCGGGCTCGAAGCGCTCTCCAAAGGAGGCTTGCCGGGCGGAGCGGAGAACTGACGGCACCGAGCGATCCGCTGTTGCTCGAGCCCCGGGCGGTCTTCGTGACGCTCCGCAACCAAGGACAACTGCGCGGCTGTATCGGCGGTTTGTACGCATCGGAGCCGCTGTACCGAGCCGTCGAGCACATGGCTCAGGCGGCCGCTCGCGATCCGCGCTTCAGGCGCGTGCGTCCGCAGGAGCTTGAAGAACTGCACATCGAGATCTCGGTGCTGAGCCCTCCCGAACGCATAGCCAACGCCGATGCTATCGAGCTCGGACACCACGGCGTCATCGTGCGGCGAGGCGAGGCCGGAGGTGTGTTCCTGCCGCAGGTCGCGACGGAGACCGGCTGGAGCCGGGAGCGTTTCCTGTCGGAGTTGTGCACCCAGAAAGCCGGTCTTGCCGCCGACTGCTGGAAGGATCCCGACACCGAACTCTACACCTTCACCTGCGAGATCTTCGAAGAACCCCTAGACTTGCACACGGAATCTTCTACTTGATCTCATCTGTATCCCCCTCACGGGTCCTGTCGCGCAACGCTCTCAGACGCGCATTGGGAGTCTTCCCTATAGTCTTTTAGGGTTTTCCCCAAGGCTCCTGTCGACCTCCTGATCTCCCGATCACGCTCTCCCTTCGGCCTCGAGTCGACTTTTCTGGCTCCCAGGCACGATCGTCACTCGGTAAGTCGTGGGGCCCCTCGGCAAGCTCAAGCGTGCCGTCTCCCCAACGACTTACCTCGGACGGA
This sequence comes from Candidatus Omnitrophota bacterium, assembly GCA_022072175.1. Lineage (GTDB taxonomy): Bacteria > Omnitrophota > Gorgyraeia > 2-02-FULL-51-18 > 2-02-FULL-51-18 > JAJVIE01. The sequence continues at coordinate 38,406 of JAJVIE010000013.1, read as the reverse complement.
TAAGGAACTGTAGGGGAGCCGAAAAGTCGAACTCGGCCTTCGGGAGACCGTGACCGGGAGCTCAGGTCGACCGAACGCGTTGAGGTCGAAAGACACTGCATCAACACGTCCCCTCCGGACTGCGTCCGTGGATCCAGCTACCCCCGAACGGGTGGCGGGCTCTATCTTCTTGGGGCTGTTCCGCGAAAGGACCCGTGAGGGGGATACGGAAGAGTCTGGGCCCCAGCAGTGTGTTAGCATAGGGCCATGCGAGTTTATGCGCAGACCAAGACCGTGCTACGGGTGAGCGGGCGGCCGGACCAGCTCCTGAAGGGTTACGCGACCAATGACGCCGACAAGCCGGAGACGGCTTTCGTCGATCTCAAAGGCCGTGTGGTGGCGGTGGCGTTGCACCGCAAGCTGTCCGCTGAGGAGAGTTTGCTCGTGGTCGGCACGGCCTATGTCGAGCGGCTCATCCAACATCTGTCCAAATACTTGCCTCTCCTGGACGTGGAACTCCGGCCCGATCCTTCCTATCGTGTCTATCTGCACCTGGAGTACGGCGTAGCGGAGAATCCTCCGGACCTCTATGTGATCCGCCATCGTGATTGTGAGACGCTGTTGTCCAGCGCTCCTATGGACGTTGAAGTGACACGCGCCGAATACGACCTCTACCGGATGTCCCGCGGGCTGGCCGAGCAGGGGGAGGATTTCGATGAGGAACTGCTGCTCAACGTCTACGACGACAGCCATGTGTCGTACACCAAGGGCTGTTTCCTGGGTCAGGAGATCCTGGCGCGCGTCCACCATCGCTCGCACCCGCCCAAGCGGCTGGCGGCCCTCACGCGCGAGGCCTGTCCCGCCGGACTGCGAGCGGCGATGACGTCGGTCGCCTATGATCCGGCGGTGGGACAGGACCGAGGGTTCGTTCTGCTGCCGTACGAACAAGGGACAGCGCGTGTACAATAGACGCCCATGAGCTCTGACCTCCGGCAACGGACCGTGCTGATCGCGCAGGACGACGACGATGTCTACGAGATGGCCCGCGAAGCTGTCTCAGCGGCGGGGCTGGGCGCGCGGACCGAGCGCGTCCTCGACGGAGCGGAGCTCCTGGTCTATCTGTTGCGCAAGCCTCCGTACCGCCGCGCTCCCCGTCCCGACCTGATCCTGCTCGATCTGGGCATGCCGCTGCACGGAGGGTTGTGGGCGCTCGAGAAGATCCGCTCCCACCGGACCTTGAGGACCCTGCCGGTCATCGTCTGGAGCCGTTCGACGCGGGCCTCTGATGTGAGACAGGCCTATGAGCTCGGAGCCAACGCGTACGTGCAGCGTCCTCTCGGCGCCTCGGCGCTGGATCGTTCGATCGGAGAGATCCTGCGTTTCTTCCTCGTGACGGCGCTGATCCCCGCAGGAAAGTCAGGTCGATGAACCTCTCCTGGATCGCGTTGGGTGTCTGCGTGGTGTTCTGGGCGGCCTACCGCACGTACGGGCGCTATCTGGCGAAGCACTTCGAGCTCGACGACGAGAGGCCGACGCCCGCGGTGCTCAAGAACGACGGCGTGGATTTCGAGCCCGCCGGCAAGGGCTTCCTGCTCGGCCAGCATTTTTCCGCGATCGCCGCGGCCGGTCCGATCGTCGGCCCGATCCTCGGGGCGCTGTGGTTCGGCTGGTTACCGGTCCTCTTGTGGATCGTGCTCGGGTCGATCTTCTTCGGGGCCATGCATGACTTCGCGAGCCTGGCCGGGTCGGTGCGTCACGGCGCCTCGTCCGTGGTGGAGATGATGCGCGTACACCTGGGCCGCAGGGGGCATGTGCTGTTCCTGGCTTTCGTGTGGTTGTCGCTGTTGTACGTGATCACGGCCTTCACCGACCTGACGAGCGCTTCGTTCACGGAGCCGGAACTCGGAGGGGGTGTCGCGACCGCTTCGACGTTGTACCTGGTGCTCGGAGTGGTCATGGGCTTGGCGCTCAAGGTCCTGCGCATGCCGCTCAAGTGGGCCACACCGTTCTTCCTGGCGCTCGTGGTACTGGCCATCGCCTACGGGCCCAGCCTGCCGCTGCGTCTGCCGTCCACGCCGCTCGGCGATCCCCAGAAGACCTGGAACGTGGTGCTGCTCGTGTATTGCCTGGCCGCCTCACTGGCGCCGGTGTGGGTCCTGCTGCAGCCGCGCGGATATCTGGGCGGGTTCTTTCTGTACGTGACGCTCGCGGCGGGTGTGGTGGGCCTCTTCCTCGGCGGCGAGACCGTGCAGTACCCGGCTTTCATCGGCTGGACCAGTCCGCATGGCATGCCGTTGTTCCCGGTGCTGTTCGTGACCGTGGCCTGCGGCGCCTGCTCGGGGTTCCACGGCATCGTCTGCTCGGGCACGACGTCCAAACAGGTGTCCAAGGAGAGCCACTGCCACACGGTCGGGTACGGCGCGATGCTGCTCGAGGGTCTTGTGGCCGTGGTGGCGCTGGCCACCGTGATGATCCTCAGCCGCGGCGATGTCGGCTCCGGAGCCTCGCCGGACCGCGTGTACGCGGAGGGATTGAGCCGCTTCGTCAGTCATTTTGGAGTGCCGCGAGACTACGCGCGCACGTTCGCGCTGTTGGCGTTCACGACGTTCATCTACGACACGCTCGATGTGACCACGCGCCTGGCGCGCTACGTCCTGCAAGAACTGCTCGGATGGAAGGGCGATAAAGGCCGCGTGACGGCGACGCTGTTGAGCCTCGGACTGCCGCTTTTCTGCGTGAGCTTGCGTTTGACGGGTGCCGACGGTTCGGTCCTGCCGGCGTGGAAGGTCTTCTGGACGCTCTTCGGGACGTCCAATCAGCTGTTGGCCGCTCTGACGCTCATGATGCTGGCGTTGTGGCTGAAACGGACGGGCAAGCGCTGGCAGTTGGCCGCCGTGCCGATGGCGTTCATGCTCGTGATGACCCTCTGGTCGCTGGGCCGTCTGATCTGGACGGCGATATCGCGGTGGCTGGCGGGCGGTCCGGTACCCGACACCGTCGCCGTCGTGGCGATGCTGTTGATGACATTGTCGGTCCTGCTGTTGGTGGAGGCCGCCGTGCGTCTGCGTCGCGGAGCGCCGCAAGCTCCGTGAAGAACAGCGTCGAGTGGGTCCGCTCGGTCCTCACCGAGCGCTTGAGCGCCGTGAGCGTCGAGGTGGTCGATGAGAGCGCCGCTCACGCGGGCCACCGCGAGGCCCCGCGGCCGGGAGAGGTCTCGCATCTGTCGGTGACGGTGGTCAGTCCCCTGTTCACCGGCCGCACGCTCCTGGAGCGCCATCGTCTGGTGCAGGAAGCGCTCGGCGAGGCCTTCGCGGCGGGTCTGCACGCGCTACGCCTGCGGACCCTGGCGCCCGGGGAGCCGAACGACTAGGGAGGTCCGCGGGGTCCTTCCGGGGGCTGTGTTACACTATCGGCGGAGGGATCCTGCCGTGGACCGTAAGGCCTTCGCTTCGAGCCTATCGACCCTACCCGACTGGAAAAGCGCCGTTCGTGAGGCCTGCGGCAACGTCCTCGAGAAGCTCGGCGATGCGCCCTGCGATCTGGCCGTGTGTTTTGTCTCCGAACCGTATCCGGGGCTCGAGGGTCCCGAGCTGGCCGCCGCGCTCCAGGAAAACCTGCCTTACAGGGTCCTCATCGGCTGCAATTCCAGCGGCGTCGTCGGCGCCGCCAGTGAGGTCGAAATGCGCCCGGCCGTCACGCTCCTGGGCATGCACCTGCCGGGCGTGAGGTTGTATCCGTTCAGTTTTTCCCAGGAGACCGGCAACTCCATCATCTCGAGCGCCGGGCTTCTGTCCCACCTGGACCTCTATCCCAACGAGAAGCCGCGCTTCCTGCTCCTGGCCGACCCGATGACCTGTGACATCGTGGAGCTTTTGGGGCATTTCAACAACGCCTACAAGGGTCTGCCGGTCGTCGGCGGTCTGGCCAGTGGCGCGGTGATGGGCGCGGCCAACAAGCTCTTCATGAACGGACAGAGCTTCGGTGAGGGCGCCGTGGGTGTGGCGATGACGGGCGACGTGGACCTGGAGATCGTGGTGTCCCAAGGATGCAGACCGATCGGCAGGCCTCTTGTGATCACGCGCGCGGAGCACAACGTGCTCTACGAACTGTCGGGACGCCCGGCCATCGAACAAGTGCGGACGCTGATCGGGTCCCTGCGCGGCCGCGATCGCCAGCTGGCCGAGAACACGCTGTCCGTGGGGCTGGTGATGGAAGAGAAGCACGCCGCTTTCGGCCGCGGGGATTTCCTGATCCGCAACATCATGGGGTTCGACCCCGACTCCGGGGCGCTCCTGGTCGGAGCGACGCTGCACACGGGACAGACCGTACAGTTCCAGGTCCGCGACGCGGAGACTTCCACGGAGGATCTGCTGGAACAGCTCCGCCGCGAACCGGCCTATGGGGATGTTCCTCACGGCGGCCTGCTCGTCAGCTGTTGCGGACGCGGCCAGAACTTCTTCGGCGTGCCTGACCACGATATCGGCCTTATCCGTTCGGCCAAGGGCACCTTCCCGATGGCCGGGTTCTTCGCCAACGGCGAGATCGGACCTGTCGGCGGCCGTAACTTCGTGCACGGGTACACCTCCAGCCTGGTGATCTTCCGTTAGTCCGCTGCGCTTGCGATCGCTAACGGCGGTGCTGGCGGTCCTCGTCTGCGCGGTCGCGCGGGCCGAGGAGCCGAGGGTCGTGATGGCCTTGGGGGACTCAACGACGGCCGGCACGCCGTACTTCCGCGGGCCGCTCGAAGCGCCGCCCGACGGAGCCGGTGACCCGCGAGGTTCGTACACGTACTGGGTCCGGCAGGCGCATCCGGAATGGACGGTGCACAACCACGGCGTGAACGCCGAACGCACGGACCAGATCCGGGCCCGCGTCCAGCGCTCAGAGCTACCCGCCGGTACGGATACCGTCATTGTACTGGCCGGGGTCAATGACCTGTATCAGGGCCGAACGCCCGATCAAGTCCTCGCGGAACTGGAGGCGACGTACCGTTGGCTGGGTGAGCGTGGCGCGCGCGTGGTCGCTTGCACCGTTCTGCCCTACGACCGATCGACCCCGAGCGTCCGCGGTCGCATGACGGTCCTTAATGAAGGCATCCGCCGTCTGGCCTCGGAGAACGGCCTCCTCTTGTGCGACACGCATGGGGCCGCGGCGGATCCCACGCGCCCGGGGCATCTGAAAGGCACTCCCGACGGCTTGCATCCGGATATCCCGACAGCCCGCGCCGTGGGTGAAGCGATCGTCCGGACGCTGGAGAGAGCCTAAACCTTTGACGTCCTCGCGCGTCTAAACGCTCAGACAGCCATATCGGAGGGAATAACAATGCGTAAATCGACAAAATACTTGATGCTGGTCGCTCTGGCCGCAAGCTGTGGGTGCTCGAACGCCTGGGCCGAAGAGACCACGACCGAAACTCCCTATACGTGGGATCAGCTCAAGCAGATCCGTCAGGAAGATCCCGAGAAGTTCAGGCGGTTGGTGCAGGACCGCAAGAAGCATCTCAAGGACGAACTCCGCGAACTCAAAGAGAAGGATCCTGAGAAGTTCGAGCAAGTGCGGGGAGAGATGGTCGAGCGCCGCCGTGAGAAGCTCGAGCGTTTGCGTCAGGAGGACCCGCAGAAGTTCCGTCAGATCATGCAGGACCGGTCCGAAAAGATAAAAGAGCTCAAGGAAAGCGACCCGGAGCGGTATCAGCAGTGGGCCGAGCGTCATCCGCGCGCCGCCGAACGATTGGACCGTGGCGGCCGTCTCGACCGCTTGGAGGAGAAGATGGACAGGCGCGAGGACCGGCGGGATCACCAGGAGGATCGTCGTGACCGGCGTGAGGACTATCGCGACCGTCACGAGGATATCGCCGATCGCAGGGAAGACCTCCGGGACGCGCGCCATGACGGCGGGCGGGCCGACCGGTTGGAGGACATCGCCGATCGCCGCGAGGATCTGCGGGACCGCGCTGAGGATCGGTATGACCGTTATGAGGACCGCCTGGACCGGCGTGAGGACCTGAGGGACCGTAGCCGCGGTCCGGCGCGTCGCGCGGAAGGGCGCAGGGGTGGAGCGCGCGGTGGACGCGACGAGCGTTAGTCCGGCAGAAGACCTCGTCACGCGGGCCCGGGGAGGTGATCTCCGGGCCTTTGCGGCGCTCGTCGAGTCGACCCACGAGCGTGCCGTGCGCGTCGCGTACGGTCTGGTGGGCAACTGGGAGGACGCCAGGGAACTGTCTCAGGACGCCTACGTGAAGGCCTACGAGCGTTTGGGACAGTTCGACGGACGCAGCGGATTTTATACCTGGTACTACCGGATCCTCACCAACACTTGCCGCGATCATCTGCGCCGCAGACGGCTCGTCCAGTGGCTGCCTCTGGCGCGCCGCAAAGACCCGGAGGAGGCGGAGGAGACGGTCGATGTCGAGGACCGTTCGGCCGGGGCTGATCCATCAGGGAAGGCCAGCGATCGGGAGACGCTCAACGCGCTGCACAGGGCTCTCGTGAAGCTTTCGGGACGGCAGAGAGAGGTTTTCGTGCTCCGATATCAGGATGACCGGTCTTTGGCGGAGATCGCCGGGGCGCTGGGTCTGTCCACGGGAGCGGTCAAAGCCCACTTGTGGCAAGCCACACAAAAGGTACGCCTGGCCTTGCGCCAGGACGGGATCGTCGCGGAGGGGGACTGAGATGGACGACAAAAAGTTCAACGAACAGCATGAGGCGATGAAGCGGTTGACCCGACCGTTGAGGGAGAGCGGTCCCGGTCCAGGCTCCCTCAGTGAGTATACCGCCGAGGTCATCGACAAGGTCCGAGAGCGTCAACACCGCCGCCTACCGGTGTCCGCGTGGGCGCTCCGGGGTGCCGTGGCGTGCGCGGTCCTGGTGCTGGCGGCCGTCGCGACGTTGCGCGGACCGCTCGAAGGTCCGCGGTGGGGGATCGAGTTGGCCGCCAAACCCTCGGTGGACGCGCTCGCCGAGGAGATCGCCACGCTCAAGGCCCTGGGCGAGTGGAGCGAGGAGGAGGACCTGGCGGTGTTCAACGAGATCGTCGCCGAGGACCTGGACTCCGAGGTCTCGTACGGACCCCGCCGCAGCGCGACGGGTTAGGTCGTCCAGTCGATCTCCGTGCGCGCGGTCCAGAGGGACTGATAGACCCAGTAGACCTTGCGCAGGCGGCGGAGGAAGGGGCTCTTGGAGCCGTCGCCTTGTGAAGTGATGCCGCAGTACTCCTGCGTCCAGTTGGCCGCTCCGGTACCCTGCTTACCGATGGATCCGGGATCGGCCTGACGGCCGGGCTCCCCCGCCTTCCACCACTCGTCGTTCCACTCGAACGCGAACCCTCCGATCGCGTTGTCCTCACCACCGGCACCCGCGGCGTTGGCCGCGATATGCCGCCAGCAGCCGGCGTGATAGCGCGCCTGGGTCTCTTCGTCGAACCCGTTGGCGTAAGACCCGCCGTATTCGGTGAGCAGGACGGGACGGTCGTAATTCTTGCGGACCTGCCTGAAAAGATTGCCGAAGCCCTCCGCTCCGCGATAGACGTTGGCGCCGAAGATGTCGATGTCCGGCGCGTGACGCGCGTAGGCCACCAGATGCTGGGCGTCGCCGTTGACCAAAGCGACCGGATGGCGTCCGTCGAGTTCGTGGATGAGCCGGGCGGCCTCGTTGAGCAGGGTCGCGTATTCCTTGGGGTATTTCCAAGCGTTGGTGTTCGTGAAGCGGTAGTTGTTCTCGTTGCCGAGCAGCCATAAGAGCGTGTACGGCTCGTCCTTGTGCTCCAGCACCATGCGGCGCACGCTCTCGAGCAGGCGCCGCCGCTGTTCAGGATCGCGGTAATCGGTGCCCTCCGACCATGAGGCGCCCGAATCGATCGTGTATGCGCCGAACTTATTGCCCACCGCCACGCGGATACCGTAGACGTAGTACAGCGAGCGCAGCAAGCGCTTGTTGGGACGCTGTTCCTTGAAGTCGTTGACGTACCAGCGGACCGTGTTGACGCCCATGTCGCGCATCAGGCGGAAGTCGCCCACGGGTGGTTCGTCCTCGTCCTGGATCCCGTCACCGTCCTGGTCCACGAACGCCTGCTCGGCCGGATCGCATCGGCCGTCGCCGTCCCGGTCGTACCACGCCCAGTCTCGCAGCGTGCCGTCATCGGGACTCTCGCCCACGCGGGTCACGCGATAGTCCATGCCCTTGATGAAGTAGGGGCGCCCGTCGACCCGGAGGCTCCATCGGCCCGAAGCGTCCCGGTGTGTCGTGACATGAGCCGCATCCGCGGTCTCCTGGGCACCGGAGGGGCAGGACCAAAGGGATAAAAGGACCATGAGCAACGTTATCATGTATCGCATGCGGTCATTGTAGCCCACTCGAAGGTCGCGGCGCATCTGATATACTGGATCCGTGACCAAGTAAGGAGGGCCCCCGTCATGCTCACACGAGTGATCGTCCTGCTGTCCGTGTTCTTCGTAAGCACATCGCCGATCCTGGCCGCAGAGGCCAACTATCCGGCTCTGCCCCTGGGTCTCGACCGCGACGCGTATCTTGTTCCGGAGGATAACCCCATCACGCCCGAGAAGGTCGAACTGGGCAAACTCCTTTACTTCGACAAACGGATCTCCATGGACGGCACGATCAGCTGTGCCAGCTGTCATCATCCGAGCAAAGGTTGGGCCGACGATAAACCGACCTCGCTGGGAGTGGACGGCAAGACCGGTAACCGGAACTCACCGACCGTGATCAACACGGCTTTCAACTACGTCCAGTTCTGGGATGGACGAGCTTCCAGTCTGGAGGAGCAGGCCGTCGGTCCGATGGCCAATCCCGTCGAAATGGCCCACACACTCGAAGGTGTCGAACAGCGGATCGCCGTCATCGAGGGCTACAAACCCTATTTCAAGGCGGCGTTCGGTGATGAGACGGTGACCATCGATCGGATCGCCAAGGCGATCGCGTCGTTCGAACGCACGGTCCTGTCGGGCAATTCCAAATGGGACCGTCACCTGGCCGGTGATACCGCCGCCCTCAGCGATGCCGCCAAGAGAGGCCTCGAGCTCTTCGAAGGCAAGGCCAACTGCGCGCAGTGCCATAATGGGTTCAATCTGACCGACGGAGTTTTTCACAATCTCGGCGTGGGAATGAACAAGCCCGAGCCGGACCTGGGCCGCTATGAGCAGACCCGGGTGGAAAAGGACAAAGGCGCTTTCAAGACTCCCACCCTGCGCGATATCACCCGTACCGCCCCGTACATGCACGACGGTAGTCAGAAGACCCTCGAAGAAGTGATGGACCTCTACAACAAGGGCGGCGAGCCCAACGCTTGGCTCGATCCCAAGATGGTGCCGCTGAACCTGACGCCCGAGGAGATCTCCGACATCATCGAGTTCATGAAGTCGCTCGAGGGTGACTGGCGGCCGATGGAGGAGCCTCGGCTGCCGGAGTGAGCGGTGTCGCGCCGGGCCTGAGGATCAGGTCCGGCGGCCAGTGCGGTACTCGGCGATGAGGTAGTTGGGGTTGTCGCGGTCAGCGACGACGGAGAACCCGAGTTTTTCGCATGTCCCGCGGATGGCGGCGTTGTCCGGCTCGAGATAGGCCCAGACCCTGGATAGGCGCTCGCCCTCGGCGACCTTGAGCAGGAGCGACAAGAGCCGCTTGCCGAGGCCCTTACCCTGATAGGCGTCGGCCACGAGGATCGAGAACAGAGCTTCGCCTCTGGAGCCCGGCTGGCGGCTCAGACGGCAGACGGCCTGGATCACCGCGGCCCCCGAGGAGTCCCGGCCCTCGGCCACGAGGGCGATCTCACGATCGTAGTCGTTGAAGCACACCCGCGTCAGACGCTCGTGCGCGATACGCTCGCTCAGACCCACTTCCCTGAAATACCGCCGGCGGATGCTCTGGCCGGAGAGCGAGTGATGAAAATCCACGATGAGCGGTTCGTCTTCCGGACGGATGGGACGGATCGTGACCTCCTCCTGACCGAAACGCTCGACGGTGACGTACTCGCTCGGGTACGGACGGATCGCGAGCTTCGGGATCCGTGAATCGGCGGTACTCTTGGGGTAGAGCACGACCCGCGCGTCGAGCGCGATGATGCCCTGCGAGGAGACGAGCAGGGGATTGATCTCGATCTCCTTGATCCGCCGTTGTTCGGCCACCAAACGGGAGAACCGCACGAGGATGTCCGCGAGCAAGGCCAGGTCGGCCGGACGTTCGCCACGCACGCCCTTGAGGGCCTTGTAGATGGTCGTCTCTTCCATGAGCCGGACGGCGAGATTGGGGTTGAGCGGCGGCAATCCGATCGCGTGGTCCTTGAACAACTCCACGAGCTTGCCACCGATACCGAAGAGCAGGACCGGACCCAGTTGTGGATCGGGGCTGGACCCGAGGATCAGTTCATAGCCGCCCGTGCGGATCATCGGCTGGACCGTCACGCCGTCGAACCCTCCACCGGCTTTCTCCTGCACACCTTTCTTGATCGCGTCGTATGCTGCGCGGACCTCCGCGGCGTCCTGAAGGTTCAATCTCACACCGCCGACGTCGCTCTTGTGCGTGATGGTCTGCGAATGGAGCTTGAGCACGACCGGATAGCCCAGCTCCGCGGCGGCTTTCACGGCCTCATCCGGCGTGTGCGCGACGATCGTGCGCACGGTCGGGATGCCGTAGGCGGCCAACACGCGCTTGGATTCCTCCTCGGGCAGGACCGTGCGTCCGGCCTGGGCGCAGTCCTCGAGCATCTGCTTGAGCCCGGCGGCGGCGGAGGCTTCGACGTCGGCGGAGCGGCGCGTCATCTGCGGTGTTTCGTAGAGCGCCTTGAGGTTCTCGCTGTAGCGCCAGGTGTACTGGAACAACCGCGCCGCCTCGTCGGGATAGGGAAAGTCCGGGATGCGGGCCTTGCTGAGGATCCGGCGTCCGTCACGGACGTCCGCGTCACCCATCCAGCTGGCCAAGAGGGGCTTGCCGCTCTTCTCGGCGGCCCGGCGCAAGACCTCGGCAGTGAGCGTGGGTTCGGTCATGGCCTGCGGTGTGAGGATGACGAGCGTGCCGTCGACCCCCGCGTCCGACTGGACGGCCTCGATCGCCTCGGCGTAGCGGTCGGCACCGGCGTCTCCGAGCACGTCCACGGGATTGTTATGGCTCCAGTGCGCGGGCAGAGCGCGGTCGAGGCGCTCGTGCGTCTGCTTGGACAGTACGGCCAGCTCTCCTCCGGCCTGGACGAGCGCGTCGGTGGCCAGTACACCCGGCCCTCCGGCGTTGGTCACGATGGCCAGGCGCGGACCCTTGGGTTTGGGCTGCTTGGAGAGGATCTCCGTGAGGTTGAAGAGATCGCGGATCTCGTTCACGCGCAGGACGCCGCACCGGCGGAAAGCCGCATCGAGCACATCGTCACTGCCGGCGATGGAGCCGGTATGCGAGATCGCGGCCTTGGCCGCGGCCTCGGTGCGTCCGGCCTTGAGCACGATGACCGGCTTGGTCAGCGCGACTTCGCGCGCGGCCGACAGGAACGGACGGGCGTCCCCGATGGATTCCATGTAGATCAGGATGCTGTGCGTGTCCGGATCGTCGCCGAGATAGTCGATGAGGTCCCCCCAGCCGACATCGGCCATGGACCCGGCGGAGATAAAAGCGCTGAACCCGATGTTCTCGCCGCGGCTCCAGTCGAGAACGGCCGTGCACAACGCGCCGCTCTGGCTGATGAAACCGACGTTGCCCTTGAGGGCCGAGCCCGCGGCGAACGTCGCGTTGAGCCCCCAGCGGGTGTTCATCACGCCCAGGCAGTTGGGTCCGATGAGGCGGATGCCGTAGCGGCGCGCGATCTCGAGGGTCTGTTTCTCGAGCGCTTCGCCCTCAGCTCCGCGTTCCTTGAAACCGGCCGAGATGACGATGGCGCCTTTGACGCCGGCCTTGCCGCAGTCCTCGATGACCTGCGGGATCGTCGGGGCGGGGGTGGCGATGACGGCCAAGCTGACGGGAGCGGGGCAGTCCAGGATGGACTTGTAACAGTCGAGCCCGCCGATCTCGCGGTACTTGGGGTTGACCGCGTACAGCTCTCCGCGGAACGGCGCTTCAGTGAGGTTCTCCAGCAGAGCCTTGCCGACACTACCGGTCTTCTCGGTCGCTCCGATGATCGCGACGCTCTTGGGTCTGAAGATCGCGTCGAGCGGATGGGAGCGTCCTCTCCAGATGTCGTGGGACAAACTGGGCAGGAGGATGAGGTCCTTGTCGGTGACCCATGAGGAGCGTGCGGCCGTCTTCATGAGCCCATTATACCAAATCGCACCGAAGAGGGATTTTCTGCTAGCATAGGTGCACGCGGCGCCGCGCTCGTCCTCTTTCGGCACCGCACCCCTCCTCGGGCGGTTAGCTCAGCTGGTTAGAGCGTCTGATTTACATTCAGAAGGTCGTAGGTTCGACTCCTACACCGCCCATTTTTTTTCAGTCTCTTGGCGGTGTAGGAGTCGAGGTGAGCGCGCCGCGCGAAGCGAAAAGCGCCCTCTGGCGCGTCAGGCGCGCGAGTGGCCGACCCGGAGCGAGCCTCCGGTGGAGGCGAGCGCAGGGCGCCGATCTCCCTGTCGTGTCTCGAAATCTTGGCGGTGTAGGAGTCGAGGTGAGCGCGCCGCGCGAAGCGAAAAGCGCCCTCTGGCGCGTCAGGCGCGCGAGTGGCCGACCCGGAGCGAGCCTCCGGTGGAGGCGAGCGCAGGGCGCCGATCCCGAGTCGTGTCTCGAAATCTTGGCGGTGTAGGAGTCGAGGTGAGCGCGCTGTCGACCCCCTGATCTCCCGGTCACGATCTCCCTTCGGCCTCGAGTCGACTTTTCTGGCTCCCAGGCACGATCGTCACTCGGTAAGTCGTGGGGCCCCTCGGCAAGCTAAAGCGTGCCGTCTCCCCAACGACTTACCTCGGACGGAGCTGGAACTGGAGGGGAGCCGAAAAGTCGAACTCGGCCTTCGGGAGACCGTGACCGGGAGCTCATGGAGACTACTGCTACCCTCGAACGGGTGGCGCGGAACGGGGCGCCCCAAGAGCGCGGAGGCGAAAGCCGAGCACTCTTGGGGCTGTTCCGCGACAGGACCCGTGAGGGGGATAGAGAAGAGCCGATGCGCTTTGAAAGACAGACCTAAAAAGACTATGCGGATGACCTCCAGTGCACGTCTAAGAGTGTTCCACGACAGGACCCGAGAGAGGGATAAAGGTGTTGCAGATGCGGAACTATTCACGACGGTTTGAATCTGCTATCATTTAAGTCTCGTCTCGTGCTCGCCTAACAGGCCTTCCAAGGCCCTCGCGGCCGGATGAGATCAACACCCGCGAATGGAGAGAGCGAGGCCGTACAGGCCGCACGCGCCGCGGGTCACCACAAGGTCCCTCCTCAAGAGGACCCTCGCGCGGTCGAGGCCCAAGCCCGCCGCGCTCGAAGATCCAACGGAAACCCACACACACCATGGTCAAGAAAATCGCAGAAACGCTCAAGAACATCCTCGGTCTGTCGCGCTCGCAAAGCGCCGCCGAAACCCCGCTGCCTCCTCCGCCTCCGCCCAAACCAGTGACGTTCGAGGAGCTCGGTCTGCACGACAACATCCTCAAGGGCGTCAAAGAGCTCGGGTTCGTGAAGCCCACGCCCGTACAGGAAAAAGCCATCCCCGAGATCATCACCGGCAAGGACGTGATCGTCAGCGCCCAGACCGGCAGCGGCAAGACAGCGGCTTTTGTCCTGCCCATCCTTCAGCGTCTGATGGACAAGCCCGCGCCGAGACCCGGCATGCGCACGCTGATCCTCTCGCCGACGCGCGAGTTGGCCCAGCAGTCCATCGAGCACATGCAGTCGCTGTCCAACTATGTGCCGCTGCGCGGCATGGCGATCTTCGGCGGTGTGTCGATGGAACCGCAGATCGCGATGCTCAAGTCCAATGTCGAGGTCATCTCGGCCACGCCGGGACGCCTGCTCGACCATGTGTACTCGGGTCGCATCGATTTCGGAGCGGTCGAGGTCTTCGTGCTCGACGAGGCCGACCGCATGATGGACATGGGCTTCCTGCCGGACGTCCAGCGCATCATCTCGTTCCTGCCCCGCAACCGTCAGACGCTGGTGTTCTCCGCGACGATCCCGGACGAGATCCTCGCTCTGGCCAAGGAGATCACCAAGGAACCCGTCACCATCCAGATCGGACAGAACCGCCGCACCATCGCCGCGGGCATCCGCCACGCGATGTACCCGGTGGCCGAGGACCAGAAGCTGGAGATGGTCCAGAAGCTGCTCAAGATCGACGGCACCGACTCGGTCATCATCTTCGTGCGCACCAAACAGCGCGCCGACAGGCTCGGCCGTGACCTGCAGCGCAAGCGTATCGACGCCGGAGTCATCCACGGCGACCGCAGTCAGGACCAGAGACTGAGGACGCTGGAGGCTTTCCGCCGCGGACGCTGTAACGTGCTGGTGGCCACCGACGTGGCCGCGCGCGGGCTCGACATCAAGGACATCACGCACGTCATCAACTATGACGTGCCGCTGTCCCCTGAGGACTACATCCACCGCATCGGCCGTACCGGCCGCGCGGAAGCCACCGGGGACGCCTTTACGCTCGTATCGCAGGAGGAGGGACACCTGCTTCGCGAGATCGAAAAGACGCTCAACGAGCGCGTGCCGCGGGTCATCCTGCCGGATTTCCCGTATCGCAGGATGCCGCAGTTCGATGACGCTCAAGAGGACCGGGGCCGCGGAGGCCAGGACCGTCACCGCAGGGGCGGGGAGCACCGCCAAGGCGGCCGTCCGGAACAGGGGCGTCAGGGCCACGGCCGCCCGCAGGGTCACGGGGGTCGTGACCACGGCCGCGACCGCGGGGACCGCGGCGGACGTCCTCAAGGGGACGGACGGCGTGACCATGGCCGCCGCGACAACAGGGGCGAGCGTCATCAGGGACAGGGCCGTCCGCAGCAGAGCGGTGCTTATGACCGCCCGCGTCACGAACAGCAAGACAGACCCCGTCACGAACAACACGACAGACCCCGTCACGAGCAGCGGGACCGGCCTCGTCATCAGGACGGTGAACACTCTCGTTCCGATCGTCAGCACTCGCAGGACAGACCCCACTCCGACGCCGCACCGGCCCATGCCGACGCTCAGGTCTCCAGACCCGACAGCAACGGCAACGGGCAGGCCTCTCGTCAGCCTCAGGGCCAGCACGGCCAGGGTGATGGCGGCAATCGCCGCCGTCGCCGTCGCGGAGGGCGGGGACGGCGCCACGGGGGTTCCGGCGGCGGCCGTGAGGGCGGCCCGAGGCCGTTCCATTATCCGGGAGACGGTCCGACGCGTTTCCGTTCCGGCGGATCGGATGAGATCTATACCAACTTCTAGACCGCGCGCGGCGGAGGTCCGATGAGCTCCGAGAGCCACAAGTCCAAGGCGATCCAGAACATCGAGGAGCGGATGGAGCGGCTCGACCCCGCTTCATTCCGCTACCGGACGCTCGAGGCCGCCAGGGCCTTCAAGACTTCCTGGATCGAGCTCGGGCAGTTCCTGTACACGGTCTACAAGGACAAGCTCTATCGTGAGTGGCAGTACCTGACCTTCGAGGCCTACTGTGCCAAGGAGGTCGGTATCAAACAGCCGACCGCGCTCAAACTGCTCAAATCCTACCAGTTCCTCGAGCACGAGGAGCCGGAGTTCCTGCGCGAGGAGAACATCTCCGAGCGCAAACCCGACCGCATCCCGAGCTTCGAGTCCGTCAACGCCCTGCGCTTGCTCAAGAACCGTCCGGAGGTCTCGGCCAAGCAGTACGAGGACGTGCGCGACGACGTGCTCGAGGAGGCCAAAGAGGACGGCGAGGTCAAGAAGAAGATCCGCTACATCCTCAAGACCTCCTCCCGCAAGTCCCCCGAGGAGGAGAAGCAAGACAAGAAGGAACAGGCGTTGAAGCGCCTGCTGGCGGGCCTGCAGACGGCGAAGACCGAGTTCGATCTGTACGAGTATCCGGCCAAGGTCCGTAAGAAGATCGACGAGCTGATCGAGGTCCTGGAGGACTACCGCGCGCCATGACCTCCAACACCAAGGTCTTCACGGTCAAAGAGGCCAACCAGACACTGCCATTGGTGCGCCGCATCGTGGCGGATATCCTCGCGACCGGCTCGCGCATCCGTGAGCTGACGTTCGACAAAGGACACGAGACGGAGGACGACCGCCAGGTCAACGAGCTCCTGGACCGGTTGGACGAGCACTTCGAGGAGCTCGAAGAGCTCGGCTGTCTCTACAAGGACTGGAATTTCACGACCGGTCTGGTGGATTTCCCGGCCGTCATCAACGGACGCGAGGTCTATCTGTGCTGGCGTACGGACGAACCTTCGGTCTCTCATTATCACGAACCGGACGCCGGTTACCCCGGCCGCAAACCGGTCCCGCCTGAACTGCTCGGTTAGTCCGGGTCCCCTCGAGGGCGGCCCAGGAAGGAGCGCGATGACCGTTCTGTTGTGCCTTTTGATCGGACTGGTGGCCGGAGTTCTCGGGGGGCTCCTGGGCATCGGAGGCGGGACGGTGGTCGTGCCCGCGCTCGTCTTCTTCTTCGGTCTGACCCAGCACAAAGCCCAGGGGACCATCCTGGCGGCATTCCTCGCGCCGGTGGCGCTCCTGGCCTTTCTCCGGTACTACCACAGCGGCAACGTCGATCTGCGTTTGGCGGTCTGGATCGCGGCGGGGATCTTCTTGGGCGGGTGGTTCGGGGCGGGGATCAGTCTGGCCCTGCCCGAGCTGGTGCTCAAACGGGTCTTCGGGGTCTTCCTGATCATCGTCGCGGCCAAGCTGATCTTCGGCCGCTGAACCTCCGTCGCCCCTTACGGGCACGAAAAAACCGCATCCGGGATCTTCCGGATGCGGTTCTTGTATTTCTTGGAGCTTACGAGAGGTGCTTCGACACGAGCTTGGTCATGTCGAACATCGAGACCGAGGTCTTGCCGCCGAAAACCTTCTTGAGGTTCTCGTCAGCGTTGATCTGACGGCGGTTCTTCTTGTCCTGCAGGCCCTTCTTCTTGATGTAGGCCCACAGCTTCTTGACGACCTCGGTGCGCGGCAGGGGCTTGGACCCGACGATCTCGCTGAGCGCTTCGCTGGGTTTCAGAGCCTTCATAAAAGCAGCATTCGGTTTTCTCGTGGCCACTCTACATCTCCCTTGCTAGACGGCGCAGGTCCGTGAGGACCGCCGCCGATGGTTTGGGACAACACGGAACGCCTAAGTCCCGTCGAAGAACTAGACCGTTGTAGCATATTCCCCTCTGAAAGAAAAGATATTTTGAGAGGGAAAAATCAGCTTTCCCCTCTGAAAATCGGTATAATCCGCCTATGACCGGTCTCTACGTGCACGTTCCGTTCTGTCAGAAACGTTGTCACTACTGTGATTTTGTCGTGACGACGGACCTCGCCGAGGCTCGCCGGCGCGGGTATCTCGAGGCCGTGGCCGCCGAGAGCCGTCATCGCGCGGCGTCCCTCGGGAGCCGGGTGTTCGATACGCTCTATCTGGGCGGAGGAACGCCCTCGGTGCTGACGGCCGGTGAGATGGAGCGGCTCTTCGAGGCGATCCGCGCGTCCTTGAGCGTTCGCGACGGAGCGGAGATCACGCTCGAGATGAACCCGTCGCTCCTCGACGAGGACAAGCTCCGACGCTGGCGGACGCTCGGCGTCAGCCGCGTGAGCCTCGGCGCTCAGGTCTTCGACGATACGCAGTTGGCCTCCGTCAACCGCGAGCACACCGCCGGGGATATCGACAGGTGTTTTCGTCTGCTCCGCGATCACGGGTACGACGATATCAGTCTGGATCTCATCCTGTCCCTGCCCGGAGAGACGGAGGAGGTTTTCGAGCGCACGCTCGAGCGCACGCTCGAGCTGGCGCCGGACCACGTTTCGCTCTATGAGCTGGTCGTCGAGCCCAAGACCGTGTTCGGCCGCCGGATGGCGGCGGGGCGTCTCGAGAGGCCCGACGAGCAGTTGCAGTTGGACCGTCTGCGCCGGGCACGCCGGACGCTGACCCGGGCCGGCTATGAGCACTACGAACTCCTCAGCTACGCCCGTCCCGGCCATCGCTCGGTCCACAACAGGATCTATTGGGACAATCAGGAGTATTTAGGTCTCGGTCCCGGTGCGTATTCGTACTGGGAGGGCCGGCGTTATCGCACCGCCGCCACTCTCGAGGAATACTTGGCCCGAGCCGCCTCCGGAGACTGGTCGGCCTCTGAACAGGAGACGCTGTCCGCGCCTGAGCGTGAGGTGGAGTCCCTGCTCCTGGCCCTGCGCTTGTTGGACGGGGTCGAGCTCTCCCGGTTCCGCTCCGTGCTCGACCGCAAACGGGCGACCGTCGATGCTCTGATCGACAAAGAGCTCCTCACAGAAACCCCCGAGCGGCTACGGCTGACCGAGCGCGGGATCTTTTTTGCCGAAACGGTGTTCAGCGAGCTTTCCGGCGACTGAGCGACCCTACTCCGACGATCCACCTCGTTATTGATATTTGACGGTCAAAGATGTATATTTTTATTTATGTCTTAATAGAATTAATAATAATATTTAATAATTGTTTAAAAAGTGGCGGCCCCGTGACGATAAATAGGAAGGGATTTACGTTAGTCGAACTTTTAATGTCGTTCTTGATCGTAGGCTTGTTCTTTGTTTCCTTAATAACAGCGTTCATGGCCGTCAAAATGACCAACACCATGGCCAAACACCGGGTACAGGCGATCCAAGTGGCCCGGGGCCAGGTGGAGTTGCTGAAGGCGACGGCCTTCGGCGCGATCGCCAATGCCGTGAACGTAGCGGCCTACGACGCGGGTCCGGACGGGATCTGGGGCAATGCCGATGATTTTACGGGAACGCTGACCGTGACGGTAAGGGATGTGGCGGATTTCGACGGCGACGGCAATACCGCGGAGACGGCGGTGGATATCGATGGCGATAATGTCAACGACGCGACGGCAGCGCTACCGGTCCGCGTGACTTTTACTTGGGCGGAATCGGTGCTGGGGCTGACGCGCAACATGACGGTGACGATCGATACGTTGATAGCGGCATGATGAGACGACACAAGCTCCCAACGGACGACAGGGGATGGACACTGCCCGAGATCCTGGTGGTGTGCGTACTGATGACGATTCTATCGTCCGCGATGCTCTTGACGGTGAGCCTGATCCAGGAAGCCACGTATGAGCGGGCCGCGACCGTCGAGCTGACCAACAAGGCACGGGCGGTCGTCGAGGAAATGGTCTGGGGTATCCGTACCGGCGCCGGCGTGGTCGATCGGCGAGGTATCATCGAGGCGACGGGCGCTGTCGTGACGCCCAATCAGATCGACTATGATGACATCGACGGGGATACGCACAGCATCCGGCTCAACAACGACCGCATCGAGTACCGGCTCAACGGCGGCGCTTGGACCGCGCTCATGGACGCCAGCGGCGCGGCGGCGTTCGACGCGACGCAGTACACGGTTACGCTCAATTTCACTCAACCTGTTCCGAACGCGGTGCAGATCCGTCTTGTGGTGGGCAAGACGGTCCAAGGGAGGTGGCAGTATGCTTCGATCTCTACTCAAGCGTCCTTCCGGAACGCCTGATCTGATCCGGAACGAGTCTGGGGCGGTCCTGCCCGTCATCATGGGCTTCGTGTTCATTTTCGCTTTGGAGATCGTCGGTCTGTCCGAGTACGCCGCCAGCGCCATGCGTCAGGTGCGAGCTCAGGAGAGCCGTGTGCGCGCGCTGTATCTGGCCGAGGCCGCGACGGACAAATCCTTGGCGCAGGTCAAGATGTTCTTCGCCTCCAACGGTGCCGCGCCGACCGCGGCTCAACTGCAGACGATGTCGGCCGACACGCCCAACATCCCGGCGCAGTACACGTACGCCGACGGCGGTGGGACCAACACCCTCGATGTCGGCTACTACGGCAACTGGACCGCCAAGACGCTGTCCGTGGGCGACTATGCCGGACTCAACGGCAACACCCAGTCCATCGACGTGTCGGTGCAGGTGCGTGACTTGACCGGACAGACGCAGTCGACCTTGACGCTCAACCAGCGTCTGGAGGTCCAGCTGATCCCGATCTTCCAATTCGGCGTGTTCTATGAGAACGATCTCGAGATCCTGCCGGGTGCCAACATGACGTTCGCCGGTCCCGTGCACGGCAACAAGAACCTGTACCTGGCCGCAGAGAGCGGTGCCTCGCTGTCGTTCCAATCCCAGATGACGGCCGCGGGGGACATCTTCCACGGTCGCAAGGATTCGGTGAAGAACATGCCGGGAGCGGTCAACATCCAGGACGGGAGCGGCACCAATCAGAACATGTCCAACGGGGATGGTACCTGGCTCGACAGCAACGATCCCGACTGGCTGTTGGAATCGCACGACCGCTGGGACGGCAACGTCTCCTCAGCCGATCACGGGGTCTCCCAGCTCAAGATCCCTCTGCCGACCGGTTCGCAGGCTCAGGTCATGATCGACCGCCGTGTCGCGGGCGAGAGCGCCGAGGTGCAGGCGCAGAAGATGGATTACAAGGCCCACCTGAGGATCATCGACGGCCAGGTCTACAACTCCGCCGGCAACACGGTCGAACTGCGTTACTGCTCGGGAGGAGGTAACTTTTCCAATGGAACCTGCCCGCAGGGTCAGACCGTCGTCAACCCCGTGACCTCCACGACGTTCTACAACGGCCGCGAAGGCCGGACGATCAAGTCGACCGATATCGACGTCGCCAAGCTCAACTCCAGCCCCGCGTTCCAGACGATCAAAGCGGGCGTCACCGGCGGCGTCATCCTCTACACGAGCGATCGCCGGAGCCAGGGTTCCAACACTTATCAGGACGCGGTACGCCTGGTGAACGGCTCCACGCTCCCGACCGGCGGGATGACCGTGGCTTCCGAGAACCCGCTCTACATCAAGGGCAACTACAACACCGTCAACAAGCAGCCGTCGGGGGTCGTCGGGGATTCGTTCAACGTCCTGTCCAATGCCTGGAACGACGGCAACAGCACCCAGGGGTTGTCCAACAGGGTCGCTTCCAACACGACCGTACAGACCGCGGTCATCGCCGGCAACACCGAGACCGTCACGGGTTCGTACAACGGAGGCTTCGAGAACCTGCCGCGCTTCCTTGAGAACTGGTCGGGCAAGACGCTGACGTACAAGGGCTCGGTCATCACGTTGTACAACAGCCGTATCGCCACCGGAGCGTGGAACACCGGCGGCGTGTACAATCCGCCCTCGCGCGCATGGTCGTTCGATACGGATTTCTCGGACCCGTCGTACAGCATCCCCGGATTCCCGAGCGTGTACAACATCGTCAAATCCTCCTACGAGGCCGTCTAGCCCTTCCGCCCCTGCCATCCCGCGTCGTTTGTGCTACAATCGCACGCGGGATGGACCGTGTCCGCTGATCCGCGAGCAGAGTACGAGAGAGCCGTCGATCTTTTCGCCACCGGGCGGAAAGACGAAGCTATCGGTGTCCTGCGCGACCTGATCGGCGCCCATCCGTCGTACGCGGACGCGTACGAGACGATCGGCATGATGCTCTACAAGACCGGGAAGATCGACGAAGCCATAGAATGGACACTGCGTCTGTGCGAGGTGGACCCCGCCTCGGCGATGGCACGTACCAATCTGTCGGTTTTTTACATGAGGAAAGGCCTCAAAGAAAAAGCCGAGGAACAGAAAGCCCTGGCGGCAGTACTGCGCTTCGGCTCAACGCCGCCCAAAGGTCGGACATGAAGAAACCCGCTGCAACCAAGAACCGCAACGTCCGTATCGCGCTGGTGCAGATGTCCTGCTCCGCCGAGATGCGTTCCAATCTCGCCAAGGCCCTTGATCGCATCCGTGCCGCCGCCGCCAAGGGAGCGCGCATCGTCTGCTTGCAGGAGCTGTTCAGGACCGAATACTTCTGTAAGGTCGAGGACAGCCGCCTGTTCGATCTGGCCGAGCCGGTGCCAGGACCGACGGTCGAGGCCGTCTCCAAGGTCGCCCGGCGCGAGAAGGTCACGGTGATCGCTTCGCTCTTCGAACGCCGCACGGCCGGGATCTACCACAACACGGCCGCGGTCATCGACGCCGACGGGTCGCTCCTGGGCAAGTACCGCAAGATGCATATCCCGGACGATCCCGGATTCTACGAAAAGTTCTATTTCACGCCCGGGGACCTCGGTTTCAAGGTCTTCAAGACGCGCTACGCCGACATCGGTGTGCTCATCTGTTGGGACCAATGGTTCCCCGAGGCGGCGCGCCTGACCGCCCTCGAGGGAGCGGAGATCCTGTTCTATCCCACCGCCATCGGCTGGAAACAGGCCGAGCCCGAGGAGGCCCGCGGTTATCATGCCTCATGGGAAACCGTACAGCGCGGGCACGCGGTGGCCAACGGTGTCTACGTCGCGGCGGTCAACCGTGTGGGAAGGGAAGGGGAGTTCAGATACTGGGGCCAGTCGTTCATCGCTGACCCGTCGGGACACGTGACGCACCGTGCCAGCTCCTCCCAGGAAGAGGTCATGATCGCCGACTGCGACCTGTCCAAGGTCGAGAAGACCCGCCGCGAGTGGCCTTTCCTGAGAGACCGCCGCATCGACGCTTACTCCGGATTGCTCAAGCGTGCCTCGAATTAAGTCTCCGGCACCTGTTCCGCCGCCGGCGCGGGCGACCGGCTGGCGCATGCCCGCCGAATGGGAGCGCCACGAGGGCACGTGGCTCACCTGGCCCCACAACCGTATCACCTGGCCCGGCGCGATGCTCGCTCAGGTCGAGCGGATCTACGCGCGGATGATCACCGCTCTATTGCAAGGGGAGCGCGTCCATCTGGTCGTCGGCGGTCCCGAGCATGTCCGTAAGGTCCAGCGGCTCCTGCCGCGTACGGCCCGTACCCATCGGCTCATCTATCATCACGCCCGCGCCGTGGATACCTGGATCCGTGACTATGGCCCGATCTTCGTCAAGAAGGGACCGGAGGTCGCTTTCACCAAGTGGATCTTCAACGCTTGGGGCGGCAAGTACTCGGACCTGGCGCGCGACAACGGTGTGGTCGATCGGTTGTCCGCGCTCAGAGATCACCGCCGTTGGGACCCGGGGATCGTGCTCGAGGGCGGGTCCATCGATATGGATGGGCAGGGCACCTGCCTGACCACGGAGCAGTGTTTGCTCAACCGTAACCGTAATCCGCGACTGGATCGCCGGAGCTTGGAAACCTACCTCAAGAGATATCTCGGGGTCCGCAAGGTCATTTGGCTCAAAGAGGGCATCGAAGGCGATGATACCGATGGCCATGTCGACGACATCACGAGGTTCACGGCGCCCCGGACCGTCGTGACGGCGGTCGAGCACGACCGTTCCGACCGTAACCATGAGCTCTTGGACGAGAACCTGCTCTTACTGCGCAAAGCGACCGACGCTCAAGGCCGGCGCCTGAGGATCGTTGAACTGCCGATGCCTGGGCGTGTCGGACCTGCCCGTGATGATTCGCCTCATGACCGTCTGCCGGCCAGTTACGCGAACTTCTACATCGGTAATGCGGCCGTCTTGTTGCCCGTCTACAGCCATGCCAACGATGGTAAGGCTGTTAAAATCATGAAAAGTTTGTTTAAGGACCGTAAGATCGTACCCATCGAGTGCACTCCTTTGGTGTACGGGCTGGGGTCCATCCACTGTGTCAGCCAGCAGCAACCGCTCTGATCTTTAATCTTCGTTTATTTCCAGCATTTTGATTTAAGCGTTTCTTAACAACAAATGTATCATAACATCAGTCAGCACCTAATGTTAGTATACAAAATATTCAAAATTCATTCTTGAATCGACCGTGTTTCTTCTGTAAACTTCGCGTCACAGGCACTATTAAGGATATTTTTTTTGAACAGCAGTTACATTCTTTTATAAAGTCAAATCTGAACAGCTTTAAATAACCAAAAGCCAAATAGCAGGAGACACCACGACCCCTATGCGACGTCCAGCGCGTCCGTCCGTGATCGTCAAGTCGGTTTCGGTCCTTCTTCTGTTGGCTTTTCCTCTGCAGGATGCCGCGCTGGCCGTACCGGCCGCCGGGGTTACCGGCGCTCAGAGCGCGCCTGATCCGGCCAAGATCACTTTCCCTTCGGACATCGCCCAAGTCACGTCGGTCCACCGCGGGGCGGATGACCGGCTGATCATTCACATCCAGGACGCCCACACCAACGCCGGCGCTCAGGAGAACATGGCCAAGGTCATCGAGGACCTGGTGCGCCGCTATGGGCTGAAGACCGTCTTCCTCGAGGGCGGCACTCAGGATGATTCGCTGTCCTACCTGCGTCCGCTGGCACCCGCCGACGTGCGCGAGCGCGTCGCGCGCAAATACCTGCTGCGCGGCGAGATCAATGGCGCGGAGTACCTGGATATCGTTTCCGATCACGACCTCGAGCTGTGGGGCGTCGAGGACCGCTCGCTCTATCTGCGCAACCTTTCCAACTATGCCGATGCCGTTCGCAAGCGTGATGAGGCCCTGGCTTACCTGGCCGGTATCGAGCGCCGGCTGTCGTCCCTCAAGGGCAAGCGCTATCCCGCGGACCTGGCCGCACTGGACCGTTTGGTGGAGCGTTTCGAAGCCAAAGAAGCGGATTTCACGGAGTTCTACGGCGGACTCAAGGACGCCGCGGAGCGCTACGGCGTCAACCTGTTGGGTTTCCCGAACTTCTTCTCCCTTAAGAACCTTACGGAGCTCGAATCACAGGTCGATTTCAAGGAAGCCAATCGCCAACAGACCGAGCTGACGGTCCGCCTGTTGTCCGATCGCTCCGCGGGAGAGTTGCCCGAACACATCGCCAAGCTCAAGGCCGGGTCGGTCTCGCCGCTGGCTTTCTATAAGGACCTGCTCGAGCGCGCGCGCAAAGCCCGCGTCCCTGAGGATGAGTACCGTGAGTTGATCGAGTACACCGCCTACCTCGAGGCCTACGCCGCGATGGATATGCACCGCCTGGTGGAGGAGATCGCCTCGGTCCGCAAGGCGGTGTTCCGTTCGGCCCTGCAGGAAGCGGAGGACTACTATCTTTTCGAGCTGACCGAACACACCCGCTCTCTCAAGGAGATCTTCCAGCTCAAGGTCCGGAGCGAGCGTTTCGGTGAATACCGCCTCGAGAGCGCCCAGCCGCGTTTCCAGACCGCGGTGAGCATCGGTTTCGTGAACCGTGAGCTCTATGATTGGACGCGTTACTCCGAGATCCTGCCGTACGACAGCGTGCTCGACGACAACCGCAAGAGCGCGGAGGATTTTTATCACGTCAACGAGGAGCGCGATGAGGTCTTCATCCAGCGCGCGCTGGACAAGATGGCTCGCGAGGACATCCGCGTGGCGGTGCTGGTCACCGGTGGTTATCACACCGAGAACCTCACCTCGATCCTGCGCCGTAGAGGCGTCTCGTACGCGGTGGTGACCCCCGGTGTGACGCGCGAGACCAATATCGAACGTTACGAGAAGCTCCTGCTCAGCCAGCTCGGCGGGGACAACCCTCTGCGCGAAAGCCAGCTGGCCTCGGCCAAGGACTACGGCATGATCCTCGAGCCGGCTGCCGAACGTACGGCGCCCAACGGCGCGCGTCTGGCCGAGACCATCGCGCGTGAGCTGGCGCAGGACGCCGGTACACAGAGTCTCTTGCGTCAGGTATTGGACCGCAAGGCCGCTCCCGTACAGACCGGAGCCCGGCTCGCGCAGACCCGCGACCTACAGGCCGAGCGGGTGGAGGCGCTGGTCGGGGGATTGAGGAGCGCGGTGGCCAAGAAGGACGCTGAGACGGTCGCGGCGACCCTCAAGGGCCTCAACAATCTTCTCAGCGTTACCGACGAGCGCGGTCGGACGGACGAGGAGAGGTCCGAGGCGTACCGAGCGCTGATCGTGGACAGGACGCTCAGGCGCTCGGGCGATATCCTCTGGGCTTTCAGTTCGGACTCCGAGGAGGCTCAGAGCCAGGCCGCGCTCTTGATCGGCGGGTTGGGCGAGGGCGCCGTCCGGTTCATTCCGGACCTCCTGCTCCTGGCCGCCGGAGCCCGGGGCGATGTGAGGGCCGCGGCCCTCACGAGTCTCAGGAACCTGGATATCAACTATGAGAACGGCACGGCCGAGCTGAGCGCGCTCGAGGGTGTGCTGCCGGCCCTGGATTCTCCCAACGCGATCGTGCGGCAGAAGGCGGCGGTCATGCTCGGCGACATCGTCGCAAGCATCGACGGGCGGGCCGATCGTGAGATCAAGGACCGCGTCGCCAAGGCGCTCCTCAAGCGTTACGCCGAGGAAAAAGCCGTCGAGGTCCGAAGGGACTTGGCCCAATCCATCGGTCTGAGCGGAGCGCGACTGACCGATGAGCAGGCGGAGCTCCAGGCGGCTACCGATGACCTCGATTCCGAACAGGCCTACTCCGGCGCCCGCCTGGCCGCGGGCCTGACGCCCATCCCGGATGCTCCGGATGCGGCTTTCATGGACCTCATTTCCAAGGTGTACCTGCCTTCTCTCAACACCGGAGGCGCGGCGCTGACCCAGCTGGCCATCCCGCCTTTTGACGATGATGTCTACACCGAATCCATCCCCGAGCCCGTGGCCCTGAGGGCACGGGTGTACGGCCCCGACGGCCAGGTCCGTCCCGACCTGCTGGAGGCCTATCTTGAGAACGAGCTCGATCACACGGTGCTCTTCGGGCTCATGGCCGGAGCGGCCCAGCGCTACTCGGTCATGGTCGGCGGTCAGGCCAAGGGCACGATGTCGCTCAAGAACATGCTCGACCTCAAACCCTCTCTCGAAGCCCTGCGCGACCAGCACGCCCAGCTGTACGCCGAGCTCTCAGCGGACGTGAACGCTTCATCGGCTTCTCAAGCCACAGCCGCGTTGACCGGTAAGGTCAGCACGACCTTCGGTAAGCCCGATTACACGACTTCCGGACAGACCCAGACGTACACCTCCACGGCCAGTCTTGCCGACCTGGGCGGGGCAGGGGCCACGGACGCGGACAAGTTCGTCTCCAACTACAAGATCGTTCTCGAGCTCCTCAAGGCCGCCGGTGAAGTGGAGAGCTTCCTGAGCGCCGCGCAGACCACCGGAGACCCGAAGGCCGCTGACTATCTCAACCTTTCACTGGGTTCCATGCACGTGGCCGCGTACGTGATGCGTCTTCGGACATTGGCAGGTCAGCGTTATGACCTCCAGAAGCAGAAGGCCGGACAGCCCGTGGACGCTCAGGAGAGGACCCGGTACATCAACGACTTCATACAGAACTCCGCGCAGGCGGTGCTCAACGTCAACGAAGAGACCGCCAGCCTGGTCCTCGAGGACCTGAAGGCCTGGGGTTTCTTCGGGCTCAACCCCGAGCGGGTGGTGTTCGTGCTCTCGCCCAACATCCCCGTCGTCGTCAAGGACCCTGCCGATCAGAGCAAGTACACGTTCATGACCGATACGGTCGCCGCTCAGATGGGCGCCCAACAGCTGAGACACCCCTACGGCCACGCGTTCATCCTGGCTCTCTTGTATTTCCCGGACAGCGCTTTCCGGTACGATACGGTCTCCAACACGCTCACCCCTCTGGGCAAGCCCGCCCTGGCCTACATGACCGAGGACATGAAGGCCTGGAACTTCGTGCAGAGGAACATCGACGACCTCGGCGGGATCTCGCCGGATTCCGTGCTGCCTCCCGGAGCGTATCTCCTGGCCGATCCGTCCTTCCGAGCCCAGGGCTATCAGGGCGTGGCCGAGGTCAACATCAACGCCACCGGTCAGCCCGGCGGCGGACACATCATGGAACGCCGGGACGGCGTCTCGGAGCCCGTGGTCCGTATCATGGAGGACAAGGAGCTTAAGAACCTCAAGGCCGCTCTTCAGCAAAAGTACCCCTCCAAACAACCCGCTGAGATCGACCAGATGGTCGCGGATGTCATGGCCGCCGGTCCGGGCAGCTATCTCAACCGCATGCAGTTCACCTTCGACGGCAGGGCCCTGCCCAAAGCCGACGGCACCGCCGATGAGCTCATGAAGCACCTGACCCACGCGGTGTGGGCCACCAAGAACGCATCCTTCGGCCAGTACGGCTTCTTCGAGGCGTACTTCTCGACGGTGCTCACCGAGACGCTGGACCTGATGGTCG
Organism: Candidatus Omnitrophota bacterium; assembly: GCA_022072175.1. GTDB lineage: Bacteria > Omnitrophota > Gorgyraeia > 2-02-FULL-51-18 > 2-02-FULL-51-18 > JAJVIE01. Next base: position 10,368 of record JAJVIE010000013.1, on the reverse strand, counting down.
GTTATGACGGCGTCGATAAGGCCAGCGTGCCCATCAACCCCGCGGTCAAGAGCCCTCTGCACGCGGCCAAGATCGGCAAGGAGCCCGGGTTCGTCGGCCGGGTCGTGGCCAACTACGCCAAGACCGATTACGCCGAGTTCGTGGCATCCAACAAAGCGGGCGCGAGGTTGGCGGAAAACCGCGCCGAGCGTGTCCTGCGCGAGTTCAAGGAGTCCACGGACGCTCTGATCGAACACCCGCTGGTCGATACCATCAGTATCTCCGCAGCGATGGAGTATCTGCGCCAGGAGATGGACGGCAAGCGGGTCGCCCGCGCCCAGCGCGCGGACGTGCTGACCCAGGCGGAAGCGTATCTGAGGACCGCTCTCGAGGCCGACCCCGTCCGCTTCAAGCCCCAGACCGACGGATCGACGGGACCGATCGATCTGTACAGCGTCGCCCAGAATGCCCGGACGTCCACCGGCGCCCGCCTGGCCGCTCTGGAGACCCCGGCCGACGCGATCGGGCGTATCCAGACCCGCGCGGCCCTGCATGCGCTCGAGTGGGCGCTCAACAACCCTAACGACCTTTTCGAAATGCCGGTCCAGACGCGCCAGGAGCTCCTGATCGCATTTGACGCGGCGTCCGTTGCCGATATCTTCGCGGCGGTGCGGGACCTGCCGGCGCGCATCAGTATGCGCCGCCTCCTGGGTGAGCCCTCCCGTGAGGACCTCATCGAGATGATCCGCGCGCGTGAGAAGCAGATCGACCTTGAGGATGCCTCTGACGTGTCCGGCGCCCGCCTGGCCGCGGCGGCTCCGTATCTCAAGCGTCTGCACGAGGGGATCGGTGAGCGTACGCCCGACTGGCAGAGGATCAACCTCGTGGCGCTGGTGTTCCTCGAGTCCGCTCAAGAGAGCCTGGCGCGGCGGGATATCTACGCGGAGGCCTACCGCAAGTTCAAGGCCGAGGGTCTTGAGCTCGACAACACCGACGCCAAGACCGACGAGATCCTCGGACGCCTGCAGGCGTTGGGTCTGTTGACGACCGACGCGAACAACAATTTCCGTCTTGGCGTGTCCAAGCGGCTGTTAGCCGTCAAGACCAACAACGATCGTCATATCCGCAAGGACCTCGAGGCCGCGCTCACGGCGGCCCAGGACGGTTCGACCGCGACAGCCGATGCGCTCGAAGCGACCGTGCGTGAGTACGCCCAGGTCGTGGCGCTGTGGCATTTCTATCCCGTCGAGGCCCGCTATCCGGTGTTGAGGGCGGTCTCCTTCTTACCCGTCGATCGGCAGGCCCAGTTGGCGGCTTTCATCGCTTCGCGTCCGGAGCTGGCGGCCACGGACCTGGGTGATGTGATCCTGCTGATGCTCACCCCCGACGCCGCCGAAGGATGGCTCGAGCGCAACGCGCAAGGGCTCAAGGGACGTACGGTCTATTATGTCTCCCCGGAGACGTGGTTGGTCGCCGGAGGCCTCGGCCGCGTCGGTCAGTACCACACGGTCCGCATGAAACGTCTGGTCGGCGACAAGGCCAACGTCACGACCATCGAACCCTACTATCCGTACCGCCTCAACAATCAGGGCGAGCTGCAGCGTGTGGATTACACGCAGCTGCCGGTGCCCGTCGAAGGGCTTTCGGACGTGCCGGCTTATGAGTTCGACGTCACCGTCCGCGGCGAGACCGTGAAGGCCCAGGTGTACAAGGGCAAGAACAAGTACGGTCTCGAGGTCTATCTGATCAAGGATGCTCCGGAGGTCTACACGAAGCTCCTGTACCGCTACGGCCAGAAGGGTTCCAAGAGCTGGGAGGAATTCTCCGAGTTCCTGTCGCGCTCCGCGCTCAGGCTCATGCAGGTCCTCGAGGCCGAGCGTCAGGCCCGCGAAGGATCCTCGTACAAACCGCCCGTCATCGACATGAACGATGGCCAGCTGGGCTTGATGCCGACGTACAAGCGCCAGGGGGACGCTTCGGCGGACGCCTCTCAGCGCACGCTCCGCAAGGCCCTCTCATGGTTCGTGACGCACACCTACCGCAACCGCGGGTTCTACGGGGTCAACAACGGCGCGGCTTTCCTGCAGGGCGCGGGCGTGCGCAACGGTGAGCTCGCGTATTTCCGCCAGCTCGATATGTTCGACTCCACCAGCGGCGGTCTGCGCAAATCCGACGCGCAGAGCAACGTCGCGGTGACGCATGGCACCGAGGTCTCCATCTACGACCCCGGCGTCCGAGGGTTCTCCATCACCAACGGCGACCACCGCGAGGCCTCCAGCCGCGTTTTCAGAGAGATCCTCGAGGCGCTGCATCCCGGCGCGGATCCCGAGCGTCCGACGGCCCAGCAGATCATCGACGTCAAGACCGAGGCCAAGACGCGCCTCAAGACCGATCCCAGCCTGCTTGCGCTCAACCCCGAGGTCGCCAACATCGACCCGACGAGCATGGTGCTCGGTTACTACGGCCGTCTGGTGGACGAGAAGGCCGGCCGCGAGAGGGCGTTCACCAACGACAATATCCGGGCCCTGGTCAAGGCCGGGGTCACCGTCATCCACGCCGGCAACGTGCAGTCGCACACGCAGGCGATGCACGATGAGCTCATGGCGCTGGCCGCCGAGGTCAATCAGCCGGGACAGAAGGGCCGCCTGATCGTGCTCACCGGCTGGAGCCTGCCCGAGCAGATCAAGCTCATGGCCGCCACCGACATGCAGATGCAGGACTCCGACCGCGGCACCGAGGCGGCCGGATACACCGAATCCAACATCTCCGTCAACGGCGGATTGCAGTCGGCTCCTCCGGGACTCGAGGGCATCCTGCAGAACCAGGGCGTCATCCTCGACCGGGAGAACGCGGGCGTCGGCAACACGCTGATCCCGTCCGACGAATCACCGGACGCCTATCTGCGGATGTTCCTGTGGGCCAACGAGCTCTACGGCAGGGACCGCGCGCGCTTCGCCGAGCATCAGGCCTCATCGGTCCGCTACAGCCGTCCGCTCGACGCGCTGATCTCGGCCTCCGAATACCTGCGGCAGTTCGACCGGGCGCTGAGGCGCTTCGAGGACCCGCTGGCCGTGGTCGAGCGTTTCCTGGCCGGCGACCGCGCCTCGTGGGACTATCTCAACAACGAGTGGCTGCGCAAGGCTCTCGTGGAACAGCTGACCGAAAGAGGCGCTCAAGCTCTGCAGACCACCACCCCTTCGTTGCGGTCCTTCATCGTCAACATCGGCGGCAGTGACCGCATCATCAACATCGATATCAGTATGCGTAACGCCCAGGACGCTCAGACGGGCGGATTGGTCGGCGGCACACCGCTCGCGGCCCACCTGAGCTCTCTCGGGCTCGCCGGCGGCACCCCCGTCCAGGTGTACGATCCCGCGGCGGACGTTGTGCACGATACGCACCCGGCCGACCGTCTGTCCCAGCAGGGCCTGCCCGTCATTGTCCGCAATCCCGGTGTCGAGGTCCTCGATCTCCGCAGAGCCTCCGGCGCCCGTCTGGCGGCCGGCACCGAGGCCGTACAGCGCATCCTCGGCACCGACCCGGCGACGGCCGGCCGCGCGGTGTTCATCGTCGACGGCCCGCTCGCTCAGGCCGATCCGGCGCTCAACGGGTATTTCCACTCGGGCCGGGCCGACCTGTCGGCCGTGGTGGGTCTAGAGGCTTCCGCGGCGCTCTTTCCGCTCGAAGGCAAACACTCCAAGCTCATCGGCGCGCCCCGCGCGCTGGCCGAGAAGCTCGGCCTGGAGGTCGGCCCCAGCGGGGTGTTGTCCGGCTGGAGCGACAACGAGCTGACGGACGAGACGCGCAACGTCCGCCGCAACGCCATCCGGGCCATCTCCGATGAGGACTACCGCGCGCTCTACGGCGTCAGCAAGTCCGCCGCCGCGCAGTCCGACAAGGACCTGTACAACACCGTTTCGCTCAAGTCCGGCGGCAAGCTCAAGTACGAGATCCCCGTCGACGTCGATACGATCCCGGCCGATGTGAGGGCGGGTCTGGAGCTCCTCGGCATCCTCAAGGACGGCAAGCTCGGTCTGTATCCCGGCTTCCGCGTGGCGGATGTGACCATCCTCAAGGACCTTGAGGGACGCGGCGGTTATGACGTGACATTGTACGGTCAGTCTCCGGTGATCCTCGAGGGCGTGCAGTACGTTCCCGGACCCCTGACCCGCTTCGTACAGGACAGCATCATCACCTCTCATCGCGCGGGCATCATCGGTCTGGGAGACTTGACCGCTTACGGGCCGTCCATCGCCAAGGCCACCGAAAGCCGAGTCGTCGACACCGTTCTCATGGATTGGACCGACGCGGCCGCGGTGGAGCTGACGACGGCCCCGGCGCTCTGGACCTCCGGCGCTCGACTGGCTCAGGGCAAGACGCGGCGCGATTTCCTGCAGGGTCTGGCGGGTCTCGGAGCGATCGCTCTTACGGGCCTAGGTTCGCAGATCTCAGTCGAGCCGGGACAGCCTAGCAAGCTTACGGCTCCGGATACAGCGGCTCTTGTCCGCTCCGTTTCGACGCTGGACGGTATCCGGGACCCGGAGACGGGTCTGGTCGCCAGCCACCCGCAGGATAAATACAGCCAGGGCTCCGTCGTCGTGTACGATCAGGCGCGCGCTGCCATCGCGCTGTTGCGCTCCGGACGCGTCCGGGAAGCGCGCAAGGCCATGGACTATCTGCTGGACAACTCCTCCGTACAGCGCCGCGGCTGGACCGTCAAGAAAGGCGAGGACGGCAAGCCGCTCAAGGACAAGTCCGGACAGCCGGTGCTCGTGTATCAGGTCGGCTGGCTGACCAACGGTGTGCTCGGCCGCGCCCAGTACGAGCTCTTGGCCGACGTCGGGCCCAACGCCTATGCGGCTCTGGCCTTCCTGCACCTCTACGCGGAGACCGGTGACGCCAAGTACCTCGATGCGGCGCGCCGGATCGGCAACCTTATCGCGCAGTTGCAGAACGAGGACAAGACCGACCCCAACTACGGCGCTGTACGCATGGGTCCGCTGGGCAATCCGACCGCTCCGGGCGAACAGCGCTACAATTTCGACCCTACAGCGCCGGCCCGCTATCACACCTACAACACCGAGAACACCGTCGATGCTCATCGGCTCTTCGAACAGCTCGAGACCGCTCTGCGCGACCTCGGCCGCCGCAAGAGCGACGCCAAGCTGACCGCCGAAGCCGACGCGTACGCGCGGCGTGCGGAGCTTATCCGCGGTTGGCTCCCCAACGTCTTCGATCCCGCGACGAACCTCTTCTTCGAAGGCACGCTCGAGGCCGAGGGTGACCGCTCCCAGACGTTCCTCAACGACATGCTCCAGGGCACCGAAGGCACGCCGGCCGAGAGGTCCAAGGGTTTCAAGATGGTGGTGGAGCCGGGCAAGGTCAACTTGGTCCGGATCTATCCTTTTGACTCTCCGCATCTGGTGGCTTCAGCGCTGGGCGTGGAGCGCTACGAGCTCTTGGCCGAGAAAGCCCTTGGCGCGGCCAAGTATAAGGAGCGCTACGGTGACAAGAAGGACGGCAACGCCTACCACGCGATGCTGCAGGCCGTCGAGGAGCAGTATTTCGTGCGCGCCGACGTGAAGGGGCGCAAGGAACCGCTCCTCCTGCCGTCGCCGCTGACGCACGATCAGCGCAAGCTCCAGCTCAACTATCGCCTCCAGGACGGCTACCCCATGAAACGCGTCGCGCGGGACGGCCGACCGGCGACCCTCGGCACCATCGAGTGGCTTGGCTGGCACAATCTGTCCCTGGCGAAGGGAGAGGACTACTTCGCGACCGTCAATGCCGCCCGCGCCAAGACCTACATGGAGCGTCGCGCGCGCAACACGGCCAACGCACTCAGCGTGCTCGACGCGGGCCTTGCGCCCTACGCGGTCGATCTGTCCGCGACGCAGGCGACCGGCACCATCACCGCCGCCGCCGATGCGCCCTTCTACGCTTGGAACTCCCCGGCCGGGTCCTATGCCTCCGTCACGCTCTCGACGATCGTCGATATGGTGACCGGCAGTGACCCGCACGTGGTCGGGCCCCAGAGGTGGGGTGCCGTGGCCGTTGCCGACAAGCTCGACGTGCCCGTCGATGCCCGGCGCGCCGCCGTCAAGGTCAGCTCGGATCCCAAGCTCATACCGCCTTTCAATCCGGAGTTCACGCTGGCCAAGATCTGGCCGCTCATCGACTCGATCAAGGTCAGGGGTGCCGATGCCGTCGAGCGCCGCCGCAAGGCCGAAGAGGCCAAGCGCGCCGTTGATCTGGCCCGCAAGGAACTGCTCGATGTGACCGCATGGGTCGATGAGGCCAAACTGCAGAACCGCTTGGCGCATGAGATCCAGGGTCTGCAGAGGGATTTCACGGCCGCCGACCGCAAGCATGAGTCCGTCAGCGCCCGCATCGATGCTAAGCTCGCGATCCTCCGTGACCGCGCTACGGCGCTGGCCCGCAAGGACGTCAAACTGGCTTTTCTGGTCGGTGCTCTTGCCGATGAGATCGAAGCGCTTCGCTCGGAGTTGCTGCGTCTGGGTGGTCCTCGGGACGCGCGCCGGGCGCTGGACTTCACGGAGGAGCTTTTCCGTCCGCAGCCTCTTGCCGGCGCCGGCGGCTTGCAGTTGACGGACCGTCTGCACGAGCGGACGCTGACCTCCGTCTACCGGACCTACGGCGTGCTGAACCACGTCGGAGCCGGGTACTTCGCGCACGCCCGGGCGCTCCTGCACGATATCACCGAGGTCCGCGGTCTGGACGGCGAGCGCCGCGATGCGGCCCTGGCCGAGGCTCTCAAGCCTCTCGATGCCAAGATCAAGAGCTCCGATGTCTACTATGCGCAGTCGTTCGACGAGAGAGGTTGGATGTGGTCCATCCGGCAGGGCTTGTCCAACGAGATCGGCCTGAGCGTCGCGGTTCCCACCGGAGCCCGCCTCGCGGATGTGGACCTTCTCCTCGCCTATCGCAATGCGCTCACCCAGCTCGTCGAAGCTTATCCGGACCAGCTGATGGGCCGTCCGGAGGACGATGAGCGCTACAACGAGCTTAATAGGGATCTGCAGGAAGCACGCAGGGCCTACGCCAACGCCCTGTTCCGCAGGGAGCTCAACCGCGGCCCGCTCACCTCGGACGCCGTCAAGCTCGACGATATCTCCGATATCCTCACCAACCCGCTTGCCCGCGCGATCGAACAGATGCGGGTCCGGACCGATCTCGACCTGGCCATCAGTTCCGGCAGACAGTCCGGCGCCCGCTTGGCTGTCGTGTCGTCGGCCGAACTGCCCGGCACCATCCGCGCCGAAGACCGTGTCTTCTTGCACGAACAGTTGGAAGAGCTGGCCCGTGTGGCCGAGACGAGGGACCTGTCCAGCGTGGGACGCCTGATGGCGAGGATGCAGGACGACGGATTGTCCGCGGAGGTCGTGCGCGGGTTCCGTGTGACAGAGATGGGAGAGCTGATCAAGGACTACGCGGACGCTTTCGACGCTACGACCTATAAGGCTTTTTTGTCGTCGCCGGTCGGAGAGCCTCTGTCCGCGGTCATCAGACTGACGTACTTCGAATCCGAAGGCGGCGCTCCCCGCGAACCCGAGGTCCGTGCCGGGATCATCGAACACATCGAGAACGCACAACTGACCGACGGTGCCCGGCTGTCCCAATCGGTGAACGTGCCGTCCGACAGGACGAGGCACGTTTTCCTCGATGCGGAGGGTGTCCGGATCGCGATCACGCGGTCGGGGGAATCCCGGCCTCAGTGGACCTATCTTGCCCGACAGATCGCGAACGAGCGTTCGTACGAGATCGTCGATATGCTGAACGGGCGTACGACCGGGCCCATCAGCGACGTGCTGACCCACGGCGTGCCATACGATGGTCCCAGTGCTTACGCGACGGTCCAAGTGCGCTGGGAGGGAGGGCCGGGTACCGGGGTCATGGCGGTCCGACACACCGGAGGGGATGTCCGCGTCGACTTGACCCCCGTGACGGGCGCCCGTCTGGCTTCGTACGAGGACGCCGCCGACGCCTATCGACAGGCACTGAGCGATTATTACCAGTTCATGGCGGCCTATCCCCAGGGTCTTTTCAGCATGATCGGGGATGAGGCGGCCCTCGAGCGTCACACGCATCTCAACGGTGTTCTGCGTGAGGCACGCACTTTCTTGGGCGCCGCCGCGGCGCAGAGGGTCCTGCGTAGCGGTCCGACCACGGTAGATGCTCTAGTCGGACTCATGTCCGACGGTGTGGAGGATATCGTGACGGACCCCGTGCGTCAGCAGATGGAGCTGGCGCAATTGATCTCAGTGGCCCACTCCGCGCTCTACCGTCAGGACAGCGGCGCCAGACTGGCGGAGATCGATCTTGAGAGCTTCAGCGAAGGCCTCGGCCAGATCATGGACTCCGTGCAGAATTTCGAATACGCCCGCATCTATGCGGGTCAGGACGTCGATCTCGGCGCTTTCCGCCTGCAGCAGCGTGATCGGATCGAAGCGATCCGCAGCGGCGCGGTGACGCCGCGAGCGGGCGACACTGTCGATGCTACGATCGTTTTCTTGTTGTTGGCCGATTCCACCGCTCCCATTATCGAGGCGGCGCGCGGAGGAGCTCCCGTCTCGTACGTCGACGGCGAGAAGTTCGAGGATCTGCGCGAGCGTCTCTACGGTTGGATCGATTACTCAACGCGCAACGCGATCGCTCTCTCGAGCGGTTCCATGCAGGCCGGATTCAACCGTAACTACGATCTGGCGACCACACGGTTGTACCGCGGTCTGGCGAATCTGACGCGCACCACAGGCGCGCGGCTTGCGGGGATCGATCCCAAGGCTCTGCCCGCTCCCGTGGCTGTCACACCGTCCTACGTGCCTGTGGATGTGTTCCGCCGCCTGGGTTTTGAGGTGAAGTCCGTAAGGGCTACGCTCCTGCGAGCTCCGGCTCCCGTCGATGTGGCCGCGCTCCTGGGCGATACGGCCAACGCTTCCGCCTATCAGACCAGCGTCGGCCAGACCGTCGCTGCATATCCTTTCAAGGCCGGCGGGGACAAAGCCGGCAAGTCCGCCGACGCCAACGCCGTGACAGCGACCGATCAGGCGCTCCGGGACTACGTGTCCGCGGAGTACCGCGCCGGACGTCAGACCGCTGTCATCGTATTCGGAGATGAGGGGGCCAAGGACCTCTCGAGCTCGCTGGGTATCGGTGACGTGTATTACTTCGACGCTTCGACTGGTCAGGTCGTCCTGCGCAGGTTCAGGGACGTGGAGGGCGGACTCGATGCGGCGTTCGCTTCGCTCCAGGCGTTCGTCCGGGACAATCGCGATCGTCTGGCGTTCCGTTTCTACACCGGCGACGGCGTCGAGGGGACATCCTTGCTCGTCCACCCGCGCTCCGCGACTGAGAATACCGGAGCCACGAGCATCGCCTCGTTCCTCGACATCGATCTCGATTGGTTCCTCAGTGAGCAGGGTTACCTCTCGTCGGACCATCTGCGCATCCATCTGGTCGCCGGCGATTTTGACGCGACGGACCTGCCGGGCGTCAACGCGTACAGCCTGCCTCAGGACATCCTCAACGCTCTGGCCGCGACTCGCGGGACCACCGTCGGGGAACTGGCGGCCAATTACGCGTTCTTCGCGCTGCGACGCCGCACGCTCGAAGAAGGCGCCAAACCCAAGGACCTCGGACCGACGCACGCCAATGACGATACGTTCGCCAGCGCCGAAGCTGTCGGCTTCGCGGCGATCCGCAAAGCGCCGGACGGCAACGCTCTGCCGGCGATGTTCGGCGCCTCCGGTCTGGTCTCGCTGATCGAGCGTGACCGTATCGGCGGTCCCGAGGCGTTCACGATCTTCGCGGTCGCCCGCAACCACGGCCGTACCCTGTTGGCCGAGCTCGTCTCCAACAAGAACACCGAGGCCGGAGCCAACCGTACCGACATCGCGCTCAACCAGGTCCTGACGGAAGACGAGATCGCCAAGGTCCGTCCGTACGGCCTAGTCACGACCGCCGGTCAGCCCAAGCCGGTCCTGCAAGTGGAGGGTCGCGTGGCCGTCTCGGTGATCACGACCTTGCCGTCACAGACCTACGGACCGGAGATCGAATCTCTCTTCAGCGGTGTGGTGGCCGACGAGAAAGGCCGTACCGTCACGGTCCGGACCTATCTCTCACTGCCCGGTGGGGTGGACCTCTTGCTCGATACTCAACTTGAGACCGCTTCGGGTCGTCCGCTCGATGAGGTGGTCGCCGCTCTCAAGGGTTTTGCGGCCAATGGGACCGTGGAGCCTCAGAAGACCGACGGAGCCCGCCTGGCCATCCAGGAGCGCTCCGCCTCGTACGACAACATCCTGGGGATCACTCAGACCTACTTCGACGGGCTCTCGGCCCGTCTGACCACCGAGTTCGGCTTGGCCTCGGATG
>JAJVIE010000001.1:186727-312424 GCA_022072175.1 Candidatus Omnitrophota bacterium | reverse complement strand
TACCCGCCAAGGACCAGAGGCCCGAAGTGCCCGGCACAGGACCCCTGCTCCTTGAACAGCACCGTAACCCCGACTTCCTGGCCGTGGCCGAGAGCGTGTACAGCGCTTCGGCGGGGGCGAGGTTGGCACAGACGGATCGGACGGAGACCCCCTCGCCGCTGCCTGCGCTGTCGACGGTGGTCACCGGCATCCGGTCCATCCGCGAGGATATCGACCGGTGGCTGGCCGGAGAGCTGGGAGCCGATCTGGTCGGTGCGGTCACAGGCCGAATCGACGGCGAGACCAAAGCGCGTCTGGACCGTTCGCGCAATCTCGCCAACGCCGCGTTGGAAAAACTCCGTCCTTATGAGTCCTCCGGATTGGCGGACCGCAGGGCCCTGCAGGTCGTCCGTCAGAGCCTGCAACGTCTGGCGTTCCCGCAGAACGCCACCGGACGCGCGCTGAGCGTACGCCGGGACACGATCGTATCCAACGTGGAGCGTCTGGTCGCCGGAGCTCGCTTGGCCGCCGTGCCCGCGGGTCTGCGTGAAGAGGTCGGCGAGGAGCTCAAAGCCCTGCGTCAGATCGTGCGTAACTTCCCTCGCTCCGGCGCGACCGACTATCAGCGAACCCATGCGCTCTTGACCGCTCTCCAGGGCGGGTCCGTGCAGTACCTGCGACGCGATGAGACGGGGCGCTATACCCAGATCCGCTTCGAAGGTCTGCGCGGTTTGCGGGAGCTCGTCGAGCTCCGGACGGCATATGGACGCAAGCTTCTGACGGCGCACCGTTCGAGGATCATCGACGAACTGATCGCGGAGGCGGAGACCGCGCTCCGGGGTCTGGGGATCGATCCGGCCCATGCCTATACTCTGGTTTCCGATCCCGAACTGCAGAACCCGTTCATCCACACGTTCATCGGCTCCTTCGACACGGAAGCCGGTATCTCCGGCCGCCTGCAGTCGGCGGCTCAGGTCGCCAACCTCTCGCCGGATGATGTGGACTACCTGAGGAGTTTTGTCGACGTCACCGACGCCACACAGCCGACACAGATCCACGGCCAACCTGGCGTGTACGAGCCGTTCTCGCTCAGGATCCGTCACAATATCGACCGGGGTTCCTACCTCGACGGAGCGGATTTCCGCGGGCCCGCCAAAGGCGGCGTGCGCTTCATCTCCTCCGGTATGCTCCGCGAGGACCCGGTCTTCACGTCCCGCTTCGAGCGTCTGGAGACCGCCGAGAAGCCCGAAGGCGGCAAGGGAACGGTCGTGTTCGCCGACGTGTTCGAGCGGGGGACGGAGCGTTTCGTCGCGGATTTCCCGACGACCGACGCGGTGTTCCGCGCGCGGACGATCCGCAACTACGTCAGGGACCTCTATCAGAAGAACAAGCTCGGTTACAACATCGATGTGCCCGCGCCCGATACGGGGAGCCGCGCCACCGACATGGATATCATGACCGACGAGCTGTTGCGTCAGTACCTCTCCCGGGCGATCCGCGAGGGTGCCGTCGATCAGTGGGAGGACCGGACGTTCGCCGCCAGGATCATCGAGGTGCACCGCCAGGCCACGACGGCCACGCACCCGGAGAACACGTTGATCAACACGCCCTATCTCACGGCCGTCAGCGAATACCTGGCCGATCTCCGTCGACAGGGCCGCCAAGGTCCGGGATCGTTGCCGGCGTCGGTCCGTCCGCTGGCGCAGTTGACCTCGGTGTTCACGTCCAAGACCGTGCGTCACGGCGGTTCGGAGTTCCGCGACAATTCCACCGGCTACGGCGTGGTGTTCACGCTCAAGGAATCCCTCAAGCGCGAGGCCGCGTTGAAAGCCGCTCTGCAGGCCGACGGCAAGGCGGTCACCGATGAGAAGCCCCTCGAAGGACTGACCGTCAGCGTGATCGGGTTCGGAGGCGTCGGCATCCCGGCCATCGAGCAGTTCGTCCGCGAGGGCGCCCGGGTGCAGGCGATCTCCGAGGGCGCGCGCGGCATCCTGATCAAAGAGGGCGGTTTCACGCTCGAGGACATCCAGACCTTGCGCCGTCTGCGCGCGGAGACGGGCGGATTCAAGGGCCTCAACACGGCCGGATACGCCGTCGACGGCGCTGTTCTGCGCACCGGCGCGGACGCCGAGAAGGATTTCTATCAGAGGTCCGTGGACGTTCTGGTCCCGGCGGCGCTCGAGAACATGATCAACGTCGACAACGTCGATCTGGTCAACGCCCGGATCATCGCCGAGGGCGCCAACGGGGCGATCACCAACGACGCCTACTACGCGTTCACCGGCCGCGGAGGTTTCGTCCTCTCGGACGTGCTGGCCAACGGCGGCGGTGTCACGGTGTCCTATCTGGAATGGTTGCAGAACCTCAACAACGAACAGTGGAACGCTGATACCGTACGTTCGCGTCAGGAGCAGTTGCAGTCCGAGGCCGTGGCCGCCGTGTACGCCGTCAAGGCGCAGTACGGTACGGACCTGCGGACCGCCATCGATATCTATGCCTTCAAGCAGATCCTCGCCAGCCGCGACGCTTCGCCCGTGGCCGGCGCGCGTCTGGCGCAGGAAGTACCGGCGCAGGCCCCCGTCTTCACTCAGCCGGAGGTCGACGACCTGGCGCTCTTCGGTATCCGCACCTCCGCGGCGATCGGCGCGTTGTCCGCGCAGCGTCCGGCGTACGTGCCCTACCTGCTGGGCAATCGTCTGGCCGTCATCACACTGACCCTGGATCCGACGACCCGTTCGGTCTCCCTGCGCTTGGGTACACCCCGGGATGTCCGCCGCCCGTTGCAGTTGGTGGACATCGGTCCGGCCAGGACCTTCGAGCAGCGCTCCGCTCAGATCGCCCTCTCCGAGGCGCCGCAGTTGCAACAGGCCGCAGCGCGGTTGGCCGCCGACACCGTGGATACGGCTTCGGCGCGGCTCACCGAGACGGTGCGTCAGCTCATCGAAGAGGAGGCCGATCTGGCCCAACTGCCGTCCGTACGTCATCTGGCCAACCAGGGACCCCAACAGCTGCTCGTCGACGGGGTCCGGGCATTCACGAGCTTCGCGGGGTCCAAGACCGGTGTTTTTGCGGTCTCTTCCGAGATCCTCTTCGACGCCGACGGCTGGCTCAAGGTGCCGGATCTGGCGCAAGCCGCTCATATCCTCAATCGAGCGCTCGAAGTCCACGACATCACCGGGGATATCGTGATCGCCGTCTACGGTGACACCGCGTCGGTCGAGGCCCGCGGCCGCGTCGAGACGGCTCTCAAGAACCTGCAGGTGGTCGCGCCGCGTCTGAAGTTCACGTTCGTCGATCTCGAGCGTCGCTCGCAGACGGAAGACCTGACCGGCAATCTGGAGCTGGCGCTCGGGGCCAAACTGCAAGCGCTCGGTCTCGATCCCGGCTATCAGGCCCTGGCGATCGCCTACCAGAAGGACACCGCGGTCCGTCTCAATCCGAGGGACAAGGTCAGCTACGTCGAGGTCGAACCCGCTCAGGAAGCCCAGACGTTCAACTCCGCCATGCTGATCCTGCTGAGCTTGACGTTCGCGGACGATTTCAGCCTCAACCGTCTGCCCGCCGAATTGCGCGGCCTGTTGTCCGTGGTCACGCTGCGCGACGCCGACGGACGGCCCATCCGCGTCTTCCTGATGAAACCGATGAAACTGCCGGTGGACGCCATGCTGCGGCTCATCGATACGGCCCGCCGCGCGGTCCAGAGCTCGGCCTAAAGCCCTCTACCGCGGTCCCGCGGACCCTCATCCGGTCGTTTTGAGCCTCCCCGTCCGTCAGGACGGGGAGGTCTCTTTTACCCGCCCGCGGATTCTGCTATAATGTGCTCTCTTTTCGAGAACCGGCTGATTTCACCTGTCTTTCAGAGAGCTGCGTCGAGATGATCGCCCGATACACACTGCCCGAAATGGGCAATCTTTGGACCGAGGAGAACCGTTTCCGCCTCATGCTCGAGGTGGAAGTGGCCGCTTGCCAGGCGATGGCCCAGCTCGGTTTGATCCCCGCCAAGGCCGCTCAGGTCATTCGCAAGAAGGCCTCGTTCAAGGTATCGGAAATCCATGCATATGAAAGAGTTACGAAGCATGACGTTACGGCGTTCATCAAAAGTGTTTCCAAAGCCGTAGGGCCCGAAGCGCGCTTCATCCACAAGGGCCTGACCTCCTCCGACGTGTTGGACACGGCCCTGAGTCTCCAGATCTGCCAGGCGATCGATGTTCTGTTAGAAGAACTAAATCTCAATATCAAGGCCCTCCGCCGTCAGGCCCTCCGATATAAGGAAACGCCGATGATGGGCCGTTCCCACGGCGTTCATGCCGAACCGGTGACCTTCGGGCTCAAGATGCTGTTGTTCTACGAGGAGTTCAAGCGCTCGCGTCAGCGGCTGGCGCAAGCCCGCCAGAACATCGCCTATGGCAAGATCTCCGGCGCCGTCGGGACGTACGCCAACATCGACCCGCGCGTCGAGGAGCGGACGCTGCGTCTGCTCGGGCTCAAGCGCGCTCCGGTGTCCACGCAGGTGCTCCAGCGCGACCGTCACGCCGAGGTGATGGCGGCGCTGGCCGTGCTCGGCGGCACGCTCGAGAAGCTCTCCACGGAGATCCGCCACCTGCAGAAGACGGAGACCCTCGAGGCCGAGGAGCCGTTCGCCGAGGGTCAGACCGGATCGAGCGCGATGCCGCACAAGCGCAACCCCGTCAACTGCGAACGCATCACGGGCCTGGCGCGCCTGTTGCGCACCAACGCGCTGGCCGCTTTCGAGAACATCGCGCTGTGGCATGAGCGCGACATCAGCCATTCTTCGGTCGAGCGCATCATCCTGCCGGACAGTTTCATCGCGGCGCACTTCATGCTCCGGCAGATGCGTGAGGTCATCGAGGGTCTGCAAGTCTATCCGCAGCACATGCTCGACAACATCGGACGCACGCGCGGGCTCATCTTCTCACAGAGGGCCCTCCTGGCGCTCATCGACAAGGGGCTCTCTCGCGAGGCCGCCTACAAGATCATCCAGAAGAACGCCATGCGCACCTGGAAGGACAAGGGTCAGGACCTGTGCGGGCTCCTGCTCCGGGAACCGGAGGTCCGCTCCCGCTTCACGGAGGCGGAGGTGCGTTCGTTGTTCAAGCTCGACTATCATCTCAAGCACGTCGGCACGATCTTCCGCCGGGTGCTCGGCTCCAACCGTCAAAGGGGGTAGGACAGTGAAGGCCAAGGTCTATGTCACGCTCAGGAAATCCGTGCTCGATCCTCAGGGTAAGGCCGTCCAGCACGCGCTCGAGACGCTCGGGTTCGGCCGCTCGGTCAAGGATGTGCGCATCGGCAAGTACATCGAGCTGGAACTGACCGGCACCGACCCCGCCAAGGCGGGGGAAGAGGTCCGCGTGATGTGCGAGAAGCTCCTGGCCAACACGGTCATCGAGGACTACCGCTACGAGATCGTCGAGCCGGCCCGCGAGGCCGCCAAGGCGGCGCGGTGAAGTTCGGCGTCGTCGTCTTCCCCGGATCCAACTGCGACCACGACTGCTGGTACGCGCTCTCAGGCGCGCTGGGCCGTCCGGCGGAGTTCATCTGGCATAAGGACGGCGATGTCTCCGGCTATGACTGTCTGGTGGTGCCCGGAGGCTTCAGCTACGGAGACTATCTGCGCACCGGCGCCATCGCGCGATTCTCGCCCGTGATGGAGGGCGTGCGCCGTCACGCCGAGCAGGGCAAGCTCGTCATCGGCATTTGCAACGGATTTCAGATCTTGCTCGAGTCGGGCCTGCTGCCGGGCGCCATGCTCCGCAACGACTCGCTCAAGTTCGTCTGCTCGTACGTGACCCTGCGGACCGAGACCTCGGCGACGCCGTTCACGCGCGGCATCAAGAAGGGAGAGCTCCTGCGCATCCCGATCGCGCACGGCGAGGGCAACTATTACGCCGATGAGGCGACGCTGGCCGAGCTCGAGAAGAACGACCAGATCGTCTTCCGCTACGCCGACGCCGCCGGACGGACCACGGCCGAGGCCAACCCCAACGGGTCGCTCTCCAACATCGCCGGGATCTGCAACAAGTCCCGTAACGTTTTCGGTCTCATGCCGCATCCGGAGCGGGCGATCGAGGCCTCCCTGGGTTCCGCCGACGGACGACGCGTCTTCGAGTCCATCCTCGCCGAGGCCGCCCGATGAGCGCCGAGGTCACGATCACTCCTGAGATCATCCAGAAGCACAACGTCACTCCCGAGGAGTACCAGGAGATCCGCTCCATCCTCGGCCGCGACCCCAACATCACGGAACTGGGCATCTTCAGCGTGATGTGGAGCGAGCACTGCTCGTACAAGAACTCCAAGAAGGTCCTGAAACTCCTCCCCAAGGACGGGCCCCGGATGCTCGTCAAGGCGGGCGAAGAGAACGCGGGCGTGGTGGACATCGGCGACGGCTGGGTGATCGCTTTCAAGATCGAGTCCCACAACCACCCGTCTGCCATCGAACCCTTCCAGGGCGCGGCCACCGGCGTGGGCGGTATCCTGCGCGACATTTTCACGATGGGCGCCCGGCCGATCGCCTCGATGAACTCGCTGAGGTTCGGCACGCTCGACCAGCCGGTCGTGCGGCGGCTGTTGACAGGAGTCGTGGCCGGCATCGCCCACTACGGCAACTGCATCGGCGTGCCGACGATCGGCGGCGAGGTCTATTTCGACGAGAGTTACGAGGGCAACCCGCTGGTCAACGCGTTCGCGCTCGGCCTGGCTCGCAAGGAAGACATCGTCAAGGCCAAGGCCGAGGGCGCGGGCAATCCTGTCTTCTATCTCGGCGCGGCCACGGGACGGGATGGCATGGGCGGAGCCAGCTTCGCCTCCAAGGACCTGACCGAGGAGTCCGAAAAGGACCGTCCGGCCGTGCAGGTGGGCGATCCCTTCCTCGAGAAACTGCTCCTGGAGGCGGTGCTCGAACTCCTCAAGACCGGCTGTGTGGTCGGTATCCAGGATATGGGCGCGGCCGGTCTGACCTGCTCGACCTGCGAGACCGCCTCGCGCGGGGATACGGGCATCGAGATCGACGTGGCCAAGGTCCCCCAGCGCGAGACCGGCATGGTTCCCTACGAGGTCATGCTCTCGGAGTCCCAGGAGCGCATGCTCGTCATCCTCAAGAAGGGCCGCGAGGCCGAGGCCAAGCGGATCTTCGAGAAGTGGGACCTGCACGCCGAGGAGATCGGCCAGGTCACCGACGACAAGATCATGCGCGTGCGCTGGAACGGCAAGGTCGCCGCCGAGATCCCGCCGCGCCGTCTGGCCGACGACGCTCCGGTGTACGACCGCAAGGCCGTCGAGCCCAAGTACCTGACCGAGACGCGGGCCTACGATTGGAGATCGGCGGGCAAGCCCGGTGATCTCAACGCGGCTCTGCTCAAGCTCCTCGACTCGCCCACGATCGCCAGCAAGGAATGGGTGTACCGCCAGTACGACCACATGGTGCGCACCAACACCACGGTACTGCCCGGATCGGACGCCTCGGTGATCCGCATCAAGGGCACGAACAAGTCGATCGCGATGTCCGTCGACTGCAATTCCACTTATTGCTACCTCGATCCCTACGAAGGCGGCAAGATCGCGGTCCTTGAGTCGGCGCGCAACGTCGCCTGCTCGGGCGCCAAGCCGCTGTCCATCACCAATTGCCTCAATTTCGGCAATCCGCACAATCCCGAGATCTTCTGGCAGCTGCAGAAGTGCGTCGAGGGCATGCGCGACGCCTGCCTGGCGCTGGGCACTCCCGTGTCGGGCGGCAACGTCTCCCTGTACAACCAGAACCCCAAAGGCGCCATCGATCCGACGCCGACGGTCGGCATGGTCGGCCTCATCGAGGGCCGTCAGCCGGTGACGTCGCATTTCAAGGACGCGGGCGATGCCGTCCTGCTCCTGGGCACCACCCGGGAGGAGATGGGCGGCAGTGAGTATCTCAAGACGTTGTTCAAGGTCAAGTCGGGCCTGCCGCCGCGCGCGGACCTGGCCGAAGCGGTCAAGCTGGTGGACCTTCTGCAGGCGTTGGCCGCGAAGGGTCTGCTCAAGTCCGCTCATGATTGCGCTGAAGGCGGGTTGGCCGTGGCCCTGGCCGAGAGCTGTATCAGTTCGCTCGGACAGGAGACCGGCGCTCAGCTGACCGTGGATGCCGCAGGGCTCGCTCCCGAGGTCCTGCTGTTCTCGGAGACCCAGTCGCGCGCGGTCATCACGGTGGCCCCCGAGCGTCTGGAGGAAGCGCGCCGTCTGATCGCGGCTCAGGGATATCCCTGCGCGGTCATCGGTAAGGTCGGAGGCCATGAGCTGGTCATCAACGGGCTCGTCCGGGTGCCCGTCGAAGTGCTGTCCCACACCTGGAGAGGGTCGATCGCCCGGCGCATGGACGCCGCGGGCGGATCGTCCGCGTTGTGACCGGAGGTCCCGAGACGATGGACAGCACGAGCCGATACGGAACGCAGACAGTCGAGAGCGTCAACCACGCGGAGGACGGCCTCAAGGACAAGTGCGGGGTGTTCGGGATCTTCGGACACACACAGGCTTCCTACCTGACGTATCTGGGTCTCTACGCCCTCCAGCACCGGGGCGAGGAATCGGCGGGTATCGTGGTCTCGGACGGCCGGAGAATGGCCTCCCACCGCGGCATGGGCCACGTGCAGGATGTCTTCGACGGCAACCTGCTCGAAAGCCTCGCCGGGGACCGGGCCATCGGCCACGTCCGGTATTCGACCACCGGATCCAGCAACCTCAAGAACGCCCAGCCCATCCTCGTCGATTACTCACGCGGCGAGGTCGCCATCGCGCACAACGGCAATCTTGTCAACGCCGATCTCCTGCGCGCGGAGCTCGAAGCGTACGGATCGATCTTCCAGACCACGACGGACAGTGAGATCATCATCCATCTGATGGCCAAGCCGTCCCTGCGCAACGTGGAGGAGGGTGTGCTCGATGCCCTCAGCCGCGTCAAGGGCGCTTATTCCCTGGTGCTGATGACCAACAACATGCTCATCGCCGCTCGGGACCCGCAGGGCTTCAGGCCGCTGTGGCTGGGACGTGTCGGCGGGGCCTACGTGGTCTCGTCGGAGACGTGCGCGTTCGACATCATGGAAGCGGAGCCCCTCCGGGAGATCGAGCCCGGCGAGGTGGTCGTCATCACCTCAGCGGGCCTGCGTTCCGTCCGTCTCGAGTCCGAGACGCCGCGCGTGGCGCAGTGCATCTTCGAGCACGTCTATTTCTCGCGTCCGGATTCGATCATCTTCGGCGAGAACGTCCATGTCGTGCGTCAGCGTTTCGGCCGTCAGCTTGCCAAGGAACAGCCGTGCGAGGCCGACATCGTGATCCCGGTGCCCGATTCGGGCAACTCCGCAGCGGCGGGTTTCTCGATCGAGTCGGGCATCCCGCTCGAGAGCGGGATCATCCGCAATCACTACGTCGGCCGCACGTTCATCCAGCCGAGCCAGGGGATCCGGGACTTCAAGGTCCGCGTGAAGTTCAATTTCGTCAAGGAGGTGCTCAAGGGCAAGCGAGTGGTCGTCGTCGACGATTCCATCGTGCGCGGCACCACCTCGCGCGTACGCGTCAAGAGCCTGCGCCAGGCGGGCGCCAAGGAGGTGCACCTGCGCATCAGCTGCCCTCCGCACCGCTTCCCGTGCGCGTACGGCATCGATTTTCCGACGCGCGAGGAGCTCATCGCCAACCGCTACACCTCCGAGGAGATCCGCAAGTACTTCGATTGCGACTCCATCGGTTATCTTTCCCTCGAGGGCATGCTCAGTTGCGTGCGCACGCCCAAGGACTTCTGCACCGCCTGCTGGAACGGGGACTACCCGATCCCGTTCGAGGGCGTCGACAAGTACCACGCCGAGAAGATCGGCGTGCGCGCCACCACATCCGGAGGCAAGTGCTCGTAATGGCCGTGAAGAGACCCTCGCTCAGCTACCGCAAGTCCGGCGTCGACATCGACAAGGCCAATACGTTCGTCGAGGCCATCAAACCCATGGCCGCTTCGACCCGTCGTCCCGAGGTGCTCACGGGCATCGGAGGGTTCGGCGCGCTTTGTGGACTGCCCAAGGGTGATTGGAAGGAGCCGGTGCTCGTCAGCTCCACCGACGGCGTCGGCACCAAGCTCAAGGTCGCCCAGATGACGGGCCTCTACGAGGGTCTCGGCGTGGACCTCGTCGGCATGAACGTCAACGACATCCTGACGCTCGGCGCCGAGCCGCTGTTCTTCCTCGACTATTTCGCCGTGGGCAAGATCGAGCTGGAGATGATGAAGAAGATCGTCTCCGGGATCGCCGACGGTTGCCGCCAGGCGGGTTGCGCGCTCATCGGCGGGGAGACCGCGGAGATGCCCGGGGTCTACCCGGCGGGTGATTTCGATCTGGCGGGGTTCACCGTCGGCGTCGTCGAGCGCTCGCGTATCATCGACGGCAAGGCCGTGCGCGCGGGCGACGCGGTGATCGGCGTGGCGTCCAACGGTTTCCACTCCAACGGTTTTTCCCTGGTGCGCAAGGCGCTTCCGTCGGATTTCCTCCGCGAGCACGCCGAAGAAGTGCTCAAGCCCACGCGCATCTACGTCAAGCCCGTGCTGTCCCTGCTCAAGAAAGAGCCCGTGCACGCGATGGCCCACATCACCGGGGGCGGGTTCTACGACAACATCCCGAGGGTCATCCCCAAGGGCCTGGGCGTGCGCGTGCATATGGGCAGCTGGCCCGTGCCGCGCGTGTTCCGCTGGGTCGAGGAGAAGGGGGGCGTGGCGACGCGCGAGATGTACCGGACGTTCAACATGGGCATCGGTCTCATCATCGTCCTGCCCAAGGACCGTGCCCTCAAGGCCATCGCGCATCTGGCCAAGCACGAGGAACGGGCCTGGGTGATCGGCGAGATCGTCCCCGGAGAGGGAGTGACCCTGCAGTGAAGGTGCTCGTCATCGGCAACGGCGGGCGCGAGCACGCGATCGCCTGGAAGCTCTCGCTGAGCCCCAAGCTGACCCGGCTCTACGTCGCGCCGGGCAACGGTGGCACCGCGTCCATCGCCGTCAACGTCGACATCCCGGCCAAGGACATCGAAGGACTGCTCAAGTTCTGCAAGAAGGAAGGCATCGACCTGGTCGTCGTGGGTCCCGAAGCCCCGCTGACCGAGGGGATCGTCGACCGTTTCCGTGCGGAAGGGTTGAGGATCTTCGGGCCCGACCGTTATGGGGCCCAGCTCGAAGGCTCCAAGGCCTTCTCCAAGGACCTGATGCGCAAATTGGGTATCCCGACCGCGGATTTCGAGGTCTTCGACTCACCCGAGAAAGCGATGGACGATGTGGCCCGCAAGGGCGTGCCCATCGTCGTCAAGGTCGACGGCCTGGCCGGCGGCAAGGGCGTCACCGTCGCGACCTCCATGCCCAAGGCGATGGAAGCCATCCATCTGGCCATGGTCAAGAAGGTCTTCGGTAAGGCGGGCGAGCGGGTCGTCATCGAGGAGTGCCTGGAGGGCGATGAAGCCTCCGTCATCGCCGTCACCGACGGCAAGACCGTGAGGCTGCTGGCGTCGAGCCAGGACCACAAGCGCGCGCACGACGGCGATCAGGGCCCTAACACCGGCGGCATGGGTTCGTACTCACCCGCACCGATCGTGTCAGCTGAGCTCGAGAAAGAGCTGCTCGACAAGGTCTTTTATCCCATCGTACGGGACTTCGCGGCCTCGGGCCGTCCGTACACGGGTTTTATCTTCGCCGGACTGATGTTGACGCCCAAGGGCTATCGTGTGCTCGAGTTCAACGCGCGTCTGGGAGATCCTGAGACGCAGGTCATCCTCCCGCGTCTGCGGACGGACCTGTTGGAGGTGCTCGATGCCGCCGCTTCCGGGCGTCTGGCGGACGTCGAGCTGGGCTGGTCGGACGAGGACTGCGTCTGCGTCGTGATGGTCGCGGGCGGCTATCCGGGCGATTACGAGACGGGCAAGCGCATCTCCGGTCTGTCCGAGGCGGAGCGGGTGCCGGGTCTGCAGGTCTTCCATGCCGGTACACGGCTCGATGGAACGACGCTCGTGACGGCCGGCGGCCGGGTGCTCAACATTGTCGGCCGCGGCCGCGGCATCCTCGAAGCGCTGTCGGCCACGTACGCCGCTGTGGACAAGGTCTTTTTCGAAGGGATGTATTACCGTAAGGACATCGCGCATCGCGCCACCCGCGCCAAGGCGGCCCGGTGAGGCCCGCGAACGAGCCCCGCAAGGTCCTGTTCGTGTGCACCGGCAACAGCTGTCGTTCGGTGATGGCCGAAGGGCTCTTGAGGGATCTGGCCGAGCGGTCCGGCAAGGACATCCTGGTGGCCTCCGCGGGCACCAGCGCGGGAGAGGGGTACCGGGCTTCAGAGCCGACCGTTCGCGTGATGGCCCAGCATGGGATCGATGTTTCGCGTCACCGGAGCCACCGGCTGACGATGGACATGGTGTTGGGCGCCGATGAGATCTATGTGATGGAGCGTGTGCACCGGGACATCATCGTGCGTACCAGTCCCGAGGCTCGCCCCAAAGTGCGGTTGCTGAGCCAGGTGTGCCCGGACCTGGTCGATCCCAGCGACCCCAACATCCCGGACCCGATCGGGATGCCCGAGCAGTTCTATCGTAACGTCTATGACATGATCCGGCAGTGCGTCGAGCGTATCCTGGATACACCGGCGGCCGGTCAATGAGGGAGGCATCATGAAGATCGCGTTGGGAGCCGATCACGGCGGCTTCAGTCTGAAGAGCGAGCTCACGAGTTTTTTGATGGCCGAAGGACACAAGGCGATGGACTTCGGTACGATGTCCACGGAACCCTGCGATTACCCGGTGTTCGCGTACAAGGTCGCCAAGGCCGTCTCCGAAGGGAAGGCCGACGCGGGGGTGCTCATCTGTAAGAGCGGCAACGGCATGGCGATGGTCGCCAACAAGCTCCCCAACGTTCGCGCGGCGATCTGCTTCGACAAGGACGTGGCGACGCTCTCCCGCCAGCACAACAACGCCAACATCCTGGTGCTCGGTTCCGAGCACCTTTTCGACGAGCCCGAGACCATCGTGCGCGCGTGGCTGGCGACCCCGTTCGAAGGCGGCAGGCACAAGCGCCGGGTGGATCTCATCGCCGGCATCGAGAAGAGGATCGGAGCGCCCGCCAAGTCCCCGAGCCGGCCCGCGAAGAACACGAAAAAAGGAAGGAAGTGAGATGAGGTCCCTCCGAAAGGTCGACCCTGAGATCTACGAAGCCATCCGCAAGGAGACGCGGCGTCAGAACGACAACATCGAGCTGATCGCCAGCGAGAACTTCACCAGCCGCGCCGTCATGGAGGCCGTGGGTTCGACGCTGACCAACAAGTACGCCGAGGGCTATCCCGAGAAGCGGTGGTACGGCGGATGTGAGCACGTGGATACGGTCGAGCGCCTGGCCCAGGACCGCGCCCGTCAGCTGTTCGGCGCCGAGCACGCGAACGTCCAGCCGCATTCCGGTTCCCAGGCCAACGCGGCCGTCTACTTCTCGATGCTCAAGCCCGGAGATACGGTGTTGGCGATGAACCTGTCCCACGGAGGACACCTCACGCATGGACACCCGATGAACTTCTCGGGCAAGTATTTCAAGATCGTTCCTTACGGTGTCAGCCGCAAGGACGAGCGTATCGACTACGACGAGGTGGAGTCGCTGGCGCTCGAGCACCGCCCCAAGATGGTGATCGCAGGGGCTTCGGCCTACCCGAGGGTGATCGACTTCGCCCGCTTCCGCAAGATCTGCGACAAGATCGGGGCCTACCTGTTCGTTGATATGGCCCATATCGCCGGCTTGGTCGCCGCGGGTGTGCATCCGAGCCCGGTCCCTTACGCGGAGTTCGTGACGACGACCACGCACAAGACCCTCCGCGGGCCGCGCGGCGGCATGGTCCTGTGCCGGGCGGAGTTCGCCAAGCAGATCGACTCCGAGGTCTTCCCGAGCCAGCAGGGCGGTCCTCTCATGCACGTGATCGCGGGCAAGGCCGTCGCGCTCAAGGAAGCGCTGCAGCCGGATTTCCGGGATTATCAGGAGCGCATCGTCAAGAACGCCAAGGCCCTGGCCGACGGTCTCACACAAAAAGGCTGGCGGATGGTGTCCGGCGGTACGGACAACCACCTGATGCTGGTGGACGTCAACCAGAAGGGTCTGACGGGTAAGGACGCCGCGGACGTCCTGGACCATGCGGCCATCACGGTCAACAAGAACACGATCCCCTTCGATACGCAGAGCCCGTTCAAGGCCGGCGGGATCCGCCTGGGCACTCCGGCGGTGACCACGCGCGGGATGAGGGAGGCCGAGATGAGCGTCATCGCCGGCCTCATCCATGAGGCGCTGTCCGCCCCGCAGGACGCCGCCCGCTCGCAGGAGGTTCGTACGCGCGTGACCACGCTGACGGCCCGCTTCCCGCTGTATCCGGGCCTCCTCGAGGAGCTCGAGCCCGCGCTCGAGGCCAAGATCGGATGAAGTGCCCCTTCTGCGGACATAAGGAGGATAAGGTCGTCGACTCCAGGTCCTCCAACGAGGACCGCAGTGTCCGCCGCCGCCGCGAGTGCCTGCGCTGTTCCAAGCGCTTCACGACCTACGAGTACATCGAGGAAGTCCCGCTGATGGTCATCAAGAAGGACGGCCGCCGCGAGCCGTTCGATCGCAAGAAGATCCTCTCGGGCGTCCTGAAGGCCTGTGAAAAACGGCCCGTCAGCATGGAAAAGGTCGAGGGGCTCGTCGACAAGGTCGAGAAGGACCTCCAGAAGACGTACGACAAGGAGGTCAAGTCACAGATCGTCGGCGAGCGCGTGGTGCAGGAACTTCACCGGCTCGACGAGGTCGCCTACGTCCGCTTCGCGTCGGTCTACCGGCAATTCAAGGACATCAATCAGTTCATGAAGGAATTGAAGGGGATCCTGAAGGACAAATGATCCCCGCGCCGTCCGCGACGGACGGCGTCAGCGGCCCGCTGCGGGTGGAGCGGCGCTCTCTTCGGTCTCCGGGAACAGGCGGCGGACCGCCTCCAGGTTGAGATCGAGCTTGTTGCGAAGGGTGTTCATCAGCTCGCCGAGCGCCTTGGAGGAGAACTCCTCGAAAGCCTCCTTACGGAAAGTTTCCTTTTCGGACTCGTAACGGACCATGTCCGGCTGTCCCGTGCCTAGCACCTGGACCAGCAGGGCTCCGGCGGGCATCTGCACGACGGAGCTGACCTCACCGTCCTTGAGACCTTCGACGGTCCTGGCCACCGCCGTCGAGACGCCCAGTCCCGGCAATTCGGTGGAGGATCTGTAGCCCGTGATCTCTGAGACCGCCACACCCTTGTCGCTCAGAGCCTGTTTCAGGCCGGCGCCCTGGTCCTTGATCCGGCGCCGGATCTCCTCCATGAGGGCCAGCGCTTTTTCGTTGGCTTTCTGCCGCACCGCCAGGTCCATCAGCCGTTCGCGGACCTCCTCGTAGACGGCGGCCTTCTCGGGGGTCCTTTCGATCACTTCGACCTTAACGGCGCCTTCCGGTGTTTCCACCCAGTCGCTCGGCTGTCCGATGGGCAGGGCAACGGCCGCGAACAGCGCTTGCGGATCGACACCGAGCCCCTCGAGGCTGTCCAAGCGGCTGAAGGTCGGGGTTTCCCGCGTTTGGAGGCCGTGCTTCAGGGCCAGGTCGGCGACGCGGGTGTCCGCGGGTTCGGCTTTGACGGCTTCGGTCACGGGAGAATCCTTGGGCAAAAGCAGTGTGCGCAGCCGGATGCGCTCCGGTTCGGCCAGGCGGTCCTGGACGAGAGGGAAAAGAGAGCGGAGTTCCTCTTCGGGGACTTCGATACCCTCACGCTGGCTCTCCAGCGGCACGTAACCGTACACGATGTCCCTTCCCGCGGTGCGTTGGGCATAGAGTGCGCGGAGCTGTTCTTCGGTGATCGTGGTCTTTGAGGTGACGTGATCCCGCAGCTGCGAGATGGTCAGCATCTGCCGGATCTCCTCCTCGAAATCCCGGGGTGTGGTGCGCAGGAACTGCGTGACCACCATCTCGTAGTAGCGCGGGTCGAACTGCTGAGCGGCCGAATGGAAGACCGGCTGACGACGGATCCAGTCGACGACCTCCTGGTCCTTGACCTTGATGCGCAGGGACTTGGCGTGGTCCAGCAACAGCAGACGATCCCAGGCCTCGCCGCGGAAATTGATGAACGGACGGACCTTTTCCAACTGGTCACCGTACATGAGCGCCGCCTGGTGCAGGACCGCGCGGTAGCTCTGCAGGTATTCCTGCACGGAGATCTTGCGTGAACCGATCTTGCCCAGGAAGGTCGGCGCCGCATCATCGTTCATATAGAAGACCGCGCCGGTGATAACGAAGCTCGAACCGACGACGATGGCCAGGAACAGGAAGATCTTGCGAGAAACGTTCTTACCGCGGAGGAATCGGATCATGGGGACGCATTATACTCCAGCGTTCGCATCGAATCAAGTGCTGTGAGGAGAGCTATAACTGTAATTGTGGCAGATATTTACAGTGATCCAAAACCTGGATCGAGAGTGCGTTTTTTATTGACAAAGTCCGGAGCGGCGCATAACATAAGGTCCGAATCTTGACGCTTCGGATTTAGCTATGTTACACTTCGTTAATCAAGATTAAGCCATTTTGGCTTAATTTTTTTTCTCTCTTATTCACTAGACTAAATAAAGAGCATCGAAAGTGACGACATCCAGTAAGAACAAGCTGAAATTAGGACTTCCAAAAGGCAGTCTGCAGGAATCGACGTTCAAGATGTTCCAGAAAGCCGGCTACAAAGTTTCGGTCGGCTCCCGTTCCTACTTCCCTTATATCGATGACCCCGAGATCGAGGCGGTCCTGATCCGGGCCCAGGAGATGTCGCGGTACGTCGAGGACGGCGCGCTCGACTGCGGGATCACCGGCGAGGATTGGATCCGCGAGAACGACTCCGATGTGGTCCGTGTGCAGGAGCTCGTCTACGCCAAGACCGGCAACAACCCCGTCCGTTGGGTGCTGGCCGTGCCTGAGGACTCGAGCATCAAGTCCGTCAAGGACCTCCAGGGCAAGAGGATCGCCACCGAGCTCAAGGGTTTTACCGAGAAGTACCTGGCCGACAAGGGCGTGAGCGCGGACGTGGAGTTCAGCTGGGGAGCCACCGAGGTCAAGGTCGCTTCGGGTCTTGTGGATGCCATCGTCGAGCTCACCGAGACCGGGTCCTCTCTGCGCGCCAACAAGCTACGCATCGTCGAGACGCTGTGCCACTCGACCACCCAGTTCATCTCCAACCGTACCGCATGGCAGAACAAGTTCAAGAAGCAGAAGATGCAGCACATCGCGATGCTGCTGGTGGGCGCTCTGCACGCCGAGGCCAAGGTCGGTCTCAAGATGAACGTCGCCAGCAAGAACCTCAAGCGCGTACTGTCGCTCCTGCCCGCGATGAAGAACCCCACGGTGTCCAACCTCGCGACCAAGGGTTGGAACGATGTCGACACGATCATCGACGAGAAGATCGTGCGCGATATCATACCGAAGCTCAAAGAGGCCGGGGCCGAGGGGATCATCGAATACCCGCTCAACAAGGTGATCTACTAACCAACCCGTCGAAGGAGGGATGTCCATGCCTTGCGGTAGGAAGAGGAAGCGCCATAAGATGGCGGTCCACAAGCGCAAGAAAAGACGCCGTCGCGACCGTCACAAGAAGAGGGACCGCTAGGCGTAGGGCGGCGGACCCGCAAGGTCCGTCGCAGACCGCCGGCGGGGGACGGGACGGCCTCAGGGCCGTGCCCGCCCGCCCTTGGCAGGGCTACACACGTCAGACACGCGGCGCTCGTCGCCCAAAGGACCCGGCAACACCATGAACCTTCTTAAGAAGCTCAAGCTCTTTTGGTGGAACCACTGGATCAAGATCGTCGTCATCGGCTGGACCGTTTTCATTTTCTGGGTCCCGGTCGCCGCTCTCAGTTCGATCGACTCCTACCAACGGTCCTACATGGTCGCCTGGCTCTCGACCATGGGCTTGCAGGCGACCATCAGCGCGGTCATTTTCGTCGTGCTGTACTCCTGGGTCCTCCAGGGCGGCCTGCAGAAGCTCAAGAAGAAGCAGGTCAAGACCGACCGCGTCAACATCAAGTGGGACGACATCGTCGGCATGGAAGCCGCCAAGATGGAGGCCAAGGAGCTCGTCAGCCTCATCAAGGACCGCGCGCGCGTCAAGAAGATCGGCGGCAACATCATCCGCGGTATGCTCATGATGGGCCCTCCCGGCTGCGGTAAGACCTATATGGCCAAGGCCATCGCGACCGAGGCCGGAGTGCCGTTCATCTCCATGTCGGGAGCCGAGTTCGTCGAGGTGTTCGTCGGCGTCGGCGCCTCCCGCGTGAGACAGCTCTTCCAGAGAGCCCGCCGCCTGGCCTATGCCGACGGCGGCTGTGTGATCTTCATCGATGAGATCGACGCGGTGGCCCGCAAGCGCGTGTTCTCCGCTTTTGGCGGTACAGAGGAGACCAACTCCACCCAGAACCAGCTCCTGGCCGAAATGGACGGGCTCGGTGACAAGGAGGAGAACGTCATCGTCATCGGCGCCACCAACGCCGCCGAGGACTCACTGGACGCCGCGCTCCTGCGCCCCGGACGCTTCGACCGCAAGATCTACGTCGAAAAGCCGGACCTCGCCGAGCGCGAACTGCTCTTCAGCTATTACCTCAAGAGGGTGAACGCCGACGCGTCGGTGGATGTGGCGCGTTTCGCCCGCAAGGCCATCGGCAAGAGCCCCGCGGACATCGCCAACATCACCAAGGAAGCCGCGCTCATCGCCACGCGCAAGAACGTCGACAAGGTCAACTCCGAGCACCTCTATGAGGCCATGGAGCGCATCGATCTCGGTCTCAAGAAGATGACCAAGGTCAGCGAGAAGGATCGTCAGGTGACCGCATATCACGAGACGGGCCATCTGATGGCACTGTACCTGCTGCATCCGACCGACGACGTTTTCAAGGCCTCGATCATCCCGCGCGGTCCGGCCGGCGGCGTGGTCTATCACCTGCCTTCCGAGGAGACCCAGCACGTCAACCGGGACCGCGTGTTGGCCAACATCAAGGTCGCGCTCGCCGGTTACGCGGGCGAGAAGGTGAAGTTCGGCGTCACCGCCACCGGCGTGTGCAACGATTTCACCCAGGCGATGTGGTGGGCGCACAAGATGGTGTGGGAGTGGGGTATGTCCAAGAGCGGTTGGGTCGGCGACTACGCGCGGATCCCCAAGGAACAGCTCTCCGAGGACATCAAGCAGAAGCTCAACATGGAAAGCCATCAGATCATCCAGGAGTGCATGCGCGAGGTCGAAGAGCTCCTGCGCAAGGAATCGGTGATCTTCGAGCGCTTCGCCAAGGAGCTTCTGACCCGCAACGAGCTCGACTATGACGATATCGAGGCGATCTTCAAAGAGTATGGCAAAGCCAACCCGAGGATCAACGCCAAGTACGTCCCGCCCCAGGGCTCATAGGGCGGACGACGGACCGATGGCGGCCGGAAGGGACCTCCGGGGACCCCGTCAGGGGGCCCGGAGGTCTTTTTTTGTCGTCTCGTGGGCGGTGTCCGCTCTGGCCGCGGCGCTCGTGACGGCCGGTTGCGGTCCGCGGTACACCTATCCGGCCTCGACGGTGCCGTCCTCCATCGAGAGGATCGCCCTCTCCGAGTACAAGCTCGAGGTCGAAGCCCGCGTGGTCGGCCGTACGGTCGGAGCGGCGCTGTACCTCGACAGTATCGTCGACGCCACGGGTCAGATCCCCAAGGACGTGCACGAGCAGATGGGTCAGCTGATGCAGGTGGTCACGCGCGTGGCGTTGTCCACGGACCTGTCTCTCGACTACTGTACGGTGCTCATCCGGGACACCAAGACCTTCGCCGAGCTCAACATCACGCGGTCCCTCGATGACATCAAGCGAGCCAACGCCGACGCGATCGGGATCGAGGAATCCATCAACAGGACGCTGTTCGGCCAGGGCCGCTATCATCCCGGACCCGAAGGCAGCCGGCCGCCGCTGGTCATCGAGGACGTCCGCAAGGAGAAGTTCCTGACCGAGCAGATCGCTCAGCGCATCCGTTTCAGTCTCGCCAAGGACGGGCAGGAGGGGGCCGTCCAAGGCTTCACGCTCGTCGACGGCAACTTCGACGAGTCGGGAGGGCGGCGCGTGTTCCGTTTTTCGGTGCTGACGCTCAAATCCGAGGACCCCCGGGAGACGATCCTGGAGATCTTCAAGCTCACCAACCAGGTGCTGCAGGGGTACCGTTACGGGGATTTCGACCGGATCGAGATCCAGGACTACCTCAACCGGCAGAAGCTCATCATCGACCGTCAGGTGCTCTTCGACTACCAGCAGAAGAAGATCCTCGACCGCGAGATCCTCGAGCGCTTCCTCACCGAGTCGCAATCCATCCAGGAGGCCTTTAAGCTCTTCGGCTTCTCGATGCCTGCCGAATGAGCTTGTTGACGGTCACGCCTTCGGGCGTGCGGGTCCTGGCCCCGGCCAAGGTCAACCTCTACCTGCGTGTGATCCGGCGACGTCCGGACGGCTATCATGAACTCGACACGCTTTTCGAACGGGTCGGGCTCTACGACAAGCTGACGTTCCGGCACGCGCCGGCACTGACGCTCCGGTGCAGTGACCCCTCTCTGCCCACCGATGAACGCAACCTGGCGCTCAAGGCCGCGCTCGCGCTCAAGCGGCACAGTGGTTACGGTGCGGGCGCTTCCATCCGCCTGGTCAAGCGCATCCCCCACGCCGCCGGTCTCGGTGGCGGCTCCAGCGATGCCGCGGCAGTCCTGCTCGGGCTCGACCGGCTCTGGCGGTTGGGGTACGGCGTCCGGAAGCTGTCCCGGATCGGTCTTGAAGTGGGTAGTGATGTGCCGTTCTTCGTGGCCGGCGTTCCGTTCGCGGTGGGCCGCGGCAGGGGGGAGCGCCTGCGGCCGGTCCCGGCCGGAGGGGTCCGGTTGTGGCACGTTCTGGTCAAACCGCCCTTCGGGATCTCGACCCGGGAGGCCTATCAGGGGCTGGACCCCGTCAGCTTGACACCCTACAGGGCCGATGCTAAGATGTTGCTCCGCTCGGCGAAACTTGGCGAGTGGGAGCGTCTGGCCGGCTTCCTAAGGAACGATCTGGAAGTCTCGCTCAACAAAAGAGTTACGGAAATCGCGAAGATCAAAGCCGCACTGGTCGAACAAGGGGCTCACGCTAGCCTTCTGTCCGGGAGCGGCTCGACCGTTTTCGGTGTCTACGCTTCAGCGCGCTTGGCCGCGCGGGCGGCCCGTCGGCTGCGCCGGTTGGACCGGCGCTGGAAAGTCTTCGTCGCGCCGACCGTCTGACCCTTCCGGACCTCCCTTCCCGTCTGAGAACGAACACCGTCGAAAGTCGCCGCACGATCGGCGGCGCATCAAGGATCGCGTACGAGAGCAGCGTATCGAGCAGGAAGGACGCGCGGGAAGGACCGCTGGGGCGGCGCGCGCCGCGAGGGCGGACCCGCACCGGGACTGCCCTGTGGTGTAATGGTAGCACACCGCCCTTTGGAGGCGTGAGTCTTGGTTCGAATCCAAGCGGGGCAAAACCCGGTACCCGGACCCACCGGCCGGATCGGCGCAAGACAGGATACAGGATGAAGAACGCGACGCAAAAATGCTCGTTCTGCCAGAAGCAGACACGGACCGACGAGAAGCTCTTCTCGGGGCCCGATGTCTACATCTGCGAGGACTGCGTGAAGTTCTGTCATCAGATCCTCTCCAAGGAGCCGGAGACCTCGCGTCCGGAGCCTTCCAAGGTCGAGCCGATGGCGCTGTCCGAGCTGCCCAAACCGGCCGCGATCAAGGCTGTGCTCGACGACTACGTCATCGGGCAGGAGCGGGCCAAGAAGCAGTTGTCGGTCGCCGTCTACAACCACTACAAGCGCGTTTTCGCCACCGGCGAACAGAAGGCCGGTGTCGAGCTCGAGAAGTCCAACGTCCTCATGATCGGACCCACCGGGTCGGGCAAGACGCTCTTGGCGCGAACGCTGGCTCGCATCCTGAAGGTCCCCTTCGCGATCTGCGACGCCACGACGCTCACGCAAGCCGGCTATGTCGGAGAGGACGTCGAGAACGTGATCCTGCGCCTTCTGCAGGACGCCGACCATGACGTCAAACGCGCCGAGACCGGCATCATCTACATCGATGAGATCGACAAGATCGGCAAGACCTCCGAGAACATCTCCATCACCCGGGACGTTTCCGGAGAGGGCGTCCAGCAGGCGTTGCTCAAGATCCTGGAGGGCACGAAGGCCAGCGTGCCCCCTCAGGGCGGACGCAAGCACCCCCAGGCCGAGTCCATCCAGGTCGATACCACCAACATCCTTTTCATCTGCGGCGGGACGTTCAGTTCGCTCGGTTCCATCATCGAGCGCCGGCTGGGCAAGCGGGACATCGGATTTCATGAGAGCGGCCGCAAGAGCGCCGGCGACATCGTGCGGCGCGTGCAGACCGAGGACCTGGTGAAGTTCGGTCTGATCCCGGAGTTCATCGGACGGTTCCCGATCGTGACCACGCTCGAGGCGCTCGGCGAGAAGGACCTGCTCGATATCCTGATCAAGCCCAAGAACGCGCTCGTGCGCCAGTTCGAGAAGTTCCTGGAGCTCGAGGGTGTGCGCCTGACGTTCACCGAAGGCGCGCTCGAGGAGGTCGTCCGCGAGGCGATCAAGAAGGGCACCGGAGCGCGCGGCCTGCGTTCCATCCTGGAGGAGGTGATGCTCGACGTGATGTACGAGATCCCCTCCAACGGCACCGTCGAGGAGTGCCGGGTCGACCGCGAGACGGTCACCGAACGGCGCCGTCCGGGGCTCGTGTCCCGAAAGGGCGAGATCAAGAAGATCGCATGAGCCGCCAGACGGGTCGGACAGCGGTCCTGGTGCTCGCCGCGGGTCGCGGCACGAGGCTGAAGTCCGATCTGCCCAAGGCGCTGCACCCGATCTGCGGGCGGCCGATGTTGGGGCACCTGCTCGAGTCTGCGTCGCGGGTCTCGAAGGACCTGCACGTGGTCGCCGGGTACGGTTACGACCAGGTGCGCCGGGCGGTCGGCGGCCGTGTGAAGCTGGTGCGGCAGCAGCAGCTCTTGGGCAGCGGGCACGCCGTCCTGTGCGCCGGGAAGGTCCTGAAGAACTACAAGACGGTCGTCGTGCTCTACTGCGACACGCCGCTCTTGCGGGCCTCGACGATCGAGGCGCTCGTCGAGCGTCGCCGCTCGACCGGAGCTGATTGCGTGCTGTTGTCCGCTGAGCTGGCCAGGCCCACGGGCTACGGACGCATCCTCCGGTCGTCGGACGGCTCGGTCAGGCGCATCGTCGAGGAGAACGACGCGACCGAGGCCGAGCGCCGCGTGCGCGAGATCAACGTCGGCAGTTATGCTTTTGACGGGCCGAAGCTCTGGTCGGCGCTGCGCCGCATCGAGCGCAACCCGCTCAAGAAGGAGTATTACCTGACCGACGCGGTGGGGATCCTCGCGTCGGAAGGTCGCGTCGAGGCGGTCGTTTCTTCCGACGCCGGAGAAGTGCTCGGCGCCAATTCGCGTCCGGAGCTGATGGCGCTGCAGGCGGTGTGCCGCCGGCGTCTGGTCGAGGAGCATGCCGAGCGCGGTGTGATCTTCCGGGACCCGGACAGCGCGGTGCTCGATGCCGACGTGCGTATCGGCGAGGGGACCGTGGTGCACGCGTTCACGGTCATCGAGGAGGGTTCGGTGATCGGCAAGGGCTGTTCGATCGGCCCGTTCGCCCGGATCCGCGGGGCCAGCCGCATCGCGGACGGCGCGACCGTGGGCAATTTCGTGGAGGTGGTCCGCTCGAAGGTCGGCGGACGTTCGCAGGCCAAGCACCTGTCCTATCTCGGGGACGCGGTGGTGGGACGGGACGTCAACGTCGGCGCGGGCACGATCACCGCCAATTATGACGGCAAGTCCAAGCACCGCACGGTCATCGCCGACGGAGCGCAGGTCGGCAGCGGCACCGTGCTCGTGGCTCCGGTGCGCGTCGGACGCCGCTCCCGGACGGGAGCCGGCGCGGTGGTGACCCGAGGCCGGCACGTGCCGGACGGGGCGGTCGTGGCGGGAGTGCCCGCCCGACGCCTGGGTCGATAACGGATCTCAACAGAGGAACAGGTCCATGAACGGTAAGATCAAGATCTTCACGGGCAACGCCAACCCCGATCTGGCGAAGAAGATCGCCAAGTACCTCAAGACCGACGTCGCCAACGCGCTCGTCGGCACGTTCAGCGAGGGTGAGATCCGCGTCAAGATCAACGAGGACGTCCGCGGCACGGACGTGTTCATCGTTCAGTCCACCTGCCCGCCGACCAACAACAACCTCATGGAACTCCTCATCACCATCGACGCGGTCAAGCGCGCTTCAGCCCGGCGCATCACCGCGGTGATCCCTTACTTCGGTTATGCCCGCCAGGACCGCAAGGATCAGCCGCGAGTGCCGATCACGGCCAAGCTGGTCGCCAACCTTCTGACCACCGCCGGCGCCGACCGCATCCTCACGATGGACCTGCACGCCGGACAGATCCAGGGCTTCTTCGATATCCCGCTCGACCATCTTTTCGCGGCCAAGACCATCGCGGACTATTTCAAGAAGAAGCGGATGAAGAACCTCGTCGTCGCCTCGCCGGACGTCGGTGGTATCAAGATGGCCCGCGAATTCTCGAAACGCCTGGAGGCGGCCCTGGTGGTCGTCGACAAGCGCCGTATCGACGACCGGCACGCCGAGGTGATGAACATCCTCGGTGAGGTCAAAGGCAAGAACGTGCTCATCGTGGACGATCTGGCCGCGACGGCAGGCTCGATGTGCGAAGCCTCCGCCGCGCTCAAGAAGGCCGGCGCGCTCAAGATCTACGCGGCCGTCTCGCACCCGATCCTCTCGGGTCCGGCGCTCGAGCGTATCAAGAGCTCCCCGATCGAGGAGTTCGTCGTCACGGACAGCATTCCCCTGGACCCGACCAAGCGCGACGCTATCTTCAAGGTGCTGTCGGTGGCCCCGCTCTTGGGAGAGGCGATCCGCAGGATCCACAACGAGGAATCGGTAAGCAGTTTGTTCAACTGACCGGGCGCGGCGATGAACGCCGTCCGGCAACAAAGTAGAGAAGGAAGGGAACGATGGAACAGATCAAGCTGAAAGCCACCCTGCGCGAGAGCGCCGGCAAAGAGGCCGCCAAGAAGGCCCGCAACTCGGGCCTGGTGCCCGGCATCGTCTACCACCGCGGCGAGAAGCCGATCTCGGTGTCGGTGAACGACCGTGAGCTCAACCGTCTGGTCGGCGCCGGCTCCGGCGAGAACCAGCTGATCAGCCTCGAGATCGACAACGCGCCCAAGAAACAGCGCGCGGTCATCATCAAGGAGATCCAGCACGACCCCGTCAAGCAGACGATCCTGCACGTGGATTTCAATGAGATCTCGCTGACCGAGAAGATCCAGGTCGAGGTCGCGTTGGTCGCTGTCGGAGAGCCGATCGGCGTCAAACAGGACGGCGGCATGCTCGACCACCCGCTGCGCGAACTGCGCATCGAGTGCCTGCCGATGGATATCCCCAAGCATATCGACGTCGATGTCTCTGGCCTGCAGCTCAACCAGGGCATCCACGTCAGCGATCTGAAGCTCGGCGACAAGCTGCGCGTGCTCAATTCCCCCGACACCCTGCTCTTCCAGGTGCGCAAGCACGAGGAGAAGGTCGAGGAGGTCGCGGCCGCCACGCCGGAGCTCGAGGTCATCCGCGAGAAGAAGGAAGAGGAAGGCGCGGACAAGAAGGCTGCCCCGGCCAAGGAAGAACCCAAGGCCAAGGACGCCAAGTAGACGCCGTCGGCTTGAAGCTCGTCCTCGGCATCGGCAACCCCGGCGGGTCGTACGAAGGGACCCGGCACAACGTCGGGTACCGGGTGCTGGACGCGCTGGCCTCCCGCGAGGGAGGGCGGTGGCGGCGGGACGAGCGGCTGCGCTCCGAGGTCTGCGATCTGGAGCGCGCCAGACTGATCAAGCCCCTGACCTATGTCAACCGGTCGGGGGAGGCCGCGGCGGCGGCCCTCGAGAGCGGGCCCGCCGACCGGATCCTGGTGGTCTGCGACGACGTGTATCTGCAAGCCGGACGGCTCAGACTGAGGCCGTCGGGAAGCGACGGGGGGCACAACGGCCTCAAGTCGCTGATCGAGAAGCTCGGTACGAAGGATTTCGCGCGCCTGCGCGTGGGCGTCGGCGCGCCGGAAAGCGGCACGGACCTGGCCGAACATGTGCTCGGCCCGTTCCGTCCGGAGGAAGAAGCGGCGATCGCTCAGGCGCTCGGGATCGCCACCGAGGTGTGCGGCGCCTGGATCGAGCGGGGCTTTCTGCCGGCTCGAGAACTGTTGAGCCGGTTGTTGTCGAACCCAAAGAAGGAGCAGGACGAATGAGGAACTACGAGGGTGTTTTCATCATCAACCCGGAGCTGGCCGCCGACACCACCAAGGCGACCGTGACCCAGGTGCAGGAACTGATCTCCAAGAACGGCGGACGCGTGGACGGACTGCAGGAGTGGGGCCGCCGCCGTCTGGCGTACAAGATCAACAAGAAGAACGAGGGCCACTACGTGCTCTTGAACTTCCAGATCGACCCCAAGCAGACCAAGAAGCTCGAGCAGTCCCTGCGTCTCAACGACCAGATCCTGCGCTATCTTCTGGTCAACAAGGACGAACAGTAGTCCCGCAGGCGGACCCCGAGGAGGCACGACCAAGATGGCCAGTCTGAACAAGGTCCTGTTGATGGGCAACCTGACGCGCGATCCGGAGCTGAAGTACATCCCCAACGGCTCCGCCGTGACGAGCTTCACCGTCGCGATGAACCGCTCGTACAAGCTGCAGACCGGTGAGAAGAAGGAAGAGACCGCCTTCGTGCGTGTCGTGGTGTGGGGACGCCAGGCCGAGACGTGCAACGACTACCTCAAGAAGGGCCGCGCGGTGTTCGTCGAAGGCCGGCTACAGAGCCGCAGCTGGGAGACGCCCGACGGCCAGAAGAGGAGCACGCTCGAGGTCATCGCTCAGACCGTGCAGTTCCTCGGCGGCCGCGACTCCGCGTCGTCCGAGCGCTCCTCGGCGCCGTCCGACGACATGGGCGAGGCCCATCTCGAGGAAGCGCCTCCGCCGGACATGGCCGCCAAAGAGGACGAGACACCCTTTTAACCCGCAAGCCCCAAGACCAAGGAGAAGCTGACGTGAGACCGTTCGGAGACAAACCCAAGAAGAAGCGCACCACCGGACCGCGCAAGAAGTTCGCCCGCAAGAAGGTCTGTAAGTTCAAGCCCGAGGAGATCGCCACGATCGACTATAAGGACGTCAATCGTCTGAGGCACTTCATCACCGAGCGCGGCAAGATCATCCCGAGCCGCATCTCGGGCACCGACGCCAAGTCCCAGCGCCACATCGCCAAGCAGGTCAAGATGGCGCGTCATATCGCCCTTCTGCCCTACGTGGCGGAGTAACGGCGGGACAAGCCGACGGCCATGAACATCGAAGTGGTGCTCCTGGTCAACGATCCCAAGCTGGGACGCCGCGGGGACGTCATCAAGGTCTCCTCCGGCTTCGCCCAGAATTTCCTCTATCCCAACGGCAAGGCCAAGCCGGCGACCGAGGCCAACGTCCGGCCTCTGCGCCAGGAACGCCAGGCGCAGGAACGGCAGGAGGCCGAGCGCCTGCAGGAAGCGCGTCAGGCCGCGGAGCGTCTCAAGGACCTCAAGCTGTCCCTGCCGGTGCTCGCCGGGGAAGGTGACAAGCTTTTCGGCGCGGTGACCAACGCCGATATCGCCGAAGCGCTGTCCGCCCGGGGCATCGTCGTCGAGCGCAAGGTCGTGCACCTCGAGGAGCCCATCAAACGCCTGGGTTCCCACAAGGTCTCCGTCAAACTGCATCCCCAGGTCAGCGCCGTGCTCGAGGTCGAGGTCGTGAGGCGGGAGGGTTAGCGAGCGATGCCGCTGGAAGGCCTCCAGGACCGGACCTTGCGCGAGAAACTGCCGCCACAGAACGTCGAAGCGGAGAGCGCCGTTCTGGGCTCGATGCTGATCGAGGAAGACGCGATCGCGCTGGGCATCGAAGCGCTCACCGCCGAGGCTTTCTACAAGGACGCCCACCAGAAGATCTTCCAGGCGATCACGCGTCTGTTCAGCGAGAACAAGGCCGTGGACCTGGTGACGCTCACCGAAGCGTTGAACAAGGAAGGCACGCTCGAGGAGGTCGGCGGACCCAGCTATCTGGCGCACCTGACCACCGTGGTCCCCACGGCGGCCAACCTCCTGTACCACGCGCGCATCGTGAAGGAGAAGTACGTCCTCCGGCACCTGATCCAGAACGCCACGCAGATCGTCACCGACTGCTACGACCCCGCCCAGGACGTCAACGGCCTGCTCGACCGGGCCGAAAAAGCGGTGTTCGAGATCGCCTCCAAGAGGTTCAGCGGCGAGGTTCGCCTGATGAAGGACCTCGTGCGCAACCAGATCGAGACGATCAACCGGCTCTACGAAAGACGCGAGCACGTCACCGGAATCGCGACCGGATTTCATGAGTTCGATACGCAGACCGCGGGCCTTCAGCCGTCGGACCTCATCATCGTCGCGGCCCGTCCGTCGATGGGCAAGAGCGCTCTGATGACCTGCATCGCCGAGCACGTGGGCATCGTCACCAAGATCCCCGTGGCGATCTTCAGTCTCGAAATGTCCAAGGAACAGCTGGTGCAGCGCATGCTGTGCTCGCGCGCGCGGGTCGACGCGCACAAGGTCCGCACCGGATTTCTCGCCGAGGCCGACTGGCCCAAGCTCACCAGCGCCGCCGGCAAGCTCTCGGAGGCGCCGATCTTCATCGACGATACGCCGGGTCTGAGCGTGCTCGAGATCAAGGCCAAGGCGCGCCGGCTCAAGGCCCAGCACGACATCCGCATCATCATGGTGGACTATCTACAGCTGATGCAGGGGTCTCCCGGCACCGAAAGCCGTCAGCAGGAGATCTCCGAGATCTCCCGATCGCTCAAGGCGCTCGCGCGTGAGCTGAGCGTACCGGTCATCGCGGTCAGCCAGCTGTCGCGCGCCGTCGAGTCGCGCCAGGACCACCGTCCCCAGCTGTCGGACCTCCGCGAATCGGGCGCCATCGAACAGGACGCCGACGTGGTCATCCTGTTGTTGCGCGAGGAATATTACAATCCCACCGAAGAGAACAGAGGTAAGGCCGAGGTCATCATCGCCAAACAGCGTAACGGCCCTGTCGGATCGGTGCACCTGGCGTTCATCCGGGAGTACACCCGGTTCGAGAACGCCGAGTTGGTGCGTCG
Source organism: Candidatus Omnitrophota bacterium (assembly GCA_022072175.1). Taxonomy (GTDB): domain Bacteria; phylum Omnitrophota; class Gorgyraeia; order 2-02-FULL-51-18; family 2-02-FULL-51-18; genus JAJVIE01. The sequence goes on along the minus strand of JAJVIE010000001.1, from coordinate 283,144 downwards.
CGAGGAAATGGCCTGAGTTCGGGCTTTATAAATCAACAGCACTATGCTAAAGTAGGCGGCTAGTATATGAAAAAGCATCTGTTCGGCCTCATTTCCTTCGCCATCCTCTCTCTGACCGTCGCGGTCCCGATGTCGCACGCCGAGGACGCCAAGATCGTGCGTGCCGTCGACGTCCGCGGCAATCGTACGGTTTCGACGCTGACGATCCTCGCCAAGGTCAAGACTCAACCGGGTACTCCGCTGTCCTCCACGGCCCTCAACGAAGACCTGAAGCGGCTCTATGGATTGGGTTTCTTTACGGATGTGCGGATCGAGCAGGAAGACTATGAGGATGGGGTCAAGGTCGTATTCAGCGTGACCGAAAAGTCGGTGCTCTCCGACATCGTCATCGACGGCGCTGACAAGATCAAGAAGGACCAGGTCAAAAAAGAGATGAAATCCGTGCTGGGCGATTTCGTCGACCAGAAGAAAGTGCGCGACGACGTCGAGGCCATCCGCCGACTGTACGAGAAGAAGGGCTTCTCGGACGCGAAGATCGAGAGCTTCCTGGACGTCGATCCCAATACCAACCAGGCGGTGCTGCGCATCCTCGTCAACGAGGGCAAGAAGCTCCGTATCGATCACATCGTGGTCACGGGCAACGCGTCCGTGAAGTCCAAGGACATCCTGAGCGCCATGAAGACCAAGAAGAAGGCCTGGTGGGGCTTCTTCAGGTCCGGTTTCTTGAACGAGGACGAGCTCGAGGAGGATGTCGAGCGCGTCAAGGCCGTCTATGATGACAACGGTTTCAGCGACGCCGAGGTCGAGATGGTCACCGAGCCCATCCCGGGCCGCGAGGAAAAGGGCGAGATCCAGCTGACGGTTAAGATCAACGAGGGCAAGAAGTACATCGTCGGCGACATCCGTTACGATGGGCACTCGGTCATCAGCGCCGAGGAGCTGGCCAAGACCGTCAAGATGGGCTCCGCCAAGCCGTTCTCCCGCCGCGGCCTGCGTCTGGACGTGGCCAACATCCAGGACCTGTACTTCGAGAAGGGCTATCTGGCCGCTCAGATCCGCTCCGAGTCCGTCTACAACGAGAGCACCGACAAGGTCGATCTGACCTACGGCATCCGTGAGGGTGAGCTGATCTACGTGGACAAGGTCCGCGTCCAGGGCAACACCAAGACCAAGGACATCGTCGTGCGCCGCGAGCTTCGCGCCTATCCGGGTGAGTCGTTCAGCGGGGCCAAGCTCAAGCGCTCCAAGGAGCGTCTGTACAATCTCGGGTTCTTCGAGGATGTCCGCTTCGACACCGAGCCCGGTACCCAGCCCAACAGCCGCGATCTGGTCGTCTCCGTCAAGGAAGCCAAGACCGGAGAGTTCAGCTTCGGCGGCGGATACAGCTCCATCGACTCGGTGCTCGGTTTCGCGCAGATCCGGCAGAAGAACTTCGATTGGCAGAACTGGCAGACCTTCACCGGCGCCGGACAGGACGCGGCGCTGCGCTTCGAGCTCGGCAGTGTGCGTCAGAACGCCGAGCTGTCGTTCACGGAGCCTTGGGCCTTCGGGCATCCGTACTCTCTCGGGTTCGATCTGTACCGTAGGGAGTTCGACTCCTCGGGGCGGTCCGGATACTTCTACGATCAGAAGAAGACCGGAGGCGCCATCCGTGTCGGCAAGGAGCTCAGCGAGTACGACCGGGCCCTCCTGATGTACAAGCTCGAAGAGGTCGAGATCTCGGACATCCCGTCGGACGCTTCGCAAGCCCTGCGCGATGAGCTCGGCACCAACGTCACGTCGCTGGTCTCCCTGACGCTGACCCGCGACAAGCGCGACAGCATCTACAATCCCACCAGCGGATACTATCTGTCCGGCACGGGTGAGTTCGCGGGCGGATTCCTGGCGGGGGACAAGGATTTCTGGCGTGTGCACGGCACCGCGTCCAAGTTCATCCCGCACTGGGAAGAGTACGTGCTCGAGCTCAAAGCGCGCGCCGGTATCGCCGACGCTCACGGCGACTCCGAGCGGGTGCCCATCTACGAGCGCTACTTCGCCGGCGGCGCCAACACCATCCGCGGTTATAAGGAGCGTCGCGTCGGTCCGCGCGATCCCGGCAACAAGGATCCCATCGGCGGTGAGTCGTTCTGGGTGGTCAACGTCGAAGAGACCTTCCCGGTCGTGCCCAATCTGATCAAAGGCGCCGTCTTCTTCGACACCGGTAACGCGTACGAGCGTCTTGAGGATTTCGGCAACGGGGACCTTTTCTCGGGCGTCGGCGCCGGTGTGCGCGTCAAGACCCCGATCGGTCCGGTCAAGCTGGATATGGGCTATCCTCTCGACGAGGTCGAGGGCGAGAAGAAGAAGGTCCGCTTCTATTTCAACATCAGTCAGGGTTTCTAGGTCCATCGGTCCCGGCGCCGTGAGGCGCCGCACATAACAAAGGAGTGTTCGTGATGAAGAAGACGTTCGTTGTGACCCTCGGTACGCTGTTCGCCGTGGCGGGCCTCCTGTCCGCGCCCCGGACCGCCCAGGCCGCCGACATGAAGATCGGCTATGTCGACCTCGCGCGCGTGTTCGACGAGTACAACAAGACCAAGGAGTTCGACAAGGCCCTCGAGGGCAAGGGGACCTCCAAGCAGTCCGACCGCGACAAGATGGTCAACGAGATCAAGAAGCTGCGCGACGAGGCCGAGCTGTTGACGGGCAAGGCCAAGGACGACAAGCAGGTCATGATCGACGAGAAGATCAAGGGCCTGCAGGAGTTCGACCGTAGCACCCGGGACATGCTCCGCAAGGAGCGTGACGGCATGGTCCGCGACATCCTCAAGGAGATCGAGACCGTCATTCAGGATTACGGCAAGTCGCAGGGTTATTCGTTCATCTTCAATGACCGCGTCCTCGTCTTCAAGAGCGAGGCGGGCGACCTGACCAACCAGGTCATCAAGACCCTGAATGACCAGTACGCCAAGAAAAAATAGTGGGTCCGTCCGGAGCTTCAGGCTCGAAGAAATAGCAGCGCTCGTCGGAGGTACGGTCCTCGGCGACCCTGGCACCGCCATTACCGGCGTGTCGGGCATCAAAGAGGCCGTCCCCGGCGATATCACGTTCCTCTCCAGTCCCAAATACCTGCCCTATTTGTCCCAGACAGCGGCTTCCGCGGTCATCACGTCCAAGGACGTGACGGCCGATGCGAAGCCGCTCGTCTTGACCGACAACCCTTCGGCCGCGTTCACCAAGGTCGTCCAGGCGTTCTCGGAGCCGGTCGAGCCTCCTCAGCCGGGTACTCACCCCACGGCGGTGGTCCATCCGACGGCCCGATTGGGCCAGGGCGTGTCGATCGGCCCGCACGCGGTGATCGAAGCGGGCGCGGAGATCGGTGAGCGCACCGTCATCGGAGCGGGGGTGTACGTCGGACGGCAGGGGCGCATCGGCAAGGATTGCCGTATCGACGCGCACGTCTGTGTGAGGGAGCGCTGCAGTATCGGGGACCGCGTGATCCTGCATTGCGGCGCGGTGATCGGGGCCGACGGGTTCGGCTATGAACGGATCGGAGAAGCCTACGTGAAGATCCCTCAGCTCGGTGACGTCCGCATCGACGATGACGTGGAGATCGGCGCCAACGCGTGCGTGGACCGCGGACGCTTCCAGAGCACTTGGATCAAGTCCGGCGCGAAGATCGACAACCTCGTGCAGATCGCGCACAACGTCGTCATCGGGGAACACGCGATCATCGTGGCCCAGGTCGGCATATCCGGATCGACCGAGCTCGGCAAGAGCGTTATCATCGCCGGGCAGGCGGGCCTCGTGGGACACATCACCGTCGGGGACGGCGCCATCATCGGTGCGCGCAGCGGTGTCAGCAAGTCCGTGCCGGACGGGGCGGTCGTGCTGGGCGAGCCCGCGCGGCCGATCGCCGAGACCAAGAGGATCGTGGCCCTCACGGCCAGACTGCCTGAGATCGCCAAGGACGTCACGGAGCTCAAGAAGAAGCTCGAGCCGCCGGCATGAGCCGGACCGCCGCGCCGCGGCCCCGCCGCACGGTCGCGTCGGCGGTCAGTATCGAGGACAAAGGATTGCACACCGGCCGCAGGTGCCGTGTCACGCTGGTCCCGGCCGGTGCCGGTGAAGGTGTCGTTTTCGTCCGGGACGGCAAGCGTCTGACGTTGGACCAGTGGGATCCCGAAGCGTCGCGGTGCAGCGCGCTCAAGGACGGGACCGTCGGAGTGCAGACCGTGGAGCACGTGCTGTCGGCCGTCTCGATGGCGGGCCTGACGGACCTCCGGATCGAGTGTACGGGTGATGAACTGCCCGCGCTGGACGGCAGCGCGCTGCCGTTCTGGGACTTGATCGAGCGGGCCGGAACACGGCGCTTGGAAGGCGCCGTCGATCCGATCGTCATCGACCGGCCCGTTTTCCTGGCGCAGGGTACGAGCGCGTTGTACGCGGAGCCCTCACCGGACGGCGAGCTCGAGGTCGCTTACACGCTCGATTACGACCATCCGGCTTTGAAAGACCAGCATTACGCTGCCCGGCTGACCGCCGGGATCTTCGCCGCCGAGATCGCGCCGGCACGGACGTTCTGCACGCGCGCCGAGGCGGAAGAGCTCCGGCGGCGCGGCTACGGCCTCGGAGCGGACACGGCCAACACGCTCGTCATGGACACGGACGGGCCGGTGGACAACACGCTGCGTTTCGCCGACGAAGCGGCGCGGCACAAGACGCTCGATCTTCTCGGGGACTTGGCCTTGGCCGGAGCCCCTCTGATCGGCCGGATCATCGGGGTCCGCAGCGGGCACCGGCTCAACCGGGAGCTCGTCCGCGCCCTGAAAGCCCAACGTTAAGGAGGACTTCGTGGACATTCAAGCCATCACCGCCACACTGCCGCACCGCTACCCGTTCCTGCTGGTGGACCGTGTGCTGGAAATGAGCGCGGATAAGATCGTGGCCGTCAAGAACGTCTCCGTCAATGAGGCGCATTTCCAGGGGCATTTCCCCCAGAAACCGGTGATGCCTGGCGTGCTCATCATCGAGGCGCTCGCACAGGCCGCAGGAGTGCTCCTCTTGTCCAAACCCGAGTACAAGGGCAAGCTCGCGTACCTGGCCGGTGTGGACGAAGCGCGTTTCAGGCGCATGGTCGTGCCCGGCGACCAGCTCCGTCTCGAAGCCGAGATCATCAAGCTGAAGGCCCGCGTCGGCATGTGCAAGACCTTGGCCAGCGTGGACGGCCAGGAAGCCTGCTCCGCGCAGATCATGTTCGGCCTCGGCGACTGACGTGTCCGCCGCTCAGGTCCATCCCTCCGCCGTCGTCGCGCCCGGAGCCGTCCTGTCCTCCGGTGTCATCGTCGGCCCGCACTGCATCGTCGGCGACGGAGCGGTGATCGGCGAGGGGACGCGTCTGATCAGCGGTGTCACGATCGAAGGCCGCACCGACATCGGCCGACGATGCGTGCTGTATCCGGGCGTCTGCGTCGGTCTTGCGCCTCAGGTCAAGGGCCGCTCGTTCGAGGAGACCCGCGTGGTGATCGGTGACGATAACATCCTGCGCGAGCATGCCACCGTCCATGGCGCCAGTAAGCCCGACGGTGTCACCCGCTTGGGTGACCGTAACTTCTTGATGGTCAACACCCATGTCGCCCACGACTGCGCGCTCGGCAGTGACATCACGATGGCCAACGCCACGCTGCTCGGCGGGCATGTGTCGGTCGAGGACGGTGCGGTCATCGGAGGGATGGTGGGCGTGCATCAGTTCGTCCGCATCGGGCGGCTGGCGATGATCGGCGCTTTCACCAAGCTGGTCAACGACATCGCGCCGTACTCGATCGTGGACGGCAATCCGGCCGCCCTCTACGGAGCCAACGTGATCGGTCTGCGACGGGCGGGTTTCAAGCCGGAGGAGGTTCGGGCGGTGCGCCGGGCCCTGCTGACCTTGTTGTGCTCGGGACGCAACCTCTCGTTGGCGCAGGACGAGGTCGCCGCCGAGCTAGGGCAAGTGCCGGCGGTCGGACATATCCTGGATTTTATCCGCGCCTCCAAACGCGGGGTCCTTCGCGGATCGTCGGCAAAGGACGGAGAACAGGCAGCCATCGAGGAAGTCCTCTAGTGTTCGGCCGCCGCCCCGCAGAGGACCGTATCGGGCTCCTGGCAGGTGAGGGGGAACTGCCCGTTGTCTTCTTGGAGGCCGCGGCCGCGTCCGGCAAACGCGTCGTCTCCGTCGGAGTGGAGGGGCTGGCGGATCCCCGCGTCCGGGATCGCAGTGCGGCCTACCACACCGTAGGGCTCGGTGAGGCCGGACGTCTGGTCGAGATCCTTCGCTCGGAGAAGATCCGCGGTGTCGTGCTCGCCGGGGGTATCCCCAAGACGCGGTTGTACGATCCGGGCCTGCGCATGGATGAGAGCGCCCGCTCGATCGTCGCTTCCAAGTCCAACAGGGGGGACGACCACCTGCTTCGGGCCTTCGAGCTCTTTCTGAGGGTACGCTGCGGAGTGCGCGTGCTCGATGCGCGCGGACTGCTCAAACCCGCGCTGGCCCCGCGCGGCGTGATCACACGCCGGGCCCCGACCGCTGAAGAATCATCGGACCTCAAGTTCGGGTCGCGGATCGCGCGCGGCATCGGCCGCATGGACATCGGGCAGACCGTTGTGGTAAACAAAGGAGTGGTGCTCGCGGTCGAGGCTGTCGAGGGCACTGACGCCGCGGTGCGGCGAGGCGGTCAGTTGGGGCGCGGAGGGGTCGTCGTGAAGACCTCCAAACCCACGCAGTCGCTGCGGTTCGATCTGCCCTGCGCGGGCGTCAGGACGATCGAGTCGATGCGGGAGGCCGGGTGTACGGCCCTCGGGCTTGAAGCGGGCCGGACGCTGCTCATCGGCCGCGAGGCCCTGGTGGAGCGCGCTGATCAGGCCGGCATCACGATCGTAGGGATCTAGGGGGAACATGGTCGGCACCATTCTCATCATCGGCGATCAGAACAAGCAGGGCTCCGAGCTGCGCGACGCGCTCAAGAAGGAGACCCATTTCGTCGCCCATGTGATCTCCAAGAACGGCCTCTCTCCCAGTCTCGTCGTCGAAAAAGAGCCGGATCTCCTGGTGATGAACCCCAAGACCTCCTACATGGAGATCATGGACCTGTATTACGCGCTCAAGAAGGAGCCGCAGGTCCAGGACGTGCCGATCGTCCTGCTCATGGACGAGTCGGAGATGAAGAACGCCGATCTGCCGTCGGGCATCCAGGAAGTGCTCTACAGGCCGTTGCGCATCGCAGAAGCGGTGGCGCGCATCCAGCTCCTTTTCAAGAGACTGCACAAGGTCGACAACAAGAACCTCATCCAGCGCGGCAAGCTGGTCATCGACGTGGCCAAGTACGAAGTGCGCGTGGGGGACCGTAAGATCGACCTGACGTTCACGGAGTTCGAGCTGCTCAAGTTCCTGTGCGGCAATCCCGGGACGGTGTTCACACGCGAGGTCCTGCTCAACAAGGTGTGGGGTTACGAGTACTACGGAGGCACGCGTACGGTCGACGTGCATATCCGACGCCTGCGCTCCAAGATCGAGGGCAAGAACCTCCAGTTCATCGAGACCGTTCGCAACATCGGTTACAAGTTCGCCTCGGACGAAGACTAGTCCGAGCTTTTCACCCGCCCGAAACCCCTCCGTAACACCTCCGCGCTAGCCTCCTTTCGGGAGTTCTCCCGGGAGGCCACGTGAAGAGGATCGACGCCGTCATTCGACGAGAGCAGTTCGCCGCCGTCAAAAAAGCCCTGGACCGTTGCGGCAGTCCGGGACTCATGGTTTTCACGCTCCGCGGCCATGGCCGGCAGAGGGGCGTCTACGAGAAGTTCAACGGGCGAAGGTTCAAGGTCGAGCTCGTTCCCAAGATCTTGCTGACGATCTTCGCGGACGATCCGGACGCCGAGCGCATCGTGGATACCGTGCGCCGGACGGCCCGTACCGGCCGGGTCGGTGACGGCAAGATCTTCGTCGCCGCTCTCGAGCAGGCCGTCCGTATCCGCACGGGCGAGACGGGAGGTGCGGCGCTCTGAGGCCGTCCCCGCGCAATAGAACGCTTACAAGCCCTTCATTGAAGTGAAATATCCCCGTAACACGCATCGATAGACTCTTCTCGAGGTCAAAAAAGGAGGAATGCATGGATACAAAAGTGGCACTCGACACGATCTGGACGCTCCTGGCGGCCATGCTCGTGTTCTGGATGAACGCCGGATTCGCCTGCGTAGAGGCGGGGTTCGCTCGACAGAAGAACTGCGTCAACATTCTGTCGAAGAACTTCATCGTCTTCGCGGTGAGCTCGTTGGCGTTCTATTTCATCGGATGGGGCCTGATGTTCGGCAACGGCTCCGGTTTTATGGGCATGGAAGGCCTCTTCGCTCTGGGCGGCGCTGACAACAGCCCCGCGACCGGGGATGCTTATCAGGGCGCGTACAGCTCCATTGCGTGGGCGACCGTGCCTCTGCACGCGAAGTTCTTCTTCCAGCTGGTGTTCGCCGGTACCGCCGCGACCATCGTCTCCGGTGCCGTGGCCGAGCGCATCAAGTACGGCTCGTTCATCGTTTTCTCGTTCGTGCTGGTGGCGCTGATGTACCCCGTCACCGGACACTGGATCTGGGGCGGCGGTTGGCTGGCCGGCGCCGGATTCTGGGATTTCGCCGGCTCCACCGTGGTCCATTCGGTCGGCGGCTGGGCCGCTCTGGCCGGTATCCTGGTGCTCGGTCCCCGCTTCGGGAAGTACGATGAGAACGGAGCGATCAGGCCGATCCCCGGACACAACCTTTCGTTGGCGACCCTCGGTTGCTTCATCCTGTGGCTGGGTTGGTTCGGCTTCAACCCCGGCAGCACGATGGCCGCGGCCGTCAATGACATGTCCCGTATCGCGCTGACCACCAACAGCGCCGCCATCGCGGCGATCCTCACGGCGACCATCGCTTCGTGGATCACGATGGGCAAGCCCGATCTCGGCATGACCCTCAACGGCTGTCTGGCGGGTCTGGTCGCGATCACCGCTCCGTGCGCCTATGTGAGCATCGAGAGCTCGCTGGTCATCGGCGCCGTCGCCGGTGTGCTGGTCGTGCTTGCGGTCACCATGTTCGACAAGCTCAAGATCGACGATCCCGTCGGGGCTCTGTCGGTCCATTTGGTCAACGGCGTTTTCGGCACGATCTGCGTCGGGCTCTTCGCCCAGGACCAGTTCATGCCCAACACGACGGGCAACGGCCTGCTTTTCGGCGGCGGTACCAAGCTGCTGATGGCCCAGTTGACCGGTGTCGCGGCCGTCGCGGTGTTCACGTTCGTCGGGGCTCTGGTGGTGTGGTTCATCCTCAAGGCGACGCTCGGTATCCGTGTGTCCCTCAGCGAGGAGATCGAGGGTCTGGACATCGGAGAGCACGGCAACATGGCCTATCCGGAGTTCAATATCCGTAAGCAGAGCTACTCGTTCGCGGGCAGCCGCTCACAGGAGGTGACGCGATGAAACAGATCACAGCGATCATCCGGCCCGAGCGGTTCGAGCACGTCCAGGACGCTCTGCGCCGTATCGGCGCTCCGGGTGTCATGGTGTCCGACATCGAAGGTCACGGTAAGCAGAAGGGCATCGAGCAGGTCTGGAGAGGGGAGAAGTTCCGCATGGAGCTCCTGCCGAAGATCAAGGTCCAGATCGTCGTTGCCGACGCCGATGTCGACAAGACCGTGAAGGAGATCATCACGGCCGCCAAGACCGGCAACGTCGGGGACGGTAAGATCTTCGTCTCGTCCGTGGAAGAGGTCTACCGTATCCGCACCGGCGAGAAGGGAGAAAAAGCGCTCTGATCGGACCCCTCCTTTCCGAAAAGAACGCTTGAAACAGGGTTACCCCTCCCATAGAATGGGAGGGGTAACTTCTTTCACACCGACCGCAGGGCCCCTATGCCGAAGCTGATCAATCCCCGGGAAGGACGCGAGTTCGTTCTGCGCAAAGCGCAGGAGCACAACGTCCGTTTCATCCGACTGTGGTTCTCTGACATCAATGGTCTGCTCAAGAGCTTCGCCATCACCATCGACGAGCTCGAGGAGACGCTTACCAGGGGCAAGGGTTTCGACGGGTCCTCCATCGAGGGTTTCGCGCGCAGTGACGAGTCCGAGATGAGGGCCTATCCGGACGCCTCGACGTTCGAGCTCCTGCCCTGGCGTCCCAAAGAGAACGCCGTTGCCCGCATGTTCGCCGACATCCGCACGCTCGATGGCAAGCCGTTCGAAGGCGACCCGCGCAACTGTCTCAAGCGTCAGCTCCGCCGCGTCGCTCAGCTCGGTTACACGTTCTACGTGGCGCCGGAGTTCGAGTACTACTATTTCCAGAACCCTACCGGCACCCAGACGCTCGACCGCGGCGGATACTTCGACCTGACGCCGCTGGACGTCGCCTCGGACCTGCGCCGCGAAACGGTGCTCACGCTCGAGGAGATGGGTATCGGCGTGGAGTCCAGCCATCATGAGGTGGCCCCCAGCCAGCATGAGATCGACCTGCGCTATACCGACGCGCTGACGATGGCCGACAACGCGATGACGTACCGTCTGGTGGTCAAGGAGATCGCGATGAAGAACGGCGTGTACGCGACGTTCATGCCCAAGCCGCTCAAGGACGAGAACGGCAGTGGTATGCACGTGCACCAGTCGCTGTTCCAGGGGGACAAGAACGTTTTTTATGACCGCAAGGACCGTTCCAGATTGTCGCGAACGGCCAAGCACTACATCGCCGGTCTTCTGCGGCACGCGCCGGAGCTGTGCATCGTCACCAACCAGTGGGTCAACTCGTACAAGCGCCTGATCCCCGGGTTCGAGGCGCCGGTCTATAGGTACTGGGCCCGCAAGAACACCTCGGCCCTGGTGCGCGTGCCGTCGCATCGTCCGGGCAACGAGTCCGAGACGCGCGCGGAGCTGCGTTCACCCGATGGCGCGTGCAATCCCTATCTGGCCTATGCTGTGATGCTGGCCGCGGGCCTCGAGGGTATCCGTAACCGCTATCCGCTGCCGGATCCCGTAGAGGAGAACGTTGTCGAGATGGGGGAGGCCGAGAGGGCCAAGAGAGGTATCGGGACGCTGCCGCAGAGCCTCGGAGAGGCGATCGCGATCGCCCAGAAGAGCCGCTTCCTCAAGGACGCGCTCGGCCCGCACATCTACCACTCTCTCATCGAGAACAAGAAGATCGAGTGGGCCAAGTACTGCGCCCAGATCACCGACTACGAACTGCAGAACTACCTGCCGGTCCTCTGACCGGCCGGGCCTCAGAGGCCCAATTCCCTCGCAAGGTTCGCCGCCACCCGCTCGACCGCTCCGCGATCGCCGACCCTCCGAGCGACCTCGGCCGTGTCGGCGACCATCGCTTCGTGACGGGCGGGATCCGACAGGATCCCCAGGGCTCGCTCCGCGATCGCTTCGGCGGTGACCTCGTGCTGGATCAGTTCCGGAAAAGCCTCCCGTCCGAGGATGAGGTTGGGCAGACCGAGATAAGGCACTCTCACCACCCGGCGGCCGATCTCATAGGAGATCCGGGACGTACGGTAGACGATGATGCTCGGCGCGCCCAGGAGAGCGCATTCGAGCGTCGCGGTGCCCGAGCAGGCCAGCACCAGGCGACACCGGCGGATCGCCTCATAACCGCCCTCGCGGACCAGCTCGATCCGCGCTCGGCAGGCCGCCAGACGATCCGAGAAGAACGACGGATCCACGGTCGGCGCGCACAAGAGCTGGAAGCGAAGACCCGGTTGTTGGGCCGCGATCCGATCGGCCGCGCCCAGGAGCGGACCGGTCAATCTCGTGACCTCGCCCGCCCGCGAGCCGGGCATCAGCACGACCGTCGTGTCCCTCTCGGCGGCCGACAGAGGATCGAGGTCCACGATGTCGCGTAGCGGATGACCCACCCACTCGACGGGAACGCCCCGCTCCTCGTAGAACCGTTTCTCGAATTCGAACACCACGTAGACCTTGTGGATGTCCCTGCGGATGCGCGCCACACGGTCCTCGCCCCAAGCCCAGACCTGCGGCGCGATGAAATAGAAGACCTTGAGACCCATGGCCTTGAAACGCTTCGCCAGACGGAGGTTGAACCCGGGATTGTCGATGAGCACGACCGCGTCCGGACGCGCCCGCTCGACGCTCGAGACGATCGTCCGCTCCGCGGCCAGGTAGCGCGGCAGGCTCGTCACCGCCTCCAGAAAGCCGGTGACGTGGAAGCTCGCCAGGTCGTAAAAATCCAACGCTCCGGTCGCGCGGATACGCTCCCCGCCGACGCCGTGCACGATGAGCCCGGACGGACCGGCTTTCCGGCGAAGGGTCTCGATGATGCGCGCTCCGTGCAGGTCCCCTGAGGCTTCGCCGGCGATCATGAAGATCTTCTTGGACATGCGGATCAGGCTCCGGCGCCGGGAAAGGGCGCTTGTGAAGGTCTAGCGGGACGGCTGTTGTTCGTGGATCTGCCGCTCGATGCGCAGGGCCAGGGCCAGCGCGTCACGACCCTCTTCGCCGGAGACCAGCGGCCTGCGTCCGGTACGCACGCACTCGGCGAAGTCCGACAGCTCCTGGGTCAGCGAGTCGCCCTTGGTGATCTCGATCTTCTTGTGCTGGATACCGCCGGGCTCGAGCGTGTAGATCTCGGCTTCCTGGTGCACGTAGTCGAGCGTGATGTGGGCGTTGTCCTGGAAGATCCGGATCGTGCGCGTGACCTCGGGGGTGACCCGGCTGGCCGTCAGGTCGCAGATGCATCCGTTCTCGAAGCGGATGCGGGCGTTGGCCATGTCCTCGGTCTTGGAGAGGATGCAGGCGCCGACGGCGTCCACGTGCGTGATCTTGGAATCCACCAGGTCGAGCACGATGTCGATGTCATGGATCATGAGGTCCAGCGTCACGCCGACGTCCGCGACCCTCGGATCGTACGGGCCCATGCGGTGGCATTGGATGAAGCGCGGTCGCTTGATGATGGACTGCGTGGTGCGCACCGCGGAGTTGAAGCGCTCGATGTGCCCGACCTGCAGCGTCAGCTTGCGGTTCCTGGCCAGCTCGACCAGCTCCTCGGCGTGGGGCAGTTCGGTGGTGATGGGTTTTTCGATCAACAGGTGCACGTCGCGTTCGAGGAACTGCCGGGAGATGTCGAAGTGCTTATGCGACGGCACCACGATGCTCGCCGCATCGATGGTCTCAAGAAGCTCCCGGTAGTCGGTGTAGGCGCGTGTGCCGCAGACACGGGCCGAAGCTTCGGCCCGCTCGGCGTGGGTATCGCAGACTCCGACCAGTTCCACGCCGGGGAGCTTGGAATAGACGAGCGCGTGCCTGGAGCCGAGTTTACCCGCGCCGATGACCGCCACGCGGATGGGTTTGGACATGGTCCAAAGATTATAGCATGTCGGCGGCGGGGGTCTCAAACGGCCTCCATCGACACCCCAGCCGGGGGTGTGTTATGATGCCCCCTATCCTAATCATGACCGCCTCACCCTCGGACCGTACGGTCTCCCGAACCGATCTCCTGTACGTCAGCGCGGTCTCCCTGCTCTTCATGCTGGTGGGGCTGGGCAACGGGTCTTTGGCCAGCTGGGACGAAGCGCTCTACGCCGCCGTCTCCAAGGGCATCCTGCAGAGCGGCGACTGGTTGCGTTTCAATCTCGCCGGTGAACCCTGGTCCGACAAACCTCCGGGCTGCCTGTGGGCGACCGCGGTCCTCTTCAAGTTCTTCGGCGCCAGCGAGTTCACGGCCAGGGTGTTCTCGGCTGCCTGCGGAGCACTGGCCGTCGTCGTCACGTACGCTCTCGGGACACGGCTGTTCGGCCGGTGGACCGGACTGCTCGGCGCGCTGGTCCTTTTGAGCGCCAAGCATTACCTGCGCTTGAGCCGCTTCGGCATGATGGACGCGCCGCTGGTGCTGTGCGTGGTGCTGGTCTTCTATGGTTTTTGGAGAGGACGGGAGCAGGGAAGGTACGATCTTATGGCCGGCGCGGCGCTCGGCGCGGGGCTCTTCGTGAAGGGTTTCGCGATCCTGACGGTCCTACCGCTCTTCTTCGTGTACGGTCTGCTGGCGAGGGACTTTTCGTGGATCCGGCGGCCGACGGCCTGGGCCGGTCTGGGGTTGGCGGCCGTTCTGGCACTGCCCTGGAACCTCTATGAGATGACCGCCAACCGCGAGAGTTTCATGACCGACGTCGTGGTCAAGCATCTGGTGACGCGCACGACACAGGTCGTCGACGGCCATCAAGGCAACTGGTACTTCTATATCCGCACCATGATCAACAAGTATCACCCCTGGATGCTCATCACCGTCTGGTCCGCGCCGCTGTTCCTCTGGAAAGCCCTGCGCCGCCGCGATCCGGCCGTCGCGCTGGTGGCCGCTTGGGTGTGGGGTTATTTCGCGGTGATCACGTGCATCCGGACCAAGCTCGCCTGGTACATCCTGCCGCTGTACCCTGCCCTGTCGCTGACGGCGGCCTATTACTTGGCGCGCTGGGTGCCCGAGACCCGCCGCGTCACGGTGTTGTGCGTGTTCTTCGCGGCGATGTGGCTGCACGTGCCGCTGTCGCATCTGATCCATGCCGACTACAGCCCGCAGATCAAAGCCCTGGCCGAACGGACGGCAGGGCAGCTGCCCGAAGGCGCCGTTGTACACCTGTACAACTATCATGGCCAGCCCGAGGCCGTGTACTATCTCGAGCGGCGCGCCACCTATGCCGACACCCCCGAGGAGCTCGAGCGGGCCGTACATCAGACGGGAGATAAGGGGATGTATCTGTTCCTGCGCGATGAGGATCGCGCCGCGGTGGAGCCGCTCCTGACCCGTTACGGTTTTGAGACGCTCGCGTCCGAAAAACAAGCCGCCCTGCTCGTCCGGAGGGCCGTCCGATGAAGGATTACGGCCGCCTGGTCGCCTTCGCCAGACCGCACTGGCGCCGTCTGGCGATCGCCTACGGGGCCATGATGATGAACTCCGTGCTCGGTAGTGTGCCGCTGGTCGGTCTGATCGTGCCGTTCATCGACACCGTGCTGGCGGGCAAGCCGATCAGCGTTCCCAATCAGGACGCGCTGCCGCAGCCGGTGATGGACCTGATCTGGCGTGTCAACGCTCTGCCGCGGCTGGAGCTCCTGGTCTATATCGTGCTGTGGACGATCGGACTGTCGTTCCTGAGGGCGGTCTTCGAGTACGTACAAGCGTACTACATGAACGACGTCAGCCAGCGGGTCATCCGCGACCTGCGCAACACCATCTACAGGCGCATGGTGCACTTGCCGCTGAGCTTCTTCAGCCGTTCACAGCCCGGAGGCCTGGTCTCGCGCATCACCCAGGATACGATCGTGATCCGGGACGCGGTCTCCGAGGGGTTGACGGATTTCCTCTTCCAGCCGGTGCAGATCGTCGTGTACGTGACACTGCTCTTGGGCGTGCGCTCGGCGTTCGGAGTGCCCTGGTCGTTCGTGCTCATCATCTTCGTGCTGGTGCCGCTGATGGTCTGGCCGGTGGTGCGCGTGGGCCGCCGGCTCAAGAAGATCAGCGGCGCGACGCAGGAGCAGGTCGCCGACATCAACTCCACGCTCTTCGAGTCCATCTCCGGCATCCGCATCGTGCAGGGGTTCGCGATGGAGCGGCATGAGATCGAGCGTTTCGCCGCGCAGAACGACAAGCTCTACCGGACGATGATGATGTCCATCGGCCGAATGATCCTGGTCAGTCCGCTCACGGAGTTCATCAGCTTCGCGTGCGTCGGGGCGGTGCTGTATTTCGGCGGACGCATCGTCATCGACAGCGGGATGTCCCCGGGAGCGTTCGTGGCGTTCCTGGTGGCGCTCCTGTCGCTCTTGAGGCCGTTCAAGCGCCTGAGCCGCGTGCACGGCATCAACCAGCACGCGATGGCCGCGGCCGAGCGGATCTTCGAGATCCTTGATACGCCCGACGAGATCACCGAGCCCGAAAAGCCCGTCTACGCCGCGCCCCTGCGGAGCGGCGTCAAGTTCGACGGTGTCCGTTTCGGCTACGGGGACAAGACCGTGCTCGACGGTATCGATCTCGAGGTCCCGGCCGGGGAGATCGTGGCGATCGTCGGTCCGAGCGGTACCGGCAAGACCACGCTGGTCAACCTTCTGCCGCGCTTCTACGACCCTCAGCAGGGCCGCGTGCTCTACGACGGGCGCGACCTGCGGGAGTACTCGGTCAAGTCCCTCCGCGAGCAGATCGGCATCGTCACACAGGAGACGACGCTCTTCAACGACACCGTCGCCGCCAACATCGCTTACGGCCGCTCCAATACGCCGCAGGCCGAGATCGAGAAGGCCGCGCGGATCGCCAACGCGCATGATTTCATCCAGCGCCTGCCGCTCAAGTACCAGACCCTCGTCGGTGACAGGGGGATGCGGCTTTCAGGAGGCGAGCGCCAGCGGCTGTCCATCGCGCGAGCGGTGCTCAAGAACCCTCCGGTCCTGATCCTCGATGAGGCGACCTCCGCGCTCGACTCCGAATCCGAGCTCCTGGTCCAGCAGGCCATCCATAACCTCATGGATGGCCGCACGGTGCTGGTGATCGCTCACCGGCTGTCGACCATCAAGCACGCGACGCGGATCATCGTGCTCGATAAGGGGCGTATCGTCGAGTCCGGGGGCCATGAAGAGCTGATGGCCCGTGACGGGCTCTATAAGCGCTTGTACGAGCTACAGTTCCGAGATTGAGGTAGCCCACCTTAACCCTTGCTTTACCAGGGGGTTATTGGGTATAATTCACGGATTCTGAACGGTTCCGGCAGTACTCGTCGGGATCCGGATGAAAGTCGCCGCCAAGTCCCCACGGTCCGGCTGATCGTGAGCGGAATAGGGTGGCAGGGAAGAACGGCTCAACGTGCATAACTCTTTGCCTACAAAGAGCTTATGTGTTCCCTGATAAACGAGCAAAAATAAGGAGTTAGTCTCTTGTCCAAGGAACTCGTCCAGAAACTTTTGGAAGCCGGCGTCCATTTCGGTCACCAGACCAAAAAGTGGAACCCCAAGATGAAGCCGTACATCTTCGGCGAGAAGAACGGCATCTACATCATCGACCTCGAGAAGACCGTGACGCTGCTCACCCGCGCGTGCGCGTTCGTGCGTGAGACCGCGGCTTCGGGCCAGTCGGTGCTCTTCGTGGGCACCAAGCCCCAGGCTCAGCCCATCATCGAGGAAGAGGCCAAGCGCTGCGGCATGTACTTCGTGAATCACCGCTGGCTGGGCGGCATGCTCACCAACTACGCGACGGTGCGCAACAGCGTGCGCCGCTACAAGCAGTTGGTGACGATGCGCACCGACGGCACGTTCGAGGCTCTCACCAAGAAGGAGTGCGCCGAGATCGAGAAGGAGATCAATAAGCTCGAGAAGAACCTCGCCGGCGTGGTCGAGATGGACCGCCTGCCGGGAGCGCTCTTCGTGATCGACGCCAAGAAAGAGGATATCGGCGTGCGCGAGGCCAACCGTCTCGGCATCCCGGTGGTGGCGATCGTCGACACCGACTCCGATCCGGACCTGATCCAGTACCCGATCCCGGGCAACGACGACGCGATCCGTTCGATCCGTCTGATCACCAACATCGTCACCGAGAGCCTGCTCGAGGGACAGCGCAAGGCCGAGACCGGCCGTCGCTCCGCCCAGGCCGACAAGGGCGAGGACAAGGCCGCGGTCGCCGCTGCCGTGTCGGAAGCCAAGTGAGCACCGGAGGCACCATGACCGCTACCGTAGAGATCGTCAAGGCGCTGCGTGACCGCACCGGCGCCGGCATGATGGACTGCAAGGCCGCTCTGGAGGCCTCCTCCGGGGACATCGAGAAGGCCGTGGACTATCTGCGCAAGAAGGGTATGGCTTCGGCCGCCAAGCGCGCCGGCCGCGAGGCCCGCGAGGGACTGGTGGTCGCCGAGACCCGTGGCTCCAAGACCGCTCTGATCGAGGTCAACTGCGAGACCGACTTCGTGGCGCGCACTGATGATTTTCGGGCGCTGGCCAAGCTGGCGGTCGAGGAAACGTTCTCGTCAGGAACGCGCGCTCTGGAGAGCGAGAAGCTGACCAAGCACCTGTCCGAGCTCTCCGGCAAGATCGGCGAGAAGATGGTCGTCCGCCGGACGCTCCTGCTCGAGGCCAAGAAGGGGCGGACGTTCACGTACATCCACTCCAACCAGAAGCTCGGCGTGGTCATCGAGCTGGCCGGCCAGAAGAGCGGCGCGGTGCAGCAGGCGGCCTTCGAGGAGCTGGGCAAGAACCTCGCCATGCAGGTGGCGGCGTCCAACCCGATCTGCGTTTCCCGCGACCAGGTGCCCTCGGACGCTCTTGAGCGTGAGAAGGCGATCTACCGCGAGGAGGTCAAGGGCAAGCCGGACAACATCGTCGACAAGATCGTCACCGGCAAGCTCGAAAAGTACTATCAGGGCGTCTGTCTCCTGGAGCAGCCGTTCATCAAGGACGACAAGGTGGTCATCAAGCAGCTCCTCGAGCAGGTCGCCAAGCAGTGCGGCGAACCCCTCGAGGTGGTGCAGTTCACCCGCGTCCAGCTCGGTGAGAGCGTCGCCCAGTGAAGAAGCAGCCCCGCTACAAGCGCGTCCTGCTCAAGCTGAGCGGTGAGGCGCTGCAGGGCGAGCAGAAGTACGGCATCGATCCGCACATCGTCAATTCGATCGCGCAGCAGATCAAGGACGTGCGCGGCGAAGGGACGCAGTTGGCCGTGGTCATCGGCGGGGGCAATATCTTCAGGGGCCTGCAGGCCTCTTCCGAGGGTATGGACCGCGCCACCGCCGATTACATGGGCATGCTCGCGACGGTGATCAACAGCATGGCGCTGCAGGACGCTCTCGAGCGCATCGGGGTCTTCACCCGGGTGCAGACCGCGATCGCGATGCAGCAGCTGGCCGAGCCCTATATCCGGCGCCGCGCGATCCGGCATCTCGAGAAGGGCCGCATCGTGATCCTCGCCGGCGGCACGGGCAACCCGTACTTCACCACGGATACCACTGCGGCGTTGCGGGCCATCGAGATCGGCGCCGACGTGATCCTCAAGGCGACCAAGGTCGACGGCATCTATTCCGCGGACCCCAAGAAAGTGCCGTCCGCCAAGCGCTTCGATCAGCTCAAGTACATGGACGTGCTCAAGAAGAGCCTCAAGGTGATGGACGCGACGGCGATCAGCCTGTGCATGGACAATAACCTTCCGATCATCGTGTTCGACCTGCTGAAGCACGGCAACATCCAGCGGGCCGTCGCCGGACAGAAGATCGGGACCCTGGTGACCAACTGATGTCCAACGTACCCACGATCCTCAAAGAGACCGAAGACAAGATGAAGAAGTCGCTGGACGTCGTCCAGCAGCACTTCTCCGGGGTCCGTACGGGACGGGCGACGACCGGGATGGTGGAGAACCTCCGCGTGGACTACTACGGTACGCCCACGCCGATGCGGCAGGTGGCCAACATCACGATCCCCGAACCGCGTACGATCCTCATCTCTCCCTGGGACGCCGGGGCGATCAAGCCCATCGAGAAGGCGATCTCCGACTCCGATCTGGGCATCCAGCCGGTGGTCGACGGCAAGCTGGTCCGTCTGTCGATCCCCCCGCTGACGCGCGAGCGCCGCGAGGAGATGGTCAAGATCGTGCACAAGCTCGCCGAGGAAGGTCGCGTGTCCATGCGATCGATCCGCCGCGACGCCAACGAGCGTCTCAAGGCCGTCGAAAAAGAGAAGACCATCACCGAGGACGAGAGCCGCAAGGGTCAGGACAGCGTGCAGAAGCTCACCGACCGCTACATCCAGCTCATCGATCAGACCCAGCAGAACAAAGAAAAGGACTTGATGCAGAACTAGAGCCGATAGCTCAGCTGGTAGAGCACTGCCCTTTTAAGGCAGGTGTCCTGGGTTCGACTCCCAGTCGGCTCACTTCTTGAAAGCCATGCTCGACATCTCCTTCATCCGCGACAATCAGGACAGGGTCAGACAGGCGCTGCGTACGCGCGCTCCGAAGTTCGATTTTGACGCGTTCCTGGGACTGGACGCCGAGCGGCGCAAACTCCAGACCGACCTCGACGCCCTGAGGGCTCTCCGCAACAAGAAGAACGACGAGGTCGCCGCGCTCAAGAAGTCCAAGCAGGACGCCGCCGCGGCCATCGCCGAGATGAAGGAGATCTCCTCGCGGATCGGCGCGCTCGAGGGCCGCGAGGCCGAGATCGCCCAGTCCTTCAGGGACCAGCTCCTGGTGATGCCCAACGTGCCTCACGTGTCCGTCCAGGAAGGCACCGACGCTTCCGGCAACGTCGAGGTCTCCAAGTGGGGCGAGCCGGTGAAGCACGCTTTCAAGGCGCGCGATCATCAGGAGATCGGGGCTCTCCACGGCATCCTCGATATGGCTCGCGGCGCCAAGCTCACCGGCAGCGCGTTCTCGCTGTTCGCGGGAGCCGGGGCCCGTCTCCAGCGGGCGCTCATCAACTACATGCTCGACCTCCACACCTCTCGCCACGGCTATCGCGAGTATTGGCCGCCGTACCTGGTCAACCGCGCTTCGATGACCGGCACGGGTCAAGTGCCCAAGTTCGAGGAGGACATGTACCGTCTCAAGGACGACGATTATTTCCTGATCCCGACCGCCGAAGTGCCCGTCACCAACATCCATCGCGACGAGACGCTCTCCGAGACCCAGCTGCCTCTCAAGTACACCGCGTACACGCCGTGCTTCCGCCGCGAGGCGGGCGCCTACGGCAAGGACACCAAAGGCCTCACTCGAGTGCATCAGTTCGACAAGGTGGAGCTGGTCAAGTTCACGCGGCCCGAGGACTCCTACGCCGAACACGAGTCCTTGCTCAAGGACGCCGAGGCCGTGCTGCAGGGTCTGGGTCTGCCGTACCGCGTGCTGCGGCTATGCAGCGGGGACATGGGGTTCTCCGCGGCCAAGTGCTATGACATCGAGGTCTGGGCCGCGGGCCTGGGCCGCTGGCTGGAGGTGTCATCGGTCAGCAACTTCGAGGATTTCCAGGCGCGCAGGGCCAACATCCGCTTCCGCCGGGATTCCGGCAAGTCCGAGTACGTCCACACGCTCAACGGCTCCGGTGTGGCTCTGCCTCGCGTCGTGATCGCCCTCCTCGAGAATTATCAGGACCCTGACGGATCGGTCCGCATCCCCGAGGGGTTGCGCCCCTACATGGGCGGCCTGTCCGTTCTCAAGGCAACGGCTTGAACACCCGCCGGATCCGCTCCGGGTCCGGACCCAGGAGGAGTGGCAGAGTGGTCTATTGCGACGGTCTTGAAAACCGTTGTACCGCAAGGTACCGTGGGTTCGAATCCTACCTCCTCCGCCAGATCACATGTAGCGTAAGGATCACGCTCGCATGAACGCTCCAGCGGTCAAATGGGCGCTCATCACGGGCGCTTCGGGCGGGATCGGGCTGGAACTAGCCGAAAAGTTCGCCGCCGCGGGGAACGGCCTGGTGCTGGTCGCCCGGAGGGCGGACAAGCTCGAAGCGGACGCGGCCCGTCTCCGGCAGGGTCACGGTGTGCCGGTACGGGTCCTCTCCGCCGATCTTTCCGCCGACAGTGCCGCGCCGCGGCTGTACGAAGCGGTCCGCGCCCAAGGGATAGAGATCGAGTACCTCGTCAACAACGCCGGCGTCGGCAATTACGGCCGGTTCGGGGAGTCGGACCTGAACAAGGACCTCGCGCTCCTGCGGCTCAATATCGAGTCCCTGACGGCTTTGACCAAACTGTTCCTTAAAGATATGATAGTGCGCAAATCGGGGCGCGTCATGAACGTCGCTTCGACCGCCGCGTATATGCCTGGACCGTACATGGCGACGTACTACGCTTCCAAAGCGTACGTGCTTTCGTTCTCCGAAGCCATCGCGGAGGAGTTGAGCGGTAGCGGCGTGACCGTTACGGTGGTCTGTCCGGGCCCCACGATGACGGGGTTCCACGCCGCTGCGAACATGGGCGGGTCGAGGCTGTTCTCGGGACCGTTCATCATGACGGCCGCGGATGTCGCGCGGATCGCCTACGACGGGCTCATGAGCGGCCGGCGCGTCGTGATCACGGGATGGACCAACCGCTTGATGGTCCTGTCGTCCCGTCTGGCGCCGCGGCGATGGGCGACGCGAGCCGTACGTTATCTGCAGGAGAAGATCAAAAAACCGGCCTGACCGGAAAGACGCATGGAGAGTTGGCAGAGAGGCCGATTGCAACCGCCTGCTAAGTGGTTATCCGGGTAAAACTGGATCCAGGGTTCGAATCCCTGACTCTCCGAAGTTCGAAGCCCCCGCCGTATGGCGGGGGCTTCTTGCCGTATCCGGGATCCGAAGTGGGCGCCGGGCGCCGGATCGCCGGCTCTACGCTGTTTTATGCTCAACGACCCCCAGGCGAACCCGATGTTCCGACCCATTTAGAGGCACAAGCATGAGACTTCCTGCCCAAACGACATTTTGGATCCTTCTGCTGCTCATTCCATCGGTTTCCGGCGCACAAGAGATGTCCCGCCCGCTATATAAAGCCTATAACACAGCTTTGGTCGTCCATGATCGATCTACGGAAAAGACGGACCGGATCAATCCCGAACTTTGCGCTCGACGTGTGACGCCGTGCTCGACATTTAAAATATACAATACCCTGATCGGGCTTGAGCTCGGTCTGCTGAAGGCGCCGGACGACCCCTGGTATCAGTGGGAGGGTGTCCATCGTGACATAGAGGCGTGGAACAAAGATCTGACCTTGCGCGAAGCGTTCGGTGTTTCAGCTGTCCCGGCTTTTCAAGGTTTGGCTCGCCAAATTGGCGCGGGACGAATGAAGGAGTACATCGAAAAGATCGGTTATGGATCCGAGGATATTTCCGCGGGCATCGACACCTTTTGGCTTCCCAGCGCGAACACCAAGCCGATCCTGATCAGCGCGGATGAACAAGTCGCGCTATTGAACAAACTTTTGGACGGAAGGCTGCCTTTTTCTGAGAAGAATATTTCTGTCCTGCGGGACATCATGCGGGTCGTCAAGACAGATAGAGGGGTTCTCTATGGCAAGACCGGCTCCGGGGCGGATGCGGAAGGTGAATGGTCTTTGGGATGGTTCGTTGGTTTTCTTGAGAGTGGCGGGAAGACCTACGTCTTTGCTTGCGATATTACCGGGGGAGAGAACCCTTCAGGAAGAGTTGCCCGAGAAATCGTGGAAGAGACTTTTAAGGCGCGGGGGTTGCTTTAGAAGAAGGCCGTTTGACCGGACGCGGTCTCCCGGAGGCCGAGTCCGACTTCTTCGGCTCCCCCAAGATCCGCGCTGAATGGATGACCTCCCGCGCACGTTTGAGACCGTTCCGCGACGGGACCCGTGAGGGGTGACAGGGAGGGCGTTGAGTAGTATCTTGGAGGACAGGAGGTCCCATGGCGCACAACAAGATGGTCCTGGTCATCGATGATGAGGCGGCGATCACACGTCTGGTCAAATCCGCCATGGAGCAGGCCGGTTATCGGGTCCTGACAGCCTCCGACGGCGATGAGGGTCTAGAGCTGGCTCGCCAATCGCGGCCGGACCTCTTGATCCTTGATCTCAATATGCCGCGCAAGAGCGGTCTGCAGGTCTACAACGACATCGTCGTCGACAAGGAACACAAACTGTTCCCGGTCATCATCCTTACGGGCCGGGGCGAGCTCGAGGACCTTTTCAAGGACCTCAAGGCCGATGGTTTTATCGCCAAACCCATCGACTTCCCGAGACTGATCGCGATGGCCGACAAGATCCTCAAGATCGACCGCTCTCTTGGAAGCGGCGGCAGTTCGCCCCGCCGCATCTTGATCTATGACAACAATGACCAGCTCCTCGAGAAAGTCGTGCTCACGCTGGTCAAGTCCGGCCATGAGGTCCATGTCGAGAGTTCCTCCCAGCGCTTGTTCGACCGACTGCGGAACGCGGAAGGCGACTTCTTGATCTTGGATCTATTGTTGGCCGACCGCTCCTTCATCGCTCAGCTCAAGGAGCTGCCGCGGCAAAAGGCGCCTCAGGTGCTGTACTTCGTCGTCCGGTCCGAGAAGATCTCCTACTCGACCGTCTTCGAATTGGCCGAAAAACTCGGCCTCAGCGTCCAGCATATCGTCGCGATCGGCAATCCCGCAGAACTGGTCACCGAGATCAATAAGCGCCTCGGTTAGGACGTCCCGAACGCCCGGTCGACTTTTCAGGTACGGACGAGCTCGGTAGAGCTACGTTTATTTAAGTTGATTAATGATTAATCCAATGTATATTTAAATAGGGTTGTTAATATAGTTAGTCAATAAAAAAGGTGAAAATCATGGACAAGATGCAGATCATCTTTTTGGTCTTGGTGGTCAGTATCGTGGGCTTCATGATGCTGGTCGACGGGCGGATCATCCAAAACCCGGACCTCATGCTCCCCAACTATGAGCAGAAGGTACGCAATGTCGGTGTGGTGGATATGATCATCCGCAAGTACAACGAGCTGGGACAGCGCTACGTCCGGGATTTTTTCATCGCACCGGAGGAGCGCGAGGACTACATCGAGAAATACAACCAGCGTATGGTCAAGTCCGACCCCAAGGCCCTGCGGCAGGAACGCATCGTCCAGATGTTGCTCAAGATCGTCGGGGCGATCGTGGTCGCCGTGCTGGGTTTCGGATTCCTGGAAGCCCGTAAGATCAAAGACGTCTAGACGCTCCGGCCTCTCAAGCGGAGGCCGTCCCTGGCGTCGACCTTCATCCTCACCAGGCTACCTCTAAGACCTTCTTCAGCACTCTCAAGAACACAGCGCGCGTAGTGTTCCGAGAACCCTTCCGCGCATCCGGCCCGCAGAGAGCGCGATTCGACGAGGACCGTCACCGTGCGTCCGATCCAGGTCTCGACAGCGGCCGCCGCCGACGCCCGCGCCGCACGGTCCATCCGCGCCAAACGATCCTGGATCACCTCGGCCGGCTGGGCGTTTTCCATCCGGGCCGCCGCCGTGCGTTCGCGCTCGCTGTACGGGAACACATGGACACGGTGAAAGCCGACCCCAGCGACAAAAGCCTCAGAGCGGCGGTGGGCCTCATCGTCCTCCCCGGGAAAGCCGACGATGATGTCGGTGCTGAGCCCGATATCCGGAACACCGCGACGCAGACCTTCGACCAGACGCGCGTAGTCCGACGTTGTGTAGCCACGACGCATGCGGCGCAAGGTGTCATCATCGCCGCTCTGCAGGGACAGGTGCAGGTGGGGGCAGAGCCTCGGTGTCTCGGCCATGATCCGCGCGAGCTCCAGAGGTGTGTCCCGCGGGTCGATGGAGCTCAGACGGATCCGGTAGGATCCGGGTCTGGAGAGCGCTTCTTGGATGAGGCGGGCGAGGGACCAGCCATCCCCGAGATCACGTCCGTAGGATCCCAGGCAGACGCCGCTGAGCACGATCTCCCGGTAACCGTGCGCATCCAGACGGTCGAGCTCTTCGAGGATGCGACGCGGGTCCCTCGAAGCCAGCCGGCCGCGTACATAGGGGATCTTGCAGAACGAACAGAAGTAATCACAGCCGTCCTGGACCTTCACGAACGCACGCGTCTTGTCCTCGAAGTAACTGATCCCCGCCTCGAAGAACGGACTCTCTTCCTCGGCGGTCTCGGGCAGGCCGGTGATCCGGTAGAGGATGCTGTTCTTCCGGCGGTTGTCCACCACGTGCGTGACCCCGGGCAGGTCGCGGAGCTGAGCGGCGTCGGCCGTCGCCAGGCATCCGGTCACGACGATCTGCGCGCCTGGATTGGCACGATGAGCGGACCGGACCAGGGCCAGGGTCGTGCGGTCGGCGTCGGCGGTCACCGTACAGCTGTTGACCACATAATAGTCAGCGGGTCCCTCGAAGGGGACTTCGCGGTAGCCGTGACCCAGGAAGCCTTCACGGAGCGCCTGGACCTCGTACTGGTTGAGCTTGCAACCGAGGCTGTAGAAAGCGACATCGGGCATACGCGTATTGTAGGGGAGGCCGAGCCTCTGGCGCAACCGCTCCGGCGGGGTTATAATCGGGCTCTGTCACTGTCCCGCACCGGAGGTCCCGTGAAAAAAGCTCTGATCGTATTCGTCGTTCTGATCGTCCTGGTCCTGATCGCCGTCGGAGTGTTCATCGCGACCTTGGACCTGAACCGCTACCGCCCGCTCATCCAGGACAAGGTCCGCGAGCTGACCGGGTACGAGCTTGAGATCGGCGGCATCGGTCTGGCCTACCAGGGTGGTTTGGCGCTGTCCGTCCAGGACATCCGCTTGGCCGCGAAGGCCGGAAGCGAGCCCTTCGCGAACATCGGCCGCGTCGCCGTCAACGTGGACGTCGCTTCGCTGATCGCGCGCTCACCGCGGGTCACAGCGGTCCGGATCGAGCGTCCGGTCCTCCGGATCGAACGCGGATCGGACGGGCGGTTCAACTTCGAGGTCGAGGGCAAAGCCCCGTCGACCACTACGGCTCCGACCGCTTCATCCGGCGCCGCCGGCGCGGCCTCTTTGGCGATCGACGTCATCGCCCTGCAGGATGCGCGCATCGAGTACACGGACCGCTCGCTCCGGCCGGAGAGGACCGTCGAGGTCTCGGACCTTGATCTGCAGGTCAGGGACATCGCGCCCGGAAAGCCTCTCAAGTTCGAGGGCGCCGCGGCGGTGCTCGGCCGTTCGCAGAACGTCCGTGTCAGCGGGCAGGTCTCGCCTCCGGCGGGTGACACGATCAAAATCTCCGGACTGACGCTGGACACCGATCTCGAGAAGATCGATTACGACAAGGCCATCGTCGCGGCGCCCGAGCTCCGGGAGCTGGTGCGTGCGGGATGGAAGGGTAAGCTTCGTATCGAGCTGTCGGAGATGACCTCGGGCGCGGACCTCCTCAAGGACCTCGAGGCGCGGGTGCAGCTCGACGGAGGCCGGTTGGAACTCTCCGTCGCTCCTCTACCGCTCGAGGATATCAAGGCGCGCATCGTCGCTTCCGGCGGACGGATCCGCGTGGAGGAGATGGCCGCGCTCTTCGCGGGTGGTCGTCTGGGGGTCGCCGCACTGGCGGATCTGAACGGTCCGGCGCCGGCCGTGCAGTGCACGATCAACGCTCTGGACCTCGATGTGTCGCGCTTGTTGTCGGCGGGTGTCTCACGGCAGGTGATGAGCGGACGTCTGTCGGGTCTGTTCGAAGGCGCCACATCCGGCTCGGACGCGGCCGCCGTGACCGCCAATCTGACCGGCGGAGGCCAGCTGTCCCTGCGGGACGGCGTGGTGCATGATTTCAATCTGATCCGCGAGATCGTGCAGAAGATGTCGGTGTTACCCGGGGCCTCGGAATCGCTCGAGCGCCGCCTGCCTCCGGCCTATCGCCAGCGTCTGGAGCAGTCGGACACGCGGCTCGGCCCGATCGACGTGCCGTTCACGGTCGCTCAGGGCCGGGTGGACCTGCCCCAGCTGGTGTTCGCGGCGGAGGACTTCGGTCTGCGCGGCGCGGCGACACTGCATCCGGGCAATATCCTGCAGGCGAGAGCGGCGGTGGAGCTCTCACCCGGATGGTCCCAGTCGATCGTCGGAGCAGTGGACGCGGCCAAGTATTTCCTCAACGCCCGCGGCCTCATCGAACTGCCGGCCACGCTCGATGGTCCGCTGAGCAAGCTCAAGATCGTGCCCGACCTGGGACAGGCGACCCAGAAGTTCGTCGCCGATCAGGGCCAGAAACTGTTGTCGGACCTGCTTTCCAAGAAGGACGGCGCCTCAGGGGCCGCCCAGGACGGCGGTCAGAGCCAGGCGGGTTCCGGCGAAGACCAGCTGCAGGGATTGATCAAGAACTTCCTCTAAGCGCCGAGGCAGTCGTCGGCGAAACGCCGCGCGCAGACGTCCCAATCGTAATTCGTGAGGCGTAAGGAGCGGTAGAGCGCCATACGGGCCAGGGTCGGGCGGTCCTCGGCGCACCGCGACAACGTCTCGATGAAATCCGCTGTCGCTCGAGCGGGCAGGACCCAGCCGTTGAGCCCCTCCTCGATCAGGTCCGGACCGTTGCCGTGCGACGTCGTCAGCGTCGGCACCCCCAGAGCTACCGCGTGCGCGACGGTCTGAGGGAAGCCGTCCTCGATCGTCGGAAAGAAGAACACGTCCGCTTCCCGGTAGGCCGCCTCCAGCGCTTGACCGTGCAGAGCGCCGGTGTGGACGATGGTGGCCCGCGTTCGGCGCAGGAACGGACCGCTTTCGGGGGTCGGGGGTCCGACCGCTACGAATCTCATCCGGGGACCGGCGAGCGCCGCCGCGATCCGCTCCAGGTCGTACAATCCCTTGCGATAAAGCAGGCTCCCGCAGAACAGCACCGTCAGCGGTCCGCCCGAGAGGATGCGCTCGGAGCGGGCCTGAGCGGCCGACGGGTCGTGCCGCACGGGGGGGAGTCCGGAAGGGAGCAGGCGGACGCGGCTTTCAGGAACGGCCTCTGAGAGAAAGCTCTGCCGCGCGAAGAGCGACAGGACGCGGATCCGGTCGGCGATGCCGTACTCGCGGACCTCACGCGCGGTCATCCAGTCGCTGGGTCGGTCGATGCCCAGACCGCACCGCCGCCCCTCCTCCTCGAGCAGGCGGCGCTGGACCCGGATGTGCGAGGATCCGCGCATGAGCAGTCTCAGGGGCTGTCCCGGCAGATGTCCGGTGAAGATCTCCTCGGCGACCCCGCTCCAAGCGTGCACCACATCCCAGCGGCCGCGGCGGATACGGGCCGCGGCCCAGGCGCCGAAACCACGGTGGATCAGGGCTTCGATCGGAGGACGGGCGGCGAGGCCGAGCCGAGAGAGCGCGCGCAGGGACAGGCCACGAACCGCGTCGGCCGTCAGCGCGAACGGACGATCTCCCGCGACCGGATGGGTCGTCCAGACATGAACCTCGTGGCCTTGTCGGCAGAGCGCTTCGGCCAGGGAGAGCGCATGGAACGTACCGGGTACGGCCAGCGCGATGCGCAGTGGGCGTACGGGATCGGTCGGAGCGATGGGCATACTGCAACTATAACATCCCCGGCGGGTCGGGAGCTACGCCCGGAGAGTCCGCCGGGGAGATTGTCCGGGGGCTGGATATTCGCTATACTAAGGGCCGATTTTGGACGGACCACGGAGAGATGGCAGAGTGGTCGATTGCGTCCGCCTCGAAAGCGGATAACCCGCAAGGGTTCAGAGGTTCGAATCCTCTTCTCTCCGCCACTTTATTGACGGATGATCGGGATCCGAGCCCCGGATCCTCTTCACGACAGCCAGGAGGTCGCCGATGAGCGTGCTTCACGAAGCCGTCAAGAGAGCGGCCGATACCCGCAGGGCTCCCGAAACGACCTCCGTCCCGGTCCCGCCCGCACCCCGGACCGCGACCCGAACGACCCGTCTCAGACCTTACTTGACAGCCGCCGCCGTCGTGCTCGCGCTCGCCGCGTTGGTATGGATCTACGCGGCCCAATCGCGCCAGGACCGCGCGCTGGCGGCCCTGCATGTCCGTCTGGACACCGTCAGCACCGAGATCTCCCGGGCTCAGGACGGCCGCGCTCGTACCGACGGTCAACTGGCCGCCCTGCAGAGGGAGGTCTCCCAACTGCGTCAGATCTTCGGCGAACAATCCGAACAGACCGAGCGCACGGAGCTCAGCGTCCGTTCGCTCCAGACCGGCGTTCGCAATGCCGAGGGCCGTCTGGCGCGTCTGGAGTCGTCCCTGGCGGCGACCAAGGATCGTCTGGACGAGATGACCGAACGCTTGCCCGAGGAGACGCCGGTCTCCGACGGAGCGGGTTTCCTGCCGGCCGCTTGACGAGCGATCCCGTCCGGCAGCGCATCGACGCGCTGGATGGTCTGAGGGGTCTTCTGGCCCTGTACGTCTCGCTCATTCACGCCTACTGGCTGCTCGGCCAGCAGTGGCTGCACGGTCTCCAGCAGTCCCCGGGCTATGACGGATCGTCTCTCCAGCGGGTCCTCACACAAAGTCTGGTCTACGGCTATGACGCCGTCCTCGGGTTCTTCGTACTGTCGGGACTGGTCATCCGCCTGAGATATCCGGCGCTCGAGGGTCCCAAAGCCTATCTGGGTTACGCGCGTGGCCGCCTGCTGAGACTGATGCCGGTCATGGCGCTCGGACTTGCGATCGCGCTCGTGTTGGATCAATGGACTCCCGCGCCGAATTGGCCGCTATGGCAAGGGACGTCCCCTTATCAGAGCTTCACAGACCACTTGAGCCGCCTGCCCCGGGATGCGGGGACTTGGTGGAGGACACTGACCTTCCAGGTCTCTTGGAACACCAAGTCCTGGGGGTCCCAGGTGGTGTACTGGAGCTTGGGTCATGAGGGGTTCTATTATCTCGTCTATCCTCTGGCCGTTATCGGCTACCGCCGTTGCCGCGAGGTCTGCGTGGTCGCCGTTTTCGCGCTGGCCGCGCACGCGACGCTCGTACCGTCGGCGTGGCCGACGGAGTCCCTGAGGTCCTGGGCGGCGTTGGCTCCGGCCTGGTGGTGCGGGGTCTATGTGATGGACGCGATGCGCGGCGAGACCCGCGTGCCGCTCAAGTGCCTCGGCCGCATGTGGGTGATCCTGCCCGCCGTGGCCGTGCTCCACTACGTCTCGCTGCGTTCACCGCTGACGATGAGCTGGGAACAGCGCGTGTGGTACTCGATGGCGATCTCGCTGGGCTGGGCGGGTGTGCTGTCGCTCATCATCGGTGAAGGCCCGCAGCGCCTCCTCTATACGGTCTTGCGGCGAATGGCCCCCTTCGGAACGTTCTCATACACCCTCTATGTGGTCCATTTTCCGGTGCAAGCATGGCTGAGCGGCTGGCTCATGAGCCGTCATCCCGGAGGCGAACTGCCGCCGCATCCCGGATGGATGATCGGCGGTTGGCTCCTCAGCGTCGCCGCCGCGTACTTGCTGTACCACTTGGTGGAGCGTCCGGCCCTCGAGCTCTCCCGGAGGCGCATTGATTTTTGCGCTCAAAAGCAGTAAGGTGGGCTCGCGGCCATGAAAGTCCACAGTCACATCCTGATCGTATCCCGGGATCCGGTGCTGGTCTCCGAGCTCACGTACGCGTTGGAGTCCGACGAGTACGGATTTGCGGTGCGCCAGAGCGCCGAGGAGGCCCTGGCGCGGTTGCGTGAGGGTACCGAGGACGACCTGATCGTGCTGGACGCCGACCTCGGCCGCAACGAGTCCGAAGGGTTCCTGCAGCTCCTGCAGGAGGACCCGGCCACGGCGCCGCTACCGGTGCTGATCGTCTCCTCTGATCCCGACTGGCACCGGATCGCCGTCGAGCGCAACCTCGCGGACTTTCTGCCCAAACCCGCCGATGTCGGCGCGGCCCTCGTCAAGATCGATACGATCCTGCGGCTGACCATCGCGCGTCAGATCCTCGAGGAGCGCGCCAAGCTCGACGACGTGCTGGACGTCATGACCGATGGCATCCTGATCCTCGACACCGCGCTCAGGATCACGAGGATCAATGTGGCGGCCAAGCGCCTGTTCGGCCAAGGGGCGGTCCCGGGAGCGAGGTTCTTCGACGCGCTGTCGGGCGTTTTTCCGGCGGCATCCGGCCTGCCCGCGCCGGGCGATCTGGCCGAGGATGCGTTGGCTTTTGATATCGAGAGGCCGGAGACCCCGCAGTCGCGTCCGCTCATCCTCGAGGTCCGCACGCATCCGGTGCTCGACCAGTTCCGCAAGGTCACGGCGATCGTGGTGATCCTCTCCGACGTCACCGAGAGGCGCCGCAAGGCTTTCCAGGAGGAGCAGTTCCTGGACCTGATCTCCCACAAACTGCGCACGCCGCTGTCCATCGCCCACAAGAACGCGTCGATGTTCGTCAAGGGCGTGCTCGGGACCATGAGCGCCGACCAGAGCAAGTTCATGACCACGCTGTACGAGAAGATCTCGGAGCTGGCCGATTCCGTCGAGAAGATCCTTGGGTTCACCGTCGTGCGGGCGCGTAAGTTCGAGGTGGCGGACGATCCGATCGCGCTCGATGATTATCTGTCCGGCCGCTTGGAGCTGTACGCCAAGCGGCAATGGGGCCGCGAGGTCCTGTGGCGCTTGGAGCTGTTGGAGAAGGGGCTGCACATCCGCATGGGGCGCCGGCATCTCGATCTCATCGTCAACAATCTCATCGAGAACGCGATCAAGTTCAACGACAAGGCGCAGGTGCACGTGACGGTCTACGTCGAGTCCTTCGGGGACCGGATCGAGCTGCGCGTGCGCGACGACGGTCCGGGCATCCCGCCCGAGGAACAGGAGAAGATCTTCGAGGAGTTCTATCAAGTGGATAAGTACCGCACGCTCAACGTCGCCGGCACGGGCCTTGGCCTGACCATCGCCCGCCGGCTCGCGCGCGCCTACGGCGGCGACATCCTGGTCCGGTCCATGCTGGGCAAAGGGTCGATCTTCATCGTGACGCTCGCGCGGGTCGAACCTCCGGCCAAGGAGAACCCATGAAACGCACCCTGGCGGCCGCGCTGACGGCCCTGATGATCCTCTCGTGCCTGCCCGCGGCCGCCGCGGTCGATCCGCGCATGCGCGTGACGCTCATGCATGTGCCTACCGAGGAGGCCGTCGGAGCGATCATCAAGTACATGGCCGCCGCGGGCTACACGATCGCGGTCAACGAGCCTCGACGCGCCGTCTTCGTCAAACCCCTGCCCGTGGACCGGCCGCTGATCTATCACCGTCAGCTGGCGACGCGTGTGACGTACGAGTGGAAGGAGATCGACGGCGGGCTGGACCTCTGGGCCCGCGTGCACGCGGTCAGCGACCGGGCCGTCCTGCAGATGACCAATCGCCGCGAGGCGGCGATGTTCTACCGGATGCTGCACCGCCTCAAGAAGCGCTACGGCTGGACGCTCAAGAACTACACGCCCTGACGCCGGACAAAAAAAAGACCGGGAGCTCACGCTCCCGGTCAAGAAGGATCCTGCGCCGCGAGGATCAGGCGGCGGTGGCGATCGAGCTGGCTTGTTCCATCGCCTGGAGTTCGCCCGCCAGAGCGGGACGCACCGAAGGAAGGGCTCCGGAGAGCGGGATGTCGAGCGCCTGTCCCTGTTCGAGGCGGAACGACTGGCCCGCGGACTTGACGAGCACTTCGACGGCACCCTCACGCACGGCGAACGTGGTCACCGGATCCCCGGTCGCGGCGGTATCGACGCGGCCCCAGAACTGAGTGCCGCGCACGGAAGCGATGGCGGTGGGGGTCTCGATCTGGAACGTCGAGCCCTCATTGAGCTTGTCGAGGTTGAGGATCACGTTGCCCTTGGCGACGGAGAGCTTCATGTCCGCGCCGGCGGAGGTCAGGCCGACCTCGGTACCCGGTAGGACGCGGCATCCGGCCTTGCCGTTGACACTGACGTCGAGCGTGCAGCCGTCCGGCGTGAGCAGGGTATCCGACTCGGAGCACGGCATGCCGACGGCGGCCGGCAGTTGTTGACCGTCACGCACGATCATGGCCGCGCCTTCCATGCGGGTGACGACGATCTGTCCGTCCTGGGCCGAAGCGGCCGAGACGGCCATCAGACCGGTGCAAACGATGCCGAGCAGGGTACGCAGTGATCTCATGGGTAGGAGCTCCTTGTTATGAGTGCTAAGGATTATAGCATGACCACGGTGGAGGCGGGCGCATCGGCGCGGTTGCGGTGGGGGGCGCTGATCCTGATCTGCGCGGCCGCGCTCGGACTGCGTCTTGTGGCCGCCTCCCAGCATGTGTCGACGCCGTATTTCAAGTTCACGCTCGTCGGCCTCGACGGGCCGGACCAGAACGCCTATTACGAATGGGCCAAGGCCATCCTGCGCGGTTCCCTGGTCGGCGAGAAGCTCTCTTCCGGACAGCCGCTGCCTTTTTCTCCGGTGTACCCGGCGATCGTGGCGCTCGGATTGCGCCTGGACCCCTCGAGCGTCGTCTGGACGCTGTATCTGCAGGGGCTCCTGTCCGCCGCGCTCGTGCCGGTGTTCTTCCTGTACGGACGGCGTCTCGGCGGCGCGATCGCGGGCTGGACCGCGGCCGGACTGTGGGCCGTGTACGGGCCGTCGGTGTTCTATGACGCTTGTCTACTGAGAGACTCGATGGTCACGTCATCGTTGTTCCTGCTGTGCTATACCCTCTATCGGGCGCGGATCACCGATGCGCCGCCTCGGAGTTGGGTCCTGATCGGCCTCCTGGCCGGCGCGGCTTTCGTCCTGCGTGAGCATCCGGTGATCCTGATCGTGCCGCTGATGGTGTGGCTTGCCCCGCGCGCGGCATCCGCGCGGACGTCGCCTGCCGCGCGCGCGGGACTGCTCCTGACGGCCGCGCTGTTGGCGGTGGCGCCTTTTGCGGTCTACAACACGCGAGCATCGGGCCGCCTGCTGCCGGTCTCGACGCAGGGCGTGGAGGCCTTCTGGCTCGGCAACACTCCCGGGGACCCGGCCGCGGCGCACTGGCCGACCGCCAGATCACGCGCTCTGCAGGCCGAGTCCGCTCAGAGCTTCGGAGGGACGGCGAGGGTCTTCGCGCGAGAGCTGACACGTGATCCCGTCGGGTACGCGCGCCTGTACGTCCGCAAAGCCGCGCTCTTCATCAAGGACTACGAGATCCCCGGCAACTACAGCTACGAGGTCTACCGGAGGATCGTGCCCGTCTCCGCTTGGGCGCCGGGCCGCTGGTCCTGGGTGATCGGCCTCGCGCTGGTCGGGGCGCTGGCGGCCTGGAAGCGGCGCGCGGAGTCCTACGAAGTATGGGTGTTCTGCGCGGTTTTCCTGGTCGCGGCACTGCTGATCCACATCCAGTCGCGTTACCGGTTCATCCTTGCGCCGTACCTGGTCCTGCTGGCCGGATGCGGGATCTCGAGCCTGTCGGAGCTCCTGAAAGCCCGGCGATGGAGATCGTACGCCGTCGCGTTCGTGCTCATGATGAGCGTCTGGGCGTACAGCATCGTGCCTCCGACGATGGCCCTGTACCTGGACCGTCTGGCTCCGGCGGGGCAGGAGCGCCGTCCACTGCCGAGACTCTTGGAGTCGGACTATCTGACGCTCCTGGTGTCCTACTATTTCACGGCCGACAGGACATATGTCCCGCACCTCAACCAGGTGGCGCGTGAGGCCTATACGGTGTACGGTGACGGGATCCGGCAGAAGTTCGAGTCTTCCATGAGGGTGCTCTTCCAGCGTAAGCGCAACGAGCTCATGGACCGCGTGTATGTGTCGGAAACGATACCCAATAGTTAATTATTGATAAGTATTGCTTAATTGTGATTATAGAAAGAGACCGGAGGGTCGTATACTCTTGTAGAAGCGATGGCGATGATCCGCTATATGACGGACGAGCCCGAGCGACGTGTTACAATACCGGTCAGCTGGACAACCTGGCAACAAGGAGACGGAAAGAATGAAGAAGATGATCGCGGTGTTCTTGATGGTGTTTTCGGTGATGGCCGGTCAGGTGGCCGCTTATGCTTGCGGTGTGGGCGGACACGGAGAGAAGACCGAAGAGGGCGGGGAAGGGGAAAAGGCCTGATCCCGCTTCAGGATACGGCGCGGACCCTCAAGGTCCGCGCTTTTTTTGTGCCCGGAAGGGCCGGCAAGGAATGCTTTACACCCCCGGGCAAAATCAGTAGAATCTAGCTGTTTTTGCAGGACCCCACCTGTCAACACCCCATTGTGCCCGTAGCTCAACTGGATAGAGCATCTGACTACGGATCAGAAGGTTAGAGGTTCAACTCCTCTCGGGCACGCTTTTATTCCTATCGGACCTGCACAGGGAATCTTCCGCATGATCTTTTAGGGATACCCCCCAAGGTGCTGTCGATCCCCCCGATCTCCCGGTCACGCTCTCCCTTCGGCCTCGAGTCGACTTTTTTGGCTCCGAGGCACGATCGTCACTCGGTAAGTCGTGGGGCCCCTCGTCGGTGCAGCCCAGGCCCGCCGTCTCCCCTACGACTTACCTCGGACGCATAAGGAACTGTAGGGGAGCCGAAAAGTCGAACTCGGCCTTCGGGAGACCGTGACCGGGAGATCGGGGTGTCGGGACCCGTGAGGGGGATAGAGAAGGGTCGGAGAGCGCGCGGCGCGCTCACTTCGAATCCCACGCTTAGGGTGTAAAAAAATGGCGGAGAGGTAGGGATCCGCCGCCCTGCGCTCGCGTCCGGTGGACGCTCGCTCCGGGTCGGGCACTCGCGCGCCTGACGCGCCAGAGGGCGCTTTTCGCTTCGCGCGGCGCGCTCACTTCGAATCCCACGCTTAGGGTGTAAAAAAATGGCGGAGAGGTAGGGATCCGCCGCCCTGCGCTCGCGTCCGGTGGACGCTCGCTCCGGGTCGGGCACTCGCGCGCCTGACGCGCCAGAGGGCGCTTTTCGCTTCGCGCGGCGCGCTCACTTCGAATCCCACGCTTAGGGTGTCAAAAAATGGCGGAGAGGTAGGGATTCGAACCCTAGAACCATTGCTGGTTACACGCTTTCCAGACGTGCCGTTTCAACCACTCACGCACCTCTCCGCGGAAAGCTATACGGCCGCTAGCGAGCGGGCCGTTTTTTCTTGAAGAACTCTTCGAGCAGGGCCTTGGACTCGAACTCGAGCACGCCCTCGTGGACGCGGAACGTGTGGTTCCATCGTCCTTCGGCCGGCAGGTTGACCACCGAGCCGCAGGCGCCGGTCTTGGACTCGCGCGCCCCGAAAACAAGCCGCCCGATCCGCGCCAGGATCATGGCCCCGACGCACATCGGACAGGGCTCAAGTGTAACATAAACCGTCGTCCCCGGTAAGCGCTCCGATCCGAGCGCCTCGCAGGCCTGGGTCAGCGCGATCATCTCCGCGTGGGCGGTGGGGTCCTTGAGCAGGCGGGTCTGGTTGTGTGCCCGTCCGATGACGCGTCCCTCGTGCACGATGACCGTGCCCACGGGCACCTCGTCGGCGTCGAAGGCCTTGGCCGCTTCGCGGACGGCCTGGCGCATGTAATGAAGGTCGGCTTCGTTCTGCTGGAGCATGACGCGAGTACTCTAGCACACAACGGCCATCGGGCGAACCTTTGCGCCGGACCCTGTCGCGGGTTATAATCAGCGTCTATGTCCCAGACGCTGCAACAAGACCTGCTGTCACGCTTCCGTTCGCTCGTGCCCGTCGAGTGCTTCGACCGCTACGCCTCCGACATCAAGGACGGGTCGTACTTCGGGATGCCGCTCGAACCCATCGTCCGGGCCGAGGAGCGCCTCTTGTCCAAGGGCGAGCGCTCGGTGGCGTACTTCTCGATGGAGTATGGGCTGTCGACGAACTTCTATAACGTCCTGCGGCCCACCGTGCCGCCTGATGCGCGCAACGTGACCACGGCGCACCATGTGTTCTCCAACCTCCGCGCCATCGACTACTACGTGACGGCCGATACCGACCACCTGCTGGACCTGCCGATCTTCAGCGGCGGCCTGGGCGTGCTGGCCGGAGACACGCTCAAGAGCACCGCCGATCTCGGTGTGTCCCTGGGCGCCATCGGCATCCTGTGGAACAAGGGGTATTTCAAACAGAGCTTCTGGTTCAAGGACGGACAGATGCCCGAGGAGACCGACTGGGATCCGTCGACGTTCCCGGGACTGGTGCCGCTGGAGACGCGCGTGGAGATCCCGCTCAAGCGAGAGACCGTGCGGCTCAAGCTGTGGAAGTACTACGTGTATTCCCACGATCACCGCCACGTGGTCCCGCTGACGCTCCTGGACTCCAACCTCGACGTCAACTCGGACTTCGTGCGCAAGCTCACCGGACAGCTCTATCGCAGTGACAACAACGAGTGGAAGCTCTACCAGCGCCTCATCCTGGGCATCGGCGGCATCAAGGCCCTTGAGGCGCTCGGATACTCCATCGACCTGTACCACCTCAACGAGGGGCACGCGGCGCTGGCCTTCCTCGAGCGCGCCAAGGGCCTGCCGGAGACGGACACCCAGCGGCTGAGGACGCACTTCGCCTACACCTGCCACACGCCGGTGGCCGCGGGACACGACCGCTTCTCCAAGAAGACCGTGCAGGACATCCTGCCCGATGAGGATTATCAGTTCATGAAGCGCTACGGGGCCGACCCGCACCAGCCGGACCAGCTCAACCTCACCCAGCTGGCCATGACCACCTGCGAGTACGTCAACGCCGTGGCGGCCAAGCACGGAGAGGTGACCCGTCTGCAGTTCCCGCAGTTCAAGGAGCGCATCCGTTCGATCACCAACGGCGTGCACACGCACACCTGGGTGTCCCCGTCGATGGCGCAGTTGTTCGACCGCACGCCGGCCCTGGCCGGATGGCGCGAGGACCCTACCCGGCTCAAGAACATCCTGAGCCTCAAGGACGACACGCGTTTCCGCGGTGATCTGTGGGAGGCGCATCAGGTCGGCAAGAAGCGCCTGTGCCGCACCCTCCGCAGTTGGCGTCTGCACCACGACACGTTCACCGTCTCTTGGGCGCGCCGTATCGCCGCCTACAAGAGACCCAGTCTGATCCTGCAGGACGCCCAGCGTCTGGTGGACATCGCCAAGCGCGTCGGCCCTCTGCAGGTGATCCTCGCCGGCAAGGCACATCCCAAGGACGACCTCGGGTTCACGTACGTCAACGAGATGCTCTCGAGCATCGACGCGCTCGACAAGCACCGGGACCTCCTGCGCGTGATGATGCTCGAGAACTACGACACCTACATCGGACAGCTCCTGACCGGCGGTGTGGACGTGTGGCTCAACAACCCTCTGCCGCCGTTCGAGGCCTCGGGCACCAGCGGTATGAAAGCCATCCTCAACGGCGTCCTGCAGATGACGACGCTGGACGGGTGGGTGGTCGAGGCGGCCGATCAGGACATCGGCTGGATCTTCGGCTGGCGCCACGAAGGCACCGAGATCGGCGACGAGCGCAACCTGCGCCTGCACGAGGACTCGGAGGAGCTCTACCGCACGCTGGAGCAGGCCGCCCAGCTGTACTACCACACGGTGGACGGCGGGAGGTTCAGGGTCGACTCCGGCTGGCTCGACAAGATGATCCACGCGATCGCGGCGGCCGGGTATTTCAACACCCATCGCATGGTCGGGGAGTACCGCGACCTGATCTGGTCGCGCGTCTAGAGCTTCTCGGCCAGAGCGCGCGCGAAACGACGCGCGGCCTCAGGTGAGGGGTGCCGGTCATCGTCGTCCAGGAAAGCACGCGGGTCCTGGACCTTGAAAAGCCTCGACAGATCCACCGTCTCCACGCCCCGCTGTGACACCCACTGACGGATGATCGCCGCGTCCGGCGAGCCCGGGTAAAAAGCCACCACGAACCGGCTGCCCGGGAACAGCGCCTCGAAGCGCCGCTTGGACGCTACGATGAGCTCACCGGTCAGGCGCAGTTCGCGCTCATGGCTGTCCGGCAGGCGGGCGTTGAAGCGCATCCACAGCCTCGAGTCGCACAGCCGCCGGGCCAGCCAGCTCCACACCGGCCGCGCCTGCCGGAAACTCCCCTTGGACACCAACTGTCCGTCCTCGATCATGTAGCAGGGACTGTCCATGCGCCGCTGGGTGAACGCTCCGATCGCACCGGAGTTGCGCGGCGGGTGCGGGTCGGCGTAGACGTAGACGAATACCCCGCGGTCCTCGCGGATCCATCCGCGCAGGGGTTTGTGCTCGAGCAGGGCCAACAGCTGGCTGGTGCCGTAGTCGCTGAAAGCCAGATTGTACGCGCGGTACTCCGGACGGAGCGAAGCGAACACCGAGGGGATGGTCTCCCGATCATCGAGCCGCCAGCCGAACGTGAACGAACAGCCGAAGAACACCGCGAAGCGGCCTTCGCCTCCGCCGCCGACCGTGATCCGGTGTCCCCGTTCATCGGTGGAGATGCCGACCTTGCGTTCCCCGCAGCAGCGCGAGCGGTCGACGTACCGCGCCCGAAATCCGGGCTGGGCGCGGTGACCCAGATGCTTGTCCTTGATCCACCGCAGGCGATAGGGTTCGGGCGGAGGCATCTGGCGGTACGGTACCAGGATCCGCAGGGCCGACTCCGCGATGCCCAGGAGCGCGCACACCACAAGAAGCGTCGTGACGAGCCATACCGCCACGCGCAGGGGCCGGGAGCGCATCGGGCCGCTAGCGGCGGACGGGGAAGAAGCGGGTCGGGAACAGGCGCAGGACCGTCCACAGCGACTCGAGCGCGATGGACAGACGCATCTTGGAGGCTCCCTCTTCGCGCTCGATGAACATGAACGGCACCTCGACGGCGTCCACGCCCAGACGGTAGGTGCGGTACACCAGCTCGATCAGGAAGGCGTTCTGACGTCCGCGGAAGCGGCGGTAACCGAGACGGCGCAGGACCTCCGAGCGGTAGCACTTGAACGCCGTGGTGGTGTCGGTGCTCGGCACGCCCAGCATCCAGCGGATGTAATCGTTGGAGAACTTGCTGAGGAGCAGTCGTCCGAAGGACCAGTTGCACACGCGTACGCCGTTGAGGTAGCGGCTGCCGAAAACCGCTTCGTGCGCGCGCGATGCGGCCAGGAGCTCCGGCACCGCCGCCGGGTCGTGCGAGAGGTCCCCGTCCATCATCATCACGGTGGCGTAGCCGCGCTCGAGGGCCCAGTCGAAACCGTCCGCATAGGCCCGGCCGATACCCTCTTTGCGCGGGCGGTGCAGGACGTGGAGCCACGGCCGTCCGGCGCGCAGGTCCTCAGCCACCTGACCGGTGCCGTCGGGCGAGGAGTCGTCGATGATCACCAGGTCCAGGCCTGAGCGGAGCGACTCGAGACGCGCCACCAGACGCGGGACGTTGCGGGACTCGCAGTAGGTGGGGACCAGGATGACGCCGGAGGTCTCGGGGGCGGACATGGGGACATTATAGGGGTCCGGACGGGGGAGCGCAACGCGCCGCATGGGGATGTGGCGCCCGGCCCCGCCTCCGACTATAATGTCGGGCATGGACAAAAAGCCCTACGTCGTACTCGCCCGCAAGTACCGCCCCCAGACCTTCGACGAGCTCGTCGGTCAGGAAGCGGTGGCGACCACGCTCAAGAACGCGATCCAGACCGGCCGGGTGGGTCACGCGTATCTTTTCACCGGACCGCGCGGCGTGGGCAAGACCTCCACGGCCCGCATCTTCGCCAAGGCCCTCAACTGCGAGAAAGGCCCCACGGTCAAGCCGTGCGGCAAGTGCCGGGCCTGCGCCGAGATCGAGCAGGTGCGCTCGCTCGACGTGCTCGAGATCGACGGCGCCTCCAACCGCGGCATCGACGAGATCCGCGCCCTCCGGGAGAACGTCAAGTTCGCGCCCGCCGCCGGCAAGTACAAGGTCTACATCATCGACGAGGTGCACCAGATCACGATCGATGGCTTCAACGCCCTGCTCAAGACCCTCGAGGAGCCGCCGGCGCACGTGAAGTTCATCTTCGCCACCACGGCCGCCAACAAGGTCCCGGCCACGA
Organism: Candidatus Omnitrophota bacterium; assembly: GCA_022072175.1. Taxonomy (GTDB): domain Bacteria; phylum Omnitrophota; class Gorgyraeia; order 2-02-FULL-51-18; family 2-02-FULL-51-18; genus JAJVIE01. Next base: position 241,848 of record JAJVIE010000001.1, on the reverse strand, counting down.
TCCTGTCGAGGTGCCAGCGCTTCGACTTTCGCCGTATCCCCTCGGAGCGGATCGCCGCCCTGCTCAAGGACATCTGCGCCAAGGAAGGCATCGACATCGAGCCGGAAGCGCTCGGCGCGATCGCAAGAGCCGCCGACGGCGGACTGCGCGACAGCCAGTCCATCCTCGATCAGATCGCCGCCAGCACCGACGGCCGTATCCGCAGGGAGCATGTGGTGAGATCGCTGGGCGTGCTCGAGGAGGAGCGCCTGGTGTCCATGCTCGATGCGCTGGTCCAGCGCGACGCCAAGTCCGCGCTCGTCCAGCTCAACGACGTGCTCGAGGACGGCAAGGACGCGGCGCTCTTCGTCGAGAAGCTCCTCGAACATCTGCGTAACGTGCTCTTCGCCCAGATCTCGGAGGAGCTGGTGACGCTCGCGGACGCCGGGGAGAGCTACCGCGCCGAGCTCCTGCGCCAGAGACAGCTCCTGACCCGGGAGGAGCTCTTCTACTGCTTCGCTGTGATCGCTCAGGCGGCACAGCTGCTGCGCCGCTACGAGCTCAAGCGCATCCCCATCGAGATGGCCCTCGTCAAGATCGCGCACCGTGTGCCGATGGAGGAGTTGTCGGAGCTCGTGCGCACCCTGCGTGACGCCGAGTCCCGACTGCCGCAGGCCGGTCCCCAGTCGCTGGGGGCGGCGGCGGTGCCGGCCGCTCCGGTCGTCTCGGCTCCGACCCCCGCGGCTCCGCCGCCCCGCCTCCGGCGGGCCGCGCGCGAGGACGAGGACAGCCCGGACGACGCCGAACTGCCGCCCGACGGCGTGGAACTCGCGCGCGCCCCCCAGCCGGCCCCTCAGGCCGCTGCTGTGCAGGCCCCGCAGGGCGAGGTCGCGCTCGAGGCCGTCTGGCCCCGCGCCCTGTCCGCGCTGAAGAAGGAAAAGATCCTCGTCTACTCCTATCTCATGGAAGGCACCCCCGTCTCGTACGCCGCAGGGGTCGTGCGCATCGCTTTCCAGGAGAAGCATACTTTCAACAAAGAATCGCTCGAGACGATCGACAACAAGGCCGTCGCCGAGCGCGTCTTCTCGGAGCTCCTGGGACAGCCCGTCCGCATCGAGTATCTCGTGGCCCGCAGTGGGCAGGCCCTGCCGGAGAGCCCCGCGGCGGCCGACGCCTCCGACGCGGGAGTGATCCGCTCGGCCATGCAGATCTTCGGCGGCAAGGTCATCGAGGACTAGGCCCGCTTGCCCTACCCCGAGTCCATGGTCAAGCTGATCGAAGCGCTGGCGCAGCTGCCCGGCGTCGGGTCCCGGACGGCGGAGCGCTTCGCGTTCTACGTCCTCAACTCGCGGGCGGAGACCGTCGAGGAACTCGCCGCTCTCCTCGTCAAGGTCAACGGCAGTATCCACGCCTGTCAGGTGTGTTTCAATCTCAGCCAGGAGCCGGTGTGCCACATCTGCTCCGACCCCACGCGCGACCATACGCTCTTGTGCGTGGTGCAGGACCCCAAGGACGTCATCGCGCTCGAGAAGGCCGGCGACTATAAGGGTGTGTACCATGTGCTCCTGGGCGCGCTGTCGCCGCTCGAGGGCATCGGTCCCAAGGACCTCAAGATCAAGGAGCTCCTGGAGCGTCTCAAGCAAGGGGAGGTGCGGGAAGTGGTGCTCGGCACGACCTCCGACACCGAGGGCGACGCCACGGCGACGTACCTGGCCCGCCAGCTCAAGCCGCTCAAGCTCCGTGTCACCCGCATCGCGCACGGCGTGCCGGTGGGCAGTGCGCTGGAGTTCGTCGACAAGGCCACCCTCGCCCGGGCGATGCGCTACCGTCAGGAGATTTAGGCCTTGACGCTGTCTCCGGGGGTTTGTTACTCTAATCCTGCGTGTTTTGGCTTAACTCCAAAGGAGAAAGGACTTTATGACCGTCGTAGAGTCGATCAAGAAAGGTTTTAGCGTCGCGGCGCAGAGCTTGGATCTGGTACTGGTGCTCTTCGTATTTGGCGCCGGTTGGAACGTCATGAACCTTCTCCTGTCCCAGCGCTTCCAGAATCCGGACGTGGCGCAGTCGGTGATGCTCATCGCGCTGGCGTTGATCTTCATCCTCGTCAGCGTGTACATGCAGGCCGGCTCCATGGGCTATGTCCGCGACCGTGTGAAAGCGGGCCAAGCGTCACTGGGTTCCTTCGCATCAGCGGGCGGGCACTTCTACCTGAGATTCCTGGCCGTGGGCGCCGTCGTGGCGGTCACCGCGGGTATCTTCGTCCTGATCGCGGCGCTGGTCATGGGTTTCCTCGGTCAGAGCCTGCCGGTGGTGGCGATCCCCATCGCGGTGGTGGCTTTCCTGGCGGGACTGTACTTCATCATCATGATGTTCCTTGCGCCGTACATCGTCGTCTGCAAGGAAGAGAAGGCCATCCCCGCGATCAAGCAGAGCATGGATTTCGTGAAGCGCAACATCCTGCCGATCCTGGGTCTGGCGCTGATCCTGACCGCGGCAGGATTCGTGCTCGGCGTGGCGCTCGGCGCGCTCTTCGCGCTGATCACGCTGGTCGTGCAGGGCACGATCTCGCAGATCCTCTTCGCGACGCTCAGCAGCGCGGTCAACGCCTTCCTCGGCGTGGTGGTCTCGGGGGCCTTCATGGCCTTCTACCTGGGCCGCTCGCAGGGCTCCGCGTCCTAAGAAGAGAGGACCGTTCGCAAGTCCGCAGTACCGCGCATGCCAGCAGGGCGGCATGCGCTTGTTTTGCAGTAAGGCACGAACAAGTCTTTCCCCGGTAGCTCAGCTGGTAGAGCGGCTCGCTGTGAGAGCTGCCTGTTTCGGAGAGCTATGGCAGAGAAGCGGACCTACAGAGACCGCGCCGATTACCTCAAGAAGGCGGTCGCCAAACGAAGACGCAAGCTCAAAGAGTTTGCGGTGTCGTACAAGGGCGGCCGGTGCGAGATCTGCGGGTACGACAAGTGCGTGTGGGCGCTCGATCTTCACCACCGCGATCCGAGAACCAAAGACTTCGGTATCGCCGCGAGAGGGTATACCCGATCGTGGGAAGCGGTGAAGAAAGAGGCGGACAAATGCGCGCTCGTCTGCGCCAACTGTCATCGCGAGATCGAAGCGGGCGTAACGCAGCTTCCGGACGCAAGTCCGGTCGAAGAACAAGGTGAACTGCGGGAAGCCTAAAGCCGCAAGGCCATGGTAATCCGCAGCCAAGCCCGTCGACGGTCCGTCGGTCGCGGGAAGGTTCAGAGACTATCCCGAGAGGGAGTACTCGCCGCAGGTCCGGGCGGGGAAGCGCCTTGGGTCCGTCGGTTCTCCGTGGCGGATCATGATATAGTCCACTCCATTGTGAAAGCAGTGGGATCAGTGTAACGAGCATGTCCCAGGTTCGAGTCCTGGCCGGGGAGCCATTATGACAAAGCCGTATGGCCTGTAAGGGCCATACGGCTTTGTCATTAGTGACTGAGCGTGGCCAGGACTCGAAGTGAGCGCGCCGCCTCCAGTGGAGGAAAAGCGCCCTCTGGCGCGTCAGGCGCGCGAGTGCCCGACCCGGAGCGAGCGTCCCACGGACGCGAGCGCAGGGCGGCGAGTCCTGGCCAACCCTAACGTTGACACCCCTTAAGTCGAGAGTTACCGTAGCCGTATTGGCTTGCGGGTATGTTTAATGCTAAGGACTAACACATTGGATCGACGATCTGCCTAACTATGTACCTGCGGACTTGGTCCGGTAGTTAGTACATAGTTAGCCCCACCCCCCCAACTCCACTCCCGATCACAGTAAGCGCGGCCCTGTTTCACCCTATTTCCAAATTATGAGACCCGCCCTGACCGGGAGGGCTCTGGGGCGGGTCCGTGGATCAGCACTACCGTCCCAAGTCCCCAGTATATAGTTAGCCGCGCCTCTTGACCCCACCCCCGATGAGAGCTAACGTGTCCCTAAACAGCTCATCCGGACGTGGTCCGGTAGAAGACCATCAAAAAGGATCGGTGCGATGGACCCGCAGTTCTGGATCAAGGCCTGGAAAGAGGGTAGGACGAATTTCCACCAGGACCAATACCACAGCAAGCTCGTGGAGTATCTGCCGACAATGGCCCTTATAAAAGGGCAGAAAGTGCTTGTCCCCTTGTGCGGGAAGACCAAGGATCTGATCTGGCTCCACGGACTCGGACTCCGCGTGCGCGGGGTGGAGCTCTATGATGAGGCCGTGCGTGCATTTTTTGAAGAGAACGGATACCCGCGTCCACAGATCACGCAAGATGAGACTTATACCCACTACGCTCATGACGATATCGTGGTCAGCTGTGGGGATTTCTTTAAATTAAATGAAAACGATGCATATGATCTGATCTACGACAGGGGCGCTCTGGTCGCTCTACCTCCGCCGATGAGGCGAGCATACGCCGAGGTGATCAAGCGCGCCGTCAAAGTAGGGGGCGGATATCTCCTGATCGTCTATCAATACGACGCCTCCAAAATGCAAGGACCGCCCTTCGCTGTCGATGACGATGAAATACATGGGCTGTATGAAGATCGGTTCGACATCCGGCTGATGGAAAGCAAAAGACCGGACAACGAGGGCGCCAGACTCGCCGCCGTAGAGAGCCTTAGGCAGAACGTCTACATCCTTAAGCGGAGAAGTTAGCGATCAGCTCGAAGGACCCGGAGCGGGCTTGGGCTTGGGGATCTCACGTGTAGGGATGACGCGTGGGTTGGGCACGCCGCCGGGGAGGATCACCAGGTTGTTGTTCTTGTCGTAGATCCCGATCGTGATCGTGGTGTCCGTCACCACGGTCTGAGTCAATCCGCCGTTCGGGTCCCAGACCGTATCCTTTATCACTGGAGCACCCATGGCGTCTGTCGTGGTTGTGACCATGCGTACAGGCCTGCCTACGCCGTCATCACCCAGGACTTCGGTCACCGTGACCGTCACCGGCCGTCCGTCCTGGATATGGGTGGATCTGTTGGTTATCACTATAGGTTCGTTGGCCTTGGGCTTGTCCTCCGGGGTCTTGCGCAAGAGGTCCGTCAACGCCTGCTGCGCATCTACGACCGCCTCGGCCGCAGCTTGCTTGGCGGTGATCTCGGATGTGGAGCCGCCCTCAGGCATCTGGGTATCGACCGGTTCGGCCGCATAGACCGACGCGCACGCGAGCGAGCTTACGATCAAAGCAAATAAAGTCCTCATGAAGAGCCCTCCTCGGCTATATCGGCTCAAGTATGCCTTATCTTTTGAGCCCACGCTTAGAGCAGCATAAAAATACTTAAATTTGACCACATACCATATACCGGACGCCGTCCGGCGGGGAAGGGTCGGAGCCCACCACGGTCGATCTCGCCGGCCTTGACTTCGATCTGTTTAGCCCCACAATAGACGGATATGAAAACCTATAACCTGCGCGTCAGCTCGATCGAGCCCCTACCGGCCCCCCTGGCCGTCAAGTCGGAGCTCCCTCTGTCGGAAGAGCTCTCCAGATCCATCGCCGCCTGGCGTCAGGAGATCGTCGATCTCCTGACGGGCAAGGACCGGAGACTGCTTGTCATCGTCGGCCCCTGCTCGATCCATGACACCAAGGCCGCTCTCGAATACGCCGATCGACTGGCTCCCCTGCGCAAGAAGTACCAGAAGGACCTGAACATCGTCATGCGGGTCTATTTCGAGAAGCCGCGCACGACCGTCGGCTGGAAGGGGCTCATCAACGACCCGCATCTGGACGGCTCCTGCGATGTCCAGCACGGCCTGCCTCTGGCGCGCAAGCTCCTGCTCGATATCGCCCATCGCGGCATCCCGGCGGCCAACGAAGCTCTCGACCCGGTGACTCCCCAGTACATCTTCGACCTCATCGCCTGGGCGGCGATCGGCGCGCGCACGACCGAGAGCCAGACCCACCGTGAGATGGCCTCGGGCCTGTCCATGCCGGTGGGTTTCAAGAACGGGACGGACGGCAGTCTCGGCGCGGCGATCAACGCCATCGAGGCCGCCAGCCACCCGCACAGCTTCACGGGTATGGACGAGCAGGGCCGCGTCTCGGTCATCCGCACGACGGGCAATCCGCACGGCCATATCGTCCTGCGCGGCGGCTCGAGCGGACCCAACTTCGACCCCGTGAGCGTCAACGCCGCCTCCGAGAAGCTGTCGGCCGCCAAGCTCAACCCGCGCGTGCTCGTCGACTGCAGTCACGCCAACAGCAACAAGAACCACAACAACCAGCCCCTGGTCGTCCGCTCCGTGGCCGATCAGATCCGCGAGGGGTCCAAGAACATCCTCGGGGTCATGATCGAAAGCCACCTGGTGGCCGGTCGGCAGGATTTCGTCCAGGGCAAGCCTCTCACCTACGGGCAGAGCATCACCGACGCCTGCATCGACTTCGCGACCACCGAAAAGGCGGTCGCGGAGCTGGCGGAGGCGGTCGCCGGGATCTCCTGAGCTGTCCTTACCGAACACCGCCTGTATATCCGGGCCGACTATACAAGCATTAGTTGACAATAATTATCAATAGTATATAATTCTTTCATCCCTCTGGCCCGCTGGGGTTCAGATAGAGGGACTCCACTCACCGTTGTAAAGGAGTACAGATGAAGAACAAGACCTCGATCGTCATGGCGCTGTCCGTGCTGGCCCTGTTGAGCTCCGTCAACGCTTACGCCGAAGGATGCGCTCTCACCAATGCGGTGGGGGATTTCTTCGCCGGCGTCGGCGGCGTGCTGTACAACGCGCTCCCCTGGAACTGGGGCGGTTGGATGGGCAAGTAGTCCACCGGACCCGGCCTGCGGGGAGATCTTCCCGATCTCTCCCGGGCCGGGTCTGCAGTTCGTATCGACGTACACCCCGCCCCAGAGCCGGATCCGATAGAAGCTACCGCTGACATACCGCATACCGGACGTCGTCCGACAGGGAGAGGTAGGGTCGAACTCGACAAGGAGTCCGGTGATGGGATTGGCAGTGGTATTGATCGGATGTGTCGCGGGTACGGCGGTCCTCATCTGGTCGTGTCTGCGGTGGAGAGACAGCATCGAACGCGGCGCGATGGCACTGGATCCGCGGTCGTTGTGGAAGGCCGAGTACGGGGCCTACGCTTCGGTCGCGGACCTGCTCATCGGCGTGGCGGTCACCGGATGGACGTCCGCGCGGTTGGTGATCAAGAGCGCGGACGGTCAAGCTCACGCCACCGTGACCTACGGGATCGGGAGCATCTCGATCGAGGTCGGCGCCGAAAGCTACCGTGTCCGCTATGGCCACGGACAGCCCGCCGAGCTCCTGCCGGACAGCGGAGGTCCGGCCCGGGCCCGTTGCTTGGGTTACGTCTACACGTTCCAGACCTCCCGCTATGAACTGTCCCAAGGCGTGACCGTCGAGGTCCGAGGCGGTTGGAAAGCGACCCTCTCGTCCACGCACGAAGTCCATGTCTCCGGCCGCAGAGCGGGTGTGCTGACCGTGATCGGACAGCTCGTGCGCAGGGGGACGGTGCTCGTGATCCCCGCCGCGTTGCCGATGGCCGATAGGGCGTTCGTGATGGCGATGGAGTACAGGCGTTTCATCGGCCGCTCCGCGCGACCCAGCTGAGAGTCGCGGCTATCGCTCATCTTCAAAGAGCTGTGTTACACTATCGCCCATGAGACGCTCCCTCCATCCGCGCTTGACGGGCCTCATCGTCTCGGCCGCGTTCTTACTGACCGCGCATCCTTCGATCACCCATGCCGCCCAGGACTACCACGAATACAAGCAGGAGAAGGGCGATCTCAAGCTCACGGGCCGCATCTATCACACCGGTGACGGCCGGGTAGCGGTCGAGGCCTGGCCCGGACCTCGCAAGCGATCCCCCAAGGTCGATCAGATCATCCTCAAGAGCCCGTCCGGAGAGCTCTACCGCGCCACGCTCAACGAGCGTGTGCCGCTGAGCAAGATCCCGGCCAAGCGCAAGGACTACCTCGCTTGGCTGGAAAGCCTCATCGTGGATACGGCCTACGCGGCCTGTTCGGTGCACGGAGAATCCTGTCCGAGCGAGTGTGGAGGGGGGAGCGGTTCTTCGGGGGACGATAAGGGTTCTTCGGGAGAGGCCTACGCGGGTCTGGGATTGCTCGCGGGCATCGCTTCCAACACCGAAAAAGAATGGGTCTCCACCTCACAGTTCACGGTCAAGGAAGAGCCCGGGACCTGGAGAGCCGAGATCGTGGTGGTCGACGACAAGGGGATGAAGCAGAGTTTCGTCGTGCCGTTCGAGCTCGACAAGATCAGTACGCCGCGACAGGTCGCTGTCGAGAAGGTCAAGGAACTCCGGGCCGCCGACGTGGCGTCCATCTCCTCGGTGGACCCCGACGGCAACACAACGACCGTGACGCTCAACCCCGACGGTTCGCGCGTGGTGATCGTCACCGACCGCGCGGGCCGGATCACCTCGCGCAAGACCTTCCCTCCGCGCCGGGGCGCTTCTCGGACGTTCATCGATCCCAAGACCGGTCTGCGCATCACCGAGACGCACAATCCGGACGGGTCCGTGACGCGCCATGCCGAGGACAAGGACGGCAACTGGTCCGAGGGACACTACTATCCCGGCGGCAAGAAGCCCGATCCGGTGCCCGCCGCTTCGCCCGAGCCCGAACAACCGGCCTCGACACCTGAGCCCGAGCCGAGCCCCACACCGGAGTCGAGCCCGACTCCCGAACCGAGCCCGACACCCGAGGCCACGCCCGAACCGACGCCTTATCCTCCTTATATACCGAGCGATCCCTGGAAGTGGCCCGGTATCGAGTGGAAACCGGGCGGCCTCGTCACCAGCACTCCGGAAGAGCCCGTGCACAGCACGCCACGGACCGAGCCCGAGCCCTCGCGGATCGGTATCCTGCTCGAGCGTACGGACAACCGCTGGATCCCGACCCATGGCGGTAAGACCAGCGTGATCGCCCGTCTGTATCAGCCCGTAGGCGGGACCAACAACTATTGGTGGGTGCCGACCCAGCAGAAGCGCGTGATCACGCTCAAGTTCGTCCAACGTTCGAGCGAACCGGGTCAGAGCGTCAACAAGAAGCTCGACCACGCCGATCAGGGCACGCCTGACATCTATCTCAAGCAGGAGGACAATCCGGGCACGGTCTGTTCGGAGGACGGCGGCGGCATGGGATATCACTTCGGCCGCTCGGAGACGATGGGCGAGTTCAATGAGTTCACGTTCGTGGTGCGCAGTGAGGATTACGGCTCCTACAGCACGCTCGAGGCCTCCTGCCGCGATTGCGTGCCGCTCATGAAGCACCGTAACGGGCTCGTTTTTGAGACCGAGCGGCCGGAAGAGTACCAGGTGCGCGTGCCCAAGGACGACAACGACAATCAGATCTCCGACGGCTGGCTCTGGGACAGGGCCAAGAGCCCCGCCGCCGACGAGGACGATGACAACATCCCCAACGGCAACGGCGTCAACGGCGACGGGTACTCGGCCTACGAGGAGTACCGCGGGTTCTTCGCCAAGGGCACGCACCACCGCACATCGCTGGACACCAAGACGCTCTTCATCCGCAACCGCCACGGCCTGGATACGACCAAGTTCGTGGCCTCCAAGCTCGAGTACTACGAGATCGATCACCCCGAGTGGGACACGGACAAGGTGGTCAACTACAGCTACAACCATGCGCATGTGGTGGACCAGCACGGTCTCTTGTTGGTCAACAAGGACCTCGGAGAGGGTCTGTTGGGGCTCATGTCGCCCGAGTGGAGCGGGATGCCTCAGATGCTGGTGGGCGCGATGGGTCCGCCCAAGCATGTCTTCCAGGTGCAGGTGAACGTCGCCCGCCACGGAGACCTGTCGGTGGGCTACATCTACGACGACTACCAGGCGACGGTCGCGCACGAGCTGGGACACGCGATCGGCATGCCGCATCACGGCAACCCGCTCTGGTCGACGTGGAAGAAAGAAGTCCGTCAGGCCACCGGCGGCGCCTCCGACTGGCTGCCCGGCAAGGTCATCTCTTCGCCGACGCTCTGCAGTCGCAAACTCCCGAGGGAGTACATCTTCGGCAAGAAGCACAACCAGTCGAGCGGCACGCTCGAGTGCATCATGCGCTATCCGTACATGGCGGAGGTCTACGAACAGTCCGACGGCACGCTCGACTGCGCCACGCCCGAGCCGGGACAGACGATCTTCTGCGAGACGTCCTCGGGCAACGGCTGGAACGCGGGTAACCGCTGTGCGGGTGACGCGGCCAACGGCAACTGCATGAGCTACCTACAGGTGAACGACAGATAACATGAAAAAATCCCTCCTCTTGCTCATCCTGTCGTCCCTGACCGCCTACCCGTGCTTCGCCGCCACCGAGATCTCGCTGTCGGTGTCGGGCGAGGAGGAGGTCGTCCGGTCCGTCGAGCGGCCGCTGTTGATACTGGTCACGGTCTCGGATCGATCGCAGGCCAATCAACGGATGCGCGCCGCTCAGGACGAGCGTCTCTTGAGCGCTTACAAGGCCACGGCCGAATACGCCGAGCTCTCACCGGAGGAGCGCTCCAAGGTCGAGGCCCAGTACACCTCGGCGGCGCCGGACCCCGGTCCGGCACTCGGAGCTCCGGGGCAGGACCTGGCGTCGTTGGTCCGCTTCAAGGCCATGACGGACAAGGGTGAGGCGGTCGAGCTGCGTGTCCGCCCGCTCAAGGGCTCTTCAGCCGTCAAGGGTCCGTACCGCCCCGGGATCTCCGGTATGGCGGCGATGCACTTCGGGATCGAGGCGACGGACCTGGCGGCGTACGCGGACAAGGACCTGCGCATCGAGGCCTCAACGGAGCCGGGCTTGCGCTCCAACACGCTGTCCCTGCGCCTGGTCCGTGCCGACGGCAAGCTCACCGACGATCAGGCCCGCGCGCTCCTGCGCGAACAGGGTACCTACCATGTGCTCGATCGTGACTGGGACGCCGTCGAGCGGGTGGCCTCGGAACTTGTGACGCGATATCCGCGTTCGGCCGACGGCTGGACGCTCAAGGGCGACGCGCTCCTCGGTCGCGGGGACCGTGCCGCCGCCAGAGCGGCTTACATCCAGGCCGTAGAGCTGGCCCAACAGTCCCTGCCTCAGGACGACAAGAAAGGTCCCGCCGAAGCCCCGATGTACCTCATCCGCAAGATCAACGAACTGTCGGATTAGGTCACCCGGACAGACCGTCCCGGATCCCGGGCCGCATGAGTTCCAACCCCAAACATCAACGTAACCGCGCCGGCGGCGGGCGCCTCGAGAGCGTCTCGGGCAGTCTCCTGGTGCGGCGCTTCACGGTGAGACAGCCGGAGATGTACCGCGTGGTCGAAGCGGTCTCGGTCCAGCGGCTGGCGCGGCTGGACAAGGCCGCTCTATGCGAGCTGGCCCAGGCGGTCATGGACGCCGACTACGACAATCTCGACGGCGACCTCGTGCGGGTGCCGGGCGGCTCGGGTGGAGAGATCGTCGTGATGGCGCATGCCAAGCGCCGCAGTCGGGAGCTCGTCGTCGCGGATACCGTCTTCGCGGACCCGCAGGCTCTGACACAACTGCGCCGGATCCTCGAGGAGCACGGGACCGATGAGCGCTCGGGTGTCCGTCTGATGGGCGATCCGGTCGAGGGTCTATCGGCTCAGGATGGGCCGGTGGCTCTGGCGTCCGTCGGACGGCTCGGGACAGAGCTGCTCGCGTCCGTTCTGGAGCGCCTCATAGCCCGTCTGGTCGCCGGAGGTCAGATCATCGTCGATGACAGTCGTGATCCGGAGACCCGCCGAGCGATCGAAGCAGCGCTCCGCGGTAAGAAGGGTTATCGGATCGAGCGTAAGAGCGGCTTGCATATCTTGCGCGCGTAGGACGCCGGAGGCTGTTGACACTCCCGCCGGATGCGGATAACGTGTCCGCAGGGACCCGACCGGTCTTCCGCACACGGAGAACCACTTGACCTACAAGAGCCTCAGGGACTGCGTTCTCGATCTCGAGAAACACGGCCACCTGGTCCGTATCCGGACCGAGGTGGACCCGGACCTCGAGATGGCCGAGATCCACCGCCGTGTGCATCGCGCGCGCGGGCCCGCGGTCCTCTATGAGCGCGTCAAGGGCAGTCCGTTCCCGGCCGTGTCCAACCTCTACGGCACTGAGGAGAGGTGCCGCTTCATCTTCCGCGGGACGTTGGATCGCGTGCGCGCTCTGGTCCGCGCCAAGGCCGATCCGGCGAACGTGCTCAAGGACCCGGCGTCGCTCCTGTCCTTGCCTCTCGGCGCCTGGCAGGCCCTGCCCAAGCCCGCGTGCGGCAGTGTCCCGGTGCTCGAGAACCGAACGACGTTGTCACGCTTGCCTCAGATCCGCTCCTGGCCGATGGACGCGGGAGGTTTCATCCTCCTGCCTCAGGTGTACACCGAACATCCGGACCGTCCCGGCATCTGGGGCTCCAACATCGGCATGTACCGGATCCAGCTGTCGGGTAACAGTTACGCGCCGGACCGCGAGGCCGGACTGCACTATCAGATCCGCCGCGACATCGGCACGCATCACACCGCCGCTCTCAGACGGGGGGAGAAGCTGCGCGTCAGTGTGTTCGTCGGAGGGCCACCGGCGCACGCGTTCGCGGCGGTGATGTACCTGCCGGAGGGATTGCCGGAGGCGGCTTTCGCGGGGGCGCTCGCGGGCCGTGGATTCCGGTACGCGCGACGGGACGGTCATGTGATCTCGGCGGACGCTGATTTCTGCATCGTGGGCACGGTGGAGCCGGGACGGACACTGCCCGAGGGCCCGTTCGGCGATCATCTGGGGTACTACAGTCTCAAGCATGACTTTCCGGTGCTGAGCGTGGAGCAGGTGTACCACCGCAGTGACGCGATCTGGCCGTTCACGGTCGTCGGGCGTCCTCCGCAGGAGGACAGCCAGTTCGGACGGCTGGTCCAGGAGATCGCCGGTCCCATGATCCCGCGCGAGATCCCCGGGGTCAAAGCCGTGCACGCGGTGGACTCCGCCGGAGTGCATCCGCTCCTCCTGGCCATCGGCAGTGAACGCTACACGCCGTACGCCGAGCGCCGCAGGCCTCAGGAGGTGCTCACGTTGGCCCATGCCTTGCTCGGCTATGGGCCGTGCTCACTGGCCAAGTACCTCTTCATCGTGGCGGGGGAGGATGATCCGCGCTTGGACATCCACGACATCCCGGCGTACTTCCGTCATGTTCTCGAGCGGGTGGACTGGAAGCGGGACCTGCACTTCGAGACCGCCACGACGATGGACACGCTCGATTACTCCGGTACCGGTCTCAACGAAGGCTCCAAGCTCATCGTGGCCGCGGTCGGTCCGGCTCGCAGGCGTCTGGCGACCGCGGTGCCCGTCGGAATGCGTCTTGCGGACGGTCATGCCGATCCGCGCTTGGCGCTGCCGGGTGTGCTGGTGGTGCGCGGACCCGCGTACACCGACGAGGCCTCCGGCCAGCGGTCGCTGATGGAACTGACCGAAGCGCTCAGAGGCATGGACCGCGAAACGCTCGAGGGTCTGCCGCTCATCATCGTCGCCGACGACAGCGCCCACTGCGCCGCCAACCTCGACAACTGGTTGTGGACGGTTTTCACGCGCTCCAATCCGTCGCATGACGTGCACGGCGTCGACAGTTTCACCGAACACAAGCACTGGGGCTGTCGCGGCCCGCTCGTGGTGGACGCCCGCCTCAAACCCCATCACGCTCCTCCTCTCATCGAGGACCCCGCCGTGAGCCGCCGGGTCGATACCCTGGCCGCTCCGGGCGGACCTCTGCACGGCATCCTGTAGACCGCCTTGACCCGCCCGCTCGTCAGGAGGGGTCGGCCCGATCCGCGGCAGTTCTTGCCTGACGGCACTCCGATCGCTCCGGACAGCACCGCCGTACGGGTCGCGCTCTGGCGGGCTCTGCACACGCTGGCCGATCCTCCGCCTCACCTGCTCAAGGACGAGCTGGGCCTGCGGTTGGCGGAGCCGGAGGCGGGGTGGCGGCAGAGGCCGGACATGGAGTTGTCCGCGCGCGCCCGGGCCCGGGCATCCATCGTGGCCCGCGCCCGGTTCATCGAGGATCTCGTGGGGGAGGCCGCCGTCCAAGGTGTGTCCCAATACGTGCTCCTGGGCGCCGGACTGGATACATACGCACAGCGCCGTCCTGCCGGTTCGCCGCCGCTTGTTGTCTACGAGGTCGATCGCGAAGGTCCGCAGGTCTGGAAAAGACGCCGTCTGGTCCGTCTCGGATACGCGGAGCCGGAGTGGCTGAAATTCGTACCCGTGGATCTGGTCCAGGACGCGCGGTGGGTGGAGGGTCTCATCGGAGCGGGCTATGCGGTGGACCAAGCGGCCGTCGTCGCCGCGGCGGGCCTGTCGATGTACCTGGAGCGCCCCGCTCTCCTGGGTCTGTTGGGGCGCTCGGCCCGTCTGGCCCCCGGATCGACGCTCGTGATGAGCTATCTGGTACCGCTCGACAGGGTCGACGAAGAGGAGCGTCAGGACCGGCAGAGCACCGAGAAGTTCGCGCGCGCGGCCGGCACGCCGTTCGTCGGATGCTACGCCCCCGAGGAGATGAGGGAGCTCGTCCTGAGAGCGGGTTTCGCGCGGGTCCGCACGGTCTCGGGCAAGGACCTGGAGCGGATGTTCTTCGCCGGACGGAGCGATGGGCTGAGGCCGTCCAGCTCCGAGGAGCTGGTGGTCGCGGAGGTCTGAGCCCGCACCCGGCCCCGGGCGGTCGTGACGAGCATCACAGCCGGAAGACGCGTCCCTCCTTAGACTGGGGTCATGCGCGGATCCCGCCCGTATCCCAGCTGGCCTGTCGTGATGACCCTCGGTGTCCTCCTGTGGGCTTGCCCGGCCCGCGCGGCCGAGACGCTGGCCAACGAGGACTGCCTGTCCTGTCATACCGAGGTGGATGAGAAGGCCTTCGCCGCTTCGGCCCACGGTTCCGAGAACTGCGTCTCCTGCCACTCGGACGTGAAGAGCCTCGAGCATCCGGAGGAGCTGGCGCCGGTCGACTGCGCCTCCTGTCATGAGAGCGAGGCGATGGCCATCGCGGGTTCGGTGCACGGCAAGGTCCAGGCGGGCGGCGGCGTGTCCGTCTCGTGCAAGGATTGCCACGGGTCGCACGAGGTGCTGTCTCCGGCCTCACCGGCCTCCCGGATGCACCGGTTCAACGTCGCCAAGACCTGTAGCAGTTGTCACGAGGACATCGGCGCGCAGTACCTGAGGAGCGTGCACGGCAAGGCGATGCTCGCGGGCAAGTTCGAAGCTCCGGTCTGCACGGACTGCCACGGCGAACACGGGATCCGCTCGCATCTGGACCCCAAGTCTCGCGTCCACGCCACGCAGTTGTCGGAGAAGGTCTGCGCCCAGTGCCATGCGGCCGAGCGGATCACCAGCAAGTTCGGCATGTCGGCGGACCGGATCCGCACGTATTTCGACAGCTATCACGGTCTGGCGGGGCGCGCGGGTTCGGCCTCGGTGGCCAACTGCGCCTCCTGTCACGGCGCCCACGACATCCTTCCGTCGAGCGATCCGGCCTCATCGGTGCACAAGACCAACCTCGTGAAGACCTGCGGCGAGTGCCACCCGGGCGCCAGCGAACGCCTGACCGAGGGGACGATCCATCTGGCCCCCTCGCCCGACAAGGACCGCAAGATCTACTATCTGACGGTCTTCTACATCGCTTTCATCGTGCTGGTGGTCGGCTCGATGCTCGCTCACAACCTGCTGGACCTGCGCCGCAAGGTCAAGGAGCATTACGAACAGAGGCACGCCCAGTCGCATCATGCGCGGTTCAACACCAACGAGAGGGTACAGCATCTGGTGCTCGCGGTGACGTTCTCTCTGCTGGCGTACAGCGGGTTCGCGCTCAAGTTCCCGGACGCCTGGTGGGCGTGGCCCATCGTCGGTCTGGACCCCACGCACGAGTGGAGGGGCCGTATCCATCGCTGGGCGGCGCTGTTGTTCACGGCCCTGTGCGTCTACCACGTCGGCTACATCCTCCTGACACCCAGAGGCCGCGGGCAGCTGCGCTCGATGCTGCCGCGGGTGCGCGACGCCAGGGACCTGGTGCAGATGGTGCGGCACAACCTCGGGCATCCGGTCAGACGGCCGCGCTTGGCGCGCTACACGTACGTCGAGAAGCTCGAGTACTGGGCCCTGGCCTGGGGTACCGTGATCATGGTGGTGACGGGGACCGTGCTGGTCTTCGAGAACATCTCCTTGAGGTACCTGCCCAAATGGCTCATCGACGCGGCGACCGTGGTGCACTACTACGAGGCGATCCTGGCGACACTGGCGATCCTGATCTGGCATCTGTACTTCACGGTGTTCGACCCCGAACACTACCCGATGAATTGGAGCATGAAGCACGGCCGCACCCATGAGGAGCGGACCGACGAGGAACCGCCTCCTCCGGACAAGAGCCCCCGCGCCTAGCGTCATACCGGCCGGACCGGGTATCCCAACCCCCGGGGCTTGTGATAGATTAGTGAGCTATGAGCTCCAAAAGACAGCCGCGTCCGACGGCTCCGCTTCCTCAGCCCGCGCCGCCCGCGCCGGAAACCCGGCGACTCAAGAGCGGGACCTTGCTCGACCTGTTCTTCTATTACCTTGTCGCGTCGCTGGTGTTCGAGCCCAATCACGTCCACGGCATCATGGACTACAACGAGTGCGGCCAGTTCCTGTCGGTCGTCAACGCCATGTGGAGCGGCCAGCACCTGTACAAGGACATCTATCTCCAGTACGGGCCGCTGCACTATTGGGTACCCTCGGCGGCGATGGCGGTCTTCGGCAAGACCCTCGAGACGTTGAGGGGGTATTTTTTCTACGGCGGCCTGGCGACGGTCGTGCTGATGGCCTACGTCTGCCGCCGCCTGATCCCCCAGAGGGCGGTCGCCTACGCGGCGGCGATCCTCATCGCCATGGAATCCCATCATCCCTTCTGGTCCTCCCGTTGGGGAGGATGGCGGTTCTTCATGGTCGCCGCCGCGATGTATCTGTTGTCATGGTCGGCCCGCTCGCCCAAAGCCAAGTACCCGGCCTTGGCGGGCGTCTTCTGCGCACTGAGCTTCCTCCATACGTACGACGCGGGCATCGCGGCTTTCGCGGGAGCCGCGGCGTACTACGCCTACGCGGTCTGGCAGACCCGCACGGACCCGCAGGCGGCGGGGTCGGCGATCCCGGTTCCCAGGTCCATGATGGCGTTCGCGGCCGGTGCCGCGGCGGTCATGGGGGTCTGGACGCTGGAGCTCCTGCGCACCGGCGCTCTGGGCGCGTACGTGGCGGAGCTGATGTCCATCGGACCGCGCAAGGCTTTCGCTCAGCCGATCCTGCCTGGCGATATCACGGCCAAGGTCCTCTTGCCCGGCGTCACCTACGCGCTGTCGCTGGCCGTGTTGGGTTGGGCGTCGTTCAAAAGGTCCTGGATCGCATATCGCCACCGGGCCGGACTGGTCCCGTGGCTGGCGGCGGGAGGATTGTTGTATCTCTTCGCGTTCCGCGCGATCCGTGGGGCGCAGTTCGAGAACGTGCTGTCGTTCGCGGTCTTCACGCACCTGTACGCGGCGGCGCTCGTGTACCGCGTCGCTCTCGGGGAGGGACGCTTGCTGCCCTGGCCGTCGGGCCGTCCCGCGCTCAAGGCCGCGGCCATCGCGCTCATCATCGTGTCGGCGGCCTCCTGGGCGCTCTCCTATAAGAGGTTCTATAAGGGCGGCCTGCAGAGCTGGCTGAGCTATCAGTCCGAAAAACACAAGAGCATCGCCTATTACTTCGGGTGGCACGCCAAGGACGGAGGCAAGTACGTGCTGTCGGAGACCCCGGCGATCGGCAAGGTGCTGTTGCCTGATTGGCAGGACCGCGAGATCAAGGACACGGCGTCGGCCATCACGTCGATGACGGAGCCGGGGGAAGGGATCTTCTGTTTCCCGGACCTGGCGATCTTCAACTTCGTCACGGACCGTCCGCAGATCACCAAGTACCACATGATCGTCGGCGCCTCGACCTCGGAGGCCAATACCCGGGAAGTCCTGGAAAACCTCGCGACGGCCCGGCCGCGCGTGGTGCTGTTGGGGGTACAGCTGTCGGCCCTGGCCAAGGCGACGGGCCGGCAGGAGGAGCTCCTGCCGGAGGTCACCCGCTACGTGCTGGACCACTACCGGCCCGACCGTCAGACGGGCAACATCCTGATCTACCGCAGGAGCGACTGAACCGCCGATGATCCGTCTGATCCTCGTGGGGTTCCTGCTCGGCATCGGGATCTACCTGGGGTTGCTGTTCATGCGCTGGATCAGCGGAGCCTCACGACGCCGTTGACCCGGAGCGCTTTCGAGAAGGCCGTGCGCGAGGCGGCGCGGGGACTGCCGAAGGTCTTCCGCGACAGGATCCATAACGTCGAGATCATCGTCGAGAGCCGCAGTCCAGACGGGGAGCTGACCGGACTGTACGAAGGTGTGCCGCTCACCGAGCGGGGCGCAGACCGCAGCGCCGAACTGCCCGACCGCATCATCCTCTATCAGAAGGATATCGAGGAGGATTGCCGCGAGAACGGGTCGGACCTGCGCGAACACATCGCGCACGTCCTGCGCCATGAGATCGCGCATTATTTCGGGATCTCGGACGAGCGGCTGGAGGACCTGGGAGCTTATTGAGATGGAGAAGAACACCAAGACCTACTACCCCTACGGGCTCATCGGCAACTGCGTCAGCTCCGCGCTGGTTTCGAGCGAGGGCAGTGTCGACTGGATGTGCATGCCGTATTTCGACTCACCGTCGCTGTTCGCGCGTCTGTTGGACAGCGACAAGGGCGGGTCCTTCAGGATCGAGGGCATCGATGTCGTGCGAACGTCACAGGAGTACGTGCGCCTGACGCCGATCCTCAAGACCCGGATCGAGACGCGCGACGGCATCCTGGATATCTATGACTTCATGCCCCGCTTCATGTCGGATAGGGGGCAGTATTACTGTCCCGCCGAGATCCACCGGAGCGTACGGGTCATCTCCGGCCGGCCCAAGGTGCGCATCGTCATCGACGTGCGTCCCAACTACGGCAGCAGCGGCTGTCGGATCGAGGACCACGGGGACTGCTACAAGTACCTCTCGGACCAAGGCGAGTATCACAGCTACTTCCTGTACACCGACGCGGAGGATCCCAAGGCCGTCATCGAGGGCCGGACGATCGAACTGCGCAAGTCCATGTACCTGGTCCTGTCCTACCACCAGAAGGTCCGGCCGTTCACGGCCGACCGGGCCTACATCGAGTTCGAGAGGACCAAGAGCTATTGGCTCGGTTGGGGCGACCGCTCCAAGCTTCCCGCCCGCTACCGCGAGGAGACCTTGCGGTCGCTGCTGACGCTCAAGTTGCTCATGTACCAGCGTACGGGAGCGGTGATCGCCGCGCCGACGACCTCTCTGCCCGAGATCCATGGACGGGACCGCAACTGGGACTACCGGTACTGCTGGATCCGTGACGCTTCGATGATCGTGGAGCTCTTCGCGCGATTGGGTCACATGGGCTCCTCGTCGAGGTACATGCGTTTCATCCTCGACCGGATGTTGCTCAAGAACGACGGTATCTCGGTCATGTACGGCATTCACGGGGAGAAGGTCCTGACCGAGAAGACGCTCGATCTGGCCGGATACGGCGGGTCCAGACCCGTGCGCGTCGGCAATGACGCCTACCGTCAGAAGCAGAACGACCTCTACGGAGAGCTCCTGGACGCCATCTACACGTATTTCGCCTGCCAGCAGGGGACGGATTTCCACTTCGACCAGGAGCTGTGGACGGCCGTGCGTTCGCTGGTCAACTGGTCCAAGGCCGTCTGGGAGACCCCGGACAACGGCATCTGGGAGTATCGCGGACAGCAGCAGCATCATGTCTTCTCCAAGCTGATGAGCTGGGTCGCCATGGACCGCGGGGGCCGCATCGCGCAGAGCATCGGCAAGCAGGCCTACGCCGACGAGTGCTTCAGGACCGCCGAGCGGATCCGCGCGGACATCCTCGAGAAGGGCTGGCATCCCGAGGTCGAGGCGTTCACGATGTTCTACGGCAGTACGCACGCGGACGCGGCGGTGCTGCTCATGCTGCATTACGGTTTCCTGCCCAAGGACGACCCGAGGATCATCAAGACCGTCGATTACTGCTACCGGCAATTGGTGCGCGGTGGCTACGCGATGCGCTACACGTCGGAGGATGATTTCGGCAAGCCGGAGAACGCCTTCCTGATCTGCACGTACTGGATGATCAACGCGCTGTATCTCACCGGCCGCCGCAAGGAGGCCCGGGAGATGTTCGATCACGTGCGCCGGTGCGTCAACCACCTGGGGTTGATGTCGGAGGGGGCCGAGCCGGAGACCGGGAGGCAGACGGGGAATTTCCCGCAGGGATACTCCCACATGGCCTTCATCCAGACGGCGCTGCTGCTCGAGACGGACTACGAGTGGGAGGCGCTCGTCCCCAAGCAGCCGCTGACGGACTCGTGAGCGAGCATCGCGCGTTTGCGTCCGACGCCCCAGTGATAACCGCCGAGACCGCCTGAGCCGCGCACGACACGGTGGCAGGGGATGAGCCAGGCGATGGGATTGTCGCCGACGGCGCTGCCGACGGCCCGCGCGGCCTTCGGGTGCCCCACCCGCGCCGCCAGCTCACCGTACGTCACACGCCCGCCCGAAGGGATGCGTAAGAGTTCACGCCAGACCCGTAGCTGGAAAGCCGTGCCGCGCACCTGACAGCGGACCGGGGCCGTCGCGCCCTTCTTGCGACCGAAAAGGCGCTTGCGCCAGAGCTCCGCCGACCGGTCGTCCCGGAGGATCCGCGCGCGCGGCCAGGCCGCGGACAGCTCCTTCCAAGCCGTACGGACCGACCCGTCCGCGAAGGACAAGTGGCAGAGGTCGGGCCCGATGGCGCCGATCAGACAGCGGCCGAAAGGCCCGGACGCGAAACCCGCCCGTAGAGGGCCGGTGTGGTCCTCGCGGAGGGTCAGCAGACGGACACCGGAGGATCGTGGCGTTGCGGAGGTTCCCGGCATGGACCTACTGTAGCACCCCGACGTTCTCGGGTCACGTCCGCTGCCGTGATGCGGAGCTGTCCAAACCCGACCCCGGTCCGTTATAATCGCTCCGATGAACCTCGACCCGACAGCCGCCATCACCATCGATCCACTCACGCTCAGCCGGTTCTTCCTGGCGGTCCTGCTCCTGCTCCTCTCCGCGCTGGTCTGTGGCAATCTTTTTCAGCGGCTGACCATCCCCAAGGTCGTCGGAGAGATCGCCGGCGGCCTGTTCCTGGGTCCGACGCTCTTGGGCCGGGTTCTGCCCGGTGCTTATGAAGAGATCTTCATGCGTCAGGGAGAGCTCATCTCGGCCGTCTATTGGCTGGGTTTGGTGCTCTTGATGTTCTGCTCGGGGTTCGAGATCGAGACGGGCCTTGACCGCCGCGACAAGCGGGTGATCCTCGGGTTGGTCATCGGCACGACCGTCGTACCCGCGCTCTTCGGCTGGATCTCCACGTACTTCTTCGATCTTGACCGTCTCATGGGTCCGGCGGGGGACACGCTGGCGTTGAGGCTCATCATCACGGTGGCGCTCGCGGTGACCTCCATCCCGGTGCTGTCCAAGATCTTCATGGACCTGGGCATCCTGCGCACCACTTTCGCCAAGATCACGCTGGCGACGGCGACGATACACGACCTGGTGCTGTGGGTGTTCGTGTCCATCGCCGCGGGGCTGGTCTCCTCCGAGCGGGCGCAGTCGTTCGCGGACATCTCGATGCACGTCGTGATCTCGGTGCTCTTCTTCTTCACGGCGCTGGTGGTGATGCCGCGTTGCATCCGCTGGATCGACGCGCGTCCGGGATTGCGGTCATTGCCCAAGAACAATGAGCTGGCCGTGATCGTGCTGGTGCTGCTGGTCTTCACGGTGCTGGCCGGATGGTTGGACGTCAATCTCGTCTTCGGGGCCTTCTTGGCGGGTATCGTCGTCAACGGCGTCAAGCACCCGTCCTTCGAGGAAGCGCGCCGACACATCAAGAGCTTTTCGACGGCGTTCTTCGTACCGGTATACTTCGCCGTCGTGGGTCTCAAGATCGACCTCTTCCGTGATCTGGACGCCGGGTTCGTGACGCTCTTCACGCTGTACGCGATGCTCGTACAGACGGTCGCGGTGCTCGTGACGGCGCGTTGGCTCCGCTACGACTGGCTTTCGAGCGCCAATCTCGCTTTTGCGCTCAACGATCGCGGCGGCCCCTGCATCGTGCTGGCGACGCTGGCGCTGGACCTGGGGATCATCAGCCGCGAATTCTTCGTCACTCTGGTGGCACTGGCCATCCTGACCTCGTTGACGGCGGGTTGGTGGCTGCGTTACGTGCTGCGCCGCGGATGGCCCCTCCTGAACGGTTAGTCCTGAGCCCGGTCCGATAATCCTGTTGTTTAGTTGTGATACGTAATGTATATTAAGTATTAAAATTAGTTAATTCTGATAACTCCAAAAGGACCCATGGCCCCTAAGATCGCTGTCGTCGAGGGAGTGCGCACGCCGTTCATCAAAGCCTGGACGGTCTTCGATCACCTGTCCGCCCAGCGTCTGGGCGCGATGTGCGTCACGGAACTGGTCCAACGCACCGGTATCGACACCGAACGGGTCGATGAGGTCATCCTCGGCTGTGTCGGCCAGCCCATCGACGCGGCCAACGTCGCGCGCGTCGTCAGTCTCATGGCCGGTCTACCCAAGTCCAAGAGGGCCTACACGGTCAACCGCAATTGCGCATCCGGCTTCGAGGCCGTCACGAGCGCGGTCGAGAAGATCCTCGCCGGACAGGACGAGGTCGTCATCGCCGGCGGGACGGAGTCGATGTCCAACGCGCCTCTGGTCTTCTCCAAGGAAGCGGCGGGGCTCTTCATGAAACTGCAAAAGGCCCGGACGTTCGGTGAGCGCCTGTCGGTGGTGGCGCAGTTCAGACCCAAGCACTTCACGCCGCAGGCGGCGCTCCAGCTGGCCCTCACCGACCCGACCTGCGGCCTCAACATGGGCCAGACCGCCGAGGTGGTGGCCAAAAAATTCGCGATCTCCCGTCAGCGTCAGGACGCGTTCGCGCTCGAGAGCCACCGCCGAGTCATCGCCTCGCGTGCCAAGCTCCGCGAGGAGATCATGACCGTGCACGTGCCGCCCAAGTACGCGCAGTCCGTCAGCGACGACAATGGTGTGCGCGAGGGGTTGACGCCCGAGCAGTTGGCCAAGCTCAAGCCGGTGTTCGACCGCCGGACCGGTACCGTCACCGCGGGCAACTCCTCCCAGATCACCGACGGCGCCTGCGCGCTGCTTCTGATGCCCGAGGACAAGGCCAAGGCCCTCGGCTACGCGGTCCTCGGCACCATCGCCGCGTACGATTACGTCGGGCTCGAACCGAGCGAGATGGGGCTGGGACCGGCTTTCGTGATCGAGAGGCTCCTGCGCCGCACCGGGATCCCGCTCAAGGAGATCGGGTTGTTCGAGATCAACGAGGCCTTCGCCGCGCAGGTGTTGGCCTGCGTCGAGGCGCTCGCCTCCAAGGGCTTCGCCCAGACGAACTTCCCGGGCCGTCAGGCGGTCGGAGAGATCGATCCTGCGCTGCTCAACGTCAACGGCGGTGGTATCGCGCTCGGTCATCCGGTCGGTGTCAGCGGATCCCGCTTGATCCTCACCTGTCTGCGCGAGATGAAGCGCCGCAACGTGCGCCGGGGCCTGGTGTCGCTGTGCATCGGCGGCGGTCAGGGCGGCGCGGTACTGCTGGAGAGGGAGTAGGCGATGAGCGGAGCCTGGAGGATCACGGTCGCGGAGGGCGTCGGGGAGCTGATCTTCGACAACCCGGACTCGGACGTCAACGTACTGACGTCCACGCACCTGGCGTCGCTCGACCGTACGCTCGATGAACTGTCCGAGCGCAAGGACCTGCGGGCGCTCATCGTGACCAGCGCCAAGGAGAGGATCTTCATCGCGGGCGCGGACATCCGTGAGATCGAGGGGATCACGACGCCCAAGGACGCCACCGACAAAGCCGAGCAAGGCAAGGCCATCTTCAAGAAGCTCGAGGATCTGCCGTATCCGACGGTGTGCGTCATCAACGGCGCCTGTCTCGGAGGCGGCTATGAGCTGGCGTTGGCGTGCGACCGGCGCGTGGCTTCGTTCTCGACGGCGATCAAGATCGGTCTGCCCGAGGTCAATCTCGGCATCCTGCCCGGTTTCGGAGGCAGTATCCGCCTGCCGCGCCTGGTCGGACTGCTCAAAGGCCTGCCCCTCATCCTAGCGGGCAAGATGGTTACTCCCGAGGAAGCGCTCAAGAACGGCATGGTCGACCGCCTGTTCCCCGAAAAGACGCTCAAGACCGACGCGCTGGCGTACGCCGTCTCCCTCAAGGGCAAGGGCCGTTCGCCGCGCAAGAAAGACCTCAGCACGGCTTTCCTCGAGGATACGCCGGTCGGCCGCGCGATCGTGTACGACAAGGCGCGCAAGGACGTGATGAAGCGCACCAAGGGCCACTACCCGGCGCCGCTCGAGATCATCCGCCTGGTCTCGCGCACGTACGGGCGGTCCGGGGCGGGCGTCTACCGGCTAGAGAGCGAGCACTTCGCGCGTCTGGGTACCACCGAGGTCTCCAAGAACCTCATCAAAGTCTTCTTCCTGTCCGAGAAGTACAAGAAACACCGCTGGACCGATACGCCGGTCAAGACCGATGGCGTGCGCCGCTGTGGTGTGGTCGGCGCCGGCGTGATGGGCGGAGGCATCGCTCAGCTGGTGAGCGCCAAGGGCCTGCCGGTCCGCGTCAAGGACATCAACGACAAGGCGCTGGCCGGCGCTCTGGCCGAGGCGCACAAGATCAACCAGGGCGCTCTCAAGCGCCGTCGGATCAAGCGCCATCAGCTCGAAGGCCGCATGAGCCTGATCTCCACGACGCTCGACGACTCCGGTATGGGTACGAGCGACATGATCATCGAGGCCGTCGTCGAGGACTTGGGCATCAAACAGAAGGTCTTCAAGGGCCTGTCCGAGATCACCGGACCGGACACGGTGCTGGCGTCCAACACGTCCTCTCTGCCGGTCACGCGCATGGCCGAGGTGTGCCGTCATCCCGAGAGGGTGGTCGGATTGCATTTCTTCAATCCCGTCGACCGCATGCCGCTGGTGGAGGTCATTCGCGCCGAGCGGACCTCGCCGGAGACGATCGAGCGCACCGTGCTCTTCGCCCGGCGCCTGGGCAAGACCGTGATCCTCACCGAGGACCGGCCGGGATTCCTGGTCAATCGACTGCTCCTGCCGTACCTCAACGAGGCGGCGTACCTCCTGCAGGAAGGGATGCCGTGCACGACCATCGACCGCATCGCGGAGAACTTCGGTCTGCCGATGGGGCCGATCGAGCTGGCCGATCAGGTCGGCATCGACGTCGGCTACAAGGTCGCGCATATCCTGCAGGAGGCTTTCGGGGAGCGCATGAAGGTCGCGTCCATCCTCGAGGAGGTCAAGAAAGCCGGCCTGCTGGGCAAGAAATCGGGCAAAGGGTTCTATATCCACGACGGCAAGAAGCGCACGCCCAACCCCGAGGTCAAGACCGGATCCGGGTCGCGCACGTCCGCCGAGGACGCGCTCAAGCGCATGGTCTACATCATGATCAACGAAGCCGCGCGGTGCCTGGAGGAGAAGGTCGTCGACAGCGCCGCCACCGTGGATATCGGCATGATCATGGGCACCGGATTTCCACCGCACCGCGGAGGTCTCCTCCGCTACGCCGACTCCATCGGCGCGCTGCCCATCCTCAAGGACCTCGAGCGTCTGGCCAAGGACGTGGACGCCAAGAGGTTCGAACCCGCCAAGCTCCTGGTCGAACTCGCCCGCACCGGGCGGGGATTCCACTCCTAGACGCCCCTGACCGTCCGCACCGGGCGGTTTGACAAAGCCCCCCCGGACGGTATGATGGAGCGGTCTAGGAGAAACCCATGAGACTTCGATACCCCGCAACCCCGGTCCTGGTCACCGCGCTGATGCTGACGCTCGCGGGCGTGACGGACCTCTACGGAGGAGAGACCCAGATGTCCGCCAAGAACGTGATCCTTGAGACCAACCAAGGCGTGATCGAGATCGAGCTGTTGCCCCAGGTCGCGCCCAAAGCCTGCGAGAACTTCACCAAGCTGGTCGAGAAGGGCTACTATGACGGCCTGATCTTCCATCGCGTGATCAAGGATTTCATGATCCAGGGCGGCGATCCGACCGGCACCGGCACCGGCGGCGAGTCCGTGTGGGGCAAGCCGTTCGAGGACGAGGTGGACATCGACACCAAGTTCAATAAGCCCGGCATCCTGGCCATGGCCAACGCGGGCCGCAACACCAACGGCAGTCAGTTCTTCATCACGACGGCCAAGACGCCGTGGCTGCACCAGAAGCACACGATCTTCGGCCGCGTCGTCAACGGCTACGAGGTCGTGCAGAAGATCGAGGGTTCTCCGACGGGTCCCGGCGACCGTCCGATGAGCGACCAGAAGATCGTCAAGGCCTACCTCAAAGCCTAGGAGCCGCCATGGAGCGCAAGAACTACTCGTCGGGCAGCAAATGGGAGCCGGTGATCGGCTACTCACGGCTGGTCAAGGCCGGTAACCTCATCTTCGTCTCCGGCACCACGGGCAGCGGACCCGACGGCAAGGTCACCGGAGGGGCCTACGATCAGACCCTGCAGGCCCTGCGCAACATCGAGTCCGCGCTCAAGGGCGCCGGAGCTTCGATCAAGGACGTGGTGCGTACACGCGTCTACTGCGCCAACATCGATGAGTGGCAGGAGATCGGCCGCGCGCACGGGGAGGTCTTCAAGGACGTGCGTCCCGCGACGGCCATGGTCGAGATCAAGCGCCTCATCTCGCCGGAGATGCTCGTCGAGATCGAGGCCGACGCGGTCGTCCCCTGAGCCCCCAGACCGCCTGGCTCTACGTCCTGATCGCCGGAGCGCTCGAGGTCGTCTGGGCGCTGACCATGAAAGCGTCCAACGGGTTCACACGGCCGCTGCCGACAGCGGTGACGCTCGCGGCGATGGTCGCCAGCTTCCTGTTGCTGTCGGCCGCTCTTAAGACCTTGCCGGTCGGCACCGCCTACGCGGTGTGGACGGGCGTGGGGGCCTTCGGCACGGCGGTCATCGGACTGCTGTTCTTGAACGAGCCCGCCACGCTGGTGCGTGTGGTCTCCCTGTGCCTCATCGTCATCGGTATCGTCGGTCTCAAACACAGCGCCTGAGCCGTACGGCCCGGACGCGTCCAGATCAAAGGAGGTCGTCATGTCCAAGATGATCGAAGAGTTCAAAACGTTCGTGATGCGCGGCAACGTGCTCGATATGGCGGTCGGTGTCATCGTGGGAGGAGCTTTCGGCAAGATCACGACCTCGCTGGTCAACGACGTGCTCATGCCGCCGATCGGGCTCCTGATGGGCCGGGTGGATTTCGCGGGACTGTTCGTCAGCCTCAATGGCGTGGCGTACCCGACCCTCGTCGACGCGCAGAAGGCCGGAGCTCCGACGCTCAACTACGGCGCTTTTCTCAATACGATCATCAACTTCCTCATCGTGGCTTTTACGGTCTTCCTGCTCATCAAGCAGATCAATCGTCTGTCACAACCTCCGGCCAAGCCCGCCGCACCGCCGGCCCCCACGACCAAGGATTGCCCGCAGTGCCTGATGGTGGTCCCCATCAAGGCCGTGCGCTGCGGTCACTGCACCTCGACGCTCTAAGCGCGAGTAGCCGGGAGGCGGGTCGCGGTCTATAATAGACCCCAATAGAGGGGTCCCATGATCACGGTCCGCCGTTCCCAAGACAGAGGCAGTTATGACCACGGGTGGCTGCGCACCAGCCATTCGTTCTCGTTCGCGGACTACCAAGATCCCCGGCATATGGGCTACCGGTCGCTCCGCGTCATCAACGAGGACCACGTCCAGCCCGGTCAGGGTTTTCCCACCCACTCGCACCGCAATATGGAGATCGTCACGCTCGTGCTCTCCGGTGTTCTGGAGCACCGCGACAGCATGGGCAACTCCTCGCTGATCCGTCCCGGGGAGGTCCAGCGCATGACGGCCGGCTCGGGCGTGACGCACAGCGAGTACAACGCCTCCAAGAGCGACTGGGTGCATCTGTTGCAGATCTGGATCCTGCCCAACCGGCAGGGACTACATCCCTCTTACGAACAGAAAACCTTCGATCCCGCGCGCCGGGAGGGTCGCTGGCGGCTCCTGTGTTCTCCGGACGGCGAGCAGGGCTCCGTCATCGTGCATCAGGACGCGTGGTTGTACGAGACATCCCTCAAGGCCGGAGCGGCGCTGGACCTGAAAGCCGTCCCTGGGCGCGGCTACTGGCTGCAGATGATCAGCGGCCGGCTCGAGTTGGGAGGCGAGCGGCTGTCGGCGGGCGACGGGGCCGCGGTGGACTCTCCGGGGACCTTGTCATTGCGCGGCCTCGAGAGCGCGCACTGCCTGCTCTTCGATCTCGCCTGAGCGGCCGGTGAGCGCCAAGCCAAGGATCGGTATCAGTTCCTGCCTGCTCGGACAGAAGGTCCGCTACGACGGCCAGCACAAGCACGATGCCTATCTGACCAAGACCCTCGGGCCGTTCGTCGAATGGGTCGCGGTGTGTCCCGAGGTGGAGGCGGGCATGGGTGTGCCGCGTCCGACGGTGAGGCTCGTGGGAGATGCCGCCTCGCCGCGGATGGTGGAGGAGAGCTCCGGCCGGGACTGGACGGAGACGATGACGCGCTGGGCCGCGGCAAGGGTGAGCGAGCTTGCGCGCATGGATCTGAGCGGCTACGTGCTCAAGAAGGACTCGCCGAGCTGCGGGATGGAGCGTGTGCGCGTGTACGCGCGGGCAGGGACCGCTCCGCGGCGGGAAGGCCGCGGGCTCTTCGCCGCGGCGCTGATGGACCGCCTGCCGCTGTTGCCGGTCGAGGAGGAGGGGCGGCTCAACGATCCGCCTCTGCGCGAGAACTTCATCGAGCGGGTCTTCGCGTACCACCGGTACCGAGCTTTGCTGGGGAGCGCGCCGCTGACACGCTCGGCGCTGGTCGCCTACCATGCCCAAGAGAAGTTCCTGATCCAAGCCCACCATGAGCCGTCCTTGCGTCTGATGGGCAGGCTGGTGGCCGGCCTCAAGGGGCGCGATCTGCGCCAGGCCGCTCAGGAGTACGGCCGGCTCTACATGGGCGCTTTGGCCCGGCAGGCTACGGTGCGCACGCACACCAATGTCCTTGAGCATCTGTTCGGGTTCTTCTCGGATCGTCTGGATCCGTCCGAGCGCCGGCAGGTGCTCGAGGTGATCCGCCAGTACCACCGCCGACTGGTGCCGCTGGTCGTGCCGGTGACGCTCGTGAGGCACTTCGTGCGCAAGTACGACATCACCTATCTGCTCGGACAGAGCTATCTGGAGCCCCACCCCAAGGAACTGCTCCTGCGCAACCATGCCTGAGACCTCCTCTACGGCGCCGACGATCGTCTGGTACCGGCAGGACCTACGCATCGGTGATCATCCGGCGCTGTCGGACGCATCCGCGCGCGGCCCGGTCGTGCCGGTGTACATCCTTTGGGATGAAGAAGAGGGCGGATGGGCTCCGGGAAGCGCTTCGCGATGGTGGCTGCACCACTCGCTCAAGAGCCTGTCGGCGGACCTGGCGGACAAAGGATCTCCTCTGGTGATCCGCCGTGGACCCGCGCTGAAGACCCTGCTCGATCTGGCCCGGCAGACGGGCGCCTCCGGTGTGGTCTGGAACCGCCGCTACGAGCCGGCGGCGATCGCCCGGGATACCGCCGTCAAGGCGGCCCTGCGCCGGGAGGGGTTGACGGCGGAGAGCCATAACGGCTCGTTGCTTTTCGAACCCTGGGAGATCAAGACCGGATCGGGGGGTCCTTTCAAGGTCTTCACGCCGTTCTGGAGGGCCTGCCGTGCCGCGACCGAACCGCCGGCGCCGCTCAAAGCTCCTCGAACGCTCACGCCGCCGCGTCAGCGGCCTTCATCGCTGAGGATCGAGGACCTGGGCTTGCTGCCCAGGATCGGCTGGGACAAGGAGTTCTACGAACATTGGAAGCCGGGCGAGGCGGGCGCGGCACGCGAGCTGTCGACGTTCCTCAAGAACGTCGTCGACGGCTACGCCGTCCAGAGGGATGTGCCGGCCGTCAGAGGAACCTCGAGGTTATCGCCGCACCTGCACTGGGGCGACATCGGTCCGCGGCAAGTGTGGCACGCGGTCCTTGCGGCGTCCGTCAACGGCGGCCGGGCCGGCGCGATGGGCAAGGGCGCGGAGACCTACCTCAAGGAACTGTGCTGGAGGGAGTTCGCCTACCATGTGCTCTATCATCAGCCGCGGACCGTGGACGTGTCCTTGCGTGAGGAGTTCGAGCACGTGGCCTGGTCCAAGGACCGTTCTGCGCTCAAGCGCTGGCAATCGGGCCGCACCGGATATCCGATCGTCGACGCGGGGCTGCGCGAGCTATGGGTTACCGGCTGGATGCACAATCGCGTGCGCATGATCGTCGGGTCTTTTCTCACCAAGGACCTCCTGATCCCCTGGCGTAAGGGCGCCGAGTGGTTCTGGGACACGCTCGTGGACGCGGACCTGGCGAGCAATACTTTCGGCTGGCAGTGGGTGGCCGGATGCGGAGCGGACGCGGCGCCGTATTTCAGGATCTTCAACCCGGTCCTGCAGAGCGAGCGGTTCGACCCGCAGGGAGAGTACCTCCGCCGATGGCTGCCGGAGCTGGCTCGGCTGGGGACCCCATGGATCCACCGGCCCTGGGAGGCGCCGCCGGAGGTCCTCCGTGCGGCGGGCGTGCGGCTCGGGGAGGAGTACCCGCTACCGATGGTGGACCACGCTGAGGCACGCGAGCGTACGCTCGAGGCGTTCAAGGTCCTCAAGAGCGCAGGGCGCTGAAAGGGGGTTCGATGAGCTGGGCCGGATTGGCATGGTTGTGCGCGGGGTCCGTCGGAGGGGGATGCGCGAGGGTGGCCGTCTCCTGGGCGGTCCATCGGGCGCTGGGTACGGGCTACCCGTACGGGACGCTCATCGTGAACCTCAGCGGATGCCTGCTCGTCGGAGCGTTCACCACGGCCGCGCAAGGCCGCTTGGCGCTCTCTCCGGAGGCCCGGCTGTTGGCGATCACCGGGTTCTGCGGGGCTTTCACGACGCTCTCGGCGATGGTCCTGGAGAGTTCGAGCCTGCTGCAGCAGGGTGCTTGGCCGCGAGCGCTGTCCTATGCGCTCCTCACCGTGGCCGGAGGGTTCGTGTTCTATCGCATTGGATCGGCGCTCGGCGAGCTGTTGTAGGGCCCCCGGATACCGTTCGATCCGCGGAAATCTTTGAGCAGTGTCTTGGACCGCTGATGGACGGTTGTCAAAGACGCTTAATCCTGTTAAGGCCCGCCGGGCACGCTCCGCGGCGGCCCTCTTGAAAAGCGCCCCGGCGGATGGCAGATTACGTCTACGAACGCGCTCTTTGCAGGACGCACGAACGACGGAACGACGCTTTTGAAAAGGGCCAGTCTCCGGTGATCGCAGCGGAGATGCGCAAAGCCCAGGAGCCTCACGAGGCCGACCGGGTTGCCAAAAGCCATCGAGCTTTTAGGTGACCCGGTTCTTTTTTTGTCCCGGTCGGGGGGCCGGGCGGGTCACATCGGATCGAAGATCGGCGCGGAGACCGCTGGGGGAGTGGTCTTCGAGGCCGGCCCGACGGGAGCCTGTGCGGGGATCCCGTCGGGTTTTCTTTTGTCCGAACCCCGACCCTCCGTGATAGATGTCACTGGCCGCTTCGCCCGGTGGAGGTATCCTGAACACGGATACGCCAACAGGGGAGGAGGGTCGGCCATGACGATCGAGCTCCAGCATCAGGTGGTCTACGGGCCCATGCGATCGAGGCGTTTCGGGCGGTCCCTGGGGATCAATCTCCTGCCCAACGACCACAAGCAGTGTTCCTATAACTGCGTCTACTGTCAGTACGGGGCCACCGAACGGGCCGAGTCCGCTTCTTATCCGAGCGTCGATGAGGTGCGTCAACAGGCCGAAACCGAGTTCGCCCGATCTCATGCTTCGGACGAACGTCCGGATTGGATCATGATCGCCGGCAACGGCGAACCGACCTTGCATCCGCGTCTGGACGAGGCGATCCGGACCGTGATCGCGGCCCGGGACCGCCATCTGCGCGGAGTACCCATCGGCATCCTTTCCAACTCCTCCACCTGCCATCGCCCTCAGGTCCGTGACACGCTCTCCCTGCTGGAGGCCCGGTTCATGAAGCTCGACGCCGGCGACGCGGACACGTTCCACCGTATCGACAGGCCTTCCTCGCAGGATGCTTGGCGGCGCATGATCTCGGGTCTGTACCAGATGAAGAGCATCACACTCCAGAGCTTGTTCGTCACCGGTACGGCGGACAACTCCAATGACGCAGCCGTATTTCACTGGGTGCAGGCCGTCGGCTATCTGCGGCCGGATGCCGTGCAGATCTACACGTTGGACCGCCCTCCCGCGGAGCCCGGTGTGCTGCCCGTCCCCTGGGACCGCCTCAGGACCATCGCGGCACTGGTGCGCGAGAGAACGGGCGTGCCCGCTCATGCGTATCCGCCCTCGAGGCCCAACGAGGAGCAGATCTGATGAGCCTCGAGCGGCGCTCGTCCCGCGCGTTGGTGCTGGCCCTGCTGATCTTCCTGCTGGAGATCGCGGCGGTGGTGGTGCTGACCACGGCACCCCTCCAAGGGCTCATCGGGCCGGGTCTGCTCGGAGCGCGCTCGGCACTGCACGCGTTGTTCGCGGGGATCGTGATGATCACGATGACCATCGGTGTCTTCCAGGGCATCCGTCTGTGGACGTCCGAGATGCCGCGTATCGAGGACCTGGAGGCGGGTAGCCTCGTCAATGTGATCGCCTGTCTGGCGGCACTGGTCTCCGGCGCCGTTCTCCTGACCGCCCGCCGGCCGGACCTGGCGGCGCCGCCGGCCCTGCGGGTGTTCTTCGAGTTCAAGCAGTTCGCGGGCATGCTCTGTCTGCCGCTGGTCGTAGCCGCCTGCTCGATCATCTGGCGTTACGGTGAGGCTTTGCCGCGTTCGCGTGCTGTACGCGAGACCGCGGGGTTGGTGCTGATGCTGGCCTTCTTCTACTTCATGTGCGCGTTCGCCCTGGGCGCGGCGCTGGCGCGGCTGCGGACGCTTCAGGGGGTCCTATGAGCGTGGACGTGACCCGCAACGGTCCTGCTCAGGCCGCGACGCTCTCCGTCGGATGCGCGGCTCTCGTCGCCGCCTGCGTCCGGTTGGCGGCCGTCCCGGGCGGTCCGTGCGCATCGGCCCTGGCCGCGGTAGCGGCCGTTCTGCCGGGAGGAGCTCAGGCCGGGGAGTTCGCGGCCCTGCAGGCGATCTTCCTGTCCGTGTGGCTCATCGTCTGGATCGTGCTCGACCGGGCCCTGGCCCGGCGCGAGTTGCCTGTCGGTGTGCATCAGACGCTTTTCTTGGCTTCACTGGGTCTGGCGACGACGCTCTGGTGGCCTCCGGTGGCGGAGGCGTTGCGGGCACGGTGGTCTTGAGAGGAGGCGCGCCATGAAAGTAGCCGATGTGATGACCCGTCATGTGGAGACGGTGCAGGCGGAGGAGTCGGTCGCGGAGGCCGCGTCCATCATGCGCAACAAGGGCGTGGGCGCGCTTCCGGTGTACATGAGCGATGTGCTCATCGGCATGATCACCGACCGTGACATCACGGTCGAAGCCACGGCCATCGGCCTCAATCCCAACAAGACCAAGGTCGAGAGCGTCATGAGCTGGTATCCGGAGACGTGCCGCGAGGACGATACGGTGGATGAGGCCGCCCGCATCATGGAAGAGAAGGGTGTGCGCCGGCTCATCGTGCTCGGTGAGGACCGCCGGGTCTCCGGCATCGTGACCGTGACGGACCTGGCCGGCCGCGCGCACCGTTCGAAGCTCGTCGAAGAAGTGCTGACACGGACCTCGCACGGCCCGGTCACGCGTATCCGGCTCTAGACTCCGGGACGAACGCTCACCCCCCATCGGTTATACTGTGGGGATGTGCTCCGTTCCCACGCCACCCCAGGACACCGCATCCGGTCCATCGCACCCGCAGGACGGTCGTGTGCCCGTGCGTCATCGGGATCTCCGGCTCGAGCGCGAACACGGTCTGACCACGGGCAAGATCACCTTCGGTTACTGGAACATCCCGTTCAGCTGGGCCGAGGCGTTCCTCGACGGTACCGGCACGGTCCTCCGGTGGACCGGTCTGTGGCAATGGGGTCTCCGGCACGCGCTGGAGTACCGCGTCCGCGAACATCGCATCCGTCATGAGCGCGGCAAGGGTGGATTGAGCGGTTATCGCATCCTGCATCTGTCCGATCTTCACGCGGAAGGCATCTCCGACGGCGGACGCTCGCTGCGCGAGAGGATCCGCGCCATTCCCGCTGACGTGTGCGTGCTCACAGGGGATTTCAGGTACCACGAGAAAGGCGACGGCACCGCCGCGGTGCGGTTGACCGCTTCCCTGTTCGAGGGGTTGACCTACAAGCACGGCATCTACGCGGTGCTCGGCAATCATGACTCGGTCCGTATGGTGCCTCAGTTGGAGTCCGCCGGCATCCGCGTGCTGCTCAATGAGGGTGTCGCGGTGGAGCGGGGGGGTCTGCGTCTGTGGCTGGCCGGGGTCGATGATCCGCACTATTACCGCCTGCATGACATCGACCGGGCGCTTGAGGGCGCGCGGCCCGAGGACCTGAAGCTCCTTCTGGCGCATTCACCCGACATCGCGCCGGAAGCAGCCGGCAGGGGCGTAGATGTCTATCTCTGCGGCCATGCGCACGGCGGACAGATCTGCCTGCCCGGCGGAGTGCCCATCATCGCCAACCTGCGCGTGTCGCGCAAGTACTTCGCCGGACCCTGGACGCACGACCGCATGATCGGCTACACCTCACGCGGCAGCGGCGCCTCAGGCCTGCCTGTGCGCTACTTCTCGCACCCCGAGATCACCATCCACATCTTCGAATAGTTCTTCGTCCTGCGCTGGGGGTCATCCGCATGATCTTATAGGGTTACCCCCCCAAGGTACCGACGACCCCCTGATCTCCCGGTCACGCTCTCCCTTCGGCCTCGAGTCGACTTTTCTGGCTCCGAGGCACGATCGTCACTCGGTAAGTCGTGGGGCCCCTCGTCGGTGCAGCCCAGGCCTGCCGTTTCCCCTGCGACTTACCTCGGACGCATAAGGAACTGTAGGGGAGCCGAAAAGTCGAACTCGGCCTTCGGGAGACCGTGACCGGGAGCTTGGTGATCATGGCGCTTTGGAGATAACCCTAAAAAATGATGCGGAAGACCCCCAGTGCACGTCTAAGAGCTGACCCGTGAGGGGGCTACAGATCGGGGGTTAGGACGAGATCAGGATTCGACGATGTCGGAGCGGAGGGTGCCGACGAGGGCCAGGAGTTCGACCTGCTCGCTCAAAGCGATGTTGAGCTCATCCAGAGAGCGCTTGAAGTTCACCACTATAGCGTCGTACTCGGCTCCCGTGATGCCCATACCCCGGTGCACTTCTTTCATCGACCGACCCGCGTAGGGGTCGGGTCCGCCCGCGGCGGCGGCGAGCATCTCGACCAAACGCTTCTTGAGGCGCAGGAGGTTGTCCGGTGTCGGTTGCCACTCGCGCGGGGTGCCCTTGCGCGTGAAATTGACCGCGGGGTCCGCCGCCGCGCGCGCCACGAAGTCCTCCACGACGGCCGCGATGGCGCTCTCGCCGCCGAGCCGCTCGTACAGGTTCGGCCCGGCCGGAGCCGGGGAGAGCTCGACCGTGGGCTCCTCGGCCGGCCCGAGAGGCACGGCGGCGAGCGCGGGCGTGAGCATCAGGTGAACGGACGCGACGAGAGTGCAGACGATCAGGAATACGCGCATGAGGGCCTCCGGGGTCTGTCCCAAGTCTACGGCAGGGTCTCACCGGACGCAAGCTCCCCGCGATGTGCTAGCATAGCCGCATGTTCACTTCACGTCTTCTCTGCTCGATGCTCGCGATCGCGCTGACGTCGGCCGCTCCGCTCAGCGCCGCGCCCGAAAGAGCCCCTCAATGGCGGGAGTACGGTCCGGCGGTTTTCGAAGAGGCCCGCCGTGACGGCAAGCTGGTCCTGCTCAATGTCGGTGCGGTGTGGTGCCACTGGTGCCATGTGATGGACGAGAAGACCTACGCCGATGAGCGTATCCTCGATGTGCTCGAGCGCCACTACGTGACCACGCGTGTCGATCAGGACGCGCGACCGGACCTGTCCCTGCGTTATGAGCGCTGGGGTTGGCCCGCGACCGTGATCCTCACCGCGGACGGCTCGGAGCTGGTCAAGCGCAAGGGGTATGTGCCGCCCGAAGTGATGCTCTCGCTATTGGAAGCCGTGGTCGCCGACCCCACGCCGGGTCCGTCCGTAGTGCCCGAACCGCCGGTGGTGCCGGGCGCAACCGCGCTGAGCGCCGAACAACGTCGGTACCTGATGGACCAGCACGACCTGTTCTACGATACGGACAACGGCGGTTGGGGCAGACGCCTTAAGCTCATCGACGCCGACAGTCTCGAGTGGGCCGTCGCGCGCGGACGCTCCGGCGAGATCGAGCAGGAGAAGCGCGCCCGGCGCACGCTCGATCAGGCGCTGTACCTCGAGGACCCCGTCTGGGGAGGGTTCTACCAGTACTCGGACGAGAGCGACTGGCGCTCCCCGCACTACGAGAAGATCGTGCAGATCCAGGCCGTGAACATGCGCGCCTATGCCCAGGCGGCCGTCCTCTACGGTGAGGAACGCTATCTCCGGGCCGCCCGGCGCACGGCCGTGTATATGACCACCCACCTTGGCGGACCCGGAGGGACGTTCTTCGTCAGCCAGAACGCCGACGCTGGGCCCGGACTGAGCGGGAGGGAGTTCTACGCCAAGGGCGCGTTCGCGCGGTGGATCTCGCCGCTCAAACCCGCCGTGGACCGCCACGTGTACGCGCGTGAGAACGGCTGGATGATCTCGGCGCTCAGTCAACTGCACCAGGCCTCCGGAGAGCGGCGATGGCTGGACCGCGCTCTATCGGCCGCGGAGTGGGTGGTCCTGAACCGCGCTGACGATCAGGGCGGTTACCGCCATGACGAGACGGACCCCGCGGGACCGTATCTCGGGGATACGCTCGCGATGGGGCAGGCCTTCCTCGATCTCTACGTCAGCACGGCCGATCGAAGGTGGCTCGAGCTCTCCGTAAGGGCGGCGGGCCGGATCGAAAAGAGCTTCAAGGACCCGGAGACCGGATACATCAGCGCCGTCATATCCGCAGGGCTCACCGGTGAAGTGTCCCGTCCGGTCCGTCATCCGGGCGAGAATATCCAGCTGGCCCGCTGGGCCAATCTGCTGTCCCGGTACACCGGACAGACCGAGCACCGGGTGATGACGGAGCACGCGATGCGTTACCTGTCGTCGGAGGCGGTGATCAACGGCTACGCGCTCTTGCCCGGGATCCTGCTGGCCGACGCGGAGCTGGGATCGGACCCTCTGCACGTCACCGTGGTCGGGTCCCGGTCGGATGCGCGGACACGCCAGCTGTACGCCGAGGCGCTGGCGTTACCCGGGGCTTACCGGCGGATCGAGCTGTGGGACCGCGCGGAGGGACCCCTGCCTCACGCGGACGTGGAGTATCCGGAGTTGGAGCGGCCCGCGGCGTACTTGTGCGACAGCGGCGCCTGCTCGGCTCCCATCACCGAGCCCGGGCGGCTCAAGGGACGTCTGCTCCCGGCCGAGCGGACCTAGACGGTCAGCTGTTCTCCGCGCGGTGCAGTGCCTGGATGCGGCGCGCCAGGATCTCGGTCTCTTCGGCTTCCTTGATCTTACCTTTGGCGCGGAGCTCTTCGGCGTGCTTGAGCATCTCAGCCGAAGGATCACGATTGACGTTGTCGGCCTTGGCTTTTTTGGGACGCGGGGTGGCATCGGGCTTCTCGGCCCAAGGGTTCTCGACGACCTTGGCGTCCACGGCCTGCGTCTTGTGATCGTCCTCTTGGGTGAAAAGACTGCGCAGGGTCATCGCCACGCGCAGTTGCAGAGGGTCCTTGCCCTCGAAGTTCTCGGGCGTCTCGTCGGCCGTGTATTCGTCCTTCTTGCCCGGGTCTTTCTTGAGCGCTTTTTTGACGTCCTGAGCGTCGGCGGCGGTATAGGCGCCCTTGCCTTTGTCCATCGCCTCCGAGCCCTCGACGGTCTCGAGCTTGGCCGTATCGGGGACCTGCACGTCCTTTTTGCCGCCGGGCGCGATCCCGAGGATGCTGCCCATGACCTTCTTGATCCGGTCCTGCAGGTTCTGGGGCGGGGCGTCACCCTTCTCGGTGAGCGCGACCCCTCCGAGCGACCGGATCCCGGGCAGGTCCGCGGGGTCCTCGGGGGGGACGCCCGCTTCGCCGTAGAGCGCCTCGGCCTTGGAGGTGTCTCCGCGCAGACGCACGGTCCGCGCCAGATGGGTGAACGAAGAGACGGTCAGCGGATGACGCTTGCCCAGGAGCTCCCTCCGCGTCTCGGCGGCGCGCTCCAGATGCTTCTGAGCGTCGGCGTAGTCCAGCGTCATGAGCCGCAGAGCGCCGATCTCATGCTCCGACTCGGCGGTCTTGAGGTTCTTGCGGCCGAAGAAGTCCTGACGCACCTTGCGCGCCCGGTCCAGGAAGGACCGCGCGTCGGTGTACTCGTGTTCGAGAGCGGATAGGCGGCCGAGCTCCTGCAGGGACTCAGCGGTCTCCGGGTGGTGCTCTCCGAACAGTTCCTTGCGGATGAGCAGTGAGCGCTCGAGCATGGGCCGGGCCGCGCCCCGGGCCTTGGTCCGCTCATCGATGTAGAGCGCGCCCAGGTGCGCCAGTGATGAGGCGACGTCCGGGTGGTTGCCGCCGAGCAGTTGCTCGCGCATCTCCAGCGAGCGCTGCAGATGCGTCGCGGCGCCTTCGACATCACCCTGCGCGGCCAGAGCCTGACCGAGCTGATCGTGCGTCGACGCCAGGTGCGGATGCCGTTCACCGAACAGCTCGCGCTGGAGCGCTGCCGCCTGCGTCAGGAAACGCTGGGCGCGGTCCGGCTCTCCGCCGGCATTGTACAGACGACCCAACAGGGACAGGGTGTTGGCGGTCTCGGGGGAGCGGCGGGTGAAGAAGCGGCGGCGCTGGCGCAGGACGGTCTCCAGGGAGGTCCGGGCCTCGCTCAAGCGCCCGCGTTCGATGTCCAACGCGGCCAACGCGGCAAGCGACTCGGCCGACTCCGCGGAATCGACTCCGAACGCCGTGTTGCGCAGGCGAAGGCCCTGCTTGATGAGTTTTTCGGCTTCCTGATAGCGGCCTTTGCGCGCCAGTGTCATCCCCAGGCCGTCGAGAGCCCGGCCGATCTCCGGATCTCCGGGCTTGGAGAACTTGGTCCGCATCTCCTGGGCCTGACGGAACAGGTCCTCGGCCTCATCGAGACGCCCGAGCTCGTACGACACCTCACCGAGCTGACGCAGGGACTCGGCGATGTCCGGATGGCTCTGGCCGTGAGCCGCGCGGCGGATCTCGAGACCCTTCTCGTGATAGGCCCGCGCTTCCTCATAATTGCCCTGGATACGGCGCAGGTTGCCGAGGTTGGCGTACGAGGTCGCCAGGTCCGGATGGTCGGGCCCCAGGGATTTCTCGCGGATAGCCAGCGCTCGCCGGTGATAGGTCTCGGCCTCGGTGAAGCGCGCATGACGCCGGTAGATCTCACCGAGGTTGTTGTACAGCGTCGCCATATTGGGATGGTCCGAGGGAAGAGCGCCGAAGCGCTGGATGACCGAGATACTTCTCTGAAAGAGGGACTCGGCCGTGCGGAGCTTGCCCTGCTGGAGATAGACGGACCCGAGGTTGTTGAGCCCGGAGGCCACATGCACCGGGAACTCGCGCTTCGGCCGCTTGAGCACGCGCATCGAGCGCTTGTACAGCCGCTTGGCGGGACGGAAGAACTTCTGCAGGCGATAGGCGCGCGCCAGGTCCGAGTAAGAGAAGGCCAGGCGGGGGTGGTCGGGAGGATAGGTCTTGAGGGCCAGGGCCAGCTGATCGTAGGCGGAGCGCTCGGCCTCGGCGTAACGGCCTTGTTTGAAAAGATCCCGCGTACGGACGTACAGTCGTTCCCAGTCCGACGATGAGGCCTCCGAAGAGGCGGCCATCGGGGCATTCTCGGACGTCTCGGGCTCCGCGGCGCTCAGTGACGGCGTCCGCGCCGTCAGCGCGCACAGCGCCGTCAGCACCGCCAGGGTCCATAGCCACACGGTCCGTTCGGGACGGGGTCGGGTCACGGTCCGATTATAGATGATGCGCGGCCCCCTCGCCAAGCACGCGCGGCCTCTTCGTAGTAAACTATCCGGGACAGCGCCCGAGCGCGTGACGCGTATCACGTCCGCGCGGCGTGACCGGATGTAGACTCGAGGTGTCCCCACCACCGCCCGGAGCGGCGGACGCAAGGAGCCTCATGAGCGGAGCCATCGTGATGAACCCAGCACCGACCACACACCCCGCGCTCCTGGCCTGGGTCGCGGAGATGCAGGCGCTCTGCCGGCCGGAGCGTGTCGTCTGGTGCGATGGCTCCGAAGCCGAGAACGAAGCCCTGCTCCGCCAAGCGGTCGCGCAGGGAGATCTGGAGCCCCTCGATCCCCAGCGCTGGCCGGGGTGTTACTCGGCCCGCAGCGCCGAGAACGACGTGGCGCGCACCGAGAACCTCACCTATATCTGCACCCGCCTCCGTCGGGACGCCGGTCCGCTCAACAACTGGATGGACCCCGCCGAGGCCTACCGCAAGCTCGGCGGCTGGCTCGATGGGGCCATGCGCGGCCGAACGATGTACGTGGTGCCTTTCGTGATGGGCATCCCCGGATCGGCTTTCGCGAAGGTCGGCGTGCAGTTGACCGACAGTCTCTACGTCGTGCTCAACATGCGGATCATGACGCGCATGGGCTCGGTGGCCTTGCGAGAGCTCGGGGGATCGGGGTCGTTCACGCGCGGTGTGCATGCGCGGGCCGATCTCAGTCTCGAGCGCAGGGCCATCTGTCATTTTCCGGAGGACAATACGATCTGGAGCGTCGGCTCCAACTATGGCGGCAACGTCCTGTTGGGCAAGAAGTGCCTCGCCCTGCGCATCGCTTCCTGGCTCGGTCGGCACGAGGGGTGGATGGCCGAGCACATGCTCATCATGGGCGTCGAGGATCCGCGCGGACAGGTCTCGTACCTGGCCGCGGCTTTTCCGAGCCAGTGCGGCAAGACCAATCTCGCGATGCTGGTGCCGCCTCCGGCGTTGTCCGGTTACAAGGTCTGGACCGTCGGCGATGACATCGCCTGGCTGCGTCCGGGGCCCGACGGACGATTGTACGCTCTCAACCCGGAGGCCGGGATCTTCGGCGTGGCTCCGGGCACGAGCCATCTGACCAATCCCAACGCGATGGCCGCCGTGCGGCGCAACACGATCTTCACCAACGTTCTCCGGACCGATGACGGCGGAGTCTGGTGGGAAGGGATGGGCACGCCTCCGCCCCTGGCCGGGACCGACTGGCGCGGCCGCAGGTGGACGCCCGGCTCGGGTGTCAAAGGCGCTCATCCCAACAGCCGTTTCACCGCTCCCGCGCGGCAGTGCCCGTCCATCTCGCCGGAGTGGGAGGATCCCGCCGGTGTTCCGCTGAGCGCGATCGTGTTCGGCGGCCGGCGGGCCCGTTTGGAACCGCTGGTGTATCAGGCGCGGGATTGGCGGCACGGCGTCTATGTGGGCGCGACGATGGCCTCCGAGACCACCGCGGCGGCGACCGGACAGGTCGGCGTGGTGCGGAGAGATCCGATGGCGATGCTACCCTTCTGCGGGTACGACATGGGGGATTATCTCAGGCACTGGCTGGACATGGGCGGCCGCCTGAGCAGGCCGCCGGCGATCTTTCATGTCAATTGGTTCCGTCAGGACGCCCAGGGACGTTATCTGTGGCCCGGTTACGGTGACAACCTTCGCGTGCTCAACTGGATCCTCGCGCGGGCCGAAGGCCGCGTCGCGGGCCGGCAAACCCCGGTCGGCACGGTGCCGGAGACCGGTGAGCTCGATCTTGAAGGAACGTCGATCGACCAGCGGACCTTGCGTTCCGGATTGCTCGATATCGATCCTGACGAATGGCGCGCGGAGCTCGACGACCAAGCGGCGTGGCTCGAGCGTATCGGGCCCACCCTGCCTCCGGAGCTCCGGCAGGAGCACCGGGCGGCCGTCGAGAGGTTCGGGCGCCGGGACTAGGGAAGCTCAGGGAGGCCTCATGGCCGGAGAGAGGACGCTCAAGGCTTTTCGCGAGTACATGGAATGCCGGGTCCGCGAGGAGTTGGCCCTCCGGGGATCGGACCGGGCATCAGCGCCCTTCATCACGATCTCACGCCAGACCGGCGCTTGGGGCCTGACGATCGCCGAGGAGATCGTCCGCTTTCTCAACGACCGTTCGGGACCCCAGGGCTGTCCTTGGGTGTTGATGGACAAGCAGTTGACCGCTCAGGTCATCGCCGAACATGGTCTGCCCGAGAAGCTCGAGCGCTATCTCGGTGAGCGGCACGTCTCGGAGCTATCCGACCTGCTCGATGAGGTGCTCGGCACGCGTCCGCCGACACTGGTCCTCGTACGGCGCACCTCGGAGACGATCCTGAGACTGGCCCGGGCCGGCCATGTGGTGCTGGTCGGCCGGGGCGCGCATCTGGTGACCGCCAAGGTCCGCGGCGGCTATCACGTCCGCCTGATCGGCTCGATGGCCTTGCGGCGCCGGCATGTGATGGACCACTACGGATACGACGCCGAACGCGCCGAGGCTTTTATCCGGCAGGAGGACGACGGGCGGGCCGACTACGTGAAACGCAACTTCAGCGTCGATATCAACGACCCTCTGCGTTACGACCTGGTGCTCAACACCGACCGGACACCCGCCGCGGAAGCGGCCCGGATCATCGCGGAAGCGGCTCTGAGGAGGGCGGGGGCGGAGGGCTAGATTTCAGTTGTCCGCGGCGGCGGCGGTGTGCGAGCATTGTCGCTGTGGATACGCCGATCCAGCTCAAGAACGTCCCGCTCCTGCAAGGTCTGACACCGTCGGAGCTCGAGGAGGTCCGCGCCTGCCTGAGAGAGAAGAGCTTCGCCAAGGGGGAGGCGCTTTTCCATGAGTCCGCTTCGTGCGAGCGCGTGTTCATCGTCAAGACCGGACGTGTCAAGGTCTACCGGATGTCCACATCCGGTCGAGAGCAGGTCATCGAGACCCTTGAGCCGGGCGACACCTGCGCCTGCAACCCCGGCTCCGCCGCCTGGACCTGCTCGTCCTCGGCCGAGGCCGTGGTCCCGACCACCGTCTGGTTCCTGTCGCGCGACAGCTATGTACGCATCGTCAATACCCGTACGAACGTCAGCCACGCGCTCAACCGTCTGTTCGCCGAGAAGCTCAGCAAGCTGAGCTGTCTGGTCGAGGACGTCTCGCTCAACGACGTACGCAAGCGCCTGGTCAAGTTCCTGCTCGACCTGCGCGCGGACAGCCGCTCGGATACCCTGGAGGTGCCGTTCACCCGGCAGGAGATCGCCCAGCGGATCGGCACCGCCCGCGAGACCGTGGCCCGGCACCTCTATGAGCTCAAGCGCAAGCATCTGATCGACATCAAGTCCCGCCAGATCGTCCTGCTCAACAAGCCCGGTCTCCAGAAGATCCTCTCCGGCGAGTGACCCGCGTCACAGCCGCGCTGTGACGTTCGCGGTAGATTCCCTGTAAGGCCGGAGGAACGGCCGGGAGGGGGACCATCCACAGGATCAAGGCCAAAGAGGTGTTGTCGGCATGGGGCGGCGGTTCCGACGCCGAGCTCGAGCGGGCGCTGACGCGCCTGCGCTACGAGGGCAAGGTGTCTTTCCGCCGTAACGTGCACGATACCCTCAACGTCCTTCGTAGACTGGACGGTCACGCCCATGAGCACACCGAACTGCAGGAGCGCGTCATCTTCCCTTACGTGACGCGCCGCATGCCGAGACTGGGGCCGCTGACGAGACTGTTCAGCCACGAACACCAGGACCTGCGGCGCGGCATCAGGCACTTGAGGCGGGCGCTGCGGGGTCTCGAGAGTCGGGGCAGTACCGCCGCGCGCGGCCAACGGATCGCGCGGCTCTTCCAAGAGGGGAGCGAGCTGGCGCTGGCGATGCGATTGCACGAGGAGGGCGAGCGCGCGGCGTTCCTGCAGCGCGCTTGGGACCATTTCAGGCCCGACGAGAAGAAGGAGTTCTTGGACCGTGTCGGCAGCTGGCTTATAATCAAGAAACACGCCGCTCCCGTGCGGGGCGCGTGACAGAACCGGGGGTCCGCGAGCGTCATGCCCAGATTGTCGGAAGAGCTGATCAAGAAGATCGCCCACATGCTCGAGGAGGAAGAGACGGACATCTACGTCCTGACGCTCTACTTCCTCAACAGCAAGGACATGGAGTACTTCGACAAGAAGGATGCCACGCGGATCCGCCAGATCATGAAAGTCCTGATCGAGGATACGCACCGCCACGCGGAACTGCTCAAGCTGGTCGTCGGGCTGGGGAGCGTCTAGATGAACCGTCAACTGTACCGCGAGCTGTGGAACCTGCGCTTCACCAAGATGCTCGACATCGAACTGCAGAGCATCGAGGAGTACAAACACATCCTCGCTGAGCTCCGCAAGTCCCACGGCAACCACGCCGTCGTGCCCCACCTGGAAAGACTGGTCGCCGACGAGACCAAGCACGCCAAGCTCTGCGAAGAGCTCCTGCGCATCCTCAAGCGTCAGAAGGAATAGCCCCGTGGACGCGCGGGTGATCTTGAGCGCGTTCGTGGCGGTGTTCGCGGCCGAGATGGCCGACAAGACCCAGATGGTGGGTCTTGGGCTTTCTTCCAAGACAGGCAAACCGTGGTCGGTGTTCGTGGGCTCCGTCGCGGCCTACGCCCTGATCACCGCG
Organism: Candidatus Omnitrophota bacterium; assembly: GCA_022072175.1. GTDB lineage: Bacteria > Omnitrophota > Gorgyraeia > 2-02-FULL-51-18 > 2-02-FULL-51-18 > JAJVIE01. Next base: position 196,994 of record JAJVIE010000001.1, on the reverse strand, counting down.
ATCTCCGTTCTCTTGGGCGCCTGGCTGGGCAAAACTCTCAAGCCCGAGTACCTTCGCTACGGAGGCGGCGCCCTGTTCGTGCTGATGGGCCTTCTGATGTGGACCGGCAAGATCTGACGAAGCACCCCGCCGTGTTCAGACCCAAGCTCCTCACAACGCTCCGCACCTATGACCGTACGGCTTTGGCCGCGGACCTTACCGCCGGCGTCGTCGTCGGTATCGTAGCCGTTCCGCTGGCCATCGCGTTCGCCATCGCCTCGGGGGTCGCTCCGGATAAAGGCATCGTCACGGCCGTCGTGGCGGGGTTGTGCGTGTCGCTCTTGGGCGGTAGTCGCGTGCAGATCGGCGGGCCCACAGGGGCCTTTATCGTCATCGTCAGCGGCATCGTCGCGCAGTACGGTGTCGACGGCCTGATCGCCGCCACGGCCCTTGCGGGTGTCTTCCTCGTCCTCATGGGCGTGGCACGCCTGGGGGCGGTCATCAAGTTCGTTCCTCACCCGGTCATCGTGGGGTTCACCAGCGGCATCGCCGTCATCATTTTCTCCTCGCAGATCAAGGACCTGCTCGGGTTGCGCATGGGCCAGGTGCCGGCGGAGTTCGTGCACAAATGGCCCGAGTACGCGGCCCATCTGGGCGTCTGGACGCCGCAGGCGGCCGCGATCGCGCTGGCAACGGTCATCATCGTATCCTTGTGGCCGCGTGTGTCGCGGCGGGTGCCCGGGTCCATCGTCGCGCTGGCGGTCACGACGACGGCCGTCGCCGCGCTGGGTCTGCCTGTGGAGACGATCGGCTCGCGTTTCGGGCATCTGCCGGCGACCCTGCCGTCCCCGCGCTTGCCGGACCTGGGCTGGTCGGAATGGTGCTCACTGGTACAGCCGGCTTTCACGATCGCGCTCTTGGGCGCCATCGAGTCCCTTCTGTCGGCGGTGATCGCTGACGGCCTCATCGGGGGCCGTCACCGCTCCAACACCGAGCTCATCGCTCAAGGTGTGGCCAACATCGCCTCCTCGTCGTTCGGAGGCATCCCCGCCACCGGCGCCATCGCGCGCACGGTCACCAACATCAAGAACGGCGGGCGTACTCCCGTCGCCGGGATCGTGCACGCGCTGACGGTGCTGGCGGCGGTGCTGTGTTTCGGGCGCTGGCTCGAAAGGATCCCGCTGGCCTGCCTGGCGGGCATCTTGGCGGTCGTCTGCTACCACATGAGCGAGTGGAGGTCTTTCCGTGACCTGCTCAAAGGTCCCCGGAGCGACGTGATCGTGCTCGTGGTGACGTTCCTGCTGACGGTGCTGGTGGACCTGACCGTCGCCATCGAGGTGGGGATGGTGCTGGCGGCGTTCACGTTCATGCGGCGCATGGCCGAGGTGACCGAAGTGAGCGTGGTCGCTCGCGAGCTGGCCGACCGACCGGAGTCCTCCGGCGTGGCGCGCCGTCTGCCGGAGGGCGTCGAGCTCTACCGGATCAACGGGCCGTTCTTCTTCGGCGTGTCGCACAAGTTCGAAGAAGCGGACCGGGTGACCGGATCGCGTCCGAAGGCTCGTATCCTGCAGATGAACCGCGTGCCGGTGATGGACGCCACGGGCCTGCACGCGCTCAAGACCTTCGCGGCCAAGTGCCGAAGGAACCGGATCGAACTTTGCCTGGTCGGCGTGCAGGAGCAGCCGCTCAAGCTCATGCGCCGGAGCGGGCTATACGATGAGATCGGGCCGGGAGCGTATTTCGGGACGCTCGAAGCGGCTCTCGAGCGTGTTTCCGGAGGCAGGACGCCTCCGGCCTAAGCCCGCTCCACCCAGTCCGGTCGGGCGTACCGGTGCTCGACGAGGCTCGCGGAGCGCTCCACGGCCTGTCGGGTCTCGGCCGGCGTCAAGGTCCCGAGCGCGTCCCACGCCGCGATCAGTCCCCGGCACAGGGCCTGGCGGGTCACGTCGAGATTGGCGATGAACTCGCCGTGGGGCCGGTCGGCCCGGTACTCCGGCCTCAGGGTCGGCATCGGCAGGTACGTCTCGACGGCTCCGAGGTCCATGCCGTACAGGAACGTCCCATGGAAGAGCAGTGCGCGCCGCTTGCGGCGTTGGGCGTTGCCGGAGAACTTGCGACCTCCGGTCACCAGGTCCGTGAAACCCCGCACCGAGACCGGCTTTCCGATCAATCGCTCCAGGGCCCCGCGGTGGACCTCCATGATCGCGGCGTTGGCGCGTGTCACGCTGGTGTAGTCGGACCCCCGGTCCGTCCGCAGGATGAGCGCGTAGTTGAGACAGCCGGGGGCCTGCAGGACGGTGCCCCCTCCGCTGACGCGCCGGAGCACCGGCACGCCGTGTTCCCGGCAGCGGGTGAGATTGACTTCACTCGGTAATTTGTTAGAGTATCCCGCGACAATGAAAGGCCGGTCGGCCTCCCAGAACCGGAGCGTTTCTCCGAGGGAGCCCTCCTCGCAGAGGTCCAAGAGCGCCTCATCGAAAGCCAAGTTGTCCTCGGGTCGGTTAAAACTAAGGTCGATATTTTTCATCGGATTCATTATAATAGCTCGACTTCTTAAGGTCCGACAACCGCGAAGGAGCCCGCTCGTCCGGGGGTCTTTCAACACATTGGCACTGAAAGAGATATGAACAGCGACAAACACCTCAAGACCGACCTCGGCCCCAACGGAGCCGAGATGCAGCGCTGGCTGGACAGCCTCGAGTACGTCTACGAGTACGCGGCCAAGCACAACACCTCCGACCAGGTCCCGTTCTTCGTCGAACAGCTGTTGTCCCGGCTGCGCGAGCGGGGGGTACCGGTGTTCTCACCGGTCCAGACCCCTTACATCAACACCATACCCGCCGACAAACAGCCCGTTTATCCGGGCGATCTCCAGCTCGAAAAACGCATCCGCAGCTACATCCGCTGGAATGCGATGTCGATGGTCGTCAAAGCCAACCGGACGCAGAACGGCATCGGCGGGCACATCTCCACGTTCGCGTCGCTGGCGACCCTCTATGAGGTCGGTTTCAATCATTTCTTCCGCGGCCCCGACGGCAACGGCCCCGCGGACATGATGTATTTCCAGGGACACGCTTCGCCCGGCAACTACGCGAGGGCTTTTGTCGAAGGACGCCTCACCAAGCAGCATCTCGACAATTTCCGCCGCGAGCTGGCCGAGGGCGGCGGACTCTCGTCCTATCCGCACCCGTACCTGATGCCGGATTTCTGGCAGTTCCCGTCGGTGTCGATGGGTCTGGCGCCGATCATGTCCATCTATCAGGCGCGCTTCAATCGCTACCTCAAGGCGCGCGGGTTCCTCAAGGACCCGCTGCCCAACGTGTGGTGCTTCGTCGGGGACGGCGAGTCCGATGAGCCGGAGACGCTGGGGGCGTTGTCGCTGGCCGGACGCGAGTATCTGGACGAGCTGGTCTGGGTGGTCAACTGCAACCTCCAGCGGTTGGACGGGCCCGTGCGCGGCAACGGCAAGATCATCCAGGACCTCGAAGGTGTTTTTCGCGGGGCTGGTTGGAACGTCATCAAGGTGATCTGGGGTTCGGACTGGGACCCGCTGCTCCAACAGGACAAGACCGGACTTCTGCGCAAGAGGATGGAGGAGGCCGTCGACGGCGACTACCAGAAATACTCCGTCGAGCCGGGCAGTTATACCCGCAAGCATTTCTTCGGCAAGTACCCTGAGCTTTTGTCGATGGTCAATCATCTGAGCGACGAACAGATCCGTAAGCTCCTGCGCGGCGGACACGACCCGCTCAAAGTCTACGCCGCGTACAAGGCCGCCACTCAGCATAAGGGCCAACCCACCGTGATCCTCGCCAAGACCATCAAGGGCTACGGCCTGGGCGAGGCGGGAGAGGGCCGCAACGTCACCCATCAGCAGAAGAAGCTCAACGAGAAGGAACTGCGCGAGTTCCGCTCGAGGCTCAACATCCCGATCAGCGACGAAGAGGTCGTGGACGCGCCCTTCTACAGGCCGGCCCCCGAGAGCGCCGAAATGAAGTACATCCAGGAGCGCCGCAAGGCCATGGGCGGTTCACTGCCGTTCCGCCGTCCGTCGCAGGAGCGGCTCAACGTGCCGGGTTCCGACTACTACGCGGAGTTCCAGCAGGGCTCCGGCGACAGCGAGGCCTCGACGACGATGGCTTTCGTGAGGATCCTCACCAAGCTCCTGCGTCATCCGGAGATCGGGCGCCGCGTCGTGCCGATCATCCCGGACGAGGCGCGGACGTTCGGTATGGACGCGCTGTTCCGTCAGGTCGGCATCTATTCGCCCAAGGGCCAGCTCTACGAGCCGGTGGACCGCGAGTCGCTGTTGTACTATCAGGAAGCGAAGGACGGGCAGATCCTCGAGGAGGGCATCAACGAGGCCGGATCGATGGCCTCTTTCATCGCGGCGGGCGTGTCGTACTCGACCACCGGCGTGCCGATGATCCCGTTCTACATCTATTATTCGATGTTCGGTTTTCAGCGTGTGGGCGACATGATGTGGCTGGCCGGCGACATCCGGGCCAAGGGTTTTCTGCTCGGAGGTACGGCCGGGCGCACGACGCTCAACGGCGAGGGTCTCCAGCACCAGGACGGCCACAGCCATCTGATCGCTTCCACCATCCCGACCATCCTTACCTATGATCCGGCCTTCGCCTATGAGATCGCCGTGATCATCGAGGACGGACTCCGGCGGATGTACAAGGACAACGAGGAGATCTTCTACTACATCACCGTCCACAACGAGAACTACGAGATGCCGGCCGCTCCCGAGGGTTGCCGCGAGGGCATCCTCAAGGGTCTGTACAAGTTCAAGAAGGGTCCGGACGGCCTCAAGCACAAGGCTCAGATCCTCGGCAGCGGCGCCATCATGATGGAAGCCCTCCGTGCCCAGCAGATCCTCGCTGAGCGCTACGGGGTATCGGCCGACGTCTGGAGCGCGACCAGCTACAAGCAGCTGCGCACCGACGCGCTCAACACCGAGCGCTGGAACCGCCTGCACCCCAAGGAAGCTCCCCGCAAGTCGTACGTCGAGAGCGTCCTCGCGGGAGAGAAGGGTGTGTTCGTGGCCGTGTCGGACAACATGAAGATCGTCTCCGAGCAGATCGCTCCGTGGGTGCCCGGCGGGCTGACCGCTCTGGGCACGGACGGGTTCGGCCGCAGTGAGACGCGTCAAGCGCTCCGCCGTTTCTTCGAGGTGGACGCCGAATGCACCGTGATCGCGACGCTCGACGCGCTCCGCCGCCAAGGCCAGGTGAGCGCCGACGTCGTCCACAAAGCCATCCAAGACCTCGGCGTGGACCCGGAAAAGGTCCATCCCATACTCGTCGTCTGATCCGACGGTCCGTTTAAAAGGAGATCCCATGGACATCCGCATCCCACGGCTCGGCGAAGGCGCTGACAGCGGCACTATCGTCAGCATCCTCGTCAAAGAGGGCGACGTCGTGCGCAAGGACCAGACCGTCGTCGAACTCGAGAACGAAAAAGCCGTCGCGCCGATCCCGGCCAGCGACGGCGGTAAGGTCATCAAGCTGCTCGTGAAGGTCGGCGACAAGGTCTCCGTCGGCCAGGCCATCCTCACGCTCGAGGGCGGCGCGGCCTCTCCGGCCGCATCGCAGCAGTCAGCCCCCGCACGCGCCGCATCGCCGGTTCCGTCCGCTCCGGCGGCGCCCTCGGCGCCCTCGGCGCCGGTCTCCGTGCCGGCTCCCGCGTCCGGTGATTATCAGTACGAATCCAAGACGGGCCTGCCGCCCCCGGCCTCGCCGACGATCCGCCGTATGGCCGCCGATCTGGGCATCGATCTGCGCCGCGTGCGCGGCAGTGAGCACGGCGGACGCATCGTGCTCTCCGATCTGAGAGCGTACATCCAGGGGCTCCAGCAGGCGGCTGTCTCCGCCGCGCCGTCAGCGCCCGCCGCGGCCAAGACCGCGGCTCCGGCCCCGGCGGAGAGCGTGGATTTCAGCAAATGGGGACCGGTGACCAAGAAGCCCTTGTCCTCGCTCCGTCAGAAGATCGCCCAGAAGATGTCCGAGTCGTGGCAGGCGATCCCGCACGTGACGCAGTTCGACGAGGCGGACATCACATCGCTCCTGGCCCTGCGCAAGAAGCACGTGGCCGCGTACGAGAAAAAAGGCGCCAAGCTCACGGTGACCGGGTTCATCCTCAAGGCCGTCGTGCGGGCCCTGCAGAAGCACCCGTCCTTCAACTCCAGCCTCGATGAGGCGGCGCAGGAGCTGGTGCTCAAGCAGTACTATCACCTCGGCGTGGCCGTCGACACCGAGTCCGGCCTCATCGTGCCCGTGCTCAAGGACGTGGACAAGAAGAGCCTTCTTGAGATCTCCAAGGACCTCGAGACTCTCGCCGAGAAGACCCGCTCGCGCAAGGTCGGCATCGACGATCTGAAGGGCGGCAGTTTTACCGTATCCAATCTCGGCGGCATCGGCGGGACGTTCTTCACGCCGATCGTCAACCGTCCGGAGGTCGCCATCCTCGGCGTGGGCCGCGGTGTGGTGCGCCCGACGGCCGTCGACGGCAAGGTCGAGCTGCGCACGATGCTGCCGCTCGGGCTCTCGTACGATCACCGTGTGATCGACGGCGCCGACGGGGCGCGTTTCATCCGCGAGATCGTCACTTCGCTCGAATCGTTCGGCGAAGACCAGGTCAAGATCTGAGGTGTCATCCATGAAACCCATCGAAACCGAGATCGTCGTCGTCGGAGGCGGACCGGGAGGCTACGCGGCGGCGTTCTACGCGGCGGACCGCGGCAAGAAGGTCATCCTCGTCGAGCAGGACAAGCGTCTGGGCGGCGTGTGCCTCAACCGCGGCTGTATCCCTTCCAAGGCGTACCTGCACGCGACCAAGCTGATCCAGGAAGCGCGCGAGTCCGCGCATCGCGGGATCGCTTACGGCGAACCCAAGATAGATGTTGCCAAGCTGCGCGCCTGGAAAGAGGCCTCTCTGGACAAGCTCGCGCAGGGTATCGCGGGACTGGCGCAGAAGCGCAGCGTCCAGGTGATGCAGGGGCGCGGGCATTTCGAGGATTCGCAGACCCTGCGCGTCGAGACCGCAGAAGGACAGCGCTTCATCCGCTATCAGCAGGCCATCATCGCCGTCGGGTCCAAGCCTTCGATGCCGGCCGCTTTTGACCTCGGCAACAAGCGTGTGATGACCTCCACGGAGGCGTTGGACGTCGAGGATGTCCCCGAGGACCTCCTGGTCGTCGGCGGCGGTTACATCGGTATGGAGCTCGGCACCGTCTACGCGACGCTGGGCAGCCGGGTCGTGGTGGTCGAGGCGATGCCGGCCATCCTCGCCGGAGCCGATCCCGATCTCGTGCGTCCGGTGCAGAGGTTCGCCGAGAAGAACTTCAAAGAGGTGCGCTTGGGCGTCAAGGTGCTCAAGATGGCCACCAGCGGCAAGAAGATCCAGGTCACCATGGAGATCGAGGGCAAGAAGATCGACGAATACTACGATCGAGTGCTCGTCTCCATCGGGCGCACGCCCAACTGCAAGGACCTCGGGCTCAAGAACACCAAGGTCGCAGTCGACGAGAAGGGTTTTATCCGCGTGGACAGCCAGCAGAGGACCGCCGACCCCAACATCTTCGCCATCGGGGACGTGGTGGGCGGGATGATGCTCGCGCACAAGGCCGCCAAGGAGGCCCGCGTGGCCGTGGATGTGATCGCGGGCGACCATCATGAGTTCAAGGACGTCGTGATCCCTGCGGTCGTTTTCACGGAGCCGGAGGTCGCCTGGTGCGGGATGACCGAGGCCGAGGCGAGGCAGAAGGGGATCGACGTGAAGATCTCGCGCTTTCCCTGGGGAGCCTCGGGTCGTGCGCTCAGTTCGGACCGGACCGACGGGCTCACCAAGCTCATCGTCGATCCCGAGACCGAGCGTATCCTGGGCGTGGGTATCGTCGGTCACGGGGCCGGAGAGCTCATCAGCGAGGGAGTGCTCGCCATCGAGATGGGCGCCACCGTGCGTGATCTGGCCGAAGCGGTGCATCCGCATCCGACGCTGTCGGAGACACTGATGGAGTGCGCGGAGGCCTTTTATGGTTACGCGACACATACGTATACGGGACGCAAGACCGAGGCCTAAGCGGACGGTCTGAATGGATCCGGGAGCGGCCCCCAGAGCGGGGGCCGCTTTTTTGTTCCCGGAGGGTGTAGGTGGCTCATCCGGAAGGAGTTAAGCGCGAAATCCGTATATTTTTTCTTATTAATCACACAAAGCCGTATGTTATATTAGTCAAAAATATAACCTACGGAGATGCTAGCACTTAAGGCGCTGATGAAACGCCCCCTCTTGTCCGCTGGCTTGATCGTCTCTTGTGCCCTCGTGTGGACGGGTGTTTGTGCCGCCGCGGATGTTTCCAAGGCCTCCCTGGCCGAGGCTCCCACCGAGAACCGCCAGATCTGGATGAACGATATCTTCCAGAAGGGCAAGCGTTCGTACGACAGCGGTGACTACCGTACTGCCATCGCCGAGTGGGAGAAGCTGGACCCCTATCTCGACGACAATCTGTCGATGAAACGCGTCGTGGAGTTCTTCCGCGAGAGGATCCGTTCGGGCAATCTATTGGACGCTCAGGCCGTGAAGACCCCGTCGGCCACCACGACCGCTCCCAAGCCCGTTGCTTCACCGTCCCCGAGCCCCAAGTCCGCGGTAACGGCGCCGGCGCCAAGCGCCGCGCCGAAGACAGTGGCCTCGAGCACGGTTACCGCGTCGGCCTCTCCGGCTCCCAAGCCCGCTGTCTCGCCGTCCCCGGCTCCGAGCCCCAAACCCAAGACGACAACACCGACGCCCTCTACCGGCGCGGCGCCTCCCAAGCCCGCGTCTTCGACGAGCGCGGTCTCCAAGCCCGCAACACCCGCGCCCAAGCCCGTTGCTCCGTTGTCCCCGGCTCCAAGCCCCAAGCCCGCTGTGTCACCGTCCCCAAGACCCAAGCCCGCTGTGCCACCTTCGGCATCCGCGACGAACACCGCGTCCAAGACAACGTCTTCGACCGCGACGCTCAAACCCGTCGTATCACCGTCCCCGGCATCCGTGAAGCCTGCGGCGCCGACCTCCGCGGTGTCCTCGACCACCCGGACCGCGGACAGACCGGCTCTCGATAAGGTTTCGACCGATTATCTGCGCCGGGCCGATCAGGTGCAAAGCGACAAAGCCGCCGCGGCTAAGAGCGAGGCCGACCGCGTCCGTTCCGAGAGCTCCCGGGCGACCAAAGCCGAGCAGGCATTCAGCGCGGGCAAAGCCTTGTATGAGAGCGGCAATATCGAAGGCGCGCTTGCCGAATGGGAAAAGATGCTCCCGTATCTAGCCGCCGACGCGCCCGAACGCCGGACGATGGCTTCACTGCGCACCAGCCTCAAGAAGATCCAGGAAGCCCGCAAGGCTCCGAGCACGCCGGCCAGATCCGTGGTGACGCCCGAAGAGCGCTTGAGCGCGCTCTCAGGCGCCGAGAATCGTCTGTCCGAACAACTGCGCGCGCTGGAAGCCGACCGGGCCCGCAACGCCGGGGCCTCTGATCGCCAGGTCGAGCTGGACGGGATCTATCATCGCGGAAGGACGGCTTTCGAAAGCGGGCAAAGAGCGCAGGCGATCGCGGAGTGGACCAAGATGCTCCCGCTTTTGCCCGCCAACGATCCGGCCAAGGACACCCTCGCCAAGCTCCGTGATCTGGATCGTCAGCTCAGCGCTCCGGCCCCCGCTCCCAAGCCCGCCGGGCCGGCCCGCCTGACGGCGGACATGAGCTCGTTCTTCTCTACGGTCCGGCAGAAGTGGGAAGCCGAGAAGCTCGAAAAAGAAGCCGCGCGCAACGAGATCGAGCTTCCGGCCAAAGAAGCGCGGCAGACCATCGACTCCGCCTATCAGAACGGGCGTATGGCGTACTACAAGGGTGAGCATGACAAGGCCCTCGAAGAGTGGAAGCGCCTGTTGCCTTACGTCGACGCCGGGTCCGAGGAAGATCGCGCGATCCGAGCGCTTGCGCCCGCGCTGAGCGAGCTCAAGGCCGCCGACGAGGCCGCCCGTCAGGCGCAGGCCAAGCGCTCCGACCGGCCCCGTCCTCCGGCCGATCTCAGAGCGCTGCTGGCCGAGATGCAGCAGAAGATCGGGTCGACCACTCTGCAGAAACAGAGCGAGCGCAAGGCCTCCGAGCAGGTCGTGCTCGACCGCCAGACCCGCCTCGAGGAGACCTTCAAGAAGGGCCGCGCCTACTACGATCAGGGCCAGTACCGCGAAGCCCTCAGCGAGTGGAAGAGCATCCTGCCCGAGCTCGAGGACCAACAGACCCTGAGCC
>JAJVIE010000001.1:0-186717 GCA_022072175.1 Candidatus Omnitrophota bacterium | reverse complement strand
CGCCAGACCCGCCTCGAGGAGACCTTCAAGAAGGGCCGCGCCTACTACGATCAGGGCCAGTACCGCGAAGCCCTCAGCGAGTGGAAGAGCATCCTGCCCGAGCTCGAGGACCAACAGACCCTGAGCCCGCTCATCGCCCAGGCCGAGAGCGCTCAGGCCGCTCTGGCCGCCGCCGAGAAGGCCGCCCAGGAAGCTTCCTCACGCCAGAACACCAAGTTCAAATCCCCGGCGACGTTCTCGCAGCTGGTGGCCGACACGCAGGCCAAGCTCAAGCTCAAGGCCGACGAGGCCGCTCAGAAGAAGAGCGCCGCCGACAGCTCGCTGGCCCAGCGCCAGACCCGCCTCGAGGAGACCTTCAAGAAGGGCCGCGCCTACTACGATCAGGGCCAGTACCGCGAAGCCCTCAGCGAGTGGAAGAGCATCCTGCCCGAGCTCGAGGACCAACAGACCCTGAGCCCGCTCATCGCCCAGGCCGAGAGCGCTCAGGCCGCTCTCGAGTCGGTCAAACGGGATGCCGACAGGGCCGCCGAGCGCGCGCAGGCCAAGCTGGTCGTTCCTGCTGGACTGGCGCAGGCCCTGCAGGAGACCCAGGCGCGGCTCAGGGCCGCGCAGACCGAGTCGGTCGCCTTGCAGGCCAAGGCCGACGCCCGAGCGAAGAACCGTCAGGACAGCGTCGATGCCGCTTTCGCCAAAGGCGAGGTGTTCTACCGGGAGGGTAAGATCGCCGAGGCGCTCGGGGCTTGGAGAGCGCTCACGCCGGAGGTGCAGGGCGGAGAATCCCTGGCGGCCGAGATCGACCGTGTCGAGCGTCTCAACAACGACCTGTTGACCGCGCAGAAAGCCGTCGCGGACACCGCCAAGCGCCAGCCACTGCCGCCGTCGGGCCTCACCGAGACGCTCGCGGAAGTCGATCGTTCCATCCAGATCCGCCGGACCCAGGCGGACCAGCAACGCTTGTCGTCCGATACGGATTTCAAAGCCCGCCAGGAGGCCGCGGCCGCGACCTATAGACAGGGGCGCGAACTGTTCGTGCAGGGCAAGACCAAGGAAGCGCTCAACACGTGGCGGTCCTTACTGCCCGTCGTCGACGACGCCAAGACCCTGCGCTCGCTCATCGATACGGCCGAGGACTCGTACATCAAGATGCTCGAAGCCGAGAACGCCGCGGCGGACGCTGCGCGTTTGAGGCCCGAGGCGCCCAAGGACCTTCAGGAGTTCCTCGGTGAGTCCATCCGTAAGACCAAGGAAGCGACGCTCAAGGCAGAGTCGGACCTGGCCCGCACCCGCAAAGGTCTGGCCGAAAGGCAGGCGATCATCAGCGCCACCGTCCGGGAGGGCACCCAGCTGTACAACCAGGGTCGGATCGACGACGCCATCGAGGTCTGGAAGCGACTGTCCGGCGATGTCGACGCCACCGCGCCGGTGATGGCCCAGATCGACGCGCTCAAGCACAACTACCGCATGCTCAACGACGCGGAGACCGCTTACAAGGCCGTGCGCTCGGTGGACAAGATCTCGGATTTTCCGGGCGCGGATAAGATGACCGACTTCATCGAGGAAGCGAACCTGCGCATGCAGAGCGACATCGAGGAGTACCGCGGCAAGACCTCTCAGTCCCAGAAGGCCGTCGAGGAGCGCGAGGCCTGGATGAGCGCCACGGCCCGCAACGGTATCGCGTTCTACGAGAAGGGACGCATCGCCGACGCCCTCGAGCAATGGGACCGGTTGTTGCCTTACCTGCAGGAGGATTCGCTGTTGGCCCGGCGCATCCAGGAGCTTCGGGACAGCTATGATCAGATGGCCGAGGCCGAAGAGTCCCTCGAGAGCGCCGAGACGGACCAGAAGAACTACGAGTTCCCGGACAGCGACGAGTTGTCCGGCTATCTGGAGGATGCCAAGGTCAAGCTCGATAAGAACACCGAGGCCGCCCGGTCACGCGCCTACGAGACCGAACAGGGTCTCAGCGACCGCAAGCAGTGGTTCAACGATGTCTATCAGAAGGGCAAGGCCTACTACGAGGAAGGACGCTATATCGACGCCGTCCGTGAGTGGGAAGCGCTGACACCGCATATGTCGGGCCCCATCCAGAACCTCATCCGTCAGGCCCGTCAGAAAGCCCGTGAAGCCGGACAGACCGGACCCGACTCCTTGCCCGCGTCCATGCCGGTCTCGCACCGCGGGGAGGTCGAGGAGGAGTCGCCGGCCCCTCCGCCGGTCTCTTCATCGCGCAGGTCCCAAGCAACGGTCGCTCCGAGCGGCGGCGGTTTTGTCACGGGCGCTGTGGTCTCCGCGGACGGCACTTCCATCACACTGCGTCTGTACAGCGGCAAGCCCGACGACCGCCTGACGGTCAAGCATGACGGCGGCACCCGTATCGAGGGGACCGATAAGAAGCCGTCCGACCTCGCCCCCGGCACGGTCGTCGATCTGCGCTACGATCCTTCCAGCAACGTCGCCGACTCCATCCAGGTCTACTGATCCGTCCGGGCCTCGGGCCCGGTGCGATCAGCGCTCGCAGCCCCCTAAGGTAGGGCCGTTCCAACGTTACGACTTCGTAACATATCCGAAATATGCCCGGATAGACTCTCTGGGTACCCGGATGCCGGGACGATTCCAAGGAGGCAACTCATGAACCATTCGAACGGACGGATCCGGCCGCTCAGCGTGCTGGCCGCGGCGTTCGCCGGTGTTCTTGGCGCGGGCACGGCCCATGCCGAGGATGCGGTCGGCGCCGTATCCGGCGGAGACACCGCCTGGATCCTCACGAGCGCGGCGCTCGTGCTCTTGATGACCCCGGCTTTGGCGTTCTTCTACGGCGGTTTGGTCCGCAAGAAGAACATCCTCTCCATCCTGATGCAGTGCTTCATGATGATGTGCATCATCACGCTGTACTGGGTCGTCGTCGGCTACTCGCTGGCCTTCGGACCGGACATCAAGGGTGTGATCGGCAGCCTCGCTTGGGCGGGATTGGCCGGCGTCGGTCAAGCCCCCAATCCGGACTACAGCGCCACGATCCCTCATCAGGTCTTCATGGTCTACCAGTGCATGTTCGCGATCATCACGCCCGCGCTGATCCTCGGCGCGTTCGCTGAACGCATGAAGTTCTCGGCGTTCTGCGTGTTCTCGCTGTTGTGGGCGGCGCTGGTGTATTCGCCGGTGTGCCACTGGGTCTGGGCGGTTGGAGGGTTCATCCGCCAGATGGGTGCTCTGGATTTCGCCGGCGGAGCGGTCGTGCACATCAACGCAGGTGTGGCGGCCCTCGTGGCCGCGCTGGTGCTGGGCCGCCGTACGGGCTATCCCGACAGGCTCTCGCCCCCGCACAATCTGCCGTTCGCGGTGCTCGGAGCGGGTCTCTTGTGGTTCGGTTGGTTCGGATTCAACGCGGGCAGCGCGCTCGGTTCCGGCGGACTGGCCGGTAACGCGTTCGTAGCCACTCACGTGGCCGCCGCGGCCGCTGGCCTGACCTGGGCCGTCCTCGATTGGAAGTTCAACGCTCACCCGACGATGCTGGGTATGATCACCGGCGCGGTCGGCGGACTCGTGGCGATCACGCCCGCGGCGGGATTCGTCAGTCCGATGGACGCCATTTGGATCGGCATCGGAGTGTCGTTGATCTGTTATTTCTTCGTCGCGGTCGTCAAGCCGAAGCTCGGGTACGATGACTCGCTCGACGCGTTCGGCGTGCACGGCATCGGAGGGATCTGGGGAGCCATCGCCACGGGATTGTGGGCCAGCAAATCGGTCAACCCCGCCGGAGCCGACGGGCTCTTCTACGGCAATCCGGGCCTCGTTTGGGTGCAGGTCAAGGCCGTCCTCATCACGGCCGGATACGCGTTCGTCGTGTCGTTCGTGCTCCTCAAGATCGTGGACCTGGTCCTCGGACTGCGCGTGAGCGAACAGCACGAGAAGATCGGTCTCGACCTGACTCAGCATCGTGAGTCGGGTTATACCCAGCTGGACTAAGGGAGGCGACATGAAATACATCGTAGCGATCATCCAGCCCGACCGCCTCGACGAGGTGCTCGACCGGCTCACCGAGAAGGACATCCACCTGGTCACCGTGACCAACGTCCTTGGGCGAGGCCGTCAGAAGGGCATCTCGGAGGTCTACCGCAGTCACAAGGAAGCGGGGAGCCTGCTCAAGAAGCTCAAGATCGAGATCGCCGTCAACGACGACTACGTCAAGCCCGCCGTGGACGCGATCGTCCAGGGCGCGCGGACCGGTCAGATCGGGGACGGCAAGGTCTTCGTACTCGACCTGCACGAGGTGCTCCGTATCCGCACTGGAGAGACCGGCAAGAACGCGATCGGCTGATCGGCCGATCGGATCGGTAGTATCCACGGCCGTCCGCGAGCACAGCGGGCGGCCGTTCTTTTGGAGGTCTGCGTCCGGGGCTCCTGTCCTGTGGTAAAATCACCACAGCATGCCCAAGAGCGACAGGTCCTTCTATTTTCGTACCGAGCTGGCGCTGGTCTTCATGACCGGCCGCAAGGCCCATGATCTCCGGGAGCTCTACGAGGGTATCCGGGCCGTCCCGGAAGCTTCGATCTACCACCACACCCACCATTCCCTGCAATGGCCGGGCGACCTGAGCGAACCGACCAACGACTTCGCCGATTGGGTCCGCCAGGTCCTCAAGAACGAGCCTGTGGCCGAGAAGTTGGCCGCCGTTGACGTCTACCGCTATCACACGCTCAAGGACCTGCGGGAGGCTCTTGCCGCTGTGCTGGAACCCGTTCTTGAGTCGGAGCCGAAGGGTGCCGCACGGGAAGCGGGCTCCGGGGAGGAGTTCGTGTTCTTGACGTCGAGCCTGTACAACATCCCGACGCCCTACACGGCCAAGGACCTGCGTGAGTTCTCGGACTGCTTGCGCAAGGTCAGCGTACAATCGCTTTATTACCACATCTTCGAAGCCCTGCTCCGGCCACCCCTGGGCACCAACGACTTCTCGGACTGGTTGTCGGGATGCTTGGACGAGCGGGAGTTGGCCGAACGGATCAGCCGGCTGGACCCCTACAGCCACTCCATGGAGGCGCTTCGAGCGCGCATCCTCGAGGAGGTCGAAAGACGTCTCGGAGCGACGGTGCCCGATGCCGGTTCTTAGCGATTACCGGGCCGTTGCCGGCCCCCAGACGCTGGATGAGGTGCGCTTCCTGGGCGACAGGCTCAAGGGCCGCCGTCTCCTGCACGTCAACTCGACCGCTGTCGGAGGCACCGTCGCGGAAACACTGCATTTTCTGATGCCGCTGTTCCGGGAGCTCGGCTTGGAAGCGCGCTGGGAGGTCATCAAGGGCGGAGAGGATTTCCATACGGTCGTTCGCAAGATGCGTCAGGCCCTGCAGGGCGGGTACGAGCGCTTCGAACTGCGCGATTACGACCTGTATCTGCGCGTCCAAGAGGAGAACCTCGGCGTTCTACCGGCCGATCACGATCTGGTGATGGTGCACGACCCCGAACCCGCGGGCCTGGTCCGCGGCCGCAGGCCCGGTTCACGCTGGGTCTGGAGGTCCCATCTGGACCTGTCCCAGCCGGACCCTGTGGTATGGAACTTCATGCGCGGCATCGTCGGTTCCTACGAGATGACCGTCACGGGCTCCCCGTCGTTCGCGCAGGACCTCGAGCGGCCTCAGGCCGTGATCCATCCATCCATCGACCCTCTCAACGAGAAGAACCGTCTGATGGCGCCCGAGGAGATCAGTGCCGTGCTGGAGCGTCTGCAGATCCCGAATGACAAGCCCTTGATCACGCAGATCTGCCGTTTGGATACCCACAGTGATCCGGTCGGCGCGATCCGTTCTTTCCGCTTGGCCGGGAAGGCCGTCGACGCGCGCTTGCTCATCGTCGGCGCGCCGGCCGACGATGAGCCCGGCGGAGAGGACGTGTACGATCGCATTCGTGAGGAGATCCGTCACGACCCGCTCATCCACCTGCTTCGTCTGCCTCATACGCGACACGCTGAGATCAACGCGATCCAGCGCGCTTCGGCGGTGATCCTGCAGAGGGCCCACCGGGAGGGTTTCGGGCTCACTGTCACGGAGGCGCTCTGGAAGGGGCGCCCGGTCATCGCCAGCCCCGTCGGGGGGATCCCTCTGCAGATCTCGCACCGCAAGACAGGCCTCTTGGCGCATTCGGACGAGGGGACGGCTTATTGGATCAAGCAATTGTTCCAGGATCCCGGGATGGCCGTTCAGCTCGGGGAGAACGGACGCGAACACGTCCGGAGGTGTTTTCTGGCGACACGTCAGCTCAGGGACTATCTACTGCTCTTCATCTCCCTGGAGAGCCCTGGAGACCAGGTCAGTCTTTAGGAGCGGAGTACGGAGCGGAGAGATTCGACGGCGAAAGCCGTGAAAGGCCCCTGCAGGATACCCAACGCGAAGATGCCCGCCAAGGCGGACCACTGCATCAGGCGCTGACCGATCGAGAGCGCCATCGGGGAACGGTCGAGGGCATCGTCGAGGTACATGGCCTTGACGACCTTGAGGTAGTAGTAGAGCGAAACGACGACGTTGACCACGCCGAGCGCCACCAGCCACATCAGTCCGGACTCCGCCGCGGAGAAAAGCACGAGGAACTTGCCGAAAAAGCCTCCCAAAGGCGGCACGCCAGCCAGGGACAGGAGTCCCAGCATCATACCCGCCGCCAGTAGCGGCGAGCGGCGAGAGAGTCCCGCGAACTCCGAGATCTCGTCCGAGTTCCTGCAGACGGCCACGATCACCAGGAACACCGCGGCACTACCGAAGAGATAGCTCAAGAGGTAGTAGAGGATCGCGGCTTTGCCCGTGCTCGAGAGCGTCGCAAGGCCGATGAGCAGATAGCCCGCGTGGCCGATGCTCGAGTAGGCCAACAGACGCTTGATGTTGGTCTGAGGGATAGCGCCGAGATTACCGTAGAGGATGGTGACAGCCGCCAGTACCGCGAAGACCGAGGCGAGGGCCTGTTCGGCGGGGGCGAACACCGTCAGGGTCAGGCGCAGCAAGGCCGCGAATCCAGCGGCCTTCGAGGCCGTAGCCAGATAGCCGGTCACCGGTGTCGGGGCGCCCTGGTAGATGTCCGGCGCCCACAGCTGGAAAGGGACCATCGAGATCTTGAAGCCCAGCGAACAGACCATCAGCACCATGCCGAACAGGAACGCCGGGGGCACCCCCGAGCTCAACGCGGCGGCCATGGCCGGGAAGGTCGTGGCGGCCGTCGTACCATAGACGAAGCTGGCCCCGAACACGAAGATCGCCGTTGAGAGCGCGCCCAGGACAAGGTACTTGACGCCCGCTTCGATGGAGGAGGCATTGTCCCTCAGATAGGCGGTCATGACATACAGCGACACGGTCAGGATCTCGAGCGACACAAAAAGCAGGAGCAGGTCGTTGGCCGAAGCCAGGAACGACAGGCCGATCTGACTGAAGAGTACCAATAGAGAGATCTCCGCGTGCCCGCGCTTGAGATGAGGCTGGTAACCGCGGATCAGATAGAGGGCCATCGCGCCGGACAGGAGGAAGATGGTCTTGAAGAAGTAGGCAGGTCCGTCCAGCACATAACTGCCGCCGAACGTGGTGCCGAAGAGTCCCCAGCGGCAGGCATGCCAGGCCAGGAGAGTCAGTACGCCGCTCAGTGCTACGGCCGACATCGTTCGTCCGCGGCGTTCGTCGTCCGGCAGCCACAGGTCGAGCAGGAGACAGCCCACGGCCAAAGCCACGAGGCCCAGCTCAACGCTCAAAAGAGACCAGTTCAGGTCCAAGACACAGCTCCTTGTTGCGATATGGCCCGCCCGCGGGGACGGGTGTTGCGACCTAGCTCAGCCAGGTCCATGTCTGCACGATCGGCCGCGTACCCGACTCGATGGTCGGTAGCAAGAGCGACGGCAGACAACCCACCACGATCAGGATCACGATCAAAAGGACGTACGGCAGACGCTCCCAGCCGCGGGCGTCGTGCAGGGAGGCCCAGCGCGGGTCCAGGGGGCCCTGGATCGCCCCGCGGACGGTGCGCAGCATGTAGCCGGCGGTGATCACAAGACCGCCCACCGCGAAGATCGCGGGGATGCGATGCGTGTCCCAAGCGCCCATGAGGATCATCACCTCTCCGATGAAATTGGCGAAACCCGGCAAGCCCGCCGAGGCCATCGAGACCATCACGAAGAGCGTGCCGATGAGCGGCATCTTCTTGCCCAATCCACCCCAGTCGCTGAGGTCACGGGTGTGGGTCTGGTGGTAGATGAATCCCACCAGAGCGAAGCTGAGCGCCGCCATGATGCCGTGCGCGAACATGAAGAAAACGGTGCCGTTGAGCGCGGTGGGCGTCAGGCAGGCAAGTCCCAGGAGGATGTAGCCCATATGACTGCAGCTGGAGTAGCCGAGGATGTACTTGAGGTCCTGCTGGCGGAACGCCACCAACCCGCAGTAGACGATGTTGATGACCGCGATCCAGGCTACATAAGGCATCCATTGCGCGGCTCCGTCCGGCATGAGGCCGAGACCCAGACGGATGATCGCGTAGGCCCCGAGTTTCTTGAGCACGCCGGCGTGGAGCATGCTGACCGAGGTCGGCGCGGCCGCGTAACCCATGGGCGACCAGGTGTGCAGGGGCCACAGCGTCAGGATCACACCGAAACCGATCATGATGAGAGGGAATGCCCACGCCTGGAAGGACGGGGCCAGCGGCGTCTGTCGCACCGCCGCCTCGATCGCCACCAGGTCGAAGGTCCTCAGGCCTGTGGCGAAGTACAGTCCGAAGATCGCGATGAGCGCCAGCACCGCGCCGAGCGTGAGGTAGAGGGTGAGTTTCATCGTCGCGTAGGCCTTGTTGCCGGATCCCCAGACGCCGATGAGCGGGAACACCGGAACCACCGCGCACTCGTAGAAGAAGTAGATGAAGAAAATGTCGAGCGCGCACAGCACTCCGAGACAGCCCGCTATCAGGAAGAGATAGAAGATCAGATAGTCCTTGAGCCGGTCATGCACACCGAAGGTGACGATGACGCCGGTGAAGGAGAGAATGGCGGTCATCAAGAGCAGGGTGGCGTTGATGCCGTCCACGCCGACATGATAGGAGATGCCTAGCATGGGCACCCACTCGATCTTGTCCACGAACTGATAGCCCGCCGCCGAGCGATCGTACTGCCAGTACACCCAGGCGGCCAGGAGCATCGACACCGCCGAGGCGGCCAGCGCGATGGTCTTGAGCAGGCGTTCGCGGTCCTTGGGCACGAACAGCATCGCCACGGCCCCGAGGACCGGCGACAAGAGCACCCAAGAGACGGGACCGAGCGCGGTCATGAGCGCATCACCACACAGTAGACGAGCGCGATGACGCCGGCTCCGAACATCAGCGCGTAGGTCTGGGCCCGTCCGGTCTGAGCCCGGCGCACCAGGCCGCCGAAACCCGCCGTCAGTCCGGCCACTCCGTCGACACCGCGGCGGATGACCACCTGCACGTCGAACCACGAGAGGACGCCGGCCACGGTACGTTGGAAGAAGTTGCCCAGTCCCGCGAAGAAGTCATCGAGATAGTACTTGTTGACCAGGAGCGTGTGGACCGGCCCCAGGGCGCGTGCCAGGGGGTCCTCCGAGCCCTTGTGCCGGGCATACAGCAGGGAACCGCCCATCAAGCCCGCCGCCGCGGCCAAGACCGAACTGACCGCCACGGTGAGGTTGAGGTGTATGCCGTGATGGGCTTCGCCATGGTGGTGGGCGCTCTGGATCCAGGCGGGGATACCGATGAAACCGCCGACCACCGACAGGACCGCCAGCACGATCAAGGGGACCGTCATCACCGCGGGCGACTCGTGCGCCGGATGGTGGCCGTGTCCGTGACCGTGAGAGCGCTCCTTGCCGAGCACGGCCACCCACAAAGCGCGGGTCATGTAGAAGGCCGTCAGACCCGCGTTGAAGAGCGCCACCGCGTACAACGCCTTGTTGTGGTCATAAGCCACGGTGAGGATCTCGTCCTTGCTGAAGAAGCCCGACAACGGCGGCAGGCCGCACAGCGCGAGCGTCCCGATCACGAACGTCCAAGCCGTCACGGGCATCTTGCGCGCCAGACCGCCCATGTGCCAGATGTCCTGCGTGTGCAGGGCGTGGATCATCGAGCCCGCGCCGAGGAAGAGCAGGGCTTTGAAGAAAGCGTGCGTCGTCAGGTGGTACATCGCCGGCGTTGTACCGCCCAGACCGAGCGCCAACACCATGTAGCCGAGCTGGCTGACCGTCGAGTAGGCGAGGATCTTCTTGATGTCGTTCTGCACCAGGGCCAAGAGGCCCGCGAGCGTCGCGGTGACCGCTCCGATGACCGCGATGACCTCCAGCGCCTGGGGCAGACCCTCGACGATGAAGAACACACGCGCCATCATGTACACGCCGGCGGCGACCATGGTAGCCGCATGGATCAGCGCGCTGACCGGCGTGGGTCCTTCCATGGCGTCGGGTAGCCAGATGTAGAGAGGGAACTGGGCGGATTTACCCGCCACACCGCAGAACACCAGGAGCGCTCCCACAGCCGCCAGGCCGGGGGCGATGAGGCCGCTCCGGAGCGCATCGGGGTAGATGTGAGAGAGGGCCGTGAAACCGAACGTCCTCTCGCCGGCCGCACCGGAGAGGGTCCACACCGTGAAGATACCCAGCACCATGCCGAAATCCGCCAGACGGTTGACGATGAAGGCTTTGTTGCCGGCGTCCGCGGCGGAGGGCTTCTCGAACCAGAATCCGATCAAGAGGTAGGAGCTGACGGCCACCAGCTCCCAGAACACGAAGAGCATGATGAAATTGTTGGCCAGCACGATGCCCAGCATCGAGAACGCGAACAGCGACAGTGAGGCGAAGAAACGGGCGTAGCTGGGGTCGCCGTGCATGTAGCCGGTCGAGTAGAGGAAAATGCAGCTGCCGACACCCGTGACGATGAGGAGCATCAAGAGGGACAGTTGATCGATGAGGAACCCGAACTCGATCCTTACCGGACCGGCCGCGATCCAGGTGTAAGTCGTCTCGGCGGGCATCAGGGTGTTCTGGCTGTGGAACACGAACATCGCCACCGTCGCGGCCAGCGACACCAGGATGCCGGTCAGGGCCAGGCCCGCGGCGCGCTTGGGGGCTCGTAGAGAGGTCAGCGTGATGAGCGCCGCCGCCACCAGCGGCGAGAAGAGGATGATCCAGGGCAGAGGGGGCAGGTGTTCTACCACTTGAGGTCCCTGACCTTGTCCATGTCGACCGTTTCTTTGTTGCGGTAGAGGAGGACCACGATGGACAGGCCTACGGTCACTTCCGCGGCGGCCACGATCATCGTGAAGAACACCACGGCCTGGCCCGACAGATCACCGTTGTGCGCCGAGAAGGCGACCAGCGACAGGTTGGCGGCGTTGAGGATGAGCTCGATGGACAGGAGCACCATCAGGATATTGCGCCGAGTGAGCATGCCCCACAGACCGATACCGAAAAGGACTGTCGCGACCGTCAGGTAGTGCTCGAGACCGATCATGAGCGGGCCTTCTCCTTCTTCGCGAGCACCACGACGCTGATGACGGCGGCCAGGATGAGAAAAGCGGTCAACTCGAACGGCAGGACGTACTTATGGAAAAGGACCTCGCCCAGACCCCGTACGGTGCCTTCGATGGAGACCTTGCCCGAGTGCCCGATGCTCCGGACCACCCAGAGGGTCTGGGCGATGAGGAGTCCTGCGATCAGTGCGGCTTTGACGGGCGAGAGGCCCGGCACGAAGCGCTCCGCCGGCGCGTCGCGAAAGTCCACGAGCATGACGACGAAGAGGAAAAGCACCAGGATCGCACCGGCGTAGACAAGGACCAGGATGGTGGCCACCAGATAGGCCTTGAGCAGCACGAACAGGCCGGCCATAGCGCACATGGCGCCGACCAGGCAGAGCGTGCTGTAGACGGCGGAGCGCGCGAGGACCACTCCGAGCGCGAAGACCACCGTCAGGGCCGAAAAGATATAGAAAAGGGACGTATGAAGCATCAAAAGGGTTTCGGAATCCGCATATTCTAAGCGCAGCGCTCCAGGGCTGTCAATTGGAAAGACGCCGCGGGCCTCTTTCTATTTAAGGAAGACCACCTAAGTAACACGAACGACTAACAACAAAGCGGACTGAGTCCAAACGCATGCTTTCGGACTCAGTCCGGGGTGGCGCTTTCGGACTCAGTCCGGGGTGATTTGAAAAGGGTTTGGTTTTGGGCTATGATAAGCCGCCATGCCCCCCATCCCCGTCCTTATTGGCATCCTGATCGGACTGATCCTGCTCTCGGCGTTCTTCTCGGGTTCGGAAGCGGCTTTCATCTCCGTCAACAAGATCCGCCTGCGCCACATGATGGAGCAGAAGAAGGGCGGCGCCCACCGGGTCTACGGCCTGGTGTCGCAGATCGACCGGCTCATCGCCACCATCCTGGTCGGCAACAACCTCGTCAACACCGCCATCGCGACCCTGGCGACGTATCTGTTCACCCAACTGCTCGGACCCGGCCAGGGCGTGCTGGCGGCGACCGTGCTCATCACGCTGATCATCGTGATCTTCGGTGAACTGACCCCCAAGATCGTCGCCACCAACCATCCGGAGAGGGTGGCTTTCACGGTGCGTCACCTGATGCAGTTGTTGATCGCGATCCTCCTGCCGTTCACCAAGCTCCTGACCCTGATCAGCAACGGGTTCATCCGCCTGCTCGGCGGCAACCCCAACGCCCGCTCGCCCCTGTTGACCGAGGAAGAGATCAAGATGATGATCCGCATCGGCAAGGAAGAGGGGTACTACGGCGACAACGAGCGCAAGATGCTCGAGCGGATCTTCCACTTCGACGATACCGAGATCCGGGATGTCATGACGCCCATCGAAAAGGTCGTATCGGTGCCGACGAATGTCTCTGAGGAAGAGCTCGAGCGCGTGCTCACCGAGGAAGGGCATAACCGCATCCCCGTGCACGGGGCCAAGAAGGACGATATCATCGGCATCCTCTATGTGCGCGACCTGCTGTACCTTTTCAAGAACAGCTCGCTCATCCGTCTCGAGGACCTCTGGAGCCAGCCGTACTTCGCGCCGCCACGCATGAAAACAGCGGACCTCCTCAGGGAGTTCCTGCACCGCAAGATCCAGATCGCCATCGTCAAGGACATGACCTCGGGCAAATGCCTGGGCCTGGTCACCCTCGAGGACCTGATCGAGGAGATCGTCGGTGAGATCGAAGAGGTCGAGCCGCGGCCGGAGGCGCTCCGATGATCCTGCCCTTCGGGAAACTCGCTCCGCGCGTGCACCGCACCGCGTTCGTGGCGCCGGGCGCCTCGGTGGTGGGCGATGTGCGTCTGGCCAAGGACTCGAGCGTGTGGTTCGGCGCGGTGCTCCGGGGGGACATGGGCGGCATCGTCATCGGTGAGGGCTCCAACGTCCAGGACGGCTGTGTCCTGCACGGTGATCACGGCAAGGGCGTACGTCTGGGCCGCCGAGTGACGATGGGCCATCAGGCCGTCGCGCACGCCTGCGTGATCGAGGACGGCTGTCTGATCGGCATCGGCGCCAAGGTCCTCACCGGAGCCCGGGTCGGACACCATTCGCTCATCGCGGCCGGAGCGCTCGTCAAGGAGGGTCAGGTCGTGCCGCCGTACTCTCTGGTCGTGGGCATGCCCGGACGGGTGGTGCGGCGGCTGAGCGCTGTCGAGGTCCGCCGCCGCATGGACGGCGCCGAGCGCTACGTGCGTCTGGCCGCGCGGTACCGGACCTGGCTGGGATAAGGACCTCATGACGCGTCTCATCATCGTCCGCCACGCCGAGTCGGCGTACAACATCGAGCGCCGCATCCAGGGTCACCTCGACTCCGCGCTGACGCCCAAGGGCCGGAGGCAGGCGCGCCGTCTGGCGGCGCGCATCTTCAAGCATTTCAAGGTCGAACGCATCTACTCGAGCGACCTGGGCCGTGCCTACTCCACGACGGCCGAGATCGCGCGCCGCCACCCGCGCATCCCGGTGGTCCGCGACCCCAAGCTGCGCGAGATCCATCTGGGCGCCTGGGAGGGGATGACCGCCGAGGAGGTGGACCGCCTGTACGACAACGGCTACAAGCGCTGGCTCAAGAAGCCCACCGCCTGTCCGATCCCCGGCTCGGAGCCCATCGGCCGCTTCCGCCGCCGCATCGTCGAGCGACTGGAGAGCATCGCCCGGTCCAACCGCGGACGCACGGTGCTGGTGGTCACGCACGGCGGGGCGATCACGGCTCTTCTGGCGCACTGGCTCAAAGCGGATTTCGACACACTGATCCTCAACCTGCAGATCGACAACACCAGTCTCACGCTCGCCGAGGAGACCGACCGGCGCGTGCGGCTCCTGTGCATCAACGACGCCACTCACTTATCCAAGAAGGATCATCATGAAGACTGCTGGCACCGCCGCTAAGGACAAACGCGAGGACCTGCTGGACCTGACGCCCGCCGAACTGCGCGAGCGCTTCAAGGCCGCGGGCCTGCCCGCCTACCGCGCCGACCAATGCCTCGATTGGGTGTACGAGAAGGGCGTGTACGATTTCGAGCGCATGACCAACCTGCCCAAGGACCTGCGCTCCAAGCTCAAGGAGTACTTCCGTCTGGGCACGCCCCAGGTGGTGGAGCGCCAGGGCTCGGAGGGCGATGGCAGTACCAAGCTCCTGCTCAAGCTCAGCGACAAGGAGTTCGTCGAGACCGTACAGATGCCCGCCGGGCCCCGGCAGACGGTGTGCGTGTCCTCGCAGGTCGGGTGCAAGTTCCACTGCGCCTTCTGCGCCAGCGGGCAGGACGGGTTCTTCCGCAACCTCCGCTCGGGCGAGATCCTCGCTCAGGTGCTGGCCGCGCGCGACGCCTCTCCGGCCAAGAAGCTCACCAACATCGTCTTCATGGGCATCGGGGAGCCGTTCGACAACTACGAGCAGGTGCTGAAGGCCGTGCGCACGCTCAACTCGCCCTCGGCGATGAAGCTCGGCGCGCGCAAGATCACGATCTCCACTTGCGGCGTGGTGCCCAAGATCGAGGAGCTGGCCAAGGAAGGCCTGCAGGTGGAGCTGTCGGTGTCCCTGCACGGGGCCAACGACAGCGTGCGCGGCTCCATCATGCCGGTCAACCGCGCTTACGCGGTGCGACCGCTCATCGAGGCCTGCAAGCGTTATGCCAAGAAGACCAAGCGCGCGATCACCTTCGAGTACATCCTGATCCGCGGCGTCAACGCCTCGGAGCGCGACGCGCGGGACCTGGCCAAGCTGCTGTCGGGCCTGCTGTGCAAGGTCAACCTGATCCCTTACAATCCCATCGAGGAGTTCCCGCACGAGGCGCCGACGTATCCGGAGGTGGTCGTTTTCCAGCAGGTGCTCCAGCAGGCGGGCATCCGCACGACGGTGCGTTTCTCCAAGGGCCGGGACATCCAGGCCGCCTGCGGCCAGCTCCGGTCCGTCCGTCTCAAGAAACGCGGCGCGGAGGCCTGAGGCTTGGCGCGCCTGCCCTGGCTGAGGCTCCTGCCCTGGAGGTTCGTGCTCCGGCGCTGGGCGCGCTCCCAGGGCTTCCTCGACCCGGTGGGTCTTCTGGCGCGTCTGCAGCGCTTCTCCCAACCCTCCGAGGTGGCGGCGCCCACGGAGCTCCTGAGAGCGGGCGCTCTGATGCAGGCGCGCGGCCTGCTCAACAGCCAGGCCATCCAGCACAACCTCGACTGGCTGTGGCCGTACTGGGTGGAGCGGCAGTTCGATCCGCGCGATACGGCGTTCATCCCCCGGTCCTTCAACCTCACGCACATCAATCTCTCGCACCGCAACTGGACCGCGCTGGCCCAACCGGATTTCGACGAACTGCCCATCGTGGACCCGAGAGGACTGGTGACACCGCGCTACGACGGCTGGTCGCTCGACGCGTGGTACTACCCGGCCTCCGGTCTGCCCATCCTGCCGTCGCGTGAGAGCTCGTGCGAGCAGACGCTCCTGACCGCGGGGGGCCTGGCCGTGCGGACGCGTCTGGCCCGCAAGGACGCCGAGCTCGTCACGGAGTCGGAGGTCGTGCGCATCCTCGGACGCCCGGCACTGCGTCTGAAGGCCAAGGCCGTCTCACCGGACGGCGGATGGCTGGTGGTATCGCTGAGGCCGTCCAACCCTGAGGGCGTCAGTCTCGTGGAGACGCTGGAGTTCCTCAAGGACCGCCGGGGATTACGCGTCAACGGCCTCGATACGGTCCTGTTCTCCTCAGAGCCGGAGCGCACGGGTCTGTCCATGTACGCCGAGGGCGATGTCTACCGCCTGGCGCCGCGTCTGGAGGAAGTGCCTCGAGCCAAGGTCTCCTGCGGTGTCGGGTTGTGCACGGCCGCGATGGCCTGGCGTGTCCTGCCCGGAGAGGAGCGTGAGGTCACGGTCAAGGTGCCTTTGCGCCCCGACCGGCTCAAGGCCTGCGCGCACTTCTCCGCTCGATCGGGCTGGGCCGACAGTCTCGTCGGCAGTACGCGTCTGCGACTGCCCGACAAACGCTGGCAGTACCTGTACGATGTGGCGCTTCGGACGCTAGTGGTCCACTCGCCCTCCGAGGTCTATCCGGGACCGTTCACGTACAAGCGTTTCTGGTTCCGCGACGCGGCGTTCATCATCCATGCGCTCCTGTGCGCGGGCATGACCGCGCGGGCCTGGAGAGCGGTCGGGCACTTCCACGAACGTCAGACACCGTTCGGGTATTTCCTGTCACAGGAGGGGGAGTGGGATTCCAACGGCCAGGCGCTGTGGACGCTCGGGCGCGCGGCGCGTCTGGCCGGGCGTCCGCCGGACCCCGCATGGCTGCCGATGATCCGCAAGGGCGTGCGCTGGATCGTGCGCAAGCGCCTGCCCGACGGGCCGGAGCCGCACTCGGGTCTCCTGCCGGCGGGCTTTAGCGCCGAGCATCTGGGCCCCAACGATTACTACTACTGGGACGACCTGTGGGCGGCCGGAGGCCTGCGCGAGGCCGCCTGGATGCTCCGGGCGCTGGGGGATGTGCAGTCGGCCGAGGAAGCCGCCTCGGCCGCGGAAGCGTTCACGGCCGCGGTGGACCGCAGTCTGTCCCGCGCCCAAGCCCTGCGTCCGGATCCGTCCGTCCTGCCCGCTTCGCCATACCGTCGTCCTGACGCCGGCTCGATCGGTTCTCTGGCCGGAGGTTATCCGCTGAGACTCTGGGAGGCGAAGGACGCGCGGCTCCTGGCCACGGCGGACCATCTGGTCGGACGGTATTTCCTCCAAGGGGGGTTCTACCAGGAGATCAGTCATTCGGGCATCAACGCGTACTTGTCCCTGCACGTGGCGCAGATCTATCTGGCCGCGGGTCGCAGACGCGAGTTCACGGACATCGTCCGCGCGATCGCCGATCTGGCCTCACCGACGGGCCAGTGGCCCGAGGCCGTACACCCGCGCACGCGCGGGGGCTGTATGGGCGACGGCCAGCACGTCTGGGCCGCGGCCGAGTGGATCCTGGCCCTGCGCAACATGATCGTGCGCGAGGAGGACGGAGCTCTTGTGGCCGGCTCGGGAGTGCCCGCCGAGTGGCTGGACGGCGGAGGGACCGAGCCGGTGGAGATCCTCGATGCGCCGACGGAGCAGGGACCGGTCAGTCTGCGGATGACGCCGCAACCCGACGGTACGGTGCGTGTCGAGTGGAAAGCCGCTCCGCGTGATGCGGCCGCCTGGCGTCTGCGCTGGGACCTGCCGGGACGGGAGCCGCTGGAAGTCCAGATGCCCTCGGGGCAGGCGACACTGACGCGCTCCGGCGTCCGGAGGGACGGGGCGTGAACATCCTCATGATGACCAACACGTACAAGCCGATCATCGGAGGACTCGAGAAATCCGTCGAGAGCTTCACCGGCGAGTACCGCAGAGCCGGACACCGTGTCGTCATCGTCGCTCCCGAGTACGACGGGGCGCCCGAGGAGTCCGGTGTGGTGCGCGTGCCGGCCCTTCAGGATTTCAACGGATCGGACTTCTCCGTCCAACTGCCGGTGCCGGGAGTACTCTCGGCGGCTCTCAAAGGTTTCGCGCCCGACATCGTGCACGCGCACCATCCGTTCCTCATCGGCGACACCGCCCTGCGCCTGGCCTACGCGCGCAGTGTGCCGCTGGTGTTCACGCACCACTCGCTCTATGAGCACAACACCCACTATGTGCCCGGGGACTCGGCCGCGCTCAAGCGCTTCGTGGTCGAGCTGTCCACGGGCTACGCCAACGTCGCGCACCAGGTGATCGCGCCCAGCGGCAGTGTTCGCGACTTGCTCCTTGAGCGCGGCGTCGAGACGCCCATCGAGGTGGTGCCCACCGGGATCGATCTTGAGCCCTATGCCTCGGGTCAGCGCGAGCGGTGGCGGAGGTTCTGGGGCATCCCGAAGGATGGCTATGTGATCGGGCACGTCGGACGTCTGGCTCCGGAGAAGAACCTCGAGCTCCTGTCGGCCGCTGCGGCCCGCCACCTGAGCGCGGACCCCGAGAGCTATCTCTTGTTGGTGGGCGAGGGGCCGTCGCGTGCCCGGCTCGAGCAGTATTTCACCGAGCGGGGCGTGCGGGAGCGGGTGTTCTTCACCGGGCTCCAGCGCGGTCAGGAGCTGGTGGACGCTTACTCGGCGATGGACGCGTTCCTCTTCGTCTCCCAGAGCGAGACGCAGGGACTGGTGCTGGCGGAGGCCCTCGCCTGCGGTGTGCCGCTCATCGCGGTGGACGCCTGCGGTGTGCGAGATGCGGTGCGTGACGGCCACAACGGCTATCTGGTCGGTCGCCAGGACGAAGCGCTCATCGCGGATGCGATCCTGCGTCACCGCCGGCTGTCCGCCGAAAGACGCTCGGAGATGCGGCAGATCGCCGTCCAGGACGCCGAGCGCTACTCGATGCCGCAGTGCGCCGCTCGCGCGCTGGGCGTATACGAGCGGCTGATCGAGGAGCACGCGTTCAGCCGCAAGGACGACAACCTCTGGACCGCCGCGCGCGGACGCATCAAGGCCGAGTGGCGCATCCTCAAGAACCTCACCAAGGCCACCACCGGAGCGGTCATCAAGAAAGGCGCTCCCGGCGCCGCGTGATTTGTGCCCGGTGCCCGCATCCGGTAGAATAGACGGCACCACCCGGGTCCCGGCGGACCCCCTGCGGAGACCCTCATGCCCGACTGGCTGACCAACGTCGACACGCTCATCGCGACCAACCCTCTGTTGGCCTTTCCGGCCGTGTTCGTCGCGGGGGTGCTCGTGAGCTTCACGCCCTGCGTGTACCCGGTGATCCCGCTGACGCTCGGATACATCGGAGCCCGAGGGTCGGGCAGTCGCTGGAGAGGTCTGTCGCTGTCCTTGGTGTACGTGCTCGGCATGGCCGTCACGTACGCACTTCTCGGCGCCGTCGCGGCGCTCACCGGACAGCTGTTCGGCAAGGTCGGCTCGCATCCGCTCACGTACCTGTTGATCGCCAATGTCTGCCTGGTCCTGGGCCTGTCCATGCTGGGGCTCTTCGAACTGCCTCAACTGCGCTTACCGGGCGCCGCGACGGCGCCGGGGGCCCGTCGGGGTTACCTGGGGGCCTTCGTCGTCGGGATCTTCGCCGGGCTCATCGTCGGTCCGTGCACCGCTCCGGTGCTGGCGGCCATCCTCGTGTACGTGGGCAGCAAGCAGAACCCGGTGTACGGATTTTCACTGCTCTTCGTCTTCGGCTACGGCGTGGGGGCCCTGCTCATCCTCGTGGGGACGTTTTCCGGACTGCTCGCCTCGCTCCCGCGCTCGGGCGCCTGGCTCGAGCGGGTCAAAAAGGTCTTCGGCTGGTCTCTGATCTTGGCGGCGCAGTATTTCCTCATCAAAACCGGGGGTCTGTGGGTATGAATCGTCTCAGGCGGGGTGCGTGGGTGCTGACGTGGTGCGCGGTGTTCGGTCTGATGGGCTGCGGCGAGACCGCGGCCAAGACCACGACGTTGAGCGGGACGCTCGCCGAGAAGCATCAGTTCACGCTCGAGGACCTCTCGGGCGGACAGGTCGCGCTCAAGGACGTGCTCGGCTCGCACAAGGCGGTGCTGATCAACTTTTGGGCCACGTGGTGCCCGCCGTGCCGCGAGGAGATCCCCGACCTCATCCGCCTGCAGACGCAGTACAAGGACAAGGGCTTCACGGTACTGGGTGTGGACATCGGTGAGTCGGCGCGCAAGGTCGGAGGGTTCGCCGAGCGTAACGGTCTCAACTATCCGATCGTGCTCGACAAGACCATGAAGGTCGCCGAGAGCTACGGTGTGGTGGGCATTCCGACCAGCTACCTGATCGGCTCCGACGGCAAGGTGCTCGGTGAGTACCACGCCGCGGGTCCGGACCTTTTCGCCGACGTCGAGAGGGTCCTTGCCGAAGCGCCCGATCCGGCGCCTCCGGCCCCCAAGACCGAAGTCGAGTTCCTCTAACAGACCCGACCCCCGCATGACGTTCGAGAAAGGCGCCGTCCGGCGCAGTCTCTACTACTCCATCCTCGACGGGCTCTTCACGGCGATGATGCTCGGCGTCGAGGCGTACTTCGTGGCGTACGCGATCGCGCTCGGCGCGAGCACGTCGCTGGTGGCCTTCCTGTCGACGTTCCCGCTGTTGGTGTCGGTGATCGTGCAGATCCGCTCGGCCTCGGTGACCCAGCGCATCGGCTCGCGCATGGGGCTGATCCGGCGGGTGGTGTTCTTCCACGTGCTGGCCTGGGTGCCGATCATCACCCTGCCGTACACGGCTCGCGCGCTCGGCCGCGAATCGTGGATGCCGTACCTCCTGGCGGGCGCTCTGACGCTGTACCACTGCCTGGCGGCTTTCGGCGTGCCGGCCTGGCAGAGTCTGATCTCGGACTACGTGCCGGTGCTCAAGCGCGGCCGCTACTTCGGCTGGCGCAACCGCCTGCAGGGCATCGTGATGGTCACGGTGTCCGTGCTCGCGGGCCTGGTGCTGGACGCGTTCGGCAAACAGAGCCTGAGCGGGTTCACGCTGATCTTCGTGTTCGCGATGTTGTGCCGACTGTACGCCTGGACGTGCCTGCGGCGCATGTACGAGCCGCCCAGGCACACCTCGCACGACGTGTATTTCAGCTTGTGGGAGTTCGTGCGCGACCGGAGCATCCCGGGTTTCAGGCGCTTCGTGTGGTTCGTGGCGGCGATGAGCCTGTCCGTGCACCTGTCGGGGGCGGTGCTGTCGGTGTTCATCCTGCGGGATCTGGGGTTCGGCTACGGCACGTACATGTTCGTGGTGACGACGGCGACGACGGCCAACTTCCTCTTCCAGTGGATCTGGGGCAAGTACGGGGACCTGGGGGGCAACATCCGCTTCATGCGCAAGGCCGCCTGGGGCATCGCGCTGGTGCCTCTCTTGTGGATGGTGTCGCGCCAGCCGGTGTACCTGTTCTTCGTGCAGGTGTTCGCCGGGGCGGTGTGGGGCGGCTACACCCTGCTCATGACCAACTACGTCATGGAGGCCGTGCCCGCCGAAAGACGCATCCGCGCCCTGGCGTACATCAACGTGATGAACCACCTGCCGGCTTTCATCGGCGCGCTGATCGGCGGCTGGCTGCACTACCGTCTGCCGGCTTTCCAGGGTTATAGTTATCTGACGCTGTTTTTGTTATCCTGTGCGGCGAGGGTCGCCACCGCGCATTTCCTCGGGGGACGCCTGATCGACGTGCGCAAGAAGGAGGCTTATGCTTAGGAACTATTTCCTCGCCTTTGTCCCGATCTTCGTGGCCGTTGATGCCGTCGGTATGCTGCCGGTGTTCCTCGGGCTGACGCAGGGGATGGACGACAAGAGCCGCTTGAAGCTCGTGCGCGAGTCCACGGTGACGGCGCTGGTGGTGGCCATCGCGTTCCTGGTGCTCGGGCGGCTGGTGTTCGACTGGCTCGGCATCACGATCAATGACTTCCTTGTCGCGGGCGGCGCGATCCTCTTCATCATCTCCATCCGGGACCTCCTGTCGTTCTCCAAGCGGTCCATCGTGCCGGAGGAGACCCTGGGCGTGGTGCCCTTGGCGGTGCCGCTCATCGTGGGGCCCGCCGTGCTGACCACGTCGCTGATCCTGCTCAATTCCTTTGGTCTCGGACCGACGCTCGTGTCCGTCACGGCCAACATCCTGCTGTGCGGTCTGGTGTTGAGCTTCGCGGGGAAGCTCTCGCGCCTCCTGGGGGAGGCCGGGTCGCACACGCTCTCCAAGATCATGAGCCTCTTCCTCGGCGCGATCGGCGTCATGCTCATCCGCATCGGCATCCTCGACATCCTCTCCATCTGGAAAGGCACCCCGCCGAGCTGATCCTCCGGCCCGTCGACTGTAAACAGAGGTTGACAGCTGATCTGTACTTGAGATAGACTCTCAATTGAGATTTGTTCTCAACAAATCTCCTTTTTTAACAACTATGAGTGAGACTGATTCTCAACAGAACGCTGTGAACCCCGCCTCCCATGTCAAAACGTGGGAGTCGGCGGTGCTTTTCGAGGGCGGCCGGATGGTGCAGATCTCCCACGAGGGACATCTGTACCGTCTCCTGATCACGCGTCAGGGCAAGCTGATCCTCAACAAGTAGACGTCCATGCGGTCAAAAGCACGCCAGGGATGGGCCGCGGGGATCGAATCTCAAGTACCTAGCGCTATCGATCGTGCTCATCCAAGGATAGCCATGAAGAAGCTCATCGCGACAGTATTGCTCGGGACCCTCGGGTCCCTGCCCGCCGCGCAGGCGGCACAGACGACCCAGCTCGGCGAGGTCGTCGTCAAGGGGACCCAGGAAGTGACGACCAAACCCGCGGTCGAAGGCACCAAGATCTACTCGGGCAAGAAGACCGAGGTCATCGATCTGGACGCCGCTCCGACGATCATCAACAGCAACTACAGACAGGTCCTGCAAAAGACCCCGGGACTGCTCCTGAGCGAGGAGTCGACACCGCTGTTCAGTGTCGGTTACCGCGGCCTCGACCCCAATCGCGCGCAGTTCATACAGGTCCTCAAGGACGGCGTGCCGATCACCGCGGACATGGTGGGCTATCCCGAGGCCTACTACGTGCCTCCGACACAAGTGATCGACCATATCGATTTCGTCAAGGGCGGCGCTTCACTGTTGTACGGCCCTCAGCCGGGCGGCGCGCTGAACTTCGTGACCAGGGATCCGTACGACGGTTCTCCTCTGCGCATCGAGACGGAGAACAGCTGGGGCAGTCACGACCTGTACTCGCACTACACGTCGCTTTCGGGCACTCAGGGTGATCTGGGTTACTACGCGTATCTCCATCACCGGCAGGGGCAGGGTTTCAGGCAGTTCAACAGCCAGTTCGACGTGCTCTACGGCGGCGCCAAGGCCGTGTACGAGCAGGACGCCCAGACCCGTTGGACACTGATCTTCGACGCTTATGAGGAAACGCACGGCGAGCCCGGCGGTCTGACCCGCGCACAGTTCGATCTCGATCCGAGCGTGTCGACCAAGCTGATCGACAGATTCGAACTCAACCGGTACTCGCTGACCGGCGGTCTCGAGAAAGACCTTTCCGAGGCCACTCAGCTCGACGCCAAGGTCTACGGCGTCTACTACGAGCGTCTGAGTTGGCGTCAGCGGGGCGGAGGGTTCGGTACGGCCCCGACCGGAGCGACCGCTTCGACCAACGACATCGAGTCACAGGAGTTCTATACCGGCGGGGCCGATATCCGCGTCCGCCGCGACTATGACGCGCTCGGTCACGAGGGGCATACGCTCACGGCCGGGGTGACGTATCATCACACCGACTCGCCGCGCACCGACAGCCGCGGGACGACCGCGGACGCTGAGGATGGCAGTCTCCGCAAGGACACTGACCGGACGACGGACTACCTGTCCGTGTTCGCCGAAAACCTCTTCAAGCTGGGCCGTCTTTCGATCACTCCGTCGGTGCGTCTGGAGAACATCTGGCAGGATGTGGTCGAGCACGTCAACCTCGACAAGACCGCCGTGCCCCTGGCCGATGAGAACGAGTACGACCTCGAGCCGTTGGCCGGTGTCGGCGTCAATTACGAGGTGACCGACGAGATGGACGTGTACGCGAACTTCTCGCAGGGGTACCGTCCCAAGATCTTCACACAGGCCGTGCCTTCGGGCACCAACCAGGTGGTCAACACCGACCTGCAGGCCGGGCGTTCGTGGCAGACGGACCTCGGGCTCAAGGGCGACCTGCCTCAACAGGGCTTGCGCTGGGACGTCAGCTGGTTCTTCCTGGCCTTTGACGATCAGATCGGCAGCGCGACGGTCAACGGACAGAGCTCCGTGCAGAACGTGGGCGATGCCGAGCACACGGGCGTCGAGCTCTTCGCCGAACAGGACCTGGTCCGTCTGTGGGACAACTGGACCGGCAGCAGCTACGGTGAGAGCTTCGGTCAGCTGGGGATCTTCGCCGGCGGGATGGCTCTGGACGCGGAGTTCGTCGGCGGACCCAACAAGGGCAAGACACCGCAGTACGCTCCGGACTATCTGCTGAAGACCGGAGTGGAATACCGCCACAAGGACCTCGTGAAGGTCCGTCTGGGCGGGACGTTCTCCGACGACCACTACGCCGACGACAACAACACCTCGACGCGCTACATCCCGTCGTACAAGGTGTGGGACCTGATGACGGAGCTCAAGCTCTGGGGTCCGAACGTGAGCGTGTTCGGCGGCGTCAACAACCTGTTCGACGAGGATTACTTCTCGAGGGTCCGCGGTGACGGGATCGACCCGTCCGACGGACGCAACTATTACGCGGGCGTGCGTGTGATCTGGGGCTAGTCCCCGGGCGCCGCACCGCCGACACAAGGAGCGAGGATATGCTGACGTTGTTCGAGAAAGGCGGTCCGATCATGTGGCCGCTGTTGGCGGTCTCGGTGCTGACGCTTGGGGTGGTGCTGGAGCGGGTGATCTTCATGGTGCGCGAGAGCCGCCGCCGGGACGCGGCGGCCCTCGAGCGCCTCTTCGCGCTGGCCGAGCGCGGCGAGCTGGACGCGGCCGCCGCCGCCGGAGCCGGGTCCAGGGACTATGTCGTGCGTACGCTCTCTTACGGCCTGTCTCAGCGTCACCGCTCGTTCTCCAACGCTCTGGTGGCCGCCGCCGGGCGTGAGCTCAAGCGCTACTCGCAGGGCGCGGCCGTCCTCGATACGGCGATCACGCTCTCGCCGCTGTTGGGTCTCTTGGGCACGGTGACGGGCATGATCCGGTCCTTCGGCCTCTTGGGCGGAGCCGAGCTGGACGCTCCGGCGGTGATCACCGGCGGCATCGCCGAGGCGCTCATCGCGACG
Organism: Candidatus Omnitrophota bacterium; assembly: GCA_022072175.1. Taxonomy (GTDB): domain Bacteria; phylum Omnitrophota; class Gorgyraeia; order 2-02-FULL-51-18; family 2-02-FULL-51-18; genus JAJVIE01. The sequence goes on along the minus strand of JAJVIE010000001.1, from coordinate 161,515 downwards.
GCCTTCGGTCTGGGCATCGCGATCGTGGCGCTGATCCCGTTCAACTTCCTCAACGCCCGCATCGAGGAAGCGCGTCATGAGATCGAGGACGCTTCCAACCGTCTGGAGCTCCTCCTGGTCCAACCGGAGAAGTACCACGTATGAGGATCCCTTCGCCGATCGCCTCGCGCAAGGCACGCATCGAGATCATTCCGCTGATCGACATCGTGTTCTTCCTGCTGGCGACGTTCGTGATGGTGTCGATGTCGATGGTGAAGAACCAGGGGATCCCGGTACGCCTGCCCGTGGCGCAGACCGCCGAGAAGACCGCGACCAAGGACGCCCAGGAGTACGTGCAGGTGACCGTGTCGGCCGACGGCACGGTGTACTTCGGTAAGGAAGCGGTATCGGCCGACGAGGTCGGAGCGCGTCTGGCCGAGCTCAAGAAGGTCGGCGACCCCCGCGTGGTCCTGCACGGTGACGAAGAGGCCCCGTACGGGGCGGTCGTGCGTGTGCTCGATGAGGCGAGGGCGGTGGGCGTCCACAAGATCGCGGTGCGGACGCGCGCGGACAAGACGGCCAGCGTGGAGACCCGGTGACACCGATCCATCTCGAAAGCGACATGGAAGCGATCCGCAGAGCGTCCTCGGACAGCGTGTGGACGCCCGAGGAGCGCCTGTCGGTGCGCCGTGACCGCTGGATCGGCCTGGGTACGGCCGCGGTCCTGCACCTGGCGCTCCTGGCCGGCGGCGCGGGGCTGTTGACCGAGAAGGCGCAGTACGGGCTGGACCTGGGCGGCAACGGACTTGAGGTGGACCTGATCGCCGCGCCGGCGCCGACGCTCGAGCCCGAGGCCGTCGTCGAGTCCGTGCCTCAGCCTGTCCCGGCGCCCCCCGCGACACAACCCGAACCCGAAGCGATCGCTCTACCCGAACCGGAACCCGCCGCGGCCGTACTCAGCCCCGCGCCGCCGGCACTACCGACCGAACAGCCGGTCCTGCGCGCCGTGTCGGCCGATGGTGTGTACGGTGATGGCAGTGCGCCCATCGCGGGTCGTGACGCGACGACCGCGCGCGCTACCGGAGCTATCGTGCACGGCGCTCAGCCGCACTATCTCAAGAATCCTCCTCCGGCGTATCCGGAGGCCAGCCGCCGGGCCGGTGAACAGGGTCTCGTGATCTTGAGCGCCGACATCGACGCCAAAGGCCGCGCACAGAGCGTGCGGATCAAGAGCACTTCCGGCTACGAGCGTCTGGACCAGTCGGCGCTCCGCGCGGTGAAGAACTGGAAGTTCAGACCGGCGACCCTCGGGGGTCTGCCGGTATCGTCCCAAGCCGATATCCCCGTGAGGTTCACGCTCGATGCTTAAGACCGTCCTGGGCCGTCCGTCCGTCGTGCTGTCCGTCGCCGCGCTCGTCCTCTTGTCCGCTCCGGTGTCCCGTGCCGAGGAGGACGTCGAGCACACCGAAGAGCACGGAGAGCGCCACAAGGCCTCCCACGGCGGGTACTTCGCCGACGCCGCGGATATCTACCACTATGAGCTCCTCCTGTCCCGGGACGGAGCCTGGAAGCTCTATCTGTACGACCACAACGCCCAGCCGATGAGCGCGGGGCCCGTCAACGTGCGTTGGACGCTGTGTCCGGACGGGGAGTACCCGCTGCGAGGTGATTGGACGCCGTCAACGGACGGCACGCACTACACGGCGCAGTTCCCGCCGGTGGTCTCCGATACCATCCACATCGTCATCGCCGCCCGCAAGGGCGACGAATGGCACCCCGTCGAGTTCGTGTTGCCTCTCGACGGCAAGGTCCAAGCTTAAGGAGAGATCCCATGGTCAGACTACGTTGGGCCGGCGCTCTGCCGCTCATGTCCGCTCTGGTGCTCGGCACCGCTCATCCGGCGTCGTCCGCGGAGCCCCGCACGAAACTCGTCATCGCCGTCCAACCGACCTCCACGCCCGAGAAGCTCGCTGACGGCGCTGTCGAGCTCGAGCGCTATCTCGAGGAGGCGTTGGGACAGGACGTCGAGATCACGTTCCCGACCAGCTACGCCGGGGTGGTGGAAGCGCTGCGTTTCGGGCACGCGGACGCGGCGTTCATGAGCGCCTGGCCCGCTCTGCTGGCCCAGCAGAAAGCCGCCGCACAGGTGGTGCTCGCCGAAGTGCGCGAGGTGATCATCGACGGACAGAAGGCCGAACAGCCGTACTACTATTCGTACTGGGTCGTGCCAACGGCCAGCCCCTACACGGACCTCGGCCAGCTCAAGGGCAAGAAAGCCGCGTTCTCGAGCCCGCTGTCCACCTCCGGCTACGTGGCGCCTCTGGCGCGTCTGGTGGAGCTCGGCTACGTCGCGCGGCCGGACAGCGGTCCCGCCGATCCCAAGACGTACTTCTCCGAGGCGCTCATGGCCGGCGGCTACGCGCAGGCCTATGAGGCGCTCAAATCCGGACAGGCCGACGTCGGCCTCATCGCGGGGGATGTGCCGCAGACGCTGTACGAAGAGGTGCTCGGTCACACACGTGTCATCGACAAGCAGGGCCCCATCCCGTCGCACGCGGTGGTCGTGGCCAAGGAGCTCGACGCCGACCGTCGCGAACGTCTGGTGAGCGCGCTGGAAGCGCTGGGGACGCCCGAACGCAGGGACCTCATGCGCAAGTTCGTCTCGGGGATCTTCGTGAGGTTCGAGCGGCGCGGAGCCGAACATCTGGAGGGTCTCGGCGCGATGCTCCTGACCACCGGCCTGGAGTATCAAGACAAGAAATGAGTTCCCACGCTCCATCCCTCAACGTCGTACTTCCACCGGAATCCCACGGCTCCGCCGGGAGCGGGGCGCGGCGGGTGTCCGCGCGTGAACTGCGCTACGCCTACGCCGGCCGCAGACCCGAGGTGGTGGACGGTGTGTCGTTGAGCGTGAGCGCCGGAGAGGTCGTCGTCGTGCTCGGACGCAGCGGCAGTGGCAAGACCACACTGCTGCGTCTGTTGGCGGGACTCTTGAAGCCGCAGGCCGGGACGGTGGAGGGCCGCCGCGAGGGTACCCGCCTGGCCTATATCCCTCAGACCCTGGGGCTGGTGCGCTCCACGAGCGTGCTCGAGAACGTGCTCGTCGGCGCTCTGGGCCGCCTCAACGCCCTGCGTTCGACGTTGGGCCTGTTCGGTGCGGTCGAGGAGAACAAGGCCCGGACGCTCCTGGTCGGACTGGGTCTGTCGGGCAAGAGCACCCGGCGGGTCTCGACGCTCAGCGGAGGCGAGAGACAGCGCGTGGCCATCGCCCGGGCGCTCATGGGCGAGCCGGACATCGTGCTGGCGGACGAGTTCGTCTCCCAGCTCGATCCGGTGACGGCCGAAGAAGTGCTCGAGATGGTCAAGGGACTGGCGGGACAAGGCGTCGGGTTCGTGATCACGACGCACGATGTGGAGCTGGGACTGCGTCTGGCCGACCGCGTGGTGGTGCTCAAGAACGGACGTGCGCAACTGCAAGGACGCGCTCAGGGCCTGAGCGCCCGGGCGGTGCTGGAGGCGCTCCGATGAAACGGCCCGGAGCCGCAGGGCTGATCACGCTCACGCTGGCGGTGTTGTTCGGAGCGGTGCTGGCCGGAGCGGGTCTGGCCGACCCTCAAGCATGGCTCAAAGGCCTGACGCACCTGGGTGTCTTCGCTTCGGACCTCTTCCCGCCGGACCTCGAGAGCCTGCCGATCCTGATCCGCGCGATGGCCGAGACCGTGCGCATCGCCTACGCGGGTACGGTGCTGGGTTTCCTGCTGTCGGTGCCGCTGGCGTACCTGTCGACGCGGACGCTGTTCGGGCCCGCGGTGAGCGGGGCCTCGCGCGCCGTCGTAGGCGCTCTGCGGACGGTGCCGTCGATCCTCTTCGGTGTGGTGTTCGTGGTGGCGTTCGGTCTGGGCGAGGCGGCGGGCATCCTCGGAGTGGCGCTGTACACGGTCGGTTATCTGGGCAAGATCTACTACGAGGCCTTCGAGGGCGTGGACCCCGAGGTGCTCGAGGCCGTACGCGGCACCGGAGCGCGCCGCTTGCAGATCTTCCGCTACGCGCTCCTGCCCGAGGCGTCCAACACCGTGCTGGGCCAGGCGCTCTTCATGTTCGAGTACAACATCCGGGCGTCGGCGATCCTGGGGTTCGTGGGCGCGGGCGGCATCGGCTACTACATGCTCGGATACGTGCAGATGCTGCAGTACCGCCATCTGATGACGGCGCTCCTGGTGACGTTCGTCGTCGTGATGATCACCGACCGCGTCAGCCGCGCCGTCCGGGCGCGTCTGGGCGCGGCCGCATAGGGAGGAGCCGATGACCGCAGAGGCCGAACAGGTCTTCACGGACTATCTCAAGCAGAAGGACCTCAAGCTGACCAGCCAGCGCCGCACGATCCTGCGCCGGGCGATGGAGGCGGAGGGACACTTCGGAGCCGAGGAACTGCTGGACCTGTGCCGCCGCGAGGACAGCTCGATCTCCAAGGCCACCGTCTACCGGACGCTGGCCCTGCTCAAGGAAGCGCGTCTCCTGGAGGAGCAGGATTTTGGCCGGGGACGCATGGTGTACGAGCGCTCGCTGGGGCACGGGCACCATGACCACTTCATCTGCATCCGCTGCGGGAAGATCCTGGAGTTCGAGAACAACAAGATCGAGCGGCTACAGGACGAAGAGGCGGACAAGATCGACTTCCAGATCGTGTACCACTCGCTCAAGCTTTTTGGGTTCTGCCGCGACTGCGCTCCGCAGGCCTCGCGCTAGCGGCGATACGCTCGATCGCCCGGGTATAGGCCGCTGAGAGCGGCACCCCGGGAGAGGACAAGGGCACCCTCCGGACCGTCCATCCGTCCGGATCCCGTGACGGACCGCTCCCCGCGGCCGTGTACACGTGCAGGCGCTCCTGATGGTGCGTGTAACTGCGCCGCACCACACCCGCCGGGCTCAGATCGACGCTGTCTCCGACGTGCCGCCGCAACGCCGCCAGCGCCCGTGAGGGCTCCAGATGAGAGCCGCGGGCGAGTTTCCACTCGGGCAGTTCCCACAATCCGCCGAAGATCCCGCCCTCGGGCCGGCGCCGCACGAGCACCCGGCCGTCCTTGACCCACGCGATACAAGCGGCCGTCACGCGCTCGGTGGCGCGGCGTTGACGGGGCCGGGGCAGTTCGTCGACGCGTCCTTCCTGATACGCGCGGCAATGAGAGCGCACCGGACAGTCCGCGCACAGCGGGCTCTTGGGCAGGCACACGAGAGCGCCCAGCTCCATCATGGCCTGATTGAACAGCCGCGCCTGTCCCGGAGGGATCAGCGAGCTCTGGAGCCGCCACCACGCGCTGCCCTCCGAGCGGTCGGGCTCGGCGTCCATCGCGTACAGACGGGCGAGCACGCGGATGACGTTGCCGTCGACGATGGGGCGGTCTTCACCGAAGGCGATGCTCGAGATGGCGCCCGCCGTGTACGGTCCGACGCCTTTGAGCGAGCGGATGGCCTCATGGTCCCTCGGGAACTCCCCGCCGTGCCGCTCGACGATGAGCCGGGCCGAGTGGTGGAGATTGCGCGCCCTCGAGTAGTAGCCGAGGCCTTGCCAGAGCTCGAGCACACGGCTCTGCGGAGCTCTCGCCAGATCGCGCACGGTCGGGAAGGCCCGCATCCACCGCTCGAAGTACGGCAGAACGGTGTCCATCTGCGTCTGCTGGAGCATGATCTCGGAGATCCAGACCTCATAGGGTCTGTAGTGACGACGCCAGGGCAGGGGACGGGCGTGCCGGGCGAACCAATCCAGAAGACTCCGCTGAAGGGTCATGGCGCCTATGGTAGCGCATCGGGCGCTGTGCCACCAACAGCGCCGGACAGGGTATAATGCCCGCACTGTGACCCGCTGTCGCCGCGATCCCGCGCTCATCCATGTGCTGGCCCTGGTGCTCCTGGGCGCCGCGCTGTACTTGCCTCATCTCGGTACGGCGGGCCTGCTGGATCCGAGCGAGCCGTTCTATCCGCTGACCGCGCGGCAGATGCGCGAATCCGGTGATCTCCTGACCCCGCGTCTTTTCGGTCAACCCCAGTGGGAAAAACCCCCTCTGACCTACTGGCTCATCCTGGCCTCGACGCGCCTCATGGGCGAGAGCGAAGCCGCGGCGCGCCTGCCTTCGGCGCTCTCGGCGATCCTGCTCCTGCTCGTGACGTACGCGGTGGGACGGCGGCTCTTCGAGCGTCCGGCCGTCGCGCTCCTGGGCAGTGCGATGCTCGCTGTCTGCGGCAAGAGCGTCGCTCTCGGACGGCTGGCGTTCACCGACATGACCCTCGCGCTGTGCGTCTGGACGTCGGTGTGGGGGGCGACGCTGGTGTTCTGGGGGCCGCGCCGTCCGGCGCTGGGCTGGCTCGTCTACTGGGCGGCCGCCGGTGCGGGTTGGCTCACCAAAGGACCCGTGGCGCTCCTCATCCCCTCGATGGCCGTGTGGTGGTATGCGATCGCATCGAACCGTCAGCGCGAGATCCGTCCGCTACAGTACCTGTCGGGCTACGCGCTCCTGGCCGTCATCGTCGTGCCGTGGTACACGCTCATGACCGCCTGGTACGGGACGGACTTCTTGTACCAGAGCCTCGTGCATGAGAACGTGCGGAGGTTCTTCATCGCCGAACACAGCGGGTCGGACCGGTGGCACTTCTATCCGCTGGCGGTGCTGATCGGGCTGTGGCCGTGGAGCGTCCTGGTGCCCGCGGCGCTCTTGAGGGCCCTGCGGCTGGCGCGGCGCCGGAGCGCCGGACTGCCTGAGGCGGCGGTCCTGCTCGGGGGGCTGGTCGTGACGAGCGTGACCGTGCTGACCCTGTCCAAGTCCAAGCTCGCCAGCTACATCTATCCGGTGTATCCGGCGCTGACGCTGCTTGCGGCGCTGTGGCTGGTGGAGACGCACCGGGCCGTCAGACACAGCGCCCGGCGCCGCGCGGGTCTTGCGATCGCCTGGGTGTGCGTGCCGCTGGCCGCGACGGCCGGTATGGCCGTGTACCTGACACGTACGGGACTGACGGAGGCGCTGGCTCCGGCGCTGGTCTGCGGGAGCTTGCTTACGGCGATGGGGGCCCTGCTCTGCCGGGCCCTGGGCGCCAAGCGTCCGGCCGCTCCGGCCGCGGCGGCGGCCCTCGCGGCGGTGCTGTGCGTGTGGACCGTCTACGGATCGTTCCTGCCGCGGGTGGAGAAAAGGTTCTCGGCCCGGCCGTGGGCGGCGGAGGCCCGGCAGGCGGGTCTGGGCGGGGCGGTGTCGAGCAAGATGTGCGTGAGGGGAGTGGTGTACTATACTGGTGTATCTCACCCGGTCGTGGTGGCCGGGGACGGGCCCAGAGCGTGGTACACGCCGCATCCTCTGGCGGTGGTATCCGACACGCCGGGCCTCCTGGCTCAGAGCGGTCAGAGCTGGCCTCAGGCCGGTTATCTGCGACCCAAAGACAAGCGTATGCTCGAGGTGTCCTCCAATGGACGACTCAAGATCACCGAGATCTCTGCCGATACCGAGCGCCTCCTGGTGCGTCTGGATCCGTCGGGCTAGGGCCCGCGCCGCCGCCGCGCTGGTGGCGCTGGCGTTGTGCGTCGCCGTCCCGCCGGCCGCGCGCGCGGCCGATGTGCCGGCTCTACCCGAACTGCCGGAGCTCACGTCCAAGGACCGCCTGCTGGTGGTGGCCCCGCATCCGGACGATGAGACGCTAGGCGCCGGAGGGCTCCTCCAGCGCGCGCGCAAGGCCGGAGCGGCCGTGCTCGTCCTGCACCTGACGCACGGCGAGAACAACGAACTGTCGTCCATCCTCCACCGCAAGAAGCCCCTCATGCGCCGCAAGGATTTCATCAAGAACGGTCTCCTGCGCAAGGACGAGGCCCACCGCGCCCTGCGCCTGCTCGGCTACACCGACGATCAGACCGTCTGGCTCGGCTATCCGGACTCGGCACTGCTCAAGCTCTGGTACTCGTACTGGAACGCCAAGCGGCCCTACCGCAGTCTGCTGACCCGCATCTCGCGCGTACCCTACAAGGACGATGTCGGCTACGAGAGCGACTACACCGCCGACAACCTCTTGCGGGATGTGGAGCGCGCGCTGCTCGACTATCGCCCGACGCATGTGGCGGTCACGGCGCCTTTTGACGCCAACCCGGACCACCGGGCCGCGTATCTCTTCACGACCGCGGCCCTGCTCAACCTGCGCGACACGCTCCCTGAGCCGGTCATCTACGGCTACCTGATCCACGCCGAGGGCGCCACCGCCGAGGCGCGCGCGGCCAGCGCCCGGGCCGAGTGGCTCAAGCTCGAGCTCACGCCTGAGGAGGTCTCCACCAAGAAAGCCGCCATCGAGACGTACGCCAGCCAGATCGCCTATAAGAAGCGTTTTCTCCTGTCATTTGCGCGGGACGAGGAGCTGTACGCGCGTCTGGCTCCGGAGGGCATCCCCGCCGGTCCGGCCGGGGTGGAGCTGACCGCGCCCTCCGAGACACCGGGTCCGACGCTGTCGGTGCGCGGCAAGGAGTTGTGGGTCGATCTCAATCTCAGCGACCACTGGGAGGAGCTGGGGCCGTTGTACATCCATCTGTACGGGCACCGGGAACCGTATCCTTTTGGCGCGATGCCCAAGGTGCGTCTGGCCCTGCAGGGCCAGCGCCTGTCGGTCAATGTCAACGGCCGGCCGTATCGCGGCGCTCAAGTGCTCTACGGCGTCAAGAACAAGCGCCTGGTGGTGCGCGTGCCGTTGGACCTGCTCGGCAAGCCCGACCGGATGTACGTGTCGGTGCTGTCGGCGAGCCAGGAGACGCCCTCCGGTCCCGGGGCCTGGCAGCTGCTGACCGTACCCCAAAACCCCATCAAGACCGTCCCGGCCGATGCTATAATGTCCCCCGAAACCGGAGGCCCCCTCTCATGAAACACCCGCTGATCCGATCCCAGGAAGTCCTGGCCCTTGCGCTCATCGCCGCGGGCATCGTCCTGCGCACTCTGCCGCATCCGGAGAATTTCACACCGCTGACGGCGATCGCGCTCTTCTCGGGGATGCTCCTGCGGCCGTCGCTGGCGCTGTGGGTGCCGCTCATCGCGATCGCGGCCAGTGACTTTTTCCAGCCGACGCACGATCTCTTCTGGCTCACGTGGGGATGCTTCTGGCTCACGACGCTCGTGGGCGTGCGCCTGCGCGGCCACCTGAGCGCTCTGCCTATCCTCGCCGGGACGCTGACGGGGACGCTCATCTTCTTTGTGCTCACGAACCTCGGTGTGTGGATCTGGCAGGACCTGTACCCCAAGACCGCCGCCGGACTCCTCGAGTGCTATGTGATGGCCCTGCCCTTCGTGCGCAACGCTGTGGCCGGGGACCTGGTGTACGCCGGGGTGTTTTATCTCGTCTACCGGCTCATCAGCGCCGGCCGTCCGCTCAGGGCGGATGCGACCCGCTAGTCCTCCGATCGTCCAAGACCGCATCGAGCGCTACGACACGCTCAAGCGGAGTTTCCTCCGCACCGGCTGTCCCGACTGCCCGCTCAAGGCCACTCGCAAGAATCTCGTCTTTGACCGCGGCAACCCCCAGGCCGACATCCTCGTCATCGGCGAAGCCCCCGGCGAGCAGGAGGAGAAGACGGGGCAGTGTTTCGTCGGCCGGGCGGGCAAGATGCTCGATCGCATGCTCACCTACGCCGGACTCGACCCGGCCCGGGATGTCCTCATCGCCAACGTCCTGAAGTGCAGACCCCCGGACAACCGCACCCCGACCCCGGAAGAAGCCCACAGCTGTCTACCGACCCTCTTGGAGCAGATCCGCATCACACAGCCCAAGCTCATGCTCCTTATGGGCCGCACCGCCTACGGCCGTCTGTACCCGGACAAAGCCAAGACCCTCAAGATGAGCGAGGAGGCCGGACAGGTGGCGGACGCCACGATCGCCGAGCACCGCACCCGCATCGCCGTGATGTACCACCCGGCGTACCTCCTCTATGATCCGCGCAAACGCACCGAGGCGATGACGCACCTCGACAACGTGCGTCAGGAGCTCACAAGACAGCACCTCGACCCCAAGCCCAAGCCGGAGCAGCTCTAGTGGCCCGCTACGTCGTCGGGGACATCCACGGCGCCCACAAGGCCCTCGTGCAGTGCCTCGAGAGAGCGAGTTTCAACAAAGAACAAGACCTCCTCATCAGTCTCGGGGATATCTGCGACGGCTGGCCGGAGGTGCACAAGGTGATGGATGAGCTCCTCAGCATCCCCAACCGCCGGATCCTCCTCGGCAACCACGACCAGTGGTCGCTCCGGTGGATGCAGGAGGGCTGGAAGGGCCGGGAGTGGACCACCCAGGGCGGGCAGGGGACGCTCGAGTCCTACGGCAAGGACAGGGCCAACGTCCCGCCCGCACACCGCAAGCTCATCGAAGAGGCGCGTAAGTATCTTGAGATCGACGGCAAGCTCTTCGTCCACGCCGGAGTGGATCCCACCCGCCACCTCACCCACCAGGATGAGGAGACGCTCCTGTGGGACCGTGACCTCGTGTACAACGCCGCGCGCCACCACAAGACCGACCCCGAGCACCGCTACGGTGAGTGGACCGATATTTTCGTCGGCCACACCACCACCCTCGTGTACAAGACGACCGAGCCCATGCGCGTGTGCAACATCCGAGCGCTCGACACCGGCGCCGGCTGGTCGGGCAAGCTCACCCTCATGGACATCGACACCTACGCCTACTGGCAGTCGGACCCTGTCCCCACGCTGTATCCGGGGGTGAGGGGGAGGAGGTAACCCGAAGTGCTATCAAGCATGATGACGGCACGCTAAAATAGCCCATGGTTAGACCTGAGTTACACGCCAGATAACTGCACGGAGAAAAAAGTGGCTAGACACAAAGCGTCAGGCAAGACTGACAAGAAAACAGCGAACGGCGGTGCAACTTTGGGTTTTGAAGAGAAGCTCTGGGCGACCGCAGACAAGATGCGCGGCCACATGGACCCAGGCGAATATAAGCATGTCGCCCTCGGCCTCATTTTTTTGAAGTACATCTCCGATGCCTTTGAAGAACTTCACGCCAAGCTCGAAAAAGACAAGCACGCCGACCCCGAAGACCGTGATGAGTACAAAGCCGAAAGCATTTTCTGGGTTCCAAAGGTAGCCCGTTGGTCATTCCTCCAGGGCAAAGCCAAAGACCCGCTCGTCGGAAAGTTTATTGACGATGCGATGGTCGCCATCGAAAAAGAAAACCCCGCGCTTAAAGGCGTTCTTTCCAAAGATTACGCCCGTCCTACTCTCGACAAGCACCGCCTCGGCGAGTTGATAGACCTGATTGGTAAAATCGGTCTCGGCGATAAAGAGAATCGCTCGAAAGATATTCTTGGTCGCGTGTATGAGTATTTCTTGAGCAAGTTTGCAAGCCAAGAAGGAAGAAAAGGTGGCGAGTTCTACACCCCTCGATGCGTGGTCAAACTCCTCGTCGAAATGATTGAGCCGTATCATGGGCGTGTCTACGATCCATGCTGTGGATCGAGCGGTATGTTCGTCCAAAGCGCCGAGTTTATCAGTGCTCATGGCGGCAAACGGACGGACATCGCCATCTTCGGTCAGGAATCCAATCCTACGACATGGCGGCTTGCCAAAATGAACATGGCCATTCGCGGGATCGAAGCGAATCTTGGCCCGCACAATGCCGATACCTTCCATAACGACCTGCACAAAGACCTAAAAGCCGACTTTATCCTCGCCAATCCACCGTTCAACCTCGACGGCTGGGGTGCTGATCGTCTGCGCGGCGACGTGCGCTGGAAGTACGGCGAACCGCCAGATCGAAATGCCAACTTTGGATGGATTCAGCACATGATCCACCATCTATCGCTCAGCGGAATCACGGGCTTTGTCATGGCTAACGGTTCCATGAGTTCGAACCAGTCTGGCGAGGGAGAGATTCGCAAGAAAATCATCGAAGCTGATCTCGTGGACTGCATGATCGCGCTTCCAGGCCAGCTTTTCTACGGAGCCATGATTCCCGCGTGCCTGTGGTTTTTGGTACGGAATAAGAAGGATAAGAAGTATCGGGATCGTTCAGGTGAAACGCTTTTCATAGATGCCCGTAACATGAGCCATCTTGTTGATCGTGTGCACCGCGAGCTAAGCGACGATGAAGTCGCCAAGATCGCCAAGACCTACCACGCCTGGCGCGGAGAAAAGGAAGCTGGCAAGTATGCTGACGCGGCAGGGTTCTGCAAGAGCGCGAAGCTAGAAGAGATCGAAAAGCACGGCTTCGTGCTCACGCCTGGGCGATATGTCGGCTCTCAAGAGATTGAGGATGATGGCGAACCGTTTGAAGAAAAGATGAAGCGTTTTTCTGAACTACTGAGCCAGCAACAGGACGAGGCCATCAGACTTGATAAAACGATCAAAACCAATTTAAGGACGCTCGGTTATGGCGGCTGAATGGATTGAGTGCAAACTTAAAGATGCTTGTAGCTCCGTAGATTACGGGCTGACGGCTCCAGCTGTGGACGATTCGAGCGGACCACGATTTCTTCGCATAACAGATATTGCTACAAAGGACATTGATTGGAAAAGCGTTCCCCATGTCAAAACTGATGCTGACACCATCGAAAAATACCTTCTCCATGATGGCGATATTGTGCTGGCGAGAACAGGAGCTTCTACTGGTGCAAGTGCTTACATAAAGAATCCACCAGTCGCCGTATTTGCGTCTTACTTGGTCAGACTAAAAGCCGCCCCGCAATTTGATTCACGGTTTATAGCGTATTTCTTGAAATCAAATTATTTTTGGGATTTTATTCACTCCGTTTTGGGTGATAAGTCTGCTCAACCTAATGCTAGCGCATCAACAATGACGCAAGTTCGTCTACGAGCACCCAAGAGCAAAACTAATCAACAAGCAATATCCAAAATCTTGGCCTCTTTCGATGACAAAATAGAGCTAAATTACCGCATGAACGAAACCCTCGAAGCGATGGCTCAGGCGATTTTCAAGTCGTGGTTCGTGGATTTCGATCCCGTCCACGCCAAAGCCGAGGGCCGCGATCCTGGCCTGCCAAAGCATATCGCCGATCTCTTTCCATCCTCCTTCGAGGACTCCGAGCTTGGCGAGATTCCGACGGGGTGGATTGCTGGAAAACTAAATGACATCACTGAACTTCAAAATGGATATGCATTCAGTAGCGCAGATTGGCTCGAATACGGTGTGCCCGTAGTAAAGATTGGCTCCGTAAAGCCAGGCATTGTTGATTTAAGCCAGGTGAGCTATGTATCAGAACAAGTCGCTTCTGATCTGTCTCGCTTCCGACTGCAAGCAGGCGACCTCCTAATTGGAATGACAGGGTACGTAGGCGAAGTTGGCCTTGTGCCTCATACCAGCAATAGCCCCTTACTAAATCAACGTGTAGGAAGATTCATATTGAAAGAGCGTGGGACGGCTGCTTTGGCATTCGTTTATTGCTATGCGAGACAAAATCAATTCAAATCACTTGTCGAATCCAAATCGCATGGTACCGCACAAGCGAACGTGAGCGCCGAAGGTATTCTGTCTATTCCGCTGGTGATCCCAAAAGAATCGCTACGTGATGCTTTCAACAATCTATGTCGGCCTCTTTTTGATCGTCTTCTCGCCAATCATGCAGAATCGAACACTCTATCGCTTTTGCGAGATTCTCTACTCCCAAAGCTGATTTCAGGCGAGATCAAGGTCAGCGGAGCGATAAATTGACGATCACGGAATCCAGTGTCGAAAATACGCTCCTAACCTGGTTCAAAGGACTTGGGTATGACGTTCTCTTTGGCCCCGACATTTCTTTGGGTGGGGATCAGCAAGAACGCTCAAGCTACGATGAAGTTGTCCTTGTTTCGCGTCTGCGCCGCGCTGTCCAAGCCAATAATCCTAATATCCCTGCAAGCGCGATTGAGGATGCAATAAACAAGGTTCTTCGGGCGTCCCATCCATCGCTGATCCAAAACAACCATCATTTCTATCGCTGGATCGTTGAAGGTGTGCCAGTCGAGTATCAAGCCGAGGGCCGCTCTGTTCACGATCAGGTCGTGCTCATCAATTTCTCCGACCCGTCAAAAAATGAGTGGCTGTGCGTCAATCAGTTTGCCATCAAAGAGGGCAATCACAGCAGACGGCCAGATGTCGTCGTATTCGTGAATGGTCTGCCGCTTGCGGTGATAGAGCTGAAAAACCCGACCGACGAAAACGCGACCCTTCGCACGGCCTTCAATCAGCTTGAAACCTACAAAAACCAAATCCCAACGGTCTTCAATTACAACGCGTTTCTGATCATTTCGGACGGCATCGAGGCCAAAGTCGGCACACTGACTTCCAACTGGGAGCGTTTCATGCCCTGGCGCACCGTAGACGGCTCAGACCTGGCCCCGAAGACCCTGCCTCAGCTTGACGTATTGATCCGAGGCATCTTTTTTAAGTCGCGATTCCTGGACATGCTTCGCCACTTCATCGTTTTTGAAGATATGGGGCATGAAGTCTCAAAAAAGATGGCGGGATACCACCAGTTCCATGCTGTTCAAAAAGCGGTGACCGCCACTGTTCAAGCCCGAAAGAAGGATCATCGCATCGGTGTTGTCTGGCACACGCAAGGATCAGGCAAGAGTCTCACGATGACCTTCTACGCGGGTAAGCTCATCCAAAACGCGGCCCTTGAGAATCCAACGCTTCTTGTTCTGACCGATAGAAATGATCTTGATGATCAGCTCTATCAGACTTTCTGCAACTGCTCCGAGATATTGCGGCAAACTCCCAAGAAATCTGAAAGCCGAGAGAACCTGCGTGATCTTTTGAGCGTGGCCTCTGGCGGCGTCGTATTCAGCACCATCCAAAAGTTTCTACCCGAAGAGAAAGGTGAAAAATACCCGCTTTTATCTGACCGATCAAACATCGTCGTTATCTGCGATGAAGCCCATCGGAGCCACTACGATTTTATGAAGGGCTTTGCCAAGCACCTGCGTGATGCTTTGCCACAAGCCCTATTTATTGGGTTCACAGCCACACCTATTGAGCTTCGAGACAAGAGCACTCGCGCTATCTTTGGCGATACGATCGACACCTACGATATTCACCAGTCCATCGAAGACGGCGCTACCGTTCCGATCTACTACGAAGCGCGGCTTGCCAAAATATCCCTGCCCGAAACAGAAAAGCCAAAGGTGGATATCGAGTTTGAGGAAGTAACCGAGCAAGAAGAAGCGACGGTTGCGCGTGGGCTTGCCTCCCGCTGGTCTCGGCTTGAAGCACTTGTCGGGGCCGAGAAGCGCGTCAAACAAATCGCCAAAGACATCGTAGAACATTACGAGACACGCCTGACGGCTCTTGATGGCAAGGGCTTGGTCGTTTCCATGAGCCGCAAAATCTGCGTGGCGCTTTATGACGAGATCATCAAACTTCGTCCTGACTGGCACTCTGAAAACGATGACGAAGGCCGTCTCAAGGTCGTGATGACGGGTTCGGCTTCCGATCCTGTCGATTGGCAGAAGCATATCCGCGATAAACAGCGTCGTAGTGAAATCGGCGATAAGTTCAAAGACCCAGAGCACCCGATCAAGCTCGTGATCGTGCGCGACATGTGGCTCACGGGCTTTGACGTACCCTGTCTTCATACGATGTACATCGACAAGCCCATGCGGGGCCACGGCCTCATGCAAGCCATCGCTCGTGTGAATCGGGTGTTCAGCGATAAGCCAGGCGGGTTGGTGGTGGACTACTTGGGCATAGCACATGAGCTAAAGAAGGCGCTGGCCGAGTATTCCTCCCAGGATAGGGATGATGTGGGTATCTCTCAAGATGAGGCGGTAGCGGTCTTACTTGAGAAACACGAAATCATCAAAGGTCTTCTGCACGGCTACGACTACAAAAAATACTTTAAGGCCAACGACGAGGAAAAACTCCGAATCCTGGTGGGTGCTATGGAACATATCCTGGCGCTCTTTGAGATCATCGAAGGCAAGGAAGTCCGAAACGGCAGAGATCGCTATCTCAAGGCCGTCCTCGGCCTCTCGCGGGCCTTTGCGCTTGCCGTGCCGCACGAGAAGGCCCTTGAGATCAGGCAGGACGTGGCTTTCTTCCAGTCCGTAAAGTCAGCCCTGGTCAAGAATACGGAGATCATAGGCCCAGGGAAAGCACCCGAAGACCTCAATGCCGCAATTCAACAGATCATTTCCAAATCAGTCCTTTCGGACGGCGTGGTGGACATCCTGAGCGCGGCGGGACTCAAGAGGCCCGATATTTCGGTGCTGTCCGATGAGTTTCTGCACGAACTGAAAGGGATGCCGCATAAAAACCTCGCGGCAGAGGCGCTCTACAAGCTGATCCACGATGAAGTGCGTCTTATGTCAAAAAAGTTTCTGATCCAGGCCAAATCATTTTCAGATCGGATCGAGGAAACAATCAATCGGTATCACGCCCGCGCCATTGAAGCGGTGCAGGTCATCGAAGAACTGATCAAGATCGCAAAAGAACTCAAGGAAGCCCGTAAGCGCGGTGAGAAGATCGGCCTGAACGACGATGAGCTGGCCTTTTATGATGCGCTTGAGACCAACGACAGCGCGGTGAAGGTACTTGGCGATGATACCCTGCGAGCTATCGCGCGGGAATTGGTCGAAACCGTCAGAAACAACGCTTCGATTGACTGGACAGTCCGCGAAAACGTCCGCGCCAAACTCCGCGTCATGGTGCGCCGAGTGCTCCGCAAGCACGGCTACCCGCCAGACTTGCAGGAGCAAGCCACATCAACCGTACTCCAGCAGGCAGAGTTGATTTGCGCAGATATTGTTCAGTGAGTGATAGCTTAGAAGATAGTTAGTTGAATCGAAAATATTGATGGTGATAAAAGAGAAATTCACAGAATTTTCCGTGGGATGGGTAGATTAATAAATTCATTGTGATCATAAAGCGCTATGACTGAATCGCCAACCGGCCTTCTCATCTATTTCGACGAAACCGCAAGACTCGCTCACATTGAAAATTGTGGTCAATTCGAAACGACTTTTACCGACACGTTTAGCGACAAAGATTGGGGTTTTAGAAAGCGAGATGTTGTTGGCATAGTATACCCTGACAATATTATCAGATTCTGGGCATTGGCAGAGAAAGGCGGAAAAGTTGCGACGGCTAAAGTCCGGATAAAATTTACTCATATTAAAGCTACAGAGATCTCGATCGATGATCTTGGAATTAGTCTACCCAATAAACTTAGATCTCATTATGTACGGGCTAGCCGTGGCGCGGGAGGTAGAATACCGGTAGCAACCTGGCAGGCGTTAAAGAAGGCTCTGAGAGAGATAGACCATGATTCATATCAAGCAATTCTTGAGCTCGAGAGATTGCGGGATA
This sequence comes from Candidatus Omnitrophota bacterium, assembly GCA_022072175.1. Taxonomy (GTDB): domain Bacteria; phylum Omnitrophota; class Gorgyraeia; order 2-02-FULL-51-18; family 2-02-FULL-51-18; genus JAJVIE01. The sequence goes on along the minus strand of JAJVIE010000001.1, from coordinate 144,214 downwards.
GTGCAGGGCAAATAATCTCATCCCGCGGGTTAGAGACATTAGTACAACAAAGAGATGCGGTTGGTGTTGCTCTAGATATTTTTGATCCTACTCAGCGCTGTCGCAAAGATGTTGTCTCTAATTGGACTATGCCTCCCGGAGACATGGGTAGGTCATTTCTTGATGGTCTGGGTAAGGTTCGGTGCATTGAAGATAATCTAATCTCATCAGACGCGAATGCATTCGGCAGATCGGACAGCACTAGGAATATGGTGGGCGGTGTAATTATTGCTGTGGGTGGACGAAAGCTAGAGACCTTCAATGTCAATCGAACAGCGATTGAGCAGTCGCTTGGGGTGGACTTGATTTATTGGAACGAAGCTTTCCAATCATGGGTCCTGGTGCAGTATAAGATCGCAGAAGATGATACTGAGACACGCGGCAAACACTATCGTCCTGATGCAGGCTTCAGAGAGCAACTGAGCCGTATGAGAGAATTTCGGGCGAAACATCCGGATTTATGGACGCCAAGCGCAGGTAACTTAAATTATAGATTATGCGGAGACGGGTTCTTCTTTAAGTTTTGTACTCGTATGCAGCTAGTGGTGATGTCTGAGCGGCTTACTCCAGGGTTTTATGTACCGAGATTACTTGTTGAGTCATATCTAACCGAGCAGAGCTCCTTAGGCTCTAAGGGAGGGGAGCTTATTAAATTCACGAGCGAATCAAGATGGATATCAAACTCACTATTTACACAGTTGGTTGCCGATTCCTGGATCGGCACTAGGGGTGCAACAACTCAAGTTATTTCAGAAATAATAAGGAGGTCCCTAGCTGCGGGACGATCAGTTGTTATGTGTCGCGCGAGACCAGAAAGTGCCCAAGCGAATTTATCAGAGACGATCGATGAGCTTGGGTTACGCTCTTAATTTAATGCGGCGTATACCCATGCTGCCTACCGGACCAAGTCCCACCTACCGGACCAAGTCCCACGGTACATAGTTAGCAAGCTCCTAAAACGCTACACCCCGAGACCCGATGCGCTACTGGTGGGTGAATCAAAATCAGACTTTTAAGCACGAGGTGGAGGGCGGCTACATGTGGTCGCCCAAGACCAAGGCCAACGGCGCGCTCAATCACTACTACGAGACGATGCGCATGGTCGCTCGTGGAGATTTCATCTTCTCATTCAAAGACCGCAAGATCATGGCGGTTGGCATCGCTCGGAGGGCTGCGCGTACGTGTCCCAAGCCGCTAGAGTTCGGTAGTGCGGGTGCCTACTGGAATGAGGTTGGCTGGCGCGTCGAAGTCACCTATCGTAAACTCCCACATCCGATCGAGCCGCGGGCTCACATGAGAGTCTTGGGACCATTACTCCCCAAGAAGCACGCGCCTCTCCGGTTGGATGGCGATGGTAACCAGATCTACCTGACAGAAGTGCCGAAAGATCTAGGGCAGGCGCTGATCGATCTGATCGGGGTCGAGGCGATAGCTTTTCTGGCGGAGCGTGCCACTATAGTGGCGCCGCCTGAGCGCGGGCCAGGCGACGATGCCGAAGATCTGCCTCTCATTCGCGAGTGGGAACAGCATCTCATCAAAGAAGTAGAGCAAGACCCTACCCTCATCGTCACCGAAAAGGAGCAGGTCATCAAATCCCGCCGTGGACAAGGCCTCTTCCGCAATCGCGTGGCGGACTACGAGAAGGCCTGCCGAGTGACGAGGGTAGATGACTTTGACCACCTCATCGCCAGTCATATCAAGCCGTGGAAGGTCGCAAACAATAATGAGCGGATTGATGGTGCGAATGGCCTGATGCTCACCCCCACGATCGATCATCTCTTTGATGAGGGCTATATCTCTTTCAGAGATAACGGTAATCTGCTCGTCTCTCCTGTCACACCCCGTCCGACGCTCATCAAGATGGGTATCCCCAAGAGCGACGACTACAATGTCGGCTCCTTTAGCCAAGAGCAAAGGCACTACCTCAACTACCACCGCGACATGATCTTCCTCCAAGCCCGCGCGTGAAACTCCCCGTCCTCTTCGTCCACGGCATCGGCGGCAGTGATGAGCGCTGGGCCGAGCCCATCATCGCGCGGCTCGAGCGCAAGGTCCTCGCCGAGCTCCGCGCGATCCTGCGTCAAAGAGCCCCGCACCGGGCCTCCGAAGTGCTCGTCTGCCGGAGCGTGTACTGGAAGACCGCGCTCGAAGAGCCCCAGAGGTCGCTCCAGCGTATCCTCACGGCCTACCTGGGCGCTGTGCGGGCCGCGCTCAGCCCCATCGAGGCTGTGTTTCGGGCCGTGCTCAAGCGGGTGCACAAGCTGCAGAGCACGGTCGTGCCGCTCTTCATCGGCGACATCATCGGCTACCTCGCGGTAGAGGGCAAGCTGGGTGTCGAGAAGCGTTTCACCGAAGCGCTCGATGCTCTGCTCACCGATGCGCGCGGAAAGGACGTGCCGCTGACGATCGTCTCGCACAGTCTGGGCACGGTCGTGACGTCCAACTACATCTATGACCGTATGAGCGAGCACCGCGCCCGCGGCATCAATCGCATGGACACGCGCTACATCCTGCACAACCTCTACACCGCAGGCTCACCGCTGGCGCTCTTCTCGATGAAATTCGGCGGGCCGGAGCACTTCGACCGCCCCGTGAGCGTGGAACACCCGCGCGGGCTGTGGATCAACGTCATCGACAAGGACGATCCGGTGTCCATGCCGCTGAGACCGCTCAACACCGCCTACGCCCACGCCGTGCACGCGGACTACGCGGTGGACTCCGGATGGAACTGGGGGGATGCGCACATGAGATACTTCGAACGCACGGACACGCTCGACATCATCGCCCGCAAACTCGCCATCGATTGGGTCGCTTGCAACGCGTCCCTACCGGCCGCCGATATCGAGCGGCTGTACCGCGACTACGACCAGCGTATCGCCCGCCGCTCCGGATAGCTCACCCGCTATCCCAACGCGCTGTATCTCGTCAGCCCCGGCCTGCCGTCATCGTTAGCCGATAGCCAAAACCCCTGAACGAAAATAGCCCCCTCAGACGCCTTATAGGGCAAGAGGGGGGGCAACAGTGCATGTATACTTGTATTTACAGATGTAAAGTGATACTCTTTGCATGAGCGCGCAATTTCGCTGGGATCCCGACAAAGACGACAAGCTCCGGCGTGAACGTGGTGTCGGCTATGAAGAGCTCCTGGATGGTAACTTCGTTGGCATCGTAGGTCACTCTACGAGGATCCACCAGACGCTGATGCTCATCGAGTATGATGGGTATATCTGGGTAGTCCCATATGTGCGGGAGGGAGAGGTGCGCTTCCTGAAGACCGCCTACCCGAGTCGCAAATACACTAAGCTCTATCTGCAGGGAGAACGGCCATGAAGAAGTACAAGCTTGACGCTCAAGAGCGCAAGATCGAGGCCGCTATCGGTAGGGGCGAGTATGTGCCTGTGAGTGGCCGGGAGCTTCGCGAGGTCGCGGATGCTGTAGCCGCTCGCAAGAGAGACCGCACGCTCACCATCCGCGTCAACAGCGCCGATATCGAGCGCATCAAGCGCATGGCCGCCTCGCGGGGCATACCCTATCAGTCCTATCTGTCCGAGCTCATCCACCGCGTCGCGATGACCCTCTAGACATATACCAAATATGGTATAATTGGTCTGACTCCAAGTCATCAACCAGCGGGGATGGACCATGAGGCGGACCAAGATCCAACGAAGCACTCGCAATGTCTTCACCGACATCCGTGCTGCTCACCCCGAGCGGCTCCTGGCACGCGCTCAGGTGATGGAGCGGATCGCCGTCATCCTCAAGGAACGCGGCCTGACGCAGATCCAAGCCGCGCGCTTGCTCGGCCTGTCTCAGCCCAAGATCTCGGCGCTGGTCAACGGCAAGCTGAGCCAATTCTCGCTGGAGCATCTCTTCGAGCTGATCAATGCTCTGGACCGGAGCGTCGAGATCGTCATCCGCCCCAAGAGCCGCGGTTCTCGCACCGGGCATACGACTGTCAGCTCCGCGGCCTAGCTCCCCGTTAGACTAATCCCCGCCCCGGCAGTACAATGCCCGCATGAGCACACCCGACATCCAGCTCGTCTTCGCCGCGGCGGACGGCAAGATCTACCCGTACCCGGGCCTCGAGGGCGTGGGGATGCGTGCGGGCCGCTATGAGCGGCTCGATCCGCGTGATCTGATCCCTCTACCCAAGCACGCCGAGTTCTTCCTCCTGCCGGACCGCGTGGCGGTGGGGTACGACGCGGAGAAGCGCTCGTATATCGAGCTCGCCCACGATCCGTACACCGGACGGGAAGAGCGGTGCTATCCCGTGGCGGCGTTCCTGCCCCCGGGACTGACGCTCACACACAACGTTGCCTACGCCGAGACGCCGCAGGCCAAGCTCCTGCCGCTCTTCGCCTACGGTACGTGCGTCTACTACAGAGGAGAGTTTCATGCCTCGGCGGTGCCGGTGGACGCGGACAGACGCCACGATGAGCGCACGATGGACGCGGCGGCGATCGGACGGGGCATCGAGGATTTCAAGAGACGCTATCCGGCCAACCGCCTGGTGCCGCATCTGGGCGGCTGTGCCACGACCAACGCCTGCGCCAACGCCAAGAACTACTTCCTCGGTCGCTATGAGGCGCCCATCCCGACCTCGCCGGTGTGCAACGCGCAGTGCCAGGGGTGCATCTCTTTCCAGCCGCCGGAGCGCGGTGTGCCGCCGAGCCAGCACCGGATCACGTTCACCCCGACCCCCGAGGAGATCGCGGAGATCGCGCTGGATCATCTGGAGCGCGAGCCGGACCCGATCGTGAGCTTCGGGCAGGGCTGTGAAGGTGAGCCGACCCTGCAGGGGGCGGTCATCGAGCGGGCCATACGGCTCATCCGCGCCAAGAGCTCCAAGGGCTCCATCAACCTCAACACCAACGCGGGGCGCCCCGAGGTCATCGCGCGCCTCATGGACGCCGGGCTCAACACCGTCCGCGTCAGCACCAACAGCGTGCGCGAACCGTACTACTCGCGCTACTACCAGCCGCGCGGGTACTCGTGGAGCGACGTCACAGCGAGCATCGATACCGTCAAGCGCGCGGGCGGCTACGTGTCGCTCAACTACCTGACGATGCCCGGGTTCACGGACAGTCCCGGTGAGGCCGATGCGCTCCTCCGTGTCATCGGAGAGCACCGCATCGACATGATCCAGTGGCGCAACCTCAACTACGACCCGAGACAGTACTTCCGCGACCTGGGACTGGAGCTCGGCGGGTCCGCCGACGGTCAGGGGATCCCGCGGGTCCTCGAGCGACTGCGGGAGGCCCACCCGCGCCTGAGGATGGGGTACTTCAACCCCAAGCGCAGTAGTCTCGTGGACGCCTGATCCGGTATGGTACACTTGCCTTCACAGGAGATCCGCCCGATGAAAACCCTCGCTCTGATGCTCGCGCTCGCCGCTGGTCTGTCGCTCCAAGCTCCCGTCTACGCTCACTGTGGTTCTTGCGGTGTCTCGGGTCCCCACGAACACGCCGAAGCCGCCAAGGAACAATGTCCCCCGGACTGCGCCAAGGAGTGCTGCGCCGCCCAGGATGACGCGCACGTCTAAGACTTTCTAGGCCAGCCCGAAAGTCCCCGCAACACCACCGCCCGCGGAGCTGATCCGCGGGCGGTCGTTCGTTGAACGAACCGTCCACCCCACGGCGACTTATAGGATGGAGGGGTAAGCGATGCGCGAACGCCGATGCTATGATGAGGACATGCCATTGGGTCGACTCAAGAGGGCCAAAGATGACCTGCCATCACCGGATCAGCTGAGGGCCGCACTCGGTCCGACACTGCTGAAAGCCGGTCTTAGGAAGCTATCCGGGTGGCGATACCAGGCGCGCGGTCGATCCATCGCCAAGGAGTACCGGACGGCGAGTTTCGAGGCGGCGGTCAAGCTGATCGGCCGCATCGCCCGTCTGGCCGACAAGGCCGACCATCATCCGGACCTGCATCTGACGCGCTATCGCAGACTGCGGGTCGTGCTGACGACACACTCGGCCAAGGGAGTGACGCAGTTGGACCTAGCCCTAGCCGCCAAGATAGACCACCTCCTGAAATAGGTGCCACCCGACTCATGCACCACCTGAGTTATCGCTCGAGATCAGCGTGGTCGTTATTTGAAATAGCAACATATTGATTTGAATATTAATCATAACTGATGTAAGCTCAGCTCTATGCCTAGCGGTCATGGTCCATCGGAAGGGTGTGGCGTCTTACGTGGCCAAAGCGCTATCAAGCAGGTAAACTAACCCAGTGCCCTATACGTGCTTAGTCCAAGCCGTATTGCTGATCATCGCCCTCTCCTGGGGGGCCGTGCCCGTCCTGGCCGCAGGCTCATCAGGGGATGGTCCGCTCGATATCGAGAGTGCACCCCCCAAAGACGGCCTGCCTCAGGACGGCGAGCAGAAGACCGACCCGGTCTCCGTCGTCACCGGCTCCGTTCACAAAGAGACCCGCGACCTCTATCTCCCTGACCGCATCCCGCTACAACTGGATCGCACCTACCGCAGTGCCGATGTCTACGAGCATCTGGGGTACAACTGGCGTTTCAACTACCACTCCCGCCTGATCGAGCGACCCGCGGACAACGCGATCTGGGAGGTCGACGAGCACAATTACCTCTGGAAACACGTCGATAACCTTGATGGTACCTATGTGCCGCCGAAGGGGCGCCGCGAGAGGATCCTGCGTCTGCCCGACGGCGCCTATATCGTGCGCGGACCTCACGGGCGCCAGCGCCGGTACGGACCGGCCGACTCCAAGGGCATCGCGCGCCTTGTGTCGATCTCCGATCCCCATGGCAACACGCTCACGCTCAGTTATCACGACGATGGCCAGAGACTCCGCCGCGTCACCTCACCGAGCGGTAAGTGGATGGATTTCGAGTATGACGGTCATGGCAAGGTCACACGTGTCACCGACTCCGCGGGGCGGGCCGTCACCTACGAGTACGACCGCTTCGGCCGCCTCGTCTCGGTCGTCAAGCCGGGTGGACGCACGACACGCTACGAGTACGGCGCGGGTCCGCAGACCCGGCTCATCGTCGCCGAGATCGGACCGACCGGCAATACCTGGCGGCATGTCTACGACGAGAAGGGCCGCGCGATCACGGTCATCGCTCCGGACTGGAGCACGGTGTCCTTCAACTATGACCCTGACAACATGCGCACCACTCTCACATGGGAGAACGGCGCCCGTGAGGTCTACCACTATGACGACGACGCCAATACGGTCAAGGTGGTGGACCCGGCCGGAGACGCGCGGCAGATGTCCTATGAGGAAGGCCAGCTGATCACTCGCGCGGATCCGATGGGAGGAGTGGCCGAGTATGGTTACGATGGGGAAGGCCGTCTGATCTCTATCAAAGATGCTACCGGAGGGGAAAATCGCTATGAGTACGGGCGCTATGACCGACTCACGAGCTACACGAATCCCACGGGAGCGGTGTGGAAATACCAGTATGACGATAAGGGCGGGCTCGCGGCCTCTGTGGATCCGATCGGCGGGAAGCACTCGTACGGCTACGATGCGCACGGTTGTCTGGTGTCTCGCACGGGGCCGGATAGCGCCCGGGTAAGCTGGAGCCGTCGAGATGATGGTCTGGTCAGTGCCTACACGGATGCGGCGGGGCATGTGTGGAGTTACTCCTACGATGAGCGAGGATATCTCGTGTCGGTCACGGATCCGGACGGAGGCCTGACGAGCTATGAGTACGATGACGCCGGTAACCGGATCTCAGAGACCGATGCTCTTCAACGCAAAACATCGTTCGAGTACAACAAGATCGGGCTGATGACGGCCATGATCAACGCGGCCGGAGGCCGAGTGCGGTTCGAGTACGACTCGATGAAACGGTTGGTGTCTCAGGTCCACCCTGACGGGTCTGCCGAGCGATACGTGTATGACGCGGCGTCCAATCCGATCGAGAAGCATCTGCCCGACGGGGCCAAAGTCCTCTACGAGTACGACTCGCTCAATAGGCTCACCCGTCGTGAGAGCGGTGACGTCGTGCATGAGTATGTCTATGACCAGGCCGGGAGGCCTGTTGTCTGCCGTGATGAGCGCGGCGAGCACCGCTATGAGTACGACAAGATGGGTAGGGTGCTGAGCGTCACCGGTCTAGGTGACCAGGTCGTCAAGTATACCTATGACGCTGCGGGACGCAGGACCCAGATCGTCTACCCGGACGGATCCACACTGCGCTATGAGTATGGCCTGACAGGCCAGCTCAGCAAGGTGATCGGCCAAGATGACAAGGCGCTCGCCCAGTATACCTATGATGCCCTCGGCCGCAGGACTTCGCTCAAGTATGCCAATCGCGTGGAGACCCTGTACCAGTACTCAGCGGCCGGTGATCTCGTGAAGATGGTCCATCGTCTACCGGACGGTGATATCACGCTCTCGTATGACCATGACGAGGTCGGGCGCCGGGTGCGGTCGACTGTGGCGGGCGCGGCTACGGAGTATGGTTACGACGCGGCGGGGCAATTGGTCTCCGCGACACGGTCCGGCGGCGATAAGGCACTGTACGAGTACGATGGGATCGGTCGTATGACGGCAGGTCCGGCGGTGGATATGAACGTCGCGTATGGCCCCGATGATCGGATCATCCGCCGAGGCGAGGCGGAGTACGCCTACGACCCCCTCGGCAGGATGTCGGGGAGCACGTCCGGTGACCAGAAGGTGTCCTATCGCTATGATGCTCTCGGTCGGAGGATCGCCAAAGAGATCCATAGGCCGGACCAGCACCAACAGATCAGCTATACCTACGATGGTCTCAACATCCTCCAGATGGATGAGGTAGATGGGGAAAAGAAAGTCTTTTATCACCCACCGTGGCTGGATGAGCCGATCGCTATGCTCTCCGGAGATGAGCGGTATTTCTACTTGTATGATGCGCTAGGCAGTGTGATCGCGCTGACGGACGAGTCGGGCGGTCTGGTCGAAAGTTACGTCTATGAGCCCTTCGGACTCCTCCGTATACTCAATACGGGCGGTACTGCACTCGACCGATCCTCGGTGGGCAATATCTTTTACTTCACGGGGCGCGAGCTGGATGAGGAGACAGGGCTCTATCACTATCGTTTCCGCCAGTACGATCCACAGTTGGCGCGTTTCACCAGTCCGGACCCGCTGGGCTACATGGACTCCGTCAATCGCCATGCTTATGCCGCCAACGATCCTATCAACCGGATGGACCCGCTCGGCCTCTATGTGTACACCGGAGGCCCGGGCGTCGGTCCCGCTGGGCCGGACATGGGCGCACCGTCCGTGCCGCCAGCTGGTCCGGATATGGGTGGGGTACAGGGTCCTCCGCCGAGCGGGCCTTTTGACGGCGGCGCACCGTGGTATGGGCCCGGGTACAATACGGATGGTAGTCGTACTCCGGTTGTAGGTCCACCGGGCGGAACAGTAGAATTTCCAAACGGACGAGGGGGCCGGACTGTGAGAGAGTATGGTCCTGACGGTCGCGCAGTGCGCGACTCCGATTATGGCCACGACCATGGCCAAGGGGACCCGCATGTACATGAGTGGGAGTGGGGTCCGAACGGGCCAGTCAGAGGAAAGGGTAAACCGAAGGCTTGTTAACGTCACGAAGACAAATAGGATGGTTATGAGTGGCCCAACAGTGGCGCTGATCTATAGAGCGGACAGAGATCAAATCGAGAGTCTGACAAACAAAGTCGTGGCTTGGTGGGTGATGGACACCCCCGAAAACAGAAGGGTCATCTTGGAGTCTCCTGATGCCCGTACGGCCAGCGACGTTACATACTTCAAGGCGGATATACATGACGCCTCGGACGAAGATGTCATCTCGATGTTGCCCGTGATCGAGGATCATCATGCCTACCAAAAAGAACCCTATACAGATCTGGTCGTGATCGGCGTCCAATGGAGTCCGGCGTTGGATGAGTCTTTGAGGGCTTTTGGGTATGCGTCCGTGGAACCGACGGAGCACGGATGTGTCGCAAGGGGAATGAGGCGCTAGATAGGACCGTAGCAGGTCTTGGTGAGGTGTGGTCCTTGTTCAAGGTCGATCCGGTCGAAACGATTGATCTAAGGCTCGACGCTCTCGACCGTCCGGTATCCCCGGTCGATCGGGGTCCGAACAGCGGTATCCTGCCGAGTGATCTGAGATGGCTGGAGATCGGTTTTGATATGAAGGTCGAGTGGGGCGCGCCACACCCTGGATTCTTCGAGGACATGCTGCCTGAGCTTCTGAGGACACTGGCCGGAGAGCACGCCATCAACATCGTAGCTCATGACAGCCAGCGGCAGGGACCTACCCTACTGCCCGATGTATGGCGATGGCTCAACGGTCGGCGATCCGCATGGTATGACGACCCGCGTCGACTCTTAGTCGCCCAAGTCGATGGACAAGACCTGGACAGATACCGCGATGAGCTCTGCGGAGACCAGATGATCACTTGGGGCGGGTGGATCGATGGAGACAGCATCATGCAAGACGCTCCAGGCATGGCGGCTAAGTGCTTCTTGAGCGGCGACGATCAGGCGGTGAGGACGCTCGCCGGGGCCGCTAAGCTCGTATACAAAGTTGCGCAGGATGGGAATGGACTCTACATCGCCTCACACGAACTATCGGCGTCGAGCATCACTCAGACACTGAACGGCTCAGAGCGTTTTGTACAAAAGCTGGCCTCGGTACGTCGTGAGTGGGGGATAGACAGGGCTTAGCAGGTACCGGTACCGGATGCCGTCCGGGAGGGAAGGGTTGGTCTTCGTAAAGACCTGGTGAGGCACAGAAAAGGAGATAAGTGGCTACGATTTTAAAACTTTTGATGCTCTTAATCTTCCTTGTGTCCTGTTCGTCCGCGCTAGCGGCGGCGCTAGAGCGATCCGCGGAAGATGAGGCGTTTCTCAGAGGTGTGAATAGAAGTCCTGAGGAGCGGATCGTTCAGATCATCAAAGAAACGAATACTCAGAACAGGCGTCATGTCGAGGAAATATATTCCGTAGCCGAGACACTTCTCAAGAATGCGGATACCTTCGATAAGGGGGTGCGGGCCTACCGTAGAGGTGTTGAGGCCGACCCCTGGAACATGAATGCGCGCTATCGTTTCGCGGAGCTTCTTGAACGCCAGGAAAGGCGAGACGAGGCGGTGGATCATCTCAAATTCATATATGATCACGCTGAAGATGAGCGGATCGTGCAGAGCGCGCTCGGTCGGCTATCGGCGTTGGACCAGAGCTTCAAGGAAGCAGTCCATGATGTTCTGCCATCCACAACCTACCCACGAAAGCCGGAGATAGTGGTCGTTCCTGTCGGAAAGGTGAATCGACGTTACCTGGAAGAGCTGTGCGTGAAACTCGAGGAAGTAACCGACATCCATTTTGTCGTTGGATCGGCGATCGATCCCGGATCTCCGGATAGAAATGCATTTGATCGCAAACTGGATCGTTTTGTAACAGCGATACTCGCCTCCCCTAAAGATACTAAGCTCAAGGAGACTCTCGGAAATCTTGATGCGAATGGTGTTGCCGCGCTGGACGTTGAAACGAAGGTACGGGCGTTGACCACGGCGTACGCGCCGGATATTTCACCTAACGAAATCAACAGTTCACTAGCAAGGTATGCTCTCATGAGGGGGTCGAGCTGGCAATACGATTCGGACCGGCTCCTGGACCTACTGGCCAAGACGTTCCCCTCCAAGAAGCCGTGGGTCTTGGGTTATATCGGTCTGATAAGTGAGGACCTGTATTCAGGTGATGGTAACTGGGTCTACGCTAACTCCAAGCGAAACGGGCTCTCGATCGTTTCGTATCATCGATTCCTAGCTGTGAACAGTCAGGAGCCTCCTTCCCGACCGATGCTGATCGAGAGAACCGTAAAGGCTGCACTCGGAGGCATCAGTCTCATCACCGGACACGCTCGTTGCTACAAGCCCTCGTGCGGGTTCGGGTATGCGTACAGTCTGCGAGAGCTTGACCGTAAGAAGATCGAACTATGCGACGTCTGTGCAAAAAAACTGGCGGAGTCGGCCAAAGAAGCTGTCATTGACGCATGATCGATCCCGGCTGCCGTTTAGGATGGAAGAATAAGGCAGGACAGATCGGGTATGAGCTTTGATCGATCACTAACGGCCAGCCTAGTGATATGGGTCGCATGCATCGGCCCAGCCGCCGCTCAGGGGTCGGACGACTTCGCTGACAGACTGGACCGCGTCTCATCCATCCGCGGTGTGGCCTACAGCCCGAGCTATCCGGGTATCGCTGATCCCACCTTGATCCCCATCGAGATCTATCGGCAAGATCTGCGGCGTATCCGCCGAGCCGGTTTCGACACCCTCCGCACTTACGACGCTCTGCCGGATGCCGTCATGGAGATCGCGCACGCAGAGGGGCTCAGCGTCATCGAGGGGGTCCTGCGCCTGGATGATCGTATCGACTACGGGTCCGATACTGTGGTGGACGATCTGGTGGATCGTGCGGTGCAGCAGGTGCGATCGCGCAAGCATCACCCCCACATCCTCTACTGGTGTCTGTGGAACGACTCGCCGTACCACTGGGGACACTCGGGCGGCAACGTCGTGCGCCGCTACGGCCGGGCGCGGATGGAAGAGGTCTATGGCCGTATCGCCTCCGCGGTGCGGCGCGAGGACCCGGATCGGCCGCTGACCGCCTCACACACACTCAATGCGCCCGGGTACGACGTCGGGCTCCGTCAGGTGGACATCATCGGCATCAATGTCTATATCGGCATCACCGACTGGACCTCTGGGGCTTTTGACCCTGCCCGGATGGAACCGGTCATCGACCGGCTCAGGCAGTTGTCGCGGGATCTCAAGCGGCCCGTGTATGTGTCGGAGACCGGGTACAGTTCCTATATGCCGGCGGACAGCCAGAGTGCGGTCATCCCGGCTCAGATCGCGGCTTTGCGTCGTGCGGGTCTGGGGTGGGTCCTATTCCAATGGCAGGATGAGTGGCCCAAGGGCGGGAGTGTGGAGGTCCAATCTCCCGATATCGAGACTCACTGGGGGCTTATCGAGGCGTCGCGTCGTCCCAAGAGAGGATATGGGCGCATCTTGAGGGCTGTCGCGGGTGCCCGGCCGGCCGGATGGGCTCTGCGACCGGCAGAGCGCGAGCCATCGGCGATCGCGCCTGAGATGCGGCCGTCCATCGTACTCGAGGACTTCGAGTACAGAGATACGGAGTCTTTGACGCGCGCCTACTGGGAGCGCGCCAGCAGTCGGGTGCGGTACGCCACACGCTTGGATGATGATCCCTCCTCAGGGTCGGGTCGGGCGCTGCGTGTGATCTGGACCGATCAGGAGTCCGGGGCTTGGTGTCATTTCGAGAGACGGTGGGAGCGGCCGTTCGATCTGAGCGGGGGGAGTCATCTCATCTGGCGGGCCAAGAGCGACGGCGGTGAGCTCAATGTCAGCGTCATGCTCATCGATACCGACGGTGAGCGCTATCGCGGTCCGGCCGTTATCGTACCGGATGACGGGGAGTGGAGGATTTACGCGGTCCGGCTGGATGAGCTCTTCCTTGATCGCTACGGACGTGAAGTCGGAGCGGATCGCGGATCGGGCAACGGCCGGCTGGATGTGGACCGCATCACAGGAGTGGCCATCAAACTCAACGACATCCCCAACTACGAGCATAGCGGCAGGCGGATCGAGATCTCTATCGATGGGATCGGCGGGGCCTAGGCGGACCAAAGGCCGGACGCCGTCCGGGCCTGCATCTGACGGGCTATCGCAAACTGAAGATCGTGCTGACGACACACTCCGCCAAAGGCGTGACGCAGTTGGACCTAGATCTAGCTGCGAAGATAGACCTTCTGACAGGGCGCCCCTAGCCGCTCATAGCTCAAAATATATCTGAACGAACTGCACCCCCTCCGACGCCTATTAGAGTGAGCGTATAGGCGACCCAGTGAGATCGATGGCCGGAGGTGTATCTTGAGATTTAAACATATATGTTGTAAACTTAAAACATGAAGTACCCCGCGTACTTTTATACCGACGCGGAGGGTAAGGAGCCGGTGTACGAGTACATCACCCGGCTGCCGTTGGGGGTCCGAGCTAAGACGTATGCGTTGATCTCGTATCTACAGGATCATGGCCCTGCGGCGCGCAGGCCGCAGGTCGACTACCTGGGGCCAGATACAAAACTATACGAGCTACGACCTGTGCCGCATCGGATCCTGTACTGCTATGTGGACGATGGCCGGATCATCCTGTTGCATGCGTTTCGTAAGACCACGGCGAGGGTCCCGCAGTCGGAGATCAGGATCGCGCTGGACCGTAAGGCGGACTACTTGAGGAGGACGACATGAGAAGGGTCGAGGACGCTCTCAACAAAGAAATGAAAGACAGGTCCTTCGCCCGCGCATACAGCGAGGAGAGGATGCGTCTTGAGATCGCGCATCGCATGGCTGAGGCCCGACACAAGCATCATCTGAGTCAGACGACCGTAGCTCATCGGATGGGTGTGACGCCTCAGGCGGTCAGTCGGATGGAAAAAGGACTACTCAATCTTACGCTGGGTTCGATCTACAAATACGCCAAAGCCGTCCGTGAGCCGTTGGTCATCACGATCGGGTGAGCGGCTCATAGGGAGGGCTAAGCATGACTACGACCATATTGACGACCAAAGGGCGGATCGTGATCCCGGCAGATATGCGACGGCATCTGGATCTCAAAGAGGGGATGCGTCTTTGCGTGCTGGAAGAGGACGGGCGTATCGTGCTCCAGCCGCTCAATGCCGCATACTTTGAGCGTACAGCGGGGGTCCTGCGAACCAAGGGCAAGTTGACCCGTGCGCTGTTGGCGGAGTGCCGCAAGGATAATGCGCGCGAGCGATAGATGAGCCCGCGAGTGCTTGACGCCGCGCCGATCAAGAAACCCTGAGAAAACCTCTCGGGTCCTCGCCCTCGGGCATGGTGGGGAGATTGACGCTACGCTGGAGGACGCGGAACCACTTGTGCAGGGACTGCACTCTGCGCTTGCGGGCAAGACCGTCGAGGTCGACCTGGGTGACTCCGGCCATGGCTTCGTCCTCCGATGATGTTTCTTGATCAGTAGTAACTATCTTTAATCAAAAGTATACATCATAGGACTCCCCGATGCCAACACCCGTCCGGGCCCGTTGGCGGTGCCGTCCGCTCGTAGTAAGATAGAGCCCTCACTCTCACCGATGGAGGTACACCGTGTCCGTTCGTAGCTCGCGTCTTGCCGCCGGTCTGGTCTTCTCGCTCCTCGTCAGTGCTTCCGCCGCGTACGCCGAATCCATCGAAGGGCGCGTGGTCGATGTGCGCCCCGGCACGCTCGAGCTGACCGTGTACGATCCGCAGGGCCGTCCGTATCCCAACAACCTCCACCTCAAGACCGACGCGTATACGCGCCTGCGCGGTGTGACCTCGCTCGAACAGCTCCGCCGTCAGGACCCGGTCAGTGTGGACGTCACCCAGGAAGAGTCCCAGATGTGGCGTGCCGATGAGATCACGCGCTTCGCGGACGTGAGCCTCCAACCCGCGACACAGAACCCTCCGCCGACGATGCGGGACGTCCTCGGAAATCCGGTCGTGCGCGGCGCTCTGATCGGCGCGGCGACGGGCGCTATCGCGTCGAGCGCTTCCGGCGGCAAGGCCGGTAAGGGCGCTCTGGTCGGCGCGGGCGTGGGTGCCGCGGCGGGCCTGTTGGGCGGCCTGTTCGGCGGCAGCGACTCCAACCAGTAGGACACAGCGGGCCGCTCGCTCGGTCCGCTCGCTTATGCCTTCGCTGAGCTCCAGGACATCGACCTTCACCGAGTCGGTCATCCGCCGCATGACGCGCGTGGCCAACCAGACCGGCGCGGTCAACCTCTCGCAGGGATTTCCGGACTTCGACCCGCCGGCGGAGCTGACGCGCGCGCTGGAGCGCTGTGCCGTGCCGGGACCGCACCAGTACGCGGTGACGTGGGGCGCGCCGAACTTCCGCGAGGCGCTGGCGCGCAAGCAGAGCCGCTTCATGGGTCTGGAGATCGACCCCGACAAGCACCTGGTGGTGACCTGCGGCAGTACCGAGGCGATGATGGCCGCGATGATGTCGGTCACCAATCCCGGTGACAAGGTCATCGTGTTCTCGCCGTTCTACGAGAACTACGCCGCCGACGCCATCCTCACCGGCGCCACGCCCATCTACGTCGAGCTGACGCCGCCGGACTTCGGGCTCGATCTCAAGGCCCTGCGGGCGGCTTTCGAACAGCGGCCCAAGGCCCTGATCCTCTGCAACCCCGGCAATCCCACCGGCAAGGTCTATACGCGGCAGGAGCTGGAGGCCATCGCAGCCCTGGCGATCGAGTACGACGTGTTCGTCATCACCGATGAGGTGTACGAGCATATCGTCTACGCTCCGCACAAGCACACGTACATCGCGACGCTGCCGGGCATGTGGGAGCGCACGATCTCGTGCAGTTCGCTGTCCAAGACGTACTCCATCACCGGCTGGCGGCTCGGCTACATCATCGCGCCGCCCCGGGTCGTCGACGCCGCGCGCAAGGTGCATGACTTCCTGACGGTCGGCGCGGCCGCGCCTCTGCAGGAGGCCGCGGTGACGGCGCTGGACTTCCCGGACGAGTACTACACGGGCCTCCTTCGGCACTACACGCACAGCCGCTCGCTCTTCCTCGGCCTGCTCGATGAGGCGCGTCTCAAGCACACCAACCCGCAGGGCGCCTACTACGTGCTCGTCGACATCGGCGAGTACGGCGTGGCGGACGACGTGGAGTTCTGCGAGTGGATGGCGGCCCAGGTCGGCGTGGCGGCGGTGCCGGGGTCGAGCTTCTTCAAGGACGGCCGGACGCGCTATGTGCGTCTGCACTTCGCCAAGCGCGACGAGACGCTCGTCGAGGCCGGGCGGCGGCTCCTGCGGCTCCGGCAGAGGGTGTGCGACTATCCGGGGAGGCGCGCATGAAAGCACCCGCACTGACGCTCGTTCTAACGGCGGCGATGTTCGGTTCCGCGCCCGTGGACGCTTATATCGAGGAGTACCCGCCGTTCTCCCGTCAGGAGACCTCGGGCATCATCGGCGTGCTCCTGCCGGCGGTGGACGCTGACCACGCCCGCTACAGCTCGGGGGCCGTCCGTGTGCGGCTCACCAAGGACAGTCTGCTCATCCGTGACGGGCGCCGTACGGTAGTGGATACGCGCCGGCACGGTCTGGATACCGCCGCCGAGCGGCCGGTGCCGGTCGAGGTCTATCACGTGGACATCGACGGGGACGCGGACGAGGACTTCATCGTGCATTCGTGGTACGGCGGTACGGGCCTGGCGTCGCTGACCTACCGCGTCGACATGTACCTGCGGCAGACGGACGGCCGTTACGCGCGCGTCCAGTACGAGACGCTGCAGCCCGACGGCCGGGACTATCGGGATCTGGACGGTGACGGCGTGCCCGAGGTGCTGGTCACCGGCACGTACTTCGGGAAGGAGCACAACTACTACACCTATCATGCCTACCGCGTGCGCGGCGGCCGTCTGCATCGGGCCGTCGGCGTGACGGGGCTTCCCAAGTACGTGTGGATGACGACCAAGCCCAACGACAAGGACACGACGCTGTTGACCCCGCGTGAGCGGGAGGCCCACAGCCGGCAGGTGGACGCCTCCATCCGTACGGCGCCACCGGCCGGGAGCGCTGGCCTCGGACGACCGACTACAGTAGAATGACAGGTATCTTGACCCCTAACCCCGCAACGCTCAAGGAGAGACCGATGGACCGATACCGGATGTGGAGCCTGATCACCCTGCTCATGACCGCGCTGGCCCTGCAGGGCTGCGCTCAGCAGACCCAGGAGGGCGCTTCGAGCGCGTCTCCCGAAGCCGCCGTAAGCCCCGCACCGGAGGTCCGCGTCGAGGAGGCCGTCGAGCAGACGGTCGCTCCGGCCGCCGCCGCTGTCAAGAAGCCCTCGGGCAGTGCTTTCGCGGGCAAGAAGTTCTTCAACATCTACACCGACGGCTCGGCGCCCGACAATCACTACGCGCCGTCCGGCTGGATGGGGGACTACGGCGATCTCAAGATCAACACCAAGCACATGGACCGCCCGCGCTCCGGGAGCACGAGCATCCAGATCGTGTACAACAACAAGGCCTCCCAGGGCCAGCGCTGGGCCGGTATCTACTGGCAGAACCCGCCCAACAACTGGGGCACCCTGCCCGGCGGTTATGACCTGACCGGAGCCACCAAGCTGACGTTCTGGGCTCGCGGCGAGAAGGGCGGCGAGCGGATCGAGGAGTTCAAGCTCGGCGGCATTTCGGGCAACTATGCCGACACCGACGTGGCCGGCATCGGCCCGGTCGTGCTCACGACCGAGTGGCAGCAGTTCACCATCGATCTGGCGGACAAGGACCTGACGTCCATCAGCGGAGGGTTCTGCTGGGCGACCAATCTCGACGTCAATCCCGACGGAGCGACGTTCTACCTCGACGACATCCGGTACGAGTGATCCACGGGCCGGCGGGTCGATGAGGGTCCTGATCGCCGGAGGCACCACCGGCACCCATGTGGGCGCGTCGTGGCTCCGCTCCGCTGTCGAGCTGGGACATGAGGCGCGCCTCCTGGACGCCGCCGAGGCCTATCGAGGCCCCGCGCCGCTCAGAGCTCTGGCCTGGAGGATGGGGCGTCGCCCGCTGGGTCTGGCGCGGTATAGCAAGAGCGTGTCCGATACGGTCAAGGAGTGGCGGCCGGACCTGTTCTTGAGCGCGGGCGTCTCACCGGTGACGGAACGGACGCTACGGCAGATGGACCCCGCCGTCCGCAAGGCCGTGTACCTGACCGACGATCCCTGGAACGCCTCGCACCGGGCGGCGTGGCAGTTGAAGGCCATCACCGCTTATGACCAGGTCTATACGACCAAGACAGCCCTGGAGCCGGACCTCAAGCGCCTGGGCTGTCGACAGGTGAGTTACCTGCCGTTCGCGTACGATCCGGAGCACTTCCATCCGGCCGAGTCCGTCGATCCGGTGGAGCGGGCACGATACGCCTCGGAGGTGCTCTTCTACGGCGGGGCCGACAACGACCGTGTGCTCCTCATCAAATCCCTGATCAACCAGAGCGTGCCCATGACGCTGTACGGCGGATATTGGGAGCGTGACCCGCTCACGCGCGCGCACTGGCGCGGCCAGGTGGGGCCTCAGGTCCTGCGTCAGGCCATCGCCGGGGCCGCGATCAACCTCTGTCTCGTGCGCCGGTCCAACCGGGACGGCCACAGCATGCGAAGCTTCGAGATCCCCGCGGTCGGCGGCTGTCTGATCGCAGAGGACACCGCGGAGCATCGCGCGCTCTACGGTGAGGACGGGCGGTGCGTGAGGTATTTCAAGGGCATCACCGATGCGGCCGCGCTCATCCGCCGCCTGCTCGACGCCCCCGAGGAGCGGCGGCGCCTGGCCGAGGCGGCTCACCGCCTGATCCGCTCGGGCGGACACACTTATACCGATCGTCTGCGCGCCATCCTTGAGGCCGGACGGATCTCATGAAACCCACGGAGACTTCGATGCGACCCCGGCTCTATCAGTACGCGGCTTGTCCGTTCTGCAACAAGGTCCGCACGATCCTGAGGTACAAGGGAGTGGACTTCGAGACCATCGAGGTGCATCCGCTCAATAAGAAAGAGATCGCTTTCTCAACGGACTACCGGGCCGTGCCCATCTACGTGGACGCTTCCGGCAGGCAGGTCAACGACTCGACCCCGATCATGCGCCATATCGACGCCGAGTATCCGGAGCGGGCGGTGTTCGCGGCCTCGGCGGCGGAGCGCGCGGAGGAGGACAAGTGGCTGGCCTGGTCGGAGAAGTACGTCAAGGGCCTGCCCACGGCGATCTACGACACCCTGCCGCACGCGCTCGAATCGTTCGACTACATCACCAAGGTCGGTAAGTTCGGCTGGTGGCAGAAGATCTCCATCAAGCTGACCGGGGCCTTCGTGATGACGCTCGTGGCCAAGAAGATCGCCAAGCGCGAGGGGATCCATGATCCCCGGATCTTCCTCAGCACCAAGGCCGCGGAGTGGGTCGCGGCCCTTCGCGGGCGTCCGTACCAGGGAGGGGACAAGCCCAACGGCGCGGATCTGGCGGTGTACGGCATCACGCGTTCCGTGGAGGGTTTGAGCGCGGGCGCCATCCTCGATGAGAACGCCGAGTTCGCAGCTTGGAGGCGTCGCGTGGAGCGCTTGTTGTCTCCGGAGCCGGTGGTCGGCCTGTCCGCGGGGGTGCGCTGATGGCCGCCGTGACACGCATCGCGCTCGTCTCGGGCGCCAACAAGGGTCTGGGTCTTGAGATCTCGCGTCAGCTCGCGGCCAAGGGCTTGACGGTCCTGCTGACCGCGCGCGACGCCAAGAAGGGCGAGGCGGCCACCGCCGAGCTGAGGCGCGAGGGGCACAGCGTGGATTTCTACCCGATGGACGTGACGGACACGGGGAGCATCAAGCGCTGTTACGACTACGCGGTGCGCAAACACCGCAGAGTGGACGTGCTCATCAACAACGCCGGGATCATGCTCGAGGAGGACAAGGCGGGTCCGGCCCTGTCGGCGTCGGTGGAGACCGTGCGGCGGACGTTCGAGACCAACGTCATCGGACATCTGGTCGTCTGCCAGATCTTCATCCCGCTCATGGAGATGCACGGCTATGGCCGTATCGTCAATCTCTCCAGCGGTCTGGGGACACTCTCCGAGATGGAGGGCGGGTTCCTCGGCTACCGGCTGTCCAAGACCGCGCTCAACGCGCTCACACGCGTCCTGGCGCATGAGACCAAAGGCATGGGCATCCTGGTCAACTCGATGTGTCCGGGGTGGTGCCGTACCGACATGGGCGGACCGGAGGCGACGCGCTCGGCCGAAGAGGGCGCACGTACGGCCGTGTACCTGGCCACGCTGGGTCCCAAGGGTCCTACGGGTAAGTACTTCAGGGACAAGAAACAGATCGACTGGTGAGCGTCCGGCGGTCCCGGACGACCGACCCTAGGAGAGGAGACCGACCATGAAAAAGATCACGGTGACGGAGTTGGAGCAAGCGTTGAAGGGTGGACCCTCCACGATCCAGGTGGTGGATGTGCGCGAGCCGGCCGAGTACGACTCGGAGAGGCTCGAGGGCGCGCGGTCCCTGCCGTTGTCGAGCCTGCGAGCGGACCAGGCGGGGCTGTCGCCTCAGGAGCCTCTGTACGTGCTCTGCCGTAGCGGCGCGCGGGCCTGTCAGGCCGCGGAGGCGTTCGAGCGGGCAGGCTACCGGGACGTGCGGGTGCTCGATGGAGGGCTTCGCGCGTGGGTCGAGGCCGGACGTCCGGTCCTGCGCCGGTCCGGCGGAGTGTGGTCGCTCGAGCGGCAAGTGCGTTTCGCGGCGGGACTGCTGGTGCTGATCGGCACGGCGCTGGGCTTGATGGTGCACTTCTACTGGCTCGGACTGGCCGCGTTCGTGGGTGCGGGGCTGGTGTTCGCGGCGGTCACCGACACTTGCGGCATGGCGATGCTGTTGGCCCGCATGCCGTGGAACCAGAGGCCTGCCGGTCAGACCTGCCGCCGGCCCTAGACTCCGCCGGACGAGAGCGCCTGTTGGACGGCCGTCAAGAGGCCGATGGGTGAAAAGGGCTTCTGAAGGAAGGATTCGCCTTCCTTGAGAAAATCGACCTTCTCCGTAAATCCCGAGATGATCAGCGTGCGCGTGGAGGGGGAGAGGACCTTGTACTTGTCCGCGAGCTCCCGTCCGGTCATGCCGGGCATGATCATGTCCGTCACCAAGAGATCCACCACCCTGCCCTGCAAGCGCCAGACCTTGTCCAGGGCTTCTTCGCCGTTGGCGGCCTCGATCACCTCATACTGCTGTCCCCGCAGAGCGCTGGCGGCCAGACCGCGCACGTCCTTCTCGTCGTCCACGAGCATCACCAGGCGTCCTTGGCCGCTCTTGAGCACCGCGGCCTCCGTCTGACGCAGGGACTTGGCCGGCTCCGGGCTCTCCGGCAGGAGGATGCGGAACGTCGTCCCATGGCCGGGAGAGCTGTCCACCGTGATGGACCCGCCGGCCTGCTCGATGATGCCGTACACCGTGGGCAGACCGAGCCCGGTGCCCTTGTCCTTGGGCTTGGTCGTGAAGAACGGCTCGAAGATCTTGCTCTTGATCTCGTCGGTCATGCCGAGACCGGTGTCCGAGACCTCGATCGCCACCTGACCGCGAGGCGAGTCCCCCGCCGATCCTCCGGAGGGCTCCGGACGGACGGAGAGGGTGCGGATCGCCAGCTCCCCGCCCTCGGGCATCGCGTCCTTGGCGTTGACGATCAGATTGATGATGACCTGGTCCATCAGCACCGGATCAGCGAACACGGGCCGGATCCCTGGGGCCAGCTCCAGACGGAGACGGATCTGGACCCCGCACATGAACCGGTACATGCTCTCCGACTGCTGGATCAGTTCGTTGATCACGAACGGCTGGGCCTGCGCGACCTGCTTGCGGCTGAAGGCCAGCAGTTGACGCGTCAACCCGGAGGCGCGCTCCCCGGCCAAGAGGATGGCCTCAAGGGCGGACCGCAGTTCCGTATCACCCGAGACGCGGGGCAGGGCTATCTTGGAGTAGCCGATGATCACGGTCAGCAGGTTGTTGAAATCATGCGCGATGCCTCCGGCCAGCCGTCCGACGGCCTCCATCTTCTGAGCGTGCCGGAACTGCTCTTCCATCGAGCGCTGTTCAGTGATGTCCTGGCCCACCGCCACGAAACCGATGATCGTGCCCTTGGCATCGCGCATCGGAGAGATCTGCTTGGCGTCGTAGTAGAGCTCTCCGTTCTTACGCTTGTTGATGAACACCGTGCGCACCAGCTGTCCGCCCAGCAGCTGTTCCCAGAGCCCGCGGTAGAACTCTTCGGGATGTTTGCCGGACTTGAGGATGCGGGGGTTCTGCCCGATCGCCTCCTGCCGCGTATATCCGGTGGTCTTCTCAAAACCCGCGTTGACGTACGTGATCAGACCCTCGCGGTCCGTGAGGACCACGGACTCGGCGCTCTGCTCGATGGCTGATAGCAACAGGACCAGCTCTTGGAGCACGCGTTCGCGCTCGGTGACATCGCGAGAACTGATGATGACGCCCCTTACGTCCGGGTCGTGCAACAGGGACCGGCCCGTGGACTCGACGTAGATCCAGCCGCCGCTCTTGGTCTTGAGGCGGAAGGTGGCTTTGTAAGCATCTCCGGGATGACGGAGGCCCTGCTGATAGGCCGCCCAAGCCTGGGGCACATCGTCCGGGTGGATGAACTCAAAGGCGTTGCGGCCGACAAGGTCCTCGACATTCCATCCGCCCAGCGCGCGCACGGAGGGGTTCTCGTACCGGATGACGCCGTTGGCCTCGAGAACGGCGACGTTGTCGGTGGCGTTCTCGATCAGTCTCTTGAAGTAGCGCTCGCCGCGACCCGACTCCTCCACCGTCCAGTGGCGTTCGCGGACCATGCAGGCCAACAGCAAGGATAGAAGAGAGACTCCGGCGGCGTACGCCCAGACGGCGGCCAGAGGGCTGTCGGGATGGCTTTGGGCCAGCGGGCCCAGGCCTCCCATCGAAGCCGGCAGGACCGTCGACAAGTACATCAGATTGATCAGCACCGCGCCCCGGATACCCAGACGGAACAGCGCCCACGCGGCGGACAGTAGCGAGAGGACCATGAAATGCTGTTCGGGTCCATAGAGCCTGTAATCGACGCTATAGATCCGAGCGACGAGAAGATCGTAGATCAGCAGGGCGGCATAGCCCTGCAGGACATGCTTGGCGGGGCCGCTGTCGATGGGGCGCAGCCAGATGTTCCAGAGCAGGGGCGCTGTGACCAGCGCGCCCAGAAAATGACCTGAGAGGATATGCTTGAAACCCGGCACGCCCGGATCCGGAGGGCCGAAAGCCAGCGCCCCGCCGATCGACGCGGTACAAGCGGCCAGCACTGAGGCGCTCAGTAGAACGAAGAACATCCTCAGTACGTCCCGATGAGATTCGAGCGACTCCGAAAAACGCAGGCCGCGCCTCAGGACAAGGGCGATGGGACCGATCAGGATCTCGGTCGTGACGTGGGTCAGGGCGGACGGATCCGGACCGAGCGTATACAGCGCCCGCAGGAGCTGGGCCGGCACCAGGACCCAGAGATAGCGCGGTCCGAACAGGATCACCCATCCGGCGGCCAGACCGGCCTGGTACTCGATGTGAGCGATGTTGGCGTAAGAAGAGGACCAGGCGGTGACCGCGCTGGCCAAGCCATACGCGATGACCGCATACAGCATCCGCGCTGTAGGGGATGAGAAGAGAACGCGGGCGTTGAAAAGACGCGCTAGGGGCTCAGTCATTGAAATTTTTAGTAATGATTGATTAAATCAGTATAAGTATACATTATTCTGCATATCTTGTGTAGGAGAGGAGCCTACGATCTTAGCTCGGCTCCGTTGTCCGGGAGCTGATACCATAGAGGCCATGTCATCGCCGGTCGCGCGTTCGTTACAAGTGATGGTCAGCTGTATGGTGTCATTGGCGTTCTCCGCGGGCTCCGGCCCGGCCTGGGCCGCCGCCGGCCCCGGCCCCGAGTCGCAGGCGCTCGAGAGGACGTGGCGGCAGGAGCCGCTGAGCGCTGATGCCGGGACACAGGAGCCCGAGGTGCGAGAGCCGGAAGAGGCCGTACCCGCGGCGTCCGTCGAAGAACTGCCGTTCACGGTCACACGCATCGCCGTGACCGGATCCGAGGCGCTCCCGCAAGCCGAGTGGCGCCGTGTCGTCGGGCCTTACGAAGGGAGAGAGCTGACGCTGTCGCAGGCAAGGTCCATCGCCTCGCAACTCACCGGTCTCTACCGTGCCGCTGGATACGTGACCAGCCGCGCTTACCTGCCGCCACAGGACCTGTCCGCGGGCACGCTCGAGATCCGCATCCTCGAGGGACGCATCGAGACGCTCCAGACCCGGGGGCTGCGCTACACACGCGCGGATCGCATCGAGCGGGACTTCGAGCCGTTGCGGGGACGGCCGCTCAAGCTCGACACGCTCAAGAGCGCCCTGCGCAACGCCAACTCCAGGCCCGATCGCACCGTACGCACCGTCATCGTGCCCGGTCAGGACCTGGGCGCCTCGGACCTGGTGCTCGATGTGGACGACCGGCGGCCCTATCATCTGGGGGCCGAGATCAACAACCACGGCACCGAAGCCACAGGGCGCGAGAGAGCGCATGTGTGGCTGAGGCACACCAATCTCCTCGGATGGGACGACCGGCTGGCCGTACGCGCTCAGGGCGGAGAACATGTGTTCGGTCTGTCCGCGCAGGCGGTCTATCCGCTGGCCGATGACCTGACCGAGATCGGGTGGCAGGCCGGATACACCGATGTGTCCATCGGGGGACTCCTGACACCGCTGGACCTCGGCGGCGAGGCCTACCTGGCGGGATTGACCCTCGACCGGCGTGTGTACGACGGTAAGCACGTGCGTTTGACATGGGCTAACCGGCTCGACTACAAGAAGATCGAGAACACGCTATTGGGCATCGAAACGAGCCAGGATGATCTGCGCATGGTACGCACGGGCGCGCGCATCGAACAACAGGACCGATGGGGCCGGACGTTCGCGTACATCGAAGGCACGCTGGGGACCGCGGAGTTCGGCGGGTCCGAAAAGAACGATCCCCGACTGTCGCGCCGCGCCGCGGGAGCGCCGTGGGTCAAGCTGACCGCGCTCCTGCAGCGCCTGCAGGCGCTGTGGGCCGGGGGGTTGGGCGTGGCGCGCCTGCAGGCGCAGGTGACGCCGGACTCGCTGGTGTCGGCCGAGCAGTTGGAGGCCGGAGGCGTCGGATCGGTGCGCGGTTATCCGCAGAGCGATACCCTGTCCGACGCCGGCGTCACCGGCGGCGTGGAGTTGCGCCAGGAGCTGGGTTTCCTGCCGGTCGAGGCGCGGGTGCCGTGGACACGGACGAGTTGGAGGCAGGCGCTCAGAGCGACGGTCTTCGTCGACGCGGCCCACGCGGTGGTCCGCGCTCCGGCGGCCGGAGAGGACCGCTCGCGTTCGCTGTGCGGAGCGGGCATCGGCCTGAGGTTGGATCTACCCGACGGTCTCGAGGCGAGGGTCGAGTGGGCGTGGCCGCTGGGAGACGAACCGGCGGATCGCTCGACGGGGACGCTGTATTTCAGCGTCGCTCGGGAGTTTTTCTAGGCCCTTACCCTTTCCTTTGGCGGAGGATAGGGTATACTTGCGTTTTTTGAAACGGATGAGATGACGATGACCCACAAGATCCTCAGTTGGACGCTGTGCGCGCTGATCCTCGGGCAGAGCCTGCCCGTGTCGGCCGCCGATCTGCCTCAGGGTTATGAGGCCGTGGCGGGGTCGTCCTCCTATACTGTCTCTCCGGATGGCCTCTCCGGCACCCTCATCGCGCTCGACGGCGTCACCATCGGTCAGTGGTCGGGGGGTTTCAATATCGGCGACGGTCATGTGTTCACCGCGCTCATCCCCGAGGGCGGAGCGCACTTGTCGCGCGACATCACCGACTCTCCGTCGCGCATCTTCGGCTCCCTGCAGGTCCCTACGGGCCGCTTCTTCCTGGTCAACACCAACGGCATCTATTTCGCTCCCGGGGCCACGGTCAACGCGGCGGGTCTGGTGGCCTCCTCGCTCGATCTGCGCAACGAGGATTTCCTGTCCGGACGTTATGAGTTCTTCCAGTCGGGACCCGCGGCGTCCGTCGTCAACGACGGCGTCATCACCACCGGTGAAGGCGGCGCTTATCTGCTCGGTGGCGCGGTGCTCAATCGCGGGACGATCCTGTCGCGCGCCGGACATGTCGAGCTGGCCGCCGGGTCCCGGATGACGCTCGCTCTGGATCCTCAAGGATACCTGTCGGTCGCGGTCACCGAGGAGGTCCGCGAGGCCGTCGAGGGTCCCGAAGGACGGCTGAGCGCGGCGGCGGCCAACACCGGCACGCTCCGGGCCGACGGCGGCGTGGTCGTGCTCACGGCCGAGACGGTCGGGGCGGTTTTTGACCACGCGGTCAACCAGGAGGGATTGATCGAGGCGGATACGGTCGGGACCCGCGAGGGCCGGATCTTCCTGGGTTCACGGCGCGGCGAGGGCGTGGTGCGTCAGACCGGTACGGTCCGCGCTCGCGGAGACGAGGGCGGCGAGAGAGGCGGTCATATCGATATCCTCGGTCAAAAGGTCGGTCTGTTCGGCGGTGAGGTCGATGCGTCCGGCCAGGCCGGCGGCGGCGCTATCCGCATCGGTGGAGACAAGCAGGGTCGCGGTGAGGTCCGTCTGTCCGACGCGGTCTACGTGGCGCCCGAGGCCGTCGTGCGCGCGGATGCTTTGAGCGACGGTGACGGAGGCGAGATCATCGTCTGGTCCGAGCGTTCGTCGCGCGTCTACGGCCAGCTCAGCGCGCGCGGCGGCGCGGTCGCCGGTGACGGCGGTTTCATCGAAACCTCCAGCCGCGAGGACCTTGAGGTCGCGACGATGCCCGACGTCAGCGCCCTCAACGGTGTCGGCGGCACCTGGCTCCTGGACCCGCGCAACGTCGATATCTCCGCCGCCACCGTCGGAGGAGCGTTCGCCGGAGGCAACCCCGATGTCTTCACGCCGACCGCCAACAACGCCACCGTCAGCGCGACGACCGTCAACAGCGCGCTCGATGCGGGCATCAGTGTCTTCATCAACACCGGCAACAGCGGCGCGCAGGCCGGTAACATCCGCGTGCTGGCGCCCATCGTCAAGAGCTCGGGTCCCCGGGCTTCGCTCGTGCTCAACGCGATCGGGGATGTGACGACCACCAGCGCCATCTCCGCGGCCGGAGCGGCGATCCTCGACGTCGAGATCATCGCTCTCGATGATATCTCCATCCAGTCGGCGATCACGACCGGCGGCGGCAACATCAACGTGTTCGGCGACCAGTTCACGATCACAGCGGCGGGCTCTGTCACGACCTCCGGCGGATCGTTCGGCCTCACCGGCGCTAACGCCGTCAGCATCGGAGGCGCGATCTCCACCGGATCGGGTAGCGTGACGCTGACAACCTCCAACAACATCAGTGTCACCGCCACGGGCAGTATCACCACGACCTCCGGCGACATCGCCCTCTCGGCGACCGGCGCGAACCGCGACATCACCGTTGCTGGTGCGCTCATCAGCGCCTCAGGTGACATCGCGCTGACGGCCGCGGACGCGATCACCGTCTCGAACGCGGTCACCGCCACGACGGGCGATGTGACGCTGTCGGGTGGTGGCAATATCACGCTCTCGGGGGCCAACGCCGACATCATCGCCGGCGGCTCCTATACCGCCACAGCGGACTCCGACTCCAACGGCAGCGGGACGTACAACCAGAACAACGCCGGAGGATCGGTAGTCTCCGGAGGTCCGATCGACGTGTCGGCCGTCACGGTCTCGGCCAGCGGTTCGCATCAGTCCGCGGGGGATCTGTCGATGAGCGCGACCAACGGCAACCTCACGCTCGGGGCCGCCGGCTCGCTCACTTCGACCGGTGGGGACATCTCCCTGAACTCGACGGCGGCCACACGCGACATCTCTCTGTCCGGCGCGCTCAGTGCCACCGCCGGCGATATTGCTGTGACGGCCAACGACGTGCTGACGGTGTCCAGCACCGTCAATGCCGGCGGAGACATCGCTCTGCAGAGCGGAGGCGGGGTCACGCTCTCCGGTGCCAACGCCGACATTACCGCCGGAGGCGATTACACCGTCGACGCCGATACCGACGCCAACGGTACCGGGACGTACACCCAGAACAACGCCGGCAGTGCCGTGACGGCCACCGGCGATACGACGATCACGGCCGCCAATGCGGCGCTCAGCGGTACGCACGCCGGTTCGGGAGCCCTGGTCCTGCGACCGTCCATGACGTCCACGAGCGTCGGTATCGGCGGCGGAGCGGGGACGTTCAATCTCTCCGACGCGGAGCTGGCGTCCCTGCAGACCGGCTACTCGTCCATCACCATCGGTCGAGGGGACAGTACGGCCCTGGCCACGGTGTCGAGCTCGGCTTTCAACGACCCCACGACCGTCCTCATGGGCGGAGCGGGCGGGCGGGTGACCGTCACCGGCGCGGTGACCACCACCAACGACGCTCTGACGCTGGCCGCCGGCACCGGGGACACGGGGACGCTGACGATCAATCCCGGCATCGCGGTCTCCACGGGCGCCGGCGACGTCACGTTGCGCGGGGATTCCGTGGCGATCGGAGCGGGCGCTACGGTCAACACCACCGGGGATGTGACGCTCGAACCGGCGAGTCCCTCGCGGCCCATCGTGCTCGGAGCGGCGGGCGCCGTGTCCGACTTCGCGCTCACGGCGGCCGAGCTGGCCGCGATCAACGCTTCGGCCAACTCGCTCATCATCGGCCGCTCCGACGGCAACCACGCCTTCACGACGGCCGGGTTCACCTCCGGAGAGCCGACGGTCTTCCGCGGCGCGACGGACACCGCTCTGATCCCCGCCGTCACGGCGCTCTCAGGGCCTCTGGGGCTCAACGTCGTGGACGCCAATCACTTCGCGCTCAACTCCGCCGGGGACATCACCGACACCAACGGCGCTTCGCTCAATCTCAGCGCGACGACCACTTCCTACATCACCTCCGGGGGCACCGCCGGTACGCTGACCGATCCCATCGAGGTCAATATCACCTCCGGGGACCTGGTGCTCGATCTGTCCGGCGCCTCGGCGGGTGTCAGCGGGGCTTTTGCCGGCAGTGTCGGGGGCCGTATCGTCATCCTCAACGCTCCGGGCATCGTGTATTTCAACGGCATCGCGATCAATGATCCCCTCACGGTGCCGTCGAGCGCCCCGTCGGACGAGGTCAAAGGCGCGCTGGAGCTGGCCCGCGAATACGGTCTGACCGAAGCGTCGCGTACCCGAGCGGCTCTCTCGGCGGACCGGGGCCTGCCCGCAGGACGCTTCGACCTGAGCGCGGTCAATCGTCTGGCGCGCGTGATCGTGGACCCGTCCTTGCTGCGCCGCTGGGTGCGCGTGCGTCCGGCGGTCGTCGAACCGGCGCGTCCCGTCGTGGCGCCGACCCCGCTGCCCGTGCCGCCCGTGGAACCGATCCGTCCGATCCCGGCGGTCCGGCCCGCTCCGGCCGTCCCCGTACCCACGACACCTGCGGCCATCCGCCCTGTGACGCCCGCGACGCCCGCTCCGCTGAGCACGCCAGTGCCGGCGGCCGTCCGGCGTCCGGTGGCGGCCACACCGACCCCTCAGCCGCTACAGCCGCTCGAGGTCCCCGCGCCGCTGGCCCGTCAGACCGTCCCGGTACTGTCCCCCGGACAGCTGCCGAGACTTGCCGGCGGTCCCCTGCGTCAGGTGGACATCGAAGAACAGGCGCGCTCGTCCTCTCCCGACGAAACACCCTCCCGTTAACAGCCCTTTCATATCGCGTTAAAACGGATTTAACACAAGGCCGTTAGGATGGGTCCGTCAACAGGAGGATCCCATGTACGACAAAAGGCTCTTGTACCTGCGTGCCAAGCTCCAGATCCAGAAGCTCGAGGAGATCGTGGGGTCCCTGCAAGAGCGCGTGCAGTTGACCCGCGAGGAAGAGCAGTACTACGACCAGGTGTTGTCCAACGTCGAGTTGTCCTTGAGACATATCGACGTCGCGTCCACCGAGAGCAGTCTGCCGTCGAGCTACATCTCGGTCCTGGCCCTTCACCCGGACGAGGTCTGAGGGCACGACGATGGAGTTCGCGGACCGTCAGAAGATCCTCTCGGACCTCCGTCGCCGCCACGGCGACATGGGCAGGTTGATGGACGAGATCGAAGGGAGCCCCTGGCCGGGCGAGCCGGACATGCGGCGCATGCACGAGATCGCGCGCGATATCGAATACACCCTCAAGAAGCTGCGCGGCCGCAATTACTTCCTCTAGACGGCCTCAGGCGGGGCCGTCGGACCCGGTCATTCGCCGTACGAAGCGCAGGAGCTGGTCGTCTCCCAGAACGTCACCCTGCGAACCGGCAGTCCCTGGGCGCGTGCGTGCGTGAAGATCAGACGCGACAGGCACTCGGCCGTGGGGTTGTCCGGCATCACGTAGACCGGCTCCCCCATCCCTCGAAGGACCTCGATCAGCGGGTCGCCCTGCTTGAGGATCATGCGGTGGTCCAGTTCGCGGTCCACCCAGCGGTGGACGATCTCCTTGATGTCGCCGAAGTCGTACACCATCCCGTGCTTGTCCAGGTCGCGCGTCTCCAGTTCGATCTCGATCTTGCCGTTGTGGCCGTGCGGATGCGCGCACTTGCCGTCGTAGTCCATCAACCGGTGGCCGTAGCAGAAGTGGATCTCCTTGATGACCGTGTACATGTCGGGCTCCTTTCAGGCGATGGACCGGCCGCCGTCCACGCACAGGACGGTGCCGTTGAGATAGGTGCTGCTGAGGACGAACTTGACGGCCGAAGCGATGTCGCCGGGCGAGCCCCAGCGTCCGACGAGCGTGCGCGCGGCGGCACGTTCGCGTTCCTCAGCGGGCATGTCCGGCGGCGGCAGGACGGGTCCCGGGGCGACGGCGTTGACCAGCACCGACGGGGCCAAGTCGCGCGCGAGGGCCTTGGTCAGCGTGATCAGGCCGCCCTTGGACACGCAGTACGGAACATAGCCGCGGTACGGACGCAGGCCGCTCCAGTCGGCGATGTTGACGATGCGGCCCCAGCCGCGCGAGCGCATGCGCAGTCCCAACAGCGTCGACAGTAGGAAGGGGCCTCTGAGATTGGCGTCCTGGAAAGCGTCCCATTGCGCTTCATCGACCGTCTCGAGGGGGGTCGGATGGAAGATCGAGGCGCTGTTGACCAGCGCGTCCACCGGGGTGCCCGCGCGGTCCAACCGCTCGACGAGCGCGCGGACCTCGCCAGCGTCGGACAGGTCGGCACGCTCGACGAGTCCCGCTCCGCCCGCGGAGCGGATGTCGCTGAGCGCCCGTTCGGCTTCGGCGGGTGAGGAGCGGTGGTGGACGATGATGCGGGCGCCTTCGCCGGCCAGGCACAGCGCGATGGCGTGTCCGACCCGCTTGGCGGCTCCGGTGACGAGGATGGTCCGGCCCTGGAGTGTCATGCGGGTATGATAGCAAAGCCGTCCCTGCCGCGCAGGGATTTTGGTGTATACTGGCGCGCATGGATATCTACCTCTTGAGACACGGCATCGCCGAGGACGGCGCCTCCTACGCGGAGGACTCCCAGAGACCGCTGACCGAAGAGGGCCGCAAAAAGGTCCGTAAGGCCGCCCTGGCCCTGCGCAAGTCCGACCTGGCCCTGGACGTCGTCTATACGAGCCCGTACCGTCGGGCCGTCGAGACCGCCGAGACCGTGTGCGAGACCCTCGGGTATTCCGGACAGCCCGTGGTCACCGACGCCCTGGTGCCCGGGTCGGAATACCGTCATTTCGCCAAGCTGATCAAGGACCAGGACCCCACCGCGGCGTGCCTGTTCGTGGGGCACATGCCCAATCTGTCGCGGGTGCTGGCGGGATTGCTCCGGGCGGATTTCGACACCGACCTCCGCAAGGGCGGTATGGCCTACCTTCACGTGGACTCGAACGGCCGCGCCACGCTCGGCTGGGTGCTCACCAACCGTCAACTTCGCGCACTGGCCTGAACCCGGGGACGCTTCACGGACCCTTCACGGGCGCTTCATGCGGGGTTCACGAGGCCTTGGTACAGTCCCGTGGGTCCGGGGGAGTCCCCGGCGTGGTAAACTGCCTCCAGGGTATGTGATGGCTCCCCAGAACGTCGAGACGCTGTACAAGATCCTGAGACGTCAGGCCGATGAGATCGTGCGCCGCCGGCAGGTGCTCCTGAGGCGGCCGTCCCACGGTCAGAGCGTGCACAAGATCCGTGTCGCCACGCGGCGCGTGCGTCAGGCGCTGCGCCTCTTGGTGGAGGCGGCGGCCACCCGCCGCGCCAAGAGGTGGCTGCGCCGGGCCCGGGGGTTGGGACAGGCGCTGGGCGATCCGAGGGCGCTGGACGTGAGCATCGCCATCCTGCGCCGCCGCTACGCGCGCCGTCATCCGACCGCGGTCCGGCAGGCCGCCGCCGGACTGGCGGACCTCCGCAGGGGGGCCGACGAGCGCATCGTCGAGGCGCTGACGGATTTCAAGGCCAAGAAGTTCCGCCGCCAGATCGACCAGCTCCTCGGCAGTGAGACCGGGCGGTTGGAAAAAGGCTGGGAGCGTCTGTTGCGCCGCGCGATCACCGGGCATGCGCGGCGTCTGCGCCGCGCGCTCTCGTCGGAGGAACGGATGCGTGAAGAACTGCACGACCTGCGGATCCTCGTCAAGAAGCTCCGCTACCGCATGGAGATCGCCGACGACATGGGCCACCGTTCGTACGGACGTCCGATCGGTTCATTGACCCGCTTCCAGTCCCTGCTCGGGGATTGGCATGACCACCAAGTCCTCCTGGAGCACCTGGCGCAGTTGAGGACGCCCTCGGACGCAACGGCCCGCTCACGGCGCACGGCGCTCTTCGAGGACGTCAGCCGTCATGAGAAGGCCGCCAAAGAACGCGCCGTCAGCGAGCTCCGCTCCAAGGTCCGGAGCGCCCTCTCATGAAGATCGCCGTCTACGATATCGGCACCAACTCCATCCACCTGCTCATCGTCGAGGTCCACAAGGACCTCTCGTTCGAGGTCCTGGGCCATGAGAAGGACACCACGCGCCTGGGTGACGGGAGCTTCGAGAGCGGCGAGCTGTCCGCCGAAGCGATGAAGAAGGGCTGTGAAGTCATGGAGCGCTTCGCCAAGATCGCGGCGCGCTCGGGCGTCAAGCGTTCCATCGCGGTGGCCACCAGCGCCGTGCGCGAGGCGCGTAACGGAGGGAAGTTCATCGAGGAGGTCTGGCGGAGGGCCGGCCTCAAGGTCAGCGTCATCACCGGGGAGGAGGAGGCGCGGCTGATCGGCTTGGCCGCGCGTTCGGCCACCGACCTCGGGGGGAAGAAGGCGCTCGTCATCGACATCGGCGGCGGCAGTGTCGAGCTCATCCTCGGGGACGGCCGGACGATGGACCTGATGGAGAGCTACAAGCTCGGTGTGGCGCGTCTGTCCGACCGCTTCATCCATGAGGACCCGCCGTCCAAGCGTTCGCTCAAGCGTCTGGAGAGCTACGTCGAGCGGAAGCTTCGCAAGACCCTCAAGCGCGTCCGCAAGGCCGAGCCCGCGGTGGTGTTGGGCACGGCCGGGACGATGGTCAACCTCGCTTTTATGTGCCACTACGACGCGCAAGGACGGACGCTCGAGCGCGTCAATCTCAGCCGGCTGAAGCTCAAGGACCTCGAGAGGGTGCACGCCAAGCTGTGCCGGATGACGCTGAGAGAGCGGATGCGGATGCCGGAGCTGGACCCGAAGAGAGCGGACCTGATCGTCGCCGGCAGCGCGCTGGTGTTGACGTTGATGCGCCTCTTGCGTGTCTCCTCGATCACGATCTCGGACAAGGGCATCCGCGAGGGTGTCATCCTGGACTACATCGACAAGAACAAGAAGCGCCTGCGCGGCAACGGAGACGGCCTGAGCCTGCGCGAGCGCAGTGTGCGTCAGCTGGCCCGCCGCCTCGACGCCGAGGACGCCCACGGCGACCGTGTGGCGGCTCTCGCGGAGCGGATCTTCGATACGACCCAGCGCCTGCACCGTCTCGGACCGGAGGAGCGGGAGATGTTGCGCTACGCGGCGCTCCTTCACGATGTCGGCCATTCGATCAGCTTCAGCAAGCACCACAAACACAGCTATTACCTCATCGTCAACAGCGACCTCGACGGGTTCACCCATGAGGAGGTCGAGCGGCTGGCGCTGATCGCGCGCCTGCACCGCAAGCCCGTTTCGCCCAAAAAAGCCCGCCGGATGACCTCGGACCCCGAGGATCCGGTGCCGGTCCTGGCGGCGATGCTCAGGATCGCGGACGGCTTGGACAGGAGCCATTTTGGGGTGGTAAAATCCGTGAGCTGCTCGATCCGTCCCGGACGCGCGATCTTCAAGCTCACCACCGACAAGAACAAGGACGCAGAACTCGAGATCTGGCAGGCCAAGGAGCGCTCGGACCTCTTCGAGCACCTGTACGGCCGGCCGGCGGTCTTCGTCAAAGCACGCGGTCGAAAGCGCTAAGGAGGCGACGTGGGTCTTTTCGACAAGAAGCACGGGTATCCCGGCAAGCTCTTCATCGTGGAGGGCATCGACGGGTCCGGCAAGAGCACGCAGATCATGCTCCTCAAGAAGTGGCTCGAGGCGTTGGGGTACTCGGTGTTCTTCACCGAGTGGAACAGCTCCGCGCTCGTCAAGGAGACCACCAAGCAGGGCAAGAAGAAGAACATGCTGACGCCCACGACGTTCAGCCTGCTGCACGCGACCGACTTCGCCGACCGACTCAACTACCAGATCATCCCTCCGCTCAAGGCCGGCATGATCGTGCTGGCGGACCGTTACGCGTTCACGGCGTTCGCGCGCGATACCGTGCGCGGGGTCAGGCCGGAGTGGGTGCGCAACCTCTATTCGTTCGCGGTCAAGCCGGACATCAGCTTCTATTTCGACGTGCCGATAGACGTGGCGTGCGAGCGGATCCTGTCCAGCCGCGCGCAGATCAAGTTCCACGAAGCGGGCATGGACCTCGGCTACAGCGGCGACATCAAGGAGAGCTTCCGTATCTTCCAGTCCAAGATCCTGGACGAATACCGCAACATGCGCGAGGAGTTCGGCCTGACCACGATCGACGCGCAGTTGGAGATCCACGACCAGCAGGAGATGGTGCGCGAGGCCGTGCAGGAGGCGTTGAAGGGTTACTCAAAAAAGAGGACGATCTATGCCAAACGACCCAAAGTTTTTTGGAGAAAGTTTACCGTATCTTAAGCCCTTCCAGGTCAAGGGCAAGCTGATCGTCATCGAGGGCACCGACGGCACCGGGCGCTCGACGCAGATCCAGCTGCTCAAGAACTGGCTCGAAGTGCAGGGCTACGCGGTCATCGAGACCGGATGGGCCCGCTCGAACCTCATGAGCAAGTCCATCGAGATGGCCAAGACCGGCAACATGATGGACCGCATGACGTTCACGATGCTGTACGCGACCGACTTCGCCGACCGCTTCGAGAACCAGATCGTGCCCGCGCTCAAGGCCGGCCACATCGTGCTGGCCGACCGCTACGTTTACACGGCATACGTGCGCGACCGGATGCGGGAGAACGCCGACCCCAAGTGGATCCGGGACCTCTTCAGCTTCGCGATCGTGCCGGACCTGACGATCTACCTGAAGATCGGCATCGATCAGCTGATCCCGCGCGTGATCGAGTCCGGGGGCATGAACTACTGGGAGGCGGGTCTGGACCTGCACATGGGGCAGGACCTCTTCGACAGCTTCGTCAACTACCAGTCCGTGCTGATCCAGGAGTACGACAAGCTGTCCAAGGAGTTCGGGTTCGAGAGCGTGGACGCCTCCAAGAGCGTGGACGATATCCACGAGAAGATCCGCGAGAAGGTCAAGGAGGTCGTCGGCCGCAAGCCCTCGGCCGCGGCCAAGGCCAAGGCCTGATGATGTCCCGCCAGACCATCCTCGTCATCGATGACGACAAGGACATCCAGAAACTCCTGCAGTACAATCTGGAGAAAGAGGGTTTTCAGGCCCTCGTGGCGAAGACCGGCGAGGAGGGCCTCGAGATGGCGCGGACCAAATCCCCGTCCCTGGTGGTGCTCGACCTGATGCTGCCCGGCATCGACGGTCTGGAGGTCTGCCGTCTCCTGCGCGCCGAGCGCACGACGCGGACACTGCCGGTCCTCATGCTCACGGCCAAGGGGTCGGAGACCGACCAGGTCGTGGGTCTGGAACTCGGGGCTAACGACTACATCACCAAGCCCTTCAGCGTCAAAGTGCTCGTGGCGCGGGTGCGCAATCTGCTGCGCCGCGCCGAGACGCCGGAGCCGGAGACGCCCGTGCTCAAGCACGGGGACATCACGCTCGACCGGGAGCGCATGAGCGTCACGGTCAAGGGCAAGCAGGTGCAGCTGACCAAGCTGGAGTTCCGTATCCTGGCGTTCCTGATGGAGCATCCGGGCAAGGTCTTCTCGCGTGACCGCCTGCTCAGCGGCGCTTGGGAAGGGGAGGCCTTCGTGGTCGACCGTACCGTCGATGTCCACATCAAGAGCATCCGCCAGAAGCTCGGCAAGAGCCGCGACGTGATCGAGACCGTGCGCGGGTCCGGATACC
The DNA here is from genome assembly GCA_022072175.1 of Candidatus Omnitrophota bacterium. GTDB lineage: Bacteria > Omnitrophota > Gorgyraeia > 2-02-FULL-51-18 > 2-02-FULL-51-18 > JAJVIE01. The sequence continues at coordinate 107,040 of JAJVIE010000001.1, read as the reverse complement.
GGCTGGCCGAGGACGTCGAGTGAGACGCTCCGGCGCCCTGCCGGGATTCTTCAAACCCTATCTCTATATCACAGCCGGGACCCTGGCGCTCGGAGCGGGCCTGGCTCTCTGGGCGCTGACCGTCGCCAGCTGGAAAGAGGCGGGCGGACTGGTGTCGGCGTACTGCGCTCTGCTGATCGGTCAGGCGGCGCTCCTGTGGCTGTTGACGGCCTCGCTGCGCCGCAGGGTCGAGGCGATCACCGACTACGCGGGCCGCCTGTCCGATGGCGGCCGCATCGGACACCGCCGCGATGACGATGATCTTTTCCGCTCGCTGGCCGACCGCGTGGCGGAGACCGCCTCCCGGCTCGAGGAGAGGATCCGCACCGCAGAGGAAGGCCGCAACCGTCTGGCCGCCATCCTCGAGTCGATGTCCGAGGGCGTGATCGTCGTGGACACCGACGAGCGGATCGTGATCATGAACTCCACGCTCGCGCAGGCGCTCGGCGCTCCGCGCTCCGGACTCGAAGGACGCTCGTACTGGGAGGTCGTGCGCGATCCCGAGATCAACGAGATGCTGCGCGTCGCTCTCGAGCGCCGCCAGGCCGCCCGCCGCGAACACTCGCCGCTGTTGACCCACTCCGTCTTCCAGATCACGGTGTCGCCCGTGTCCGGACCCTTCGGGTATCTGGGCATCATCGCGGTGTTCTATGACGTGACGAAGATCAAGGAGTACGAGCGGCTGCGCTCGGAGTTCGTGGCGAACGTCTCGCACGAGCTGAAGACGCCGCTCACCTCGATCCTGGGATTCGTCGAGACCCTCAAGGAAGGCGCCGTCGAGGACCATGAGAATCGCGGCAGGTTCCTGCAGATCATCGAGGACCACGCGCGCTCCCTTCATGAGATGATCGAGGACCTCCTGCAGTTGTCGCGCATGGAGTCCAGCGCGGACCCCGTCCGCAAGGAATCGTCGGAACTCCGGCCGCTAGTGGACCGGCTCATCGAGTCCCTGGCACCCGCTCTCCGGACCCGGCGGATCACCATCGAGCGGCGCATCCCCGAGGGCGCGCGCATCCGGGCCGACGTCAAGACTCTGGAGCGGGCTCTGCTCAACCTCGTGGACAACGCGGTGAAGTACAACCACGACGGCGGACAGATCATCATCGGCTACTCCGAGACGGACGGTGAGAGCGTGATCGAGGTCGGGGATACCGGTATCGGCATCGCCGAACCGGACCTGGCGCGGGTGTTCGAGCGCTTCTACCGTGTGGACAAGAGCCGTTCGCGCGAGTCCGGCGGTACGGGCCTGGGACTGTCCATCGTCAAGCACATCGTCGAGCGCCACGGCGGCCGCATCCAGGCCCGCAGTCTCCCCGGCAAGGGCTCGACCTTCACGATCTTCCTCCCCAAGATCTAGTCCTCACCCCCAGACCTGCACTGGGGGTCTTCCCTGCAGTCTTTTGGGGTTTAGTTTCTAGCGATCCTTCTGTATCCCCTCACGGGTCCTGTCGCGGAACAGCCCCAAGAGTGCTCGGCTTTCGCCTGTGCCCTCTTGGGGCGCCCCGTTCCGCGCCACCCGTTCGGGGGTAGCAGAGGATACGGAAGTCCCGCCACAAGTCTCCGTTCTGCCGCCGTCCGACTTTTCGGCTCCCCTCCAGTTCCTGATCCGTCCGAGGTAAGTCGTCGGGGAGACGGCACGCTTTAGCTTGCCGAGGGGCCCCACGACTTACCGAGTGACGATAGTGCCTCGGAGCCAGAAAAGGAGGCAGGCGGCCCAGGAGGCTTGTGGCGGGACTCCGGGGGATGAACCCCAAAAGACTATGCGGAAGACCCCCTGTGCAAGTTAGGGGGCTTCATGGAATCTTCATGTTCCTTTCAATATCGCTTCATGCGCTCAGCGTATCCTCTCGTGCGTAAGACCCGAACAGGATAAAGGACCGATTCTGCCGAGGAAGGGGGTGCATCCGGTTACTCGAGGCACGGTCCGTAAAAGTCAGACCCAACCAAGAAGATCATTACCTGGAGTCAACATGCATACCTTCAAGAAGCTGTACGCCGCGATCGTGGCGCTCACCGTCTGGGCCGGTCTGACCGCCCCGGTGGCCTCCGCCTCGCAGGTCGACGCGCTCATCGAGAAGCTCGTCGAGAAGAAGATCCTCACCCGCCTCGACGCTGAGACCATCCGCGCCGAGATCGAGACCGCGCAGACCAAGAGTTTCAAGGAAGAGATCAAGCGGTCCAACAGCTGGCTGGACGGCATCACGCAGAAGGGCGATGCCCGCCTGCGCTATGAGGCGTTCTCCCGCGAGAACGAGGACACGTCCGATCGCAACCGCCTGCGCTTCCGTATCCGCTGGGGTGTGGAGAAGAAGTTCAACGACGAGTGGAAAGCGGGTTTCCGCCTGGCTTCGGGCACCGGCACCAACGAAGCGACGTCCACGAACCAGTCGTTCGATGGTGAGTTCGGCCTCAAATCGGTGTTCTTCGACCAGGCCTATGCCAAGTACACCCCGACAAACCGCGTGAAGGAGTGGATCCCGGCCACCGATATGGTCGAGATCGGCGGTGGTAAGGTCGAGAACCCCTACGCCAAGTGGGCGACCTCGATCATCTGGGACGGCGACGTGACCCCCGAAGGTCTCTACCTGGCCTACGACGCCAACCTCTGGACCGGTGAGAACGATTCCTGGTGGAAGCTCCACCTGCTCGATGGTTACTTCGTGCTGGACGAGGATTCCAACCTCTCTCCGGGTGACCACGAAATGTGGGGCCATGCCATCGGCACGACCTACCAGTGGGCCAAGAACCACAACGCCTCGTTGAAGTTCACGTACTACGACTGGCAGGATTACGCGGCGTTCCTCAAGTCGAGCGGCGCTCTGGCCAACAACCTGGGCGGCAACGATCGCGAGGTCGAGGACTTCAAGGTCGTGAACTTCTACGGCGAGGTCAACTTCGAGGCTCCCACGATGCTGTGGGGCACGCAGGCGTTCAAGGTGTTCGGCGACTATGCCCACAACACCGACGCCGGCAGCCCGCTCGGTGCCACCAGTGGAAGCACCGCTCTGTCCAATCCCGCTCTGCGCGATGACGAGGACGACGCGTTCTCGATCGGCGTGAGCATGGGCAAGCCCAAGGAGGCCGGAGAGTGGGGGATCGGGTACGAGTACCTCCATATCGAAGCCAACGCGACGCCGGGTGTCTTCACGGAGTCCGACCTGGGTGTGGGCCACAACAACAACCGTGGACACAAGCTGTCGTACAAGTATATGCTCCATAAGAACATCGAGCTGAACTTCACGGCGTGGCTCGTCGAGCGCATCAACAAGACCAAGATCACGTACGGCTCCTCCGATCTTACGGTCAACGGTGACGACGACAATCTGATCCGCACGCAGCTCGACCTCGTTTACAAGTTCTAAAGGACCCTTACAAGGAGAATCATATGAACAAGCGTATCGCGATGCTCACGCTGGCGGGGCTCCTGGCCCTGCCGGTCCTGGGCCGGGCCGAGCAGTTGACGGTCGATCCGAACCTCGAGGACTACTCCGTGGTCCCCGGGATCTCGGGCAACCTCAACAGCATCGGGTCGGACACCCTCAACAACCTGATGACGTTCTGGGGCGAGTCGTTCAAGGCCAAGTACCCCAACGTCAACATCCAGATCGAGGGTAAGGGCTCCTCGACCGCTCCTCCGGCCCTGATCGAGGGTACGGCGCAGTTGGGTCCGATGAGCCGTCCGATGAAGGACGAGGAGAAGGACAAGTTCGAGAAGAAGTACGGCTACAAGCCCACCGAGATCCGCGTGGCGGTGGACGCGCTGGCCGTCTTCGTCAACAAGGACAATCCGGTGGAGTCGCTGACGCTCCAGCAGGTGGACGGGATCTTCTCGAGCACCCGCAAACGCGGCGGCGCGGACATCACCACCTGGGGACAGGTCGGCCTGACCGGCGAGTGGGCCTCCAAGCCGATCTCGCTCTACGGCCGCAACAGCGCTTCGGGCACCTACGGTTTCTTCAAGGAGCACGCTCTCAAGAAGGGCGACTTCAAGGCGACCGTCAAGGAACAGCCCGGTTCGTCCGCGGTGGTGCAGGGCGTCGGCGGTGACCTGGGCGGTGCCGGGTATTCCGGTATCGGATACAAGACCTCCGAGGTCCGCACGGTGCCTCTGGCCGGAGAGAAGGGAGAGGCCTATGAAGCGAACTACCAGAACTGCATCAGCGGCCGGTATCCGATGGCACGGTTCCTGTACATCTACGTGAACCGCAAGCCCGGCGAGCCGATGGACCCGCTCATCCGCGAGTTCATCCGCTTCATCCTCTCCAAAGAGGGCCAGGAGATCGTGATCAAGGACGGTTATTTCCCGCTTCCGAACTCGCTGAGCGCCTGATTATAATATCAACCTCCTCCTGAGGTTGACTTAGGGTAGGACGAACAGGGGGAGGCGGGGCCGAGAGCTCCGCCTCCCTTTCTTTAAAAACAAGCTGATGACCCAACAAACCCTCACCGAAAGCACAGTCACGGCGGCGCCGGCGGAATCCCAGGCGTTCAGGGCGTTCTATCGCAACGATAAGCGCTTCCGCACCGCGCCGTCGACGCATCTGATCGACCGTTTCATGACGCAGTTCATCAACGTGGGCGGCGTCAGCATCATCGCGGCGGTGATGGGCATCTTCGTTTTCATCTTTTTCCAGATCCTGCCGTTGTTCCGCGGCGCCGAGGTGCGCGAGACCCGTATCGTCGAGCTGGGTCCGGGCGACTACGTCAAGCTCGGGGTGGACGAGTGGGGCGAGAAGCCCTTCGTGCTCCGCTCGGACGGACGGCCGTTCTTCCTGAACGGCGATGGCCTGGTCGCCGGGGAGTTCGACCTGCCCGAGGGGGAGAGCGTCAGCGCTTTTCGCTATCGGCCCGTCGATCAGACGGTCGTCTACGGTACGGAGTCGGGGAAGGTCCTCACGGTCAAGGTCGCTTTCGAGCCGGAGTTCGCTCCCGGGGGCAAGCGGACCATCACGCACAAGCTCATCACCGGCGAGGCCTATGACTCGGGCCTGGCCGAACCGGTGACGGACCTCGACTGGGCCGGTACGGAGAGCGACATGGCCGCCGCGGTCGTGCTCGGAGGCGCCGGTGCCCATCATGTGCGGCTGTTGACGTTCGAGCGCGAGGTGACGCTCTTCGGGTCGGGCGAGCTGTCGTTGTCCGGCGTCGAGGACCTCACCGCCCGCGTCCAGGGCGACCCGCGGAAAGTGCTCGTCGCTTCCACCGGCGAGGAGGTGCTCGTGGCGACGGACGAGGACCACGTGCACTTCTTCCAGAGGACCGCCGGAGAGGTCCATCTCCGGCAGACGTTCGAGCCGTTCGGCGATCTATCCGACACGTCCGTGGCGTCCATGCACTTCATCCTCGGGGACGTGTCGGTCGTCTTCACCAACGACTCCGGAGTGAACCGGATCTACTCGCTGTCCGAGGTCACGCCGGGACAGCCGCGCCAGTACGTGCGGTCCAAGGAGTTCCCGGCCCTGAAGGGAGGCGCGGACATCTACGCCCGCAGTCTGCGCAACAAGTCCTTCCTGATCGGCCACGGGGACCAGGTCTCCCTGCGCCATGCCACCACCGAGACCGTGCGCTGGCAGAAGGACCTGGGCGTGCCGCTCAAGGACGCGGTGATCGGCGGCAAGTACAACCTGATGCTCTTCCTTGACCGCGACAACAAACTGCACTATTACGACCTCAAGGACCCGCATCCGGAGGCGAGCTTCAAGGCGTTCTTCTCCAAGCTCGTGTACGAGGGCTCGCCCGTGCCGCGCTATGAGTGGCAGTCCACCGGCGGCACGGACGACTTCGAGCCCAAGTTGTCGCTCGTGCCGCTCATCATCGGCACGCTCAAAGGTACCGTGTACGCGATGATCTTCGCCTTGCCCATCGCTCTGCTGGCGGCCGTCTACACGTCACAGTTCCTCAAGCCGGGCTACCGCGCCGTCGTCAAGCCGACCATGGAGATCATGGCTTCCCTGCCGTCGGTGGTGCTCGGGTTCTTCGCCGCTTTGTGGCTTGCGCCGCTCATCGAGGACAAGGTCCCGTCGATGCTCCTGACCGTCGTGACGCTTCCCGTGGCGGCGCTCGGCTTCGGATGGGCGTGGAGCCAACTGCCGTACCGTCAACGACGTCTCATCCCGCCGGGGACGGAGTTCATCGTCTTCACGCCGATCTTCATAGCGACCGCCGTGTTGTGCTGGCACGGCGGGGCGCTCCTCGAACAGCTGGCGTTCCGCGTCAAGGACCCGTCGACGGGCACGATGATCGCGGATTTCAGGCTCTGGTGGCCGCACGTGACGGGCACGCCGTTCGAACAGCGCAACTCGCTGGTCGTCGGGTTCGTCATGGGTTTCGCGGTGATCCCGCTCATCTTCACCATCGCCGAGGACTCCCTGTCCAACGTCCCGGCCTTTCTCCGGTCAGGGTCCCTGGCGTTGGGCGCCAGCCGCTGGCAGACGTCGCTGCTGGTCGTCCTGCCGACGGCCTCGGCGGGGATCTTCTCGGCGTTGATGATCGGTCTGGGCCGAGCCATCGGAGAGACGATGATCGTCGTCATGGCCACGGGCAACACACCCGTCATGGACCTCAACATCTTCAGCGGCATGCGCACGCTCTCGGCCAATATCGCCGTCGAACTGCCTGAAGCGCCGCACCACGGCACGCTCTATCGCACCCTCTTCCTCGGGGCGCTGGCCCTCTTCATGGCGACCTTCCTCATCAACACGCTCGCGGAGCTCTTGAGACAGCGCCTGCGCGAGAAATACAAGACGGTGTGACGTGAGCCGCGTCCGCGCCTCCCAGATCAAACCCGATCACACCGATGAGCGGTACGTGTGGTTCACCTCGATGGGACTGACCATCGGTCTGGCCATGGTCGCCGTGCTCCTGGGTATCGTCGTCTACAACGGCACCGAGGTCTTCTGGCCCAAGAGGGTCGCGCGTATCGAGCTGTCCGCGCAGGGGGGCGACGCGGGCCGTGCGGTCGTCGGCGAGATCGTCAAGAGGCGTGAGCGGAAGGCCCGCGCCGCATCGGGCTCCAACCGTGAATGGCAGTTGTACGTCGCCAACAAGGACAAGACCCCGTCGAACTTCATCTACATCGAGGAGGACGATGTCCGCTCGGTCACCTACCCCGACGGAGTGCTGGTCGTCGAGCGGATGGAGTACGGGGATGCGATCGGCACGCCGCTGCGCATCGAGACCAAGAGCGGGGAGACGATCGAGCATGGGTCGCCCGGGTTCGATCCCTACCTCGAGCGGGCCCTGGCCGAAGCGGGCCGCCTGAGGGCCGCTATCCGCGTGACGGAGAAGGACCGTATCGGGGCGATCAACGGCCGGATGGAGGAGTTGCGCATCAAGGAGCGCTCGCTCTCCCGCAAGACCGGTCCGGAGGCGGCCGCCGCGGCCATCGCCGTCGAGAAGGCCGAGCTCAGCGAGAAGTACGAGGGACTGGCCGCCGAAGCGCGCAAACTGCGCTCGAGGCTCACCGAGGAGAGGCTCGTGCTGGCGCTGGCCGACGGCCGCGAGAGCTCGATCCCGTTCGGCCAGGCCGTCGGGGCCTATTACGCCAACCGCATCGGCACCGCCGAGCGACTGGGACATCTGGTCTCGGGCATGTTCCGTTTTCTCATCGAGGAGCCGCGCGAGGCCAACACCGAGGGCGGCGTTTTCCCGGCGATCTTCGGCACGTTCGCGATGACGCTCCTCATGAGCGTGGCCGTGATGCCTTTCGGCGTGCTGGCCGCGATCTATCTGCGCGAGTACGCCAAGCAGGGCCTGTTCGTGCGGGCCGTGCGTATCGCGGTCAACAACCTCGCGGGAGTGCCTTCGATCGTGTTCGGCGTGTTCGGACTGGGGTTCTTCGTCTACTTCGTCGGAGGCACGATCGACAACATCTTCTTCAAGGACAATCTGCCGACGCCGACCTTCGGCACCGGCGGCATCCTCTGGGCGTCATTGACCCTCGCGCTCATGACGGTGCCGGTGGTGATCGTGGCGACCGAAGAGGCGCTGGCCGCTGTTTCCCGCGGGGTGAGGGAGGGGTCCCTGGCCTGCGGGGCCTCCAAGTGGCAGACCATCCAGCGCGTGGTGTTGCCGGCCTCCGCGCCGGGCATCCTGACCGGCCTGATCCTGGCCATGGCGCGCGGCGCCGGCGAAGTGGCGCCGCTCATGCTCGTCGGCGTGGTCAAGCTCGCTCCGAGCTTGCCGATCGACGGCGTTGCCCCGTTCGTGCATATGGAGAGGAAGTTCATGCATCTGGGCTTCCACATCTACGACCTCGGTTTCCAGTCCCCCGACTCGGAAGCCGCCAAACCGATGGTGTTCGCGACGACGCTGCTGTTGATCATTTTGGTTGTCATCCTGAACCTATCGGCTATCATCATCAGAGAGCGGCTCCGCCGGAAGTACGCCACGGGGGCTTTCTGATCCGGAGACACGAATGAGGCCCCCTATGACGGAGATCGACAGACCAACCCACATGGATATCAAGACCACGGTGAAGAACGAGCGCGAAACGTCCCGCGATCACCACGAGCCGTACAATCCCACGTTCATCCAGGTCCGCGGCTTCGACTTTTACTACGACAAGATGCACGCGCTGCACGGGATCGATCTCGACATGAAGGAGCGCCACGTCACGGCGCTCATCGGGCCGTCCGGCTGCGGCAAGTCCACGCTGCTCAGGACGTTCAACCGCATGAACGACCTGATCCCCGGCGTGCGCACCTCGGGCAAGATCCTGCTCAGCGGCCGCGACATCTTCGATCCCGATATGGACGTCATCGAGCTCCGTCGCAGGGTGGGTATGGTCTTCCAAAAATCCAACCCTTTTCCCAAGACGATCTTCGAGAACGTCGCCTACGGCCTGCGCATCCTCGGCGTCAAGGACAAGAACCTCGTGGCCGAGATCGTCGAGCAGTCCCTGCGCAGTTCGGCGTTGTGGGACGAGGTGAAGGACAACCTGCAGAAATCCGCTCTGCAGCTGTCCGGAGGACAGCAACAGCGCCTGTGCATCGCGCGCGCTCTGGCGATGGGGCCCGAGGTGATCCTCATGGACGAGCCCTGTTCGGCGCTCGATCCGATCGCCACGGGGCGCATCGAGGAGCTGATCTTCGAGCTCAAGAAGAAGTACACGATCGTCATCGTCACGCACAACATGCAGCAGGCCGCGCGCGTGTCGGACGACACCGGTTTCATGTACATGGGCAAGCTGATCGAGTTCGGGCCGACGGAGAAGATCTTCACCAAACCCGACCAGCCCATGACCGAGAGCTACATCACCGGCAGGTTCGGCTGATGCGCCGCCTGCATCCCGTCGCGTTCGCCGGAGCGGTGCTCCTGGTGGCGCTCTTCGGCTGGCCGGTCGCCTCACCGACGCCGGAAGGTCTGGCGCAGACGACCCGCTTGGAGGACCTGCGCGGTTCGGATTGGGCGGGGTTGTCACGGCAGCAGAAGGAGTACTTCGTTTTCAGCGGATACGGAGCCCTCGAGCAACAGGGCGTACCGCTCAAACAGAAGCCTTATCACTACATCGAGGCGCTGGACAAGCTGCTGAGCGTCGAACCCTCGCTGGCCGGAGAGTATCTGGACGACCTCCTGCTCTTCTGCGTCAACGAGAGCGAGCCCGAGGCGCGTCCGGTCCTCAAGCGCCTGCGCGCCGAGCAGAAGAAGACGCTTGGAAACGGGTCGGCCTGAGACTATGCTAGAAGCGACACCCATGGGAGGCAGGATGGAAAGGCACTTCGACGAGGAACTGCGCAACCTCAAGCACCGCCTGCTCGAGATGGCGGACGTCGCGCAGGAGATGATCTCGATCGCGATCCGCTCTCTCGTGGAGCGCCGAGAGGAGCTGACCAAGGAGGTCTTCGAGCTCGAGGACCGCGTGAACCACTACGAGGTCGAGCTCGAAGAGGAGTGCATCCGCCTGCTGTCGACCCGTCAGCCCGTCGCCAAGGACCTGCGCCTGATCACGGCCACGCTCAAGATCATCACGGACCTCGAGCGTGTGGCGGACCAGGCGGTCAACATCGCCGAGCTCGCCACCTACCTGCTCAAGGAACCGCCGCTCAAGCCGCTCATCGACATCCCCCACATGGCCACGCTGGCCCAGCGCATGCTGCGCAACAGTCTCGAGGCCTTCGTGCGGCATGACGCCGCGCTGGCCGGAGAGGTCTGCCGTGACGACGACGAGGTCGATCGCATCAACGACCAGATCTTCAGGGAGCTCCTGACCTACATGATGGAGGACCCCAAGAGCATCACGCGGGCCATGGACCTCATCCTGGTCAGCCGCAACCTCGAGCGCATCGCGGACCACGCGACCAACATCGCCGAGGACGTCATCTTCATCGAGGAAGGCAAGAACATCAAGCATCACCTTCGCGACGAAGAGCTGCCTTCGTCGATTTGAACGGCCGTCCCTCGGTCCGCCGGGGCCGCTCGGCCGTCGTGCTCGTCAGCGGCGGTGTCGAGAGCGCGGCCCTGCTGAGCTCCTCCGACAGGTCCGTACGCCTGCATCCGCTCTACGTCCGCTGCGGTCTGCGTTGGGAGGCCGCTGAACTGCACTGGCTGCGCCGCCTGCTCGGCGCCGTATCGTCGGCGCGCGTGGCCCCTTTGACCCTCGCCGATCTTCCCGTGGCGCAGCTGTACGCGGGTCACTGGAGCCTCGGATCCGGACCGGTGCCGGGCACGCGGACCCTTGACCGCGCCGTCCACCTGCCCGCGCGTAATCTGCTGTTGGCTTCCGTGGCGGCCGCTCATGCCGAACGTTGCCGGGCCGGAGAGCTGTGGATCGGTACGCTGGCGAGCAATCCTTTCGGAGACGCCTCGACGGGATTCTTCCGGGCGCTGTCGGCCGCCGCCTCCGCGGCTGTCGGCCGGAGACTGCGCATCACCCGCCCTCTGATCGGCTCGGACAAAGCGGCGATCCTGCGCCGTCTGGACCGGGCCGGCGCGCCGCACGAACTGAGCTTCTCTTGTATCGATCCCCGGGGTTATCTCCACTGCGGCCGCTGCAACAAATGCGCCGAGCGCGCCAAGGCCTACGCCGAGGCGGGGCTGGCCGACCCTACCGTCTACGCGTGGGGTTCCCGGCGATGAGGGTCCTCGTCTACGGGGCCGGCGGTCTGGGCAGTGTTTTCGGGGGTTTCCTGGCCCGCAACGGCCATGATGTGACGCTGCTCGGCCGCGAGTGGCATCTGTCGGTCGTACGTCGCGAAGGCCTGGTCATCGACGGCATCTGGGGTCAATACCGGATACGGGCCTGCGAGACCGCGACGGACCCTTCACAGGTCCGCACCGATCGTCCGTACGATCTGGTCCTGTTGACCGTCAAATCCTACGACACCACCGCCGCGGCCGCGGCGCTCAAGCCGTTCGTCGGTCCTGAGACGACCGTGTTGTCGCTGCAGAACGGTCTGGGCAATATGGAGGCGATGCTCGCGTCCGGCCTGTCCGCCGAGAACCTGCTCATCGGGCGGGTGATCTTCGGTGTGCGCACCGAGCCCGGAGTGGCGACCGTCACGGTGTCCGCCGACCCGGTCGCTATCGGGTCCGTTCCGGGGGCCGTCCCGCGCTTGTCGGCGTTCAAGATGGCGTCGCTGTTGACCTCCTGCAAGATCGAGGCGGTGTCCGTCGAGGATATCCGTCCCGTGATCTGGTCCAAGGTCGTCTACAACTGCGCGCTCAATCCACTCGGCGCGTTGTACGCACTGCCATACGGACGCATCCCCATGGAGCCGTCCACATGCTCGGCGATGCAGGCGGTCGTGCGTGAATGTTATGCGGTCGCTTCGGCCGAAGGCGTACGCCTGGAGCCCGCCGACGCTGAGGCCTACTTGCGTCATCTGACGCAGGCCCTGATCCCCAAGACCGGCGGGCATTACCCGTCCATGCTGGAGGATCTGAGGCGTGGCCGGAAGCTCGAGATCGACGCGCTCAACGGAGCGATCGTACGTCTGGGGGCCCGTCATGGCATCGCAACACCGGCGAATGCGGCTCTCGTCGAAGAACTGCAACGACGACGGCCTGTGAGCGCTTAGCGGGGCACGGACGGGAATTTGAAAGAAATCATATAAAGACATAAAGATACATAAAATAATATATATAGTATTTTATTGCCCGCAATTGCCATAAGGACCGCTCCAAAGGCATACTTTTAACGTGCTAGCGGGATCGTTTCCACTCAATCGCAAGAGGTGGATTTTTTATTGAGCGGTTCTCATATTCTTTTCAAAAGTCATAGTAGACCTCTGATCAGGAGCGTGGCCGTCGTGTTGCTGGCGGCTTTCACGCTCCAAGAAGTGGCCTTGGCCGCGCCGGATGCCGCATCGATCCAGGCGCTCGGCGCCTATCGACCGCGCTTGGCGGCCGACGTCGGGCGCATCGACGATACCTACCACGATCCCTCATCCCGCCGTACGATCTATCTCATCCAGGATGCCCACGTCAACGAGTCCGCGCAGCGCAACATCGCCCAGATCGTGCGCCGCATCCACAGCGACCGTGGCGTACGCTACGTGTTCCTCGAGGCGGGTAGCGGGGACGATTCCCTGAGGGACCTGCGGGGGCTGGCCCCGGTGGAACGGCGCAGGATCGTCGCTGACGAGTTCCTGCGCAAGGGCTATGTGCAAGGAGCCGACCATCTCGACCTGACCTCCGATCTGGACATCCGTCTGTGGGGCGTCGAGGACGAGTCGTTGTACTACGAGGGTATCCGCCTTTATGCCGCGCTCAGCGCCGAGCGGGCCGAGCGCCTGGCGTATCTGGACCGCGTCGAAGCGGTCATCCGCCAACTGGAGCCCGAACTGCTTGGGCCGAGATTGCTCGAGCTCCAGCGTCAGCGCCGCGAGTTCCGGTCCGGCGATCGAGCTCTGACCGAACATGTCACGGGACTCAGCCGTCAAGCGCGTCTGGCCGGTCTGCCGGAACCAACTTATGCCCGTTTGGCGCAGCTCGAACGCCTGCGTCAGGACGAGGCGGCGATCGACTTCAAGAAAGCCGCCGAAGAGCAGTTGGAGGCGGTGCTCACGCTCGACGCGGACTCCCAGCGGCGTTTGGCGGAACTGACCCGCAGCGCCGTGGAGGGACCCCAGCGCGTCGGACTGCACCAGGAAACACAGCAGGCTTTCTACGCGCTGCTGCGCGCTCAGGTGAAGGACTTCACCCGCTACCGTCAGCTGGCGCGCTACGCCGACTATCTGGACAAGGCGGCCGCTCTCGATATGGAGGCCATCCTGGCCGAGCGGGACCGTATCGAGTCCGCTCTGCTCCACGCGTACGCGCTCACCCCTGACGAACGCCGTCTGGTGGCGGCCTCCCGGGCCGTCGAGACCTTGCGGGGCTTGTTCGCGCTGACGCTGACCGCGGTGGAGTCAGCGGCTATCGAGACGCTTCCGGAGGCCATGGACCTCACTGAGGTCGCAGGATGGCTCAATCGCAAGCTCCTGGACCTCGGTCGGCGGGAGGAGAGCACCTTGTTCGTGGACCCCGGGTTCGCCGGCGCTTATCGGCGCGCTCGGGAGTTCTACCGTCTGACGCGTGACCGCGACCGGGCGTTCATCGACAAGGCCCTCGAGCGCATGTCGGCGGACCCCTCGGAGGAAGCCGTACTGATCGCCGGCGGGTACCACACCGGACATCTGAAACAACTGCTGCGCCAGCGGCGGATCTCGTACGTCTCCATCGTGCCGCGCCTGAGCGGCGAGACCGACCAGCGCCGCTATGAAGCGCTGCTCCTGGGACAGCTCGAGGAGGCGTCCGCGCGGCCGGAGGCGACCGTCGCCGTCGCGGCGGCCTGGGGCGTCAAGCCTGCCGCCGAACTGCGCGTCAGCGTCGGGGGGCGCATGCGGCCCGTCCGCGAGCTCCTGACCGAGAGCCTTCGCGGGGAGACCGGAAGGCCGGCCCCGCCGACCTCTCCCGCCGGTTCCGGCGCGCGCTTGGCCCAGGAAGCCGCCCGTCAACTGCCGGTCCCGCCCGGACTGCCGACGCCGCAGTATACGCCCGAGGAGCTGAGGCGTTTCACCGCCGATGAGATCGACGCGGTCGTGCGCATGCTCTACGAGAGAGCCCAGCGCGATCCGGCCCAGTTCTTCACGGTCGCGGACGAGACGCTCGTGCGCGCCGCTCTCCAACAGCAGGTCTACATCTACGATGAACCCTTCGGCCTCGAAGCGAACCTCGGGGTGCTGGTGGCGCTCTTCACGCGCAACGCGGAGGGACGCTTCCAAATCGTCGAGCGGCTCGAGCGCGAGGGTCTCGATCCCGGAGCGGGACCGATCGAGCTGATCCTCAACCGCTATGCCGGGACCGTGTCGATGGGCCGTCTCGGCGCGGGACAGAACCGTTTCGCCTATACCGTGATGGTTCGCACGCCCCGCGGTCAGTCGCGCTTCATGGCCAAGATCGACCAAAGAGCGTCGCGCCGCAAGGAACCGCCGTCACCGACAGCTACGGAGACGGCGTGGAGCCGTCTGTTACAGCGGCGGCTGGCCGATGAACAGAACTTGCCGATCTCACGGATCGATGGGCAGGTGCCGGTCACCGTCAAAGGCGAGAAGCGGATCGTGCAGTTCGGTGAGGTCGTCGAGGGCGACGATCTGCTCCGCAACATCGAGGCCATCGCCTCGCGGATGACCCCGGACGGGCGGTTGACACCGGAGGATATCGACCTGGTCGAGTACTCCGCCTACGCGCTCGGCGAAATGATCGGCGGAGTGTACCGCGGGACCGGCTGCTGCCTGCCCGGAGACGTCAAGCCGGCCAATGTCGTCTTGGCGCCAGCCGGTGTCCGCGGTCCGAGACCCGCGCTGGTCAACGTGGACTATGAGTTCATGGCCGCCAAGACGGGGCAGGCCGATGAGCTGATCGGCGCCGCGGACGAGGCGGACCGTGAGCTGCTCCGGCGCTCGCTCCGGGAGATCGGTGAGCATACGTTCCGGAGCGAGTTCGCGATGATCCCTGTGGGGACGCTGATGGAGCCGATCCTCGCGCATACGGGCGCCTCGACGCTGGCCGAGACCGGGCTGGACGCGGAGGCCTTGGCCAACGCCTATCTGGCAGGGTTCAGCTCCGCTTACGGCGGGGTGCGGCAAGCCGCGCCCGTGCTCGAGAAGGAGCTCGGTCTGCGCGTGAGCGAGGACCATGAGCGAGCGCTCGAGGACACCATCGATCAGGCCGAGGCCATCGATGTGCGCCAAGCCGAGTACGCGCATTGGAAACTGCGGGTGGACGGGACCGGCGGGTCCTGGGTGTATGATCTTGCCGGGGAGTACGTGGACCGCTCCCGGATGGACGGCAGGATCGACGGTGCGCGCCTGGCCGAGCGCCGCTTGTCGGCGCTCGCGGACCGGGAGCTGGTGCACGTGGGGTTCTTCTCTGCGGTCATGCGCGGCCGCCTGGACGACAGGACGCATTACGCGAAGGTGCCGTACACGCCGTTCCTGGCGCGCCGGGAGATGGAGGTCAACCGCGAGCTTTATGCGCAAGCGGACCTGCGGCCGTACCTGTCGGCGCGCACGAGCATCTATACGCTCCGGAAGGAGGATCGATCCGCGCTCTTGGCGGCCGCGCGCCAGGCGCGCCATCCGGCCGAATACTTCTCTCAGATCGAGGTCGGACAGCCGTATCTGGTGACCGACCCGGTCCCGGGCACGCTCCTGGCCGAATACGCCTCTGGGCTGTCGGGCCGCCGGTCCGACCCGGCCGCCGAACGTCTCGTGCTCGAGACGCTCCGCAAGATCACCTCCGCGATCGGGCAGTTCCATCAGCGCGGGTTCGTCCACCGAGACATCAATCCCTACAACATCTTCTTCGAGGTCGACGGAACGGGAGCCGTGAGGGTGCGCTTCATCGACTTCACGTTCTCAACGACACCCTCACAGCCGCTCGCGTCGTTGACCGAGATGTATCGCAACACCGTGATGTCCGGTTTTGGCAACATCTTCTTCGAGGGCGAGGACCGCGACCGCGACAGCATCATCAAGCTGGCCTCGTACTTGGGCCGCAGACTGCCCGGGGATTCCGAGTTCAAGCGCGCGCTGAGCGAGCTGGAATGGGAGCACTACACCGAGAGGGGATTTCATCCTCCGACCGGTTCGGAGCTGGTCGAATACTGGTCGAGGCTGGAGCGGATGATCCCCCGCACGGACGGCGCTCGTTTGGCCGAGACCGCCCGGCCCGCCGGCGATTCCCGGTACCTCACCGCGCTCGAGCTCGAGCGCGTGCGCGAAACGCTCTCTCGCCGATGGGGCGCCGACACCGTGAGCGCTCTTGTGCCGGTCCGGAACGCCGATCCGGTGCCGTCGCTGCGCGGTCAGGCGCTCGAGCTGAGAGGGCTCGATCGGATCGGGGTCTTTGGTCTGCAGGAGCGGCTCAAGAGCATGGTCCTCGACTGGCTTCTCGAGAGCGGCTGGGTCCAGGTGGGTCCGGGCACGCCCGCCGACCGGAAGATCCAGACCTCGCTGGCCGTATACGAGGCGTTGACCAACGCCATCATCCACGGCAACCAAATGCAGCGCAGGGAGCCGCTGTTCATCAGCGCCGGGGTCAACGCGCGGGATCAGTGGGAAGTACGCATCGCTGATCTGGCGCTGGAGAAGCGTCTGAGCTGGTGGGACGGGTTGTGGGCGGACCTCGGACGCTGGACCGCGATCGCGGCCGGCATCACCGGCGAGGGCAAGGGCGAGATGGCCCTGCGTTCCCAGCCGTATCTTCTGTACGACCGCCGGGTGGTCCGCGAGCCCGGCGTGCCGGATTTCACGGAGACGACGATGGTGTTCGACTGGTCTCCTCGAGCGGGAGCCCGCCTGGCGACGCCCGGCTCCGAGGTCGAGTTGCTGGCCGACGTGATCGACGAGGTCGAGGGGATCGGCGGGGCGGGTTTCGACGACCTGCTGGATACGCCCGAAGAGGATGAACGCTATCAGGAGCAGGCCGAGCGCCTGGTCTCACTGCTGGACCCCGAAGCTCAGCTGTTGTATCGCAACAACAGCGGTGTGATCAGTCATCGATCCACGGCGCTACAGGTCGCTGTGGCCGCCGTCTTCTATGTGCTCGATCGTCTTCCCGGGCTGTCCCTCGGGGATCGATCGGCCGCGTGGGAGGAGCTCGAGCGGATATCCGACCTGCACAACGACTCCGAGCGCGTGCGTGCCCGGGTGGACCGCGACGAACCCGCACGCTATCTGACGGTACCCACGCTGATCGAACTGGCGCTCTCACCGTACTTCCCGGATGCCCAGGGCCTGGACGACACGGGCCGCCGGTTGGAGTCGACCTTCGCCCGGCTCAGTGCCAATACGCTCGCCGTGCCCGACTCCGAGATCGACCGCATGCTCAGCGTCGATCTGGGGACGGTCGCGATCCATTTCAACTATCACGTCGACGACCTTGATGTGCGCGTGATGCTCCCGGCCGTCCGGATGGCCCTGGAGCGTCTGAGCTCGGGTACGCGTAACGACTACACCGATCGCCTGAAGAGGGGTCTGGTGCTGTTCCTGCTGTCCGTGATCGATGAGATGAAGACGGCTCCGACCGACGAACCCAGCGGCATCCGGGAATTGCTGTACGAGCTCCGCCCCCGCACGCGGGAGCTCCTGGCGTGGATCGATCAGGTCGAGGCGCAGGGACAATTGAGGGCCGAACCGTACGGGTTCGGCGCGAGCTTCTTCCACGAGTTGTGGTCCGGGCTTCCGCAGTCCGAGCCGGGGGAACTCGAAGAGTTCCTGTTGGACCCGGGGCCGTTCACCCATCAGGTCCGGCGGTTCATCGAGAGACAGCCCAACAGCCGCGTCGACAGCATCCCGTTCGTGCGTCCCCGGACGCGGTCCTTGGCCCCGTCCGCCGATGAACTCAGGCGCCTGCTCATCGCCAATGGCGCGCGCCTTTCGGATGTCGAGACCCTTCAGAAAGCCGCGGAGGCCATTCGCGGCGCCGGACCGCTCATCTGGGACGCCGGGGAGCGCTATGGACGGGTCGAGGCGGACCTTGTGGTGCGCCTGGAACACCGCTTCGAACGCGAGCCGCGACTGCGCGTGTTGGTGGTGCCGCGCGAGTCCTGGAAGAACGACCCCCAGGGCCGCCCGCGATTCTCGGAGCTGGCACCCATCGAAGCCGACGACAATACCGTCGGGTTGGCCCGCCAGCCGGGAGCTTTCGGTCAAGCGATCGTCGTTCTGGACGATCTCTATGCGGACCTTGCCGACAAGGAACCCAGGCCGTCCTTATTGATCTCCGAGCTGCAGTCCGGGGACAATTATCGCCGTCTGCGCGACACCTCGCCCAACCGCAAGAGCGCCCGCAAGCTCGACCGATGGCGGACGGAGCTGGTGTCCGCTCTGGGTCGCGCTTCGCAGACCAGCGGCCTGCCGCTGTATGCCCACCTCAAGCCCACCGTGTCCCTGCACGATCAGGAAGTGCGCAGTCACTATGCCCAGCCGTACTCGACAGCGGACTGGCAGAAGCGCTTGATCGGGCGCGGCAGGTCGTTCACCCGTTACTGGGCGTACGTCCCCGGACAACCGCCCCAAAGCACCGGCGCCCGCCTGTCGGCGATCGTCGGTCTGCGCGAACGGGCCGAAGAGGGGACGTGGGGCGACACCGGTCTGGTCTATGTCCAAGCCGTGCGCGCACTGTACGGCGAGCTGACGGCCAAAGCCCCCGAGGTCGATCGTCTCGACCGCGCGGAGCGTCGAATGCTCCTGGAGACGTATCTCGAAGCCCGCAACGCCGAAGCGGTGCGTTTGCTCAGCGGCGCGCTCATTTGGAAAGCGCTCGCCGATCCGGAGCTCTCGGACGAGATCTACGGCGCCGCGCGAGAGGCCGCCGGTCTCCCTGAGGCCGTGGACCTGAGCCGGAGATTCGACCGGCCGGGTAAGGATACGCACCCGCGGATGCGGCGCTCGGCGCTGGCGGCCCGGCTGCTGGTCGAGAGCACGCCCGCGCTCCGCGATCTGGCCGTACGTTTGTATCCTGCCGCCCGCACACGGTTGTGGATCGAAGCCGGTGATCGTCTGACCGCCGGAGAGCGACCGGCGGCCGTGGCGGCGGACCTCCAGGCCCGCTACGCATCGAAGGTCCCGTCACCGGAAGCCCTGACCTCGGGAGTGGAGGTCGAAGTTTGGCGGAGCTATGCGCTGTATTTCAACGCCCCTGAGGCCGCGACCGCGGCCAAGCTCTGGGATATCGATCTCGGGGACGGAGGGCTGATCGAATACGCCGTCGGATACTCCGCGGATCTCTCCGATCCGTTGACGGTGCTGTCGGCGCTGGAGCGCTACGGGTTCATCCCCTCGCACCGGACGCTCTCGGCCTACCCCGACGCGCCGGCCGATGCCGGGGCCGAGGGTCGGGGGTATCATGTGCCGCCTCAATATAAGGGAGGCGCGTTCTCGTTCCACCATAGCTTGCTCCTGCCCGAGGGGCTGACCGATACGCAGATCGCCGAAGCCGGCAAGGTCCTGTCGCTCCTGACGGCGATGCTCTTCACGCGCAGCGGCCGGCTCCGGCCCGCGTACGGAAGGGCCAACATCGTAGCTTTCCGCAAGAACGACGCCCAGGATCCCGTCGACCGGACGCGTAAGCGCCACCGCCTGGAGATCCGCTACGGGAACCTGATCACGAACCCCGACTGGAACTTCGTGGGCCTGCACGGGGATATGGCCACGGCCCATCAAAGACAATCGGAATATTCCGAATGGGCGTTGCGGACCTATCTGGCGGGGCTGTCGGAGGGCGCTGAAGCGGAAGAAGCCCGACGGATCTGGGCCGAACTGCGCGCGGCCGTCGTCGAAGCCTATACCCAGGCCGGCATCGAACGTGCGCAGTATGACAACCCGGAGCGGGACACGCTGGCGTTCTGGGAGACATGGACCCAGGAGCAGGACGCGTTCTGGGAGCGACTGGCCGACCGCAAGGACGCGCTGTCGGTGTCCGGCGGGCTCCGGCGCAAAGAGGATCGGACCGGGACGCGTCTGTACGCCCTGCAGGAGCGGCTCGACGGGACCGTGCGGGACCTCATGACCCGCTATCCCATCGCGGGCGGAGCGCGCCTGGCGTTGATCGAAAAAGGTCCCGGCGCCGACGAGGCCGACCTGTGGCAAGAACGACTGCGGGCGTGGCTGCAGGCCAGCGGTACGGTGACCCTTGAGACGGAGCGTTACGGGCCCATCACGCTCAAGCTGGAAACAGAGCCCTGGCTCAGCGGCTACTACGTGCACCGGATCCTCGCGCGGCCGGCGGCCGGATGGGCGGGACAGCACCGGACCCACGAAGAGTATCTGAGCGTTCCCAAAAAAGGCGAGGAAGCCCAGGTCTACGACGATCCTCTGGTGCCGGAAGCGGGGACCTTCGGTCAGGTGATCCTCAGGCTCGATGCCACCGGGGACGGCCGGACGGTGATCTTCATCGATCAGGTCCAGACCCGCTTCGGATATGGCGACATTCCTAAGAACTACCGTCGAGAGCTTGATCGCTGGCGCGACGCGGTGATCCGTTCCGTGATGGCGTTCGCTCAAGAGCACGGCTATGACCTGATCGCCCGTTCGCCTGATTCGCTCACGTCCGTGTTCCTTGAGGATCCCGATCAGGTCCGGCGTAATTACGCTGATCCGTACGTGCGTCTGGGTTGGGAGCGGATGATCGCCCGTATGCGCAATCACAGCCGCAGCGCGATCTACTGGGTGCCTTCCGGCGCCCGTCTGGCGGACCGCTCCGAGCGTCCCGCCGACCAAGCCGAGCTCGGACGTACCGGTTGGCCCGTCCGCGTCCGACGCTGGCTGGCGGACCTGCCGGCGAGCGCCGCGCTCTGGATGGGCGTGCCCCGCGACTGGGCCGCGCCATCCGAGGAAAGATCCGCGTTGCGTTCGGCCCGTTCGGCCCTCTCGACCGCCAAGACCTCCTACAGCGGCTCGATCCTGACGCAGGCGCCCTCGCCCGTGGACGGCAGAGCGCCCGGATCGTTCGGCGCCGTGCCGTGGGCGTTGGCCCCGCGCAAGGATTTCAGGCCCGAGGAGCCGTACAGGACCAACTCTCCGTCCGGCCGTGTGTGGGTCGGTACGGAGCGGCATGTGACGCTGGTACCGGACCGCTCGCTGCGTCCCGGGGACACGATCCTGAGCCACCATTCCTACAGCTGTTCGCTGGTCTACGGACGCTTGATCACGACCGATGGAGAGCTCGTGCACCTGATCTCCCATCAAGACCCGGGAACGTTCGGTTACACCACGCTCGGGACCGTCGATCACCTGTTGCGCGGAGGCTGGATCCGGAGCGCCGAGTTGGTGCCCGTCGCCTATCGCGGGGATATGGAGATGGTCCGCGCGCAGACGAGCGAGTACCTGAACGGCCTGCGGAGCCGTCTCCAGCCCGATCTCGGCCAGACCGCCGCCGATATCGACGTGCGGATCGATCCGCCGCTCACCAAGTCCTACGGCAGTGCCCTGACGATCACGCGCGGCCGCGACGGCGTCTATGTTCACGACTGGACCTACGGTGTGCTGCCTTCGAGCGATGAGTCCACCGTCATCGACTGGAGCCGCTCCAAGGCGCGCCTGATCCTGAGGTCGGACGTCTCCGGCGCGCGTCTGGCCGAGGCCGTGTCGGCCGTCAGCGTAGCCGACTATGACGCCGCTCCGGAGGCCGTGCTGCCGGACCTCATCGATACCGTCCGGCAGAAGCGCTGGTTCATGGAAAAGGACGCCGAGATCGTCTCGATGCGCGCCGTGGACGGGTTTGTGACGACCGACGGCGCCGTGCGTATCGATCACCTGATCGTCGCCGTCGGCGTGCGCGGAGCGGACGGCGTGGTCCGGACCAAGACGTATTTCATGCCGGTGATCGGGGCCGATACGCCTCCGGCCGGTGTGCCCGAACAGGACCTGGTCCGTCTGAGGATGGCTGACGGCGAGCGCTGGCTGGCTTTCGCCGAGCATACGGACGCTTATCAGAGGACGATCGCGCGGCTCTACCGCGAAGGATCCCCGGTAGGGACGCGTTCCGGCGGATCCATCGGGGTCGAAAGGATCGGAGAGACATTGTTCGGTATCGAACCAGCCGCTTTGACGGCCAGCGCCATGCCCGTCTCGACGTCCAACGTGCTGACCTTCGTCGATACGCCGTCGGGCCGGCTCGTCAGCAAGACCTACAAGGACCTGCGCGGAGGCACGGGCGAGACCGGCCGGGTGTGGCCCGCCAATGAAGAGATGCCCCGTTACGCGGCGCTGTCCGTGGCTGGATACACCGGTGTGCCTCAAGTGCACGGCACGATGTGGTACGAAGCGCCGGGGGGCGGCCGGGCCGCGATCGGACTCGTCATGGACGCCATCGACCGTGAGGATGAGGTCGGATCGGTGTACTGGAGGGCGTTGACGCTCTTGATCGAACAGCTACCGGAAGGGCCGGAGGCCTTGGACCGCAACACTCGCGCGGCGGCATCGTTCGCAAGACGGACCGCGCGGACCATCGCGGGCTTCCACGCGGCCTTCGCGCGCAGTGGACGCGAGGGGTTCGAGGCCGTCCCTTCGAGCGCCGAGGACCTGAGGGGATGGGGCGATACCCTGCGGCATCATTATGACGAAGCGTTGGCGGCTCTCGAGGCCAGAGCTCTCGCGCAGGGTTCGGCCGCTCTGCCGGCGCTCATCGACCTCCTGCGCCGACTGGGTCCGGCGCTTGCGCGTTCGGAGACCGGCGAGGAAGGATTTCCGTACGGCGGTCTGGGCGAGCGCATCATCAAGGGTCAGGTCCACGGGGACCTCAGCAGTGCGCAGGGCATCATCGCGCGGTCCACGACGACGTTGGACGACTTCTTCGCGACGGTCGCCACGGGTGATGAGAGCGCCATCGACTCGGCCGCCGCGGCGTTGGCCGAGCGGATCCGCTGGGTGGATTTCGAGGGAGTGCCGGCCAAGGATACCCTGCCGTCCGGCTACGACGCTCGCCAGAGCCCGCTGGCCGATCTCGGCGGTGTCGTACAGGGGTTCTGGTACATCGCGCACATCAAGCTGTACGCGCAATTGGGTCTCGATCCCCAGAACAGAGCCGAACACCGCGATACCGCGCGCCGCGCTTCGCTGGTGCTCGCGGGACTGCTCGATCCGGCCGAAGCGGGCATCGAGGGTCTTGATACGGCGTTCGTAGAGGCGCTACGTGGGTGGCTGTCGACGGTCACGGATGCTTTCATTGACGGCTATCTCGATGAGATCGAGGCCCGCGGAGCACAGGAGATCGTGCTCGGGGGCTATGACCGTGCCGAGGCCCGGGGGCTGGTGCTGCGCTGGATCTTCGTGCGCGCGATGCATGAGCTGCATTACGAGACCTATGGCCGAGATTGGGGCTGGGAGGGCATCCCCGCCTCCCGCGTGGCATCCGTCGCGCGCGAACTGGGCATTGAAGGCGCCGATCCGCGCCGTCCCGCTCTTGAACCGGTCGATACGCCCGCTGAGGGACGCTTCGTCTCGCCCGTGGAGGCGGGCCGTCCGGTCGAGGGGACTTTCCTGCCGTTCCATCACATGCGCTCAGAGGCGGAGTGGGATCCGGGAGATGGCGGAGAAGCCATCCCGGTCGACTGGGGTATCGGTGATCTCGGGATGGGTCTGGAAGCGGTCGAGCTGACCGCCGACGCGGGACTGCATCTGCTCCAGCTCCTGCCGGTCACCTGGTCCTCGGCCGGCAACTCGCCGTACTCGGTCGCCAGCAGCCGTTCCATCGACCCCGAGTACGTGAGCGTGACGGCCGTTGTCCGGGAACTGCGTGACAGCGGTGTCGACGTGTCGCGGACGCTGGCCCACATCCGCGCGCAACTGCCGCTCATCCGGACGCTGAGGTCCGGCGACCGCATCGATCATGCCCAAGTGCAACGGATCAAGAGGGAAGCGCTGACGGTGCTCTGGCAGGAGGTTTCGGCCCAGACCGGAGCCGCGGTCCTCGGGGAGTACGAGCGTTACCGCGCGGAGAACGCCGACTGGCTGCAGGACCACATGCTCTACTTGCAGCTCAAACGCGAGAACATGGACCGCGACCCTGTGGCCGGATGGGATTGGCGCACGTGGGACGAGGGTCTGCGCGACTACGGTGAGACCCGCGAGGAGAACGCGGATATCGGAGCGGCGCGTGAGCGTCACCGGCAGGCGGTGGACGTGGACGCGTTCGTACAGTTCGTGGCGGACCGGCAGTTCAAGCGGATGACCGACCGGGGTCAGGAGCGCGGAGTGCAGGTGACGATCGACATTCCGTTCGCTCCGGACGGAGCGGACATCTGGCTCAACCCGCGCGTGTTCGGTCTCAAGCGCGAGAACGGTTATCAGCGCCAGGCCGCGCAGGGCGCGCCTCCCAAGCGGGAGAACAGGCTCGGACAGAACTGGCAGTTCCATGCCTACGACTGGACCTATCCGGGCACCGCGCGCTACTTGCTGGACCAGTATGCGTTCAACCAGCGGCGGGCCAGCTATATCCGACTCGATCACGTGCTGGGTTTCTACCGTGCTTACGTTTACACCCAGGACCCCATGGGCCAGGTGACCTTGGGGGCGCTCGGCGTGTACGACCGTTTGCAGGAGATCCGAGCGCGCGCGATCGACAGGGGGGACGAGGAGTCACGCCGTCAAGCGGTGCGTGAGGCGTACGAGGTGATCACTTCGGCGTTGAGGACCTCTCCGGCCGCATCGGGGTACCCGGCGGACGCCATCGGGGCTTTCTTCGACGCTTCGGGAGCGCCGACCAATCCGGACAATATGGTGCTCATCGGCCGCAGGGCCGATCCGTCCGCGGCCGTTCCGCAGAACTGGGAAAGATGGTCCCTGGTCGAGGCCAAGGTCTTCCGGCAACCTGCCGACTGGGAATTCACGCGTGTCAGTCCGAGCCGGCGGGCCGCCGATGAAGGTTTCCTGTACGAGTATCTTTTCCCGGCGGATGGGATCGCGCCGCCGCGGACCGATGACATCGTGTCACTGGCGTATTTCCGGATGGCTCCGGCCGAAGGGATCCTGTCGCAGTTCCTGAGGATCTCACAGGAGCGCGGGACGACCGCGGTGTTCGAGACGCTCGGTACGGTACCGGACGAGATCCAAAGCTCCGCCGAGCGCATCGGAGCTTACAACTACGTGCCGCTCATCTGGGGACTGCCCGGTGCGTCGAGATACCACCCGTCCAAGCACATCCCCAACTCCTTCGTGACGTTCGGTCTCCAGGACTCCGGGTTCTCGCGGACGCTGTGGGAGACGCTGTCCGATCAGGAGAAGCTCCATATGATCCGGCAGTTCTTCCCCGGAGCGGACGAAGCCGCGATCCAGCGTCACTGGCACTACTCTTCGGAGGTCCAGGAGAAGTTGATGCTCCTGGCGGCGAACGCCAACGAGGCCCTGCCCGGACAGGGGCCGTTCGAGGTGCCGTTGATGGCCGTCTGGAGTTGGGTGGACCTGTTGGGTCTTCGTGACGAGTGGCGTCTCAACATCCCGGGCCGGGACGGTCAGTGGGTACAGAAACTCCCAGCCACGGCGACGCTCGAGGCGCTCGGCCGCGCCGTCCGCGGGGAACCCTCGGTTCCGGAAGTGGCCGCCGCGGCCGCGCTCCTGGGTCGTCTGAAGGATTCCAGGGCGCGATCGGTCCGGCCGACCGGACCGATCCTCAGGATGACGCCCGATCCGTCGAGACGCCCGGTGGTGCAGATCCGCGAGGCGGCGGGGGACGGTGCGGGACCCTTCCAGATCGCGGTCTCCGTCCGCGACAACGTGCGTGACGTCCGCCTGATCGTCCGTGACGCCTCCGGCGCCGAGCGCGACTACCCGATGTCCCGGGTCGGCTCGCCCGTCGAAGGGGTCGCGGCCTACGAAACCCGCCTAAGGCCCAACATCGCCGGAACGTACGACTTTCAGGTCCGGGTGATCGACGCGGACGGGTCGGAACACCGGACCGCCGAGGGACGGTTGGTCGCCGTACCGCCCGGATCGGACCTCAATCCGTTGTCCCCGGGATACGCCCTGTCCGGAGCGACCAGCCAAGCCGGCGCTCGCATGGCCCGCCGAGAACCGTTGAGATGGATCGAGGTGCCCGGAGCGGTCGGGCGACTGCTGTTGGACAATTGGCGGCCGGTGTTCGCGATCGTGTGGGGTGCGGCGGTGGCCGCGGCTCTCTTCTGGCCGGATTTCACGCGCGGGTTCCTGTGGCCGACCGAGAGGACCAGACTGGCCGATACGACGGTGGTGGTCGAGGATAGTACCGGCACCGGACTGCTGGCCGCGGAACCCTGGCAGAGCGAGGTCGGTGACGCCGTAGCCCGCGTCGGTCTGCAGGACCGCGCCCGCAAGGACCAGATCGCGAAGATCACCGTGCAAAAGGGCCGCCGGCCGGACGAGGCCGTGGTCGAGGTCCTCGCCAAAGAGCCGCAGATGAACCATCCGGCTTTCGAGAGCGTCAGTGTGAGCGTCGGCTCGGAGGAGTCCGAGCGTCAAGGCGCGTCGCAGTTGGCCGCGACGATCTTCGGATCGCGGGAGGGATTGGAGGACGCGAGGGCTTTCGAAGAGCTGTACAAGAGCATGTTCCGGCGCATGGTCATCGGTCTGGTGGGACTGCTGCCTCTATTGTTGGTCATGGTCCGCCGGCACGAGCCTCCGTCGGTGTCCAGTAAGCGCCAAGACCGGCGGACGCGGTCCCGCGAGGACATCAAAAAAGACCTCAAGAACGCGCAGGGCGGCCAAGCCGACGGCGCCCGCCTGGCCGAGGCGGTCCAATTGAACGGGCGGACCTTCTATCTGTCGCTCGATGAGCGTTACGGACGCAAGAGCCTGGAGCTGTGGGAGCACCCTGACGGCAAGGCCATGGAGCTGAGGCCGGACCTGATGGTCTACGCCGTGCGTCTACCCGGAGACTACGAGACGTTCGGTCTCAACGGGGTCTGGATCCGGCCGTCATGGCGCGGGTCCGACTACCGCCTGCTGCGCCCGCTCCTGGACCTCTATTTCAGCCGCTATCCGGAAGTCCGTTCGACCCATCCGGACGTCGCCAATCTCGTCCTGCTGGACCTGTTGTATCGGGAATACGGTTTTAGGCCGACCTCCGAGACCACACCGGCGTTCTACCGGTCGCAGGGAGAGTATGTGACCGATGCCGAAGGCGCGGCCCTGTTCAGGAAGCTTACGAACACCTCCATCGCGCAGGCGATGACGCCGACGGTCGTCGAGGACCTGGCGGCTGTCGCGACCGGTCCGGATGTGACGCCGGTCTATCTGGGACAGAGCCTTCGCCGTCCGGAGGCCGGGACCGGCGCCCGTCTGGCCGAGTCGCGGATCACCGCGGAAGAAGGATCCGGCAACGTCAGGGTGACCGGAGGTACGGTCCAGATGAACCGTGACGGGGCCGTGGTGCCCGCGGCCGAGATCGTCCGCCAACTCCGGCTCCTGCAGAAGGAGGGTCGCCTGACCAAGCGCATCCTCGCGCAGGAGCGCGGCGGACAGGTCCATCTGTCCGATCGTCTCACCCGCAGTGAGGTCCTGGTGCCTCCCGGGGACGTACAGGCTCTGGCCAAGGCGTTGTCCAGTATGGACGAGTCGATCAACCGCTACGAGGCGACCGAGCGTCCGCAGGGCGCGCGGTTGGCGGCCGTCGACAATGTCCGTGAGGCCCGCTATCCGGAGGACCTGCCCGAGGACTATGTGATCCTCGTGCCCGCGCACAACGAGACCGGATCCATCGAGAGGACCCTCGATGTCGCCGCTCGCCGCGGCTATGCCGGCCGGACCGTCTATGTGGACGACGCCTCCTCCGATACGACCGCCGAGATCCTGGACCGCGCCGGCGTGCCCTACCTGTCCTTGCGGCAGAACCGTCAGAAAGAAGGGGCCATCGTCGAGGCCGTCGAAGTGCTGAGGGCCCGCTATGAGCTCGCCGGCAAGACTTTCCCAGAGTACATCGTGGTCGTCGACGCGGACACGCGTCTGGGATCCACGCGCGGCAGTGTGCTCGAGGGACTGGGGCGCATCGTGGAGCGACTGCGCTCCTCGGGGAGCGATGCCGTGTCTCTCGACATCCGAGCCGACCTGGGAGAGCGGCCGACGTTCATGGAGTGGCTGCAGGCGGTCGAGTGGTCCTCGATCGGCAGTCAGGTCCCGCGCCGCATCTTCAGGACCGGAGGAGCGTTCCCCGGAGGCGGCACCGTCTACAGAACGGAGCGATTCATCGAGGCGATGCGCGAGTCCAAGGAGGATTTCCGGGACCGACCGATAGAGCTGCGCCGTATCTTCATGTCCAAGGGTTGGCGGATCGACTATCCGTACGGCCAGGTGCATGCTCTGACCGAGGTCGCGCCGAGCTTCCGAGCCTTCATGCGGGAACGCTACAAGTGGGTCGAAGGGCTCCGGGGTCAGATGGGAGCGTTCGGGTTCGCGTCCTTCACGCTGGCCGTAGACATCGCGGTGCCCGCGATGGTCCTGACCTCGACACCGGTCCTGGGCTTTCTGTTGTTCTCGGCCGCGCTGATCGGCGGTCCCGCCGTGCCTTGGGCGATACAGCGCCGGGTCCGACGGATGATCTTCGGGGCACCGGCTCCGGCCCGAGCCGGTCTCATCGACCAGGTCCTGCTGATGCCGTTGTCGATCATGGCCATCGGGGTCGCCTACACGGTCCTGATGAACCGGATCATGGTCTCCGGCCGACGTCCGTCCGATCCAAGGACCGCCGGAGCCCGGTTGGCGTCCCGCGAAGAGGTCGAAGCATCACTGCAGGAATGGACGATCCGTGTCGCCGCCGTCCGCGACCGTTACATTGGCACCGTCGCCGAGGCCGACAGGCGTCTGTACGACGGACTGACGGAGCTTGGAGGATCGCTGACCGAAGCGCGAGAGCGGTCCCTGTTGGAAGACCCGGCCGGTGTGGACGCGGCCTTGCGTGAAGCGTGGAACGTGACCGTCTCCCAGGGGCTTGGCCGCGTGCTCGAGTCCGAAAGCGAAGGAGAGTACCGCGAATCCGGTATCGAGGCGCTGTTGACCGATTGGGCCCAAAGTGTCCGTTCGACGGCGCCGTATCTGGCGCTGCGCCTGTATCGGGACCTGGCCGTCAGCCGGATCCGCCAGGCGAGGGCGAACCTCGAGCCCTATCTTCGCGATACGGATCCCGGCAACATCTCCGGTCAATTGCGCGACCTGCAAGCCGACCTCGAGGCGCTGTTGGGGCTCTTCACGCCCGGCACTCTCGAAGACGCGCTGGACCGCAATATGCGCCTTGTGGGTTACACGCGGCAGATCGACCGGATCACACGGCTCATCGCTTCTCACCCTGTCATCCCGCGTCCGGTGCAGTACGAGCTGACCTACGAGGACGGACTGCTGTACCGCGCCAAAGGCCACATCGATGCGATCGTCTGGGGAGCCCGCTTGGCCGCCGGCCCCCAGCCGGATTTCGCCGGCTACCGCAAGGAGGTGCGTCGGATCGTCGAGGAGCGTCTCGGACCCGGAGATCGGACCGTCATCTCGGGAGCGGCCGGGCCCACGATCAAGGAGCTGTACGAATCGACGGGGTTCACGAGGGCCATTTTCCTCGACTGGACCAGACTCGACCACCGCAAGCTGACCAACGAACTCGAGTACGCACGCACGGGTGTCCGTCCGCGTTTCACCAAAGCGGACAAGGGCGAGACGGACTTCTACTTCGAGCGGAAGGACCTGGACGGGTACGGTACGGCGATGTACATGCGCCAATACGAGCGTCTGTTCGTGCGTGATCTGGTCCGGAGCGGGGTGGACCTGTCGACCGTGAAGCTCGGGAGTCCCGCCGAAGAGCGGGTGACGATCGACTTCGTGCTGGACGGCGCGCCTCGCCGCATCGATTATGTCCGGACCAATATGACCGAGCCGTCCTCGGAACTGACTCGCGAGCTTCAGGGAGCGGCCGATATCTACTATCAGGCCGCGGGACAGTCCCTGCCCAAGATCTACGGCAAGTATCTCTCGACCATCGCCGGTTGGGTGCGTGAGGGAGGTCTCCTGGTGCTCAACGACATCGACGGGGACGGCGTCGTGCACTCACCGCAGGGCCCGCTCAGCGGTCTGGCCGTCGAGATCGGTGACGCGGCCTTGGACGACAAGAGGGAAGAGTTGATCGACGCGATCGACCGCCGCGGAGAGTATCATCCCGGCGAGATCGGCTATGGTTGGCGCATGAGCGTCTGGCAGAGGGTCGTCGGCGCCCGGTTGGCGGCCGATGAGGCGATCGCGGACCTGCGTCGAGAAGCGCTGTCGGCGCTGGGGGTCGCGGACGATCTGCGTCGCGCGCGCGCGTCCGTCGAAGCGCTCGACGGTCTGGCGGCCGCGGCACTGGCTCTTCCCGAGCAGGAGCGGGCGCGGTTGTCCGTCCGGCTCACCTCGGAGCCGGACCTGGCGGCGCTCCTGGGCCGCTTGGCCTCGACGCTGTCCTTGGACGAACGGCGCCTGGAGCCCCTGAGGCTGACCGATGCTTACTTCGTCTTCAGGTACAAGATCTATCAGAACCTCCTCAAGGGCCGCTCGCCGGTCCTGGCCAGCGACCTCAAGGAGACCCTCGCCGCTTTCACCGCGGCGTCCGACGTGATCTATCCGGGCGTGGTGGACGCCCTGAGGCAGTACCTGAGATGGGGACGGTTCTATCTGATCACGGGAGACCGGTCTCATACGCTTTTCGAAAAGTTCATGGGCCCCGTCGGCTTGGCGCGTCAACAGGACGGACACTGGCTTCCCGCTGAACCGGTCGTCCGTAACATGACCCTGCTGTCCAATACGGGCATCAATATCTTCGACGTCGACGAGCGGACCGGCATGTACGCGCGCCGGAGACTGCTGGCTGGCATCGGGCCGTCCGATCTGGCGAAGATCCGACCCGTCCTCGAGCGGCTGACCGCCGAGCTCGGACTGCCCGGGCTCTACCCGACCTCCGGCGGATACGAGCGGGAAAGGGACACGCAGGCGGGGCACGTCGAGATCCGGCCGGTGGCCGACGATTCGGAGGAAGTCTCGATCGCCTACTCGCTCCCGGGTATCCTGACGCCCGCGGCACGCAAGCTCTTCGAAGCGGACCCCGCCAACAAGCGGCTGTTGATCCGCGCGGCCGCTCTGATCAACGAGCGTCTCGCCGGCCAGTTGTCCGACCCCGCGATCCGGGCCGAGGTCGGCGGCCGTACGACCGTGAACATCGTCACGACCAGCAAGGGTGAGGCGCTTCGCCAGGTCGGTGGATCGATGGACCCGGCAAAGGCGTATTTCGTATTCCTCGGGGACCAGATCGAGCGGCAGGGTATCGACGGTCCTGCCATGCAAGTGGCCGAGCTCGGGGTACAGGTCGGGCCGTCGCGGGACGTGGATTTCAAGCCGTACGGTCTTGTCGTGTTCTCCGAGACGCCGGCCGAGCAGGGCGGCGCGGCCGTCTACATCCGCTCGGTGACACGCGCTCTGGCGCTCGGCCGCGCGTTGTCGCTGCCCTCGCCCGAAGAAGTCGGTGCTCGCCTGGCTGACGGGCAGGTGCCGTCGGAGCGGCTGGCCCAGCCCCTCGAACCGCTCGCCCGATGGATCGCGCGGCGCGATCCGGAGGACCGGCCGGCCACGTTGAGACTTCTTTTCGGCAGTGACTCCCTGCGGGCCGCCCGCGAAGCGGCGGCTCTGTGGCGGGCTCATCGTACACCGATCCTGGTCCTGGCCGGTCTGGGTGGCGGGTCCAGAACGCTCGATCAATTGGCAGCCGCCAATGACCTGGGCGATTCGGACTACGCCGCGAGGGCGCTGGCGCGAGCGGGCATCATCCTGGACGGCCTGCTTGCGCGCTGGGAGGCGGACGGTTCCGCGGACAAGAGCGCCTACTGGACCTATCTGGAGGAGCGGTATGGCCTGCGTCGCGGCTATGATGCGTCCAAACAGGCCTATCCGGGTCTCAAGAGGTGGGAAGAGTTCTTCGTCGACACACCTTTTACGGTCGAAGAGCGAGCTCTGCCCATCGAAGAGCGCGTGCTCCGGCGCCTGATGGACCCGAGGACACGGCGCACGACGAAGATCCCGGAGGCGATGATCTATGAGGCGATCCTGCTCGAGGAGGGCGTGGATGCCGCCGATCTCATCCTGCGCTCGCAGTCCTCGACGACGCTCGAACAGGTCCATGAGTTCCTGGGTATGGTGCGCGCGGCCGATCCGCGTCTGGACCCCGCGTCGGTGGAGATCAACCACAACCCCATCATGCAGCGGCGCGTGCACAACATGATGATCGGCGTCAGGCAGGCTTTCTATCGGGAGCTGTCGGACCGGATCGGGCAAGTGCGTTCGTACGCGCCGTTCATACCGGAGGCGCCCGCCGGAGACCGCCGGGCGCTCGTGTACCTGGCCAGCCACCTGTCCAACGAAATGGACAGGCTGATGAGCATCCCGGAGGCCTTCAGGTCCTGGGCCGTGCCGGTAGAGGTCCCGGACGACATCGCCGCCGACGCGCAGCGCTTGAAAGCCGCCCTCGAGGATGTGCGAGCCTCGGGCGAGACCATCCCCGCGGTGTACAACCCGCCCGCCATCAAGTCCTCGGCGGCGCGATTGGCCGATGGGGCGCCCGTGCGTATCCTGCTGGCGGACAAGCCGGCCAATGAGGATACGATCCGGCAGATCACGGAGTTGACCGCGGGTTACGGCGATCGATCCGGGCTCGTGCAGGAGGTCGGTGCAGGCAAGGACGAAGAAGCGCTGCGCCAGCTCATCCTCCGCGAGCGGCCCGCCGTCGTGGTCGTGCGGTCCGATACCAAGGCCTTCCTGAAACCCGATTTCATGCAAGAGGCCGCCGCCAATGGCGTACGCGCGATCGTGCGTGCCGGCGCCGGTGTCGACAATATCGACGTGGCGGCCGCGCGAACTCACGGTGTCTCCGTCGTCCGTACGCATGGCAATGCCAATTCCGTCGCCAACCTGACCCTGCGCTTCCTCTTGGATGCGCTGGATACAGGGGGTGCGGCCACGCCTTCCGATGTGGATGCGGCTCAAGAGCCCGTGTGGTCGGATGTCTTGGATGTGCGCACGACGGAGTTCGTCGCGGCGCTCGATAAGTCCGTCAAGGCCGGACGGGGCAACGCGCTCGAACAGCAGGCCG
The DNA here is from genome assembly GCA_022072175.1 of Candidatus Omnitrophota bacterium. Taxonomy (GTDB): domain Bacteria; phylum Omnitrophota; class Gorgyraeia; order 2-02-FULL-51-18; family 2-02-FULL-51-18; genus JAJVIE01. The sequence continues at coordinate 73,956 of JAJVIE010000001.1, read as the reverse complement.
GGTCCATCTTCAAAGCGCGCTCGTCGATCGAGGTCTCCGCCCTCCTCAGGCAGTTGCAAGGCAAGAGGGTCGGGCTCGCGGGATTCGGCCCGATCGCACAGCGGGTCGCCGAGAAACTCAGGGCGCTCAAGCGGCTCTCCGGAGTGGATTTCGAGGTCATCGCCACGTCCCCCTCGCTCGAGACCGGCGAACCGACGCGGACCGAAGAGGCTCGCCGCCTCGGAGTCCGCCCGGTGTCCATGGATGAGCTCCTGGCGACGTCCGATATCCTGTCCATCCATCTGCCCGGAGAAGCCGGGGCGCTCGATACCGCCCGGCTGTCCGCCAGCACTTCTTTGAAAGCCGTCCTCAACACCGCGCGACTGCAGGCCGTGGCCCCCGAAACCGTCGAGGCTCTCGCGGCCAAGGGTGTCCGCTATTATGCGGACGTGGATCTGGCGCAGAAGGGGGCCGAACTGCCCGTCGTCACCGCGCTGCGCGCCTCGAGGCACAGCGCCAACATCCGACTGATCCCTCACATCGCCGCTTCGACGGCCGATGCGGGAGCCGGTGTGGAACGCAACACGCTGTTGGCGCTCCAAGCGATCATCGAGCGCCTGGCGGGTCTTGAGACCACGGGCGAGTATGAACCCGAGATCGTCAACGGCGTGCCTCTTCTGAGCGGAGCCCGCCTGGCCGACCAGAAAGAGACCGACGTCCGCCTCGAGATGGCCCAGGCGTTCGCCAACAGCGACACCGACGCCGCGGGCCGCCTGCTCAAGCGGATCGGCCCCGACAGTGACGGGCATGTCATGACCGCAAACGCCCGCGGGCAGATCGACGTGTTCCGCGACACCGTCAGCGGGCTGGGCGCCAAGACCGTTACCCTGACCCTGCCCGATCACCGCGGGCAGAGCCTGCGCCTGCGCGTGCGCCGAGGGGCGGACAAGTCCCTGTGGCTGGACGTCCACCAGACCGCGTCGGACGTGCTGGTCTACCAGGGCTACTACGATCTCCAACTGCGCCGCTTCGTGGCCGCCGACAGCCGGGAGCATTTCAAGCAGCGCCTCCTGCGGCCCGCCGACACGCCGGAGCTGACGGGGACCGTGCCCATCGATCGACAGGAGAACAACTCGGCGCACAACTATTTCGTCTTCAAGCACGATGGCAAGACGCACAATCTCCCGCGCTCGCTCGGCGCGCGCTACAAAGGCATCGCCACGGACCCCGACCTGGCCGTCATCTATGTGGACGTGCAGAACAAACGCGGGCGCGCGATCGTCCACGGCTATCTCGATCCGGAGGAGTCCGGTCCGAGGGCGGCTTTCGCCCGATGGGAGTGGGTCGGGCGCCGGGGAGGGGCGCCGGCGGAGTTCAGGACAGAGTTCTTCGACGTGCCCGGCACGCTCCTGTGGTTCGCCAAGGTCCTGCGAGGTCAGCTCGTCAGCAACCGCACCTACTACGCCAAGCTCAAGCTCGACGACAAGGGCGCGGCGCTGATCTACAAGGGGCTGATGCTGAGGATCGGCGATCTGTACAAGAGCGCGGAGCGGACGGTCCCGTCCGAGGTGATCATCGTCAATTCGCCCGAGGAGCCCGGCCGTCTCGACGTGTACGAAGCGCTCGGCAGTGACGCGGAGCGCGGGCCCTTCGACCCCCGGGGCCGCAAGCTCATCACGACCAAGTACTACAACCGCCGCACCGGACAGCTCGAGCGGCCGTGGCAGGAACTCACACGCCGTCACACGGCCTATCTCGAGTCAGGCACGGCGCCCTCGCCGGTGGTCCTGCGGACGCAGACGGGCGCGCGCCGCCGTGAGGGAGAGGGACATCCGACCCGCGTGCTGGTCGACCCTTCAGGGAAACCGGTCTATTTCCAGGGGATGAGGTTCGACGACAAACCGGTGCTGGTGAGGTTCGGGCGGTTCGTCTTCGAAGGCGCCGGAGAGCGTCAGGGGATAGAGCTCGTCGAGCTCGACGAGGACCTCAGGCCCGTGCAGATGGCCAAACGGGGCTTCTATGACGAGGCTTCGAGGTCGTTCCGCTGGACTTCGCCCAACAAGAGGCGTCCCTACAATAGCGGCGAGCAGGCCGTGCTCGGCGCGGAGATCATCGGTCTGGGTTATCGTTCGTTCCTGATCGAACAGGCCGTCGGCGAGGCGAGGGCGGACCTCAAGGACCTTGGCGACGCGGTGGCGCGCGAGGTGAACAAGCGCAGTCCCGACCTGGACGCGCTCCTGGAGCGCTTCAACGCGATGCTGGACCGCTATGACGACATCAAGGCCTTGGCCCTGCGACAGCAGTGGGAGACCGACGAGCTCGACGACATCCTCGGGCGGATCACGGCCATCGCGCTCAAGGTCTTCGATGTCCTGCGTTTGCGCACGGGCGCCGTCGAGGAGGCGCGCGTCCAGCGCGAAGCGCCGAGCGGCTCGTGGGTGCTGATCGACGGCCGGGCCGGTCAGGTCCGCGGCTACGCGAGCCTCGAGAAGGACCTGGCCGTGGCCGACATCGCGTTCGCCGATCTGGCGTCCAAGACGGACGCCGACGACCGTCTTGAACGGCGCGACCTGGGCTCGTTGAGCGGGCGTATCGAACGACTCCCGGATCCGGGCACGGCCGTACGCCGGCAAGAGCGGACCGGTGAGGTGCTCGGGTATGAGCAGAGGCCGTTCGCCGAACCGGCCGGCGTGGTCCGCTGGAAAGCCGTCCGCAAGGGCCAGCCGGACACGATCGAGCGGTTGACGTTGCGCGATCTCACCGATGCGGTGCGTTCGGGCGCCGGAGCGAGGCTGGCCGCCGGGGAGACGGAGCTGGCCGGGCGTCTCGAAGCGCTCTACAAGGACCTGGCGAAGTTCAATGCCCATCGCAGGGTCGGAGGGCGTTTGCTGGACCGGGAGCTTCGTCTGGCGCGGGAGCGGCTCCGATCGGGGGCATTGGAAGTCGTCGATCTCAACAGGGTCGGCGCCGAACTGGTCCGGATCCGCGAGCGCTTCACCGGACTGCGGACCTACAGGAGCGGAGCGCTCTATCGTCGATTGATCGGTCATATCGGCACGCTCAAGGCCCTGCGCGATGAGCTGGCCGCCCTGCGGGCCAAGCCCGTGCAGTTGGAGCTGGATTTCGACGTCCCCTCGTCGGATGGCGCTCGCCTGGCCGCGGAGATCTCGGCGAGCTTGGCGGAGAACCAGGGACGTCTCGAAGCCCTGCTCGATCGGTTGCGCCCCGATTGGAACGATCCATCGACGGGGCCGGTCCTGCGGGCGATGGCCGAACTCTACTTGGACCTGGGCCGCGCGCCGGACCTCGGCCTGCGGCGCGAGGTCGTCTACGAACTCCTGGCGGTGCGCGGGACCCTCGAGCTGGCGCGCGAGCTGTCCGTCCGGGCGCGCTTGGACGAACCCGGGCTCATGGACGCCGAGCTGTTGGAGGGTGTGAGAACGGCCCTGCGGCGTATCGCGCTGTTCGATCTGACGCTGTCCTGGGCCCGTGCGGAGAACCTCTCCGGTGAGGTCGGCCCGGCCGAGCTGACGGCTGTGGCCTCCGAGCTCGGCGTCGTCTTCGCGCGGTTGTCCGACCTCGAGAGGGACCTGGCGAGCCGCGCGGACGGGGCGCGTCTGGCCGATGAGATCTCCATGGCCGAGGTTTTCGAGGCTTTCGGGCCGGTCACGGTGGCGCGGACATTGCACCGCATGCTCAACGACCTGGGACGCTTCGAGGAGGGTCTGGAGCACAGACCTGACGTCGGACCCCGGTCCTATGTGCCGTATCGACTGACCGATCAGGGGCGGGAGCTCGTCTGGGAACTGCTCAAGATCGAACTGGCCCAACAGGTACCCTTCGACATCCTGACCGCTCCGGATGCCGTGCGGCGCTTCGTCAGGGACCGCGCCTATCTTCTGACGTATGCCACGGCCGCCGGTCACCGGGTCCCTTACGGATTGCTCGTGGACGTCATCGGCAACCCGGTCTTCATCGACCTGACGGAGCTGTACGCCCGGCAGTCGCACGCCGCGGATCGGATCGCGCAGACCCATCAGACCGTGACCGGGTGGGCCGAGTCGGCCTCGGGCAAGCTGGTCTCGACCCGTCCCATCTATGCCGTGTATCGCTTCAAACGATACACACGGACACCTCAGGGCTGGACGACGTACGATGATCCCTCCTATCCGGCACAGGACCGCGATATCACACGTGACCTCACGCTGTTCTCGTTCACGCGGGTGATGCCCGGCGGGGATGAGATCGAGCCGTTCATCGCTCCGTCCAGTCCCGTGAGCGCCGACTGGCAGGCCCTGCTTCAGGAAGTGCAGCGTCTGGGGATGGCGCGCGGAGGTTTCAGCGGCAAGCGCGTGGTCGTCGGGGGTGCCGGCTCCGGAGTGGACACTCTGTTGCTGGCCAAGCTCGGGGCCCGGGGCGTCACGGCCGGTGACAAGCACCGGCTCTTCCTGCTCATGACGATGTGGAACACGCTCTTCGCGATGGACACCGGGCAGATCGCCGATACTTTTGAACTGCGCACGGAGCTCAAGTCCGGTCTGCCGCTCGATCCCGAGGCGGACATCGCGGTGTTCAACGCGCCCGGTGTCGGCAACAGTGTCAACCCGGCCTTCCAGAGGGGCACCCAGCTCGGCCTCATGGGTCAGAGCTCGTACTATATGAACGTCGATGAGCTCAACGCGCTCTACGACGATATCGCGCGTTTCACGGAGGACCGGTCCAGAGGGGTCCGCGCCGTGCTGACCCGGCTGGATATCGATCAGGATACCGGCGCGACGCCGCGCACGGCGGGACTGGCTTTCAAGCAGCAGCGCAACATCGATTATATCCAGAGTCGCGGCCTCAATTACTTCCCGTTCTCGCCGGAATTCTTCATGCTCACACGCTCCGGCGCGCGGCTGGCCGGAGGCAAGTCGGAGCCGACCGAGTACACGCAGATGGTCCGCCGCGTTCTGGGGCTCCTGGAGAACGTCTCCCGGGACGGCAGTCCGCTGGCCGTCTCCGCGCTGAGGGAGCTCGTGGACTGGCAGTTGCGGGCCGCCCGATGGTTCGATACCGGTCCCCGCCGCGCGGCGCCGCTGGAGATCATCGTCGGGCATCTGGACGGCGCGTCCTTCTATCCTCGGTTGCTGGACGCGATCTCGCGGTTCATCCGTGAATTGCCCGAGGATATGCTCCGCAGAGCGGTCTTCCTGTTGGTCCTCAACGTCGGCCGCCGCAACCCTCTGGCCGGACCCTCCGCCGCGGTCTTGTCGGAAACAGGGGAATACTTGTACCTGCACGAGAGCCCGACGTACCAGGTTTTCTACGAGGTCCTCCGGTCGTTGACCCATCACGAGGATACGGAGTTGGCCGATGCGGCCGAGCGGACGCTGGAGGACCTGCCGGATCCGGAGGAGATCTGGGAGCTGTTCGGCGACGACGGAACGGACGGGGCGCGTCTGGCGCTCACGCCCGAGGAGCGCCGGGCGTTCGATGAAGTGCGCAGGATCCTCGTCGAGATGGAGGATGAACTGGGAGCGCTCATCGAGAAAGCCCTCAGAGCCGCTCCCGCCGGACGCGAATCCGCGGTCAGGCTCAACGCCGCGCTCGGACCCATCGCGCCGGAGATCAGCGAGCGCCTGTCACGTCTGCGGCAGCTGTACATCGTCTGGGCCCTTCTCAAGCATGATCCCTACGCCTACGCGGCCCTGACGGAATCCGACGCTCATGACTGCGGATTGTGCGTTACGGTGGCCGAGCAGGTCGCCCGGGCCTATCGGAACGTTCATCCGGAGCGGATCGCGTACCCGCGATCGATCTATCTGCCGCACAGTGTGTACGGCGAAGCGCCGGTCCACACGTACGTTGCCGTCGCTCAAAGCGCGCTGACCCGGATCTGGGCGATCGATCTGACGTACGGTCAGTTCGACGGGCCTAACGCGGGTTCCGTGATCGTCGAGGACGAGGAGGGTTACCGGGATCGAGTGACACCTCTCATCACTGAGGCTATCGGCCCCGACGCCGAGAACCGCCGTCGGGACGCCGTGCACGCCTACCGCGCGTCGATGGCCGGAGCGGGCTGGGTCCGCGAGCGGATCGCGGCGATCACCGCCGCCTGGAGCCCCACGCAAGCCGAGTACTCCGCGGTGCTCGCGGTCCTCAGACAAGAGGGGGTGCTCAAGGCCTCCGGCGCCCGCCTGGCGGACGAGAGTTCGCTCGGCGCGCGCAGCCGCGCCAACCTCGCCGAGCTGAGGCGTGTCCTGGCGGAGCTGGCCGTCGCGGGTACGGAGGCCAACGTCACGAACATCGTCGGGACGACCACGGAGCTCAGCCGTACGCAGATCTATGATCTGGCCGAACAGTTGGGCCGCCCGGCGCTCGAGTCCGAAGGTGTGGTGTTCCGGGAGCCGTTGGCGAGCATGCGTGAGGCTCTGGACGAACGCTCAGCGGAGATCATCACCCAGCGCAGTGCCGCCATCGAGCGGGCGCTCGAGATCCTGCTCCGTGATGAGCCGTACCGTGAGTTCACGACCGCGGAGCTTGCCCAGACGATGCGGGACAACGATCTCGGAGAGATCCTGCCCAATACGCTGTGGGCATGGTTCAAACAGCACGAGGACGATCCGCGCGTGTCGGCCCTGATCGCGCGCGTGCAGAGCCACAGTCCGGACCAGCGCTTGACGGGAGTGCGGCGCATCCTGGCGGGTCTGCCCGAAGGCGCCACACCGCCCAACGATGCCTACATCGTCCGCCGTCTGGGCGTCAAAGCCCCGGCCTGGAGCAACTGGAAGAAACGCAACGGCTACAACGTCACCGCGTATCTGGGTGAGCAGCCGATCACCCCGTCGGAGAGAGAGGCCTCAGCACTGCTCGAAGCGTCGTACCAGAGCGCTCATCCGTCGACACCGAGCGCACCCCGACGCACCCCGACACCGACCCAGCCACGAGCGCCGCGTCAGCCGAAGGCACCGCGGACCCCCAAGATCACGCCTCCGGTCCAGGAGCCGGTGGTCCAGCCCCTAGCGGAAACCCTCGTTCAACCCCCAGCGGAGACGCTGGCGCAGTCTGCGGCGGAGACCCAAGTAGAGTCCGTGATCGAAGTGCCGACGGAGATCGCTCCGGACCCGGCCGAAGTCCAGGCGGCGATCGAAGCCCTGCCGGTGACGGATCTGGTCGCCTATGATGCCGCCGCGATCGTGTTGATCGATGCGGAGACCGGGCAAGCCCGCCGGGCGTTGTTGACCGCGGGTATCGCCGAGCGAAGGACGCGCCTGGTCCAGGAGGAAGTGACGCGCCGGAGCGCCGAGGTCCGCGCTCTGCCTATCGGGACGCCGGAGGACTACGAAGCCGCGCTCGAGGACTACTTGAGGACCGTCCGCGACGCCGAAGTGGTCCGCGCGCTCACGTCCGCGATCGAGGTCCGGCGCCGCGAGGCCCAGCGGAAGCGTGCCGAGGACCTGGCACAGGCCGCGGTGTTGGAAAGAGAAGTCCGGCTGTTGGATGCGGTCGACAGCGCCGAGTACGACCGTCAGGCGGCGCTGCTTTTGGAGCGAGCGGAGGGTCTTGGTGTCCGTGAGCAGGCCGAGGGGATCCTGAGCGCCAGACGCGCTCAGCTGTCCGAGCGCTGGGCCGCCGTGGAACGCTTGATCAGCCGGACGACCAATCTACCGACGATAGCGGCCCTGTTGCGCGCCGAGGATGGACTGCGCGAGGAGGCGCGCTCGTACGGAGTGCTCGCCCGTTGGGAGTCCGCTCTGGAGCGCCGGCGTCGTCAGCTCGAGCGTCCGACGGCGACACCGCCGGTCCAGCGGCCTGCCACGACGCAACAACCGAAACCCGTGATCACGGCCAAAACACCGCCGCCCGTCGTCGGGCAGACCGTCGCGCCGCCCGTTCCCGCGGTCCCGTCCAAGCCGCTGGCCGAACAGACGGCGGAGGAGCTGTTCCAGACCTTCAAGGGCCGCCTGGATGTGTTCGCGAGCACCCCAGCGTCCAACGACCTGCCGGAGTTCCTGGCTTATGAGGACGAGCTGTACCGCAGCATCTCCGGTAAGAGCTCCCAGGTGCCCAAGTCCCTCCGCAGCCGCCTGTTGTCCAGGCTCGAGGACTACGCGGACGGTCTCAAAACGTCCAGGCAGTCCGCGTTCCGTGAGAGCGCTCTCCGACGTGAGATCGATCCTGAGGGGGTCGAAGAGGATATCGATGGGGATGACGAGGACTCGGCCGGGGCTCGTCTGGCGGGTGTCGAGTCGTACGAGAAGGGCCTGCGCGAGGTCATCCGGTCCATCGGCGAGAGACGCCTGGCCTATCTCGATTCGGCCGAGAAGGCCGATCGGGACGTGGCGCGCGAGTTGGGCGAGCTGCGGCGGATGCTCCTTGATGCGCTGCAAGGACATATCGACGGGCTGGAGCACGACGCGCGATTGCTCGATCAGCCGGTGCTGTACGCCCACTCGGGGTTGATCCAGCAGAAGCCCGAGCTCGATTGGATCCGCCGCGCATTGACAGGCCTCATCCGCTCCGCCGCCGATGGCGTCCGGGAGTCCGATCCCCGAGTTTATCGGGCCGCCTACCTGAGATCGATCGCGTCGGAGGTCTCGCTGACCCGCAGCCGCCTGGTGATGCTGGGTCTACCCAAGGTCCGTCAGTATCCGGTGAGGTCGCTCGATACGCTTTCTCGCAACATCGAAGCGCTGATACCCGCCGTGGGAGACTCGCCCGTTCCGACCCGGCAGTTGACCAGACGGCTCGGGGCCCTGTCCAAGCGGTTGGATCGTGTCTACGAGGTCATCGCCAACCGCAAGGAGATCCCTCAGGCGCAGCGCTACGCCCTCTTGTACGATGATGGTCCGATGCTGCGCGCCCGAGAGGCGCTCAACACGCTCATCGCCGGCGCGAGACTGGCCGACCTGCCGCCGGCGGCGCAGGATGAGCTGGACCGCCTCAATGCCGCTTTGGCTTCCGTGGGACCGGATGACGAAGTGCTCGTGCACTACGAGGGCTTCGAAGGACGCCGGGACTTCGTGATGGACAAGGCTTTCCGCCCCATGTATCCGCGCATCCTCGAAGGGATCGTCCGGAACCATCAACCCGCCACCGTCAGCGCGCTGTGGGAGCCGCAGGGCGGCCGTCTCAAGGTCACGATCCGTAGGGCGGAGGGCGCCCGTCTGGCCGATGCGGAGGACCTGATGATGCGACTGTCCCGCCTGGACAACGCCATCGACCGTGCTGCGCGTTCTCTCGGTACCGACGCCGAGGGGAGGCTGTTCGTCGATCGTACGCGCGGGCGGTTGGATTTCATCAAGGACCTGCTCCGGGGCGAGGAATACGACCCCGCGGGCGCCCTCAGAGCGCTCGAGTCCATCCGTCGTGAGACTCCGGCGCGGGAGCCGTTCCCGGCTTTTGCGGCGGTGCTGGACGAAGCGATCACGGCCGCGCGGCAGTTGGCCGGCGCGCGTCTGGCCCTGCCTCCGGCGGAAAGAGCCAGGGCCGCTCGGATGAAAGCGCTGTTCACCGAGGAGATCTCTTCGCTCTTCAACGACAAGGAGCGCGCGCAGCTGGATGAGGCGTTCGAGACGCTCATCGGGCGTTGGGCGGACGCGGGACAGCTGCCCGGGCGCGAGGATCGGATGGACGAGCTCATCGAGCGGCTGTCCGAGTCGCGTACGGCCGGTCAAGTGATCTATATCCTCGACAACGAGATGACCGATTTCAACTACACCTACGAAAGGCCCGTAACGCTCGCGGAGATCTTCCGCTCGTTCAGGGACGGCTTCGAGGGTCAGGCCGACCGCGTCCGGTTCTCGCGCGCGCGAGGCGGCGATCACGTCCTTGCGCCCAAGACCGCGACGGCCGTCCGGTACGCGATCTATGAATTGGCCAAGAACGGGTTGGATCACAGCAGTGACGGCAAGGTCGTGGTGCGTGCCATTGAACTGGAGGGCGGGGCAGCGGCCGTTGAGGTTTCCAACCGCGGCAGGATCGACTGGGCCAAGCTCCGGGAGGCCGTCTCCAGGGAAGCTCATGCCGGGTTCTTGGACCGGTCCGCGTCCGGCAGACTGGCGATCTCCCCCGATAAAGCCGAAAACCCCGTCAGTCCCGAGGAGGCCGAGCGGTTGACCCCCTTGGAGGTCCTGTCGATCGAGAGCCTCAGCACCGGGGACCTCTCGGGATCGAGCGGTCACGGGTTGGGGATGGTCACTCTGCGCGACGAGCTGTCCGAGGCCGGAGCGGAGCTCGAGCTGTCCGAGGCTCGCGGGCGAGTTACGTTCAGGATCACGGGCCTGACATCCGGAGCTCGTCTGGCCGGCGCCGCCGCGCCTGATGACCTGGCCGCGCAGGCCGCTCCCGCCGAGTTGGCACAGCGTCTGCGCTCGGTCCGTTCGGAGCGTGTCGAGACCCAGCGTCAGGACAGACGCCGCGGGGAGCTCGACGCGCGGCTGAGGACCTACCTCGGACGATTGGAGGGGATCTTCGGCGCGACAGCGCTGGCGGCCTCCGAGCTGCCGTTGCAGCTCGAAGGTCCCGCGGCGACGATCTTCCGCTTCGAGACCACGCCCGAGGGTCTGAGGGCCGTGGCCAAGGATGCTGACGGTACGGACATCGCGATCCCGCTCGCCGGGGCTCGCCAGCAGTCCCGAGACCAGGACCAGGCGTCCGATGGGCCGTCCCTGCAGGACCTGCGCACGCTCGAAAGCGATGTCACCGACCGCGTGCTCGGCGCCGTCGAGGCCCTGCCGGTGCGCTCGGAACAGGCCGTCGTCGTGGAGCTCGACACGGCTTTCCTCGATGATCGTACCTACGAGCGGTACGCGGACCATCTGATCACATCCCTGCGCACGGCTCGCCGCTCCCCGCATCTGGCCAACGTTCATTACGTGGCTGTGGGACCGTATCGAGAGAGACTGCTGGCGTTGCAGGGTCTCGGGGAACTGATCTCCGCCGAGCGGCCCTCCGGTCTTGAGGAAGCGCCCACCGTGCTGGTCGGTCCGGCGCGGGGCCTGAGGTCCGACCGCATCAACCTCCCGGTCGGGCAGGTGTCCGAGGGTGACGTGCCGGCTTTCACCGCGATGCTCGTCTTGTCGGCCGTGGCCGGACGCCTGGACCCCTCGGCGGTGCCGGATGCCTTCAGCTCGGCGTACGCCACGCTGGCCGGCGAGCGCCCCGACAGTCTGGACCTGCGCCGCATCCTCGAAGGCCGCGCGGAGCTGGAGCTGGTGTTGCGCTATGCGCTCAAACCCATCGCGCGCGTGCCGATCAACCAGGCGATCCGCTACTTCGAGCTCATGAAGCGCATGGTCGAGCAGGCCGCCTGACCCGTCCGCGCCCGCTCTTGGCGCGGGCGCAGTAAGCCCCCTCCGTGCTATAATCCTCGGATATTTCACCCCCATTCCAGAGGAGAGCCATGTCCGTCGAGAAGAACCGCAGGAGAAGTGAGGCCGTCACGCGCGGGGACAGCCGCGCGCCCAACCGCGCGATGCTTCGCGCCGTGGGGTTCAAGGACGAGGATTTCAACAAGCCGGTGCTCGGCGTGGCCAGCACCTGGAGCAACCTCACGCCGTGCAATGTCCATATCGACGAGCTGGCGCGCCGGGCCGACGCGGGGATCCGCAAGGCCGGCGGCGTGCCGCTGACCTTCGGCACCATCACGGTGTCCGACGGCATCTCGATGGGCACGCAGGGCATGAAATACTCGCTCGTCAGCCGCGAGGTCATCGCCGACTCCATCGAGACCGTCTGCAACGCGCAGAGCTTCGACGGCCTCCTGGCCATCGGCGGCTGTGACAAGAACATGCCCGGCTGTCTGATGGCGATGGCGCGGCTCAACATCCCGGCCATCTTCGTCTACGGCGGCACGATCCGCCCCGGCGTCTGCGGCGGCAAGGACGTGGATATCGTCAGTATCTTCGAGGCGGTGGGTTCCTTCGGCACCGGCCGGATCTCGCGCGAGGAGTTCGCCGCCATCGAGCGTTCGGCCTGTCCGGGCGCGGGGTCCTGCGGCGGGATGTACACGGCCAACACCATGGCCTCCGCCATCGAGGCGTTGGGCCTGAGCCTGCCGTACTCCTCGTCGCGCGACGCCGAGAGCCCCGAGAAACGCTCCGATACCGAAGCGGCCGGAGAGGCGCTCCTGGAGCTGGTGCGCCGCAACATCCGTCCTCGGGACATCCTCACGCGCAGGGCCTTCGAGAACGCGATCGCGGTGGTCATGGCGCTGGGCGGCTCGACCAACGCGGTGCTGCACCTTTTGGCCATCTCCAAGGAAGCGGGCGTGAAGCTCTCGATGGAGGACTTCAATCGCATCGGACGCAAGGTGCCCCATCTGGCCAACCTCAAGCCCTCGGGGCAGTACGTGATGTCCGATCTTAACCGCGTCGGCGGAGTGCCGGGGGTGATGCGACTGCTCCTGGACGCCAAGCTGCTCGACCCGACGACACTGACGGTCACCGGCCGCACGCTCGGCGAGAACCTCGAGGATGTGGCTCCCGCCGCGGACCGCAAGCTCGTGCGGCCGCTGTCCGACCCTCTGTATCCTACCGGTCCGATGGTCGTGCTCAAGGGCAACCTGGCTCCCGGCGGCGCCGTCGCCAAGATCGGCGGTCTCAAGACCCTGACGCACCGCGGACCCGCGCGCGTGTACGACTCCGAGGAGCAGGCGCTCAAGGCCATCCTCGACAAGAAGATCCGTGCCAACGACGTCATCGTCATCCGTTACGAGGGACCCAAGGGCGGTCCGGGCATGCGCGAGATGCTGTCGGTCACCGCCGCGCTCATCGGAGCGGGCCTTGGAGATTCGGTGGCGCTCATCACCGACGGACGTTTCTCGGGCGGGTCGCACGGGTTCGTGATCGGTCACGTCGCGCCCGAGGCCGCCGAGCGCGGGCCGCTGGCGGTCATCAAGAACGGCGACATCATCGCCATCGACGCCAAGAAGCTGACGCTGCAGCTCGAGCTCACCGCCAAGGAGATCGCCGCGCGCACCAAGCGTCTCAAACCCTACCGCCCGCGCATCACCACGGGCGTGCTGGCCAAGTACTCGCGCCTGTGCGGCTCCGCCTCCGAGGGCGCGACCACCTGCGGGTCGAGGGAGTAGACCGCATGGACGCGCACTACGTGGTGCTCGACGTCGAGACCCAGAAGGGATTCCATGAGGTGGACCGCAAGAAGCTCCACCTGCTCAAGGTCTCCGTCGCCTGCGCGTACGACTCCCGTACCGACAGCTACACCTCCTACGAGGAGAAGGAGATGCTCAAGCTGGACGATCTGCTCAAGAAGGCGGACATGGTGGTCGGTTTCAACGTGCGGGATTTCGACATGGAGGTCATCGCGCCGTACCTCCTGACACCGATCTCTCGGATCCCGGTGCTGGACATCCTCGTGGAGTTCGAGAAGGTCCGCGGTCACCGCATCAGTCTGCAGAGCGTCGCCCAAGCCACGCTCGGGGCCTCCAAATCCGGTACGGGGTGGGACGCGATCCGCCTGTTCAACGAAGGCCGCATGGAAGAGCTCAAGAGCTACTGCATGGACGACGTGAAGATCACCAAGGACCTCTTCGAGTACGGGCTCAAGCACGGGTCGATCAAGTTCATCTCCAACCGCGACTATCAGACCCACGAGGTCCCGATGGATTGGGGGAGAGCGGTGCGCGACCTGCAGGACAAGAAGAAGGCCGCAGGCGCCTTCCCGTCGAGCCTCTTCTAAATGTCGCATTTTTTCATCCGGGTCTGGCAGTCCCTGGACGTCGAGGACCTCAAGCGGCACCTGCTCATCGTGGGGGACCTGACCGCCGATTGCGCCGCCTGCCGCCATCTGGGCATCGAGTACCAGGGCACGCGCCAGTGTCCCGGCTGCGGCACGCCCTTCAAATACATCACCGCGCGCACCTCCGGCGCTTCCGGCGTCTCCGGCAAGGGACGCGGGGCCGCCGTCAAACGCATCAAGGACCGGTGCCCGGACCTGACGTTCGTCGACTACGAGGACTACAAGGAGATCACGGGCAAGCAGCAGGCCCGGGACTTCTTCGGCTCGTAGGCTCTACCCACAACAAAGGAGAAGACCATGAAGCGTACGTTGTCCGTCGTGTTCGCCCTGGCGATGCTCGCCTGCGCCGGTACGGTCAAGGCCGAAGAGGCCAAGTCCGGTGAGTTCTGGAAATCCGAGGCCGAGCGGTCGGGGTTCAGCCAGCTGGGTTCCAACATCGGGTCGTTCTTCCGGAACTTCGGCGGCGATTCGCAGAACTTCTTCCAGAAGCAGCGCGAGCGCTATGAAGCCCGCAAGGCCCAGGCCGGAGCCTGATCCCGTCGCTCCCGCCCGGACCTCTCGGTCCCTGCGAGCCCTTGCGGCGAGCCTCGCGCTCGCCCAAGGGCTTTTTTGTTGTCCCGCACCCGCCGCGTCCGCGGCCCAACAGGAGCAGACCTTGGTCGACCTGAGCGTCCATGACCCGCGCATCCGTCAGGACATCCGCTACGCCACGACGGACAACTTCATGAAAGAGCGGTTGTACCCGGTGGCCCGCTGTCTGGTCCTGCTCCCGGTCGCCGAGAGCCTCAAGAGCGTGCAGACCGAGCTCGAGGCCCAAGGGCTCGGCCTCAAGATCTACGACGCCTACCGTCCACTGGTGGTACAGAAGAAGATGTGGGCGCGTGTGCCGGTCGAGGGTTATGTGGCCAACCCGGCCAAGGGTTCCAACCACAACCGCGGCGCGGCGGTGGACCTGACGCTCGTGGACGCCGACGGGCGGGAACTGCCCATGCCCTCGGCGTACGACGAGTTCACCGAACGGGCCCATCGGGATTACGCCGGCGGCTCCGAGGAAGAGCGGCACAACCGCTGGATCCTCGAGGAGGTCATGGAACGCAACGGGTTCAAGGGACTGCGCTCGGAGTGGTGGCACTTCGACTACCGGGACGCCAAGAGCTATCCGGTGCTCGACGTCCCGCTCGAAGCGGTGCCGGCCGAGGCGCCGGGCAGCGACAGGTGAGACGCGTCCGCGCCTGGGCGCTGGCGATCCCGTGCTTCGCCCTGGCGATCGTCGGAGCGGTGGTCCCCGTGATGCATGGATGGCCGTTCCTGTTGGCGGGCTTGTCGCTGGTGGCGCCCACCACGGCACGGCGCCTGCGCCGCCGCCTCATGCGCCGCTTCTATCGCAGTGAGGCGGTCCTGCTCGATGAGACCGCCAAGCACGGAGCGGTGGCCGGGTTCACGACACGGCATTTCCCGGTACGCGTCACCTCCGGTGAGGACCTGACGCGGGAGCGGACGCGGACCGATCTGGTGGCCGCGCACCGCTCGCTGTTGGCGGCCCGGCGCAAGGACCTCGATCCCTCGCGCTACATGCGCTTCGTCAGTCTCCGCCAGGTGCACGGTGACCGCATCGTCGTCATCGACCATCCTCCCAAAAGCGCTTTCGAAACCCACGCCGATGCCGATGCGGTGATCACGCGAGTGCCCGAGCTGACGCTCATCGCGCTGACGGCCGATTGCTTGTCGATCTTCTACTGGGTTCCGGACCCGTCACGCAAGCGCCGCTCCTCCTGGGTGGGCGTGGCGCACGCCGGCTGGCGCGGGACGCGCGATCAGATCGCGGTCAAGACGCTCCGGGCACTGTGCGAACGCTCCGGAGAGCGGCCCGAGCGGGTCCAGGCCGCGTTCGGCCCGTCCATCGGGTGCGCGCACTACGAGGTGGGGGAGGAGTTCGCGTCGATCTTCCCGCGCAGTACGCGCCGCTCCCGCGACGGGAAGCTGAGGTTCGATCTCTCCGGCGAGAACCGGCGTCAGCTCATCGGCGCGGGCCTCAAGGACGAACACCTGCACGATCATGGTGTGTGCACGGCCGCGGAAGCGGAGGATTTCTACTCGTACCGCCGGGAGAAAGAGAACGCCGGGCGCATGCTCTCCTGGATCGCGCTGACCGGCTAGCGGACCCCCGAAGCGGCCATCTCCTGGCGCAACGCCTCGAGGTTGTGGTCGACGGTGGGGTTGGACGTCTCGGTCTTGAGTTGTTCGAAACACGCCAGCGCTTCGGCGTAGCGGCGCTCCTTCTGGAGCGCGACACAGAGGTTGTTCGCGGCCCTGAAAGACCCCGGCACACGCTCGGCCGTATAGCGGTAGAGCGAGATGTCGTCCGACCAAACCCCCGCGTACGAGCCGGTCTGCGCCCACAGGTAGAGCGTCGGTACGGCCAGAGCGACGATCATCACGCGCCGCGCCGCTTGCGCGGGCAGGCGGCCGCAGAGCTTCTCGAGTCCCGCCACCGCCGCGAAACACAGACCAGCCAGCGGAGCATAGAGCCAGTGGGCCGCGATCGGGGCGTTGATCTTCACGTACAGGTTGAGAACCGGTGAGAGCGCCAGCGCGGTCCAGACGAGCGCGGCCCGGACCGCGGGGCCCGAACGTGACCACGCCCGCCACAAGACCCAGGACAGCAGTCCGGCGTAGACGAAGAACAGGAAATATCCCGGCTCCCGCACCGCTCGGCGATAGGGGCCGAAAAGGTACTCCATATGAAGATTGGACGCCGAGGGAACCAGCGTGAGCATCGTGTAGTCCCACAAGACCTTGGGCAGGTACAGCAGGCGTTCGCTCAGCGCCAGCGCCTGGGCCGCCGGAGCGGGATCGGTGGTGATCCCGGAGCGCAGGAGCGCGTAGACGATCAGCGGTGAGGCGTGCACGGCGGCGGCCCGGACGATCTGAGAGCCGAGTGGATGGCCGCAAAGGAGCCACGCTGAGACCAGGCACAAGAGCGGCGTCATGAGACCGGCCTCCTTGGACAGCGCGGACAGCGCCATGGCCAGGGACGAGACCGTGTACAGCATCATGGAAAGCACGCCAGCGCGGCGGGACGCCGCCACGTAAGATGCGACGGACAGCGCGCACCACAAGAGCGACAGCGTATCGGCCCGGCCGGAGATGTACGCGACCGATTCGACGGCGGCCGGGTGAGCGGCGAAAAGCACCGCTGCCGCCAGCGCGGGAGCCTTGCGGCCCGAAAGCGTGCTCCACAGCAAGTACACCGCGAACGCCGCCAGCGCGTGCCACAGGATGCTCGAGGCATGGGCCCCGGCGGGACCTTCTCCGAAGAGGAGCCGGTCGATCAGGTGCGTGAGGACCTGGATCGGACGGTAAGCGTCGCTCTGAAATCCGCCCCACTGTCCCAGCGTGTGGCGGAAGATCCCGGCGACGTCGCTCTGGCGCAGGTCCTGGTTGTCGAGGACGAGCGCCTGGTCGTCCCACACATAGCGGTCGTCGAGAGAGGGAGAGTACAGCGCGAAGCTCAGCGCGACGAGCACGGCCAGCGCGAGCGCGTGAAATCCCCGGGCCAGCGCGCCGCGCGGCTCCGGCAGGGGCGGTACGGCCGGAGCGGCCGCCGCGGGGGCGGCTGAGGTGGCGGGTGCGGGGGTGCGGCGGTGCTTCTTGGACATGGGGGCATTGTAGGGGAGGGGCTTTGGAGTGTCAAACGGCGGCTCAGCGTTGACGCTTGGCCGGCCTCCCGCTAATCTAATCCCGAAGCCATGACGCGATCCTCCTTACGCTCAACGCTCGTGACCGTGGCCGTGCTCCTGGGCGCGGCGGCCGCCGTGCTCGTCGCGCGCGGTCTGGCCCCGCATCCGGCCGTGGCCGGCTTGGGTCAGAGCGCCATCGAGCGGTCGCTGGGCGACCCTGGAGCGCGGCTGTGGATCGTCGAGTACCTCGACTATCAGTGCGCCGCCTGCCGCGAGGCCTCCGAGTACCTGGAGTCGGTCGTCGAGCAGCGCCCCGGAGAGATCTACCTGCAGGTGCGCTCGTTCCCGATGCGCGCTCATGAGCACGCGCTCGAAGCCGCCATCAGCGCCGAGTGCGCCGCGCGTCAGAAGAGGTTCTGGCCGTACCATCGACTGCTCCTGTCCCGCCAGGAGGTGTGGTCTCGTCTGGAGAAGCCCTCGGGGCTGTGGGCGAGCTATGCCGCGGAGGCCGGACTGCGCGCGGATCGCTTCAAGGCCTGCCTCGAGGACGAGTCGGCGCGCAGGACCGTCCTGCAGGAGAGGGACGACGCGGCGGCCTTGGGTGTCGAGGGCACGCCGACGATCTATGTGGGCGGCGAGCCGGTCATCGGCGCGGCGCTCCTGCCTCAGGCCGTCGAAGCGGCGCTCGACAAAAACTCCCGGGAGACCTCGTCGTGATGCCCGCTATCGCCTTGGTGTTGCGCGCGGTCCTGGGCACGCTGTATCTCGTGTCGGGCTGGACCAAGCTCCTGTCCGCTCCGGGCAAGTTCGCCTCGACGATCGCGCAGTACGATGTCGTCAGCGGACCCCTGGCGTCCTTGGCGGCCTACGCGGTGCCGTGGGCCGAATACCTGTGCGGCATCTGCCTCATCCTCGGACTGCGCACGGCCGGAGCGCTGCGCATCCTCTGGGCGCTCAACACGGCTTTCATCGTTCTGTTGTCGCAGGCGCTCTTGCGGAACCTGGCGATCCGAGACTGTGGATGCTTCGGAGAGCGAGTGCTCCTGTCGCCCGAGCAGACGCTCGTGCTGGATCTCGTGACCTGGATCGTGTTCTTGTTCCTGCACCTCAAGCTCCCCTCCACACGCCGCTACACCCTCGACACCTACCTCGACCGCTGACCCTTAAGTCCCGGTCACGCTCACCTTTCGGCCTCAAGCCAGCTCTTCTTGACCGGACGTGATACACGGACTCAGTCCGGTCGGGGATATCGGGACTCAGTCCGGTCGGGGATATACGGACTCAGTCCGGTTGGCAGTCCGGTCGGGGATATCGGGACTCTATCGGGACTCAGTCCGGTCGGGGATATCGGGACTCAGTCCGATCGACGGTCAGCGGACTCAGTCCGGTCAATCCGTGAGGGGGCTGTGCGGGTCGCGCGGTTCGCGTCCAGGTGCTAAAATAGGGTCTCATCAAGGAGGGGGTATGAACAAGGTCTTGTTGGGCTTCATCGGTCTGGTCGTGGTGGTCGGTCTGTGGGTCGGCGGCACGTACAACGGTCTGGTCGGGCAGGACGAGAGCGTCAAGAGAGCTTGGGCGCAGGTCGAGAACGTCTACCAGCGCCGTCTCGATCTCATCCCCAATCTCGTCGAGACGGTCAAGGGCTACGCGACCCACGAGCGGGAGCTTTTCACCCAGGTGACGGAAGCCAGAGCGCGCGCGGCCGGGTCCATCAACCTCGGCGCGATCGAAGACCCCGCCAAGTTCGCGCAATTCCTCGAGTCCCAGCAGGCGCTCAGCTCGGCGCTCAGCCGCCTCCTGGTGACCGTGGAGAACTATCCCCAGCTCAAGGCCAGCGAGAATTTCCTGGCGCTGCAGTCCCAGCTCGAGGGGACCGAGAACCGCATCGCCGTCGAGAGGGGCCGCTACAACGAGGTCGCTCAGGTCTTCAACGCCAATGTCCGGAGGTTCCCGGCCAACCTCATCGCCGGCGCGCTCGGTTTCCGGGCCAAGGAGTATTTCAAGGCCGCCGAGGCCGCCAAGGAAGCTCCCAAGGTCAGTTTCTAGGAACGTCCCTTGAGCTCCAAGCTCTTCCGGGCCGTGCTGACGGCCCTGCTCGTGTACGCTCCGCTCGCCGAGGCCCTGCAAGTGCCTCCGCGTCCGGACGGCCGCGTCCATGACGCGGCCGGTCTGCTGTCCGCGGACACCCGCCGCGTGATCGAGGAGGAGTTGGAGCGGTATGAGAGCCAGTCCACCAACCAGATCGTCGTCGCGACGTTCCCGTC
This sequence comes from Candidatus Omnitrophota bacterium, assembly GCA_022072175.1. Lineage (GTDB taxonomy): Bacteria > Omnitrophota > Gorgyraeia > 2-02-FULL-51-18 > 2-02-FULL-51-18 > JAJVIE01. The sequence goes on along the minus strand of JAJVIE010000001.1, from coordinate 54,290 downwards.
GCTGGACGGAGAGTCCGTGGAGACCGCCACGCTTCGGATCGCCGAGACCTGGCGTTTGGGTCAGAAGGACCGCGACAACGGCGCGCTTCTGGCCATCTATCGCGACGACCGCCAGGTGCGCATCGAGGTCGGCTACGGTCTTGAGGGCGTTCTGACCGACGCGCTGTGCTCGACGATCATCAGCCGTGAGATCGTACCGGCCATGAGAGCGGGCGACCCCGACCGCGCCGTGTTGCGGGCCGTGCGAGCGATCATCGCGGCGACGCGCGGCGAGTATGAAGCCCCGGAGGAACCGCGCTTGCGGGATCTCGACTGGGGCGGCCTTGCGGGCATCGCGTTCTTCCTGATCGTCGCGCTGCCGGTGGTGGTGTGTTTGCTGCTGCCGTTCTTGGGCGCGGTGTATTTCGGGCTCCCAGGTTTTTTCATAGGCCTCGCGCTGGCGGCGGTGCTGTGGTTCTTGCGCCGGCGCTTACCCATGCCCGATTACGCGGCCCGCCACACCTACGGGAGCGGCCGCCACTGGGGCGGAGGAGGGTTCGGCGGGGGCGGTTGGGGAGGAGGGGGTTTCAGCGGGGGCGGAGGAGGGTTCGGAGGGGGAGGGGCCAGCGGCCGATGGTGAAGCTCACGCGTGAACAAGGACAGCGCATCACCGAGGCCATCCGCAAGGCCGAGTCGCTCACCAGCGGCGAGATCCGCGTGCACTGGACCGGATCGGACGTCAAGGACGCTTACGTCGAGGCGGTGAAGCTCTTCGGCAAGCTCGGGATGCACCGTACCCGTCAGCGGAACGGCGTCTTGATCCTGGTGGCGCCCAAGAACCGCGTGTTCGCCATCATCGGTGACAGCGGGATCCAAGAGAAGGCCGGAGCGGCGCTCTGGAACGCAGCGCGTGAGGCGATGGCGGACCGCTTCCGTCGAGGGGATCTCGAAGGCGGCATCCTCGAGGGTGTGCGACTGACCGGCGAGGCGTTGGCGCGGTTTTTCCCTCGTCAGACCGGGGACGTCAACGAACTGCCGGACCTTCCGAGCCAGTAGACACCCGGTACCGCTGACGGACGTACTTGGCGATCTCCCGGGCCATGATGCGATACCCTTCTTTGTTGAGATGACAGCACGTGTCGGAGTACATCGTCCGGTAGTCGGAGGCGAACAGGATCGTGAGGTCCTTGAAATGGACGCCCTCCTTCTTGAGCTCGTGACCCGCGGCGATCATGCGGGGATAGACGCTCTTCAGGTGTGTTCCGTAATCGATCTCGGTCGAGACGGCCTCCCTCATTTCGACGTCCGTGAGAGGCTTGCTGCCGGGCAGGTACTGGCTGGGCTGAAGGAAATGGAAATACTCGATCCCGTTGGCCTTGGAGAGCTCCGACATCAGCCGCGAACACCTCTGCCAGACGTCGACGATCTCGGCGCGCAGCTGTTCGTCGTCGGCGTAGGCGCGTGAGGGTCCTTGGGCGAGGTAGGTCCGCGCGGCGCCGTAGCGCTTGTTGGCCTCGCGGTTGATCCGGAACTTGCGGGCCAGAAGGAAGCGGTCGAGGTTTTCCCAGACCAGGTGGAGCGCGTAGCTGTCGCGAACGATCCGCGCGCCGAAAGCTCGCGCCAGAACGACACGGGCCTTGCGGATCCGGGCCCCTTCGTACACGTACGACAGAAGACGTTCGTCCGATAGCGGCCCGACTTGCAGGGCCCAGTTGCGCGGGAAGAGCGGGGAGACGCCCTTCGGGACGTTCTCCGACAGGGACAGCACCGCTTCGTTAAAACCGTCGATATTGATCACGATGTCGTACTCCCCGCCCACCGCCAGCAGGTAGTTGAGGGCTATGAGCTGTTGGGGTTGTTTGTAGCCGCCCACCGCGAAGCGGACCGCGACGATCTCCCGGTCCTTGAAGGCCTCTCCGGTCTTCAGTTCCTCGATCAGCGTGTCGATGGCGTTGTCGTACAGTTGGAGGGCCACGGAGCCCCCGGTGATCGCCACGATGATCTTGTCGGAAGACCGCTTCTGGACGATGGGGAAATAGTTCAGGAATCCGTACGGGTCCCGCTCTGTCGGATCGTCCATGACGTAGCCGAGGTAAGGGTGCAGGACGGTCGGGCGCATGTAGCTGGGGAGCGTGGCTTTGTACGGATCGATCTCGCCCGAGCTGGCGAGGACCTGATCGCGCCGGGCCGTGAGCACGGACCGGGAGGCCCAGGCCTTCTCGTGGAAGGATAGCGCCGCGTACGAAAGAGCCTCGACGGCCACGCTGACCAGAGCGATCGTGAAGAGAGCGAAAAGCGGTTTTTTCATCCAACTGACCGTACCATCTTTGGCCGGGCCTGTCCACGACGGCCTTGTTCTTCGCCGAAAAAACTCTGGAGCCTCCGCGGAGTTTGTGGCAGTTTAGTGGCGTGAAGATCATCCTCGCAGGCGGTACCGGTTTTATCGGCCGCGCGCTCCTCAGGCGGCTGCTCGACGACGGTCACGACGTCGTGCTCCTCTCCCGCAGCGCGCATCCTTTCACCGGATTTCACCATGACCGCCTGCGGACCGTCGCCTGGGACGGTCAGAGTCCCGGGGAATGGACACGCCAGTTCGACGGGGCCGACGCCGTCGTGAACCTCTCGGGGGCCGGGATCGCCGACGGCCGCTGGTCGGCCGGGCGCAAGCGCCTGCTCGTCGAAAGCCGCCTCAAATCCACGCACGCTCTGGTCACCGCCATGCTCGGCGCTCGTCCCAAGCCCCAGGTGTTCGTTTGTGCCTCGGCCGTGGGCTACTATGGCGATGTCCCCTCCGGCGAGGTGGCCGAGAGCGCTCCCCAAGGCAGGGATTTCCTGGCGGACCTGTGCGGGCAGTGGGAAAAAGCCGCGATGGAGGCGCAGGAGCTGGGCGTGCGTGTGGTGTGCGCGCGTATCGGCGTCGTGCTCGCGCTCGAGGGCGGCGCGCTGGGCAAGTTCATCCCGCCTTTCAAGGCGTTCATCGGCGGGCCGCTCGGATCGGGCCGACAGGCCTTCCCCTGGATCCATCGGGACGATGTGGCGGGCGCCATCGCGCATCTGATCTCCAACAAGCATGTGCGCGGCCCGGTCAATCTCACCGCGCCCGAGACCTTGACCATGCGCCAGTTCTGCGATGAGTTGGGCCGCGCGATGCGCCGTCCGAGCTGGCTGCCGGTCCCGGGTTTCGCTCTGAGACTGCTCCTGGGCGAGCTGGCGGGCATGGTGCTGACGGGTCAGCGGGCGGTGCCGGCCAAGCTGGCCCAAAGCGGCTATGCGTTCAAATACCCTCACGCCAACCAGGCGCTGGCGGAGATCTTCGCCCACGCGTGACGCTCATCACTCCGGCCGCGGACGGCCGGAGCTACACTAGGACCAGGAGGGGACCGCGATGAAGCTCATGATCTGCTATGACGGATCCGAGGTGGCGGACGCGGCGCTCGAGGACCTCAAGCGCGCGGGGTTGCCCTCCGACGCCGAGGCGCTGGTGGTCACCGTGGCCGACGTGCTGTTGGTCCCCGAAGGTTACGCCCCCGACGCGTCGCTGGTGGCCGAGTACGCGGAGCTCGTGCGGGGGCACATCGAGCACGGCAAGCGCCGCACCGGAGAAGCCGCCCAGTACGCGGAGCGCGGCGTCGAGAAGGTGAAGCGGCTCTTCCCCGGATGGCGGGTCCGTTCCGAGGTGCTCGCCGATTCTCCGGCCTGGGGCATCGTGAAGCGCGCGGAGACCTATCAGCCCCACATGATCATCATCGGCTCGCACGGCCGCGGGCTCATCGGCAGGGCGCTGTTCGGCAGTGTGTCCCAGAAGGTCCTCTCTCACGCGCAGTGCGATGTGCGTATCGCCCGCCGCGGCAGTGGGGACGTCTCCGCGCCGCCCCGCTTGGTGGTGGGCCTCGACGGATCGGAGCCGTCGCAGGGCGCCCTTGAGGTCGCGCTCTCACGCAAGTGGCCCAAGGGCACCGCGATGCATCTGGTGACCGCCGTCGACGCCCGGATCGCCACGGCCATCGCGTTCCCCGACGCGGCTCTCGAGTGCTGGGTCGACCGCAAGGACCGCGATCCGCTGTCGTGGGCCGAGCGGATGCTCCGGAGCTCCGCTCAGCGCGTCTCGGCGGCAGGGATCGCCGTGACGACGTATCTCAAAGAGGGTGATGCCGGCACGACGCTCGTCAAGGAAGCCGAAAAATGGGGCGCCGACGGCATCTTCATCGGTTCCCGCGGTCTTGGCGGAGGTGAGCGGCTCATCCTTGGTAGTGTGTCCTACGCGGTGGCGGCACGCGCGCACTGCAGTGTCGAGGTCGTTCGCAGTCTCTGCCGCGTCGCCCGCTAGCCGTCCTTCGCCTTTCCTCGGTCGAAGCTTCCTGCCGTCCCGCTCCTTGCAGGACCGATATTAGTATTTCCATCCCCTATACGAAGTGATAGACTAATTAAGATTATAAAGAAATAGATAGATTTGCTTAATTTTTAGACATTGGGATAGACTCCCAGGGGAGAGCTTTGGACCATCGACTGGATGAGCGCCTGAAGGCGTCGGCCCAGAGGTTCGACCGGCTGGCCGCCGGGCGTGAGCGCTGGAAGAGGCACAATCACTACTACTACCGCAAGATCGCCGACTACTACCGCTTCTATGTCCCCGAGGGCTACAGCGTGCTCGAGGTCGGCTCGGGCGACGGCGACCTCCTGGCCGCGCTCAAACCCACGCGCGGCCTGGGTGTGGACGCCAGCCCGGAGTTCGTCGGCTTGGCATCCTCCCGTCATCCGTCCCTGGAGTTCCGTCAGGGCTACGCCGAGTCGCTCGAGACCTCCGGAGAGACGTTCGATTACATCGTGCTCTCGGACCTGGTCGGCCATCTCGAGGACGTGCAGTTGGCTTTCGAACGCGTGCGCAAGTGCTGTCATTCCCGCACGCGCATCGTCATCAGTTACTACAATTACCTCTGGGAGCCGTTCCTGAGCCTCGGCTCCAAGCTCGGTCTGCGCATGAAGCAGAACGCCCAGAACTGGCTGTCGTTGGACGACCTCGAGAACCTGCTGAGGATCTCCGGCTACGACGTCATCAAAAAGACGCGCAAGGTGATCTTCCCCTGGGACATCCCGCTGGTGTCGGACCTGCTCAACCGGGTGCTGTCCAACCTGCCGTTCTTCCGCCACCTGTGCCTGCTCGGGTTCATCGTCGCTCGGCCGGCCCCGGAGCCCAAAGCGTCCGAGCCGCCGCCCAGCATCTCCATCGTGGTCGCCTGCCGCAACGAGAAGGGCAACATCGAGGAGATCGTTCGCCGCATGCCGTCCTTCCCGGGACCGAGCGAGATCCTGTTCGTCGACGGACGCTCCACCGACGGTACCTGCGAGGAGATAGAGCGCGTCGCCAAGCTCTATCCGGACAAGCAGGTGCGCCTGTTCCACCAGACCGTCGCCAACGGCAAGGGCGGGGCGGTGAGGATCGGGTTCGACAACGCTCGCTATGACCTCCTGATCATCCACGACGCGGACAACACCGTCGCGCCGGAGGACGCGCCCAAGTTCTACCGTCTGTTGGCGGAGAGGAAAGGGGAGTTCATCAACGGCACGCGCATGGTCTACCAGATGGAAAAAGGCGCGATGCGCTTCCTCAACATCCTGGGCAACAAGTTCTTCAGCATCGCGTTCACATATCTTCTGGAGCAGACGATCAAGGACACGCTCTGCGGCACCAAGGCGCTCCGCCGCTCCGACTATCTCGAGATCGCGCGCAACAGGGCGTATTTCGGGGAGTTCGACCCGTTCGGGGATTTCGACCTGCTCTTCGGGGCCGCGCGGCTCAACCTCAAGATCGTCGAGGTTCCCGTGCGCTACTACGAGCGCACCTACGGCACGACCAAGATCCGGAGGTTCCATGACGGCTGTCTGCTCTTGGGCATGTGCGGCATCGCGCTCAAGAAGCTGAAGTTCATCTAGACCGATGAGAGCGCTGCGCACCCTGACCTTCTACCTCTTGCTGACGGCGGCGCTGACCGCCGGAGGCGGGTGGCTCGTGCTCGTCCTGGCCGACGGCGAGCCTGTCAACGCTCACGCCGCGCAGGGTCTGGTCGCGCTGGGCGCGGCGGTGGCGGCGGCGCTGATGGCCCGGTCGATCGTCAGGGGCGGAGCGGAGCGGGAGAAGGAGTTGTGGTTCGGGCTGAGCGCGTACGTGCTCCTGGGGGCGATGGTGCTGGGCGCCTGCGAGGTCGCCGCCGCCACGCGCGCCGTGCCCTGGCCGGCCATCGGCCTGCACGGAGTGGAGCCGGAAGCGGGCCGCAAGGCCTGGCACCGCTCGGCGCGCGCCGAGCGCGGACCCGTGCTCAACAGCTGGGGCCAGAAGGACCACGAGCGCTCGCGGATCGCGCCGCCGGGCCGCACGCGGGTGGCTTTCGTCGGGGACTCCTTCCTCGAGGAAGGTGTGCAGGCGCCGGTGTCGGTCCGTACCGAGGAGCTGGCGGGGGATCCGTACGAGGTGATCAATCTCGGAGTGTCCGCCACCGGTCCGGACGAGTACTACTACCGCGTCAAGAACATCGCCCTGCGCCTGGACACCGAGGTGGTGTTCTGTTTTTTTTACACCGGCAACGACTTCGTCGAGGCAGGCAACCTCAAGACCTGGTGGGGCCTGGCCGCGGTGTATCCGAGGGATTCGCTGTTGTCCAAGCTCGGACTCATCCGGATCAATCACCTCTTGACCAACCGTGAACGGCCCCTGCTCAGGGCCTGGGGCCGCGCCGGAGAGCTGAACAAGACCGAGGAGTCCCGGCGCGCCATCGTGCTGAGAGCGCCCGATGAGGGGCTGAGGCGTTTCCTGCTGTTCTTCGTGCAGCCGCAGAACCGCTTACGCCTATACGCGATCCTGCGCCGTCCGGGCGTGGAGGCGTTCTTCCAGATGCTGCGCCGCCCGGACGAGGGGATGTTCCGCACCTACATCCTCGAGCGGGCGCTGCGCGTGGCCGCCGGGGAGTGGCCCGTCACGCCGATCGATGAGGCGCCCGCTTACCGGCCGATGAAACGCGCTTACGAGCTGTGCCGAGCCCGCCAGAAGGGGTTCGTGCTCGTGATCGTGCCGGAAGGTTTCGCGGTGGACCCCAGACTGCGCGCGCAGTGGTCTCCGGTGGCCGACCTCAAAGGATCGTTCCGGCCCAACCGCGAGGCCGCCGCGCGTCTTGCGGAGAAGGCCCGCGCCGACGGTATCCCGGTGATCGACCTGCACGAACTCTTCGACGGCAAGCCGGGAACCTATCTCAATCTCGACGGCCATTGGTCGCCGGCCGGCAGTGAACTGGCCGCCCAGGCTCTGGCCCAGTACATCCGTAGGAGCGTGCGTGCGGCCTAGCGCGGAGGGTTGGAGGGGTTACGTGTTGGCCGCGGCGCTCTATACGGCGTTGACGCTGGTCTTCTTCGCTCCGTCCTTGGGACGGATGGACAAGGCCCTCATCGGTCCGCCGGAGGACAACATGCAGTTCCATTGGTTCCAGGTGCACGGCGCCGACGCGCTGACGGACCCGGCCAAGCCCTTCATGAGCACGCGCGACATGTACTACCCCGGCGGCATCACGCTCTACTACGCGAACTATTACTACTACGGAGTGCTGTGGACCGTGCTCCTGCGGCCGATCCTGCACAACGACGTGCTGATCTTCAACCTGCTGGTCCTGCACGCTTTTCCGGCGGCGGCGCTGGCCGGATACGCGCTGACGCGTTACTTCACGCGCGACACGCTGGCGGCCCTGGTGGGCGGGTACGTGATGGGGTTCAACCCCGCGCATTACGCTCACGCCTTGCACCATGTGACCGTGGCGACGGTGCAGTTCGTGCCGCTGTACGCGCTCTTCACGCTGAGGGCCGCGCGTGACGGGCGCCGCCGCGACCTGGCCGCGGCCGCCGCGGCGCTGACGCTCGGGGCGCTGTGCGACTGGAACTATCTCGTCTACGCGATGGTGTTCGCGGCGCTGGTGCTCGTCTACCGCATGGCGCGTGAACGTACGCTCCTGCCGCGCCGCACGCTCGTGGCGCTGGCCGTGCCGGGCCTCATCTCGGCGGCGGCGCTCTCGCCGCTCCTGATACCGATGGTGCGCATCGGACTGACGCAGAGCTTCAAGAACGAACTGCCCGGCCATGACATCTATGTCGCCGACCTGCTCGGCTACGTGGTGCCGCACGTCCACCATTGGACCGCCTCGTGGGAGCCGGTGCGCCTGATCAACGCCGCGATGACGGGCACCGATTGGGAGAAACCCGCGTACCTGGGTCTGGTCAATCTGGCGCTGGCGCTCTGGGCGCTGCCGCGCCTCTTCAGGGACCGCTGGCCGTTGTACGCGGCCTGGGCGGCATTCGCGGTGCTGGCGATGGGCGTGACCTTGCATGTGGCCGGACGTTCGGTCGCCGGCCCTCTGCCGTATGCGCTGCTGCAGCACCTGCCGTTCCTCGAGAACGCGCGCAATCCTTCGCGCATCGTGCAGTACGCCTACGCGTTCTGGGGCGTGATCGCGGCGCTGTCGTTCAAGGAGCTCCTGTCGGTGCTGTCGCGTCCGGTCGTCCGCAAGACCGCCGCCGCCGCGCTGGCCGCCCTGATCGTGGCGGATTTCGGATCGGTGTCCTCGGCGATGACGCCGGTGGAACTGCCTCCGTGCTACCGCGCCATTCAGGCCGATCCGGACAAGGATTTCGGGGTATTGGACGTGCCGTGGGACATGGGGCGCTATCAGATGTACCAGACCCTGCACCGCCGGCCGATCGTACAGGGGTACATCGGACGGCGTGTCGAGGACGTCTTCAACGACCGTATCGTCTACGACCCCCGGCGCCTGGCGCTGCAGCGCCTGCAGTTGATCTCCAACAAGGTCAAGTACATCGTCATCCACAAGCGGCGGCTCGAGTGGGACCCCGCCGACAAAGAGGACCGGGCCTACTGGATGACGCTCACGGCGGTCTCCAAGGCCTACGAGAAGACCTACACCAAGATCCACGAGGATGCCGCTTCGGCGGTGTTCCGCGTCTACTGAAAAAGGAGGCAGTGTCCATGGAACGTATCAGGATCGGCGTGATCGGCTGCGGCCAGTGGGGGCCCAACCAGATCCGGTCGTTCTTCTTCCACCCCCGGACGCAGGTCGTGCGCGTCTGCGACAAGGACGCCTCGCGCCTGACGGCGATCACCGGGCTGTATCCCGGCGTGGCCGGCACCCAGGACTCGGCCGAAGTGACGCGCGCCGCCGACATCGACGCGGTGGTGATCACCACTCCCGTCTCCACGCACTACGCCCTGGCCAAGGACGCCCTGGAGAACGGCAAGGACGTGTTGTGCGAAAAGCCGCTGACCCTTCGCGCTTCGGAGGCGCGTCAGCTGGCGGAGCTGGCGCGCTCCAAGGGGCGCGTGCTGATGGTGGGGCACGTGTTCCTCTTCAATCCGGGCATCCTCAAGCTCAAGGAGCTCATCGACCAGCGCGCCGCCGGCCAGGTCTACTACCTGCACGCCGAGCGCACCAACCTCGGTCCCGTACGCAACGACACCAACGCCGTCTATGACCTGGCGTCCCATGACCTGTCGATCTTCAACTATCTCTTGGGCGGACGTCCCCGCGTGATCTCGGCGCACGGCCGTTGTTTCCTCCAGAAGGGCATCGAGGACGTGGCGTTCGTGTCGCTCGAGTATCCGGGCGGTGTGCTGGCCCATATCCACGTCAGCTGGCTGGACCCCAAGAAGATCCGTCAGATCACGGTCGTCGGACAGGACAAGATGATCACCTGGGACGACCTGTCGTTGACCGGACCGGTCGAGGTGTACGCCAAGCACGTCGAGCGCTACCCCAATTTCCGGGGGTTCGGGGAGTTCTACCTGTCGGTCAAGGAGGGCGAGGTGCTCATCCCGCACGTCAAGCACGTCGAGCCGCTGCGCCAGCAGGCGGACCACTTCGTGACCTGCGTGCAGGAGCGCAAGCGTCCGCTGGCGGACGCCGATTCGGCCGCCGAGATCGTCGAGACGCTCGAGGAGATCGAGCGGATCCTGGCGGGGGCGCGCTGATGGCCCGCTCACCCTTCCATCCCAAGGCCCTGGTCGAGGACCGGCGCTCGGTCGGCGCGGGCACCCGCGTGTGGGCGTTCGCGCACGTGATGCGCGGCGCGCGCGTCGGCCGCGACTGCAACCTCTGTGACGGGTGCTTCATCGAGACCGGAAGTGTCGTCGGCGACCGTGTGACCGTCAAGAACGGCGTCTCGATCTGGGAGAAGGTGCACGTCGGCGACGACGTCTTCATCGGCCCCAACGCGGTGTTCACCAACGACCTGAGGCCCGTCAGCCGCCGGAGGGACGACCTGCGGCCGACGTTCGTGGGGCAGGGCGCCTGCATCGGAGCCAACGCGACGATCCTCTGCGGCCTGACCGTCGGCCGTTACGCTTTTGTCGGCGCCGGATCGGTGGTGACGCGCCCGGTGCCGGACCACGCGCTCGTGTACGGCAATCCCGCCCGGCGGCGCGGCTGGCTCTGCCGCTGCCGCAAGAGCCTCGTGTTCCGCGCGGGGTCGGCGCGCTGTGCCTGCGGCCTGCGCTACCGTCTGGCCGCCGGCAGGGTGAGGGAGGCGGCGCGATGATCCACGGTCTCAAGGTCCTCGCGGTCCCGGTCGCGTACAACGAGGAGAAGAAGATCCGCAGGGTCTTCGAGCGCTTCCGTGAGGTCGCGGGTGTTGACCGCGTGCTCCTCCTGGACGACGCCTCCACCGACTCAACGCCCCAGGTCGCGCGGGAGTTCGGCTACGAGGTGCTCACCCAGCCGCGCCGCTCCGGCGTGGGCGCGGCCATCCGCAGAGCGATCCACTACGGCAGGGAGCATGGCTTCGACGTGCTGGTGGTGCTGGCGGGCAACGACAAGGACCGTCCGGTGGAGATCCCGCGCCTGGTGCGGCCCATCGCCGAGCAGGGGGCGGATTTCGTCCAAGGTTCGCGCTACCTGCCCGGCGGCGATTACGGCAACATGCCGATCTACCGTCAGCTGAGCACGCGCTGGGTGCATCCGATCCTGCTGTCCTGGGCGGCGGGACAGCGCATCACCGACAGCACCAACGGATTTCGCGCGCTTCGCTTGAGCTGCTTCGACGACAAGCGCATCGACATCGAGCAGGACTGGCTCGACCGCTACGAGCTCGAGCCCTATCTGTACTTCAAGTTCATCAAGCTGGGCTACCGCGTGAGGGAAGTGCCGGTCACCAAGATCTATCCTCCCAAGGAGCTCGGGTACACCAAGATGCGGCCGATCACCGGATGGTGGAGCATCCTGCGGCCGATCTTCCTGTTGGGACTGGGGATCCGCAAATGAGCCTGCACGTACCGTTCTTCGATCTGAAACGACAGAATGCCGCCCTGCGCTCGCGGCTCGACGCCGCCGTCGCGCAGGTGGTGGACGACACGGCCTTCATCCTCGGCGAGGAGGTGGCGCGGTTCGAGGCGGATTTCGCCGCGTACGTGGGCACGCGCTACGCGGTCGGGGTCAACAGCGGGCTCGACGCGCTGGCGCTGTCCCTGCGAGCCCTCGGGGTCGGCCCGGGCGACGAGGTGATCGTGCCGGCCAACACGTTCATCGCCACCGCGCTGGCCGTCGACTCCTGCGGCGCGCGGGCGGTGTTCGTCGACTGCGACCCGCGCACGCTCCTCATGGACCTGGAAGCGGCGCGGCGCGCGCTCACACCCCGGACCAAGGCCGTGCTCCCGGTCCACCTGTACGGCCATCCGCTCGATCTGTCCCCCGTACGGGAGGTCTTGCGCGAGCGCGGCGTTCGCGTCATCGAGGATGCCTGCCAAGCCCACGGTGCCCGGATCGGTGACCGCTCGTGCGGCGCGATGGGGGAGGCGGGATGCTTCAGTTTCTACCCCAGCAAGAATCTCGGAGCTTTTGGGGACGGAGGCATGATCACCACGGACGATGAGAAGCTGCGCGACCGCCTGAGACTGCTGCGCAGTTATGGTTCGGTGGTCAAGTACCGCCATGAGACGGCCGGATGGAACTCCCGCCTCGATACGGTCCAGGCGGCCGTCCTGCGCGTGAAGCTGCCGTACCTCGACGGCTGGAACGACCGCCGCCGCCAGCTGGCCGCGCGCTACCGCTCCGCCCTCGAGGGCGCCCGCGGTATCGAACTGCCGGTGGAACTGCCCGGAGCCCGGCACGTCTATCATCTGTACATCGTCAGGTGCGACCGACGTGATGAGCTCAAGGCGCATCTGGAGTCGCGCGGCATCGGCACGGGGATCCACTATCCGGTGCCCATCCACCGGCAGCCGGCGTACGCGGCCGCGGCCGGTCAGAGCTTCCCGGTCGCCGAGGCGGAGAGCGCGCGGCTGTTGTCACTGCCGATGTTCCCCGAGATGAAGGACGAGGAGGTCGACGCGGTCTGTGACGCTGTCAGAGCTTTCGCGCGCTAAAGCCCCTCTCAGCGTCGCGCTCGTGTGCGCGCTGGCCGCGTACGCGGCGGCGGCGTTGAGCGGGCTCAAGGCCCACACGGACCCTTCCGAGATGGACACCGTGCCGTACCTGGACGCGGCGCTCGAGGTCCGCAAGCTCGGCGGTCTGGCCGGATTCATCCCCGCCTGCATCGAAGGGAGATACACCGAGGGTACGCGGCATCCGTTGTACCTCATGGCGCTCTCGACCGTGGCCCGCCAGGACATCCGGGCCTTCGTCGACGCCAAGGTCCTGACCGCCTGGATGGGTGCCGTGATGCTCCTGGCCGCGCTGTGGACGGTTTCACGGCTGTTCGGGGGCGGACCGGCGGTGGCGGCGGGCGCGCTTCTCCTGGTGAACGCCACGTTCATCCATCAGTCGACGATGGTCGCCTGCGAGACGTTGCTGACCGTCTGGGTGCTCCTGTGGTGGTGGGCGGCCTCGGCGGCTTTCGAACGGCCCAAGTTATGGGTCCTGGCGGGGTTGTTCTCGGGCCTGGCGTACCTGACCAAGAGCCTCGGTCTGTTCACCGTGATCGCCGTGCTGATGACGGTGGCCGCGCTGTCGGTCGCGCGCCGCAGGGCATACTGGAAGTCCCGGTACTTCGCCGCGTACTTCGCGGTGTTCCTGTTGGTGGTCAGCCCGCTCCTGGCCCGCAACCTCAAGCTGTACGGGCAGGCCTTCTACAATGACAGCAACTCCGTGCTGTGGATCGACCGCTGGCACGACTACTACAAGGTCGGCGACGCCGCCGAGCGCCCGACGCTCGGCACCTATCTCCGGGACCACACGCCCGCCGAGATCGCGCGCACGCTCTGGGACGGACTGACGTTCCGCAACGTCCGCATGACCGTGGACGGGCTCAAGCCGTTGCCGTTCTGGAGCCGTTTTGACGGACGCATCCTGAGGGGTTATCACGAGGCGACCGTGCCGTGGCAGGGCGTCTGGGCTCTACTGGTCCTGGCGCTCATGGGTCTGGGGGTTTGGCTGACGCGGCGCCGGGAGGCGACGGCGCTCGTGATCGCCTCGGCGGTGTTCCTGGTGCCGTTCGTGGCGTGGTTCTCCAAGATCTTCCCGGGCAATCCGCCGACACGCATCCTGCACCCGCTCTTGGTGCTCGGATTGGGGCTGGCGGCTGTCCCGCTCGGCCGGGCCCTGGCGGGTCTCGGCTGGCAGAGGCTCCTGCGCGGTGCGTCCGTCGCCGCGCTGGTGTACGCCCTGGCGATCGGGTTCCTGCAGGATTGGAAAGGTTTTGAGCTCAAGCGGTCGTACGAATTCAGCAAGTTCTTCCTGATCCAACTGCGCACGCTCGAGCGATACGCGCGTCCGGGGGAGGTGGTCCTGGCGGGGCCCACGTTGACGTCCAACTATTTCTACTTCGAACCCGCGATCGGGGCGCGCGTCGAGCTCTGGCCCAAGGTCTCGTCGGACGAACAGATGCGCCAGGTGGTGCGTGACACCGGCGCCACGCTCGGGGTCCTGGACCTGGCGACGGTGGTGTACAACATGGCTTATTACGGCAAGTATTTCGACGCCGGTCCGTCCATCGGGCTGCGTCAGCGTTCACCGCTACCGGACTATTTCCACAAACTGAACGAAGAACCCGAGATCCCCCACTATGAGTGCTATCGTTTCCAAGGCGCTTGAGCGGCTGAGCCTCGGCGCGGCGCTGGCCGGAGCGGCGGCCTGCCTGGCGGGCTTCGTCCACCTGACCGCGGTCAAGATGGGTTACCCGTTCGCGCTCGGCCTGGGCGAGGCGCCGCTCATGCAGGCGGTCATGCGCCTGGCGGCGGGGCAGGTCCCGTATCGCGAGCTGTCCACACCGCCGTTCTCGCTGGTCCCTTATGGACCCGTCTATCTGGGTTCGGCCGCGCTCCTGTACAAGCTCGGAGGACAGCTCTATCTCGGGGGGCGGCTGATCACGCTGGCGGCCACGCTGACCTTGGCGGTGTTGATCTACCGCACCGTGCGCGAGCGTTGGCATGAGAGCGGTCGTTCCCCCGCGGCCGCCGCGGCGCTGCTCTTCCTCGGACATCCCTACGTCCAACAGTGGAGCCTGCAGGTCAACGTCGATATGCTCGGAGTGTGTCTGTCGCTCGTGACGTTCCGTCTGTTGTCCGCCCGGGCGGCCGCGGACCGTCCGGTGGACGTCCGTCAGCCGCTGGCGGCCGCTGTGGCCTTCCTGACCAAGTCCTCGATGATCGCCGCCTCGGCGGGATACTTCACGGACCGGCTGTTGGCCCGGCGCTGGGGGCAGGCGCTGCGCCACGCGCTCCTGGCCGGCGGCGCGGCGGCGGCGGTGTACGCGGCGTTGTGGGTCTGGACGGACGGCTGGTACTACTACCACACGACCTATGAGATCGGCCGGAGGATCGTGTTCTATGAGTTCATCCTGTTCTACTGGTGGGACGCGTTCAAGCACGGCCCGCTGACGGTGTTCGCGACGGTGGCGTTCCTGTCGTGGCCCGCGGTCCGCCGCGCCGCCGGCAGGCCGCTGGTGCTGTATCTCATCTTCGCGCTGCTCTTGACCGGCTCGCTCGCCAAGCAGGGTTCGGACACCAACTACCTGCTCGAATGGTGCGCTCTGGCGGCCGTCTGCGGCGGGGCGCTGCTCGGACAGCTCGGTTCCGCTCGTTCGGCCAGGGGCGCGGCCGTACGGACGTTGGCTTGGGCGCTGTGCGCAGCGCAGCTGTGGGTGTGGGCGGTGCCGGGCCTGCGTTGGGAGAGCGTGCGCCGGCAGTACGCGGACAACGCGGCGTTCTTCTCCAAGATCGCGTCGTTCGTCCGCCAGGCCGGGGGGCCGGTGCTCAGCGAGGACATGAGCCTGATCCTGGCGGCGGGCAAGGAGATCTTCTACGAGCCCTTCCCGATGGGGCAGATGAGCTACAGCGGGGTCTGGGACGACACGCTGATCCTGCGCGAGCTGGACAACAAGACCTTCGATGTGGCGATCCTGTACTTCTACGCTCCGGCGCTCAAGCGCAACCGGACGTTCACCGAGCGCTTCATCGCGGCGTTCAACCGCAACTACGTGCTCGTCAACCGCGTGGCCCCGCCGGCCTATCCGGAGGGCGCGCTCTATGTCTACAGGCCCCGCCGATGAACGGCCCTTCCTCGCCACGACTGTCGGTGATCGTGCCGACGTACAACGAACGCGAGAACGCCCCGCGGCTGGCGCGGCACCTGCGCCGGGTGCTCGAGGAGGCCGGGCTCGGGGATTTTGAGATGCTCTTCATGGACGACGGCTCTCCGGACGGGACGGCGGCCGCGGTGAGCGAGCTTGCCGACGCGCGCATCCGCGCCGTGGACCGCACCGGCCTGACACGCGGCCTGGCGCACGCTGTCATCGACGGTTTCGGCCGGGCGCGCTCGGAGGTGCTCGTGGTGATGGACGCCGATCTGAGCCATCCGCCGGAGCTGGTGCCGCTCCTGGTGAAGGCCGTGGAGAACGGGAGTCCGGTGGCCGTGGGCAGCCGCTACATCCCGGGCGGCGGGTCCGAGGGCTGGCCGCTCAAGCGCCGGATCACCTCGCGCGTGGCCTGCTGGCTCGGCGGAGCGGTGACGCCCGTGCGTGACAGCACCTCAGGGTTCTTCGCGGTGCGGCGATCCGCGCTGTCAGGCGTGCGTCTGGACCCGCTCGGGTTCAAGATCGGCCTCGAGGTCTTCGCCAAGGCCCGGCACGGAGGGCGCGTCGTCGAGGTGCCGTACGTGTTCCGTGACCGGACCTCGGGCAAGAGCAAGTTCGGCCCGCGCATGATCCTGGCGTACCTGCAGCAGCTGGTTGGCTTGATCACCGCGCGCTCCAAAGGCGGAGGCGCATGATCCGGAAAGCCGCTCTTCCGCCTCCGGCGGCATGGGTGTTGATCGGTCTCTGCGCCGTGATGGCCGTCCTGTCCCTGCGTCAGGCGCTGACCAAGCCGCTGTCGCTGGACGAGACCGACATCACCATCCGCGCGCACATGGTCATCGAGCACGGACCGTCCGGTTTCATCGAGGCGCTGGGCCAGGACGAGGGGATGACGCACCCTCCGCTCTACGAATACACGGTGGTGCTGCTCTTCCTTTTGTTCGGCGAGCATGACCTGACCGTACGGCTGTTCGGTGTCGTGCTGTTCGTCATCATCGGACTTCTCACGTGGGGCACCGTGCGGCGCTCCACCGGCGGCCTGCCGCCTCCGGCGCGTTCCCTGGCCCTGGCGGCCTGCGCGGTGTTGTACCTGGCCAACCCCCTGCTCATCCAGCACACGCTCCTGGTGGACGCCGACTCGATGCTCATCGCGCTCTTGGTCGCCGCTGCGGTGTACCTGTTCGTCCGCTTCGAGCCCTTGGAGGGACGAGCGTTCATGCGCTCGCGCCTGGGTCTGGCCGTCTGCATCGCGCTGCTGTTCCTCACCAAGGAGATCACTCCCGCGTTCCTGGTGGTGTCCCTGGTGGTGTACCGTGTCCTCAACAGGCAGTGGGGGCGCCTGGGCGCGGACCTGGTGTGGTCCATCGGCGCGGGGTTGGCGCTGGCCGCCGCCGCGTGGGGAACTTACTGCGCGCTGACGGGTACTCGCTGGGATGTGTTCATCGCCAAGCAGTACAACTACCGCGTGACCCGCGTCGCCACCAGCGACGTGGTGCTCGGCGCGCTGCGGCATGCCCCGTTCATCGCCCGCTGGCCGATGTACTGGGCGTCGACCCCCCTGCACGTGATGACGCTCGTGGCGCTGGTGATGCGTCTGGGGGCCTGGCTGAGGGAGCGCCGTCCTCAGGCTTCGGACCTGTGCTGGGTGGCGGGCGTCATCATCTGGGTGCCGTATTTCTTCGTCAAGGCCAGTATCGATATGATGAAATACCAGCAATGCGCTTACCCGCTCTTCATCACCGGCGCGTGCGTCGCGCTGGCCTCGACGGACACGGGCGAGCGCATCGGTAAGGCCATCGCCGGCTGGGGTTGGGGCCGTTCGGTGCTGTTGGCGCTCGGTGTGAGCGCGGCGGCGTTCTACTTCGCGGCGTTGGGAGACCCGATCCCCATCCTGCCGCAACCGTCCGGGGAGGCGCGCATCGACCGCTATGTCCGCCTGTACCACGCGCCGCTGGCCGTCATCTATGCCGCGGCGCTGATCTGCCTGTGGCGCTTTCACCGCGCGCGGCTGTTGCCCGGCCTCGTTGCCGCGTCGATGCTGTTGTCATTGCCGCCCAACTTGGGGTTGAGCTGGCTGCAGAGCCGGGCACCGTACACCACCGTCGAGTCGTGGCTCAACTACGGCGAGAAGGGACTGGCCGATACCATCGACTACTTGTCGACGCGCGTGAGGCCGGACCAGACGGTGATGCTGCGCAAGGATATCTACTACTACCTGCGCTGCCGCTACGGCATCCAGCCGGCCTGGGTGTACTTCCCGGATGGTCTGGCTCGCTACGACGGACCCGGGGGGCTGATCGCTCTCGAAACGCTCATGAGCCGCACGCCGCTCGACTACATCGTGCTCGACACCGTCTCACGGACGTACGCGCCCATCCCCGACAGCGTGGCGGAGCTCATCTTGCGTTACTACCATCTCGTCCACGAAGGCGGGGATTTCCGGGTGTTCCGCACCAACCGCCTGCGCGGTCAGGAGGTCTAGAGCATGTGCGGACTGGCGGGGCTCTACCGGCTCGACGGCGCTCCCGATCCGCGCCAGGAAGGGTGGGTCCGCGCCATGACCTCGGCGCTCTCGCACCGGGGTCCCGACGCGGACGGATTCGAAGCTTCGGGCAACGCGCTCCTCGGTCACCGGCGGCTCAAGATCATCGACCTCGAGGGCGGGCGCCAGCCGATGCGCGGTCCGGGAGGCGCGACGGTCGCTTTCAACGGCGAGATCTACAACTATACGGACTTGCGGCGCGAGGAAGAGGCGCACGGACGGGTCTTCGGCACGCGCTCGGATACGGAGAGCCTGCTGGCGGTCCTTGAGAGACAGGGTGAGCGGGGGTTGACGCGGCTGGAGGGGATGTTCGCGTTCGCCTATCACGACCCGTCGGCGGATCGACTGATCCTGGCCACGGATCCTTACGGCAAAAAACCATTGTACTGGGCGCGCCGCGGTGATGTGCTCGTGTTCGCTTCCGAGCTGAGGGCGCTCTTGCGCTGTCCCCTGGTCCGCGGGGACATCGACAGGGAGGCTCTGGACCAGTACCTGTTCTTCGAATACGTACCCGCTCCGCTGACCATCCTCGAGGGCGTGCGCAAGCTCGAGGCCGGCACGTACCTGATCGCCGAGCGCGGCCAGGTCCGCGCCGGGCGCTACCACGAGCTGTTCCTGCGGCCGGACCGGTCCCGGACACCCGCGGAGTGGAGAGAAGGATTCGAGGCCGGTCTGCGCCAGGCCGTGCGCCGCAGGTTGGTCAGCGACGTGCCGCTCGGGATCTTCTTGAGCGGAGGACTCGACTCGAGCTCCGTGTTGGCCGCGGCCGCAGCGATCGAGCCCGGGCGGACGTACAAGACGTTCACGATCGAGTTCGAGGAGAGGGACTTCGATGAGTCCGGCTGGGCGCGCGCTGTCGCGCGGCGCTATCGGACCGAGCATGTGACCGAAAAATGCTCGGCCGCCCGGATGCTCGAGGAGCACGCTTCGATCCTGGCGCGGCAGGACGAGCCGCTGGCGGACGCCTCCTTCATCCCGACCTCGATGCTCTGCCGGCTGGCGCGGCGGCATGTGACCGTCTGCCTGTCGGGTGACGGTGGCGATGAGCTCCTGATGGGTTATCCGACGTTCGAGGCCGCTGAGTGGGCCGAGCGTCTGTCCGTCCTGCCGGCGCCGGTCCGGGAGATGATCGCCGCCGCCGCGCGGGCGCTGCCGACCGCTTACGGCAACCTGACGCCGGATTTCAAGCTCAAGCAGTTCTTCCGCGGCCTGGCGGAACGTCCGCCGCAGCGCGACCAGGTGTGGCTGGGTTCGTTCACGCCGGCGGAGGTCCGCCGGCTGACCGGAGGCCGGGCTGACGCCGCCGCCCCGTTGTCAGCGCTTACCGGCGGCTGGGGGGAGCCGCTCAAGGACCTGCAGGAATTCTATTTCAGGTATTACCTGCAGGGCGACATCCTGGTCAAGGTCGACCGTGCCAGCATGGCGCACGCGCTCGAAGTGCGCTCGCCGCTGTTGGACGACACGCTCGTGCGCTACACGCTCGAAGCGCCGACGGCGGTGCTCCGCGAGGGCGGGGCTCCCAAGGCGTTGTTACGGACCACGGCGGCGGCGGGATTGCCGGAGGCCGTCAAGCGGCGGCCCAAGAAAGGATTCGGCATCCCCGTCGCGCAGTGGATCCGGGGGCCGCTCAAGAGCGTTTTTGCCGAGGTTCTGTCACCCGAAAGGCTCCGAAAGGATGGACACTTCGAGAGCGCTCAAGTAGAATCTTTGCTACGCGACCACTGGAGCGGTAAAGTCGATAACCGCAAGAAGTTATGGACTTTGTACGCGTTCCAAAAATGGAAGGAGTCGTGCATCGGATGAGGATCCCCCGGACATGAAGGCCGTCGTCACCGGCGGGGCCGGGTTCATCGGCAGTCATCTGGTCGAGCGTCTCCTGGCCGATGGAGCCGAGGTCACCGTCGTCGACAGCTTCACGCGAGGCCGTGAGCGCAACCTCGCGTCCGTCGCAGCCGACACCCGCCTGCGCGTGGTCCGCGCGGACGTGCGCGACGCAGCGGCTCTCCGGCCGGCTTTCGAAGGGGCTCAGCAGGTGTACCATCTGGCCGCTCTGGCCGACATCGTGCCGTCCATCTCCGATCCCATGGAATATTTCACCACCAACGTCGACGGCACCGTCAACGTGCTGGAGGCCTCGCGCGCGGCGGGTGCCGGGCGCTTCGTCTACGTGGCCTCGTCCACCTGCTACGGGATCCCCGACCACTATCCGACACCCGAGACCGCGCCGGTGCGCACCGAGTATCCCTACGCGCTGACCAAGCATCTGGGCGAGCTGTGCGCGCTGCACTGGGGCCGCGTCTACGGACTGCCGGTGGTGTCCCTGCGCTTCTTCAACGTCTACGGCCCGCGCTCGCGCACCGGAGGCACTTACGGCGCGGTGATGGGAGTGTTCCTGGCCCAGAAGCTCAACCGCAGACCGTTGACCATCGTGGGCGACGGGACGCAGACGAGGGATTTCACGTACGTCACGGACGTGGTGGACGCGATGGTCACGGCGGCGCGCTCCGAGGTCCGGGACGAGGTCTTCAACGTCGGCAGCGGCGGCACCTACAGCGTCAACGAGCTCGCCGACCGGATCGGCGGAGAGCGCGTCCATGTGCCCAAGCGCCCGGGCGAGCCCGACTGCACGTACGCGGACATCTCCAAGATCCGTTCGCGTCTGGGCTGGGAACCCAAGGTCTCCTTCGGCGAGGGTGTGGCGCGGCTGGTGGAGCGGATCGGGGATTGGTCGGAAGCTCCCGTGTGGACGCCCGACTCCATCCGCGAAGCGACCGCCGATTGGTTCAAGTACCTGTCCCGATGAACCCCTCCTCCAAGATCAAAACGCTCGAGGAGCTCAAGGGCGTCGTCGCCGCCCTGCGCAAGCGCAAGAAGAGCCTCGTGCAATGCCACGGCGTCTTCGACCTCATCCACCCGGGACATGTGCGGCACTTCGCGATGGCCAAGAAGGAGGGGGACGTCCTCATCGTTACGATCACCTCCGACCGTCACGTCCGCAAAGGTCCCGGCAGGCCGTATTTCAACGAGCGCCTGCGCGCCGAACAGCTCGCCGCCCTGCAGGACGTGGACTACGTGGCCGTGCTCGACCACCCGACGGCGGTCGAGGGCATCCTGGCCATCCGGCCCGATGTGTACGCCAAGGGACAGGACTATCGCGACGCCTCACGTGACGTCACGGGCATGATCGGGGAAGAGGAATCCGCGGTCCGTTCGTGCAGCGGCCGCCTGCATTTCACCGACGAGATCACCTTCTCGAGCTCCGGGCTCATCAACACGGCCTTTGAGGTCTATCCGCCCGAGACGGTCAAGTACCTCAAGCTCCTGGCGCGGCGGCACTCCATCGAGGAGGTGCGCGCGCGGCTGTCCGAGCTCTCCAAGCTCAAGGTCCTGGTGATCGGCGACGCCATCATCGATCAGTACCACTACTGCCGCGCGATGGACCGCTCCTCCAAGGAAAGCCTCGTCGTGCACCGCTATCTGTCGGACGAGTCGTTCGCCGGAGGGGCGCTCGCGGTGGCCAACCATGTCGCCGAGCTGTGCGGACAGGTGGACCTGGTGAGCGTGCTGGGGTCGGCCGACCCCTACGAGAGCTTCATCCGGAGCAAGCTCGGACCCCGCGTGCGTCCGCGTTTCTTCCGCCGCCACGGCTGTCCGACCACGATCAAGAGGCGCTTCGTCAGTGACGACTCCAGCAAGAAGGTCTTCGAGATCTGCTACATGGACGACACGCCCATCTCGGGCGCCGAGGAGGAGGTCGTCCGGCGCTTCCTCGACCGCCAGGCGGGACGTTATGACCTGGTCATCGTCGCCGACTACGGCCACGGCCTCATGACGCCCGCCGTGATCCGCACGCTGAGCCGCCGTGCCCGCTACCTCACGCTCAACGTGCAGACCAACAGCGCCAATCTCGGGTTCAACCTCGTGACCAAGTACCCCAAGGCGGATTTCGTGTGCATCGACGAGAAGGAGCTCCGTCTGGCCACTCACGACAAGCACGGCCCGATCCAGTCGCTGGTCAAGCGCGTGCAGTCCCAACTGCGGCCCAAGGCCATGGTGGTCACGCGCGGAGTGGCCGGATCCATCGCTTACGCGCCGGGGACCGGATTTCAGGACGCGCCGGCGCTGTCGTTCCAGGTCGTGGACAAGGTCGGAGCGGGGGACGCTTTCTACTCGTTCGCGGCGCCGTGCGTGCGCGCGGGGTTCTCCGCGGACCTGGTCTCCTTCATCGGCAATGCGGCCGGCTCGATCGCGGTGCAGATCGTCTGCAACCGGCAGCCGGTCAAACAAGTGGACCTGATCAAGTTCATGACGAGGCTCCTGAAGATCTGATGAGAAAACAGCGCATCCGGGACTATTACGCGGAACTCAAACGTTCGATGGACGGCATCATCGGCACCGACGGCAACGGAGCGGCTTTCGCCTGCGACGAGGCGATCGAGCGGCTGGTGACGCTGGTGACCGACCAGGCCGCGGCGGGAGGCAAGCTCTACTTCATCGGCAACGGCGCCAGCGCCTCGATCGCCAGCCATCAGGCCGTGGACTTCTGGAAAGGCACGGGCATCCCGTCGCTGTGCTTCAACGACGCGGCGCTCCTGACGTGCATCTCCAACGACTACGGCTATCCGAGCGTGTTCGAGAAGCCGGTGGAACTGTTCCTCGGGCCGCAGGACGTGCTGGTGGCCATCTCGAGCTCCGGCGAGTCCGAGAACATCCTGCGCGCGGTCTCCGCGGCGCGGCGCAAGGGGTCCAAGGTGCTGACGTTGAGCGGGTTCAAGGAATCCAACCGCCTGCGCAAGCTCGGCGATCTCAATCTCTACGTGCCGGCTACCGACTACGGCCCGATCGAGGTCACCCATCATTCCATCCTGCACTGCGCTCTCGATACGCTGATGCGCCAGCGTCATCCCCGGACCTAGAGATGCCCAAGCCCGAGCTCGGCACGGTCCTGGTCACGGGCGGCTCCGGCTTCGTCGGCTCCGCTCTGGTGCCCAAGCTCTTGGCGGCGGGCCACCGGGTGCGCTCCTACGACCGCTGTCTTTTCGGCGACGATGTGCTCGAACCCTGGCGTTCCAACCCCGGTCTTGAGGAGATCAAAGGCGACCTGCGCGACGCGGACCTTGTCGCCCGTTCGCTCGAAGGGGTGGACGCGGTGGTGCATCTGGCCTGCGTTTCCAACGATCCGAGCTTCGATCTCGACCCCGTGACCGGCAAGGCGGTCAACCTCGACGCGACGCTCTCGCTGATCGACCGCGCCCGCTCGCAGGGCGTACGGCGCTTCGTGTTCGCCTCGAGCTCCAGCGTGTACGGACTGCGCGAAGAACCCGAGATCACCGAGGACCTCAAGCCCGAACCGTTGACCGGCTACTCCCGCTACAAGCTCGAGGCCGAAGAATACCTCTTCGGGCGGGGAGGGCAGGGGTTCACGGTCACGGCCCTGAGACCCGCCACCGTGTGCGGCTGGGCGCGCCGTCTGCGTCTGGACCTGGTGGTCAACATCTTCGCGACACAGGCGTACTATAAGAAGAAGATCACGCTCTTCGGCGGCTCCCAGAAGCGTCCCAACATCCACATCGAGGACATCGCCGACTGCTACGTGGAGTTCCTGCGCTATCCCTCGGACAAGATCCACCGCAGGGCCTATAACGTCGGTCACGGCAACCACACGCTGGCCGAACTGGGCGCCATCGTCAAAGAGGCGCTCGCCGATCCCGCCATCGAGATCGTCTCCATACCGACCGATGACAAGCGCTCGTACCACATCTCCTCAGAGCGCATCCGGCGCGAGCTCGGCTACGTCGCCAGCCGGCCCATCGGTGAGGCGGTGAGGGCCCTGGCGGCGGCTTTCAGGTCCGGGCTCGTGAAGGACGCGCTCGACAACCCTCTCTACTACAACGCGCGGGCGCTCAAAGAGAGATGTCCGCGCTAGGCCCGTCCGCCCAAGCCCGTCCCACCGCGGCGCTCCTCAGGCGCCTGTTGATCGACGTCGAGCGGATCCGCCGCGTCGAGGAGCGTATCGCCGAGCTGTACGCCGAACAAGAGATGCGCTGTCCGGTCCATCTGTGCATCGGACAGGAAGCCGCCTCGGCGGGCGTCTCGGCCGCGCTCGAGGTCCACGATACGGCCGTCTCGGGGCACCGCGCCCACGGCCACTACCTGGCCAAGGGCGGGGACCTCAACGCGATGATCGCCGAGATCTACGGCAAGGCCACGGGCTGCGCTTCGGGCCGCGGCGGCTCGATGCATCTGATCGATCTCAAGTGCGGGTTCCTGGGCTCGACGCCCATCGTCGGCGGAACGGTGCCGGTCGGCGTCGGCGCCGCCTACGCGATGCGGCTCCGGGGCGAGCGGTCCATCAGCGTCGTCTACCTCGGGGACGCGGCGGTGGAAGAAGGCGTGTTCCACGAAAGCCTCAACTTCGCCGCGCTCAAACAACTGCCGGTCCTTTTCGTCTGCGAGAACAATCTCTATTCGGTGTACACCCGTCTGGACGACCGTCAACCCGCCCGGCCCCTCCACCGTCTGGCCGCGGCGCACGGCATCCCGGCGCTCGTGGAGGACGGCAATGACGCGGTGGCCGTGTACGAGCGGGCCGCGGAGCTGGTCGATAAGGTCCGCGGGGGCGCGGGGCCGGCTTTCCTGGAACTGCCGACGTACCGTTGGCGCGAGCACTGCGGACCCAACTACGATCAAGAGCTCGGATATCGGCCCGACGCCGAGTACGCGGACTGGAAGAAGCTCTGTCCGGTCGAGCGCTTGCGCGAACGCTGTCTGCGTGAGGGGGTCGTCGATGCCGCCGAACTGAAAGCCCTGCAGGAGCGACTGGAGGCCGAGATCGACGAAGCGTTCCGGCGGGCCAAGCAGGCCGCTTATCCGGAGCCCGGCCCCTCACCGGTGTACGCGGGGAACGATCCGGATGAGTGAACGCACCCTGACGTTCGCGCAAGCCATACTCGAGGCCACCGACCAGTGTCTGGCCGCCGACCCATCGGTGATCCTGATCGGAGAGGGCGTGCCCGATCCCAAGGGGATCTTCGGGACCACCAGCGGCCTGCGGGACAAGTACGGCCCCTCGCGCGTCAGCGACATGCCCGTCTCCGAGAACGGTCTGACGGGGATCCTGGTCGGAGCCGCGCTCAGGGGGCTACGGCCTATCCTCACGCATCAGCGCGTGGATTTTTCGATACTGTCGTTCGACCAGTTGTTCAACAACGCGTCCAAATGGCACGCGATGTTCGGAGGCCGCGCCAGCGTTCCGCTGACCGTGCGCATGATCATCGGGCAGGGTTGGGGGCAGGGCGCTCAGCACGCCCAGAACCTGCATGCGGTGTTCTCCCACGTGCCGGGGCTCAAGGTCGTGATGCCGGCCACACCCGCCGACGCCAAGGGACTCCTGATCTCCGCGGTGCGCGATCCCAATCCGGTCGTTTTCATCGAACATCGCTGGCTGCACGGTGTCTCCGGGCCGGTCCCGGAGGGCGGCGCGGCCGTGCCTCTGGGGCAGGCGCGTGTCGCCCGTCAGGGCAAGGACGTCACGCTGGTCGCTTCTTCCTGGATGACCCTGCAGGCTCAGCGTGTGGCAGGATGGCTCGAGACGATGGGCGTGCAGGCCGAGGTCGTGGATCTGCGTACGCTCTCGCCGCTCGATGCTGAGACCGTGCTGGGCTCCGTCCGTAAGACCGGACGCGTGCTCGTGATGGACCTGGGTTGGCGTCATTGCGGCTACGCCGCAGAGGTCCTGGCGCGCATTGCAGAGACACTGCACGGCCAGCTCCGCGCCGCGCCGGCGCGGCTGACCCTGCCCGACGAGCCGGCCCCCTCCAGCCCCGCTCTGGCCCGGGCCTACTACCCCTCGGCGCGGCGGATGCTGGGCGAGGCGCTCGCGGCGGCCCAGCATCCTCACGCCCGGGACGAGTCCTCTTGGCCCGAGCCCGTGCGCGCGGAGCTGGCCCGCCTGGAAGCCCTGCCGGCCGACGTGCCCGACCTGTCCTTCAAGGGCCCGTTCTGATGGGGCGTCGCGTGGCGGTGATCGGCAGCAACTCTTTCTCCGGCGGCGACCTGGTGGACCTCCTGCTCGAGAAGGGCGGGTACGAAGTCCTCGGATCGAGCCGCTCACCCGAGAAGAGCGCGCTCTACCTGCGCTACAAGAGACACGGCGCTAGCGCGCCGTTCCGCTACGTGCAGGCCGACCACAATACACAGCTCGAGGGCCTGATCGCGGCCCTTGATGACTTCAGGCCCGAGTGGGTGGTCAACTTCGCCGCGCAGAGCGAGGTCGCGCCGAGCTGGGAGCATCCGGACCATTGGTTCAGGACCAACACCGTGGCGTTGTCGCTCCTGGTCCAGGCGCTTTCGAAGCGCGACTACGTCAAGCGCTACCTGCACGTGTCCTCGCCCGAGGTGTACGGGACCTGCGAGGGCCGTGTCACCGAAGAGGCGCCGATGCGTCCGAGCACGCCCTACGCGGCCTCCAAGGCGGCCGCGGACCTCCTGTTGGCCACGTACCTCAAGCAGTACCGATTCCCGCTCCTGTCCGTGCGTTCCACCAACGTCTACGGCGCTCACCAACAGCCGTGGAAGATCATCCCGCGCACCGCGATCTATCTCAAAAGACGGCAGCGCATCCAGCTGCATGGCGGCGGCGTTGCCGTCAAATCCTACATCCATATCCGGGACATCTCCGAGGGCGAGCTGGCCATCCTCGAGCGCGGACGAGTCGGAGAACTGTATCACCTGTCGCCCGACCGCGGTGTGGAGGTCCGGCAGGTGGTACGGACGATGTGCGAGCTCGCCGGAGCCCGCTACGAGGACAGCGTCGAGACGGTCGGGGAGCGTCCGGGGCAGGACGCGGCCTATGTCATCGACTCGACCAAGGCGCGCGCGCAGTTGGGCTGGATGCCGCGGGTGGACCTGTCCGCCGGACTGGCCGAGGTGCACCGTTGGGTGACCGACAGCTGGAACGAGCTGCGTTCCGAAGACCCCGAGTACCGGCACCGCCCATGAGCCCAGCCGCCCGTCCGCCGCGTGTCCGCCGCCGCTGTTGTGTGTGCGGCTCGGCCGTACGCGTCGTTCTCGATCTGCCAGGACTTCCGCTCACCGGTATCTACGTCGGGCCCCGCGCCCGGCGGCGGGATACGCGCCATGACCAGGCGCTGGGGCTGTGCGCGCGCTGCGGCCATGCCCAGCTGACGAGGGCGCTCGACCCTCGGAGCGTCTATGACGGGACTTACGAGCACCGGAGCTCCTCCAGCGCCTTGGCCCGTCGCGGCAACGACGCTTTGGAGCGTTTCATCGCCCGCGTGGCCGGCGGCCGCCGCTTCAAGAGGGCGGTCGAGGTCGGTTGCAACGACCTCTATCTGACCCGGCGTCTGGCCCGCCGGGCCCGGCAGGTGCTGGGCGTGGACCCGATCTGGCGCCACCGCCGTCCGCCCAAGACCCCCGCGAACATCCGCGTCAGCGGCTCCTATGTCGAGGACCTGGATGCGGCGCGGCTCTGCGGCGGCCGCCCCGACCTCATCGTCTCGGCGCACACCTGGGAGCATCTGGAACGGCCTCTGGGGGCACTGAGCTCGCTCGTCGAGGACGCCGCCGACGGTGCGTTGGTGGTGCTTGAGGTGCCGTCGTTCGATACGCTCCTGCGCGATGCGAGGTTCGATCAGGTCTTCCATCAGCATCTGCAGTACTTCGGCCTGGCGTCGATGCTGGAACTGCTCAAGCGCTCGGGACTCGGCTATCTGACGCACACGCACAACCCCGATTACTGGGGCGGGACGCTCCTGATCGCCGCTCTCAAAGGCGTCCGCCCGCGCAAGGCACCGCGCGCTCCGCGCGCCACGCCGGCTCTCGTGCGCCGCCGCTACGCGGCGTTCAAGGCGAGGATGCGCGCGTGCATGTCCGTGGTGACCCGGCAGCGCGATGGTGTAGTATATGGCTACGGAGCGGCGCAGATGTTGCCCGTGCTGGCGTACCACATGGGTACGGACCTGTCGGAACTGCGGGCGGTGCTGGACGACGACCCCGCGCGTCAGGGAAGATCTTATCCGGGCCTTCGGCCGCGTATCGCCAGGCCCGAGGCGCATCGGACGCATCTAACGGAAGCGACGGTGCTCGTCACCGCGCCCGACAGCGCCCGGCCGATCGCCCGGCGGCTGTCCGAACTCGGCGCGCGGCGTATCGTGGTGCCGCTCGTCAGCTGGTAGCACGGAGGGATCATGGACCTGGGGATCAAGGGTAAGAGAGCTCTCGTGACCGGCGCAGGTCGCGGTATCGGCAGAGCGGTGGCTGCGGCTCTGGCGCGCGAAGGCGCCCATGTGGCGGCGGTGGCGCGCACCCTGCCGGACATCGAGTCCCTGCTCAAGGAACTCAAGGCTGGTGGCGGATCGCACTACGGTGAGGCGCTCGACCTGATGCCAGAGGGAGCGGCGGCCGCGCTTGCGCGGAGACTGCCCGAGAAGTTCGGACCCGTCGACATCGTGGTGCATAACGTCGGCGGCACGCTCGACATCACCGATCCCTACTGCCCGCTGTCGGACTGGCGCAAGGTCTGGCGTCACAACGTCGAGATCGCGCTCGAGCTCAATGAGGTTCTTCTTCCGTCGATGCGCCAGCGCAAGTGGGGGCGCGTGGTGCACGTGGCCTCCATCGCCGCGGCGGAGAACCAGGGACCGGTAACGTACTGCACCGCCAAGGCCGCGCTGACGGCGTACACGCGCAGTATGGGCCGCGTGGTGGCCGCCGACGGCATCGCGATGAGCGCGGTGCTCCCCGGAGCGATCTACACCGAGGGCGGCTACTGGGACAAGGCTTCCAAGGAGCGTCCCGAACACGTGCGCAAGTACCTGTCGGAGCGCATGGCCATCGGGCGTTTCGGCACGCTCGATGAGATCCGCGACGCGGTGTGTTTCCTCTGTTCCCAGAACGCATCCTTCTGCGTCGGCTCCATCCTGCCCGTGGACGGCGGGCAGGGGCGGACGTTCTTCTTCCAGTGACGGCGAACTTGAACTCCGACCTGCGCCGCGCCATCCTCGACCTCGTCTACAAAGGCCGCGACGGCCATATCCCGAGCGCGTTCTCGATCGTGGACCTGGTGGACCATCTGTACGGAGAGGTCCTGCGCGTCGATCCCAGGGCCCCGCAGTGGCCGGGCCGCGACTATTTCATCCTGAGCAAGGGGCACGGCTGTGTGGCGTTGTACGCGGTTCTCCGCAAGTACGGATTTCTGAACGACCGGGACCTCGAGGGCTTCTGCCGCGAGGGCGGTCTGCTCGGCGAGCATCCGGACTGCCGCAAGGTGCCCGGCGTCGAGGCGTCGACCGGGTCGTTGGGCCACGGCATGCCGCTGGCGGTGGGTATCGCTCTGGGTCTGCGCATCCAGGGAGCCGACAACCGGGTCGTCACGCTCGTGGGTGACGGCGAGTGCCAGGAAGGCACGATCTGGGAGTCGGCCAATATCGCCGCCAATCTCCGTCTCGGACAGCTGTGCGCCGTGGTGGATTGGAACGGATCGGCCGCTCAGCTGATGCCTCTGGACGACCTGCCGGCCAAATGGGCGGCTTTCGGCTGGCGGGTGCGCGTCATCGACGGACACTCGCACGAGGAGATCCGCTCGGCTTTCGCGTCCTGGTGTCCGGCGCCGACCGCACAGCCCCAGGTCATCGTCGCGCGGACGGTCAAGGGCAAGGGCGTGCCCCTGCTCGAAGGCCACGGCCAGTGGCACCACCGCATCCCGAGCGCGGAGGAGTACCGCGCGATCACGGAGGTCCTCTCGCGGCCATGACGACCCGGTCCATCCGCCAACAGTTCGCGGATACGATGCTGGAGGTCGGTCAGGCCGACCCGCGTCTGTGCGTGCTCGTCGGAGACATCAGCCACTTCATCCTGCAGCCGTTCGCCAAGGCCTGCCCGGGGCGTTACTACAACATCGGCATCTGCGAGCCGTCGATGGTGAGCGTGGCGGCGGGACTGGCCAAGACGGGGCTCTATCCGGTCGTCCATACGATCGCGCCGTTCCTGATCGAGAGGTCCTTCGAGCAGTTCAAGCTGGATTTCGTGTATCACGGCCTGGGTGGCAGTGTGATCACGGTCGGGGGCGCGTTCGACTACTCCAACCTCGGCTGTACCCATCATTGCTACGGCGATTTCGCGCTGATGAAAACCCTGCCGGGCACCCGCATCTACCATCCCGCGACGGCCTCGGAGCTGGATACGCTCTTCAAGGCGACCTACCGTGACGCCTGTCTCCGGTTGTACCGTCTGCCCGCGCGTTCGCACGGCGTGAAGCTGTCTTCGGCCGTCGAGCCGGGGCGCATCGTGCGCGTGCGCGAGGGCTCGGACGTCACGCTCGTGGCGACAGGGCCTCAGCTGGACTCCGCGGTCGGAGCGGCGGAGCGATTGGCGGCCTCCGGACACAGCGCGGAGGTGCTCTATGTCCCGACGATCCGCCCGCTCGACACCGAGACGTTGGGCCGCAGTGTCTCCCGCACGGGCCGCGTGGTCGTCATCGAGGAGCATCTGACGAGCGGCGGGCTGGGCGACGATGTGCTGAGAGCGCTGGCCGGCAAGACGCCGTTGGCGTACCGTTCGGTGTCCATCCCGGACCGCCTGGTGACGGATTACGGCACCTATGACCAGCACTGCGTCCGTCTCGGTCTGACGCCCGAGGGCGTCGAGCGGGCCGCTCGCGAGATCCTGACACCCCAGAGGGCCTGAGATGACCCGAGCGCGCACCAAAGAGAGCCAGAACCAATCGCAGTGGGACGCGTATACCGAGCGCGGAGGGACGACGCTCGGCCCGTGGAGCAGTAATATCTGGAGGCACGATCCGCGTCATCTGGGGTTCCTCTTGGCGCGCTACAAGTTCTGCGCCAAGATGCTCGAAGGCAAGAAGAGCGTGCTGGAGATCGGGTGCGGCGACGCGATGGGCCTGCCGGTGCTGCTGCAGACCGTGGGTTCGGTGCACGGGGTGGATTTCGAGCCGCTGGTGCTCGAGGATGCCGCGCGCCGTCTGAAGCGCGAAGGCGTCAGCGGCTGTCGTCTGTCGGTGGCGGACCTGACACGCCGCCCGGTACCCGGTCGCTATGACGCGGCGTACTCGCTCGACGTCATCGAGCACATCCCCGAGCGGCTCGAGCGGCGTTTCGTGGGCAACATCGTCCGTTCACTGACGCCGCAGGGCGTGTTGATCCTGGGCACGCCCAACATCACCGCCCAACGCTACGCCAGCCCCGCCAGCCGCGCCGGGCACATCAACCTGAAGAGCGGACCGGACCTGAGGCGGCTCTTGAGCGCTTATTTCGATAACGTCTTCTTGTTCTCGATGAACGATGAAGTGGTGCACACCGGCTATGGTCCGATGGCGCACTATCTGATCGCGATGGGAGCGGGGCGGAAGCGCCGCTCCTAGGACCTCTCGGGGATCCTAGCCGATCGAGCGGAGCTTGCCTCCGTCGATCCGTAAGCAGGAGCCCGTGGTCCACGCGGCGCTGTCGCCGGCCAGCCAATCCACCAGCCCCGTGACGTCCGAACACTCTCCGACCCGGCCGAGGGGGACCTTGGCCGCCTCCTCCTGCTCGACACGCTTGCGGCACACGCTCAAGGGTAACCGCCGCCGGACGGCCTGATCGGCGAGATTGCGTTCCCAGGCGTCCGTCCGGAGCGGTCCCGGACAGACGGTATTGACGGTGATCCTCATGGGGGCCAATTCGTTGGCCAGGACCTTGGACAGATGGATCGCCGCGGCCTTGGCCGTCGAGTAATGCGGATTGAAACGTCCCGGCTCGAGGCCCGAGACCGAGGCGATGTTGATGATCCTGCCGGACCGGGAGCGGCGCAGAGCGGGGAGAGCCGCGCGGGTGAAGCGCAGGATCGAAAGCACATTGAGGTCATACGCCGCGGACCAGTCCGATTCGTTCAGCTCCGTCAGACCCGCGAAGCGCTCGGCGCCGCCGGCGTTGTTGACCAGGATGTCCAATCCGCCGAGCCGCCGCACCGCTGTCTCGACGGCACGCTCGACCTGGGCGGACGAGAGCGCGTCCGCCGGACAGACGATGGCTTTGCCGCCGGCGCGGAGGATGGTCCGGCGGACGCCCTCCAGCCGGGAGCGGTCACGCGCCGACAGGGCCACGGTAGCCCCGCGACCTGCCAGCGAGAGCGCGATGTGCCGCCCCAAACCCCTGCTGGCGCCGGTGACCAGGGCCCGGCGTCCCTTGAGGTCCTGTATCCTTCGGTTGGATCGAGGGTTCATCGGCCGGCCTCCGTGATCTTGCGGGCGCGTTCGGCGACCGCGTAAGCGTCCTGTACGGTGAGCCCTCCGTCGAGGGTCAGCACCTCGCCGTTGATGAAATGCGCCGAGGGTGAGGACAGGAACGCCACGCTCTCGGCGACGTCGGCGCTCGAGCCCACCACCGCCGACGGGTGCACGCCCTCGGCCAGACGCCGGTAGGCGGCGTTGGCGCGCGCGGCGTAGCGGGCGCGATGCTCGTCCTGCACGATAAAACCGGCCCTGACGGCATTGGCCCGTACACGGTAAGGACCGCCGGCGACGGAGAGGTAGCGGACCAGCTGTTCAAGACCGGCCTTGGCGCAGTGGTAAGCGGCGCTCTCCTGGCCGACATAGCGGGCCGCCACCGAGCTGACCGCGACGAACGACGGTGAAGGGCCCTGCAGGAGAGGCAGGGCCGTCTGAGCCGCGAAGAACGCGCCGCGCAGGCCCACCGCGAACACCTCATCCCACATCGCCGGGGTCACGGAACCGAAATCCTGCCTCTCGCGCGTCCGCGCCAGGTAGACGACCGTCGAGACCGCCTGGCGGCGCAGTTCGGAGGCCAGCGCCCGCCGGAGCGCGGGGATCGAGCGGACATCGACGCGGACGAACCGCGTTTGAGCCCCGCTCTTGTTCCAGCTCGTGGACAGGCGCGCGGCCTCGCTGGAAAGGTCCAGCAAGACCAGCGGCCGGCGTTCTTTGAGGAAGCGTTCGGCCACGGTCCGGCCGATGCCGCGCGCACATCCGATGAGCAGTACCGCCGTCCGATCCATCATCCCCACACCTCCTGGATACGTGTCCATTCCCGCCACAATGCTTCTCTCGCGTCCGGTTCCATGAGGAAACGCTGTGTCGGACGCGCGAACGTGAACCCATAGGGGCCCTTGAGCTCCGCGCTCATTTTGGCGGCGTGGTGCCCCGGCGCTTTGAAGACCGCGTAGGGTTTGTCGCCGAACAGCGCCGCCTGGCACAGCGACGAAGCCATGCCCATAAAAGCATCGGATCCCGCGATGAGAGCCAGGTCCTCGACGAGACTGGCTCCGCGGGTCCATTCGAGGTCCCTCAGCGAACGCACCTCGACGGGAAGTTCATTGCCGACAGCCAACAGCGCCGCGCCTCCGCTCTCCCTGGCCCGCTCGAGGAAAGCCGCCCACTCGGCACCGTCGGCGTTGCCCTCCGCAGCGCCGGGGTCGGACTTGAGGTGCAGGGTCAGCACGCGCTTCCGGCCGCTGCGACGCCTCAGTCTCCGCAGACGATCGGCCGCCCGATGCGCGTACTCGGCGCGCGGCACAAGTACGGGGGAGGGGCGGTCCCCGCAAAGTCTCTGGATGAAGAGCGTGCTCTCGGAATCCGCGCCCGGTACCGCACCCCGCAAGGACTCCAGCGTCACTTCATCGGGCGCTGTGGCGGTCCCGGGCAGGGCACAGCGGACCTCATCGACACAAGCCGCGTAGGACAGCACTTCGGGAGCAGGGGGTTGGCCCGTCCAGACGATGCGAGCACCCCGGTAGGCACCGCCGGATCGGGCCAGAGCGATCTCCTGTAGGAGCAGGAGCGCCCGGCCCGGCGTCAAAGGTGCGCGCCGGACGTCCCACACGGCGGTGAGCGTCTTGGGGGATGAAGGGCCGGTCATGGTCGGTTTGATTCTATGCCAATGATGGAAAACTACAAGAAAAATAGCAATTGTTAGAAATTTTATGCAAAAATATAGCCAAAATCCGATTTCAGGACCGTTCCACGACCCTTCCACCGGCTCAAGAAAGGCGACAGTGGCGGAAATAGATCTGCTTTGCGACTATCCCCGGTCCAAGCGTCCCATCGAGGAGCGCGGACGTCTCATCACCGAAGAGCACCGGTCCGTGGCCCGGCGTTTCGGCGTCGAGTATTTTGACGGCGACCGGCTGACCGGCTACGGCGGCTATGGGTATCATCCGAGGTTCTGGCAGGCGACGGTCAGGCGTCTGCGCGATCATTACGGGCTCGGTCCCGGCTCCAGCGTGCTGGACGTCGGTTGCGCCAAGGGTTATATGCTGTACGACCTGACCCAGTTGGTGCCGGGCCTGACGGTCCGGGGCATCGATGTCTCGCCGTATGCGATCGAGCGCGCTCACCAGGCCGTGCGGCCGTACGTCGCGGTGGGCGATGCGCGGCAACTGCCTTTCGCGGACAAGTCGTTCGACCTGGTCGTGTCGATCAACACGCTCCACAACCTGCCTCTCGAGGATTGCAAGCGCGGTCTGCGCGAAGTGCAGCGTGTCGGGCGGGGCAAGAGTTTCATCACCGTGGATGCCTGGAGGAACGAGGAGGAGAAGCGTCGCCTCCTGGCTTGGAACCTCACCGCGCTGACCTACATGCACGTCGACGAGTGGAAGAGGCTCTTCGACGAGGTCGGATACACCGGTGACTACCACTGGTTCATCGCCTCATGAGCGGTCCGCATCGGACCCAGGCGGCGGTGCTCGAGCGGACCGGCCGGCCTCTGGCCGTACGGCCGGTCGAAGTGCCTGCTCCGGGACGGGGGCAGGCGCTGGTACGCATCGCTTACAGCGGTGTCTGCGGCTCGCAGCTCAATGAGGCGCGCGGCCGTAAGGGCAAAGACCCTTACCTGCCGCACACGCTCGGCCATGAAGGGTCCGGGGTCGTCATCGGCATAGGTCCGGGAGTCACCAAGGTCCGTCCCGGCGACCACGTGGTGCTCACCTGGATCAAAGGCCAAGGCCTCGAGGGACGGACACAGGCCTACCGGGACCTCAAGGGCCGCCGGATCAACACCGGTCCGGTCTCGACGCTCCTGGGTACGGCGCTGATCTCCGAGAACCGTCTGGTCCGCATCCGCAAGAACATGCCGCTCAAGGAGGCCGCTCTGCTCGGTTGCGCCGTGCCGACCGGAGCGGGGATCGTCAGGCATCAGGTGCGTCCGCTCAAGAAGCAGACCGTCGCGGTGTTCGGCTGTGGCGGTGTCGGGTTGGCGGCCGTGCTCGCGCTGGCCGCCTCCGGTGCCCGGCCGGTGGCGGTGGACGTGGTCCCCGCCCGCCTGCGTGCCGCCAAGGCCGCCGGGTCCTGGAGGACCCTCGACGCCTCACGCCGTGATCCGGCCGCGACGCTCTTGCGCCTGACCGGCGCCGGCTGTGATGCCTGCATCGAATGCTCCGGGAACACCGGCGCGATGGAGTCGGCCCTGGCGTCCGTGCGTCCGGGGGGAGTGTGCGTCATCGCCGGCAATCCGCCGCGGGGTTCGCGCATGGCCGTGGATCCCTTCGAGCTCATCCGCGGCAAGAGGCTCGTCGGCAGTTGGGGCGGATCCACGGATCCGGACCGGGATATCCCGCGTTACGTCGAGGAGTTCTTGTCGGGCCGTCTGCGTCTGGGGATGCTGTTGGGGCGGACGATGCCGCTGTCGCGGGTCAACGAGGCCCTTGACGGTCTTGAGAGCGGCGCTGTACGCCGCACACTGGTGGAGATGTGATGGCGACGCTCTCGGCGCTCATCCCCAACTACAACGATCAGGGCCGTCTGTCGCAGGCGATCGCCTCGGCGGTCGAACAGTCCCGTCCCCCGGAGGAGGTCCTGGTGATCGACGACGGGTCCACCGACGGCAGTCTGTCGATCATCGAGCGCTGGCTCAAGAAGGACCCCCGCGTGCGTCTGGTGCGTCATGAGCGCAACCTCGGCATCGGCGAGGTCCTGCGCCGAGCCTTGGTGGAAATGCGCGGCGATTGGCTGCATTTCGGCAGCGCCAACGACCGTGTGATCCCCGGGTACTTCGAGCGCGCGATGGGCTGTGCCGAGCGTTATCCTCAAGCGGCGCTGGTGATGGGCCGCATCGTGGTCGCCTCGAGCGACGACCGCTTCCTGACGCGCGTGCAGAGCTCCCGCTGGCACCGGGAACTGTACGCCGATCCGGCGCGGTATCTGTCCGAGTATCTCGAGGTCGAGAGCGCGACGCATTCGCTGGGGGGAGCCACGCTCTATCGAGCGGACGCCCTTCGCGCGGTCGGGGGATTCCGCTATGAGGAGCTCGGGCCGTGGTGCGATTCGTTCGCGGGCCGCGCGATGGGACTGCGTCACGGCGTCTGCTACCTGCCGGTCGACGGATACTACTGGCATCTGGACGCGGGCAGTCTCTCTCAGGGCACGCGCCGCGATCCCCGGAGGATGCGCGCGATCATCGACCGCGCGGCCGCGTTGATGCGCTCCGAGGAGTACCGGGACCTCTTTCCGGCCGATCATGTGACCCGATGGGAAAGAGGTTTCAGACGCTTCGTCGCGCTCTGGAGCAATCCGCTCGGGGGTGCCGTCATCGATCTGGGGACGCGCCTGCCTTGGATGGCGGCGTTGTGGCGGAGACTGCGCGGTCAGCAGGGTTCTCCGGCCCCGGTCCCCGCGGAGGCGCGATGACGATCCTCTCCTCCCGGCGTCTGTGGGGTCTGGTCCGTCTGGTCTTGACGGTCGCCGCCGGCGTCTGGATCGCTCTGCGCATCGACGCCGCTAAGCTCTGGGGGACTCTCGTCTCCTCCGATGCCTCCTGGGTCGCGACGGCCGCCGTGCTCACGGCCGCCGCCACGCTCTTCTCCGCCCAAGCCTCCCGCGAGTCGCTCTCGGCGCTCGGCGTGCGTCTGCGTTATCTCGACATCCTGCGGATCAACTACGAAGCGTTCTATTATTCTTTCCTGGGGGAGATCGTCGGTGGCGCCCGCCGCTGGCACGGTCTGGGAGGAGCGGACAAGCGCGGGCGGGAAGCCTTGGCCGCGATGCTGATCGAGCGTCTGCAGCAGCTGTTGATCTACGGGGGCCTGCTCGGTGCGGTGACGGTCCTGGTGCCGGCGGAGATCTTCGGTGCGCTGGGCGTGAAAGCCGTGCACAGTATCTCGGCCGCCGCCTGCGGCGTATCGGCGTGCGGGTTGTGGGCGCTGTGCGGAGGCCTGCTGCTCCGCCTGCCCCGGGTCGGTCCCTGGCTCAGTCCCGAGGAAACCTCGCTGGCCCCTCTGCGGGAGGGTGCTTTGGCGCGTTCGACGTTCTGGATGGGTTTCCAGTCGGCTGTGGGTTTCGCCGCTTATCTGGCGGTGTTCGAGGCGGCGGGAATCCAGGCGGGTTTTGGAGGCACTCTCTGGGCCTTCGCTCTGGCGGGTTTGGTCCAGGTGTTGCCTTTGACCCTGTTCGGTCTGGGTCTGCGCGAGGGCGCGTTGGTGTTCGCGCTGTCGGGTCTCGGAGTCGCGCCCGAGCGCGCGGTGGCGGCGGGTCTTCTGATGTTCGCGGTTACGGTCCTTCTGGGGTCCGTCGGCGGGATCCTGGCCGTGGCGCCCCCGCGGAAGACCGTCGAATCCACGTGAGGATCCTGACGTACTGTTACGAATACCCGCCCTTCGGCGGAGGGGCCGGTTCGGCGCTCGCGGAGCTGGCGCGGCAGTGGACGGACCAGGGCCACGAGGTCAGTGTTGTGACCGGGTCGCGCGCGCGATCGGTCGAGGGGACGGGGCGCTCGAGGATCATCCGCTTGGCCACGGGACGCAGGCGGCGCGAGAGCTCCACCTTCATCGAGAGGATCGCGTACATGGCCGAGGCGCGGCGGACCTGCGAACGTATCTACGAACAGGTCCGGCCGGAGGTGCTCGTCAATTTTTTCGCGCTTCCCGGCAGCGGGGACGCCTGTTTGTATCTCAAGAAGCGCTACGGATTGCCTTTCGTGACCCAGCTACGGGGCAGCGACGTGCCGGGTCCCGGGTCCGAAGGCCTGTCCTGGATCTACGCGGCGGCCGGGCCGTTCTTGAGGCGGATCTGCCGTGAGAGCTCGGCGGTGATCGCCGTCGGGCAGGACCTCGCCGGCCGCGCTGTACGCGCGTATGGTATCCGGGGACCCGTCGTGATCCCCAACGGCGTGGATACGGAGCGCTACAAGCCCGCGGAGCGGGCGGAGGAAGGGGTCGTGAACGTTCTGTACTGCGGCAGATTGCTCGAGTCCCAGAAGCGTTTGTCAACGCTGCTGCGCGCGCTGGCTTCGGCGCGCGGCGTGAGGCTCGATGTCGTAGGCGACGGGCCGGACCGCCGTTCGTACGAGGCGCTCGTCCGGCGTCTGGATGTGTCGGGCATCGTGCGTTTTCACGGCTGGATCGACAAGTCGGAACTGCCGTCCTGGTACGCCAGGGCCCACATCTTCGTCAACGCCTCTCCCGCCGAGGGGATGCCCAACGCCGTGCTCGAGGCCATGGCCTCGAGCTGCGCGCTGCTCCTGTCGGACATCCCGACCCATCATGAGATCGCCTCCGAACCGGACAACGCGCTCTTCTTCGCGCCCTCGGACCCGGAGGCGCTCGCCTCCAAGCTCCGCGCGTTGGCCGCCAACCCGGGTCTGCGCCGCCGCATGGGCGAGTACAACCGACGCCGCGTTCTTGAGCAGCACCATTGGCCGGTCCTGGCCTCCCGTCACCTGGACGTGCTCCGGAGCGTGGTCGCATGATCCCCGCCGGCCGGGTCCGGTGTGCCGGCATCGGCGCGCTATTGGTCTGCATCCTGTTCGGGGCGCTGTGGGTGCGCCGGCAGACGTTCTGGATCCCTCACTGGCAGGGAGACCAGAGCCAGTACGTCGCTCTGGCCATGAAGCTCGACCAAAAGGGCATGGCCGGCTATCACCTGTACAATGTCGCCATACGCGTCATCACGATCAAAGGCACCGACAAATGGCAGGTGATCTACCCGACCCTCACGCCCAACAGCGACGTCGGTGATATCATCCGCGCTTATGAGATGCACGGCCTCACGTACTATGACATGCCGCTGTTCTACAAGGCGCCGCTGTTCCCGATGGCGCTGATGTACGCGCATCGCCTGCTCACCGCCGGCGATCATCCGTACCTGATCGTCAAGACCAACCTCCGGGAGGAAGCTCTCCGGCTGCGTCCCGCCTGGTTCCTGCAGGCCCAGCTGTGGGCCGTCGTCGTGCCGCTGGTCTCCAACCTGCTGGTGATCCTCTGGACGTACCTGCTGGGCCGCAGGCTCTTCGGCGATCGCGAGGGACTCTATGGAGCTGCCATCATGGCGGCCAACCCGATCAGCGTGGTGAGCTCCAACCGCCTGCTGACGGAGGATTTCACGGGCATTTTCTGTATCGTCACGGTGTGGCTGTTCGTCGGCGCTCTGGGGCGGCGAAGCTGGCTCGGCGCCTGCGCTGCGGGCCTGGTGGCGGGTCTGGCGGTGCTGGCCAAGCAGAGCTCGATCCTTGTGCCGCTGGTGCTGTGCGTGTACGCGGCCGCGGTGCATCTGCGCACGGCCGATCGCGGACGTCCCGGGCCGTTCTTCGCGGCGGTTTTCAATCCCTACGCGCTCTGCCTGGTCGGGGGCATGCTCTTCGTGTCGGCGCATTGGTTCATCAAGGTGTGGCAGGTCTACGGAACGCCGTTGTACGAACCCACCGCCCAGGAGATCGTGCGCGGTGACGAGACCGGGTGGCACGATGTGCTGGCGATGAGACCGCACGCGGCGATCCTGTACACGGTCGGACTGAGCTATCTCTGTCCGCCGATGTTGATCGGATACCTGTCGGTGTTCCGCCGTTGGTTCGACAAGGGCGTGCGTTCCTCCCGCGATCTGTGGCCGCACGCGCTCCTGTGGTTGTGGTTCGGGGCGTATTTCCTGTTCTTCGCCACGCGCGGAGAGTCCAAAGAACAGCGCTATCTCTTGCCCGCCCACCCGGCGCTGGCGCTCCTGGCCGCTTCGACGCTGTCGTGGCTCCGCTTGCGGCTGGCCGGCCGCGCCGGTACGGTGATCGCCGAAGGCGCTATCGTGTCGATACTGGCCGTATCGGCGCTCTGGTCGGTGCCGATGGCGCTCGAGACCATCTTCGACGAGAAGTTCCTGATCCTCAAACCGTTCTAAGGGGAGATCGATGACGACGCGCGAAGGGGCCTTCAGGGACGATCTGGGACGCAAGGTCGGCGTGCTCCTGTTGGTGGCGCTTCTGGTGTTCTCGGCGTACCTGAGACGCTATGCGCTGTGGATGCCGCATTGGACCGGTGACCAGAACCAGTACATCACGCTCGCGCTCAAGCTCGACAAGCTCGGCTTGGACCACTACAACCTGCGAGGGATCAAGCTGGGTATGGCCAAGTTGAGCGAGGACCCGCCGGTCGAGATCGTCTATAGCAAGATCGGCGATCCGTCCGCGGAAGGGGATATCCTCGCGATCTTGCGGGTGGTCGGTCAATCGTACTGGGACGAGCCCCTGCACATGCGAGCCCCCCTCTATCCGTACGTGTTGATGTGGTCGCACCGGATCTTCGAGCGGGACAACCTGCACTACACCTCCGTGAGCTCGCACCTGGGGCCGCATGTCCGGTGGCACCGTCCCCCGGAGGTCTTGCGCGCTCAGCTGTGGGTGGCAGGCGTCTCGCTGGCCTTCAACCTGTTGGTGGTGCTGGTGACCGGCCTGATCGGTTGGAGGCTGTTCGGCGCGCGTTGCGGGGCCGTCGCCGCCTACGCGATGGCCGTACATCCGGTGAGCTTGATGACCGCTCACCGCGCGCTGGCCGAGGACCCGCTGGTCCTGTTCTCGGCGTTATCCTTCTGGGCGGTCTGGGCTGGCGGCACCTCCTGGGCGGGAGCGGCATTGGCCGGGGGCGCGATGGGACTGGCCGTCCTGACCAAACAATCGGCGCTCTATCTG
Source organism: Candidatus Omnitrophota bacterium (assembly GCA_022072175.1). Lineage (GTDB taxonomy): Bacteria > Omnitrophota > Gorgyraeia > 2-02-FULL-51-18 > 2-02-FULL-51-18 > JAJVIE01. The sequence continues at coordinate 13,304 of JAJVIE010000001.1, read as the reverse complement.
GTGCCGGCCGTCTGGATCTACTGGCTGTTGACCCACCCGGCCGACCGTTCCCGCTGGCAGGGAGTGGCCCGGTCCGCGCTCGATGCGCGCTGGTTGACGTACCTGCTGGCCCTGGCGGCGGTGACGGCGTTCTGGTTCGTCAAGGTGCACCAGGTCTATGGGGAGTTCTTCCATGTGCCGACCCAGCGGATGATCGAGTCCGTGGGGACGGATAGGACCGGGTGGTTCGAGGCGCTGCGCCGCAGGCCGCATCCGCTCATCTTCTTTTCGATCGGTACGGTGCTCGCCGCGCCGCTCTTCGGATGCGCGTTGTTGACCCTGGGACGTTTACGTAGCGGGGTCGTGCGGCTGTGGCAAGGCCGTTCCGCCGCGGACCCGTACGTGCTGTTGTGGTCTTGGGTGATCGCCGCGTACGCGCAGTTGACCCGGCCCTGGCAACTGCTCGAGCCGCCGATGGTTCAGGAGCACCGCTACTTCTATCCGGCGTATCCGGCCCTGGCGGCACTGGCCGCGGCCGGACTGCTCGAGCTGTCGCGTAAGTGGCCTCTCAAGCCGGCGGTGCGCGACGCGATCGTTTGCGCGGTGCTGTTGGCCGCGGCGATCTGGTCGGTCCCCCAGGGCTTGCGCATCGTGTACGAAAATGAGATGCTATTTTAGATGTCCACCCATCCATCCCCCGAGATCTCCGTCATCGTCCCGGTCTATGACGAGGAGGGCAATCTGCCTCGCCTATTGGAGGAGACCGGGTCGGCGCTCGACCGGACGGGCCGGCCGTACGAGATCATCCTTGTGGACGACGGCAGTCGCGACGGATCGGCCCGCTTGATCGTCGAGGCCTCCCGCCGGGACCCGCGTGTGCGGCTGGTGGCTTTGAGACGTAACTTCGGACAGACGGCGGCGCTTCAGGCCGGTTTTGACCAGGCCTACGGGTCGATCCTCGTGACGATGGACGCGGACCTGCAGAACGACCCGGCCGACATCCCCATGCTCGTGGCCAAGCTCGAGGAGGGCTACGACCTGGTGACCGGATGGCGCCGGAGACGCAGGGATTCCTTCCTCCGCAATCTCGCTTCCTCGATGGCCAACAGTCTGATCTCACGGCTGACGCGCGTGCGCGTGCATGATTCCGGGTGTACGCTCAAGGCCTACCGCCGGGAGGTCGTGCAGGAGCTCCGATTGTACGGGGAGATGCACCGCTTCATCCCGGCGCTGGCCAGCTGGGCTGGTATCCGGCTCCTGGAAGTGCCGGTGAACCACCGTCCGCGTTTGCACGGCCGTTCCAAGTACGGCTTCTCGCGGATCGTGCGGGTCCTCTTGGACATGATCACGGTGAAGTTCCTGCTCAGCTATTCGACCAGTCCGATCCAGATGTTCGGCAAGCTTGGCATCCTCTCGGGGATCTTCGGAGCGCTCTTGTTCGTCGTGGCGGTGGTGCTCAAGTTCACCCAGGCTCGCACGCTCACGGGCAACCCGCTGTTCTATCTGTTCATCCTGTGCGAGATCATCGGTATCCAGTTCATCCTCATCGGGCTTCTTGCGGAGATCACGATCCGGACCTACCATGAGTCACAGCGCAAGAAGATCTACGTCCTCAAACCGGGGCCCTGAGCCCGCCCGAAAAGATCCCCGCTTTCGGGCGACGGCCTTGTTGACCGCTCTGTTGTCCGCCGGAGCGGGTCCTGCCTGGGCGGCCGACCGCGAATACCTCGAGAAGGCTTCCGCTCTCAATGATTCGGCCGTCGCGAAGATGCGGCAGGGCAACTTCGACGGGGCTGAGTACGACCTCCTGCAGGCCATCGAGTACGCGGGCGGCGACGTGCAGAAGCTCCGCAAGAACCTCGGGGTCGTCTACTATGAGAAAGGCGTGCGGGCGCTGCAGCAACGCAAGGATTTCTTCGAAGCTTCGCGCTACCTCAAACAAGCCCTCGATATCGACCCGCAGAACACCCGGTACGCCAAGGCCTATGCCTCCACGCTCTTCCTCGAGGCCAAGGCGCGGGCGGCCCAGGGGCTCCACGACAGGGCCCTGGAGCTGTACGAGGCCGGCACGGCACGCGATCCCTCCAACCTTCACGTCTGGGTCCAGGCGGCCGACTACGCCTGGTCCATCCAACGCCTCGACAAAGCCGCGGCGTTCCTCGAGCGGGCTCGCAAGATCGCTCCCGACGACCGCAACGTGAAGGTGCTGGAGGAGCGCGTGCGGTCCGCTCGGCGCGAGGAGTCCCACAGCACGGAGACCTCCGAGCACTTCATCCTCTCGGCGGACGCCGCGCAGATCGCCCGTGAGGGGGCTCATCGAGTGTTGTACGAGCTCGAGCAGACCTACGCGGAGGTCGGATACAAGCTGTCCGTCTATCCCAAGCGCAAGATCACCGTCGTGTTCTATCCGCTCAAGGATTTCCACGACCATTGGCGGCTGCCCAACCGCATCGACGGATACTATGACGGCAAGCTCCGTATCCCGTATTCGTCCAAAGGACTTCCTGAAGCGGTGATGAAGCCGATCGTCCGTCATGAGCTGACGCACGCGTTCATCGCGGCCGCTTCGCCGCATCCGGTGCCGCGCTGGCTCAACGAAGGGATCGCGCAGTGGGTGGAGGGCCGTCAGTTGGACATGAAGGCCAAGGACGCGCTCGTGATCCATCAGATCACACGGCGCCTGGCGCCTGTCGCGCACCTGGACAAAGCGCTCGGCCACCAGAACAATCCCTTCAACAACACCGAGATGACGCTCGCGTACATGAAAGCGCTGACGCTCGTCGAATATCTGATCGAGCAGGGCGGGATCTGGAAAGTGATGCAGTTGGTGCAGGGATCCGAGCCCGGGGATTTCGAAAAAGTTCTCAAAAAAAACTACGGACTGGATTACAATCGGCTTGAGGCCGATTGGCAGGTTTGGATCGAGCGCAAGCGATATAATAGTTAGAAATGAATACTGTTGATAACTAATGATAAGTTATGAGTGCTAAAAAGCCAGTTGGAATTGTCGTCCTCTACATCGCGCTTCTGTTGTTCTTTCTGATCAACGGCGCGATCATTACGATCATCTATTACGCTCTCGCCCCGTAACAGATTTAACAGCTATTAACCGAAATAGCATATTTAAATCTGAATCATTCTACTATCAGTATAAATCATCGATAATTAACTGTTTTGTACCAACGAGCTGATGACGTAGCTTAATTTTTTTCGGTTTTCGCGAGCATTTAAGCAAAACTATGCAAATACACTAAATTTAACTCAATGCTTAATTTTTCTTTTCAGGAAATAGTTTTTTGTGTATATTTATAAACGACATAGTATCCAAATATAGTCACTATATATATAATAGCTTAATTGACAAATAGACTAACGCGACACAACAGAAGGCGTTCGATCGAACAGGCCCTGTCCCGGCTTGTCCGCGGTCATTGGATGACTGTCGGGCGCCCGCACGTGTCGCTCAAACGCGAGGTCTATCGATGAGCTACTACCGTCTTCTGGGATGCGACAAAGAGCCGTTCTCGACGAGCCCCGATCCCAACTTTTTTTATCTCTCCAAGGATCACGACTCGGCGTTGACCAACATCCTCATCGAACTGCGCCTCAAGCGCGGCTTGACCGTCATCCTGGGCGATATCGGTACCGGTAAGACCACTCTGTCGCGCAAGCTCGTGCACGAGCTCCGGCAGAGAGAGGATTTCATCTTCTACATGCTGCTCAACCCGCAGTTCGAGACCGAGCAGGATTTCCTCCAGACGTTGTTCCATCATTTCGGCATCGAGACGTCCAAGGACGTTACGCAGATGCGTCGCGCCGAGATGATGAACGCCATCGAGCGCTTCCTGCTACAGAAAGCCGTCAGCGAAGGCAAGACGCTCACGCTCATCATGGACGAGATGCAGAAGGTCTCCGAGAGCACTCTCGAGGTGTTGAGGGTGTTCCTGAACTTCGAGACCAACGAGTTCAAGCTGCTGCAGGTCGTGCTGTTGGGCCAGCTGGAGCTCGTGCCCAAGATCCGCAAGATGCCCAACTTCTACGACCGCATCAGCTTCAAGTACGTGCTCAATCCGTTCGATCTCGACGATACGCGCAAGATGATCCAGTACCGCCTGCAGAAGGCCGGTTACAACTCGCACCGGTCGCTCTTCAACGACGAGGCCGTCGAGGAGATCCATCGCTACACGATGGGATATCCGCGCCGCATCACGATGGCCTGTCACAAGGCGCTCAAACAGTTGATCATCCGCAAGAAAGAGCGTGTGGACGCCGAGATCGTCCGTGAATTGATCCGCATGGACAATCAGGCGATGTGGAACGAGGCGGAGACGCTGCAACAGCAGCTGATCTAGACCGGAGCGATATGGCGTCAGCTAAAGAACAACATTCGGCCGAAAAAGACCTGCTGAGGATCATCGAGGATCCCGCGCAGGCGGAGGCGCGCCGTCGGACCGCCGGTCCCCGGGGCCGCGGCGCCGCCGCGCTGCCCATCGCGCCCTTGGCCGGACTGCTGCGGCAGGTCCTCAATCCCAAGGTCGCGTTGTCGATGGCGGCCGATCGCAAACATCTGGTCAAGGCCCTGACGCTCGTGACCGCCGCCGTCTTCGGGTATTTCATCATGACCATCTTTGCGGAGTCCTCCAAGCTCAAGAAAAGCGCGGACCTTGACCGCTTCGTGATGATCTCCGGCGGCCAGATCCAGGCCGCCTCCGTATCGTCGGGCGGTTTCAGCGTCGATCCGGAGGCGCTCCGCATCAAGGGTTTGCGCAACGTTTTCAAGCCCGGCCCGGACAAGAAGCAGCAGGAAGAGGCGAAGGCGCAGGAGTCGATCGCGCCGATCGTCGACTACAAGCTCGTGGGGATCTCGATCGAGAGCGATCAGAAGAGTTCTTACGCGATGATCGAGAACGTCAAGACCAACATCACGTTCTTCTTGAAGAAGGGCGATCGGTTGGACGGCATGGAGCTGTCGAGCATCGGCGAGGACAAGCTGGTGTTCACGCTCGGGGGGAGGAACCTTGAACTTCGTTGATGCGATCCGGTTGCGCGCCGCAGCGCGCGTCACGTTGTCCGCGCTCGCCGCGCTGATGCTCGCGGCGGCGCCGCTGCCTTCTCTGGCGGCGGTCCAGGAGCCGATGCTGCCCGGGTCCAAGCTGCCCGCGTCGATCGATGATCCGCTGCTCAAGAGCGTCTCGCTCGACCTGCGCGACATGGATATCGTCGACGTGCTCAAGTTCCTGTCGCTCAAAGGGAAGTTCAATATCGCGATCTCCAAGAGCATCGCCGGGCGCGTGACGCTCGTCATGAAAGAGGTGACCATCGGCGACGCGCTCGACATCATCCTACGGGCGAACAACCTCGCCTATCAGCGCACCAATAACATCATCTACGTGATGACGGCCGAGGAGTACCTCAATACGTACGGCCGCAAGTTCAGCGACGCCACCGACGTGAAGATCGTGAACCTCAAGTACGCCAAGCCGAGCTATGTGCTCGCCGCTCTCGACAACATCAAGAGCAACGTCGGCAAGATCGTGATCGATGAGGATACGGGATCGGTCGTGCTGATCGATACGCCCGATAACCTCGACAAGATGGTGGAGGTGCTGAGGCAGATGGACCTCAAGGTCGTCACCAAGACGTACAAGCTCCAGTACGCCGCCGCCAAGGACATCGCCGCTCAGCTCAAACAGCGGCTCGACGCCAAGTCGGTCGGTTTCATCCAGGCGGACGAGCGTTCCAATCAGCTGGTGATCTCGGCTTTCCCCGAGCGTCTCAAGGAGGCCGAGAAGATCATCCGCGAGCTCGACTCCCCGACCAAGGCCGTGCTCATCGAGGTGCGTATCCTGCAGCTGATCCTCAACCCCAAGCTCGACTACGGCATCGACTGGAGCAATCCGTTCAGCACCCCGAGCAACCGGTATTTCCGGAACCTCGACGTCAAGTCGAGCTTTCCGATCTCCTCGACGGTCTCCTCGATCGGGACCCTCGGCAGCATCACCTACGGCGCTCTGGACCCGAGCCTGTTGCAGCTTGAGATCAGCGCGCTGAAACAGGTGCTCAACACACGCGTCGTCGCCAGGCCGCGACTGATGGTCGTCAACAACAACGAGGCCAACATCCACATCGGGGACACGATCCCCTACGTCACGTCGACGACGACGGGTACCGGTGATACGGCGACCGTCAGCGAACAGATCAACTTCATCGACGTCGGTCTCAAGCTCAAGGTCAAGCCGACGATCAATGACGACGGCATCGTCACGATGACGATCCGTCCCGAGATCTCCAGCCGTACGCGCGATGTCGAGACGCCTCAAGGGGCCCTGATCCCGCAGGTCAACACGACGTTCGTCGAGACCACGGCGATCGTGCAGGACGGGCACACGGTCATCATCGGCGGTCTCAAACAACTGTCCAATAAGAACTCCAAAGGCGGTGTGCCGGGATTGATGGACATCCCGGTGGCGGGGCATCTGTTCAAGAACGAGTCCAAGGACCTCGTGGACACGGAGATCGTCATCTTCCTGACGCCGCACATCATCAAACCGGACCACGACCAGCTGCGCGAGGACAGGCCTACACCGCAAGCCGATCGCAGTTACCGCTACCGTGAGGACGCCAAGCCTCTGATCGTCGGACGCCCGACGCGCAAGTATCAGGTCGAGACACGCATCAAGCCGGACAAGCCGATCGGTCCGGCCGCCAAGGACGACAATGACATGGGGGCCGCATGAACAAGCTGTTGACGGTTTTCAAGACGCTCTTCGTGGCCACGCTGGCCTTCGCCGGGTTGGCCGTGCCGATGGCCTACTACGGCTACGGCCAGATCCAGGAACAGGAAAAGAGGCTGACCGCCAAGGACGCCGAGATCGGCGCGCTCCGCAAGAACGAGGAGGAGCTCCAGGCCAAGGTCGCCGAGGCCGAGCGTCGGGCCGCTTCGTCAGAGGCCGAGCTGGCGCGGCTCCGGGAGGAGACGGCGCGCTTCTCTTCCGAAAAAGAAGCGATCCTGAGCCAGGTCCGCAACTCCGTCAGTTCCTTCGAGACGTTCCGCCGCGAGTCCACCGAGGAGATCGGCAAGCTCAAGCGCGAGCTGTCCATGCTCGAGAAGGAGAAAACGGGCCTGATCGAGAAGCTGAGGACCGTCGAGACCCTGTCCAAGGAGGAGCGGGAGCGCTTCACCGCGGATATCCAGGTCCTGAGCCGGAAGATCGAGAGCCACAAGAAGATGGAGGCCCGGCTCGTCGAGAACCTCAAGGGCAAGGACACCGCGTCGGTCATCAAGGAGACCGCGAAGCTGCACTACAACATGGGCAACTTCTATTTCCGCAACGGTGAGTACGCGCGCGCGGCGGAGGAGTACCGCAAGTCCGTGCACTACCAGCCCGATGAACCCGACACCAATTTCAATCTCGCGCTGGTGGCCGATGAGTTCCTGGAGGACAGGCCCACGGCTCTCAAGTATTTCAAGCGCTACCTCGAATTGCGCCCGGAGGCGCCCGACTACGAGAAGGTGGAACAGCGCATCCTCGATCTCGAGTTGCGCGACAAGGTCTATGCCGAGGACAGGAAGAAGCAGAAACAGGCCGATCCGCAGTTCCAGGATCCGCTCGGCGGCGTTGCCGGATTGAATTTCAGAGGAGATCGTAAATGACCCATCGGGCAGGCCGGATCGCTCCGGCCTCCACAACGAACATCCAAGAGTACCCCCTCCGTCGTATTCTTCACCGTCTTTTGCAAAGCTGTATCGTAACTTCACTGCTCCTGTCGGCCTCCTCGTCCGCGCTCGCGAACAACATGACCGTCTCCAACGCGACGCTGACCTCTCCCAATTCCACGTCCAATACGATCAAGGTCCAGTTCGATATCTCCTGGCAGAACTCCTGGCGCAATGCGACCAACCGCGACGCGGCGTGGGTGTTCGTCAAGTACTCAACGGACGAGGGTGTGACGTGGTCGCACGCGACGCTCAAGACCGCGGGCACCAACCCCAGTGACACGAGCTCGGGTACGGGTACTTCGGTGAATATCATCGTGCCCGCCGATAAGAAGGGCGCTTTTATCGAGCGCTCCGCCAATGGCGACGGGACCACGACGCTCACCGAGGTCCAGTTGACGTGGGACTATGGGGCGGACGGTCTGGCCGACAACACCATCGCGCGCGTGAAGGTCTTCGGGCTCGAGATGGTGTATGTGCCGACGGCCGCATACTCGGCGGGGGATGGTTCGAGCACCTCTTCGTTCCAACAAGGTTCGGGCGATACCGACTCGTGGGCGGTCAGCGGCCCCGGAGCCATCTCCGTCACCAACACCGCCTCCAATGGCTACTACGATGGCGGCTCGACGTACACCATACCCGCCGCTTTTCCGGAGGGCTACAACGCGTTCTACCTGATGAAGTACGAGATCACCCAAGGGCAGTACATGGATTTCCTCAACACGCTCTCGCGTGCCCAGCAGATCAACCGCGTCGCCTCGACGATCAGCGCGGATACGATCTCCAATACCTATGTGATGGCCAACTCGAGCTCGTATACCAACCGAAGCGCCATCCAGGCGCCCTCCTCGGGTAACGGCACGACGGCGCCGGTCGTCTTCAACGTCACGTACAGCTCCAACTCCAAAGCGGACCGCGCGTGCAACTATCTGTCGTGGATGGACGGCTGCGCGTACGCGGATTGGGCGGCCCTGCGGCCGATCACCGAGCTGGAGTACGAGAAAGCCGCGCGAGGCACGTCCTCCGATGTTAACGGTGAGTTCGCTTGGGGCAGTACGAGCATCACGGCGGCGGCCACCATCTCGGGGACCGAGAACGGGACCGAGACCATCTCGACGTCCAGCGCCAACGCGCACTACAACAACACGACGCTCTCAGGTGGAGACGGCGGCACGACAGGGCCTTTGCGCGCGGGGATCTTCGCGACCTCGAGCTCGACGCGTTCGCAGTCGGGCGCGGGCTACTACGGCGCGATGGAATTGTCGGGCAACGTTCGTGAGCGCTGTGTAACGGTGGGCCACGCGACAGGACGGGCCTTCTTGGGCACGCATGGTGACGGCGTGCTGACGACCGAGACTTCTTATGAAGGTAACGCGACCAACGCGGATTGGCCCGGCATCGACGGCACGACCACGCGCGGTGTTACGGGAGCCACGGGTTCGGGTAGTCGCGGAGGGGATTGGAGCGACAGCGGATCGACGACATTGAGAGTTTCAGATCGGTCCGTGGCGACCACGGTCGATACGACACGGACATCGGATCTTGGATTTAGAGCGGGGAGGAGTGCATGACGGTTAATCGACACGAATGACACATAACGTTAATCTAACGATACTTAGATTCACTGGCCGAGTCCTCCTATATATTGGCTTGGTGACGGCCTTTTTTTGCCCCTCATCCTGGGCCAACAACATCGCGGTGACCAACGTCGAGATCGCCAGTCAGGACACCACGGCCAATACGGTCACGATCGAGTTCGATATTTCCTGGAGCAACTCCTGGAGGGACTCGACGAACTTCGACGCCGCATGGGTCTTCATCAAGTATTCGACCGATTCCGGCACCAGCTGGAAGCATGCCACCTTGAAGTCTTCAGGTCTTGATCCGAGCGGTTTTGATATCGGCACCGGAACGGAGCTGGAGTTGTGGGTGCCCAAGGACAAGAAGGGTGTATCGGTCCAGAGAGCTTCGCAGGGCAGCGGCTCCCTGAGCACGACCGATGTTCAGGTCATTTGGCATTACGGCGTGGATCAGATGAGCGACTCATCCACGCTCATCGGCGATACGGACGCGATCGCCTCGAGCACGCAGATCAAGGTCATGGCCATCGAGATGGTGTTCATCCCGGAGGAGGGGTTCTACGCCGGGGACGGGTCGGCCGGCACTGCGGGGCAACTTGAGTTCGGCGGGTCCGGATCGTCCTTGCCCGGCGCGCTCAACAGTGAAGGCGGGATGTCGTTCGGCACCGGCGCCGGACAGTGGTACTACAACACGCCCGGATCACCCAATACGGGCGAGGCCTCTGATGGTGCGAGTTTTGAGGTGACCGAGGCTTTTCCCAAGGGATTCCACTCGTTCTACATCATGAAATACGAGATCACCGAAGGCCTCTGGGTCGCTTTCTTCAACACGCTCAACTCCAACCAGAAGTCCGAACGGGACATCACCGGTAACCACGCGAGTCTCGGAGGCAAGAACAGCGACTCGACCGTGAACCGCAACACGATCTCTTGGACCTCAGGGGATGCTTCCACCAGCAGAGAGGATCGCGCCTGCGGTTACCTGTCGTATGTGGACGTGGCGGCTTTCGCGGATTGGGCGGCCCTGCGACCGATGTCCGAGCTCGAGTTCGAGAAAGTCTGCCGGGGCCCGCTCTATCCGGTCGCGGGAGAGTTCGCGTGGGGCACGACGAGCAGTACCGTCGCCACGACCATCTCCGGCACCGAGAACGGCACAGAGACGATCAGCACTTCCAACGCCAACGTTGTTTTCAACAACACCAACTTCTCCGGCGGCGACACTGGCACCGGTCCGGTCAGGGCGGGCATCTTCGCGACGGCCTCGACCGTCACACGCGCCCAGACAGGGGGTAGTTACTACGGTGTCATGGAGATGTCCGGCAATCTCTGGGAGCGTGTTGTAACGCTCGGCAACGCGACCGGCAGGGGATTCGCGGGGACGCACGGCGACGGCATCCTGACCAATATCGCCTCTTACTACGGCAACGCGACCAACACCGACTGGCCGGGGATCAATGCCACCCAATCCCGCGGTGTGACGGACGCGACCGGGTCCGGGCTCAAGGGTGGAGGTTATGTTCATACCGATACACAGCTTCTGGAGGTGTCCGATCGCACGTCAGCCGCTGCGCCGGACGATAATCGAGAAGCGTATTACGGCGGCCGTTGCGTGAGGACCGCGTCCGATGGTGATGGCAGCGCATCGCCCGGGGGCGAATCTTCCAGTGGCGGTGGAGGCGAAATTTCAGAGCTCTGATGATGACACCGAGGCCTGAGGGCCGCACATCCAACGACAGACCCGCTTGGCAGAGGGCGATCGCGTCTCTGGTGATCGCGACGCATCTGTTGTGCGTCTCCGGCGCGCCATCGGCGCAGGCCGCGCTGTTCTCGGGCGGTTCCTACGACGGTTTTGACGATGTCACCTTCAGCTTCAATTCCTACTCCGGCGGATCGTACGACGGTTGGGGCAGCGCGACCTCGAGCGACTCGACGCTCGGTTTCGGCTCGACCGCGCGCAAGCTCAAGTTCCTCGTTTCGCCGCCCAGCACACCCAAGAACAAGGCTTTCAATCCCCAGCCCATCGTGCGGGTGGTCGATGAGGACGACAACGTCGTGACCAGCTATCCCGCGACGACCGTCACCGTAGCGATCTACAACAACGGCGGAGGGGACGGGACCCTGTCCGGTACCACGACGGAGAACACCTCGAGCGGCGTGGCCAACTTCGACGGCAACGGCCTTAAGATCGATAAGCCCGGAGATCTCTATACCTTGCGGGCGACCGCGGCGGGCCTCGAGGCCGCCGTATCCAGCTCGTTCAGCATCACGCTCGTCGACTACAATATCAGCGCGAGCGTGACCCACGATGGCACGAGTTACTATTTCACGACCTGGCTCGAGATCGGCGGCGAGCTTGTCGTGCCGACTTCCGGTACCGTGACCGTCTACAAGGGCGATGCCAGCACTTCCGCCGCGACTCAACCGGGCGCGCTATCGGTCACGAACACTTACTACCTCAGGAGCGCCGCATGGACTCCTGACGCATCGGATGAGACCTATTATGCCAACGTATCCATCACTTACGATGGTGAGGCCTATACCGCGACACGGGTGATCAATCCCGGTTTGGCAACGGGTGGCGGCAGCGGCGGCGGTGGTGGCTTCACATCGGGCGACCGCGATGACCTGCTCGCTATCAAAGCCAAGACCGACACGATCAACTGGACGAACATCACGGACATAAAAGCCAAGACCGATACGATCAATTGGACTAATGTGACCGATATTCTGACATCGGTTCAAAGTATCGCGGGCGTTATCGGCGACACCTCCGATACGGCCGCGGACCGTACGATCTATGGGCAGCTGCTTGCCGACGCGACGCTTCGCGGGAGCTTCGCGATCAATTGGGCCGATATCGGCAACCTGAGCACGCTCGGGGTCAACTGGAACGATCTCCAGACCTTCTCCAAGGCCGGTATCAACTGGAGCGATGTGCAAGTCCTCTCTGACGCCGGCATCAACTGGAAAGACATGCAAGTGCTCTCCGACGCCGGCATCAACTGGTCCGATATGCAGGTGCTCCTCGACGCCGGCATCAACTGGTCCGACATCCAGATGCTCACGGACGCCGGCATCAACTGGATGGACATCCAGGTCATGACCGAGTCCGGAGTCAATTGGGAGGACATCGCGGTCATGTCCGGATCGCACGTCAACTGGACCGAGACGATCAACTGGGAGAGCCTGCGCGATCTGACCAACGCCGGAGTCAACTGGTCCGATCTTCAGATCATGTCCGACGCAGGCATCAACTGGACCGACTGGCAGGTGTTGGCGCGTTCAGGGATCAATTGGGCCGACATACAGGTCATGTCCGACGCAGGGCTCAATTGGGCGGATCTGCAGGTGCTTAGTGATGCCGGGGTCAACTGGTCCGACCTGCAGGTGTTGAGCGATGCTTCCATCAACTACCAGGATATCCAGGTGGTCACCGATGCCGGTATCAATTGGTCGGATCTTCAGGTACTGAGCGATGCTTCGATCAACTATCAGGACCTTCAGGTCCTCTCGGAGTCCGGCATCAACTGGTCCGACCTGCAGGTTCTCTCGGATGCCGGCATCAACTGGTCCGACATCCAGGTCAGGTCCGACGCGGGCATCAACTGGTCGGATCTGCAGGTGATGAGCGATGCGGGAATCAATTGGATGGATGTCCAGCAGCTCTCGGATGCCGGTATCAATTGGTCGGACCTTCAGGTCTTCAGCGATGCCTCGATCAACTTCCAGGATCTGCAGGTGCTTAGCGACGCTAGCATCAACTTCCAGGACCTCCAGGTCCTGACCGACGCTGGCATCAACTGGTCCGACCTGCAGGTCTTCAGTGACGCCAGCATCAACTACCAGGACCTCCAGGTCATCTCCGACGCCGGCATCAACTGGTCCGACATCCAGGTCATGAGCGACGCCGGCATCAACTGGTCCGACCTCCAGGTCATCTCCGACGCCGGCATCAACTGGTCCGACCTCCAGGTCTTCAGCGACGCCGGCATCAACTACCCCGACCTCCAGGTCATCAGCGACGCCGG
>JAJVIE010000003.1:1592288-1594128 GCA_022072175.1 Candidatus Omnitrophota bacterium | reverse complement strand
ACGTGTCGGATGTGCTGACCACCTCGACCACCTACAGGGGTGTGGGCACCGGCGGTCCCAAGAGGTCGATCACCCAGTTCACCGGCGCCGAAGGTGAGGAGAAGGCCCTCACGACCTTCAACTACAACTTCGCCGGTACCGAGGTGAAGACCCGCACCGACCTGGCCTACTCGGCCGATACGCTCACCTCCTCGACCACCTTCAGGGGCGTCAACACCGTCACCGGCACGGGTGGTGTGATCCGCTCGCTGACCAGCTTCATCGGAGCCGAGGGCGAGGAGAAGGCCGATCTGACCTACAACTACAGCTTCGACGGCTCCACGGTGAAGACCACCACCAAGATGACCTACGTGTCGGATGTGCTGACCACCTCGACCACCTACAGGGGTGTGGGCACCGGCGGTCCCAAGAGGTCGATCACCCAGTTCACCGGCGCCGAAGGTGAGGAGAAGGCCCTCACGACCTTCAACTACAATACCCTCGGAACCGCCATCAGGACGCGTACCGACCTGAATTACTCTGCTGATACGCTCGTGTCCTCGATCACTTATCGCTCCGTCCATAGCATCACGGGCGATCTATCCGGCGCCAAGAAGAAGAACATTCAGATCTACACGGGTCCGGAAGGTGAAGAGAAGGTCGAAAGAACCTTCAATTACAACGGAGCAGGTACGGCCGTAAACAACACGACGATCATGTCGTACTCCGCGGATGTCCTCGTCTCTTCATCTGTCTATCTCGGTCAGGTCACGGGAGCACCGGGAGCCGCGATCATTAGATCACGTTCGATCTACGTGGGTGGCGAAGGTGAAGAAAAGGTCGATCGGACCTTCAGCTACGCGTATGCAGGTACGCAGATCAAGACCACGACCTTGTTCACGTACGTCTCCGACAGACTCGCGAGCTCAGCGATCCACCGTGGCAGCGTGACCGGAGCGCCAGGGGCGTCTAACTTGCTGCGCTCAGTATCGATCTATACCGGTGATGAAGGTTCCGAGAAAGTAGAGCGTACGTACAATTACAATGCCGCCGGAACAACCGTAAAAACGACTTCGATCTCATCGTTCTCCGCTCAAGATGCTCTTGTCCAGACCATCACGTACAAGGGATCCATTAGCGGGCTGCCCGGTGCAGCCATCATATTCAGCGAAACACATTATGAAGGGGATGAAGGTGAGGAACGGGTCCACCACACGGTCGATAAGAGAGGTATGATCACGAACTACTCGTATGATGCCGTGTCAGAAGAATTATTGAGCACGACTTCAGGTAACGGAGAAGTCGCGACATACGCATTGAACGTTGATGGGGAAAGCGTTATCCAGACAGTGACTGATTTCAGGGGCATGATAACAACCTATTCGTACGATGCAGTCAATGGCCGTCTGTTGCAGACCTCGACAACGAACGGAGACATAGCTATCTACGGAGAGAACAGCGTCTATGAGAACGTCATCCAGACGATGACCAATTTCCGTGGCGACGTCGTGACCTACAGCTATGACGGCACGACGGGTCGCCTCACACAGACAGTATCCGGTGCCGGTGATACCAGTATCTACAGTGAGAACGACTTCGGTGAGAATGTCATCAGTCAGTCGATCGATTTCAGAGGAAACACGACCACTTACAACTACGACGCCTATGGCAAGCTCACCTCCACCACCGCTCTGGACGGCACCACCACGCTCTATAAGGATCTGGGTGCTGGCGTCGGCGGTTACAGGGATGTGGTCGACAAGGTCACCGACTGGAGAGGCAACGAGACGACCTACGTCTATACCGCCGGCAAGCTCACCTCCACCACCGCTCTGGACGGCACCACCACGCTCTATAAGGA
>JAJVIE010000003.1:1541817-1592188 GCA_022072175.1 Candidatus Omnitrophota bacterium | reverse complement strand
GCGGCTACAGGGATGTGGTCGACAAGGTCACCGACTGGAGAGGCAACGAGACGACCTACGTCTATACCGCCGGCAAGCTCACCTCCACCACCGCTCTGGACGGCACCACCACGCTCTATAAGGACCTTGGGGCCATGACAGGCGGCTACCGTGACGTCGTGGACAAGGTAACGGACTTCCGTGGGAACGAGACAACCTACGTCTACACCGCCGGCAAGCTCACCTCCACCACCGCTCTGGACGGTACGAATACCACCTACAAAGACCTTGGCGCTATGACGGGTGGTTATCGCGACGTCGTGGACAAGGTGACGGACTTCCGTGGGAACGAGACGACCTACGTCTATACCGCCGGCAAGCTCACCTCCACCACCACTCTTGATGGCACGAACACGATCTACAAAGATCTCGGTGCCATGGTTGGCGGCTACAGGGATGTGGTCGACAAGGTCACCGACTGGAGAGGCAACGAGACGACCTACGTCTATACCGCCGGCAAGCTCACCTCCACCACCGCTCTGGACGGTACGAATACCACTTACAAAGACCTCGGTGCCATGGTCGGTGGTTATCGCGACGTCGTGGACAAGGTGACGGACTTCCGTGGTAATCAGACGACCTATAACTACACCGCCGGCAAGCTCACCTCCACCACCGCTCTGGACGGTACGAATACCACTTACAAAGACCTCGGTGCCATGGTCGGTGGTTATCGCGACGTCGTGGACAAGGTAACGGACTTCCGTGGCAACCAGACGACCTACAACTACACCGCCGGCAAGCTCACCTCCACCACCGCTCTGGACGGTACCACGACAACCTATAAGGACCTTGGGGCCATGACAGGCGGCTACCGTGACGTCGTGGACAAGGTGACGGACTTCCGTGGGAACGAGACAACCTACGTCTACACCGCCGGCAAGCTCACCTCCACCACCGCTCTGGACGGCACAAATACCACTTACAAAGACCTCGGTGCGATGGTCGGTGGTTATCGCGACGTCGTGGACAAGGTGACCGATTTCCGCAACAACCAGACGACCTACAACTACACCGCCGGCAAATTGACCCAAACGACTGCTTCCGACAGCACCGTAACCAACTACATGGAGTTGACGGGTATCGGCGGATATAGGGACGTTGTCAAGGATGTCACCGATTTCCGCGGTAACAAGACGACCTACACATACGCCGGAGGCCGCCTCGTACAGACGAGCGCTCTGGATAACACCATCACCTTCTATAAGGAGATCACCGGGATCGGCGGGTACCGGGACGTCGTCGATAAGGTCCAGAACGCGCGCGGCAACCAGACGACCTACACCTACGCCGGCGGAAAACTGGTCCAGACGAACGATCTGTCGCAGAATCAAACGAACTACAAGGAAGTCAACTATCGCGATGTCGTCGACACTGTCGAGAACCGCCGCGGACAGATCACCACGTACGCCTACGACGGGGAAGGCCGCATCGTATCGACCAGCTCTACTGATGGAACGAACGCGACCTATATGGAACGTAATTTCCGCGATGTCGTCAGTGAATCAACGAGCCGAAGGGGCGTCACGACGAATTTCAACTATGACGCTCAAGGGCGTCTCTTGAACACCACTTCGTCCAACAACAGCAATGCCTTCTACAAGGTGGTCAACTACACCGATGTCGTGGACTACACGATCGATCGGCTCGGGGTACGTAACGATTCGACGTACGACGGGATCGGCCGTCTGACCCAGCAAGTGACGAGTACCGGCACGACGATGAACTACTCTCAGAACTCGTTCTATGAAGACGTCATCAATAATTCGACAGACCGAAAGGGCGTTCAGACGAACTATACCTATAATGGCAATGGTTTCCTTAATACCGTTAGCATTGCCGGCTCCGGACAGACGAGCTACTACAAGCTCAACTCGTTCGGAGAGGATGTGGTCGACTACTCTGTCGACTACCGTGGGTTCTCGACCTACTATTTCTACAACGCTCAGGGCTTCATCGACCGCACCGAACTGACCTATGACATCTTGGTCTATCTCGGAGGCGCTCCGACCGTCGAGACGATGACAGAGAAAGCGTATTACGAGCTCAGTTCGTTCGGCGAGGACCGTGTCTACCGCCTGGAGAGAGGTCACCACGACTCGACGAACTATACCTACGCCGGTGACGGTACGTTGTACATGACCGTCCAAACGGCCAAGGGCAAGACGACGACGTCCTACTACCAGCTCAACTCGTTCAAGGAACAACAGGTCTCGCTGGTCATCCAGTGGAACGGCGTCGCTGTCAGCTATGTCTATGATGAGATCGTCGACAACACGCAGATCGACAGATTGAAGTTCCGTACGATCATTACGCGTACGTCCGGTGGCATGCTCTCGAGCTTCGACTCGGTGACCATCCAGGACAAGTACGGCAGGACCTATGCCACCATCGACGGCCAGGGCGTCACCGTGCACGAGTATTTCGTGAATCCTGGAGTGGCGGGCGTTCCCGGGAACGTGCAGCAGAGCGTGCTCAACTCCATCTCTCACTACGATCTGGACGGCACCCTGATCAAGCTCGAGCAGGACAAGATCTGGAGTTGGACCGCCGGTGATCAGACCTACAACGCCATGGCCCGTATCATCTACGATTACGAATACGACATGAACCCCGGCAACCACGCCATCATGTCCGCCAAGGCGTTCGGCAAGATCGGTGGTCTGGTGACCGAAGAGCGTCATTTCGACTCCGAGATGCGACTGACCAAGGTCTACGAGTACATGGATACCGATGCCGGTAAGATCTGGGGTTTGTCACAGGAACTCGAATACTACGTGCCGCCCGGATGGGGTTCTATCGGCATGCCGCCCGGAGGTTTCATGGGTATGATGGCCGGCGGCACTCTCACGCTTCCTGGTGGTGGCCAAGTCAGCGTCAGTGGTCTCGGCGGCGGCTCCGCGATGGGGTATCAGCCGGGCATGATCTATGACGGTTTCTGGGGCCTTGCCAGGATCAACGCGAAGGCCTCGATGACGAATCTCAACGGCGGCGGCATAACGGTCGCGGTCGTCGACTCCGGCATCGATGTGGACCATCCGGAGCTCGCGGGTGCCATCGATCTTGAGAACGCCCGCTCGTTCATCGACAGCACCATTCTCGACAGCTATGGCCACGGCACGCATATCGCCGGCCTGATCCGCCAGGTGGCCGGTGAGGCGCGCATCCTGCCCGTGAAGGTCCTGCAGAACACCGGCCAGGGCACGGTCCGCGCCATCGCAGACGGTGTCCGTTACGCCGCAGAAGCCGGAGCCAGGATCATCAACCTCTCGCTGAGCGGCGCGATACTCGACGCAGCGAGTTTCGATCTGATGAAAGCGGCCATCGACTATGCGGTCAGTCTGGGTGCCATCATCGTTGCCGCGGCGGGCAACACCGGCAACGCTCTGGCGGAGTTCGCGCTGGCACGCCTCAACGTCATCTCGGTGGGCGCCATCGATCAGGACGGCCGCAGAGCAGCGTTCTCGACCTACGGTGATGAGGTCGACCTCGTGGCGCCCGGTGTGGGCATCGAGTCGCTACAGGCCGACGGTAGTGGATTCGGCACCGAGACCGAGACGGGGACCTTGGCCTCCGGTACGTCGATGGCCGCCGCGCTCGTCTCTGGAGCGGTGGCGCTTCTCCTGCAGAAGTATCCGGATGCTTCTCTCGAGTTCATTCGCGAGCAGTTGGCCTTGGGCGCGACCGACCTGGGCGAGGCGGGTGATGACGATCAGTACGGCGCGGGATTGCTCAACATCGAAAGAACGCTTGGACTCGACTCTGGCGCCCCGACCGCCGGGTCCGACATCGATCCCAACGTCACCGCCGAAGCGCTAGCCCGCATGAACGAGTTGGCCGATGCCGGGTACGCGGATGTGCTACGTGCACAGGAAGGTGAGGGTAGTGTTCTTGTGACGATGCCGGACGGTGGCAGTGTCACGTTCCCGAACGGCGGCGAGGTCATCCTGCCCAACGGACAAGAGGCGACGGTCGAGCCCGGCGCTTCCGTAAACCTGGGCGTCGGTCAGTCCTTGACGGTGATCGGGGAGGCGACGTTCATTCTCTCCGGAGCGGGTACGATCACGACGCTGCAGAACCTCACCATCGGATTCCCGACGGGTGCGACGGTCAATACGCAACAGAACCAGAGCGTGACACTGCCTCCTGGCGGAACGGTCATGCTACCTCCGGGCGGACGCTTCCAGTACGTCAACGGCGGCAAGGCCGATGTGCCTGCCAACACCAAGATCGCTTTGACGACGGCCGGTACGATGACCTTCCCCAACGGCGGTCGGGTATCCATCGACGGCAATATCCAGACCGTCGCTTCCGGCGGTAGCGTCAACCTGTTGGCCAATAAGACAGTCATCGTCATCGATGCCGCGCAGATCATTCTCTCGGGCACCGCGTTCGTCGGGTCAGATGAGGGCGGTGTGGTGACGTTGCCTGACGGCGGTACGATCATGATGGTCGATCGCTTGGCTACCACCCTCATGGACATTCTCTACGGACTGGCGGTCGATGAGAACGATACCGGTACCATCCGTGTGGGTGCCAACAACCTGGTCATCGACGCTAATACGCGGATCTTCGACATCGATGGCAACGAGATCACCGTCGAAGAGCTCCAGACGATCTACCAGGCCAACCCGTTGACGACCTACCTCAAGGTCAAGTCCTCGAGGATGGATACACAGGCCTGGCACGCTGACCGGATCGAGGTCACTCCGGAGCCCCAGAGAATGCTCCGCGGGCAGATCGAGAACCTTTGGAATCCGACAGGTCTCAGCATCCTCAACGGCATCCTGGAGAGCACCGCCATCAACACGTTCCGATTCAACGGGCAGAACATCACGATGCTCGATACGACCATCGTCAAGGACCTCCGTGGCAACGTCATCTCCGGGACCGCCGCAGAGAAGCTGGCCCGGCTCGAGGAGATCCGGTTGGCTTACGAGGAAGAGGGCGTAATGCCGACGATCAAGATCGTTACGATGAAGACCGTCGGAGGCTGGGATGCGCAACAGATCATCATCACCAGCGAAGAGCCCAACATCATGCCGCTGGCCCTGAGCGGACCAGTGACGGCTTTCGACGCCGAAGCCGGTACGATCACCTTCGACGGTAAGGTCATGAAGGTCAACATGCAGACGGCCTACATCAACGCCGAAAGCGAGTTCATCGAGGCCACCGATTTCGAGGACTTCTTCCTCAATAATCAAGCCAACAGCCATGGCACGTTCGCTCGCGTAACCGCCCAGCGCATCAACGGCGAGTGGGAGGTCAGTCTGGTCCAAGTCCTGTCCGATGCCAACGGGAACGGGTTCGTCACCGGCACGCTCGATCAGGTCACGACCGGCCTGCCGGGGGCCGTCAAGATCAACGGCAAGAACATCACGGTCGACGCCAACTCCGTATTGACGGACAACAACGGTGTCGGGATGACCCTCGCGCAGTTGGCGAGCATCCTGTCGTACAACACGCTCAACGGGCTTACGACACGCGCGGACGTCAAGTTCTCGATCTCCGACACGACGGTCCTGGTCAAGGAATTCAAGCTGTTGACCTTCCTCGATACGCAGTTCACGCACCACTCCCGGATCGCCCAGATCGACATCGACCCTGAGGACGATACGATCGGCGTCATCACCTTGAGCGATGGCATGGTGATCCAGGTCGACGGCCAATCGATCCTGCGCGGCCGCAGTGGAGGTATCGCGACGTTGGCCGACCTGGACATCAACGATTATGTCAGCACACAGTTGACCCGTGAACCCAGCGGTTGGAAAACCGTTTCTCTCGATGTCAACGACGCCCTGGGCGGCGTTAGCACGCTCAAGGGACCGATCGGCGCCATCGATACCGGCGCGCAGACGATCCGCATCTCCGATGTCGTCGTCGGGATCGACGGCGATACGATCATCCGCAACGAGATCGGCACTCCGATCAGTCTGGACCTGCTCAACGTCCTGTTGAGCCAGAACAACCTGCTCGTGACCGTCGAGCTCGAGGAGCGTGAAGGTCTGTGGTTCGCCACACAGGTCCGCGTCGACCGTACGCTGCAGAAAGGTCTCGACATCGAGAGCGGCAATGTCCTACCCGAGAACGTGACCGTCGATGGTAACGGCAACGTGACGCAGATCGTGATCAACGGCATCACGGTGAAGGTCGGCAACGACGCGATCGCCGACGGTTTCTTCACCGACATCGATATCGCTTACAGGGACTACCTCAACTCCGACGGCGACCCCGAGCTCGCCAGCCGCAAGTTCGGGCAGATCCCGGTCAACGATACCCAGTACGATCTGATCGGTGGAGCCCGTAAGGTCCTGCAGCGCCAGTCGCCGTACATCAGCCCCGACACTCCGATGGTCACGACGATCACGGCGGTGCGTATCGGCAGCGAGTGGAGAGCCCGCAAGGTGTCCATCAGAGCCGTGGATCAGATCGCCGACGGACTGGTGCGCGAGATCGACGCCCCCGTCGACAGCATCGATCTCGAAAAGGAAACGCTCGTGATCAACGGCGCCACGGTCGTGCTCGGCGATACCGGGGTCATCCGCGACAGCGCCGGCAACATCTATACTCTCGAAGAACTCAAGCACGCGCTCCAACAGCAGACGGCCAACGGGCTCAACCTCTACCTCAGCGGCAATCTCACACGCTCGTACGCGTTGCAGACGGGCAATATCACCCACAACCAGAGCTCGACCATCACCAAGGACCTCAAGCTGACGTCCGATTCGACTCTCGCTTTCAACTGGAAGGTCTCGTCGGAAGCCTCCAAGGACTACTTCAAGCTCGAGATCTACAAGAAGACGGACGCGGGCCTCGTGCTCATCGACAACACCTCCTCGATCAGCGGTGAGGTGGACTGGGCGACAGTGACCAAGAACCTGCAGGCGGGTGAATATACCGTGAAGTGGATCTTCTCGAAGGACGGCGCTGACCTAGCGGCGGTCGGACAGAATGCCGGCTGGCTCGACGAGGTGACGGTGGTGCCGCAGGCCGCGGGTTTCAAGGCCAACAACTGGCTGACGCAGTCGACGACGTTCTACGGCGCCTCAGGGTCGGCGGCGCAGTCCGGCGCGACCCCGTACGGCAGAGCTTCGTACTTCGAGAAATCGGTGTTCGTCGGTGAAGCCAGCACGTTGAAGTTCCAGTGGAAGACCCAGTCCGTGGCGACCGACCGCCTGCGCCTCTACGTCGACGGCGTGGATAGTGGCCTGCAGGTTTCGGGCGATAGCGGTTGGGTCCAAGGCCAGATCAACCTTTCGGCGGGACATCATACGCTGCGCTGGGTCTACGATAGGACCGGTACCGCGAGCGGCGTCGATAACGCCAGCGCGTGGGTGGATGACGTTACGGTCACGGCCCAGAGGTACTTCGGCGAAGGGATGCGCTTCGACGGCCTAGATGACCGCATTCTGATCTCCTCGACATCGGCCCTCAACCAGCAGAACCTGACCGTGTCGACATGGTTGCGAGGCGAGACCCTGGGCAGGGGCCACTTGTTCGAGAAAACGACCAACGGCAGCGCCGACACCCAGTATTCGCTGTTCATCGACGCCAACAACCAGCTGGTCTTCAGGACGTATAACGCATCCAGTGTCGCGGACGATCTGACCGTCAATATCTCCAACACGGGTCTCAAGCCGGGAGATTGGGGGCAGATCACGGTTACTTACGATGGTTCCGTGAAGCGGATCTACGTCAACGGGTCCGAAAAAGCCAGCAAGAGCTACAGTCAGACGCTCGCGACCGGATCCGGAGCCGCCTATATCGGAGCATCCGCATCGGGTCTGTCCTTCAACGGCGTGATGGACGAGGTGCAGGTCTTCAACAGGGCGCTCAACGCCTCCGAGGTAACTTCGCTCTACGCCAATAAAACCCTCCCCAGCGCTACCGGCTTGGTGGCTCTCTATACCTTCGATGACAAGACCGCGTCCGATACGTCCCCGACCGGTGCGGCCGGGACACTGCAGAACGGTGCCCAGTCCGAGAACACGATCCGTTCGTACCAGCAGGGCTTCGAACCCGGATTCCAGACTTGGCAGGACGCCACGATCGCCGATATCGGGGCTTATCACCTCGATTGGACGGGCGAGTCCGGATTGCCGGACGGGTTCCTCTCCGCGGACGCTTTCGTCCAGAAGAACACCAGCTCCACTTGGACCGCTCGCAGTCTGACCATCAACCTCTCCGGATTGTCCGGCAGTCTCACCGGCGGCATCACGGCGGTCGTCGAGCAGGGCGGTAAGTCCTATCTGCGGTTCGGTGACGATGACATCGACATCGGTTCGACGCAGATCAAGCTCGACAATGTCACGATCACTCTGGCGCAACTGCGCGACAAGCTCGTCGAGGCCGCCAACAAGGGCATGGTGGTGCAGTTGGCCAGCACTTACGATCTTTACAAGAACCCCTCCGACGGCAAGTGGGTGTTCGAGGGCTCGGTCCTGCAGTTGATCAGCGTCATCGAGTCGTCCAAGATCAAGATCGAGTCGGTCGTCGAGCAGGTCGACGCGCAGGCCGGGACGCTGAAGATCGGCGGCCGCAATATCAAGACACCGGCGAGTGGTTACTTCAATATCTATTACAACGACGGGCTCAATATTACGGGCAGTCAGAATCTTACGATGACCCAGTTGGCCGAGCGTGTGGCCGAGCTGAGAGCGGCCGGCCTGCAGGTCGAGATCTCCACGTCCGATATCGAGGTCATCCGGACACCGCAGGGCTGGGAGTTCCAGCCCAACACCACCATCTACGTCAAGGCCAAGCCTCATACGTCACAGATCCAGCTGGCCATCGACAGCATTGACGTCCAGGACGGCACTATCGCTATCGGCGGGCGTACCTTTGAGCTGGACAATGACATCTATACGATCAATGTGTACGTCGATGGCCAGCAGCTGGCGGGAGGCCTGGCCAACCTGGATACGGTCCTCGCAGAAGTCTCCGCCGCGGACGGATATCTGGCCGTCGATCCGAACTACGACGAAGTCTACCGGACGACCGACGGATGGGCCCTCAAGGGCTACATCTCCGGCAGTTACAAGTATCTGTATTTCAAGAAGCAACTGCCGACCTCCAATATCTCGGGCGGTATCCTGACGACCGCCAGCGCCTCCGGATTCAGTGTGGGCGACCTGACGTTCGCCGCCTCGGGATATGAGATCTGGTTGGACGGCGCTCAGCTGGCCGGTGGTTTGACCGAGCTCGCCGCCAAGGTCGCCGACGTCAACTCGCGCGCGGGCTTCATCCAGCTGGATACCGCGTACGCCTCGTCCCACACCGTCAAGAAGGGTCAGGCCGGGTGGGCGTACTCCGGCGGGGTCAGCAACAAGATCTACATGGTCAGTCGCGTACCGTCTTCGACGCTCCAGGGGACCGTGAGCTCCGTCACGACCGGGGCGACCCCGAGCGTTACGATCGGCGGTCAGGCCTACCAGATCCCTGTCGGATACTCGGTGTATCTGGATGGTGTCCGCTTGGCCGCTGGAGCCACGGGTCTCTCCTGGGCCGTCGCGGATGTCGCCTCAAGAGGCGGATATCTCGAGCTGGACGCGGACCTCAACACCAAGCTCAACACGTACACCAACGGTGTGCGTAAGAGTGCCACCGGGTGGGAACTGGCCGGACATCAGGGCACTCTGGCCGTGTATTTCAAGACCGCCTCCGCCGGCTCCCAGTTGAGCGGACCGGTACAGTCGGCTTCCGGAAACACGCTCACGATCGGTACGACGCCGTACACGATCGATCTTGGCACCACGGATTGGAAGGACCCGATCACCGGGGCCAACTACACCTGGACCAACCAAAGTACGACCGCGCGCGACGCCGGTGGGTACGCGGCCCAGGCCGGCATGACCTCGATCGGCGGCACCAGTTACTTCCAGCGTACCGTGTACGTGCCTTACGGGGCGACCGTTCGCTACTGGGCTAAGACCAACGCCGCCGCCACCGACAAACTCAAGCTCTATGTCGACGATGTCGATCAGTCGGTGGACGTCTCCGGCGACAGCGGCTGGGTCCAAAAAACGGTCGTCCTGACCGCGGGTACGCACACGCTCAAGTGGGTGTACGACCGCACGGCGACCGGCTCGGGTGTCGCCGACCAGAGCGCCTGGGTGGACGACATCGAGATGGAGGCTTCGGTCACTCTCGGTCGGGCCGTTAATCTCGCCAGTTACAGCCAGATGGTCAATGTGCCCAATCTCGATATGAACGGCAGTCGTACGCTCTCAGCATGGGTCAAATTCCCGATGCCGACGACCAGCAACGGGTTCAGGACCGTCTTTGGCGGAGCCGGTTCAGGTCGCAACGATCATGTCCGCTTCGACAGCGCTGGCAAGCTCGGTCTGACGATCGGCGGGACGAACTACAACACGACCTACGATGCCGATCCTCCGGCCCCGAGCGGATGGCATCATGTGGCCGCGGTCAGCAGCGGAGGCCAGACCCGTTTCTACGTCGATGGTGTGGACGTCGGCGTCGTCTCGGCCCAGATCACATCCGTGGCGGTCTCAACGATCGGCAACAACCCCAACTACTGGTACGAGAACGCCGGACAAGTCGACGAAGCCGCGATGTTCAGCCGCGCGCTCAGTGCCACCGAGATCGCGGAGCTGGCCGACGACAAGCTCGACGGTACCGAGCCCGATCTCATGGCTTTCTACTCGTTCGATGATGATACGGCCCAGGACAAGTCCCCGAACGCCAAGCACGGTACGCTCTACAGCTCGCCGGCATTCACCAACAACGACAAGACCGTCGTTGAGAACCTGCCGACCCAGACCTTCAGCGGTTATACGATCTGGGTGGATGGTGTGCAGGTCGCCGACATGGCCGCGCTCTCGACCAAGATCGCCGATGCCGCCAGCAAGGGCGGCTATATCGAGCTGGATCCCGCGTACACCTCCGTGGAGCGCAACGACACCGGCTGGCGCCTCAAAGGCGATGCGCTCTCCAAGAAGGTCCATCTGAGGACGGTATCCCCGTCGATCGTGACCCTTGGCGGGGCACTGATGGGAGCCAGCGGTCCCTCCAACAAGATCACGATCGCCGGTCAGGACTACTCGGTCGCCGCCGACTATACCATCTGGCTCGACGGCGTGCAGTTGACCGGCGGTCTCAGTGAGCTGTCCACGAAGATCGTCGATGCTTCCGGTAACGGCGCCTACCTCAAGCTCGACGCCTCGTACAGCACCGCTGAGCGGACCGGCTCGGTCTGGAGCGCCAAGGGCGAAGCGGGTCCCAAGAAACTGCGCGTGGTCACGGTCGGTCCCAACAACCAGGAGCTCTCCGGAGCGGTCACGGCCGTCAACCCCGGCGGCAATACGGTCTCCATCGGTGGCCAAGTCTATGAGGTCACCGGAGGTCATGCGATCTGGTTGGATGGTGTGCAGTTGAGCGGAGGTCTGACGGAACTGGCTTCGCGTCTACCGAGCAACGCGCTCTTCACGCTCGATACGGCTTTCGACAGCGCCAAGCGCACGGCGACGGGATGGCAGCTCGTGGGTGATGCGGGCAACAACCGTCTGCGCTTCGTGTCCACTCCGGCGACGGCCAGCCTGATCGGTTCGATCGCTTCGGCCAGCGGGGTAACGGGCAAGATCAACATCGCCGGCACCGACTACGAAGTGCCGGCCGGATTCAGCGTGTGGCTCGATGGTGTCGAGTTGACCGGTGGTCTGACCGAACTGCAGTCCAAGATCACTCAGGCCACCGCGGTCGGAGCTTATATCGGGCTCAACGGCAGTTACAATACCGCTTCCCGCGTCGCTACCGGATGGAAACTGACCGGTGATACGGCCAACAGCAAGGTGCACTTCACGACCAATGCCGTACTGCCGACGACGCTGGCCGGTGCCGTGGCTTCCGCGACGCCCGCACAGGACAAGATCACCGTGGCCGGTGTGGATTACGCGGTCCTTCCCGCCTATACCGTCTGGTTGGACGGTGTGCAGTTGGCGGGCGGTCTTACGGAGCTTCAGTCCAAGATCTCTCAGGCCGTGGGTCTGGGTGGTTATATCGCGTTCGATCCCGCTTACAACACCGCGCAGCGCACGGCCACAGGCTGGCGCGCCATGGGCGATGCTGCCAACAACAAGCTCTTCCTGGTCAGCCGTACGGCCACGGCGTCCCTGCAGGCGTCGCTCGGTTCGGCCAGCGGGGTCACCAACAAGATCTCCATCGCGGGTCAGGATTACGAGGTGGCCACCGATTACACGATCTGGCTGGACGGCACGCAGTTGACGGGAGGCCTCAATGAACTGCAGACCAAGATCGCCGAGGCTGCCTCCATGGGAGCGTACCTGAGCCTCAATGCTTCCTATAACACCGCCAAGAGGACCGCCACCGGCTGGCAGTTGATGGGAGACTCCGTCAACAAGAAGATCTTCGCGGTCACCACTGCCGTCCTGCCCGCCACGCTGGCCGGATCGGTCGGTGCCGCCAATGACGCCGCTGACACGATCACGGTCGCCGGCGAAACGTACTCCGTCGCGACGGACTACACGATCTGGCTCGATGGTACGGAGCTGACCGGCGGCCTGACCGAACTGCAGACCAAGATCAGCGAGATCACCGGGGTCGGCGGTTATGTGACACTGGCCGCCGCCTACAACACGGCCAAGCGCACCGCCTCCGGATGGCAGGTCGTCGGGGATAGCGGCCCGAAGAAACTCTACCTCGTCAGCTCCAACATGTCGGCCACGTTGCTCGGATCCGTCAGCGCCGCCAGCTCCGTGCCCCGGACGATCTCCGTGGCGGGTCAGGCCTATGAGGTGGGCGCTGACTATACGGTCTGGCTCGACGGTGCCGAGCTCGACCTGACCGCGCTCGCCGCGAAGATCACGGAGGTCACCGCTAGCGGCGGCTATATCACGCTCAACGCGCCTCACCATACGGCCAAGAAGACCGCTACCGGATGGTTCGTCAACGGCGATACCGGATTGAAGCGTATCAATCTCACCAGCACGGTCCCGACGTTCTCGGTCGTCGGGCCGATCGGTTCGGCCAACGACGTCACGGATATCGTGATGATCGCCGGCCAGGCGTACTCTGTGGCGACCGACTACACCATCTGGCTCGATGGCGTGCAATTGGCAGGTGGATTGACCGATCTGCAGGCCCGGATCACGCAGGCGGTGTCCAACGACGGCCTGGTCGAGCTCGATCCCGCGCTCAACCAGGTCCGGATGACGCCGACCGGGCCGCGTCTGCAGGGAGAGGCGGGACCGAAAAAGCTCAAGTTCGTCACCAGACTGCCGTCGGCGACGCTGGCCGGAGCGGTCGACACGATCGACGCGACCGGACGGAAGGTCGTCTTCGACGGATATGCCTACTCGGTCGACGCCGACTACACGATCTGGCTGGACGGTGCGCAGTTGACCGGAGGCCTGACGGAGTTGGCCTCCCGTCTGACGGCCGGAGCCATCCTGCAGCTCAACACGTCCTATGCCGGAGCCGAGAAGAGCGGGTCCGTCTGGAGGCTTACGGGCGACACCGCGACCAAGAAGCTGCTGTTCACGACCAAGGTGGCACAGACCCAGGTGACCTCGAGCGTCATGACCGGTACGCAGAACAGCACGCGCAGTGTCGTGATCGGCGGTATCTCTTACAAGCTCTTCGACGGCAGTGCCAACTGGAGGGACAACGTCGTCGATCCGCAGTACACCTGGACCAATCAGGACGCGACGGCCTTCGACGCGTACGGGTTCGCGGCTCAAGCCGGACAGACCCAGGCCGGCACCAAGAGCTATTTCCAGAAGACGCTCACCGTACGCGCCGGCACGACCGTCACGTATTGGGCGCGCACCCAATCCCTGGGCACCGATAAGCTGACCTTCTCGGTCAACGGTGTGGACCAGAACCTCAATGTCTCTGGGGACAGCGGCTGGGTGCAGAAATCCTACACGTTCTCGGCGGCCGGCACTTACGTGCTCTCCTGGACCTACGATCGTACGGCGACCGGAGCGGGGGCCGATAATGCCAACGCTTGGGTCGATGACGTCCGTGTCGATTACAACCTCCCTCTGGGCAAGGGCGCGGCCCTGACGACGTACAACGCCTACATCGACACGCCGACGATCGCGATGAGCGGCGACCGCTCTGCGATGGCCTGGGTCAAATTCCCGCTGCCGTCCACCGGGTACAACAAGACGATCTTTACGGCGCATGATGCCAACCAGAACATCCACGTCCGGATCAATCCCAGCGGACAACTCGGCTTGAACTACGGCGGGACCGAGTACAACGTTTCAGGCTTCAATGTTTCCTCGCTCGGCGAAGGTATGCACCACATCGCTTACACGGCGACCGGCGGATCGACGACGTTCTATGTCGATGGCATCGCAGTCGGTACCGTCGCGGCCCAGGTCACCGCCAACCTCGAGACCATCGGGAACTCGTCCTACAACTGGTACCAGTACGCCGGTGTGGTCGACGAAGCGGCGGTCTTCGACCGGGTCCTTTCGGCCGCGACCATCGCGCAGTATGCCGGACAGAAGCTCGTGGGCAACGAAACAGGCCTCATGGCGCTCTATAACTTCGACGCGGATAACGGCAACGACGCTTCGGGCAATGGCCGTCACGCGACGTTCGTCAACAGCGTCGGCGTGGAGAATACCGCGGTCACTCAGAGCTACTGGGATATGACGTTCAATGACCAGGATATCTACCTGGACGGCCGTCTGGTGCGTGGAGGCATCACCGAGCTCGAGACGATCATCAGCTCGATCAACGCCCAGGGCGGATATGTGGACCTCAACCCCGTCAACCTCGCGGCTCAGCGCCTCGTCGACATCTGGAAGATCCAGGGCAATCTTACGACCCGCAAGATCGTGCTGAGGAGCAATCTGCCTCAAGCGTCCCTGCAGGGGCCTGTCACGCAGTCCAACACCGGGGAGTCCAAGATCACCATCGGCGGACAGACCTATACGGTCCCGTCCGATTATTCGCTGTATCTCAATGGCGCTCTGGTCTCGGGCGGCACGGCCGGCTTTATGGCTCAGGTCGCGGATATCCTGGCCGCTGGCGGCCGCCTGTCGATCGATTCGAGCTATATCGGCGCCATCGGCGGCTATTCCAACACCGCTACCCGGACGGACACCGGATGGGTGCTGACCGGACACGCGGCGACCAAGAGGATCTATTTCACCTCAACGATGCCTGTGGCCACGGTGACCGGTACGGTCAGCTTGAATGGCTCCAACGACCTGGTGCTCGGCGGCACCGTGCACTGGATCGCCGGCGACTACACGATCTGGCTGGACGGTCAGCAGGTCACGCTGGCGGCGTTGCGCACCGCGATCAACGACACCACCGGCAAGGGCGGATATATCCGCCTGGATCCCGCCTATGGCAACGTCGCTCGCACCGCGGCGGGCTGGCAGTTGCTGGGCCACGCCGCCCAGAAGAAGGTCTTCTTCCAGACCACGTTGCCAACGGCCAACATCATCGGACCCGTTGCGGCGGTCGCGGCCAACTCGGTACAGATCGGATCGTATTCGTTCCAGGTGCAGGGTGGTCATACGATCCAGCTCGACGGCCAAGCTCTGACGGGCCTCACGGAGCTGGGTCTCAAGCGTAACGGTATCGCTCTGGCCGGCGGCTATATCGAGCTCGACCCGCTGTCCGTCAACGTCTCCCGCGACACCTCCGGTCAGTGGGTGCTCAACGGTGAGGCCGGTAACCTGCTGAAGTTCCGCAGTGTGATGCCCGACCAGCGTGTCAACGGGTCCTTGCAGTCCATCGACGCGGCGGCGGGGACGGTCCGCATCGGCGGCATCGACTACCAGACCGGCGCGGCCTCGACCGCTTGGCGCGATACGGTCACCGGCGATCCGCTGTACACGTGGGTCAACCAACAAACGACTTCGTACGACGCCTACGGCTACGCAGCGCAAGCGGGACCGACGGCCACCGGTGCGACCAGCTACTTCCAGAAGACCGTCACGGTCGCCGCCGGAGATGTCCTCACCTACTGGGCCAAGACCGACGCGGCGGCCACCGACAAGCTCAAGCTGTACGTCAACGGTGTCGATCAGAGCCTGGACGTCACCGGCAACAGCGGTTGGGTACAGAAGTCCCACACGTTCACCACCGCGGGCACGTACACGCTCAAGTGGGAGTACGACCGTACGACCACGACCCCCGGCGCGGCCAACGCCAATGCCTGGGTGGACGAGATCAAGGTCCAAGGCGCCACATCGTTGGGCAAGGGCATCACCTTGGGCAACGGTAAGTACATCAATGTCTACAGTACTTCCATGAACGGGCCCCGCACCGCCATGGCCTGGGTCCAGTTCCCGCTGCCGACGACCACTGGCGGCCGCAGGGTTATTTTCGACAGCTTCTACGGGTCCGTCGGCGGAGCCGACACTCATATGCGCTTTGATTCTACGGGCTATCTCGGCTTGGACCTCAACGGCTCAGCGTACAACACGAGCTTCATCGCTTCCTCGCTGGGTGCCGGCTGGCACCATGTGGCTTTCGTCGCGAACAACGGCACGACGACGTTCTACGTCGATGGACAAGAAGTCGGTTCTGTCGCGGTCGTTGCGACCGACAACCTGCAGTATGCCGGCAACAGCGGTTACTATTACGGCGCGACCAACTGGGCGGGGTCCATCGATGAGGTGGCGATGTTCGATACCGCCCTCGGGGCTGAGACCGTCCGCGACTACGCCAACAAAAAGCTTACCGGCACCGAGGGCAACCTCTGGTTGCTGTATACCTTCGACGGCCAGAACGCCAACGACTCGTCGGGCAACAACCGTAACGGATCCATCGGCGGCTCGGTCACGTACCCCGACGTGACGGCCAATCTGACCAAGCTTCAGCAAAGCTTCAACGGGATGACCGTGTACCTCGACGGCGCCAAGACCACGCTCGCGCAACTGGCGACCCAGCTGTCCGGCATCAAGGGCCAGGGCGGTTCCTTGAGGATCGACCCGACCTATAACCAAGCCGATCGAGCCGTGGACGGTTGGAAGCTCAGAGCGACCGCCTCCAACGCGCTGTACTTCAAGTCCGAGCTGCCGGTGACCAAGATCCAGGGCACGCTCGGCGGTGTCAATGTCTCCTCCGGAGCGGTGTCGATCGGCAACGAGACCTATCTCTTACAGCCCAACGCCGAGATCTGGCTCGACGGCGCCAAGCTCAACTCGGGACTCACCGAGCTCAACACCAAGCTGACGGAGATCCGCGGCAAGAGCGGATTCATCGAGCGTGACGGGGCCAAAGCGCTGGATATCTTCCGTACGGGAGACGGTTGGACCCTCAAGGCCGAAGTGGTCAACGGTGTCCGCCGTTATTACTTCTTGAGCAAGGTCCCGACCATCGGAGATGTGTTGGGTCAGGTCACCGCGGTCAACGTGCCCGGCAACAGGATCAGGGTCGGCAACATCGACTATGAGGTCGAACCCTCGTTGGCCGTCTACATCAACAATCAGTATTACGGCAACCTGAGCGCGTTGAGCACGCAACAGGCCCTGGTGGCCGCTCAGGGAGGCCATCTCGAGCTCGACCCGAGCTACAACAGCGTCATCAAGACGGCCACGGGTTGGAAGTTCCAGAACAACTACATCTATTTCCGCTCGTCCCTGCCCGGAGCGGACGTCACCGGCCGTATC
The DNA here is from genome assembly GCA_022072175.1 of Candidatus Omnitrophota bacterium. Lineage (GTDB taxonomy): Bacteria > Omnitrophota > Gorgyraeia > 2-02-FULL-51-18 > 2-02-FULL-51-18 > JAJVIE01. Next base: position 1,574,528 of record JAJVIE010000003.1, on the reverse strand, counting down.
GGCGCTGTCGACGTCTTGGGCCAGAAGCTCACGATCGCCAATCGCGCCTACGAGGTCGTGCCCGGATACTCGATCTGGCTGGACAATGTCGAGTTGACGGGCGGGCTGGCCGAGTTGGCGGACCGCTATTCCATCCTGCTCGACCAGAACGGCTACCTTGAGGTCGATCCGAACTACGCCGAGGTCTCGAGAACGGCCACCGGCTGGGCTCTCGACGGATACAAGCCCCAGACACGTCTGTATCTCAAGAGCAAGCAGTCCGGCGTGACGCTCGCCAGTAAGGTCGGGACGGTGAACGTCGCCGGCCGCTCGGTGACGATGGCCGGACAGACCTATCTGATCCCGACGACGCACACGATCTGGGTGGATGGTGTCTATATCGGCAGTATGGCGGAATTGTCCGACAAGCTCGCGGCCGTCATCGCGCAGGGCGGCTATCTTGAGATCGACCCGGCGTTCGACGAGGTCTACCGCGCCGCCGGTGGTTGGACGCTCAGGGGTGACGCGCCGGCCCGGAAGGTCCACTTCACCACTGCGCTCCTGACGGCCGAGACGGAGGGGACCATCGGCACGATCAGCGCCGGTTCCGGGACGGTGACGATGGGCGGCCGCGCCTACGAGATCCTGACCGCGTCCAACGACTGGAGGGATGTCGTCGCCAATGACGAGGCCTACAGCTGGCGTAATCAGGACCTGACGGCCAAGGATACCGGCGGCTACGCGGCCCAGGCCGGTTCCACCGCGACGGGCACTACGAGCTACTTCCAGAAGACGGTCACGGTCGCCGCCAACACCACCCTGACCTACTGGGCCAGGACCGACGCGGCGGCCACCGACAAGCTCAAAATGTACGTCAATGGCGTCGACCAGAGCGTAGACGTCTCCGGTAACAGCGGTTGGGTGCAAAAGACAGTGAACCTCACCGCCGCCGGAACGTATACGCTCAAGTGGGTGTACGACCGTACGGCCACGACCCCCGGTGTGGCCAACGCCAACGCCTGGGTGGACGAGATCCGCCTGCAGGGTAACGTCTCGTACGGTACCGGTATGGATTTTGACGCGGCCGGCAAGCGTATGGACGTGCCCAACATCAGCATGAACGGGCCGCGTACGCTCGGCGCTTGGGTCAAGTTCCCGCTGCCCACTACTACCGGCGGCGATCGCGTGATCTTCGACACAGCCTCTTCGTACGATACTTTGATGCGGTTCAATTCGAGCGGCGTGCTCGGACTGGACGCCTACAGCGGCGGCTGGAGCCAGGAGTTCAATACGACGTTCAACGCCGGCAGCTTGTCTGCGGGCTGGCACCACCTGGCGGCCGTCAGCAACAACAACAAAACGACGTTCTACGTCGACGGCGTTGCCGTCGGTACGGTCAATATGCAGGTCACCGGACCGGTCAACACCATCGGCAACGACACCTACGACAACTATCAGGCCGGAGCGGTCGACGAGGCCGCGGTGTTCGAGCGGGCTTTCACCGCTACGGAGATTGCCGACCTGACCGCCGCCAAGCTCACCGGAGCCGAGGTCGACCTCCTGGCCTACTATTCCTTCGATGACGGCACGGCCAACGATCTGTCGCCCAATGACAACGACGGTACCTTCGAGGGTTCGCCCACCACCGCTGCGAACTCCGGCAGCGGTACGCGCAGGGTGACCGAGGACTTCTCGATCACCAACCTGTACCTCAACGGCGAAAAGATGACCGACCTGACGGCGTTGCAGACGCGCATCAACGAGATCCAGGCGGCCAGCGGCTATGTGACCATAGACTTCAGCTATGCCAACACGCAGGCCGGCCGCTTGATGGGTCGGGACAACGGCCGCAGGGTGTATTTCAACACGACAAGTCCGGGCGTTGCCTCGACGCGCGGTAAGCTCGGCGGCGTCAACGGCGGAGCCTCCACGGTCACCATCGGCGGTCAGGTCTATCGCGTGCCCGCCGGCTATCAAGTGTGGCTGGACGGCGTCCAGTTGACCGGCGGAATGACGGAGTTGGCGGCGCAGTACGCGGATGTCCTCTCGCAGAGCGGGTTCATCGAGGTCGACGCTTCGTACGATGACTCGGTGAGGACCGCCACCGGCTGGGACCTGGTCGGCATCAACGGCCAAGCGACGCCTCAGGTGCGCTTCATCAGTACGGTGTCGTACGCGCGTGTCGAGGGAACGGCGGGTAGCGTCAACGGCACGACGCGTATCGTCACGATCGCCGGACAGCAGTACGAGATCCCGAGCGACTATACGGTCTGGGTCGACGGGGTCCAGTTGGCCGGAGGAGCCACGGAGCTCGAGACGTTCTTCAACCAGCTCAAGCTGGACGGCGGCTATCTGCTGATCCACAACTCCTGGAACATCCTCAAGAGAACACCGACGGGCTGGCTCCTGCGCGGTGACTCGGCCAATAAGAGAGCCCATTTCACGACCACGATCCCGACGGGCACGACCCTCACGGGCAATCTCTCCGGAGTTAACGGAGCCGCGCGTACGGTCACCATCGGCGGCGTGGACTACAGGGTCGCGACCGACTACACCGTGTGGCTGGACGGCCTGCAGTTGTCGGGCGGCATGACCGAGCTCCAGACCAAGTACGCGGCGATCATCGCCTCCAACGGCTACATCGAGCTCGACACCACGTACAACACCCTCAAGGGCCGTCAGCTCCTCGGTGAGACCGGGCCCAAGAAGGTGCATTTCAAGAGTTATCCCGGCGAAGAGTCGGTCATCGGTCTGGTGGCTCCCGGATCGAGCGCCTACATCGAGCGTAATTTCAACTACGCCGTCCAGACAACGCTGCGCTTCCAGTACAAACTCGAGAACGCCGCAGCGGGCGACAAGCTGGCGGTGTATGTCGACGGCGTCGAGCAGTCCGGTGCGCTCACGTCCAACGCCGATTGGACCACGATCACCGTCACCCTGCAGCCCGGAGCGCGGCAGGTGCGCTGGAAGTACGACCGGCACTCCGGAGCGGGTTCGTCCAATGACCGCGCTTATGTCCGCGCGATGGAGATCATCAAGACCACGGACGAGGGCTTCAAGTACCCGGCCGATAGCCAGGTGGCACTGAGCGGATATACGGTGACCGGCGGTTGGGTCAACCAGAACACCGACGCCTATGACGCCGGCGGTTGGGCCGCGCGCTCGGGCTCCGTCGCGGGCGGGGACACCTCGTCGATCAAGAAGACCGTCACGGTCTCGCAGGCGGGCACCAAACTGTCCTACCGCTGGAAGCTGGCGAACGCGGCGGCCGGGGACTCGTACAAGCTCTTCGTCAACGGTACCGAGCGCACCTCGGTCACGACCAACACCGCCGGCTTCGCTTACGTCGAGATCCCCGACCTTGATCTGGGAACCTATGACATCGAGTGGCGCTACAGTCGTGCCGCCGGTCAGCCGGCCAATAACCAGGTTTTCCTGGACGATGTCCTGGTCTCGGCCAACTACGAGGATGCCTTCTCGTACCCGGCGGGCACGGTACTGACGGCCCTGCCTTCAGGGTTCACGACCGTCGGCGGCTGGGTGCAGCAGAACTCCGTGACGCAGGATGTCGGGGTCAACGCTTTCGCGGCCCGGGCCGGTTCGACGGCCGCCGGTACGACAAGCTACCTCGAGTACGGCTCGGTCACCACGACCGTCGCCAATACGGCCCTCAGCTACTGGCACCGATTGGACAATGCCGCCGCTGGTGACCGGCTCTCGCTCTTCATCGATGACGTCGAGGTCGGCTCCACGGTCGTGACGGCCAACACCGGCGGCTGGGTGCAGGTCAGCACCACCATCGCCGCGGCCGGTAATCACAACCTCAAGTGGAAATACACCCGCGCCGCCGGCGCCGGATCCGCCAACAGCCAGGTCTATATCGACGGTATCCTGGTCGGGACCGAAAAACTCGATACGTTCAGCTACCCCGCGGGTACGACGCTGGCCCTGCCCGGAGCGTACAGCCAGAACGGTGGCGGTGGTTGGCTCCAGCAGAACACGGTCACGCAGGACAGCGGACCCAACGCGTTCGCGCTCAAGGCCGGCTCGACCGCCGCCGGAGCCAACACGTGGGTGGAGCGGACCATCACGGGCGGGCCCGGAACGCTGTATTTCCACCAGCGGGTTTCCAACGGCCATGCCAGCGACACGTTCAAGGTCTATGTGGACGGCTCTCTGGTCGGGACGTATACCGGCGACAGCAGCGGCTGGCAGCAGAGGAGCATCACGCTGACCCAGGCCTCTCAGGTCGTGCGCTTCGAGTACAACCGCGCCTCGGCTGCCGGCTCGGCCAACGACCAGGTCTATCTCGACAGTGTTATGCTCGAGACCGATCAGACCGAGACGTTCACATGGCCAGCGAATACCGTTATCGACACCCTGCCCTCAGGGTTCACCTCCACCGGTTCGACCTGGGTCCAGCAGAACACCACCACCAAGGACAGCGGTCCTTGGGCCTTCGCCGCCCAGGCCGGCTCCACCAACGCCGGTACGACCTCGTACCTCGAGCGTACGATCACGACCACGGCCGCCAATACGGCCGTCAGCTACTGGCACAACCTCGCCAACGCCGCCGCGGGCGACCGGCTCTCGCTCTTCATCGATGACGTCGAGGTCGGCTCCACGGTCGTGACGGCCAACACCGGCGGCTGGGTACAGGTCAGCACCACCATCGCCACGGCCGCCACCCATAACCTCAAGTGGAAATACACCCGCGCCGCCGGAGCCGGTTCGGCCAACAACCAGGTCTATATCGACGAGATCCTGGTGGGCAACGAGAAGGTGGATGGATTCAGCTGGCCGTCGGGACATGAGATCACCACGCTGCCGGGCGGCTTCACGCAGAGTGGTGTGACCGGTTGGGTCATGCAGAACACCGTCTCGCAGGACAGCGGCGCCAACGCCTTCGCTCTGCGTATCCCGTCGGTCGGAGCTGGTCAGACCAGCGCCGTGGAGAAGGTCATCGCCACCGCCGGTACGCTCAAGTTCTGGCGCAAGGTGGACAACGCCCACGCCTCCGATACCTTCAAGGTCTACAAGAACGGCACCGAGCAGGGCGGCCTGACGATCACCGGTGGCCTGGGGACTTGGACGCAGTACACGCTCACCGTGGCCGCCGGGGATACGGTCAAGTGGGAGTACAATCGCCACGCTTCAGCCTCGGGCGCCAACAACCAGGTGTACCTCGATACGATCCTGGTGGAGACCGACGAGACCGAGACCTTCACGTGGCCCACGAACCACACGATCCCGCTCAGCGGAGGTTTCAGCACCAGCACGGGCTGGCTGCAGCAGAACACCACGACCCAGGACAGCGGTCCTTGGGCCTTCGCCGCCCAGGCCGGCAGTACCGCTGTGAACACCTACTCGTCGATGTCCAAGAGCGTGACGACCGTCGCTCCCAACACCAGCGTCAGCTACTGGCACAAACTCGAAAACGCCCACGCCGGTGACAAGATCTCTCTCTACATCAACGGAGCGGAGGCCGCGTCCACGATCCTGACCGGTGTAACGGGCAACAGTTCCTGGGCGCAGGTCTCTACGACCATCGCCTCGGCCGGCACCTACACCCTCGAGTGGCGCTACTTCCGCGCCGCCGCCGCGGGGAGCTCCAACGACAAGGCGTTCATCGATGAGATCCTGGTCGGCGGAGAGAAGGTCGAGGGCTTCGGTTGGCCCGCGGGGACCACGCTCTCCGACATCGGAGCGGCGTTCACGCAGGGCGGATCGGTCACCGGCTGGGTCAAGCAGAACTCCGTCATCCAGGACAGCGGCGCCAACGCCTTCGCTCTGCGTATCCCGTCGGTGGGGCCGGGCCAGAACGCTTCGGTCCAGCGGACTATCAACACCGCCGGTACGCTCAAGTTCTGGCGCAAGGTGGACAACGCCCACGCCTCCGATACCTTCAAGGTCTACAAGAACGGCACCGAGCAGGGCGGCCTGACGATCACCGGTGGCCTGGGGACTTGGACGCAGTACACGCTCACCGTGGCCGCCGGGGATACGGTCAAGTGGGAGTACAATCGCCACGCTTCAGCCTCGGGCGCCAACAACCAGGTGTACCTCGATACGATCACCCTTGATAGCGATACGACCGAGACCTATACGTGGCCGGCCAGTACGACATTGACCCTGCCCTCAGGGTTCACCTCCACCGGTTCGACCTGGGTCCAGCAGAACACCACCACCAAGGACAGCGGTCCTTGGGCCTTCGCCGCCCAGGCCGGCTCCACCAACGCCGGTACGACCTCGTACCTCGAGCGTACGATCACGACCACGGCCGCCAATACGGCCGTCAGCTACTGGCACAACCTCGCCAACGCCGCCGCGGGCGACCGGCTCTCGCTCTTCATCGATGACGTCGAGGTCGGCTCCACGGTCGTGACGGCCAACACCGGCGGCTGGGTACAGGTCAGCACCACCATCGCCACGGCCGCCACCCATAACCTCAAGTGGAAATACACCCGCGCCGCCGGAGCCGGTTCGGCCAACAACCAGGTCTATATCGACGAGATCCTGGTGGGCAACGAGAAGGTGGAGAGCTTCGACTACCCGGCGGATACGGAGCTCGGTCTGACCGGTTATACGCAGAGCCCGTCGGACAGCTGGGTGATCCAGAACACCGATGCTTACGCGACCGGATGGGCGGCGCGCGTACAGCCGGTCAGCGGCGGTTCCAACGCGAGCCTGACGCGGTCGATCACGACCTCCGGAGCGGCAACGGTATCGTTCCGGTGGAAGATGACGGGCGCCGGCGCCGGCGACAGTCTTGTCGTTAAACTCGACGGTACGACCCAGCAGACGATCACCACCAATACCGGTTGGACGGAGGTGCAGTTCAATATCGGCGCCGCCGGAACGTACGATCTCCAATGGGTCTATACCCGGGGAGCGGGCCTGCCGGCCAACGATGGTGTGTTCATCGACAGTATTTCAGTCTCCGAAGGCGGGAACTACACGCAGGATTTCGAGACCGGCTCGATCCCCGCGGATTTCACCTCAGGGACCACAGGCAACGGCTATGCTCCGTACGCGGACGGCGGAACCTCCAATGGCGGTTCGTACTCCGTCGCTCTCGGAGTGGAGTGGCAGTCCGATACCAGCTACATCGAGAAAACCGTTACGTTTACGGCCGATGGCTACGCGCGCTTTTATTGGAAGTCGGACGGATCGAGCGGCATGATGGACGACACGCTCACGTTCTATGTCGACGGCAACGCCGAGCAGGTCATCTACGGATACGAGGGTAGCTTCCAGTACGTCGAGGTCCCCATTCTGGCCGGTGAGCGCACGCTCAAGTGGGAGATGCAGGCCAATGATATGGCGTTCTTCGGGCGATATGCCTGGATCGATGACATCGAGCTGACCAATACCGGAACGACCTCGTTCAGCGATGATTTCACCGCACCGGCGTACTCTCCGGATTTCACCGTCCTGTCCGGCAGTTGGTCGACCGCGGATACCGGAGGCAGTAAGGCCTACCGTCAATCCAGCATGTACAGTTCGATGCAGACTTCGCAGATGAACAGCGTCGATCTCCAGGACGGTTCGGTGCAGGGTCGCATCAAGTTCTCCGGCTACGACTCCGACGAGGCGTATCTGCGCTTCCGGATGAAGGACGACGGCACGGAAGGTTATGCCGTCAAGTTGGATATCTGGGGCAACGTCTATCTGGGATACATCGACGGGTCCGGGTATTTCAATTCGCTCGGGTCCTACACCATCCCGAGCTTCAACGCGTCTGTCTATACCACCCTCAAGGCGACATTCGAGGGCAACCTGCTCAAGGTCTCGGTCAACGGCTCCACGAGCTCCCAGATCAGCATCACCGACTCCACCTATACCGGCGCATCGTACGACGAGGTCGGTGTGGCGACGTACTACACCTCGGGCGACGTGTGGTTCGACGACGTCAAGGCCGACGCGGCCGTGCTCAACCAGGCCTTCACCAACAACAAGGACGTCATGACGGTCCGTTCCGGGACCGGCTGGGAGCTCTACGACACGGGCTCGGGCAACTACGCCTACCGAGATATCCAAACGTACCAGTCGAGCTATCACGTCGCCGAGCTCAACGGCAAGACCATGGTGAACGGCACGTTCGAGGCCGATATGAAGATGAACGGCCAGCAGATGGGCACGACGGGCCTCGTGTACTTCCGCATGAACTCCGACATGACCTCGGGATACGCGGCGGGCATCAACGGTATGGGCACTCTGACGCTGTACAAGATCACCAGCGGCAGTTACCAGACGCTGACGAGCACCTCATCCGGCGCCAACCTGTCCAATACCAATACGCTCAAGGTCGTCACCAGCGGCAACAACATCAGCGTGTACGTCAACGGGACCGTACGTATCAACAACTACAGTGACGCGACCTATACCGCCAGTCCGTACGAGAAGGTCGGCGTGGGTACCTACTACGTCGGGACCGATATCCGGTTCGATAACCTGCACGTCATCGGCACCGAGAATATCAACGACTTCACCACTACCAGCACGCCGGATATGACGGTGAACGTCGGCACCGGATGGTCCGTGCAGGACGCCGGCTCCGGGAACATGGCGTATCGCGACAGTCAGACCGGTGATTACTCCTATCACCGCGCGACGCTCAATAACAGCGACGTGCAGAACGGCTACGCGGAGACCAAGATCAAGCTGACCGGCTCACCGTACTACTACAACAACACGGAGGGTTTGCTGTACTTCCGTATGAACGACGCCGGCACCGAAGGTTACGCCGCCGCGATCAGCCAGTACTACGGCAACAAGACCCTGTATCTCTACTATTATGACAGCGGTTCGATGTACTCGATCGCCAGCTACAACCTCGGCGGAGCGTTCGACGCCACGGCCTATCATACGCTGAGGGCGGAGTTCAGCGGCACGTCCATCAAGGTCCTCGTCGACGGTGTCGAGCGTATCAACACGACCGATTCGACCTATACGGGTGCCAGCTACAAGCGTACGGGTGTCGGAACGTACTATCTGTACTCCGGCATGCAGGCCTGGTTCGACGACGTCAAGGCGGGTAGCGCCGTCCTCGATCAGAAGTTCACCAACACCAAGACCGCTCCGTTCACCGTGGTCAGCGGCAACTGGTCGCATCTGGACATCGGTTCGGGCAACTACGCCTACCGGATCACGGACACGTATCAATCCCAGTACTACAAGGCGCGCCTCAACGGCCGTACGGCCCAGGACGGCACGATGGAGGCCAAGGTCAAGATCGACGGCACCGGCGCGACCGATTATGCCTACCTGTACTTCAGGACCACCACCGACAGCAACACCGGCTACGCCCTGCGTATCGATAGGAACAAGAACCTGCAGTTGGTCCGCTACACCGGCACCAGCTACACCAACGTCGGCTCCTCTTACAACGACGCCACGCTCAACATGAGCCAGTTCAACACGTTCAAGGTCGTGTTCAGCGGCTCGTCCCTGCAGGTCTACTCCAACGGCACGCTGCGCATCAGCACCACCGACAGCACCTACACGGGCGCCGCCTACCAGTCCTTCGGCGTCGGCAACTACTACACCTCGGGCAACGTCACGTTCGATGACGTGCGGACGGTCGCGGAGGCCGTCGTCGCGGACTTCTCCAACGCCAAGACGGCGGATTTCGACACCTATGGCGGCTCCTGGGCGATCGCTGACGGCGGAGCCGGCAACATGGCCTACCGCGAGAACAGCATGACCAACCAGTGGAACAGCTACGCCAAGGCCGTCATGCAGGGCGTGGACCTCGAGAACGGCTACCTGGAGTCTCGGGTGAAGTTCGATGGAGGCGATTCGGACGAGGCGTTCATGTACTTCCGTATGAAGTCCGATCGCTCTCAGGGCTATGCGCTCAAGTGGGACGTCTACAAATACCTGACGCTCTATCGCTTCGATGGGAGCAACTACTATCAGATCGGCTCGCAGCAGTACATGGGTGCCCTCTCGACCAATGCCTACAACACGTTCAAGATCGTCTTCAATGGCGCCAATATGAAGGTCTTCGTCAACGGCGGGACGACCGCGACGATCGACGAGAACGAGTCCACGTACACGGGAGCGTCGTACGTGAAAGCCGGTGTCGGTACCAACTACGCTTCGAGTAATTTCTGGTTCGACGACGTCAAGGCGGGTAGCGCCGTCCTCGATCAGAAGTTCACCAACACCAAGACCGCTCCGTTCACCGTGGTCAGCGGCAACTGGTCGCATCTGGACATCGGTTCGGGCAACTACGCCTACCGGATCACGGACACGTATCAATCCCAGTACTACAAGGCGCGCCTCAACGGCCGTACGGCCCAGGACGGCACGATGGAGGCCAAGGTCAAGATCGACGGCACCGGCGCGACCGATTATGCCTACCTGTACTTCAGGACCACCACCGACAGCAACACCGGCTACGCCCTGCGTATCGATAGGAACAAGAACCTGCAGTTGGTCCGCTACACCGGCACCAGCTACACCAACGTCGGCTCCTCTTACAACGACGCCACGCTCAACATGAGCCAGTTCAACACGTTCAAGGTCGTGTTCAGCGGCTCGTCCCTGCAGGTCTACTCCAACGGCACGCTGCGCATCAGCACCACCGACAGCACCTACACGGGCGCCGCCTACCAGTCCTTCGGCGTCGGCAACTACTACACCTCGGGCAACGTCACGTTCGATGACGTGCGGACGGTCGCCACGGCCGTTGTCGACGATTACACCAACATCAAGCCGGCGGATTTCACGGTCATCAGCGGTTCCAACTGGAGCGTGGCCGATGCCGGCGGATCCAACATGGCCTACAGCGAGAGCACCACCGGTTCGGGCACCCTGCGGGTGGCCATGCTCAACACCATCATCGTCGAGAACGGCACCGCCCAGGCCCAGATGAAGCTGAGCGGTACGCCGGGCACGTTCGATCAGGTCGAGTCGCACCTGTTCTTCCGTATGAACGATGCCGGAGACGCCGGATACGCGGCCTCTCTGTACTGGTACCCGTGGAGCAACGTCAAGGAACTGCGGTTGTACAAGCTCGTGAGCGGTTCGATGAACCTGATCACCTCTTACAACCTTGGCGGAAGCTTCGATATGTCCGTGTTCCACGCGATCAAGGCCGAGTTCAACGGCTCGTCCATCAAGGTCTCCGTGGACGGGACCGAGCGGATCAACACCACCGACACGACGTACTCCGGAGCCACGTATCGCCGTACGGCGGTGGCCGGAGGCTACCTCAGCACTGGCATGACGGCGTGGTTCGACGATGTCCACGCGGCCGATCTCAAGCTCGACCAGAAGTTCACCAACATCAAGCCCCTGCCGTTCACGTCCGTCAGCGGCGCCTGGTCGCAGGTCGAGCAGTCCGGCAATATGGTCTATCGCCAGACCCAGACCGGAGCGGCGTACTACCTGAGCGAGGCGACCGGGGTCGCCATCGAGAACGGCGCCGCCGAGGCCAAGGTCAAGATCATGGGCACGACGAGCACGGACCGGGCGCTGGTGTATTTCCGCATGTCGTCGGACAGGCAGAACGGGTACGCGGCGGGCATCGATCGCAGCCGCCTGCTCAAGTTCTACCGGATCGAGTCCGGCAGTTACATCGAGAAGGCCAGCGTCGACCTCGGAGGCGGTTTCGACGTCCAGACCTTGCACGCGCTGCGCGTGGAGTTCGAGGGTAACAAGATCCGGGTCCTCGTGGACGGCACGGAGAAGATCCTGACGTACGATTCGCGCTACAGCGGAGCTACCCAGACCAAGGTCCTCATCGGCACGTACGGCCTGTCCGGCGAGGCGGTGTTCGACGATCACAAGACCGACAAGCAGTCCGCCAAGGACAGCTTCCTGCAGTACCGTACAGCGCCTTTCTCGCCGGTCAGCGGTTATGGATGGACCACCGCCGAAGCCACGGCCGGGAATCCCGCGTACGCGGATTTCGACACGAACCACACGACGGACCATATCGCCGTGTTCGAGGACACGATGGAGAACGGCATGGTCGAGTCGCGGATCCGCATCGACGGTACGACCGCTACCGACAGGGCGGCCCTGTATTTCCGTATGAACACCGGCAATACCCAGGGCTATCAAGTCCGTATCGACCGGACCGGTTTCCTGAGCCTGGTGCGTTTCAACGGCGGTAGCGTCACCACCATCAGCAGTAAGACCCTGGCGGGCTACACGGCGACGGCCTACCACAAGATCAAAGCCGTCTTCAACGGTAGCGCCTTGCAGGTCTATGTCGATGATGTGCTCGAGCTGAGCGGGACCGACGCGACGTACAGCGGCAGTAACTATCGCCGGGTGGCCGTCGGGACTTACAACATCGCCAAGCCGGTCTGGTTCGATGATTTCAAGACGGACGGTCAGGTTCTCTTCGACAACATGGCCAAGCTCACGGGTCCGCTGACAGCCGTCAATACCGGCACCGACTATCTGACGATCAACGGTATCCAAGTCTTCCGTAACGGCAAGACCATCACGCTCAACGGCGGTGCCTCGAGCATGGCCGGCCTCCAGACGGCCCTGGCCGACGGGACCAACGTCATGATCTGGGCGACCACCAACCTCGCCGATAGCATCGTCTGGGACGGCGCCAACAACCGCTGGAACCTCAACGACAATCTCGTCGTGACGACCAAGAAAATGCTGCAGACGTCCGTGGCCGGCGTCATCGGCGGCGTCAACTCGGCCTCCAACTGGATCAACCTCAACGGCCGTAACGTGGATCTCAATGGCAGAACCATCACGCTCAACGGCAGCGGCGCGACACTTGCCCAATTACAGACCGTTTTCAGCGCCAGTCCCGATGTTGCGCACTATGTCACCGGTACGGCCACGCAGTGGGACGGCACCAAGTGGGTGTTCACTTCCAACCTCACCGTGACCACGCCGACGACACGGCACTCGACGGTGCGCGGCCTGCTGACCGCGGTGAACGTCGCCGGGGACACGGTGCAGTTCAACGGCCTGACCGTACATCGCAACGGCCGCACGATCTACGTCGACGGCGCCTCCAGGACCATGGCCCAACTCGAGACGACGTTCCTCGATACCAACAACGGCGTGGTCTGGGTGGACGGGGTCCGCATCTCCGGTACGGCCTACCCGGTCACGTGGGATGGCCAGAAATGGGTGCTTACGGGCGACCTGTACGTCATCACCAAGAAGACGACCCATCAGAGCTTGACCGGTACCATCAGCGCGGTGAACTCGGGTGCCAACACCGTAACGGTCGGAGGCCTGGCGGTCGACCTCGGCGGCCGTACGATCACCGTCGACGGCCAGACCAAGACGCTCGCGGAGCTCGAGACGATGGTGAGCCTGCCGCATCTGGTGCGCTGGCTGGCTTCCGTCAACACGCAGTGGGACGGCTCCAAGTGGGTGTTCACCTCCAATCTCTCCATCACCACCCAGGGTACCCAGAAGAACACCGTGACCGGATCGATCGCTTCCGTCAACGTGGGCGATCAGACGTTCACGCTCAACGGTATGACGGTGTTCCTCAACGGAAGGGCGATCTACATCAACAATCAGACCCGCAATATCACGGATCTCTACAACGCGGTCCAGGATACGGCCAATTACTCCGTCTGGGTCGATGAGATCAAGAAATTTAGCGGCTGGTGGGATTACTCCGGTCTCAAGTGGGACGGCACGCGCTGGATCCTCCTCGGTGATCTGTACGTCGAGACCAAGAAGGACAGCTACACCTCCTGGAAGGGCAAGATCGCTTCGGTCGATGTCAACGGCGGCACCATCCGGGTCAACGGTACGGACATCGCCGTCAATGGCGAATACATCTATGTCGACGGTCAATACGTGAACCTGACCCAGCTCAATGCCCGCCTGAGCCTCAATCCCGACGCGGTGCTCTGGCTCGATTGCGCGGCCGGTGTCGAGTGGAACGGAACCAACTGGATCTTCAAGGACACGATCCAGGTGACCACGATCAAGGCCATGCAAAAGGACATGAGAGGCTCGATCGGAGCCGTCGATGTCAACGCAGGCACGATCACGGTCAACGGCCTTGCGGTCAAGCTCAACGGTCAGTCCATCACGATCGACGGAGAGGGCAACCGCACGCTCTCGCAGGTCAAAGCGGTCTTCGACGCCAACACGGCACGCGGGTCCAAGACCTGGCTGTCCTACTACGCCAACTACCCGAACATCGAGTGGAACGGCACCGATTGGATCTTCGTCAATCCGATCACCGTTGATTCGAAGAACACCGACATCGTCGACCTGAGCGGAGAGATCACGGCGGTCTCGGGCCAGAACATCACCATCGCAGGTTTTGTCGTCGACCTCGGCGGCCGTACGATCCGCGTCGACAACGTCGTCCGCTCGATCGGCTGGCTGGCGAACCTCGTCGCCAACACTCCCGCAGGCCTGGCCGCGGCCTGGATCACCAACATCAGCTTCAAGTGGGTGGTCGACAAGTGGGTCTTCGCTGAAGACCTCGAGATCACCAACCTCGGACTCCTCCGTGGCGGGCTCGGTCAAGCCGCTACTGACGTGGATACCGTCAACGCGACGATCACCGTTAACGGCGCTCCGGTCAAGGTCAACGGCCGCCGGATCATGATCGACGGCGTCGAGTCCACGTTGTCGCAGTTGCGGGAGCTCTTCAAGAAAGACCGCCGCGGCAAGAACATCACCTGGATCACCGGTGACGTGAAGCAGGAGGGCTCCGAATGGGGTTACGTCAGCGACATCGTCGTCACGAGCCTGGCGCCGTCCTTCACGGAGCTCGATGGCGTGATCTCGGCGGTGGACGTCATCAACAATACGCTGACGATCAACGGGCTTGTCGTTCACCTCAAGGACAAGAAGATCCTCTTCGGAGAGGAAGAGAAGAGCCTCAGAGCGCTCTACCTGCTGGTGGAGAGCGGCAAGTCTACCAACTCGTTGGTCGAGATCGACAACGCCAAGGTTCGCAGGGAAGGCGACCGCTGGGTGCTGGACAGCGATCTGATCGCTTCCCACCGCAGGGCGACCTCGACGGTCTTCTCGGGTGCGGTCACCGCGGTGGACAAGGTCAATCGCATCCTCACCGTCAACGGTATGCAGATCGACCTCAACGGCCTGCCGGCAACGCTCAACGGCTACGCCTACACCGATCTGACGGAGGTCGAGCAGATCATCAATGCTTCCGTGGCGCAAAAGGTCCCGCTCTGGTTGACCCTGCCGGCGGAGGGTACGGTCGAGTACGTGGCAGGTCGCTGGGTGTTCACCAAGAGCCCGACGATGGTCAATATCAACCCGTCCGGCACCGGCGTCAGCGGATCCATCTCCGCGATCAACGCCAGCTCCGGCACGCTCACTGTCAACGGGATCACGGTCTCCCTCAACGGTAAGACGATCACGCTCGACGGCGTCACCCGGACGCTCACCGACGCGGCGCAGATCCTCGGCAACGGCTCCAACGTGCTGTGGCTGACCAACGGCAGTGTCCTCTGGGACAACGGTACTTGGGAATTCCAGCAGAATCTCTCGCTGACCTCCTATCAGAACACGCTCAGCGGATTCTCTGGAGCCGTGACGTCGGTCAACGGTCAGGGCGTGCCGCTCATCGGCGGCATCCCGATCTCACAGGGTACCTACTCGATCTATGTCGACAGTGTCCTGACGACCGCCGAGCAGTTGACCGCCTACGTCGAATCGGGTGACGCGGTCTACTGGACCACCGGATGCAGTGCCAAGTGGACCGGGTCCGAGTGGACCTTGACGGGTCATCTCTACCTGAACCGCCGCCAGATCAGCGAAACGAGCTTCAGCGGAGCGATCGAGTCCGTGGGCGTCGATTCCATCACGGTCGCCGGTCTCAACGTCAAGCTCAACGGCCGGACGTTCACCGTCAACGGTGTGACGACGACACTGCCGGCCCTGGTCAAGAAGATGCAGGAACTCTCGGGCCGTACGTTCTGGCTGGGCAACGGAACCAGCGCCAACGCCTCCATCCGCTGGGACGGCACCAATTGGGTCTTCACACAGAACTTCACGGTATCGACCCTCGACCATTCCCAGACCAACGTCACCGGTAAGGTCGGTTCCGCCTCGATCCTGCATCTGGCGGCCGACGATTGGCGGGACTCGGTGACCGGCGATCCGGACTACACCTGGATCAACCAGCAGGCGACCACCCGCGACGCGGGTGGCTACGCGGGCCAGGCCGGCATGACAGCCGAAGGCGGCATCTCGTACTTCCAGAAGACCGTCACCGTCAGTGTGCCCAGCACGATCACGTACTGGGTGAAGACCGGTTCGGCCGTGACCGACAAGCTCAAGTTCTATATCAGCGGCATCGATCAGGGACAGGACGTCACCGGTGACAGCGGCGGCTGGGTGCAGAAGACCGTTCAGCTCAACGTGCCGGGCACGTATATTCTCAAATGGGCCTATGACCGTACGGCGACTTCGACCGGCGGAGCGTCGAGCCAGGCCTGGGTGGACGACATCCGGATCACGGGCGACCTCCCTCTGGGCAAGGCCGTACAGCTCAGTTCGACACAATCCATGTCTGTGCCGACCCTCGACATGAACGGACCCCGCAGCGCAATGGCGTGGATACAGTTCCCGATGCCGTCGACCGGCTACAACCGGATCATCTTCCGCCACGCTTCAGGCGCTTACACCTATGTCGGCACGGACAATGTCCTGTACGTGTACAACGGCTCGACCTATAGCACCGGCTACAACGTCTCGTCGATCGCCTCGGGCTGGCATCACCTGACGCAGGTGGCCGAGGACGGCGTGACGTCGTTCTACGTCGACGGCCAGCTCGTCGGGTCCGTCAATACTCAGATCACCTCAGGGCTGACGAACGTCGGCAATTACCAGAGCGGCTACAGCTACCACATCGGTAACTTCGACGAGGTCGCGGTGTTCGACCGCGCGCTGAGCGTGGCGCAGATCAAAGCCTATGCGACGTCCAAACTGATCGGTACCGAAGCGGGCCTGATGGCGCTGTATACCTTCGACGGCAGCACGGCCAATGACATCTCCGGCAACGGCCGCCACGGTTCGATCAGCGGTACTCCGCAGTTCCTGTCCGATGTGACCGCCGCCCTGCTGGATGACCAGGACTTCACCAAGCTGACCTTCCAGGGTATCGATCTGAGCGGCGTACTCGTCGATCTCAACGGCAAGACGGTCACCGTCGACGGCCAGGTCAAGAACTTCGCCCAGTTGCAGGCGGCCATCAGTTCCTCCAACGGCCAGGGCATCGCCACCTGGCTCTTGGCCGCGCCGATGATCTACGAGGGCGGACGTTGGAAGCTCACCGCCAACGTCTCCATGTCGACCAAGCAGACCCAGCAGACGTCCTTCCAAGGCGCGGTGACGGCCGTGGACGACGTGGGCGGCACACTGACGGTGGACGGCCTGACGATCAACGTCAACGGCAAGACGCTCACGGTCGACGGCCAGACGATGACGTTGGCGGCCTTCAAGAGCCTGGTCCAAGCCAACGTCGCCAACGGCGTGACGACCTACCTGGGAGCCACCACGGTCCTCTGGAGCTCCGGTCAGTGGACGCTCACGGCAAACGTGACGCTCGATACCAAGGGCGTACAGCAGTCGTACTCGGGTCACGTGAGCGCCGTGGACGACACCGGCGGTACGATCACGGTCAACGGCATCACGATCAACGTCAACGGTAAGACGATCACGGTGGACGGAGCGGTCATGACGCTGGCGGCGTTCAAGACCCTCGTCCAGTCCAACGCCTCGCGCGGCATCGCGACTTGGATGTCGGGTACGACGATCCGGAAGGCCGGGGCCGTCTGGTCGCTGACAGCGAACATCACTGTGGCGTCCAAGAGCGTGCAGAACAATTTCACCGGCGCGGTGGGTTCGGTCGATGACGCCGCTGGAACGCTGACGGTCAACGGCCTGGTCATCGACGTCAACGGCAAGACGATCACCGTC
Organism: Candidatus Omnitrophota bacterium; assembly: GCA_022072175.1. GTDB lineage: Bacteria > Omnitrophota > Gorgyraeia > 2-02-FULL-51-18 > 2-02-FULL-51-18 > JAJVIE01. Next base: position 1,556,633 of record JAJVIE010000003.1, on the reverse strand, counting down.
GACGGTCAGGTACTGACGCTGGCGGCGTTCAAGAGCCTGGTCCAGGGCAATCAGACCCGGTCGGTCGTTACCTGGCTCGATGCGACCTCGGTCCAGTGGAACGGTTCACGGTGGGCGCTGACCTCCAACATCACGCTGAGCGCCAAGGGTCTGCAGTCCAACTTCTCCGGCAGTATCACCGCGGTCGACGATACGCTGGGCCGGATCACGGTCAACGGTCAGGTGATCGACCTGAACGGCAAGACGGTCACGGTCGACGGGCAGGTCCTCAACGCCGCGGCGCTCAAGGCTCTGGTCCTGGCCAACACCGCGCAGGGCGTGCCGACCTGGCTCGATCCGACCTCCGTCCGCTGGACCGGCGACCGCTGGGTGCTCACGGCCAACGTCACCGGCGGCTCCAAGTCCCAGGTCGGGTCCTTCTCCGGCTCGGTGACGGCGGTCGATCTCGGGACCAACACGGTCACGGTCAACGGCTTGACGATCGACGTGGGTACGCAGACGCTCTCGCTGGACGGCCAGACACTGACCCTCGCGGCGTTCAAGATCCTGGTCGATCAGAACCTGGCCTTGGGCATCACCACCTGGCTCAACGCTTCGACGATCCGCTGGTCGGGTGAGTGGGTGCTGACCAGCGGTGTGACGTTCGACTCGAAATCCGCCCAGTCCGGCATCACGGGCCCGGTCACCGCGGTCAACGTGTCGGCCGGACAGCTGGTGCTCAACGGCCAGGCGATCGACCTCAACGGCAAGACCCTCACGGTCGACGGAGTCACGCGCAACCTCGCCGAGCTCAAAGCGATCATCGAGTCCGGACAGCTCGACGGTCGCGTCGCCTGGGTCGGGTCCGGAGCTCCGGCCTCGATCGTATGGAAGGGTGACCGCTGGGTGCTGACGGCCAACCTGACGCTGACCACGGTCCGCCACGACAGAGCGGGGGCCGAGGGAACATTGAGCTCGGCGCAGACCCAGATGCTGGCCAGCACCTACTGGCGTGACAACGTTACGGCCGATCCGACCTATACCTGGACCAACCAGAACACCACCTCACGCGACGCGGGCGGCTATGCGGCGCAGGCCGGCGCGACGGCGATCGGGCAGACCTCGTACTTCCAGAGAACAGTTACGACGACCCTGCCCACGACACTGACCTACTGGGCGCGCACGGACGCTACGGCTACGGACCGGCTCAGGCTCACCGTGAACGGGGTGGACCAGGGCTTGGATGTTTCCGGCAACAGCGGCTGGGTTCAGCGGACGGTCAACCTCGCGGCCGGCACTCATGTCATCAAGTGGGTGTACGACCGGACGGCTACGGTAGCCGGCGGTCCTGACGCCAACGCCTGGGTGGATGATGTGAAGCTGGAAGGCACTCTGAGCCTGGGTAATGCGCAAGATCTGCCGTATTACTATTCGTACGTCACCGTACCCAATACCCTGACGATGAACGGACCTCGCACCGGCATGATGTGGGTCAAATTCCCGATGCCGAGTCCGGGCTATAGCCGGATCCTGTTCGCGGGAGCCGACAACGAGGTCAATACCCATGCGCGGTTCACGAGCTCGGGGCTGCTGGGTCTGACGGTCGGAGGCGTTCAGCACAACACGAGCTTCAATGCCAGCACACTGTCGTCCGGATGGCATCACATCGCCTTTACCTCCAACGCGGGGTCGACGACGTTCTATGTCGACGGTAATGCCGTCGGCACGGTAGCGGCTCAAGTCACATCCGCCCTGAACTCCATCGGCAGCACGAACTACAGTACTTACAAGAACGTCGGATCGATGGATGAGGTGGCGATCTTCGACCGCGTCCTCTCTTCCGGCGAGATCCTGCAGTTCACGACCAAGAAGCCGGCGACGAACGAGGCGGGTCTGATGGCCTTGTACAGCTTCGATGCCAACAACGTAACGGACAGCTCGGGCAATGGCCGGCACGGATATCTCTACTATGGCAGTTATTCGCCGGGCCACTCGGTCACGACGAAGGTCATCGACGAGGCCTTCGGCAAGTCCACGACCCTCTTGACGGTCAACGGTCTGCCGATCGATCTCAATGGGTACTCCATCAGCCTGGACGGCCAGACCAAGACGCCGGCCGAACTCGCGGCGATCCTCTCCGAACGTTCGGGAGAGATCGTGACCTGGATGAACGCGGGCACACTGCGTTGGGAGAACGGCCGTTGGACGCTGACCTCCAATGTCAGTTTCCAGACCATCGCGGCGACAGCGACCGGCGTGTCGGGCATCCTGGGCGGCGGGACCTTCGAGCATCAGGCTACGACGGACTGGAAGGACGTGGTCGTCGACCCCGCGTACACCTGGGTCAATCAGAATACGGTCTCGAGGGATCCGGGCGGCTACGCGGCCCAGGCCGGACCGACGGCCGCCGGTCAGACCTCCTTCTTCCAGAAGACCGTCACGCTCATCGCGGCCGGGTCCGTGTCGTTCTGGATGAGGGTCAACGAATTGGCTACGGACAAGATGAAGTTCTACATCGACGGCACGGACCAGAACGTCGATATCTCCGGCAACAGCGGCTGGGTGCAGGTGACCAAGTCCCTTACGGCCGGCACCCATACGCTGAAATGGGTGTATGATCGCACCGCGACCGCCGCGGGCGGGAACAGCGCCAACGCCTGGGTCGATGATGTCACGCTCGAGCAGCCGGTGACCTACGGGCAGGCCGTGAATCTCTCGGGAGCCAATCAGTACGTCTATACGCCCGCGATCCCCGTCGGTGCCGCGGCCAGCGCCATGGCCTGGGTGCATTTCCCCGTTCCGAGCACAAGCGGAGGGTACCGGACCCTGTTCGACGGCTACAATAACAATTCCAACAAGCATTTGAGGTTCAACAGTTCCGGATTGCTGGGCCTCAACTACAATTGGACCGAATACAACACGACCTTCAATGCCAGCTCGCTCACCCCGGGCTGGCACCACATCGCGTACTCGGCCGGCGGCGGCCAGACGACGTTCTACGTGGACGGCGTCGCCGTCGGCACCGTCGCGGCGCAGGTCACGGACCTGATCTACGGAGTGGGCAACTCGTACTACAACAACTATCAGCAGGTGGGTTCCATCGATGAGGCGGCCGTCTTCGGAGCGACGCTCAGCGGCGCGCAGATCGCCGACTACGCGACACGCAAGCTCACGGCCGCGGAGCCCAATCTCAGGGCGCTCTATACGTTCGATGCTGGCAATGCCAATGATTCATCGGGCAATAACCGTCACGGCACGATCTACGGCGGACCGTCCATCATCGCCAACACCCACACCAGCTCCCAGCGCACCACGCAGGGTTTCTCGACTGTCACCGGCGGTATCGTCACGATCGCCGGCCTACCGGTCGATCTCAACGGCAAGACCATTACCGTCGACGGCAACACCGTCACGACCGATGCGTTCGTCCGCACGTACCTGGCCAACGCCCAGGGCCAGGGTCTGACCTGGCTCGATGCGGCCAACCTGCGCTGGGATCCCGTCCGCAACGCATACGCGACCGACGCGGCTACGCTCGCTTTCAAGTCCAGACCCGCCGCGGCGACCGGTCTGGGCGGTAAGGTCACCGCCGTGGACCTGGCCGCGCGCACGCTCACGGTCTCCGGCGTGACCGTCTCGATGGATGTCTTCGACAATCTCGTCGTCAACAGCCTGCCGATGTCGCTGGCGGATTTCAAAACGCTCGTCGACAGCGGAGCCCAGATCCAGTGGATCGATGGCGGTTCCATGAGGTGGAACGGCACCCAGTGGATCTTCACGGCCCAGCCGAGGGTGCAAGGCCGGGCCGCCGTGCAGAAGAACTTCAATGGATTCATCAGCGCGGTGGGTACGACCTCCATCACCATCGCCGGATTCACGGCGCTTCTCGGCGGTCGTACGATCACGCTCGACGGTGAGATCGTGACGCTGAGCGAGCTCAAGGCCATATACGAGGCCAACCCGTCACGCATCTACAAGCTCACCACAGCCACGACCGACAGCATGCGCTATGACGGAGCCGCCTGGCAGTTCGCCAGCGATATCGTCATCCAGACTCAATCCTCGGTGCAGGATCGTATGACGGGTACCGTCCAGGGTGTGAGCGTCACGGGCACCGCCTCGACCACTTGGAAGGATAACGTCGTCGGTGACCCCGACTACACCTGGACCAATCAGAACACCACCGCCATGGATCCCGGTGGCTACGCCGCCCAGGCCGGAGCGACAGCCGCCGGCGGTACGAGCTACTTCCAGAAATCCTTCTATTATTCGCACGGAGGCCGCCTGTCCTTCTGGGTGCGGACCGACGGCCCGGCGACCGACAAGATGCGGTATTCGATCAACGGCGTCGACATGGGCGTGGTGGCCAGCGGGGCCAGCGGTTGGGTCAAGGTCGAGGTCGACCTGCCGGAGTACGGTAGTGTCGTGAAGTGGACGTTCGACCGTACCGCGACGACGGCCGGCGATCCGAGCTCCAACGCGTGGGTCGATGAGATCAAGGTCACCCGGCCCGTGAACTACGGAGAGGCCGCGACGTTGGCGGGCAACTTCAGTGTCATCAGCTACACCGGCAATCCTCCGCTGACGATGGACGGCCCCCGCACCGTGGCCGCCTGGGTCAAGTTCCCGATGCCGACGACGACCGGCAACGGCGGGGCTCACACACTGTTCGACGGCAGCGGCCCGGACACGCACATGAGGTTCAACGGCAGCGGACTGCTCGGTCTCGACAAAGGCGGACAGGCATACAACACCAACTACAACCTCTCCGAGCTCGGGCCCGGATGGCACTATATCGCGTACGTGGCCGACGCGGGCTGGACGACGTTCTACGTCGACGGGGCGGCCGTCGGCTCGGTCAACGCGCAGGTGACGGAGAACCTCAATTACTTCGGTAACCATCAGAACAGCTATCAGCAAGTGGGCACGATCGACGACATCGAGGTCTTCGCGCAGGCGTTCACGGCCGAACAAGTCGAGCTGTGCTCCATCGGCTCGTACGGCGGCGAAGGCACGATCATGTTCTACCTGCCGTTCTACGATAACGCGGCCGTGGACTACTCCGGCTGGGGCCGCAACCCGACCATCTCGGGTCAGACCTGGACCGTCAACGAGAACTTCGGCCTGGGTCTGCGCGACAACACGTTCTACCACGAGACCTTCGTCGAACCGACCGTCACGACGCTGATGATCAACGATACGCCGGTGACGTTCCAGGGCAAGTACCTGAAGTTCGATGACGCCCGTATCTCAGTGTACGACCTCAAGGACAAGATCGAGGCCGGCATCGCCTCGGGCGTGCAGACCTGGCTGGATGACGTGCGAGCGGGTTGGACCGGGTTCTCGTGGCAGGCGGACCGCGCGCCGACGCTGTCGACGATCGACCGGATGGAGGAGTTCACGGCGTCGCTCGTGTCCATCGATCCCGGTACGCGCGCGCTCAACTTCGCCGGCAATATCATCCGCGTGGAGGAGGGCGCGCTGTTGGCCCTCGACGGTATGGCCATCGATCTGGCGGGCCTGGCGGCCAAGGTCGCCGCCTATCTGGCCGTGGGCGGGGACATCTGGATCGACGGTGCTTCGGTCATCCGCGCAGGCGCCAACGAGTGGAGGGTCGGCGGTCGTGTGGATTTCAAGAGCAGTTCCGCGATCGAGGAGGAGCTCGGCGGGCCGGCCACCGCGGTCAACGATGTCACACGCCGGATCACCATCGGAGGCAAGGTCATCAAGGTACCGGATGGAGCGATCCTCAAGCACGACGGTCAGACGCTGAGCTTCGCTGAGTTCGCCGCGGAGTTCAACCGCTTGAGCGCCGCCTCGGTCGCCGTCTGGATGAAGGAGAGCGAGGGCCTGAGGTTCACGCAGACCGGCGACGGCTGGGAGATCACCAAACTCGCCGGTGTCGAGACGGTCACGCTGGAGTTCCTCACCAAGGCGACGGTGGTCCATCAGGAGCTCGCGGGCCTCGGCGTGATCTATGAGCGCGTGGATACCCAGCACCCGAACTATGGCTTGCTCGAGATCAACGGCCGCAAGGTCCGTGTGACCGCTCAGACGACGTTCACCGACGGCAGCGCGAACCGGCATACGTTCCTGCAGAACCTCACGCTCAAGGACCAGATCGAGGTCACCGCAAGCTACGATACGGTCTCGGGCGAATGGAAGGCGCTGTCCATCGGCAACCGCGGGCCGCAGGTACCTCGCAACAACTTCAGGTCCGTGCAGGCCTCTCAGATGTCCCTGACCGTGGACAACCAGACGCCTACCAACGGCCAGATCACGATCAACGGATTCACGGCGGACATCAACGGCGGCACGGTGATCCTCGATGCTTCAGGCCAAGCCAAGAGCCTGGCTTGGCTCAAGTTGTACACGACCGTCAATCCCATGACCTACATCGACGTCGAGACCCAGAGGATCGGCGCCACCAACCGCGTCACCCGCATCGCCGTCATCGCCAATCTCGGCGCGGCTGCTTCCAACGCGGCCGGTGACGTGGAGAGCCTGGATGTGCCCAACAACAAGTTCCGCGTGATGATGACGGATTTCAAGGCGGACGCGGGTACGGTGTTCCGCCTGAGCAACAACCAGACCATCGACTATGCCCAGTTCGTAGCCCGTATCCAGGACTATGAAGCGCGCCAGATCAAGACCTTTGTCCGGGTGGCCGGTGAGGTGCAGCTCGACGGGAGCATCCTGGCCAAGCTGGTCGAGATCATGACCGACCCCGTGGAGCTCGGACAGCTCATCACCGAGACGGTGAGCGCGGTGGACGTCGTCGGCAACACGATCACGGTCGGTTCGACCGTCTACAACGTCGATATGATGGCGTCCCTGCGCGATGCTTGGGGACGTTCCTTGACCCTGCAGGGGCTCAAGGACCTCATCGACCTGCACGCGCTCCAGGGCGCCGAGACCTCGGCTCGCTTCGATCTGCGTGCAGTCAACGGCGTCTGGGCGGTATTCGGCGCTACGGTGTTGGACGATCTGTTGATGAACCCCACCGAATACGAGTCCGAGTCCTGGGGCGAGCAGCAGTATATGAACGGCACGCTGGCGATCGACGAGCTGGCGGACACCCTGACCATGGGCGGCCTCCAGCTGTCGCTGTCCCCGGACCTCGTGATCGCCAACACGGTCGGAGAGGAACTCACCTGGGAGCAGTTGGAGGCCGAGTACGCTCAAAACGCCTCTCAGAGCCTGCCGACCTTCGCGCGCGTCACACTAGACCCCGAGAACCCGTGGCAGGCCCTCCGCATCGAGCTCATCGACGTGTCCTACGACAGCTTCAGCGGCCGGGTGCAGAACATGGACCTCGGCGCCCAGAACATGGTCGTGCGCGGCAACACCGTCGACATGTCCTCCGCAACGATCCGCGACGAATACGGCGAGATCCTCACTCTCCAGGACCTGTCGGACCTCCTGTACGACAACCCGGACTATCTCGTCGAGAGCATCGTGGCGGACGGCAGTAACAACGTCACCGCGGTGACCGTGGATGGCGTAGAGTACGACGTGCTGACGACGGCCCTGGTGTACGACATGGAGGGTACGGTGCTCTCGCTGAGCGACCTGTACTACTACCACAATTCCCGGATCGCCATCGGCGAGGAGAGCCACTTCAAGCTCACTCTGGACGTTAACGGCGATGTCGAGCGGATCGACATCAAGGAGCGTCAAGAGGGTATCACCGTGGATGTGAAGGCCGAGAGATCGGGGGCGGTCTGGATCGGGCGCGAGATCACGGTCCGTCAGACCTTCGCTCCGCAGGTCCCGGTCATCGACTACTTCTCGGAGACGGAGGCGTTCGTCACCATCGGCGGTATCCGGGTGGTTCTGGACGAGAGCGTGCCCCTCAAGGACGAGACCAATCCGTTCGTGCCCGAGGACATCACGCTGACCCAGCTGGCCGAACGGGTACTCGAACACCCCGAGTACAGCTTCGTCATCAAGGCCGGTCAGTACAGCGGCGATGCGATCTCCGGCACGCTGGTGTACGGCATCCAGACCGTCGATCCCGCCAGCCGCGACGCGATCATCCAGCAGGTCGAGGGCTGGCTGGAGGCCGAAGTGCTGGCCCAGCGCAAGACCCAGCAGGCGATGGACAACATCCTCAACTGGCTCGGTCAGCAGTCGACGCACTTCGGCGTATCGGCCTACAGCGCTCTGGCCATCCTGTCCAACCGCATCAGCGGCGCGCTGCCGAGCCTCGTGACCCTCGGCGCACAGCTCATCATCCGCGACATCCAGCTAGGGGTGATCAGCGATGATCCCTACGGCGAGCTCGTCTCCTCGCTCAAGGCGGTGCTCGACATCGGCCAGGCCACGACGCTGACACCGCTCTACTCGTACATGATCGATTTCCCCGAGCTCAAGCGCCTGGTCCAGTCGGGCGAGGACGTTCTGGTGCATGTCGGTGTGGACCACTATGTTGTCGTCACCGACATCCATGAGGACGGCACCGTGGAGCTCTACGAGAACAGCGCTCTGCAGCAGACCAGCCAGAGCTATTTCGCGGCGCTTTGGGACGGTACGGCTCTGTTGGCCGCCGCTCCTCAGACGGGCCGCGCGCTGTCCCCGGCGGAGCTCCTGGCCATCCGCGGGTCGGGTGGCGGTATGTTCGGCTCCGGCGGATACGGATGGGCCCGGACCTACGACGGATTGCCTTTCAACGCGTTCTGGTCCATCGCCGATCCCACGTCCCTGGGTGGATCCACGACGATGATGATGACCCAGTACGCGTACAAGAAGCACGAGGAGACGGGAACCTACTATCACGAGTGGTCGAACAAGAAGTTCTACGGTGTGAACCCGGGCCGCCTCAACGACACCTATGGCAAGCTCTTGTCCGACGTCGACCATCCCAAGCCTCCGGCCAAGGACAGCGATCAGTACTTCCGCAAGATCATCCGCTTCCGGAACGTGGCTCCTCAGGCCGATAACCCGCGTGACGCCGGCTGGGGTTGGAACACCTGGTACATGATCAAGGATACGGACGGCAACTGGGCTGAGCCTGCCGCGGCGTTCGCCATGGACCGCCACCTGCAGATCCAAGAGACCTGGAGCGCCAACAACGGGTTCATGTGGATCCCGATGACCGGATACAACCTCACGCCTCAGCGCGGGACCTATATGACCGACCGCGTCGAGGTCCTTAACATCGTGCTCGACAAGGACGGTAACAACAAGAAGACCAACGTGCCTGTCAACCAGACCATGATGTACGACGCCTACGCGAACAGCTTCCATAACGCGTTCGTCGGTACATTGACCCTCTATAAAAAGGCGCGCGACGCCTTCGAGAACGGCCGCTGGAAAGCGATCCTCGATCTCAAGACCGACTTCGTCAACCTGATGAAGACATCCGACAGCGCCAAGGCGGGTAAGATCAACGCTCACTGGGGTGATGTCCGGGGCAAGATCGGAGCTTACGTAGATGCGATGGCCAGCAGTCTCAAGGAACTGCCCACAGCTTCAAAGAATACGGTCTCTGACTTCGTGAGCAGCGCCGGTGGTTTCCTGGGCGAGATCAGCTCCAACTGGAAAGACCGCTGGCGGATCGATACGACCGACTGGGAGGCGCCTTGGGATAACGACGCGCTGGCCAATGCCATCGCGACGTACCTCAAGAGCTACGAGATGAAGGCCTCGGCTCTCGGCGACTGGTCCGCTCCCGCTGAGGCCCTCAAAGGGTACGTTACCGGCAGTCTGCAGTGGAGCAGTACCGGTATCGACGCGATCAAGAACCAGATCGACAGTGACCTCGCGGCCAAGAAGAAGCAGTTGGAAGACCTGGCCGACGTCAGCAAAGGCCTCGGTAAGGATATTACCGATCGTCAGAAGGATGTTCGCGACGCGGTCAAGTTGCTCGAGGATACGATGAAGCTCGAGATCTTCGATCCGGCCAAGAAACAGCCCTTGCCGGGCACGTTCAGCAAGGACGTTGTCAACGAGCTCAAGAACGCCAAGAAGAATCTCGAGGCGATCGCTGACAACGCGAATGCCGGACCTCTGCAGGATATGTGGGACGGATTCAAGACCGCGATCGACGAGGCCGTCGCTAAGATCGATGAGGTTCGTCAGAAGGCCATCGATATCATCGACGGCTCCGGCGGTATCAAAGAGAAGTGGAACAACATGTTCGGTCCCGGAGGCACCGTACAGAACTGGATCGACGGCATCATCTCGGCCGGCGAGACCCTCAACAACGAGATCATCGTTACGGGCGACTCCGGACCCAACAACCTGGCGTCCTCCAGCGGCTGGAGCGGAGGCAAGTACCCGAGGGCGTACCAGTCCAAGACGTACGACGTTACGACCAAGGTCGAGACCAGTCCGATCAGCACGTTCCTTAGTAAGCTGTCCTCCGGCGCCCCTGATGTCAACTCGCTGTTCGATGACATGAAGACCAAATACAAAGAGCTGACGGATGCGGCCTCGCAGGCGCTGCAGGATTCCGCCGAGTGGGAGCGCTCCGCCCGCCGCGCCGTGAACATGGCGGACAAGAACATCGCCAAGGAGCTGTTCGGGGCCTCGAGGGCCATCGACCGGGTCCGGGACTTCATCGATGAGGAGTACAAGCAAGAGTTGGATATGCTGACTTTCGCCGACAAGCTGATCAGCGAGGCTAAGACGACCAATCCTGTCGCTAACGAGCTCGTCAAGTTCTTCCCGGATGTGAATTTTGCGGTTCTTTTCAGTGAGCAGTTCCTGAAGGATAGCAAGGACGATGCGAACAATAAGCAGAATTGGAAGATCAGAGAGGACAACTTCAAGGATTCCACCAAATTCCTCGATGATGCCATGAAGAAGCTCTCTCCGGACCAATATTTCAAGCTGACCTCTGATGCTCATCAGAAGCTGTCCGATGTGTTCCAGAACAAGGATATCCGCGGTGGGAACGGAGGGATCTTCTCGGGTTCGGTCGACCCGCTCTATGGGCATATCGCGGCCCTCGGCGTCAGCGGGCTGGGCATCATCCGCTCCTATGAGGGTCTCTATACCGGGAACGACGGCACCGGTTCAGGTCCCTCGGGGGCCGCCGCGATGATCTGGAACTATGCGGATCAGTACGTGTCGATGGCTCATGCGCACGGGAGCCGCCTTGTCTCGCTGTCGGGTGGCGGAAGCGGCGGAACGTTCAAGGCGCCCATGTACAAGATCGACCCCAGCTGGAAGGGTGTGAGCGGCGGGTACGGCAAGGCCGTCAGCGGCGCGATCTGGGATCCGTCCGCCGATTGGGAGATCGGGACCTACAAGGGACCCAACCCCACAGGCACGTACGTGATCCAGTACAAGTACGATGCCGCTCTTCACGCCAAGAACAAGCAGATCGCCATCGACAAGATGTACAAGCCGATCGCGAAGTACCAGGGCTGGCCAACGCTCAGCTCCGAGACCAAGATGAACGAAGGCTCACCCGACTACTACGGGATCGTGCCTGCCGTCGGCTCCTCGGCCGAGAACAAGAGGCCTTCCGCCCGCCAGTACTTCCTCTACAAGTTGATCGAGACTTCCTGGAGCCATGTCGGTAAGTACAAGCCCGACACCAAGAGCCGTTACTACGATCCGTACTTCAAGAACGGCTTCTCCAAAGACAAGCTGACGAAGGACGAAGAGAGCGCCGTCACTGGGGATCCCTACAAGATCGGTGGCAAAAAGGAATCGATACACGAAGCTTACGGACCCAACGCACAGGAGATCGACGGCGGCGACAAGTTCAAGCAGGCCATCTATACCCGCGATGAGGGGATCGCCCAGGCCCAGATCACGCGTGATACAGCGATGTTCAAGAAGATCAACACGTTCTACAAGACCACGATGGAGACCGTCATCAACAAGGCGTACTCACAGGTCAAGAACAACGCCAATCAGACCAAGAACGACAGTATCATGCGGGCCAATGCCTGGTGGAACATCCAGTACAACGAGTATGTCAAGGCGCGCGACAAGGCCCTCTACAAGCTCGACCGGGCCGAAGCCAATACCAAACGTGGTTTTATCGTCCAGATGCAGGCCCAGGCCAAGCAGTACTTCAAGTCCTACGAAGGTTTGATGCGACATGTGACGCCGGGCTGGACGCTCTCCGGAGGCATCCAGATGCTGATCAACATGAGCGTCTCGACCTTCAATACCGAGAGCCTGCCGTTCCTCAACAGCTACATGGCGCAGTTCCAGGCCCTGATCGGCATGGCTGGAGGCCTGAGCGTGCCGGGAGTGTTCAATAACTCCAACATGCGTGCCCAGCAGGTGCTCTTCGAAGCGTACAACCAGTCCGCCCAGAAGACCACCGAGGCGTTGTTCGAGCTAGCGCAGGAGCGGGGTAAGGTCTGGCAACAGTTCTATCAACAGGTGATGGATATCAATACCAAGCGAAACGCCATGATCAACCTGGCGAACATGGTCTATAACCAGACCTTGGTGATCGCCAACGATGGAAAGACCGCCGCGCACGACATCCGCAAGAAATATGCCGATCCGCTCGGACTTATCGCCAAGAAGAAGGGCAACGATCAGATCGGCGCGCTTATCAAGCCGACGGATCCCAGCGCCGCCGAGGCACTCAGGATCGTCGGTCTTCAGAATCATTTCAGCACTATGTACAACCAGAGCTACAAGATGGGCGACAAGATGGTCGGATATATCCAGTCCGACGCGGCCCTGAGCGGCGCCGAGAAGATCTATGACGGTCTGAAGAAGGTCGATACGAAGAATCTCGAACAAAAGCTCGTCACGGAAGGGAAGAAGTGGAAGCTCGCGCAGGAGAAGAACACCGACATTCTCAACATGTGGCCGGGCGCGGACAATCAATTCTTGAAGGACTACTACGGAGCCGCGACCCTGCAAGAGGCCGCTCAGATGGCGGACAAAATGCAGGGTACCCTGCTCGATATGTCCATCAGGCTTCTCGGACAGGCGGACTTCGGCAATATGCGAGCTCTAAACGACCGCAGGTTGAACCTCAATATCTCATTCGATCAGCGAACGGGGACATTCAACCTGTCCTACACACATCGCGGGTTCGACGTGCTGGACGTGCGTTTCGGACGTGACAAGAAGGGCAAGTTCGAAATGAGCCGGACCGAGCATCAGCTCAAGATCGATCTCGGCGGGGCGGTCGGTGTCATCGAGGGTGACGTGGCGGACGTGCTCGATCAGGTCATCGCCGCAAGAGGCGGACTGCAGGAGGGCATGCAGTTCGAGGCGACCGCGAAGACGTTCGGCGCTAACAACAAACTGCAGCGCGACCGACTGACACGTCTGGAACTCAAATCGGACGGCAAGGGCAATCTCAAGCCCGTCAACGTCAAGTTCCAGTTCGCCGACAACGAAGGTAACCTCCGTGAGGTCACGAGCGTCGAGACGGATTATCTGGACGCCAAGGACCGCAACGGTGCGGAGCAGATCGCCAAATTGCGCCGGCTGAACAACGGCTTTATCGACGCTGCGGGACGCATTCACAACGAGCGGGCGTTCCGTCTTGAGGGTGAGAGCGCCGATGGGGATGAGATGTCCCTCGAGAGGGACGCCCAAGGAAAGTGGGTCTTCAAGCTCGGAGGGTTGGCCAACAATATGTTCGCCAACCTCCTGGCTGTAGGAAACGCACTTGGTGCCAAGTTCGATCCTGAAAAAGCGTTCGCCGCCATCCTGTTGGTCAACAGGGATGAGAGAGGCCGCCTCGAGGCACGTCTAGCGGACGAGAACTTCGTAGAGGTCGCCCAGAAAGCCAAAGCCGCGCTGGTGAGCGTGGGTGCTTGGAGAGGCGCTGAGACGGCGCTAGGCCTGGTCGTTAACGGACTCGGCGCGCTCAAGGACGACGACTACCGGACGATCAAGGACCGGCTGTTGGGAGCGACGTTCTTGGCGGATTTCCGCCGGGCATTCGGTGTCGGGCTCAGGATCGGCCTCACGCGTGAGGATGGCCTGCAGTTCCTGCTGGGCTATGGAACGCTGTCAGCCGAAGACAAGGGTGCATTCGACGCCAAGATCGCGGATCCGTTCGCGAGAGCCGCGTTCGTCGACCGAGCGAAGGCCCTCGCTGAGATGACCGGGCTTCGCGGAGGATCGCCGCTCTTACAAATGATCTTGCAACTCGGCACTTTGAAGAACGACGCCTACCTGCGTCTGGCGACCTTCCTCGACAGTAGGAGCGGACGCATCGAGCTGTTGAGCTCATCGCGCTACGCGCTCGAGGTCGCCCAGTCCCTCGGGGACAACAAGACTACACTGCTTCAAGCCATCCTCTCGATCGGATCTCTGCGGAGCACAGACTATGCCAACCTGCTCAGCAAACTCAGTGACGCGGATATGCGGCAGTCCATCGCCAGCAACACGACGACCTTGTACAACGAGGTTATGCGCAGCGGTTCGGATAAAGAAAAGGGCAATACTTCCCTCTTCTCTGTTCTATTGGCGGTCGGTTCGATGGACAATGACCGTTATCTCAATCTCGATTCAAGACTGCGCAACCCGGCCGATCGGGCCGCATTGTTCGCCGGGGCAGGCCATGCCAGGACCATCGTCAACGATATCGGCACGGATAAGGAAAAGCAGGAGTTCAGTATCCTCGGAGCCATCCTTGCTATCGGCGGGCTCGAGAACAGCAAGTATGTGAGCACTCTGGCCCGCCTGCGCGACGATAGGGCCAATCTCACCGCCGGTATCGTCAACGCCCGGAACGTCGTCAACGAGATCGGCACGGATAAGGACAAGCAGGACTTCAGCGTGCTGGGCGCCATCATCGCCTTCGGCGGTCTTGAGGACGGCAAGTATGTGAGCACTCTGGCCCGCCTGCGCGACGATAGGGCCAATCTCACCGCCGGTATCGTCAACGCCCG
>JAJVIE010000003.1:1530737-1541807 GCA_022072175.1 Candidatus Omnitrophota bacterium | reverse complement strand
AGCAGGACTTCAGCGTGCTGGGCGCCATCATCGCCTTCGGCGGTCTTGAGGACGGCAAGTATGTGAGCACTCTGGCCCGCCTGCGCGACGATAGGGCCAATCTCACCGCCGGTATCGTCAACGCCCGAGCCGTAGTCAACGAGATCGGCACGGATAAGGACAAGCAGGACTTCAGCGTGCTGGGCGCCATCATCGCCTTCGGCGGTCTCGAGAACGGCAAGTATGTGAGCACTCTGGCCCGCCTGCGCGATGATAGGGTCAATCTCACCACGGCTATCGTCAACGCCTGGAACGTCGTCAACGGGATCGGTACCGACAAGGACAAGCAGGACTTCAGCGTCTTTGGCGCCATCATCGCCTTCGGCGGGCTCGAGGACGGCAAGTATGTCAGCACTACGACCCGTCTGCGCTCGGACAGTCTCAACCTCATCACGGCTATCACGGATGCCAGATCGATCGTCAACGATATCGGCACGGATAAGGACAAGCGGGAATTCAGTGTCTTCGGAGCCATTTTCGCCTTCGGCGGTCTCGAGGACGGTAAGTATGTGAGCACTCTGGCCCGCCTGCGTGACGATAGGGCCAATCTCACCGCGGGGATCGTCAACGCCAGACTCGTCGTCAACGAGATCGGCACCGACAAGGAGAAGAACGACTTCAGCGTTTTTGGAGCCATCTTTGCATTCGGCGGACTCGATAATGACCGTTATAGGAACGTACTGACCCACTTGCGTGACGATAGAGCCGGACTCACAGCGGGTATCGTCAATGCCCGACTCGTCGTCAATGAGATCGGCACTGATAAGGAAAAGCAGGACTTCAGCGTCCTGGGCGCCATCATCGCCATCGGTGGGCTCGAGCACGGCAAGTATGTCAGTACTCTGACCCGTCTGCGTGACGATAGGGTCAATCTCACCGCGGGCATCGTCAATGCCCGACTCGTCGTCAACGAGATCGGTACTGACAGGGAGAAGCAGGATTTCAGCGTCCTGGGCGCCATCATCGCCTTCGGCGGTCTAGAGAACGAACGCTATACGAACGTATTGACCCATCTGCGCAATGACAGGGCCGGCCTGACCGCCGGTATCAGCAATGCCCGTCTTGTCGTCAATGAGATCGGTACTGATAAGGAGAAACAGGACTTCAGCGTCCTCGGCGCCATCATCATTATCGGCGGTCTCGACAACACCAGGTACGACAACGTCCTGAGGCATCTGCGCGACGACCGGGCCGGACTGACTTCGGGTATCACCAGCGCCAGACAGATCGTAGACTCGATCGGCACGGACAAGGACAAGCAAGAATTCAGCGTCCTCGGCGCCATCGTTGCGATCGGCGGACTGGAACACTCGAAGTTCACCAACGTCCTTGCTCGCCTCAGGGACGATAGGGACAGTCTGGCGACGGGCATTACCAGCGCCAGACAGATCGTCATGGATATCGGCACTCAAGAGGAGAAGGACAATTTTAGCGTCCTTGGTGCCATCATCAGCTTCGGCGGTCTGGAAAAATCGAAATTCACGAGCGTGATGGCGCGGCTCAGCTCGGACAGGGCGGGTCTGACCGCGGGCATCCTCAATCTCAGACAGATCATCAATGAACGCGGTTCAGATAAGGATAAGCAGGACTTCAGTGTCCTTGGCGGCATCATCGTCCTTGGCGGACTGGAGAGCAATAAATACAACCTCTTGATCACACGACTGCGTGATGACCGGGAGAACCTGGGCGCCGCCGCTCAGGGAGCCGTGGACGGTGTCATGCGCTATGGAACCGATGCCGATAAGAAGGATTTCGGGCTCTTAACAGCGATCCTCGGCGTAGGCACCATCGAGGGCGAACGGTATGGACGCGTTACGGATCGCCTGATCAACGATCGAGACAGATTGTTCTCCGGGGCCAGTCACGTCACGGCATACGTA
The DNA here is from genome assembly GCA_022072175.1 of Candidatus Omnitrophota bacterium. Taxonomy (GTDB): domain Bacteria; phylum Omnitrophota; class Gorgyraeia; order 2-02-FULL-51-18; family 2-02-FULL-51-18; genus JAJVIE01. The sequence continues at coordinate 1,539,888 of JAJVIE010000003.1, read as the reverse complement.
CGCGCCCATGGATCGGACGACGAAAAGGCGAACTTCAATATCTTCGCCGCCGCTCTGGGTATCGGCGGCTTGCAGAACGACATCTATGACAGGTTGATCACGGACCTCAGCGATGACGGCCGAAGGGACAGGCTCTTCCAGATGTCCCAAGGGATCTACGACATCGCCGCTGGGCGTACACGCGGACAGACGCTTTTCGAGATCATCATCGCGGTCGGCGCTCAAGAGGACTCCAAGAAGGACAAGATCTTCGCCTTCGTTAACAATGGCGATGCCGAGAACAGGAGCCGCGCGATCTACACCGCAAATCTCGTGGCTCAGCGCAACGGCGTTACGTTCGCAGAGGCGCTCATCGATGTCACGGGCAATGACCGTCACCGGAACCTTGGGTTCAGCGGGCGGACAGTTCAGGCCGTATCGCATGTCAGTAACGCGATCAACTGGGTGACCGGTGGTGACGCTCATCTTGATGAAAGGGCTCGATGGGAGGCCGCGGTCGAGCATTCGCTCAGCTTCGGAGGTGTGCGCGGTATCCTCGGGGGGTGGGTGTTCACTTATCAGCTCATCACGACAGGCGACGGCCAGAAGGCTTATGCCGAGGTCGCGGAGATGACCAAGAGGGGCGGAGCGATCGATCTGTTCGTGAAGGAATACGGCGCAGCGTTCTACAACTACGTGCTAGAGCCCATCGGAGCGCTCCTGCACGGCATCTACAAATACACAGGCGTTAAGTTCTTGGTCGATCTCGTCGTCGATAACTGGGATTCCATCTCGAAGTTCGCCGATGATGTCATCTCGTTCCTCAAGGATACGACGATCGGCAACATCATCCTCGTCGCGGCAACGATCATACTGGCCCCCGTGCTGTTGCCGACGTTGTTGATCGTCGGCGCGGGATACCTGGTCTACAAGAATTGGGACACGATCAAAGCGTACATCCAGCCGGTCGTCAACTGGGTCAACAACAACATCATCCAGCCGGTCGCTACTTGGGTGAACAACAACATCATCCAGCCGGTCGTCAACTGGGTCAACAACAACATCATCCAGCCGGTCGTCAATTTCGCGGTCGCGGCAGCCAACTGGATCTACAATACCGCGGTCTCGATAGGCAACTGGATCAACAACAACATCATCCAGCCGGTCGTCAATTTCGCGGTCGCGGCAGCCAACTGGGTCTACGATACCGCGATCGCCATCGGGAACTGGGTGTACAATACCGCGGTCTCGATAGGCAACTGGATCAACAACAACATCATCCAGCCTGTCGTCGGCTTTGTCGTCGGCGTAGCCAACTGGATCAACAACAACATCATCCAGCCTGTCGTCGGCTTTGTCGTCGGCGTAGCCAACTGGATCAACAACAACATCATCCAGCCGGTCTTCAACTGGATCAACAACAACATCATCCAGCCGTTCTATAACTACGTTCTCAAGCCGATCGGCAATTTCATCACGAATTGGATCTTGAATCCCATAGGGCAGTTCTTCGCCGATATGTGGGAGATCGCCGGCGACTTGTTCAACGACCTCGGATCGATGCTCGGCGAGTCGCTCGAATTGGCGGGCTTGTTCATGGACGGCATGGAGCGCGAAGCCAATCGTGACAACTCCTACTATAATCCCGCCAAGATGCTGGCTCACCGGGGGACGATCGCGGCCATCGGCGCAGTGATCGGCGTGGTGGTCGCGCTCGTCGTCGTTGTGGCCTTGTTCGTCGGCGGGTTCTTCAGCGGCGGTACGACATGGGGTGTCTTGGCCGGTATCATCGCGTCCGTACTCGGTGCGGGAGGTATCGGAGGAGCGCTCGGATTCCTTGTCGCACCGGCGGTGCCGATGACCAAGTTCTCTACGACCAACTCGACCATGGAGTATCTCGCGGATCGGGCCGCTAAAGGCGGGGTCTTCTCGAAGATAGTTTTCGAGCTCGCGAATTTTGCCGGGATCTTCCTGAACTTCCTGTCCTTCGGTTTCTCTTCGACCGCTTTTACCGGAGCGCATGCTAGTAGCATCTTCCGCGGCAACGAATGGATCGTGGCGCTTGGTCTGGAGATCACGGCATTCATCCTTACGCTCGGCACCAATCCCGCGACATTGATCAAAGCCGGAGTGCAGGCTGGCGGAGCGGCGTTCAGATCGGTGGGCAGGGTGTTCGGATTCAAGGCCGCTCAAGTCGTCGCCAGGGAAGGCGCTGAGGCCACCGGAAAAGTGGCTGTGCGAGCGGCCGCGCAAACCGTCGCGAGAGAGGGTGCGGAAGCGGCCACGCGAGCGGGCACCCAGGCGACGGCTCGTGCCGCGGCGACCGCGACCGCCCAGGTGACCATGCGCGATGCGATCGTAGCCTATACACGCAACGCTATCGCGGTGCTCTCGGACCTCAAAGGTCTCTTCGCCCGCGCAGGCGAGTCGGTCGTAGCCGGTGTCAGAGGGATGTTCAGCTTCGAGGGTTTCCGACAGGCGATACACACCGCCTCCGCGTTCAAGCTCGGATATTTTGGAGCCAGCGCGGCCGTGTCATTGCAGGCCGGTTTTGCGCGGACATCAGGCACGTTCAGCGAAGCCTTCAATGCACGCTTCAATCTCATGCTCGGCGGCGGGGGTCTCGATAATCTCTATAAAGTCGGACGAGCCGGAGCGCTTTTCGGGGCTTACAATGCCTTTGCCGCCGCTTCCGGACTGGCTACGACCTTGCTCGGCACTTCTATCTCCTCGGGCCTGCTCGGAGGCATCATCTCCGGCGGCACATCGATCCTACAGCAATCGCTGGCGGGAGCGCCGATCAATTGGAGCGCTGTTATGAGCGCCGCCGGCAGTGGTTTCAAGACAGGATTACTGCTGCACTTCGGGTTCGCGATCGGTATCAAGGCCTTCTCGGCGGTCACCGGTGCTGTCAGTGCGCTGCGTAATGCCGGGGCTCTGCTCAATGCCGGCAAGGAGACCGTCGGTACCGGCAGTCGCATTCTCAACGGCGTCGCTCGCACGACCTCCACGATCGCGGAGAACTTCGTCCTCAGAGCTGCGGCGACCGGTCTGGTGTTGGGTAGTGTCAATGTTGGATGGGCGCTCTACAGCAACCCCAAGATATCGACGGCCGATCTGCTGGTGGCTTTCGCCAAAGGATTTGTCTTCGGCGCGAGCGTGTCACTGCTACGCTCCGCCAGCAGTCTCGAGCGGGTCGTCGCGGCCGAGGGGGCCACGCTCTCGAGATTCCAGGCTTTTGAGCAGCGATTCCTGGGAGGCCTCCAGACGCTCTCTGGAATCGCCAGATCCGGCGGCGCCGGACTTCTGCAGAAAACCGCCACCGCGGCGGGCTTCGGTCTGGGGAACCTCATCATCGACGGTCTTGCCGGACGCGTGAGCACGACCGCAGATGCCCTGAAGAGCTTCGGAAAAGGCGTGATCTACGGTGTCTTCGGAGTGTACGCCGGCACATCCAGGGGTATCGCTCATACCGCCAATATCATCGAGCAAGCCAAGGCGCTCACTAGTTCTCAGGTCCTGCTTCGTGAGCAGTTGAGCGGCGCCCTGTCTTTCATCGTGGTATCGCCCCTCTTGGCGGTCTTTGAGGGAATGTGGCATGGCCTGGCAGTTGGGATCTCGGGCGGCGGCTGGCATTGGAAGATCAAGGACGCCAGCCAGAAGGACGTCGATCTCTTCAGCGCAGAAGGATTGGGCGCACTGTATATGCACGCGGCTCAGGGGGCCTCGCAAGGTCTGGCTTTGGGTCCGATCCTGAGACTTTTCACTTTCCACGGGGCCGCTTCCGGTCTGGGCCATGCTGCTCAGTCCTACTATCAGAGGCACTTCTCGAGCGCGGCTCTGATCGGCAATCTCGAGTTGTCGCTCTTCCTGTCAGTGTCCCACGTTCTGCTCAATCCGTTGGCCGGAGGAGCGACCGGACTTGGCAACGAGCAGGCTGCGGGAGCCCTGTCGGAGTTCGCCGTGATCAGTTTTGCGCTGTTGTTCATCAAGCCGCACGGATTGAGCTTCAAGGGGGCTATTGAGCTGACGAGCAAGACGGCCGATGCGGTCCTTTTCGCGCCGATCGCCGGTAGTAGGATCCGGGCGCGCTTCGCCGAGGGGGCCAATCGGCAGGGTGACCATTTTGGCAGTCAGAACCGGCTCGAGGATGCCTCTGTCCGTGGTCTTGAGAAGCAACTCGGAGGTCGGGCCGAGGATGTGAGCATCTCGGATCGCTCGTCTTACGAAGTCTTGCGTCAAGGCCTCGAAGGCGCCAAGGGCCGGGAAGCCGCCGGAGAGACCGGGGCCGTGAAGCGGTTCTTGAGCGAAGCCCTTAAGGACACCGGCATCGTCGGCCGTGCCGCTCGCGAGCTCGCGCGCAATTCCGTCGAGTATAGCAATGAACTCATCGAAGGCTATGCGAGAGCTGCGAACGAGCTGTACAGCGAGAACCGCATCGGCCGCGGTGCTGTTGAGGCTCTCGATAGCATCCTGTCGAGGGAGTTCAAGGGAAGAGAGGGTCTGCGTAATTTCATCGAGTCCGGAGCGATCGGTGAGCTTGGTCTTGAGAAAGCGAGCGAGTTCAGTCCTCAGCAGCAGGAAAGCTATGTCGCCAAGAAATCCACTCAGGCAGAAGGCCGGGCCCAGATATACCTGAGAGCCGCCCTAAGTTACCAAAGCGAGACGACGCTCAGGAGCTTGCTCGAGAAGAATGTCATCGACAAGGAGCTCTACGATAGCGCCAACTCAGCGCGAGAGAAGCGTCTGGATACAGAGGCTGCCGCCAAAGGCGTCGACCGTAGCCAGCTGCCGGAACGCACGAGTTCACAGTTGTTCCAGGACTACGTCCGGAGCCGCGCGGAGTCCGGACGCACTCGCAGTACTCATCAGCAGGTTCGCGACGCGATCATCGAATCGATCCTGCGTGTCATGGATAACGGAGGCCCGCTTTTGAGTTTGGATCAGGCGAAGGCGCTGACGCTTGCCGTTGAGGCCGGGGCTCGTAACGCGGGTCACCTTGGACAGGGAGAGTCGCTTGCCCGCGTCATCGCGCTTGGCGCCGGTCAGGGTAAGACGCTGCCCATCTATCTGGCACATGAAGCCGCGCTGTTGTTGACCCGCAACAAGACCTTCGAGAGCGCGCTGGTCGAGTCTCGAGCCGAGAACGCGTCCAAGCCTGCCGGTGAGCGTGTCAGTGAGAGCGTTCTCGTCCGCCAGGCCGAGGTGAAGGGAGCAGAGGCCGCTCTTGGGCTGAGATTACTGCTTGTCGTCGACAAGCTCGAGAACGCGGAGAAGGACTATGGCCGGCTCAACTCTGAGACAGGCCAATTGGAGAGGGTCAACACAGCTAAGGAGACCGTGGACAAACTATATCGTGAGTTCTCCGAGCTGGTCGGCGGTACCGCAGCCGAGAACAATGTCGGGGTCAGGCTTGTCCGGGGAGAGGCCGACATCGACGCTAGCAAGGGCGGGCTCTACGTCCTGGAGGCCAAGGGCTTGCTCAGTCTCTATTACAACAAGGAATCGACGCGCGGTCTTCTGAAGAACTTCGACTCCGTCATTATCGACGAGGTCGAGAATACCTTCCAGACCAACCGACTGACACAGGGAAGTGTGGTCGACTACTATCGTACGGCGTCCTCGTCATCCCGCAGGGGTGGTGAGGCGCTGATCGATCTGGCTCGAGCAACCTACGAGGAAGTCGCGCGCCTGCGTCGTGAATCCAGTGACAGTCAGGTGCTCGAGAGAGGCGACAACGGGGTGCGCCTACAGGAGAACGCAGCGGAGACCGTCATCTCCAGGGCGCTCGAGAGCGTCTCACCGGGATCTCTGGCTCGGCTCGGCGGCGCGGCGAACGCCCGGAGCTTCATCGTTTCCCTGCTCAACCGAGCCACCGGAGTGTTCGTTGAGCGTGAGAACGGCACCAATACGTTTGAGGTCACCAGGAATGCCAAGCTTGTCACGGACAGCTCCGGTAATAAGTACTACGTCCGGGCCGAAGGTAAAGAGGCCACGCATTACCGCTCAGAGTTCGGTTTTGAATACGCGCTCAAGGGAGCGGACGGACAGATCATGGAAAGCACCCGGTACGGAGACCGTCTCCAGGCTCTTGCGGTAGCGGTCCGTGCCGGCGCGCGTACCCAGGATGCATTCAACGCTCTGAAGGGTGCCACGCCGGAAGGCGTCACGATCTTTCAGGCTCTCAATTTTGTCAATGACAACTCGCGCGGAGCTGTGGGCGTCAACGGTCAGAGGAACATTACAGTCGGTCTCGGAGGTACGGTCGAAGGAATTCGGGGCACTCTCCGTGCGATGGGTGCCGAGGTTTATGAGATCAGTATCAGTACGTTCGGCCAGGCCATCGGAAGAGTCGTGCTCGCGAACGGTCAGATCGAAAGAGTGACCGCCGAGAGGATCCTCGAACAACGTCAGCTCATGGCCGAAGCCGTGAAGGACGGTAAGGTGACAGAAGGCAGCGTGATACAGCTGCTCGCGGTGGAGAGTGTCGGCGCCGGCAGGGAGCATGCGCGTGCGCTCGGCGAGGGAGTCCGGAGCGAGGTCTATGAATCCGCCAAGCAGTTCGAGGCCCAGCGAGACTCGGTACGCAAACAGTATCAAGAGCTTGTGAACAAAGGAGAGACGGCCGCCGCTGAGAATCTCCTGCGGGACTTCACCAACAAGGTCCATATCATCGCCGAACTCTATACTGGATCGAACCTTCTCGACACGAACGCACTTCGCGAGCTCAAGATCGACAATGTCCAGTACTTCACGTCCGGTCAGAACACATCCTCATTGTTGATCCAGCAGGCCAAGCGCGCCGATGCCTATGTGCGACTCGCTGAGATCAGCTCGGCGAGTCATGGCGGCCGGTACGACGCCGCCTCGCGTGAAGCGACCGTGAGGATCGGTACGGAAACAGTTACCGCCAGAGGTCTTGAGGCGGGAGGGGCGCAGCAGGTCCGCTCCGGCGGGAAAGTCTACGAGATCTTCCTGGACCGCAGTAACGGGGTCCATGTGGCCGAGGTTCAGTATCGTCGTGCTCAGACGATAGCATTCGAAAGAGCGGAAGGTGGCGGGGTCAATGTGCTGCGTTCAGGTGAGCAGGCCATCGGAGGCGGCCGGAACACTATCCAGACATTCCACCTGATCGACGTCAATCATCTGAAGGCCAGTAATGCGGAGATCTCAGGCCTGATCGGGAGGGCCGGTATCGAGCGCGCTGGTTCCTCACAAGAGTTCAATGTTACAAATGATCAAAAAGGCATCGTATTCTCGAAAACCGAGACATCGGGTACATCGGCGCGGGAAATCAGCGTACAGAGCATCTCCGAGAGATACAACGCTCAAATCGATGGCCGTCAGGTCACCGAGGTGTTCAACGCGAAGTTCCAGGCCAAGGTCGAAAGTCTACAGGACGGATTCAGGGCCGCTCTGCCGTACGGCGCATCGACCTTCACCGCACCGCAACAGGTGGTCTTGCAGACCCTGACCAGCGCGTACGATCGTACCGCCGATGCGGGCGTGAATCTGCCTGTTCTGGACCTCGCTCTGAGCGTTCCGGGTCTGAGCGAGGGTGATCGGGCGGTCGTACAGAGCGCGTTCGCGTCGGATTTTGCCCAGAGGGTCCCCGGCGGAGCGGTTGATTTCGCTCAATACGAGGCTTTCCAACCCGTGCTTCCAGTCATCGAGACCGGCGCCGGAAACTTCACTCTGCAGGAGTCGCTGAACGGCGCGGCGACGGTATCGTTCGCACCTACAGGCCTCGGTACAGCCGGTACGTTCTTGCTCAACAATGGCGAGACACGGAGCGTCACGCTGGGAGGCGTCAGCTACACATTAACGAACCAGAACGGCAACGTCTCGGTCACGAGCAACAACGTCTCGCAGGTCGCAACACCGCTCTTGATCGCTTCGCCGACGCAACTGTCCCAGGCGCATGCTCTTGCGGTGCAGGAAGCCACCAACAGAGGGGTCGGTGTTTCTAATATCGTGGTTACCGGGACACTGCAGGTAGGCGGAAGTTCGGTGACGGGCAGTTTCACCTTCAATGCCGCCGGACAGGTGGTGTCGGCTACCGTGGCACAACCGTCGTCGACCGCGGATGTCCAGACCGTAGCCCGTCAGGCGGCGCAGCAATTGTCGCTGGCTCCGACAGGACAGGTGCTCGTGCAAACCGAGCGTACTTTGCCGGCATCCACGGAGACCGCTCAGGTCACATTCGCGTTCAACGGCAGCGGCAACTTGTCCGGGGTCAATATCCAGACCACGGCCATCGTTGATAGAAGCGAGATCAATAACATCGTTTCGAGTTTCGCAGGTTCGACTTCAGCAGTGCCCGTATCGGTTACTGCTCAAGCGGCCCTGCCGAGCGCCTCCGGTGTCGCGGCGCCTACGGCCACCGTCAACTACAACTTCAACGCTTCCGGCCAGCTCACACAGGTCTCCGCGACGGCCAACGGATTCACGCGTCAACAGACCAACGATCTGGTCCGTCAAGTGGTCGCAGGTTCGACCGCTCCTGTATTCGTGCAGAACACCGCCTCCGTCGATATCGACGGCCAGCAGACACCCGTGGTCTATACGAGCAGTTATTCGCTGACACCAGCTGGCGCGGTGACCAGTATCGGTACTTTTGTCCAGGCACCGCAGGGATCGACCGCTCCCGCAGCATTGAGCCAGATCGCTACCGGAGTCAGCGCCGTCTCGGGTGCCGAGAGGATCTCGGTACTCCAGAACATCGACACCGGCGTCGCTGGTGTCGGCACGGTACAGACGGCCTCAAATTTCAACATTGCATCAGGTGTGGCCACTACGGCGAGCACAACCTTCCAGGCCCAGAACGTCAATGTTACCAATGTTGGCGATGTCGCCAAGGTCGTCTCGGCCCAGACGGGCGCGCAGACGGTCACCGCACAGAACGTCGGTATCTCAGGTATCGCTGGTGTGGCTTCGGTCAATACCGTCTTCAGCGTGTCGGGGGACACTGCAACGGCCGTGCAGACCAGCTTCCAGGTGCCTCAGACGGTCACCGCCGGCCTGACTACCGGAGCGGAGCGCTTGCAGGCCGTCAACGCCGTCGCCACGCAGTTGGCCACCGCCACCAACGTCACCACCGGCACCGTGACCGCCTACCAGAACGTGGCGGTGTCGGGTGTCAGCGGTGTCTCCAGCGTCCAGACGGCCACCA
>JAJVIE010000003.1:1522610-1530727 GCA_022072175.1 Candidatus Omnitrophota bacterium | reverse complement strand
CAGGCCGTCAACGCCGTCGCCACGCAGTTGGCCACCGCCACCAACGTCACCACCGGCACCGTGACCGCCTACCAGAACGTGGCGGTGTCGGGTGTCAGCGGTGTCTCCAGCGTCCAGACGGCCACCAACTTCAACGTCTCTACCCAGACCGTCGCCGGGACGGTCCAGACCACGACCGCTCCGTCGACCACCACCTTCCAGGCCCAGAACGTCACCACCACCAACGCCGGTAACGTGGCTGTGGCGGTCTCGGCACAGACGGGCGTGCAGACGGTCACCGCCCAGAACGTGGGTGTGAGCTCCAGTGTGGCCACCGCCACCGGTGTCAGCTCGGTCAACACCACCTATAACGTCACTGGCACCGGAACGACCGCCACGGCCAGCGCGGTGCAGACCAGCTTCCAGGTGCCTCAGACGATCACCGCCACCGGCACCGACAGGGTCCAGGCCGTCAACGCCGTCGCCACGCAGTTGGCCACCGCCACCAACGTCACCACCGGCACCGTGACCGCCTACCAGAACGTGGCGGTGTCGGGTGTCAGCGGTGTCTCCAGCGTCCAGACGGCCACCAACTTCAACGTCTCTACCCAGACCGTCGCCGGGACGGTCCAGACCACGACCGCTCCGTCGACCACCACCTTCCAGGCCCAGAACGTCACCACCACCAACGCCGGTAACGTGGCTGTGGCGGTCTCGGCACAGACGGGCGTGCAGACGGTCACCGCCCAGAACGTGGGTGTGAGCTCCAGTGTGGCCACCGCCACCGGTGTCAGCTCGGTGAACCTGACCTACTCAGGGTCGGATTTCACGAGGCCCGGCCTGGTGGCCGCTTATGGTACGACCCAGAACACATCCAGCGCTTCTTCCGTGGCGGGTCAGCTGATCTCGTCGACCGGGGCGGAGTTTGCTACGGTCCGAGTGGCATTGACCGGTAATGTCGCCCAATCCGGAACGGTCACCGTGACCTACGACGCTTCCGGACAGGTCCAACAGGTCGCCGCGCCCCGCACACTCTCGTCGGCCCAGGTTTCCGGTGACTATGCTGTTACCGTCGCCGCTCAACTCGGTACGACGGCGGACAACGTTCGAGCGGCCGTGACCTACGAGGGGATGCAGGTCATCGTTGACTTCAATGAGGCCGGCACCGTCGATGCGGTCCTGGTCCAAGCCTCGTCTCTCTCGCAGGTGATCGGCGCCGATCAGCTGACGATGGCGGACCTCACCGAAGGCGGAGCGGTCATGGCTGCACTCGGTCAGCTGGCTCAACAGATCGGCGTGCCGACCGCTCAGGTCCGAGTCAGCGGTGTGCTTCTGGAAGGTCAGTCGGCCGCGACACTGGGCACGGTGACCTTCGGGACCGAAGCACTGATCGCCGCTTCCCAGGCCGCAGCCGATCAGACGTCGTCATCCGCGGCTCCGATCCTGTCGACCCCGACCTTCACCGTCGCTCCTACGCTCGAAGCTCCGCTGGTGCAGTTCGGCGTCGATGCTGTCGATCAGCTGGCTTTCATGACGTTCGCGGATACGGCGCAGGCGGACCTGATGTCGGCCTTGATGCCGCAGTCGGCGCTCCTGTCCGGACTCGCGATGCAGGCGGCCGAGCAGGCCCTGCCCACGTTGGGCACGGATCGCCGCGATGAGGCCCGCCGCGCGGCTCAGGAGTTCGCCAACGATCTGTTCGCTGGCATCTCGGTCAAGGAAGCCGCCGTGAAGTTCCGCGAGCGGGCCGACCGAGGCGGTTTCAGAGGGTTCAGCGAGGCCATCATCGGAGCGGTGGTCTCCGAAGCCGGCACCACGGATGGTCAGGCGCGCGGAGAACTCGACGCGGCCGAGCTGGCCAAGGAGCGGGCGCGTTTCGTGGATTTCCTGCGCAAGGACAAGGTCCTAGCGCCGAGAGCCTCCTCACAGGTCGCGTCGCTGTTGGAGAGCGGCAGGATCAGCATCGGCGAGGCCAAGGCCCTCTCGACCCTGCTCTTCAAGGTCCGCAGCCGCATCGGCAGTCACAACCAGAGCTTGACGCTCGAGGAAGCGATGGTGTTCTTGATGCCGACGAACGAGTACAACGTGCTGTCCAAGCTCACCGCCGAGGAGTACGGTACGCTCATGCCGGTCAGCTCGCGCATGCGGTACCTGCTCAGAGGCTTGGTCGCGCAGACGGTGACCGCGGACCAGGGAGCGACGACCGTCGACCTGAGCGCCGAGCGGGCGCGCGACGCGGTGCTGAGCTTCGTGCGAGGCCGTATGCAGGCGGTCGAGAAAGGTGTGCCCCTGGTGTCCCAGCCCGTCATGATCGCCGTCGATGAGAGCCTGTTCGCTCCGGCCGAGGGCGAGACGCAGGCCGACGCCGATGCCAAGAAGGAAAGCTTCGACAAGATGGCGGACGCGGTCGACCGGATCAACGCCGCCTATGGCACGAGCATCCTCCTGGTCACGTACGATGGCACCGCCGCCGACGCAGAGGCCCAAATGGCCGATGCCGTGGCCCAAGCCTCAGCGGAAGGCCGCATCAGCAAGGACTACGCGTTCAAGAAGGACGACGTGACGGTCGTCGCCAGCGAGTCCAACCGCGCTCAGTTCGACGATTGGAAAAAGCTCGTGGTCGTCGCGCGGGGCAAGGATATCCGCTTCGGCTACGTCCTGGCCGTGGCCCTTGAGAGCGGCAGTTTCGTTTCCAGCAACGACTCGCAGCTGCTCAAGAAGATGGCCGCCAGAGAGGGTAGGGGTCAGATCAGCTTCGACGTCAGTGCCCGGTCAGCCGATGAGGATGTGGACCGGCAGATCGAAGAGGCGATGCTGGCGGAAATCCAGTACTAGTAGATATTAGATCTACTAATATTAATAGAATTTAATCGACTAACAATACACTAGCCTCTCCTTTATTATAAAAAGGGGAGGCTTTTTTCATCTGTTTAAAAATTATCAATACTTATCAAAAATTACAAAATATTCGTGGTATACTTTAAATGATTTAATGCGCCCAGCAATGGGCGACTTTGTTATCGGGACTATTATTAAGACTAAGTAATAGTTTTTATGATCTCACCATACAACGAGCAACGAACCTCTCAGAGATACCCGCTACCGCTGCGGTGCATCGCGGCGGCGGTGGTGATCGGTTTTCTTGCGCAAGATGTGGCCTGCTACGCCCAACAGCAGTCCCGTCCCGAAACGCAGTCTCCGCTCCAGGCCTCCCGGGTCCATGTGCCGCAGGACGCCGGTCTGATCAAAGAAGCCCAGGACTCCGGCAGTGCGCACAGCGTCATCAACATCAAAGACATCCACGACAACTACAGCGCTCAGGAATCGATCGTCACTCTGCTCGAAAGCCTGGTGCACAATTACGGCGTCCGCACGATCGGCCTTGAGGGCACCACGGGGTCGATCGATGTATCCATCCTCAAGGCATTCCCGGACGAGCCGATCCGGAGGTCCGGTGCCGGTCAGCTCCTGAAAGAGGGGCGGTTGTCCGCCGGCGAGATGTTCGCGGCGCTGACGGAGGAGGACGTCGCCGTCTACGGCGTGGACGATGAGCCGTTGTATCGCGCCAACCTCGAGGCCTTCAAGCGCGCGCTCAAGGACAAGAAAGCCAACTACGAACGACTGCGCGTGATCTCCGAGGTCGTGCGCCGTCTGGAAGACAAGGTCTTCCCTCCGGAGCTCCTGACCCTCAATCGCAACAGCATCCTGCGCGTCAACGGCACCGTGCGATTCACGGACCGCTGGCGCGTCGTCTCGGAGCTGGGGGCCTCCCGGGGGGTGGGCACCGAGGCGTATCCCCAGCTCAATCGACTGCTCGAGGCCACGCGGATGGAGAAGGACATCGATTTCAAGGAGGTCAACCGCGAGCGAGAGAAGCTGATGGACCTCTTGGGTCAGAAGCTTCTCCGGCAGGACCTCGAGGCGCTCATCCTCGAGAGCGTCTCCTACCGGCTCGGCAGGGTCTCACAGGCGAGTTTCTGCACGTACATGATCGAGGCGGCTGGCCGGGCGCAGGTGGACCTCGGGCCGTACGTCAACCTGCGGCGCTACGCGGACTACATGGCCGTCTTCGAGGGTGTGGACGTCGACCAGCTGCGCGATGAGGCCACCGACTACGAGGATCGTATCCGCGAGGAGCTTTACCGCAACGACGACGAGCGTGACCTCTATCGCCTCAAGAAGGACCTCGAGATCCTCTCGGACCTTTTCGAGGTCAAGCTCACGACGGCGAGTCTCGAGTATTACAAGGCCCACCCGCAGGAGTTCGAGGCCGGGCGTTTCGACACACTGCTACGACGGCTGGGTCAGCGCTACGGCATCGAGGTGGGCGCCGGTCTGACGTCCGCGGAGCTCCTGGCCGCCGCGCCCGAGGCGATGCGGTTCTATGAACTGGCCGAGGCGCGCAATCAGGCCCTGCTCTCCAACACCGTCAGCAAGATGCGGGAAAGAGGGCAGACGGTCGCTTGTCTTGTGACCGGAGGGTTCCACTCGCGGGGTATCACGGAGTTGCTCAAGAGCTCCGCCGTCTCCTACGTGGTCATCCTCCCGCGTTTCAACAAGGACGCCAAAAGACCGTACTTGACCCTCTTGACGCACACCGAGAGCTCCTACGAGGAGTTCGCGCGCTCGGAGTCGGTGCTCGAGGTCAAGATGAGGGCCACCGCCTATCTGTTCGCCGCCGCGGCGCGGCGGACCGTCCGCGAACAGTCCGGCAAAGACCCCGCTACGATCGGACGTGCCGTCGACGCGGAGATCGATCGTCTCAAGACCGAGTACGCCAGGGCGTACGCGCGGATGCGTCCGGATATGCCCCTCGATGCTCCGCTGCCTCAGCCGGGCCTCAACAAGACCATGCCGGTCCCCGGAGCCGGACGCGTTACGGGCGAGGTGACCCAGCTGGCGCTCGGCGATGATTATCTGGCGACCCGCTCCTATTTGGTCGGGGCTCCGGTGGTCGGTCAGATGAGACTCTTCTATCTTGCCGATCAGGACAAGTACGTGGCGTTGTTCGGCGACCGCCACGCCGTGGAGGTGAAGTTCGACGAGGACGGCCAGATCGTCTCCGCGCAGTTCTTCAATGACCGCGACAACTCCGCCGATCTTCTCCGGCTCAGCGGTGAAGTCGCCAGCGGCACCGCCGTCGAGGCCGAACGCCTCGATCCCACAGCACCCATCGGGACTTCGGAGGTCGCCCGTCTGCGAGAACGGCTCAAGAACCCCGCCCTGGCCACCGTGGATGATGTGCTGTTGGCCGCCCGGCGCATGGGTCTGCCGCTCGAGCGTTCTTCGGCCGAGCGTCTGCTCGAGGACCTGCGTGGAGCCGAGGTGGGGCCGGGCGCGATCGTGAGCAAGAACGCGGATACAATGACAGCCGCTGAGGATACGGGAGTCGTCGGTGAATTGCGGGCGCGAGTGGAAGAGATGCGCCGACGGCTCAATGATCTGCGGCGGAGAGCTGCCGAGTTACGCCGTACTGCGCAACAAGACAGAGACGAAGCATCCCGCAGACAGACCCAGGCCTCAGAGGCCGAGCAGAAAGCGGTCGATGATGATAAGCAGGCCGCCGAGCGGACAGCGAACCTAACCGAGCAGAGACTTGAGCTTGAACGGCTCGAGGGTGAACGGGATGAAGCCCGCGTCCGTCTCGAGCAGGCGCAAGAAGAGCTTAGGGCGACACGATCCGCGCGTCGAAATGATCTCAGACGTCAACTGCGCTCACGTCCAGTAGCCCCGAAGAAGGGCCCCGAAGACCACGACGCCGGTTTCGAGGTCCAGACACGGGGTTCTGACAAGGGCGCCAACAAATCGGGTATCAAAGTCACGCGCGGCGCGTCTTCGGCGGCGAAACAAAGGACGGCCCGAGAGGGGCATGTCAGGACCCGAGACTCTATCGAGAAAGCCTACAAAGACGCGGGTCGACCCATAGGATCAGCATCCAACACCGAGATAAGCCGCCTTATGCTCCAAGGGCTTCTGACCTCGACCTCAGGAGCTCAGGCCCAACTTGACGCGGCGATGGACCGCCGTTATGGAAGTGATCTCCGCAAGAAGGCGATCATCCGTAAGGTCATCGAGACCGGCGATCTATCATTGCTTCAGGACGACCAAGAGCGGTCCGATTTCTTCAATCTGTTGCTCAACGACGCCAAGATCTACAAGCTCGACGGGGAGTACGTGAGCTTCCAGCAGTTCATGAGCGTTGTGCAGGCATCTGAGAACGCTTACTTCGGCCAAGGGTCCGAGGA
Source organism: Candidatus Omnitrophota bacterium (assembly GCA_022072175.1). Taxonomy (GTDB): domain Bacteria; phylum Omnitrophota; class Gorgyraeia; order 2-02-FULL-51-18; family 2-02-FULL-51-18; genus JAJVIE01. Next base: position 1,524,503 of record JAJVIE010000003.1, on the reverse strand, counting down.
GGAGGTCCGCATCATTCTGGCGGATCGCGAGGAATACGAGAGGCTCTATCTTGGACCCATGCGCGATGAAATGGAAGCAGCCCGCGGGACCCCTCGTTATGATGAGCTCAAGAGAGACTACGAGCAGAAGCTCGCGCACATGAAGCGCAGTGGAGGTTTCCACTCCGTGCGGCTCATCGACGGCAAGTACGTCAAGGTCGCGGTGATCGATTCATCGAAATTCCAGAGCTTCGCGGAAGTCTTCCGTGTCTACGCTCACGAGTTAGGCCACCATCTTTTCAAGTCGATCAGTGCTCAGACGCGATCCAAGAACGTTGCCGAAGAGGAGTGGTCCTTCGTGCAGGAGGGCGTGGCGGAGGACTTCGCATTCTACATTCTCGAGATGTTCGCGGAGGCCGGACGTAAGACCTCGAGAGACGGTGCCGACCACGGCTTCGACATCTACGCAGTGAAGGCCAAGATGGAGATCGATGCGACCGGAAGCAAGGAGTACAGCCTGGGAAGAGGGTTGCTGGAAGGCATGCGAGAGAGGCTCGAGGCCCGTTTCGGCAAAAAAGATGCCCGGTTGTATTACATCCATGTCGTGATCCGCGGCCTCAGACTGGTCGCGACGGGCCGTATGACCCTCGGACAGTTGACGGAAGAGGTCGAAGCTCTGGTCGCGCAACCACTCAACGCCGAGGAGCAAGCCGAGCAAGAAGCTCATCGGTCGTTAGAAAGTCTCGGTCGATCCTCCGAGACACTTGAACAACGGCTTCGCCAACTAGAGATGGCCGTGCGGTCCAAACGCTCCAGCGCAGAAGGGCATCGTGCGAGGTCCGGCGAATTGAAGGGTCAGGCCGTCAACCTCGAGGAGTCATCGCGTCGGAAGGATCAAGAAGCGGACTTGATGGACCAGGAGAGTGGCGTTGTCCAATCCGAACTAGCGGTCCTGGAAACACAATTGGCGGATGCATTGTCGGAACCTGTCGTTACGACCTCCTCGACAACGCAACTTGATGACACTACCCCCTCACCGGAGGAGGCCGCTGCGGATGGAGAAGCCAGGGAAACCCCGGTCGAGGTGACAGCGGCTCCGGTAACATCGACCAAGGAACGGGAGGCGACAGCAACAGACTCTACTACCGCAGCGATCGCAGAGGAGCGTCTCTCTCTGACGATGGAAGAGGCTCTGGATCTCATCGAGAACTCCGGGCTCCGGATCAGCGATAAGAAACGTCTGGCGAAGAATATCGCGGTCATGACCTCCGGACAGCGGGCATATCTCTTCCAGGTCCTCGGTCGTGCGAGACGCAACGCGCGCCTATCGAGCTCTTCCGACATCCTCCAGGCGTTCAATGCGGCGATCAGCGTTATGAACTCGAGGACCGATCAGAACCGCCGCTTGAGTGTATCCCGTAAGACCCTCCGAGAGCGCATCCAGGCGGCTTTCGATAATCGGAGGATCGATCGGGACAAGGCAACGCGGCTGTCAGAGGCCGTCGACATAGCATTCGAGGGTCGAGCTGTGGATGCGCTGGAACGGTTGGCGCAGGTCGATGATGCGGTTTTTGATCGGGTCGCCGGTCTTATTGCCGACCATCGATCAACGACGGTCGCGGACCTCGATGACCTGAGTCGTGCGGCAAGCGAACTGGGTGCTATCGATGACCGCGTGGATGGAGCGGATGTGCGTATGAAGGCTGTCCGTGAACAGATCGACCAGATCCAAGCGCGCCGGTCCACGGCTGACCGCGGATCGGTGCTGTATACCCGTATCCAGCAGATCAGGCAGAAGAACCCCAAGCTCGAACCGGCCATCGCCGCGATGGAGGAATCCGGCATCGACCTGGAGAACCGCGAGAAGATCACCAACTTCCTCTCCACCTTGAGCGCAGCCGAGACCGATCAGTT
>JAJVIE010000003.1:1359902-1522600 GCA_022072175.1 Candidatus Omnitrophota bacterium | reverse complement strand
TCAGGCAGAAGAACCCCAAGCTCGAACCGGCCATCGCCGCGATGGAGGAATCCGGCATCGACCTGGAGAACCGCGAGAAGATCACCAACTTCCTCTCCACCTTGAGCGCAGCCGAGACCGATCAGTTCCTGGCCAACTGGCAGAAGACCAGTGCCGCGATCGGGGAGGAGGGCGTCAACAAAGCCACCGCCACCGACACGGCCTTCCAGGACGCGGCCAATCCCATCTTCGCCCAACGCCAGGTCCGCAAGGACATCAACGCCGCCCGTGAGCGGATCAGGACCAACGCTAAAGCCGCCGCCGATGCCGGGCTCCTGGACGCCGCCAAGGTCAGCTCTGCCAACGAACGCCTGAAGGCCGCCGGTCTTGAGAGCGACCTGGATGTGGTCGGCCGTATGGCCACCCTCTCACCGGAACAGCTGACGGCCTTCATCAACGACCTGGCCGAGCACACCGCTCTTACCGCCGATCAAGCCCGAGCCTTGTTGAGCGCCCGGGAGAAGCTGGCGGGTATCGCCGATACCACCAGCGCCGAGTACGCCCAACAGCAAACGGCCATCGCAGATGTCCAAGCCGCCCGCCAGAAAGCCGACAGCGACGCCAAGCGCGAGCAGGAGCTCTCGCAGAAGGTCCAGGCCGTCAGGCAGAAGAACCCCAAGCTCGAACCGGCCATCGCCGCGATGGAGGAATCCGGCATCGACCTGGAGAACCGCGAGAAGATCACCAACTTCCTCTCCACCTTGAGCGCAGCCGAGACCGATCAGTTCCTGGCCAACTGGCAGAAGACCAGTGCCGCGATCGGGGAGGAGGGCGTCAACAAAGCCACCGCCACCGACACGGCCTTCCAGGACGCGGCCAATCCCATCTTCGCCCAACGCCAGGTCCGCAAGGACATCAACGCCGCCCGTGAGCGGATCAGGACCAACGCTAAAGCCGCCGCCGATGCCGGGCTCCTGGACGCCGCCAAGGTCAGCTCTGCCAACGAACGCCTGAAGGCCGCCGGTCTTGAGAGCGACCTGGATGTGGTCGGCCGTATGGCCACCCTCTCACCGGAACAGCTGACGGCCTTCATCAACGACCTGGCCGAGCACACCGCTCTTACCGCCGATCAAGCCCGAGCCTTGTTGAGCGCCCGGGAAAGTTTGTCGGAACTGCCGGGACAGACGGAATTGGCCGATATGCTGTCCCGTGCTCAGGAGTCACGGCAGGTCCTGCTTCAGCGCAAGACCGACGGCGGGACGGTTAGTGATGATGAGCTCGGATCCGCAACATCTCAGGTGGAGAGGTTGTCCGGCGATCTCGTAGTTGTAGAGCGCGCACTTCTCGAGATCCGTGTTGTACAGCAGGAACGTCGGACCAGAGACTCCGATGAGCGTCAGGAAGCTGAGTTCAGGGCGGACGTTGCTCGGATGAGAGCGGAGGCGGACTTCAGGGAAGAGAGCCGCAGTTCGTCGCTCGATGCGGATGGAGCCAATGTCGAGACCCGCATGGGTAGGAGCGCGGGGACGGGTGATCTGATAACGATCGTGACGCGTTCGACCGATGAGGGGGTCATCAGCTCCTCCGAAACACGTGTCAGCGGGTCCGTGACGCGCCGCACGACCTTCGAGTACGAAGACGGCAAGGCGGTCTCCAAGACCGTCGTTGAGACCTCCGAGACAGGGACCGTCACCACCTCCAACTACGAAGGTCCCGACGCTTCGCTGCTGCAGGGCCGCACCGTCGTCTCCCAGGACAAGGTCCTTCTGCGCACCGAACGGTACACCTACGATGCCGAAGGCCACATGACCGGCCAGTTCGTCATCGACAACGCCGCCAAGACGATGACCCAGGCCGACTGGAACTACGAGGATGGCCAGCTCGTCTCCGAGACACGCCGGGTCGACTCGAGCGAGGTCGAAGGTCAGGTCCTCAGCCGCTCCAAGATCGACTACAAGAAAGGCCGTCCGGCAGGCTCCGAGACCTTGGATTACGTCAACAAGACCTTCACCCGAACCTCCACGAGCGTCGTCTCCGCCTCCGGAGAGACCCTCCAGGGCGTCGAAGTCACAGGCCAACTCGACAGCGAAGGCAACCCCGGGCAGGTCACTACACGCAAGCAATACACGCTCCAGACCTCCGATGGAGCCAACTACCGGCAATTCACCGAGATCACCACCTCCGAGACCGGAGAGAAGACCATCGTCTCCACCCGGGCTGTGTTGCGCGTGGACGGTACGTTCGGTGAGCTGGAGCGGACGGAGACCTCCTATGACGCCCGCGGCCGCCAGGTCTCCCAGAAGGTCCTGGAGCCGTTCTCAGCCTCGGTGGACACCCCCGGGGTCTCCTGGAGAGAGCGCTCCGTCACCGACAGCTCCGGCACGACCACCTCCTACACTTACGACGCCTCCGGCACGGTACGCTCGACCACGGTCAAGAGATCGGATGGAGCTGTCACCGAGATCACGGTCTCTACGGACGCAACGACCTCCGAGAGGGTCGAACTTGCCGTGACCACCAGCCGTGACGGCAGGACCATTGAGAGGTCCGAGTCGCGCAGTAAGGACGGCATCACTCTTCGGACCGTCAGCCGGACCGTCAGCGGCAAGGTCGTCTCCGAGAGGACCGAGCGCCTGGCCGAAGGTTCGGCGATCATCTTGTCGGAGCGTTCGGTCGCCGCCGACGGGTCCGTCACCACGGTCCGTACCACCGAGACCCCGGATACCGGAAGCGCCGTCACAGTCCGCCAGACCCGCGACGGCGCCGGCAGGATCATCGGCTCCGATGAGACCGTACGGCAGGGTCCCAGGATCGTCAGCCGCACGACCTTCGAGTACGAAGACGGCAAGGCGGTCTCCAAGACCGTCGTTGAGACCTCCGAGACAGGGACCGTCACCACCTCCAACTACGAAGGTCCCGACGCTTCGCTGCTGCAGGGCCGCACCGTCGTCTCCCAGGACAAGGTCCTTCTGCGCACCGAACGGTACACCTACGATGCCGAAGGCCACATGACCGGCCAGTTCGTCATCGACAACGCCGCCAAGACGATGACCCAGGCCGACTGGAACTACGAGGATGGCCAGCTCGTCTCCGAGACACGCCGGGTCGACTCGAGCGAGGTCGAAGGTCAGGTCCTCAGCCGCTCCAAGATCGACTACAAGAAAGGCCGTCCGGCAGGCTCCGAGACCTTGGATTACGTCAACAAGACCTTCACCCGAACCTCCACGAGCGTCGTCTCCGCCTCCGGAGAGACCCTCCAGGGCGTCGAAGTCACAGGCCAACTCGACAGCGAAGGCAACCCCGGGCAGGTCACTACACGCAAGCAATACACGCTCCAGACCTCCGATGGAGCCAACTACCGGCAATTCACCGAGATCACCACCTCCGAGACCGGAGAGAAGACCATCGTCTCCACCCGGGCTGTGTTGCGCGTGGACGGTACGTTCGGTGAGCTGGAGCGGACGGAGACCTCCTATGACGCCCGCGGCCGCCAGGTCTCCCAGAAGGTCCTGGAGCCGTTCTCAGCCTCGGTGGACACCCCCGGGGTCTCCTGGAGAGAGCGCTCCGTCACCGACAGCTCCGGCACGACCACCTCCTACACTTACGACGCCTCCGGCACGGTACGCTCGACCACGGTCAAGACCTCCGATGGGAAGATCACGGTCGTCCAGGCCGCGGCTCCGATCGTCAAGACAGGAGCTACCGACCGTAGTGCTGATACAGACGCAAGAAAGGATGCGCTTCCTGTCGATACAGCTGTTCCTGTGGATGACGCGCGCCTTAGTTCATTGTCTAGCGAAGTGATCCTCAAGGCGGACGCTGCACGTCAAGCATCCTCTAGGAAGAGCTGGGAAGAGTCTTATCGCTCCCTTGGGGAAGCTGCCGCTTCCTTGGATGAGTCTGTGCGACTGAGCTCGGACGCTAATGATCTACGTTTGAGGAAAAGCCGCGAAGCGTATCTGCGCGCTCGCAGGGCCGTGCTCATCGATGTGGATGCTGAGTTTCGCGCTCTACTCGATGCCGGTGATCGGGCTGCCGCACGTCGGTTCGTCGAAGAATCGGCCACTGCTCTCGGCAGATCCGAATGGAGATCAAGGCGCCTGGCCGAGATCGATGCTCTTGAAGTCACGGACCGCACGACGTCCGATCTCTCGACGTCGGATGTGGATACGAGCGTCAGAACGAAACTCCGTGACCTAACAACCGCCGTCAGTAACGTCGAGCGCGCGCTCGAGACCGGGGATCTGCAGGAAGCCCAGAAACTGTTGGATCAAGCGGATCTCTCAGCTGCGGAAGTCGGGCGGTCGTTGCGCGGGACGTCCGATGCCGTGTTCGCCGGCATCGCACTACGCCGTACCCAGCGTCTACAGGAAGAGATCTGGGCGCGGGCGGACGCGAGGGTCCTGGATGCTCTGGCTCGGGGTGAACTGGACGCGGCCGAGCGCGCGGCCAACGACGCATCGCTCGAGTTGGGCCGCTCCGATTGGAAACAGCGCATGCTCGATGTGATCGCGACGGCGCGACTACGCCTGTCGAGAACGGGGCTCGACGGCTCCGTTGCCGGCGTGGATGGCTCACGGCTGACAGGTCCGGTCTTTGACGAGATACGTGATGCCCAAGTGAGGCAAGTCGTACGCCGGCGCACCGGAGACGTTCTCCGCGACAAGTGGCTGGCTCGTCTTCGCGGGCAAGAACAGGGCATCGCCGCATCATTCCTGGCCGGCCGACTTTCCGGTGCCGGCGTCGCGGATAGAGTTCGTTGGCAAGGGTTGGGGGAGCTCGATGAGGCCGGAGCGATACGGGTCCGCTCGGAGGTCGCCACGGCATTGGCGGCATCCTCCTCGGCAGGTGATCTGCGCAATGAGGATTCGGACACCCTGGTGCGTTTCAAAAGCGCTTCATTCCCTGGCGGCTTGGTCGCCAAGAACGTCAAAGGCAATGTGATGGTGGTCTCCGAGAGCGTGCTGTCGCGCGCGCGGATCTCCGCCGAGGAGTACTTCGCGCTCTTGGGGCTGTCGGTGCAGATAGAGGGCTCCAATCTCGCCGGGCTGCGGTCTGCCGATCCGCTCAAACAGCCGTACGTGGTCCTGGACCTCGAGGGGTCGCAGCATTTGTTCGAGGACCATCTTAAGAACGGTTTGATCGGCGTGAACATGACCGCCCTCACTGCCGGGCGGACCGGGACCCTCTCGGAGAGCGCCAAGGTCGTGTTCATGATGGGTCTCATGCACGAGTTGTATCACGAGGCTTCTCCGATCGAGAGGCAGAATGTCGATCGTGTTGTTTTTGAAGCGGAGCGGCTCTCCATGGACGTTGAGTTCGCGTTCGTTCTCGCGGACAGCATGGGAGTCGACACGGTGGAGCTCGAAGCGGAGACTGCCAGATTGCTACCTGGGTCCGTTTTCTATGAAGCGGTACAGGACCTTGCCCGTCCGGAGACGTTGTCGACTCCGGCCGCTGAGGTCGCGGAGGTGGGCGTTGACCCGTCTTCGGACAGCGGGAGCACGGTCTCGCGATCCTCGGGAGCGAGCAGCGCTCCGAGCGATGTTGTCGCCCCGCAGGCACCCACGCGCGCAGGACCCACTATCAGGACAAGTTGGTTCGGTAGGGCGTTCGGATGGATCAGCGGTCTTTTCGGCGGAAGACGAGCCTCCCGAACGCATCCCAAAGAAATCGCGTTCCGTCAGCGGATCAAGCAGAAAGAAGCCCTCCAAAGTGTCGACAAGCCCATCTACAACCGATATCGCGCCGCCCACACTTATTTGAGGATGCTCGACATTCGTGACGATCGAGCGGTCGTCAATGCCGCTTTCGAGGCCGCGGAGCAGTTGGCGGGGGCCGCTGATCGTGACGCCGCGATGATCGCACTATCCGAGCTTCGGAGGCGTTTGGAGACGCTCGGGAAAGGCGCACGAACGGGCGGGGCTTGGAACAAAGATGCGTTGGAAACCCTCATGGGTGTCGCTGATAGCGCATTGGAGGGGCTGTACGACACTGACCTGCCTACATTTCAGAGAGCGATGGCCGAGGTGCGCAGTAAGCTTGAGGGCGATTCATTGTCCTACGACTCGGAGCTCAAGAGCCTCGAGACGGTGCTGTACGGGGCCAAGCCGGATACCGTCGCTCAAGCTCTCGGTATCGAGCTGGAGAAGAGCATTGCCGGTCAGATCGAGGCTTATCTAAGCGTGTCACGCGGATTGGACCTCGGTCAACCCGAGCATCGCGGCATCGAGCAGGACCTCAGGGCTCGCCGCCAGCGGATCTTGAGCATCCTTGAGAAGAAAGGAGCGACGGGCAAGAGCTTCATTGATTTTGCCGTGGAAAAGGGCTTTCTGCCCGCCAATCCCGCCCAGATCGAGATCGTCAAAGAGAAGAACTTCGATATGCTGCTGGAGTTCTTCTCCAATCTTCGCAGTCGGGACTCCCAGGGATTCCTGAGACACTTGCAGCAGTACGACCGCGGGTTCGCTGATCCCAGGGATCCCGGATCGGACGAGGCGTATAACCGCCAAGTCGCGGAGCGCGCTCTGCAGAACTGGAAAGGCAGCGAGGGGTCGCGGGTCGCTCTGCTCAGGAAAATGTTGTCCGCGGTACCCGGCGCGGATATCACGGAGATCTCCGGTTTGGGACTGAGAGAGCTTGAGAGTCGTTTTCGTGAATTGCGTTCGATCGAGATCATGCGAGACAAACTTTTGGCGCTTCCGGGCTGGGACGAGTCGCGCGTTAGGTCCCTGGACACACGACAGTTAAAAGATGCTCTCAGATCCCTTACGGCCGATGAGAAGGACATTGTATCTAAGGTCAGCGGGACTTGGCGCCGCTCTTCGATCCTCAATGCGATGGCCTTGGCGTTGCAGTCCGAATACGTCGGAGAACTCGAGGCTGCAACGTCAACCTCCACGGAAGCGCGCGAACAGCGTATAGCAAAGGCCTTGGCGATGACCCAGCTCTTGTACGAGGTCTCGACACCCAACGCGCTCTTCTTCAACCAGGAGTTGATGCTTTTGACGTTGCTGTCCGGCGAGAACGCCGGTGTCGGTACGGCCGGCGGTAAGACCGTGACCAACTATCTCTATCACAACATCGCCCGCGTAGCTTACGGCAAGTTGTATCGGGGTACGTTGATGGTCGAGAACTCCGACGCTGTCATGAACTACGTCGGTCAGCGCGACATCCAGAGCATGCAGGAGATCTCAACGTTCAAGTTGAAGCAGGCTCCTAAGCGCGAGGATCCAGATCAGAAGACGAAGCTCATCGAAGAGCTCGAATCTTCCGACGGCGTGCTCATCATGGAGAACATGACGCGCGTGTTCGCTTATCTGGACGGCCAGGTCCAGGCGCGCGAGGGCAACGACGAGCTCAGGCGGGCGCTCAACGTGCATTTCGTCACGCTGGACGAATTCCACATCTTCCTGACCTCGCGCGACTCAGGCATCATCGCTCGCGACACGCGCGCCGGCGACGTCGAGACCACGCGCAAGATCTCCGAGATCGTCGAGCGGGTCGTCGATCGGAGCCTTACCAATATACAGTCCTCCCATGCGGGCGTGGCGTTCAAACACAAGATCAAATTCATCCGTAGCTTAGAGGACAAGAAGGATATCGATACGCTCCTGGCCAACGACAAGACAGGCAAGTATATCATTTACGATCTTAATTCGTACGATGTGAGGCTCAGCCAGGCGCTCGAAGCGGACCTCCTCAAGGGCCTTGAGGCCAGCAGCGGTGATGTCAAGTCCACCATCCGGGGTCTTTTGGCCGCCAACGAGGAGCAGTATGCGGTCGCCTACGATGAACAAACGAAACGTGACGCGATCGTGCCCTGGGATATCTTCAACGGACCCAAGAAATCCAGCAATTTCCAGGACCTGGCTTACCAAACAGCCATCGCCCTTAAGACCAAGAACTACAATATCCTGGAAGCCACCGAACTCGTGCGTCGCAGTGAAACGTCGATGCAGAGCGCGCTGGCCGCGAGCGTTCGTATCGAAGGGGCGACGGTCGTCGGTGATTCAGGAACACTGCAAGGACTCGAAGCGACCGCCAAAGCTCAAGTCGGTAACAAGACGCAGAACATCTCGGTGTCCGTGCTTGATCACCGTTTCGGTGGTCTCCTCGGATCCCGGTCGCTCAAGGTCGACGGACGCAAAAAGGGCGCGATCACAACGAGCGTCGACACGCTGATCGCGAGCGTCAAGGATTCGCTCCAAGGCGATCGCTACAGGCCGGGGCGCTCCACAGGTCTGGCGGTCAGTACCAAGGACCAAGCAGCGATCACGCGCTTCCGGTCGATGTTCGAGGGTCAGAAGATCAAGACCTACGATACTGACGGACGAGAGAGGGAGGTCGAGCTCGAGGTCGTGGTCATGGACGGCAAGCTGTCGGACGACGAATTCAAGGCGATCTCGGACGAACCCTTCGGGAAGGACGGCAAGAAGATCCGTCTCATCATCATGACCGAGCGTGCGTGGACCGGCCGGGACTTCGGCGTCAAGGACGGGCCCAACGGGACCAAGATGGGCATCGACTTGCACGTCTACAATGCCCATAAGATCTCCGAGATGAACCTCGTGCAGCTCATCGGTCGTGCCGGCCGCAGCGGGGCTGAACCCAAGACCATCCGTTCGTTCCATGTGGACGCCTCGGACCTGGCGCGGAGCCTGCTGGACCTGACCAACGAGCAGGTCAGCAAGAATTTCCGTGAGCGTCTGTCCCAACGTTACCGGGAGGACCCGCAGGCGATCGGCCGCTTGCTCGATCATCTCAACAAGTTCGAGTCCAGGTCGGAGACCGTGCAAGCGCTGTCCAAAGCCTCGGGCACTGATGCCGAGCGGCTATTGCGGGAGCTGGAGGCCGACGGCCTCGATGTGCAGGCGATGACGCGGCTCAATGTGAGATACCTCGATTACGCGCACGTGGTGTCCGAGGGTGGACGCTTCATGGTGCAGGACAACGCCTGGAGCGAGTTGGTGATCGGCCGCTTCAAGAACCTCTCCGTCAACGGGTTCCAACTGACCGGCTGGTCCGAACGGCTCTCTCGCATCCCGTTCCTGTTCACCATCGGTGGACGGATGGCCAAGAAGCGGGTGGACCAGAAGCTCGACAAACTCTTCCAGAGAGGTTCCCCGTTCGCTGACCTGTCGTACCGTGCCGACGGGAAGTACTCCACGCCGGAGGGTTTCATCGGCGATACGCTGCGCACGTCCCTCAAACAGCGCCGCGAGGCCCTGCAGGACATCTTCGCGCTCAAGAGGGACGACGAATCATGGTGGGAGGTGGTCTCGAGCGGCCGCATCTTCGGTCGGGCCCTGGCCTATGTCTCGGCGCTGCCGTACGCGCTCTCCGTCACCGCCGAGATCAGCGCGATCCGCAAGCTCGAATCACGTTACACCGAGGACGGCATCCGTTCCGAGACCGCCGCGCTCAAGATCGGTTCGCTCCAGGGCGGCGACAGCCAGGCGAGCTACTATAACCTGAGCGAGAAAATGGCCGTTACGCAGTCCATCGAGGAATTCGTTCGGACATCGTTGTCCATCGCGCAGAGGGACATCATGGTGTCCACAGGTACGAACGACGGGTTCAAGGGAGAGGTTCGAAACGCCGTCATGACCGTCCGCGCTTCAGGTGAGCCGATGAAGCGAGTAACGATCGATCGCATCTCGGTCAACGGCGATTCGGTCTCGTTGGCGGCCAAGAGCCTGCCCGAACTCATCGAGCCCGGCAAGAGCTATGCGCTCTCGCGCGCGCCCGACGGTACGATCAACATCTACGCTTCCAACGCCAATAACAGGGAATCGGTACAGTTCGTTGCCACACTGCCTCCGACGGCTGAGGTCCTCAAGGTCTTCTCGGGTTCCGGGGCCTCCGTACTCTTCGGACAGGCCAGCCGTGAGAAGGGCGACGATGGCAAATGGCACATCCAGTTCCGCGCTCCGGGCAACGTGACGACGGCCACCAGTGTCAATGGTTTGATGGGTTCCTTCCTTGTCTCGGAGCACGAGGGTCTTGAGATCGCGCGTGCTGCGCTAGGTCTTGACGGGTTGACAGGCAATGAAACGCTCGATTCTCTTGCGCAGGCCGTTACTGATGCGGGCGTCACGGTTTCTGCCAAGGGTGTCGCTCGGGCACTGGGTCTGGATCCGTCCTCGGTAAGCGGTGCTGAAGCGTTGCTGGATGTTGCTCGTTCGGCAGGTCTGAGCGTTGCGGCGGCCGAAAAGCGACTGCTTAAGTCATTTGGTCTGTCGGCCGAGGTCCTGCCGGGCTCGATCCCGCTGTCGGGTACGATGACGTTCAATGAACTGGCCGTGGTGGTCAGCCGTAAGAGGGGTGCGGCGGTCTCGGGACACGATCTCCTGATGGAGGTCAAAGAGGCGATGGCCAGGATCCGCGAGGTGCTGTATGGGGATCCGCAGAACGTCGAGTACACGCGGTTGAACGACGCGCAGATCGAGCTACTCCGCCGTCTGGGTCCCGAGACCCTGCACCGCATGCTGGGCAACGCCGATAAGCTGGCTCAGCGCATGGATATCGGCGAACTGATCCTGGCGCTGCGCCTGGTCCCGCCCGGAGCGGGAACCTCCCAAGTGCGACGTTCGCTCGAGGGTATCGTCAGTCAGGCGACCGCGGACTATGTGTCGGGCAGGGCCGGCCGGATCGAACAGCTCCGCTCCGATGTCCGCTCCATCATGCGCGTCAGCGAATCTCAGAGGGCCATCGGCAAGGTGATCGAGGCCGAACTCCACCAGTTGGAGAGCCGCCCCACACCGGACGATCCCAAGGAGATCGCCAAGCTCAAGCAACAGATCGCCCAGCGTCGGGACCGGTTGGCGGCCCTGAGCGTCAATCTCGAGACGTACGCTGCGGCCCGCCTGATCGACAGGCCTACTCCTCAGGAGACCGTCGATCTGCCAATGCCCGTACCGGATCCCGTGGCACAATGGCGCTATTTGGTCGCGGCGGGTATCTTGCACGACGATGAGGAGACTCGAGAGATCGCGCTATCGTTGAAGCCGTCGGACATGCCCTCAGTGATCGATCCTGCGGACTCATGGAAGGGGTGGTTCCGACCCTTTGAATTCACGAACAAGTGGGCTGCCTCCGGGGCTGAGCGGGTCAAAACAGGTCTGTTGTCCAGGGTCTGGAGGGCTACGACAGGCGCAGGATCCGACAGGCCCGCCTCAGCGGCATACAGTCGTCTGACCAAAGTCCTCGGTTCGTTGAAGAGTCCCGGGCTCAAACAGCGCTACGAGCGCGCCAAAGCGATACGGACCTCAGCGCGCCGGCGAGCCAAGGACGTCAGGAACCTTCAGGGTCTGCAGGATGCCGTTGGTCAAGCGTCAAGAGAACTGGTACAGAACAAGCAGCTTCCCGCTTCTGCTGACCGCGACCCCGAGATGCAGCGGCGTATCGAGCGGGCCGTGCTTGCGGAGATCGACGTTCGGTTGGCCAATGAGGACGCTATGGCCCTTATCCGGGATACGGCGGCGCGATTGCAGGCCACCGCAGCATCGCAAGTCGAGGTTACGACCGAGGAGATCGACCGTGAGGTCGTCCGGGCGGCCCAGGCCCGAGCGCTCGATGCGACACCCGCGCCGGCGGACGAGCGTGGTGAGGCCGAGAAGACGGTCCGTTCCCGCAAGGCCCAAGAGCTGACCCAACAGCATCTGGGTCTGCGGCAATTGTACGATCTGGGTCTGGCCGCTCGAGCATTGACGGCGCTTGGCGCCATCGAACTCGACGCGACGATCTTGGCCCGCGAAGGCGCGTTGCTGTTCCGTGCGCAGAACGGCAGGCAGCCCGCCTCTGCGGCCGAACAGATGGCCGCGACCGGGTTGGCGCGTGGAGCGGCCTCTAACCGGAAAATGTCCGGTCTGACGGACTTCGAGCGCATACTCCGTTCCCACGGCCTCACTCATGAACGCGACCACGCCCTCCTGCTGGCCCTGACGGGACACTTGCCGTCATCGGCCACCCGGGATCTCCTCGGCTCGATGACCGATCAGGAGAAGACTCAATGGAACCGCGACGAAAAAGACCCCCTGACCACCTGGGACTACCTGGGCGGTCGGCTCAAACAGCGTTCGGACTTGTTGAGGAGCTATGATCCCGCCGCGCACCGTCGTCTGAAGATCGATCGTCTGGCCGCGCTGGGTCTCGAAGGGATCGATGTGCCGGGCGCTCTTGCCACGGCGTCGATGCCTGCGGATGACGCGGCCCGACTCATCGCCGGCGACTCTGCCCGGTACGGCGATCCGGGCACCGAGGCGCACGAACAAGCAGTGGGACGACACCTCTTGACCTATGAACTGTCGCGGAAGCCGGCGCCGGGCGGCGACGGCTCGATGGCCGCCAAGGTGCGCTTGCGCATCGCGGGTGGTCTGGCGGCTCTAGCGTCGACCCCGGGCGCAGACACGACCGTACTTCTCCGGGCTTCCGAGGAACAGCTGTTGAAAGCCCTGCGCTCAGGTCCACAGGGAGATCTTCTGAGGATCGTTCGAGCTGATCTGGCCCGGACGTACGTGGGTCTGGCCGGGGCCGCATCGAGCGGTCACCGTGCGGCGGCCTATCTGGAGAAAGCGCTCGACACCACCGATGATGCTGCCGATCGATCGTTGCTCAGCGCCCGCATAGCCGCGCACTACGACGCGTTGGCGGCCGCGGAGACCGACGGAATACTCAGACAAGCTTATATCCTGCGGCGCAACCATCACGCGGGGGACGCGCGCACCGACCGCGCCGAAGAGGACCGGCAGGCTCTCACGGAGCTCGAGGCGGCCGGCCGCGACGCCGTGGCGGCGACCTATCCGCTCGTGCGGGGTAATCGTGTCGCCGACGCGATGGCGCTCTTGGTGCCGGCCGCGGCGATCCTCCAGGATATCGGTCTCGGAAGGCTCTTTGACCGTCAGAGCGGAGGTGTACTGGCGCCCGTGGCCGAGCGTCTGGCCCGTGTCTATGAACAGTACCACGGTCCGGTCCTGCCCGTGGCCGATGGCTATACCGAAAGCGATCAATCCAGGTCCTTGGGAGCGCTCTTCTACGATCTGCACCGGACCTCCGTCCGGTCGCGTCGGGACGGCCATGAGGCCGAGCGGATGAAGCACTTCAAGGCCGTGGTCAAGGGTCTGACCCTGGGGCCGCAGTTCTTCTTCGAAAGGGGTCTTGAGGGGATCCACGGTCTGGTCGAACCGGAAACGACCGACGCGACGCTGCCGACGGCGCGTCGAGCTCAGCCCCGGCGCAACAACTCCGCCCGCTTCACACAGCTGCAGGGATCGATCTTCGACATGATGCGCCGACAGAGGGACGAGGTCGACCGTGACCGCGCGCGCAAGAACCCCGCCGCGATCCCGCTGTCGAACCTGATCACCGACGAAGTGCTTCGCAAGAACGCCTATGGGTTCGCCGCCAACGTGGACCAGGGTTCGATGACGCTCGATGAGGTCTCGGTCTCCGTGCTCGAGGAGATGCAGAGGACCGGGGAGCTTCTGGCCAATGCCATCACGCCCAACGATCCGCAGTACGCGGTCCGCGAACGGACCGCCCGCCAGGAGGTGCGCAAGCTCTTCGAGGAGGCCGCCGGACGCCTGGGGTCCGACGCGGTGCCCCCTGCGGTCGCCAATACACCCATCCTCTATGTCCAACGTGAAGCGGTGCGACGCTACGCGGGGCTCAGCACCGCCAAGGCCATCTATCTGGAGGGTTCCGGCGTCATCCTTGTGCCGGTGGATGCCAGCGGCAAACCGTCCTCGGACCTCACGGAGGGCCTCATCGCCCATGAGCTCATCCACGCGGCCGCGGCGGATTTCGCGCATCATGACGTCCGTGAGGGTCTGGTGGTGTACTTCGCCGCGGAGATCGCCGACAGGCTCGGTGATACCGCCGGAGCGTCCGACCAGCGCACCATCTACGCGCGCGCACGCGGAACGGTGGATAAGCTCCTGGCCTCAGGCCGGAGCCGCGAGGACCTGCTGGATGCGTTGATGTCCGGTTCGTTCTCCGGTACGGGCGTCATCGGTATCCGCGAGGCGGTCGAATCGCTCGAGGCCGGCGGTATCGACCACGTGCTCATCGAAGGCGAGCGGGTGAGCGTCTCCGAGCTCAAGAAGCGTTTCGGCACTTTCCGCTCCAACGACAAGAACACCGAACCGATCCTCATCGAACTCCGTGAGGACGCCTCCGGCGTGCATCTGGCGCCGCCGTTCGCCGGAGAACGCCTGGACCTGCGCCTGAGGGCGATGGTGCCCGGCCGCGGCGACTACGAGCGGGACCGCGCGCGCGAGCTGATCTCCCGCGTGGTGCCGTGGTACTTCGAGAACCGCAGGGAGGGCCGCGCGACCTACCAGATGGAGCGGAGCGTGCTCGACGCGGCGTTCGCGATCAGTCCCGAGGTCGGCTCGCAGATCGCCGGGATCCTCGCGCTCAAGGAGAGCACCGAGCAGGCCTCCGGGGAGGAGGTCGTCAAGCACGTGATGCGTCTGAACAACGGTTATCTCAATACGCTCGACCTGCAGGTCAACGCCGAGTTCGACTCGGAGGACAATCAGCTGTTCCTGAACGGCTTTCATATCTCCGAACGGCGTCGCAAGACCCTCAAGCTCCAGAACGGCGACAGTCGCGAGGTCGATGCGTTGCTCTTGACCGACCTCGATATCCTGGACAACCGCAGCCGTGAGTCGGCCATCAACCGCACTCAGGAGTCCCACGTGTCGGTCTTCCGTAACAAGTCCCTCGATTGGGCCTCGAAGAGCCTGCATCCCTACTCCGCCGCGCAGCATGAAGATCTGCTGGAGGTGTTGCTCACAGGACGTACTGTCACGCTGAGCGGGGCGGCGCCGACGAGCGGAAAGATGCCCGGAGTCGTGCTCGAAGGAGTATCCAAAGCGCGCTCGGCTCGTCTGAAGATCGGCAGTTCCATCACGGACGTGGTCAGCGGACAAGTCGTTCATATCAACGGAACGGCCTATTCGGTGAAGGTCGGTAAGGATCAGGTCCGCTTGAGAGCCAGTAGCGACCTCGAGCGGATCCGCGAAGGTCAGACAGGGGAGATGTTCATGCTCGACGCCTACGGGCAACTGCAGTTCGTGGACCTCGATGCCGTGCTGGATCGCTATCCGCAGGCGGCGGCCTATCTCCAACAGCTCAACCGTCGCGTGTGGCAGTCCCCGATCCACGTCGGGTTGTCGCGCTATGATTCGCCTGTCCTTGTCGGCGCGGACAAGCGCTTGCGAAAGGCCATCTTGGACAAAACCGTGCTTCGTGCGACGCAACTACTGAAAGAGGCCTCGCAAAAAAGACGCATCCTGCGCAAGGACGGTTCCAAGATCTCGGGTGAAATGTCCGCTATGGATCTTGAGCTCGAAGTGCTCGAGTCCGCCCTCATCGTTCACGAGCTCCGGCACAAGAAGGACGATCTCAACGAATGGCGCTACAAGGACCAGACCGATCGAGAAATGCCCGCGCATATGGACTCCGTGCACAACCCCGATAAGGATTCCGACCTTCAGGGCGCTGAGATGTTCGCGATCTTCCAGATGCTGGGATACGCGGAGGAGGGCAACACGGGTCTGGGTTACAAGCGTGTGAGCGCAGACACCTTGTCATACGTGACGAGCGGCTGGCGCCGCCTGGGTCTGTCCCTGACCAACGGTGTGAAAGCGCTGGCCCCCCGCCTGAAAGGTTGGGGCGCCCAAGCGGCCCTCTTCGGGGTCGGCTCCGGCGTAAGTTATGGACTCTATGCCGCCGCCGGGGTCGTGGCGGGCTTGCTATCCGTGCCCGTCTGGGTCCCTATGAGCGTCGTGATCGGCGCTCCCATCGCGGCGGTAGCGGGCACGCTCTATCTCGCGGGGACCGCGGAGAAAGGGCTGATGGCCAGCGACGACGCTTCCTTGGACAGGGTCCGGGAGAAACTCGCCCGGATGTCGCGTCAGCAGGTGATCGATCTGGTGAAGCGTCGCAGTGAGATCTTCGAGGCCGACCAGGCCAAACAGAGGGGATCGGCCGCTCAAGAGGACAAGCTCCGTCCGATCCCCATCGAGACCGGCCCGCCGATGGGCCGCCCCGGACGTCCGGCCGGAGGTCCGCCGCCGGACGATGAGGAGGACACCGTGTCCGGCGCGCGTCTGGCGTTGACGTCGACCCAAGCTGCGCTGTACCAGCAGGTCAAGCTCAACGGCTCGTTGTTCTCACAGCATAGGCATCTGGGGATCACCAATAAGGACCTCCTGGACTGGGTCGATCAGATCGTCGCGGCCGTCGACCCCTCGCTGGATTGGATCGATGATGAATCCAGGCGCTCCGACGAGCGGGCTCTTCTGGTGCTCTCGGTCTTCAATGCGCTCAAAAAAGGGAACTTCGCCAAACTCGATGAGTACCGGACGGAACTCTTGGCCGAATCCGCCAGGACCGCGCGGTTGACCGCCCAAGCCCGGCAAGAGCACCTCGACGAAGTGTATGCCGCTCTACCGTCCACGGTCTATGAGAACTACCAGATGCACGTTGAGAATCGCCGTCAGGAAGCGCCCCGAACCGAACAGGCCATGCGGACGTTCCTGGATAGCCGGGCATCCGAAGCGGAGCGGAGACAATCCTTGGAGTCGCTAGCCCGGACGCTGCGCGCTACCGCTGACCCCGATGTCGCTTCTTGGGTCAACGCCCGGAGCTCGTATCTGGTGAGCTTCGCCGAGACCGCCGGTGAGATCGACTCCCTGCGAGCCGTGTTGTCGCTCGTGCGCGCCGCGGTGCTCGACGATCCGGCTTCCACCGTGGCCAGCGGACACGTACGGACGCTCGCCGAGATCTCGCTACGTGTCAGGGAGGACGAGGCCCGCTATGTCATCAGCGACGCGTACGCCGATCTTCTATCGGCCTATCTGCAGTTCTCCATCACCGGGGTCGGAGCCCGGTCCATGGCTCCGGCCCGCGCGGACCTGATCCGGCAGCTGTCCGATTACGCGGTCCGGCATTGGGGAGTCTACTCGACGGCGGGTCCTCGTCTGTCGATCGTGATGCGCAAGCTCCTGTCCAATATCAGCCGCTCCAGCACCGACGAAGCGCTACAGGACCTTCTGCAAATCCAGCGGTTCTCCCAGGAAGCGCCGCAGGTCCTTCTGGTGGCGCTCGACCTGATCGCCGATCGGCGCAAGGACGTGCTCAAAGCCGTGCTGGCGACCCCCTCGCTGCCGTTCACGCTCCGGATCAACGCGCTGGGCCGGCTGGCTTCGGACCCCCGGGAGGCGCTCGAGTCCTACACGGATGAGGCCTTCATGGAGCAGGCCCGCGTCTATCTGCGGGATTTTGGTACGATGCGGATCGATCAGGGCCCTCAGCTCCAACAGCGAACCAAGCAGGCGCTGTTCCACTTGGACCTGCGGACCATCGCGCTGGCGAGCTATCTCAGGATCAGCCGGATCATCGCCGCTTATCCGGACACGTCCGGGGTCAAGGCCGAACTGCGCTCGGGCCTCATGCATTCGATGAGGCTCAAGCTCTACTACGGTTACGACAACGCCAACTCGGACCTGGAAGTCGGCCGCGAATTCCTCAAGAGGGTCAACGAGCGGGAGCTGGTGCTGGTCATCGGACACGAGTGGGGGCATGTGGTGCTCCACGGCAATGGCGTCGGCTCCTCCGGGATCGAGGCGGGGTCCATCCATGAGTTCATCGCCGAGTCGCTGGCGTTCGCCCTGGCCGAGGACATCGGGTGGCTGCCGAAGGTCACCTCCGACATCCTGAAGCTCAGCACCTACCACTCCCGCTATCCTGAGAACAAGAACGAGGTCCATCATGTCGGGTTCGCTCAGCTGCATGAGCTCGAACAGCACCGCTGGTTCGATGCTTCCAACCGGTACAAAGCCCTCACCCAAGCCGCGTTGACCACGGCCCGGCGGTTGTTCGGGGCGGGGGAGTCGCGTTTCAGGGTCTTCGTCCGGGAGACCCTGAGGGCGTTCGCTTTGGAGGAGGGCACGCGTTCGGCCGATGTGATCCGCGCGTTGACACCGGAACCGCCCGCCCCGCCGTCGACCACGACCGTCGAGATCCTCAGGGAGCAGGATTTCGCGCCGTATTTCAGGGGCGCCGGCGCGCGTCTGGCCGAGACCGTCTCCGCGGTGACGCTGGTGGCCGTGGGTGGAACGGACACGGAGCGTCTGACCGCGATCCTGGAGCAGTTGACGCGTTTGTCGACGGACAGCGGTGTGCGTTATGTCGCGGCTCCGCGAGGCGAATCGGGTCTGGACGAGGTCTTCCGGCAGGCCTCCGTGCCCGACGGCGGTGTTCTGCAGGTCTATGTGCAAGCGCCCGCTCCTGATGTGCCCGTCGAGGAAGCGGCGCGGCAGTTGATCGGATCCGTACGGTCCCTGCAGGAAGAGCGCGCCTCCGAGGCGATCCGGCAGACCTATGATCTCTTGGCCGGAGCGCGTGATGAGGACCTGCCCGGCCTCATCGAAGCAGCCCGCGCGGCCGCCGCCGAGAGGCTCTTCGAGCCGGTCGATATCGACCTGTGGCTCGGCGGGTCGTTGCCCGCGGCCCGTGTGGTCCGCACCACGACGGGTGAGGTGGCCGATGAACTTCAGGCGGTGATCGGACGTCCGGAGCCCGCCCAGCCGTTCTCGGAGTCGGACCTCGATCGCTGGGGCCCGGCCGGGCGTCTGTTGGGCGCTCTGCCGCCGCGCCTGTTGTCGCGCTTGTCCGACCTTGAGGCGCGTAAGATCGCCGAGACCCTGAGACAAGAGGACCAGCGGCTGGCGGCCGAACTGTCCCGCCTGATCGATCTGACCTCGACACGGGCGGATCTGTCGGTCAAGGCGATCCCGCTGGAGGCCCTCCTGCTCAAGGACGGAACGCCCGATCCGAGACTCTCCAGGCTCATGTCCGCGACCCGCTTCGACCGCTTGAGGGAGCAGATCGTGCTGTACCATCCCTCCACGACCGAGGGCCGGGCATTGGCCGAGCGAGCGCGGACGGCGTGGGCTGTCGATCCGGCGTCGGCCTGGCTGGTGGATCGTTTCGTGGAGATCGGTACGGGGGATGTCGCCGCCGAGCTGGCCGAACAGCCCCGCACCGCGGGCAGGCCTCTGACGGTGCTCTTCCAGGATGCGGCCTATGGGACCGTCCGCTCGGGCCTGGAGACGCCTTCGCCCAATAAGTACGTGGCGGTCCCTTCGCCGAGCGATCCACGCATGGCCTATACGGACCTGTCGCCCGTGCAGAAGCTCCTCCTGACGTTCGTCGCTGAAACCCGCCAGGAGCGTCTGTTGGCCGCCGGTCGCATCGATCATTATGGTCCGGAGATGCGGTCTCTGTTGGACCGCGCCACCGCTCAAGGTTGGGCGCGCTTCATGGCTCTGCCGCTCAAGCTCATGCAGATCCTCTCCGAAGCCTATCAGACCCTGCGCACGGTCGGCGTTTCCGCCTAACCCCCGGCACCCTTTGAACCACTATTTGTGTAAAGAATTGATAAAATAAACTAAATATAGTATATTTTTGATATGGCCTTCAACACCACGGGCTTCTGGCTTTTCTTTGCCGTTTTTTACCTGGTCTACCTGCCGTTACCTCGCCGGTGGGCCAACCTCTGGCTATTGGCCGGGGGCTATGTTTTTTACGCGTTGTGGAATTGGCGCTATCTGCCGCTGTTGATCGCCGTGACGGTGATCAACGGTGTTTGTGCCGCTCATCTGACCCCGACCGCCGAGCCGCGCCGCCGCCGCAGGCTCTTGTGGGCGGTCCTCGTGGCGGACGTGTTCATCCTGATGATCTTCAAGAGCTCCGGACTGCTGGGTGAGCTCGGAGCCGCGCTGAAAGCCTCGCTGTCCCCGGGCGGCCCGGGGTTGTCCGGAGCCGTGGTGCCGCTGGGGCTGTCGTTCTACCTTCTGCAAGCGATCACCTATCCCGTAGATGTCTATCGTGGACGTTTGGCCCCGGCCCGCTGGTCCGACTGGGCCGTCTGTGTGAATTTTTTCCCCTGCCTGATCGCCGGACCCATCCAGAAGGTCCGTGACCTTCTGCCGCAAGTGAACGACCGGCCCCGGGCCGGCGCCGAGGTGTTCCGTCAAGGCGCGGCGCTGATCGCTCTGGGTCTGGTGAAGAAGCTGTTGTTCGCGGACAACTTCGGACGCCTCGCCTCAGCGGTGTACCAACAGCCCGCGAGTTTCGGAGCGGCCGAGCACTGGCTGGCTCTCTATTGTTTCACATTGTTCCTGTACGCTGATTTTTCGGGATACTCCGATGCCGCCCGGGGTCTGGCCAAGCTCCTCGGGTTCGAGGTGGGACGCAATTTCAGGAATCCCTTTTTTTCCAGGAGTCCGATGGAATTGTGGCAGCGCTGGCACGTCAGTCTGCTCGAATGGGCCAGGGAGTACGTTTTTTATCCGTTGGGACTGGTCCGTATCGGCAGTGTTCATCCGCCCGCCTGGGCGGTGGTGTGCGTCACCTGGCTGGTCGTCGGCGTCTGGCACGGACCGACGCCGGTCTTCGCCGCCTGGGCGCTCTATCACGCGGGGCTCTTGATCCTGTGGCGGCGTTACGAGAAGAGCCTGTCGCGTCTGCCGGGCCCGTTGGTGGCGGGGATCGTCTTCCATCTGTTCATGTTCGGACTGCTGGCGTTCGCGGCGGACACGCCGGCCCGCCTGGATGCCCTGGCCGCCTGTCTGATCGGCGCCGGACGGACACAGCTGGAGCTCAATCCCCAGGTGATCGGTATCGTTATGGGACTGATGGCGGGCCTGTTCGCGCTGGAGAGGGCGCAGTACCGGTCCGACGATGAGCTGGTCTTCCTGAAATGGGGCCTGCCGTCGCGCGTGGCGTTTTATGTGGGTGTTTTCTATCTGACCGTGATGCTGGGACACTTCGGTGCTCAACCGTATTTTTACTTCCAGTTCTAAGCCGCTGCGCGCACCCGCCGCGTGGGCGCTGGCCGCGCTCACGATACTGGGTGTCGAGGCGTGGGTCTATGCGCATCGCGCGGATATGATCAGTGACTACTGGAACAAGTTCCTGATCAACGAGCGCTGGGCCGTCGAGCTGCCCTGGACCCCGCGCGTGGTGATGGGCAACTCCATGCAGAAGACCGGCCTTGACCCGCGGAGGATCTCGGACGACCTGACGCTCCTGGGGGTGCCGGGCGCCAAGCCGACGGGTATCGAGATGCTGCTGGAGCGCTATCTCGACACTCACCGCCGGGGTCCGGAGACGCTGTATCTGTACATCGATCCTGAGGACACGCTCGAGCAGACCTCGGTCATCCTCAGGTACTTCGCGTCGGTGTCCGACGCGCTGAGGATCTGGGGGGAGCTGACGCCGTACGAGCGCTGGGCGTTCATCGGACGATACTTCGCGACCTTGGACCTGAGGATCATGTCGCGGGACGCCGGGTCCCGGCCCAAGTTCATCGGCCACAACGACTATTTCATCGCGTTCATGAAGGACGGCAGGGGATACATGCCCGCCCCGCACGCCGGACGCTCGATCGATCCCGACTATTTTGTACGTGATCCGTGGCGCGTGACGGTCGGCTATTCGTTCCCGGAGCGGGAGTGGAAGGCCCTGGGCCGCGTGCTGGGCCGCTGCCGCGAGCGTGGCATCCGTGTGGTGTTGCTGTCGACCATCGTGCCCCGTACGGTCGCAAAGGCCTGGCGTGAAAATGGCTTTGTCCAGAAGTACGACGACTTGAGGACGCGCATCCGCCAGGTGTATCCCGAAGTGGCCTGGGAAGGCCCCGCGGTCGTGGCGTATCCCGACGGACTGTTCGGCGATTACGGACATCTGAACACCCGCGGAGTGCGGTTCTACTCGAGCCGTTTCGTCCGCCTGCACGGCGGAGAGACGGGAGCGACACGATGAGGTGCCGCCGCTGTGTGCTCACCGATCGGGTCCCGCACGTGACGTTCGAGCGCGGCGTGTGCTCGGTCTGCCGGCAGGATCCGCGCAGGACCGCGCCCGCCGAGAGAGCCGAGGTCCTCGGCAGGTTCCGCGCCGCGCTGGACAGGCGCCGCGCCGCCCCCGGAGGAGCGGACGTGCTGTTGGCGTACAGCGGAGGCAAGGACAGCTCGTACGCGTTGGACATCCTGAGCCGGCGTTTGGGTCTGCGCGTGCTGGCCTATACGTTCGATAACGGCTATGTTCCTCGGGAAACCTGGGACAACGCGCGCCGTCTGACGGACCGGCTGGCGGGCGGGTGGATCGTCTACCGTCCGGCCGCGCGGCCCTTGAAACGGGTCCTGCGCGCCTCGCTCGACAAGCCCCTGCATCCGGCCAAGAGCTTGGAGCGAGCAAGCCCCGTCTGCCTGTCCTGCATCGGTATCGTCAAATACACCGCTCTGCGCCTGGCGCAGGAACGTGGGATCCCGTACGTCGCCTTCGGTTGGACGCCGGGGCAGGCGCCGGTATCCCGCGCCTATCTCGAACTCGACGCGCGCATGGTCCAAGCGATGCAGGAGCCGCTCCGGACCGCGCTCGAGCGCGCGGCCGGGACGGACCTGAGCGAGTGGTTCATGGCGGCGCCCGCGGAAGGCCGCGTGCCGGCGATGGTGCACCCGGCGGCGTTCTATCCATATGACGAAGGATCGATCTATCGCCGTCTGTCCCTGCTCGGCTGGCGGCGCCCTCAGGGCCTCGATCCCAACTCCACCAACTGTCGCCTCAACACGCTCAACGTGTACGAACACCTGAAGCGTCACGGTTATCATCCCTACATCCACGAGCTGGCATCCCTGGTCCGTCAGGGTCATCTGGGTCGGGCGGAGGCGTTGAGGCGCCTCGGTCCGGTCAACGCGGCGGCGGCGCGGAGCCTGGGCCGCTCGCTCGGGAGATAGGGCCGTGTGCGCCGTGTGCGGGGTGTACTGGGGTGATGCGCCCGCGCCGCCCGGGGCCGCCCAGACCGTGCGGGCCATGCTCGCCCGACTGCGCCACCGCGGCCCCGACGGCTCCGCCGTCGCCGCCTCGTCCGCCGGCGCGCTCGGCCACGCGCGATTGAGACTGGTCGGCGGACCGCTCGACGCTCAGCCTCTGATCGATGACGCCCGCGGACTGGTGATGAGCTGTGCCGGAGAGATCTACGGCGCCGGTCGTCTGCGGACGCGGATGAAAGCCGAAGGTCAGGAATTCGCGACGGGCTCGGACTGCGAACTCCTTCTGGCCGCTTACCGCTCGTCCGGCCTGGACGGCCTGCGGCGACTGGACGGCCAGTGGGCCGCCGCCCTCCTGGACTCCCGGAACGGGAGCCTGGTGCTGTGCCGGGACCGTTTCGGCATCGCCCCGCTGTACTACGCGCGTCTGGGCGGGGCGTGGTACTTCGCTTCCGAGATCAAGGCGCTGTACGCGGTGGCGGAATTCACGCCGTCCCCGGACCCCGCGGCGGTCCGGGACTGGATGCGGTGCTGGTCCCCCCTGCCGGGACGCACGTTCTTCTCCGGTGTCTCCGAGGTCCCGCCGGGCTGCGCGGTGGTCATCCGCGGTCCCGACGCTCAGCAGGTGCGGTGGTGGCATCCTGAGGTCCGGACCTATTCCGGCGGAGCGGCCGACGCGGCCGTTCAGCTGCGGGAGCGGCTCGACGCGGCCGTGCGGTCTCGCGCTTGTGAGACCGACGAGCGGGTGGGCGTGTATCTGAGCGGAGGGCTCGACTCCTCGATCGTCGCCGCTTCGACGGTCCGGGCCCGGCCGGACGCCGAACTCCTGCATGTCGATGTGCCCGGAAGCGGCGAGGAGCGCCGCCATGCCGAGGCGGTCGCCGAGCGGCTCGGACGTCCGTTGCGCGTGGCCGGCTGGGACCCCGCGCGGGCGATCGATGAGCTCGAGAGCGTCGTGCGTCAGGCCGAACAGCCGTTTTTGCGATCGGGACCCCTGGCGCTCCACGCGCTGGCCCGTACGGCGGGCCAGACCGGCGTCAAAGCGGTCCTCACCGGAGAGGGCGCCGATGAGCTGTGTTTCGGATATGACCTCTATCTTGAGACGGCGCTCCGCTGGAGCTGTGCCGGTCGATCGCAGCGGTCCAAGCGCCGCCGGTTGTTGTCCCGGGTCCATCCCGATGTCGGCGGGCAAGACAGAGCTTCCGCGTACTGGGTCGAGTCGTTCTTCGCGGAGGGTTCCAAGCCCGCGGACGCGGACTTCTCGCACGCGGTCCGTTGGTCGCGCATGGACGTCCTGTCGCGGCAACTGGCCGATCGCTGGACCTCCGCCGATCGTTCCCGTGAGGCGTTCGTCGAGGACCTGCGGCGGGCGTTGCCGGCGGGTTGGGACCAGGGGGATCCGCTGGAGCGGGCGCGTTCGTTGGAGTTGAACCTGCTCCTGCCTCAGTTCCTCTTGAGCGCGCAGGGCGAGAGGATGACGCTGACCTGGGGGATCGAGGCCCGCCAACCCTTCCTTCAGCACGAACTGGTCGAGTGGATCCTGGGTCTGCCGCGCCCGCTCCTGCTGAGGGGACTGAGGACCAAGCGTCTCCTGCGGCAGGCCTACGCCGACGAGCTGCCGCCGGAGGTCGTCCGGCGACGCAAGCAGCCGTTCGCGGCCCCGCACTTGGGGGCGCATCCGGCGGCTTGGGAGCCTCTCGAGCGATGGGCCGCCGAGGCCGACCGCTCCGAGGAAGGGTTGTTGCGTCCGGGTTCTCTGGGTTTTCTGGTCCAGAAGTGCCGACGGACCCGGGGCAAGCTCACGGAGAGCGAGGGGATGCTCCTCAACGCCGCGGTGAGTTGGGAGGTTTTCCGGCGCGTGTTCCTGTCCCGCGCGGCCAAAGGAGCCGCGGTATGAGCGCCGTCGATATCAAGACCACGCTCCGCGAGTATATCCGCCGCAACTACCTGGGAGCCGCCTCACGGACCGATTTCGGCGACGATGATTCGTTCCTCCGGGAAGGGATCGTGGATTCGATCGGCATCCTGGAGCTGGCGCAGTTCGTGCAGGAGACCTTCGGCGTCCGTGTGGAGACGGCGGACATCCTGCCGTCGAACTTCGACACGCTCAACAACCTCGAGCGTTACGTGGACCGCAAGCTCAAGACCGCGGGGGGACCGTGAGCGGCCTGACGCTGTGGGGAGCCTTGAAGGAGGCCGCGCGCACGCGTCCCGATCATCCTTATCTGATCGGCGAGGAGCCCTCCACGGACCTGACGTACGCGGCCCTGGTCTCGGCGGGCGCCGGGCTCGGACGGACGCTGGGCCGGAGCGTGGGGCCCGGGAAAGCCGCGGCGGTCCTGGCCGGGACCCCTGAGGCCTGGGCGGTGCTCTGGGCGGCTTCGCAGGCGGCCGGCACGGTGACCCTGTGCCTGGATCCCTCGGAAACCGATGAGGCGCTCCGGTCCCGCTGGATCGCCTGCGGCCGTCCGTTGGTCCTGGCGGATGCCCCGATGCGGAAGCGATTGTCGAGCTGGTCAGAGTCTCCGCGTGTGCTCGGTCCGGAGGACAGCGACCCTGCCGGGATCGATGCGATCAGCCCGCTGGAAAGCGGTCCCGCGATGGTGTTCTATACGAGCGGTACGACGGGGGAGAGCCTCGGCGTGACACTGTCGCACCGCGGGCTCTTAGGAAACGCGGCGGCGGTCTGCCGGGCCCTGGCGCTCGGCGCTGACGACAGGACGCTCAGCCCGCTTGCGCCGCACCACATCTACGGGTTCTCGGTCCTGCTGTGCCATCTTCTCGAGCGAGCCACCGTCGTTCCGGAGAACGCTTTTTTGTATCCCCAGCGGACGCTCGAGCGGTTGAAGAGCCTGGAGTGCACCGGATTTTCGGGGGTGGCTTTCCACTACCGAACTCTCCTGGAGCGGACGGACCTGGTCCGATGCGCGCTGCCCTCGCTCCGATACTGGACGCAGGCCGGAGAGGCGATGCCCGTGGAGCTGACCCGCGGGCTCCTGGCGGCGCAACCCCGAGTCAGACTGCACCTGATGTACGGGCAGACCGAAGCCTCGCCCCGGATCACGATGCTCGATCCGCCGCGCGCCGGCGCCAAGCCCGGGTCGGTCGGGTCTCCGCTGGAAGGTGTGCGGCTGAGGATCGTCGACGAGGAGGGCCGGGAGGTGCCTGAGGGCCGGACAGGGGAGGTCGTGGTCGGCGGGGAGGGGGTCATGTTAGGCTATTGGGACAGGCCCGAGAGGACCGCGGAGGTGTTGAAGGACGGACAGCTCCGAACCGGTGATCTCGGATACCTGGATGCCGACGGGGACCTCTATCTTACGGGGCGCCTGCGCCGTTTCCTCAAGGTCGGAGGCCGCAGGGTGGTCCCCGAAGAGATCGAGAGGGTGTTGTCGGAGCTGCCGGGTATTCGCGAGTGCGCGGTGCTGGCCTGGCCTGACGAAGTGCTGGGTGAGAGACCCCTGGCGGTCATCGCGGGGGAGGGTCTTCCGCCGACGGAGCAGGTGATGGAGCGGTGCCGGGCCCGGTTGGCTCCTCATCAGGTCCCGGTGGATGTGGTGGCTCTGGATAAGCTGTCCCGGGCGGCGTCAGGTAAGATCGATTGGGCCGGTGTGCGTCGGCTCGTAGCCGGTCGAGTCCGAAAAAAGGAGGTTCGATGAAGCGGTCCATAGGGGTCACGATCGCGGTCGTCATCGGCGTGGCGGCGCTGACCGCCGGGGCGACGATGCCCGGGCGGACCAAGAACTACGTCAACGATTATGCGGGTGTCCTGACACTGCAGGAGAGGGCGGCCATGGAGGTGGTGTTGCGCAGGAGCCACAACATCCATCCGAAGACCGAGATCATCGTCACGACGTTCAAGGACACGATGGGACGTCCGCTGGAGGAGTTCGAGCACGACTACATCGTGCGCTGGCGCATGTGGTGGCCGTTCGACAACCCGCGGCGGGCCCATCTGATCCTCCTGCTCGATCCGCCTCAGGTCCGTTTATTGCTCAGCGCTCCGCTCCTGCGGATCATCCCTCCGGGGCGGATGGATCAGATCTTGATCCACCGGATGGGTCCGTACATCGATGAAGGACGCTATGCTGATGGTTTGATGACGGGACTGTATGATGTCCTGCAGGACCTCGGACGCCTCTAATTTGGGCCGCAGTATGAGAAACACACCCGATAAAAATGCCCAATATATTCATAAGTCATTATAAATAAATGTCTTATGAAAAAACAGCCTCTTATAGACGTTTTCTTGCCTCTTGGGTATACTTATATAGGTAATGTGCGGAATCGGGGATCGGTTCCATTCTTATCTTAAGATATAGTATTAGAGTCTTTTTAAGACAATAAGTTAGGGAACACGGACCTTTTTCGTCCTAGTTCTTTAATTTATTTCAAATGTCATAAGTGAACCTTTTAATAAACGGTAGCTAATGACGGAAAAGAACCTAACACAACCTGAAATCATCCGGCCGATCGAGCGGCCCTATCGCTCGCGCTTCGGTCGGACGATGCGTACCATCGCTTCGCTTGTGATCGCGGCGTTCGTCGTGCAGGAGGCCGCTCAGGCCCAGGGCGGCACGCCGCTGTGGTCGCAGGTCACGCAGATCAAGACCGACGCCGCCAAGAGATCCGAGGAAGACAAGCTCTTCAGCGAGATCACCATCCCCCATGACTCGGGTCTGGCCCGCAAGATCGTCGCCAAGGGCACCGATGACCTGCTCATCAACATCCAGGACGCTCACACCAAGATCGGCGCCCAGCACAGCATCACCCGCATCCTCGACAACCTGGTCAAGAACTACAATCTCTCGCTCGTCACCATGGAGGGCGCCGCCTCCTCCGTCGACACGTCATTGCTCGGAGGCTTTCCGATCCAGGAGGTGCGCGTGCGCGCCGGTGAGTTCCTGCTCAAAGAAGGCCGGATCTCCGCCAGCGAGTTCTACGCGATGATCTCCAATGACCCCGTCAAGCTCTACGGCGCCGAGGACCCCGAGCTCTACCGGGACAACCTCGAGGCGTTCAAAGAACTGATCGAGAAGAAGGGCGATATCCGCGCCGAGCTCAAGGGGCTGGCCCGCGCGATCACGGAGCTCGAGGCCAAGGTCTATTCCGCCTCGCTGAAGGAACTGACCGGTCGCAAGCTCCTCCACAAGAACGGCGACATCAAGTTCACGGACTACTGGACCTACTTCAGCGAGGTCGCGCGGACCCACGGCGTCGACCATACCCGTTATCCCAACCTCAACAAGCTCGCGCAGACGGTCGATCTCGAGAAGGGTATCGATTTTCCCAAGGCCGGCACCGAGCGCGAGCGCCTGATCGAGGAGCTCGGCACGGGTCTGCCCAAGTCGGAGCTCGAGAAGCTCGTGCTGGCCGCGCTCCAGTTCAAGCAGAACAAGATCACTCCGGGCGCGTTCCACTACACGTTGAGCCAGCTGGCGCAGTCGGCGTCGGTCAATCCGCTCAACTACAAGAACATCATCCTGTACGCGCAGTACGTCGTGCTGTACGAGAGCATCGACCTGATCGAGATCTTCGACGAGGTCGAGCGCTTCGAGAACGAACTGCGCGGCAAGCTGTTCACCAACGACGACGAGCGCGACCTGTCGTCCCTGTCGCACTGCGTGAGGATCCTGACGCAGCTGCTCGATACGACGCTCACGAGCAAGGACTATGAATTCTACGTCCAGAACTCCGCGGCTTGCGAGGTCCCGGCCATCCGTGAAGTGATGGCCTCGCTATCGATGAAGTACGGCGTGCCTTACGACGCGTACGTCGACTTCGACGCGCTCGAGACACTGGTGCCCAGCGCGCGGCGCTTCTATGAGCTGGCCGACGCGCGCAACCAGGCCCTTCTCGACAACACCGTCGCTCGCATGAAGGAGGAGGGTGTGCAGGTGGCGGCCCTGGTCACCGGAGGTTTTCACTCCGAAGGCATCTCGGAACTGCTCGATCAGAAGCGCCTGTCCTATATGGTCGTGATGCCCAAGTTCGAGGAGGACAGCGGGGACCGCCCGTACATCGCGATCATCACCCAGAAACCCAAGGAGTACGAGAAACAGTTCGCGGACAGCGACTTTTATCTGGCCGCGGCGTCCTTCGCCAGTCTGTCCGAGCGGATGCGTCAAGTCTATGACCCGTCGACCATCGATGCTCATCTGGGACTGAGCCTGGCGGCGGTGCTCGTCGCTTACCGCCTGACGGGTCTCGGAGCCACGCTGACCCCCGAGGTGAGGGAGGAGTTCCTCGCCAACATCGAGCGCAGGGCCAGAGCTCAGGGGGGTTTCTTCTTCGACGCCGACGTTGATCGCGGCATGGAGCGGATCCGGGCCCTGTTGGCCGAGGCGGAGCGCTCGACGGTGCGCCCGCGCGGTCAGGACGCGTTCACGGTCACTTTCGGCGGTAAGACCTATATCGTGGAGAAGGATAAGTCGGATATCCGGGAGATCCGCGTGACCGACGCCGCCGGGGATCCGGTACTGCCCGCCCTTGCCGACACCGCGCGGCCCGATGCGGCGCGTTCCAGCGTCGATCAGATCGATCCGGGCCTCCGGTCCGAGTGGCTGAACGAGGTCGTCCGGCAGATCGGTCTTTACGGTGAGTCCGCCGGGCCGACAGCGCTGGACCGTGTCGCCCGTCGTTCGGGACTGAACCTCTCACAGACGCTCCGCGCGTCCATCCTCGAGGAGGCGGCCGCACGGACGCGCGTTCCCACCACCGCGGCCCAGCCGGTCGCACCGGCTCCGGTCGCCCCGACGCAGGGCGCGCGCCTGGCCGAGATCACGGACGTCTATGAGACCGTGCGGGAACTGCACATACAGGCCCGCGCGCAGGTCGGCGCCAGGGCCAACACGTATGCGACGGAAGTCGAGAATCGCATCAACTCGGCGCTCAACGCGCAGGCGAAAAAAGTCCGGGATTCATGGTCCGCCTGGTTGACGTTGAGCCGCAAGTCCAGGCTGGCGGAGATCGAGGAACGTCGACGCAGCGCCCGCAACACCCTGGCTCTGTATCGTCGTTCGGTGCGCGCGGCCACCACCGGCCCCGTTGAGGACGCTTCGATCGACGGCGCGATCGAGACGGTCACGACCGAATCGCTCACGGCGCTCCGCGGCATGGTCTATCTGGTGCTCGGCGAGGCCGTCTCCAACGCTGTCTCGAGCGAAGTGACGGCACTGCGCAGGCAGATCAGTGACGCTGTCGAGCCTTACAGGGCGCGCGCCGTGGAAGCTCTCGTCGCCGAGGAGGAGGTCCTGGAGGGCCTGCCTCGGGCCTTCCGTCAGCAGGTGCGTGACCGGCCCGAGACGGTCCGCCTGGGATTGATCACCGCGGTGCTCCGCCGTCATCTGCCCGATGATTATGAAGCTCCCGAGGAAGAGGCTCCCGCCGAGGAGACGGAAGCGCCCCGCGCGACGGCTCCGCCGCCGACGGGGCCCACGGTCGATGTTCTTGCCGAGCGCGCCCGGCGCTTCAAGGCGGTCGACGACCGCGTCCGCGCCCTGCTCAAACTGACGGAACCGGATTTCGACGGGGCGAACGCCGTCGTGGACGGCTCCAGCCTGGACGCCGCCCAGAAGGATATCCTCAAGAGGCTCATTCGTTATCAGCAGAACACGCGCGTCGTCGAGCAGATCCTAAGGGGTCTTGAGAGCGCGATGCGCCGCGGCGAGCTCGACGCTCGCGAGGTGCGCAACGCCGTGCGGGGCTTGGAGCCGCTCCTGCGGCGTCCCGGACCGGGAGTGCCCAACGAGTTCGCGTTCGACAACGGGGACAACCTGCGCGCGGTCAACGGATTCTCCACGAGGCTCCGAGCGGTCCAGCGCGCTCTGGACGAGCGCGACGCGGCGATCGAGGCCGAGATCGAAGCGCTCCTGGACACGGCGACTGCGCTGACGTTCGGCGATCTCGCGCGCCGTCTATCCGACCTTCGCCGCAGGGCGGCGGCCGCGGGATTGAGGATCAGCGATGAAGAGCAGGCTGCCTTGCGCACGCGCGCCCGCGAACTGTCGTTGAGCGCCGTTCGCGCGCTCGAGACGGCCGTCGGGGACCTGACGCTCGAGGATTACGAGGCGCGACGTACGGAACTGCAGGATGCCGCCGGACGGATCGACAACGACCGCGACACGCTGGGTCTGGGCTTGTTCAAGCTCCGGAGCGGCGGCACGACGACGGCGGGTCAGCTGATCCAAGGACAACTGCAGGGCCGCAAGACCGTTCTCGACAGGGAGCGCGAACGCCTGGACCGGGAGGCGGCGATCGCGCAGCAACGGGCGGACATCGACGCCTTGACGTCCATCGGCACCGAGATCTCGGAGACCCTGGCCCAGTTCGATGACGCCCGCCGGGCGACGCCCCAATGGCCCGCGCTCCAGGACATCAACAGACAGATGGCGGCCGTCTTGACGCGTATCCGCGATCAGTTCGAGGCCAGCGGCACGGTGAACGTCTCCGACGTCAACGAGGTCCGGAGGCTCAACGCCGAATGGGCGCGTCTGCTCAAGCTCCTGAAGGCCAACGAAGCGGTCGGGCGTGTGGCCTCGCTCACCTCTCCGACCGCTTTCACCGCCGCCTCGGCTTTCGCCGCCGAAGCCGGGCCGGTCCTGGTGACGCTCGAGGAGCTGGCGCGTGACACCCAGCTCCAGCGCGCCGATCCGGTCCTGTCCGAGACGATCCGGACGGCGCTGGACCGTCTGCGTCAGGAGCAAAGGGACTGGGCCTACCGGGCTTCGGTCGACGAGTTGGAGGCGCGTTACCGCATTACGGCCGATAATCGTCCCGCACAGCGCGCTGAGAACGTCAGGCAGTTCCTGGTCGAGCGTACGCGTCTGGCGCCGGAAGGCGTGACACCGGCCGTCGTCGACGCCCAGAAACCCCGGCTCACCGCCATCCGCGCCGCTGTCATCAACGCCGCCGCGTCCAATCACCGCGCTGAGATCAACGACCTCCTGGCTCGGGCGCGGGAGCTCGGCGAGAGCGATGATGAGGTGGCCATCGCGGCGGGCCGGCCCGAGCTGGAGCGGCGCGCTTCGGAAGCACGCCGTGAGAACCGCTCTCTTCAGCCTTTCGTGAGGCCGGAGTTCCTGGCGGAGACCCAAGAAACGCTCGCGACGGCCGAGGGGGTCGTCGCGGCCCTTCCGATGGCCGAGCTGACCTCCCGGACCCGAGCGCTGAACGACAGGGCGCGTGACGCTTTCTCGGGGCTGACGACGTCGACGGAGGTGCGCGCGCTGTTCGGCGAGCTCCAGGCCGAGCGAGCCGCACTGCTCGAGGACTACGGGCGCCTCGATGGGACCGCTCGACTGAGCGCGGACGGTCGTCAGCTCGAACGATCCCTGAACAGGGACCTCGGTGATCTTTTGGTGCGTCGGCTGATCGGTGGTACCGCGCGCCTGTTGGCGGCCGAATACGCGGAGGACCGGCTGCCCGATGGCGTGAACGCCGCCGTTCTTGAGCGCTTCGATGGCCGCGTCGAGGAGATCGACCGCCTGAACGCTCCGCTAGTGAGGACGGTCTGGCCGAGCACCGAAGCGCCCATTAAGGAGTATTTCACCGGTACGGACGCGACGACCGGCGCTAACCTCTACGTGATCGCCGGTGTCCGCGCTCGACTGGACCGGGCCGCCGCGGACCGGCTGGAAGCGGACCTCGACGAACTCGAGGCCGCCTATCGAGCTCCGAGTGCCGGCACCGAGGACCAGATCGAAGTTGAACGGGATCGGCTCGAAGCGGAGTTGGGACGGCTCAACACGCAATGGGAAACGTTGGTCCGGATCTCGGAACGCGAGGGGCATGAGAGCCTTCGGGGCCGCCTGGCGGATCTTGAGGAGCGTTATCGATCCTTGAGGGACCTCGCGGAGTTGGCGCGTCTGATCCGCGATAGCGAGAGGTTCGAGAACCGCGCCGATTCGCTGCGCGGGTCGGCCGATAGCTCCTCCGCGCGCGCTCTGTATCTCGAGCTGGCAGGGGAGCTGGAAGGACTGCAGGAACGCTACCGGTCCCTGCCCGAGGCGATGCGCGCCTCCGAGGAGGCCGGGCGGTACGAGGATTTCCTGACCTCCGAACTTCCCTTACTGGCGATCCGCCGTCTGCTCGGCCGAGAGTCCGATCTCTTGGTCGCGGCCTATCCTTTGGAGGATGCCGGTACGGGTGCGGATACCGCGCGGGTGAGGGCGTACATCGCGGCCGCGCAGGAAGCCAACCGTCAGCTGATCCCCTTGATCCAGCGCCTGAGGCCCGGTCTGCGTCGGGGCGTCGAGAGCTACGAGCGTCCCTCGGGTGTGGCCGGTGAGGCGCCGTCGGTGGTGTTGAGGCATTTGAGGGCGCTCTTCGTCCAAGCTCTAGCCGATCTCGACGGCGGCCTCAGCGCTCAGGACGATACGCTGACCAACGCGCTTCGACAGGCGGTCGAGGCCGAGGGCGTCGACGAGCGTCGCCGGGAGGCTACCGAGGGTTTTGAGCGGATCGCCGACGAAGGTCGAGACCTGCGTCAGGCGGCCGTCGATCATCGCGCTCGGAGCGTCCGCGACAGCTTGGACGAGTGGAGCGGCCGTCTGGAGCGTATCCGTGAGTTGACCGTCCTGCTCGATACGATCAGCTCTCTGCATCAGGTAGCCACTCCCGAAGAGATCGCCGAGCGGTGGTCGGCTATCCAGGGTGAGATCGAGCGACTGCGGACCGGAGGGCTCGTCGCCGACGCGACCGACGGGGCCTGGATCGGCGCGGTGACCGACTGGGTGAGCGGCCGCATCGAGAGTTATGAGACCCAGGTGGCGGAAGCCCGCCGGACGCTTGCCGGAAGCGTGGACAAGCTCGAGAAAGCACTGGAATCGGGACGTTCCGAGGACTTGCGCGAGGCCTCGGAGGAGTTCGACAGGTCCCTCAACACGGCGCTGCGGCTCAAGATCAAGAAAGTACCGACGGCATTGGGAGAGCGCATCACCCGTCTTCGGGACAAGAACGCTCTTAACGCCAAGTACCGCGAGCTGCGCGATCAGGAGCGCGAATGGACGCGGCGGGTGCGCACGCTCCTGTCGACCTTGCTCGGTCATTTTCAAGTGCTGGTCGTCAGCGTCGGCGGACCTCGGGTCACGGAGCTCCGTGACCGGCTCCGCAGGGCGGAGGACGGTCTGGCCGCGGCCGCCGTCCGTTCCGAAACGCGGGCGGCCTACGATCTCGAGCTGAGCGGACTGCACACGGACGTTGGCCAGCTGTTGTCGACGCTCGAGCCGAGCCTTCCGGTCTCGAGCGGAGCGCGGCTGGCCGACAGCGCCGACCCGCTGGCCGGTCTGGAATCCCTCCTGTCCCGTTTGGAGAGCGTTGCCGGACGCGTGGCCCCGGAGTCGCGCGGGGAAGAAGAGCCGGTGTTCGAAGAGATGGGCGAGGCCGGAACGACCGTGGATGCCGAAGTGGCGGCGCGCCGGTCGCTCTTGCTCCGTAACCTCGAGGAGGACGCGATCGTTCTCGCCGGGGCCGCCAGGGACCTCGGGGATGAGGATGCCGAGTTTCGTGACGAGCTCGTCCAGGCCGCGGAGGCCCTGCAGCGTTCGGCCGCCGCCCGGCCCCGCATCCTGGAGCTCATCGAAGGTATCGGGTCGCTGGAGACCGACGTGGTCGAAGCCCGCCGTCAGTTGGCGGAGGAGCGCGCCAACCCCACGGGTCTCGAAGAAGAGATGGCCGCGCGTTTGCAGCAGGCGCGCCGCCGCCTGTCCGCCGCGCAACGCGAGCTGAGGTCTCTGAACGCGCCGTTCTACGACCATCTGGTCACGCTCCGCGCGGCGCGCCGCCGCCTCGGTCCGGTGACGGTCCCCGATCGGCTGGCGGCCCTGAGGGAACCGTTGGCTCGATTGGTCGGCCGGTTGGGTCTGTACGTGCCTCCCGAGGCGCGTGTCGCGCTGGCGGCCGACCGCCTGATCTCGGCCGTCGAGTCCGAGGAACGGATCGGCGAGCTCCGTCATGAGGGCGAGCCGGTCTCCGGGCAATTGACCTCTCTGGCGCTCGAAGCCCGCCGTCATGTCCGGGCGCTCTTCGGATCGGACCGCGAGTCCGTGGGGTTCGCGCGGGACCAGATCGTCGGACGTCACGAGGTCAGCGAAGGCGAGGAGGAGGAGCCGGGGGTGCTCGATGATCTGGAGTCCGTCGGACGCACGATCGCCGACGACCTACCCGAGATCGTCGAGTTCATCGATACGCTACGTGAGGAGCTGGCCGATGTGACCGGAGCCCCTTCGCCCTATGCGGCCGAAGCGCCTACACCCGTCTATCCGAGCATCCCCCCGGGAGCCCCCATCCCTTCGGCCGTGACACCTCCGGGCGTCACGACCCCCGCGGCGACGCCCGCCGCGGTCAATGAATCCGGCGCGTTGCGGAGGTGGTTGATGCCGCTCTTGCCGGTGCTGGCCGCCCTGGGTCTGGCCTTCCTGCTCCTCGGTCCGGGGACCCAGGAGAAGAAGGCCCCCAACACACCGGGCATGTCCTTCGTGGCGTCGCGCGGCGAGCGTCCCGCGATGGATCCCTTCGTCGGCTCGCCGGTCATGCGTCCGGACATGTTCTACGGTCCGGACCCCAAGCTCGTCGTCCAGGCACCGGGCTACCGCAATACCAACGAAGAGGTGCAGGCCGCGCGTTGGAGACAGGTGCGCGCGGAGATGGTCAAGTACGCTTTTGAGCAGATGGCCCCGGGCGGTTTCTTCCAGGCCCGGATCCCGTCCATCGCTCTGGACGACAGGGATGTGCCCATCCACACCGAGGTCGACCCCGTCAGCAAGCGCGTCATCGTCCGCTACACCGACGGCAGTTCGGATTTCGTCGATCAGGCCGGCGCTCCGGGGCGCTTCCGCATCGACGAACGCAATCGCCTGGTGGCGCCCGCGGGCAAGAGGTTCCTGATCGCCATCCTGGACCCGGCCAACGATCCCCGGACCGGCTATCCGAGCTTCAAGTACGCTGATGGACGGCCGCTCATCGCCTATCGGACCGGACAGCCGGTGACCGGACCGGTCCTGTACCGGCAGTTCACCGGCCCCCTCCTCTATAGCTGGGTGGCCGAAGTGGATGAGATCGATCCGATCACCAGGGCGCCGATCATCGATCCGGCTACGCGTCAGCCGAGACGGACCCTGCAGCGCTTCGGGCCCACGGCGCAAGCGCCGGTCAACCTCAGCAATTTTACCGTGCAGACCTCGCATCCCAACGGGGACGCGGTGCTCTTCGGCGAGGTCGCCGCGCAGGCCAATCTGGACATGGCCAAGCGTCTGGGCACGGCCAACGCGCGCGAGCAGGAGCTCATCACCGCCCGCCTCAGCCGGACGGAGACCGCCGCGGCGTTCAGGGTCAACCTGTACGATTCTTCACGCCCCCTGATCCTCGAGCGCTATAACGACAACGCCCTTCCGCCGATGACGTTCTGGTGGTTCAACTCCGACACGCGCCGTTATGAGCCGTTCGAACCGGAGGAGTTCGTCCGCTTCTTCGGAGCCAACGCCCGGCCGGATGTGATCATGAAGAAGGGGAACTTCTCGCCCAATTTCAACGACCCCAACTACGCTCCGGACCAGGAGATCATACCGGTCAAGGACATCGCGCTCATGATCGCGCGTCTGGACGCCGAGCGGGCGGAACTGCGTACGCTCACCAACCTCTCGCTGAGGACCTTGCTCAACTACCAGCAGATCGCCAACGAGCCGATGCCGGTGTACGCGCTCATCGTCAACAACGCCAACCCCGATGACGTCATCGTGCTGCCGACGAGGGATTTCGGCCTGCGGGTGCTGGGGGTTCTGACGCAGGGTGACTCCGCCGCCGCGGGACAGCTGACCGCCTTCGAGCGCGAGCGGCCCAACTCGGTCGTCAATCTCGGTGATTACACGGTCTACGGGGCGCATCATCCGGATTTCCAGAAGCACTTCATGGGTGTGTATCAATCACGGCAGATGCGCGGCGGGTTCGCGATGCGTGTGACCAACGATTTTGAACCCGTCACGGTATTCGGCTCGTCGGCCGACGCCGAGTATCAGGCGCTCATGCGGGACATCGTCCCCGAACACGCGGGCCGCAATCCGCTCAACAGTCTCGGCGCCAAGCTCAAGGACGGCAAGGGCTGGATGATCTTCCTTCACGTCGGCGTCGAAACACAGGTGAACAACGAGGGCCGGGTCACCCGCACGACGCCGCACGACGACCCTTGGAAGCTCCTGAAGAGGCTCGAGGAATACGACCTCGTGTACGAGCTCTCCAACGGACAGCTCGTGTACTTCTACGAGATCGACCCCAAGCAGTTGAGCAGTGTCGAGGTCATCCATCTCTACGACAAGGGGACCAACACCCGAACCGGCAGTGTGTACACCGGGACCGAGTGGCTGCGTCTGATCCACCTGATCAAGCAATCCGTCCGCCTGGAACAGAGCACGCGCATCGAGCGCTGGGTCGGCGGCCGGCAGATCGTCGATACGCCGGCGAGCCTGGGTCTCGACATCTTCGGGGGCATGGGCATCCCTAACTACAATCCCGGCACATACAACACCGCCGAGCAGGCGCTGCAGGCCTTCATCCAAGCGCTCGAAGCGCATATCGTGACGGTCGCCAACGACGTGACGTTGACCCCTCAGCAGAGGGATTTCAAGCTGCAGCGGATCTATGACCTGATCTCGCAGTCGGCCCGGACGCAGAGCTTCTACTACTTGAACCCGACGCTCGGTTGGCGCAAGGTCGTGATCAAGGGTTCGGTGACGGACATGTACCTCGAGAACCTCAGGGACATGGAGGGTATCCGGGACGCGGCCGTCATGGAGCAGTTGCGCGTGCGCGGCGGTATCCTGGTCATGCCCGATGCCCTCAAGATCATCCAGGCGGAGGAGAGGCGTCTGCACGAGATGCGTGCCCAGGTCCTGCAGTTGAGCGCGAGATTGTACCTGCCTGAAGCCGATGCCAACCGGCTGACCCCCCAGCAGTTCCGCGATGAGATGAAGAAGATCTGGACCGAGCGCGACGTGATCAACCGCAACATCCAGACCCAGAGAGGGCTCCTGCCCAAGCAGGCCCGCGATCTCAAGGCCGCTTATCAGGCCCTGCGTCCTGCGGGTGAGTACGCGAACACGCGCGAGGTCCATCAGTTGTCGAGCGGCGCGGTGGTCGTCACCAACTTCGACATCACCGCGGAGTTCAGGTCGCTCAACCAGACGATGTCCCAGTACGTCCAGAGATTGAACCAGAGGACCCCGCTCAACAACAAGCTGGCTCAGGCGCAGCGCGACCTGGCCGCCGCCAACAACTCCAACCGCCTGACCCGTCAGAGGGCCGTGATGCTGGCCCAGCGGGAGATCGAGGTCAACAACCGTGAGATCCAGCGTCTGCGGGGTCTGATCAAGGGGTGGACGGGTTACGGTCCGGGCAGGGGCGAGGGCCGGTTGCCGTTCCTGAAAACCCTCGCGCAGACGTTGTACCAGTACCACGGCATGGCCGCCGGCGCGGACAAGGACCGGAAGTGGGCCGACGCGGTCGCCGAGGCCGACCGGATCAAGGCCGGCGTGGACGCGGCGCTCGGGCGGCAGTCGGTCGAGCGTTGGGCGCAGGACCTCCGGGACCGGTCGATCACTCTCATCCGAGACGCTCTGGACGTCATCGACGGACGGCTGGTGGACATCGAGGACGAACTGGCCGCGGGTCCCGCCGAAAAAGCCGCAGCCGCCCTGCGCGCTGAGCGTACCCAACTGCAGAGAGCGAGGGCCCGTTTCATCCTGTTGAGGGACGATGCCGGTACGGAGCCGGGGACCGTCAAGAACAGCTTCGTGTACTTCAGCGGACCCCTCACCACGCGCGACGCTCGGACCGGCCGGGTGACCGTCAACGAGACCGGACCTCAGGTGGTCATCATCCCCTCCTTGTCCAGCGCCCTGCGCCGTGTGCAACAGCTCGAGGATCGCAGTGCCGCAGACCGGGCTTTTCTCGAGGCGCGCCAGCGCGCGCTCAAGGACGGCGGCTACCAGATCACCCGTAAGCAGCGTGACGGGCGGGGTAACCTCGTGGCGGTCGGCGTGCCGACCGTGCAGATCGGTATCGATAAGCGTGATGAAGCCATCGGGCGCGAGGCCGAGGCGCTCCGGATCCTGGTGGCCGACCTGCAGCGCCTGTACGCGGCCGCCGCCGTCGACCCGGGCGACGCGCTGGTCCAGGCCCGTATCCGCCAGATGGAGTACCGTCTGGCGCTGATCGTCGGCGACGTCTCGCGCGGCATCCCCCCCTCGCATATGTTCTCCTACGTTGAGCCGGGGACCGGCGACACCATCGAGGTCGTCATCTTCTTCGGCGAAACGCTGGCTCGGCGCAACACCGAGTGGCGTCAGCAGGACCTGACCTCCTCCAACCTAGTCCGCACAGAGCTGTCGACGCACGGCGGTCTGTACGTGCTCAATGCCGATGGAGGGTTCGTCGAGACCGTCTCGGGCCAAGCCCAGCCGGAGGTCGTCCAGGCCAAGAGAGGCGAGCTGGCCGTATCGCTCTCGGCGGCGACGCTCGAGCTGGCCCAGGTGCGCACCCAGCTCGGGGACATGGACGCCCGCGCGGTCCCGGCCGCCGATCCGGCCCGTGTGAGGCTCCTGCAGAGACAGATCGATCTTGAGAAACAGGTGCAGGCGCTGAGGGACGGCGTGCACAAGAAGACCGGGGCGGTCACGCGTACCGAACGGAACACCTATGTCCACGTCTACGGTACGGTGGACGCGGCGCGGACCTACCAGGAACTCCAGACGCGCATGATGAGCCAGAACCCCAACCAGGTGGCATTTTCACAGGATATCCTCGAGGGCGGCCTCAAGGTCGGCACGCGGACGTTCTACTACGACTACGATGTCCGCACGAACACGCTCTTGCGTTGGAACAAGACCGAGACCGTCATGGACGTCGACACCCGCGTCGAAAAAGGCGTGACGGTCATCCGCGTGCGCGTCGACGACGCGATCAGCGGCATCCGGACCGACGTCCGGCACGTGAACGCCGGGACCGTTCGTCTCGGCGCGGACCTCGCGAAGATCGATATCACCGTTCGCAGTGAATGGCAGGTCCTGCATCCGATCCAGCCCGGCGACCGCATCCGCACTCCGGACAACCGCGAGATCCTCGCGCCGGAGTTCATGTGGGGTAAGGC
Organism: Candidatus Omnitrophota bacterium; assembly: GCA_022072175.1. Taxonomy (GTDB): domain Bacteria; phylum Omnitrophota; class Gorgyraeia; order 2-02-FULL-51-18; family 2-02-FULL-51-18; genus JAJVIE01. The sequence goes on along the minus strand of JAJVIE010000003.1, from coordinate 1,482,646 downwards.
CGGGTCGTTGACCGTCGACTACGACTACCTCGACGATCCGACGATCGACGCCTCCAAGTTCCCTCAACGCACCAACATCGTGACCAAAGCGACGACCCGATTTCATGTGGGCGGAGTCAGGGAGGGGGAGGCGGGGCGTATCACGCAGATCGCCGAGCTGCAGATGGACAAGGGCCGTCCCGTGATGGCCGGAGCCGGATACGTGTACAAGGTCCACGATCCGCGCTTGACCGTCAACCGCGAGTGGACCGAGGTCCGCGACACCAACGGACGCGTGCTGGCCGAAAGACGCCTGGTCCAGCAGGCCGACCCGATCCCCGGACAGCCGCCCCAGCGCTGGCCCGTACAGGACATCGAATACAAGGATGTCGTCACCAACTTCGACGCCTGGGGCAACCCCATGACGCAGAACACCGTGCGCCGCGAGGTCACCAACGTCGGCGGCACCAAGAGCCCCGGACGGATCATCTCCGATGAGGTGACGCGCTTCGCGGCCGATCCGACCGGACGCATCGTGCCGACGGAGACCGTGGACCAGGTGACCGGTCAGGTGAAGTTCCGTTACACCGTCTCGGTGGACGTGGCCGGCAACCGAACCACGGTGATCCGGACCGCCGACAATCGCATCCACGAGATCAAGTACGAATCACCGACCGGCGAGAGCCTCAGACGGCTGACCTCCGAAGGTATCCTGACGATCAACCATTTCACGGTGACGCAGGACGGCGTGAAGACCCAATGGGCCGAGCACTACATGCGCCGGGACATCAACGCCGATCCCTCATTGGCCCCCAAGACGGACCCGGCGCTGGCCGGTGTGCCCATCGGACCCAAGGACGCCCGCCGGAGCGAGCTCTCCCGGCCGTCTCGCAACGACCTGGACATCCTGCTGTTCACCGACACTGTCATCCCGGAGGGGGACCGCTATGAGGACTCGGCGGGCAACGCGGTGATCAGCCGTTATGATGAGCGCTTCGGCACTACGGCGACCGTCGTGCAGGCCCAGGACCGTAATATCATCCGCGAGCGCTGGAACGACATCGCCGGCCGCGGCGGCGTGTGGGAGACCGAGGTCGTGAGCATGAAGGACCGCGACCTCCATATCCGTCAGCAGTCCCATCTTTACTACACACCTCCCGGCCAGCCGCGCGTGCTGGTGGCGACGTATCATTTCGACAAGATCCAGGGCGTGCGGGACTTCCTGAAGCACGACGGTCCGATCCGCGAGTTCGAGCGCGCCTACCCGGGTGTGACCGAACTTCTGCTGTACCGGATCGAGCTTCATGGCCAGAAGACCGATCTCGTGGCGGCTTTCCCCAAGCGTGCCAACGTGTTCGGACGCTCACCGGCGATCTGGACGCGCGGCCGTCTCAGCGTCGTCTCCGAGTACATCCCCGGCACGCCGATCCCGCTGTCCGGCGTGACGTTCGATGAGAGCGGCCGCATGCTCGAGGCCTGGGAGACTTCCTGGTATCCGAAGTCCGAAGAAGGGCGCGCCCGCTACCAGCCGGGGGACCGCTTGATCGACCCTCAGACCGGTTTCATCACGGACGAGAAGGGCAACGTCCGGCAGTTGGTGAAGTTCGCCGACTACGATCCGAACAATCCGGACACGTACTACTACCGTTATAACGAACCCCACAACCCGATGGGTCTCAAGACGTACCACCGGCGCAACGGGATGGTGTTCCTCAATCACAACGAGTGGACCCCGACGACATCGGCCCCGCAGTGGGTGGTGCCCATGGTCACCATCCACCAGGAAGGAGAGGACGGGCGCTACGATCCCGAGGACTGGGTCGCGCGGATGCGCTACGTCAGGGCCGAGAAGGATACGACCGGTAACACCGTTTACGTCTACGCCGTGGACATCAAGCCCGGCCTGGCCCCGGATATCGTCCGCCGTACGGGTCTGAGCGAAACGCTGCTGCAGGTCGGATACTCGGCCTCGGGACCGGTGAAGTACGAGGTCTACGGTCTGAGCGGTGACGATCCCTCGGCGCGAGTGACGCCCCATCAGATCGTCTACTATGACGCCAACGCCCAGCCGACGCACGCGGACCTGGTCCCCGACGCCAGACGGTCGTCCGAGACCGGAGAGATCACGCTCGGCGATCGTCGTGTGCCGTTCAAGCGCTTCGCCGTCCGCGATATCGGCCATCTGGTACCGGGCGGAACGGCGGCCACCAAGTCCTCCTGGCAGGCGGTGTACGAGATCGAGGTGCCGCGCGACCAGAACGACTGGGGCGCGGCGATCAACAACTTCGTCCGCCAGCGCGCCGTCGGCCTCCATATCCGCATCTACCACAACGGCATCCTCGCCATCGAGATGCACAACCAGTATTCCATCGAACTGCGCGATGAGCGGGCGCAGACCTTCGGCAGCCTGAAGTTCGCGGAGTCCAAGATCCTCAGCAGTCCTTTCGGCAACATCAACAGGGACTGGGTCTCCAAGATCCCCCTGCGGGAGATCGAGGCGAGCGTCGGAGAAGAGTTCTTCCTGCCCGCCGCTCCGCCGCCGGCCCCCGCACCCGCGCCGGCACCGGGCGCCGGAGCATTCCTTCTGCCGCCCGGTATGGGACGGTTCGTGGCCGCCGCCAACGATCCTACGGTGACCCGAGAGGAGCTTGTGGGGCTTTCGATCGAGGCCGGCCTGGACCCGAGGCAGGTCGCCGAGCTGGCGGACTCAGGACTCGCCACGCCGCAGCGCTTCACGACGTTGGCGTTGCGCGGAGGGATCGCCCAAGGTCTGCCCGAGGAGGACCTCAAGACCGCCCTGGCCGATCCGATCGCGGTCCGTTTCCGCTATCGCGACGCGCCCCGTCTGGCGGAGTTCATGGCGCGCAACAACGAGCTGGCCGGACTGATGCCCGTCGATCTGACGGGTAACGCCGAGCGTTCGGGGGCCCGTCTGGCCGCGGAGGTCCTGTCGAGCCGGATCGGATCGTTCGACCGCGCGTCATCGAACACGGCGATCGGTTCTCTGGCCGACGCGATCGGTCCGCTGGCCGCGATCCGGACGCTGAATACCGGCATCGACATCGTGGAGCCGGCCGCGGACACTTCCGCCTCCGGCGCGCGTCTTGCGGTCGGCGATACGGCGTTCGCGCCCAGAGCTCTCGCGGGAGCGGTGGATTACGACGCCATCTTGGCGTCAGCCACCGACCCTGCTAATGATCTGGCCGACGCGCTCGATGAGGATGCGCAGGACCGCTGGCAGACCACCGAGGACCTGCTCGACGATTGGGGGGCGCTGGCCCCGGCGGCCCTCGTGACGCGCCTGTCCGACGCGACCACCGGCGACCTGACGACCTCGGACCAGCCCAACGCGCGTCATATCGCTCAGGCTCTCCGGCGCTACGTCGGCGCTCCGACCGCCGCGGACCCGTACCGCTTCATCAGCGCCGATCACGTGCGCGACGCTGTCGCCGAACTGAGGGCCGAGCTCGACCAGAGCTCACCGCGGACGCTCGAGGAGCTCGGTCAGGAGATCTACGAGAGAGCCGTGCGCAAGGCGATCGAGCCGGCCGTGGATCGCGAGATGACGACGCTCGGGATCAACACTGCCGATGCCGCCACGCGTACACGTATCGAAGGTGAGCTCAACACCATCCTGGGCCGGCACGGTCTGGCCGCGGCCGCGGCGGGCACGGTCCCGGCGCTGCTTGCGCTCGTCAGCGGGGAGAGGGACGGTAAGCTCTCCGAGCGTCTGGCCGGCATCCTGCCCGACTCGGCCGGTCCGAACGCCGCCAAGGCCCGCGGGGATATCGAGACCTACTACCACAACAACTACCTTTTCTTCGGCGCTCAGATGAAGATCGTGAACATCCGCGACTATGTCGCGCGCGTCATGGCCCGTCGCATGGTCGAGCGCACGGTCAGCACCGTGGAGCCGGCCAACCGCACTTGGACCGTGCACCGCCGCGGCACCGTGGACGCCGCGCGGCCCAACGGAGAGGTCTATAACCCCTCCGGGGTCTGGATGAAGGTCCGCCGGGCGCGCGTGGACCAGGACGTGGACGACCGCGCGCTCAAGGCTTTTGTGGAGATCCAGGATCGCGAGGACCTGATCCTGGACCTGCAGGAGAGCGATCCGGCAGGGACCGATCCGGACGTGGCCGCTCAGATCACGCGCTTGAGAGCCGAACAGCAGGCTCTCCGGGACGGTCTGCCGGAAGGCATCGAGCCGTTCGCCGGATGGGTAGCCGTGCCGCTCGAGCAGGAGATCCGTCAGGCCGTGTTCCGCTTCAAGCTCGGTTCGCTCAATATGAGCCAGCCGCTCATGAACGAACTGCTCTTCCAGACCTCCGACCTGGATCCGGCCGATCCGGACGCTGCGAAGCGGCCGTTGGCCTACGTGGTGTCGCGCTCGGCGTTCTGGTCCCAGGTGCTCGGGGACCAGTTGACGAAGATCCACAACCTCGTGCGCGGCGCGATGACCGCCGAGCCGAGGTCGCTGCACCGCTATTATTTCGAGGACGATCATTTCGCCGAGCTGATGCGTCTGTCCGAACGGGCCCATGAGGGCTCTCTGGCGCTGGTCGGTATGACCGGACGCCATGTGGCGGGGCTGTTGCAGCGTGAGCAGGGACTGGGGTTGTCCTGGCCGGATCCTTCGGACCCGTCCGGCCGCACGGCCCTGGACCCGTCCAACCCCGCTCATGAAGCGGCGTATCGCACGCGTTTCACGGCGGAGTTCGGGTTCGACCCGTTCTCGGACGCGCCGCTGACGGAGGCGCAGATGGTGCGCGTGATGAGCGCCCTCAACGGCTGGGCCCGGGATTTCGCGGACAGCGACACCAGCTTCCTCATGCGGCGCCTGATGGCCCTACCCAAGCACGTGGTCCGTCAGGCGCTCGAAGCCGCTGGCATCGACCCGGCGCAGTTCGACTTCGCCGATTGGGAACACCTGAACCGGCCGGTACAGGACCTGACGGCCAAAGGGTATTACACCGCCCCGAGTGCCGGCACGCCGGTCGGACATCCGGACGTCTATGATCCGGCTCGTCCGACCCTGACCACCAAGATGGCCAAGGAGATCCTCGACAAGGTCAAGCCGATGACGCTGGCCGGCCGTGAGAAGATCCTCGACCTGATCCAAGTTCTCCTGACGGAGACCGACGGGGTGCCGCCGGTCACCAAGCGCGAGATGAGGGACCTGCTCCGGCCGCTGATCACCAAGTGGGGCATCTCATTGAACCACCTCGAGCTCCAAGGCAACCCCGCCGACGAGCTCAACGCGACACAGCTCAAGCGCATCTACCGTTACCTGCGGGACGCCCGGTCGGACCTGATCCAGAACTTCGTGGATTCCAAGCTCATGCCCGCCGTGTGGGAGAGCTGGCAGGCCCAGGACCTGCCGCTCAAGCGCGCGCCGTTCGGACTGTCCCACCTGGGCAACCTGTTGGCGCGCTTCTTCGATCTCGTGCGTCTTCGCGGACTGGCGGACCGGTTGCGGGGTCCGCGCGGATACTACGAGAGTACACTGGGCATCCTCAAGGACCCCAGGTTCAAGGGCACCTCCGGGATCGGTCCTTCACGGGAGAACGCCCGCAAGTACATGACCCAACGAGAGCAGGACCGCAGTTCGCAGAACTTCGTCTGGTGGCAGAGGCACTCGAGGCCTTATCCGGGGCTGTTCGAGCTGGCGATCTTCGGGACGGGTCTGCTGGTCTTCCTGATCGCCGGACCCCTGGTGACGGTGCCCTACCTTTTCTTCTATACGACGGTCGGCTCGGCGATCGCGGGCTTCGTGATCGCTTTCACGCAGGCTCGCACCAACCGCAGTTGGGGCCGCTTCAATCCGGCCTATCCGGCCATCTACAACCTCATGCTGTTGGCGCTGGGTTTCTACTACGCGCTGCCGGCCGTGCTGGCGAAGATGGGCTTGTCCTACGCGCTCGGCTCCGCGCTCATGATCGGCTCGCCGATGCTGTTCCTGTGGGCGATCTTCGGCGTCCTGCTCATCCGTTCCTCCATCAACTTCGGCGAGATGGTGGTGAATTGGCGTTACGACAAGGAAAGCCGCCAGTACTGGGCGCAGTACAACAGGGACGTCAACCTCGGCGTGGCCTCGGTCCATCGCCGCCTCGGGGGTCCCGGCGGCGCTCCGACCGGCTCGCAGCGCGACCGGCGCATGCGGTACACCACGCTGTTCGATGGCTCCGCGGTCGTCCTGCTCGGCGCGATCGGCCTGACACAGATCATGGCGGTGCCGCTGCTGGGTCCGGCGCTTCTCCTGGTCGGCGCGGTGGCCGGTCTGACCGTGTACATCCGCCGCCGTCAGGCGACGCGCATGAGGGACAACCTCAACGTCGATAAGGGAGGGCAGTTCCAGTCCGCCCACCCGACCTCCGCCACGCCGGAGAAGGTCGCCGCGACGGTTTTCCGCTGGTCCGTCGATCACCTGTACAACGGACACATCATCTCGGCGGAGGAGAGGGACCGTCTGCTCGGCCGCGCGGCCCGTTCGGAAGTGGACCTGGCCAGCGACGAGGCCTGGGAGCGCGTGAAGTACCTGATGAACTATTATTATCGCGTCGATGTGCCCGCGGTGGTCCGTTCCTGGGCCCAACGGGAGATGATCACGGTGCACACCGGCGGTTACATGGAGGCCTTCGGTCCGACCTGGGGGAACTTCACGCAGCGTTTCGGTCCCGAGACCACCACGCTGGACGGCTTGGCCCAGCTGGCCAAGGCCCAGCCCGCTGCCTGGAAGGCCCTGATCGACGAGCAGGTGGCCGCCGGAATGAGCGCGAACGACGCGGAATTCCTGAGGTTCATCGCCGGCAAGATGAAACGGGACTGGCACCCGACGGCCCGGCGGTTGACGGGCGATATCACCGACCTGAACGGCTACATCGACAGCTTTTTCACCGGTCCGGGCATCCCCAACGCCGCCTCCCGCAGGCAGGCGCTCCGGGCGCGGCTCATCCGCTTCGTCTCGCAGAACCAGACCGAGCCGGTGTATCCGACCGAACTCTATCACCTGACGCGCGAGGTGAACCGCGACCAGTGGCTCAAGTTCGTGGACTATGAGACGGCGCACCATGGCCTGTCCGCGTCGGACGCCGAGCTCCTGCGCCTGGCGGCCAACAAGACCAAGGACGAGGATAATCCGTTCGCCGATGGAGGCTCACCCGCGCCGACCAACATGGATATCCGGACGGCCAACGGCCTCATCAACAACCTGTATACCGGCCTGCCCGACGCGCAGGCCCGCCGCGACGCGCTCAAGGCCCGTATCACGCACTGGGCGCGCATGCGCACGCAGAACGCCACGCACACGTACGACGGTCTGGTGCTGATGCGTTCCTGGCTTACGAAGCTCGCGGAGATGGAGTTCCAGGACGACCTGCACCAGAATACCAAGGCGTTGTTCGAGCGCTTCCCTGCCAAGAAGCAGGAGCTGGCGGACAAGCTCCGCGCGCGTTTGACCGCCTCGACGGTCTTCGACGCCAACGATCCGATCCGTTACAAGAACCCCGCCGATCCCAAGTCGGGTCCGATCAAACGACGCGAAGTGCTTCTCGGAGCCCTCGGACGGACGGGCACCGTCAACTTGACGTGGCTGACCCCGGCGGAACGGACGGACCTCCTGGCCGATCCGGCCCTGCGCGACTACGAGCGCGCGTACCTGCTCTCCGAGGAGAAGTACGATGAGCTGGTGCACGACAAATACCAGATGAACGTCGCCGTGTACGCGGCATTGGACGCCGAATACCGCATGCGCCCTGAGAACTACCGCTTCATGAACTGGTACACCTACGGCGCTCCGAACAAGCCCGACGCGCAGGGGATCGTGCAGAACCCGATGTCCTGGAAAGCGCCCGGTATCCCGGCCTCGATGCCGATCACCGAGGGTGAGGTGATCGTGCGCTCCGATACCATCATGGAGTACCGGCCGGAGGTCCTGCCCGGTATGGTGCTGGGCCTGGAGCTCTTGGGCTCGACCCAGGACTACGCGACGGCCACTACGCCGATGTACGCGGTGTCGGAGAACCTCTCGTTGTCCGTGAAGGCCCTCGGCATGAACGAGCGCACTTGGACCGGGCCCAAACAGCAGTTCCTGGCGATGCGGGCCGTCGGCGGGCAGTGGGGCAAGTATTGGGAGATCCGCGAGTATTATGACCGCTACGCCGAGACACCGCTGTCCAAGGCGGCCGAGGATCTGACGGAGTGGTTCAAGAAGGGCATGGTGCTGCTCAAGGCGGTGTTCGTGCCGTGGGTGAGGACGGGGGCCGCCAAGGGCGTCACGCAGGTCCTGGCCATGGGTCCGGACCAGAAGTACATGGCCGATCACGTCGAGATGCTCTTCGAGATCGTCGCGATGCGCTACTATCTCAACCAGAACGTGCCCGTCGATTACAAGATCGGTCATTACAAGAACACCGTGACGTTCTGGGGATTCAAGCACCTGGCGTTCATCGCTCAGCTGGCTTACGTCGGCATCGTTCTCCTGCTGACGCTCGACCCGGCGTACGGTTTCCTCTACGCGGCGGTGTTCCTGATGATCGCGCACGCCCAGGCGCTGGCCATCGTCGGTGACCTCAACAGTCTGCTCAACAACTACCACGGCTGGCCGTGGGGGACCGTCCGTTTGATCTACGCGATGACCGGCTATCCCGGTCTCATGGTGTACTCGGTCGGCTGGATCGTTTCCGGTTACGTCAAGGCGTTCTTCGAGAAAGCGCTCTGGTTCTTCCACGCGTTCATCCCGACCACGCGTCCGGGCGCCGGACAGCCCTCGGTGCCTCGCTATACGCACGAACAGATCTACAAGACCTACGAGTTCGGCATCCGTATCGCCGCGGCGGTCTCTCCGCTGTTGTTCCTCTTCGGCCCCGCGCACCCGGTCGTGCTGATGATCGCGGCGGTCCTGTATTTCGTGTTCTGGTTCGTGACGTTCGCCGGCGGTTATATCCTCAACCCCAGGCCCCAGGAGGAACTGCCCTCCAACTGGGTGCAGTACGCCCGGCAGGCGGGATTCGCCGGTCTGGTGCGCGCCGCCGCGGTCGCGACGGCTCCCTACGCGGTGACGGCATCGCTGTTGGGTCTCGGTCTCCTGGGAGGCAACATCTTCGCGCTGGCCTTCGGCGTGCTCCGGCTGGCGATGCATGTGGCCGGAGTGCTGTTCCCGTCCGCGGAGAAGCGTTTCTGGTTCCAGCGGACGGTCGACTCGTACTCGATCCTGCTGTTGGCCGCCAGCATCGTCGCTCTCCAGTACTGGGCGATCCCGTTCATCGTGCTGTGGTTCGCGCTCGACCCCTCCAAGTGGAAAATGGCCAACGACGTTCTCATCGGAGGCATGATCAAGGGGAGTTTCTGGGCCCTGCGCGACAACCTCGCCTTCGCGCTCAACCGCGCGCCGTGGCTGTTGGTCTCCGTGCCTCTGGCACTCGCGGCGCTACTCGGGTTCGTCGGTCCGGTGTGGCTCATCGTGGCGGTGGCCCTGGGGCCCGTGCTCGAGATCTCAAGGCGCCTGATGTACGGGTTGGAACGTCTGGCCGCCGCTCGGGCGATGGACCGGATGATGCGCGACTTGCGCGCCGAGGGTCGTTTCCGGCAGTTCGAGTCGACGGCCCCCTCGGGGCCGCGCGTGCGTCCGGCGACGCTCAACGACCGCAACATCATCGAGGTCCTGCGGGACCGCTACGGGTTCGACGCGACCCGAAGGGACAATCCGATCGAGCGCCTCGTGCGCCTGGTCTCCGGTTGGAGCGACGCTTATATCTACCGGCCGGCCGGAGCGCCCGAGCGGACGGCGCCGGACCGCTTCCGCGCCCGCAGCGTCGCGGAGCGCGCGTTGTACGATGAGCTCATCCGCCGTCATGCGCGCGGCCAGGTCACGCTGCAGTACTCCATCGATGAACCCGAGGTCCGCTTCCTGCCGGGCAACTACACCGCGATCGCGGCCGCTCGTCTGGCCGAGGAGAGCGGGGGCATCGACCGCCGTCAGGCCCTGAGGCTCTTGGCCTCGTCCGTCGTGGCGCTCGGCGCGCTGGCGATCGTACCCTCGACGGCCGTGGCCCAGGCGCCCTCAACGAACCGTCCCGCGGCCAACGACCGTACGACCTATACGACCCCTCCGCAGTTGGGCGGGGGACGCAAGATCGAGATCCCCAAGAGCTTCGTCATCGGCGCCGTCATCACGACCGTCGTGGTGATGGTGATCGACGCTCTGCGCCGTCTGTCGGGTATGTTCTCCGCGGCCCGCCAGGAAGACTCGGTGCTGACGGTGAAGATCGGGGAAGTCCTGCGCCTGGCCGATGATTCCGCCGATGCCGCCCGCGCTGCGATGGCGGCCAAGAATCCCGCCGAAGCCGAGCGGCTCTATACGACGTCCGCTCAGGCCTATCGGCAGGTCGTGGGGTCGAACGGGCTGTCGTCCAATCTGAGCCGCAAGTCCAGTCAGCGGTACTACAACGGCCCCATCGAGCAGAAGCTGGTGCTCTTCGAGCTCGAATACGCCAAGAACCTGCGGACGGCCCTGCTGGAGAGCTTCCCGATCAAGTCCGAGGCGGGCCGCGCCAAACGCGTACTGCCCACGGAGGCCGCCCAAAAGGAGGCGGCGGTCAAGCGCATCGACCGTATCCTCGCGCTGCTCGAAGGCCTGATCCGCACGGGTGAAGGCTCGGCGTCGAGGAAGCGTCTGGAGACACAGCTCGCGGAAGCCCGTCAGATGCGCGATCAGCTGTCGGGATGGAAACAGACGCTGACGCCCGCCGCCGGCGCGCGCCTGGCCGATCTCGACAAGACGCTCCGCTATCTGACCGCCAATCGCCTGGAAGCCGGTATCCACACCTGGTCCGGCGCCAAGGGTCATGCCGGACGCGAGAGCGAGGTCGCCGCTTATGCCGCGGAACTGCTGGACCGCGGGTTCGTGGCGGCGATCGACCATCTGCCGGCCCTGGCCGAGCTGTCGGTGCGACCGGACCGTTCCAACGAGAAGGTCGCGTTCTTCATCGACGCCGATCTGTCGCGCGCGCGCGCGGCGGCCGAAGCGGGCGCGGACCTGCTCATCGCGGACGTCGAGCTCGAGCCGTCCGTCTACGCCCAACTCAGGGCCTCCTATCCCGGTATCATGCTCGTGGCCCAGATCTCCGCGGAACCGTCGGATACGGCCGACGGCTTGAACGACCGCGTCACCTCGGCGCTCTCGGCCGGAGCCCATGCCGTCCTGCTCAAGCCGTATTTCAAAGGAAGCGTCCAGCACCTGACCCCGGAGACCGTCTCGGAGGTGGCCCGCCTCAATCCCACGACCCCCGTGCTGGTGGCGGGTGGCGTGTTCGAATCGCGCGTCGCTGATCTCCTGTCCCGGACCCCCGGCAATGTCGTAGCCGCGGTCGGGTTCAAGCCCGCTGAGACCGTGGCGGATTTCGCGGCCCAAGCGGAGGATTACCGCCGTATCGTCGATCCCGTGCTCGGCCGCGGAGCTAGACTGGCCGCTCCCGGAGCCGTCGCGACCCTGCTCAGCCGGCTCAATCCGCTCACAGGCAACACGCTCGTCGCGGTCCTTTACGCCGCAGGGGTGATCTCATTGCCCACGGCGCTCGAGACGCTCTATCGCGAGCATCGGTCGGTCGGTTTCGTCAGCGAGCCGGATCAGGTCGTTCGTAAGAGGGCCGGGCCCTACGTCACCGGCCTTATGGACGTTTCCCGCAAGAGTTCCCAGATCCAAGCCGTCAGCCCCTCCCAACCCTTCCGCTTCATCTTCCAATATGGTCTCTGGTCCCCGGTGCTCCTGGCCCGCTGGGCCTACCGCTCGCTCCGCGACCGCGTCAGCCCGGCGGAGGACCCGAGATGCTTCATCTGTGAGCAGAACATGCCGATCTCCGAGAATCCCATGCGCTGGAAGGGGAGCCTGGCGTGGAACATCGCGCCCAACCCCAGCCCGCTCCTGGACAAGCCCGGCGACCGGCACTATGTGATCGCGCTGGCCGAGCATCGCGCCCAGGGTCAGGACGAGCGCACGTTCTCGGATATGCTGCGCTTCGCGCTCGAGACTCCCGGATACACGGTGCTGATGAACGGCCGCAACGCCGGCGCCAGCATCCCGGGACACCGCCATTTCCAGGCCGTGTCGTACCGCTTCCCGGTCTCGACGGAGTTCGGCGTGACGACCGAGAGCCTGCGGGACGGCGTCCACTACGGGCGCGTACAGGGCTATCCGCGGGACGTGCGCGCTTACACGTCCTACGACACGGCCGCATTGACCGCGGCCGTTCTGCCGGCCATCCGTGCTCTGGAGTCCTCCGAACAGCCGTACGACGTCGTTGTCGAGCGGCGCGATGATGGGTCCCTGAGGGCTTACCTTTTCGCGCTCAATCCGGGCCGCCGCTACGCGTTCACGGGCGCGCACCAAGTGAGCGGTTATCTGGCTTCGCCCGGCGTGGCGCGTTCCGCCGATGAGATCCAGGCGCTGTCCTCCCTGGAGGTCTTCTCCGCCGATGACGCCGCCGCCTCGCTCCGCCGTCTTGCAGAGTCCGTCAGGGGTACCGACGCGACAGCGCCGTCCCCGGCCGTGGCCCTCGCGGCTCTCGAGGCGTTGTTGGCGGGCCGCACGGGCGCCGTCGAGGCGATCGCTCAGGTCCGCGCGCTCGTCGGTCAGGCCGCCTCGTTGTACTTCGATGTCGATCCCGACCGCTTCGACGGCGAGCTCGAGGAGCGTCAGCAGTTGGCCCGCGAAGCCGCTGACCTCTCTCTCAGGGACGTGCTCGTCGACGCGGACGCCGCGTTGATCTCGGCCGGATATACGTTGCCGGTCTCCGGAGCGCGGTTGTCGGCGGAGCGAGCCGCCACTGAGGAATCGGCCGACTACTACCGCTTCATCAACGACACCGAGGTGCAGAACCAGGAGCGGATCTTCCAGAAGCTCGTGGCGCACCATCAGACCTTGCTCGGGGTCGGTGATCCGGAGAGCGCCTGGGAATTCGTGAGCCTCGCCACCCGGTCCGTGCCGGTCGATTTCCTCAGGCGCGAGTCGCAGAACTACCTGTCCAGCACCCGTGTCGACGTCGAGACGATGAAGTCCCATCTGCGCCGCGAGCTCGGCCTGGCCAATCCGCCGATCATCGCGCTGCGTTTCAACAAGAAGATCCAGACCTGGGTTCTCGACGGGCATCACCGCGCCGTGGCGGCCAATCAGGCCGGCGTGGGCAGTGTCACGGCCCGCGTGATCGTCCTGGAAAATCCGGACCAGATCGCCATGCCTACGGCCAGACTGCAGAACCTTTACGATTACTACAACAACAGAGGGGTGATCGCGGCCGGCCTCAACCTGCCCGGAGCGGAGCTGTCCAGCTACGATCTGCACCAGGACCGTACCGAAGCGACCTATATCCTGCACAACATGCGCTGGAGGGACCCCCGCATCGTCGAGAGATTGCTCCGGGGCGCCTCGACGCTGACCCCGTACGAAGCGGCCAACTACATCCGGGAAGCCTCCAATCTGCTGGCGGTCTCGGGGAGCGTGACCGGGCTGACGAGCGTCGACGAGGACAATATCGCTCTGGCTCTGGGCCGTCTGTCGCCGCTGGGCGAGTTCGCCGGCGAACTGCCGGTCGAGGAGTCCGGGGCGGTGGCCGTGCCGGCGGCGGCTTTCGACAAGATCGCCCGCGTGATCAATCCTGCCCAGGCCGGACGGATCGTTCTGCCCAACGGCGTGACGCTGGCGCGCGTGGCCGGGGCCCGTATGGCTGAAGGTCCGGAGCTGCGTTCGGTCCTGGCGGACCTGGCCATCACGGCCGACGAAGTGCTCCGCGCGGGGGCCGAAGGCTTGAGGTCCGAGGGTTGGGAGATCCAGGACTTTCAGTACGACATCATCGCCGAGCAGTTGTCGAGCCTGCGCGCTTACGCGCCCCAAGCGCTGGGAGCCGGCGCGGTTTTCGACGAGGCGGCGGCCGCGTATCGCGTCGACCGTGCCCAGCCGATGGCCGGGTTCGGTGAGTTTACGATCTTCGGCCGCGCCAGCGGCGCCGAAGAGCGCCGCGTCGCTTATACCGGCTATCGCGCTCAGTACGGCACGGAGACGCTGACGGAGCGCTATTTGGCCCTGTACTACGCCGCCCTCTCTGATCCGCGCTGGAATCTCCTGTCCGCCATCGGCCGCATCGAGACGTATCTGGCCGACGAGGGGGTGCCGTTGCAGCAGGCCATGAGAGGCGCCAACGACGGCCAGGTCGGCCGGGCCATCGCCGCTCTGGACGAAGCGCGGTCCATCCTGCGCGAGATGAACGCCGCCTATACCGATACGACCCGTGCTCCTGAAGAGCGCCGGGACGCGATCGGAGCCGGTCTGGCGCGTTTGCTCGAGGCGCGTAACCGCATCGGCGCTCTCATCGATGAGCTGCCCCGGACCTTCGTAGGTCTTCCTGAAGTGGCGCACGCACTCGACAAGTTCGCGTTCGGCGGTTACGGCCGTATGCAGGAGGCTCTCGATTCGGGCGCGCGTCTGGCCGACGAAGAAGCTCCCACGCCGGTCTCGGTGGTCCGGGAGCAGGAGCGTCAGACCGAGACGCCTCTAGCTCCGGCCGCGGCTCGTCTGGCCGACACGAGCGCGACAGCGAGCCTGTATCGTCAGAAAACCGAAGCTCCGCGCGACGTGGTGTTCGTGGCGATGGAAAGCGGTCTCAAGGAACTGCCCAAGGCCGGCGGCCAGTTCGACTACAACGAGCATCTGCCCCGGGGTCTGGCCGCGCGCGGCCACCGGGTGAGCGTCATCGCGCCCAACTACGGCAATACTTTCAAGGCCAAGAGCCCCGAGTCTCAGCGGTCCCTGCAGGTCCCGCTGGGTCGCGGCTCGGTGCGTCTGAACATCCTTACGGAGGTCCGTAACGGTGTCACCTATTATCTGCTCGATGACCCCGAGGGCGTGTTCTTCAACGGTCCGCAGAACCGCGGTCTGTACCGCGACTCCGACGGTCTCAGGGGGCTGGTGGAAGCGATCCTGCTGTCCAAGGCCTTGTTCGAGCTGGGCCTGCCCGCGGATGTCATCCACGCCAACGACTGGCAGACCGGGCTGGTTCCGATCTATGCGAAGAACAACTACGCGGCTACGTATCAGAAGAGCGCGGTCGTCTATATCAGCCACAACATGGCCTACAAGGGGACGTTCAACGGATTTCTCCCCGTCGACCGGCAGGATCCCTTCATCGAGCGCCTGGTTCGTGATGGAGTGCTCGATCCCGCCGTGGATCTCTTCGAGGCCGACGGACGCAGTTACGCGCACACGGTCATGAACAGCGATCCCGGGCAGAACCTGATGGGCCTTGAAGGCCGGATCATCGCCGATCCGGAGCAGGGGATCGAGTACTTCCGCGGGACGGATACGGGAGGCACCGTCTCCATCCCGACCGGCTGGAAGACCGCCATCGGTAAGGGATTCATGATCGGTGCCGACGCGCTCGTGGCGGTCAGCGAAGGCAATCTCCAGGAGCTGGGACTGCCCGAGCAGGAGGGGGGTACGGCTTTCGGGTTCGAAGGTCCCGTCAACCGCCTCAGCAATGAGGGCAAGACCGTGGCCGTGTTCAACGGCGGCGGAGCCAACCCTTCCACCGAACCCTCGCTCGGTCCCGATCCGCAGTTGGACGCGGCGTTCCAATACACGCAGTTCAACACCGACACCGTGGTCGAGGCGCAGGCGCAGAACAAAAGAGCCCTGTACCATCAACTGACGACCCGTCAGGGCATCGATCCGGGCCGCATCGCCGTCCACGGCGGGGATCTGACGGGTGTGACGGCCGAGACCTATGGCAAGGACCTCGTTCTCGGCAGTGTGGGCCGCCTGACCGAACAGAAGGGTTACGACGATATCGACGAGCGCCTGCTCGATACGCTCAGGACCGTACGCGGTCCCGACGGACAGCGGATCCGTCTGGTGATCCTGGGCTCGGCGATCAAGGACGGCACCGATCCCAAGGGCGCCGAGATCGAGGCCAATCTGATCCGGCTGGCCGGCCTCTATCCGGACGTCCTGACGGTGCTGGTCGGGTTCGACTACAAAATGGCGCAGAGGATCTACGCGGCCGCTGACGCTTACCTGATGCCCTCGTATTTCGAACCTGCGGGTATCGCCCAACAGATCGCCAACCGGTTCGGCACGCCGGTCATCGCGCCGCTCACCGGCGGTCTCAAGGATTTCTTCAGCGCCAAGTGGAACGGTCAGGGCTTCTCGTACACCGCCTACCGCCCGGGCCAGGACAAGACCGTGCGTGTCAACTCCATGATCGGCGCCATCGGCAAGGCGGCGGCCGTGTACTGGGACAAGAACCCCGCGGCCTGGAGGGAGCTCATGCGCCGGGCTACCCGTTATGACGACTCGTGGGATTCCCGGGCGGAGCAGTACGAACGGATCGTCTACGAACCGGCGATGGCTCGCGCTCAGGTCGACTGGGCGGTCTCCGTGGTCGAGCGGATCACCGCCGCCGCGGACCATCCGCTGTCGCTGGCCGAGCTGCACGCCGCGCTCACGTCGGACCTGGGGCCGCGCGCCCAGCTGGACGAGGACAACGGCCGCATTCTGATCACCGTCGAGGGCCACCTGTTGACCATCACCGGAGCCCGGCTGGCCTCGCCTCGGGACTTGCGCAATACCGACCGGCCGTTGCGGTTGTACATCACCGCGCTTCCGGAAAGGGAAGAGAGCCGCCTGCACGCTCGGAGCGTCGAGCCCTTGGCGCCTTGGAGGTCACGTCTGCCGTATACGAGCGCCCCCCCGGTGAGCGCCGTACAGCCGGCTTATGAGTCGCGTGAGGACGAGATCGAGAGCGAGGTAGCGCGTCTCCTGATCGGGGACGCCTCGGTCAACCGGAGGATCGACGAACTATTCGCGGACCTGATGCTCGAGAACCGGCCTCGCGAGGTGCTCATCGAGGCCGCGGAGCGAGCGATCTCACGCGCGGTGGACACGTTCCTCCGATCGGACGATCCGGTGGAGCTCGAGGCGGCTTGGAGACTGATGTACAAGTTCGCGTACATCGAGCATCACCCGATCGAATTCCTCGTCAGGGCCAAGCTGCCGTTCGGCATCCCCTACGGAGCCATGTCGGACGTCATCGGTGTCCCCGAGGCCAAACGCGAGGCCGAACAGACCGTGGCTCGCAACCTGCCGCTCCTGCGCCAACTTCACGACCACTTGATGCGTGAGATCGACGGCCATCTGGCCAACTCTCCCAGAGTGAGCGAAGGATACCGCCGTCTCGTCGATACGCGTTCCATCCTGATCGAGAAAGAGCGCCTGGGACAGTACGTCTACCACCGAGCCAAGCTGGACCGCTTCGAGAGCATTCGTCGTCATGGCCTCAACGCCGCCCGCAAGGAGCCCGGCGACGAAACGTACCGTGACCAGCGCAGCGCTCCGTACATCTTCTTCTGGGACACGGCGGTCACGTTGGGAGGAGTGCACGAGCCGGACCTCGGCCGGACGGGGTCGTTCGAGGTGCGCGTGCGCAAGGACGCCCCGACGCTCTTCGAGCAGCGCCAGCGCGGACAGATCGACGGTATCGAGGATTTTGGTGATATGACCGCGGATTATCTGGCCACGTCGATCCCGGCGGAGTTGATCGAGGTCGTGGATCCCGCCAACCCCTACATCGGGATCCCCATCCGCGAGATCGATGATGTGCGTCGCTTCCTGGCCGAACGCGACCTGCCCGTCCTACCGTCCGGAGCGCGTCTGGCCGAACAGCGCGTGACGCGGATCCTGCCGGAGGGTCAGGAACGCCCCGTCTACTCGCACGCCGACCATCCGGACCATACGGAGACGGCGCTGACGACGTTGACCCCGGTCCAGCGGCAGGCGCTCGAGTCGTTCATGACACGCAACAACTTCGACGGGATCTATATCGATCCTGCCGTCAATTCCGGCGAGACGCTCAACTTCCTCGGCCAGTGGCTCGACGCGATGATCTCCGGTCAGAGCTTCCTGCCGGTCATCGTCCGGAGGGCTTTCCAGAACACGCTCAACATCGAACTGTCGCCGACCTTCAACAAGACCATCCTGAACTTCGGTCCCGAGCTTCGGGCGTACATCGACCGTGAGCCTCAGGCCGTGGCGCCGGGCATCCTCGCGTACAGCGTCCGCTTCGACGGGGAGACCAACGCGACGGGCTATATCTTCGAGATCGACCCGGCCAAGCAGGTGTTCCGTCACGTGCACGACGAAGGAACGCGACGCTTGGACATCGACATCGCGCGCGGCATCCGCTCGACCGATCCGGTCGGATACACGCTCGGGACTTGGAACTGGAGGGTGCGCGAAGAAACCGGCCTCCGGCCGGACCTGGTCATCAACACGACCCAGGGCCTGTTCCTCGAGAAGAACACGATGGTCTTCGAGAAAGGACGTTTGATCCTGAAGCCGACCAACATCAAGGGTCTGTGGGACGACGGCAACACGCCCATCGGCGGGTCCTACTGGGTGGCCAACCTCGGAGGGACCAAGCCGGACATCGTGCAGATCGATCTGAGACGCACGTACGTGGAGGACGTTTCGGACGACGGCAAGATCACCGAGCGGTGGCGTCTGACCTATGACGTCGACCGGGCGAAGCGGGCTCAGGTCTACAACCTGACCGTGGTCGACGGTGTCGCTACGCGTCTGGAGGACGCCGCGACGCGCCAGGAAGTGCCGTTCGAGGATTTCCCGATCCAGGAGGGGTTCGCCGGTCCGGCGCTGATCGTGGACGGGTACAGCACTCTGCTGACACCCGAGCAGCGCGAGGGTCTCGGAGCTCCTTCGACGTTGCCGGTGCTGAGTTTTCGCGAGCGCCCGGCCCGCGCGGGCAACGAGCTCGGCTGGCAGCATCCCGACGGCAACGAGGAGCGCAACCACCGTCTGGGGATGTCCGGTATCGGCATCCGGCAGGGTAAGATCATCCGCCCGTTCTTCTCGGGAGACGTGGACCCGCGTCTGGTGGACTTGGACCGTATCTTCCGCCACCTCAAGGTCGAGCGGGCCATCCTCGGGGGGACCAGTCAGGACGTCGGCGCCTTTTCCCCGGGCCTCAAGCCCGAGCGTTACGTGACCGCCAAGCCGCGCGAGGGTTCCAAGCTCGCCGAGGTGCTGTCCGATCCCCGGGACCTGGGGCGGCGTCGACTGGGTACCGCCGGATACTTCGTGCGGCGAGAGGGCGCGCAGACCGGCGCGCGGCTGGCCGAAGTGCCCGCGGAGCTGTTCGTGCGTCGATTCGGCTACGGAGCCTCGGATGCCGCGGAACTGTCCGAACGTTTGAGCGCCGCCATCCTTGACGCGCTGGCCTCTTCGTCACAGCTCGGTCCCCAGGTGGTGTACGGCAGCACTTCCCGGGACCGGTATGCCGACGCGTATCATGAACAGAGCCTGCTGATCCTCGACCGGGCTTTCACGGTCCGCGTGGAACCGATCAAGGACGGTGACCTGCGCGTACGTGAATACGCCCTGAGCGTCCGGACACAGACGCCCATCGTCGCCGACTGGCAGACCGCCCCCGAGGAGGACGTGATCCTTGAGGAGCGCCTGCCGGTGGATGTCTGGGCCGACGTTCGTTTCATCGGCCCCTCAGAGGTTCGAGTTGCCGCCGTAGGCGCGATCATCCGGCAGGAGGTCCTGACCTCGTCCGAGTACGAACCGCTCTTGTGGGTCGGTCCCGCCGGTCAGGCGCGGCAGTTGGTGCGCGGCGAGCGCCGGCTCGAGGGCCGAAGGGTGTACTACGAGTACGCGGTGCCGCTCCAGAGCGACCCTCAGAACTTCACGACGGTCGCGTTGAAGAGCGGGACGGTGGACCGCGAGGGACTGACCCGGCTTTCCGATATCATCAACCGGTCCATCGGCGCGTCCGACGGAGGGCTCCTGGCTTCACTGGCCCGGTACGAGACCGATTACACGCACTTCTGGCAGCAGGACAGTCCGGGCCAAGAGCGCGTTGATGGGACGCTGCCTGCGCTGACGGCCGGAGCCCGGTTGTCCGCGGCCAAGAGCGCGATCGAAAAACAAGCGCTCACCGGACCGGACTTCCTCGATACGGCCCTGCGGCAGATCGAGCTGGACGCGCTGCTGCGCCCGGCGCTCGCCAGCGGGGATTTCAGCGCCGTCTGGAGCAACGAGGACCTGCTCGACGGGCGCCGCCACGATGAGCTCCAGGCGCTGATCCTGGCCCTGCGCGGCGTGATCTCGGTCTATGAAGGATCGTTGGCGCCGCTGGCGGCGCGCAGGGACCTCGATCCGGCCGAGCATGAAGAACTCATCCGATTCTATACCAACATCGCCGCCGCCAACTTCCTTCTTAAGGCCATTTACAATCGTCTGGGCCAAGCCGCGAACGCCGATCTGGCCGAGGAGGAGGTGCGTGCCGCCACCAAGAACATCGCTCGCCGGATGGCCGACCGCGAGGTGCCCGCCGACCTTCGCGAATTGGTTCCCGTCAAGAGGTTCGTCGGCCGTAAGGTCTTCTACAGTCCCGTACGTATCGATCCGATCAAGGGATACGCGCCGGACCTGCGTTATCTTTTCTGGCCGACCCTCGATAACGACCTGATGTTCAATATTTCCGCGCGCATCCAGCCGGACAGCGCCGCGATCTGGGGCCGTCCTGGAGAACCGATCGACAAAGAGCCGCTCAAGATCGCCGTCGAGTCCATCGCCGAGCCGTTCGTGCGTTTCCGCATCAACGATACGGCGCGCGGGCTCGGACAGGAGCTCGTCGTGCGCAGTGCCGCCGAGCTCTTCAGGAACATCGAGGACGCGACCAATCCTTTCAGGGTCCTGCAGGAGAGCCTGGTCATCCTCGGCGTCGCCAAGGACGCTTCGGACGAGGCCGGGTTCCGCAAGTTCATCCAACTCCAGCAGGGAGGGCTCGAGATCACCGTGGATTCGTTGATCCCGCAGAGGGCGGGTCTGGGCGGGAGCCAGATCGTGGCCAACGGCCTGTTGTGGCTGCTCATCGAAGCGTTCGTCGGCAAGGACCTCAACGCGGAGTTCGAGGACCTGTACCCTCTGCAGGCCCGCGTCATGGACGCCGAACAGCAGCTGGGCATCGGTGGCGGCGAGCAGGACGGTCAGGGCGCCATCCTGCCTGGCGCCAAGCGGATGCGGTTCGACGGCGTGCTCCGTCCGGACGTCCGTGCGCTCAGTGCCGGTAATCCCGTCGTGCGCGCGATCCTGAAACACATCGAGAGCGACACGGTGGCCGTGTACCTCGGCGGACAGCACGAGGCCCGCAACGTTCTTTTCAGTCTCCGTGACAAGTTCTATGCCCGCGACCCCGAGATGCTGCGGCTCATCGTCGAGGCCAAGAAGCGCGCCCAAGAGGTCGACGCCATCCTCTCCGGGGAGAAGGACGATGAGTTCCGGGAGCTGAAGACCGTGGCGGCCAAGGAAGAGCGGCTCAAGGACCTGTTCGTGCTGGACAGCTTCTATTTCCGCGAGATCCATCAGGAAGGCAATCCGGTCACGGACCAGATCCTGCGCGATCCCAAGGTACAGGAGCTGACCGGTACGCTCGATGTCGAGGTCCTCCGCGGCGGTAAGATGGTCAAGGAGAAGATCGCGAGGGTCTTCGTACCGGGCGCCGAGGGCAGTTTCATCCTGGCTTTTCTGCCGCCGTTCCAGGAGAGCCGCCGTCAGGAGCTGGTCACCCGGATCCGCCAGCTCGGCGCCACCGAGTCGTATCAGATCCGCTTCGCCGAGGATCCCGGAGCTCGGACCGAGGTCGTGGTGACGACCAAGCAGATCAACGCGGGCGCCCGTCTGGCGGGAGCGCTCCAGAGGGCCCTGCGCGCGGCGGTCGTTGCGCTCACGCTGGGGCTCGGCATCTCACTACCCGCAGGGTTGGCCCTGTTCCCGTCGCAGGCGGCCGCTCAACAGCCGGCCTCCACGACCCGGCTCGATGAGACCGGATCGTACAAGCCGCTCGGCAGCTTGCAGGAAGCCGCGGATTTCGGCCGCTACCAGAGGCGCTCGACGGTCCTGCCGAGGATGTTCCACGTCCCGGTCGATTCCAAAGCCAAGTACAACGACGCCGCGCACGAGTTCTTCACGAAGAACGCCACGGGCACCTATGAGAACGCGGTCTTGGCGTACGTGTTCTTCGAGGCCGGAGACTCCCGGGCCGCCTACGAGCTGTTGGAGCCTTATGTCACGGGCCGTTATGGCGATTTCGACTACAGGGCCTATCCGAACGCCAACAACAACTTCTCGTTCGAGCCGTTCACCGAGAACGCGAACTATTACTTCAACGCCGTCGATGTCTCGGGTAAGTGGTCGAAGAACTGGCAGTTCTACAACGTCCATACCGGCGAGAACGCCTGGATCGTGCGCGCGCTGCTCCGCGCGGCCAAGGAATCGGGTGTGACGACGACCGCGGGCAAGAGGTATCTGGCCGCGGCCGAAGTGCGCTTGAGAGGTATGGCGCTGCTGCAGACCGCGGAGGGCGGGGTGCGTTACGGCCCCAAGAAACAATACGACCGCGCCACCGGACAGACCAACGACGCGGCGTATTATAACCTCAACGTCGAGAACAACGTCAGCGCCCACGCCACGCTGGTGTACGCGGGGCTGGTCACCGGCAACAAGGACTACTTGGATAGGGCCGAGCGGCTCCGGACCTGGCTGTTGGAGGGCTCGTTCTGGATCGAGAAGGGCGGCGAGCAGGTCGAGATCAAGGGCCTGTTCGACCGGGAGAAGAAGATGTTCTACGTGGGCGCGACCATCGACCCGGCCAGCGGACGGCAGATCGTCGAACAGCGTTACGCCGCGGACTCCGCCGGATACTGGACGATCTCCTCGATCGGTCCCGCCGCGATCGACAAAGCCATCGGAGCGGGGACCACGCTCGAGATCCTGAAGGCCACTCGAGCGATGGCGGGCCGCAACGCCAAGTATCAACCCGTCTTGGCCGATGAGGTCCTGATCGGCATCGATCAGTCGGATCTGGTGTACAGGGGCGTTCGAATCACGCGCGAGAAGTCCAACGGCGCGGTCTTCCCCGAATGGACGGCTCCGTTCCAGAAGGGCCACGCCGTCGACCAAGTGATCGAATACTACGTGAAGAACCCTACTGAAACGGTCACCGCGGCGGACCTCGAGGCGCAACGCCTCGATCAGACGAGCGTGAGGGAGTTCATGGGTAAGACCCCGCCCGTCTATATGCTGGGGGGCAGGGAGCTTGAGGGCTTCGACTGGGTGGTGCCGCCCGTTCCGACGGTCGCGGGCAAAAGAGGGCATATTTCAGCGGTCGCGGCGACGTACTGGAACCTTGTCGGGTTCGACCCCTTGGCGGCGCCCCGCTTGGAGTTGGAGGCCCTCGAGGCGGCCCGCAAACCCGCTCCAGTGAAGGTCGAACCCAAGATCGAACCGAAGATCGAACCGAAGATCGAACCGAAGATCGAACCTAAGGTCCAAGAGAAACAGCCTGAGGTCAAGCCCGCTGAACCGCCCGTGGTCGTGCCTCCGGCCCTTCAGCCGCGCGCGGCCGAGCCGGGTCTGACGCGTGAGCAGATCGAGGCTCGTGAGGCCGAAGAACAGCGCTTGGAGCAGGCGGCGCTCGAAAAGCAACTGGCCCAGCAGAGACGGTACTATCCGATCTATATCGGAGCGCTGGTGATCGGAGGAGTCCTCCTTGTCACGGCGGGTGTGCTGATCTATCTGGGTCTGCGCCGCAAGGCCGAGGAAAAACTCGCCAGACTACGCGCCGAGAACGCCCTGGATCGCTCTCGGGAGGCGGTCACGCTGGCCGGACGCACCTATCAGCAGGCCCAGGAGCTCATCGATACGGTGATCCGTAAGGACGACCGCGGTGGATTGCTCCTGGACGATTCTGACGAGGCGCAGATCGCCGATCGCCGCAATGCCGTACGGTTGCTCAACAAAGCCCGCACCGAGTACAAGCAGGCCCTGGCCGAGATCGGAAGGACCGAGAAGCGGATCGCGGACGAAGAGCTGGAGTTCGACGATGATCAGACACAACAGCTTGAGCGGCTCAAGCAATCCATCACGCTTCGCGCCAAGCAGTCCCAGGCGCTGATCAGCCAGATCAAGCCTCCGGCCGGAGCCCGATTGGCCCAGTCTCCGTCGTTCGCTGGCACTTTTTCAGGTCTTTTACAATCGGCTAGCGATGAAGCGAAGTACCCGCACCGCATCCGGCTCGGCATCGAAGCGGCCGACGAAGCTTCCTATAGGGAAGCGATCGGGCGGATCTTCGCGACCGCCGATACGCCGGGACTGTTGCCCGCGGCGACCCGCGCGATCTTCACGCTCGAGCGTGTGACCGATACCCGGGCGTTCACCGACGCCTCCAAGGACGGTTCCATCAACGCGGTGCTGACTTCCGGTGCGTTGTCCGACAGCGCCGAAGCGCTCAACGCGCTCCTGAGACTGGTGCAGTTGAGACAGATCAAGCTCAACGCGGAGTTGTCGCGTCAGGAAGCCGTCTACCGGTTCATCGCGGACTATCTGCAGGACGGGAGGACAGGCGCGGCCACACTGAGAGAAGCGTTGTCGGCGCTCGGCTCGCAACTGCCCCAGCCCGAGCCTTACCGTGCGGTCAACACGCGCCTGGGCGTGCAGATCTGGACCGGCGCGGCGTTCATCGCCACCGGTGAGGAGCGCGCCGCCGACGAGCTGGCCGACCGCATCGGTCAGGCCTCGAGGACCGGCGACGTCGAGGTCCTCAAGCAGGCCCTCACCGCGGCCGTCGAGTATCTGGGCGAGCCCGGCTCCGCGCGCTTCATGGACCGGGCCACCACGCTGATCGCCGCTCTGGAGAACCTGCGCGAGGAGCTGGCCCTGATCGAGGCGGCCCTCGAGTCCCCGCTGACCGAGGACCTCAAGGGACCCAAGACGATCATTCACGACCAGAGCGTGTTCGCGCTCGACAGAGCGTTCTACGCCTCGGAGGTCGCGGACCTCAACCGTCTGGCCGATCAGGCCGGTGTACGCTCCAACTTGAAACAAGTGCTCCTGGTGTCCGAGACGGACGCGGACCTCGCCGGGCTCGGCTCCGACGCCAAGCTCGAGCGGTACCTCGAGCGTTATCCAGAAGCACGCGTCTTCGATACGGTCCTCTTCGACGCCGAGAAGGATATGAGGGTCCTGCAGGCGCGTCACGCCAGCACGATCGATACGCAGTTCATCGCCGTCGGCACCGAGCAGGCCGGCCTGCTCGTGGAGCCCGTGCTCGACGAGGACAAGGGCGAGGTCGCCCTGGCCCTGCGTCTGCACCAAAAGGCCCGCACGGCGCGCGGGATCGTCAAGATCGCGGCGTTCAAGATCCTCAGTCCGCGCAAGGATTTCATCATTCCCGGCCTGACCAAGGTGATCGAGGGCGTCTACGTGTGGTTCCCGCAGATCCGTCCGTTCGATCTCTTGAAACTGCTGCAGCAGGCCAACGACCAGATCAAGGCCGTCGGCGCCGCGGCGTAAGCGATGTTCGCGAGGAGGGAAACAGTGTTCCAAGGGCTACGCTCCGTACCGATCAGACACCTCGGCCGGTCCAATGGCCGGGGGCCGTCTCGAACGATCCCCGCACAGCGGAGCGTAGCCTGCTTTTCACATATCGGGGGGCTGTCCGGGTCCTGCCGGAGCTCGGTATGAGAAAGCGGTGTTCCTTGCGATATCTGGCTACCGTCCTCTTGGTGTGTTTCGTCCTGCAGGACCTGTCCTATGCCCAGGGCGGATCGGCTTCCTGGCCGACGTACAAGACCGCGCCGCGCTCCGAGCGCCGTGACGCCGAATCCCTCCGCAAGCCTCAGGTGCCGCGCCATCTGGGCACCACGCGCGGCGCCTATCTCAACGGCTCCGATCGCACGCTCATCCACATCGAGGACGCCCACGAGTCCCTGGACGCTCAGGAGAAGATCGTCTCCATCCTCGAAGTGCTGGCCTCCGACTACGATATCCGGACCGTGGCGCTCGAGGGCGGCAGTACGGCGTTCGACGGGGCGCTCTTCAAGTCGTTCCCGGACCCCGCCGGAGCGCGCAGGGCGGCCCGCAAGCTCCTCGAGAACGGACGCCTCAACGCGGGAGAATTCTTCGCGGCCACCTCCGGCGGAGCGCTGGACGTCTACGGAGCCGAGGACGAAACCCTCTATCGAGCCAACCTCAAGACGTTCCGCGACCTGCTCGATAACCGCGATCGCTATGAGAACGCCCTCTCCGGAGTGGACAAGACGCTGTCGTTGCTGGCCGAACGGGTCTATGGAGAGGATGCCCGAGCTGTCCGGAACCTCCGGTCCCAGACCGGAGAGCGCGGTCCCGGATTCACCGCGCGGTGGACCGCGCTCAAGGCCGTAGCGGCCCGCAGAGGATTCGACCAGGGCGGCTTCGCTCAGCTCGAGCGCTTGGACGCCGTCACCGGGATGGAGAAGCACATCGACTTCGCGGCGGCCAACGACCAGCGCGAGCGATTGCTCGAGGCGTTCCGGGCCCTGTTGAGCGGTCAGGAGCTCGAGCAGGTCCTCCTGCGCTCGCTCAGTTACAAGGCGGGTCGGACCACCGAGGCGGATTTCCATCTTTTCCTGACGGACCTGGCGCATCGGTATCGCCTCGACCCAGCGTCGTACCCCGACCTGGCGCGGTACACCGAATACCTGGTCCTGTTCGAGACCATCGATCTACCGGGTCTGCTCGGTGAGATGGCCCGGTACGAGGACGCCTTGCTCGAGGCTTGCATGAGCGGAGAGGACGACGCCCGGCTCCTGAGGGTCGAGCGTGTCTGGTCGAGGATCTCCTCGATGCTGCGCGGTATCGCCACCTATGAGGAGGTGCGTGATCTGGCGGCTACGGGGATGCGCGCTTCGATCGATTCCTTCGCCCTGGACTTGACCGAACTGGCTGAACGCCACCGCGTGCCGATGTTCGGGGGAGGGCCGCCGCGCGATCTGCGCCGGGCGTTGGCGGTGGCTTCAAGGTTCTACCGTCTGGCCGAGAAGCGCAACGACGCGCTCGTAGCCAACACGCTCGGCCGGATGAAGAGCACCGACACCCGGGCCGCCGCGCTGGTGACCGGAGGTTATCACTCACCGGGCATCTCGCGTCTGTTGCGTGAGAGGCGCTTGTCGCATCTGGTCATCCTGCCCCGGATCACCGATCCCAACAAGAAGCGGCCGTACATGGTCATCCTGACGCGCCGTCCGGCCGCTTACGAGCGTCAACTGTCCTCGGAAACCGGGCGTTATCAGATCGCGATCCGCTCGGTCTTCACGGCCGGGCGGAACAATCCACTGGCCACCGATGCCGAGCTGGCCGAGGTCCTCGGGCCGTTCGTGACCGAGCTGAAGGCTCGCGGTGATCTGGCGCGGGCCGTCGAGGAGTGGATGAACGCCTATGCTGTCGAGTACGCCGCGCGCCAGGAAGCCAATCAAGCTCTGAGGCCCGAGCGTCTGCGCCGGATCCTCGGACAGATGACCGGACTGGCCACGCTGACGACCCCCGAGGCCCCCTCGCGGACCGAAGTCCCGTCGGCACGTCCGGATCGTGAGCCGGTCACGTCCGGAGCGCGACTGTCCGTGGCTCCCGTGCTCCGCGTGACCATCAACGGATCGGCGCTCGAGGTCCCTGCCAGAGGCATCCTCACGTACAGTCCCAGCGAGCCCCTCAACTACCGTCAACTGCTCCACCTGGTGGCGCGCTCACCGATCGTAACCGGGTACTCCAGCGGACTGGCCATCGAGGCCGACGATGTGTACATCGAGCGGGACGAGCCGGTACGCGGAGGGGAGCCGGGGGAGACGCGCACCGAGATCTACGCGCTGACCAAGAGCACCGAGGTCCGCGTCAAGAGCAAGACCGTCGACGTCGGTGGGCAGGAGGTCGCTCTTAACGAACGGAGCGCGTTCATGGAGGTCCGTGACGGGGACATCGTCACCATCGAGGCCCGCAAGGGCCGCAAACCGCGCGTCCGCGCCGTGGACCTGTCGGCTTACGACCGCTTCGAGATCGTCGAGCGCGCCGGCGTGTACGTGGTCCGTGAGAAACCCGCCGGAGCGCGGCTGGCCGTCTCGGAGTTGACCCAGCGCGGTGGCCGACTGCACGCGGTACACCTCCGCCTGCGCGACGAGATGCTTGTGCCCTATCTGACGGGAGCGGGCGTCGCTGTCTCCGACGCTGAGGTCGTGGCCAATACACTGGTCCGCGCCCGTCAAGGACTGCTCGACTACTATCGCGACACGGGGCTGCTGACCGCCGAGGAGGCGGTGGTGATCGGGGAGGCTTTCGCGACCAAGACCCTTGAGGACGGAGGGATGGTGCTCGATCGACTGCAGCGGCTGTCCTTGAACGACGGGGCGCTGGCCGGCCGGATCCGGGAGCGCCTGGACGGGTATGCCGGTCATCCGGCAGCTCAGCGCGCGGACCTTGTCGAGCGGCTCGTGCCCATCGAGGACGTGCGGGCCCGGATCGCCGACGGCGTACCCGAGTGGGTGGTGTGGGCGGCCCTACGCAACCGGTTGAACCTCTTCATTGGGATGGATGACGCCGTCGAGTTCGTGCGCACGCACCAGGAGCGCACCGGAGGTCCGGCGATCGCGTGGCAATACGTATTGTTCTACGGTCTCGAGGAAGGCGAGCGCCTCTTCGATCAGGCGGCCGCATGGGTGGCCGATCATGCCGAACTGATGGGCGGGACGGTCAATGCCTGGAAATTCCTGCTGGCCCACAATCTCGAGACGGCCGACCGGGTCCTCGAGGCCTCGCGCGTGTGGGTCGAAGCCCATCAGGGCCGTGTCGGAGGACCGGCCAACGCCTGGCAGATCGTCCTGTCGTACGGCGTCAAAGGAGCGGGAGCTTTCCTCAAGAAAGCCGAGCGTTGGGTGGCTTCCCACGGCGCTCAGGTCGGAGGCCCCGCCAATGCCTGGAGGATCTACACGCGCCAAGGCGCTCAGGGGGCGGACGCTTTTGTCACGAACGGGCGCGCGTGGGTCGATGCTAACCAGACGGCCGTGCGCGGCCGCCGCAATGCCTGGAGCATCCTGGCCGCGCACGGTCTGAGCGGAGCGGACGCCGTCGTCACTGCCGGGACCGCTTGGGTCAGCGCGCACCATGCGGAGGTCGGCGGGCGTCGGAACGCTTGGGACATCTTCATCAAGCAAGGCGCATCGAGCGTGGCGACCTGGGTCGAGGCCCACAGGGATTCGGCCAATGACCGGATGGACGCCGGGGCTTCGCCTGCGCGCGCCTGGTTCCTCGAGATCACGGGGCTGACGCAGATGACCGGCGCGCGCTTGTCCGACGCGATCGAGCGCAAGTCCGGTCATGTGGTCGTATTGGACCGCCAGGCCGGTCCGGCCATGCGCGCTCTGCCGGTGGTCCGTGCCTCGGACCTGACGCGCCGGCAGAGAGAAGCGGCGCTCGGGCGGTTCTATGAATGGTTCGAAGACGAGGACCTGCCCGGGGTCACTCACGGAGGCGACATCGAGTACTACTTGCAGGCGCTGGACCGCAACGATCCCGCTGTGCTGTCCCGGCTGTTCCTGGTCTGGTCCACCGAGGGCATCGAGGGATACGAAGACCTTGGTTCGGAGGGGAGGGACTTCTCGGGTATCGAGATCGCGCCGTGGAATCGCCGCGGTCTCGGTGAAGAGGCCCGGTACTCGGGGCTGGGCGCGGAGCTCCGGATGTTCGCGATCCGGCGGCTCGAGAGCGAGTGGGGCGCCGAGGTCCTCTATGGACCCAAGATCAATCATGTCATCACGCTCGGACACCGAGACAGCGGCGGCGATGTCTTCGACTACAAGACCGTGGACCTCAAGGCCGTGCGCGCCGAGATGGCGCGGCAGGTCCAGGTCCGCAAGCGCCTGATCCGGGAGCATGGCTTCGCCCCCGCCGGCGCCCGGCTGGCCGACGGGCATGAGAACGTCTATTACGCGGTCAACCTGACCGATCTCGGTGTCGAGTTCGATGGACGGAACGTCGTCTCCCGGCGCGGCCTGGACAAGCTCCTGAGGATGCTGCCCAAGCTCCGCGAAGCCGGTTTCCGCAGGGTGTACCTCTATGGAGGTCTGTATCAGCCCAGCCCACTGTCCGTCAAGGTGCACCAGGTGCCTGACGACGGTGAGCACTATCTCGAATCGGCGCGCGCGACCGTAAGGGTGTCCGGCTACCGCACGCGACGGGACGACGCGGACGGCGTGCTCCTCAAGGACTCCTTCGGAAATCCGTTCTCCATCCAGGGCATGCACCGGCTCAACCGGGACCTGTCGCTGGGACGCACTCACGAGGCGTTCGAGCGCCTGCGGAGCGAGGCCCAACGCCTGGGGATCTCTCTGGCGACCGACTACATCATCTGGACCTCTCCGGATGCGATCGATGATCAGAGCTACCGTCGATATTTCTGGAGGCCCGTTGGTTCTGAGGGTGAGGGGCGTTTCGGGCGCAGAGGCGAAGCGGACAAGAGGCGGTCGATCCGCCGGCTGTTGGGATCCGACACGAGCCGTTCGTTCGTGCTCAGGGTCGGCCGGGGCGACGCCGAACGTCCGGTGTTCGTCAAGCATCTGGCCTTCTTCGGTTCGCACAGCGCGGACCAGGCGATGCCCAACGCTCTGCATCCGGAGGTGCAGGCCGAGCTCATCGACAGTTTCAAGCGCCTGATCGATCTGGGCCTGAGGGAGTTCCGCGTGGACCTGGGCCATTTGATCCTCAAGAAGCATTTGCGCGGGTACTACGACGGGCTGGCGGCCGACGGGGTCGATCTCCGGACCTGGCTCGTCGACAGCGGTATCCCGGTCCGGGCGGACGAGTCCTTCGAGGCGTGGTGGCAGCGTCAGGAAGAGCCGTGGAGGACCGTCATCGCTTCGGCCCGGGCCTACGCCTACGAGAAGCATCAGGAGCCCATCCGCGTCTATATGGAGACCTACGATCCCGCCGATCAGCAGGAACTGCTCTTCCTCGGAGCGGACGCCACCTACCAGGGCGAACTCTTCGACGCGTTCTACCGTGTCGTCAAGCAGGGAGAGCCGGCCTACCTGCTGGGAGAGGCGCTGATGCGCGTTTTCGCTCAACGCTCCAAGATCATCACGTACCTGACGAACTTCGACCAGATCTCCCTGCGGGGGATCGGCGACGCGCCGGAAGCGGCGGCGCTCCTGGTGGCGATCCTTTCACGCTGGGGGGTACGGGTCTTACATGACTCACGGGACCACGCTTACCTGCGGGGACAGATCAGCACGATCCCAGGGGGGTCGCACGATCCGCACGATAAGCATACCCATTCACGCGGTGACCGGCAGGAGTTGGAAGCGCGGCGTGACCTGGACCGTTATTTGGCGAGCCTGACCACCGAAGGTCCGTTGGCCCGGGTGCTGGCGGACATCGAGCGCGCGGTACCCGGACGGTCCGAGACCTACGCGACCTTGCTCAACAATTCCAACAAGGACCGGTACCTGGCACCGGCCTGGCGCGATGAAAGAGGACGGTGGACCGTCGTGCTGATGGACTTTCGGCCGACCCAGAAGAAAACGTTCGTCAAGCTCGAGCTTCCCTCTCAGGCGGCCACGGGACTGGACCCTGAGCGGATACGCGCCGTCGACGCTCTGAGCGGCCGGATCTACGAGATCACCGCCTGGGAGCCGGACCGGCGCGATTCACCCGCGACGGTGGACGTTCGTTTCGAGCCCTCCGAATCCGGCGCGCGGTACCGCATCCTCCGGCTCGAGTCGACGGACGGGGCCCGTCTGGCGGCCGAGAAATCCGGCGGCCGGGCGCAGGTCGACCCGGAGTTGCTGTCCCACATGAACCCGGACCCTTATCTGCTCGAAGCCGTCGACCACCTCAACGAACGGCTGAGCGGCCGCGCGATCGGCTGGGAGGACATCATGGACCTCTATGAACTGTTGAGGGGAGACCGCCGTAATCCCGAGTATACCGGCGCGATAAGGGAGCGGAGGCTCCGGTCCATCCGGACGATCCTGCCCGAAAGAAGGGCCATCGAGGACCTGCTGGCCGTCCGTACGTCCGACAGTACCCGTGTGATCGAAAGCGCCGTCCGGCTCTACCGGACCATCGCCAACAACGAGATCTTCACGTACGCCAAGCGCTATCGCTTCGCTGACCCGACGGCCCTGCCGGCGGACACTCGGGTCGGCCTGCCCGGTTTCGACGTTGTCAGACCGTTGTCCGGAGGACCGAGAGCTCATCCGGCCGACGGCCATCACCGCCTGGCCTGGCTGGCGATGAACCACCTGTTGATCGTCAACGGTCATCTCCCGTTCTACTTCAAGCCCGGCGAATACGATGAGGTCTATGAGGGTGAAGGCGCGCGGATGGAAGCCCTGGGGCTGAACCTGGCCGAGCTGGCCTTCGACGGACGGATCCGGCGCGCGGCGTCGTACGAACCTTTCGGACAGTCGAGCGCGGCGCGTTTGGCGGCCAGTTCGGCCGCTCTTGGCCGCACTCCGGAGGACGATCGTTTCGCGGAGCTCTATGACGCTTTCACGTCCCGCTACGAGACCGCCGAGGGTGTGCCGGTGCGTTGGGCGACCGCGCTCGGGGACATCGAAGCTCGAGTGAGATACGACGCGCTGTTCGATGTGTTTGTCGTCCGGCCGACCGACGCGACACGTAAGCGGTTCTCTCAGCTGGATATCCTGGACCTCT
This sequence comes from Candidatus Omnitrophota bacterium, assembly GCA_022072175.1. Classification (GTDB taxonomy): domain Bacteria; phylum Omnitrophota; class Gorgyraeia; order 2-02-FULL-51-18; family 2-02-FULL-51-18; genus JAJVIE01. The sequence goes on along the minus strand of JAJVIE010000003.1, from coordinate 1,450,083 downwards.
CCGCCGCGCAGGACGACATCGGGGAGGCGGGTTCGTTCGGCAACATCCGCATCAAGCTCCGCGAGGTCGGGGGACGTGTGGTCGCTCTCGTGGACGAGGTCCACCCCTCCCGCGGCTATCGCAAGCTGGGACCGTCGTCCGTGCGCCGGGCGTTCCGGCCGTGGTCGACACTGGCGATCGCGGCTCTGGCGGAGGACCTGCGCGGCAGTCTGGGCATCGGAGCGATGTACGCCTCCACACCCGAGAGGATCGACCAGCGTTATCGTGCCCAGGCCGTTCCTCAAGCCAATCTCTGGGAGAACTACCGCTATCCGTTCGCGCACCGGGGCTGGACGACCGTTCGCGTCGACCTGCCGGGCGAGACGGGCGCGGTCCTCTGGTATCGTGAGCTGGCCGGCGCCCGTTTGGCCGACTCCGATGCGATCCTTGAGAGACTGCAAAGCGCCACGGCCATCGACGAGCGGCTGCGTCTGGGTTGGGGGATGGGCTGGGATACACGACCGACGGAGGCTCGACTCTTGGACACGCTCTATGTCGGGCACGACATGGAGGTCAAGAAGATCATCAACCCCGACGACCGGCCGCTCGTGGCCGTGTACGGTGGGTCCGGATCGGATGTCTCCAACTTCCTCTTGTCGACCAACGCGACGGAGGCCTACTTCGTCGATCAGATCGGGTTGACGCCCGATGGCTGGGAGCTGGCGATCCGCGACCTCGATACGCTGATCGGGTCCTTCTACTGGACGGATTACCGGGCCAGCAAATATACCCATGGACATGCGGTCACCGGCCGTGACGGTGTGGAGAACCCCGAGCTGTCCATCCTGATGGAGCTGTCGTCCATCGGCGTGGACCTCGAGCGGATCCAAGATTTCGCCTACACCGGTGCGGGGACCTACACGCTGAGCTTCCCCTGGCGGTACCCTGGCTCGCGGGAAAGAACCTACCGGATCCACTTCGTGGCGGCGGACATCACGGACCCCTCCACCTATCCGCCGGTCCTCAAGCAGGCGCTCGCCAACGGGATCGACCTCTACTATCAGCGAGCGGGCATGCGGATCCCGGCGAGGTACGACGATTTTCTCTATGCGGTCGCCGGAGCGGTCAAACCCGGCGGGCACCTGGTGACCGATGACGTGTTGTTCAATGGGTACGGTTACAAGTTCATCGATGCGACATCCCGTCTCGCGCCACTGGGTTTCAGAGTGGGGCCCGATCTCTATCCGCCGTCCCTGCTGGCGGTCACCCGCGCCATCGTCGAAGCCCGGTCCCGCGTGCTGAGAGCGCACGTCTTCGATAAGCCGTTCGAGCCGCACTACGGGTTCGATGTGATGATCCGCCGCAGGGACCGCACCGCACCCTCGCGTCCGTCGGGAGCGCGGTTGAGCGAGTACGCGGGACCGCTGTCCGCTCCCAAAGTCGCCGAGATCGTCCGATATGGTTTTAATACGACGCTCAACGAGGACGATCCCGCGCGAGTTACGGCGCTTTCGGAGATCGAACGCAGGATAGCCCCGTTGGAGTCCGAGCGTCCCGAGTTGGGGTCCGCGCTGGAGAGGGCGCGTTCCACCGTCTGGGAGGTTTTCCCGCTGACGGTCAGTTCCGTCGAGCACGTGACGCAGCGCGGCGGCGCGACAGACCTGCTGGCCATCTACGAACGTGAAGGGCGGGAGGGACGGCGCTTGGGTGTGGCCGAGGAGGTCCTCAGGGGCTTGTCCCCGGCCTTGGCCGCCGAGCTTATCCTGCGCCAGCTCCTGCCCGAAGCTGAGGCCGGATCGTGGGCCCGCTTGTTCCCCGAACACTACGCGGTCCGCGCGGGTCGGGGACAGCTTCGGGAGAGCGTTGAGATGCTAGCGCGCCGGCGGGTGGTCCCGATGGGCGTGGAAGCCCTGCTCAAGCGGCTCGAGGATTTCGAGACGGGGATCGAGAAGGGGACGCTCAAGATCGACGACAAGTTCCCGGCCCTGGTCAGTTCCATCGCCGGCGATGTCGGCTCACTGGCTACGACGAGCCGTTATCTGCGCGAAGCCGTCGCTCAGCCGTTCCAGAAAAAGGTGCGCGGCAAGCGCGGCGGTCCCGAAATGAGCGACGTGTACGCGGCATTGAGGGACATCGGTGTCTTCGAGGCCGTGGTGCGGGACGAGCTGAGGGCCATGCGGCGGGAGCTTTTCGACGCCGATTTCGTCTCGCTGGCCCGGCGCTATCAGCGCCTGCCGCTGTACATGCGTATGCAGCAGGGCGAGAGGGATGACAGCCCCGACCTGTACGGACCCGAGGTGCTGCGCGAGATGGAGGCGTATAACGCCGAGACACAGGAGCTTCTGGACGGCCTCAACGGACATCTGCCCTGGCTCGAGGAGCGTCTGCGCTCGGCGATCATCGCTCTGCCCAACCTGTCCGCTCAGCAGCTACGCTTGGCTGCCAGCGATGGCACGCCCGCGACGATACAGGGGCTGGTCCGTGCCGGGACGGTGCTCGAGGAGATGAGGGACTTCCGTAGGACGCTCGAGCCCGTGGCCGGCATCGATGGTTACCGGGAGTTCATCGCCGTTCTGGACGCCGCGATCACCCGCTCCGAGGACCTCGAGCGTACGGTGCGCGACCGTGTGGCCGAGAAGATGGGCGCTCGACTGGCGTTCACGCGGAGGATCGTCACGCCGTTCGCGCCCGAGCAGATCGCCGCGCTGGAGGACGGCACGCGCCTGACGCGCGCCGACAGTCCGCTCCTGCCCGAGGACGAGAAGGGTATCGAGCCTCGCCCTGACGATCCGCGCTATATCCGGACCCTCGACGGCCGGGCCTACCGCAGGATGTCCCTTGATTGGCCGATCAAGACTTCGCCGCTGTCGGAGGTGGAGGACGACCTGGCGCCCGTGCTCGGTCCGCCCGGGTTGATCGGACGCATCCTCGAGATCGCGCGCCGCCGCCAAGCTGACGGGGACCGCCGACCGGTGACCGTCGTCGATTGGGGGTTCGGTTCGCGGGCGACCGCGCTGCGCCAGCTGGCGCGCGACCTGCCCGTCCGAGCCGCGGCCGAAGGTCTCAACGTGCGCTTCCGTTTCATCGGGTTCGCCGATACGTACTTCACCGACTGGTCGGCCATACCGACCTCCATCGAGATCATCTTCGATGACGCGGAGGGTTTCTTCGAGCACTTCGACCCGGGCTCGATCGATGTCCTCTACAGTTATAACGCTCTGGGGCACGTGTACGACCGCAAGGCCCCCGGATACTTCACCGACTATCTGCGCAGGCTCTTGCCGCTGGTGTCCACGGACGGCTTCATCACGCACAACACGCTTCGACCTCTGGCCAACGACTATCCCGCCGCGGACCTGTCCGCTGAGGCGGCCGTGCGCCATGTGTTCATCGGCAATACCTCCGGATACGACCGCGTAGCGTTGTTGAGACCGGGCTCGCGGGGCGAGCGCGCCGAGTCCCTGAGAGAGGATTTTGATCGCGAGTACGCGCTGTTGGAAAGAAGCTTCGACCGCTTACGCGCGAATGCGTCGCTCGATCCCGTCGTTCACCAGAAGCTCCAGCGCTGGTCCGAGCGTCTGCAGGGCCTGCGGGAGCGGGCGGACCGTCAGGAGTGGGGCGAGATCCACTGGTCGTTGGGGCAGGTCCGCCAAGAAACGGCGGCCGATCCCCGTACGGCCGCGCTCGGGGCGGACGTCGAGCGTCTGCTCGAGGCGATCACCGCCTGGCCGTCCGTCGACCCGTCAGGAGCGCGGCTGGCGAGCGCCCGTCAGGTCCTGTACCGTCATAATGACGGCGTGGCGATCACCTCGACCGTGGCGGCTTTGATGGACCTTGGGGTGTTCGAGCGGCTTGCCGACGGTTCCCGCAGCTTGGGCGAGCTGGCCGCCGAGATCGAAAGGTCCAAAGGACGGGTCAATAGAGGCTATCTACATGTGGCTTTCCGGATCCTTGCGGCCGAGGGTTGGGTGAGGCGTATCGGCAAGCCCGGCACGGATACGATGCGCTTCGAGCTGACGCCCGCCGGTCAATTGGCGCTGAAATATCTGCCCGCATACCGCCGTGCCGCGGAGTTCCTGGGTATAGCCAGGCGCTTGGACCGCGTGCTGTTCGCCCGGTCCGGGGTCGCCGAACCCGATGACGAACGCCTCTATATCGAGCTCGTCGAGCTCTCCTCCCGTCAATGGGATCTGCCGCCGGCCGAGAACGCCGCTGACCAGATCATCCGCGAAGAGGTGATGGGACACCTGGACGGTGTGTTGGTGGCCCCGACGATGATCGAGCTTCGTACGCGGGACCTGGCGGGCACGGACCTGTCCCTGGCGGATCTCGAGGGTAACCGTTCAGCGCTCGAGGCGGCTTACCATCTCTTGGAGGGCCAAGGGTTCGCGGCGCGCACGAACGAGAGCATCACCTGGACGCCGGTCGGACAGATGATCGCTCAGACGGCTTGGTCGTACGGCGTGCCGGTCTCCTATATGCCACTGTTCGCGCGCACTCCGGAGCTCCTCACCGGGGACCCGCAGGCGGTGTTCGCGAGGGACGCGCGGGGTCATGAGACCTGGGTGGACCGGCCGCTCAATGTCCGCGGCAGTGCCGGGGCTCATCAGAGCTACTTCGCCAGCATCGACCGCATGATCGGCGAGCTTTTCAATGACCCGGACCTCGATGCACAGCCGAAGGGCATCGCCGACATGGGCAGCGGCAATGGGGCGCTCCTCAAGCACTTGTACGAGGTCGTCAAGACCCAGACCCTGAGAGGGCGCCACCTGGATACCCACCCCCTGCTGATCATCGGCGCCGATCTCAACGCCGAGGCGCGGGAGGCCACCCATGCCACGCTCCAGGAGGCGGGGATACCGCACCAAGTGGTGTACGGCGACATCAATCAGCCGGAGCGTTTCGCGGCCGATCTCAAGTCCCAGTCGGGTGTCGAGGCCTCGGACCTTCTGCACGTACGTTCGTTCATCGACCATAATCGACCCTATGCCGTGCCCCGCGACGTCGATGCGGCCTCGCGGCGGCAGAGCCGGTCGAGCGGAGCGTTCGTCCAGCTCGGACGCGTGATCCCCAACGAGGAGCTCGAGCAGAATCTCGTCGAGCATCTGCGCGGCTGGACCCCGTTGGTCTCCAAGCACGGCCTCATCGTGCTCGAGCTCCATACGCTCGATCCGGAACGCACCGCGCAGAACCGCGGACGCACGCTGGACCTGGCGTATTTTGCGACTCACGGCTACAGCGACCAGTATCTCGTGGAGCCCGAGATCTTCATGGCCGCCGCCGAGGAGGCCGGTCTGGCCGCCGGAGCGGTCAAGCAGGGCCGCTATCCGTCGGGACCGCTGGCGACGGTGACGATCGATTATCTCAAGGGGTCCGTTGCGGCCGAGGGCCGCCCGGTCCCGCCGGTGGTCAGCGGGGCGCGCCTCGGCTGGAAGCGGCTCGTCGAGTCGTTCCGGGGGTTCGGGGAACAGTTCCGCTATTACCGGGCGCTCGCTTACTTCGCGTTCACGAGCCGGCCCGGCGATAGCCTCCGGCTCCGGCACGTCGGTTATTCGCCGTTCAATGACGATATCGGTAACCTCATTCTCTTTGCGGGGCGTAGCAGCCGCTATGCGGTCGGGATCAGCCGGACGGACGAGACCTCGTACGAGCTGGTGCGCCTCCGTCAGGACGAGGATGTGCTGACGACCCGCTTCAGCGAAGGGTACGAGCTCATCAGCGAGGTCCATCCGGAGATCTTCCTCGAGCCGTACTGGAGCCGGTACATGCAGGGGGAGAGCCAGATCCGGAGGCTCGACAAGTTCATCCTGCTGGACGACTCCAAGCGGTACACGACGCGATATCATGAGGTCTTCCCGGTGCCTATCGACCGCGTGCGTCAGCGGGTCACCGCGCTCGGGGACGCCGTGAGCCGGACGCCCGCGCCGGATCCCAAGATCCTGGCGGACCTCGAGAGGTCGCGCCAGCAGGTGGAACTGTACGAACGCGCCGAAGCCAACCTACGCGCTCTACTGGACGACCGCCGCGTCCTCACCGAGGAAGAGGCCGCGCGGATCCGGCGTGATCTCATCGTGCTGGGCGTGTACACCGAGACACAGCTCATCATGCCGACATTGTCGGTGGACTATCAGTTCGGGTTGGTGCGCAAGAGCCCAGCCCGTCCGCTCGTTTACATCCCGATCCGGTACTACTCCCGCCTCGATAACGCCGCCGCCTCTCAGCGGTGGTTCGCCGCACGGGTGTTGTTGTACGCTCTGGACCACTACGAGCTCCGCCAGGCCCACCGGGCCGCGGGCCGTACGCCGGAGAGTATCCATCGGCGCCTGCGGGAATTCGACCGCCAGTGGCGCGGGACGGTGCCGTGGAGGATCCGGGTCGCTTTCATTTTCAGGCATCTGGCGGTCTATCTGGGGGACGTGATCACCATGGCGCGCCAGCGCAGGGCCCTCCGGAGCGAGATCAGGGTCTTCCTCAAGGACCTTGATGCGCTTCGTATCCCCGAATTGCGGCCCAAGGGGCTTTCGCAGACCGCGTTGATCCGTGAGCGGGAACGCTCGGTCGACCATTTCGTCCAGCACGATTACGACATGAGGGTAAGGATCGTCGATCTCGAGAAGCGAGCCGACGAGCTGGCGGGCCGGGCCCGGGCGCTCGGCGCGCCTCATCTGGCGATCCAGGTCCACCGCTCCGCCAATCGACTGCAGCAAGAGCTCGGCGTTGTGGACTCCGGGCTCATCGTCATGGACCGTTACGTCAACTTCCTCAAGACGCTCATCCGTCACGGACAATTCAACGAGTTCACTAAGGCGCTGTTCGACCTCAAGCGCGGGCTCCTGCCTCTGGCGCGCGGTTACAAGGTCGCTCTGGAACCCTCTGAAAAATCGCTGTTCCTGACGCTCGCCGGTTCGCATCAGTTCCGCGAGTGGATGATCGAGATGTTCGACCGCCAGCGCATCATGAACCGCTTCGCCAATCAACGGACCGTCGTGCTGGCCGAGGCGGAGGCGGTGAGGTTGTACGATGAGGTGGTGTACAACTTCGAGAATGCCCGTGGCAGCGCCAGCGGCGGCGGTGCCGGCGCGCGTCTGGCCGCTCCGGACCCGGCAGCCGGAGCCCGGTTGCTGAGGGCGCGGGACTATTTCTCGGAACAGGCCGACCGCCTGCTCCGGCAGCTCGATGAGGCCCCTGCGTCCGAGTCCGTCGATCCCGGCCGTCTGGAGCGGGCTCGGGGTCAGCTCCGCGGTCTGACCGTCGCGCTGGACAGGATGGAGACCGCGGTCGCCTCCGAGGATACGACAGCGGCGTTCGCGGCGATCTGGCAGGCCTGGGCGGTGGCCGTACGCTTGAGGGCGCCGGACTGGGACACGCTGCTGGAGGGCTTCGGGGAGCCGGCGGAGCGGTTCTGGAGGGAGCTGGCGCTCTTCATCGAGGCGTACGCGCGCACCGGTCTGGACGAGGATCGCCGTTCGGCGCTCCTGGCGGTCTTGGCCGCCGCCGACGCGCATCACTCGGCGGCTTTGGTCCGTTATTATCTGGCCACCAACCCCGAGCTCGACGGAGTCCAAGATCGTCTGCGCGAGGTGCTCGAGCGGTACCGGGGATTGTTGGGGCGCTTGTACGGAAGTCGCCCGCTCGGCGCGGAGAACCAAGGCGATATCCGGTGGATCGGCGGTCAGATCCGCGAAACGGCCGCGGAAGTACGCGCGCTCGACCGGCTCGGACGTCCCGTCCGTGAGCGTATCAGTGCCGCGATGGAAGCCTCGGCGATCCGCTTGGACCAGCTCGAGGATATCAGACGTGTGCCTCCCCAGGTCGTGGGGGCCCGCCTGGCGGCGCTGGACCCCGCGCGCGTCGAAAAGGGACTTCGCGAGATCTTCGAGACCGAGGTCCGTCCACGCCTGTCCGACACTGACGACATCCTGTATCACCTCGAGTCGATCGAGGGCTATGTCCGCGCGGTCGAGCATCTCAACGGTCTGGCGGGCCGGCGGCTGACCCCCGCGGAGTTCGAGCGAGAATGGTTGGTGATGCATCGCCTCGTGGAGCTCGGACACTACAGCTCCGGACGCTACGCCGACTGGGACCGCAAGGGTCTGGCCGCCGCGCACTTGCGCGCGGTCCTCTCGGAGCCGTTCGAACAGCTCAAGCGCGAGGACCCTTACCGCGCGGCCGCGCGCGCGTTCGTCCCCGTCGTCGACGGTCAGTTCTTCGGGAACGGCAACCACCGTCTCGGATCGCTCTTGCTCAACCACGTGCTGCTGAGCTCCGGTCAGGAACCGTTCTACCTGGAACTCACCAACTACCGGGCCTATCGGGAGCTGACGACCTCCGCGGCCGTCGATGAGACGCGCCTGGCCGCGTTCCTGCGCGACTCCGCCGGAGCGCGATTGGCCGCACCCGAGGACAGCGACCGGGCGTTGGCGGATGCCTTGGAGGACTTGAGAGAGCTGAGAGGGTTCCTGTCGCTCAATCTGGACCGGGACGTGATCGTGGAGGGACCTGATCTGCGATCCTCGGTGCTGAGACCCGCGGAGGTGTTGCGGCGGCTTGATCAGGTGATCGCAGCCATTACCGATCGGAGGGAAGCGGCCCACGAAACGGTCCTCGCGACCGTGGACCTGCTCAATGAACTCATCTACGCTCTGCGCCCACTGCCGGGCACGACCGCGATCCGGTCCGAGATCGTCTCGAGCGCGAGGTCCCTGAGCGCGCTCCTGCGGGAGGGTGACGAGCCGGCGGTGCCCCGGTCGCTCCTGAGCGATGTCGCCGAGCGCCTGGCGGCGCTTGAGAACCTGCATGAGGCGCTCCGTCAGGCCGTCGAGATCGAGGATCCCTCCGGAGAGGGTGAGGCTTCCAGGCTCATGCTTTCGCTGACGACGACGGTCCAGCACCTGCGCTGGGCTTCCGGCGACCCGCTAGGCCGCCTGAGGCCCATCCTTCGCTCGGGTCTGCGCTCGACCTCCTCGGCCCTGCACCCGGAGCTGACAGTGATGTACGGACCGGGAACGCTGGAGGCCCTGCGCCGGATCGATGTTCTGTTGCGCGGTGTTTCGGCGGAGCTCGAGCCCTGGATCGAGCGCTTCGGGGACGTGACCGCCGAGGACCTGCGTCATGCCAGACAAGCGCTGAACAAACTGCAGATCTCCCGGGACATGGTGGCGAGACTGAGCTTGGAGCTGGACGGGTCTCAGGAACGGGAGTTGAACGGCCTGATGCTGGGTCTGGGCCTGGCGGTCCGGCGTATCGGAGGATTGCGCGAATACGCCGCCGGGCTCTACCGTGACCGCGATCGCGTCGAGCGGCTGGTCCAGCATATCGCCGATCGCCTCAGGGCCCATCCGGCCGCCGGTAATATCCCTTATGACGTCAGGGCGCTCCTCGTCGGCGAAACCGGCGACTCTCTGCGGTCGGTCGTCGACGACCTGGAGCGCGTGGCCTTCGGAGACTCCGGTGCCCGCCTGGCCGGCTCTGAAGAACGCGCCGAACAGACACGCGGACGGATCCGCGAAGCGCTCGAGCGCTATGAACGCCGCTATACGGACGAGCCCGGATCACGCGTCTATCCGGTGACCAACCGGGAGCTCTTCGCCGCCTCCGGCGTCGGACACGAGACGTTCTTCCGTTATGTGACCCCGGGCTCCGATCTGGAGGCCATCGTGATGCGCATCCGGGAGTTGGCCGAAACGCATCGCGCGGGAACAGAAGCGCTCAGGGCCGATGAAGGACCCAAGGTCAGCGCGGTCCTGACGGCGCTGCGCGCGGTGCTGGAAACGGCGCGTACCGCGCCTCAGGAGCTCCCGGACGAGCTCACCAACCGCTGGTTCCATGAGCGGACCGGCGTCGCCAAGCAGACCTTCCGTCATATCACGCGTTCCGGTACGACCGCCGCGGACCTCGTGCGGCAGATCCGTGAACTGCACCGCGCGCATCGGGACGAACGCTTCGCGGCACGGTCACGTCAGGAGCTCCGGGACCAGCGCGCCGATGTCCGGACCGCGCTGGAGGAGCTGGCCGCGGCCAACGCCGATCCGTCAGGGCGCGCGCGGGTCCTCGATATCGAGGCCGTCGCGACAGCGTCCGGCTATGACCGCCATCTGACCGGGCGTCTCGTGCGCGGATCGGCGTCGCTCCGGAGGTTGTACGAACGCTACCGGACCGACCGTTACGACGCGGCGGTGCTCAACGCCGTAAGGGACCTGTCGGCGGTCAACCGCCGGGCCTTGGCCGGTGAGAACGATTATACGGAGTTCACGGTCGACTCCCTTGCGGCGTCGGCGGGCGTCGACGGAGCCACCGTTCGTTCGAGATTGAGGAACAACGAGCTCGTTCGTTCGGAGTTCTTCGGAGCCCTGCCTCAGTTGGCCGGCGGTCCGCAGGGGTCGGTCGAGGCGCCCGGGCCCGATGCGACGACCCTCGGTACGGTGCGGCCGTTCGAGCTCAGCGACACCGAAGCGCGGCTCCTGAACGCCGCCCGCGCGCAGTGGACCGCTCAACTGGGCGCGGAGACGCCGCGTACGGTCACGGCAGAGACCGTGGCGCTGGCCGCCGGTATGAAGGAGAAGACCGGTTTTGGCCGCTATCGCCGTATCGGGCCGTATTTCCGGGCGCTCAGCGACCGCTATCTCCTGGCGCCGCGCACGGTGAACGTGTTGCGCGGTCTGGGGTCCCTGCTCAGAACGTCCCCCACGAGGACGGAACGGTCCGGCGGCGATTGGTTCGTCCGGACGGTCGCCGCGCGCTCGGGTGTGACGGTCGCCACGGCCCGGACCGAGCTTCAGCGGCCCAGTCTCGAGGCGCACGCGACGGCCGTGCGGCGCGCCATCGAATCCGTCGCCCCTCGTCTGGAGTTGTCGGAAGCGCTGGCGTCCGGCCTGATCGACGCTTCCCATCAGGAGGAGTTGGTGCGGTTGTTGTCGGCCTACCATGGCAACACCGAGATCGTCGCTCGTCTGGTGGACGCCCGTCTGGGCTGGAGGGACCTCCTGGTCATCCGGGACTATCCGATCGTCAGGGCGTATCTGGAGACCCACCGCGATCGGAACGAGCGCTATTGGCTCGAACAACTGCAGGACACAGCCGACCTCATCCCGCTCTTCGAGGCCGCGGCCGAAGGCGGACGCGTGGAGTTCACCGACCTGTATAACGCCGCCTATGATCGGGGCGAAAGACCGTTCCCCGTCGACCTGAGCATCGTATCGCTGTGGACCGCCAAGGTCCCGGAGCTGTCGCCCTACGATCATTCGGGCGCGGCGGGCGCCGGACGCGCGCCGTTGGCGATCGGAGCGGCCACCGAAGAGGCGGAGGAGGAAGCGGGGGCACCGGGCGCGCGCCTGGCGCAGGGCCCCGAAGCGCCCCAACTGGTCGTCGGTGTGCGCACCGTCGAGGAGCGCGGGGTCGTCCTCGAAGCGCTGGGCGGAGCCCGCGCCCGCACGGCCCGTGTCTTCCTGGTCCCGCGGGACCTGACGGCCTCCGAGCAGTTGGCGCTCCTCGACGGCGCCGCCGCGCCGCTGGCCCTGCTGTACGACGGTCCGGAAGACCTCAACCGTGACGCCAAGATCGACCTCCTGCGTCAGCTGGCCCCGTACATCGACCGTGCCGACCAGGAGGCTTATCCGCTGCTGGCGGGTCTGTTGTCCGGAGAGAGGGAATTATCCGGCTTGAGCTCCTCGGAGCGCGCCGAGATCGAAAGGACCCTGTTCGCGCTCTTGCCGGTGATCCGTCCGGTGTCCATCGAGGACCGTCTGCGGGAAGGTGAGGAAGCGTTGCTGGAACTGCGTCTGCGCTTGTTCCACCCGTCTTTCGGATACACGCTCGAACACCTCGAGTCCTGGACGGAGCCGAGAGCGGCCGTCTGGTCCCTCGAGACCGTTGTCGCCGATCCGTTCTTCTTCAGGATGCTCGATGACCGCGACCGCAAGGTCCGCGGCCGCCTACCCATCGTGGATTACGTCGTTGTCCCCGAGGGCGTGGACGCGGAGGCCCTGCTGGGCGAGCGGACACCGGATTTCGAGACGCGTTTCGCGCCCGTCCGTCGCCTACGGACCGACGGCACCGCGCGCTCGGCCTTGAGCGCTGTTTCTTCGGCCGCCTTAGCCGAGTTCGGAACGGCTTTCGCCCGGGAGCGGACACTGCTGGTCCAGACCCGCGAGGAGCCGGTGAGCTCCGAGGCGTCGCCGAGCCTCGAGGAAATGCCCAGTCTGATCGTACGGGGCCGCATCGCGCCCATTCTGGACAAGGTCGTCGTGGAGATCCTGGACCGCGCCGGATCCGACCGGCCGCTCATCATCCGAGGGCTGACCCGGATCGGCGATCTTTATATCTACGTGCCGGTGGTCCCCATCGACTTCACCAAGCATTTCCGCCGGTACTACCAGATGGTCCGCCAGATCGGCGCGGCGGCCTAGAGAAATTCCTTCACGGCTGGTCTACGGCCCGCCTTCTGCTATAATAACCCCCGTCATCGGTCCCGGTCGCAAGTCAATCCTCCGGTCGGCCCAGAGGCCGTCCGTTCCTTGAAGGAGAGTTCATGTCCGCACGAACCACCGGTCTGCAGGTCCCTGTGTTGACGTCCCTGTTCCTGTCCGCGCTGCCGCTGACGGCCCAAGCCGCGCAGCAAGCCGCGCGCAAGCCCGCGACCACCAGCGACATGTCGCTGTGGCAGTTGATCGTCGCCGGCGGCTGGGTGATGATCCCGCTGGCGCTGATCTCTGTGCTGGCGACCGCGCTCATCATCTATCACTTCCGCCAGGTGACCGCCGCGCGCCTGCTCCCGTCGGATTACGTCGAGAACCTCCTGCACCTGCTCGAGAAAGGCCAGCCCGAAAAGGCCCTGGCCGTCTGCCAGCAGCAGCCGAGTTTCATCGGAGGTATCGTCGAGGCCGGTCTCAAGAAGCTGTCCCGCGGCAAGGCCGTCTCCGAAGAGGCGATGCAGAGCGAGGGCAAGAGCCGTATCGAGAGACTGTGGCAGAACCTCAGCTATCTTGGCGACATGGCCGTCATCGCTCCGATGCTGGGTCTCTTGGGTACGGTGCTCGGCATGATCGACGCGTTCGACTATCAGGCGTTCCGCGCGGGCACCATCCAGCCGGTGTCGCTGGCGCAGGGCCTGGCCAAGGCCATGATCACCACCGCGTTCGGCCTCTTGATCGCGATCCCCATCCTGGCGTTCTACGCGTTCTTCCGCGGCCGCCTGGCGTTCATCACCACTTCGGCCGAGCGTATCACCAACGAGGTCAGCCACCTGCTCCACCCGCGTTCGTAGCCGGGAGGCCGAGATGATCCAGTTCCGATCGTTCCAGAGGATGACCGAGGACCGTCCTGCGGTGAACATGACGTCGATGATCGATATCATGTTCATCAATCTGCTGTTCTTCATGGCGCTGTTCGTCTACTTCCAGTTCGAGTCCGAGCTGAGCATCACCGTGCCGGCCGCCGACCAATCGAAGACCGGCGTGCGCACCGGTGAGATCATCGTCAACATCATGAAGGACGGTTCGGTGGTCGTGCACCGCAAGCGCATGGACCTGGCCGGGCTCGAGCACCTGCTCAAGCGCTCCTCCGAGCTGTATCCCGAACAAGAGGTCGTCCTGCGGGCCGACCGCAGGGCCTATCATGAACAGGTCGTCACGGTGCTCGACGTGTGCGCCCGCGCCAAGATCTGGAACATCTCCTTTGCGGCGACCAAAGACGGTCAGTAGTTTCTACGGCCTCCTGGCCGGGCTGATGCTGGGCGGGTCCGCTCTTCCGGCGGACGCCCGCGCTGCTGAGGACGCCGTCCCGGCGCCCGCGCCGGCACCCGTCGTCGCCAAGCCGGCCGATGCGCCGGCCGCGGCCGAAAAGCCGCGTCCGGCCGACGACCCGGCGCAGTTCGACTTCGCCAACGGTCTGTACGCCCGCAAGATGTACGTGCCCGCCGCCGAGGAGTACCGGAAGTACCTCGAGAGCTACCCGTTGTCCCCTCAGGCGGCCTCCGCGCTGTTCCGCCGGGCCGACTCGCTCTTCTTCCTCAAGGAATATCAGGCCTCACTGGCTCTCTTCGAGGATTTCACGGCGAAGCACGCGACGGACAAACGAGCCGACATGGCGCGCCTGAGGACGGCCAGCGCCCATTTCGCGCTGGGACGGCCGCGACAAGCCGTTGTGATCCTGACCGGTCTGATCGGTTCCGCGGCGGATCCCGAGGTCAAAGCCGCCGCGCGGTACTACCTCGCCAAAAGCTACCAGTCCTCGGGCCGACCGGGTCGCGCCGTACGGGAACTGCTCGCCCTGTGCCGCGATCATGCCGGCACCGAGTACGCTTCCTACGCCGCAGTCGAGTTGGGCGAGCACCATCGATCGGCGGGGCGCCTGAGCGCCGCCGAGAAGGCCTACCGGATCGCCGCCGCCAACGCCGAGCCGGCCGAACTGCGCCGCACCGCGCTCTACCGTCTGGGCGAGGTGCTGTACGCTCGCGGCCAGGCCGCCGCGGCGCGCGAGAGCTACCTGGCGGCGATCGAGGCTTTCGGTTCGGTTCAAGCATTGAGCTCCGCCGAAGAGGAGATGAGACACAACGCCCTGCTCGGTGTCTTTTACTGCGATCTGCGCTCGGAGGACCTGGCACAGGCCCAGCGCGACGCGACGGGCCCGTTGGCCCCGCTCATCGATAAGAGCCCCAACGAGGCCGAGATCCTGTACCTGCTGGCGGTTTTGCATGCGCGGCAAGGTCTGGTGGAGGCCGCCGTCCAGTTGACCGGTGTGGCCCTCGAGCGGGGCGGGCTCAAACCCGAGGCCCTGCAGAACACCGCTCTTCTCAGAGCACAGCTTTTGACGCAGAGGGGAGAGACGGAGGCCGCGCTCAAGACCCTGCAGGACCTGCCGCCCGACGTGCCGGACCTCCTGAGGGTCAACTATGAGAAAGCCGAGCTCCTGCGTCTGACCGGCAGGGACCAGGACGCGCTCGTGCACTACCGGGCCATCGTCGACGGTCATCCCGACAGCGTTTACGCCAAGGCGGGATACTATCAGGCCGGTCTCCTGTACCTGGGCGCGGGTTATCCCAATGAAGCGCGGCAGATGTTCGGGCACTTCGTCGACAAATACCCGTCCGACCCCATCGCCGAGAAAGCGGGTCTCGAGATCGTGCAGATCGACCTCGATGCCGAGCGCTACGCCGAGGCCGAAAAAGGGGCCTTGGCCGTTCTGGCCTCGCATCCTGCCGGCGAGCATCACGATATCTCGCTCTACAAGCTCGGCGTGGCCCAGGCGGCCCTGTCGAAGATGGA
Organism: Candidatus Omnitrophota bacterium; assembly: GCA_022072175.1. Classification (GTDB taxonomy): domain Bacteria; phylum Omnitrophota; class Gorgyraeia; order 2-02-FULL-51-18; family 2-02-FULL-51-18; genus JAJVIE01. Next base: position 1,434,844 of record JAJVIE010000003.1, on the reverse strand, counting down.
CGAAGCCGCCTCGACCTTCCTCCGGATCGCTTCCGAGCATCCCGGCTCGTTCATCGTCCGGGAGGCGTTGTACGGCGCGGCCACCAGCTACGAGGCCGCCGGCAAGCTCCGGCAGGCCGTGGACTGCTATGACCGTATGATCGCTCTCGATGATTCGGACGACGATGCCCGGCATGTCCTCGCCCGTCTGGGCCCGTTGTACCTCGACCTGGGCGAGCTCGACAAGGCCGCGGACCTCTATCTCAAGGCCCTGACGTCACGCCATGATGTGGCGTTGTCGGAGGAGCAGATGTACTGGCTGGTGCAGCACCTGCTGGACAAGAGCCAGTACGAACGCATGCAGCAGGCCCTCGCGGCGGTACCGGCACGCTTCCCGGGGTCCGACCTGTCGCATGAGATCGAATTCTTCATGGGAGAGAGCAGTATCGGCCTCAAGAAGTACGCCGAGGCGCTCGCGCACTACCGCAAGGCCGTCGAGCTCAAGCCCGGAGGAAGGTTCGCCGCGCACGCGCATCTGGGCGCGGGGCTGGCGGCCGCCGCGCAGGGGGATGCCGCCGCGGCCGGAGCGGCTTTCAACGAGGCACTGCGCTTCGATCAGGAGATCCGCATCGCGATGCGCGCCCGCTACGAGATCGCGGTCCTGCGCCACCGCGAAGGCGATCTTCTGGAGGCCGCCAAGGCCTACATGATGGTCGCGATCCTGTACGATGATCCTTCGTACACGCCGATGGCCCTGTACAAGGCGGGCGAGTGTTTCGCGCGGGCCGACCGGCCCGACGAGTCGCGCAAGGCCTACGCTGAGATCGTCTCGCGTTATCCGGAGAGCGAGTGGGCGCGCAAGGTCCCTCAGGACGCCGGAGGGCCCGCACGATGATGGGTCTGTGGATGCGCTACCGCCGAAAGCCTCTCTTCTGGCCGGTCTTGATCGCGCTCCTCTTGCATATCCTGCTGGGGATCGTGTCGATGTTCATCTATCTGCCCGCGGCCGTCGAGATCCGGGAGCGTGTCACCGAGAAGTTCCGCCTGCGACAGGTGACCACGCGGCCGGTCCTGCCCGACACCAAGGGCCACGTGATGTCCAAGAATCCCGAGCAGACCACCAAGGTCACCGGAGCGGCGCGTCAGCAGCCCAAGCCCGTCAAGGACATCCCCGTCAGCGCGCTCTTGGGCAAGGACACCCGGCCGCGCAAGGTCGAAGTCGAGACCCAGCCGCGCAAGCTCGATACGCCCGATCCCCTGCGCCGCAGGGACGACCTCAACCGCATCCTGACCGAGACGGCGGAGCGGCGCTTGAGGGACGAGATCTCACCCTCCCAGAGGCCCGTCCGTCCCAACCCCGTTCGCGAACACCGCGACCGCATCGCCGACACACCCGAGGAGAACAAGACCTGGCTCCAGTCGCTGATGCAGCCGCTCGAGAACCTCAACCTGCATCAGCCCGAGAACATGAAGGTCGACCCCGATGAGGGGATGCCGGGTTTCACTCCGGTCAAAGGCCTGGCCCGGGACGCCGAGGTGGACGCGCGGATCGGAGAGGAGAGGGGGGAGGTGGTTCGCTTCGAGTCGGTGGACGACTTCCTCGACATCGAACTGTACACGTACGAGGACCCCTCCGACAAGGGCCGCTACTTCATGGCCAAGATCTTCGTGAAGAAGGGCGCCCGCCTGCGCGTGATGCCCAAGGAGATCGTGTTCCTCATCGACAGCTCGCTGAGCATCAACCGCGACCGTCTGGAGGAGTTCAAGCAGGGCCTGACGCGCTGTCTCAAGGACCTCAACGATGAGGATGTGTTCAACATCACGGCGTTCCGCGCCGACTCACAGAGCTTCTCGGCGCGTTCGGTGCCGGCCACGCCCGAAGCGATCAAGAAAGCCGAGCGTTTCGTGGGGTCCTTGAGCTCGGACCAGCAGACCGATATGTACGGAGCGCTCGAGAAAGCCGTCCAACGCCCGCCCGTCAAGGCACCGTCGTATCTCTTCCTGGTCTCCGACGGGCGCCCGACCCACGGTATCGTCAACGCGCGCGAGCTCCTGTCGGCCACCTCGAGGGTCAACGGCGGCCGCAAGCCCGTCTTCGTCTACAGCGGCGGCGCCAAGGTCAACCGCTACCTCCTGGACTTCATCGCCTATCAGAACCGCGCCTGGTCGGAGTACACGCGCTCGGCCTCGGACATCGACAAGGGGATGGACGCGTTCCACGAGAAGATCAAGGACCCGATCTTCCTCGACCTGCGCTACCGCTTCTCGGGGGTCGAGGAGGCCGAGGTTTTCCCCAAAACCCTGCCGGACTTCTTCAGGGGAGCCGAGTTCACGCTCTTCGGCCGCTACGACCGGGAGCCGGGGTTCTCGATGCAGTTGTTGGGCGACATCGACGGTAAGACCAAGGAGCTGGTGTTCTCCCGGACGTTCGCCGAAGCCAAGAAGGGCGGGCCCGATGTCATGAAGGGATGGGCTTTCAACAAGATCTACGACGGCATCAGCCGTCTGACGGAGAGCGGCGACGATCCCAAGCTCGTCCGCGAGATCGCTTCACTGAGCCGCCGGTACGGCATCACCACACCGTACTCGGACGAGCTCAGGAAGATCGACTAAGAACTACTTCTTGCCGGCGTTCGCCGGATCGGCCTGCCAAGCGCGGTCGTTCTTGGCGTACTCGCTGAGGCGCAGGGCCTCCATGATGGGCAGATTGCCCTCGGTCGGCACGTAGATCACCTGCATCTGGTTGGTCTGCAGACCCTCGATCCAGCGGTAGCGCAGATAACCCTCGGTGATGCTGTTGGCGATGATCCTGTTGGACTGGGCCACGCCCTCGGCGCGCGCCACCTCGATCTCGGCGTCCTTCTTGGCCTTGACGAGCTCGAACTCCTTCTGCAGGGACTCCTGTTCGGTGCGCAGCTTGGCCTCGATGCTGGCCGCGAAGGCCTGGGGCAGGCGCACGTCCCGCATGAGCACGTCCTGGACCTCGACGCCCCTGGACTTGAGCTTGGAGCGCAGGAACTCGAGGATCTTGTCCGAGATCTCCTTGCGGCTCTTCTCGTTGTAGAGCGCTTTGACGTTATAACCGCTGATCGTGTTGCGGATCGCCTCACGGATATAAGGTTCGAGCACGGTCTCCCGGTACGCGCGGCCGATGGTCTTGCGGACGCCGGTGACGTTCTCGCGGGGCACGTTGTAGAGGACCGAGACGTCCAGCGTCGAGATCAGACCTTCGGCCGAGGGGACGTTGGCGGTCTCTTTGATCTCCTGGGTCTTGATGTTCCAGCGCTCGATCCAGGAGACGGGCCTGAAATAGAAGTGCCAGCCCGTACCCAGCGGCTCATCGGCGATGCGCCCGAAATCCGCCCGGATCCCGGCCTCGCCGTCCTCGATCACCGCGAACCCCAGGAACGCGCTGCCGAAGATGAATGTCCCGAAAATAAGGATGATGACCCCGATGCCGGCGTTCTTCATGATGGGCGGACCTCCTCTGTGATGGATGTGCAGGTCCCTAGTGTAGACCAACCCGGCCGAGGGGGCAAGCGGGACCGGACGGGCCGTGCGTAGTATAATGTTGGACCATGTCCCGTACCCACCCGACCCATGTCCTGCACTTGACCACGCATCTTGAGATCGGAGGTATCACCAGTTATCTGGGGGTGCTGGCGCCGCGACTCATCGCGTCGGGTCACGCGGTCTCGGTGTTGAGCTCCGGAGGCGTGGCCGAAGCCGCGCTGAGCGCCCGCGGTGTCCGGTGCGTCCGGGACCGACGGCTCCGGACCAAGAACGAACTGCACCCCCTGTTGTTGGCCGCCGCTTGGCGCGCGGCGCATCTGGCCGGTGAACTCAAGGTCGACGTCCTGCACGCGCATACCCGTGTAGCCCAGATGGTCGCCGCGCTGGCCGGGCGTCTGGCGGGGATCCCCGTCGTGACGACCGCCCACGGCTTCTTCAGGCGCCGCCTTTCGCGCCGGCTCATCGACCTGTGGGGTGAACGGGTCATCGCCATCAGCCCGATGGTGGCCCGGGAGCTCGAGGCCGCGCACGGGGTGTCGTCCGCGCGCGTGCGGACCGTGGCCAACGCCGTCGAGATCGACGAGCTGGCCGCGCGGACCTCGGCCATGGACCGTCCCGCTGAGCGGCGACGTTACGGTATCCCCGAGCGCGCGGTAGTGGTCGGATCGGTCTCACGATTGGTCGCCGACAAGGGGCACGCATATCTGCTGGACGCGGTCGCAGCGCTCCTGCCGCGCCACCCGGACTTGTACGTGGTCGTTTTCGGCGAGGGCCGCGAGCGGGAGGCTCTCGAGAAGCGATGCGCGGCCCCGGACCTCCGCGGACGGGCGCGCATCGTCGCCGGAGCGGGAGAGGCGCCGTCCTTTCTGTCCACGCTGGATCTTTTCGTCCACCCGGCGACGTACCGGGAGGGTTTCGGGCTGTCCATCGCCGAGGCGATGGCCGTCGGCCGGCCCGTGATCGCCACGGACATCTGGGCCGTCAACACGATCCTCAAAGATGGTGTGGACGCGCTCCTGGCCCGGCCTGCCGACGCCGCTTCGCTGGCGTCCAAGATCGGCCTGCTGCTCGAGGATACGGCTCTCGCGCGCCGGCTGACGGAAGCCGGAGGCCGGCTGGTGCGGCGGTTGTGTTCGCCCGAGCGGATGGCCCGGGAAACGGTCGCTGTCTACCGTGAGGCGCTGGACGATGCCGCGGTCCGCGGGAGGGTTCGCCGATGAACGTTGAAGGGACGTCTTCCAAAGGCCTGAGCGGGCTTCGCGTGATGGTGTTCGAAAGCCGGATGTCGCCCACACTGACCCAGCTGGTGCGCTTGCAGGGCGGGGAGCCGTTCGCGGCGCCCCTGCTCAAGGAAGTGCCCATCGAGCGCAACCAGGAGGCGTTCGCCTTCGGCGAGGCGCTCCTGGCGGGCAAGATCGACCTCCTGATCCTCCTGACCGGTGTCGGCACGCGGGCGCTCGTCCGTGTGCTCGAGACGCGTCATGACCGCGAGCGTATCCTCTCTGCGCTGCGCTCGACGCCGGTCCTGCCGCGCGGCCCCAAGCCCATCAAGGCCCTCGATGAGATCAAGGTGCCTTATGTCGATACGGTGCCCGAGCCCAACACCTGGCGCGAGCTCATGGCGACGCTCGACAAGCGCGAGGAGGACATCCCTCTCAAAGGCCGGCTCGTGGCGGTGCAGGAGTACGGCGCACGCAACCATGAGCTCATCGAGGCGCTTCAGGAACGCGGAGCGACGGTCTTCGCGGTGCCGGTATACCGCTGGGAACTGCCGGATGATCTGGGCCCGGCCCGTGAGGCGGTGCGCCGCATCATCCGCGGACAGGCGGACGTGGCGCTCTTCACGACAGCGGTGCATATCGACCACCTGTGCCGCATCGCCGCGGAGATGGGTGTCGAGGAACAGCTCAGGGCGGCTTTCGAAAAGATCGTGATCGCTTCGGTCGGACCCGACACTTCCGAGGCTCTTCGAGCCAAGGGTCTCTGGCCGGACCTCGAGCCGTCCAGTCCTAAGATGGGTCCTCTCGTGGCCGAAACGGCCTTGCGGGCCGTCGCGGTGCTCGAGCAGAAAAGACGCCACGGTTGCGGGGTCGAGGTCCGCGACGCCATCCTGGACCTGGCGGTGGAGCCCGTCCCGGCGTACGAGGACGGGCCGTTCCTGCGCGCCTGCCGCAGACAGCCGGTGCCGCATACGCCCGTGTGGCTCATGCGTCAAGCCGGCCGCTACCAGGCCAGCTATCGCGCGGTCCGCAAGGAGAGGACGTTCCTTGAGCTGTGCAAGTCCCCCGAGCTGGCCTGCCAGGTCACCGTACAGGCACAGGAGGACCTCGGGACGGACGCGGCGATCATCTTCGCGGACATCCTTCTCATTCTCGAGCCGCTCGGCACCGGGCTCGAGTACTCCAAGGGTGACGGTCCGGTGGTGCCCCATCCGGTGCGCCGCCGCGCCGACGTCGGCCGCCTCAAGAGCGTGCGTCCCGAGGAGTCGTTGGCTTACGTCATGGAGGCCATCCACCTGACGCGCCGGCGTCTGCGGCCTGAGGTGCCGCTGATCGGGTTCGCCGGAGCGCCGTTCACGCTAGCGGCGTACATGATCGAGGGCGGTTCGTCCAAGGATTTCGTCCGGGTCAGGCGTTTCATCCGAGAGGAGCCCGAGGCCTGGGCGGAGCTCATGGAGCGTCTCGTCGAGGCGACAGGCGCCTATCTGTCCGCGCAGGTCCGTGCGGGTGCGCAGGTCCTGCAGATCTTCGACAGCTGGGTCGGCTGCCTGACGCGCGATGAGTACGTCCGTTCGGTCCAGCCGCATACGGCGCGATTGTTCGGACGCATCAACGGTCTTGCGCCGAACATCCATTTCGGCACCGGCACCGCGCATCTCCTGGACCTCTTGGCCCAGGCGGGGGGAGATGTGGTCGGCGCCGATCACCGGATCGCGCTCGATGAGGCCTGGACCCGCATCGGCCACGACCGCGCGGTGCAGGGCAACCTCGATCCGGAGGCCCTGCTCGGTCCCAAAGAAAGCCTGCGTCAACGCGTCCAAGCCGTGCTCGAGCGCGCCGCCGGGCGTCCGGGGCATATCTTCAACCTCGGCCATGGCATCCTCCAGACGACTCCCGAGGAGAACGCGCGCGAGGTCGTCCGTCTGGTCCACGAGCTGAGCGCTCGATGACCCTACGGACGCTGGTGATCCTGGGCTTCGGTGGACCGGAGGGGCCCCAGGAGGTCGAGCCGTTCCTCGACAGCGTGCTCAAAGGAGTCCCCGTCCCGCCCGAAAGACGCCGCGAGGTCGCCTCGCACTACGAACATTTCGAGGGACGCTCGCCCTACAACGCCAAGGCCCTGCTTCTCCGCGATCAACTGCGATCGCTCCTGGAGATCCAGGGGCGCCCGACACGTGTGCTGGCGGCTTTCCGGCATGCGCGGCCTTCGTACGCGGAGTTGATGGCCGGTCTGGCCGGCAGCGCGGAGCCTCCGGCGGTGTTCGTGCTGTCGGCCCTGCGCTCCGGACCCAGTTACGGCAAGTACATCGAGGCCTATACCGAGGCGGCGCGCGCCTCCGGGATCGATCCGCTCGTGCGCGAACTGCCCGGCTATCACACGCACCCGGAGTTCGTGAGGATGCAGTCCGAACTCCTGGCCGCCGTACCGGGCGGGCTCCGTCCGGACGACGCGGTGGTGTTCGCCGCTCATTCCATCCCGCAGAGGGCTTCCGACGAGAGCGGTTACGCGCGGCAGTTCGAGGAGCTGTCCGCGGCGATAGCCGCCCGCACGGGCTTGGCCCGTCATTGGACGGCCTATCAGAGCCGCAGCGGGCGTCCGCAGGACCCGTGGCTGGGACCCGATGTGCTCAGCGTACTTTCCGGTCTGCCCTCCGGGGTCCGCCGGGTCGTGCTCGTGCCGGTCGGTTTCCTGTGCGAGAACATCGAGATCCTGTACGACCTCGATATCGAGGCGCGCGACGCGGCGCTCGCAGCGGGCCGGTCGTACGAGCGGACGCGGGCCGTGATGGACCATCCGGATTTCGCGCGCTTCGTGGCCGGCCTCTATGGGAGCTCGACTGCGGTCCGCGCGGTCAGCCGTGACCGGCGTCCGCGGATCGCCGTGCTCGGCGCGGGGATCTCCGGACTGTCCGCAGCCTATGAGATCGCACGTTCCGGCATCGAGGCCGTCGTCTACGAGGCCTCGGCGTCTCCCGGCGGCAGCATCGGCAGTGAAAGGCGCGAAGGGTTCCTGCTCGAGCACGGTCCGGATTCCTTCCTCTCCGAGAAGCCCGGCATGCTCGAGTTGTGCCGCGAGCTCGGCATCGAGGACCAACTGCAGGGGACCTGCGCCGAACGCCGCCGCAGTTACGTCCTGCGCGGCGGCAAGCTCATCGAGATCCCGCCCGGGTTCTATCTGATCGCGCCCAGCCGCTTGGATACCTTCCTGGGGACTCCGCTCTTCAGCCCTTTGGGCAAGATCCGTCTATTGGCCGAAGCGCTGATCCCTGCCCGGCGCGACGACGCCGACGAGAGCGTCGGGGATTTTATCCGACGCCGCTTCGGCCGCGAAGCGCTCGACCGGGCCGGGCAACCTCTGTTGGCGGGCATCTACACGGGCGATCCGGATCAGTTGAGCCTCCTGTCGACGATGCCGCGCTTCCGCCAGCTCGAACGCGAGCACGGCAGCGTCATCCGCGGCCTTCTGCGGCAGAAGCAGGCCGCGGCCCGGCGCGCGCAGGGACCCCGTTATGACCTTTTCTTGACCCTGCGGGACGGCATGGCGACCGCCGTGGCATGCCTGGTCCGCCAACTGCCCGCGACGGCGTTGCGCCTGTCCTCGGCGGTGAGCTCGATCCGGCGGGAGGCGAGCGGTTGGACCGTGGAGGACATCCGCGGCGGCAGTGAGCGTTATGACGCGGTGCTCTCGGCCCTGCCGGCCTATGCCACTGCGGCGCTCACGGCCCCCCTGGCGCCGGAACTGTCCCGGCTCCTGGAAAGCGTTCCTTACGAGTCGGTGGCGACGCTCAACATCGCTTATGACCGCTCGGCGATCTCCGATCCCTTGGATGGGTTCGGGTTCGTGGTGCCCCGGACCGAGCGCCTGCCGCTGGTGGCCTGCAGTTACTCGAGCCGCAAGTACGACGGCCGCGCGCCCGAAGGACAGGCGCTCTTGAGGGCTTTTGTCGGCGGGGCTTTCGGCCGCGAAGCGTACGCGTCCGAGGACTCCAAGCTCGAGCGCGAGGCTCTCGGGGCGCTCGAGCGCGTGCTGGGGATCGGCGGCCGTCCGCACTTCACGGTCCTCAAGCGCTATCCCAGGGCTATGGTGCAGTACCGTGTCGGCCACTCCGGCCTCATCGCTTCGGCGCGCCGTCTGGTCGGAGACCTGCCGGGTCTGGCGCTGGCCGGGTCGGCGTTCTCCGGCGCGGGCATCCCCGATGGGGTGTCGGACGCGCGGGCTCAGGCCCGGAAGCTCGTCGAATATGTCCGCTCCGCTTGAGCTGAGCATCGAACGCAGCGCCTATGGGGGCGAGGGCGTGGCACACCTCGACGGCAAGACGTGCTTCGTCGAGGGCGCTCTGCCGGGCGAGCGCGTGCTGGCGCGCGTGACCGCCGACAAGGGCGGTTACCTCAAGGCGCGCGTTTTCAAGGTCCTGAAGGCCTCGCCGCACCGGACCGCGCCGTCCTGCCGCTACGCCAAGAGTTGCGGCGGATGCCAGTATCAGCACGTCACTTACGAGGAGGAACTGCGGCTCAAGCAGGCCCAGGTCACGGAGCTGTTGACCCGCGCGGGCTGGCCGGCCGACAAGATCTCCGGGATCGTCGCTTCGCCGTCACCGGAGCGTTACCGCAACAGTCTGACCGTCCAGGTGGTCCGCAAGCACGGCAGAGCGCTCACCGGCTACTACGGCCAGGACAACACGACGCTGGTGCCGGTCGTCGACTGTCCGCTGCTGCGGCCGGAGCTCGTGCCGTACCTGAGCGTGACGCCGCCGTACAAGGACAAGGCCGAGCGCCTGACGTACAAGGTCGACGCAGACGGCAGGGTCCACCCCGGTGAGAAGCCGGTGTTCATCCGCATGGCCCTGGCGGGTCGCCGCTATCTGGTGCCTGCCGGAGGGTTCTTCCAGGTCAACGAAGCGGTCGCCTCCGAGGCGGCCCGGAGGATCGCCGCCTGGGTCGGAGAGGCCGCCCCCGAGCGTCTGCTCGACCTGTACGCGGGCGTCGGGACACTGGGCCTCTTGTGCCTCGATGCGGCCTCCGAAGTGGTTTTCGCCGAGGAGCACGAGGGTTCCGTCGAGGCTCTGCGCATGAACATCGCCGAAAGCGGTGCCCAGGACCGCCTGCGCGTGGTCACCGGAAGGGTGGAGCACCGGCTGGAGGAGTTGACCCCGTGGATCACCCCGCGCTCGGTCGTGCTCGTGGACCCGCCCCGCAAGGGGCTGGCCGAGGGGATGGCGGTTTGGCTGGCGCGCTCGGGCGTTCAAGAGGTCCTGTACCTGTCCTGCGACCCTTCCACGCTGGCGCGCGACATACGGGACCTCCTGCAGGGGGGTGTCTACGAGCCGGTGGAGGCCCTGCCACTGGACATGTTTCCCCGGACGCGCCATATCGAGACGCTGGTCCGGATCAGGCGCCGGGGATAGTTTTTGGTTGGCAGCTCCGCCGGCACGGGGCTAAGATAAGAGGTCAATCCAACGGGAGGAACGTCATGAGCGAAGCCACCAACAGCAACAAGAAGTTCGAAGAGGCGCTGCACCTGCTCAATGAGGCCGCGCGCGAGAAGAAGGACGAGATCCAGAGGCTGCTCGGCGACAAGTACACGCATATCCGCTCGGTCATCCAGGATGCGAGCGTCGAGGGCCGGGACCGTTTCGACCGTCTGAAGGACGAGGCCTCGGAGCGTTGGGAAGAGGGGCAGGAACAGGTGAGCCGCGCAGCGAAGGAGATCGACAAGAATGTACGACAGAATCCTTGGCCTTATATCGGAGGCGCTGCGGTCGGAGCGCTTCTTCTCGGCTTTCTCATGGGCTCTTCGCGGAGAAGCTGAGCGAGCCGTGAACCAGTTCGTCGAGGGCCTCCGGCGCGTGGTGTACGACGCGACCGTGGGCTTGGTCCGCGACTATCAGACGAAGATCCTCGAACTCGTCAAGATCGAGGCGGCCACGCTGTACGTCAACCTTCTGCAGGCCCTGCGCCGTCAGGTGATCCTGCTGGTGACGGTGCTGTTGTGCCTGCTCATGATCGCGATCGGTGTCTTCGCCCTGCCGCTGGCGGTGATCTACTTCCTGCCGCTGACACCGCTGGTCAAGGCCGCCCTCGTACTGGTGTTCGGCGCTCTGTACATCACGGTCCCGCTCCTGGCGCTCCGCTCGATGCTGTCCGAGAAGCGCTGGATGCAGTCGACTGGGACCGAGGACCTGATCTCGCGGGTCCTCAACAAGTCGTGATCGATCGTTCGGTCCGGATCCTCCGCCCCTCCGTCGGTGAGGGGCGGGGGTTTTTGTTCCTCACCCCCCTAAGGAGACCTTGCGCCATGCGTTCCGTGCTGTCCGTCACCGCCGCCGTCCTGTTGTGGGCCTCTCCGGTCCTGGCCTCGTCCCTCAATCCCGTGTACGAGGAGCTGAGCCGCCGCCCCGAGGTGGGCATCCACGTGTCCGACATCAAGGACGAGAGCGGCAAAGCCGACGTCGCCGCGCTCAAGGCCGCGATCCAAAAAGCCCTGGGCGAGCGCAAGAGCATCAAGTTCAAGGTGGTCGGTTACACCGACGCGGACGTGCGCGTGGACGTGGTGATCAAGGACTATCTGTACTCGGACCATGACCCGGTGGACATGCTGGTCGGCGCCGGCGCGATCGCGATCGACGCGGCCAAAAAAGAACACTTCGCCCGCATCATCGCCGAAGTGACCGTGCTCGACGCTCCGACCGAGCGCCAGCTGTGGCACGACCGTGTGATGGCGACGATCACCAAAGAACCGATGACCGAAGCGGAAGCCAGGGACCTCGTCACCTCCGACTGGGCCAAGACGTTCATCCGCAACGCTTTCGGCAAGAAGCTCCGCAAGTAAGCGCCCGGGACACGGCGGAATGCGCCTCCAAAAAGACCTCGTCGTCCTCGATCTTGAGACGACCGGCACCTGGATCGAGAAGGACCGCATCATCGAGATCGGTCTGGTCAAGATCTCTCCGTCCGGGGGCAAGGTCACGTACGTCCGCCGTGTCAACCCCGGCATCCCCATCCCCGCCATCGTCACGCGCCTGACCGGCATCTCCGACAAGGACGTGCAGGACGCCCCGCCGTTCCGCAGGATCGCCTCGGAGGTCGTGGAGTTCCTCGAGGGCGCGGACCTGGGGGGCTTCAACATCGAGCGCTTCGATCTGCCGCTCCTGGAGCGCGAGCTCTACGAGGCGGGTCTGCGTTTCGAGTGGCGGGGGAGGCAGATCTACGACGCGCAGAAGATCTACCACCTGCACGAGAAGCGCGACCTGACGGCGGCCTACCGCTTCTACTGCGCCAAGGACCTGACACAGGCGCACACAGCGCTCGCCGACGCCGAAGCCACCTACGACATCCTCGAAGCCCAGCTGGCCAAGTACTGCCCCGAGACCGACGTCATCGAAGGCCTGGCGGATTTCGAGTACGACACCTCGCTGGACTTCTACGACGAGGAGCGGAGGTTCCGCTGGTGGAACGGTGAGCTGTACTTCATGTTCGGCAAGTACGCGCGCAAGCACAACCTCCGCGAGGTCGTCTCCAAGGACGCCGCCTACCTCAAGTGGATGCTCGAGGGTGACTTCAGCCCCAAGGTGAAGGACCTCGTCCGCGCCGCGCTCGAAGGCCAACTGCCCAAAGCACCCGTCCACGACCCCCATCCGGCCAAGAAGTAACCCGATACCCTAAGCTCTTCTATAGCCCCCTCACGGGTCCCGACACCCCGATCTCCCGGTCACGCTCTCCCTTCGGCCTCGAGTCGACTTTTCTGGCTCCCAGGCACGATCGTCACTCGGTAAGTCGTGGGGCCCCTCGGCAAGCTAAAGCGTGCCGTTTCCCCAACGACTTACCTCGGACGGATCAGGAACTGTAGGGGAGCCGAAAAGTCGAACTCGGCCTTCGGGAGACCGTGACCGGGAGCTCCATTGTGAGCCAGCGACCCATGGACGCAGTACAGAGGGGACGTGTTGATGCGGTGTCTTTTGGGCTCAACGCGTCCTCGAGGGACTGCGCCTGGTTGAAAAAAATTGAACAAAAACAGAAGGTACATACGACTATTATGGTAGATACTCGTCCTCGCAGGTGATTAATCAACTAAACAATCAGAATGAAAATAAACACGATGAATGTTAATATAATGTTCGATGCCATCAAACATCAGTCTCCCATCACGTATATTGAAGAATTTCGAGTGTCACGAGTGGCGTCACGCCTCGGCAATTTTAAAAAACGACTTCCCGACAGAATATTCTGAAATCATTGAAGTGCTTAAAAAGTTTCATTTATGTAAAACAGATATAGTTACTCCGGGTGGCGGTCTTTCTCCGATTTCAAAGAAAATTAATGACGCATTCAAAAAATACGGATGGCTAGAGAAGGAGTTCGATACAAAACTGATCATTGATCGAGTGGAGCGAGAAAACCCAACACACAAAATAGATTGCTATAAGAACCGCGTTGCTCTTGAGATAGAATGGAATAATAAAGATCCATTCTATGATCGCGATCTTAACAATTTTCGAATTTTATTCGAACTTAACGCCATCAGCGTTGGAGTAATTATTACTCGTTGTGACGAACTTCAATTTTTATTTGACAAACTTGGGAAGGGCGCATCGTATGGGCCATCAACAACTCACATGAGTAAGTTATTGCCTAGAGTCAACGGTGGCGGAGGCGGAGGGTGTCCGGTATTAGTTTTTGGAATAAGAAGGAAGCTGTATGCTTCATAGCGGTCAGCTAAATCAAATAGCGGATATCGAATCATCGGAAGATTTGCTTAAGAACAAGCGGTGGTGTGGAAACTTTAAAACTATTCTTGCTGATCCGCCGTGGCAGTTTTCAAATCGGACTGGAAAAATGGCCCCAGAGCATAGACGCTTACTGAGATACAGCACTATGTCTTTGCAGCAGATTGCAGAATTGCCTGTTTCCAGGCTAGTAGCTGAAAGTGCGCACCTCTACCTCTGGGTCCCTAACGCGCTGATCCTTGAAGGACTAGAGGTTATGAAGAGATGGGGTTTTACTTACAAAACCAATCTTGTTTGGTACAAGACAAGAAAAGACGGCGGTCCCGATGGTAGGGGTGTGGGGTTTTATTTTCGTAATGTAACTGAGTTGATATTGTTCGGAATCCGCGGAAGGATGCGTACGCTACAACCGGGGCGCCGGCAAGTAAATCTCTTAAGCTCACGAAAAAGGGAGCACTCTCGTAAACCGGACGAGCTTTACGACATAATAGAGCAGTGTAGCCCGGGACCGTATTTGGAGCTATTTGCTCGAAATCAAAGACGCAGATGGTCGCAATGGGGCAATGAGATTGGTTCGTACACACCCCGACAGAGTATCTACACCGCAAGCTTGGTAGATACACAGAAGTAACTGTCGCATACTGAGCTCGGCCCGAAATCTCTAAAGATCATTCCGCATAGTATCTTCAACCAGACGCAGTCCCTCGAGGACGCGTTAAGCCCAAAAGACACCGCATCAAAACGCCCCCCCCGGACTGCGTCCGTGGGTCATAGTTAAACGACCGGAAACGATCCATCGGGCCGCGTTGAGTCAAGCTAGTCCTGTAATCGAGCTCCCGGTCACGGTCTGCCGAAGGCCGAGTTCGACTTTTCGGCTCCCCTACAGTTCCTGATCCGTCCGAGGTAAGTCGTAGGGGAAACGGCACGCTTTAGCTTGCCGAGGGGCCCCACGACTTACCGAGTGACGATAGTGCCTGGGAGCCAGAAAAGTCGACTCGAGGCCGAAGGGAGACTGTGACCGGGAGATCGGGGATAGGGCCAGGGCCAGAGCCGGGTGCGGGGTGGTCTTTTTGATAACTTCATAGGGCTTGTGCTAGACTAGGTCTCCTTACCTTTATAGGCGTACAGAGTCATTCACTATGGAGGTTCCATGAAGCGGTCCACGATCCTTACCCTGGCGGTCCTCGGTCTCACCCTCACCGGTTCGACGGCTCATGCCGAGCGCTACAAAGTCGACCTCAGCCACTCTTCGGTGAGTTTCAAGGTGAAGCACCTGTTCTCCAACGTCCAGGGCCAGTTCAACAAGTACGAAGGTTACATCGAGTTCGATCCCGCCGCGCCCGACACCTGGAAAGCCGAGGGCACCATCGACGTCAAGAGCATCGATACCAACGTCGAGGGTCGTGACAAGCACCTGTTGTCCGGCGACTTCTTCGCGGCGGACGAGTTTCCCGTCATCACGTTCAAGATGACCGGTGTCAAGGACGCGACGGCCAGCGGCGGCAAGGTCGAGGGACTCCTCACCATCCGCGGCGTGGAGAAGCCCGTGACGCTCGAGGCGAGCTTTCACGGTGTCGGCAAGGATCCTTGGGGCAACGTCCGGGCGGGCTTCACGGCCACGACCCGGATCAACCGCAAGGAGTTCGGCCTCAACTGGAACGAAGCCCTGGAAACAGGGCAAGTCCTGGTCGGGGAGGAAGTGGACATCACGCTCGAGATCGAAGGGATCCTCGAGCAGGCGCCCGCTTCCGCGTAAGGTAGTCCCCCAACACCGAAGATCAGACGAAAGGTACAGTCCATGTCCAGTCAGAAGAAGAGCAAGCTCCTCGCGGCGTCCGTTGCCGGTCTCATGGCGGTCTCCACGTTCGCGGCCCTGTCCACGCCCGCGCATGCCGAGAACGTTCCTTGCTACGGCATCAACGCCTGCAAGGGCACCGGTGAGTGCGGCGGTCAGGGTCATTCCTGCCACGGCCAGAACGCCTGCAAGGGCGCCGGCTGGGTCAAGGTTCCCGCTGAGGCCTGCACCAAGATCGCCGGCGGCCGCCTGACCGCGGAAGCCTAAGGTCATACACCCCGCGCAGGGCGGAGAGCGGCGATGACGGAACTCGGCGGATGGCCGCGTCTGGGATGCGGTGTCGGACTGCGCTCGACGCACTACGACACGGTCCTGAGCGAGCATCCGCGCATGGATTGGTTCGAGGCGATAACGGAGAACTTCATGGACTCCGGAGGTCGCCCGGTCCGTATCCTCGAGGAGGTCCGTCGACGCTATCCCGTCGCCCTGCACGGGGTCTCTCTTTCCATCGGATCGGCCGATCCCCTGCACCCGCGCTACCTCTCGCGCTTGCGTGAGCTGGTGGACCGGATCGAGCCGTTCGTCGTCTCCGATCACTTGTGCTGGTGCGGTGTGGACGGCGACAGTCTGCATGATCTCTTGCCCCTGCCGTTCACCGAGGAAGCCATCGAGCATGTCGTGCGGCGCGTCGGGCAGGTCCAGGAGCTCCTTGGCCGGCCCATCCTCATCGAGAACGTATCCTCTTACGTCACGTACCGTCACTCGACGGTGCCGGAGTGGGAGTTCCTCGCCGAGACGGCGCGCCGCTCGGGCTGTGGCATCCTGCTGGACCTCAACAACGTCTATGTCAATTCCGTGAACCACGGCTTCGACCCGTCCGAGTACCTGCGGCGCCTGCCCGGAGAGCTCGTCGGACAGTTCCATCTGGCCGGCCACACCAACATGGGCCGCTACTTGTTCGACACGCACGGCGGAGAGGTCATCGACCCGGTGTGGCGCTTGTACGAACAGGCGCTGGAGCTCTACGGCAAGGTCTCCACGCTCATCGAGTGGGACGACCGCATCCCGTCCTTCGAGCGCTTGGCGGAGGAGGCCCGCAAGGCCCGCGAGTATTACGAGCGCGCGGAGCTGAAGTCCCCCGATCGGCTCGCCTCTGAGAGCGCCGGGCGGGTGACGCCCTACGTGGTGCGTACCGCTCCGGCCGGCGCTCCGGCGCTCGTCGAGACCCAACGCTGGCTCAAGACGCATATCAAGCCCGGCGCGCGTCCCGAGGACGCGGCGGCGGTGTGCCTCAATCCGCAGGGCGGCGATCCCGGCGTCGAGCGTCTGGCCGTGTACGCCGGGGGATACTTCGCGCGTGTTCACGAAGCGCTGGCGGAGGTCTATGAATCCGTCCGTCACCTCTTGGGTGAAGCCGCCTTCCGTGAGCTGGCCGACGCGTACGCGGTTGCGCATCCTTCCCGGGAATACAATCTTACCTACGTCGGCCGGCAGCTGCCGCAGTTCCTCGAGGGGCACCCGCATACCGAGCGGCTCGGGTTCCTGCCCGACCTGGCGGCGCTCGAGTGGCGGGTGACGGAGGCTTTTCACGCCTACGACGGTCCCGCGGCGACCGCGGAAGTGTTGTCGGCGGCCGCCGAGCTCGACCCTGAGCGGCTGACCTTGGAGTTCCAGCCGTCGGTGCAGGTGTTCGCCTCGATGTGGCCCGTCGTCGATCTCTGGCAGGCGCGCCGCACGCCGCTCGACAAGCTCGATATCGCGCTCGAAGGCCGCCCGCAGTGCGCGCTCGTCTATCGACGTGGGTCGGAGGTGGTCTGTGAGGTCATCGCCAAGGAAGCCTTCCTGATCCTGGAAGCGCTCCTGTCGGGGGCCACGCTCGGCCGGGCGCTCGAGCGTCTCTCCGACGCGGACGAGGAACTGCCCCTCGGCCCGTGGTTCGCGGACTGGTCGGCCAAGGGGCTCTTGACCGGAGCCGGTTCGGCGGTGCCCGTCGGCGAGGCGGTCGAGCGATGAGCGCGCTCAAGGGCCACCCCATCCTCAAGGCCATGCTCATCTGCGACATGACGCTCGTCGAGGAACACACCCACAAGCGCTCGCTGATCGGCCTCTTCGACCGCATCAAGGCCTCTCAACTGCCGACGATGCACCCGTCGTTGAGCGTGTACGTGCAGTTCCGGGAGATCGAAGGCGTGTTCGACTTCACGCTCGAGCTCTTCGATCTGACCGAAGGCCGCGTGATCAGCCGCGCGGTCATCCCCAAGTTCAACGTCCAGGAGCGGTCGCGCGACTGCGAGCTGGTGTTCAACCTCCTGCAGCTCAAGTTCGAGCACGCGGGGGAGTACGAGTTCCGCATCTACGTCGAAGACCTCGTCTTCGGACAGAAATCCTTCCACGTCGTCAAGTAAAGTCCCGCAAGGAGGAGTTATGAGCACGACCGCCACTGACATCCGAGCGTTGAGCGAGAGGATCGAGAAGGAGAGCGCCGGCGTCCGGCTCCTGCAAGCCGAGATCCAGAAGGTCATCGTCGGACAGACGGCGCTCGTCGAGCGCCTGCTCCTGGCGCTGTTGGCCGACGGTCACGTGCTCCTGGAGGGCGTGCCGGGACTGGCCAAGACACTGGCGGTCAAGACGCTCGCGCAGGGCGTCCGGGCGCGTTTCCAGCGCATCCAGTTCACGCCGGACCTCCTGCCCGCCGATCTCCTCGGCACGCAGATCTACAATCCCAAGAGCGGGGATTTCACGACCAAGAAGGGTCCGCTCTTCGCCAATATCGTGCTGGCCGATGAGATCAACCGCGCTCCGGCCAAGGTGCAGAGCGCGCTCCTGGAGGCCATGCAGGAGCGCCAGATCACGCTCGGCGGCCAGACGTACGAGCTCGAGGAGCCGTTCCTGGTGCTGGCCACGCAGAACCCCATCGAGCAGGAGGGCACCTATCAATTGCCCGAGGCACAGGTGGACCGCTTCCTGCTCAAGCTCCGGGTCACGTATCCCAAGAAGAACGAGGAGCTCGAGATCATGGAGCGCATGGCCGGCCGCAAACCCGCGACGGTCTCCGCCGTGCTGTCTCCCGAGGACATCGTGCGCGCGCGTCAGGCCGTCAGCGCCGTGTACGTCGACGACAAGATCAAGCACTACATCGTGGACCTGGTGTGCGCCACGCGCGATCCGGAGGCCTATAAGCTCAAGGACCTCAAGGGGCTCGTTCGTTACGGCGCATCGCCCCGCGCGACGCTGGCGATCAACATCGCCGCCCGGGCGCACGCTTTCCTCAAAGGCCGTGCTTACGTGACCCCCGATGACGTCAAGGCCGTCGGGCTCGATACGATGCGCCACCGCGTGACGCCGACGTACGAAGCCGAGGCCGAAGAGCTCACCTCCGAGGACCTCGTCAAGAAGATCTTCGACCAGATCGAAGTCCCCTGATCCTTCGGGAGCGGCCATGATCCCCAAGGAGCTGCTCAAGAAGGTCCGTTTCATCGAGATCACCACCTCGAGGCTCGTGAACACCGTCTTCGCCGGCGAGTACCACAGTGTTTTCAAGGGTCGCGGGATGGAGTTCGACGAGGTGCGCGAGTACGACGCGCAGGACGACATCCGCGACATCGATTGGAACGTCACCGCCCGCATGGGCCATCCGTACACCAAGAAGTTCGTCGAGGAGCGCGAGCTCACGGTGATGTTCCTCGTCGACCAGAGCGCTTCGGGGCGATACGGTACGCGCGGACGGACCAAGTCCGAGCTCACCGCGGAGATCGCGGCTCTGCTGGCGTTCTCGGCGGTCAAGAACCACGACCGCGTGGGGTTGATCTTCTTCAGCGACCGCGTCGAGAAGTACATCCCTCCCCGCAAGGGCCGCCAGCACGTGCTGCGCGTCATCCGCGAGATCCTGACCTACCGGCCCAAGTCGCGCGGGACCGACCTGTCGGCCGCGCTCAAGACCCTCAACGACGTCGTCACGCGCCGCGCGACGGTGTTCGTGTTCTCGGATTTCATCGACCAGGGTTACGAGCGCATGCTCAAGATCGCGCACAAGAAGCACGACCTGGTGGCCGTGGTGGCCGACGATCCGACCGAGCGGGAGTTCCCGCGCCTGGCGGCGTCCATCCGCCTGGAGGACGCTGAGACCGGGGAGATCGCCACGCTCCGGCCGGGCCGCGGGTTCCGGGGGCGTTTCGAGAAGAACGCGCGTGAAGCGCGCGAGAAGCGCGACCGGTTGTTCGAATCCATCGGCCTCGACCGCATCGAGGTCGGCACGGACAGGCCGTACATCGACCCGATGATCCGCTTCTTCAGGACGCGTGAAAGGAGGTTCCGTTGAGGGCCGCGTTCGTCCACGCCGTTCTGGCGCTGGCGCTCACGGCCCCCGTCTCGGCCGCGGAGATCTCCGTGCGGATCGAGCCGGAGAGACTGACCGTGGGGGACGAACTGCGCGTTGTCTGTCTGGTGCGGCGCGCGGCGGGTGAGAGCGTTCAGCCCCTGGTCACGCCTCAGAACGTTCATCCCTGGGAGCTCAAGGGCGTCCGCACCGTACCCGCGGGCTCCGGCGCCGACGGCGCGGTGACCGAGCGCGTCGAGATCGTGCTGACGATCTTCGAGACCGGAGAGCACGTGCTGCCGCCGCTTCCCATCTCCGTGCGGCCGGCCTCGGGCGAAAGTTCGGTGACGATGACGCCGGAGCGCAAGATCACGGTGCAGAGCATCCTGACCCCCAAGGACAAGACGCTCAGACCGATCAAGGGCCCCGCCACGCTCGGTCTCCGGACGCTCTTGTTGACGCTCGCGGCGTTGGCGGCCGCGGTGCTCATCGCCGGTCTGATCGCCGCGGTGGTCCTGCGGCCCCGCAAGCCCAGGCCCGACCCCGAGCTCCTCCTGCCGGCCGACGAGCGCGCCCGGCGGGAGCTGTCACGGCTCAGGCAGGCGTCCCATCTGGCGCAGGGCCGCTTCCGAGAGCACTACTCGGGGCTGGCGGACATCGCCCGGCGCTTCCTCGAGCGCCGTTACGGCGTCGATGTGATGGAGCGCACCACCGGTGAGATCCTGCGCTCCGAGCCGGTCGCTTCACTGGAGGCCGAGACCCGGTCGGCCTTGAGGGAGCTCCTGGACGCGGCCGACCTCGTCAAGTTCGCCCGTGCCACACCGGACAGGACGTTGACGGTCCGCCTCGAAGAGAGCCTGACATCGGTGGTCGCGCGGCTTGCGCCTCCGCCCGCGGAGCGGGTCAAGGGGCGTTCCAAATGAGGTTCAAGGACCCGCTGTTCTTCCTGCTGGCGATACCGGCGATCCTCGTCTGCGCGCTCTACGTGCGGTCCTGGATCGGCGCCGAGGCGGCTTTGCGCTACTCGTCGTTGGCGCCGGTGCGGCGGGCTGGAGGCGGCGGACCGTCCAAAGGGCGCTGGCTGCCCGCCCTGATGCGTCTGGCCGCGGGACTCCTTCTTATCGCCGCGCTGGCCCGGCCCCAAAGCGGCATCGGAGAAGAGAAGACCACCAAGTACGTCGTGGACGTGATGATCTCCATGGACATCTCCGGAAGTATGGCGACCATGGATTTCGCGCCCGGCAACCGCCTCGAGGCCGCCAAGATCGAGGCGCGGCGTTTCATCGAAGGGCGCCGGCACGACCGCATCGGTCTTGTGGTGTTCGCCGCCCAGAGCATCACACAGGCGCCGCTGACGGGCGACCACGAGGCGGTCCTGACCCTTCTGTCGCGCCTGCAGATGGGCATCCTCGAGGACGGCACCGCCATCGGTCTGGGCCTGGCGACGGCCGTCAACCGCCTCCGGGACTCCGAGGCCAAGAGCAAGGTCATCGTGCTCCTCACCGACGGCGTCAACAACGCCGGAGAGATCGATCCGATCACCGCGGCGCGCCTGGCGGCCAAGTACGGCATCCGTGTCTACACCATCGGTGTCGGTAAGGAGGGTGTGTCGGTCTGGCCCGTGCACGATCCGAGGTTCGGGACGCGCCTGCTCAAGGTCGAGACGCAGATCGATGAGAAGACCCTCAAGGAGATCGCCTCGCTCACCGGCGGCCGGTATTTCCGCGCGCAGGACGAGCGCGGGCTCAGGGACGTTTTCAAGGAGATCGACCGGCTCGAGAAGACCGAGATCAAGGTCGAGACCTACACGCACTATGAGGAACAGTACCACTGGTTCCTGTGGCCGGCGTTCTTCGTGCTCATCGCCGAGGCGCTCTGGACACGCATCCTGACGTTGAGGCTGCCGTGAGACGGCCGCGGGGGAGGTCCTGATGGAGTGGGGACGGCCGGAGAATTTCATCTGGTTGTGGGCGGCGCCGGGGCTCGTGGCCGTCTACGCGTTCTCGGCCTGGAGGCGGAGGAGCCAGCTGGGGCGCTTCGGCGACCCTGCGTTGGTGCGCCGCCTGGCGGCCTCGGTGGACCCTCTGGGCCGCTGGGTCAAAAGAACACTGATGGTGCTGGTGTGGCTGTTGGTCGTGCTCGCGCTCTGCCAGCCGCATTGGCGCAAGAAGGAAGGTCTTGTGGAGTTCGCCGGCGCGGACGTGTTCCTGGCCGTCGATGTCTCCAAGAGCATGCTGGCGCGCGACATCGCGCCGACGCGCCTGGACAAGGTCAAGCTGGAGCTGTCCGGGCTCATCGACCGCCTCAAAGGCCACCGTGTGGGCATCATCGCTTTTGCCGGGGACGCCTACATCCAATGTCCGCTGACCTCGGACCGCCAGGCCGCCAAGCTCTTCCTGTCCACCCTGCATCCCAATCTCGTGCCCGCCGGAGGCACTCGCATCTCCCGCGCGCTGGATGTGGCCCTGCAGGCCTACGGCAAAGGCAAGGACGAGCCGAGGGCACTGGTGGTCCTCACCGACGGCGAAGAACTCGACGGCGATCCCTTCCGCGAAGCCGAGAAGGCCAAGCAGGCCGGGGTCCGCGTGTACGCGATCGGCATCGGTACGCCCGACGGCAGTACGCTGCCGGCCTCCGAGAACGGGTCCGGGGTCAAGCGCGACGCTTCAGGGCAGGTCGTCATCTCGCGGCTCAACGAATCCCTGCTCAAGAAGCTGGCCCAGACGACCGGCGGCGAATACTACCGCGCCAGCGCACGCGAGACCGAGATCGAGAGCATCGCCCGTCATATCGAGTCGACCGCCCGTGGCGCCAAGCGCAGCCGATGGGCCGTACAGTACGAGGAGAGCTACCAGCAGTTGGTGTTGGCGGCACTGCTCCTGTTGTGGCTCGAGGCGGTGGTGTCGGAGCGGAGGAGGGTCGCCGAATGAAGCGCTGGGCGGGTCCCCTCGCGGCCGTCGCGGCGGCGTTGTTCCTGTGCGGGTTCGATCTGGGCGCGGCCGTGGAGAACGAGCGGGGCAACAGCCAGTACCGCAAGGGGCAGATCGGCAACGCCCAGAGGTCGTACGAGAAGGCTCTCAAGGCCGACCCGGGATCCCCGACCGTTGCGTACAACCTGGGCAACGCCTATTATAGGCAGGAAGCTTACGAGCGTTCGATCGAGGCCTACCGCCAGGCCGCCGAGCAGGACGTGGAGCCCGGGCTGAGGTCGAAGGCGTTCTACAACCTCGGCAACACGCTGGCCCGGCGAGAGGATCTCGAGCGCGCGATCGAGTTCTACAAGCAGGCATTACGGCTGGATCCCGCGGACAAGGACGCCAAGGTCAACCTGGAGCTGTTGAACCGCCGCAAGAAGGAAGAGGACAAGAAGCAACAGCAACAGCCGCCGCCTCCACCTCCGCCGCAGAAGCAGGACCAGAAGAACCCGCAGGGCGGCCAGGGTCAACAAGGACAGGGCGGCCAGGACCAGAAGGACAAGAACCCCTCCGGCGGTCAGGGTCAGCAGGACCAACAGCAGGGCGGAGGCGGATCGTCCGATCCCAAGGACCAGCAAGGCGGTCAGGGTCAGCAGGACCCGCAGCAGGACGGCCAGGGTCAGCAGGACCAACAGCAGGGCGGCGGAAAGTCGGATCCCCAGCAACAACAAAGCGGACAGGGGCAGCAAGAGAAGGATCCCGAGCAGGGCGGCCAGGACTCCTCCGACAACAAGGACGCGCAGTCCGGCGGTCAGGGTCAGGATCAGAAGCAACAAGGACCGCAGGGCCAGCAGGGCGACTCGCAGGAGAAGTCGCAACAGCAGGGCGAGAAGGGCGGCCAGGGTCAGGAGTCGGGTGCCGGTTCGGGTCCGGACCCTTCCAAGCGGGAGGGGGAGGGGCAGGAACCCAATGAGGGCGAGGCGTCCGAAAAAGGGTCCTCAGGCAAGGCCGGAGAAGGCCAACAGCAAGAGGGTCAGCACGATCAGGGTCGGCCGGGCGAAGGGTCTTCCCAAGACGAAGAGCCGGGATCCGAAGAAGGTCGGGACGGCGACCAGGACGGAGAGGGTTCCAGGGCGGAGATCGGTCAGGACCCGGATCGGGCCGGCGGCAAGCCGGGCGGCAGTGCGACGGGTGCGGGTCCCGGCGAAGAAGGTCAAGAACAGGGGATACGGTTGGAGGCGGGTGGACAGGCCCGCACCGGCTCGGCACCCACGGACCTGCCGACCGAACAGATCCTGGCCGCGATCCAGGACCAGGAGCGCCGAGTTTTGAAGGTCAAGAGCGGACAGCAGAGGCCCGGCAGGGTCCAGGATCCCTATGCGAAGGATTGGTGAGCGGATGCGAGGCGCGATGAAATGGACAGCGGTCCTGACGGCAGCGCTCTGTCTGAGCGTGTCGGCGGCGTTCGCGGAAATATCCATCGAGACGTCGGTCAACCGCTCCAGGGCCGCCGTCGGCGAGGAGGTGGTGCTGGATATCATCATCTACAACGCCCAGGGCCGCGTGCAGTTGGGTGAGATCTCCGCCGCGCCCGATGTGTCCAACTTTTCGCGCAGTCACCGGCAGGAGATCACCTTCATCAACGGGCGCTCGGCTTCCAAGACCGTGCTCAGTCTGGGGTTCGTGGCGAACTCGGTCGGACCCAAGAAGCTCGGACCCTTCACGGTGAACATCGGCGGCGTCGACTACAAGGTCCCCGCCGCCGACATCGAGGTCGTCCCCGCCGGGGCTCCGGTGCCGCGCGGCTTGGGCGCGCCGGTCCTGCCTCCGGCCCAATCCTCCCGGGAGATCAGCGAGCGCGATCTGTTCGTGCGTGTCACCGCGGACAAGGAGGAAGTGTACGTCAACGAGCCGGTGTCGCTGACCTACACGCTCTATACGCGGCATTCAGCGACGTTCAAGGGTTTTGAGAAAGAACCGACGACCACGGGGTTCTGGGTGGAGGAGTTCCCGCCGGACAAGACCCTCAAGAGGACCGAGCAGATCCTCAACGGCTCCCGTTACGTCGTGGCCGTGGTGCGCAAGATCTCGATCTTCCCGACGCAGGCCGGTGTCTACACGGTGGACCCCGGGGCGCTCAAGGTCATCGTCGAACTGCAGACCCAGGACCCCCTGCAGGGTGTTTTCTCCTCGGGATTGGCCGGCCGCCGTCTGATCCGCACTCCGGTCTCCACGGAGCTGGTCGGCAAGTCCGTGACCGCCGATCCGATCACGGTGCGCGTCAAACAACTGCCGGAGACGGGCAAGCCTGCGAGCTTCACCGGCGCGGTGGGTCAATACCGGATCGATGCCGAGCTCGAGCCCAGGGAGGTCGAGGTGGGACAGCCCGTCACGCTCAAGGTCCGCGTTTCCGGAGAGGGCAACATCAATACCGTGCAACCGCCCGTTCCGCCGGCCCTTGAGGTTTTTAAGGCGTACGACCCGGCCTACGCGACCAACGTCAACAAGGACCGCCTCAAGGTCGAGGGCGACAAGACCGCGGAGGTCGTGCTCGTGCCGCGCCAGCCCGGTACGCAGACCGTGCCGCCGATGAAGTTCTCGTACTTCGATCCGAGGACCGGCTCGTACTTCGAGATCCGCACCGTGGCGCTCACGGTCAATGTGAAGCCGGCGACCGGGGAGGCGGCGGACGCTCCGGCCGCGCCCGTCCTCCCGAGCCCCGCGCCGTCCGCGGCGCGGTCCGCCGCGCCCGAAGCGACGGACATCCGTTACATCAAGACCGCTCGCCGCTCGCCGCTGGTGCCGGGTCCGGCGGGTTTCGAAGCCGGGCGGACGATCGCCGCCGCAACGGCGGCCGTATTGACCGGTCTCTTGCTATGGTTCGTCGCGGGTCTGCGCGCGGGCCGGTCACGTGACGGCCGCGCTTCACGTCTGCGCCGTTCGCACGCGGTGGCGCGCAAGCGGCTCGGTCAGGCCCACAAACTGCTCAAGAAGGGCCAGACCGAAGCGTATTATGCCGAGCTCTACCGCGCTGTGCATGGTTACCTCGCTGACAAGCTCGAGTTGACGGACCGTGTGGTGACCTATGAGACCGTCATCGCTCGTATCGCCGATCCCGAGGCCGAACGGCAGTTGTTGGGACGGGTCCGCGGGCTGTTGGACGAGCTGGCGCTGCGGCGATTCTCCTCGTCCAAGGCCGATGAGGCCGAGATGCGCCGCACGATGGAGCTGGCCGACGAGACGATCACGGCCTTTGAACGGAGGAAAGCGTCATGATCCGGACGCTCGTTCTGGTATTGGCGGCAGTGACGCTGTCGTGCGCCGTCTCCTGGGCGGATCCGTTCGCCGAGGGCACGGCCGCCTATGCCAAGGGTGATCTCAAGACCGCCGGGGCGGCTTTCGAGCGTTCGATCAAGGAGCAGGGGCCGACCGCCGCGGCGTTGTACAACCTCGGCAACGTCGCATTCAAGAGCGGCGACAAGGGCCGTGCCCGTCTCATGTACGAGCGTGCCTTGCGCGTCGACCCGCGTGATCCGGACATCGCCTGGAACCTCTCGGTCCTGTCGCGGTACCTGGAGGACACGGTCGAGCCGACACCCGCCAATGTGTTCCTCTGGCCGCTCCGCCGGGTCGCGGGACTGCTGAGCGGGTCGGAACTGCGCTCGATCTTCGGCGGCACGCTGGCGTTGTGGGTGCTGGCGGCGCTGATCTCAGCGGTCGTTCCGGGCTCCTCCCGGATGCTGGCGCGCGCCTCGATCCTGCCGCTGGCGTTGTGCGCCCTGACCGGAACGCTCATCGCGGTCCGCTGGACAGAGCTGACCGCACCGGTGTACGTCGTGCTCCGGCCGGAAGTGGAGGCCCGTTACGGTCCCTCCAAGCGCGAGAACAAGGCGTTCACTCTGCACGAAGGCGCCGCCGCGCGCGTGGTGGACCGCACCGAGGAGTGGGTGTACCTCGAACTGCCCGGCGGCCGTCTCGGCTGGGTGCCCAAGGACTCCGGTGAAACGGTCTAGCGCCAAGCCCGCCGTGGTCCTCGTGGCCCACGGCAGTCGCGCCGCGGGGTTCGACCGGCCCGTCAAGCGTCTGGCGGCCTCGCTCCGCCGCGACGGACGCTATCACAGTGTGCACGTCGCCTATCTTGAGATCACCGCGCCCGATGTTGCGACGGCCATCGGGCAGGCGCTGAGCTCGGGGGCCTCGTCCGTGCGGGTGTTACCGTATTTCCTGCTGGGCGGCCGGCACGTCCAGGAAGATCTGCCGCGCTTGTGCGCTCGAGCACGAGTCCTCCATCGAGGCGCGGATATAAAACTGTGTCCCTATCTGGGCTTTCATGAGAAAATCGTTTCGGTCGTCCACGAGCGGCTCCGTCGGCCGTTCTAGACGCCAACGACACATGCAGACACAACCGCCTCCCCCGCGGAAGACCCGTGTGCCCGTGATCGCCTGTGGTGTGGCGATCATCCGGGACGGCCGCCGCGTCCTGATCGCCCAGCGGTGCGAAGGCGATTCGTTCGGCTCGTTCTGGGAGTTCCCCGGCGGCAAACGCGATGCCGGGGAGAGCTTCGAGAGCTGTGTGGTCCGTGAGGCCGCCGAAGAGCTCGGC
Source organism: Candidatus Omnitrophota bacterium (assembly GCA_022072175.1). GTDB lineage: Bacteria > Omnitrophota > Gorgyraeia > 2-02-FULL-51-18 > 2-02-FULL-51-18 > JAJVIE01. Next base: position 1,407,781 of record JAJVIE010000003.1, on the reverse strand, counting down.
ATCGAGATCGCCGTCGAATCCAAGCTCACCGAGATCCGCCGCCGGCACAAAGAGCGCGTGATCTGGCTCAACTTCTATCTCTGCCGTCACGTTTCAGGCGAGCCCCGGCCGCTCGAGTGCCAGCAGGTGCGTTGGGTGGACGTCGCGGAGCTCGGTGACTACCTGTTCCCCCCGGCCAATGAGATCGTCATCCGGGAGCTCCAACAGCGGTACGGTTAGAGCGACATGGCCGACGCGCCCCGCAAGGGTCTGGTGATCGTCTACACCGGCGACGGCAAGGGCAAGACCTCCGCCGCGTTGGGCGGCGTGTTGAGAGCTCTGGGTCACGGCTGGCGGGTCCTGGTGATCCAGTTCTTCAAAGGTGAATGGCCGGTGGTGTTCGGCGAGCTCGAGAGCGCCAAGCATCACGACAATCTCGAGATCCTGCAGTTGGGCCGGGGCTTCGTGGGCATCATGGGCGACAAAAAGCCGCTCGAAGAACATCGCGCGGCGGCTCAACAGGCGCTCGAGACCGCGCGGCTCAAGATGTGTTCCGGCCGTTACGACCTGGTGGTCCTCGATGAGATCAACTGCGCGATCGACTCGCTGGGCGTCTCTCTCGTGCCGCTTTCGGCGGTGCTCGAGCTCATCGACTCCAAACCCGAGCGCACGCACCTGGTGCTCACCGGCCGCAACGCGCGTCCGGAGATCATCGGGCGGGCGGACCTGGTCACCGAAATGAAGCAGATCAAACATCCCTTCCAGGCCGGCATCCCGGCACAGATCGGCATCGACTACTGATGGCCGCGCGTTCGTACGTGCTCGCGTTGGACCTCGGCACAACGGGCAACCGCGCCATCGTTTTCGACGAACGCCAACGGATCGTTTCTTCGGCGTACCGCGAGTTCACGCAGTATTTCCCCAAGCCCGGATGGGTCGAGCACGACGCCGATGAGATCCGCGTCTCGACGCTGGCGGTGGCCCGCCGCGCGCTGAGCGGAGTGCCGGCCTCGCGTCTGGCCGCCGTCGGCGTCACCAACCAGCGCGAGACCATCGTCGTCTGGGACCGGCGCACCGGCCGGCCCCTGCACCGCGCGCTGGTCTGGCAGGACCGGCGGACCTCCCAGCGCTGTGCTCAGTTGAAGGCTTCCGGGCTCGGAGAGCGTCTGCACCGCACCACGGGGCTCTTCGCCGATCCGTATTTCAGCGCGACCAAGCTCGAGTGGCTCTTGCGGCATGTGCCGGGACTGCGCGCCAAGGCGCGCCGCGGCGAAGCCCTGGCCGGGACCGTTGACAGCTGGATCCTCTGGCATCTGACCGGAGGGGCGGCGCACGTTACGGACACCTCCAACGCGTCCCGGACCCTGCTCTTCGATCTCCGGCGCCTGCGTTGGGAGCCGTGGCTGTTGGACCTCTTCGGGGTGCCGGAACGCATGCTGCCGCGCGTGGTGCCCTCGAGCGCGGTCTCGGCGCGCACGGTCCGCTCGGCGATCGGCGTCGAGGTGCCCATCGCCGGGATCGCCGGGGACCAGCAGGCCGCGAGTTTCGCGCAGGGCTGCGCCGAGCCGGGGGTCGTGAAGAACACCTATGGCACGGGATTGTTCGCGGTCGAATGCACGGGGCGCACGCCGAGGTTCTCCCGGGACCTTCTGACGACCGTCGCCTGGTCGTTGGGGGATCTCCGCAGGACGGACTACGCGGTCGAAGGCAGTGTGTTCATCGGCGGAGCGGCGGTGCAATGGCTGAGGGACGGGCTCGGGCTCATCCGGCGCTCGGCGGACGTGGAGCGTCTTGCCGCGAGCGTCGAGGATGCCGGAGGAGCGGTCTTCGTGCCGGCCCTGGCCGGCCTCGGCGCTCCGTACTGGGATCCGGACGCGCGCGGCCTGCTCATCGGGCTGACGCGAGGCACCACCCGGGCTCATATCGCGCGAGCCACGCTCGAAGCGATCTGCTATCAGACCCGCGATATCCTGACGATCATGCGCCGGGATACGCGGCATGGTTTCGACAGACTGCGTGTCGATGGCGGCGCGACGGCGGACGATCTGTTGATGCAGTTGCAGGCCGACGCGCTGGGGATACCGGTCGAGCGCCCGCGCGTGCTCGAGACCACCGCTCTGGGCGCTGCGGGTCTGGCGGGTCTGGCCGTGGGCGTGTGGGGGTCCGCCGAGGCTTTCTTGCGCGCCCGCCGGGTCGAGCGCGTTTTTCGTCCCCGCCGGTCGACGCGCGGCGCGATGGAGCGGGGTTATGGGCGTTGGGCCGAGGCCGTACGGCGTTGCCGTGGTTGGGCGTCCGCCGCGCAAGGGAGGGCATGATGAAGCCTGAGATCCGCCGGATCATCGCGACGCTCGATGCCGAGCTCGAGCGGCACCACAGGGCCTTTTTCACGCCCTACGAGGCGGCCAAGCTCCTGGCGCGTCATGGCCTGACGACCGTCACGCCCTCCGACCACGGTTGGACGGTGCGCAACCTCATCAAACTGGGGCATCTGCCGCACGCTTACCAGCTGGCCGGACCTCACAGCCACTGGGTGATCCCGCATTCGGCGGCCCGGCGTTTCCTGGACAAGCCCGAGGCCGATTACGGACACGCGGCGTCCGGCGTCAAAAGACGCACCAAGAAACGCAGGAAATAGAGCGAATTAACTTGGAGGCCGGAGCGGGAAGGGGGATAATGACCGCTCACCAGCATCCTCGGAGGTCCTTATGCCCGTCCAACGTGTCGTCACCATCCACTATCATCTGACCGATCCCTCGGGCAAGACCATCGACAGTTCGGAGGGTCGGGGGCCGTTCTCGTATCTCGAGGGCGCCGGCCAGATCATCCCGGGGCTCGAGCGAGCGCTGTCGCTGCTATCGGCCGGGCAGGAGACCACGGTGCAGGTGGCCGCCGCCGAGGCCTACGGGGTCCGTCGTCCGGAGCTGGTGCTGGACGTCCCCAAGACCAAGCTTCCCCAGGCCGACGTGAAGATCGGCGACCGCTTCCGCGGCGGTCCCGATGAGCATGCCCCGGTGTTCACGGTCATCGAAGTGGGCGCCGATACGGTGAAGCTCGATGGCAATCATCCTCTGGCGGGCGTCGACCTGACCTTCCGGGTGAACATCGTTTCGATGCGTGAGGCCAGCTCCCAGGAGATCGAGCACGGCCATTCGCATGACGGCGGACATGACCACTGAGACCGGCGCGCGGGGGATCTTCGAGATGACCTGGGAAGAACTGATCGCGGCGGTGCGTCAGCTGCCCTTCGAGGAGAAGAGGCAGGACGCCGAGGATTATTTCGAGGCCGTGGCCGTCGCGTCTTCCGTCGCGGAGCTCGGACGGACGCTCGAGGGCTTCTTCGGACCGCCTTTCAAACCCGCCGGGCAGAAATCCTCGCGCGACGCCGATCGTTATAGCGACCGTTATGGCGGGGTGATGCAGAACCAGGTGCTCTACTATAAGGAACGGGAAGGCCTGTCCAACTGCGCGATGCTGTGGCCGTGGAGCGATGGCCAGCGGGTCACCGTCAAGATCGGGCGCGGGGTCCTGGTGCGATGAGGTTCGCGGCGACGCTGTTCGTGGGTCTTCTCGTGTCCGGAGCGCTGCTGCCGGGGGAGGCCGAGGCCGGAAGACGGGCCGGCAAGGACCAGACGCATGTGGCGCCGACGCTGATCGCCCCTGGGGATGTGGCCCGACCGCAGGATGGACAGCTGGAGTTCCGCTGGCGCGGCAATGCCGACCGGACGGTGCTGAGCCACTATGAGTTCCGGCTGTACAAGGGACCTCAGAGCTACGAGCCGTATCTTATTATGAAACAAGAGGTTACGGACGGTAAGGAGAGTCTGAGCCTGCCGGTCTCCACGTTCGAACCCGGACAGACCTACTCGTGGTCGGTCAAGGCCGCCCTGCATGCCGGCAAAGGCCGCTCGGCCTCGTCGGTGTTCCGCACTCCCGACGCCTGACCGGCGCCTTCCGCGCGTGGTACAATAACGCTCCCGGAGAGACCTGAGATGACCCCGACAGCACCCAAGACCCAGCGACGCGTGGACTGGGACGTGTACTTCATGAACATCGCCCGCGTCGTGTCCTCGCGCTCCACCTGCGACCGCAAGTTCGTCGGCGCTGTCATCGTGCGCGACAAGACCATTCTTTCCACCGGTTACAACGGCTCCATCCGCAAGCTCGAGCATTGCGACGAGGTCGGGCATATGATGGAGAACGATCACTGCGTCGCCACGGTCCACGCCGAGGCCAACGCCATCCTGCAAGCGGCCAAGAACGGCGTGTGCATCGACGGCGCGACGATCTACACGACGGCCAGTCCCTGCTGGCCCTGTTTCAAGCTGATCGCCAATGCCGGACTGCGGCGCATCTGCTACGGAGAGTTCTATCGCGATGAGCGGATCTTCTCCATCGCCGCCAAGATCGGCGTCGACCTGGTGCAGGTCACGCCGTCCGCCGAGGGAAAGTAGCGCATGACCGCCGCCTCGCCGCTCTATCTGCGCCAGATGGAGATCGGGCCGATGGAGAACTTCGTCTATCTCGTCGGCGACGCCCAGACCCGCGAGGTGCTCGTCGTGGACCCGGCCTGGCAGGCGGATACCATCCTGCGTGTGGCGCGAGAACAGGACCTCAAGATCGTCGGCGCCCTGATCAGCCACTATCATTTCGATCACACCAACGGCATCGAGGAGTTGTTGGGCTCGGCGGACGTGCCCGTGTACGTCAACAAGCACGACGTGCCGTACCTGGACCTGTCCCATGACAACATCCGTCCGGTGGACGCCGGACAGGTCGTGAAAGCCGGCCGGATCGAGGTCCGCTGTGTGCACACGCCGGGGCACACGCCCGGTTCGCAGTGCTTCCACACGCAGGACCACCTGGTGTCCGGGGACACGCTCTTCATCGGGGCGTGCGGACGTACCGATCTTCCGGGAGGGGACGCCAAGCAGTTGTACGATTCCCTGCGGACCCTGTCGAAGTTCGACGACCGCACGGTGCTGTGCCCGGGACACAATTACTCCGAGAAGCCCACGACGACGCTCGGCGATGAGAAGCGGACCAACCCCTATCTGCTATGCGATTCGCTCGACCATTTCCTGCGTTTCAGGACGGGGGTCTCCGAGTACCGGCAGTGAATAATTTAAGGTTTGACGCCCGCCGGTGAGCGGGTTAAACTTTAGCCTTCCATGACACCCATGGCCTCTGAAACCAACACCTCCACAGCGAAAGTCGACTTCGACCGGCTCGGCCGCGTCGCCCTCGACATCCGCCGCGACGTGATCAAGATGCTCGGCATCTGCGGCAACGGCCATCCCGGCGGCTCGCTTTCGGCGACCGACATCCTCACCGTCCTGTATTTCAACGTCATGCGGCACGATCCGAAGAACCCCAAGTGGGCCGATCGCGACCGCCTGGTGTTCTCGAAGGGCCACGGCTGTCCGGCGCTGTACTCGGCGCTGGCCCGCGCGGGTTACTTTTCGACCGACATGCTCCTGACGCTTCGCAAGCTCGGCAGTCCCCTCCAGGGCCATCCGGACGTCCGCCGTCTGGCCGGCATCGACGCGTCCACCGGATCGCTCGGACAAGGGCTGTCCATCGCGGCCGGTATGGCGCTGGCGGCCAGGTTCGACAAGAAGGACTACCTCTCGTGGGCTTTGATCTCGGACGGCGAGCTGAACGAAGGCCAGATCTGGGAAGCGGCGGCGTTCATCGCTTTCCAGAAGCTCGTCAATGTCCCGACGATCCTCGATTACAACAAGTATCAGCTCGGCGGCTCCTGCAAGGAGATGCTCGACATGGAGCCGGTCGTCGACAAGTGGCGGGCGTTCGGCTGGGAGACCCGGGAGATCGACGGCCATAACATCCGTGAGATCTACGACGCGCTCCAGTGGGTCAAGGCCGCCAAGGCCGCTCCGCGCATCATCATCGCGCACACCGTGAAGGGGAAGGGCGTGTCCTTCATGGAGAACAACAACAACTTCCACGGCGTGGCTCCGACCAAGGACGAGACGCAGAAAGCGCTCAAAGAGCTCGGTGAGAGCGACGCCGAGATCGCGCGCATCCTGGGGATGATCAAGTGAGCGCGCTGACCCGCAAGATGGGCGCGGCCTCCCGCGACGCCTATGGCAAGGCCCTCGTCGAGCTCGGCGCCGAGATGCCGGACGTCATCGTGATGGACGCTGACCTCTCCAAGTCCACGCGCACCGACAAGTTCGGCAAGGCGTACCCGGACCGCTTCATCGACATCGGCATCCAGGAGATGAACCTCGTCGGTCTGGCGACGGGTCTGGCATCCTGCGGCAAGGTCCCCTTCATCAGCTCGTTCGCGTGCTTCCTCATGTGCAAGGGCTACGAACAGATGCGCGTGGGCATCGCGTTCCCCGAGCTCAACGTCAAGATCGTCACGTCGCACGGCGGCATCTCCGTCGGCGAGGACGGCGCCTCCCAGCAGTCGGTCGAGGATTTCGCGCTCGCGCTGACCCTGCCGGGCCTGGCGGTGATCGTGCCCTCGGACGAACATTCGGCCAAGTCGCTCATCAAGCAGGCCGCGAAGCTCAAGGGACCCGTCTACGTCCGCACGAGCCGAGCGAACTCCCCGCTCGTCTATGACGAGAAGACCGAGTTCAAGATCGGCAAGGGCATCCGCCTGCGTCAGGGCAAGCACGTGACCCTGGTCGGTACGGGCCTGCTCGTCTACGAATGCCTCGAGGCCGCCGAGATCCTCAGAGAGAAGGGGATCGACGCCTCTGTCGTCGATATCCACACGCTCAAGCCGCTCGATGAGGAGCTCATCCTCGCCGAAGCCAAGGCGACGGGCGCTTTCGTGGTCGCCGAGGAGCACCTGACCTTCGGCGGTCTCGGCAGTGTCGTTTCGCAGTATCTGTCACGGGCGCTTCCGGTGCCCGTCGAGTACGTCGGTCTCAACGATACCTACGCCGAGTCCGGCTCCCCCCAGGAGCTGATGACCAAGTACGGCCTGACCTCCAAGAACATCGCCGAAGCGGCTGTGCGCGTCGTCTCGCGCAAGCCATCCCGATAAACCCGCGCACACCGGTCAACGGACCGTGCGTCGCGGGGGATCTCCAGCATCGTCGTGCCTGTTCCGTCTTGACGGGGCGTAGCTCAGCCTGGCTAGAGCGCTTGCTTTGGGAGCAAGAAGTCGCTGGTTCGAATCCAGTCGCCCCGACCATCTTCTGACCGTACAATAGCCGTCATGCACATCCTCTCCGGCCTGCGCCGGACCTACGCGCTGGACCCGCGCTCGCTGGCTCTTTTCCGGATCGGGCTGGGCGCGACGCTGTTGTCCGATCTTCTGCTGCGGCTGAGGGATTTCGCGGAGTTCTATCTCGAAACGGGCCTTCTGCCCGGAGCGCGGGTGCTGGCCGCGCAGGCCGGCAGCGGCCGCTGGTCGCTGTATCTCTGGAGCGCGGAGCCGTCCTGGACCGTCGGGCTATGGGTGTTGTCCGTTCTGTCGGCGCTGTGCCTGCTCCTCGGTGTGAAAGCTCGCGCCGCGGCGGCGCTCTCGTGGGTCCTTCTGGTCTCCCTGCACGGCCGCAACCCTCTGGTCCTGCAGGCGGGGGACGGGTTGCTGCGGTTGCTGGTGCTATGGTCGGCGTGGCTGCCCATCGATCAACGCTGGGCGTTGCGTCCCGGCCGAGCGCCAGCGGCCTTGACGACGGCGGTGGGAACGGCTGGGCTGACGCTGCAAGTCGTCCTCATGTACGCCAGTACCGTGATCCTGAAGAGCGGGCGGGCATGGCATGAGGAAGCCAGTGCCGTGTACTACGCACTGAGCATCGAGCCGTTGACCACCGATGCCGGACGCTGGTTGCTGTCACTGGGTCCGTCGGTGACCGGGGCCCTGACACGTCTGGCCTATTGGACCGAAGCGCTCCTGCCGGTCCTCTTGATCTGTCCCGCGGCCGTAGCCGTCTGCAGGTCCGGCGCCGTGCTCGCGGGCGTCGTGTTCCATCTTGCGCTGGGCATGATGATGCATCTGGGATTGTTCCCGCTCATCGACGTCGTTTCCTTGTTGCCGTTCATCCCGGCGGGGGTCTGGGCGGTCACGGGCCGGAGCGGCTCCGGCGGAGCGGTCCTTCCGGCTGTTCGCGCTGTCGCGTGGACCCGCGCCTGCGCCGCCGCGGGTTTGGTCGTGATCGGGCTGACGTTCTGGTCGTGCTTGTCGGGACTCCGGTGGATACCTCGTCCCCCGGAGTCCGTGCGGCGCCTGATCGCGACCCTGTACCTTGAGCAACGCTGGAGCATGTTCGCGCCCTACCCGCTGACGTTCAGCGGGTGGTACGAGGCGACGGGCCGGACCGTGGACGGCCGCCGCGTCAATCTCATCGACCCCGATAGGGCGCCGGACCTGGCGCGTCCGCCCGAGCGCCGTCCATGGTACTACCGTGATCAGCGTTGGACCAAATACATGCTCCATCTGGCGGGCCGCCGATCCGTCGCGCAGTCCCGGGCGCTGACGCGTTACTTGTGCCGCAGGAGCACCGAGCGGCTGGTCAGCGCGGACCTGTACTTCGTGCGCCGACGGACACCGTCCCCGAAGGGGGGCCGCCCGGTCTGGAGCCGGGAGAGGTTGTACCGGCATCGGTGCGCCGAAGACCATCCGCCGGGCTGAGCTTTGGTATAATCTCCTTAACAGTTTGTCCCCGTAGCTCAGGTGGATAGAGCATCTGCCTTCTAAGCAGAGGGTCGTGCGTTCGAATCGCGCCGGGGACGCCATTAGCAAGGATCGCTGTGAACGCACGACGGGAGCCGCCGAGCCGTCGTACAGGCCGGCGCCATAAGGCTGTGAAAGCGTTACGGAGGACCGGCCGGTATCCGGTCGCGCGGTCCGCGAGCGATCGGGTCAGGGCATCGAGCTCATGCTGAAAAAGATCATCATCCTTCTCATTGTTCTGGGTATCGCCGCGTTCGCGGCCCTCAACGTTCTGTCCAAGAACGCCCCGGAGCTCCTGAGAGGGGCCGTCGAGAGAGCGCTGGGCAAGCGCGTCACGGTGGGCGACATCGATTACCGCTGGCCGGGACATTTCGTCCTGAGCCGTTTCGTCGTCTACGAGGACTCTCCGTTCGCCTCCGAGATCGCTTTCGCCGTCGACCGTCTGGAGCTCGAGGTCGAAATGGGAGCGCTGCGCCGGCAGGTCCTGCATATCCGGCGTGTCGATATCGCCGGCGCTCAGGCGGCACTGCGCAAGAAGGGCGGGGTCGTCTACCATTTCCTGTCGGCGGCACTGCGGCCGTCCCCGCCGTCGGCCGTCTCCGGTGACGCTTCGGCGACACCGGCGGCCGGCCTGCCGATCCGCATCGATCGGGTGCGTCTGGAGGGTTGCGAGGTCCGTTTCATGGACTACGACGTCCGGCAGGACGGGTATGCGCTGGTGCTGGAGACCCTCACCGGAGAGCTGGAGCGGGTCGAATTGCCGCCAGGACGTGAGTGGACGACGTACGACCTTACAGGCCGTCTCGTGCAGGGGCGTTCCGCCCGTCCGGCCGACGGAGCTTTCCGCGGCCGCACGCGCCTGTCCGACGCGGAGACCGACGCGGTCTTGAGCGCGACCGGTGTCTGGTTACCTTACATGGCGCCTTATCTCAGCCGCTTGACCGCCGCGCAGTTCGATGAAGGTCGCTTCGATCTGCGGGCGGACATGTCGATCTCCGGCGGAGTGTACAACGCCAATCTTCATATCGAGCTCAGCCAGCTGCATCTGCGGGAGGCCGAGCCGGGCGACCAGGTCTTCGGGGTCGGCTCCGAACAGCTGTTGTCCTACGTTCGTGACGAATCGGGATATTTGCGTCTGCGTCTGCCGGTGCAATGGGACCTGCGTGATGCATCCGCCAAGCCGTACGAGGTGCTCCGCTCATCGTTCCAGAGGGCCCTTAAGGACCTGGTGTTGAGCCGTATCGGAACGATCGCGGTCGAATCCGTTCTCAAGACCCCGGATACCGTACCGTCCAAGGAAGCCTCCAAGAACCGGTTGGAGGACGGCGTCGAGAAGGTCAGGGATTTCCTGAAATTTTAGGTGGCCAACTACGACCCCGGGCTTCCATATGGTATGCTATAAGGAAGATCGTTGTTACACGAACAAAAATTAAGATAAAGGGTAGAGCATGAAGTCGTATCCGTTGCGCAGGCGGCAGGTCATCTGGAAGAATCTCCTGTTCTTCATCTTCACGTCGGCGGTCATGGTCGCGGGTATCGTCACCGCGGTCCGGGGCGAAGGTGTGTCCGCGGTGGGTTGGGGATTGTTCGCTTTTTATGTGATCGCCACCGGCATGAGCATCACGGTGGGCTATCACCGCTTGTTCGCGCACCGCACGTTCGACGCTCATCCCGTCGTGGAGGCGTTGGCGCTGTTCTTCGGGGCCGCCGCGTTCGAGCAGTCGGCCTTGGACTGGTCGTCCCAGCACCGGGAGCATCATAAGCACGTCGATACCGACCTGGACCCCTACAATATACGTGAAGGTTTCCTGTACGCCCACATCGGATGGCTGGTGTTCTGGAAACACACCATCGATCACGGTAACGTCAAGGACCTCTCGAAGAACCCCCTCATCGCCCTGCAGGACCGCTACTATGTCGCTTGGGCGATCGCGTCGGGATTCGTGGTGCCGACGCTGATCGGCGCGGCTTTCGGCTACGCCTGGGAGGCTTTCTGGCTGGCGGCATGCGCCCGCATCGTGCTGGTCCACCACGCGACCTTCTGTATCAATTCGGTCTGCCATCTGTGGGGCAAAGCGACCTACGATATCCACGCTTCGGCGAAGGACCATTGGTTCGTGGCTTTCCTGACCAACGGTGAGGGTTACCACAACTTCCACCACCGCTTCTCGGGCGATTACCGCAACGGCGTGCGGTGGTACCAATGGGATCCCAGCAAATGGTTGATCGCTCTGTTGTCCTACGTCGGGCTGGCCAAGAACCTGAAGCGCGTCTCCGAGTTCTCCATCCTCGAAGCGCGTCTGGCGGCCGAGCGTGAGCGTGTGCAGTTGAGCTTCGGCACGATGGGCGACCACCCGCTGCGAGTACGCGCCGAACGCGTCGCACGGCAGCGCTACGAGCGGCTCCAGGAGTCTCTCCGAGAGTGGGAGAAGGCCGCAACGGCCTGGCGTGAGCTGGCGCGTCGCGGCACCGAGGAGCAGACGATGCGTCTGCGCCAGGCGCTCGCCGAGGCCGAAGAGCGGTTCCAGGAACACCGCCGGCGCTGGGAGCATTTCGTGCGTTACCGCGCCGCCGTCCTCGCCCCCGCGATCTAGTCCACGGCGGAGGCCATCCCGAAAAAACAGCTTTGCGGACGGCCCCAATCGATCTATCATCGGTCGGTCCGCCGGTCTTGGGTGCCAGAGCGCCCGGAGATCCGAAATTTCGGTAGGTGTCGCTCAGCTGGTTAGAGGCCGCACGCCCGCCGCTGCGCGTCAAAGAGGAATAAAGGACCATAGGCGCCTAGGCGCGTGTAGTCCGAACATTTACGGTAGGTGTAGCTCAGCTGGTTAGAGCGTCTGACTGTGGCTCAGAAGGTCGCGGGTTCGAATCCCGTCACTTACCCCAGATCAACGAACGGCCTCGGTCCCTCGGGACCGAGGCCGTTTTGTGCCTTGTGGTGCTGAAGTGTTAACGACCCAAAAAAACGCAATATATTGTGTTTAGCGGTTGACAGGGGGCTCATGACCGATTTATATTGTCTTCACAATCGATCATCGCCGGAGGCCGACGACGCCGGCAGGGAAGACCCCCTTAGAAACCTGCAGCAGGCCGTAAGGATCTAAGGGTTTTTTGTCGACAAGGAGAGACATGGCCGAGCCGATCCTCAAGGACAACAAAGACCGCTTCGTACTTTTCCCGATCAAGCATCAGGAGGTCTGGGAAATGTACAAAAAAGCCGAAGCCAGTTTCTGGACCGCCGAAGAGGTCGATCTTTCCCATGACCTCAAGGACTGGCAGCGCCTCAATCCGGGCGAGCGTCATTTCATCTCTCATGTTCTGGCCTTCTTCGCCGCCAGCGACGGCATCGTCAACGAGAACCTGGCGATCAACTTCATCCGTGAAGTGCAGATCCCCGAAGCCCGCTGTTTCTACGGCTTTCAGATCATGATGGAGAACATCCACTCCGAGATGTACTCGCTCCTGATCGACACGTATATCCAGGACCCCGCCGAGAAACAGCGGCTCTTCCAGGCCCTGGACACGGTCGAGTGCGTCACCAAGAAGGGTCAGTGGGCGCTGCGGTGGATCAAGAAAGGTTCGTTCGCGGAGCGTCTGGTGGCTTTCGCGGCGGTGGAGGGGATCTTCTTCTCCGGAAGCTTCTGCTCCATCTTCTGGCTCAAGAAGCGCGGCATCATGCCCGGGCTGTCGTTCTCCAACGAGCTCATCTCGCGCGACGAGGGACTGCACTGCGACTTCGCCTGCCTGCTGTACGGCATGCTGCAGGACAAGCTCACCGTCGAGTGCGTGCACGAGATCATCGGCGACGCCGTCGCCATCGAGAAGGAGTTCGTCTCCGACGCCCTTCCGACCGATCTGATCGGCATGAACTCGCGTCTGATGTGCCAGTACATCGAGTTCGTGGCCGACCGGCTGCTGGTGGCGCTCGGGTACCCCAAGCTCTACCGCGCGTCCAATCCGTTCGATTTCATGGAGTTGATCTCGCTGCAGGGCAAGACCAATTTCTTCGAGAAGAGGGTCGGCGAGTACCAGAAAGCCGGCGTCATGAACGGAGCCAAGAGGGAGGCGAGCCACGCTTTCAAGACCGACGAAGATTTTTAGCATAGGCCGGCTTTTTTAAAAAAGGAACTTCTTATGTTCGTTATTAAAAGGGACGGCCGCCGTGAGTCGGTCAAGTTCGACAAGGTCACCGCGCGCATCGAGCGCCTCTGCTACGGCCTCGATCCCAAGCACGTCGATCCCGCCGACGTCGCCAAGAAGGTCATCCAGGGCATCTACGACGGCGTCACCACCACCGAGCTGGACAATCTCGCGGCCGAGATCGCCGCGTCGCTGACGACCAAGCATCCCGACTACGCGCTCCTGGCGTCGCGCATCGCCGTCTCCAACCTCCACAAGAACACCAAGAAGTCCTTCTCCGAGGCGATGCGGGACCTGTACCGCTACGTCAACCCCAAGACGGGGCAGAAGGCGCCGCTCATCTCGCGCGACACCTGGCAGATCATCGAACGTAACGCCGAGATGCTCGACTCGACGATCATCTACGACCGCGACTTCGACTACGACTATTTCGGGTTCAAGACCCTCGAAAAGGGATATCTCCTCCGCATCAACGGCCGAGTGGCCGAGCGCCCCCAGCAGATGCTCATGCGCGTGGCCGTCGGGATCCACCGCGAGGATATTCCGGCCGTCATCGAGTCGTACAACCTCATGTCCCAGCGCTGGTACACGCACGCCACACCGACGCTCTTCAACGCGGGCACGCCCAAGCCGCAGTTGTCCTCATGTTTCCTCCTGCAGCTCAAGGACGACAGCATCGACGGCATCTATGACACGCTCAAGCAGTGCGCCAAGATCTCCCAGTCGGCCGGCGGCATCGGGCTCAGCATCCACAACGTCCGGGCCACCGGATCCTATATCCGAGGCTCCAACGGCACCTCCAACGGCATCGTGCCGATGCTCCGCGTGTACAACGACACCGCCCGCTACGTGGACCAAGGCGGCGGCAAGCGCAAGGGCGCTTTCGCGATCTATCTCGAGCCCTGGCACGCGGACATCTTCGAGTTCCTGGAGCTCAAGAAGAACCACGGCAAGGAGGAGATGAAAGCTCGGGACCTCTTCTACGCGCTGTGGATCTCGGACCTGTTCATGAAACGCGTCGAGCGCAACGAGGAATGGTCGCTCTTCTGTCCCAACGAGGCCAAGGGGCTGTCGGAGGTCTGGGGCGAGGAGTTCGAGACGCTGTACGAGCGCTACGAGAAGGAGGGTAAAGCCCGCCGGACGGTCAAGGCGCAGGACCTGTGGTTCGCCGTGCTCGAGTCGCAGATCGAAACGGGTACTCCTTACATCCTCTTCAAGGACGCGGCCAACCGCAAATCCAATCAGCGCAACCTCGGCACGATCAAGAGCTCCAACCTCTGCACGGAGATCATGGAGTACACCTCGCCGGACGAGGTAGCCGTCTGCAACCTGGCGTCGATCGCCCTGCCGCGATTCGTGACCAAGGATGGCCAGTTCGACCACCAGCAATTGTACGAGATCACCCGCGTCGTCACCAAGGGCCTCAACCGCGTCATCGACATCAACTACTATCCGGTCGAGGAGGCCCGGCGTTCCAATATGCGCCACCGCCCCATCGGGATCGGGGTGCAGGGCCTGGCGGACGTCTTCATCCTGATGCGGATGCCGTTCGACTCCGACGAGGCGCGACAGCTCAACCGCGAGATCTTCGAGACGATCTACTACGGCGCCATCTCGCAGTCCGTCGATCTGGCCCGGCAATCGGGCGCCTACGAGACGTTCGCGGGTTCTCCCGCGTCGGAGGGTCTGTTCCAGTTCGACCTCTGGGACGTCCAGCCCGGCTCGCGCTGGGATTGGGAGAAGCTCAGGGGCGAGATGAAGCAGTACGGCCTGCGGAACTCCCTGCTCGTCGCTCCGATGCCGACGGCTTCGACCTCTCAGATCCTCGGCAACAACGAGTGCATCGAACCCTACACCTCCAATATCTACAGCCGCCGGGTGCTGTCGGGCGAGTTCATCGTCGTCAACAAGTACCTGCTCAGGGACCTGGTGGACCGGGGGCTGTGGAACAACCGGCTCAAGGAGAAGATCATCGCGGCCAACGGCTCGGTGCAATCCATCGAGGAGATCCCGCAGGACCTCAAGGACATCTACCGGACGGTGTGGGAGATCAAACAGCGCTCGCTGATCGACATGGCGGCCGACCGCGGGGCATTCATCTGCCAGTCGCAGTCGCTGAACCTCTTCGTCCAGGAGCCCAACTTCGCCAAGCTGACCTCGATGCACTTCCATTCCTGGAAGCGAGGCCTGAAAACGGGCATGTACTACCTCCGCACCAAGTCCGCGGCCGACGCGATCAAGTTCACCGTCGACCGGGAAGAGGAGATCCGCCAGGAAGCCCTGGAGCAGAACGCCGGCAAGGAGCAGAAAATGGCCGACATCGCCTGTTCTCTCGAGAACAAGGACGATTGTATGGCCTGCGGCAGCTGATCCCGAAGCGATACAGAGATCGGAGCAGAGTCATGCCCGAAGGAACCGCACCGAGCCTGATCGAGGACCTGCTCAAAGAGGTCCGGCACTTCGAGCCCCGGCCGTCCTTCCGAGACAGAGCTCTCGTGGCCGACCCCTCGATCTACGCGAGGGCCGCCGCCGATCCGGAGAGCTACTGGGCGGGCTGGGCGGCCCAGCTGAGGTGGGAGCGCCCCTGGGACCGCGTGCTCGAGTGGAAGGCGCCGCACGCGCGCTGGTTCACCGGCGGTCTCATCAACGCCTGCGTCAACTGCGTCGACCGTCACGTCCGCCCCGAGACCCCCGAAGACTCCCTTCGCAACAAAGCCGCGCTCCTGTGGGAGGGGGAGCCGGGCGACAAGCGCATCCTGACGTACTGGGAGCTCGACCGCGAGGTGGCGCGCTGTGCCAACGCTCTGCGCGCGATGGGCGTCAGGAAGGGCGACCGCGTCGCGATCTATCTGCCCATGGTCCCCGAGGCCGCCGTGGCGATGCTGGCTTGCGCGAGGATCGGCGCCATCCACAGCGTGGTGTTCGGTGGCTTCAGCGCCGAGGCGCTCTCGGACCGCATCGTGGACGCCGCAGCCTGCGTGCTCATCACGGCGGATTTCGGATGGCGGCGCGGCAAGAAGATCCTGCTCAAGGCCGCCGCCGACGCGGCCCTGCGCGCCTGCCCCACGATCCGTCAGGTGCTGGTGGTCGGCAGGGAGCATGCCACGGGCCGCGGCTCCGACGACTGTCCCATGACACCGGGCCGCGACGTGTGGTGGCACGAGGCCCTACGCGGTCAACCCGCCTCCTGTCCGGCCGAACCGACGGAGGCGGAGGACCCTCTTTTCATCCTGTACACCTCCGGCACCACCGGCAAGCCCAAGGGGATCGTTCATACGACCGGCGGCTATCTGACGGGCGTGTACGCGACGACCCGGTGGGTCTTCGATCTCAAGCCCGAGGACGTCTTCTGGTGCACCGCCGATGTCGGCTGGGTGACCGGACACAGCTATGTCGTCTACGGCCCGCTGGCCAACGGCGCGACCGTGCTCATGTACGAGGGCTCGCCCGATTGGCCGGAACGGGACCGCTTCTGGAAGATCATCGAGCAGTACGGGGTCACGGTGTTCTATACGGCGCCGACCGCGATCCGCGCCTTCATGAAATGGGGCACCGAATGGCCCGAGCGTTATGATCTCGGATCACTGCGTTTGCTGGGTTCGGTCGGTGAGCCCATCAATCCGGAAGCCTGGATGTGGTATCACAAGTACATCGGCCGCGAGAAATGCCCGATCGTCGACACCTGGTGGCAGACGGAGACCGGCGCGATCATGATCACGCCCCTGCCCGGACTGACGACCACCAAGCCCGCGTCGGCAACCGTGCCCTTCCCGGGGATCTCGGCCGAGGTGCTGACCGAAGCCGGAGAGCCCGTGAAGACCGGCGGCGGGTATGCCGCCATCACCAAGCCCTGGCCGTCGATGCTGCGCACGATCTGGGGCGACGACGAACGCTACGTCAAGACCTACTGGTCCAAGTGGCCGGGCGTGTATTTCCCCGGGGACGGGGCCAAGCGCGACGAGGACGGGTACTTCTGGTTCCTGGGCCGCGTGGACGATGTCATGAACGTCGCGGGACACCGGATCGGCACCATGGAGGTCGAGAGCGCTCTCGTGGACCATCCGGCCGTCGCCGAAGCGGCGGTCGTGGGCAAGCGGCACGAGATCAAGGGAACGGCCATCGCGGCGTTCGTGACGGTCAAGGAAGGACGCAAGGCCTCTCAGGAGCTGGCCGCTGAGCTCAAGGAGCACGTGGTCAAAAAGATCGGGGCCATCGCCCGTCCGGACGATATCCTCTTCACCGCGGACCTGCCCAAGACGCGTTCGGGCAAGATCATGAGGCGCCTCCTGCGCGACATCGCAGACGGCAAAGCCCTCGGGGATACGACCACGCTCGCCGATCCCACGGTCGTGCAGAAGCTCCGCGAGATGTACGAGGAGCAGGAAGCCTAAAGCTCCGGACGCCTCCACAGGTCGGTCCGTGTGGGCAGGGGGAAGTGACGCCGCGGACCGCGGTGTTCTTGGAGCGACCAGCCCGAAGATCGCAGTCTCCGCCGGGCCTCGGCGTAACGGAACCGTTGCGAGTCGTCCAACACGAGCCAGCCGCCGGGCCGGATCTTGGGGATCGCGTGCCGGACGCACGCCGGCCGGCACCGACCGTCGATGAGCACAAGGTCCAACGAGCCGTCGGGCTGTTCGTCGATGGTCCTGACGTACCGTTCGTACCAAAGCCCGGCGTGTCCGGGTCTTCCCGAAACATAGGCGTCCGGATCGGAGCGGCCAGAAGCCGCCAGCGGGGATCGTTCGGGCGGGCGGAGTCGGACGATGGAGGTGTCCAGGCCGCTGCGGGCCAGCTGTGCGCAGACCCGGGACTGCCAGCGCGCGTCATGCTCGACCGATATGACCACCGCGCACCGGCGCGCGAAGAAGAGCGTCGAGCCGCCCGAGCCGTATTCGAAGATACGCCATTGAGGGCGCAGAAGCTCTTCGATGGACCGGACCGCTGAATGGACGAGCCAAGGAGAGGGGTCCATATGATGATTGTATCCCAAGCGGCGGGCGCTGTCCGCCGCGGACGATGAGCGGAGAGCTGGTCGAACTGCGTCTGGCCGCCAGCGCCCCGACGCCGGAGGCCGTCGCCACCGCGCAGTCGGCCCTGCGCGCCGCCGGAGCGGCGCTCACGGAGATCGTGCGTACCGAGACGGGACGGACCCAGCGGTTGGTGGTCTACCGCCGGAGAGGTCGTCCGGCGCTCCGGATGCTCCGCTCCCTGTCGGCCGTCCGGCCGCCGGGCTGGCGGTTGGAGTCGAGGGGTCTGCGCCAAGCCGACTGGCTCACCAAATGGCAGAGCGCTTACCGTCCCGGACCGATGGGCCGTACGTTCACCGTCGTGCCCCTGTGGTTGCGGAACAAGCGCCGCGCCGATCACAGGCGGCCCGTCTACATCGATCCGCAAGCGGCCTTCGGGTCCGGTACGCACGAGACCACCCGGATCGTCGTGGGGCTCATGGAAGGTCTCGAAGGACGTTTCCACAGCTGTCTCGACGTGGGGACCGGTACCGGAGTGCTTTTGGTGGTCGCCTCGCGTCTGGGGGCGAAGCGCTTGGTCGGGGTCGATGAGGACGCCGCCGCGCTCAGGACGGCACGTCTGAACCTCCGGCACAACGGTGTTCCATCCGCGCGCCTCCTGCACGGTGACATCCGTCTGGCCGGCCCGCGCGGACCTTATGACCTGGTCGCGGCCAACCTGCTGTCCCGGACCCTGATCGAAGCGCGCCGCAGACTGGTCTGCTGTGTCAGGCCCGGCGGCTATCTGGCCGTCAGCGGCATCGAACGCAGGAGCTTCGAGGCGTTCCTGGAGGCGTTCCGGACGACCGGACTGCGCCGCATCCGTTCGCTCCGCGGCCGGAGGTGGGCCGGGGCGCTCTACCGCCGCCCCGAACAGCGCTCCTCCCGGCGGCCCGTCCGGCGCTGACGGGGATTTTTTTGGCCGAGCGGGCCGGATTTCGATAGACTAAGAGCAGGAGGATCTCCCATGACACCGTCCGTCCGTTCGCTCTTGGCCGCAGGATGGTTGTTGGTGTCGGCGCCCGGCATCGCTTGCGCCGCACAGGTCGTTTTCGACACCGTTCACGCCGATGAAGCCGCCGCGGACGTGGCGGCGGTGCTCCATACCGATGACGGACAGGACCTGCTGGAGGTCTCGGTGCTGGTGCGTACCGCATCGGGCGAGGTGCTTCCGGCGAGCCCGGAGCGCTTCTGTCTGGTGGCCGACGGCGAGCTGGTCCTGCCGGCGCAGTTGTCACGCATCTCTTTCGACCGCGCGGCGCTCACGGGGACCGCCGCGGAGGAGCTCCTGGCTTCGATCGGTGAGAGCTATCGCGCCAGCGCCGCCGAAGCGGCCTCCGCTCCGGGACGGCAGTTGGTCGTCACCGGGTCTTCCGGAGCCTCCCAAACAGGTCCGCGCAGTGTCTCCGGCGCGGAAGTGGACTCGGTGACCGCGTCGGCCGGAGAAGGTCTCCTGGCCGCCCAGCGCAAGGGCGAGGTCGCCGGCGCGCGCACGACCTTCGATCTCTCGGGCCTGTCCCCCGAGGTGATGGTGCTCAAGTTCGAGATCGGCGACGGCGACAAGCGGAGCGCGGACGTGGCGCTCCTCTTGCCTTTCAAGATCACCGCCCCTCCGGTCAAGTCGCTGTACGTGGACGGCGCTCCGCCCGCGGTCGAACCGCAAGAGACGGCCGAGTCCGCTCCGGAGGCCTAGCGGAACCGTTATGACCGGCTACCGGCACGAGGAGATCCTGCAGTTGGGGGACGATCGGACGCGTTACCGCTCTCTGGGCCGCGAGGGCGTGACGGTCGAGACGCACGGCGGACGCCGTATCTTGCGTGTGGAGCCCTCGGTCCTGCGGCGCTTGTCCCGCGAGGCGTTCGTCGATGTCTCGTTCCTGTTGCGTTCGACCCACCTCCAACAGCTGTCGCGCATCCTCGATGATCCCGAAGCGTCGGAGAACGACCGCTATGTGGCACTGGCCCTCCTGAAGAACGCCGTGGTCGCCGCCGAACAGCGTCTGCCGTCCTGCCAGGACACCGGGACGGCCATCGTTTTCGCCGAGAAGGGCGAGCAGGTCTGGACCGGCGGACACGACGAGGAGAGCCTGTGCGAAGGCATCTTCGAAACCTACCAGGAGAAAGCCCTCCGTTACTCCCAGCTGGCGCCGCAGTCGATGTTCGAGGAGAAGAACACCGGGACCAATCTTCCGGCGCAGGTGGAGGTCCACGCCGCCTCGGGTGAGGAGTACCGCTTCCTGTTCCTCGCCAAGGGCGGAGGATCGGCCAACAAATCCTTCCTCTACCAGGAGACCAAGGCCCTGCTCAACGAACGCTCGCTCGAGACGTTCATCCTCGAGAAGCTCTCGTCCATCGGCACCTCCGCTTGCCCGCCGTACCATCTGGCCCTGGTGATCGGCGGAACGAGCGCCGAGGCGACGCTCAAGACCGTCAAGCTGGCCTCGGCCGGTTATCTCGATGGATTGCCGACGGCAGGCAGTCCCGGCGGCCGAGCCTACCGGGACCTGGATTGGGAGGCCCGCGTGTTCGAACTGGCCCAGCGCACGGGCATCGGAGCCCAATTCGGCGGCAAATACCTGGCGCATGACGTCCGCGTGATCCGTCTGCCGCGTCATGCCGCCTCCTGTCCCGTGGGTCTTGGCGTCAGCTGTAGCGCCGACCGCAACATCAAAGCCAAGATCACCGCCGACGGGGTCTTCCTTGAAGAGCTCGAGCGGGATCCGGCTCGCTTCCTGCCGTCCGAGGACAAGATGCGCCTCGACCGGCCCGTATCCGTCGACCTCGACCGGCCGATGCCGGAAGTGCTCGCCGAGCTGTCCAGGTATCCGGTGCGGACGCGCCTGGCGCTCACCGGCACGCTCATCGTCGCGCGTGATGTCGCGCACGCGCGGATCAAGCGGATGCTCGATGAGGGCCGGCCGATGCCGGACTATTTCAAGCGGCACCCGGTGTACTACGCCGGTCCTGCCAAGACACCGCAGGGCCTGCCGACGGGCAGCTTCGGACCGACGACGGCGGGCCGTATGGACACCTATGTCGAGGAGTTCCAATCCAAGGGCGGCTCGCTGGTCATGCTCGCCAAGGGCAACCGCTCACCGGCCGTCGCCGCATCCTGCAAGAAGCACGGCGGCTTCTACCTCGGTTCCGTGGGTGGTCCGGCGGCCATCCTGGCCAAGGAGAACATCGAGTCCGTGGAAGTGGTCGATTTCGAGGACCTCGGCATGGAGGCCGTACGCCGGATCCGGGTGAAGGATTTCCCCGCGTTCATCGTGACCGATGACAAAGGTAACGATTTTTTCGCCCAGCTCAAGGGACGGTAAGCCGGTCCCGAGCGCTTGACACGTGGGCCGGATCGTCGTAGACTGAACTCCACAGCGGTGATTTAGCAGGCCACTTGCTCCGCTATACAAATGTGCTAAAGAGCTGATCGCGTTCAAGCGTCCTGGCTCATGGCCCGGACGCTTTTTTGTTCACTGACAACGTTGGGTCGAATCCCGTCGCGTGACGGGTCGTGGATCGATTTAGGGTCACTTGCAACCACGCTAAACCAGTGCTAAACAACCGCTCAGGACCCCGGCGGCAGTCGCACCGGGGTCTTGTGCTTTGTGGAGGTGGAACATGGGTCGGTCGTCGGTCAAAGGTTCGGGTCGTTATTTCGTGTGGAACGTTCCGGGGACGCGTGAGGGGCAGGACGAGCGCTCTCTGGAGGCGCTGGTCCGCAGGCTGCTCGCGGAGAACGGACAGGAACATCGCAAGGGAGAGGTCCGCTCGCGGGCGGCGATCTTTCCCGAATACGTGATCTGAACTAGACAGTCGGACGGGGTCCGCGCCGGGAGCGCTTGATCTCGTAGAGAACGCGGTCGGCTTCCTTGAGCACTTCGTCGAACGGCCGCGGCTGCAACGGGTCGTACACCGCGTGTCCGGCGCTGATCTCGATGCGGTAGGGAGCGCCGGAACGGGCGTTCCATTCCGTGATCCGCTCCTGCAGATGGGCGACCAAGAGCGGCCCCGAATCCGCCGCGGCCTCGACGGCGATGACCGCGAACTCATCACCGCCGATACGGCCCAGGATGTCGGTGCTGCGGAACGACGCGGCCAGGATCTCCCCGGCGGCCTTGAGCGCGCGATCCCCTTCGTCGTGACCCCAGTCGTCGTTGATGGCTTTCATGCGGTCAAGGTCCGCGAAGATCGTGACGAACCCCTTGCCGCTGCGCGCGGACAGCTTGAGCTGGCGTTCCGCCAATCTGAGGAACCCTCGGCGGTTGTACAATCCCGTCAGCTCGTCCACCAATGACAGCTCGCTGAGCGCGCTCTGCATCTTCTGTCTCTCGATCGCGTAGCGGATGACGCGTAAGAGGAAGCGACCGTCGAGCTCGTCCTTGGACAGATAGTCGTGGGCGCCGCCGCGCATCGCTTCGAGCGCCACCTGTCGGTCGTTGAGGCCGGTGAGGATGATGATGGGCAGGAGGGGGGCCTCCTCGTGCAGGCGCAGGAAGGTCCGCAGTCCCGAGCTGTCCGGCAGTGACAGGTCCAGGAGCGCGGCGTCGAACCTCTTGTCCGCCACCAGAGCGACGGCCTCAGCGATCGTGGTCACGCAGGTCAGATGCACCGGCTCGTCCGGCCGCTGGGCCACCAGACGCGTGACGATCTTGACGTCCGCGGGGTTGTCCTCGACCAGGAGCAGGGAAAGGGGGCGGTCCATCAGGAGCCCTTCTTGGGCAGTCGGCTGATCTCCGCCCAGTAACGGTTGAACCCTTCGACCAGTTTCTCGAAATCCTCGAAAGCGATCGGTTTTTGCATGAAGCCGGAGGCGTAGCTGGAATAGCTGGTCCGGATGTCACCTTCGTTGCGCGAGGAGGTGAGCATCACCGCGGGGATCCGCCGGAGCTCCGGGTCGCGCTTCATCTCCTCGAGCACCTGTAGGCCCGTGAGCTTGGGCATCTGGATATCCAAGAGGACGACGTCCGGCCTCGGAGCCTGGGAGTGCCGTCCGGTCTGGCGCAGGAAATCGAGCGCCTCCTGCCCGTCACGGACCACGTGGATCACGTGCTTGAGGCCGGCTTTCTCGAAGGCACGCAGGGCGATCTTGACGTCCGCCTCATTGTCCTCGGCCAGCAGGATGTCCAGGATGCGAGCGGTGTCGGGTGTCTGTCCGTTCATGATCGGTTCTCCGGTCCGGGTCGTTCGATGATGTTCTTCGGGATCGAGAAGAAGAACGTCGAGCCCTTGCCGGGCGAGGATTCGAGCCAGACCCGGCCGCGGTGCTCCTCGACGATACGCTTGACGATGCTCAAGCCCGCGCCCGTCCCCTCGTACTCTTCCTGAGTGTGCAGGCGCTTGAACATGCCGAAGATCTGTTCGTGGTACTTGGGTTCGATCCCGATGCCGTTGTCCCGGACATACAGGACATGCTCGGCGTCGCGGTCCAGATACCCGATCTCGACGCGGCCTCGTCGGCCGCTCAGCTTGGAGGAGTACTTGACGGCGTTGCCGATCAGGTTGATCAGGAGCTCTCCCATCTTGATCCGGTCGCACCGGATCGTGGGCAATGGATCATGCACGACGACCTCGACCCCGGAGCTGTCGATGTCGAACCCGAGCCGGTCGAGCACTTCCTTGGCCAGCGAGGTCATCTCGACGTTCTCATAGGGGTTGTGGATCCGGGACAAGCGGGAGAGCGTGAGCAGGTCGTCGATCAGCGCGGCCATGCGGCGGACGCCCTTCTTGATCTCGGACAGGTAGTCCCGGCCCTGGGCGTCGAGCTTGGGTCCGTGGTCCTGTTCGAGGAAATCCGCGAAGGACCCGATCGCGCGCAGCGGCGCGCGCAGGTCGTGGCTGGCGGTGTAGACGAAGCTGTCCAGCTCGAGGTTGACGCGCTCGAGGTCTTGGCGCTGTTCCTCCAGGCGCGAGACCGCCTCAAGGCGCAGAAGGTATTGCCCGATCGCGGTACCCGCCGCGGCCAGCACGTGCAGGAGCTCAAGGTCCGGTTCCTGATGGGCGCGCGAGTACAGGTCGATGACACCGACGACGCGGTTCCTGATGTGGATCGGAAAGCCGATCCCGGAGCTGATGCCATCGGCGACGGCCGCTTCTCGGCGCAGGCTGTCCGGGGTCTTGGAGATGTCGGGGATCCATTCGTGGTGGCCGCTCTTCCAGATCCGTCCGATCAAACTCTGGTCGTGACGGCAGTCCGGGGACAGCGAAGCGCTCTCGAAACGGCGGTACTGGTGGCCGGGGGAGATCCAGAACGCCGAGCAGTACAGGAGCCCCGAAGGACCCACAAGCCAGAAACCTCCGACCGACCACGGGGAGTTGCGGCAGAGGATCTGCAGGACACCGCGGGCGATGTCCCCCAGAGAATTCTCTTCCTGGAGCAGCCGGCCGACCCCGGTCTGGATCTCAAGGAAACGCTTGGCGCGCTTGAGATGGTCCGAGCGGTCCGTCAACCAGTAGATGAAGAACGCGGTCGACACTGTCATTCCATACGAGACGATGAGCGCGATCCAGGGTAGGGCCGTGAACTGGAGCATGTAACGCTCGGTCGGCACGCACAGGACCGTGTACGTCCGTCCGGCGATGGGCAGTGTCTGCAGGGCGCTTGTGGACGGCAGCGGCTGTGAGCGCAGTCGGTACGGCCGGGTTTCGAAATGACCGCGGTGGCCCTTGGAGATGCTCTGTGCGATCAGGATCCCGTCAGGGTCCTCGGTCGTATCAAAGATGAACAGGTCCAGGCCCGTGTCGGGTAGACCTGCCAGGGACCGGTCCAGGAAGCCCTGCGTATCGACGATGCCGCCGACGATGCCGATGTAACCGCCTCCTTGGGGAGCGCGGACCGGATATGCCGCGTAATAGATCCGCCGTTGACCGGCGCGCGCCTGCGTGTGGGAGATGATGGGCGAGGAGACCGTCAGGCGTCCGCGCTCCAGCGCGGAGCGGATCGTGGCGAACGATCCGGGTTCGGAGCTCAAGTCCAACCCTAGACGCGACGAGTGCCGCTGGGCGGGCACCATATACTTCACCGGATAATAGGACGGCCTGTCCGCGGCCACCCGGAGCGAGCCGTCAGGGTTCTTCTCGTGGATCATGTAGGTCCCGCCGCTCTCCGAAGAGATATCGTCCTCGAAGGTCTTGCGGTTCTCCTGGGATACGAGGGGTACCCACTCGTACTGCGCCACCGAGAGGACATCCCCGGCAACCTTCCCGATAAAGCGCTCGAATTCCTCGGCGGTGATCTCCTGGGAGCTTTCGATGAAAGCCCCGGCCGATTGAAGATAACGGAGGGCCATACCCGCATCCTTCTGGAGGATCCAGACAGGTAGGGAGGAGTCGAGGCTCAGGCGGGCACGGAAAGCCAGAAGCTCAGCGCCGCGGTTGAGATGCAGGGCCGCCAAGGACAGTACGGTGCCCGCCAATGTGACCACGAGCACGGCTTTGTAGGCCCGGTCGCGCGACCAGCGGCTGGCCAGCAACGCGGTGCCCAGGATCGTCAGCGCGGAGGCTGTCAGCACGGACATCCGTGTGTATTCCTCCCAGGCGTAGGCCTGTTCGATGCCCAGCGCGTAACCGATGAGCGCGATGATACCGAAGGAGAACAGGATCGCCCCCGCCAACAGTCTGCCCAGACGGGCCAGATGCTGGGTCAGATGGACGCAAGCGACCAGATAAATGCCGAGCGCCGTGAAGCAGAACGCGGTGCCCGGAGCCATGCGCCCCGGGTGCGAGGTCTTGGTGTGGAAATGAGCCCGAACGAACAGTTCGTCGAGCCCGAAGTTGAACGCCAGAGCGTACTGGAGCACCGTGAGCGCACCGACGGTCAGCACGATCGAACCCAACAGCAACGTTGGGGGTCTCGAGGACCTCGACTCCATGTGGATGGCGATGGACCCCAGCAGGAAGCACAGCGCGGCATTGAATTGCATCGGCGCCCATTCGGCGTGGATCTGCGTCAGGGTTGAGTCGCGCGTCAGCCAACCGGTCATGACCACCAACGCGATACAGGAGACGCTGAGGGCTCCTATCGAAACGATCAGCTGTTGGGTCTTGGAGGGCGTTGTGTTCATGGCGATGCTCGCGTATCAAATATACATTATTGATTAAAATTAATCAACATTATTAAGATTGGCTTAAAATTAGTTAAAGAATGTTAGTGCGCGTGCCCCACCGCGTCCAAGGACGTTGGGACCATCGCCCCTCCTTGTTATAATGGGTCCACCAAGTCTCATGACACTACCGATCCTGATCTTCATCGTCCTGCACTGGTACCTCTCGGCGTTCTGCCAGACGTTCTTCCTGCACCGCTATGCTTCCCATCGAATGTTCGCGCTGACGCCCGCCTGGGAGCGTTTTTTTCACGTGGCGACTTTCCTGACCCAAGGCGCATCGTATCTCAATCCCAGAGCTTATGCGTTGCTCCACCGGCTCCACCACGCCTACAGCGATACCGAAAGGGACCCTCATTCGCCTTATCATACGCGCACGCCTCTGGGGATGATGTGGAGGACGTTCGAGCAGTACTACGGTATCTATACCGGGCGTATCCAACCGGATCCGCGCATCGACCGGGGTTCTCCCGAGTGGCCCGCTTTCGAGCGTTGGGCCGAACCTGTCTGGACACGGCTGATATTCGTCGCCGCTTATGCCGTGTACTACGCCCGCTTCGCGGAGTCGGCATGGGTCTGGGTCTTCCTGCCCCTGCACGTTCTCATGGGACCCGTCCACGGCGCCATCGTCAACTGGTGCGGCCATGCCTATGGATACGCCAACTTCGACAACAAGGACCGTTCCAAGAACACGCTGTCCATGGATCTGCTGACGATGGGGGAGCTCATGCAGAACAATCATCACCGGGACGAGAAGAGGCTCAATTTCGCCTACCGGTGGTTCGAGATCGATCCGACCTACCCGCTCATCCTCGCGCTGGAACGCGCGGGCATCGTTCGCAGGGTCACCGAGAGAGGCCGATGAACTCCGTCCGCGGTAACGGAGCGCGCTCGGTCTTGTGTCTGTTCTTGGCGGCCGTTGCCGTCACGATGGTCGTCGTCAGTGTGATCACGTCGATGCGGAGCAACCTGTTCGAGGAATTCGGGCGCCTGGTGCGGGAGCCGTGGATGGCCGCGACGCTGATCGATTTCTACTTCAACATCCTGATCTTCTCGCTCTGGGCGTGCTGGAGGGAGGCGCGCTGGGCGCGGGGTCTGGCATGGACCGCCGCGTTCGTCCTGTTCGGCAGTATCGCCACGTCCTTGTACGTGCTGGTCCGGGTGCTCCGTCTCCGTCCCGATCAGCCGCTTTCCGCGGCCCTCTTGCGCGACGAGCCGTGAACCCCACGCCGCTGCAGCAGCTGTTCCTGATCTCCCTGGCTACGAGCGCGGTCATCATGCTCGTGCTGTGGGCGTTCCAGGTCCGTTCTCGCAACGCCACTTCCGCGGACGCCGGGTGGGCCGCCTGCATCGTGGTCAACACCCTCATCTTCGCCGCCCTTGCCGGAGGCGCTGAGACCCGCCGCTTGTGCCTGACCGCCATGGCCTGTCTGTGGGGCGGGCGGTTGATACGGCTGGTGTTGGGCCGCTTGAGGGGTCCTGAGGATGCCCGGTACGCGCGCTTGCGTTCGGAGTGGGGAGCGTCGGCGGGACCGATGTTCCTGGGGCTGTACTTCCTGCAGGCGGCCGTCGCGGCGGCGGTGTCCGTACCGTACCTGATCGCCGCCGCGGATCCCGCTCCGGAACTGCGCCCTCTGGAAACGGCGGCGCTCCTTGTGTGGTGCGCGGCGTTCGCGGGCGAAGCGATCGCTGACGCCCAGCTCCGCGCGTTCAAGAACTCGGCGGCCGGCAAGGGGCGCGTCTGCGATGCCGGGCTGTGGAGATATTCGCGGCATCCCAATTATTTCTTCGAGTGGGTGATGTGGGTGGCTCTGGCGCTCTTCGCTCACGGGTCGCCTCATGGGCACTTGGCCTGGGGGGCGCCGCTCATCATGCTCGTTTTTCTGACCCAGGTCAGCGGGATCCCGCCCGCCGAGGAGCAGTCCCTGCGCTCCAAAGGAGACGCCTACAGGCGCTATCAACAGGCCACCAGCTCTTTCGTGCCGTGGCCGCCGCGGCGGAGCCCCCGGTGAGCGCGTTCGATAACTTCACTTCCGGTCTGCTCGATACCGGGCGCGTGCCCGACGCGCTCGTGCGACAGGGCATCCGCCGCCGGCTCAAGAAGGCCCTGGATCGTCTGGGCGAGGGCGGTCCTTCCGCGATCGAGGAGCGCCGGCAGGCGCTTCTCGGACGGTTGGAAGCCGCGCCCGTCGCGATCGCCACCCAGGAGGCCAACCGCCAGCATTATGAAGTCCCGACAGCGTTCTTCCGGACGGTGCTGGGCCCCCGGCTCAAGTACAGCTCCGGCCTGTGGCCCGAAGGAGTCCGTGATCTGGCGGGCGCCGAGGAGGCGATGCTGTCGTTGTACGCTGAGCGCGCCGACCTGCGGGACGGTCAACAGGTCCTCGACCTGGGTTGCGGGTGGGGGTCGTTCTCGCTGTGGGCCGCGGAGCGCTACCCGCGCTCGAGCATCCTGGGTGTCTCCAACTCGGCCACCCAGCGCGCGCACATCCTCTCCGAGGCACGCTCGCGCGGTCTGAACAATCTGGAGATCGTTACGGCCGACGCCAATGTCTTCGAGCCGGGCCGGACCTTCGACCGGATCGTGTCGATCGAGATGCTCGAGCATGTGCGCAACTATCCGGCGCTCTTCGGCCGCATCGCCTCGTGGATGCGGACCGACGCGCTGTTCTTCGCTCATATCTTCTGCCACCGCCGCTTCGCGTACCTGTACGATGATTCGGATCCCTCGGATTGGATGGCGCGGCACTTCTTCACCGGAGGCACCATGCCGAGCGAGGACTTGTTCAGGGCGTTCGATCGGGACCTTCATGCGGAGCGGACCTGGTGGGTCGACGGCACGCACTACCAGCGAACGCTCGAAGCCTGGCTGCGCCGTATGGACGGGGACCCTCCCGGGGTCGAGAAGGCGCTCCGCGCCGCCTACGGCGAGGGCTGGCGCCGGTGGAGAGCGCGATGGAGGATCTTCTTCATGGCTTGCGCGGAGCTGTTCGGCTATCGGGACGGCTCCGAATGGGGGGTCGTCCACTACCGGATCCGTCGCCGGGAGCGCTGATATGCGCGTAGCGGTCATCGGGACCGGGATCTCCGGTATCGCGTGCGCGTATCATCTGCGCGGCCGCGTAGAGCTCGTGCTGTACGAGAAACGATCCCGCCCGGGCGGACACACCCACACCGTGGTGGTGGACGAGGACGGCCACCCTATCGCGGTGGACACCGGGTTCATGGTGTACAACCGGGTGACGTATCCGGGGCTGTGCCGGTTCTTCTCGGAACTGGGCATCGAGGAGATGCCCACGTCGATGTCGTTCAGCGTGCAGCACGTGCCCTCGGGTCTCGAGTACAGCGGTACGGGTCTCGACGGGCTCTTCGCTCAGCGGCTCAATCTCCTGAGCCTCCGGCATTGGCGTCTCCTGACGGCGATCGATCGTTTCAACAAGGCCTGTCCGGAGACCCTTGAGGAGCCGCGCTGGCAGAGGGCGACCGTAGCCGAGTACGCGCGGTACCGTAAGCTCAGCGCCGACCTGCTCGAGCGGTATCTTCTGCCCATGAGCTCGGCCATCTGGTCGGCCGAATCGGGCCGCATGCTGGATTTTCCGGTGCGGACGCTCGTCGAGTTCTACCGCAACCATGGCCTGCTCGGCGGATTGAGCGGACATCATCAGTGGTACACGGTCAAAGGCGGCAGTCGGCGCTACCGCGACGCCGCTCTCGAGCGGATCGGCGCTCCGCTCCGGCTGGGACGCGGAGCCGTCAAGGTGTCGAGACTTCGCGAAGGCGGCGTATCGGTACGGGACGCGGCGGGGGATGAGGCCGTGTACGACCGTGTCGTGCTGGCTTGCCACGCCGATGAGGCGCTGGAACTCTTGTCCGAGCCCTCGCCTGAGGAAAGGGTCTGTCTGGGAGCTTTTCGCTATCAACGGAACACCGCCTGCCTCCATACCGACGCCTCGGTCATGCCGCGTTCGCGCAGGGCCTGGGCCTCGTGGAACTACCGCATCGAGAACCCTTCCCCGGACGGACGGGAGCGCGCGACGACCGTCTACTGGATGAACAGCCTCCAACGCGTGTCCGAGCGCCGGGATTATTTCGTCTCCATCAACGACCGCGGGGGCGTCGACCCCGCGCGCGTGCTGTGGAGGTCCGAATACGAGCATCCGATCTACGATCCGGCAGCCGTGTCGCTTCAGGCCTCCCGATTGCCGGCGCTCAACATGGGCGGACCGGTCCACTATTGCGGAAGTTACTTCGGGTACGGATTTCACGAGGACGGCTACCGGTCGGGTGTGCGGGCGGCCGAGGCCGTACTGACGGAGAGCGCCGCCGCGTGAATTCCTGTCTGTACGAGTGCGTCACGCGCCACGACCGGATGTCCCCCAAGCGCTACGGGCTCAAGCACCGGATGTTCTACGCGCTTTTGGACCTCGATGAGATCGACGGCATCGCGCGCCGTTCCTGGTGGCTGGGACGAAGGGCCGCGAAATGGTTCTCGTTCGATGACAGGGACCATCTCTGGATCGGAGGGGCCGACGTCCGGGCCAACATCCGGCTGTTCCTGGAGTCCAAGGGGGTCACCTGTAGGACGCCGCGCATCCTGCTGTTGACCCAACTGCGGACGCTGGGACACTATTTCAACCCGGTGGCGTTCTATTTCTGCTATGGGGAGGACGGTCGTCCGGTGTGCGCGGTGGCGGAGGTCTCCAATACCTTTCATGAGATGAAACCGTACCTGCTGGGCCCGGATACGTACCGGGAGGGGCGTTTCATCGACCGGCAGACCAAGTATTTTTACATCTCGCCGTTCACGGACCTCGACGCGGAGCTGGATTTCCGTCTGTCGATCCCGGGGGAGCGGCTCGAGCTCCACGTGGACGACCTGCGGGGCGGGGAGCGGTTCTTCACGGCATCGCTGACCGGGGTGCGCCGCGAACTGACCGATCGGAGGCTTTTCTGGTATGCTTGGCGGTATCTCGCGCAGACGCTCGCGGTCCTCGGCTGGATCCACTGGCACGCGTTGAGACTGTACCTGATGCGGGTGCCGCACCGGAACAAAGAGGACCGGCCCGATCTCCAGCGGGAGGTGACACGTGAACGGATCGTCAAGAACAGCTGACCTGTACCGGACGTTCGTGGTCGACGCGATGCGTCCGATGCGCGGCGGACTGCTCGAGGTGCGTCTGCCCTCCGGCGAGGAGCTGCGTTTCGGGGAGGACCCGTCGGGTCCTCGGGCGCGGCTCCATGTGAAGCGTGATGACTTCTTCCGGAAGTGCGTTCTTTTCGGGGACGTGGGGTTCGGCGAGGCCTATGTCGACGGCGACTGGGAGACCGATGACGTCGCGGCGGTCATCCGCTGGATGATCCACAACGTCGAGCATCATCCGACCCTGATGGACGACCGGCCGCGTCGTCCCAAGATCAGTCTGCTGCGCTTCTGGAACGACCTGCGCCACCGTCTGCGCGCCAACACGCCCGGACAGAGCCGGCGCAATATCGCGGCCCACTATGATCTGGGCAACGAGTTCTTCCGCCTGTTCCTCGACCCGCGCATGGTCTACTCCTCGGCGTTGTACGAGTCGCCCGACGACACGCTCGAAAGCGCGCAGCTGCGCAAGCTCGAGCGGTTGTGCGCCAAACTCCGCCTGTCGGAGGGGGTCGAGCTCCTGGATATCGGAGGCGGGTGGGGCGGGTTGGCCTTCCACGCCGCACAGCACTACGGCTGCCGCGTCACGGTCGTCACGCTCTCGGAGCGTCAGTACGAACACCTCCTGCGCGGGATCGACGACAGGGGTCTGCATGGCAGGGTCGAGGCGAAGTTCATCGACTACCGGCGGCTCAAGGGCGCCTACGACCGGATCGTCTCCGTGGAGATGATCGAGGCGGTCGGGCACGAATACCTGCCGGCTTACTTCCGTCAGTGTC
The DNA here is from genome assembly GCA_022072175.1 of Candidatus Omnitrophota bacterium. Classification (GTDB taxonomy): domain Bacteria; phylum Omnitrophota; class Gorgyraeia; order 2-02-FULL-51-18; family 2-02-FULL-51-18; genus JAJVIE01. Next base: position 1,375,982 of record JAJVIE010000003.1, on the reverse strand, counting down.
ACCAGCTCCTGCGTAAGGACGGCCTGTTGGTGCTCCAGGCGATCCTGGCGCCCGATCCCCGGTACGGGAGTTTTCGCAGGACCTCCGACTGGATCCAGAAGCACATCTTCCCCGGTGGTCTTCTGCCGTCGTACGACGCGATCCATCGGGCCGTACGCCGCACCGGGGACCTGTGCCTGGTGGACTACGAGGACCTCACGGCCAGTTACGCGCGCACGCTCGCCGACTGGCGAACCAACCTCGAGGCCGCCGCTCCGCAAGCACGGAGCCTGGGTTTCGATGAAAAATCCCTGCGCAAATGGGGGTACTATTTTTCGTACTGCGAGGGCGCGTTCGCCACTCGCAACATCACCGCGGCACAGATCGTGATGGCCCGGCCCAACTGCCGCTTGCTGGCCGGGGAAGTGTCGTGAATCTCTGGCTCAGGCTGTTCTGGCTGTACCTGACACGCGCGACCCGTCCCGCGCTCAAGCCGACGGAGGAGTCCCGCATCCGGCTCCGGCTCTGGCTCAACGACCACGATATCTACGCGCACGTGAACAACGGCCGGTACCTGACGCTCATGGACCTCGGACGCATGGACCTCATCTGGAGGACGGGTCTGATCAAGGCCGCTACCCGGTATCGTTGGAATCCCATCGTCGCGGCGGTGAGCATCGTGTACAAAAAACCGCTCGTCGCCGGTCAGAGCATCGAGCTGTGCACGCGGATCATCGGATGGGACGAGAAGTGGTTCTACATCGAACAACGCTTCCTGCGCCACGGGACCCTGCACGCTCAAGCGTACGTGAAGGGTCTGTTCGTCGGCCGTGAGGGCCGCGTGCCTACGGCTCAAGTGCTCACGGCGCTCGGTCATCCCAGCGCCTCCCCTGAGGTCCCCCCGGAAGTTCGTTCCCGCGTCGCCGAAGTCTGATCGGACGTTCTTCGAAGCCCTCGCTCCGAGAGGACTATTGCTATGACCCCACCTCGGTGCTATAATTTAAGCATTAGTAATCAAAAGCTATCAATTCTAACAAGAGAGGCCCGCCATGGAGCTCCTGAAGGGCAAAGAGAACGCCGAAAAAGCCAAGTCCCTGGAGGTCGCCGAGGATTCGCGTGAGGAGGTCTGGAAGCACCCGAGTTTTGTCGGGGACCTCTTTCAGGGCAAGGTCCGTTGGGAGCTGATCAGTCCTTTTCCGGCGCAGAGCGCCGAGGACAAGGCCATCGGGGACGCGTTCCTGGCGAAGCTCGGGGATTTTCTCAAGCGGGAGCTCGACGCTGACGCGGTCGATCGCACCGGCATCATCCCCGACAAGGTCTACAAGGGCTTGGCCGAGCTCGGATGCTTCGGCATGAAGATCCCCAAGGAGTACGGCGGCCTGGGATTGTCCCAGACCAACTACAACCGAGCCATCGGTCTGGTCGCCAGCCACTGCGGCTCCACCGCGGTGCTCCTGTCCGCGCATCAGTCCATCGGCGTGCCTCAGCCGCTCAAGATGTTCGGCACTCCGGAGCAGAAGAAGAAATACCTGCCGCTGTTCGCCAAAGGCGCGATCTCGGCGTTCGCGCTCACCGAGCCCAACGTCGGCTCGGACCCGGCCAAGATGAGCACCACCGCCACGCCCACACCGGACGGACAGCACTACGTGATCAACGGCGACAAGCTCTGGTGCACCAACGGGCCCATCGCGGATATCCTGATCGTGATGGCCAAGACCCCGCCCAAGATCGTGCGCGGCAAGGAAAAGACTCAGATCACGGCCTTCATCGTCGAGAAGGGCACGCCCGGTTTCGAGATCGTGCACCGGTGCAAGTTCATGGGCCTCAATGGAATCCAGAACGGACTGCTGCGCTTCAAGGACGTGAAGGTCCCGCGGGAGAATATCGTCTGGGGCGAAGGGCAGGGCTTGAAGCTCGCGCTGATCACGCTCAATACCGGTCGGCTGACCGTGCCGGCCGCCTGCGCGGCGATGGCGCGCGCCTCGCTCGGGATCGTGCGTAAGTGGTCCAACGAGCGCGTGCAGTGGGGCGCGCCGGTCGGCCAGCACGAGGCGATCACCTCCAAGATCGCGCGCATGACCGCCACGACGTTCGCGATGGACGCGGTGACGTGGATGACCTCCGCGCTGGCCGACCGCGGCCAGGCCGACATCCGCCTGGAAGCCGCGATGGCCAAGCTGTACTGCACCGAGGCGGCCTGGCGCATCGCCGACGACACCGTGCAGATCCGCGGGGGCCGTGGTTACGAGACGTCCGAGTCCTTGCGCGGACGCGGAGAAGAGGGTATCCCGGTCGAACGCATGATGCGTGACACGCGCATCAACCTCATCATCGAGGGGACCAGCGAGATCATGCGTCTGTTCATCGCGCGCGAGGCCATGGACCCGCACTTGCGCAACATCCTTCCGCTCATGAGCGGCAGGACCCCCATCGGTGAGAAGCTGACCAAGGGTCTGTCGGTGACGTGGAAGTACGGGCTCTGGTATCCCGGGTTGTGGGTCGGCGGCGGATCGCGACCGGAGCTTCCGTCGCGGTTGTCCGGTCATGCCGGCGCGGTCAACGGCTCGGCGCGCCGTTTGGCCCGGGGCTTGTTCCACGCGATGGCCGCCCACCAGCAGGGCCTCGAGAAGCGCCAGCGCATCCTTGAGCGCTATGTCAACATCGGCACCGAACTGTTCGCGATGAGCTGTGTGCTGACCTACGCGGCCTCGCTGGTCAAGGCCGCGCCGTCCGATCGCACACCGGAGGAGCTGGCCGATGTCTACTGCAGGGAGGCCCGCCGACGTATCCGCTCGGAGTTCGCCTCGCAGTCGGACAACGATGACCGGCTCATCTACCGTACGGGCCGCTCGGCCCTCGAAGGCCGCTACACCTGGCTCGAAAAGGACGTGCTGTGACGCGCGAAGCGCTGGTGGTGCTCGCGGAGGGTTTCGAGGAGATCGAAGCGGTCACGCCGATCGACGTGCTCCGCCGTGCGGGCGTGCAGGTCATCGTTGCGGGGGTCGGCGAGGAGATCGTCACCGGTTCCCACGGGATCCGTCTGGCCGCGGACCTCAAGCTCGAAGACTATGCGGGCACACCGGATGCGGTCGTCCTGCCGGGAGGGATGCCCGGAGCCGAGAACCTGCGCCGCTCCGAGGCCGTACAGCGTCTGGTCCAGCGCGCCGCCTCGGGCGGTAAGCTCATCGCCGCGATCTGCGCTTCGCCGGCCGTGGCGCTGTCCGGCGCCGGACTGACGGAGGGCCGGACGGTCACCTGCTACCCTGGCTTCGAGAAACAGCTCCCCGCCGGCGCCAAGCACAGTACGGAGCGGGTCGTGAAGGACGGGTCGCTCCTGACCAGCCGGGGACCTGGAACGGCCTTGGAGTTCGCACTGGCCCTCGTGCGCGAGCTCGCCGGCGAGGAGACCGCCCGCCGTCTGTCCGAAGGCATGATCGTCCGCACCCCCTAGTTAGCCCCCGCCGCATCAGGTAAACTTGGAAGAGACAGTCGGAAAGGAGGCGTCCGACCCATCCTAGACGCATCGATGCATCGTCTTGTCATCACGTTGGTGACGTTGGTCCAGTCCGGGGCGCTGATGTTGTACCCCGGGGGTCCCGGGCCTGTCCCCGAACGTGTCCCTCCTCCCGCTGAGCTCATCCGCACGCTCTGGCTCGACACCGAAGCCGTGTTCGCGCCCAAAGACCCCGAGAACGATCCGACGCTCCGGGCCATGACCCGTCTGGCCGGTGAGTCCGGACCGGCCCAAAGCCGCGCGATCACTGACGCCGAGGTGGCCGCGGCCGCCGAAGAGCGGATCGCGGACCTCTACGCGCAGACCGACGACCAGATCTCGTACTTCATGTTCGTGCTGAGCGGCTGGCGCGCGGCCCTCGACAAGCACCTGAGCTTGACCGAGGAGATCCGCTTGGAGGTCGATTCGGGTGCCGAGGCGGACATCGCCCGCCTCAGAGGATGCGTCTACAGTTATGGCCGCCTGCTGGCCGAGTATGCCTACCTGGCCGGACAATGGTCCGCGGGCCTGTCGGCTTGGGACGAGATGATGACCGAGGTGAACGGGCGTCTTGAGCGGCTTTCGGTCTATCTCGGGTCCCGACGCGCGGGCGAGTGGGGGGAGCTCTTCGGAGTGCTTTCGACAGACTCGTTGTCGGCGCGAGCGGACGTCGATGCACGGTTGCGTCAGCTGCACTCGGCCTTGAGACCTCTGGGGCACGCGCTGGCCGAGCGCCGCGACCGGCTTGGACTTGCGGGCCCCGAGTGGGAGGTCCAACTGCTCGAAGAGATCTGAACGAAATCCGCCCCTTCCGGAGACTTATAGGGTAAGGACCCCGTCCGAAACCCTGGTCAAAGGAGGCGCCCGTTGGGTACAATACGCCGTATGGCTCTCGAGAACGTCTTTTCCTGGTCCAAATCCCGCGACGAACAGTTCCGCGAATGCCAGCGCAAGTACTACTATGACAAGTACCTTTCCTGGGGCGGATGGGACGCCTCCTCGCCGCGACTGACCCGGCTGGCCTATATCTACAAGAACCTCAAGAACCGTTGGGCCTGGAAAGGCGAGACGGTGCATCACATCATCGAGGACGTGCTCAAGTCCTACCGCTCCGGCCGTCCGGTGACCCTTGAGGACGCTCTGACGCGCCTGACCGAACAGATGCGCGCTCACTATCGCGCCTCCAAGGCCAAGAAATACATGGACGACCCCAAGAGGCATCCGGGCCTGTTCGAGCATGAGTACGCCGTGGCGGTCCCCGACGCCAAGTGGAAGGACCTGCACGACACCTCGGCGGACTGCCTGCGCAATTTCTATGGTTCGGAGCTCTTCAAGGAGCTCGTCGAGGAGGACAAGACCTCCTGGCTCATCATCGAGGACCTTGAGGAGTTCGAACATGATGGCGCGCGGGTCTACGTCAAGCTCGACTTCGCCCGCCGCAAAGGCGACACCGTGGAGATCTACGACTGGAAGACCGGCAAGAACGACGCTGAAGGCGCGCGTGTGCAGATCGGAGCTTACGCGCTGTACGCGATGGGCAAGTGGGGCGTGCCGTTGGACCGCGTGCGCGCGTATCTTTTCAACCTCTCGACCCGCTCGCCTCGGCCCAGCCCGCAGGCGCTCGACGAAGGTCTCATCGAGGAGACGCGGAGCTTCATGAGCCGGAGCATCGCCGGGATGCGCCAGCTATTGGAGGACCCGGCACGCAACATCCCCAAGCCGGAGGAAGTTTTCGCGCACACAGAGGACCGCAACTACTGCGCGCGCTGTAATTTCTACAAGATCTGCGACAAATACAACCCCTCGCTCCGGCCGGATCGAGCCGCAACGTTGACCGGTCGGGCTTGATTTGACCGGGCGTCTTTGGTAGTTTAAAAGCACGGTCCGACCCCCGCATAAGACAAGCGTCCGCACGGTCCACGAGTCCTGCTCACGTCTTGATAAAGCACAGTAAACATTGGGGTTATGGATTTTAAAGCAAGCAAAAGTATAGATTGCTGCGGGCAGTTGTGTCCGGTGCCGATCCTGATGACCGAAGAGGTCTGGTCGGGATTGGGGACCGGGGCCGTGCTCGAGGTGCTCTTCACGGACCCGGGCGCCGAGCCGGACCTGCGCGCGTGGTGCCGGGCCCGGGGGGAGGAGTGGTTGGGCGCCCGCCGGCACGGCACGGTCCACCATGCTTGGTTGCGACGTTTGACCCAGAAAGGAAAGTAGACCGTGACATCGATCGGACTCAAGAACAGCATCCGCGACGCCTGCCGCGCCGTCCGCAAGGCGCGCAGCATCATCGTCGCTTCGCACGTCAATCCTGACGGCGACACCATCGGCAGTATGCTGGCGTTGGGCCTGTCGCTCATCCAGCTGGGCAAGAAGGTCATCTTCCTCTCGCAGGACGGCATCCCGACGCGCTATCAGTTCCTGCCCGGCAGTGAACTGATCCGTTCCTCCGCTTCCGATACGGCGGACATCTCGATCTCCGTCGATTGCGGCAGCGCCAAGCAGCTCGGCTCGGTCCAGCAGGCCTTCTTCCGCTCCAAGACCACGATCCAAGTGGACCACCATGACTTCGGCGATGCTTTCGGCAAGATCATGGTCATCGACGAGGAAGCGTCCGCGGTAGGTGAGATCGTCTATGACCTCCTGCGAGCGCTCAAGGTCGAGATCACGCCGGCGATCGCCACGTGCCTGCTGACCTCCATCATCGTGGACACCGGGGCGTTCCGCTTCTCGAACATCCGGCCGAGGACCTTCGATATCTGCAGTCGCCTGATCCGCAAGGGCGTCGACCTGCAGCATTTGATCGAGGAGTCGTACTGGCTCAAGAGCCGCGCCGCCGCGCGGCTGTCGGGATACGCCATGCAGAGGGCGCAGTTCATGGCCGAGGGACGGCTGGCGTATACCTGGCTGACCCAGAGGGATTTCCTGCGCTTCAAGGCCAAGATGTCCGACACTGACGGCGTGGCCGACGAACTGCGCTCGATCGAGGGCGTCAAGGTCGCGGCCGTCTTCCGTCAGGCCGAGGACCGTTCGATCCGGGTCAGTCTGCGCTCCAGCTCCGGGATCAACATCGCGAACATCGCCAGGGTCTTCGGCGGAGGCGGGCACCACAACTCCGCCGGATGCCGCATCGGCGGTACCGAAAAAGACCGACGGCGTTTGCTCGATGAGCTCTCCGCGCTGGTCGGCTGACGCCGCGTCCGCCGACATGCTGGTCGTCGGCGCGGGCCTTGCGGGATTGTCGACGGCCTGGCATCTCTTGCGCGACAGGTCGCGCCGGGTGGTCGTGCTCGAGCAGGACGATCGGCCCGGAGGACGCTCATCCGGGCGCAACGCCGGTATGATCCGTCAGGCGCTGACGGACCCTGAGTTGTGCGCGCTGGCCGTCGAGGGCCGCGGGACGCTCGAGCGCTGGGCCAAGGCACATCCGGGATTGGGGTGGGCGCGTACCGGGTCGCTCATCCTGGCCGACGGACGCCAGCGGGCGCAGTTGTCCGGTATCCGCTCGGCGCTCAAGCGTCAAGGCGTGCGCAGTGAGCCGTGGAGCCACCGCAAAGCCGCCGCGCGCATCGCTCCTCTGGAAGGAGCGGAGCTCCGTGAAGGTATCTTCTGTCCGAGCGACGCGCGGTTGGACATCCATCGTCTGGTCACCACGCTGACCGGAGCCGTCCGGGCCGCCGGAGGGCGTGTGGTGCTGGGCGCGCGCGTGGCTGCCATCCGCAGGAATCCGGCGGGATTCACGGTGCGCACGGCCAAGGGGGCCTACCGAGCGCCGGTCGTGGTCAACGCCGCCGGCGCCTGGGCCTCGAGGATCGCCTACTTGGCCGGTGCGTCACGGATGCCGCTGGCGCCGTACCGTCGCCACTTGTACGAGTGCGCCTATCGGGATCGAACAGCCGCCAACTGGCCTTTTGTCTGGGACTTGAGCGCCGATCTGTATTTCAGGCCCATCCAAGGGGGTCTGTTGATGAGCCCGTGCGACAAGCGTCCGTTCCGTCCCGGCGCGGCCGGCCGCCTGCCCGGAGGAGAGGAGTCCACGGACCGGAAGGTTCGCGAGATCTTCATCAAGAAAGCCGCGGAGTATTCGCCGTCTTTCTCGGGATTGCGGATCCTCAAGGAGCGCGCCGGATTGAGGACGATGACGCCCGACGGACGTTTCTTGATCGGCCCCGATCCGGTGCTGGAAGGTTTTCATTGGGCGGCGGGTCTGGGAGGTCACGGCGTCACGACGGCATTTCCCGTCGGTCGCTTGGCGGCCGCCTCCGCTCTCGGGCGGGCCCAGAGCTCGGAGCTCGGACCGCATCTGCCGTCACGTTATCGCCGTCGCACAGGTGAAAGATGAAACTGCCCAAGGTCGATTATCATATGCACACGCCGCTGTGCGGCCATGCCACGGGAGAGCCGTCGGCGTACGTCGAGCAGGCCTTGCGCGTCGGTCTGTCGGAGATCGGTTTTTCGGACCATGCTCCGCTGGTGTCCCACCCGGACCCGCGCTACACGATGAGCATGGAACAACTTCCGCTCTATCACCGCATGATGGACGAGGTGCGAGGGCGCTATCCGGGCTATACGATCAAGGTCGGACTCGAGGCCGATTACCTGCCCGGGTACGAGGACCGCACGCGGGCCATCCTCGAAGCCTATCCCTATGACCATGTGATCGGCTCGATCCACTTCATCGACAACTGGGCTTTTGACGATCCGGACGAGCGCGTGCGCTGGAAAGACAAGGACATCAACCGCGTCTACCGCGACTATTATGACCTGCTGCGGAGATCGGCATCGTCCGGGCTCTTCGATATCATGGGGCATGTGGACCTGGTGAAGAAGTTCGGTCACCGCGCCACGGAGGACCTCGGAGCGGAGATCGAGCACACGGCGCGGGTGTTCAAGGACTCGGGGGTCACCGTGGAGATCAACACGTCCGGTCTGCGCAAGCCCGCCAACGAGATCTATCCCTCACTGTCCGTTCTCAAGATCTATCAGCGCGCCGGAGTGCCCATCACGTTCTCCTCCGACGCGCACGATCCCGGGGATGTCGGCCGCGACTACGACAAGGCCGCGGAGCTGGCGCTGGCGGCGGGATATCGGGAATACCGGGTCTTCAGGGCGCGCAAGGTCGAGCGCATCGAGGGGCTTCTGTGATCCGCTCCAGAGGAATCGATCATGCGGCCATCAGCGTCCGGGACCTCGAGAGGTCCTTGGCGTTCTACACCTCGGTGCTCGGGCTCAGGATCTCCGAGCGCGAATACCAGAAGCCGGGCGTCGAGTACTTCCTCGACTGCGGCGAGTCTCTGATCGGTCTGATCCAGGGCCAGCCCGACGGCAACGAACATCTGCTCGAGGACGCCGGTATCGGCGGCAATCACGTCTCTTTCCGCGTGCCGACATCGGAGTTCGACGCGGCCGTGGATGAGCTGACGCGGCTGGGTGTCACGATCACTTTTCAGAAAAAACGGGAACGTTCGTGGTCGGTGTATTTCCTCGATCCCGACGGCAACAAGCTCGAGATCACTGCGTGGCCGCTCGAGGACGGTCACGCAACGGGTCCAACCCAGGAGAGACGATGAGCCAGCCCAAAGCCGGCGACAAGGCACCGGATTTCAAGCTACCCGACGCGCAGGGACAGACGCTCGCGCTCAAGGACCTGCTGAAGAAGGGGCGGGTGGTGGTGTATTTCTATCCGAAGGACGACACGCCGGGTTGCACCGTGCAGGCGTGCGGTTTTCGCGACGGCTGGGCGGCCCTGCGCAAGACCGGCGCGACGGTCGTCGGTATCAGCCCGGACGGCCGCGCGTCGCACGCGAAGTTCGCGGGCAAGTACGACCTGCCGTTCACACTGCTGTCCGATGAGGACAAGGAGACCTGCAAGGCCTACGGCGTGTGGGTCAAGAAGTCGATGTACGGCCGGGAGTACATGGGCGTGGCGCGCACGACGTTCATCGTCGGCCAGGACGGCCGCATCGAGACGGTCTTCGAGAAGGTCAAGCCCGAGGGCCACACCGCCGAGGTGATGGCGGCCCTCTCGGGCAAGCAGGTGGCCGCTAAGAAGTAGGCCGATGCCGACGGTCCGTTACCTGCCAGCGGGTCAGGTGGTCCGAGTCGAGCCCGGGATCTCCGTGCTCGATGCGGCGCTCGACGCCGGCATCGGTCTCTACCATACCTGCGGAGGCAACGCATCCTGCAGTACGTGCCGTGTCATCGTCCGTGAGGGTCAGGCTCAGCTGTCCGTCATGGAGGCGGTCGAGGCGCAGGTGCTGGACGCGTTCGATCTGAGACCGCCGTACCGGCTGGCTTGTCAGGCGCTGGTGCTCGGGGGTGATATCGTCGTCGAGATCCCCGGCCGGGAGCGCGCTCCGCGTCCGAACAAAACCCCGCCGCTTCCGGAAGGTGCCGTATGAAGGGCGACGGTCTCAGCGGCGCGGCCTATCTTGTACCGCTGACCGTATCCCTGGCCCTCAACGGCGCCGCTCTCCTGGCGGTGGACGGTGTCATCCGAAGAGAGGCGGCCGATGTCGAGCGTCTGTCGATCGCTCGGCGGGAGGCGGAGGACAGTCTGAAATTCGAGTTCGTCGAGGCACCCCCCAAGACCCAGCCCCGCTCTCCACGGCGGACACGCAAGGTTTCGGATCGCGATGCTCTCAACCAAGATCAGTCCGCTCGAACCGGAGTGCGTCCCGAAGCCCGGCCAGCCTTGCCTGAGGGTCCCGCGGACCAGCTGACACAGTCGTTGGGGGATGGATCCGTTCCCGCGCCGCCCGTGAGCCCCTCCGTCCATTCTCCGCAGGCGGAGCCCGTAGAGCGTTCACCGTCGACCGAACCGGAAGAACGTAAGGTCACACCACCCGATGCGCACGGCCTCGTCCCCGCGGAGCCAACGACGGCAGGGCAGCCGGCGGTGGAGCTCCGCGAATCCTCGGCCGCGCCACCCTCACCCCAACAGGCACCTCAATCCCCGCAGGCCGGAACCCCGGGCACCGACAAGATCATCCAGTCGGGTATGTCACGAAGGCCTTCGTCCGGCGCGACGCTCTATGGTGCGACGTCCTTCGAAGCGACCGGGTCAGGTATGGGTGAGTACATGAAGCGGCTCAAAGAGAAGATCTGGGCCGCGTGGTTCCCGTACATCGCTTTCAAGTATCCCCAGGACTTCCGCGGGGCCGATGCGGTCATCGCGATGACCTTGGACCGGCAGGGGCGCGTCCGGATCGTCCGGATCGTGGAGAGTCAGGGGAGCGAGCTGTTCGCGCAGTTCTGTACGGAGGCCGTTCAGAGGGCCGGGGACTTTGGTGCGTTGCCGGAGGAGATCCTTACGCTACTGGGGAAAGAAGAATTAGAGATTTTGTTCGCTTTTCACTATCGATAATCGATTGAATTAGTAGACAAAAAATCTTATTTTCGACTTTGATGAAACGTCATGAAATCGTGTATTATTTCAATGTGCGGATCGTTCATCCTTAAATGATAGGAACGAGTGTCGATAAAGCCGAATAGGCTTTCTTTTTTAAGCCTATTCTTTAAAACTTATAATATGTTTCTTTCTAAGAGGCTATAAAGCCTCGAGGTGAGCTTGGAGCCACACGACAAGATCGAACGTTCGCGATATGGCCGCCGCCTGAAAGCGCTGTCAGCGATCCTGGTCTGCTGCATGCTCGGTCAGGACGTCCTCTGGGCTCAGGGCGGCTCGCCGGTCTGGCAAAACATCACGCGACACACCGCGTCCGCACAGGGATCGCCCGAGCTCCCGCTGGCCGTTCCGTCAGAGAGCGGCATGATCCGCCGGCACGTCCAGCACGGTGATGAGACGATCATCAACATCCAGGACGCTCACCAGAAGATCGATGCCCAGCGATCGATCGCCCGCATCCTTGAAAGTCTCGTTCGCAATTACAAGCTCGAGATGGTCGCCGTCGAGGGTGGATTTGGGCGCATCGACGCCTCGCTGCTTTCTTCGCATCCGTCCGGAGAGACCCGCAGGAGAACGGGTGCCTACCTCTTGGCCGAAGGCCGCATCTCGGCGGCCGAGCTGTACGCGATCGTCGATGAACAGCCTGTCAGTGTCATCGGCGTTGAGGAGAGGTCCACGTACGACCGCAACGTCGAGGCTTTCAAGCGCATCATCGACCGCAAGCTCAGCGTACGAGCGCAGTTGGCCGAGCTCGTGCGCGTCTCCCGTGAGATCCGCGAGAGGATCTATCCTCTGGAGCTCAATGTTCTTCTGTCCCAGAGGATCGAACACAAGAGCGGATCCCTGAAATTCGCCGATTATTGGCGGGCCTATGGAGAAGCGGCGGCGAAGCACGGGATCGATGTGCGCGAACACCCCAACCTCTCGCGCTTGGCCGACGTGGTCCGTTTGGAGTCCGAGATCGACTTCCCTGCCGCCGAGGCCGAACGCGCGGCGCTCGTCGACGAACTGTCCCGCCGCCTGGACAAGAAGGACCTCGAGACGCTCATCATCGCCGGCCTGCAGTTCAAGCAGAACAAGATCACTCCCGGACGGTTCCACTACGTGCTCGGCGAGACAGCTGAGCGCATGGGCGTTGACGCCTCCAGGTACCCGCACTTGATCCGCTATTCGGAATACCTGCTGTTGTTCGAGGGCATCGATCTGGTGACGCTGTTCGATGAAATGACCGCATTCGAAGAGCGGATCGCTTCTCGGTACCTGGACAATGATGCCCGCACTCGACTCCGGACCGCCCTGAGCGATCTGGAAGTGATCGTGGCGCTTCTCGACACCACGCTGGATTCCAAACAGTACGCTCACCTCAAGGCCCGAGCGGGGGAGTGTACCGTCGGACAGGTCCTGTCTTCGCTCCAGGAGCTCGGGGGTCCGATCGGTATCGATGTGACGGCGAGGGTCGACCGGACCGTGCTCGAAGAGGCGGTACCGGACGCGTTGTCGTTCTACGAGACCGCCGAACGCCGCAACCACGAACTGCTCGAGAATACGCTGAGGACGATGAGGGCGGAGGGGACGCGCGTGGCCGCGCTGGTGACCGGAGGTTTTCATACGGAAGGTATCGCCGAGCTCATGGGCCAGGAGAAGCTATCGTACCTGGTGGTCATGCCCAAGTTCGAGAGCCAGGGCGCGGACAGGCCCTATATCGCGATCCTCACCAAGAAACCCAAGTCGTTCGAAGAGCAGTTCAAGGGGTCGGACTTTTATCTGGCCCCGCCGCACCTTTTCGATCTACGTGGAGGTTATCCCGACCGAGACGCGCAGTTGGCGCATGTGGCGGCCCTCTTGGCGTCGACGCGTTTGTCCGACGTGGATGGCGTGACCGCCTCCCAGGATCGCGCTGAATATGTCCGCCGCTACACGCGGGCGCATCAGGCTCTCGGGGACGACGCTCAGCGTGCCGAGCTGATCGATCCCGTCGATCTGGAGCGTCTGGTCGCATCGGCCCGAATCCAACCCAAGGACCAGGACGCCATCGAAGTGACCCTCGAAGGCCGGACGTATGTGTTCAGCGTAACAGGGAGCGGTCAGGAGCGGAGGATCTCCGGGGATCCCGTCATCAGGAGCTCCGCCGGCGCCGAGACGGCCGTGTCCGCGACTCCGATGACCCCGATCGAAAGTGGCGCGGGCCTGGACGCGACCTCTTTCGAACAGATACTGACGCGGGCTCTGACCGAAACACGACAAGTACAAAGCGCGTCCGGCGCGACCGACGCGGAGACCGCGGTCGAGGGCGTCCTGGATCGGGCGCGCAGGCTGGCGCGAGCCAAGGCGGCCGAGCTCACCGCAGAGCAGGTCCTCGAGGTCCGCCGGGCCGCCGGACAGATCGGTCAGCGCACGCCTCTTGTCGCCGAACCGGCGCTCTCCGGGGCCCGCCTGGCCGATGACGCGCGCTCCAAGGCCATCGAAGCGGTGCTCAACGATCGGATCGCCGTGGACAGAGCTTATAACGGTCTGGACGTGATCGTGGACCTCGAAGGGCCCTTTGAATACGAGATGAACGCTCGAGAGGTCGTGTTGTCCGGCAAGCCGGTTCTTTCCGAGGAGGAGGACGTCTGGACCGGCGGCTCTATCGGCGTCGATTACCTCTCGACACTACCGGCGATCAGTACGGTCGTGGTCGGTTCAACGGCCGGGCCGCGCCGCCCGCCCGCTCGGAAGCCTTCGCGCCAAGAGACGGAGGCCAAGAGGCTTTTCGTGCTGATGCTCGGATTGCGCGACGCCCTGGAAACCTCGGAGACGGCTCTGGAAGCGTTCCGGGAGATCAATAAGGTCAGCGGCGAACCCGGGACCGGAAGTCTCGAGATGGGCCGGGCGATGCTCCGGACGGTCGAGCGGCGGGACTACGTCTCGCCGGCCGAGCATATCAAGACCCTGGAGCGCGCCGTCGCTCTGAAGGCGGCCCTGGATGCGGACCCCGAGGCCGCCGAGCAGTTCAAGAAGGACTACAACGTCCGCGCGATCTCCTTCGCCGACAGGGACGCGCCCCGCTTCCTGTTCAATATCGTCAGTGCCGACGGTTATCTCGGAGCCGATGATGTCGTCAAGGACCTGGTCGAAAGGTCCAGGAGGCCCGCACCCAAGGCGTTCAGTTTCTGGAGGTGGCTCTTCGGATTGGATAAGAAACCGGTCAAGCGGGACAAGCCGCAGCGGGTCTGGAGAGCGGAGCAACTGCAAGAGCGTATTGCTTTGGATGGCAAGGGCCTCTTCGACGCCATGGTCGATCCGGTCGATGTTCGGACCCAGTACGCCGATGTCTATGTGATGACAGCGCCGGCCGACATGAACAACCCTGCGTTCGTGAACCATGCGGAGACCGCGAGCGGTGATCAGAGCCGTGATCGGACGGCCGCTGAGGCCTATCTCGGGTGGGAGCCGGGGCAGGGCGCGGTGTACACCAGCGACTCCGACTTCGTCGACACTCTCGTCCACCAGGCCTCGCAACACGCGATCATCAAGACCGATCCAGGTCTGCAGGCGGCACTGCGGGAGATCTATCCGGTGCTCGACGGGACGGACTTCGTGAACACCCCCGACGCGCCGTCGGCGCCTTTCAACTATGTCGATGATTACGGAATACCCGTCAACGGGGCGACCGATCAGGTCTATCTGACGATCCTGGCCGACAGGGGGTTCAACGCCGAGCAGTTCCGCGCGTCAGCGGCCAAGGCGGGGAGTCTGCACGCCGCGCTGGGTCCCGCGGACAGTCCCGTCCGCGCCCAGCTGGCCGGGACGTACGGGATCGAGGGCGAGCAGAGCTTCGACAATCCCGCCTATCGCAATTTCGTCCTCCGGACCGTCAGTGCCAACGACTACGATCAGGAGGCGTTCCTGTCACCCTTATCGCCCCAGGTCCAGCCGCAGGCGGGCCCGACGGACTTCGATGCCGACGTCCAGACCATCATGACGAGCCTGCTCGACAGTCCTGAGTTCCTGCGGCTGTGGAACATCCCGCCCGAAGGGGACCCGCGGCGCACCCTGCTCGAGGAAGGCCGCATCAGGGATTTTACCGGGTCTCTGGCCGTGCAGGTCCTGCAGGATCCCAAGCTCGACGGACTCAGTCCGGCCGACAAAGCCGACTTCTATCTGCGCCAGGTCTTCTCGGCTCAGTTGGCGATCCTGGAGCACCCGACCGCGGCCCGGGACCTGGAGTACATCCAGAACCTCAATGAGGGCGCTCTACGCGGGTTCTTCGACTATCGCTTCCCGACGTTCGGCGCCAATGGCCAGCTGACCCCCGCGGGGACAGTCCGCAATATCGTCATCCAAGCGGCTCAGAACCACATCATCTCCGAGTACAACTATCAGACCGAAGGCTTCCGCATCAACATCGATACCGGTGTGGTGGGCACCTATGCGATCGATCCCGCACACACTTCGCTCGACCAGACCATCGCGAGCATTCACAGACAAAGACTGATCCTCGAGGACCCGCGGTCGGCGGCCATCCTTGAATTGTACGGGATCGAGAGGACCGATACTCAGTTGCTGGGACAGATCCTCGGGGACCTCGAATCCCAGATCTTCATCGAAGGATTCCGGGAGACGGGCACACGTACGAAGGATTTCACGACAGGGGAGCGGGAGAGCTATCCGCTCATCCGATACGCGACCGAGGCCGAGGCGATCGACGCGGTGCTCGGCGGGGTGCAGGCCCAACTGGCCTTCGTTCAGGACGCCGAGGTCTACGACTTCACACGTCAGGTCTTCGGTCTGACCAACGACGCCGGACAATTGCAGGGGTTTCGCGGGGCCGCGGAAACAGATGTCCTGGGCACGCTCAGGGCTCCGTATGTGCGGCAGATGGTGTCCGAGAACGCCGGGTCAGGCGCGTACTGGAGGCAGGTGAGGGCGCTGCGTGATGAGATGGTCCAGCGCGGGCTCAGTGGGTTCGTCAATGAGGCCTTCGGTGTAGATCTGTCACAGCCGCTCACAGCGCAGGGTGTGGCGGCACTCAATCTACAAGGGCTGTTCTTCAACGCGGACGGCAGCGTGCGTCAGGCGTCGACGGTGGCGGATTTCTTCCAGGCCGTCTCCGACTTCCGCGCCGAGATCACCAAAGCCGGCAACGAGGGAGCTCTTGCGGTCGTCAACGAAGCCTTCGGCATCAACTTCGCCCAACAGCTGACCCCCGCGGTCATCGAAG
>JAJVIE010000003.1:773097-1359892 GCA_022072175.1 Candidatus Omnitrophota bacterium | reverse complement strand
TTCTTCCAGGCCGTCTCCGACTTCCGCGCCGAGATCACCAAAGCCGGCAACGAGGGAGCTCTTGCGGTCGTCAACGAAGCCTTCGGCATCAACTTCGCCCAACAGCTGACCCCCGCGGTCATCGAAGCCCTCGGCGGTCCCAACGGCATCCTTTATAAAGCGGATGGCACCCAGAGGAACGCCGCTGAGACGGTGGCGTTCTTCCAGGCCGTCTCCGACTTCCGCGCCGAGATCACCAAAGCCGGCAACGAGGGAGCTCTTGCGGTCGTCAACGAAGCCTTCGGCATCAACTTCGCCCAACAGCTGACCCCCGCGGTCATCGAAGCCCTCGGCGGTCCCAACGGCATCCTTTATAAAGCGGATGGCACCCAGAGGAACGCCGCTGAGACGGTGGCGTTCTTCCAGGCCGTGGCGGAGCTGCGTCAGGGCATCCTGGATTCTCCCGAGCGCGACGGTCTTTTCCGTCTTTTCCGCGAGGCCTATGGGATCGATCTGTCCAATGGCATCAGCGCCTCAGAACTCACAACGTTAGCTTCCGAACAACTCGGCATTCTTTATGGCGAGAACGCGGCTCTGCGGGACATCGGACAAGCGGTTCGCTTCTATGAGGCGGCCGTGCATTTCAACACCGCGTACGAGTCGTTGAGCGCATCCGATCGCGCCAAGGTCGATGAGATCTTGAGCATCTTGGGCATCGACACCGCCTCCGGCCTGTATACACCGGCCAACCTCAAGGCCTTGGGCGAAGAGGGTGTTCTTTTCGCCGCGATAACGGACACGGCTCAGGGGGAGATCCAGGTCGAAAGGAATCATGCCGTAACGCTCAAGTTCTATGTCTTTGCGATCGACCTTCGCAATGATCTCATGGCCCTTGAGAAGACCGATCCCGAATTGGCCCGCGCGATCGATGATCTGTTCAGTGAGCTGTTCGGGTTCAGGTTGCTTGATGGTATCCAGAAGCCGGAGATCCCGAAGATCGCCAACGCGCTCTTCAAGGAAGACGGCACGCTACGGGATCCGAAGGAAGTGCTCGAGTTCTTCAAACGCCTCGTTCGTGAGCGAGCGGGAGCGGGACTGTTCTTGGGCGGCGCGCCATCGTTCCCTGGTTTTGGGGGCGGTTCGGGTGTGGGTGGGGGAGGCGTTGGCACTGGCGGGCCCGGCGGAGGGGTCGGTGGTCCCGGAGCTTCGTTGCCGCGTACGGAGCCCGGCCGGATCCGGTTCGAGCACATCCTGATCGATTACGAGTGGCAGGTGCCCGAGGCCCAATACCAACAGCCCAGTCCCGCTGAGGCCGCGCAGAGCGCCGCGGAGCGGCAAGCCCGGCAGGATGCCCAGGTCCGCGAGGAAGAGCAGGCCGCCGATCAGGCCATCGAGACCGCGCGGCAGTTCCTGGCCGTATACAACCAGTTCCGCGATTATCTGCTTTCGCTGGAGTTTACATTGGGACAGACGCCGCCTGCGGCTCCGGGAGCCGAACAAGCGGCGGACCCCGGGCCCGCGGCTCCCGCGGAGGGTTACGTGATGTCCGATCGGACACGCGCGGTGCTGATGGCGCTGGCCGCCACAGGCATCCTGTTGACAGCGGCCTATTACCTGCGCCGTCGCCGGGAGGCGGGACGGCAATTGACCCAGGAAGAGCAGAGGCTGCTGCAGGATGCGGAGCGTATCCTCAACGAGCTCCGCCGGCCGACAACGAGGCCCGTTGCCGAGCCGGTGACCGAGACCGCTCCCGAGCCAACGACGCCGATCACTGCCGGTGAGGAGCGCACAGCGCCCGCGATCGAAGGTCCCAACCCCCTGCAGGTGATCCAGGCGGCGCGCGAGCGGCTCCGCCAGCTTCAAGTGGACCTGGTGCGCGTCGCCGCTACGGTCACCGCCCCGAACGCCGCTCAAGGTCTGGCGCAGCAGATCGGCGATGAGGTCGCCGAGATCCACAGACAGCTGATCGAGAGGTACGGGTACGGGTTCGAGCGTATCGATCAGACCGTGTCGCAGGACGCGGTACGCGATCTCAGGATGCAACGCATCGAGATCGCGGAGCGTCTGGCGGAGCTTCGTGCCCAGGACGAGCCGGATGCCGATGCGATCTCGGCCCTGGAGCGTCGCCGGGACGCGCTGACCGAGCTCATCGAGGGGAACGCGGATGATCTGATCCGACAGGTAGAGACGGATATCGATTATTTCGCCGTCAATCTCTCCAAATACGGCGCCGCGTACGCCGCGCCCGCTCCGGTGACCGATGAGATCCGGGAGATCTTCGATCGGATCAAGGATCAGGCGGTCTTCAGAGCCGCTTTTCGTGAGGCGACAGGCCAGGAGCTGCCCGCCGATCTTGGCGACACGGTAGCCGCGCGGAGGGTCGTGCAGTTCATCGAGGCGATCCGGAGGACACAGCCGCGCCCGCTGACCGTGAGCGCCGCTGAGACCCCCGCAGAGGAAGCGGCCGTCGAGTCGACGCAGCCGACCGCCGAGGAGCTGGCCCGCCCGGCCATCCAGCAGCTGAGGACACAGCATGCCCGCCGCTGGGTGCGTAACACCCTGTTGGCACTCGGGGTGATCATCGTCCTTCCGGTCGTCCTGCTCGTGGGAGTGCCGCTCGTCCTGGCATGGATCGCGCAGTCGACGGCCCCCCAAGTGCCCGCTCGCGTCGAACAGCCCGCGGCGATCGTCGCGCCCGCCGAGCCCGGCCCCAAGAGGACGATGAACCTCGGATTCCTGCTGCCGGACCTGGGACCCGCTTTCGAGGCCAAGGTCCCCGAACTGCGTATCCGCATCATGCTCGCAACACCGACCGCGGAGGGGGAGGCGGTCCTGCAGGATGCCAAACGGGCACAGGACATCCAGAACGAGCTCAAGGCGCTCAATAACGAACGGACCCTTCTCAACGCCCAGCTCGCCAAATCCCCGTCGGGACCCGCCGCCGCGGCGGACAAGAAGCGCGTCGCCGAGATCAACGAACGGATCTTCGAGCTCGTCGGCAACCCGTTCTCTTATGATCTGTCGGACAATACGCTGCAGCGCCCCATCGACTACTACCAGCGCAAGACCGTTCTTCTCGAACAGCTCGCCGCGGAGATCCGCAAGCAGCCCGCAGGTCGCCAGGACGAGCTGAGGGACCTGGAAGAGAACCGCATCCCGGCGGCCAAGAGCCTGGTCAAGACGCTCGAACAAAGGGCCAAGATCGTCCGTGATTATCGCGAGAAGGCCCGCCTGTCCCTCGAGCGCGCGATGGCGGCGCTCATGACCTCTCCGAGCGAGATCGGCGCGCTCCGTCACCGGGACCAGTGGGACCTGCCGATCCCCGGATTGCAGGGGGAAACCTATGGGATGTTCAGGGTGACGCCTCCCGGCGCGCCGCGAGCGTTCGCCGGTCAGGTGAAGATCTTCTGGAACACCGCCAAGGGAGAGTTCGACTTCGACTTCGTTGGGCAGTACGCCGAAGGCCAACTGCCCAAGGGTCTGCGGGACCGCTTCGATGTGCAGAGTAGCCGCTATTATTTCTACGACGCGGCGACGGGGACGTTCTTCTTCAGGTATACACAGGGCCGCGAGATCCTCTTCGAGGACGGTAAGGGCATCCACTCGATGCTGCCGCTGGTCGATGAGATCTCCAAGTTCGGCGGGCGCGCTCAGCCCGGGTTGGGTCGGGTACTGTATCCCAAGGTCCGACCGCCGTTCGCGACCGTCGAGCCGGTGACCAAGGAGCGCTTCGATGCCGTCAACAGGGATCAGCGCAGATGGAAGGATATGGGGGTCATCGGCACCGTCGATCTCGACGCCAACGGCAACGTGCGTTCGGTCATCTTCAGGGGCGGCCTCGACGCGACCGACATCCGTACCGGTTCGCTCTATGTGCTCACGCCGGGGGGTGGCTATCAGATGAAGTGGGTCGACCGTCGCACCGGTCAGATCCGTCAAAGCGGCTTTTCGGTCAGCAACCTCGAGATCGTATCGTTCACGTCCATTGAGGATGCCCGGATCCAGGAGCTGGGTTTCACGGTGCCGTGGCTGTCCGAGATGAAGCTCCGCTTCGACGTGGTCGGCGGCGTGATCGGTGACGGGGCCAAAGGGCCTGTCGAGAGAGGGTCCTGGCTCTTCGCCGAGGCCCCCTACTTCTTCCTGGGGGACCGCGCTTATACGAATTTCGCGGAGAACGAACTGCCCGGCATCGTCCTTGGTCTGTACGCCCAACTCCAGAAGGAGCCCAACGAGGTCAACCTGCGTCTGCTGGACCGCGCTTCCGACAAGGGTGTGACGGTTGACCGGAACCGTGGTCTTCGGGCCGCGCATCCGAGTACCGGATACGCTCAGACCAAGGCCGTGGAAGCTTTGCTCGGTTACGGTGATCAGACCCTGTGGGTGAGCCAGCAATTCGACGCGCTTCTGAGGCCTTGGGGAGCGGCCGGACCGGAACTAGAGCCGCTGGTCGACGTGCCGCCTCTGGCTCCACAGACCGCCTTGGGCGGACGGGCCAAGGATACGGCACGTACGGTCGAGGTCGTGCCGGGTGTGCCGTTGACGGCTCTGCCCGCGGAGCTGAGCATCGACAACAAGATCCGAGTGCCGATGCTCGCGGCCGACCGAGCCGGCAAGCACCGTGAGCCCGCCGGAGCGACCAAGGGTCAGCCCGGCCGCGCCTGGAACGTCGTGATCGGCACGGACGGCCGCTTCGAGTCGGTCGAGGTGCTCGATGCGCGCGGCAAGGTTGATTTCATCCTCACCGGCAACGTCCGCATCAACGGCAAGGCCGTCGAGTCGATCGACTTCGCGGCGACACCGCTCAAGGTCACCGATCAGATCTCCGCGGACTTCATAACGGTCAACTACAGGACCGCCCAAGGTCACGTGACGGGTGGCATGACGTCGACCCTTACCGGACCCTTCACCTATCCTGCGATGAACCCTCACGACCCCGCGACGACCCTGATCGGTGTCGCCCGTCGCCAGACGATCTCGCTGGGCACGACCGCCGATGGACTGTACGACGGTTTTGAGGTGCGCACGTACCTATTGGACGGTAAGGGAGAGCACGTTCTGCGTGATGGGGCGGCTCTCTACGTCTCTCAGGTCGAATACCGCCGCAAGGCCGACAACTCCAGGGCGTTCGCGATCTACGGTGACGCGCGCCTGGTCATCGTCGCCGGCCAGCAGCCTCGGATCGAAAAAGGTCCTACGGGAGACTCCGCCGGTGAGGTCGAGATCGTGGATGCCGCGCATCCGGGTCGAGCGTTGATCTATCGGTACGATACCGCCAGGAGCGGTGATCTCACCGGCCCCATCGCCGTTCTCCAGCGCCAACCGCTCAAAGCGACCTTCAAGGGCGCTACGTACGATGTGTTCGTGCGCACCGGTGTCGGCGGTCTGGTCGAGAAGGTTTTCGCTGTCGATCCCGACCTGGGCGAGCGGCTCCTGTTCCAGGCCAATGCCGCCGGCAAGATGGAGGTGCTCGATGTGCCCACCGGGGACATCTACAGCTTGAAAGGCGCTTCCGGGTATACCGTGGGCGATCTGATCGCCACCACCGAACGCAAAGGCGATGTCACGGTCGACGGGACCGACTATCCGCTGTTGGTGAGGCATCCTGTCGCGGATCCGGCCAAAGTCGAGCAGGTCATCGCGGTCGACGTCCGCGGGACTACGGTGGTCCGCTACTATCAGAAGAGCGCCGGCGTGTGGGAAGCGGAGATCGTCGCCACCGGCGCCGTGCGACAGGCCGATGCGACGACCTATGCGCTTGGCGAGGCCGCAGGATCCATCCGGCCTACGGGACGCACCGTCACCCTGGCGGGCACGACCTATACGCTCAAGGAGAGACTGGACGCGGGCGGTAAGGTCGTGGGTGTGTTCGGGTTCGACCGCCTTGGTCGCTTGGGTCTCAATTATTTCAGGTCTCCGGAAGGGACGTGGCTCGAGGCCGAGGCGGGGGGAGCGGTGTATGCCGTGACCGATCAGGCAACGTACGCGCTCGATGCCCGGTCCTCGGGGACGATCGAGCGGGGGCCCGACATCACGGTCGGAGGTCAGACGTATTCTCTGCGCACCCGCAAGGACGATCAGGGCAAGGTGCTGCGTATCTTCGCGATCGACGGCTTCGGCAACGAGGGGGTCCGCTATGCGCTCGACGGCACCGGCAAGGCCACGGAGCTGGAGCACGTGCCCACCGGAGATATCTATGCGGTCGGACGGTTCTTGGCCCCCCAGGACAAACTCGCGACCACACGGACGATCGCCGGCGGTCTGACGGTGGCCGGGCAGCCCCAGGATGTCAAAGTGCAGACGAACCTCGACGGATCTTTCCGCAGGGCTTTCGCGATCGACGCGCAGGGCAAGGAGGTCGCCACGTTCTACCGGAGACCCGACACCGTCGGGGGTCAGGCCGTCGCGGGATTGTGGGTCATCGACAACGGACGCACCGCGGCTCAGGACCTGCCGGCCGGCGCCGCCGCCAAGATGGGCTACACCGGACGGGAGCCGCTCCGGACCATTCACTTCGCGGACTCCGATTACAAGTTATTGGAAGGACTCGGGGTCAAGGGTTATACCGTCAAGACCGACCGGACGGTGAGTTTCAACGGACAGACTTGGCAGTTGACCGACGAGATCGATGCCAAGGGTCGCTTCCTGATCGGGCGCGGTGTGGACGTCAACGGCAAGGAGCGCGCCACCGTGACGCTGATGCCCGAAGGCATTTATCAAGTGGAGATCGTCGAGAAGACCGTGGAGGAGATCGAGCCCGGAGCGGCGCGTCAGCTGATCCGGACCGCCTATACCGCCGGACTCGACGGCGCGACCTACAAGACCGATCAAAAGATCGTGCAGACCGCCTATGTGACGGCTTACACCGTGGAGCTTGATCCGGCCAAGATACCCGCTCAACTGACACGGTTGGTACTTGACGCTACGGACATCCCGGATTCATCCAAGCCCATGGCACGAGCCAAGCTCGAGCAGAGCATCCGCGCGATCGCCACGTCCGTCGGAGCCGAGCGCACGGTCACGCTCGTCAAGACGGAGGTCGAGATGAGCAACGGTTCCAAGAGCTATTTCTACAGGATCAAGGAAGACCCCCTGGCCCGCGTCGTGATCTTCCGTTCGAGCGATGTGCAGGCCAACGCCGTGGTCAACGTCGAATGGGACCAGTCGTCCGGACGCAAGGGCTATGAGTTCTCGCCGATGGGGCTCGTCTATCTGCAGGAGGCCGGCACGCCCACGGTGACCAGCGAGGACCTGTTGAGGGACCATCAGCTCACCGCTGTGCTCGGACAACTCAAGCAGCGCGGCGTCGTTCTGCCGACGGAGCCCTTCTCCAAGGTCACGCGCTCTCTATTGGTCGATGGTGACGAGACCCGCAAGGTCCCCATGGATATCCGCTATCTACTGCCCAACGACCCGAGCGCGAGGGATTTCGCGCGTGTCAGCCGCGGCAGCGTGCGTTTCATCAAGTGGTCGCAGGATCCCCGCGTGCCGTACGGCGTGGCCGCCGGTGAGGTCGTCGCCGTGGGCGGCGCGCACCAGGAGATCCTGCGTGAAACCACGTTCGTGACCTGGGACAAGGACCGTAACGAGTATATCTACCGCATGGTCAGTGAACTGCGCAACGGACAGGAGATGTCCGACCCGCATGTGTTGGTCGGCTACAACGTGACCACCGGCCTTCTATGGGAACATTACGTCGATGAAGAGTGGAAGCTCTACTCCAAGGACGGTTTTCCGCTGTACATCCACCGCATCGGCAAGACGTCCGATCCCGTCGCCGGTCCTTACGCCAGCCGGACCTATGAAAGTCCTTTCGACGGCAGGACCTACGGTGTGCAGGGCCAAGAGTATCGCCACAGCTATTTTGTGACCCGCGCGTGGGTGCATCCGACGACCGGGGAGGTGTTCGTGCTCACGTCCGAAAAATTCGACACCACCACACCGTTCTACGGCCCGTCCAATTTCCTGGTGCGTAACGGCGAACTGGTGGCGATCATCGAGGGCGATGACGCCAACCGTCTGGTGCACGTCGATCCCTATCGCAATCCGATCACCGAAAAGGTCTACAACTCATTGCCCGGTGTCATCGCGCGCGGGGTCGGCGGTTGGGCCGGGGTGGAGACGCACGAGGTGATCGCCGATCGTGTGGAGCGTGAAGGCCGGGCTGTCGATCTGCAACAGCCTGACGAGAGCGGCCGCGCGGAACTCGCTGTCTACTACGATCCCCTCAGGGACCTGATGGCCCATTGGTACGTGCTGGCGCTCCTGGGCGGCGCGGCCCTGCTGTCGGTGCCCGTGGCGATGCGCTATCTCGGGCGCCGGGATCGCGGGCATCACTCGGGCAATCCCTCCGCAGCGGACTTGAGCGCGCTGGACCAGGTGTTCATCGAGGGCTTGGGTGAGACGACCGATGCCGCTCCTCCGTCCGCAGATACGGACACCGACGGAGCCCGCCTGGCCATCCAGGAGCGCTCCGCCTCGTACGACAACATCCTGGGGATCACTCAGACCTACTTCGACGGGCTCTCGGCCCGTCTGACCACCGAGTTCGGCTTGGCCTCGGATGCCGCTGCCGTGCCGGATGCCACCGTGGACCTGGCCAACACCTACTCGGACATCACCAGCGTCCGCCGCAGTGAGCCGGTCGACCTCAACGCGTTCCTGGCCTCCTCGGAGGGCGAGCAAGCCCGTACCGAAGCCAAGGAAGCCGTCGCCAGAGGCGAGTTCGTGAAGCTCTCATTGTGGGGCGGTCAAGCCACCCGCGCGGCCTCCATCCTCGGCGGAGGGGCCAAGTCCCTGTACCGTCTGTCCAACTTCGCCACGCTGGACTTACGGTCGATCCCCCTGGCGGATTTCGGAGGCAAGAACGACGCGGAGAACGAGGCGATCCGGGGTCGTCTGGAGGCTTTCCAGGACCAGGTGCAGCAGGAGGCCTCTCGCGCCCAGGACAACGCTTTCCAGCAGTACCTCCTGTCGCTGAGCCTGGGCGCCCATGAGGTGATCCAGTACCGCGCGGAGCTCGAGAAGCTCTCAAGGGAACTGCGCTCTGAGCTCTCACCCGAGGAGTTCGTCCGCCAGAACGGCAAGCTCATCGTCAGCATCAACTCCCTGACGGGTGCTGAGATCGTCCAGGAGTGGGTGGACAATGGCTTCTTCGGGTTCGATCCCAGGAACATCCTCTTCGTGCAGGCCAACACCTTCCCGGTGTACCTGCGGAGATCCGACGGCTCGTTCAGCCCCATGACCGACACCGATGCCCAGACCTATGGCCTGGAGGAACCCGTCCGCCATGTGTTCGGCCATGGCCTCATCAGCCATGACCTCAAGGCCGCGGGCACCGGATTCACCGTGACGGTCAACGGCAAGCCCCAGTACGTCACCGACCGCTCTCCTTATGAGTACTTCCTGGAGAGAGGGGGCAAGATCGTCTCCAACGCCAACATCGATGACAACCCCCAGCTGACGAGCGAGGCTCTGCCGATCGACCGTCTGGCGCTCCTGTTGCACCTGAACAAGTCCCAGAACGGCGCCTATGAGACGATCTTCGAAGGTCTCTTGAACCTCACCGGCCAGAAGGGCGGCTCGGCGGCCACGGTCACAGGGGATACGGACTTCACGATCGAGGGACACGCCCTCAAGTCCCCGGCCACCAAGACCTTCACCGACTCCAGCCCCTTCCTCAACCGGATGCTGACCTTCTCGTTCATCGCCTCCCAGGTCCGTGACAAGCGCGAGACCGACTTCGCGCTGACCAAGAAGGTCCAGAAGACCGCCAAGGGCGATCTCGTCTACTATATCCCCGAGAACTTCTACACCGACTCGGTGACGCGCCTGACCCGCTCCAGAGCCATCCAACAGCCGGGCCTGGCCATCAACGCCTTCAAGTCCCCGGTCAACGTGGTCGTGGGCGTACCCGCCAAGGACCAGAGGCCCGAAGTGCCCGGCACAGGACCCCTGCTCCTTGAACAGCACCGTAACCCCGACTTCCTGGCCGTGGCCGAGAGCGTGTACAGCGCTTCGGCGGGGGCGAGGTTGGCGCAGACGGCGCTCTTGCGGCATGCCCGCCGCCAGTTCAAGGAACAGCTGCTGGATGCGATCGAGGGCGATCGTAGGGAAGCGGACATCCGCCGTGTCTTCGAAGCCATTCTCTCGGACGGAGCGCTTCACCCGGATATGGGAACGAACGCTCAGCAGTTCGACGCTTGGTTGGACGGCCTGCTCGATCTGAACCCGACGCAGATCCTGGACCGTCTCCGGGAGCTTACGCCCTACGAGCTGGCGGGATTGACCCTCACGCGGATCCTTGAATACGAAGTGGGATGGTCCACGGACCGTTTCCGGTACACCTATCAGACAGGGTTGGGCCGGCGTTATCCCGCCGGCGATCATCGTCTCGACAATCTGAAATTCGCGATCGGTGAGGTTATCGGAACGCGATCGATCATTCTCCATCGAGCCGGGACTACGTCGAGGTCGCGCTCGTCAACGGCTCCAAGCGCGGGACCGTCGACATCCGCGTGACGAACAAGGGACAGTTGCCGTTGGCCGAGCTGAGAAGCAAAGCTCAGGTCCTGGCGCAGAGCGGGGCGCTCGTGCGCCGGGACAATGCACTTGCGGTACGTGACGATCTCAAGAAGCTGCCGGATCGGATGAGAGACGGATGGGAGCCGGCCACACCGGTCGACCTGGCCGCTCTGCCCGATGCCGAACTGCCGTTCATCGTAGGCCTGTCCACGGCTCCGGAGGATGCTTTCCGTGAAAGCGGAGCCGGTATCGGCATGTTCCAGCTCAGAGAAGAGCTGCGCGAGATCGGTTCGGGATTCGATCTGATCGTGGATGCGGCCCGGGGCGAAGTCACGGCCGTCATCAGCGGTATCCGCACTTCGGCTCGTCCTGCCGGAGCCCGACTGGCGCTCGCGACGAGCCATCGCTATGCCCAGCATGTCGAGTTGGCCGGACGACTGGTGATCCCCGAGCACATTCAGGGGGATCAACGCCGGGCTTACGCACAGAGGCATTTGCAGGCGCACGGATTCTCGTCACAGGAGGCCGATGCGATCTATGACCGCTTCGGCGGGGATTTCAGCGACAGACCCGTCGATCCATTTGACCCGGCCCGCCGGGCTCCGCGGATCACGCCGGCTACGGCCTGGCAGGACCTGCAGGCGGCCACCGGTTACAACAAGGCGACCGTCATTCGGGATGTGTTGGGCTCGGGGCTCCTCGGCGATGAGGGGGAGGCCCGGGCGGCTTTCGAACGCGCGGTCAGGGATTACTCGGCTGGAGGAGTCGTTGAGGGCAAGCGGGGCGCTCAGCTGTGGGACCATGTCCAGCAGAGACTGGTCGCGTTGGCCGAGTTCGAAGCGATGCAGAGGATCGCCAGCGGGGACCTCGAGGTCGTGCAAGATCTTCCTTATACCCGGTCGTCCAATATGTTGCGGCGTATCGCAGGCCTGATCGAGCAGGGTCAGCCCGGTGTCGCTGATGTGCTGCGCGAGGCCGTCGTGCGCCGGGCCGGAGAGAGGGTCAATTTCAAGACCTTCGTCCAGAACGTGATCTCCGATACGATCGTCGATCCGGCGTTCGATCGCGTGCTGACCTCGACGTTCGGGGACGCGGTGCCCCAGCACGCCGCAGACAAGATACGCGAAGGCGTGCTGGGCCAGATCTATCAGCACGTGGCCCGCGACCCCTCGCTGATCGATGAGTATTTCCGTACGGGCAACATCGTGTACAACACGCACTCGCTCGTCCCCGAGGTCGAGCCGGTGGACCTGCAGGAGTACGCGCTCACCAAGCTCCTGCAGTTGACCTCGACGCTGAGCGGCGGTCATGCGCTCAAGCAGGCGGTCACGATCGCGCCGTTCGTCCTCTTCGTCGCGCGCGAGATCAAGCCCCTGCTCAACGGTCCCGGGGGTGCCGCGGCCGCCGTGGCGAGACTGGACCTGATCCGTAACATCTTCGTCCCGACGATGAACCACGAGATCGGCAAGACCCGCTACAAAGCCGTGACGGAGCGCAAACCCTGGCTCCCCACGGAGAAGAAGCTGATCGAGCTGTTCACCGATCTTGAGCTGTTCGACCTGTTCCAGGTCGCCAATCGCAAGAAGCTCACGCTCGAACAGCTTCTGCCCGGACAGGACCTGTCGGCGTTGGCGGCGGCCGGGTCCTCGGGTGATGCCGCGCGCGTCGAGTCCGTCGCGGGTGTCCTGCGCGGACGGACGGACGAGCTGTTCCGTGAGGACTATCCCAAGGCGGCCAAGGCCGACGATCGGATGAGGGGTAAGGGTAGCGCTGGCCTGGGCCTGTACGAGCTGTACGTGCGACGCATCCTCGGCTCGCTGACCGATCTCATGGATTTTTGGGGTCTGCGCGGCACGAGCCCGCTCAACAGACTGCTCTTCGGCGTCACGGCCGCCGCTCTGACCGGCGTAGGCATCTTCGTCGCGATCAACGGTTCGCTGGCGCTCGGAGCGATGATCTTGGGAGCGGTACCGCTCATCCTGCCGGTGATCTTCGGCAAAGCGGCCAGCGAGCGTGGGCGCTGGTTCTTCCTGCCGGTCATGACCGCCGCCAACGTCTACATGATGGGACTGTTGACGCACCACTTGTATTGGAAACTGATCCTCATCAACCCGCTGAGCCTCGGGTTCCTGTCCACCACGGCGCTGATGCTCCTGATGTTCGTGCCGACGATCATGTCCGTTTACCACATCACCAAGGCGCTCTACAGTCTGGTCCTGCTCAACGACCGTTTCTGGAGCGATACGGCGCGTAGTCTCACCGGATGGAGGTCGTTCTTCAGGTTCGGTGGCCATTGGCCCGCGACCTTCGGTAAGTGGTACCGGGAGATCCAGAGCGCCGAGGAGGCGTCAGGGCCGCTCTTGTCCACCGGGGAGAACTTCGGTGAGTACCTGTCGCGGCTGGTGGAGGACCTTCGCGTCGACAAACAGCTGCTCTCGGACCAGGAAGCCGCCTCGTGGCAGGCCGCTTTGCAGGGCCGCGGGGAGTTCGTTCAGCCGGCATCCAAGAAGGCTTTCGATATCCTCAAGATGGCTTTCCACGCGGTCAGCCAGCGCAAGCCGGAACTCGACCCCTACGAGCTGCTGCAGCCGACCAGCTCGCACGTGATGGGCGCCGGAGAGCTGATCACGCACACGTTCGCCAACTCGGCGACGCTGGGCACGTTCAGCGCCGATCCCGACAACCCCGATCGCCAGACCTCGCTCTTGGGGTACACCGCCCGAACACATCCGGCCGAGTGGGCCAACGCCATCGAGCGTTTGCGCGAACAGGGTATCCCGGAGCCGTTCCTGACCGCGTTGTCACGGGTCAACGAATGGACGGACATCAAGGCCCTGGTCTATGACGGCGTGTCCCCGGGAGCTGCCTTGACGCCACTGTCTCCCGCGCAGAGACAGGTGGTCATCGAGGGTGTCGAGCGCTGGCTCAACGAGATCCGTCCCAACGATTCTTCGGTCATCCACTCCCTGGCGCAGGACCACCTCGAGTACCACTTGCGCTTCTCGTACGAGGTCGGCGACCTCGGCTATCACAGGGCGGTCAAAGCGGTCACGGCCGATGGTTCGACGGTCCAGGAAGCCTATGAGCGTTTGCAGACCACGGTCGCGACGGTGCCGGATGCGCTCGTTGAGCGTTGGTTGTCGCGTGACGAGACGCTGACCTCCCAGGAGGCCGCGGCGGCTGCCGGGCGGGTGTTCGCCGAAGGCTATGAGGTCTACGCGGCCATGACCGGACCCAAGCTCCGCCAGATCTACAAGAGCGTTCCGCTGTATCTCAACTTCGCCGGCCAGTCCGGCGGTTCCAACATCACCGGCACGCCGGCCGCCGAGCTCTCAGGAAAGCTCGCCGCTCTGACCCCTGCAGTGCTGGTCACGCCGGAACTCACGGATGCCCGTACACGTCTGGTGGAAGGGCTCCGCGAGTTCGATCCCGCGGCGGCCGCGGACAAGAGCATCTTCGCCACCATCGATCAGTGGGCGGCGGAATACACGGCCTGGCGCAGGGCCGCCGATACCGACATCGTCAACGTGCTGGCGGCCGCGACGCCGGTCCAGCGAGCGGACCTTCTGGCGTCGCTCGACAAGCTCGACCAGAGCGCGGCCGTGGTCGTGCGTGCCAACGCCTCGGGCGTCAACTACGCGTTCCACAACCGCGGGGACGAGCTCCTGCCCATCAAGAACTCCGCCATCGGGGCCGACCTTTGGCAGTCGTACCAACGACAGGACAACTTCGACGCGCATGTGCGCGCGTATCCCGGTCAGAACGTCTGGCGCGTCAACTGGGCCACTCTGCAGAGCGAGACCCGGAACCCCCAGATCATCGCCGTCAACATGATGATGAAGATCTGGGCTTCCAGCACGGACGCCTTCCCGGTCACGCGCCTATACTCGATCGCGCAGGAGGTCTGGACCGGCGAGGTCCAGCGCGGAACGCCAGAGCAGCTCACGTTCTACGGCAAGGGAGGCGTGGCGTTGTACGTCGTAGCCCTCCTGACCCCTCCGGGAGAGGATTCGTCAGCGGTGCTCCTCCTCCAGCGCTATCAGGAGCGTGTCGCCGGCGTACAGATCGAGTATTACGGCAAGGAGTGGGGCCGTCCGGTGGCCGATGTGACCGCCACCGAGATGCGCTACGGTATGAACGTCACGCGCTTCATGATGGACCGCGGACAGTTCGCGGTGATGTCCAATCCCAAGCTCGGGTTCGACGTGAAACTCTCGCATCTGTTCCTGTGGGCGCACTACTTCAGCGCGGTGTTCGCCATCGCCCTGATCGTGGCCTTGCCGATCCTATCGCCGTTCTCGGCGTTGGCGTTCCTCAAGCCCTTCGCGTTCTTCGTGGGTTCGAGCTTCCTCCTGTTGGAGGCGATCAACGTCAACAACTTCGTCCGTCACTGGAGGGACACCGGGAGCTTCTGGCAAGGCGCGGGCCGCGCGCTGGCGGACATCTGGTTCGCGATGCCTTTCTACGTGTTCATGATCCCGTTCTTCTTCCGGGGCGTGTGGTTGGCCTCGCTCGAGAGGTTCGAGTTCATCCGCACCGAGAAGGAAGCGCTCCTGGCCAAGCTCACGCCGGACCAGCGGTTCGAGCAACAGCTATTGTTCAAGCTCTTCGGCGAAAAAGGTTTCCCGCTCAATGGGATCATCGGCATGGCGGGTGTCACAGCCTATCTGATCGCAGTCCTCATGATGACACCGTACGGTCCCATCATCCTTATTCCGTACTTGATGGCGGCGGTCAGCATCGTCTCGGGTGACTACGTGACGGGCGTGTATAAGGACCGCAAAGGAAACCTCGTGGGCTACAGATGGTCCGCTCCGTATCGGGGTCTTCTGCGCCGGTTCGTGCTGATCGCCCGTTCCACATGGACCTGGCTGCGTAGTCCGCGCCAGACGCCTCCGGCCCCTGCGCCGGCACAACAACAGCCCGGGCAGCAGCCTGTCCAGCCGCCCGCACGTCCGGCCGGAGCCCGGTTGGCGGCATGGTCGGGCGTAGCCGATGGCCAGATCCGGGGCTGGGCGCAGGATTTCAGCCGTCAGATCGAGCTTAGGGGGCAGGATGGGGCGGCTTTCCCCAACATCGAGACCGCCGTCGCTGCCCCGACGGGAGAGGAAGCGGAGACGGCTCTCTATATCGATCTGGGCGGCACCAATCTCCGCGTCGGATCGGCCGTCCTCAACGGGGACCGCACGCTGGATGTCGATCCCGAGCCGCTCAAACAGCCCATCCCCGGTGAGCACATTACCGGTGGAGGTGATTCGCTCATCCGCTACGTTGCCGCTCAGGTCAAGAGCTACATGGAAAGCAAAGGCCTATCCAAGGCACGGGAGTATAAGCTGGGCTTTACATTCTCGTTCCCGCTCGTCAAATCGGACATCCGGACCGGTATCGTCGCGCCCGATGCGCAGGGTGTCAAAGGTTTCGACTTCTCGCAGTTGATCGCGCGCGGCAGCGGTCCTGAGCGCGAGGACCTTGTTGCGATCCTCGAGAAGGAGCTGGCCGACATCGGGGTCGACAACGTTCGGATCACGGCCCTGGTCAATGACACCGAAAGCACCCGCGATCTCGGACAGTACCTGGATCCGCGCACCATCGCGGGCGTCATCGTCGGTACGGGCCACAACATCGCGATCCGCAAGTACGGCCGCTCGATCAATCTCGAGACCGCAAGGTTCGCGGGATTCGAGCGGGACGAGGACGATGTCCGGTTGGACGAGCTGTCAGCCAACCCCGGCAAACAGCTCTTCGAGAAAGCGCTGTCGGGCAAGTACCTCGGTCCGCTGGCCGGCATCAAGATCGACCGGTTGGTGAGCGAGGGGGTGCTGTTCGGCGGCCAAAGCTCCGCGCGTATCCAGGACCATCAGTACGAGAGCCCCGACTATCAAGGTGTGTCGTCGACCTTTCTCTCTACGTTGCTAGCGCTGGACCTGTCGACCGCTCAGGGTGAGGCGGAAGCAATCACCGAGGTCGGGCGCTACATGCAGGTCGCGAACGTGGGCCGGGCCGATGTGGAGGTATTGGTGGCTCTGGCCAAGGACATCGTGACCCGCTCCGCTCACCTGGTCGGCGGCGTGGCGCTTGCCGGTGTCCTGCTCGACCAGGAGCGTACGGCGGCTCCGACCGGAGAGTACGCCTTCGCTCTCGATGGATCACTGTTGAGGATCCCTGGGTACCTGGAAGCGGTCCGGGACGGGCTCAAAAGGATCTTTCCGGCGGACTATATCGATTCGCGGATCACGTTGTTCGAAGCGCCGGATGGTTCCGGAGCGGGTGCCGCCGTCACGGCCGTTATCGCCGGCCGTACGGGAGCCCGTCTGGCCGCTGGAGCTCCGATCGACGTGATCGCCGCTCCGATCGAGGTTGCTGTGGTCGCCGCGGACCCCGGAACGGCGGACCGCCGGATCGAAGCGGTGCGTGAGCTGTTGGGTCCCGGTCTGTCGGCTCAGTTCGAGTTCAGAGCGCTGGACCGCTCGCAGGTCGACGACTATATCTCCGTAGCCATCCCGGGAGCGTACCGCGTGCTGGTCGGTGATGATGCTTTCGGAGCGCAGGCGAGCTGGCCGTCCGATCCCGCCGCGGTGCTCGAGCGTCTGGTGGATATCTCGGTCGACCGTCAGCGCCGTCGTCAGGCCGAATTGGACCGCGGCGAGGCGCTCCTGGGCTTTGTGGCCGCTCTTCTCGAGGATCCCTCGGTGATCACTCCCGCCGGAGCGGTGACAGCCGGTCTTGAGGGCCGCATCGAGGACCTTCGCCGTATCCTCCGAGAGCTCGAATTGCCGGCCGTCGGCCCGATCGAGGCCGTACGCGCGGGATCCGGTGTCCGCTTGTTCGCCTCAGGACGGTTCGTGGCCGAGTCGGCCCTCGACGAAGCGCGGCTGGCCGTGCTCCTGGAGCGCGCGTTCGCTTCCCGGAGCGATGCCGAGCGCGTGGCGGCCGTCCGTGAAGCGTTGTCGGCGCTGTTGGCCGCCTCCGGAGATACGGGATCCCAGGACTTCATCGCGAACGCTACGGCCGCGGTCGGGGCGGCTCTGCGCGCGTACGCCTCGATCGTGCGCGGTCAGACCGTCATCGAACCCGCGGAAGTGCGTGAAGGATCGAAGACCATCGCGGTCATGGACGAGACCTTCCGCAGGGACACCGCGCGATACCTCGAAGAGGCCGCGTATATCCGTGGTCTCGACCCCGGCATGCGCTTCACCATCGTGGTGCCGATGACCGACGCCTACCGGGGACTCTCTTACGGCGAACAGGTCTCCCTGTACTTGGGCGGCCAGCCGGTGACGGGGCCGTTCGATCTCCTGTTCGTCGAAGGCGCGGATACGTTGGCGGCGGTCCAAGGGGCCATCGAGGGGCCGTTCGTGCTGGCCGGCGGCGAATCCTTGCAGGTCGGCGACGTGGACCCCGATCGCGAAGCCCTGCTCATGCAGGTAGATGCTCGCGCGGAAACGCATCGCGGCGTGATGGTCGTGGCCGCCAAAGTTCTCTACGCCGGCCGCGACGCTGTCGTGCCGGGTCTCAGTGTGTTGGGCGAGCGTGTCCTGCGCTATCTGCCGGCCGTTCGTCCGCTCGAACTGCTCAAGCTCCTGCGCGAGGCCAACACTGCCCTGCGCGCCGTCGGCGCCGCCGCGTAAGGACGATCGAGAGCAGACCTCGACCGCAGACCGGACCTCCTCCGGTCGGGTGGCACCCTTCGTGTCTCCGCCCCTGGTATGCATATCTAAGCGAACTTAAGCGGATGATTGCAATGGTATGCGCGTCTTGCATACTTGAGGGAGGCATTCATACATACGTTATCCGGGCGTCTGTCCATACTTTGCACCTCAGGGATCACTTATGGGTGTTCATGGACGGCGGATCGTTGTGGTCGGGATCGTGATGGTGTTGATGCTCGGTCGTACAGCCGGAGCGTCGTTCGTGAAGTCGGACGCCGACGGCGAGACGATCCCACAAGGTAACCCTCAGAAGGCCGGGATCGTCGAGAGCAAGGCGGATCTTGAGGAGCTCGTTCGCCAGACACAGCGAGGCATGGAAGGCAGGAACGCTGAGCGGCAGCCCTCGGGTCAAGGGGGTGAGTGGGAGATGCGAGGCGGATCCTCCAGCAAGGGCGGCGGATCTCCTGCTCCCGCGGGCACACAGGTCTATAGGATCCGCGACGCAGCCTCCAAGGGGATGGAGAGCGGTGGACACGTTTTCATACCGAACTCAGCCGCCGTACGGGACACGTCCGGTAGTCCGAGTTTCAGCATACCCGTCGACAGCGAACTGGTGACGACCGTCTACAGCAGAGGGGAGCTGGTCGGCTGGTTCGTCAGGCCCTCGGACGAGAAGAAATAGTCACCCCAGCACCTAACGGCTCCCCGTCATAGCCTCCCTTCGGCCTCGCACCCGCTCTTCTGTAGCCCCCCTCACGGGCCCTGTCGCGGAACAGCCCCAAGAAGATAGAGCCCGCCACCCGTTCGGGGTAGCGGAGGATACGGAAGTCCCGCCACAAGCCTCCGTTCTGCCGCCGTCCGACTTTTCGGCTCCCCTCCAGTTCCTGATCCGTCCGAGGTAAGTCGTCGGGGAGACGGCACGCTTGAGCTTGCCGAGGGGACGGGCGACTTACCGAGTGACGATAGTCCCTCGGAGCCAGAAAAGGAGGCAGGCGGCCCAGGAGGCTTGTGGCGGGACTCCGAGACCCCCCGCGCAAGTCGGGGGAAGAGAGGTTTACTGGTAGATCTCGGCGCCGGAGCGGCGGAACTCTTGGGACTTGTCGCGGAGACCCTTCTCGAGGGCCTGCTTGTCGTCGGCCAGGCCTTGCTTGGCCGCGTACTCCCGGACGTCCTGAGTGACCTTCATCGAGCAGAACTGTGGTCCGCACATGGAGCAGAAATGCGCGACCTTGGCCGAGTCCTGCGGCAGGGTCTCGTCGTGGAACGACTTGGCGGTCTCAGGGTCCAATGACAGGTTGAACTGGTCCTTCCAGCGGAATTCGAAGCGGGCCTTGGACAGGGCGTTGTCCCGGGCCTGCGCGCCGGGATGACCCTTGGCCAGGTCCGCGGCGTGAGCGGCGATCTTGTAGGTGATGACACCTGCTTTGACGTCGTCCCGGTCGGGC
Organism: Candidatus Omnitrophota bacterium; assembly: GCA_022072175.1. Taxonomy (GTDB): domain Bacteria; phylum Omnitrophota; class Gorgyraeia; order 2-02-FULL-51-18; family 2-02-FULL-51-18; genus JAJVIE01. Next base: position 1,340,298 of record JAJVIE010000003.1, on the reverse strand, counting down.
AGGCCCAGATGTTCTTTGGGGGTGACGTAGCAGAGCATCGCGCAGCCGTACCAGCCGATCATCGCCGCTCCGATCCCGGAGGTGATGTGGTCGTAGCCGGGGGCCACGTCGGTCGTGAGGGGACCGAGCGTGTAGAACGGCGCCTCGCCGCAGGTCTCCAATTGCTTGTCCATGTTGATCTTGACCAAGTGCATCGGCACGTGTCCGGGACCCTCGATCATGACCTGCACGTCATGACGCCAAGCGCGTTGGGTCAGCTCTCCCAGTGTGTCCAGTTCAGCGAACTGCGCGCGGTCGTTGGCGTCGGCGATACTGCCCGGCCGCAGGCCGTCGCCCAGCGAGAAGCTGACGTCGTAGGCCTTCATGATCTCGCAGATCTCCTCGAAATGCTCGTACGCGAAGTTCTCCTTGTGGTGGGCGAGGCACCACTTGGCATGGATGGAACCGCCGCGGGAGACGATGCCGGTCACGCGTGAGGCCGTGTAGGGGACATAGCGCAACAGGACACCCGCGTGGATCGTAAAATAACTGACACCCTGCTCGGCCTGCTCGATGAGCGTATCGCGGTACAGCTCCCAGGTCAGGTCCTCGGCCCTGCCGCCGACCTTCTCGAGCGCCTGGTAGATGGGCACGGTGCCGATGGGGACCGGGGAGTTGCGCAGGATCCACTCACGGGTCTCGTGGATGTTCTTGCCCGTGGACAGGTCCATCACGGTGTCGGCGCCCCAACGCGTGGCCCAGACCATCTTCTCGACCTCTTCGTCGATGGAGGAGGCGATGGCGCTATTGCCGATGTTGGCGTTGATCTTGACGAGAAAATTACGCCCGATCGCCATGGGCTCGAGCTCGGGGTGGTTGATGTTCGCGGGGATGATCGCCCGCCCGCGGGCCACCTCGTCACGGACGAATTCCGGTGTGATACGGCTCGGGATGGATGCGCCGTAGCTCTCTCCAGGATGCTGTGTCATGAGTCCGGAGGCCGCCATGCGTTCCAAAAGCTGGTTCTCGCGGATCGCCACGTACTCCATCTCCTCGGTCACGAGGCCGCGCTTGGCGTAATGCATCTGGGAGACGTTGCGGCCGCTCTTGGCTTTCCAGGGCCGGCGATGACCCGTGAAACGCAGTCCGTCGAGCGAGGGGTCCTCAGCGCGCCGACGTCCGTAGTCCGAGCTCTGGTCGTTCAGTTGCTCGGCGTCCCCACGCCGGCGAAGCCAGTCGAGGCGGACCGGGGAGAGGCCCTTGCGGATGTCGATGGCCACCGAAGGGTCCGTATACGGACCGGAGGTGTCGTACACATACACCGGGGGATTGGCCTCTTCGCGCACCGTGCCGTCGGGTCCCATCGAGCGCGTCGGGTCCTGTGAGATCTCACGCAGGGGCACACGCAGCCCGGGATGGAGCTTGCCCTCGGCGTAGACCTTGCGGGAGGCCGGTAGAGGCGTGCGGCTGATGACGCCGGTGTTCTCCGGCGAGCGAGTTTCGGACAGCGGTCGGATCACAGTGACGATAGTTTAGCACAGGCCGGGCGGGCCGCAATACCCCGATCCGGCCCGGCGAGACCACCCTTGTTTAACGCGTAAAATGTGTTAGTATTTAGTTAGAAATGATTAATATTATATATTTGATAGCGATCATTGAATGTCTGATCGGTCTGGTGACGGTCGTGGCCCTGGCGTTGTATCCAGGCCCGCCTAAGCCGCCGGCGGTCTCGCTTTTTGTGTTCATCGCGGCGGCCGTGTCCTTTACAATAGGGCTGGGGTTGTTCTACCAGGACGAGCGCGCCCGGCGCTGGCTCGTCTATTTTTCAGGCTACATCTGTCTTGAGAAACTGCTGATCTTCATGGGTGTTCTGACGCTCAACGGACAGGTCCTTCCCGCGGCCTGGAGTTTGCCCAAGGACGCGCTGTCCTTCACGTATCATGCCATCCTGGTCGCTCTATTGAGCCGACCGTCCATGACGGCATTCTTCAGACCCCTTCCGTCCGCCGGACCCGAGAGGTCTTGTTGAGCCGACCCGCCATCCCCGTTCGTCCCGCCGGGGGCACCGCCGTCCGCACTTTCGATGGACGTTCGCGTCTGGACATCTGGGCCTGGGTCCTGGCGGGCGTGTATTTCGTGTTCTTCTCGATCATCAGCCGGTTCAAGTACGAGCAGTTCTTCTACGGTGACCAGGACCTTGCGATCCACGCTCAGACGATGTGGAGCCTGCTCAACGCGGACGGGTTCTGCACGATCCTCGGGGTGCATTTCTTCGCCAACCACTTCATCCCGGTCTTCTACCTGCTGCGATATGCGTACGCGCTGTTCGACAGCCCGTTGTTCCTGCTCTATCTGCAGTCCTTCGCGCTGGGGACGGGCGTGCTCCTGGCCTATCGGTTGGCGCGGCGCAGGCTCGAGCCGGGCTGGGCGTTGTTGGTGGCTCTGTCGTACCTGTTCCATCCCGGTATCGGTCATGCCAATCTCTACGAGTTCCACCAGACGACCCTGGCGGTGCCGTTCCTGTTCCTGATGATCGACGCGTTCGGTCGGCGCCGCTTCGTGTGGTTCACCGTCTGGGCGCTGGTGGTGATGAGCTTCCAGGAAAACCTCCCTCTGGCCGTGTTGGTCATGGCCGGCATCGCCTATTGGGAGAAGCGCGAGGTCAAATGGACGGTCCTGCCGGCGGTGATCGCCGTGGCGTGGTTCGGTCTGAGCTTCGTGCTGGTCAAGCCCAAGCTCAACGAGGCGCAGATCGACTTCTTCTCGATCTACTCGCACCTCGGCAGCAACCTCACCGAGCTGGCGCTCTCGCCCTTGACGAAGACCTCGGTGTGGATCTCGACGCTTCTTTCGAAGGACACGTGGATCTATTTCTTCAGGGTTTTCGGTCCGATGGTGTTCATACCCGTCCTGGGCTGGAAGGACCTCTTGCCCGCGCTGCCGTTCATCCTCCAGCACACGATGTCCCTGCGCTGGGCGGAGCGCAGCTACCTGTACCACTATTATGTGGAGCTCCTGCCGTACTTGGTGCTGGCCACGACCACCGGGGTGTCCGCGATCCTGGCCAAAGCCCGCGGTCACCGTGAAGAAGGGTTGGTCCGCAAGGCCCTGGCGTTCGCCTTTATCGTCAGCTTCGTGGCTTCATCCATCCTGGCCAGCCCGCTGACCACCTCACTGGATACGTACGAGAAGTTCAACACCTCGGAGTTCGTGCGGGCCCGCCTGGCCCTCCTGGCCCAGGTACCCAAGGACGCGCCGACGGTCGCCAGCTTGCGTTTCCTGCCGCGTCTGGCCCATCGCAAGGAGTTGTATTCGTTCCACAACGTGTATATCGGTGTGGGCACCCTATCGACCAAGGCCTACGCGGTCCCCGAGGGCGTCACGCACGCTCTGATCGACCTCAAGGACCAGATCACCTTCAGCATGCAGAGCCGTGACAACGACCAGAGACTGCGCGATTTTCTGGTGAAGGACCGCTCCTGGCGCGTCGCGGACTCGGCCGGCGACATGGTGCTCTTCGAGAAGGCCGACCGGACCGATTTTTCGAAGCTCTTCGAGGTCAATCCGGGCTCACCCAAAGCCCCGGATATCGCGCTCAAGGCCATCGCCAACGACGAGATGGAGCTCGAGGGTGTCTCGCTGGGTATCGGCGATCAGGGGCATCACATGAGCCAGCTCCTGTTGACGTTCCACTGGAAGCTCCACAAGAAGACCGAGCGCCGCATCCAGTCGGCGATCACGCTCGTCGACCCGCGGGGACGCACGGTGTACGAGGACTGGCGGGACATCGGTTACCGTCTGCGTCCGACCTACGAGTGGGCCGAGGGTGACCGCATGGTGGAGCGGTACTGGCTGATCCTGCCGTCCGACCTGCCCAAGGAGCCCCTGGAGTTGCGGGTCGGCATCGGCGACCCCGAGAAGGTCGAGTTCCTACGTTTCAAAAGCAAGATCGAAGGCCGGATCGACCCCAACGGACGGGCGAAGGTCGACACGTTCGACCCCACCTACTGATCCCATGACCCCCGAGACCGGACCGGTGCGACCCGTCCGCTGTTCGCTGTGCGAAGGCTCGCGCTACTACCTGGTGTACGAGGACCGGCGCTCCGCTCCATCGACCGCCAAGAGCGGTTACACGATCTCCGAGTCGGACCTCGAGAAACCCGACAAGGTCGTGCGCTGCATGACGTGCGGCCTGGTGTACGCTCTGCCCAAGGAATCGGCCCAGGAGATCCGCGAGGACTATCAGCAGATGGTCGACGAGGGTTACCTGCGCGAGGAGAGAGGGCGTCGCGAACAGGCCCGCATCATCCTGTCGCGCTTTCCGCTCAAGCGGGACGGCAAGCTGCTCGATGTCGGCTGCGGACCCGGATTCTTCCTGGACGAAGCGCGTAAGGCCGGATGGGATGTGCGAGGCGCGGACCTGTCCGAGTGGGCTCGGGAGCATTGCCGGGACCGCTACGGCATCGAGGTGTTCACCGGGACGCTCGAAGAGGCGCGTTATCCGGACCGAAGCTTCGACGCGGTGGTGATGAACGACTTCATCGAGCATGTCACCGATCCCCGGGCCACGCTCCGGGAAGCGCGCCGGATCCTCAAGAACGACGGCGTGCTCTATATCAGCACGCCCGACATCGACAGCCTGCTCAGCCGGGTCCTCGGCGCCCGCTGGTGGGGCATCAACAAGTACCACCTGTACTATTTTTCGCGCAGGACGCTCGAGAAGATGTTCTCGGCGGTGGGCCTGCGCCGGGTCCGGTACTCTTCTTACCCGAGGGTCTTCTCGGCGGCGTACTGGGCGCAGCGTCTTGAGCCGTATCCGGCTTTCGTCAGCGTCCCGGGTCGATGGCTGGCCGGTCTGCTCGGCGAGCGCCTGATCAAGGTGGACCTGCAGGACCAGATCGGTGTGGTCGCCCGCAAGGTCCAGCGCCTGGACTCGCTCTACAGCGAGGAGGACGAGACCCCGCCGGCGCCGGTCGGGCGTCCCAAGGTCATCGCGGTCCTGCCGGCGTACAACGCCGAGCGGACGCTCGAGCGCACCGTCGCCGACATCCCGCGCGAGGTGGTCGACCAGATCGTGCTGGTCGACGACAAGAGCCGGGACCGCACCGTCGAGATCGCCCGCCGGCTGGGACTGCACGTCGTCGAGCATGCGGTCAACAAAGGCTACGGGGGCAACCAGAAGACCTGCTACGATACGGCGCTGTCGCTGGGCGCCGACATCGTTGTGATGGTGCACCCCGATTACCAGTACGATCCCAAGATCATCCCGAGGCTCATCGAGCCGATCCGAGCCGGCCAGGCCGACGCGGTGTTCGGCTCGCGCATGATGAAGGGTGGAGCGCTCGAGGGCGGGATGCCGCTGTGGAAACACAACGCCAACATCCTCCTGACCGCGCTCGAGAACGTCATCCTCGGCACGTACCTGACGGAGTACCACTCCGGTTTTCGCGCCTACAGCGCGCGTCTGTTGAGGACGGTCCGCTACCGGGAGGACTCCGATGGGTTCGTGTTCGACACCGAGATCATCGTTCAGGCGCTGGCCAACCATTTCAAGATCGAGGAGGTGCCCATCCGCACCCGGTATTTCGAGGAAGCCTCCTCGATCCGCCTGTGGCCCAGCATCGTCTACGGCCTGGGCATCCTCAGGGTGCTGACGCAATACGCGCTGCACCGCTCCCACCTGTTGCGGCAGGAGCTCTTCGAGCCGGCCGCCCGGCCCCGCTAAGAAGAAAAAGCCGCCCCTCGCGGAGCGGCTTTCCGATCGTCCCAACGCCCTGACGGGCGGAAGTTACTTGGGTTCGAGATACTCGATGATGTCCCTCGAGGAGACCACGCCGACGGCCTTGCCGCCATCGAGCACCGGCACGTGCCGGATGCGGTTGATGGCCATCTTGTGCAGGGCGAACGAGAGCGAGGCGTTCTTGTCGAGGCATTCGGGTCGAGGGGTCATGATCGATCGGATCGGGGTCTTGCGCAGGTCCTCGATCTTACCGGCGGCCCTCCAGAGGAAATCCCGGATCGTCACGATACCCAGAAGCTTGCCGTCGGGCTCGCAGACCAGCACGCAACCCTTCTTGGGCTGGGACCACAGGCGCTCCACGGCTTCCTGGACCGGGGTCTCGGGTCCGACGATGATCGGCGGGACCTTGGAGATGAAATCCGTGAGCTTCTCGTTCATCAGGAGCTTGCGGAGCTTGTCCTTGGGTTGCTTGGCGCCGCTCTTGAGAAGGAGTTCCTCCTCGTCGGCGTGCCAGTGCGTCTTAGGGGGCTCGGCCGGACGCTTCTTGTCCTTGGAGGCGACGTATACGGGTTCTTTTTCGGGGTTGATGACCCAGACCTCCTCGTTGTAGAGGAGCTTCTTGAGATCGCCCTTGCCGCGCTTCTCGATGGACAGGCGCGTCTGCTCGTTCATCATCTCGTCATAGGTCGGCCTTTCGATATCCCTGAAAACACCGAACGGGACCGGGAACTCCGGGAACGTCATCTGCGACAGCTGGTAGGCCCAGTTGGGCTCAGGGTCGCTCATGTCGTGCTTGACGAGGCTCTCCGCGGCCTCGGGGTGCGCGGCGAGGTCCACGATCTCCGCGCGGGACCCGGACAAGCGGATGCCCTTGTCCTTGTTCTTGCCGAAGATCAGGGGTTTGCCGTGCTCGAGATAGATCGCGCGGTCCTCGCGGTTCTCGCGGCCGACGATGGGCAGATGCGTGTCCTTGTTGAAGATCACGCAGTTCTGCAGGACCTCGATGAACGACACGCCTTTGTGTCGCATGGCCTGCGTGAACACCTGGCCCATGTGCCGCGGATCGGAGTCGACCGTGCGCGCGATGAACGTCGCTTCGGCGGCGATCGCGATGCACAGGGGATTGATCGGGTAGTCGATACTGCCGTCCGGCGTGGACTTGGTGACCTTGCCCTTCTCGGAAGTAGGGGAGTACTGCCCTTTGGTCAGTCCGTAGATCTGGTTGTTGACCAGGATGATGTTGATGTCCACGTTGCGGCGCAGACAGTGGATCAGATGGTTGCCGCCGATGGACAGGCCGTCACCGTCACCGGTCACTACCCAGACCTTGAGGTCCGGACGGGCGCACTTGAGGCCGGTGGCGATGGACGGAGCGCGGCCGTGCACGGTGTGAAAGCCGTAGGTCCGCATGTAGTACGGAAAACGGCTCGAGCAGCCGATGCCGGAAACGAACACGTGCTGTTCACGCGGGATCGTCGTGTGTTCCGCGAGCGTTTTCTGCATCACCGACAGGATGGAGTAGTCGCCGCAGCCCGGGCACCAGCGTACTTCCTGGCCCGAGACGAAATCCTCTTTGGAGTACTTGAACGGTGAAGCCGTTGCGGCCGGCATGTTCGGGGAGGTCATAGCAGGGCCTCGATCTGTTGTTTGATCTCGCGGATCTTGAAAGGCTGTCCGGTGACGCGGTTGTAGCCGACCGCGCGGATCCCCTCGTACTCCGAGCGCAGCAGTGTGATCAGCTGTCCCGTGTTGATCTCGGGCACCAGAACGGTCTTGAAGCCCTTGATCAGCGAGCCGAGGTTGGCCGGGAACGGGTGGATGTAGTGCAGGTGACTGTGGGACACGTCCTTGCCTTCCTCGCGCAGTTCTTGGACCGCGCCCCGCACGGCGCCGTAGGTACCGCCCCAGCTGATGACCAGGAGCTTGCCCTTGGCCGGACCGAACACTTCGACCGGCGGCAGGTCCTTGGCGATGCCACGGACCTTGTCCCGCCGCAGTTCGGTCATGCGGTGGTGGTTGGCCGGATCGTAGCTGACGGCGCCGGTGCGGTCGGCTTTCTCGATGCCGCCGATCCGGTGCTCAAGGCCCGGAGTGCCCGGGATCGCCCAAGGACGCGCCAGGTTCTCGTCGCGCAGGTAGGGGAGGAACGGGCCGTCGGTCTTGCCGGGATGACGGATATCGATGGCGCTCAGCTTGTCGATCTCGGGCAGGCGCCACGGCTCAGCGCCGTTGGCCACGTACCCGTCCGATAGGAAGAACACCGGTGTCATGTACTTGGTGGCGATGCGCACCGCTTCGATGATCAGGTCGAAGCAGTTGGACGGCGTCGAGGCCGCGATCACCGGGACCGGGGAGTCGCCGTTGCGGCCGTACATGCACTGCAGAAGGTCCGACTGCTCCGTCTTGGTCGGCAGGCCGGTCGAAGGACCGCCGCGCTGGATGTCCATGATCACCAGGGGCAGTTCGACCATCACAGCGAGGTTGATCATCTCGGACTTGAGGCAGATGCCGGGACCGCTGGTGCAGGTGATGCCGATCTGTCCGCCGAACGACGCTCCGAGCGCGGCGCCGCAGGCGGCGATCTCATCCTCCGCCTGGAACGTCTTGACGCGGAAATGCTTGCGGTACGACAGTTGGTGCAGGATGTCGCTGGCCGGGGTGATGGGGTATGCGCCGTACAGGATGTCCTTGCCGCTGAGCACCGCGGCCGCCAGGATCCCGAGCGCGGCGGCCTCATTGCCGGTGATCTTGCGGTAGGCGCCCGGTTCCAGCTGGGCCTTGCGGACCTGGTACTTGGACGGGGCCATCTCGGCGATGTCGCCGTAGTTGTACCCGGCCTTGAGGGCCATGATGTTGGCCTCGGCGTACTCGGGTTTCTTGGCGAACTTCTCCTTGGTCCACTGGATGGTGTGCTCCATCGATCGGCCGTACATCCAGAAGAGGAGGCCCAGCGCGAAGTAGTTCTTGCAGCGGTCGATCTCCGAGGCCTTGATCTTGACCTCGGTGAGCGCGTTGCGCGTGAGCGTGCTGAACGGGACCTTGATCAGACTGTAGTCGCGCAGGGTCGCGCCATCGGTCAGCGGGTCGGAGGACCAGCCGGCCTTCTTGAGATTGTCCTCGGTGAAGGAGTCGGAGTTGACCACCAGAAGACCGCCCTTGACCAGATCGGCCAGGTTGACCTTGAGCGCCGCGGGGTTCATCACCACCAGCACGTCCGGCTGGTCACCGGCGGTGAACACGTCCTTGGAGCTGAACTGGATCTGGAAGCTCGAGACGCCGGGCAAGGTGCCCTGCGGGGCGCGGATCTCGGCCGGGAAATCCGGCAACGTGGCGATGTCGTTGCCCATCATCGCCGAGGTGTCGGTCAGCTGGTCTCCGGTCAACTGCATACCGTCGCCGGAGTCACCGGCGATGCGGATGGTTACGGAGTCGAGCTCGATCGGTTGCTGCGTAGGGGACACGTTGATCTCCTGTGTGGTGGACCGGGGCTCTAGCCGCCCTCGACGGTGCTCGCGATCTGGTCGGCGGATGGAGGCAGGTTGAAGACCTCCTCGGGGAACAGCTCCGCCAGGAAACGGATGATCGTGCGGACCGACAGGATCCCGCAGACCTGGCCGAACTCGTCCAGGAGCGGGATATGACGGATGTTGTGCGTGTTCATGAGCCGCAACGCCTCGTCGATGGTGTCGGACTTGGTCAAAGTGTGAAGGTCGGTGCGCATGTACTTGGTGATGGGCTCATCGAGCGAGACATCGCGTCCGAGGATCTTCATCAGCACCTCGCGCTCCGTGAACATGCCTTTGAGACGGGAGTGCTCGTCGGCGATCACGAGGTACCCGGCCTTCTCCTCACGCATGAGGTCGAGCGCTTCGCGCAGGTTGAGGGACGGCAACCCCATCACGAGCTTGGGGCGGAGGATCTGATAGATCTTGGTCTCACGCAGGACTTCTTCGATGGACTTGGTCGGGGACATACAGGATCCTTTTGTGTGGGAACAGGCGGACAGTATAACACAAACGCCGCCGACGCTCCTAGCCGGTCCCGGACACCCGGACGCGCCGGTTGCGCGCCGTCCGGCGAGCAGGTAATATAGAGACCTATGTCCGACACCACCTCCGGGTCCCGATAAGACGATGAGTACTCCCGCCGCGTCCGAAAAAGGACCTAAGACCAATATTATCAAGAAGTTAAGTGAGTTCGGAGCCGGTTTCAGCCACCATCATGAGAAGTACGAGGCCGTCGGGATCTCCGAGATCCGGCGTTCCGGAGGGATGCTGTCGGTGGACGGGTTGACGTTCCGCTTCCCGGAGCACTTCGGGTTCTGCTACGGAGTGGACAAGGCCATCGACATGGTCTTCGAGACGTGCGAACGATTCGCCGGCCGGCGGATCTTCCTCACGGACCAGCTCATCCACAACCCCTTCATCAACGGTAAGCTCCGTGAGAAGGGCGTGCGATATCTCCAGCGAGACGCCAGGCACCTCTTGGTCACCGACGAGCTGCGCTCGGGCGACATCGTGGTGGTGTCGGCGTTCGGCACGGATTTCAGGGATATCGAGAGCCTGGGCGCGTGCGGCGTGACGATCGTGGATTCCACCTGCGGGGCCATCATCAACGTCTGGAAGCGCGTCGAGGGCTATGCCCGTCACGGGTACATCACCATCATGCACGGTAAGCGCAATCACGAGGAGACGCGCGCGACGGTCTCGCAGGCCGTCAAAGAGGGCGGCAGTTACATCACCATCGAGAACGTGGCCGAGGCGCGTGAGCTGGCCACCGTGGTGCTCGGAGAGCTCTCGGAAGCGGATTTCCTGCGGCGGTATCCCGGCGCGGCGCCCGAGGGTTTCCGCTTCGAAGCCGCCACGTGCAAGATGGGCATGGCCAATCAGACCACGATGCTCAAGGGGGAGTCGCTCGAGATCCAGGGCATTCTCCGGCAGGCGTTCGTGACGAGGTTCGGCGAAGCCGTCACCGCGGAGCGCTTCCGTAGCTTCGATACGATCTGCGGAGCCACACAGGATCGTCAGGACGCCCTGCGTCAGTTGCTGCGCCATCCGCTCGATCTATTGCTCATCGTGGGTGGTTTTAACAGCTCGAACACCACGCACCTGGCCGAGATCGCGCAGGGCCACGTGCCGCTCCATCACATCGAGAGCGCCGATGATCTGCGCTCGCCCGATGAGGTCCGTTCGAGGGATCCCCGGACCGGCGCCGTCGCCGTGCGCGATCGTGCTTACGACCCGTCCTGGACGCGGATCGGGTTGACCGCGGGCGCATCGACTCCCGATGTGACGCTCGTGGACGTCATCGAGAAGATCCGGTCTTTTCGAAAGAACACCTGAATCTATCACAAGATAAACAAAATCAAATAGTTAGGACAATATCGAATGGGAAATATTGTCTTTGAAAGATTAAGCAATAGTATGTATAATTATCATAAAGTATAGTTTTTTAAACCCTCTATTCATTTCCGGGAGTGCTATGGTCCGTCGTTGTCGCCTGTGGATCGCCGGTCTTCTATTGCCTGCCTTTTGTCTCCTGTCCGTCGGCGCTCCGGCCGCATGGGCCCTGCCCGCGGGGTGGTCCGTCGAATCCGGCGATGTGACGTTCGACACCAGCGACCCATCGATCCTGACCATCACGGCCTCGGACCGGGCTGTCATCAACTTCGATTCGTTCTCCATCGGTCAGGGCGAGACCGTGCGCTTCGTACAGCCGATCGATTCGGCCAGCGTGCTCGGTCGCGTTACCGGCGGTTCGACCAGCGACATCTTCGGTTCGCTCTTCGCCAACGGCCAGTTCGTGCTGGTCAATCCCAACGGCATTCACTTCGGAGCGTCGGCGGACATCCAGGTCGGATCCCTGGCGGCCTCGACGCTTAACATCTCCACCGCCGATTACCTGGCCGGACAGATGATCTTCGAGAAGGGCGCCGGCTCGCCGACCGGATTCATCCTCAATGAAGCGAATATCACCGCTGCGCCGGGAGGCCACATCGTCCTCTTGTCCGAAGGTGTCGCCAACCGCGGCGTGCTGACGGCCTATCTCGGGACGGTGGCTCTGGGCGCTGGTACGCGGGCGACACTGTCCTTCGATCCCGGAGGTCTGGTGAACCTCGTCGTGGACGAAGGCGTCGCCGACAGCTCCGGAGAGCCGCTCGTGACCAACTCGGGAGAGGCCGCCGCCGATGGCGGCAAGGTCCTGCTCACCGCCAAGGCCCTCAACGACACGCTGGACCTCCTGGTCAACAACACGGGCGTGGTCCGGGCCCAGCAAGTGGTGGAGCGCGACGGGGTGATCGAGCTGGTGTCCAACGGTTCCGTCCACAACACCGGGTCTGTCATCGCCCACGGCGGTCAGGCGAGCCTGCTGGCCGAGGGTAATGTCCGCAGCACCGGCGTGCTCGACGTGGGAGAGCTGATCGAGCGGGGCGCGGCGTTCACGGTGGGCGGCGTCTACCGGGTGCCCGTCTCGAGCATCATCAACAAGGACGGCGCGATCAACCTCGCGACCGGTGACTACAGCGGGACGGTCAGCGACAGCGGCGATATCATCGTCGATGCCGCGGCGGTGATCACGCTGACCGCCGACACGCACTTCCAGGCCGACGACAACAACGACGGCACGGGCGGATTCACGATGAGCGCCGGCTCCTCGATCGTCGGCGGAGGATTCAACCTGCAGTTGACCACCGGGGACGCTTCCAACCTCGAGACCATCGGCGGCGTCGCCAACCTGACCCTCTCGAGCTCCACCGGCGCGAACACCTATACGATGACGGAAACCATCGCGGTGACGGGTAATGTCGTCACCGGATCCGACGCCGACCTGTCGCTCGGCGCCATGGAGCTTCGCGCCAACGGCGATATCCAGTTGGGCGCTTCCAGCGACGTGGCGTTCACGGGCAACGGCGCGCTCCGGGCGGATTTCGACGCTAACGGTACCGGGGCCCTCACGATGAACGCGACGGCGACCGTCGACGGCGGCGGTAACGATGTGACGCTCGCGGCCGGAGCGGCCTCCACGCTCTACGCCATCACGAACGTCGGCCAGCTGTCGATCGCCGCGTCCACCGGCACCCCGGCGTTCACGGCGAACTCCGCTTACAACGTCACGACCCTGGCGCTGACCGGCGGCGCCATTCTCGACATCAACGGCAACGCGCTGACGGCGACCACGCTCAACAACAACGGTACGCTCCGCCTGCAGGGCGGTGAGACCGTGACGATCACAACGTTCGATACCGACTCGGGCACCGTCGACTATGACGGCGGGGGTTCGTACGCCAACCTCGCGGCCGGCGACAACTACTTCAACCTGACGTTCTCGGGGTCCGGTGACTGGACGCAGGACGCCGCTCTGGACGTCAACGGCAACCTCACGGTCAGCGCGGGCACGCTGGTCTCATCGGGTAACAACATCACGCTCGCCGGTCACTGGAACACGACCGGAGGCAACTATACTTCGGGCGCCAACACGGTCATCTTCGACGGCACCAGCAACGTCACATCCGCCGGAGAGAGCTTCAACAACGTACAGGTCGGCACCGCGACGGCGAGCGGCAGTGTCACCCTGCAGGATGCCACCGACATCAACGGGACGCTCTCGTTCAACACCACGGGCGGAACGGCCGCGATCGATCTCAACAGCCAGACCGTCAATTACGCCGGGGGTACGCTGAACCTCACCAACGCCGACACGTTCACGTCGACCGGATCGACCGTGATCTTCGACGGTACGACCACGCTGACCTCGGCGGGCAAGAGCCTCAACAACGTCACCATCGGCACGGCCACGGCCAGCGGATCGCTGACGCTCGCGGACGCGGCGGACCTCAACGGCAGTCTGACCTTCAATACGACCGGCGGCACCGCGGCGATGGACCTCGGCAGTCAGACCGTCAACTTCGCGGGTTCGGCGATGAACCTCACCAACGCCGATACGTTCACGTCGACCGGATCGACCGTGATCTTCGACGGCACGACCACGTTGACCTCCGCGGGTCAGAGCCTCAACAACGTCACCATCGGCACGGCCACGGCCAGCGGCAGTCTGACCCTTGCGGACGCGGCGGACCTCAACGGAGATCTTACGTTCAACACCACGGGCGGCACCGCGGCGATGGACCTCGGCGGTCAGACCGTCAACTTCGCGGGTTCGGCGATGAACCTCACCAACGCCGATACGTTCACGTCCACCGGATCGACCGTGATCTTCGACGGTACGACCACGCTGACCTCGGCGGGCAAGAGCCTCAACAACGTCACCATCGGCACGGCCACGGCCAGCGGCAGTCTGACCCTTGCGGACGCGGCGGACCTCAACGGCAGCCTGACCTTCAATACGACCGGCGGCACCGCGGCGATGGACCTCGGCGGTCAGACCGTCAACTTCGCGGGTTCGGCGATGAACCTCACCAACGCCGATACGTTCACGTCGACCGGATCGACCGTGATCTTCGACGGCACGACCACGCTGACGTCCGCCACTCGGAGCTTCAACAACGTCCAGATCGGCACGGCCACGGCCAGCGGCAGTCTGACCCTTGCGGACGGGGCGGACATCAACGGGACGCTCTCGTTCAACACGACCGGAGGCACCACGACCCTGGACCTCGGATCCCAGACGCTCAACTACTCCGCGGCCACCCTCAACCTGACGAACCTCGACACGTTCACGTCGTCGGGGTCCACGGTCATCTTCGACGGGACCACGGCGCTGACCTCGGCCACCAAGGCTTTCCATCACGTCCAGGTCGGCTCCAACAGCGCCAGCGGCAGTGTGACCCTGCAGGATGCCGCTGACCTCAACGGCAGTCTGACGTTCAACACCACCGGCGGCACCGCGGCGCTCGATCTCAACAGCCAGACCCTCACGATCTCCGGGTCCACGATGGACCTCACCAACGCCGATACGTTCACGGCCACCGGCTCCACGGTGATCATCGACGGCAACGTCACGCTGACCTCCGCAGGGGAGAGCTTCAACAACATCACCGTCGGCACCGCCACCGCAAGCGGCAATCTCACGCTCGCGGACGACGCCGACATCAACGGAACGCTGGCGTTCAACACCACCGGCGGCACCGCGGTCCTCAACATCTCCAGCCGTACCGTGAACTACGCCGGACCGGCGCTGGACCTCACCAACGCCGATACGTTCACCGTGACCGGTTCGACCGTCATCTTCGACGGCACGACCACGCTGACCTCGGCGGGCAAAGGTTTCAACAACGTCCAGATCGGCACCGCCACCGCCAGCGGCAGTCTGACCCTGGCCGACACCGCCGACATCAACGGCACGCTCAGCTTCAACACGACCGGAGGCACCACGACGCTCGACATCACCAATCGCACCGTCAATTACGCGGGCGCCTCGCTCGATATGACCGCGTTGGACACGTTCACCTCGACCGGGTCCACGTGGGTCCTTGACGGAACGACCGACCAGGTGCTCACAACGGGAGCGACCAAGTCGTTCAACAACTTCACGGTCAACAACACCGGGGGGGCCGCCGACGACGACATCTCCTTCGTCTCGTCGCTGGACGTCAATGGGATCTTCACGCTCACCGACGGGGATTTCACGGCTCCGGGAGCCGCGATGAGCTTCACGGTCGGGGACGATTTCCTCATGACCGGGGGGACGTTCAACCACAACAGCGGCACCGTGACGCTGGATACGACCACCGCGGCTACGCTCAACATTTCGGGGGCGGGAGCGGGCTCGATCACGTTCAATAACTTGACGTCCATCACGGCGGGCAAGACGCTGCAGTTCGGCGCGGGGGACACGTTCACCGTGGACGGCACGCTCACGCTCACCGGAGCCTCGGGCAACAACATCGTGCTTTCCAGCACGTCGGCCGGACAGCGCTGGTTCGTGGACCCCGCGGCGACGGACATCACGTTCGTGACGGTCTCGGACTCGAGCAACACTTCGGGCACCACGATCGATCCGGCCGGTTCGACGAACGGAGGCAACACTTCCGGATGGTTCACCGTCGACACCAACACGCCGCCGCCCGCTGGCGAGACCCAGATCAACATCACCGAGGTCAATCGTTCGCAGTTCGAGCCCGCCGGTGACGGCTCCGACCTGAACGCGGGCGACGCCTTGGAGGGTTCGGAGCCCGAAACGCTCAGCGATCCTTCAGGACAACCGTTACGGCGACCGACTTCTCGGCGAGCGGCGCCTTCAGGGTCTTCGTCGGGCTCGGCGTCATTGAACACGTCCGAGTATACGGGGCCGGTCAATCAGGAAGGCATCCTGCCGGCCACGGGAGCCTTGACCAACGCCGCCGGGAATATTCAGCTGATCGGTTAGGAACTCTTCCGCTCCAAGGTCCGCAGGTCTTCGGACCGCACCCGCCCGCCGCCACCCCGGCGGGCGGAGCTGTTTGCGGGGAGATCGATCGGAGCCTTAGGAGCGGGGACGGAGGTCGGGCAGGAGCGCGGTTACCAGCCCGCGCGGAAGGCGATATGCGTCTGCAGGGCGTCCTCGTCATCGGAGGAGTCATCGCCGACGGGTATGGCCACGTCCCAGATCAGGGAAAGGTTGTCGTCGATGTTGAACCGGAGACCGACGCCGACGCCCAGGAGGAACTCGTCGTCCTCGTTGTTGATGGTCTCCTTGTACAGGGTCTGTCCGCCGTCGATGAAAGCCGCCATCCTGAGCGTTTCGCGCCAGGTCTTCTTGCGGGCGAAGGGAACCTGCCAGTCCTTGGGCACGAAGAACGACGGGAAGTTGTACTCGAGCGAAAAGTTGTATCCGTGGTCCCCGAGCGCGTCCGATTCCGGATAGCCGCGCACCGAGTAGGCCCCGCCGATCCGGTACTGCTCGGCCAGCACCAGCGAGCTGTGCGACCACTGGCCGCCCAGACGACCGATCAGGAAAGCGTCCCAGGGCATGCGGTGCACGCGGGCCATCTGGATCGTGTAGTACGTGAAATCACCGCCGGCTACGGAGCGAGTGGAAGTGGCGACGTTGCCACTGTCGATACTGCCGAAAAAGTTAGGGAAGCCCCAGTGCACATCGGCGTTGACGATCGTCTTGCCCCTCGGATCGAGCATCGTCCAGCGCGGACCCACGCGGAAGGCGCGCGTCTGGTCGTAGGCGCTCTTGAACCCCGCCACCAGGGTCTTGGAGCTCTTGGCGTCGAGTCCGGCGTACAGGTCGAGCTTGCGTCCCGCCCGGCGCCAGAGGTTCCATTGAACGCCGGGGGAGAGGAACCACGACTCACCGTCGATGTCGGAGCCGCGCAGGTGTCCCTGCAGTTGGCTGTCGGCCACGCCGCCCGAGACCAGCAGGGATCCGTCCCAACGGGAGAAAGGCCTCTGGTAGCTCAGGGCCGTGCCTCTGAAAGCGTTGTCTTCCGCCAGGGTCACGGTGCCGCCGACGGAATCCCCGCGGCCGAAGAGGTTGTTGTGCTCGGCGATGATCTCATGACGCGAACGGTGAGTGAGCTTGGTGCCCCGGTTGTGAAAGCCGTATTTGACGTGCCACGGCCGGCGGTCCTCGGTCTTGAGCACGATGTCGGTCGTACCGCTCTCCTGGCCGGGCTGCAGGTAGGCGCGGGCTTTGCGGTCGGGACGCTGGTTCATCTCGTACAGACGCATCTCGAGCTCGGGGAAGTTGATCACGCTGCCCTCGGGCGTGCGGGCATCGCGGGTGTAGATGTGGTCGCCGAAGAATTGATTGCCCTCGACGATGACCTTGCCGACCTTGCCCTCGAGCGCCTGGAGGATGACCAGTCCGTCCTCGATCTTCTGGGGCGGGATGTAGACCTTGGTGGTGACGTAGCCGGAGGAGCGGTAGAGCGCTGTGAGCTTGTCCGCCAACTCCTTCAGGTCGCTGAAGAGCAGACGCCGGTGTTCGTACATCGCGATCTGGGGCAGGATCACTGACTGCGGCAGGGCCGACAGTCCTTCGAGGCGGATCTCGCGTACATAGAACTCCGGACCCTCCTGGATCGGATCGGCCGCGCTGACAGTCTCTTCCGGACGTTCGATCTCGGGGCGCTCGGGAAGGGTCAGTTCGGTCGAGCGCGAGGCGTCCTGACGGAACCTCTCGGCGGGCACGGAGACCTCGTAGGCCGGAGTGAAGGAGTCCGCGGCGCCGGCCCAGACGGGGGAAGCGCAGAGGGTCGCCAACAGGGTCCAGCCGGTGATTTGACGTGCGTCTCGCATGGGACTATGCTAGCAAAGTAGATCGTATTTATCGATATTTTTGTTAAACCGTGTTAAAGCGATTATGTAAACTATAAGCACAGGAGCCGTCATGGCCAAGCTGACCCTCTACGAAAAACCGACCTGCACCACCTGTCGCCAGGTGTCGACGATCCTCAAGGAGGCGGGTATCGCCTACGACAGCGTGCGCTACATCGTCGAGCCGCTGTCCCGCGCCAAGCTCAAGGAGCTGATCCGCAAGACGGGTCAGCCGGTCAAGGATTTCATCCGGACCAAGGAGGAGAGCTACAAGGCGCTCGGGTTGGCGGAAAAGACGCTGAGCGACGAGCAGTGGATCGACCTGTTGACGGTGCACCCGGAACTCCTGCAGAGACCCATCGCCGAGAAGGGCGATCGCGCGGTGCTCGCGCGCCCGGCCGAGAGGATCCGGGAGATCCTCTAGTGTCGCGGACCGCCGCCGCTCTCTGGGTGGCCTTCTGCGCGCTCGGCGCGGTCTGCGGATCCGCCTCCGCCGGGGACCCGACGCGGGAGGAGTCGGTGATCAAGTCCAATATCCTCGAGTACCCGCCGACCTATCGCGAAAAACCGATCACCTACACCGAAGTACCTCCCGGTTACCGGGAGAAGCCGATCGGTTTTCGCGAGAGGCCCATCCAGTACAATGAAGCACCTCCGGGCGTGCGGGAGTTCCCCCCGGGCCGTATCGACCCGACGCGGGGCTATCGGGAGACCCCGCCGAACTTCATCGAGAAGGACAGTCATCCGCTCGTCAACAAAGACCCGTCCAAGATCATCGCCAACGAGGAACATCCTCTGGTCAATCAGGACACCGACAAACGGATCGCCAACGAGGAACACCCGCTGACCAACCCCGAGATTGCCTCGGAACCGCTGTAACGCCGCAGCGTCAGCCGACGCGGACCTTGCGAGCCAGGATGTGACGCACCGCCTCGAGGTAACCGGCGCCGCGCGCGGCCTTCTTGCGCGAAAGCCGGTCCGGGTGGACGCGTCTCCGGCAGACCGTCTCCGTCAGGACCGTCCCGCGCAGGCCGGTGTGACGCGCGCGGTCGTACCATTCGATGAACTCTCCCGCGCTCAGGTCTTCCCTCAGAGGCCCCACGCGCAGCCAGGAGGCGCGGCGTACCAAGAGCGTGCACAGGGACAGCCCCGGTCCCGCAGGGGGTAGGCACAGACGCGATCCGTCGCGGACCGGATCGTCCAGGAACGGCTCGAGACCTCCGTACACCATATCGAGACCGGGATCCTCGTCCAAGGTTCGGAGCTGGAGCTCGCTCTTGCGCGGCAGCCACAGGTCGTCGGCGTCCAAGAAGGCCAGATGGGAACCGCTCGCGGAGGTCACGCCGCGGTTACGAGCCGCGCCGGCCCCCGCCGCCTCTTGCCGCACGAGCTTGACGATCCCGCCGTAGTCCGCGGCGATCGCGGCGCTGCGATCGGAGGAGCCATCGTCGACCACGATCACCTCGTGCGCCGGACAGGTCTGCGCCAACACGCTGTCGATGGCGTCAGCGATCGTCCGTTCACCGTCGCTCACCGGGATGATGACGCTGATCCCGCTCTTCATGCGCCTCGTCTCCGGCGGAGGGATGCGCCGACGACCGCGGTGAGCGCAGAGGGTCCGGCCGGCGGTCGGAGGCTCGCACAGCCCGGATGCACGCGCTTGCGCACGAGCACGTCCTCGAGGGCTTTGTGCTTGAGGCCCGCGTCAGCGGCCCTCAAGAACCAGTCGGTATCCTCGGACGACCCCAGACGGGGATCGAACGGTCCGACGCGATCGCAAGCGGTCCGTCTGACGCAGAGCGCGCTGGGGATCAGGCCCGGCTGAGGCTGGCGGAACAACTCTTCGCGCAGGGCGGCCGGCCGCTTGTGGCCGGCTTGCAGGAACAGCTCGATCCGGCAGGTCACGTGATCGACCTCGGGATGTCTGCGCAGGACGGCCAGCTGGACGCTCAGCTTGTGCGGGTGCCACACGTCGTCCGCGTCGAGAAAGGCGATGACCGTCCCGCGGGCGGCGGCCAGACCGGCGTTGCGGGCGCTCGAGACGCCCGAGGCGGGCAGACGCAACAGACGCGCGGCGGGATAGGAGGCCGCGATGGTCGCCGTCGAGTCCGTCGACCCGTCGTCGACCACGATGAGCTCGAGGTCCGTATGGGTCTGTCCGTACACGCTCCGGATGGCCTCGTCCAGATAGCGCTCACCGTCACGGACCGCGATGATGACGCTGATCTCCGGTCCGCCGGGGCGGTTCACGCGGATCCGGTCCCCAGGAGCTCGCCGATACGCTTGGGAATATCGGCGATGTCGCGCCCCATCTCGATGACGTAGCACGGCAGTCTGCGCACGATCTCCGCCAGAGGACCGAGGTCGGTCGCCGAGCGGGAGTTGAGCTGGAAGATAGTGCTCGGCGCCAGTGCCGTCAGACAGCGGACGGCCGAGATGCGCCGCACGGTGGTCTCGGCGTATCCGGTGCGGCGCGGCACGAGTACGGCCTTGACCGCCAAGCGGGAGGCCAGCCGTCCCTCGAAAACGCGGTCGACGAACAGCAGTTCCTTGCCGTTGCCCAGCGCCTCGCCGCTCAGAGGCATACCCGAAGCGATCGCCCGGAGGTGGGCGCTCTCGAGCTTGACGCTACCGTAGAGCGCGCGGGCCTCGACGGCGCCTCCGGCGAGGGACACCGCGGTGAAATCATCGCCCGTATAATCGAGACCCGCTCGCAGGCACGCGAACGCGCAGGTGGATTTGCCCAGCCCGGCTTTGCCCGCCAGCAGGACTCCTCGTCCCTGCCGGCCGACAGCGCCCGCGTGGACCAGCGTCAATCCCGATTCACGCAGCCACCAGTGGAAGAACGTGCGCATCGGACAGCCCTTTTCGTAGGCGGGTACGACCGCGCTCGGGAGGATGCGCACGTGACCGGTCCTCGTCCAAGGACACCACGCGGTGAGGATGCCGAGGTTCTCTCGGTAGGACAGAAGGTAATCGTCCGTGCGCAGGCGGATCTCGGCGTCGGGGGCGTAGCCTCCGAGCCTGGAGATCAGACGGGTTTCGGCGTCATCGGGGTCACCGGACCAGACCCGCAGCCGCGCGGCGTCGCTCTCGGTGATGTCCGTGGCGGCGTGGAGCAGGGCCGGGGCCAGAAGTTCATGGAGCTCCTGACCGGCGAAACTCGCTTCGAGCGCAAGGCCGGCCGGCCGGAGCGTGTGCCTGTGTTCACCGGAGAGCTTCGCGGCCGCGGCGTAAGCTCTGTCGAGCCGCGTCGGCAGGTCGGCGGGGGGAGCGGGTACGGTCGAGGCGGTCACTTGGGCCGGCCGTTCTCGGGTGTTCTTGGCGGCCGTTCGGACGTGTCGATGTCGTGGATGGGATCCAAGAGGAGCAGTTCCTTGAGGTCCGTGTACTTGAAGATCCGCGGCAGTTCGAACGGCAGGGGGGCGCCGGTCTCTTCCAGGCGCGGCTCCATCGTGCGTCCACCGCGCGCTTCGGGGTCCTTGATGATCAGCTGCTCGGACTCGAGCGTACGGATGAAATCATCGACGCTCTTACGCGCCATCTCGGTGCCGATCGAATACCGGCAGGCGATGTACTCGGCGATGGCCGCATCGTCCCAGCCGCTCTTGAGACCGCGCCAGATGTCGGCCCCGGCATGCTCGGTGTTGTAATAAACGCCCTTATCGAGGTCGATGAGGATGACCTCGTGTTCGATGATCTCATCCAGGACGGAAGGGCGGTTGATCTGATAGCGCATGGCTTATGCAATAATAATCAAAAGATAACATACTTATCTAATCATTACAACATGAAGCCCTTGGAACAGAGCGTTATAACTTGTTATGAATTATGAAGTTATATCTTCTTCGAGGCGCGCAGGGCGCGCGTTTCGGCTCGGGCCTGCTCGATGCTGGCGGCCGGCGTGAGGCGGAGTTCGGAGGTCAGGCCGACCCAAGACAGCGCGCGGATCAGCCACTTGGTGGGATCCCAGTGGTACCAGCGGATGCCGTTGCGGTAGTCGGAGGGGAAGCGGTGGTGGAAGTTGTGATAGCCCTCACCGTTGGTCAGGAGCGCTCCGATCCAGTTGTCCTTGGCGCTGGAGTGGGGGTCGTAATCCGCGGTGCCGAACGTGTGCGCGAACGAGTTGATGAAGAACGTGCAGTGGTGCACCACCGCCAGGCGTGCGGCGATGGTCAGAAGAAAGGTCTCGATCAGGCGTCCGGCTAGCGCTCCCAGGAAGAGCGGCAGGACGACCCCCGCCCCCAGCGCCCACAGCTGATAGTGGCGGTGCTGGTGCGTGAGCATCCCATCCTTCTGCAGATCGAGAGCGTTGTCGTAATCGATGACGGGTTTGCGCAGGATGACCCAGCCGACGTGCGCGTAGAAGAAGCCGCGCTTGATGTTGTACGGGTCGCGCTCGGTGTCCACGTACCGATGATGAGTGCGGTGCAGGGAGGCCCAGCGGAGCGCCGACTGCTGGAACGACGCCGCGCCGAAAAAGAGGCACAGGAAGCGGACGATCGCGTGCGCTCTGAAAGCCGCGTGAGAGTAGAGCCGGTGGTAGCCGACCGTGATCGCCATCAGCGTGGCGACGACATAGAGCAGGAACAGCGCCACGTCGAAAGCCGCCAGGGGATGACGATAGAAATACACCGGAGCGACGATGAAGCCCACGAGCGCGCTCGACAGCAAAAAGAGCACGCCCGCCCAGCGGATCTTCATCTTGGGTTCGCCTGCAGGATGGGTCATCGCGTTATTGTACCCCCCGCCACCGAAGCCTACCTAGGAATCTCTAGTTCTTCTGTAGCCCCCTCACGGGTCCTGTCGCGGAACAGCCCCAAGAGTGCTCGGCTTTCGCCTGTGCCCTCTTGGGGCGCCCCGTTCCGCGCCACCCGTTCGGGGGTAGCAGAGGAAGAGTAGAGAGGCTATTGAGCTCCCGGTCACGGTCTCCCGAAGGCCGAGTTCGACTTTTCGGCTCCCCCACAGCTCCTTATCCGTCCGAGGTAAGTCGTAGGGGAAACGGCACGCTTTAGCTTGCCGAGGGGCCCCACGACTTACCGAGTGACGATAGTGCCTGGGAGCCAGAAAAGTCGACTCGAGGCCGAAGGGAGAGCGTGACCGGGAGCTCAGGTCGACCGGACGCAGTCCCTCGAGGACGCGTTGAGCCGAACAGGCACTGCATCAACACGTCCCCTCCGGACTGCGTCCGTAGGTCAGTGCGCGTCGAGATGGGATACAGAAGGCTGGACGAGGGAGGGGCAAATACGCTAATATCGTGCTCCACAGCTTTCCTGTAGCGATCCAACCTAAGCCGAGGTAGCTCAGTGGTAGAGCGCCGCCCTGAAAAGGCGGGCGTGGGCAGTTCGATTCTGCCCCTCGGCACCATTTTTTGTAGTAAAGTTGAGGCAGAATCGAACGTATAGATCGCTGCGTCCCGGACGCGGCGATCACTGGTCCTGCGAAGCGCCGGTCCTCATGACCGGCACGGAGTGCCGCAAGCAGGAGCTTGCGGCCCCCTCGGCACCGTTTTTCACAAGGAGGTCCTCATGGCCGGAGCTATCGCGTTGATCGCGCTGGGAGTCGGGTATCTGGTGTTCGTCACCGCCAGTAAGGAAAAGGAGGGTGTCAAGCTCCTGGGTCAGGTCATCGGGATCTTCGTGATGATCGCCTCCTTGCTGTGCCTAATCTGCTCGTCCATGAAGTGCGTGGGCAAGTCCGGTTATGGCAAGGGCGGTTACGATCGTTCTTGTTCCATGAAGCTCGCCAAGG
Source organism: Candidatus Omnitrophota bacterium (assembly GCA_022072175.1). Classification (GTDB taxonomy): domain Bacteria; phylum Omnitrophota; class Gorgyraeia; order 2-02-FULL-51-18; family 2-02-FULL-51-18; genus JAJVIE01. The sequence goes on along the minus strand of JAJVIE010000003.1, from coordinate 1,316,622 downwards.
ACAACTGTCCGATCCAGGCGGCCGCCGGCGACGCGGTCTCCCGCTAACAGCGACGCATCCTGATGGGCCGTAAGACCCGGCAAGTTCGAGTCCGCGATCTGGTGATCGGCGGGGATGCCCCGATCTCCGTCCAGAGCATGTGCGCCACGCACACGCAGGACATCGAGGCCACTCTCGGACAGATCCACGCTCTGCGTGAGAGCGGCGCCGACCTCATCCGCATCGCCGTCGACAACAAGAGCGACGTCGCCGCGCTCGCCGAGATCCGCCGCCGCACCGACGCCCGCCTGGTCGTCGACCTGCAGGAGAACTTCCCCCTGGCGGAGCTCGTGGCGCCTCACGTCGACAAGGTCCGGTACAATCCCGGCCACCTCCATCACCTCGAGAAGGACAAGGACGTCCGCCTCAAGGTCGAGTGGATCGCCGGCATCGCCAAGAAGCATGACATCGCGCTGAGGGTCGGCGTCAACTGCGGCTCTGTGGCGCCGGATTTCCTCAAGAGATACGACGGCGACCATGTCCGGGCCATCGTCGAGAGCGCCGCCTGGCACTGCGACCTCCTGGACGAGCTGGGTTTCACCAACTACGTCGTCAGCCTCAAGGACTCCGACCCGCAGAAGGTCGTCACCTGCAACAAGGCCTTCGCCGAGCGCCGTCCGGATGTGCCCATCCATCTGGGCGTCACCGAGGCGGGTCTCCTGCCGGACGGTGTGATCAAGACCCGTATCGCGTTCGAGCAGTTGATCCCGTTGGGCATCGGCGACACCCTGCGCGTCTCGTTGACCCTGCCCAACGAGCGCAAGCACGAGGAGATCACCTACGGCCGCCAAATCCTCGCGGACATCTCCGCGGGGCGCTACGTGTCGGTGCCGGATTTCGGCAAGGGGCTCAACATCATCTCCTGCCCGTCGTGCTCGCGTGTCGAGAACGCGGATTTCGTCGAGCTGGCCATGCGGGTGAAGGAGATGACGGCCTACGCGCGTGAGCACAAGCTGACGATCGCGGTCATGGGTTGCCGGGTCAACGGTCCCGGCGAGACCGACGACGCCGACCTCGGCGTCTGGTGCGGTCCCAGCACCGTCACGCTCAAGCGCAAGTCCGAGACCCTCGGCTCCTACCGCTACCAAGAGGTCCTGCCCGTGCTCCGCCACGAGCTGGACCGGATCATCGCCGCCGGCGTCCGTTAAGGTTCCGGCATCCCGCCCGCGGTCCGCGCACGTTCCTGTGTCCGGACCTCCCGTGTTGGTGTACCATAACGGTTGGTCTTGATCGCGGTGCATCTTTACCGGCTCGGGGTGGTGTGCCCCGTACGAGAACACCTAGGGAGGAGAACATGAAACGGGCTCTGACGGTGATGCTGTCGTTGTGGATGGTGCTGGGCGGGGCGTACGTCCCAGACGCGGGAGCGTCCGTGGAGCTGGACGCCCGGGTGCGCGAGGCCAAGTTGGTGCTCGATGAGGTCATGGCCTCACCGGACCAGAGCATCCCCGAGGACCTGCTCCGGCGCTGCAAGGCCATCGCGATCTATCCCTCCGTGCTCAAAGGCGGCTTTATCATCGGGGCGAGGGTCGGCAAGGGCGTCATCGTGCGCCGTGACGAGAAGACCGGCCAGTGGGGACAGGCGGCGTTCTCCAAGATCGGCGGCGGCAGTTGGGGCCTGCAGATCGGCGCCGAGGCCACGGACCTGGTCCTGGTCATCATGAACGAGCGCGGCCTCGAAGGCCTGCTCGACAACAACTTCACCCTCGGAGCCGACGCTTCGATCGCCGCCGGACCGGTGGGACGTTCGGCCGAAGCGGGCACGGACCTTTCGCTCAAGGCGGCGATCTATTCGTACTCGCGGAGCCGGGGTCTTTTCGGCGGGGTGGCCCTGCAGGGCGCGGTCGTCAGTCCTGACCGGGAGTCCAACGCCGAGTACTACGGCCGCCCGGCCAGCTCGTACGACATCCTCTATGCGGAGGGGGCCCAGCTCAAGCCGTCCAACAAGACCCTGTCCGACGCGCTGGCCCAGTACGCGGGCTAAGGGGTCCGAGGGGCGGTCTTTACACCCGCCCCCGAAGCGGGTAATATAGCATCCCAATTTGTCCCGTCCGGCCGTGTCCGGACGGGGGATCTCGTATCGAGCAGTACGACAGAATGAGCGCTGGAGTAGCTCAGCTGGTAGAGCAGCTGATTCGTAATCAGCAGGTCACCGGTTCGATTCCGGTCTCCAGCTCCATTCAGTCCCATCCGTCGGCGCTCCGGCGCCGTCCACAAGAGGAGGCCGTCATGGCAGGCGCAGTACAGCAGATCACCGACGCGACGTTCGAAGCCGAGGTCACCAAGTCCTCGATCCCGGTGCTGGTGGATTTTTGGGCCGAGTGGTGCGGACCCTGCCGCCTCATGATCCCGGTCCTCGATGAGCTGGCGCCCGCCTACCAGGGCAAGCTCAAGGTCGCCAAGATCAACGTGGACGACAACCAGGACGCCCCGACCCGCTTCGGCGTCATGAACATCCCCACGATGATCGTCTTCAAGTCCGGCCAAGAGGTCGAGCGCATCATCGGAGCGGTCTCCAAGGCGGATCTTCAGCGCCGGCTCGACCGCGTCCTCCAGTCCTAAACGGACCTCGTTGAACCTCGCGGTCTTCTGTTCGGGCTACGGCTCGAACTTTCAGGCCCTTCTCGACGCGGTCCGCTCCGGCAAGCTCAAGGCCCGGATCGCCGTCATGGTCTGCGACAACCCCAAGGCCTACGCCATCCGCCGGGCCGCCAAGGCGGGCGTGCCGGTGTGCGTGCTCAGCCCCAAGCTCTTCAAGTCCCGCGGCGACCATGAGCGCCTGATCGTCGGCGTGCTCAAGTCCCAGGGCGTGGACTGGATCGCGCTGGCCGGGTACATGCGCATCCTGACACCGTACTTCATCCGCGCCTACCGCGGCCGTATCGTCAATATCCACCCGTCGTACCTGCCGGCCTTCAAGGGAGCGCACGCGATCCGCGACGCTTACGCGGCCGGAGTCAAGTCCACCGGAGTGACCGTGCACCACGTCACCGAGGAACTCGACTCGGGCCGGCCCATCCTCCGGCAGAGGGTGCCGGTGCGCCCCAAGGACACGCTCGCGACGCTCGAAGCACGCATCCACGCGGTCGAGCACCGTCTGTACCCCCGGGCGCTGGCGCTGTTGGCGCGCCGCGCGCGGCGTTGACCGCCGGGGAGGGGGTCACTATAATGTCCGCGTCCCGCAACACAAGTTTCGCAGGTCCATCAACCGGTCTGATCCATCGCTAGCTAAGAGAGGAAACGTCATGTCCAAGCTCAAGATCAAGGAGATCACCGCCCGCGAAGTGCTCGACTCCCGCGGCAACCCGACCGTGGAGGCCGACGTGCTGTTGGTCGGCGGGGCTTTCGGCCGCGCGGCCGTGCCCAGCGGCGCCTCGACCGGTGAGTACGAGGCGGTCGAACTGCGCGACGGCGACAAGGGCCGCTACCTCGGCAAGGGCGTCCAGAAGGCCGTCAAGAACGCCAACTCGGAGCTGGCCCGAGCGCTCAAGGGCAAGGACGCCTCGGACCAGAAGACCCTCGATACGCAGATGATCAAGCTCGACGGCACACCCAACAAGGGCCGCATCGGCGCCAACGCGATCCTGGCCGTGTCCATGGCCGCCTGCCGCGCCGCCGCCGAGGCCAAGGGTCTGCCGCTGTGGAAGCACATCGGAGAACTGCACCGCAACCGCAAGTACGTCCTGCCCCTGCCGATGGCCAACATCATCAACGGCGGCAAGCATGCGGACAACAAGATCGATTTTCAGGAGTTCATGATCGCCCCGACCGGAGCGGAGGCCTACTCCGAGGGTCTGCGGTGGATCACGGAGATCTTCCACAAGCTCAAGTCCATCCTCAAGAAGAAGGGACACATCACGGCGGTGGGTGACGAGGGCGGCTTCGCTCCCAACCTCGGCAACGAGGAGGCGCTGGCCGTGATCATGGAGTCCATCGCGGAGGCCGGGTACAAGGCCGGTTCTCAGATCCGCATCGCGCTCGACTGCGCTTCGAGCGAGCTGTTCGACGAGGGCGGCCGCAAGGGCTACAAGTACTGGAAATCCAACCCCGACAAGCTCTTCACGGCCGATGACATGATCGCGATGTACGCGGAGTGGGCCAGGAAATACCCGATCTATTCCATCGAGGACGGTCTGGACCAGAACGATTGGGACGGCTACGTGCGCTTCACCAAAGCGCTCGGCTCCAAGCTGCAGATCGTCGGCGATGACTTCTTCGTCACCAACCCCGAGCGTCTGGAACAGGGCATCAAGCGCGGCGCGGCCAACGCGATCCTGATCAAGGTCAATCAGATCGGCACCGTCACCGAGACGCTGGATGCCATCCGCATGGCGCAGAAGGCCGGCTACGGCGTGATCTCCTCGCACCGTTCGGGCGAGACCGAGGACGCGTTCATCGCGGACCTGGCGGTGGGCACCGGCGCCGGACAGATCAAGACCGGCTCGCTCTCACGCACCGACCGTATGGCCAAGTACAACCAGCTCCTGCGTATCGAGGAGCAGCTCGGCAAGAAGGCGCACTTCGGCCTCAACTGATGCGCCGTCCGGGCAGTCTGGCGATCTACGCGCTGGCCTTCGGACTGTTCGCGGTGTTCCTGGCGCCGAGGGTGATGCACGTCTGGAGGCTGGCCCAGCGCAGTCAGGCGCTCGGACAGGAGATGGCCGAGCTTCGCAAGGAGAACCAGCGCCTGGAGCTCGAGCTCAAGCGCCTGCGCGAGGACCCGGTCTACATCGAGAAGGTCGCCCGCCAGAAGTTCAACAAAGCCAAGGAAGGCGAGATCGTCTACAAGGTCGTGAAGGAAGGCGAGGCCGCCCAGGGCCTCACCGCCGCGCCCGACTCCTGATCTAGGCGCGCACCGCGCGATAGAGCGTCACCGCGCCCAAGAAGTAACCCTGACGCTGGATCTTCTTGAATCCCGCCCGCTCCAGAGCCGCCGTGAACTCATGCGCTTTGAAGAAGCGTTGTGCCGAGTCGGGCAGATAAGTCACAGGATAGTCCTTGCCGAAAAGGGCTTTGCCGTAAAGCCCGACCAGCCCGTAAAAATAACCCCGGTACAAGGTCCGCAGGACCGGGTGCACCGGCTCGGTCAGGTCCAGTAGGGCGACGCCGCCTCCCGGGACCAGCGACTCCCGCAGTCCCCTGAGCACGACATCGATGTTCTCGTAGAGATTGCGTAACGCGTAGGCCGAGACGATGAGGTCGTACCGGCGTTCCCCGTCGGGGAGGTCCTCTCCGCGGCGCACCTCGAAGCTCAGCGCCGGTCCGGCGATCCCGGAGGCCGCCTGCCGTCTCTGGGCCTGGGCGATCATGCCCGGCGACAGGTCGATGCCGAGCACTTGTCCCGTCGGGCCCGCGCGGCGCGCGGCCAGGAACGTCAGCTGTCCGGTGCCGCAGGCCAAGTCCAGCACGCGCCAGCCGGGACGCACGTCGCGCAGAGCCTGACGGCGCAGACGGTCGTCCTGGCCCATCCCGATGAGCCGCGTGAACGTCTCGTAGCGCGGCGCGAAAGCATCGAACATCCCCCGGATGTAGTCTTGGTCGGGGCCCCGGCGCAAGGTCGTCGACGCGGGGTTCATACCGGAAAGATGGCCGCGAAGAACTCCCCGCGGCTTTGTACGCCCGCCTTGGAGAACACCTGCGTCACGTACTGTTTGACGGTCTTCTCGGACAGCGAGGCGGCGGAAGCGATCTCGGCGTTGGAGAGGCCCTTGAGCAGCAGCCGCGCGACGTCCTGCTCACGTTCGGTCAACTGCAGACGCCCCAGACCGCGGTCCACGTAGTACTGCAGTGTGGACGGCGGCTCGAGCACCCTGTCGATGACGCGGCGAAGGTCGGCGTAAGCGAACGGTTTTTCGAGCAGGTAGTTGGCGGCGGAGTTGACGGCTTGTTTCATCAGGCCCAGACTGCCGAAAGCCGTGATCAGCACACAGGGCGTGTGCACGTCACGACGACGCAGCTCCAGCAGGAACTCCACGCCGTTGAGGCCGGGCAGGCGGATATCCGTGACCAGCACATCGTGCGAGCCCGGACCGATGTTGGGCAGGGCCTCTTCGGCCGAGCCGTACTCGTCGCACGTCCATCCGTCCGTGCGGAAGCGTCCCGCGAACAGCGAGCGCGCATCGGCATCATCCTCGATGTAGGCCAGTTTCATGCCCGCGCTCCGGGCAGGATGACCTCCGTGAGCGCTTCTCCGGAGCGGTTGGACAGCTTGAGGTCTCCTCCGGCCTGCTCGAGGATGGTCCTGGCCAGCAACAACCCCAGTCCCAGTCCAGAGCGGCTTTCCACCGGTCTCCGACCCTGCGCCTCGAGGACCTCGGCCGGGTAGGGGCCGGGGTTGCGGATCTCGACGGTCAGCTCCATGGGTCCGGATGGGCCGCTCGTGAGCCTTGAGGACAGATGGAGCGCTGCGGTCACGCCCGACGGACGGCGCTCGACGGCCTCCAGAGCGTTGGAAAGCAATGTCTGGAAGACCTGCTCCAAGAGCATCGGATGCATCCCGACGGAGGCGTCATCCAGGTCGCGTACGACGCTCAGACCCGACTCACGGACCTGGGGAGCGAACTTGTCCTCATAGAACGCCTCGAACCAGGCCTTCCACCGGACGGGCTCCTCGGGATCCAGGGACTCGAGGAGCGGTCCGACCCGGCCGTAGCGGGACCTGAGCTCCTTGAGCTTGTCGAGGTTGCGGCGGAGCATCTCGCGTCCGGCCGTGTCCAGATCGCCCGGGTGCGACTCGAGCACGGCCGAGAGGTTGTGCACGGGGTTCTGGATCTCGTGCAGGATCTGTGAGATCAGCGCGTGGAACAGCAGGTCCTGCTTGAGGCGGTCGTTGCGGCTGGACAGGCGGCGGTTGAGCAGGCGCTGACGTCTGTAGTAGTAGAGCCCCAGACCGGCCGTCGCGCCGGAGACCACCGGCAACACCGTGTCGACGAACTCGTGGATCCAGCCGATGAGGACGTGCCGGGAGGTGTTGTCCAACAGGCCGCTGTCGAGGATCAGGCTGACGCCAGCGTAGACCAAGCCGACGGCTGTTCCGGCCGACGCGTACAGCCAGGCGGGAGAGGGGCGTTTGTTCATGGGGGCAGTATAGCATCGCGCCTCAGGGACCGATACCGACCAAAGTCGGATGCGTCCTCCAGTGGTCCGGTGCTAGCATCGGGGCTATGCGAAAGATCACTCTGCTCTACGGGATCGTGTTGGCACTGGTACTGCTGTACGCCGTTCTGGCGCGCGCGGAGGCGGCCGTCTACGAGCTCAAGCCCGCCGCTACGCGCGTGTCCGTCAAGGGAGGCTCGCCACTGCACGGTTTTACCGGCAACAGCTCGGCGCTCACCGGTGGACCCATCGAGCTCGATGAGACCGCGGGCACGCTCAAGGCGCCCGCGGAGCTGCGCTTGCCCGTGTTGTCCATAGGGACCGGCAACGAGGCACGCGACCACGCGCTCCAGTACACGCTCCGGTCCGGCCATCGCCCCGAGGTCGTCTACACCGCGCTGTCCCTGGAGCGCCTCGACGGGGACGAGAGGTCGGGACACTATCGTCTGAGCGGGCGCATGGACGTCGGAGGCGCATCGCGTGATGTCGTCACCGAGTGCGAGGCCGTGAGGGAGCCCGCGGGTCTGCGCGTACGCGGCCGCCTGGACCTGTCCCTGTCGATGTTCGGCCTGCGTCCTCCCGGTCTGGCCGGCCTCATGCGCCTGCGCGATGAGGTCGAGGTGACCTATGAGACGCTGTGGACACAACGGCCGGAGACCGCGTGAGCCCGGGACGCAGGGTCTTCATCACCGGAGTCGGGGCGATCAGCCCGTTGGGGGAGGGCCTTGACGCCTTCTACGAAGGATTGAGATCGGGTCGATCGGGCACCCGGCGAGTGACGCTCGTGCAGGACCCCCTGATCGAAAGCCAGGTCGCGGCCGAAGTGCCGGACTTCGACCCGCTGAGGCACATCAGCGCGCTCGATTCCAAACGCGTGCCGAGACTGATCCCCATGGCCATCGGCGCCGCTCGCGAGGCGCTGCGGCAGGCCGGATACGATCCGGACGCCCTGCCCGAGCAGGACCGCCGGGGGATGGGCGTCATCGTCGGCACCGGCGGCGGCGGGATCGAGTTCGCCGAGATGCAGTACAGGGAACTGTACCTGAAGAACAACCGCCATGTGACGCCCTACTGCGTCTCCTCGTCGTTCGTGGGCATGCTCTCCAGCGAGATCTCCATCGCGTTCGGCCTGTACGGCCCGAGCCACGTTCTGTCCACGGGCTGCACCTCCTCCACCGACGCCATCGGATACGCTTACCGTCAGATCAAGACCGGCCAGGCCGAGGCGCTCGTGACCGGAGGCGCCGAAGCGTGCATCACGCAGGGATTGTTGGCGGGATTCGGCCGCATGAAGGTCGCCGCGGCGCGCTACAACGAGACGCCTGAGCGCGCCTCAAGGCCGTTCGACCGCGACCGCGACGGGTTCGTGCTGGGCGAAGGCGCTTGGATGCTGATGGTCGAGTCCGAAGAGAGCGCGCTCCGGCGCGGAGCGCGGGTGCTGGCCGAGATCACCGGGTACGGTTCGACGTGCGAGGCCTATCACCGCGTGGCCGTCAAGAACGACGGCATCGAGCCGGCGCGCGCGATGCGTCTGGCCCTCCAGGAGGCCGGAGTGGACCCCGCGCGCGTCGGCTGTGTTCAGTTGCACGGCACCGGCACGCGGCTCAACGATCCGGCCGAGGCCCGAGCGATGGGCCTGGTGTTCGGCGAGCGCTCCGCGCGGGTGGCCGCCACGGCCCTCAAATCCCAGATCGGCCACCCGCAGGGCGCCTGCGGCGCCGCCGGCGTGTCGGCGGCCGTGTTCACGCTGACGCGGGGGATCGTGCCTCCCACGATCAACTATGACAACCCCGATCCCGAATGTCCGCTCGATGTGACGCCCAATCGCGCGCGTTCTCTCGAGGTGGATCACGTGCTCTGCAACACCATCGCTTTTGGCTCCAAGAATTCGGCGCTCCTGATCAGCAGGGCTCCCGTCCGATGAGCGTCGCGTTGTACGATGTCGTCATCGAGGGCGCGGGTCCGGCCGGATGCGCGGTCGCGCTGGAGCTGCTGCGCCGCCGCCGGCGCGTGCTGTTGTACGATCGCGGGCTGCCCGGCTCGGGCAAGGTCTGCGGTGGTTTCCTGGGACCTGAACTGCGCACGTACGTGCGTTCCCAGGGATTGTCGAGCGCCTGGTCACGTCTGGGGCTCGAGCCGATCCGGTCCGTGGCGATCTCCGGCCCGGGCACCCGGGAGCTAGCGTCGAACTTGCCGGGGGACGGCGGGTACGCCTGCGACCGTGACCGCTTCGACCGATGGATGCTCGATCGGACGCTGGAGGCCGGAGCGGATCTCAGCGCGGGGACGCTGCGGACCGACAGCCGCCGGACCGGCGGCCTATGGCGCTTGCAGTTGTCGGGACCGAACCGCACAATAGAGGTTCATACCCCCGTGTTGGTGGCCGCCTCCGGCCGCCGTCAACCGGCCCGGCTGGCCGGCCGGCAGGAGTACTTCGCCGTCCGGACGGCCTATGAGGGCGTGCGAGGTCTGGATGGCCGCGTGGCGCTGCACTTCGTGCGTCGGGGTCATGTGGGCCTCAATCCTACCGGCTCCGGCCGCGCGACGATGTGCTTGTACGTCGAGAGCGAGTGCCTGCGCCGGTACGGCGCGGACCTCGACGGTCTCATGCGCGAGCTCCGCGCGGTCAATCCCGCGCTCGAGGCGGCGCTGGGACCGGCGGCGCGGACCGAGGGTTGGCGCAGTTGCCGCGCGGTGCCGGACGGCGTGCTGAGGTTCGGACAGGACGATGTTCATTACGCGGGGGACGCCGTGACGATGGTCGACCCCATCATCGGCGGAGGCATCCCGGTGGCGCTGGAGGGCGGCGCTCTGCTGGGCCGCCTGCTGGCCGCGGGGGGCACGGCACATCAAGGATCGATCACCAGGAGTTATGCGCGTGAGTGGAAACGGCGGTTCCTGTCCCGGGTGCTCGTGGCGGCCGCGCTCGGACGGGCGGAGCGGTCCGATGCGGTCAGCGGAGCGATCTTTGGGCTTCTGCGCTGGAATCCCGGCGTACTCGGCGGCCTTGTGCGACTCACGCGTGCGGCGCCCTGAGCGACGCTTCAGCATCGCCCTGCTGGCACTGTCGCTGGTCTTGACGGGTCCGCTCGTCCGACCTGCCGCCGCTGAGGAAGCGATCCTCCGTCTGGGCCTCAGGGACGTGCTGGTCCAGGCGGGTCGACGCGGTACCGAGGTGCTCGTCTCCGAGGAGCGGGTGCGTCAAGCCGCCTCCCGGACGTGGCAGGCGTACACCGCGTTCATGCCGCAGGTCTCGGCCGAACTCTCGGAGACCCGTCAGTACCGCAACCTCCGCGCGCAAGGTATCGAGATCCCAGGCCAGGAAGATGCGCTGGTGGGGCCGTTCAGTAGTTTTGAAGGCCGCTTGCGTGTGACGCAGATCGTATTCGACATGGCCGCCATCCAGAGACTGCTTGCGGTCCGCGACGGCGAGCGCGTGTCACGGGCCCAGCTGGTCAAGGCGCGGCAGGACGCCCTGGCCTGGGCCGCGAGCTTGTATCTGGAAGCGGTCCGGGCCGAGGATGTGGCCCGGTTGTCCGATGCCGGCGTCGAAGTCGCCGGAGTGCGGTCACGCTTGGCCCACCGGCGACTGCGCAGCGGCAACGCCTCTGTCGCTGAGGTCAAGGAGGCCCGGGCGTTGTACCTGGAGGCCTGCCGGCGGTCCGCAGAGGCGACCGATGCCGCGCGTACGGCCAAGGAGGACCTGCTGGCGGCGCTCGGGTACGACCCGCACACGCCGCTGGAGCTCGACCGCGAGCGGGACCGGGAGGACCTGCCGTCCTTCAGCGCCCGCCGGGAGTCCCCGTCGAGCCTTGGCGCGCATCCGGACCTCAGAGTGGCCGCGGAGGCCGTGCGCCAGCGCCGGGCCGAGGAACGCGTGCAGTGGTACGAGTACCTGCCCAAGGTCAACGTCCATGCGGAGTACGGCCCCAGCGGCGAGCAGCCCTCGGATGCGGATGAGATCTATCTCTTCGGCGGACGGGTGACGATGCCGGTCTTCGAGGGAGGCCAGCGGGCCTTCCGTATCGGCGAGGCCGCCAGCCGCGCGCGCGAACAGCAGCTGCGCACCGATGAGACGCGCCGACAGCTGGAGGCCGATATCCTCGAGGCCCGCCGGCTGACGGAACGCTCGCTGCTGGGTCTCAAGGCCGCCTCGGCGCGCATGGCCGCGGCCGAGGAGCGACAGCGCCACGCGCTGAGACGGAGGCAGAACGGATCGGGCAGTGAGTGGGAGCTGGTCGAGGCCGGCTGGGCGAGGGCTCAGGCCCGTGAGGAGCGCTCACGGGCGGAGACGCTATGCCTGTCGTCGGCCATCCGCTACGGACGCGCCAGCGGACAGCTCGAAGCATGGACGCGCGAGATCTCCGGAGGCACTTATGTCTAGACGCTGGATGGCGGCCCTTCTCGCGGCGTTCGCTCTGACCGGGATGTCCTCGTGCCGGTGGCCCGGGGACCGTGGGATCATCCGGTTGTCCGGCACGCTCGAGATGACCGAACACTCGCTCGGCGCGGCCGCTCCGGGCCGTGTCGATTCGGTGCTGACAGAGGAGGGTGATCGCGTCCAGCGCGGACAGCTCTTGGCCACGCTGGACCGCTACGAGCAGGCCAAGCGCGAATACAACCGGCTGAGGGACCTTTTCAAGGTCGGCGGAGCGGGTGTGCAGGACGTCGAGCACGCCGCGCTGGCCGCGCGCGACCAGACCGTCGTCTCGCCCGTCGATGGAGTCGTGCTCGTGAAGACCCGGGAGGCCGGCGAGATCGTGCCGGCCGGCGGGACGCTCCTGGTCGTCGGGGATCCATCGGACTACTGGGTACGCGTGTACGTGCCCGAGGGGGACCTGGGCTCCGTCGCGCTGGGACAGGAAGCGATCGTCCGCTTCGATGGAGCGGCACGGCCGGTCACCGGCCGCGTGCGCCACGTCTCGCCGCAGGCCGAGTTCACGCCTCGCAACGTGCAGACGGCCGAGGAGCGGGTCACGCAGACCTTCGCCGTCAAGATCGCCGTCGAGCCTACGGATACGCACCTGCATCCGGGCATGTACGCCGACGTGGAGATCCCTCGCACTTCAACCAAGGCCCGCGCTTGAGCGTCCCGGCGATAGAGGTCCGGGAGCTGACGCGGAGGTTCGGCCGGCAGACGGCCGTGGACCGCGTCTCGTTCCGGCTCGACTACGGCGAGATCTTCGGATTTCTCGGGCCCAACGGAGCGGGTAAGAGCACGACCATTCGCATGCTCTGCGGCATCCTGGCGCCCTCGAGCGGCAGCGCGACCGTCGCGGGCCACGACGTCGGCAAGGACCCCGAACGCATCAAGCTCAGCATCGGATACGTGTCCCAAAAATTCTCCCTCTACTCCGATCTGACCGTGCAGGAGAACCTGGAGTTCTACGGCAGCGTGTATCTGTTGGAGGGCGAGCGTCTGCGCGGACGCATCGAGCAGGTGTACGCTCTGACCGGTCTGGGGGAGTATCGCACGCGTCTGGCGGGCGTGCTCTCCGGCGGATGGAAACAGCGCCTGGCCCTCGCGAACGCCATCTTGCACGAGCCCCGCGTGCTCTTCCTCGATGAGCCGACCGCGGGCGTCGATCCGCTGTCGCGGCGGGCGTTGTGGGAGCTCTTTTACAAGTTGAGCGCTTCGGGAGTCGCTCTGCTGGTCACGACGCACTACATGGAGGAGGCCGAGCGGTGCAATCAGCTGGCCTTCATCAGCGGGGGGCGTATCCTGCGCATGGGCTCCCCGCAGGAGCTCAAGTCGCGTCTGGCCGGCCGGCTGCTCGAGGTGGAATGTCGGCCTTTGCTCAAGGCCTCGGCCGCGTTCGAGCGCATGGTAGGGCTCACGGGCTTGACGGCCTACGGCACGACCTTGCATCTCAACGTGCAGGACGAGCGGGAAGCGCGGACGCGCATCGCCGAGATCGCCCGGAGCGAAGGCATAGAGCTGACGGGTGTGCGGACCATCGAGCCGTCGCTGGAGGATGTCTTCGCCGTCATCGAGAACGAAGAAGAGGCGCGGGGTCCCCATGCCGCGGATTAAGGCTATCGCCCGCAAGGAGATGATCCATCTCTTGCGCGACAGACGCACTCTGGTGCTCATCGCGCTGATGCCTTTCATGCAGTTGATCACGTACGGCTACGCGATCAACACCGACGTCAAACACCTGCCGACGGCCGTCTACGATCAGGACCGTACGTCCATGAGCCGCCGGCTGACGGAGGCTTTCGAGCAGTCGGCGTACTTCGACATCACGGACCGGCCAGCGTCCTTCGAGGCCGTGCGCCAGGCCATCGATCGCGGGAAGGTCAAAGCGGGCCTCATCATCCCGCCCGGGTTCATGAGGGACCTCCTGGCCGGACGGCAGGCCGAACTGCAGTTGATCATCGACGGCACCGATTCCAATCCGGCCAACACCGCGATGAACACCAGCCAGGCGATCGTGACACAATACATGCTGAGACAGGGCCTCCTCCGTACGGACGGGGAGCCGCCGGTCGTTTTCAAGCCCCGGTTGTGGTACAACCCGGACCTCAAGAGCCCGTTCTTCATGGTGCCGGGGCTGGTGGGGCTCTTGCTGCAGCTGTTGATCCCCATGATCACGGCGACGGCCATCGTCCGGGAGAAGGAGAGGGGCAATATCGAGCAGCTCCTGGTCACGCCGGTCAAGCCGTGGGAGATCATCCTCGGCAAGCTCATTCCTTACGTCGGCGTGGGCCTGCTCATCGCGCTGACGATCATCGCCTCGGCCAACCTCCTCTTCGCCGTGCCCATCCGGGGAAATCCGCTGACGCTGTTCGTGCTGACGATGCTCTTCTTGACCGTGTGCCTGGGGTTCGGGTTGTACGCTTCGACCGTCGCCGAGAACCAGCAGCAAGCGTCGCAGATCATCATGTTCTTCGCGGCGCCGTCGATCCTCTTGTCCGGATTCATCTTCCCGCGCGAGTCGATGCCGTGGCCGATCTACGGTATCGGGTACTTCATTCCGCTGACGTATTACCTGAAGATCGTGCGCGGTATCATCCTCAAAGGGCTCGGGTACGACGACCTGTGGGGAGAGATCCTGCCCTTGGTGGCGATCTGCGCGCTCGTGCTAGGACTGAGCATCAAGAGATTCCATAAGAGGCTCGAGTAGCATGCCCCTCGAGCGCTCCGTGAGGCTAGAGAAAAAGGACGATCAGTTGGGCCGCCAGGATGCGCAGGAGCATCACCAGCGGATACACCGAGGCGTAGGAGATGCCCGGCGCGTTGGAGGAGGCGAAGGCATTGGCGAAGGCCAGTGCCGGAGGGTCCGTCATGGAACCCGCCAAGAGCCCGCACAGCGTGAGAAAATTGATCCGGTAGCGGATCATGCAGTACATCGACACGCAGAAGATCGGCACGAACGTGATGAGCGCCGCCAGACCCATCCAGTAGAATCCATCGCCCTGCGTCAGCGTCGCGACGAAAGTATCCCCCGATCTCAGTCCCACGCACGCCAAGAAGAGCGTGATGCCGATCTCGCGCATCATGAAGTTGGCGCTCACCGGCAGATACCAGACGAAGGGTCCCCAATGCCCCGTACGGCTCAAGAGCAGCGCCACGATGAGCGGGCCTCCGGCCAGGCCGAGTTTCACGGGAGCCGGCACACCCGGCAGGTGGATGGGCAAGGTGCCCAGCAGGATGCCGAGGAAAATACCCACGAACACCGGGATCACCTGCGGATGATTGAGCTGGGTGGGGGAATTGCCCAGGAGCGGGGCGACCTTCTTGAGCGCGGCCTCCTCACCGACGGCGATGAGCACATCTCCGTACTGCAGGCGCACGGAGCCGGTCACCGGGATCTGCACCTCGGTGCGGATCATGCGCGTGAAGGTCACGCCGTACTTCTCGCGGTACCCCAGATCGTCGGGCGTCCTGCCGAGGATCTCCTTGCGGGTGACGACGATGCGCTGGGTCGTGATGGCCTGCGGGAGCTTGCGGATATCGACGCGGCTCTCGGCGCCGACCAAGCGACGGAGCTCCTCGAGCTTGTTCTTGGGACCGACCGCCAGGAGGGTGTCACCCAAGCGCACGAGCGTGTCCGCCTGTGCCACCACGACTCCCCCATCATGCAGGATCCGGGAGATGACCACCGGAGAGCCCTCGAGGAAAGGCAGCTCGCGTACGCGCAGACCGTCGAGATTGGCGTTGGTGACGTCGAGATTGATCGCGTCCAGCGTCGAGCCGTGCGGGCGGTGCTCGGCCTCATGGCGCGCCGCCTCCGCCGCCGGGTCGATGCGGAAGAGCGCCTTGGTCAGGATCATCGTGAGGATGATGCCCAGGATGCCAAAAGGATAGGCGACCGCGTACCCGACGCCGGGCATCTTGGCTCGCTCGAGGTCCCCGAGGCCGCGCAGGGCCTCGCTGGCCGCCGCCAGCGACGGGGTGTTGGTCGTGGCTCCGGAGAAGAGACCGACCGCTACGGCCTTGTCCACACCGGCCAGATGTATGATGCCCCAGGTGATCACGACCCCGCCCAGCACGATCATCGCGGCCATGATGTTGAATCGAAGGCCGTCCTTCTTGAAGGAATTCATGAAACCGGGCCCCAACTGCATCCCGATCGTGTAGACGAAAAAGATGAGTCCCAGCTCGCGGACGAACTCGAGCGTCTCCGGCTCGATACGCAGGCCGAGCTGGGCGAAGAGGATGCCGGAGAAGAGAACGCCCGCGATGCCCAAGCGAATGCCGCCGATGCTGAGACTGCCGAGCATCAGACCCACGGCGATGACCAAGCTCAGGACCAGCACGGCCTGCGCGACGCTGTGGTGCGTGAAGAGTTGGGACAAATGATCCATTGGTGTGATCCCCGGATATCGGCTATCTTATCGCGTAAGCGATCATTATTCACCAGGAACCCTCAGGGGGCAGTGACGCGGCTCACGTGCCGCGCGGCCCGGAAAGGCGTAGGATGTCGATCGTGAAAGGTTGGAGCGGGTTGACGGAAGCGGATGTCAGGGCTTTCGAAAGGGACGGCTACGTCGTCATCAGGTCGATGTACGGTCCCGAGGAGGTCCGGGAATTGCAAGCGGCCGTGGAGGAGCTGTCCTCGCGGGCCCCGTCCGTCGGCCGCGAGATGGTATACCTCGAGGAGAGCCTCCTGGCCAAGGGCCAGAGGATCCTCTCCCGCATCGAGAAGTTCTGCGAGGTCCAGCCCGTGCTCGGACGCTACATCCAGGACCCCAAGATGATCGACGCTGCTTCCAGACTGCTGGGCGACCGCGCGGTGCTCTTCAAGGAAAAGATCAATTTCAAGCGTCCCGGTGGAGGAGGGTTCACGCCGCATCAGGACATCCAGCCCGGCTGGGACGAATACGCGCCGTTCTTCCTGTCGGTGCTGGTCACGCTCGACGAGAGCACGGTCGAGAACGGCTGTCTGGAGCTGGCCGCCGGGCATCACAAGCGCGGGTTGATCGGTCGTAAGTGGCAGCCCCTGGAGGGCCGCGAGCTGGACGGTATCGAGTTCGTGCCGTACCCGATGTCGCCGGGGGACGTGGCGTTCTTCGATTGTTTCGTACCGCACCGGTCCCAGCCCAACCTGACCGCCTCCCAGCGGCGCAATATGTACCTCACGTACAATCGCGCCAAGGACGGCGACCACCGCCTGCGGTATTTCGACGACAAGCGCCGGAGCTATCCGCCCGATCATGAGCGGGAACCGGGCAAGCAGTACGTTTTCAAAGTGTGAAGACCGCCGCAACGCTCGGCGGCCGCCTGGCCGCAACGGTGTTCCTGCTGGCGGGGTCGGTCCTGATGGCGCTGACCCTGCGCTCTGTCGGATGGGCGGAACTGCTGGCGGCCGTCCGCGCGGTCGGCGTCCCGGGTACGGCGCTCTTCCTATGCGTGTACCCGCTGGCCTGCGCATGGGACGTCGCCGGCTGGCGGATGCTCTTCCCGCCGAGCGCCTCGCCGCGCGTGTCTCTGGGACCGCTCTACGGTATCCGTCTGGCCGGGGAGGCGCTCAACAGCGTCACCCCGTTCGCCGACGTGGGAGGCGAACCGCTCAAGGCCGAGCTGTGCGCGGAGAAGTTCGGTATCCTCCGCCGCGAGGCGCTCTCGAGCGTGCTGGCCGGCCGGGCGGTCCTGCTGTACTCCGAGGTCATCTTCTGGCTGATCGGTCTGGCGCTGGCCTGGCCCCGGCTACCCCGGAGCGGGTCCTGGCAGGCGGCGATGTGGGTGACGCTGTTGGCCGGGATCGGTCTGTGCGTCGGCGTGTACGCGTTGCAGCGCGGAGGGATCCGCGCGGCGGTCGAGAGCGTGAGCGCTTGGCTGAGATTGCGCCTGCCCGATCGCGTGCGCGAGGGTCTACGCGAGGTGGACCGGTACGTCTCCGAGATGTACACGGCACGCATCGGGGCGTTCGGCGCGTCGATGGCGCTGCACCTGGCCGGATGGATCGCCGGAGCGGGTGAGATCTACGTGCTCTTCCGGCTCTGCGGCATCGAGGCGGGTCTGACCGAAGCGCTGATCCTCGAGGCGCTGTTGCACCTGACCAAGACGGCGAGTTTTTTCGTGCCCGGCAACTTGGGCGCGCAAGAAGCGGGGCTCGCGCTGGGCGCCGCGTGGCTGGGCATCCCGCCGGCTTTCGGAGTAGCGGCGAGCCTGCTCAAAAGATTTCGCCAGATCATCTGGGGTCTGGCCGGTATCGCGGTCTTGGGATGGTATCGCCGGGGTCGTCCCGGCCGGCCGCAGGGGACACGCAAGGACTACAAGGAGAGCGATCGCGATGAAAGCCCGGCAACTGCGGCGGTTGTTAAGAACTAAACCGGTCGTCCTGGTCGGCGGAGCGCACGACGCGCTCAGCGCCAAGCTGATCGAGGAGGCCGGGTACGACGCGGTGTGGGCGTCGAGCTTCGGCATCTCCGCCGCGACCAAATGCCTGCCCGACGCCAACGTGCTGACGATGACCGAGGCCCTCGAGTCCGTCAAGGGCATGAACGGCGCCGTTCGCATCCCCGTCATCGCCGACTGCGATAATGGCTACGGTAACGTGCACAACGTCATCCGGATGGTCCGCGAGTACGAGATGGCCGGGATCGCGGGCATCTCGATCGAGGACAATCCCTTCCCGAAGAAGTGCAGTCTCTATCCGGGCGAGAGGCCGGAACTGGTGGATCGCGACGAGATGGCCGGCAGGATCAGCGCCGCCAAGGCGACCCAGCGCTCCAAGGATTTCGTGGTGATCGCCCGTACGGAGGCGCTGATCGCCGGTCTGGGTATGGAGGAGGCCCTCGGCCGGGCCCGCGCCTACGAGGACGCCGGGGCCGACGCGATCCTCATCCACTCGCGCAAGCACACGCCCGATGAGATCCGGGAGTTCGCCGCGCGCTGGAAGAGCCGCACACCGCTGGTGGTGGTGCCGACCAAGTATCCGTCCGTCAAGCTGCCTCAGCTCAAGCGCATGGGGATCAAGGTCGTCATCCACGCCAACCAGGCCCTGCGCGCTTCGGTCACCGCGATGAAGGACGTGCTCGGCGCGATGCGACGCTCCGGATCGCTGGCGACCGTCGAACCCCGGGTGACACCGCTATCGGAGGTCTTCCGTCTGGTGGGTCAGCCGGTCCTTGAGTCCAACGACGAACGGTTCATCCAGAAGTACAAGCAGGCACCGTCTGCGGTCATCACGGCGGCCGGATTTGAGCGCAGTATCTGGCCGCTCAACTCCGACCGGCCCAAGGCCTCGCTCGAGGTCCGCGGCAAGTCCATCCTCGAACATCAGGTCGACACACTGCGCCGCGCCGGCGTCCAACGCATCGCGGTAGTGACCGGCTACAAGTCCGAACGCATCTCCGCTCCGGGCATCGTGAAGTACCGCAACCCCGACTACGCGCGGACCGGCATGGTCCACTCGCTGTTGACCGCGGCGCAGGAGACCCGGGACAAGTTCCTGCACCTGTACGGCGATGTGCTCATCGACGAAGCGGTGGTGCAGAAGCTCCTGCGCTCCAAGCGGGATATCACGATCGTCGTGCACACGGCCCGCCGGCGCGGGGCCAGCAACCCCAAGCCCCAGCCCGACTGGGTCAGGACCGCCGGTGATGAGCACGGTGAGTGGGTGACCGCCATCGGCCACCACCTGCGCCCGGGAGAGTATAACGGCGAGTACATCGGACTGGCCCTCTTCTCGAAGAAGGGCGCCTCGCTCCTGCGCTCAGCGTATCTCAAGGCCGCGCGGAGCAAGAAGTTCCCGTACCATAATGCATCGTGCCTCAAGGACGTGCAGATGACGGATGTCCTCCAGGAGATCGTCGATCGCGGTGAGAAGGTCCACGTGGTGCGGATCGCTTCGGGGTGGTTCGATATCGAGACCTTCGAGGACTACCGCCGCGCGTGGCGGGAACTGGCCGTCTGAGAGGCGGTGAGGTGGGCGCTGATCCGCGCCAGGTCCTCTTCGAAATCCATCTCCGTCCAGAAGAGATCGCCCACCGGCACGCATCCGAGCCGGCTGGAGCCTAACAGCTCCGTATAGGCGTCCTCGTACTCGACGGAAGTGACCCCTCTGCGGTAGAGCCGGTCGAGGATCCCGCGCAGGCGTCGCGCGTCGGCCGCCGTGAGCTTGACGATGCCGGTGGCTTCGCCGAGCACCTCGAGGCCGGGCCGCAGGCGCTTGGCGATGCGCACGGGGCGGCCCGAGCGAGCCATCACCATCATCTCCTCGCCGGCGCTCCTGGAGCGCTCATCGAGCAGGAAAGCGCTGCCCCGGTGTTCCAGCAGGCGTTCCAGCGCCTCGGTCGGGAAGAACACGTCCGCGTCCATCACGAGCACGTCACCCCCGAAGTGCCTCGAGGCGCAGCGCAGGGAAACGATGCTGCCCAGACGGTATTCGCGGTTGGTGACGATCCGTACGCTCAGGCCCCGCCCGTAGCGGCGCACGGCCCGGCGCAGCTGTCCCTCGAGATGCCCGGCGACCACCACGACGCGCCGCAACCCCACGGCCCTGAATGAATCGAAGTATCTCTCCAACAGCGTGGTCCCGCGGCGGTCGATGGGGATGAGGCACTTGGGGCGTACGCCGGTGCGCGAAGCCAGGCGCTTGCCGACCCCGGCGGCCAGCACCACGGCCGTCGGCAGGGCCGCGCGGGCCCGCTTGACGATACGTCCGATATGACCGAGGAGCCGACGCAGGTCCGGCAAACCGATCTCACCGAGATTGGACAGGCGGAAGATCCGTCCCGACAGTGACGACTGGCCCGCGTAGATCACATACCCGAGACGCTTGAGCTCATCGTGTAGAGCGGTGTAGGACACGCCGCCGGGCAGCCAAGCCGACTGCAGGACGTGCGAGGCGTCCCGGTCCTCGAGGAGGAGCCGTACGCCCAGACGGCGCAGGCCCGAGCGCAGGAGACGGCTCTTGGCCGCGTATCTCCGCGCGCGGGCGCGCACTCCGCCGGAGGTCCGCAGCTCGTCCAGAGCGCGATCGAGCGCGTACAGGAGCTGTACGGCCGGAGTGAACGGAGGATGGCCCGATCTCTCGGCCTCGAGCACCGCGCCCAGATCAAGATAGATGCTGTCCGGACGCTTGGACCTCAAGAGCGGCACGAGGTCCCGCCGCACGAGCACGAAAGCCGCCCCCGGATACGCGTGCAGGCACTTGCCCGCGGAGCCGGCAGTCAGGTCCACCAGACCGAGGTCCACCGGCTCAGCGCCCAGAGAACTCACCGCGTCCACCAACACATGACGGCCCAGACGCCGCGCCAGTCGCGCTACGGCCGGCAGGGGATTGAGCTGTCCCGTGGAGGTCTCATGGTGCACCAGGGCCACGGCCCGGATGGAACGGTCGCGGCGCAGGGCCGATTCGATGTCCTCGAGGCCGGGGAAGGTCCCCAGGGGGGAGCGCAGGACCGTGTGGGGTCTCTTGCGGACCGCCAGCATCTCGATCAGACGCTCGCCGTAGACGCCGTTGGACAGCACGAGGATGCGCCCGCCCGCGGCCGCGTACGAGGCCATCATGGCCTCGACCGCCAGCGTGCCTGACCCCGCGAGCACGACCGCTTCGTGCGTGTGCGAGGCGTCGAAGACCGCTGTCAGCTTGGACCGGACCGCGCGCAAGAGCGAGTAGAACTCCTCCTCCCGATGGCAGATATCGGGGCCGGCCAGGGCTCGGCGCACACCCGCTGTGACGTTGACCGGGCCGGGGTTGAGCAGGAGCACGCGACGGGCGGGGCTCAACGCAGAGCGGCCTTGAAATCCGCCGTGATGCGCTCCGGTGCGGCCTCGATGCGCGGCGCGGCGGGACCGTCATCGAGCGAGACCTTGACCAGGAGGAAGGACGGTCCCTCCGAGGTCAGCGCACGGCCGAACTCCCTCCGGAGCGAGTCGGCGTCGGTCACGCGGACCGCGCTGCGGTAGCCGCTGGCCGCGGCCACGCTCTCGAGCGCCACCGCCGCCGAGTAGGAGGCCTGCGCGCCGGTGGACTCGTAGCTCTCGTTGTCCAGACACACGTGCACGAGGTCCGAGACGCGCAGGGCACCGGCCGTCGGCAGGGCGCCGAGGTTCATGAGGACGGCGCCGTCACCGTCCACGGCGATCACCTTGCGACCCGGGCGGCCGAGCGCCACTCCGGTGGCCAGCGACGAGACCATGCCCATCGAACCGATCATATGGAAATCCTGCGGTCTGCGCCGCACGGCCTGCGCGGTGCGGGCGATGTAACCGGTGGCGAACACCGCGGGTTCATCGTCCAGCAAGGGGAGCAGGGCCTCGAGGGCCTGGCGGGCGTTCATGCGCCGAAGATCCCCCGCTGGATCAGCAGCGCGTACGGCTCGCCGGTCTCTTTCATCGAGCGCGTGGCTTCCTGGAGAGCTTGCGCAAGGCCGTCGGGCGCGGGGACCGAGGCGCGGATGCCGATATCGCGCAGGAGCGCTTCGCACGAGCGGCCCATCACCCAGTGCTCGGGCGCGTCGGGGCCCTGCCCGCGATAGGTGATGAGGCAGAGGACGGGTATCTTGTAGATCAGGTTGAGCGAGGTCAGTACGTTGAGCGAGTAACCGAGGCCGGAGTTCTGCATCAGGACGACCGGCCGCCGGCCGGCCAGGTAAGCTCCGCTGGCCATGCCGATGGCCGCATCCTCGCGGACGGCCGGGTAGTAGCGGCCGTCGCCGCTCAGGCGCTCGAGCAGGGCCCCCAGGAGCGAACAGGGCACTCCGGTGAAGAAGTCGTACCCCGAGCGATCGAGGTCGCTGAGGAAACGCGCGGCGTTATCGGTGTGTTGGGCGGACCAGTGCATGCGGGCGATTATAGCAGATAATCATGGCCCTACGGGCCGCGAACCGCTAGAGTATGCGGATGCTGAGCTCGATCTTCACCTACAACCGCGCCATCGCCTCAAGACTGTCGCCGCTGTTGGCACGCACATCCTTGCGTCCCAACGACGTGACCCTGCTGTCCCTGGCGGCGGGTCTGGTGTGCGCCTGGTGCATGTCCCTGGGAACTCGGGCGGCGATGCTCTCCGGTGCGCTGTTTTTGCACCTGTCCTTCATCCTCGACAACTGCGACGGGCAGATCGCGCGCATCAAGAACATGCAGAGCCGGTTCGGGATGTGGCTCGACTACGTCTGCGATCTGCTGGTGGATATGGCCCTGTGGGTCGGCTTGGCCCTCGGAGCCGTCCGGGGCGGCGTGACGCCCGCGATCTACGGGATCGCCGCGCTGGCCTGCGCCGGGTCGGCGATGAACTTCGGACGCGTGGTGTACTTTCGCGCGCACCGGCCCGCCCCGGCCCGCCCCGGCTCGGTCCGCCAGGTGATCGACACGATGAGCGACGACGGCGATCCCTCTGCGCTCGTGTGGTTGATGGCCGTGATCGGGTATCCGGGGTATCTGCTGCTCTTCGGCTGTGCTTACATCTATTTCATCTGGTTTTTCGGGATCTCGGGCAAACGCCCCTAGAGCGCCCCGCCGCCCTGGAGCCGTTGACACTGGGGAGGGGCTCCGCTATACTGAGGCCTTTCGCAAGACACCCTATCTACATATCGACGCGGGGTAGAGCAGCCTGGTAGCTCGTCGGGCTCATAACCCGAAGGTCGTTGGTTCAAATCCAACCCCCGCTACCAATAAAAATCCCATCGGTCAAAAGCCGGTGGGATTTTTATTGGTAGCCCCAGTTGGATTTGACAGGAGCCGCCGAGCCCGCGTACACGCCGATGCGACCCACGGGAGCATCGGCATCCTCCGAGGCGGCGGCTGGCCGACCGGAGCGTCGATGCCGCGTTAGCCAGACGCCGGTCGCCGCTAACGCGGCGCCATCGACGCGTAGGCGCCAGATCCAACCCCCGCTACCAATGTAAAAGAACAGGTTACAGCAAAGTCGCTGTAGCCTGTTTTTTATTGGGGGAACACTCGGGGAACAAACCCTATCCTGCCAGGGCTAAATTACGTTTTAAAGGGGGCTGTAATGCGGTTTCTAGCCTATTGTAGAGGTTTTCGGAGGGGGGGGGTGGGGTCAGATTTAGCAGAGTTTAAAAATAGCAGGAAATACTACCGACTGTATCTTTCTTTGGCTACGACTCCCATTTTCCGTATTTTTCTATAAGTTCATCCTTTGCCTCTTTAACCAGCTCATCATAGTTCTCCATAAATGGTTCCACCAATAACGGGTCGAAATAACCAGCCAGCCTTATCAAAGCATTACGTTCGCCATCCTCAAAATCTTGTAACTTAACCTTGTGTTTGTTTTCTTCAATTCGAAAAAGCAAATCACAAAGCACCAGAGCTTCCGCGTGCGTAAAGCTTACCGAGACATTGCCTTTATCCACTTTATACCTCCTTACTTTTTTGCTTCAAGTGCACTTGATAATTTTCTCGGCTATAGCTTAAGCCAGCTTTAATTTCCTTCTCGACTCTGTTTAAAACCTTTTGGTCAATCTTGCCTTGCTTAGCTAGGCCTTTCGCTACTTCGGTCAATTGATTGGCATTGTCCTGGCTACCTTCTGGAGTCAAAAGCGATAAAGCACCGCTGATAATGTCATTCGAATACATCTGGATATTCATAATCATCCAAACGTTTTGTTCATAAGAGTTATCTTTTAATAGGCCGCCCAATTTTAGGTAAGCAAGCAAGCCTTCGACATGCCACAGAGCCTTTAGTTGCTTGGACGAATCGGCAAATGTTTCCGCATCGTTTCCCTGTTGTTGCAGAGAATGAGTTATGTGTTCATTTGTAGAATCGAATATTTTTAAGCATCTATCCTTTAAGGCTCTATCAAATTCCAGTACGGATGTCTTAATAAACTCGTTGAACATTTCTGCAATTTTTTTATTCACACTTTGGACATCGAGACCACTTGTGAAGTTTTCAGACTTAATATAGTCTTCAAGTTCGCGCACTCTTTCAGCCACTTCCTTGTGCTCCAAGTTGTCGTTGTTAATGGCAACTTGATACTCTAGCTGAGGAATTCTTTCTCCTAAATACTCTCTTACCAAAATTGCCTTTTGATGCCTTCCGATAAACTGAACAGAGGGAGTCTTTTGAATATTGTTCTTACGGATAAATTTAAAATATATAAAGGCAAACGCTATGCCGATAAGAATTAACCACGGAGATATATACATTTAATCATTCCTTTCTCGAGAAACTAGCTACTAACAGTATCTTTCTCTGTGGCGGTATTACCGTTTAATATTTTATTAATTTCTTCATCGGTTTTATGGCCGATACAGTAAATCATGCCGTCTTCCGTATAATCAAAGCCTTTGCCCAGCCAATCATCTTTAAAATTACCTTTGGGCATAACGAAATTTTTACACCCTCCAATACAATCATCTATGAAATTGGCATATGGTTTGCCCTGCCAGACCCTTATGCGAATAGGGCAATAATCAATGTGAGTAGCCATTCCACGCTGTATCATATCTTTCTTCATCGAGTTCTCAAGAACTAGCTTATGCAGGGCCGAACGTTTTGAATCGAAACTCGAATTGAATATCCATTCTTTATTTTCTGCCGATTCAACGACCTTTTCTTTGAGCAATTCAAAATCAATAGTTCGGTCAATTTCGGACAAATCAATCTCTATCGCTGACGTATTGCTCTGTCTTATCTTTGTTCTTTTTTCTTCGTCAACTTTATGGGTTACAAAAATCTCGACACAAAGTATTCGACCATCTTTTTCTAGCACAATATCAGGAACGATGTCGTGATGCCTTTTCTCTAAATAAATTTTGTCGAAATGAACCACGGTTTCATCAAAGCTAAAATTCTGTCTACCACTTATGATTGTGCACTCAAGTTTAGGTAGTCGAATATAACCTGCCTCTTCGATAATTTTTTTAGCCGCAAGGTGTATGGCCGTTTCAAATCCATGAATACAGTCAGAATTGTGATGGGCAAAGTGATGGATTTTAATTTTACCTTTTCTTGCTACTAGGGAATCACCACAGGCGGGACAACTGCACCCACAATTCAGGCCAGACTCTACATCCGAAACCTGAACTAGCTGACCATTTTTTAAACCGAAAGGGAGTTTTAAATCCATAGTATTGTCATCCAAAAGCCTCAGACGTTATGCCTCAGTTACATCCTTGTAGAGCCGTTTCAGATGTTCGCTCGACATATCCAAGATGGGTTCGTACATGAATGAATTAATGTGAATGTTCTCTGGAGTCATTAAATTGACCCGTTCAGCCAATTTAATTTCATCTTCTTTACCGCTCGGAAATTTTTCCTTATATTTTCTAATCAAAACGATAGTTTGATTTCTTTTAATACTCCTTACAAAACCAGCATCATCTATCTCTTTAATTAGAAACTCTTCCAGCTTGAGACGAATGGCAATTGATAAGACTATCTTCTTTTCCAAATCAATTATTTCGTCTCGCTCAGCAAATATTCTGTCAGCCGTTTCATATATCAATTCTTTTACTTTCTTCGTCTTGTCAGCCAAATTTAAAGTTGATGATTTGTCGGTCAAAATCTTTTTTAAAATGGCTTCAAGATCGCCAACGAGAATTGAATCTGTATCTGGTTTTATATGAAGAAGTGAGGTTAATTTGTCATAATTGGATTGCTTCCCTTCGCAGTATTCGGCCAAATTCCTGACAAAGGGAATGGCGGCAATCAGCATTTCATTTCTTGTTAGATTGTCTTTCCATTCTTTGAACGGGTTCTCCCTATATCTTTCTTCAACCAATTTAACCATGGTATCCGTCTTAATCGTGTGCAATGCATGAGGCCCGTAAACTTGAAGGCGACTCGTAATATTTCTAAAGAAGTCGAAATTGTGCGTCAGGATTAATTGATAAAAAAATTCAATTTTTGATATGTCGCTTAAATATTCAATGATTGCGTACTTATTTTTATAATCGAAGGAATCAGCTATATCGTCGACGATGAAAAGAGTTCGTTGTTTAGACTCAATTCTCGCTTGAACCTCAAAAATAATATTGAGAATATACAATGCTCGTCTTTCACCCATACTAAGAATGCCCCATAGGTCATTTTGAGGGACGGTAACCTCTGGGCCGCCATCAGGGTCTTTGAAACTAAATTGAATGCTCGGGGCTTCCTGTCTAAGAATTACATCGTGTTGATTAACCATGTTTACGATGAAGGGAACCGAAAATCTGGAATTAAATATATCTATGACCTTTTTCCACTTTGTGGATTCTTCTTTGGCTTTTTTTACGATTTCATCGAGCTGGCGTTTACCTTTTGAGTAAGTTTCCATCAAATCTTTAAAGAGGGGAACATTGCCTCCTAGATACGCAACCCAAAGCTTCTCCCTTAATAGAGGCAAGTTATTTAATTCAGCCAGCATGAATTGGTTAGCTTGTATGCATTCTCGAAAATCTTTACATTCCTTGTTCTTAGCAATTTTTTTATCTATGTCCTCAAACGATTTTGATAGTTCTGGATTACTCAGAATGCTGTCTTTTTCGGCTTTAATGACCGCTTCCAACTCGGCAACTGTTTTAACTTCTTGCTTAATGCCCTTATTGTTAAAGGAGACTGAATGTTCGGCTTTGAAAAAGCCATTGTCATTCAAGTTCTTAGCTATTTCAGCGGCGTTATTATGATTAAAAATCCCCTGGCGAAAGAACTTGGACTGACTGATTAAGTTTTCGTACACCTTTATGTATTCCGTAAGCTTGTCTTTGAATTCTTTTGTTTCCAATAGTTGAACGACTTTATCGTTTAAAACTTTGTCATAATTTATGCCCTTAAAAGCGGCCTGCTTGTCTTCCATCACTTCGGATTCGATTCTGGATAGGGACTTAAAAAACTCTTTGGGGTCATGAGCAATATCTACGGATAAAACCTCTTCTGGATTTTTGAGACCAGAGGACTTTTTCAGCTCTTTTAGCAGGCTATCTTTTTTATCGTCGATTTCAGAATGTATTTTGTCATATTCATTTTTAAGGTCTTTATTAACTAGAAGAGTAGATATTTTTTTCGATAAATAATCCCGATTGAAAGGCTCGATTACAAATACTTCCTCAGGCGGAATATCGGAACCCGCTTTGTTTTTTATGTATCTCTTGTTGGGTCTTTTCTTAAAGATTCTATCCGTAGAAGCCTGGCCTCCAGACAAGTCTTGAAATGTTTTTGCCAGTGATGATTTCATTGAGCCGTTAGGTGCATAAATTACATTCAAGCGAGTGGCAAAATTGAATTCCTTCTCGAGTTTTCTAATCCCATAACAATTCTCAAGGTCGATTTTAATTATTTGGAAAACATCACCGCTTTGAATGGCGGGAGCTGGGACGGCATTTGCGGCTGTCTTCTTAGGCATTTATATCTCGCTTATCTTGATTGATGGATTTGTCCCGTTCATATTTTGATTCGATAAAGTTATTTTCTTTTGCCCACTTCTCAAGCAAGTGGTATTCCTGTAGAGCTTCTTGATAATAGATGGAGCCTTTATCTTCTGCACCTGATAGGTTTGACCATTTTTGTTTTCCCCAGGAATTCCAGCCGTTCATTTCAATCATGAACTTGTCGAAATCCAAAAGTTGTTCTTTAAATTCTTCCTCGCTTATGTCGGGACGGCCGTTGACCCATTCAACCATTGATGCAGTGGCAGAATCGTTGTCGCTGATTTCCTGAAGAGCATTCCGCATAACATCGCCTAAAAGTCCCTTAAGAAATTCCGATTCGCCTGGCTCGATAAACATTCCTACAGGCCCATTAATTCCAAATTTTTGCTCAATAGGAGTCTCCTGCATTCCGACAGGGTACTTTGCAAGGTGTGCGGCAATAATAATCCTAGTCACGGATTGCATTAAGCTAAGCCACCTTAAAAAACTTTTATCTTGGAAACTATTTACATTAGAACGATTTTGCTGAAAGCCTGAGTATGTGCGTCCTTTTGTATGGGAATAATTTGAAAGAATTTTATAGACGGAATTTATCTGGTCTTCAAAATTGACTTTTTCCATCAACAACTTCACATTGGGTTCTTTTTTTAGACCCTCAAGAATGTGTCTTTTGAAGGGAGTATCTTCTTTTGAAGCAATCCATTTTTTAAATTTCTCGTTATGCATTTCTTCGTTATTTAAATAAACGGATAGCAAACCCATTTCAAAGGCACTTTTGAGAGACATATAAGACGCTTTATAAAAGCCATAGAAACACAGCTCTCTTGATGCTTCAAAATCTTGCATAGATTCTTGGAATGGAAAATGACGTTGGGTAAATAATGAGTCAATCATTCCCCAAGGAATTAATTCGCCTGCTATACGATATGCTGAAAGATTGTCACTTATAATCTGAGTGTACTCTGGGTGACTGTCTAAGAATTTGTATGTTTCATCGTAAGCCACCCTTGCATGGTCGTCCTTGAATTTAAAGAGGCTCAAGCTAGACATTGGAAGTCCATTGTTTGCCTATAAAGTTTAGAAACAATAAAAAAGCCCCCTTATGCAGGAGGCTGTATGAAGCTGTGGCGGCTGGATACCGCCTCTAAAGTCGCTATTGTAAGCTAGAACTGTCCTTTTGGATATATATCGGACTCTATATATCGGACTCAGTCCGAAAACCCCCAAAAGGGTGCAGTTAGCTGAGAGGTCGGGGGACTGAAACCCTCTGGGGTGGACCTAGCTCTTATATCGGACTCAGTCCGAAAGACCCCAAAAGGGTGCAGTTAGCTGAGAGGTCGGGGGGCTGAAACCCTCTGGGGTGGACCTAGCTCTTGGCGGGCAGGTCGCCTTCCGGACGAGCCCACTTCTGACGGGCGCTGACGCCCGGTTCGTAGTAGTCCTTGCCCAGCTCGATAGCGGGGCGGCCCTGCGAGGCGCGGAAGCGGTTGGTGTCACGCAGGGAGTAAGCGCAGCCGCAGTACTGCTGGGCGTAGAAGCGTTCTTCCTTGGCGATGTCGATCATGCGCTTGGAGCCGTCGTTCTTGCGCCAGTTGTGCTCCCAGTACCGAACCCCGGGGAAGAGCGAGGCGGCCTTGATGCCCTCGCGGGTGATCTGGTCGATGTCCTTCCAGCGCGAGATGCCCAGACAGCTGGTGATCCACTTGTAGCCGTTGTTGGCCGCGTACTCGGCGGTCTTCACGAAACGCATCTCGAAACACAACGAACACCGCTCACTGCGCTCGCCGTCGTTCTCATGGCCCTTGGTGATCTCGAACCACCGCTCGGCGTCGTAATCCGCGTCCACGAAGGGGATACCGACCTTGGCGGCGTAGCGGATGTTCTCTTCCTTGCGCAGTTCGTACTCCTTGCGCGGGTGGATGTTGGGATTGTAGAAGTAAACGGTCAGCTCCACGCCCGCTTCGTGGATGTCCTGGATGACGGACCCCGAGCAGGGCGCGCAGCACGAGTGCAGGAGGACTTTTTTCTCCCCGTCGGGGGGAGGTTGGATGGGTGACATACCCAGAGTATAGCACCACTCGAACCGCCGGGGACGGTGCTATAATCCCAGCCATGCCCCGCGGACACGGTCCGTCAGGGACAGCTCATCCCAGGAGGATCCATGCGCTACATCGATGGCTACGTCGTCCCGGTCCCCAAGAAGCGGAAAGCCGCTTATCAGAAACTCGCCACGTTGGCCTCCAAGGTCTGGCGTGACCACGGCGCGCTCGAATACGTCGAGTGCTGGCAGGACGACGTGAAGAAGGGCAAGTGGACCTCTTTTCCCCGCAGTGTGAAGCTCAAGCCGAGCGAAGGTGTGGTCTTCGCCTATATCGTCTACAAGTCCCGGGCCCACCGTGACCGTGTGAACAAGGCCGTCATGAAGGACAAGCGCCTGGCGGCGATGTGCGATCCCAAGAACATGCCGTTCGACGGCAAGCGGATGTTCTGGGGTGGTTTCAAGACGATCGTGGAGAGGTGACGCCCGTGTCTCGCGCGCTCGTGCTGGTCGTGGCCGCTTCGCTCTGGGTGTCCGCTCCGGCGTCCGCCGAAGTTCCGCCGAACTTCGAGGAGACCTATCCTGTCGAGGGCTCTCAGGATGTGCCCACCAACGCTCAGTTGTGGGCGTACGGCGAGTCCCTGCGGTATGCCGGTGTGACCGCGGTCCTGCGGGGCAAGGCTTCCGGTCAGGAGGTTCCCGTGCGCGTCGAGAGCGTTCCGGTCGGCGACCTCAGCCGCATCGATGTCCGCCGTGATGAGGATCCCGGCGCGGTCGGGGCTTCGGGTATCCGCGACCTCTACATCGCCCGGCCCGAGCAGGCGCTCGCGCCCGGTACGGAGTACACGCTCGAGTTCTCGGCGGGCGCTCTCGCCTCCAGGAGCCTCTCGTTCACGACGGCCGCCGAGGCCGACGTCAAGGCGCCGGAGCCGGTCCGCGCCGGCGGCGTCCGCCACGAGGAGGGCGGCCTCACGGACGGCCGGAAGCGGCCGTACACGCTCTTCAACGTCTGGACCACCGACTCGCGCGTCAAAGCACCCCTGCGTGTCGAAGTCCTCTCCGGAAAGACGGTCGAGGCGGCCGAGCTCCGGTCGATCGTGTTCGTGCCCCCCAAGACGTTCTTCCGGGACGGCGTCATCGAGGGGTTCGTCGAGGATTGTCTGTATTTCAGGTCCGTGGATACCGCCGGCAACGTCTCGCCCGTATCCGCCTGCGTCGAGCCGCAGGACCTCCGGCGTTCGCGCTGGACGGCGTTCTCCGACAAGAGTGTCGGGTATGAGATCACGTACCCGGCGCACTTCATCATCGACGCGCGCACCGGAGGGATGGTCGGCGGCTCGCCGAGCGTCTCGTGGTCCGATCCCGATCGCCCCCAGCTCATGGGCCGCGGCCGCGACTACCACCACAAAGGCCTCGACCCCAGTCTGGCGATCTACACGATCCCGATGACGGATCCCCGGGCGCCGGAGGTGAAGACGATCGAGGATTTCGTGGCCCGTGAGAAGGCCAACGGATATCTCGTGGACGAACGCAGGATCGGCGACCGGTACGAGGGTGTCTGCCCCAAGACCGAGGTGGACGGAATGTCCGCGTACGTGCTGATCGTTCCTGACGGCTCCGGCCGCCTGCACATCATCAAGGCTCGTCTGGACGAGGCCGGTGTGGTGTCGCTGGAGCGCGGTCTTGAGCTCGTCGATGCCCAACAGAAGCGCGCGATCGGGTCCTTCAAGCTCCTGACGAAGGAATAGGTCCTGCTCCTTGGTGGTCGACCCGGCGGATATCTCCTGTAGCGCCAGGAGGGGCGCGGCGCGCTCTGGGCGCCCGCGACCCCGTCGTGGGGCATGAGCTATCTGCTACAATACCCTTCGTTCACACAGCGTTCGACCACACCGGAGGAGAGGGAGATGAACACATCGTACCGCTGGATCGCCGCCGTCGCGGCGTGCTTGATGGCGACCTCACCGGCCATGGCCGGCACGAGCGCCGAGACGCTCATCTACAAGGCCAACAAAGCTCTCGCTCAGAACCCCAACGACGCCAAGGCCTACTATAATCGCGGCACCGCGCTCCTGGAGCTCGAGCAGTACGACAAGGCCATCGAGGACCTGACGCAGGCCGTGCGTCTCGAACCGAAGGCCGCCGACGCCTATTTCAACAGAGGGCTGGCCTACCGTTATCAGAAGAAGAACGCCGAGGCCATCACGGACTTTTCGAGCGCGATCGAGCTCTTCCGGGACAAGTGGGCGTATTACTTCGAGCGCGCCAACGCCAGGATGGTGACCGGCGACCATGATGGCGCCATCGCCGACGGTACGGAGATGATCCGTATCGCGCCCAAGGAAGCGGAGAGTTGGTTCATGAGAGGGTTGGCGTCGCACCTCAAGGGCGACGCGGACGCCGCGCTGGCCGATGCCTACAAGGCCCTCGAGCAGAAGAACTGGCATGTGAACGCCACCAAGCTCAAGGATGAGATCCTCGCCGCCCGCTCCGGGCAGGCGTGAACTAAGACCGACCAGCCTCCGGCAGGAGGGCGGCGATCCGCTCGGCCAGCGATGCCGAGAACCTCGGCGCCGATAGGACGTTGAGATGACGGTCGTCGTAGTACTCGTGGGACTCCAGCCGCAGGCGGTCCGCGCCTGAGCTCGAGTAGTCGGCCAGGGGCACGCCGTGCCGGAGGGCCGCTTGCCGGAACACCTCGTAGGACGGGCTGTGCGGCTCGGCGCGCGAAGGTGTCTCCACGATGAGCACCGGCACATCCGCCCTCCGCGCCTCCGTCAAAAAATCCTCAAGACAAGCCCTTGCGAAATCCGCTTCCGGATGCCTCGGCTCCGGCGGCCATACCCGGCTGGGGCGTGTGCCGTGCAGGGGCACATAACCGTCCCCCTCATCGGCACTGCCCAGGAGAGCCCTCTTGACCAGTGAGGGCAAGAGGTCGTTGTAGCGCGGTGTGTGCAGGACCAGGTAGCGCACGCGCACTTGCCAAGAATAGTTACGGAAGAGCTCCCGCACTTGCGGGTATCCCAGATAGGGCGCAAGACCAGCGGCGGAGGCCTTTTCGCCGTCGAGGTCCATCACCTGCAGGACCAGGAGGCGCGGGCGGTAGGTGGCCAGAGCCACCGCCTGCAGTCCGCGCGAGTACACCATGCCGCCCCCCTCGTGGGCGAGGTTGTATCCGCTCAAGCCCGTGCGCGCGCGGATGACCGCCGGGTCCACGGCGAAGTGGAACCTTGAGTCCCCGAAATACAGCACCTCCGGTCTGCGGTGCAGATGGTCTTCGCGGTGGACGTAGCGGTACAATTCCGAGAGTCCCGCCGCCGTCAGGCGGTCCAGGACCAAGAGTCCTATGACAAAGATGACGAGGCGGGGCAGGGCGCGTCGCATCAGAACTGGAAATAGATGAACTGCTGACCCTGATGCACCCCGAAGAGCATCACGGCCAACGCGATGGCGTAGGCGGCCGCCCACCGGACGGCGGGTCGGCGCGAGGTCAGCACGTCGCCTTCGGACGGATCGAGCGCCCAGCGCTCGCAGGCCAGGAGCACGCCCACGCCGAGCGCGCCGTACAGCAGGGTCCGCTCACCGTCCCAGAGGACCGTGCCGGGACGGGCCATGCGCGCGAGCGCCGTCAGCGCCCCCTGGAGGCTCTCGGCGCGGAAGAACACCCACGCCACCATCACCGCCGCGAAGGTCGTCAGTCCGTAGACGCCGCGCAGCAGCGTTCCGGGCCGCCGCGGCACGAGCCGCATGTACTGTTTGGCGACCACGAGGTAGAGCCCGTGCAGACCTCCCCAGATCACGTACGTCCAGGCCGCGCCGTGCCACAGCCCGCCGAGCAGCATGGTGAGCATGAGGTTGATCGCGGTGCGCCGTCCGCCGTGGCGGTTGCCGCCCAGCGGGATGTAGACGTAGTCGCGCAGCCACGTGGACAGCGAGATATGCCACCGTCTCCAGAAATCCACGATGTCCGACGCCAGGTAGGGCGCGTTGAAGTTGAGCGGCAGTTCGAACCCCATCGTCTTGGAGACGCCGCGAGCCATGTCCGAGTACGCCGAGAAGTCGCAGTAGATCTGGAACCCGAAACACACCGTCGCCGCCAGATGGGACAGGCCCGTGTGGTCGGCGGGATTGCCGTAGACGGCCTCCACGTAGAGCGCCAGGCGGTCGGCGATCACGACCTTCTTGAGCAGTCCCCACAGGAACAGGCGGCATCCGAGCAGGACACCCTCGGGGGTAACGGTCCGCTCGCGGCCGATCTGGGTCAGGAGGACCCGGGCGCGCACGATCGGACCGGCGACCAGATGCGGGAAGTACGACACGAACAGCGCGAACCTCGGGAAGCGGCGCTCCGGCTCCATCTCGCCGCGGTAGACGTCGATGGTGTAGCTGAGGCTCTGGAACGTATAGAACGAGATGCCCGCGGGCAACAGCAGGCGCAGGGACGGCAGGGAGTGGGGAATGCCCAGCGTCTCCAGCAGCGAGGCCATGCTTTCAACGAAGAAGCCGCAGTACTTGAAATAACCGAGGATGCCGAGGTTGACACCGATACTGCCCCACAACCACAGGCGGCGCAGGCGGACGGAGGTGTTGTCGCGGATGGCGATGCCCGCGGCGTAGTCTACGACGGTGGACAGTAGGATGAACCCCAGGAACCTCCAGTCCCACGAGCCGTAGAAGACGTAGCTGGCCGCCAAGAGCAGGCGATTCTGGCCCTCGTGCCGCAGGCGGGTGTAGAGGGCATAGACGACCACATAGAAGACCGCGAAGGTCCAGGAGTTGAAGAGCATCGGCACATTGTACCGCATCTCGGCGCTGGCGGCCCAAGGTGCGATGTCCTATAGTGAAGGCATGAGCATCGTCGGTCTTGAGCCCTGCGTGATCTGCTCCGGCGAGCCCGCGCGCACGCGGCCGGCCCGCAACGGACGCCTCCTCTATGAGTGCGCGCGGTGCGGCCTCCTGTACCGCCCGGCCGCCGACCGGCCCGACCCGGAGGCCGCCCGACGGCGCTACCTCCAGCACCGCAACGATCCCGCGGATGCCGGTTACGTCGCTTTCCTCGGCCGGATCGTCGAGCTGACCCGTCCGCACCTGTCGCCGCCCGGCCATGGTCTCGACTACGGCTCGGGCCCCGCGCCGTCGCTCTCGCCGCTGTTCGAACGTCTCGGTTACACGATGACCGACTATGACCCGGTCTTCGCTCCGACGGAACTTCGCGGACCGTACGATCTGGTGGTGTCCACCGAATGTTGGGAGCATTTCCACGAGGCAGGCAGGGAGATCGCACGGGTCGTTGAGCTTGTCAGGCCCGGCGGGGTGCTGGCCGTGATGACGGAGCTCTGGGGTCCGACGACGGATGTCGCGACCTGGCACTACACCTCGGACCCGACCCATACGACGTACTACAGCCGGAGATCGATGGACGCGATCGCGTCACGGTACGGCCTGACCCTCGTCGCCTGCGACGGGGCGCGTTGCGCCGTCTATGTCCGGTCCGCTGAAGTCGCCCGGTGCGGGCCGCAGACCGGGCAGGCCGGATCCGGGGAGATCTTGTAGGTCCTGAAGCTCATCGCACCACCGTCCATCACAAGCAGCCGGTTCTTGTGGGTCCGGCCGATACCGGTCAGGTATTTGAGGGTCTCCAGAGCCTGCAGGGACCCGATGGCCCCCGGAACGGCCCCGACGATCGGGAAGACTTCCTTGGGCGGACCCTCCTCATAGATGCAGCGCAGGCAGGGCGTCTCCGGCACCTGGATGAAGGTCAGGCGTCCTTCCATGCCCCAGACGCTCGCGTGGACCAGAGGGATACCCCTGCGGACCGCGCAGGCGTTGAGCGCGTAGCGCGTTTCGAAGTTGTCCATGCAATCGAGGATGATGGACGAGGCTCCGACCAGGCGGTCCACGTTGTCCGCGTCGATCCTGTCGCTGAGCGCTTCGACGTCGATGTGAGGATTGAGGGCGGTCAGCGTCATCTTGGCCGAAACGGCCTTGTTGAGCATGAGCCGGGACTCATCGTGCAGGATCTGGCGGTTGAGATTGGTCGGATCCGGACGATCGTAGTCACAGATGCGCAGATGGCCGACCCCTGCCACGGCCAGGTACATCGATACCGGTGAGCCCAATCCGCCCGCTCCGGCGATGAACACGGTCGTGCGCTTGAGTTTGTGCTGGGCCGGTTCGCCCCAGCCTTCCATGAGGACTTGACGTGCGTAGCGTTGGGTTTCGATCGGGTCGAGAGGGGCCATCGGAACGGGCGCTCCGATCGCCCATCGACCAAGTATCCCGCGATCCCGGCCTCACGCCAGTGACTCGTATCACAGGTCCATCCGGAGCCCGGCCGTGATAAGCTGTACCGACGGAAACAGGCTCCCGCAACCCATCTGAGGAGGACGTCCATGCTCGCCAAGGTCTTGATCGGGGTCCTGGTCGTGTTGGCGGCGCTTTTGGTCTTCATCTCGACGCGGCCGGCGGAGTTCAGGGTAGAGCGCAGCACCGTCATCGCCGCTCCGGCGGAGGAGATCCACGGCCGGATCAATGATCTGCGCGAGTGGCGGGCGTGGTCACCGTGGGCCAAGCTCGACCCCAAGGCCAGGTACACCTATGAGGGGCCGTCCGCCGGCGTCGGAGCCGTCTCGCGCTGGGCCGGCGACCACCAGGTCGGCGAGGGCAGTATGACGATCATCGAAAGCCGCGCTCCGGAGCGGGTGAAGTTCAGGCTCGACTTCCTCAAGCCCTTCAAAGCGACCAGTACCGCGGAGTTCGTCCTGGCGCCCGTGGACGGCGGGACGCGTCTGACGTGGAGCATGTCCGGCACCAACGATCTTCTCGGCAAGGCGATCGGTCTGGTCATGGACTGCGACCGGATGGTCGGCGCCCAGTTCGAAAAAGGCCTGACGGACCTCAAGATGCTTTGCGAAGAACGTTCCTAGCCGCATCGTGCCCGTCGATCCCCGCGGCGACCATCGCATGATCCCCGTTGCCGAGCTCGCAACGATCCTGACGCACCCCCGAACCGGCGCCCCTCTGCGCTACAAGGGCGACCACTTCGCGGCCGAGAGCTCCCCCGAGAGGTATCCGGTGGTCGATGGACGCATGGTCGATCTGGCGGGGGCCGTCGAGGGTCGATCCGTGACGTCCGAGGCCGCGCGTCCGCGGACCCCGTCGGCGGTCGAGCGCCTGAACCGCTGGTATAACGAAAATCTGGAGCAGGCGATCTCCAACTCCATTTTCGCCGGAGGGGGCGTCGGGTTCTACGCCATGCGCTCGACGATCCGGCGCTGGCTGCGGAGCACCGCGCCCACGGGGATCGTACTGGAGGCCGGCTGCGGGGATATGCGCTGGGGCCGCGAACTGCCCGCAGGTTGCCGCTATCTTCCCATCGACTACCTGCCCGCCGCGGAGGGCAATCCCTGGCGCGAGCGGCGCCCGTTGATCAACGCCGATATCGCCCGCTTGCCGCTGGCCGACGCCTCGGTGGACCATGCGCTCAACATCTACGTGCTCGAGCATGTTCCGTCCCCGGAGGCGGTCGTGCGCGAGTTGGCCCGGGTGCTCAAACCGGGCGGCTACCTGTACCTGGCGGGACCGGGAGACTTGTCCATGAGCCACGGGGAGCCGCACATCTACTACAACATCACGCGCTTCGCTTACGCCAAGATGTTCAGGGACTGCGGGCTGACCCTGGCGCAGGAGGCCTATCCGTACAAGACCTGGACGACGTTCCTGCTCCTGTTGTATCAGAAGCTCGTCCGCACGGACGTCTACAACCGCCATCCGCTGCTCAAACTGCTGCAGGCGGTCGTGCTCGTCGTGTCCGTGCCGTTGTGTCCGCTGTTCAACCTCATCGCGCTCCTTTTGGATGCGGTCGTACCGTTCGACCGGAGAGGATACGCGATCTACATGGCCCTGGTCCGCAAGGACGGCGCCGCCACCCCCTAGGAGAACCCTTGATCCGCAGAGCGCTCGCTTTAGCATCGTTGGTGTTGTTGACCGCTTCGCTCGCCGGGGCTTCCGAGGACACCCGGACCTCCGTCCTCGCCGCTCAAGGCGCCGTACAGGTCCTGAGGGCCGGGCGGACGCTCGACGCCGCCAAAGGCGCTGTTCTGCAGGCCGGTGATGAGATCGTCACCTCCTCCGGCGCGAGCGTGGATGTCGGCTGGGCGGGTCTGTGGGGTTGCCGACTGATGGGGGACGGCAAGATCAAGATCGACAGTCTCGCGCTCGAGGACCAGCGCGTGGGCATGGAGCGGGGGACGATGCTCTTCAGGTTCAACAAGATGCCGGTCAAGAGCGCGTTCAAGCTCATGGCTCCGACGGTGACGGCGACGGTCCGCGGCACGGCCTTCGCGGCGACGGTGCGGCCGGACGGGGGGTCCACGCTCGCCGTGCTTCACGGCAAGGTCGAGGCGGTCTCCGCGACCGGGCAGACCTTGATGCTCGGCGCCGGTCAAGCGGTCGATCTGACAGCGGCGGGCGCGGGGGACCCGCGGGCGTTGAGCGCCGATGAGACCGCGCTCCTTGGCGGCACCGAGACGGTGCGCAGTGGCGGCAAGAGATCGCGTAAGGACAGACAGGGATACTTCTAGTCACAAGGAGATCGACGATGATCAAGACCCGTGGATATGCCGCGCGCAGTGCCAAGAGCCCGCTCGTACCCTTCACGTTCATGCGGCGTGAGCCCGGGCCGCACGAGGTCCTGATCGAGGTGCTCTATAGCGGTATCTGCCATTCGGACATCCATCAGGCGCGTAACGAATGGGGCGGGTCTCTTTATCCGATGGTCCCCGGACATGAGATCGTCGGGCGTGTTTCGCGCGTCGGCTCGCGCGTCAAGCGCTTCAACGTAGGGGACATCGCCGGGGTCGGATGCTTCACGGACTCCTGCAGGCGCTGTGTCTCCTGCCGGGAGGGCGAGGAGCAGTACTGCGAGGGTTCCGTCCAATGGACGTACAACGCGACCGAAAAGGACGGCAAGACCCGCACCTACGGCGGCTACTCCCAGAGATTGACCGTGGACGAGAACTACGCCCTGCGCGTGCCGCGTTCCATCCCGGTCGAACGCGCGGCGCCCCTCTTGTGCGCGGGCATCACGACGTACTCACCGCTGAGGCATTTCGGGGTCAAGCGCGCTCAGAAGGTCGGCGTGGTCGGTATGGGAGGCCTGGGTCATATGGCCGTCAAGATCGCCGCGTCCCTGGGAGCGGAAGTGACGGTGTTCAGCACCTCCGAGGACAAGAAGCGCGACGCGCTGCGTTTCGGCGCCAAGCGCTTCGTCGCCACGAGGGGCCGTGACGCGCTGGCGGGCTTGGCGCGCAGTCAGGACTTCCTGCTGGATACCGTCTCGGCCAAGCATGACCTCGATGCCTACCTGGAGTTGGTCAAGAGGGACGGGCGCATGGTGATCGTCGGTGTGCCGGAGAAACCTCTCGAGATCCGGGCCTTTTCCCTCATCATCGGCCGCAAGTCCTTGAGCGGGTCCGTCATCGGCGGGATCCGACAGACCCAGGAGATGCTCGACTACTGCGCCAGGCACCGTATCGCGCCGGAGGTCGAGATCATCCCCGCGCGCAAGATCAACGCGGCCTTCGAGCGGACGCTCAAGGCCGATGTGCGCTATCGCTTCGTGATCGACGCCAAGACGTTCTAGGCGGAGCGGCGAGGGCCGCTGAGGGCCCAGCCGACGAAGAGGGCCTCGACGATCAGGTAGGCGCTGACCCACACGAGACCGCCCGAGCCCTGACCGTAGCTGTGCAGGCCTTTGCCGAGCACGAAGTTCACCCCGTACCAGGTCATCAGCACCAGCAGGAAACCGGCGATATTGCTGTAGGACAACGCCTCGGCCGACAGCCGTTTGTCATGGTGCAGGTGGACGATCACCAGGTAGCCGAGGAACGTGATGAGCGCCCACGTCTCCTTGGGGTCCCAGCCCCAGAAGCGTCCCCACGACTCGTTGGCCCACACGCCGCCGAGCACGGTCCCGATCCCCAGTAGGAAGACCCCGATCTCCACACAGCGCAGCTGCAGCGTGGCCGAATCGACCGACTCCGTAGGGGTCAGGCGCCCCCAGCGCCGGAGCGTCAGATGCCGGTGTCCCAAAGCCATCGCCAGTCCGAAGAGACCGTAGCTGGCCACGATGGTCAGCACGTGCAGGGTCAGCCAGTAGTTGGACCGCAGGACCGGCACCAACACGTCGAGACCCGCGTCCACGGGCAGAAGGTCCGCGTAGATCAGGATCACCGCGGCGGTGATCGCGCCCGCCGACAGCGGCACTGTCGTACGGCGTACGAGCCAGAAACCCAATGCCGCCAGCACCAGCACCCAGTTCATGAAGACCATGGACTCGTACATATTGGATACGGGCGGGCGATCCAGGATCAGGGTCCGCAGGACCAGGCCCGCGGTGTGCAGTGACAGCGCTCCCAGCGCCAGCCCCGCTCCCGCTGAGATGGCCATGGGCCCGCGCCGGCGCCCGATCAGCAGGACGAACGCCATCAGGTACAGCGGCCAGGCCAGGTGATAGGGCCGGAGTTTGATATAAAGCGTCTCCAGCCGCAGAGCCCGGCGCTCCTTCTCCGTCAGCCGGGAAGAGAGCTCTTGTGCCAGACGCTCGGCTTGCCGCTTGGATGCGGCGCGATCGGTGGAGGCGGAGCGCGCCACTTCTCTCAGGGCTTCCGCGGGAGCGCTCTCCTCGGAGAGCGGCCGCCAGACACCGCCGGCGTCCAATCCTGGCGCGATGCCCAGGTCCATGCCGGTCAACAGTCCGCGGGCCGTGCTGAAGGAGACCCATAGCTGTTCGGCCTTGCGCTCCACCAGGGGCACGGCCTCCTGCCGGTCGCGGCGCGCTTCGGCGGAGCGGGCCAGGGACTCCACCACCGCGAGGCCCGCGGCGACCTCGTCGATCGAGTAGTAGTGCCGCCCGCTCTCGAGCCCGAGCTTGGCGATCAGCTCGGGATGATCGATGCGCAGCCATTGCCGGGCGTGAGCCGCCTGGGGGTCGGCGATCGTCTCGAGCACCACCGACAGCGCCGTCCGGCGCTGCCAGCGTTCACGGCCCGAGACCAGTTCCAGGGTCTGACGGGCGTAAGCGTCGAGCGGTTTGATGCGTCCGCCGTGTTGTATCGGGATGCCCGCGGCGGCGTCGCGGTCCGATGGCCGTAGCGCGACCGCCACGGAGGCCAGGGTCGCGGCCAGGCACAGCACAAGGACCAAGGGGCGCGGAACAAGGGGTGTCATGAGCTACCTCGCGGGTCGTGGCGGAATGAGGATAGGGCCGGCACGAAGAACGTGATGAACGTGCCGACGAAAAGGACCGTACTGCCCGTATAGAGCAGAGTGACCCCGGGGTTCTTGGCGACGGTGAAGATCGAAGCTTCTCCCGCGGGTTCCTGTATATAGGAGCTCTGGAAGATCCGGTACCCGGCGTAGTCCATCGGCTCGTTCATGCGGATGGTGCGGTGGACCTGGACCTTGGCCGCGGGGTCTGTGAGCACGATGTCGCTCTCGAAGGACGCGGCCCTGCGCGTGCCGGGATAGTCGATCTTGCGAAAATCCTTGAGCGTGATGCTGAACGGTACCGGCAGGGAACGCTGGCGCAGAGCGGCGATGAGCGGGCGACCGCCGGGCAATTTGACCGATCGATCCGGACCGATCCATTCATCAAGGACCTGCCCATCGGCGGCGCGGACGCTCAGCCGTGCGGCAGGCGCGCGGCCGGGCGCGGAAGACGGCCGGACCGCCGTACTCACGCGGGCATGATCGAAGAGGCTGACGATGGTGGCCTGGAAATCCGACCAGCCGGTGTCCACGGCCTGCCCCGGACGCACCTCACCGGAGGCCGTGACCGCGCCCGTCCGCGACCGCGCCTGATAGCGCCACGAGCCGTTCTCGGGATAGATCGTGAACGTCGCGCCATGGTGCGCGTGGGAGGCTTGTCGGTAGGCCACCGTCAGTCCCAGCGGATCGGGCTCACGCTTGGCGTGCATCGACTCGAAGTCGGGATGGTTCGCGAACCTCAGGTACGAACGGGCCTGACCCGAACCGTCGACGATCTTGAGCTGGACGGCGGGATTGTTGGGTTCTTTGGAGACGCTCACCAGCTGGCCGCCGGGGCCGACGCGGGCATCCGGATAATAGCGGTACTCCTCGATGCGATAGGGCGTGCCCTCGATCGGAGTGGAGGCACCCTCGCTCTCGCTGATGGCCGACAGCGGGATCTCGGCGATCAGCTGTGCGTCCTTGGTCACGATCAAGGCCGGCGGAGCGTCGGGCGCCGGCGGGGCGTCGGAGAGCACCGCGGCGGCAGGACCGAAGAACGACAGGTGGGCGTCCGGACGTTCCGGATGGTCCCGGACCAACCACAGGTCGAAGTCCGACCCCATGGTCTTGCTGGTGAAGCGGACGCGGGCGGCCGCGGAGCCCGTACCGTCGGGGGCCTCATCGA
This sequence comes from Candidatus Omnitrophota bacterium, assembly GCA_022072175.1. Classification (GTDB taxonomy): domain Bacteria; phylum Omnitrophota; class Gorgyraeia; order 2-02-FULL-51-18; family 2-02-FULL-51-18; genus JAJVIE01. The sequence continues at coordinate 1,274,250 of JAJVIE010000003.1, read as the reverse complement.
CGATCTCCTGCCACTCGGCGGCCTCGACGGTCCCGACCAAGGTCAGCGGGGAACCGTCCTCGAGACGAGTGATGATCGAGCCCGGTTTGTTGGACCGGCCGAGAGGAAAAACGGCCGTGTCCTTGTGATCGCGCAGGTCCTCGACGACGATCTCGTACTGGGTCTGGAAGATGCGGTCGCTGGAGATCCCCTCGGGGACGTAGAGTTGTCCTTCGACACCCGACAGGCGGGTGAGGAGCGATCCGGCCAGCACCAAGAGGATGCCCGTGTGCGTGACCACGAACCCGGTATGCTTCTTCTTGAACGGCCAGCGTGTGAGCGTCGAGCAGAGGATGTTGAGACCCAGGAGGGCCAGAAAAGCGTCGAACCAACCGGTCTGGTAGACCCACCGCTGGGCGACCGCGGTGCCCAGCGAGGATTCCACGAACGTCGAGACGATCAGCAGTGCCGTCAACGCCGCCAGCAGGACGACCGCGAAGCTCAGCGAGCCGATCTGCTTGAGAAGCGTTCGTTCTTTGCGCGGACCGTCCACTCGAACCTCCATCTCTGGGCGGTCAATGTAGCACGCACGATCGGGCCGGAACGTGATGAGCGTCACATTATTACCGATACACCCCGTGCCATGATACTCGCATCTTAACCGCGGTAAAGCTCTATTTCATACATGGTCCAAGGCGTACGGAGGGGTCCTATGCATCCACGATACAGGCAGGTCTTGGCGGTTCTGGCCATCTGTTTTTCGTGCGGCGTCGGGACGGCGTTCGCTGCCGAGGCGGTCTCCGAGACGGAGCCGCGCAAGAACGTCAAGGTGATCGAGGCGGTCCCGGAGTACGTCGGTACCGAAGCCTGCGCCGAGTGTCACGACAAAGAAGTGCGCGCGTTCAAGACCTCCACGCACGCGCGGATGACCCAGCCGGGTGTGGACGCCAAGGCCCAGGGCTGCGAGTCGTGTCACGGCCCGGGCAGTCTGCACGTGGATGCCGGCGGAGGACGCGGTGTACACATCAAGAATCCCCGCAAGGACCCCGAGGCGTGTTTTGCCTGTCACAGCGACAAGAAGCACGAGTTCCGCCTGCCGTTCCATCACCCGGTCCTCGAGGGCAAGATGAGCTGTACCGATTGTCATGATCCTCACGGGGAGGACGCCAGGCCGTGGAGCGGCACCTCGATGATGGACCCCAACGAGACCTGCACCAAGTGCCATAAGGAACAGCGCGGTCCCTTCGTCTGGGAGCATGAGGTCGTGCGTGAGGGTTGCACGACCTGCCACAAGGTCCACGGATCGGTGAACGACAAGATGCTCGTGGCCCGTGACAGCAACCTCTGCCTGCGTTGCCATACCCAGGCATCCTTCCCGACGGTGGGGCGCTCGTCGCACGCGACGCGGTTGCCGGGAGGCTCGTGTTTCAGCGCCGGATGCCATACGGCGGTGCACGGGTCCAACTTTGACGATCACCTTAGATATTGATCCGGAGGCCACGATGAGAACACAGACGCAAGAACGGTACGGGCTCCGGACGATCGCGGTGGCGGTGCTGGCGGCGATGGTGACCGCTCCCGCCCTGGCCGGGGACAGCAACAACATCAGTTGGTCCGTCGTCACCGAGCCGGCCCGCGTGGCCGTGGTCGACGGCGATACCGGACGATTCAGGGCCCAGCGATGGATGGACAACGGCTTTGCCGGCGGTGTCAGTTCGTTCATCGCCGAGGGCGAGCCCTATAAGGACGTGACCGTGCTCGCGGAGGGCCGGGCCATCGCCGACGAGGGTGACTATGGGCTGTTCCTTAAGCTCGACCACGAGGACCGCGGATACGTGGAGATGGAGTTCAAGCAGTTCCGCAAGTACTTCGACCCGACGGGCGGCAAGTACTATCCCCACGTGACGCTCGGCACCATCGAGGGACCCGAGGACCTGACGCTCGACATCGGCGAGTTCAGGGTCAAGGCCCACGCCAAGCTCGATCGGCTGCCGGACGTGACCTTCACGTACGAGCACGAATACCGGGACGGTATGAAATCCCGTCTGACCTGGGCGGCGGTACAGGAGGGTGGATTGTCGCGCAACGTCTCGCCGTCTTGGCAGGATGTCGACGAGACGACGGACAGTTTCGAGGTCCGGTTGGACGACACGCTCTGGGGGTGGGATTGGTTCGCCTCCCAGTACTGGGAGTCCTACGAGGGCGATTATACCCGCTATGAGCGGCTGATCTCGACGAACACCACAGCCTCTCAGCGGAAGACCCGTGATCAGCACCAGGATCCCGAAGCTGACCGCATCGCCACGCAGTTGGGTGTCGAGAGGTGGTTCGCCAAGGACCGCGGGTTCTTCTCCTCCGGATACCGGTACTCCCAGATCGAGAACAGTGAGCTCGAGAACATCTTCGAGCGTAACGAGGCCGGGGTGCTCACGAACTTCTCCAACCCCAAGCAGATCCGGGATTCGTACGCGACCAACCAGTTCAATTCGCACACGTGGGTGGGGCACTTCCTCTGGAGCCTGACGGATGCGCTGACCGCGGCGACCAAGCTCAAGGCCGAGTGGATCGAACGCGACAGCTCCTCGCTGTACGCGGCCGATGCCAGTCCCAACGCCGCGGGCGGAGCCGCGCCCAACGGGATCATCGACCAGACCGATGCCAGCGAGGTGGACAACAAGGTCCGTAATTTCGGCGAGTCCTTCTCGCTGCGCTATGCGGGTATCCCGAGGACGGCGCTTTTTGCCGAGTACGAGACCGAGCAGCTGCGCAACTGGCTCACCGAGGACCGGCAGAGCGCCAGCGCATCGGAGGTCTTCAACCGGGAGTCCATCGCGCATACCTGGCGTAATGCCGTCAAGGCGGGTATCAACACCTCGCCTTGGGACCCCGTCAAGCTGACCCTGCAGGCCCGCCAGCGGTGGGACGACATCAACTACAACAACGTCCGCTACACCAACCCGACGACCTCCGGAGCCCGCTCGGTGTTCGTGGACGGTCAGGACATCACCGCGACCGACCTGTCGTCGAAGCTGACCTACCGCCCGTGCGCGTGGCTGATCCCGTCGGTGCGTTACCAGCGCTCCGATCAGAGCTACGACACGTGGGGGGTGCCCGACGATCAGAACATCATCGAAAGCCGCGGCATCACGGACACCTACACGGCCGATCTGACGGTCCTGCCGGACGATCGCCTGTCGATGACGTTCTCCACCTCGTTCCAGAACGGTTATGTGGATACTCCGGCCGCCAACTCGACCTCAGACGCCCAGTCGCCGCGCTTCAACTCCGACGTCTGGTCGTGGCTGGGTACGGCCGACTACCGTGTCAACGAGGCGGTGACGGTCGATACGCTCGTCCGGTACTCGAGAGCGGATAACTTCAATGACTTTACGGCCATCGGTCTGCCGTACGGTTCGGATTACAACGAGTGGGAAGCCTCGCTCGGCTTGAACTGGAAGGTCAAGCCGGGCCTGACCGTCGCGCCGCGCTACACGCTCTACGGTTACAACCCCAACGATATGGCGGATACGGGCCGGTACACGGCCCACGTGGTGTGGGTCGACTGCAAGATCGAGTGGAAATAGACGCTAACCGGCGCTTCGGCGCCATCGAGGAGGGTCCGATGAGGCGATCGTGGATCGTGTGGGTGCTGATGGTGTGGGTCCTCTCTACCGCGGGGACCGCGCAGGCGACGATCGAACAGGGCAAGGTCTATAAGGCCGCTTTTGGCGACAAGCCCAAGTGCGTCCACTGCCATGTCGACGAAAAGCCCAAGAAAGAGGGCGATCACGAGCTCAACGCCTATGGCCTCAAGGTCAAAACGGCCGCCGGCGAGGCCGAGCCCACCGAGGAGCACTACAAGGCCGTCGGTCCGTCCTGAGGACCGGACGGTCTTGGCGCCGTATCCGGCTGACGGGGTGAGGGTCCGATGACGTCCCGCCGCTTCTCCAGGTATTTCTACAACCCCGTCAGCTACCTCGGGGCGCTCCTGGCGCTCCTGGTCTTCATCGTAGAGATCTTCCTCTTCGCGCTGGACATGTTCGTCGGAGAGGGCAATCTCTACATCGGCATCCTGACGTACTGCATCCTGCCGATCTTCCTGATCATCGGTCTTTTGATGATCGCGGCAGGGGCGATCGTACAGCGCATCCGCTACGTGCGGGGCCAGACGGACCTCCGGATCCATGCTTTTCATATCGATCTGTCTCTGCCGTCGCACCAGAACACGCTCATCGTGTTCTTCGTCGGTACGGCGATCCTCATCATCATGACCCTGATCGGGTCGTACAAGGCCTATCACTATACGGAGTCCGTGCAGTTCTGCGGGACGATGTGTCATGAGGTCATGCGGCCGGAGCATACCGCCTACCTGAAGTCCCCCCACGGACGCGTGGCCTGCGTCGAGTGCCACATCGGTTCCGGCGCCAACTGGTACGTCAAATCCAAGATGTCCGGAGCCAGGCAGGTCCTCAGGACGATCGCCAAGAGCTATGAACGTCCGATCAAGACCCCCGTGGACAATCTCCGTCCGGCCGAGCAGACCTGCCAGCAGTGCCACTGGCCCGAGAAGCTCCACGCCATCCGGGACCTGAAGCGGAGCTATTATCTCACCGAAGGGGACGACCGCGAGTGGGTGGTCCGGATGCAGATGAACGTCGGAGGGGACAAGGACAGCGCCGCGGGCGTGCACGCGCACATGAACGTCGACCATGAGATCTATTACGCCGCCGAGGACGCCCGCCGCCAGAAGATCACCTGGGTCAAGAGCGTCGACAAGGACGGGACCGAGCGGATCTACGTTTCGCCCGGCTCCAAGTACCGCGACGCTCCGCCTCCGGCCGACAAGGTCCGCAAGATGGACTGCATCGACTGCCACAACCGGCCGTCGCACCGCTTCGAAGCCCCGTACCGGCTGGTCAACGACGCCCTGCGCCAGGGCCGGATCGATCCGTCCATCCCGGACATCAAGGAGCGCGCGCTCAAGGCCCTCGATAAGGAGTACGATAGCACCGCCGAGGCCCTGGAGAGCATCCCGTCGGACCTGCGCGCATACTACGAGAAGAAGCATCCGGACTATCTCCGCGAGCATTCCGGCGCGATCGACACCGCCGCCGAGACGCTCAAGCGCCTCTATCAGAACGACTTCTTCCCCGAGATGAAAGCGCGCTGGGACACGCATCCGGACAACATCGGGCACCTGACGACGCCGGGTTGTTTCCGCTGCCACGGCGGCGAGCACCGGACGCTCGATGGCGCCCGGACCATCACCAAGGACTGCAAGGCCTGTCATACGATCGTCGAGCAGGGACCGGCGGGCCGCACGGAGCGCAGTCTGGACGGGTTGGATTTCATCCACCCCGTGGACGATGACAACGGCTGGAAGGAGATGAACTGCCACGATTGCCATACCGGAGGTGGGCCGTGACGAAGCGTCTGTGGACGACCATCGACGGCAACGAGGCCGCCGCGCTCATCGCCTACAAGCTCTCGGAGGTGATCGCGATCTATCCGATCACGCCCTCGACGACGATGGCCGAACTGGCCGAGGCGTGGGCCGTGCAGGAGAAGAGCAACCTCTGGGGTGTGCGTCCCGTGGTCCGGCAGATGCAGTCCGAGGGCGGCGCGGCCGGCACCTGTCACGGAGCGTTGCAGACCGGAGCGCTGACGACGACGTTCACGGCCAGCCAGGGACTGCTTCTCATGATCCCCAATATGTACAAGATCGCCGGTGAGCTGACCAGCGCGGTCTTCCACGTGGCGGCCCGGTCCATCGCCCGGCAGGGTCTGTCCATCTTTGGCGACCACAGCGACCTGATGGCCGTGCGCCAGACCGGGTGGGCGATCCTGGTGTCCGCTTCGGTGCAGGAGGCGCACGACCTGGCGCTGGTCGCGCACGCGGCCACACTGCGCACTCGCGTGCCGTTCGTGCACGCTTTCGACGGATTCCGCACCTCGCATGAGGTCATGAAGATCGAGGAGCTCACCGAGACGGATATCCGCTCGATGATCGACGAAGACAGCGTGCGCGAACACCGGCTGAGAGCGCTCTCGCCGGAGCGTCCGTTCGTGCGGGGAACTTCGCACAACCCCGACGTGGCTTTCCAGGCCCAGGAGAGCTGTAACCCCTATTATGCGGAGACGCCGGCCGTCGTGCGCTCCCTGATGGAGCGTCTGGCCCAACTCACCGGCCGGCGCTACGGCCCGTTCGACTACGAGGGCGACCCGGAGGCCGACCGGGTGGTGGTGATCATGGGCTCCGGCGCGCAGACCGTCGCAGAGACCGTCGGGCACTTGCGCTCACAGGGGCACAAGGTGGGCGTGCTGACCGTGCGTTTGTACCGGCCGTTCGATACGGCCGCGTTCATCGCCGCTCTGCCCCGGACGGTGCGGTCGTTGGCGGTGCTCGACCGTTCCAAGGAACCGGGGGCGGCGGGGGAGGCGTTGTACGCCGACACGCTCACCGCTCTGTACGAGCACGCCTCATCGGGCGGGCCCAGGCCCCGCGTAATCGGAGGCCGCTACGGCCTGTCGTCCAAGGAATTCACTCCGGCCATGGCCAAGGCGGTTTTCGACGAGCTGTCCAAGAGCGCGCCCAAGAACCATTTCACGGTCGGCATCCACGACGACGTCAGCGGCAGCAGCCTGGACTACGACCCCGACTACCGGATCGAGCCGGAGGACGAGACCCGGGCCATCTTCTGGGGGCTCGGCTCGGACGGCACCGTCGGCGCCAACAAGAACAGCATCAAGATCATCGGCGAGATGACCGACCTGCACGCGCAGGGGTATTTCGTCTACGATTCCAAGAAATCCGGCAGTGTGACCGTCTCGCACCTGCGTTTCGGGCAAAGACCGATCCGCAGTCCGTACCTGGTACAGCGCGCGGGGTTCGTGGCGGTGCATCAGTTCGGTCTGGCGGAGCGTTATCCCGTCCTCGATGCGGCCGACGAGGGCGCGATCTTCCTGCTCAATAGTCCCGTGGGACCGGAAGAGGTCTGGGGCCGCCTGCCCGCCGATACTCAACGCCAGGCGCTGAGCAAGAAGGTCCGCTTCTACGTGATCGACGGCTATGGCATCGCCAAGCGTCTGGGCATCGGAGGGCGCATCAACACCATCATGCAAACAGCGTTCTTCGTGCTGAGCGGGATCCTGCCCCGGGACAAAGCCGTCGAGGCGATCAAGAAAGCCATCCGCAAGACCTACGGCAAGCGCGGGGAGGCCGTGGTCCAGAAGAACATGGAGGCGGTCGACGCCGCGCTGGACAGTATCCGTCAGGTGACCTTGCCCGCCGCGGCGCAGGGCGATCGCCGCTTGCTGGCCGACGTTCCGGCGCGGGCGCCGGAGTTCGTCAGGCAGGTGACCGCCGAGATGATGTTCGGACGCGGCGACACCCTGCCGGTGAGCGCTCTGCCCATCGACGGCACTTACCCCAGCGCCACTTCCCAGTGGGAGAAACGCGACATCTCCCAGGAAGTGCCCGTTTGGGAGCAGGACCTGTGCATCCAGTGCGGCAAGTGCGTGCTGGTCTGCCCGCACGCGGTCATCCGCTCCAAGATCTACGAGCCGTCGTACGCGGCCTCCGCTCCGGCGTCGTTCAAGTCGGTCCCGGCCAAATGGCGGGAGACGCCGGACCGCCGCTATACCCTGCAGGTCTCCGTGCAGGACTGCACGGGCTGTGCCATCTGCGTCGAGGTCTGTCCGGTCAAGGACCGTTCCAACTCCGCTCGCAAGGCCATCAACATGGCGCCCAAGGATCCCGTCAAGACCGCCGAGATGGCCAACTGGGACCACTTCCTGTCCATCCCGGACATCACGACGGCCGCCTCCCCGGTACCGATGGACAGCGTCAAGAACGTCCAGGTGCTCCGGCCGCTCTTCGAGTTCTCGGGAGCGTGCGCCGGATGCGGCGAGACGCCTTATCTGAAGCTCGTCAGCCAGCTGTTCGGGGACCGCGCGCTCATCGCCAACGCCACCGGATGTTCGAGCATCTACGGCGGCAATCTGCCGACGACGCCGTGGGCCGTCGACGCCCAGGGCCGCGGCCCGGCGTGGAGCAACTCGCTCTTCGAGGACAACGCGGAGTTCGGGCTCGGCTACCGGATCGCGGTCGACCAGCATCGCAGGTACGCCCTCAAGCTCCTGTCGGCCCTGCGTGACCGCGTCGGAGGAGAGCTCGCCGACGCGCTTGTCGGCGCGGACACCTCCACGGACGCCGGCATCGCGGCCCAGCGCGAGCGCATCGCCGCGCTCAAGCGCGCGCTCGGCGCGTCGGCCGACACCGAGGCCAAGGACCTCCTGGCGGTGGCCGACGCGCTGTCGCCGCGGAGCGTCTGGATCGTGGGCGGCGACGGCTGGGCCTACGACATCGGCTACGGCGGTCTCGATCATGTGCTGGCCAGCGGTGAGAACGTGAACGTGCTGGTGCTCGACACCGAGGTCTACTCCAACACCGGCGGACAGGCGTCCAAATCCACCTCCCGCGGAGCGGTCGCCAAGTTCGCCGCCGGGGGCAAGGAGTCGCCCAAGAAGGATTTGGGGCTCCTGGCCATGTCCTACGGACATGTGTACGTGGCGCAGGTGGCCATGGGCGCTTCGGACTCCCAGACCCTGCGCGCCTTGCAGGAAGCCGAGTCATACCCGGGGCCGTCCCTGGTGATCGCCTACTCGCACTGCATCGCGCACGGGATCGACATGCGCAAAGGTATGAGCCAGCAGAAGATGGCCGTCGAGTCCGGTTACTGGCCTATCTACCGGTACGATCCGCGGCGCTCGTCCCGAGGCGACAATCCTTTTCAGCTCGACTGCCGTCAGCCGACGATGCCTCTCAAGGCCTACCTGCAGACCGAGACCCGATTCCGGATCCTCGAGCAGAGCGACCGTCAGGCTTATGAACGCCTGATGGACCTGGCCGAGCGTGACCGGCGTGAGAGATGGCAGCGCTATGAGCGGATGGCCGCGCCGTCCGTAGCCACCGCCCCTGTCCAGGCGCCTGTGGAGGCCCGATGAGCGCGATGACACCCGACCTGAGCACGACCTATCTGGGTCTGAGGCTCCGCAACCCTCTGGTGCCGTCCGCCTCCCCGCTGACGCGCACTCTCGAGGGTGTACGGCGCCTTGAGGAAGCGGGCGCCGGAGCGATCGTGATGTACTCGCTCTTCGAGGAGCAGATCAACCATGAGTCCGAACAGCTCGATCATTATCTCAACTACAGCTCCGACAGCAGTCCGGAGGCGTTGAGCTACTTTCCGGAGATGAAGAACTACAACATCGGACCGGAGGAGTACCTGGAGCTGGTGTCGCGCGCCAAACGGTCCATCGATATCCCGCTCATCGGCAGTCTCAACGGCGTCTCGCCCGGAGGGTGGGTGCGTTACGCCAAGGCGATCGAGGACGCCGGAGCCGACGCGCTGGAGCTCAACGTTTACTTCATCCCGACCGACCCCATGACCAGCTCCGGCGCCGTGGAGGAGATGTATCTCGACGTCGTACGCCGCGTGCGCGAGACCATCCGTATTCCGCTTGCGGTCAAGATCTCGCCGTACTTCAGCTCGACGGCCTGGATGTGCCGCCGTCTGCACGAGTCGGGGGCGCAGGGGGTGGTGTTGTTCAACCGTTTCTACCAGCCCGACCTGGACCCGGAGACCCTCGAGGTCGTGCCGGACCTCGTGTTGAGCCGCGCGGACGAACTGCGCCTGCCGTTGCGTTGGGCGGCGATCCTGCACGGACGCGTCCGTGCCGATGTGGCGGTGAGCGGCGGAGTGCATGGTTCGCGGGACGTGATCAAGGCCGTCATGGCCGGAGCGGCGGTGGCGCACATGACCTCCGAGTTGTTGCAAAAGGGCATCCGTCGCATCCCCGAGATCCTCGCGGAGGTCCGGACCTGGATGACCGAGCACGAGTATGTCTCGATGGACCAGATGCGCGGCTGTATGAGCCAGCAGCATGTGGCCGAACCGGCGGTTTTCGAGCGCGCCAACTACATGAAGGTCCTGCAGTCCTATCGCCAGGACCCGACCGGCCGTCTCTAGCCGCGCGCGGGGCGGCGTGACCCCGGTCACAGCCGGGCACCCGCGTTCGTAGTAGCCTGGATCCATGCACGGCGGCACCTCACACCCTCATTCCGGTCATCCGGGCGGCCACCCTATCCTCGGCCGCAAGTACGACCATGCCCGCTGTCCTTTCCTGGTGATCTGGGAGGCGACGCGTGCCTGTGACCTGGCGTGCGTTCACTGCCGGGCCAACGCGATCCCCGAGCCGCCACCTGGCGAATTGACCACCGCCGAGGCCAGGGCGCTCATCGACGACGTCTCGGCGATGGGGACCCCGATCTTCATCTTCAGCGGGGGTGACCCGCTCAAGAGACCGGACCTGCCCGAGCTCATCCGGCATGCCCGTTCGCGCGGTCTGCGCACTGGCGCCATCCCGGCAGCGGGCGCTTCGCTGACGGCGGACCGCCTGCGGCCGCTGGCCGAGGCCGGTCTGGACCAGGTCGCTTTCAGTCTCGATGCGGCGACCGCCGAAGCGCATGATTCGTTCCGCCGGGTGGAGGGCGTGTTCGACCGCACGCTGCGCATGGTGCAGGCCGCGCGCGGTCTGGGGCTTGCGGTGCAGATCAACTCCCTGGTCAATGTCCACAACGGCGCGGCGCTCGATGAGCTGATCCACCTGGTCGAAGGCCTGCCCATCGTTTTTTGGGAGGTGTTCTTCCTGGTGCCGACGGGCCGGGGCAGTGAACTGTCGTTGTTGTCCGCCGACAAGTTCGAACAGGCGTTCGCCAAGCTCTATGAGCTCGACCGCCGGGCGGCTTTCGTGGTCAAGATCACCGAAGGTCAGCATTATCGCCGCTATCGCGCCGAGCGCGAGGCGGCCGACAGCGTCAAGCGTCTGCCGGTCCGCGCCATCGGCGCCGGTCCTATGGGTATCAATTCGGGCAAGGGGTTCATGTTCGTTTCCTCGACGGGAGAGGTGATGCCGAGCGGATTCCTGCCTCTTGTCGCAGGCAACGTCCGATCGAGCGCGGCCAGCGCCCTCTATCGAGACAGCGAGCTCTTCAGAAGACTGCGCGATACCTCGCTGCTCAAGGGCCGTTGCGGGATCTGCGCATACAAGGATGTCTGTGGAGGTTCCCGGGCTCGGGCCTATGCGATGACCGGGGACTATCTGGCCGAGGACCCCTGCTGCGCCTATGATCCCCGCGCCGCCGGCGACCCAGGAGGGATCACCCAAGCCCGACCGGAGGTGCTCGATGCAGTGCGAGACGTGCGGTAAGACCTACGACAAGCCCATAGCCGAGACGGAGTGTGCCTCCCGGTGCGCTCACTACGGCCGGTGCGACATGCCCCGCTGTCCCAATTGTTTCAACGAGAACGTCCTCGAGCCGGAATGGTACGCCCGGCAGGCTTCCGCTCGCCCGGCCTGAAGTCCCGCCCGCTTTCTGATACAATCGATCCATGCACGGTAGCGCCGCGACCTTGATCCGGTGGTCCTCGGGACCGTTGACGCTCGTGATGCTGGGACTGGCCCTGCAGGCGGTCCTCGTCGCGCCCGTGCGGGCGGAGGACCAGCCATTGGCACAGACCCGCAAGGCCATTTTCGGGGCCGGGTGTTTTTGGGGTGTGGAGAAGTTCTTCCGCAAGATCCCGGGCGTCGTTGAGACCCGCGTCGGTTATGCCGGCGGCACCGTGGACAACCCCACCTATCAGCAGGTCTGTACCGGACGGACCGGTCATGTGGAGGTCGTGGAGGTCGCGTACGATCCCTCGAAGGTCGGCTACCGGACGTTGCTTGCGACGTTCTTCGAGTGGCATGATCCAACCACCCCGGACCAGCAGGGTCCGGACATCGGGCCGCAGTACCGTTCGGTGATCTTCACGACGGACGCCGAGCAAGAGACGGCCGCGCACGAGGCCATCGAGACCCTCGGCAAGTCCGGCCTCTATGAGGATCCCATCGTCACCGAGGTCTTGCCCGCGCCACGGTTCTGGCCCGCCGAAGACTACCATCAGCGTTATCTCGAGAAGAACCCTCTCGGTTATTGTTCCCACCGTCGGCGCACCGACAAGGTCGGCGGGATGCTGGGTCTCCAGAGCTGATCCGTCGGCACGTTACACCCAAGGAGGAAAAGCGATGAAGAAAAGTCCCTGTTGTTGTCCGGTGTGCAAGGTGGCGGGTCTTCTGGTCGTTCTCGGAGCCGTCAACTGGGGGTTGGTCGGAGCGATCAACTACAATCTCGTCGGCTCTCTCTTGGGAGCGGGTAGTACCGCTGAGAAGGTCGTCTATATCGTCATCGGTGTCGCGGGTGTTCTCAAGCTCCTGTCGTGCTTCATCACCTGCCCCTGTGCCAAGAAGTGCGATGCTCCCGCTCCCGCGGAGCACAAGCACGGCAAGGGTGAGGGCGGCTGCTGCGGACACTAGAGCCAAGCTCAAGCGCTGGGCCCTGCCGGCCGTGTTGACCGGCACGGGTCTGGCGCTCTTGTACGTCGACGCGACGTTCTCCGTGTTCGGTGAGCGGGGGATCGGGCAGACCCGCATCGCTGACACGCCCATTCGAACCCTCTGGGTGGTCATCCTCCTCTGGATAGCCGCGGTCGTCCTAGCCGCGCGCACCAAAAGTCCATAAAGCCATAAACTACTCGAAATAAATAAGTTATATAGACTAAACCTTCGGACCCTCCGTGCGTCTAATACGGATGAGGCGGGGGATGGGTCATCCCCGCCGACCAACAAGGAGAGGGTCCGATGAAGATCGCGAGTCTCAAAGGTGGGGTAGCGGTGGGGCTGGTCGCGGCGGTGATGGTCCTGAGCGCGGTACCGGCGCAGGCTTATGACGGCAGTCCGCGCCAAACGATCCTGCAGGGTCTGTTGGGCGCCGGTGTCGGTGCGCTGTCCGCGGAGGGTTCGGGCGGCAAAGCCGGTACAGGCGCTCTCATCGGAGCCGGCAGTCAGATCATCGGCGGGGCCTTGATGACGCTGTTAACGGAGCCCTCGTCTTCCGGCTACGATCGCACGACCGCTTATGCGCGGCCGGTGTACACGCAGGTTGCCGCGCCATCCTATACGGTCCCGGTAACGGCCTACGAGCCCCACCCGGTCGTCGTACAGCAACCCGCGGTCTACTCGGCGCCTGTATCGAGCGCACGCACGTCCAGCCAGCAGGTCCTGAAGCAGGGTCTGTTGGGCGCGGGGGTCGGCGCGTTGTCCGCCGAACTGTCGGGTGGCAAGGCCGGCACCGGAGCTCTGGTCGGCGCGGGCACTCAGATCGTGGGGGGAGCGCTCATGACGCTCTTGACCGAACCTTCAGGAGCGACGCAAGCGACCGCTTATGTTCCGACCGTGATGACGGGCGGCTATGGGAGGACGAGCCAGCCGGTCTCCAAGAAGATCGTCAGGCACTATGACACCGCGGGCAACCTGGTGTCGGAGGAAGAGTTCTGGTCTTGAGCGGGTTCAGCCGATACGCTGGCCGGCGCGGTAGTTCTCCGTGCCGGTCACGCGTCCGGACCCGTCGTAGTTGACGGTCTGACCGTCGAGCTGTCCGTCCGTGTAACGCTCGATCCGCGAGATACGCTCCGGGACCGGAGCGTACTCATCGAAGTACACCACCTGACCGTGACGCCGGTCGTCCTTGTAGTTCTCCGTCATCGTGGGCCAGCCGTTGCGGATGCTGAACGTGCGGCAGGCGCCGTTCTTCTTGCCGTCGATGAAATGGTTCTCCCAGAGCATCTGTCCGGCGGGTGTGTAGAATCGCTCGCGGCCGTGGCGTTCACCGTCCCGGTAGACGACCTCACCCATGACGTTACCGGTCTTGCCGTCGTAGTAGATCGCGGTCCCGTCGAGTTTGCCCATCTTGTGGTTCTCATCACGGACCAGGTTGCCGGCCTCATCGTAGCTCTTGTGGGGGCCGTGCTTGACCCCTTCCTTATAAGAAGCTTCCGTATCGAGCTTGCCGTTGGCATGGTATTTGCGGGCCAGACCTGAGATCTTGCCGGCGGAGTAAGGGACCTCCTGCCGGACCTGGCCGTTCTCGTAGTAGGCTTTGTACGGTCCGTCGAGCTTCCCGTTCTTATAGTTCTTCTCTTCTTTGACCCTGCCGTTGTCGTAGTAGGTCTTGGTGAGACCGTCCGGCGGGGTCTGGGCCGCGGAAGAGGCGGGGGATGGGGCCGCCAGGATACAGAGGAGCAGAAGTGCGTTCCTGGAGAACTTCGGTCTGGGCATAAAGCTCCGTTCGTTGCAATTTGTACCCTAACATACTACGATATCCCACGTCCACCCCGAGGGAAAAAACATGCCGATCCGTAGCCCGCTGTCGTTGGTCCTGGTCCTGGCGACGAGCCTTACCGTAGCGCCTACAGCTCACGCCAGTCTGGTCAGCGCTCTGGACGACATCACCGAGCAGATGGGCGGTTCCGGTTCGGGTGGATCCGGCAACTCTTCGACGTCGTCCCAGCAGCCGCCGGCTCCTCCGCCGGCCCCCGCGCCGTCCGTACCCGAAGGTCCCGAGTTCGGTCCCGCCGATGAGCCGGCGGCACCCGAGTCCCGCGTGGCGCCGGAGCCGTCCCCGGTTTCCGAAGGCCGCACGACCACCGATCCCGAGACCGGGATCTCGACGACCGTCGTCGAGAAGCCGGACGGGTCCCGGATCGTGACGCAGAAGGACAAGGACGGGCGTGTGCTCAAGGAGGAGTTCTTCCCTCCGGGCTCCGATACGCCGGATGCGGTGAAGGAGCTCGATCCCGAGACGGGCAACACCACCACGACCGCTTATCACAAGGACGGCTCCAAGAGCATCCTCACGACCAACTCGGACGGGTTCCTCGTGGGCGAGAAGTACGAGGAGGCTCCCCGCGCGTCCGCCAGCATGTACGATCCCGAGACGGGCACCACGATGACGTCCGTGAAGAACGCCGACGGGTCGCGGACCGTCACCAAGACCGATAAGGACGGCAACATCCTCGCGCAGGAGACCTTGCCGGCTCCCGGCAAGGGTGGGGCCTCGGCCAGCGCCTATGATCCCAAGACAGGACAGACCACGACCTCTACGCTCAACTCCGACGGCTCACGCTCGGTCGTCACCAAGGACAAGCAAGGTAACGTCGTCTCGGAATCCAACGAGCCGGCGCCCGGACAGGGACAGCCCTTCGTCAGCACGACGGACCCCAAAACGGGTGTGACGACCACCGTGCGCGGCAATCCCGACGGCACGCGTACCGTCTCCGAGTCCCGGACCTGGAAGGACAAGGACGGTCAGCAGCACACGGTCGTCACCGACAATCGCGGCAACCAGACCGAGATCGTCCGCGAGAAGGACGGGACCGTGCGGACCACACAGTGGGACCGCGAGGACCGCCAGGTCGAGACCATCCGTGCCAAGGACGGTTCGGAGACCGTCCGCTCCAGGAGCGCGGACGGGCAGATCGTGGAGAAGACCACGCGCAAGGACGGTACGGTGGAAACGGTCCGCAAGGACGACTCCGGCAACGTGCTGCGCACCACCCGCACGGGCAAGGACGGTGTCGTGACCGTCGAGGACGAGTTCGGCGTGACTTCCGAGCGCAAGCCGCGCAAGGACGGCGGTTATACCGTCGAGCGCACCGACGCTCAGGGCAACAAGACCTTCGGGATCTACGAAGAGGGTGGAAAGCTCGTGTACGACACCGAGGAGCGCAAGGTCCCGCGCGAGCCCGGTCAGGCGTACTTCGAGAACGAGCTCGGCGGCAAGATGGGCGAATGGGAGGACCTGCCGCAATCGGTCAAGACCCAGTACGCCAACAGCGAGGCCCAGATCAAGGAGTCCATCCGCGCCGAACTGCTCCGCCAGGAGCAGGAGGAGGAGCGCCGCATCGCCGAGATGAAGCAGGAGGTCTTCGAGGAAGACCTCCGCCGCCGCACCGAGGAGAAGCTGGCGGCCATCGAGCGTGAGGCCGAGGAGGCCAAGGCCGCACAGGCCGAACGCGCCCGCCGAGAAGAGCTATGGACCAAGCGCCGTGAAGTGGACGAGAAGATGCGCGAGTACGACCGTAAGATCTATGAGGCGGTCTCCCGCGGCGATACCCGGGAAGCCGAGCGCCTCAAGATCGAGGCCGATACGCTTCACGATGCGTCCGTGGACCTGTACGACATGACCCCCGAGGAGCAGGCCGCCGCCGAGCGTCGGCAGGCGGTCCGGGACCGCATCACCCAACGTGTCGGAAGCACCGCGCGCAGTATCGCGGACAACGAAATGCAGGCGACGGAGGGTCTGCAGGAGCTCAAGGAGGAGGTGACCGGAAAGGCCAAGTGGCTTTCCATCGGCGCCGAGATGCAGGAGCAGACCAAGAGGACCACGCGCATGGCCGACCGTGAGCTGGCGTACGCCGCGGCCAAGCAGGCCGAGATCGCGCGTCTGCTCGAGGATCCGCGCACCACCGCGGAGGAAAAAGAGGTCCTCTACGAGATGCTGGACATGGCGGACCTGCAGGAGGCCGGAGCGCGCGGGATGCTCAAGGACAATGCGATGCTGACCGCGGCCGGTTACGGTCTGGACGTCGCGACGACCGTGACGGGCGCCAAGCTTGCGACCGCCGGGACCAAGGCGGTCACGGCCACGGCGACACGGTTCCTGGCCAAGGAGACCGCCGAAGCCGTCGTGGTCAAGACGACGGAGACCGGGCTGGTCAAGCTCGCCGGTGAAGGCGTCACCAAAGCCGCCACCACGACGGCCGGCAAGGTCAGCGGCGAGCAGGCCGCGCTGGCCGTGGAGAAGGCCCTCACCGCGGACGTCGGCAAGGCCGCGGCCACCGCGGCCGAGTCGGCCGGCACGCGTGTGCTCGGCGAGAAGGGCGTGGAGACCGTCAAGACGGCCGCCACCAAGGCCGCGGAGATCGCCTCGACCAACGTCAGCGATATCCCTGGGGCGCTCAAGGGAAGCGAGGGCAAGAGCCTGGCCGACACCTGGGCGGACGATGCCGTCGCGGACGTGACGGCCGCCGGTGAACGCAAATACGCGGATCGCACGATGCCGCTCGAGACGCTCGAGGACTACGCCAAGAACCCGCGCGTGCGCACCGCCGAGAGGCCGGCTGTCCTGGACGACTTTCCGTCACAACCGATCCCCTCCAATTACCGCAGGCCGGATTTCGTCCAGGCGCGCTCCGCGTGGAAGAAAGTACCCAAAGCCGAGCGGGAGGCGTTCGACCGTCAGGTCCGCGAGGCCATCGACGAAGCGGCGGCGATGGGCGACAAATGGGCCAAGCGCGTCCAGCAGGACCTCAATAGCGGCAAGATCAAGTATGAGTATGAACCGGGTCTGGACGCGGTAGGCGTCGCTCCGGGCAACGGCTCGGTGATCCTCAACCCGATGGGTCGGGGCCGGGGTCTGGAGTCACCCGACAAGATGGCGAGTGCCCTCGTGCACGAGTACGCGCACTCCTGGAAGGGTCCTCAGAAGTACGCTTCGGCGCAGGGTAAGCCAGTCGAGGGGAGCGCGTACAAGGGCGAGTACAACGAGGTGCGGGCCTTCATGGCCGAAGCGAGTTTCAACAAGAACCTCCGCGCCGCGCGCGACCTCAACGGCAAGGCGTTCGATGAGTCGACGGTCAAGGAACTCGACGCGCTCATGGGTGTCGACAGCCTGCCATCCGGCCCGCCCAGCACCGCCCGCGGGCTCGAGGCGCGCAAGAACCTCCAGGAAGGCCTCGTCGACGAATATCAGTACGGACGCGACTACGAGAAGGACCTCGAGCTCGGCATGGAGCGTTTGTCGACCTTCCGTGGCGGCAGTATGCGCGATATCCGGGAGCGTCTGAACAAGGCGCGCGGCACGCCCGAATACGACCGTATCCTCGATGAGATCCGGGACGCCGGCGGACGCGTAACCCCGAAGAAGACCGCACCCTGAAACCGGTCCGTTCCGCTCAGCTGCGCGATCTCGAGAGGCAGGTCCGTGCCGCGTCGGACCCGGAGCGCGCGCGGGGAGCGCTGAGCTTCTTCAAGACCGGCCCCGGTCAGTACGGCGAGGGGGACGTCTTCGCCGGCATTCCGGTCCCGGTCTGCCGCAGGTTCGCCCGCCGCTATGCCCAACTCGATGAGCGCGCGCTCGGAAAGCTCTTGGCCTCTGAGGTCCACGAGAAACGCCTCATCGCTCTTCTGATCCTGGTCGAGCGCTACCGCAAGGGCGACGAAGCCGCGCGGGAGCGTATCTATCGTTTTTATCTGCGGCATCTGGGCCGGGTCAACAACTGGGACCTCGTGGACGCCTCCGCGCACAAGATCGTCGGCGCGCATCTGGAGAGCCGTCCGCGCGGGGTGTTGTCGCGTCTGGCCGCTTCATCGAGGATGTGGGACCGGCGCGTGGCGGTCGTCGCCACATGGCACTTCATCCGAAGCGGAGATCTCAAGGACATCTTCGCGCTGGCCGACCGCCTGCGGGGCGACACCCACGACCTGATGCACAAGGCCATCGGCTGGATGCTCCGTGAGGCGGGCAAGCGCGATGAGCGGGCTCTGGTGGAGTTCTTGAGGACGCGTCATGAGCGCCTGCCGCGTACGACGCTGAGATACGCGATCGAGCGGTTCCCCGAGGCCCGCCGCCGTGCTTACTTGCGGGTCCGCGGGAGACTCCGGAGAGTCCCGGCCTGATGGAGAAGCTGCACCGGCTCCCGCCCGAACTGCGTGAAGAGTATCTGGGCCTGCTGACGCTTTCGATGCGCCGCCGCCTGCGTGTGCTGACACTGCTGACCGCGGGCCTCTTCCTGGGGGCGACGCTATTGGCCCTCTACCTCATGGGAGGGGCCCACTGGGGACACCGGCTCCTCATGCTCGGCTATGTCGGCGCATCCGCCGCGCTCATCCTGTGGCTCGTCTCAAGGGCCACCACGCTCCGACGGGCCAAGCTCGCCGGGTACGCCTACGCGCTGTTCATCCTGTGCGTGATGGTGGGCGGGTCGTCGGCGCTGCCCGGGCTCTACAGCGAGGCGGTGTTCGTGATCCTGTTCTTCTCGGTGGCCCTGCTGATCCCGTGGTCGCTGATCGACGTGGGCGCGCTGTTCCTGATGCACTTCGAGGCCTGGACGCTCCACTACATGACGCGCGATCTCAGCGTCTACCGGGTGCCCGCGGGATTCTTCGGCGAGAACGCCTATCTCAACGGCTCACTGTACCTGGTCATCGCGGCGGTCGTGTGCGTGGTCGCCCGCTACGAGGACAACCGTCTGTCGCTCAAGAGCTTCACGCTGCTGAAGGACGTCGAGACCAAGAAACGTCAGATGGAGAAGGAGCTCGAGCTGGCCTCGCGCGTGCACAACAACCTCATCCCCAAATCCATCTCGACACCCGACCTCGATATCGCGATCAACTACAAGCCGGCCAGCACGGTGGGAGGCGACTACGCGCGCTTCTATTTCAGGGAGGGCAACCGCCTGGTCTTCCTCATCAGCGACGTGACCGGGCACGGGGTGCCGGCGGCGCTCCTGGTCAACCGCCTGCACGCGGAGTTCGACGCGCTGGCGCGGCAGTCCTTGGAGCCGGGCAAGCTGCTGGCGGAGCTCAATCGGTTCATCGTCAGGGATTTCGAGGGCACGCAGATGTACCTGAGCGCCGTCTGCGGGCTCCTGTGCTGGGACGAGGCGCGTTTCGTGTACTCCAACTACGGCCATCCCAAACAGTACTTGTGCCGTCTGCGCGACTCGGAGGTGGTCAGTCTCGAGTCGCAGACCACGCTCTTGGGGTTGGACACCGGCGAGGGGGACCGCATCCATCAGAGCGAGGTCCGCTACCAGAAGGGAGACCTTCTGGTGCTCTTCACCGACGGTGTGCCCGAGATCCGGGCCGAAGGCGGGGAGCAGTACGGCAGTCAGCGGCTCGAGCGTTTCCTGTCGGACAACGCCCGGCTGATGCCGCTGGAGTTCAACGCCAAGCTCGTCGGCGAACTGCACGCTTACGCGAAGGGGAACTTCGAGGACGATCTGTTCCTCATGTCCATCCGCACACGGTGACCCGACTACGGTGCGTCGCGTTGAAAACCGTGCCCGTTCTGGTAGGATGATGCGGTCATGAGAGTCCTCTTACAGCTGTCCGACATCCGCAAGAGCTACGGAGCGCGTCCCATTCTCGAGGGCGCGACGCTGTCCCTTCTCGAGGGGCAGAAGGTCGGCGTGATCGGCCGCAACGGCGCCGGCAAGTCCACGCTCTGCCGGATCATCACCGGCCATGAGGAGGCCGACGGCGGCACGGTCAGCCGCTCCACCGCCTTGCGCCTCAGCTATCTCGAACAGCACGACCCGTACCAGCTGGAAGAGACCGTCATCGGCTTTCTGCAGCGATACACCGGCAAGGAGGAGTGGGAGTGCGGCAAGATGGCCGGGCGCTTCCAGCTCAAGCACGGCCTGCTCGAGGCGGCGATCGGCTCGCTGTCCGGCGGATACCGCACACGCGTCAAGCTGACGTCCATGCTGCTCGCGGACCCCAACTACCTGATCCTCGACGAGCCCACCAACTACCTCGACCTCAAGACCCTGATCCTCCTCGAGGAGTTCCTGCAGGACTGGGACGGCGGGTTCATGATCGTGTCCCACGACCGTGAGTTCCTCAAGAAGACCTGCGAGAACACCCTCGAGGTCGAGAGCGGCGAGTGCACGCTCTATCCGGGGAGCGTCGAGGACTATCTGGTCTTCAAGGAAGAACAGCGCCTGCACGCCGAGAGCCACAACCGCAACGTCGAGCTCAAGCAGAAGCAGCTGCAGCAGTTCGTCGACCGCTTCCGCGCCAAGGCCTCCAAGGCCGCCCAGGCCCGCTCCAAGATGAAACAGATCGAGAAGCTCAAGAAGATCGACGTCGACCATCCGCTGTCCAACGTCCGTATCAAGATCCCGGCCGTCGACAAGAAGAACGGTATCGCTCTGCGCTGTGAGGAGCTGGCGATCGGCTATCCGGACAAGCTGGTGGCCGACCGTATCGACCTGGAGGTCATGCAGGGTGACCACGTGGCGGTGCTCGGGGACAACGGACAGGGCAAGACCACCTTCCTGCGCACGATCGCCGGGGACCTGGCCGCCAAGGGCGGCTCGCACCGCTGGGGGTACAATCTCAGGGTCGGCTATTATGCCCAGCACGTCTACGCGACGTTGAGGCCGGACCTGACCGTCTACGAATACCTCTCCGGCACCGCCGCGCCCGGCGTCACGCGCCAGGAGATCCTCAACCTGGCCGGGAGTTTTCTCTTCAAGGGCGACGACGTGGACAAGAAGGTCGGTGTCTTGAGCGGCGGAGAGAGGGCCCGCGCGTGCCTGGCCGGGATGCTCCTGACCAAGAGCCAGATCCTGCTCCTGGACGAGCCGACCAACCACCTGGACTTCGAGACCGTCGAAGCGCTCGGCCGCGCGCTCAAGTCCTTCGACGGCACGATCTTCTTCATCAGCCACGACCGCACGTTCGTCAACCTCGTGGCCACGCGCATCATCGAGGTCGCCGGCGGCCGCGTGCGCTCGTATCCGGGCAACTACGAGGAGTACGTCTACAGTCTGGAGAGCATCATCCGCCAGGAGCTCTCCGAAGACGCTACGCCCTCAGCCGCCAAGCCGGCCGCCGCGCCTCCCAAGTCCGACTATCAGGCGCGCAAGGAGCGCGAGTCGGAGAAACGCAAGCTCGGTACGCAGATCCGCAGGATCGACGAGCGGATCGCCGCCTACAAGAAGGAGTGGCAGGAGATCCATGACCTCTTCTTCAACGATCCGGGAGCCTGGTCCCGGGAGCGCAACGACCGCTACGATGAGCTGCAGCGGATGATCGACCGGGAAGAGCAGGACTGGCTCAAGGCCACGCAGAGGCTCGAGGAGCTCTCCGAGGGTCAGGCGGGCTGAGGCGCCCGCCGGTCAAAAGTCGTCGGGCAGGTCCGTGCTCAGTCGGAGCCGCTCTCCCGTGAGCGGGTGGTCGAGCTCCAGCGCGAAGGCATGCAGGCCGAGGCGTCCCAGGGGGCCGGGGTCCCGGCCGTAGCGCTCATCGCCGACCACCGGATGACCGAGGTCCGCCAGGTGGACGCGGATCTGATGTTTGCGCCCGGTGTGGATCGTCACCTCCAGGAGAGCGTACCCTCCCTTGGTCCGCAGGACGCGGTAGTCACTGACCGCATGCTTGGCCCCGCGGGTGCGTGCCCCGGAGCTGTAGACCCTCTTGAAATCGTCCTCCACCAGCCAGCTTTCGATGCGGCCTTGCCGCGGCGAAGGGATCCCGCAGACCACCGCATAGTACCGTTTGACCACCGTTTCCCAGCTTTTTTGGAGCCGCTCCTTGGCGGAAACGGTCTTGGCGAAAACGATGAGCCCCGAAGTCTCCCGGTCGAGACGGTGGACGATGAAGGCCCGCCCATGACCGTCGGGGCTCTGTGAGCGCAGGTAGTCCGTGAGCAGGTGGTAGGCGGTACGCTCTTTCTCACGGTCGGTCGCCATGGTCAGAAGACCCGCCGGCTTGTCGATCACGACGATCTGGCCGTCCTCATGGACGATGCGGAACGGCAGGCGGGAGCGAGAGCGCAGCGTCGCGGCCTGACGTTTGGGCAACAGGTCCACGGTGTCCCCTGGTCCCAGCGGATGATCGTGCGCGGTCACGACACGTCCGTTGACGCGCACCGAGCCGTACTTGAGCAGCTGACCGATCTTGGTGCGCGTGTAGGGCAGGTTCTCGCGCAGGTGGTCGAGCAGACCCGTCGCGCGGCCGGCAGAGGGGATCTTCATCCGGCGAGCGACGATGCGGCCGCAAGTACGCCGTCGGCCGCGCGCGCCGCGGTATAAGAGGCCAGGACACGTTCGCGAGCGGCCGCTCCAACGCGACGGGCGGATCCGGGATCCGAGATGATCCTGTCCACCAATCCGGCCAGGGCCCGCACGTCCCCGCAGGGATAGGTCCAACCGGTCCGATCCGGCGTCACCAGGTCCGGGCCGCAGCCGACACGATCGCTGACGACGGCGGGCAGTCCGCAGACCATCGCTTCGTTGACCACCAATCCCCACGTCTCGCCGGCGTCGGAGGGCAGGATGAGGCAGTCCGCCGCGGTGTAGGCCCGCGTGATCTCGGACTGATTGAGAAAGCCCGTGAAGGACGCGCGTACACCGCTTGCACCGCAGGCCTCGCGGACGCTCCGCTCGAGAGGGCCGGATCCGACGATCAGGGCATGGACGTTCCGATCACGGACGGCGTGGCCCAACGCCGCGACCAGATCGAGAGGACGCTTCTTGGGTTCAAGCTTGCCCGCGAAGAGGAAGACGAACGCATCATCGGGGATGCCCCAGGCGCGCCGCTGAGCATCGCGGGAGAGCCGGTGTTCTTCCGCCTGCGCGGTGAAACGGGGGTTGTCCACGAAGTACGGGGCCTCGAAGATGCGTCCCTCGGGGATACCGAGATCGAGGTAGAAGCGCCTGTTGGCCTGGCCGATGGCGGCGTAGGCGCCGTAATCACGGACCCGCCAGCGATGGGCCAGACGGCGGAGCGGGCCCGTCCGTCGCAACGCGCTGGCTTCGCAACGCAATACTCGAGGCAGGTCCAGCGATCGTACCGCATCCGACGCGGCCGCGATCCCGCTGTCCTGCCAGCCCGGTGTGAGCACGCAGTCGGCTCCCCACCGTCCGAGCTGGGTCCGGACGTCGCGGCAGTGTTCCCAGGCGTAGCCGTTCAGAAGGGGGACGTCCCACGCGAAAGGCCTGTCGAACCCCCGCCCCTGCTCGACGGGGTCGGGCAATCTCAGATAAAAGACGCGACTGTCCACGCCGGCGCGTCCCGCGAGTTCTCGATAGAGCGGGACTTGGTATTGGATCGGGTGGGTCGAGAGGATACCGAGCTTCATCTTTGCCTCCGGGTCCGCCATGCGAACGCCATCGATCAGATTATACTTTAACGGCGGCGGTGTTTGGCCCTAAAATGGGTTGGCACGTTCACGCGTAGATGTTCCGTCAGGAGATCTCATGGGCAACCGCCCGGCGGCGGTCCGGGTCCTCAGGGCCGCCGGTTGGATCATCGTCAACCTCATCACGGCCGCGCTTCTGACAGAAGCGGTGTTGTGGCTCTTTTTCCCGTTGCCGCCTCCCGAGAAATACCATCGTATCCTGCGTCAGGACCTGCCGGGGCTCAAGGCCCGGGTCTTGTACGAGACCAACGACCTGGGTTTTCGCTCACTGTCCATGCGCTCCGCCCGCAAACCGGAGCGGACCTTGCGCATCTTCGCGCTCGGCGCCTCCACCACGATGCAGATCAACCAGGATACCGCTGACATCTGGTCCGCCGTGATCGAGAGGAGGCTCAACGAGCGCTTCGGTCCGAGCGGATGGAGGATCGAGGTCGCCGCTTGGGGCACCGGAGGGGACCGCGTGTTCACGCGCGCACGTTTTGTCCGTGAGAAACTTCCTGAATACGACGCGGATCTTGTGATCACGCTCGAGGGGATCAACGACCTGTGCTGGAACGGCGGTCCCGGTTACAGCTATCCCGGACCCGAGGCGCGGATCCACGCGCTGGGGGCCAAGGACCGCAAGCTCTCCAAGCGCTTCAAGCGCCTCAAGGGGCGGTACTCGCAGATCTACAGGAGACTGCGCCGGATGCAGGACCAGCGGGAGATCGAGGCGTCCCTGAAGAGCGGCCGCATGATCCGGTACGACACCGACAGTCTGAAGGGCAACACCCGGAACTACGCGCAGCTTCCCTACGCCAAGGAGCCCGCGCGCGATCCGGACCCTTATGTCGAATTCTCCGAGGGCATGGAAACGCTCCTGAGCGATCTCAAGGGCCGGGGTATCCCGGCGGTGGTCCTGGGCCAACCGGTCCTCTGGAAAGAGGGTATGAGCGAACAGGAGGCAGGCGTGCGCTGGTTCTACGTCGACACGACCGCGGGTCCGGTGCGGCCGTCGATGGCCTGGGCCGTCTCCGAAATGCGCCGCTACAACGAGCGTCAGCGCCAGCTGGCCGAGAAGTACGGCGCGGTGTACGTGCCCTTGGACGAACAGCTGCCCAAAGACCTCGAGACCTTCTTCGACGACTGCCATTTCACGGACGCGGGTAATCGACATGTCGCCGAGGTCGTTCTGCCTTATCTCGAGCCGGTGGTGGCTCGTTTGTTGGAGCAGCGCGCCTCCTCGGGAGGGAGCTGATGGGAGAGGGCGTGTTCATCGAGATCCTTCTGGTGCTGGCCGCGGCGACCGCGGTCGCGGCGCTGTTCGAGAAGCTGAGACTGCCGACGATCATGGGTTTCCTGCTGGCGGGGTCGATGATCGGCCCGTACGGAATGCGCATCCTGCCGGACCTGGCCCGGATCGACGCGATGGCCAACGTCGGCATGATCTTCCTGATGCTGACGATCGGTATGGAGTTCTCGTTCGAGAAGTTGCACGGGATGAAGCGCGTGGCTGTCTTCGGGGGGACGCTCCAGCTGGTCCTGTCCATCGCCGTCGCGATGGTCCTCGGGCAGGCCCTCGGGTGGGCGCCGTTCAAGAGCTTCGTGCTCGGCTGTGTGATCGCGCAGAGCTCGACGGCCGTGGTCTTCAAGTATCTGCTCGATCGCGCGGAGCTCGATACCCAGCACGGGCGCATCTCGTTCGCGATCCTGATCGTCCAGGATATGTTCGTGGCCCCCATCCTGATCCTTATCGCCGCGCTCGGCGCATCACAAGGGCTCGACGTCGCCTCGATCGGCAGCTCGATGATCAAGGCGGTCCTCTTCGTCGGGATCATTCTGTTGTCGGCGAGGTTCGTCCTGCCGTGGGTATCACGGTCGATAGCCGGTTCGCGCAGCCGCGAGGTTTTCCTCTTGTCGGCCATCATCCTGTGCTTCGGCATGTCGGTGTTGAGCCACCAGCTGGGTTTTTCGATGGCGCTGGGGGCTTTCTTCGCCGGGGTGCTTCTTGCGAACACCGACTATGTGCATCAGATCTCGGGCGAGATCGCGCCGTTCCGGCACGTGTTCGTGAGCATCTTCTTCGTCTCCATCGGACTGCTGTTCGACATCGGGTTCACGTTGACCCACCTGCCGGTCGTTCTCGGTGTGGTCGCGTCGATCCTCATCATCAACATCCTTGTCAATGCGTCCATCGTCATGTTCTTCGGATACTCGCCGCGAGTGGCGTTGACCGTGGGCCTGATCCTTTCGCAGATCGGCGAGTTCTCGTTCCTGATCCTGCAGGAAGCTCGCAAGGCCGCGCCCATAGACCCGTTCGTCTATCAGGTGATCCTGTCGAGCACCGTCATCACGATCCTGCTGACTCCGCTGTTCTTCCGGGCGGTCCCGTACTTGACGCGGATGAGCTCCCATATCCCGTTCTTGGGCATGCCGCCGTCCGCGGCCCCGCTTCCTGAGGCCCAGAAAGGTCATGTGATCCTCTGTGGTTACGGTAAGGCCGGGCAGGACCTGGCGCTGGCCCTGACAGAGGAGCGGGCGCCGTTGACGATCCTCGAGATGAACCCTTCGCACGTGCGGCAGGCCCGCAAGGAGGGTTACACGGTCTATTATGGGGACGCTTCCAACCGCGAGGTTCTCCGCAAGATCGGGATCGACAGAGCTTCCGCTCTGGTGGTGAGCTTCGGGGATTCGACGAGCCTGCCCACCATCGTCAAGAACGCCCAGAGTCTCAATCCGGAGGTCTTCCTGATCGTCCGCACACGGTTCGAGAAGAACGTCCCTCAGTTGTACGAGCTCGGGGCGGACGTCGTGGTCATGGAAGAGTTGGAGGCCAGCATCGACCTGACACGGGCCATGCTCGATCATCTGGGGGTGGGTCCGGAGCGTACCAAGATCCACACCGACCGCATCCGCGCGCGCAAGGAACTGCTCATCGAGCAGGCGATCCTTCGGCAGATCAAGTGAATTGAGCTTTGGCCTCCGCCGTGGTAAAGTCCTAACCCATGAACGCCCCGACCGCACAACCCGCAGGAGGACGCCCCGCTCACGGCTACGCCGCCGTGACGGAGTTGCCCGACATCAAGGAATACGGAGCCGCCAAGGACGGTGCGCCGCAGAGCTCCGAGAAGCGTCTTTTCTTCGAACTCCTGGTCTATACGGGCTGCTCCGATCCCGCAGCGGCCTCATCGGCGCTCAAGGCCGCCGGACTCGAGTCGGTGCTGTATCTCGACGCGACGGACCCTCGCGGCATCGGCGTGCTTCTCCTGGCCGAGGACCCTTCGGTGTTCGTGGGACAGGCGCGCGCGGTGCTGTGCGCCGAGCCGTTCCGGTCCTTGACCCCCCGTCCGGAGATGACGATGATCGGGAGGACCTATTCGACCGGGTTCGAGCAGGACCTCGAGGAGTGGCTGCTGCGCAAGCCGCGCCGCAATGCCTTCAACCCGGAACTGCCGTGGGCCGTCTGGTACCCTCTGCGCCGCAAGCCCGAGTTCGAGCTCCTCGAGAAGGACGAACAGCGCAAGATCCTCTTCGAGCATGCCAAGCTCGGCATGGGGTACGGCGCGGCCGGGTTCGCGCATGACATCCGCCTGGCTTGCCACGGCCTGGACCGCAACGACAATGAATTCCTCTTGGGGCTGGTCTCGTCCCAGCTCTATCCGCTGTCTCGCCTGGTGCAGGATATGCGCAAGACCCAGCAGACCTCCAAGTACATCCAATCCCTCGGACCTTTCTTCGTCGGCAAGGTCCACTCGACCGTCCAGCGCTAAAAGAACGACCTTACCGATCCCCAGACCTGCACAGAGGATCTTCCCTATAGACCTTTCTGTATCCCCTCACGGGTCCTGTCGCGGAACAGCCCCAAGAGTGCTCGGCTTTCGCCTGTGCCCTCTTGGGGCGCCCCGTTCCGCGCCACCCGTTCGGGGGTAGCAGAGGAGTCCATGAGCTCCCGGTCACGGTCTCCCGAAGGCCGAGTTCGACTTTTCGGCTCCCCTACAGTTCCTGATCCGTCCGAGGTAAGTCGTAGGGGAGACGGCGGGCCTGGGCTGCACCGACGAGGGGCCCCACGACTTACCGAGTGACGATCGTGCCTGGGAGCCAGAAAAGTCGACTCGAGGCCGAAGGGAGATCGTGACCGGGAGATCAGGGGGTCGTCGGGGCCTTGTGGGATAACCCTAAAAGTCCATGCGGAAGACCCCCTGTGCAGGTCAGGGTGTGGGCGAGAGGAGACAAAAAAAGGGCGGTGCCGGAGCACCGCCCTGGGTCTTGCGGGCCGTTCTTAGGAGTTCTTCTTCCAGATCTCCTTGGCCTTGTTCATCTGGTCGTCGCTCAGGACCGCTTTGAGCTCGGCGTAGGATTGCACGGACTTCTTGGCGCCTTTGCTCATCTCGGCCGTCGCGTCATCGATGAGCTTGTTGAGCCCGTCGACATCGACCTTCTCCTCCCAGAGCTTGGCTTTCACGTCGAGGTAGAACGCTTTCATGCCCGCCTCGGCGAAGATCATATCCTTCTTGGTGGTGTGCTTGATGTCCTTGATCTGCTTGATCTGTTCCTTGGACAGGCCGATGCCCTCGGCGTTGTCGAGGAAGAACTCGGCCTTCTTCAGGATCTTGCCCGCGATCGGACAAGTGGACTCACCGCAATCGCTCTTGCCGCCATCCTGGCACTTGGACATCGGGCATTGGGATCCGGCGTTGCACTTGCCGCCATGATCGGCCATCGCGACAGCCGGCATGAGGAGCAGGGACAGAACGGTCAATAGGGACAGCACGCGCTTCATTGCGGACCTCCGTGGGGTTGGATGTTGATCGCAGTCAAATTTTATCCGCGGCGCGGCCTCCTGGCAAGCGAAACCGGCCGATTTGTGATAAAATTTGTTAATAGAAAGCAACTTCATCATCGTACGAGAAGCGCCCAGGAGTCGAAATGGCCAGACCCTTCAAGATGTTGTTCGTACCCGCTCTAGTCCTGCTGTTGGCGGCCACGCTGGCAGGCTGCGGTTCGCCCAAATTCCTCAGGGACGTCAAGAAGGGCATGAACAGGGACCAGGTGCTCAACCTGCTGGGCAAGCCCGACGCGATGTATCCGCTCAAGAACGGCGAGTTCTTCATCTATGAGAGCAAGGACCCGGCGGACCAGAAGAAGAGCAAGAAGGACCGCACGTTCATCGTGGAGTTCAAGAACGGCGCCGTCGAGGATACCGGGACGGCGGCGGATTTCCAGCAGTTGGTCGACGAATAGAGCCGGACCCTTCTTTCAGCCGGCGAACGCGGAGCGGATGGCTTCCGCGCGGTACCCGAAGATCCTCTCGAGCTCCTGACGCACGTACAGGCGGTGAAGGAGCCCTCCCAGAGCGCCGAGCGGCAGCGCGTACACGACACGGTCGCTCACTTCCGTGCCTCCCGCCACTTCCCTGAACTCATGCGTGTGATGCCAGTACGCGTAAGGACCCCTCAGTTGTTCGTCCACGAAGCGGAGGGGCGGCTCGTAACGGGTGATGAGCGTCGTCCAGCGGACGGGCAGACCCGACAGGCGGATCGTATAGTCGATCAACGCGCCTTCGCGCATCACGATGGGTCGCGGCGTCAGGATCCTGAAGCCCAGACCGGAGGGTGTCAGGCGCTCGAGATTCTCGGGTCTCTTGAAGAACGCGAAGACCCTCTCAAGCGAGGCGGGGACGGTCTGGGCGCGTTCCAGTTGGTGAAGCTTCATCCGGACCGGCGGCGAAGGCCGATCGCCCAGGTCAGGAAGAGCGCCTCGGCGATCAGGTAGTAGACGATCCAGCTGGCGCCGCCCGAGCCGTGGCCGTAGCTGTGCAGTCCGCGGCCGAGCACGAAATTGACCCCGTACCAGGTCATGAGGACCAGCAGGAAACCCAGGATCGAGCTGACCGCCAACGCGCGCGGGCCCATATGACGGAACGTCTTGAGGTGGATGATCACCAGGTACCCGAGGAACGTGATGAGCGCCCACGTTTCCTTGGGGTCCCAGCCCCAGAAACGGCCCCACGATTCGTTGGCCCACACACCCCCCAGCACCGTGCCGATACCCAACAGCAATGTGCCCACCTGTATGGTCCGGAAGATCGACGCGGCGGAGGTTTCACGCGAACGCGCATCGTTCATGCGGCCCAGGCGCTCCAGGATCAGGTGCCGGTGGCCGAGGCCCATGGCCAAGCCGTACACGCCGTAGCTGGAGACGATGGTCATGACATGGATGGTCAGCCAGTAGTTGCTGCGCAGGACCGGCACCAGCACGTCGAGACTGCGGTCCATCGGCAGGAGGTCACCGTAGATCATCACCAGAGCGCTCATGAGCGCGCCCACCGAGAGCATCGCCGTCTGACGGCGGACCAGGGCGTAGATCAGGGCCGAGAGCATCAGGACCCAGTTCATGAACACGATCGACTCGTACATGTTGGAGACGGGGGGGCGGCTCAGGATGAGCACTCGGAGGACGAGTCCGGCCGTATGCAGGACGAAGGCCGCCACAAGAACCGCCGCGCCGACCCAACGCACCGCCCGTAGCGGCGGCAGGATCGAGAACGCCGCGAAAGCCACAAGATAAGCGACCCACGACCCATGGAAGGGTTCCAGCCGGTGGTACAGCGCCTCCAGGTCCGTCTTGCGCCGCACGGTGTCGGCCGTGCGGGACAACACATGGTTCCGCCACTCGCCGGCCAGCTTCACGAAATCCGCCACACGCCCTTCACGGTGAGCGACCAGCATACGCGCCAGACGCTCACGGTCATCGTTGGACAGCGAGGTGAGGGAGAGCCACTCGGCGCCCTTCTCGTCCGGCATGAGCCTGAGCGAGGTGCCGTCGGCCAGGTCGCGCACGGTGACCATGCGGGTGTACAGCGTTTCGGCCTTCTGTTCCAGTAGCGACGGGCGCTGGTCGGCATCGCGCTTGGCTTTGGCCGAGCGCACGTACTCGACGAGTTTGTCGGCGGCCGGAGCGATCTCCTCGTAGGTGTAGTACGAGCGTCCCCGCTCGAGTTCGAGCGCGGCGCGCAGTTCCTCGAGGTCCAGTCTGATCCAGCGCTTGTCGAGTATCCCGGTCGGCCGGCTGATCAGATCGAGCACATAGAGCGTCGCGGGACGCTTGTCGAAGGACGAGCGCTCCGCCACCAGGCGCAAGGTCTGCCGGGCGAACGACTCGAACGACTTGACCTGTCCGCGGTGCTGGATGGGCAGGACGGCGGCCGCGCGCAGTGTCGCCTCGTCCGCGGCGGAGGCAGGCGGAGCGGTCCAGAGGGTCAGGGACAACAGCGCCAGCGTAAGAGGTATGCGGGATCTCATGATCGGTTCCTTGCGTTGGACGGCAGTGAAGAGAGGGGCGGCACGAAAAAGACGAGCACCACACCGGTGAAGAGCACGACACTGCCGGAGTAGATCAGTGTGATGCCCGGATTCTTGGCCACGGTGAAGATGGAGACCTCGCCCTGTCCGGTGTCCGGGGCGAAGGAGGATTGGAAGATACGCCAGCCGGCGTAGTCGAGCGGCTTGTTCATGCTGATGGTCTTGTGGATCACCGTGCTCGTCGAGGGATCCTCCAGCACCACGTCGCTCTCATAGGCCATCGCCTCGGCGCTGCCCGGATAGTCGATCTTGCGGAAATCCTTGAGCTTGAGGCCGAACGGCAGGCGGTGCGGCACGCGGCGCAGGCCGAGGGTGTAACGGTC
Source organism: Candidatus Omnitrophota bacterium (assembly GCA_022072175.1). GTDB lineage: Bacteria > Omnitrophota > Gorgyraeia > 2-02-FULL-51-18 > 2-02-FULL-51-18 > JAJVIE01. Next base: position 1,242,739 of record JAJVIE010000003.1, on the reverse strand, counting down.
CGGGCCATCGGTGAACTCCACCGATCCGGCCTCGGGGACCCAGCCCTGCCACAGCTGACGCTCGCCCCGCAGGACCTCCAGCTCGGCGGCCGGAGACCCGCTCCCGGCGGCCGGCGTGATGTGGCGTTGGACCTTGGCCCTGGAGAAGGTCCGCTCCACGGTGAACGCGAAGTCCATCCAGCCGGTCGGTGTCGACTCACCGGGCCTGACCTCACCCCGCGCACTGCCCCGCGAAGAGGAAGAGACGTAGATCCAGGCGTCGCCATCGGTATGGAAGAACAGCGACGGACCGCTCCGCGGCGCGGCCGTAGCTGTGCCGCCCGGCAGGCGGAACTCGACCTCCAGGTCCTTGGCGCGGACGGCCCGGCCGTGCGAGGAGTCGAACTCCGGGAAGCGATGGAAGCGGAACACGGGGGTCACCGAACCGTCGGGAGAGACCAGTTCGAAGAATACCGCGGGGTTGTTGTAAGCCTCGCCGGCGTTGACGAGCTGATTGTCCGCGCTCACCCGCGCATCGGGCATGAAACGGACGTTGCGGATGACGCCCGCGCTCACGGGTGTTTCGGCCGCGGGGGTGTCGAGGTCGATGGAGACCGACGAGCCGTCCGCGCGCGAGCGCACGATCAGTTGCGGGGCGACGCTCTCCGCTCCGGCGGCCACGGGTTCGGCGGGCAGACCGCGCGCCAGTCCGATCAAGGCCGGACCCATATCGATCTCGTCCGCGTGGGGGTCGTTGGGATGGTTCTCGACGAGCTGAAAGCGGCCGTCGAAGCCCGCTCTCTCGCTCTTGAGACGGACCTCGAGCGCGGCGTTGGCGGGCGCCTCGGGGCCGCCCTCGGTGATCCGGGTCTCCTCTCGGGCATGGTCGGTGTAGGCGACCATCCGCGCTCCGAGCCCGGCCGAGAGCTTGGACAGATCGAACGGCCGCCGGGACCCGGCCTGGGGCAGGCGGAACGACGCGACGGCCGACCCGTGCCGGTGGAGCACGACCTCGAGGTCCGAGGTCTGGATCCGGTCGCGGGCCTCACCCTCATAGAGCAGGATCTGACCCTCGACGCCGACCAGCCGGGTCAACAGCGACCCGGTCAATACCATCAGGATCCCGATGTGCGTGACGATGAAGCCCGTGTGGCGGACCTTGAACGGCCACCGCGTCAGCGTCGAGCAGATGATGTTGACGGCGATCAGCGCCAGGAACACGTCGAACCAGCCCGCCCGGTAGACCCAGCGCTGGGCCACGGGAGTGCCGTAGTGCGATTCGATGAGCGTGGAAACGGTCAGCATCACCGCCAGAGTGCCGATGATCGCGACAGCCGTCCACAGGGATCCAAGGATGCGTAGGAGTTTCATGGCGGTCCGAATAGGCCCTCATTATGGGTCGGCGGACAGGGGGTTTCAAGCGGAATCGGCTACGGCGTGACGGGCGTCACGCGCGAGTCGTCCGTCCGGGTCTACAGTAACAATGGGGAAGGAGGGTCCGAATGAGCACGCGTGCCCACAGACGCTCAAGATCGGTCTTCTTCGGGGTCCTCTCCGGTTTGGCCGTCGGCTGGGTGGTGCCGTCGTTCATTTGGATGCTCCGGCTGGTCGTGATCGGCCCCGCCGAGCCCGCGCTGATCCTTGGGGACCTGCGCGACAACGGGTCGCTCTACCTGTATCTCACCCTCCTGTGCGCCTGCGTGTTCTCCATGTACGGGTATTTCGAGTCCGACCGCCGGTGGAACGAGGAGGAGCGGCGGCGGTTGGAACTCCACATGGATTTCCTGGCGGGTCAGTCGATGACCGACGACGTCACCGGTCTCTATAACCACAGGCACATCCTCGAGGAACTGCAGAAGGAGATCGAGCGTTCGCGCCGCCACGGCCGGGGGATCTGCGGGATCATGGTCGATCTCGATGACTTCAAGAGCGTCAACGACACGTACGGCCATCTGGTGGGGGACCTCCTGTTGAAGGAGTTCGCCCGGACGCTCAACGAAGCGGTACGGAGCATCGATATCGTGGGGCGTTATGGCGGGGACGAGTTCCTGTTGCTCCTGCCGGAGACCACGGCCGCCTCCGCCATCGAGGTCGCCGAGCGGGTGCGCTCGCGCATCCAATCCACGGCCTTTGTGCGCGGCCGGGTGCCCGGCGGTGTTCGCGTGACGGCCAGTCTCGGACTCTTCGCCTACCAGACGCTCGAAGAGCTGGACGCGGGGCGCTTCGTCGAGCGCGCCGACCAGGCGATGATGAGCGCCAAGCGCAGCGGCAAGGACCGCGTGATCTTCTTCCCGCAGTCACAGGGCCCTTCCACCATCGGGCCGGTCGGCCCCTCCGGCGATTGACGCCGGTCCGCGCCTGCGGGTACAGTACCCGTGGAGGGCGCGTCGATGAACATCGGGTACGCGATCACGATGGCCGCGTTGGCGGTCTTGGCGGGATGTGCCGGTCCGGCCGTGGCGGCCGAATCGGTCCCGGCGGAACTGGAGGGCGGTTGGCGCCTCATCTGGAACGACGAGTTCGAGGGCGAGCGGCTCGACCTGTCCAAGTGGACGCCCGAGGACGCCGCGCTCGTCAAGAACAACGAGAAACAGTACTACTCCCCCGAGATGGTGTCGGTGTCCGATGGCCATCTCACATTGACGAGCCTCAAGGAATCGCGCGGCGGCAGACCGTACCTCTCGGGCCTCGTGGAGACGCGCGGCAAGTTCGCGCGGGCTTACGGACGCTATGAGGTCCGCGCCAAACTGCCCGGCGGCAAGGGTCTGTGGCCCGCGCACTGGCTGATGCCCGACGACAACTCCTGGCCCCCTGAGATCGATATCATGGAGCTCATCGGGCACTATCCCGACAAGGTCCATATGACGCATCACTTTCACGGCCCGGACGGACGCGTGCATCGGAGAGGGGAGGTCTACGTGGGACCGGATTTCACCGAGGATTTCCATACCTTCGCGGTCGAATGGGAGCCGGACGCCCTGCGCTGGTACGTGGACGGACAACTGCGCTTCACCTCGACGCGCGACATCCCGCATGTGCCCATGCGCATCATCCTCAACACCGCCGTGGGCGGCGATTGGCCGGGTGACCCCAACAAGAACACGGTGTTCCCCCAGACGCATGTGATCGACTACGTGCGCGTCTACGCGCGCACGCCCCGCAACATCGAGTTCGTGTCCGCCGAGGAGCTCGCCGATGGCCGGGCTTGAGACCCTTCGCGTCCGTTCCGGGGGTCCGGCCCGGCTGGACCGGCGGGACCCGGCCGAAGACCTCGGATGGGATAAGGAGGAGGCCCGCCGATCGCTCCAAGAGGAGAAGGGGCGGCTGGCGGAATTGCAGACACGCCTGTACGCCCGGGGCAAGGGCGCGGTGCTGCTGGTCCTGCAGGGCATGGACACCAGCGGTAAGGACGGCACGATCCGCCATGTCCTGTCCGGTGTCAACCCGCAGGGCTGTCAGACGACCGCGTTCAAGACGCCGTGCGCGGAGGAGCTGGCGCACGATTACCTGTGGCGCGTGCATCAGCGGGTGCCGGCGTACGGCCATATCGGGGTCTTCAATCGCTCGCACTATGAGGATGTGTTGATCGCGCGCGTCCGCCGGCTTGTGCCACCGTCGGTGTGGCGGGCCCGTTACCGGCAGATCAACGCTTTTGAGAGGCATCTGAGCGAGTGCGGGGTGACGCTCCTCAAGTGCTGTCTGCACATCAGTAAGGACGAACAGCTCCGGAGACTGCGCCGCCGGCGGACCGATCCGGCCAAGCGGTGGAAGTACAACCCCGGCGACATGGCCGAGCGCAAGCTGTGGACGGCTTATCAGAAGGCCTACGAGGAGGCGCTGAGCCGCTGTTCGACCCCGCAGGCGCCATGGTACGTGATCCCCGCCGACCGCAAGTGGGTCCGGGACCTGGCTGTGGCGCGGTTGTTGCGAAGAGCGCTCGAGCGGTCGCTGGCGTACGGAGCCGGACGCCGTGATCTGTTATGATCCAGGGAAGATCCAACAAGGAGGGATGTCATGAGAACGATCGCGACGTTACTGGTACTGGTGCTGGCCGCGAGTGTTTGCGGATGCGCCAAGAAGACCGCCTCGGAGCAGTTGCAGGAGGACCTCAAGAAAGCGGGGGATCAGCTCAAGCGGGAAGCCAACACTTGGAAATAGTCCTCCGGGCGGTGTCGGTCGCGGCGTTGAGCTCGTTCATCTGCCTGGCCGACGCTACCGCGCTGGAACTGCGCGCCCGCCGTATGGACCTCGACGGGGACGGTCATAAGGAAGCGGTCGTGCAGTTCCACAACGACAAAGCCGTGAAGGCCGAGCTCGACCGCAACGCCGACGGCCGTACGGACGGTTATCTCTTCTACCGCAACGGCCATCGCGAGATCGGCCAGATCGACTCGGACTACGACGGCATCTTCGATACGGTGATCGACTACTATTTCACCGGCGTGCCCGCCGCTATCAAGTACGACCGCAACCGGGACGGCTATCCGGACCTGACACGGTACTTCAAGAACGGGTTCCTGTACAAGGTCGAGCGGGACCGCAACTACGACCGGATACCGGACGTGCGTGTGCTGTACGAACTCGGCCCCGATTACAGGCCCAAGGCGATCGACGGTCTGCAGAAGGTCCAGCGCCATTACGACGAGGATTTCGACGGTGTCTTCGACAGATACTTGGAGACGCGGCGCCGGATCTCCGTCCAGAAAGCCGACATCGTGGCCGGCGCTACGGTCAGCACCGAGGTCCGTTGAAGCTCCGCGGCGTGGCGCCCAACGTCTGGGTGTTCGGCTGTGTCAGTTTCCTGACGGACGTCTCGAGCGATATGATCTACCCGCTCTTGCCGGCCTTCCTCACCGTCACGCTCGGAGCCGGAGCGGGTTTTGTCGGTCTGGTCGAGGGGCTGGCCGAATCGACGGCGGCCTTCTTCACGTTGGCCTCGGGTGTCTGGGCCGACCGCTCGAAGGACCGCGGCCGCCTGGTGCTCCTGGGTTACTCGCTCTCCTCGTTGTCACGGCCTCTGGTGTCCCTGGCGCAGACGCCGTGGGTGGTGCTCTTCATCCGTTTCACGGACCGTGTCGGCAAGGGCATCCGAACCTCCCCGCGCGACGCTCTGATCGCCGACTCGACGGACGACCGTCATCGGGGCCGGGCGTACGGACTGCACCGTTCGATGGATCATGCCGGGGCGGTCGTGGGACCGCTGGTGGCGACCCTCCTGCTGGCCACGTGCGTCAAGGACCTGCGGGTGCTGTTCGCCTGCGCGGCGGTACCGGGTCTCCTGGCGGTGGCACTTATCCTCTGGAAGGTCCGCGAGGTGCCCGCAGAGCGCCGCGTTCTGTCCGTCCGGCGGTCGGTTCGGCCGCGCCTACCCTCGGGTCGTCTGCGCGCTTATCTGCTGATCCTGCTGGTGTTCATCCTCAGCTGTTCTTCCGACGCGTTCCTCCTGCTGCGCGCGGCGGACCTCGGTGTGCCGGCCTATCTTCTGCCTGCCGTGTGGATGCTGTTCAACCTGGTCAAGGCCGCGACGACCTTGCCGTTGGGCATCCTCTCCGACCGGATCGGACGGCGCCGAGTGATCCTGTACGGGTGGACCGTCTACATCGCGGTGTACGTGGGGTTCGCTCTCGCGGACCAGGCGTGGCAGGCCTGGGCCCTGTTCGCGGCTTACGGTCTTTTCTACGGTTTTACGGAGGGCAGCGAACGGGCCGTGCTGGCGGATACCGCGCCTCCGGAGGAAAGGGGGGAGGCGTTCGGCTGGTACTATTTCGTGGTGGGGCTCGGCTCGCTTCCGGCGAGCCTGCTCTTCGGAGCTGTCTGGCAGTCGGCCGGAGCGCCGGCGGCTTTCCTGCTCAGCGCGGCGATCTCGTCGGTCGCGGCCGTAGCGATGGCGGTGTTCATGCGCATCGCCCCTTCGACGCGCGCCGCGACGGTGCTGTCCGCGGGTCCGAGCTTGCTGGGTCCGGAGCGCAAATAAAAAAGCCGCCCCGGGTCACGGGGCGGCTCTGCAGGGACCTGGGGATCAGGCGGCTTTCTTGTTGCCGATCACGAAGTACACGATGGATCCGATGAACGGGAAGATGAGGATCACGACGATCCACAGCGCTTTCTGTCCGCCGGTCCGGGCGCTCTTGACGACGTTGATGATGGCGACGACCGCCAGGACCAGCGCCAGAAGACCGATGATACCTTGCATGGATGGCTCCTTTCTTTTAAAAAACCCGCGCGTATTGTAACATAGCCCTGTCCCGAAAGAACGTATTTCCGCTGTTCATGGGAGGTGTCGTGGGCCCGTTGGGTGAGTTGTCGGTGTTGGTCCTGGCCGGGTGGACCTCCGGTATCAGCGTCTATCTCACCGCCGCGATCCTGGGCATCGGCTCAAGGGCCGGTTGGATCGAGCTACCCGGAGCCCTGTCGGTCCTCGAGCATCCGCTCCTCATTGGTCTGGCTGTTCTGATCTACGTCGTCGAGTTCGTCGCGGACAAGGTCCCGTTCGTGGACTCCGCCTGGGATTCCGTGCACACGTTCATCCGGCCCGCGGCCGCCGGAGCGGCCGGATATCTGGCCGGAACCGAGTACGGCTCTCTGGCCCAGACGGGCCTGGCGATGATGACCGGCACGCTGGCGCTCGACGCGCACGCGGTCAAGGCCTCGACGCGACTGGCGATCAACACCTCCCCCGAGCCGTTCTCCAATATCGCGGCCAGTCTCGCCGAAGACTCGTTCGTGGTCTTCCTCTTCTGGTTCTTCGTCAAGCACCCGGTCCTGGCGTGTCTGACCATCGTGGCGCTCCTGGTGTTGTCGTATTTCATCCTGAGGCTGTTGTGGAAGTTCGTAGCGGGTGTTTTCAGACTGCTGACGGGGCGTGGGCGCCCGAAACCCGCGCCGGAGGCGTCGCCTCCGAGCCGGTAGGGTTTTGTCGCCCGTCTTGATATCATAAGAGGAGGATCTTCATGCAGGAAGCCCGCACGTTCATGGAAAAGGAAATCGTCATGGCTCAGCACGCGTTGGACCTGATCGTCGAATACGTCGTCAAATACGGCCTGCAGGCCCTCTATGGTCTGCTCATCCTCTTCATCGGGATCAAGATCGGCGGATGGGTGGAGAGGTCCGTCGAGAAGCTCTGCGTCAAGAAGCACATGGACCTGACGCTGGCCAAGTTCTTGGCCGCAGGCGTGAAGATCGTCATCGTCGCTTTCGCCGGGCTCATCACGCTCGAGAAGTTCGGCATCACGATCTCGCCGATCATCGCCGCCGTGTCGGCCACGATCTTCGGCGCCAGCTTCGCGCTGCAGGCGCCCCTGTCCAACTACGCCGCGGGCCTGTCCATCATCCTGACGCGGCCCTTCACGATCGGCAACACGGTCACGATCCAGGAGTACAGCGGTGTCGTCGAGGAGGTCAAGCTGCCGTACACCGTGCTGTCCACGCCCAGCGGCGAGCGCATCACGATCCCCAACAAACACATCGTGGGCGAGGTGCTCATCAATTCCCGTGAGGTCAAGATGACCGAGACCGTCGTCGGGATCAGCTATGGCGATGATCCGGAGCGCGCCATCCGCATCATCCAGGGTGTCCTGGCCAAGTTCCCGGCCGTGCTCAAAACCCCGGGGCCCCAGGTCGGCATCCTGGAGTTCGGTGATTCATCGATCAACATCCAGGTCCGGTATTGGGCTCCGACCAAGGAGCTGGTGGACCTGCTGCACTCGGTCAATCTCGAGATCCACAAGGCTTTCAAGGCCCAGAGCGTCACGATCCCGTTCCCCCAGAGGGATGTCCATATCATCGGTGCCGACAGCGGCGCTCAGTCCGCGGTCCGCGTGTAGCGCGGCCCGGCCCGACAGGCGTACAAAGGAGGTCGTTCATGATCCGGAAGATCGCGTTGTTGATGTTCGTTCTTACGCTGGCCGGAGCGGTTCCGGCCCTTCACGCTGAGGATGAGGGTTCGACCTCCGCCCCCGGCGTCACGTCCCCTGCCAAACCCGCCAAGAAGCCCATGCGGCGCCTGCTCATGGCCGGCAAGAAACCCGCCAAGAAGCCCGCGACTCCCGCCGCCCGCAAGGAAACCGACACCCTGAAGGACAAGGCCAAGAAGGACAAGGACAAGCCTTATGGCTGGGAGAGGGACAAGAAAAAGGGGTGGGAGGGGGAGGATGAGTCCCGGGGTTGGGCGGACAAGAAGGACCGGTCCTACTAGCGAATGGAATTGACAGCGGGTTTTCCACTGTTATCATAAGCGGCTCCGGGACCGTCGCCGGAGCGGCCTGACGCGAAGCGTCGGGAACAGTCCGATCATCGTATGGAGGTAATTATGACACATCGCAAACTTATGACGCTGGCCCTCGTGGCCGCGCTCGCCGGGCTGAGCCAGCCCGCGTGGGCCAATTGGGCGGACCGCTCCCTGCACGAGTCGGGAGAGGCGCCGACCTACAAGCACGGCAAGAAGTCGTTCACCGGTCCCTTCGACTACGCTCCGACCGGCCCGGCCGCCGCTCCGGCCCCCAAGTCCGCTCCGACGGGCCGCTGCAACACGTTCACTTTCGATGCCACGAAGTCTTGGGACATCGACAAGCAGAAGCTCGCTTTTGCTTGGGATTTCGGCGACGGCACCACCAGCGACCAGCCGGTGGTCACCAAGTCCTACGACAAGGCCGGTGACTACACCGTCACGCTGACCGTCCGCGACAGTTCGGGGATGGTCTGCGACTCCGGTGTGGCTTCGACGCGGGTGTCCGCGAACTTCCCGCCCAACGCGGTGGCCGGCGAGGCCCAGAAGGTCTGTGTGGGCCAGACGGTCAATCTCAACGGCTCCGCCTCGACCGCCTCGGGTCCCGCGAAGTACATGTGGAATTTCGGCGACGGTACCACCGGAGAGGGTCAGTCGGTCAGTCATGTGTACGACAAGCCCGGCACGTATCGTGTGGTGTTGACCGTCGACGACGAGAAGAACACCGAGTGCTCGGTGGACGCCGACTCGACCTCGGTCACGGTGTTCGACCGCGCGACGGTCTCGCTCACCGGCCCTGAGGCCGCTTGCACCGGCTCCACGGCGCACTTCAAGGCCCCCGGCACCGGCGGCAACCTCAAGTACCGCTGGGATTTCGGTGACGGCACGACCGCGGACGGCGGATCGACCGCGTCGCACGTGTACACCAAGGGCGGCGACTATACCGTCACGGTGTTCGCCGATAACGGCACGGGTTCCGACTGCGCGGTCGCTACGGCCTCGCACCGTATCCGCGTCAACAGCCGTCCGATCGCGGACGCGGGCGAGAATACCGCCTGCTGCGTCGGTCAGACCGTGTCCTTCGACGGGTCCCGCTCCGCTGACCCCGAGGGCGATGCGCTGACGTACAACTGGAGCTTCGGTGATGGCGCGACCGCCGAGGGCGCCCAGGTCTCCCACACCTACGACAAGCCCGGCCAGTACCGGGTGGTCCTCACGGTGAAGGATGCTTCCGGCAGCGATTGCGGCCTCTCGAGCGATTCGTTCGTGGCCGTCGTTAACGCCAAGCCCGAGGCCATCATCGAGGTTCGCTAAGGCAAGATCCGTACGGACCCCGGTCCGGACGACGACCGCGGCCTCCCCCACAAGGGGAGGCCGCTTTTGTTATAATGCCCCTCATGCCTATCCGCACCGCACTACTGGTCTACAAACAAAGCGCCTACGAGAGCTACTTCGGACGTTACCGCAGCCGGAGGGTCAGCCGGCTGGCCGAGGGCGGCGATCGTCAGCTCGGCCGCATTCGCCGCTCACATGACCGTCACTACGGTTCTCTGGAGGCCGTCGAGCGCGCTCTACGCCTGTCGGGTGTGCGGACCCGCCGGCTCCTGCGGGGCAGGGCTTTCGACGAGAGGGACTATGACCTCATCGTGTCCGTGGGCGGCGATGGGACGTTCCTCGAGGCGGCCCGCCAGGTCCGTTCGCGGCTGGTCATCGGCGTCAACTCCGACACCAGCCACAGCGTCGGCCGTTTCTGCTACTGCGACGCGGACGGATTCGCGGGCATCTTGGACCGCATCCTGAAGGGCTCGGCGCCGGCGCGCGAGATCTGGCGGCTCATCCTGCGGTTGGACGGCCGGACCGTACTGTCCCCGGTGCTCAACGATGTGCTCGTCGGACATGCCGTGCCCGCGGCCATGAGCCATTATGTGATCACGCTCGGCGGGGTACGCGAAAGACAGCGCAGCTCCGGGGTGTGGATCTCCACCGCGGCCGGATCCACCGGCGCCTGCCGTTCGGCCGGCGGACGTGTCCGGGCGGTGCATCAGCGTCAGGTGCAGTACGTGCCGAGAGAGCTTTTCGAGGGCCACGGGAAACGCTACCGGTTGCGGGGAGGCGAGGTGAAAGGCGATCTGTCGGGACTGGTCATCGAATCTCAGATGGAAGAAGGTCGTTTGTACGTGGACGGAGCGCACCGCTCCGTGCCGTTCCGCTTCGGTTCTCGTCTGACGATCCGGCGCGATCCGCGTCCGCTGAGGGTGGTCCATGCCTAAGGTCCGCCGCTCCGCCCGACGGCCCAAGCACGTCTGTCTCATCTCGGACTCCACCGGCGAGCTGGGCGAACGCTTCGTCAATGCGTTGGTGACGCAGTTCCCGGGGGAGCGCATCACACTGCGCAAGCATATGTTCGTCGACTCCGCCGGGACCATCGCCAAGGTTCTCGACAGCATTCCGGCCGGAACCACGGCCATCGTTTTCCACACCGTGATCCCCAAGGAGCTCAAGGCCTCCATCGAGGCGCAGAGCCGGCAGCGGGGATTGCCTTCTTTCGACCTCACGGGTCCCGCGGCCGATTTTATCGCCGAGCATTTCAAGGCGGAGCCGGTGTGGAACGTCACCACCCTGCACCGGGTCAACGAGGACTACGAAAAGCGCATCCAAGCCATCGAGTACACGCTCGAGCATGATGATGGCGCAGGAGAAAGCACGCTCAAGAAGGCCGATGTCATCCTTCTGGGGCCCTCCCGGGTGTCCAAGACCCCGACCTGTGTCTATCTGGCCATGAAGGGTTACCGGGCCGCTAACATCCCGCTCATCCAGGAGCTTGGTGAGCCCGCGGTCCTTGCCGGTCTCAAGAACGACCATCGTGTCGTGGGGCTCTATCTGGACCCGACGACACTCGCCGACGTTCGGCACAAGAGGACCGCCGAGCTCGGCACCAACCCCGAGGGTTACACCGAATTACGGCGCGTGGGTCGTGAGATCAGCTGGGTGCGCCAGCTGTACGACCGCTACGGATGGAAGACCATCGACACCACGCACCGGGCGATCGAAGAGACCGCGGCGATGGTCATGCGCCTGGTGCGCAAGTACGAATGAGGTCCTTCCTCCGCGCGATCGGCTGGGTCGTCCTGATCGCGGCGGGAGCGGTCGTCTTTTGGAAGACGGCGATCTGGGCCGGTTCTTTGCCCGACCTCTTCCGCCGGCCGGGGCCTGATTCTCCTCACTACAAGACCATGGAGGAGGCCGGTAAGGACCTCTATGGCCTCATGGACGTTGTGTATCACGCCGAGGAAATGCGCGACAGCGCCAAATACCTCGAGGCCGCGGGTCTGGCCGCCAAGAAGAGCGTCGAGGCCGATCTGGCCTGGGAGCGCTGGCAGGCCGAGGAGTTGGCCGCGCAGAGAGGCCTCAAAGCCGGGCTCGAACAAGGGATCTTCGAGTATTGGGCACCGCATCGCTACAGCGCCGCCGAGAAACTCGAGATGCTCGCCCAGAGCCGCGGCATGGACCCGGCCGACCTCCGCTATCTGAAAGCCCAGTTCGAGGTCCTTTTCCAGGACGAGTACGTCGAGAAGTACGGGCGTCATGAACACCTCGACGAGGAGTCCGCCGCCGCGGACGAGGTCTCCGGCACCCCCGCCGGAACTCTGTCGTGAGTCGTACCGGCGGCCGCTCCCAGTGATGAAGGTCACAGGTACGGACCGCCGGGCACGCTAGGATGAGCCGATGCTCTTCGGACTGAAGAAGCGCGTGATCGGAGTGACGGGGGCTTTGGCCGCCCTGGCCGGGGTGGGTGTGTTCACGTTCACGTACGCCAAAGGCGTCTCGTACGTGAGCAACGACCCCAAGGCCTGCATGAACTGCCATGTGATGCGCGAACACTACAGTTCGTGGGTGAAATCGAGCCACCACAAGGCGGCCGCGTGCAACGACTGCCATACCCCGCACACGTTCCCGCACAAGTGGATCGCCAAAGCCCGCAACGGCTGGAACCACTCGCGGGCGTTCACGGCGCAGGACTACCCGGACCCGATCCGTATCACCGAGCCCAACCTCGAGGCACTGCAGGCCAACTGCCTGCACTGCCATGAGACGATGACGGCCGATATCACGGCGCATCGCGGCTTCGCGGCCGGCACCGCCCGCTGTACGGACTGTCACCGTTCGGTCGGACACATGAACCTGGACTGATGAGGAGGTCAACGCCTTGAAGAAGCTTTGGGTGTACGTGCTTCTGTTCTGTCTGCTGTGTCTGATGACGGTCGCTGTAGCGGCGCTGTTGCTGAACATCCTCGAACGTAAGCAGGAGGCCGCGCATACCTTCGAGAAGGTCGTCGAACTCGATGAGAGCACGGTCGATCCCGAGGTGTGGGGCCGTAACTTCCCGCGCCAGTACGACGGCTACAAGAAGACGTCCCAGACGTACCGCACAAAGTACGGCGGCAGTGAGGCGGTGTCCAAGATCGATGAGGATCCCATCTGGAAACGCCTGTTCGCCGGTTATGCCTTCGGCGTCGACTATCGCGAGGAGAGGGGGCACGCCTATTCGCTCTCCGATCAGCATGAGACCATCCGGACCAAGGAGTTCAAGCAGCCCGGCGCCTGTCTCCAGTGCCATGCCGGAGGGCTCAAAGCCGTCTACGAGGAGCAGGGCGGAGGGGACCTTCAGAAAGGTTTTGAGAAGGTGTGCGCGATGCCCATCCAAGAGGCGTGGAAGCTCGTCAAGCATCCGGTCGTGTGCGCGGACTGTCACGATCCCAAGACCATGGAACTGCGCGTGACACGGCCCGGTTTCCTCAACGGTATCAAGGTCCTGAAGGAAAAAGAGGGGATCAAGGACTACGACCCCAACACGATGGCTTCTCATCAGGAGATGCGCACGTTCGTCTGCGCGCAGTGCCACGTGGAGTACTATTTCAAGGGCGAAGGCAAGTTGTTGACATACCCCTGGCACAACGGTCTCAAGGTCGAGGAGATCGAGGCGTACTATGATGAAGTGGGTCACGTCGATTGGAAGCACCGCGAGACGGGCGCTCCGGTACTCAAGGCCCAACATCCGGAGTTCGAGATGTGGAGCCAGGGCACGCACGCCAAGAGCGGCGTGGCTTGCGCGGACTGCCACATGCCCTACATGCGGGTGGGCGCGTCCAAGATCACGGATCACCACATCCGTAGCCCCTTGACCAATATCAGCCGCGCCTGCTTGCAGTGCCATCATTTCACCGAACAGGAAATGCTCGACCGCGTGGAACTGGTGCAGAGCCGCACCAATGCTCTCCTGGACCGCGCCGAGGCGGCTGTCGAAGGTCTCATGGACGAGGTCGTCGCGGCCAAGAAGGAGGGTGTCAGCGAGGAGGCGCTCAAGCCGGCGTTGGACCTGCACCGCAAAGCGCAGTGGCGTTTGGACTTCGTCTCGGCGGAGAACTCGATGGGGTTCCACGCGCCTCAGGAAGCCGCCCGCATCCTCGCCGAAGCGGCGGACTATGGCCGCCAGGGCCAGCTGGCGGCCGCCCGCGCCCGAGGCATGGTCCCGGCCGCTCCGGAGCCCGACCAACAGGCGTCATGATGGTTTGATATGGGTGTCATCCGGCCGTAACACGGCGACGGTATAGTCGCTCGTGAACGGAGGACACAGCCATGCGCAACGGAAAGAACCCCGAGAGGAACGTCGAGCGGAAGATCGAGATCTGGATGCGGATCTACGAGAATCTCAGGGCTTCCGACGCCGAGGCCAGAAGGTCCTAAAGACCGCCTCCTTCCCGGGTAGAACGTGGACGAACGCCGCCGGCCCTTATCAAGCCGGCGGTTTTCGTTTTAGTTGATTTCCGGAGCCGCCCGCCGTCTAATGAGGGGGCGAGGTTCCGATGTCCGTCCGTTCCCTACAGATCCCTAGACGCCAGATCCTGGCGCTGTCGTTGGCGGTGGCCGCTTTGGCCCTCGGCGGCTGCGCCACAGGCACGCCCGTGCGGGCCTCCGGCTACGTCTCGCCCGGTGCTTCGGTGCCGGGCTCAGGGCGCGTGCATATCGAGGCGCAGGCCGACGCGCCCAACCCCCTGGTCACCGACCTCGTGCGCGACAAAGCTGCTCAACTGATGACCGTCCGCGGCTACCAACCGGTACCCGACGCGGCGGGCGCCGATCTGGTCCTCGAGACGCTCTATGCGATGTCGGCCCGCAGTGTGCTGATCTCAAGGCCCTCCGCGACGACCTTCAGCCCCGTCCAGCAGGTCGTCGTGACCGGCTCTGGGGACACTGTAGCCGTGATGTCGGGTAATGACGCCGTCACTTATATACCCGAGACCTACACGGTGTACGACGCCAAGCTGACCGTCCGGCTCTACGCAGCCGCGGACCGGACCCGAGCCCTCTGGGTCGGTGAAGCGACGGCCGAGGGCAGTGAACCGGATGCCCGGCAGACGCTCGATGAGCTGGTGGCGTCGGCGCTCAAGTACCTGGGTCAGGATACCGGGCGGTCCAAGGAGCTCGATGTGCGTCGCGATGATCCGGACGTCCGGCGACTGCGCGGGCAGGCCCCATGAACCTGGCGGCGCCTCATATCAGGATCAAATGCCGGCCCGAGGACTTCGTCGTCACGGAGACGGCCGAGCTCAAGCCCCGCAAGACAGGCACCCACACGCTTTACCGCCTGACCAAGAGGGGTTGGAACACCGTCAGCGCCCTGCAGGAGATCGCTCAGCGCACCGGCAACGATTTTGAACACTTCGCCTACGGCGGCAAGAAGGACAAGTACGCGCTCACCTCGCAGTATTTCACGGTCGAGGGCCGTCACCGCGCCATCAAGCTCGACGAGGACGGTCTGCGGGTCGAAGCGCTGGGCCGTCTGGACCGTCCGATGGGCCCCGACCTCATCGTCGAGAACGTCTTCGCGATCGTGGTGCGCGATCTGACCCGGGGACTGCCGGAAGCGCTGGCCCGTCTGGAGGGTCTGGCGCGGCGGGGTCTTGAGAACTACTTCGATGACCAACGCTTCGGAGGCTATGACCCCGAGCAGGGGTTCCTGGCCGAGAAGGTCCTCAAGGACCACTTGAACGGCGCGGTCAAGTGGCTTGTGACCGCTCAGGACCCCGAGGATACCGATGAGGACCGCGCGCGCAAGGCGCTGTTCTTCGAGCGCTGGAAGGACTGGGAGGCGTGCCGCCAGGCGGCCCGCACGCCCTACGAGCGCAAGGTCTTCTATCACCTGTGCCGCCGCCGTTCGGACTTCTTCGGGATCCTCAAGGAGATCCCGCGCGAGCGACTGTCCCTGGCGATCGCCGCCTACCAGGCCTCGATCTGGAACGAACTCCTGCGCCGCATCCTGCTCGAGCGCGCCGGCGCGTCCGCCGCAGAGAGCTTCGATGTGAATCCGGGCCTCAACGGTGAGTATCTCTTCTGCCGGCAGGACGCGGCGGCTCGAGCGCTGGAGGGGCTCGATCTGCCGACGCTGGCGGCCAAGACCGTGTTCGCGGACAAGCGGGCCGAGTCGATCCACGAGGGTATCCTTTCGGAGATCGGTGTCGAGCGGCCGATGTTCAACAAGATGAAGCTCCGTCAGGCGTATTTCAAATCCTTCCCCAGGCCAGCGCGTATCGTGCCCAGGAACTTGAGCTGGAAAGAGGGTCCGGACGATCTCTACGCCGGAGCCTCCAAGCTGGAGCTGTCGTTCGCCCTGCCGCGTGGCAGTTACGCGACGATGCTGCTCAAGCGGCTCTTCGCGGTGCCGGCCCGTCCCGCCGGGCTCGGGGAGGGCTGAGAATGCCGATCTTCGAATACCGCTGTCAGGACTGCGACAAGGTCGCGGAGTATCTCGAAGGCCGCTCCGCCAAAGGTGTCCATGCGTGCCCCGCCTGCGGATCGAAGCGGACGCGGAGGATCTTCTCGACGTTCGCGCCGCAGAGCGGCTCACAGGGCGATCGTCCGTCCGGAAAAGGGTGTTTCCCCCAATGTGGACAGGGAAGATGTCCCGCCGGAGAGTAGGCCTGGGTGCCGCGGCGGTCCTCTTGGCGATGGCGGCCTCCGGTTGCGGCGGCCGGCCGGCCAGTCCGGAGGAGGCGACCCTCCTGCGCGCGATCGCTCACGACATCTCCGACCTTCGTGGCCGCTACGAGCAGCTGCGGGATTACGACCCGGAGACGGCTTTCCGTCATCAGAACAGCGTCAGCTATCTGTACGAACCCCATCCGGGCACGCTCGTGCTCATGAACAGCGGCAACTACTGGTTCAAGGTCTCGACGAGCAAGGATCCGGTGCAGGCCTTCGACAATCCGGGGCCGGTCCTCAACATCGAACTGCCCCGGTTCGGGCGCTGGCTCAAGCTCCGCGTTCGTGGATCCGACCAAGAGCTGACCGAAGAGTTGGCGCGCATCGTCGGAGGTCATGCCAAAGAAGCCGGGGGCACTCGGGCGCTGTACCGGCCGGAGAACGCCATCGAGCAAGCCCCCGCGCGCGGTTCGCGCCGGATGAGGACGGTCTAGCGGCGCGGACGTTGTCCATGTAAGATAGTCGGACAACCCAGGAGACCGACATGGCGCAGATCTACAGCGATATCACCGAAACCATCGGCCGCACGCCGCTGGTGCGGCTCAACCGCATCGCCGCCGGCACGGCCGCCGATGTCGTCGCCAAGCTCGAGAGCTTCAACCCGCTCTCCAGCGTCAAGTGCCGCATCGGTGCGGCCATGATCGTCGACGCCGAGAAGCGCGGCGCGCTCAAGAAAGATTCCGTCATCATCGAGCCGACGAGCGGCAACACCGGCATCGCGCTCGCCTACGCCTGCGCGGCCAAGGGCTACAAGCTCATCCTGACGATGCCCGAGACGATGAGCATCGAGCGTCGCCAGCTGCTCTCCATCTTCGGGGCCAAGCTCGTGCTCACGCCGGGTGCCGACGGTATGCGCGGGGCCATCCGTCGCGCCGAGGAGCTCCTGCGCGAGATCCCGGGCTCCATCATCCTGCAGCAGTTCAACAATCCCGCCAATCCGGAGATCCACCGCCGCACCACGGCCGAGGAGATCTGGAAGGATACGGACGGCAAGGTCGATATCCTGGTGTCCGGAGTCGGCACGGGCGGCACGATCACGGGCGTGGCCGAGGTCATCAAGGCGCGCAAACCCTCTTTCAAGGCGATCGCCGTCGAGCCGGTCAGCTCTCCGGTGCTCTCCGGCGGTACGCCGGGGCCCCACAAGATCCAGGGGATCGGCGCGGGGTTCGTGCCGGGCATCCTCAACACGAAGATCATCGATGAGATCATCCAGGTGAAGGACGACGACGCCGGGGAGCTCGCGCGTCAACTGGCCCTGCAGGAAGGCATCCTAGCGGGTATCTCTTGCGGAGCGGCGTTGTGGGCGGCCCTGCAGGTGGCTCGCCGGCCCGAGAACAAGGGGAAGCTCCTGGTGGTCATCCTGCCCGATACGGGGGAGCGCTACCTGTCGACGTGGCTGTTCAAGGACTATCTGGAGACGGTCAAGGCCGGGGCCTGAATCGGCTCCGCGCCCGGTCCGTGATCTCCCGGGAGCTTGTACGGGGCTGTTTTTCGTGCGACAATAGATTTTAGGCTTATCCCGCGGTTCGAGCGGGTCGCAGCGGAGGAGTAGCAGCGCCTATGCCGATGTCACGCGTTACCGGCTTTTCGGTGATGATGCTGTTCTTGGCGATGTCCGTGCTGGTAGCGGACTGTAGCTGCGCTCACGCTTCGGCGCCCCGGATGACCGAGACCTCCATCTCGGATACGTGTTCTGACGCGCCGCCCTGCCATCAGAAAGCCGCCGACAGCGCCCGTGCGTCGGATGCCCCGTGTTGTCCCGCTTGCGGGATCCGGATGACATCTTCGACTTCCGAGGCCCTTCCGGCGCACACTCTCCTCGAAGGTCTTCATGAAGGCCATCGTTGGCCGGCTCTGATATCGGGCGTCTTGAAGGCCTGGGCCGCCAACGGTCCGGACGTATGGGCCGGCCGGACACCGGTCCTATCCGGGGACACCTCCCCGAACGCGCCGCCCCTCTATCTGCTTTATCATACTCTCCGACCCTGATCCTCTCCGCCTGCTCCGGAACCTGAAGCCCGGACAGGCCCCCGTTGAGAGACCGTAGATGCCGGAGCCACCCCGCTCCGGAAGCCATCGCAACACGGATGTTCGAGATCAACCCGAAGGGATATCGATGAAGATCATCATGTTAGTCCTGGTCGCGCAGGCGGCCCTCTTGACGCAGCCGTCGACCGCGCTCTGCGAGGATCCGAGCACCGTCAGCATCGGACCTCTGATCGAGGAGGCGTTGGCCACCAATGAGGGGCTCAAGGCGAAGGAGTCGCGATACGCGGCCCTGCGTAGCGGCGTCATCGGATCGTGGTTGCCGATGGATCCCTTGGCGGGCGTCGACCTCGAGGGCCAATCGGACGCTTTGGACCTCGACTCGAGGATGAACGATGAATACATGCTCGAGCAGGACATCCCCTTTCCGAGCAAGATGCTGCTTCGGCGCTTGGCCGCTTCCAAGGCGGCGGACACGGCCTATCAAGAGTACCTCGAAGAACGCCTTCAGCTGACCCGCCGCTTGAGCGAGCCGTACATCAGGCTCGTCGAGATCAAAAGCACGATCGAGCTGTTGGGCGAGAACCGGGCTCTTCTGGAACAGGCCCTGAGGTCAGCGCGGTCCGCGTACGAGTCCGGGCGGGCGACCCAGGGGGACGTGCTGAAAGCGCAGATCGAACTGTCGAAGATCGATATCGAGCTGTTCGACGCGCACGAGGAGTCCGCGGTCCAGGAGGCGTCCCTCTCTTCGGCGCTCAACAGACCCGCCGGCACGCGATACGCGGTCGAAGCGACCGTCGCGCGGTCGGCGATCCCGTTGTCTTTGTCCCAACTCGAGGAGAGGGCGCTTCGGGCTCGTCCGGAACTGAAGGCGTACGCTCTCCGCTCGGAGCGGGCGGGGATCGAGCGGGACCTGGCCCGTCAGGCGTGGCTGCCCGATGTCCGCCTGCGCTATGAGAAGCGCCGGTTCCGCGCGGACGGCGACCCTGATCAGCACGATACGTTCGTCGGGTTGACCGTTCCGGTCTGGGGGTTGATCGGAGGGTTGGGAGGCGGATGGGCCGCCGCGGACGCCGAGGCGCGTGAGGCGCTCTCCCAGCTGGAGCAGGCCCGCCACGACCTGGTCCTGCAGTTGAGGAAAGCCTATTCGGCCTATCGCCGCGCAGAGAACGCTCTGGATATCTATGAGTCGGGGATCCTGCCGCAGGCCTTGCAGCAAGCGGAGGTTTCCCTGGCCGCGTATGAGGCCGGAAGAGCCGATTTTATGACCGTCGTGGACGCCCAACGGACCCTGCGGGAAAGCCGTATCGCGTACTATCGCGCGTGGGCGGAGAGCCGACTGGCTCTCGTGGAGCTGGATGCCTATTGCGGAGGGGGACTCCTATGAAGATCGGGGTGAGACTATTGAGGCTCTGTCTGGCGGTGATCATGCTGGCGGGATACACGACGGCGGTGATGGACCACCGCGAGGTGTTCGCGGAAGCCCGCAAGAAAACGACGCTCTACGTTTGTCCCATGCATCCCAACGTGACCTCCGACAGACCGGGCGATTGTCCGATCTGTCACATGAGACTCGTGCCCGCCGCGCCCGGCGGAACATCTGACCCTTCGCACGACACGCACAAAGACGGGGCTTCCACCGGCGCGGTCAGCGCCGAAGCGGTCTGCACGATGCACGACTGCGGGATGCATCAGGACGGCAAGCCGTGTCCCATGATGGTGCTGGGGGGTGCGGGCGAGAAGGTGAGCTGCCCGCTGTGCGGGGATTTCATACGGCTGGAGGGCGGGATGCTCCGCCCGCTGGAGGCCGCCGCTCCGGAAGGTTACGCTACGATCCTCATCACCTCGGAACGGCAGCAGTTGATCGGGATACGTACGGGCCCCGCCGAAAAGCGCCGCGCTTCACGCACGGTCCGTGCCGCCGGCCGTATCGCGCATGACCCGGAACTTTATCAAGCCCAATCCGAATACCTGGAGTCGGAACGGTCCTTGCGCGAGTCCGCCGCGGAGCCCGGCCGCCGGGAGTGGGCCGCTCAGCTGCGGGAGAGCGCCAGGACCAAGCTGCAGCGGATGGGGCTCAGCCCCGAGCTCATCCGGGAGCTGGGGGACCTCGAGGGCCCCGACAAGAGCCTGCTTTATCCCGTCCCTGACGGCGATGTGTGGATCTACGCCGACATCTATGAATACGAGGTTGCCCTGGTGAAAGCCGGCGATGCCGTCGTCGTCGAGGGTCCGTCCTTGTCGGGAGCCGGACTGTCCGGAAGGATACACGCCATAGATACCTCCGTGGATCCGGCCACCCGGACCGTCCGAGTCCGCATCCGCGTCAAGAACGAGGGCGGCAAGCTTCGTCCGGATATGTACGTCAACGTCTCATTGGAAGCGGACCTGGGGGAGGTCCTGCTGGTGCCCGAAGAAGCGGTCTTCTTCACGGGTAAGGCCAACATCGTTTTCGTCGACAAGGACAAGGGGCTTTTTGAGCCCCGCCATCTGCGGCTCGGGCCCAAAGCGACGGGCGGGTATGTCGTCCTGGGCGGATTGTCCGAGGGCGAGAGCGTGGTGACCAACGGTAACTTCTTGGTCGATTCCGAAAGCCGGCTCAAGGCGGCCTTGAGCGCGATCGGCGGCCACCAGCATGGGAGTTGAGCCATGATCGAGAAGATCATCGAGTTCTCCGCGCGCAACAAGATCCTGGTCGTGATCCTAACGGCGGTCGCGCTGGTCTTCGCGGTGCGCTGCATGAAGAACGTGCCTCTCGACGCGATCCCGGACCTGTCGGATACCCAGGTCATCGTCTACTCAAAGTGGGACCGGAGCCCCGATATCATCGAGGACCAGGTCACCTATCCCATCGTCACGGCCCTCCTGGGGGCGCCCAAGGTCAAGGATGTCCGGGCGTTCTCGGATTTCGGTTTTTCGTACGTCTATATCATCTTCGAGGACGGCACCGATCTCTACTGGGCCCGGACCCGCGTGCTCGAGTATCTGAACAAGATCCTGCCCCGCTTGCCCGAGGGCGTGCGGACGGAGTTGGGGCCGGACGCCACGGGTGTCGGTTGGGTGTACCAGTACGCTCTGAGGGACAAGTCTGGCCGCCGCACCCTGGAGGAGCTCCGGAGCTATCAGGATTGGACGCTCCGTTACCAGCTGCAGTCGGTGCCCGGCGTCGCCGAGGTGGCCTCGGTCGGAGGGTTTCAGAAGCAGTACCAGGTCACGATCGATCCCAACAAGCTGTCCTCGTACGGGATCCCGATCATGGACGTCGTCCAGGCGGTGCGGTCCGGCAACAACGATTCGGGCGGGCGGCTGCTGGAATACTCGGGCGCGGAGTACATGGTACGCGGCCGGGGTTACGCGACCTCCGTGAAGGATATCGAGGAGATCATGGTGAAGGTGGACGGCCGCGGGACTCCCGTGCTCATCAAGAACCTCGGCCGCGTCTCGATCGGCCCGGACATCCGCAGGGGGGTGGCGGACCTGGACGGGGAGGGTGACGCCGTCGGCGGCATCGTCGTGATGCGCTACGGCGAGAACGCGCTCAACGTCATCGATCGTCTGAAAGCACGCATCGAGGAACTGAGGCCTTACCTGCCGGAGGGCGTGGAGATCGTGCCCGTCTACGACCGGTCCGAGCTCATCGAGCGCGCGATCGATACGCTCAAACACCAGTTGCGCGACGAGCTGATCGTGGTCAGCCTGATCATCCTTCTGTTCCTGTGGCACATCCCGTCGGCGCTGGTGCCGATCGTCACGATCCCGATATCGGTCGCGCTGGCTTTCATACCGATGTATTACATGGGGCTGACGTCCAATATCATGTCACTGGCCGGCATCGCCATCTCGATCGGCGTGCTCGTCGACGGCGCCATCGTCGAAGTGGAGAACGCCTACAAGAAGCTGCAACACTGGATCGACGGGGGGCGTAAAGGGGACTTTCATGAGGTGCGCCTAGCGGCCCTCAAGGAGGTGGGTCCGTCGGTCTTCTTCTCGTTGTTGGTGATCGCGGTCGCCTTCATACCGATCTTCGCCCTCGAGCAGCAGGAGGGGCGTCTGTTCAAGCCCCTGGCGTTCTCGAAGAACATCGCCATGGCGCTGGCGGCGGTCCTGGCCATCACCCTCGATCCGGCGATACGCATGATGTTCTCGAGGATGGACCCGTTCGATTTCAGGCCGCGATGGCTGAGCCGGATCGCCAGCGCGACCCTCGTCGGACGTTATTATCCGGAGGAAAAACACCCGGTCAGCCGCGTGCTCTACAAATACTACGAGCCCGTCGTGAAATTCGTGCTCAAGAGGTACAAGCGCACGATCCTGGCGGCCGCCGTCCTGTTCGCTCTGACCGTACCCGTCTATCTCAAGCTGGGCACGGAGTTCATGCCGACGCTCAATGAGGGCACCATCCTGTACATGCCGACGACGCTGCCGGGGATCTCGGTGACGGAGGCCCAGAGGCTGCTGCAGACCCAGGACAGGATCCTCAAGAGCTTTCCCGAGGTCGAGCGCGTCTTCGGCAAGGCGGGCCGGGCGGACACCTCCACCGACAGCGCGCCGTTCTCGATGATGGAGACCGTCGTGGTGCTCAAGCCCGAGGACCAGTGGCGTCCGGTGGAGCGCTGGTACTCCGGATGGCCGGAGCCTCTGAAGCGGGTTTTCCGGCACATCTGGCGCGACCGCATCACCTATGACCAGCTGATCGACGAGATGGATCAAAAGATACGGATGCCGGGGGTCTCCAACGCCTGGACCATGCCCATCAAAAGCCGCATCGATATGCTCTCGACCGGGATCCGCACGCCGGTCGGGGTCAAGATCTACGGGCCGGACCTGCGGGAGATCGAGAAGATCGGCCTGCATATCGAGGAGGTCCTCCGGGGGGTCCCGGGAGCGCGCAGCGTATACGCCGAGCGCGTGACGGGGGGGTATTTCGTCGATTTCAAGATCAAGCGCGAAGAGATCGCGCGGTACGGTCTGTCCGTGGACGACGTCCAGATGGTCATTCTTTCGGCCATCGGAGGGGAGAACGTCGCCACGACGATCGAGGGGCGCGAACGCTACGCGATCAACGTCCGATACGCCAAGGAGTTCCGCGAGGATCTCGACGCGCTACGCCGCGTGCTGGTGCCCGTGACGGGCGGTGCGCAGGTACCGCTGGCGCAGTTGGCGGACATCGCGCTCTCGCAGGGACCCTCGATGATCCGGGACGAGAACGGACAGCTCTCGGGTTATGTCTACGTCGACCTGACGGGGCGGGACATCGGGGGTTTCGTCACGGAGGCCAAGAAGGTCGTTGCGGAGAAGGTCCAGCTGCCGAAGGGATATTTCATCTACTGGAGCGGACAGTACGAGAGCATGATCCGGGTCAAGCAGCGGCTCGCGTTCATCGTGCCCGTGACCCTGTTCTTGATCGTGCTGCTCCTGTATATGAACATGAGGTCGTGGACCAAGACCGGCATCGTACTCTTGTCGGTGCCCTTTTCCCTGATCGGCGCCGTCTGGGCGATGCATCTTTTGGGGTACAACGTCTCGATCGCCACCTGGGTCGGGATGATCGCGCTCATGGGATTGGACGCGGAGATGGCGGTTTTCATGCTCATGTACCTGGACCTGTCCTATGAGGAGGCGGTGAAGTCCGGACGGATGAAGGACTCCAAGGACCTGGAGCAGGCCGTGATCCACGGAGCGGTCAAAAGGATCCGTCCCAAGATGATGACCGTGATGACCACCATGATCGGTCTGGTCCCCATCCTCTGGTCGATGGGCACCGGGGCCGATGTCATGAAAAGGATAGCGGCGCCGATGGTCGGAGGACTGATCACGAGTTTTGTCATGGAGTTGATCGTCTATCCACCGATCTACTACGCATGGAGATCCAAGAAGCTCAAGCTGCAACGGGGATGACCGCCGCCGGTCCGCGGCAAGGCTTCGCGGGACGGGCGCGCGGACTCAGTGTCGGGGCGCGGCCAGGCTCTCGGCCGCGTGTTGGCCGGAGACGTAACCGGACGACCAGGCCCAGGCGAGATTGAACCCGCCGCGCTTGCCGTTGACGTCCAGGATCTCGCCGGCCAGATAGAGGCCCGGGCACTTCTTCGATTCGAGCGTCCGCCCGTCCACTTCCCGGTGGTCCACGCCTCCGGCCGTGAACTCCGCGTCGTTCCAGCCCCGCGTGCCCGTGATCCTGAAGGTCTTGCGCTTGACGGCGTCGACGATCGTGTGAGGGTTGCGCGTCTCGAGGACGGGCGCCAGCACTCCCGCGAACTTGGGCGGCAGGAGCCCCGCCAGCAGCTTGTCGCTCGGGAACTTGCGGCGCAGGCGCTGTTGCAGCTCCTTGCGCAGCTCATCCTCGTGCATGAACGGGACGAGGTCGACCACCAGCGCCGTATCCGTCGACAGCCCTCTCCCGAGGGCGATGGAGATCTCCTCGCTCGAGTCCAGGACCGTCAGTCCGGACACACCGTAGTCCGTAAAGAGAAAATCCCCCTCCGTACGCGGTCCGGGCTCTCCGTTGATGGAGAACGAAACGCCCGCCTGGATCTTCTGTCCGGAAAGCGGCTTGCACCAGGGGTCGTCCGAAAGGAGGGCCACGGTGCTCGGGACCGGCTCGACGAGCGTGTGGCCGAAAGCTGTCGCCAGGGCGTACGCCGACCCGTCCGTACCGGAGATGGGGTAGGACTTGCCGCCGGCGCAGAGGATGACACACTTGGCGTACAGCGCGCCGTCCTTGTGCTTGAGGCGGAAGCCGCTCTCGTTGCGCTCAAGGGATGTGATCGCGCACTCGAAATAGACGTGCGCTCCCACGCGACCGAGCTCCAACTCCAACACATCGAGGACGGACGCTGATTGGTTGGTGATGGGGAAGACACGCCCCTCGTCGTCCGAGTACACGCGCAGTCCCAGGTCCCTGAAAAATCGCACGATCTCGGTCTTACCGAACTTGGACAACATCGAGCGCACCAACTCGCGCGACTCGACGTTGTAGCCGGACTCATCGATAATGTCGTTGTAGATGTTACAGCGGCCGTTGCCGGAGATGCGGACTTTCTTGCCGAGCTTCTGCATCTTCTCGCAGATGAGGACGCGCGCCCCGCCGCGTCCGGCACCTATAGCCGCCGCGATACCGGCTCCGCCGCCACCGACGACAATGATGTCAAAACGATCCGTCCGATCCATGCTGTCCTCCACTAGGAGCATTGTAGGCCGTGAGAGCGGGTAAAGGAAGAGACTATCCGTGAACTCCCTCAGGCTTCGGGGGCCATCCGACCGGCGAGTTCGTAGAGCTTCTTGGCCTCGACGACCTTGATGAGCCCTCTGCGGCTTTGGAGGATACCGCGCTTACCCAACTGGCTGAGCGTGCGGATGGCCGTCTCGACGGTCGTGCCGGTGAGCTTGGCGATCTCGGCCCGGGTCAGGCGGATCGGGTGCGGGGTCTTCTCGTACTGGTCGATCAGTAGAGAAGAGATCCTGGTGACGGCGGGTTCCATCCGTTGACTATGGCGCTGTTCGATCACACGCAGATTGGCGCACACCTTCGCCACGAACATTTGATATACGGAGGGGTTGCGAGACCCGATCTCCTGTAGAACAGCGATAGGAATACGCAGAGCTTTGGCGTCGGTCGCGCTGACGGCCGTGGCTGGATAGGGTTTGTGGTCCAGGGCGGGTAAACAGCAGAAGATGTCCCGACGTCCCGCGATACAGCTCACTGTTTCGCGACCCGATGAGCCGCAGTCGCCCATCGACACTCGGCCTTCGATGACCACATAGAAATATTGCGACGGTTCGCCCTGAGAGAAGAGGATCTGCTTGGGCTTGATCTCGATCAGAGCGCTCTTGGACACGAGGTAGTTGAGTTCCGGGCGGGGTAGTGAGCTCAGCTCGGGAACATGTGCCAGAAAATCGAAAGGGCTGATAGGCGATTTGGGCATAGGAGTTTAATATGACATACATCATACAGCACATTACCTTATGACCGCTATAGTCTTAGCACGAGCTCATGAGACGACCAGCCCTGTGGGTCATGATGGTGTTTTTGTCGGCAGTCAGTGCCTGCGCCGAAGAGGCCGGGACGTCGGATCCCGCGGCCGAGTACTTTTTTTACCGTTGCACGGCTTGTCATAGCGTCGGTGAGGGGGCGCGGACAGGCCCCGACCTGGTTGCTTCGACCGCCTGGTCTAGGCCCGATCTGACCGCGGCTGTTAAGGCCATGGAAAAGCGCGTTGGTCCGATCCCGCAGGATCAGTTGGACAGGGTGGTGGATTTCTTGAAAGACCCGGACGTGCAACGGCGTATCGCCGGCCAGAAGGCCAAGATCGAGGCCAAGATGAAAAAAGAGCTACCCCAGGCCTCCCGCGAGATCGGAAACGACCTCTTCATGGGCACCAAAATGCTGTCGGGTGGCGGGCCGGCCTGCGCATCCTGCCATGCTTTCAGGGGCGGAGCCGCGACGCTGGGACCCGATCTGACCGACATCCACACCAAGGCGTCACCTACGCTCTTGCAGGCGGCGATCCAGGGGGCCAACTATCGCCTGATGAAACCGATCTACGACACACGGCGCATCACGGCTGAAGAGGCGTTGCATCTGGCCGAATACCTTTCGTTCCCCGAGAGGGTGCCGGTACGTACCCTGCCGGACCTGAGGGTCATCGTGACTGCGGCTTCGGTTGGAGCGGTGGGCTGCTTGGCGGGATTATGGATGATCGGTCGTCGGCGCAAGCGACGCGCCGCTGACCTGTTGGCGCGATCGGGTCGGAGGAAGGGCTGACATGGGCTGGATCGAGGATATCTTCTCACCCAAAGAGCGCACGTGGGAAGACCATTACCGCAACCGTTGGGCCTACGATAAGATCGTGCGGAGCACTCATGGCGTCAACTGCACCGGGTCGTGCAGTTGGAACATCCACGTCAAGCAGGGCATCGTGACGTGGGAGACCCAGGCGCTCGATTATCCCCGCATCGATGCGACGATCCCGCCTTACGAGCCGCGCGGATGCCAGAGGGGCATCTCCTACTCTTGGTACATCTATAGCCCTCTTCGGGTCAAATATCCGTTGGTCCGTGGAGTGCTGCTCGATCTCTGGAAAGAGGCCAAGAAGGAGCATCCCGAAGATCTCGTCGCCGCCTGGGCGTCCATCGTCGAAGACCCGGACCGTCGGGCGCGTTATCAGTCCGCTCGCGGCAAAGGGGGTTTTAGACGGGTCACTTGGGACGTCGCTCTCGAGATCATGGCCGTGGCCAACATCTACACGGTCAGGCGGTACGGCCCGGATCGCCTGGCCGGATTTTCGCCGATCCCAGCGATGTCCATGATCAGCTACGCCGGTGGAGCCCGCTTCATGCAGCTGATGGGTGGAGTCTCGATGTCGTTCTATGATTGGTACTGTGATCTTCCGCCGGCCTCGCCCGAGATTTGGGGAGAGCAGACCGACGTCGCCGAGTCGGCGGACTGGTACAAGTCGAAGATGATCGCCGTTGTCGGCTCCAACGTTTTCATGACACGCACTCCGGATGCTCACTATCTGGTCGAAGCCAGGCATCACGGCACCAAGGTGGTCGTTTTCTCGCCCGATTTCAGCCAGACCTCCAAGGCGGCCGATGAGTGGATCCCTCTGCACCAGGGGCAGGACGCGGCTTACTGGCTGGCGGTCGGCCATGTCATCCTGAAGGAGTACTATCTCGATCGGGAGGTGCCGTACTTCCTCAGATATCTCAAGCAGTATTCGGACGCAGCGTTCTTGGTCAAGCTCGAGCGTCAGCCCAACGGCCACTATCGGCCGGGAGAGCTGTTGAGGGCATCGGACGTCGAGCGGACGGCCGGGACCGACAATGCGGAGTGGAAGTTCTTCGTACAGCACGCGGGCACGGGCGAGCTCAAGATGCCCATGGGTACCGTCGGTCATCGCTGGCAGGAGAAGAAAGGGCAGTGGAACCTCAAGCTCGAGGACGCCTTGACCGGCGAGCCGATCGACCCGGCCCTGCGCCTGGGTTCGGCCGCTGAGAGCGAGGCGCTGATCGAGGTACCCGACTTTTCGGCGGGGACGGATGGCAAGGTCGGCGTCCGCGGCGTACCGTGCAGAAAGGTCGCCACCGTCGGCGGTCAGACGCTCGTGACGACGGTCTTCGAACTGCTGTTGGCCCAGTACGGGGTCCTGCACGGCAAGAGCATGGAGTGGCCGAAGAGCTACGAGGATGAGTCTGGCATCTATACACCCGCCTGGCAGGAAAAGTTCACTGGGGTCAGCGCGGCCAATGTGGTCCAGTTCGCGCGTCAGTGGGCGGAGACGGCCGAGAGAAGCGAAGGCCGCTGTTCGGTGATCATCGGAGCCGGCGTCAACCACTGGTATCACAACAACTTGATCTATCGGGCCGTCATCATGCCGCTCATCTTCTGCGGCTGCGTCGGCCGCAACGGCGGGGGCTGGAACCACTACGTCGGCCAGGAGAAACTCGCGCCGATGGCCTCGTGGGCGCCCGTAGCGTTCGCCACCGACTGGGGAGGTCCTCCACGGCTACAGAATACCCCGTCGTTCCACTACATGCATACCGACCAGTGGAGGTACGACAACACGATCCAGCAGGTGTGTCCGACCTCGAGCGAGGGGCATTGCATGACCCACGGCCATACCGCCGACAAGCAGGCGCTCGCCGTGCGTGCCGGATGGTTACCGTGCTATCCGCAGTTCAACAGGAGCAATCTCGAGGTCGCCCGGGACGCCCGGGCGCAGGGCGCTAACACGGCCGAAGAGATCCGCGCGCATGTCGTCAAGGAGCTCGTGTCACGGCGTCTGCGTTTCGCCATGGAGGATCCGGATAATCCCGAGAGTTTCCCCAGGGTCTGGTACATCTGGCGCGGCAATGCCCTCCTGTCGTCGGCCAAAGGGCACGAGTATTTTCTCAAGCACTATCTCGGCACACACCACAACTCGATCGCCAAAGAGAACGCCAAGAACAAGACCGAGGACGTCGTGTGGCACGATCGAATGCCGGTGGGCAAGATGGACCTGGTGATCGATCTCAACTATCGTATGGACTCTTCGGCTTTGTACTCGGATGTCGTGCTGCCGGCGGCGACGTACTACGAGAAAGACGATCTCAACTCAACGGACATGCACACGTTCATCCATCCGTTACAGGCGGCCGTGCCTCCCTGCTGGGAGTCTAAGAGCGACTGGGCGGCTTTCAGGGAGATCGCTCGCAAGACCTCCGAGCTGGCCGAGAAATACCTGCCGGACCCGATCGAGGACATCGTCACCACGCCTCTGACCCATGATACGCCGGCCGAGATCGCGCAGCGGTCCATCCGGGACTGGGCCAAGGGGGAGTGCGAAGCCATCCCGGGCAAGACGATGCCGGGTGTGACCGTCGTCGAAAGACGCTATCCCGAGGTGTATCGCAAGTATGTGTCGCTTGGACCCGTCTATCGTGACAAGGGATTGGGCATCCACGGGTTGACTTATCCGGTCTCCGATATCTATGATCGGTATCTTGAGACGCATCCGGTCGAGCGATGGGGCGACCGGAGATACCCGTCGCTGCACGAGGACCGTTCGGTGTGCGAGGTGATCCTAGCGTTCGCTGCGGAGACCAATGGTGAGTTGGCCTACCGGGCCTATGAGCAGGAGTCCCGTAAGACGGGCATGGATCTTCAGCACCTAGCCAAGGACAACCGGTCCGTCCGCCTGTCCTTCCAAGACCTGGTCGCCAGTCCCAAGCGGCTCCTGACGACCCCGTTCTGGACGGGAGTCGTCAACAACGGCCGCACGTATGCCGCGTTCTGCCAGAACACCGAAGAGCTCATCCCGTGGCGGACGCTCACGGGCCGACAGCATCTGTATCTCGATCACGAGGCCTACCGTGCTTACGGCGAGGAACTACCGACCTACAAGCCGAGGCTCGAGGTCCGTTCGACCCAGGACCTCGACGAGACGGAGAGGGGGCCGGGCATGCTGATGCTCAACTATCTGACCCCTCATGGGAAGTGGCACATCCACTCGACCTATGGCGATACGTTGACCATGAAGACCCTGTCGAGAGGTATCGAGCCGGTCTGGATCAACGACACGGATGCGGCCATGGCCGGTATCCGCGACAATGACTGGGTGGAGGTCCTCAACGACCATGGGGTGGTGGTGACCCGAGCCTGTGTTTCCGCCAGGATCCCGCGGGGACTCTGCTTCATCTATCACGCTGTCGAGCGCACCGTGGGTGTGCCCCGATCCCCGTCCCGAGGCGATCGCCGGGCCGGCGGTCACAACAGTCTGACGCGTGCTCGGCTCAAACCGCTGTTCATGATCGGCGGTTATGGACAGTTCTCGTACGGCTTCAATTACTGGGGCCCCCAAGGCGTCAATCGGGACACGTTCGTGCTCGTGCGGCGTTTGGGAGAGGTCAAATGGTAGTCGGGAGACCCTGATGGACATACGCGCGCACCTATCGATGGTCTTCCACCTGGACAAGTGCATCGGCTGCCACACCTGTAGCGTCGCCTGCAAGAACATCTGGACCGACCGTCCGGGCGCCGAATACATGTGGTGGAACAACGTCGAGACCAAACCGGGTACGGGCTATCCGACCCTCTGGGAGGACCAGCTCAACTATAAGGGCGGGTGGATGCTTGGCGCCGACCGCAAGCTACGTCTACGCTCACAGGATAAAAAGGATTTCCTGCCCAAGCTCTTCTACAACCCTAATCAACCGGGTCTCGACGACTACTATGAGCCCTGGACCTATAAGTACCAGGATCTGTTCGATGCCGCAGCCGGAGATGATCAACCGACCGCGATCCCCGTATCCAAGATCACAGGCGAACCCATGGAGATCCGCTCGGGCCCCAACTGGGACGACGATCTGTCCGGATCGCCGATCTATGGCGAGAACGATCCTAACCTCAAGGCGCTGACCCCGGAGGAGCGGCAGATGATGTTCGAGATCGAGCGGATCTCGATGATGTACCTGCCGCGTATCTGCAACCACTGCGCCAACCCCTCTTGCGTGGCCTCCTGTCCTTCCGGAGCCCTCTACAAGCGCGGTGAGGACGGCATTGTGCTGGTCAACCAGGATAAGTGCCGCGGATGGCGCGCCTGTGTGACGGCTTGCCCGTACAAGAAGATCTATTACAACTGGAAGACCGGCAAGTCCGAGAAATGTATCCTTTGTTATCCGAGGGTCGAGACCGGCCAGGCGCCGGCCTGCTTCCATACGTGCGTCGGCCGCATACGCTATATGGGCGTACTGCTCTACGACGCCGAGAGGATCGAGGAGGCCATGAAAGCGCCCGAGGAGGGTCTCGTCGAGGCGCAACGGAGCGTACTCTTGGACCCGCACGATCCGCGTATCGTAGCTAGAGCTCTTGACGCGGGTATCCCGCCCGGTTGGATCGGGTCGGCCCAGCGCTCGCCCGTCTGGAAATACGTGAGCGAGTGGAAGCTGGCGCTGCCCTTGCACCCGGAGTTCCGCACGATGCCGATGCTCTACTACGTCCCGCCGCTCCTGCCCGTCATGGGTCGGCAGGAGAGCGAGGTGTATGGTCATGATACCGGAGAGCTCTTCGCGAGCATCGACAAGGCACGTTTGCCGATCCGCTACTTGGCCTCGCTCTTCAGTGCTGGGGATCCGGGTCCGGTGCGGGATGCGCTCAGACGGCTTCTGGCGGTACGGATCTTCCAGAGATCCTCGACGTTGGGTGATATCGCACCAGAACAGGCATCCAAGGTCCTGCGAGAGGCCGGCTTGACGGAGGACCAAGCTCGTCAGATCTATACCCTCACAGCTCTGCCCGGACCGGAGGACCGCTTCATGATGCCTCCCGTCCAACGGGAAGAGAGCATCGAGAATACTTGCGCTCCGGACCAATGCAAGGGCGGATGCGGTCTAGGGCCGACACAAGTGCCGGAGCGAGGACTATGAGCCGTACCGTATCGGAGGCGCGCTCATTGCTTCGGCTGGCGGCCGAATGCCTCGAGTATCCCCGGGCCGAGCGGACCCACACTCTGCCGGAGGCGCTGCGCAGGATCGAGCTCTTCGCGGCTTTTGAAGACCGCCTCGGAGGATTGACGCCGGAGATGAGGCAGGAACACTACGTGAGGACCTTCGATGTGACCCCTAAGACGTCGTTGTACCTGAGCGTGCATCTGTTCGGTGAAGAGAATTTCAAACGAGCCGAGCTCATGGCTGGATTTCGCTCCGCCTACGTGCGAGCCGGGCGTGACGTCGGCCCTGAGCTGCCGGACCACTTGTCGACGGTGTTGCGCCATAACGATTGTTTCGATGAGGAGGAATGGGGGGAGTTGGTCCGTTTGTGCTTGAGCCCCTCGCTGCCGGCCATGATCCGCTCCCTCGGCTCGGACGAGAATCCTTATGCTCTCGCCTTGGAGGGGATCCTCGGCCTGGTGGGGCAGGGGGAGGGCGCCCATGTTTGATCTTCTGATCTTCGTCGCTCTGCCGTATGTCGCGCTGTTGTCGCTGGTGGTCGGATCCTGGGTCCGATACCGTACCCATGCCTTTTCGTACTCGTCGCTGTCGACGCAGTTCTTGGAAGACCGCTGGCTCTTATGGGCCTCAGCGCCGTGGCATGCGGGGATCATCGTGGTGCTTCTAGGGCACTTAGCGGCCTTCGCTGTGCCGGGGTGGTGGACCGCGTTCATGGCGACCCCCGCGTTCTTGACTGTCGTCGAATCGGTGGGACTGTTGTGCGGTTGGATGTGTCTTGGTGGACTGGTGATCTTCTTGGTCCGGCGCTTCGTCAATGCCAGGCTCCAGGCGGTCACGACCCTTGCGGATGTGCTGGTCGTGTTGGTCCTGATGGCGCAGGTCGGTACAGGGCTGGCCGTAGCCGTGAACCACCGGTGGGGAGCGGCGTGGGCGCCCGGCGCGCTCGGGCCCTATCTGCACGGGGTGTTGACCCTGAGGCCGGATGTGTCCGTGCTCACCGACATGCCGCCTTTCGTCAAGCTGCATATCGCGTCGGCGTGGGTGCTCCTAGCGATGTTCCCGTTCACGCGTCTGGTGCATGTGCTCTCCCTGCCGCTCAGGTATATCACGCGCGCTCCGCAGAGGGTCGTCTGGACATCGTCCAGGGCGTCCGTGCGGTTCGAAGAGCGCGCCGCGACGGACAACGAACGGAGACTGTTCTTGAGGGCCGCTCTGAGCGCCGGAGCAGGCGTCGCACTGCTGTCGATGGGCACATTGGACAAGTTCTTCAAGTACTTCCTCAAGCAGGACCTCACGGAGGACGAGCAGGCGCATCTGTTGTCGGCGAAGCTTCGGCGCCTCAAACAGACGGCCGAGGAAAGGGAACTGGAACTTGAGCGCATGAGCCGGGACGCGATCCTCGTGGCCCCGATGGCCGAGCTGTCGACGACGCGAGGCAAGTATTTCATCGACTACCAGATGCGTCCTGCGCTGGCTTTCAAGGACGCCGAGGGCTTGCCGATCGTGATCTCGGCCAAGTGTACTCATCTGGGCTGCACGGTCGGGCAGGATGTCGACGCCCAAGGCCGCATCCTCTGCCCGTGCCATGTGTCCTATTTCGACATCAAGACCGGACAGCCCAATTTGGGCGCCCCGGCCAAGGAGGCACTGCCGCGTTTGGGCTGGGCGCTCAAGGACGGCAACGGTAAGGTGCTTTTGGTGCAGGATCCGTCGGGTGGCCGGGAGGGATCGGCTGAACCCGGGCAGCTGGCAACGAGCTTGCTGTACATCCTCAAGAGGTACGCATGAAACAGTTGAGGCGAGTACGATGAGGCCGGACTGGCTAAGACGCGGACTGGATTATCTCTCGGAGAGACTGCCTGTCCAAAAAATGAGCTTCGAGTCCCTGGTCACCAAGAAAGTGGTGCCGGTCCACCGGATGAGCTGGGCCTACTACATGGGTGGGTTGGCGCTGCTGTTCTTCCTGATCCAACTGGTCACGGGCGTCTTCCTGCTCTTCTACTATCAACCGACCGTCAGCGACGCGCACGCGTCCGTCGAATATATCACCTATTACGTGAACTCGGGCTTTCTGGTGCGCAACCTGCACACGTGGTCCTCCTCCTGTATGATCCTGTGCCTGATGGTGCACGCGCTTACGACGTTCGCGATGAAGGCTTTCGCCCGCCCTCGCGAGGTGACCTGGTTGACCGGCTCGATGCTGTTGGCGCTGACCTTCGCTTTTGGTTTCACCGGATACCTGCTGCCCTGGCACCAGATCGCGGTCAACGCGACCAAGGTGGTGCTCCAGTCCATCGAGGAGGCCGGGAGGTATCTGCCCGGAGCGCTGTCGGGACTGCCGACCTATGTGAAGGAGATCATCCAGGGCGAGGCGTCTGTCGGCCAGGCGACGTTGAGCCGCTTTTACGCGCTCCATGTGGTGATCCTGCCGCTGCTCTTCTTCGGCGTCCTGGGGCTGCACCTTTTGTGCGTGCAGCTCCACGGCATGAGCCAGGGCACGGACACACCCGCCCGCCGCTCCGAGAAATTCTTCCCGATCTTCATGCTCAAGGATTTTTGGCTGTGGGGTGTGGCCTTCCTGGTCGTTTTTGTGTTGGCCTACTGCCTGCCGTTCGAATCGTTCTACCCTTATCCGCTCTTCGAGCCTTACGACTCGCTCGGGTCGACGCCGGACGGCATCAAGCCCGAGTGGTACTTCTATTTCATCTACTATCCGCTGGAACTGCTGCCGTTCTGGGTCGTGATGCTCGGTCAGACGCTCGGTGGCGCGGCGCTTTTCATGACGCCCTGGATCTTCAAGAACACCAGCCGAAAAGTGTTGGGTATCATCGCGACGCTGGTGTCCGCCTACCTCATCGTGATCACGATCTTCGGGCACGACATCTACGAGATGTTCAAGGGGGGTGGGGCGTGAAACGAGCGTTGTGGGCGACCGCTGTACTGTGCCTGAGTGCGGCGGGTGTAGCTCAGGCCTATCCGGAGTTCCAAAGATACTCGAAGGAGCGGTCCGGCCGCTCGATCAACTGCGCCCTGTGCCACACGCACTCGGACGGCCCTGAGGGCCTGAGGGCCGGGCAGATCGGCTCGCTGACCCAAGAGGAGCTTGATACCCTGGGTCTGGCGCGTCAAGCGACGGCTCCGGGGTCCGGGCTGAAGAGCCCGATCCTGAACGGTTTCGGCAACTTGATGCTGGACGAATTGGGACGTGACCGCATACAAGAGCTCAGACAGCGTCCGGAGTCCCTGGCC
Source organism: Candidatus Omnitrophota bacterium (assembly GCA_022072175.1). GTDB lineage: Bacteria > Omnitrophota > Gorgyraeia > 2-02-FULL-51-18 > 2-02-FULL-51-18 > JAJVIE01. Next base: position 1,207,335 of record JAJVIE010000003.1, on the reverse strand, counting down.
GAGTCGCTGCCTGCGGGCTCCGATCTGGATGGTGACGGGATCCCGGACGGTCAGGAGTACTTGGACGGGACGCATCCTCTTAACTCGCTCGACGGGCAGCCGCTGAAACTCTTCCGCAACAACCTCGGCCGACATGGATTCCACATCGCGATGATGGTATTGGCGACCGCTTTGGGGCTCTACGGCCTGCACAACGCGATCCTCTGGTTGTCCACGCAGACCGGGAAGGAGAAGTAGATTGCAAGAAAAGGCGACCGCCACCTCGCACCAGGTGCTGGCCCTCAACACACTGGCCTTCACGGTTTGCTTCGCGGCGTGGATGCTCAATGGGGTGCTCGTGACTTTCCTGTCCACGCACCAGATCTTCGACTGGGATCCCGTGAAGATCGGATGGTTGATGGGTATCCCCGTGCTGACGGGCTCTCTACTGCGTCTACCCGCGGGCATGTTGACCGACAGGTATGGAGGTAAGCCGGTTTTCGCAGGACTCCTGCTACTTTGTGCTGTGCCCATGTATCTGTTGTCGACGGCGAACGGATTCCTGGAATTCGCACTCTACAGCTTCGGTTTCGGACTCACGGGCGTTAGTTTCTCGATCGGGATCGCCTTCACATCGGTCTGGTATCCGAAGGACCGTCAAGGGACGGCGCTCGGTATATTCGGGGCGGGGAACGCCGGCGCCGCGGTCACGACGCTCGTGGCGCCGAAGTTGCTGGATCGGTTGACGCTCGGAGGCGCCGATCCGGAGGGGTGGAGGACACTGCCCAAGATCTACGCGGCGGTCCTGGTGATCATGGGCCTGCTTTTCTTGCTGTGCGCGCAGAACAAGAAACCGGCCTCGAGCGGGTCGGGCTGGGCCCGGATGTTGACACCGCTCAAGAACGTAAGGGTGTGGAGGTTCGGACTCTACTATTTTCTGGTCTTCGGGTGTTTTGTCGCGTTCTCGCAGTGGTTGGTGCCCTATTACGTCAATGTGTACTACCTGCCGCTAGTCACGGCAGGGCTGCTGACCTCCTGTTTCAGTCTGCCTTCGGGTGTGATCCGAGCGCTGGGAGGATGGATGTCGGACCACTGGGGCGCACGGAAGGTCATGTACGGAGTACTGGGACTGTCGACGGTCATCAGCGTGCTCTTGATCGTCCCGAAAATGGAGATCTATTCTCCGGGTCAAGGGGTCGTGGCGACACGTCCGGGTGTGGTTACCGAGGTCCGCGCGGAGGCTGTTGTGGTCGGAGATAAGGTCTACCCGCTACGCGTCCGACCGGCAGCCCGCCATCTTGATGATGATACGCTCATCTGGCCGGTCAAAGAGGTTTGGCAAGAGTCCGTCGTCACCGTGGGACGATCCGTGCAGCGTCGGGAGCTCTTGGCCAAAGGCCAGACGCGCATCTATTTCCGAGCCAACGTGTGGGTATTTACTGTCCTAGTGCTGATTTTGGGCGTCGTCTGGGGTATCGGCAAGGCGGCCGTCTATAGGTATATCCCCGACTACTTTCCCGAGCAGGTCGGTGTCGTCGGGGGGATGGTCGGCGTGCTCGGGGGGTTGGGTGGGTTCGTGTGCCCGATCCTCTTCGGATATCTGTTGCAAGGAAGCGGGTTGTGGACCAGTTGTTGGATGCTCATGTCGGTCCTCTCGGCCGTCTGTCTGTGGTGGTTGCATAGGGTCGTCTCGGGGTTGATGCGCCACAGACACCCCGAATCAACGCGTCAGATCGAACACTGAGACCGGAGGCGGCTCATGCGTGGACCCGAACTGAACGAGTGGAATGTAGAAGACCCTGAGTTCTGGAAGGTCTCCGGGCGACGCACGGCTTTCCGTAACCTGTGGATCTCGATACCCGCTCTCCTGCAGGCTTTCGCGGTCTGGATCATGTGGGGCATGATCATCGTGCAGATGAAGAAGCTCGGGTTCACGCTCGGGTTACCCCATGAGAGTGCCGAGGACCTCAAGCGGTGCAACGAGCTTCTGTGGACGCTGCCCGCCATCGCCGGACTATCGGGGGCGACGCTGCGCATACCTCACTCGTTCGTTGTCGCTATCGGCGGCGGACGCAATGTTGTAGCGCTCTCGACGGCGCTACTGTTGATACCGGCTATCGGTTCCGGTTTGGCTTTGCGAGATATCCATACGCCCTACGCCATCTTCGCCGTGCTGGCTGTCCTCTCAGGGTTCGGGGGCGGGAACTTCGCCTCATCGATGTCCAATATCTCCGGATTTTTTCCGAAGCGCATGCAGGGACTGGCGCTCGGACTCAACGCGGGTTTGGGCAACCTCGGTGTCAGTGTCATGCAAGGCCTCATCCCGGCGGTCATCTCGGTGGCCGCATTCGGAGCGGCTGCGGGAGCCGGACTGCCTTTGGTGGAGGCGGACGGGTCCAAACCGGCAGGGACCTTGGTGTACATCCAGAACGCCGGTTGGGTCTGGGTGCCTTTTCTGATCGCGTCGGCCGCCGCCGCGGCTTGGGGCATGAACAATCTGGCCGTCACGTCGTCCGATCCGGAGACGCGAAAGGGGGCATGGCCAGCGATCCTGCTGTTGATCGCCGAGGGGCTGGCCGCCGCCTCCATCGGCGCGTACCTTCTGACCGCTCTCAAGATCAATATGTGGATCGTCCTACCCCTGACCATCGTCCTGACCCTCTTGATCATGAAGTATCTGTCGCCGGGTCGGATCCGCGCCAGCTTATCCAAACAATTCGCGATCTTCACGAAAAAGCACAATTGGGTGATGACCGTGTTGTACGTGATGACCTTCGGCTCTTTTATCGGATACTCCGCGTCCTTCCCCAAACTCATCCAGGATGTTTTTGGTTATCTTCCGGATGGCAGTGTCAATCCGAACGCACCCGACCCGATGAGATGGGCTTTCCTGGGTCCACTGGTGGGCGCTGCGATCAGACCGTTGGGAGGCTGGGTCTCGGACCGCGTGGGAAGCGGCTCGAGGGTCACGGCCTGGAGTACGATCACGCAGGTGCTGGCCGCGCTTGGAGTGGCATATTTCATCTCTCAGGCCCGCGCTGCCGCAACGCCCGAGGTCTATTGGACGCCGTTCTTCGCGCTTTTCATGGTGCTATTCGTGGCGACGGGTGTCGGTAACGGATCGACGTTCAGGAGCATTCCGTACATCTTCCCCAAGGACCAAGCAGGCCCGGTGCTTGGGTGGACCTCCGCCATAGCTGCTTATGGTGCTTTCATGATCCCGATCATCTTCGGTCAGCAGATCAAGACCGGCTATCCTGAGAGGGCGTTGTACGGCTTTACCGCGTATTATGTGGTCTGTTTGGCGTTGAATTGGTACTACTACGATCGCAAGGGTTCGGGTATCCGCTGTTGACCCGTGTGTATCGAAGGGTGTTAAGATAATGTAGAGCTCCGAGTCCATCGACCTAAGTCGTAGAAATGATAAGGTCGTTGGACCGATCCGGGGCGAGCGGGGAAACCCGCCGCCCTCCTCGTAACCGCCGAAAAAGGCGGGCTTCCGGATGCCTCCGGGGGTTTGGAAAGGAGCGGCTGAACGGAACCTTCCTGAGGGGACGGGTCCGCCTGCCGGCTCCGTCCATACGGAGCCGGTTTTCTTGTGAGGAGGCGGGATGGACAGGCTGACCGACACGTACGGCAGGGTGGTCGACTACCTCAGGGTGTCCCTGACCGACACGTGTAATTTTCGTTGTACGTACTGCGTACCGCCCGAGGGGGTCGCTCCCAGCTTACCGGGCTCGATGATGAGCGCCAATGAGGTCGTGCGGCTGGTCCGCGTCGCTTCAGGGATGGGGATCCGCAGGGTCCGCCTGACCGGAGGGGAGCCACTGCTCCGTCCGGACCTCCTTGAGATCGTGGCGGGTATCAAGCGATCGGCTCGGATCGAGGATCTCTCGATCACCACCAACGGCAGCAGACTGGCTCCGCTTCTGGCACCCCTCCGGCAGGCGGGATTGGACCGGATCAACATCAGTCTGGACGCGTTGGATCGCCAGCGCTTCCAGGATCTCTGCGGCGTCGACGCCTATCCACAGGTCAGAGGCGCCTTCGAGGATGCTGTATCGATGGGTTTTCCTGTCAAGCTCAACGTAGTCGCGGTCAGAGGCCTAAGTTATGACGAGGTGCTGGGTTTTACTCGGATCGCGCGAGAGTATCCCGTGGAAGTTCGTTTCCTGGAATTCATGCCGCTATGCGGCAGCTCGTGGCGTCCGGAGTTGGTGATCCCGATCGACATCATCCGGCGCATCGTCAAAGAACATGTCGAGTTGGTCGCTGATGGACCGCGGGGCGCGGAGGTGGCCGAGTCCTGCCGTGTCGGAGGAGGGCTCGGGCGGATCGGTTTCATCGGATCTCTCACGGAGTCTTTTTGCGACTCCTGCTCAAGGGTGCGAGTGACCTCCGAGGGGCAAGTGCGTCCATGCTTGTTCTCGGATGTCGAGGTGCCGCTGGGCGAGGCTCTGCGTCACGGGGCCGGGGACGCTGGTATCGCTGACGCACTGAGACTTGCCGTGCGACTCAAACCAGCCGGCAATCTGTATCGTGAACGGCCGTTCGATCGGTCCGGGGCGAGCGAGTCCCACATCGTAAGCGCCGTCATGAAGAAGATCGGAGGCTGATGATGAAGTCCGTGTCGAACAAAGTCGAGACGCTGAGGACGGCGGTCGCCGTGGGCACGCTGGAAGCCTCACCCGAAGCTATTCGCCGGCTCCTCGACAACGATCTGCCCAAGAAGGATGTCTTGATCGTCGCGCGTGTGGCCGGCGTGCAGGCGGTCAAGAAGACCTCCGAGCTCATCCCGTACTGTCATCCTGTGCCCATCGACCACGCCCAGGTCGACTATGAGGTGGGCGAGCGCACCATCACGGTGCGCGTTACGGTCAGCACCATCGCCAAGACGGGTGTCGAGATGGAGGCGTTGACATCGGCTTCGGTGAGCACGCTCACGATCTACGACATGCTCAAGCCGGTCGATAAGAACATGGTGATCTCCTCCATACGCCTGGTCGAGAAGACTGGTGGTCGCAGCTCTTACATTGAGAAGTTCCCGAGAGACTTGCGCGCGGCCGTGGTCGTCTGTTCGGACAGCACGGCCAAGGGTGTCCGGTCGGACCGGTCGGGTCGGATCATCCGAGACCGGCTGGTAGAGCACGGGCTGGCGGAGCCGACCTATAGGATCCTGCCCGATGAGACCGATCGGATCGAGCTCGAGCTGAAGGGCCTGGTGTCGTCGGGTCACCGGCTCATCGTCACGACCGGGGGCACAGGGCTGGGACCGCGCGATGTCACCGTCGAGGCGACCCGTCGGGTCATCGACCGGGAGGTGCCCGGGATCATGGAGGCCGCTCGGGCTCATGGTCAGCGGCGGACCCCATACTCGATGTTGTCCCGGGGGCTGGCGGGACTGTCGGGAAGCTGTATCATCCTTAACCTACCCGGCTCCTTGCGAGGCACGGAGGAGTCCTTGGATGCGGTGTTCCCGGCGGTGCTACACGCGTACAAGATGATGGCCGGAGGAGGCCATTGATGGAGACTCAGACGCTCGTGATCTTGTGTCTGCTGTTCTTCTGTGCGGCCGCAGTGTATTCGATGGTGGGTTTCGGCGGCGCGTCAGCGTATCTGGCCGTGTTGGCGTTCTCAGGCTTGCCGCGGGACCAGATCGCTCCCATCGCTTTGATGTGCAACTTGCTCGTCGCGGGTATCGCCGCCGGAGCGTTCATCCACGAGCGTCACTTGCGGCCATCGCTGGTGCTGCCCTTCATGGTCCTTTCGGTCCCTTGCGCATACTGGGGCGCTCGGACGCCGATCTCGGATAGGATCTTCTCGCTGCTGTTGGGTATATCCCTGGCGGTCGCGGCCAGCCGGATCTTCTTATCGGGTCATGGATCACGCACGATGACCGCGCATTCCCGCGTCAGGGTGTGGGTTTTAGGCATGCCCGCCGGCGCGATCATCGGTTATGTGTCGGGACTGATCGGGATCGGCGGCGGGATCTTCCTGAGTCCCTTGCTGATCCTGTTGCGCTGGGCTGATCCGAAGGTTGCGGGATGTTCGGCGGCGCTCTTCATCGTGGTCAATTCCCTTGCTGGGTTGGCGGGCTATGTCGCTCGTCCGATGGGCGCCTCGCCCGTCGTCTATGCGTCATTGGCGGTCGCGGTCGGTTTGGGCGGGTGGTTCGGTTCGCGCACGGGCGCAGGTCCTGCTCGACGGATCCAGATCGCTCGATTGCTGGCGGTGCTGATGCTGACAGTCGCCGCTCGAACGTTGTGGAGGGTCCTATGATCACCTATCGACAGGCTCGCCGGCGCGTACTGCGACGCTGTCGTTCGATGGCGCCTCGACAAGTCAAGCCCTCCGATCGATTGGGCGCAGTGATCGCAGGCGAACTTCGGGCCGGCACGGATTGGCCGTGTTTCGACAACTCGGCGATGGACGGCTATGCTCTCGACTCGCGATGCGCAGCCGGTGCAGGTCCGGAACGGCCTCTGGAACTGCGCATTGCAGGGTCGATCCGAGCCGGTGACAGGCGTCGGAGGGTCCTGGCTCCGATGAGCGCGTACGCGATCATGACCGGAGCGGCGGTCCCCGAGGGCGCCGATGCGGTGATCGAAAAAGAGAAGGTGATCGTACGGGATGGCCGAGTCCGCGTGATGTGTCCAGTGACCCGGGGTCGTAACATCCGCAGGCGAGCCGAGGAGTTGAGGCGCGGCAGCAAACTGGGCGTGCGCGGTGCCGTCATCACGCCGGGGTTGGTCGGGTTCTTGGCTTGTGTCGGTCTGCAGCGTGTACCGGTCCATGCGCAGCCGAGGGTCGGGCTCATCGTGACGGGAGATGAGCTGGCGGACCCGGGCTTGGGACCGCTTCCCAGTGGCCGTATCTATGATTCCAACACGCCGATGCTGATCGCCGCACTCCGAAGCTCGGGAATCCTGGATCCGAACGTTTCCTCGGTCAAGGACGATCCGGAGCGTCTGGATCAGGAGGTCCGTCGCGCGCTTCGGTGTTGCGACGTGGTGGTGTTGACCGGCGGCGTCTCGGTCGGCGATCACGATCCGGTCAAGCGGGTCTTGAAGTCCTGCGGAGTCAAATGCGACTTTTGGCGGGTGAAACAGAAGCCCGGCAAGCCGGTCTATTTCGGATGGAAAGGCCGCAAGTTGGTCTTCGGTCTGCCGGGAAATCCGGCCAGTGCGCACGCGTGTTATTACCAGTACGTGTATCCGTGTTTGCGTAAGCTCATGGGACATCGGCGTACAGGTCTAGCCGAGCAGAAACTGCCTCTGGAACATGCGTTGCGCCCGGACCCGGACAAGACCTTGATCTTGAGGGCATGCCTGATCCGCCGTTCTGCGCGATCGTGGTGCCGGGTACTGAGGAAGCAGGGCTCTCATATGCTCTCTTCGATGCGAAGGATGGAAGGTTTTGTCGTGATCGATCCCGGCCAGAAACCGCTCCGCGCCGGCAGCCCGGTCGTCTTTCAGCGACTGACCGAAGGCGACGGATGAAGGTCACGGTCCTGCTTTTTGCGCAACTGCGTGAGGCCTGGGGTGGCGGCACGCTGGAGCTGGATCTGCCCGACGGCGCGACGGTCGCCGAGGCCGTGCAGGAGGCCCTTGGTCGAGCCGAGCTCTCAGCTTGCCGCGAGCTGCCGTTGCGCTATGCGGTCAACGAGCACTACAGCGACAGCGCCGCTTCTCTGCGGGAGAATGATGTACTGGCGCTATTGACGCCTATGGCGGGAGGATGATGTGATCATCGACGGACCGATACCATTGGAAGCACTGGTCGCCGCCGCTGCGCCGCCCGACTGCGGCGGTACGGCGATCTTCGTTGGAAGAGTGCGGGACCATAACGAAGGCCGTCCGGTCCTTAGACTGTACTACGAATGCTATCGATCGATGGCCGAGAAGGTCATCCGCCGCATCGAGATGAACGTTGCGGACGAGACCGGTGCCCGGTCCTTGAAGATCGTGCATCGTGTCGGCTGGCTGGAGGTGGGCGAAGCGGCTGTTGCGGTGGTCGCTCATGCGGGACATCGGGCCGAGGCCTTTGACGCCTGCCGGTCGGCTATCGACCGGGTCAAATCCGAAGCCCCGATATGGAAAAAAGAGGTCTACGCGGACGAGAGCCAGGCTTGGGTCGTCTGCCAACATCAACACCACACAAAGGGAGGGGACACAGCACATGCCGAACAAAGATCCGCTGACCGCGTATTTTGAGGCCGATCACGATCGATTGGACGCGCTGTTGGAGCGCTACCGCGCATTGAAGAGCAAGGACCACGCCGCGGCGAAGCCTTATTTCCGTGAGTTCATCAAAGGCCTGCGAAGGCATATCGTCTGGGAGGAGGAAGTGCTTTTCCCGCATTTCGAGCAGCGCACGGGGATCGTGCAAGGGCCGACCCATGTCATGCGCCACGAGCACCGGTCGATCGCTGAGTGGCTCGATCGCATCCACGACAAGGTGCGCCGCGCCGATCCTTCGACAGACGCCGAGCTGGACCAGCTGAAGGCGGTGTTGATGCCCCATAACGACAAAGAGGAGAACATCCTGTATCCTGCCATCGGGGCGCAATCCGGGGCGGAGGAGTCGGCCCGGCTGTTCTTGGCCATGGAAGAGATCCCGCAAGAGCGTTTTCAGACCTGCTGCGGGGCGCATTAAGCGATGAGCGGGCCGCGGGTGGCCCGGGGCGTGGTGCTGGCCGGCGGCCGCAGCTCGAGGTTCGGTACCGACAAGGCACTAGCGATCGCACGGGGCAGTACTCTGATCGCCCATGCGGTCGGACTGCTGGCTCGCTGCGGTCTCGATCCTGTCGTCGTCAGCCGACCCGGGTGGACCTATGAGGGCTTGGGTTGCACGACGATCCATGACCGGCAAGCCCACTGCGGCCCGCTGGCCGGGCTTCATCGAGCCCATCAGGAGTATCCGAACGACGCCTTACTTGCCCTGACCTGCGACATGCCGTACTTGAACGCGGAGGATCTGAGGGGGCTTCTGGGCGCTTTCGTCCCCGGTGTGGATGCTGTGCTTTACTCGGCCGCTACAAAGGGTGCGGAGCAGCCGTTCCCGGGTCTGTACGCGTCCGAGCCTCTGAGGCGTATCGATCCCGATCATCTGTCCTCGGGACCCTCGATGCATTCCTATATCCGTTCTCTTGCGCGTGTCATCCGGTTGGAACCGAGAGATGCCGCAAGACGCCTGGCCAACATCAACGCCCCCGATGACCTGGACCTGTCCCCACCTGCACGTTGATGGTACTTGTAAGCTGCGCCGCAACGACTGCGCGCCGCTCGAGCGCGGCTGCGTGTTACGCCTCCTCAAGAGCGCCGATGACCTTCGGCGACCCGGATCCGGCTCATCGCCGATCCGGAGAGGGCCGGATGGGTCGATTGTGCAACCTGACGGTCAGTGATGGAGGTCACCAAGGGCCCGGGGCTGTTCTGGTAAGATGCAACAAACAACCAACAGAGGAGCAAGTATGGGGAGCCGGTCGGTCGGGGTCATCGTTGCTCTGTGTCTGTTGCTGGCTTTGCCGGCGCTCGCCGGTCAAGATGCGGAGCGCATGATCCAAGCCAAGAACGCCAGTGGATCACCCACACTTCCCAAGGATGTGGTGATCGCGCTGCCCGGCTCGGCGGGAAAGATGGGTTTTTACGGCATGAGCCGCACGCGTTGGTACTTATGGGACCATTTCGGATCAGCGCCGTTCGACAATGCCTACGATCACTTCGCGCAGCAACTGCGTCTGGGCACGCGCTTGGAAAACGCTTGGCTCAAGGCCCACACGGCTTGGCAATACGGCCAGACTTGGCTGCTGCCTACGGGCACCAGCGCAGGGGCGGGCACTGGGACGCTTTATTTCGCCAACGGCACGGGGGACAATGAGACTCACGGTACTTACCTCAAGTACGCCGAATTCCAACTCAAGGAGCTGACCGGCGCGGGTTTGACCGCCGGAGGCGGGCGCATGAACCTCTCTAGCGGCAACAACTACACCGCGGGCACAGGGCGCGGAGCGGCGGAGGGGGCCAATGCATCACCCTCGATCAAGAAGATCCAGTGGCTCAAGTCCAACCGTGTCGGTGATCGACTCATCGGGGGATTCGGCTGGTCCGAGTACCAGCGCTCTTTTGATGGAGGATATGCCGCGTGGGATCACGAGAATGCGCATCTGCACTTGTCGGCGACCAACCCGACGCAGGGCGGCTATGACGAGAACGCCGGACGGACGCTCTATGACATAGACCTGCTGACGCTGGAGGCGACGGTCAAAGCTGGCACTCTCCTGCCGGGGACGGAAATACAGTTCTTTTACTACGACTATGCCGACTCGCGGCAGATGAGCGCAACGATCCTCCGGCGGGATAACGCCGGCCGCCTGGTCCACGCGGGTACGGCGCATGACATCGAGATCGGTTCTTGGGGTGCGCACTTGGCGGGCGCTCAGACTTGGCGGATCGGTGTCGTGGACTATCTGGTATGGGGCGCCTACCAAGAGGGTGACTGGCTCGAGCTGGATCATGAGGCTTGGTCGCTGGCGCTCGAAGCCGGACACCAGTGGACAGCTGTGCCTTGGAAGCCGTGGTTGCGCGTCGGATACAACGTCGGTTCAGGCGATGATGATGGGTTCGACGCGGAGCATGGGACGTTCTATCAGATGCTGCCGACGACCCGTCTGTACTCCTCGTCGATCATGTACAATCTCATGAACACCGAGGATGTGTTCGTGTCGCTGATCCTGAAGCCGTCCGAAGCATGGATCCTCAAGACCGAGGTGCACCGGATCGATCTGCAGGACGGTGCGGACCGCTGGTATCTGGGCGCTGGTGAGATTACAGACGGCAATTTGGCTGGATACGCGGCTCGAAGCTCCGGTGGAAGTCAGGAGCTCGGCACTCAGCTCGACCTCAGCGCCACATACCAGCTGCGCGCTTCAACGACCGTCACGGTCTACTACGCGCACTTCTTCGGCGGCGATGTGGTCAAGAACAACTTCATGGCCGAGAGCGACAACGATCTGTTCTATACCGAGATCGTGGTGCAGTTCTAGCGTCCGGACCACCACGTCCGCCGTTCTGTCCTGATGAACCCCGAACCCCGATCCCCGGGGACTCTTTTAAGCGGATGACCCCCTGTGCACGTTGGAAAGTCAAAAGCTCTTGACCGGAGCGTCGCGGACGGGAGTATAATCGCCATATCAGTCGAATCTCCAAGGGTCCGGAGCGGCGCGGCCGCTGCCGGAGGCCAAGGGCGGTCGGGCCGCCGCCTGTGATGTCCGTATGGAGTATGCGACCATCCGCTTGACGATCCCCCGCAAGACGTCGGCACTTCTGCTCATCCTGGCCTTATCGCAACCATATGGCTCCGTCGTCCTGGCCGAGCCCGGGGCAACACCGCTCAAGATGACGAGCGCGATGACCGAGGCCGATCTTCCGGCCTATCTGGCGGAGAGCGCGGAGCTTTTCCGCGACCGCAGGATCCGCTCGGAGTTCAACCGCGCCGTCGCGCACAAGGACGCCGGACGCTACGACGAGGCCATCGATACGCTTGGCGGGCTCTTGGAGGAGGAGCCCGAGCTGTCCGAGGTCTCACGCCTCTTGGCTTGGGTGCATTATCTCAACGGACAGCACCGTGAGTCGGCTCATGTCGCGCGCGGGATCTTGGCCCGCGATCCCTCCGACGCGCACGCGATGCGCACGCTGGCGTTGACGCTCAGACGCCAGGACAAGGAGCGCGAGGCCCGCAAGTGGCTCAAGCGCTCTTTGGACGCCGATCCCAACGATACGCTGGCTCATCTGGAGATGGCCGAGAGTTTCCGGCGACACGGTGAGATCGACCGGGCTTTGAGGCACTACACGGAGGCCCTGCGCATCGATCCCAGTCTCCGCTCGACCCGCCGGATCGTCGCCCAGCTGCACGATCAGGCCGGACACACGGCCAAAGCCGTCGTCGCCTACGAGAGAGCCCTCAAGCTCTACCCCGACGATAAGAGCATGCGGGCAAGGTTGTCGCTGTTGCGGCGCAAGCTCCCGCGCCGGGCCGCCGAGCCGGCCGCCGCACCGCGCGTCATGCATCAGCCCGCCCATCCCAAGACCTCCAAGATCATCCGTATCGGCCTGGGGACGGACGTGCGCTCCGCGGAGTTCTCCTTCAGCTCGGATTTCAGGATCGTCCGTCACGGGCGGTCGGACGGGCCTTTGCGCCGCGCCGGCACGCGTTATCGTATCAGCGCCGCCGGAGAGGGGAGATTGCTCATCGAGGCCGTCTCCGGCCAGGCACGGAGCCAGGATTGGGTGTTGGCCCCGGCGCGGCTGGAATCGGTCGCACCGGGAGGCGTGTTCACGCTCTACGACGTCGAGGCCGGCCGGGGGGACTTCTGGGCCAAGCGCGAGGACCGCTCGTACCGCGGCGATCTGGAGCTTCTGGCCTCGGCGGGGACGGGCGTCACCGTCATCAACCGTATCGATCTCGAATCCTACCTGTACGGCGTCGTCCCGTCGGAGATGTCGGCATTGTGGCCCGAGGAGGCGCTCAAGGCCCAGGCCATCGCCGCGCGCTCCGAGGCATTGAGGAAGATCGCGCGTCACGCGATGGACGGATACGACCTATGCGCCGAGACGCACTGTCAGGTCTACTCGGGGACCAGCCGCGAGACGCGCAAGGTCTGCCAGCTCGTCGATGAGACCGCTGGGCGCGTGCTTTTGCACGAGGGGCGACCGATCGACGCGGTGTACTCCAGCTCTTGCGGAGGACACACGCAGGATAATATCTATGGAGCCGGAGAGGATGTGCCGTACCTGCGCGGGTCCCCCGACGGAGCGGCCCCCTGGATCTTCCCGCTCTCCCCGATGGACCTTGAGCGATGGATCAAGTCACCACCCGAGGGTATCCACTGCGGGGCGCCCATCCAGGCGCAGCCGAGCCGCTTCCGCTGGGTCCGCGTGTACTCGGCGGAGGAGATGGACCAGATGGCCGCGCGTATCGGGCACGTCGGTAGCGTACGTCACATCGAGGTCGTCGAGCGCAAGTGCTCCGGGCATATCTCTCACGTGCGCATCGTCGGGACGGAGGGGGCCGTGGAGATCCAAAAGGAGCTCGTCATCCGCCGGGCGCTGGGCGATCTGCGCAGCTCGCTGTTCAAGGTCGAGACCCGCTTCGATGCCTCGGGAGCACCGGTGGAGCACATCTTCTTCGGCGGCGGTTGGGGGCACGGTGTCGGGATGTGCCAGTCCGGAGCGGCAGGCCGCGCGCTGGCCGGCCAGAGCGCCGAGGAGATCCTGGCGCATTATTTCAGGGTCTCGGAGCTGACCTCCGCGGAGTGAGGTCCGCCGTCGGGTCTCGAGCGAAGCCGTCTTGACGGGGTCCCTCCGGCCGTCTATAATGCAATTCAATTGCATTATGAAACCCGCCCACGAACACGCAACGCAGCACAGCGGTCCGGCCATGGAGGACATCCGTCGGAAACTCTTGGATGCCGGCGGGCGCTGGACATCCTCGCGCGCAAGTCTTCTTGCGGCGTTCTTCTCGCATGCCCGGCCGCTGACAGTGCGTGAGGCACATCGGCTCTCCGGCGGCGGGTCGGACCTGGTCTCCGCTTACCGCACCGTGAGGACGTTGCAAAAACTCGGCGTGCTCGTTGCCGTCGATGTGACGGTCGACGGAGAGCGGTACGAGCTGAGCGACGCCCACCGCGAACATCATCACCACCTGATCTGCACCGACTGCGGCTCCGTCGAGGACTTCGAGGAATGTTTTGCCGAACAGCTCCGCAAGAAGCTCGTGCGCCGCACGCGCTTCAGGATCGCGCACCATGATTTCAAATTCTACGGGCAGTGTGCGGAGTGCGCGGCGTGAGGCCCTCACGTCGGATCATCTCTCCGGTCCTGCCGATCGCCCTATCGCTGGTATGTCTGGTCGTCTCCGGCGTGGGGCTCCTACCGCACTTCCATGACGCGGCCGATAGCGGGCACGCCTCTTCGTGCGTCCTCCATCAGGCCGCATCCGCTACGCAGGCGGCCGTCTCGATCGAATCGGCCGCACCCGAAACCCCGGTCTTCCTTTGGGCCGTCGGTACGCCCAGCGACACTCCTTCGTACCGCGCGCATTCTCTCCGCAACAGCCTGCGCGGTCCTCCTGCGGCGACGCCGCACTTCTAGACCTTTTGCCACCATACTCTAACGGAGGATAGGATGAAGAAGACCCTGATCGTATCGATGGTCTGGTGCCTGGCTTGCGGCGCCGGACTGCCCGCGCCCAAAGAAGCCTGGGCCAATGAAATGGAAGCCCTGCGCACTCAAGTGCAGGAGCTGTCCGTGCTCGTGAAGGACCTCAAGCTGACCGTGGATGCACAGCAGAAAGAGCTGCAGAGCCTGCGTTCTTCGGGGCCGGTATCCGGACCCGCGTCGTGGCTGCCTGTTACGGGAGGACGCCCCTCAGGCGTAGCGACCGGCCGCTGGAATCCCGATATCGGCGTCGTGGCCGACATCGTCATGCAGTCGGACAGTCCGAAGTCCGATGAGGAGGGCGCCGATCGCATCAGCGCCCGCGAGGTGGAGATCGTGTTCGGCAGCGCCGTAGACCCGTACATCCGCTTGGACGTGACGCTGGGTATCGCGGATTTCGAGGAGATGAGCCTCGAGGAAGCGTACGCGACACGCTTCGATCTGCCGCTGGACTTCACGGCACGCATCGGGCGCTTCCTGCCGAAGATCGGCAAGGTCCTGCCGGTGCACCGCGACTCCCTCGATACGGTCGACCTGCCGCTGGTGCTCGAGAAGTACTTCGGCCATCACGGGTACAACAAGACCGGCGTGGACCTGACCCGTCCGATCGAACTGCCGTGGGACATGACCCATGAGTGGACCTTCGGCGTGCTGGAGGGGGGCAACGGCGAGGAGGGCTCTCTCTTCGGCGAGACTCGCCGCCATCCGACGATCTACAACCGCTTGAAGAACTACGTCGACCTCAATGACGTGACCGGTCTGGAGCTGGGTGTGTCGCATCTGGTCGGATCACGCGATGACGACTCGTCGTTCGAGGTCAATGTCATCGGACTGGACGGCACGCTGATCCACCGCTACGGCGATCAGAGGCATATCAAGCTACAGAGCGAAGCATACCATGTGAATCGCCGCGAGTCGTTCTACCCGCTCGAGGATGAAACGACCAGCGAGATCTTCAACCAGGACCTTGATGACGCCCGTTCGCTGTGGGGCGGCTACGCGCTCCTGGACTGGAGGTTCCTGCCGCAGTGGGCGACCGGTGTGCGTTATGACAACGTACAGCTCATTGAGACCAGTGAGGATTTCGCCAATCCCCAGCAGACCGAGCGCGGGTTCAGCACGTACCTGACTTTCTACCAGAGCGAATACGCGCGCTGGAGGGTACAGTACTCGCATCTGGACCTGCAGAGCGGTGACGACGACAACCGTGTTTTCGTCCAAGGCACCTTCGCCATCGGCGAACACAAGCACAAACTTCAGTAGAACGGGGGAGATCATGATCAGACCCAAAGGATGGCGGTCATTAGCCGCTGCCGCGGTGCTGATGGTCTTGGCGGCGGTACCGACCGCCGCGAGGGCCGCGGACAAGGTCCAGGTCGTCGCGACCCAGTCGCTGCTGGCGGACCTGGTGCGGCAGATCGGCAAGGAACGCGTCGAGGTCAGGCATGTGGCCTCGCCGCGGTTCAACGTCCACTACATCCAGCCCAGACCCAGTGATGTGCGTGCTCTGCGCAAAGCGGATCTGTACGTCAATGCCGGATTGGACCTGGAGGCGTGGTCCGATCCTCTGGTGGAGGCGGCCGGGCGTCCGGAGTTCTTCCGTGGGGCCGCGCGCTCCGTGGATGTCTCGACGCAAGTCAAGCTGCTCAAGGTCCCGCAGACGGGACCGTCCCGCGCGGAGGGTGATATCCATCTGTACGGCAATCCTCACTATACGCTCGATCCGCGCAATGCACGGCCGATGTGCGAAGTGATCTTGGCCAAGCTCAAGGAGATCGATCCGGAGGGGGCGTCCGTCTACGACGCCAACCATCAGGCGTTCCTCGCCAAGCTCGATGCCAAGCTCGCCGAATGGCAGGTGCTGTGCGCGCATTGCTCCGGCAAAGAGGTGCTGTCGTACCATGACGACTTCGAGTACATGGCGGACTACCTGGACCTCAAGGCCGAGCGCTTCCTGGAACCCAAGCCCGGAGTGCCGCCGACACCGCGGCATCTGCAGGAGCTGGAAGAGTACGCTCGGTCCGGAGCCGTCAAGGCGATCGTGATGCCGACGTACTTTCCCAAGGGGATCGCGGAGAGCTTCGGCCGCAGGATCGGAGTGCCGGTCGTCACGGTGGCACAGAACGTCGGAGAGGTCGCGGAGAACGAGGATTACTTCGCATTTTTCGACCGTAACCTTCAGGTGTTGGCGGAGGCGCTGAAATAGATGCAGGAGTTCCTGGGCGTCATGTTGTGGCCGTTCCTGGCCTGTCTGGTCCTTACGGGGATCCATGCCTATCTGGGCCTGCATGTGATCCAGCGCGAGGTCATCTTCGTGGACCTGGCCCTGGCTCAGATCGCGGCGCTGGGCGCGGGTCTGGCGCTGTTGTTCGGTCACGACGGCCATGACGCCTGGGCCTACGGGATGTCGCTGGTCTTCACGGTGTGCGGCGCGGCGGTGTTCGCGCTGACACGCTTCAGAAAACAGCGCATCCCGCAGGAGGCGCTCATCGGTATCGTCTACGCGGTGTCCGCGGCGGCATTGGTGATGGTGCTCAGCCGGACCGGCGAGGGCGATGAGCACATTCGTCAGATGCTCGTGGGCAACATCCTGCTGACCGGGCCGCACGAGGTGCTCAAGATGCTGGCCATCTATTCGGCGGTCGGCGTCGTGCACTTCATCTTCCGCGGGCCTTTCTTCCGGATCTCCGCCGATCCGCAGGGGGCGTTCCGTGAGGGGCTCAACGTGAGGGGGTGGGATTTTCTCTTCTACGCGACGTTCGGCATCGTCGTGACGTGTTCCGTGCACGTGGCCGGCGTGCTCCTGGTGTTCGCCTATCTCGTGGTGCCGGCCGCCGCCGCGGTGCTCATCACCGAGGATATTCGCAAGAGACTCTTCCTCGGATGGACGATCGCCGCGATCGTCAGTCTGGCGGGCATGGCCGTGTCGTACTTCCTGGACTATCCGACGGGGGCGAGCGTCGTGTGCGTTTTTGGGGTGACGCTGGCGCTTGCGGGGGTGCTGAAGGGCTTGAGGCGGACGGCCTAGATCCGCAGGGTGTTGAAGCCGCCCGTCTTGGGGGCGGAGGAAGGCCGCGACGGACCGCTGTCGCGGCCTTTCGGCTTGGCGGGGCCGGAGCGCAGGGTCAGCGCCACGCGCCGGCGCGCCAGGTCCACCTCGACGACACGGACCTTCACGATCTGCCCGGTCTTGATGATCTTGTGCGGGTCGTCCACGAACCCGTCCGTGAGCTCGGAGATGTGCACCAGCCCGTCCTGGTGGACCCCGATGTCCACGAAAGCGCCGAAGTTGGCGACGTTGGTCACGCAACCCTCGAGGACCATGCCCGGCTTGAGGTCCTCGAGCTTGTTGATATCCTCCTTGAACGTCGCCGTGCGGAACTCCGGACGCGGGTCCCGGCCCGGCTTCTCGAGCTCCGCGAGGATGTCCTGTACCGTCGGCAGACCGAAGCGCTCGTCGGTGAACTCCTTGGCGTCGAGCTTCTTGAGCGCGGTGGAGTTGCCGATGAGCTCCGAGATGGGTTTCTGGGTCTTGGAGAGGATGCGCTCGACGACCGGGTAGGACTCCGGGTGGACGGCCGAGGCGTCGAGGGGGTTGTCGCCGCCGCGGATGCGCAGGAAGCCCGCGGCCTGCTCGAACGTCTTGGACCCGAAATCCGCGATCTTGAGCAGTTCCTGCCGGTCCTTGAAGGCGCCCTTGTCGTGCCGGTGGGCGACGAGACTCGCGGCCGTCCGCTTGTTGAGACCCGAAACGTACGACAGGAGGGACGGCGAGGCGGTGTTGACGTCCACGCCGACGGCGTTGACGCAATCTTCGACGACGTTGTGCAGGGCCTGGGCCAGCCGCGTCTGGTTGACGTCATGCTGGTATTGGCCCACCCCGATGCTCTTGGGGTCGATCTTGACGAGCTCGGCCAGGGGGTCCTGCAGGCGTCGGGCGATGGAGACCGCGCCTCTGAGAGACACGTCGATACGGGGCAGTTCGTTGGAGGCCAGCTCGGAGGCCGAGTACACCGAAGCGCCGGCCTCGGAGACGACGACTTTCTGGACCTTGGCGTCGCCGGTGAGCTTGATCGCCTCGAGAGCGAGTTTTTCCGTCTCACGCGAGGCGGTGCCGTTGCCGACGGCCACCAGCTCGATCTTGTAGCGCTGGATCATCGTCGCGATCACCTGCACGGCCTGACGCCACTCCTCCTGCGGCGGGTGGGGATAGACGGTCGCCGTGGCGATGAGCTTGCCGGTGGCGTCCACGGCCGCGATCTTGACGCCGGTCCTGAAGCCCGGGTCGAGCCCGAGCGTGGGGCGGCCGCCCGCGGGGGAGGCCAGCAGCAGGTTCTTGAGGTTCTCCGCGAAGACGCGGATCGCCTCTTCCTCGGAGCGTTTGCGCAGTTCCATCAGGATGTCCAGCTCCAGGTGGATACGGAGCTTGAGCCGCCAGGCCAGCCGGGCGGTCTCCCACAGCCAAGGACCGGCGCCCGAGCGCTCACGGACGATGCCGAAGCGTTCGGCCACGCGCTGGACATAGGTGGTCTCGGTGTAGGTCTCGTCGGACTCCGGAGAGCCCGGCTCGAGCGACACGCGCAGGAACTCCTCCTGACGGCCCCGCAACAAAGCGAGGGTGCGGTGAGAGGGGATGCCTTTGATGGGCTCCTTGTGATCGAAATAGTCCGAGAACTTGATGCCCGCCTCGCCTTTGCCCTCGATCAGACGCGAGTGGATCCAACCTTCCTCGGTGTACTTGCGGCGCAGGCCGCCGATGAGCGCGGCGTCCTCAGCGAAGCGCTCGATGAGGATCTCGCGCGCGCCGCCGAGCGCCTCGGCGACCGATGAGACGCCTTTTTCGGGACGGACGTAGGTCTCGGTGATCGTTTCAGGGGACGGTTCCTGACCCGACAGCAGGAGGTCGGCCAGAGGTTCGAGGCCCATCTCGCGCGCGGCCTGGGCCTTGGTGCGCTTGCGCGGGCGGAAGGGCAGATAGAGGTCCTCGAGCTCGCTCTTGGACGTGACCGCGAGGATCTTGTCCTTGAGCTCGGGTACGAGCTTACCCTGCTCCTCGATGCTCTGCAGGATCGCGATGCGGCGGCTTTCGAGCTCACGCAGGTACTCGAGACGGTCGGCCAGGAGACGCAGATGCGTGTCGGACATCCCGCCGGTGGCTTCTTTGCGATAGCGCGCGATGAACGGTACCGTCGCGCCGCCGTCGAGGAGCTTGATGGCGGCCCAGACCTGGTGCGGCTTGACCTGGATCTCCTTGGAAAGGATCTCCTCGATCGCCGGCTGGGGTTGCGGTGCGGTCTCGGTGCTCATGGGGGCGTATTGTAACCGTGGCGAGGTCCGGCGTCCAGAGCCGGGATCAGAAGGGGGCTTTGATGAGCCCGGACCCGGCGGCCGCATGGCTCAGGCCGATGGACGCCGACCACAACAACGACGCCGCCAGCGCGGCGGCCGTCACGAGCGATCCCGTTGGAGGCCGGATCCCGTCCAGATATCTCCGTGCCCTCTCCAGTCCCGCTCCGGCCAGGGCTAGCAGCGGAGGGTAGAGCGGGAGCAGGTAGCGCATTTCCTTGGTCGCGTAGAGCACCGTCAACGGTAGGAGCACCCACGCCGCCAGCAACGACCGAGCGCCGGGCGTGCGAGCCGTCCACAACGCCACCGGAGCGGCCGCGGCGGCCAGGATCAGCGGTGTCTGATACGGCAGGTTGACGAGATAGTAGCCGAGAGGGCGGGAGGCCAGCTCTCCGAACCACTCACCCGCGGGTACGGGCTGGGAGAGGATGTTCACGTACAGAGGGTCGCCGTACACCGCGGCCACATACAGATACCACGGGGCCGAAAGGACCGCGGTGCCGACCGCGAAAGGGACGAGCGAACGTTCGCGCTGTCTCAGGACCAGGCCGCGCAGGTACATCGCCGCGACGACCAAGAGAGGGAGGTAGCCCGTGGTCTTGGCCAGGGCCGCAAGACCGCACAGCGCTCCGGCCGCCAGGGCCATCGGGGAGCTGTCGGATCTTCGAGCGCGGATCCAGGCCCAAACGGATAGGGTCACCAAGACCGTCACGGCGGTGTCGGCCCAGATCTTGGAGGAGGCCAGCAGATGCTCGGGCGCGGCGGCCATCAGCAGGGACGCCCAAGTGGCCGCCCGGCGGTCATCGCTCAGCTCCAGGGTCAGCGCGTACACGGCTCCGACCGAAAGCAGTCCGAAAAGGAAGGGCCACAGCGCCGCGTACAACTGCGTGCGCACGACACGCCAGCGGACGGTATTGGCCTCGGAGGGGCGGAGATCCCGGGGGAAGGGCAGAGGAAAAGGCAGGATGCGGTACGCCGAGCGGCCGTCCAGCAGTCGATGAGAGCCCTGGATGAGCAGGCTCAAGAGCGGGGGCTGTGTCAGGAGCGGAGCGTCATAGTAGACCGCCCCGCTCTTCTTGAGAGCGCTCAGCAGTGTTCCCTCGGCTCCGGAGGCCGCGGGGGTGAATTCGCGATAGATGCCCTGGACTCGGCGATCGTCCACGCCGCGCAGGGAGTAGCCGCTCCAGCCGGAGGCTTCGAGCTTCATGGCCGTCGCCACGTAGAAGAGCTCGTCGCCCTTGCCGTGCTGGAGCCAGAAGGTCTGAGCGGTGAGAACGGCGGCCACCAGCACGGCCCAGAGCGGTCCGGGGCGCAAGAGTGACGCGGTGAGGGGCTGTTGAGCGGCCATCTGGAGTGCAGTCTAAACCGCCCCGCCTCCGGGCGCAAGGGCCTTGAGCCCATCGGCCTTGTGAGGGCACGACCGCATCGCTTATAATCACTGCATGCACCCGGAGACCAGGAAGTTCATCCTCGAGAACGCCGGGCGTCTCACGGTCCGTGAGATCGCCGAGCGCACCGGTCTCCGTGAAAAGAACGTTCGCTCCGTCCTGCGCCAGGCACCCAAGGATCCTACACCGGAGCCGTCCGTAACTTCGATCGCGCCTCCCGGCACCGAGCCCTCACGGGCCGTAGGTCCGGTCTTACCCTGGGCGGCCGCGCTGTCCGCCGCCGCGATCGCCGTGCTCGTGTACGCCAACGCGCTGGACGGGTCCTTTCATTTCGACGACACCTATACGATCGTCCAGAATCCCGTCATCAAGGAAGCGGGTGATCTCAAGCGGCTTTTCGATCAGTTCAACGCGCGTTTCCTGACGGGCCTGACACTGGCGCTCAACTACCGGTTGGGAGGTCTCGAGACGACCGGGTATCACGCGGTCAACGTGGCGCTGCACGCGATCGCGTCGGCCCTGGTGGCGCTGTTGGCGTCCGCGCTGATGCGGACCCCGGCGGCCCGTCCCCTAGCCGACCGCTCGAGCGGGCGACTGCTCTGGGTCGCCCCGCTGGCAGCGGGCGCGCTGTTCGCCGCACATCCCCTGCAGACCCAGGCGGTCAACTACATCTGGCAGCGCGCGGCGGTGATGGCCACGGTGTGCTACGTCGGAGCGGTCTGGACGTACGTCGAAGCCCGGCTGAGGCAGGACCGGCGATGGACCATCGCCGCCTGGACGCTGACGGTCGCCGCGATGTTCTGCAAGGAGATCAGCCTCACGTTGCCGGCGGCCCTGGTATTGACGGAGCTCTGGTGGTTCGGCCGGCCGGGCGCGTTCTGGAAGGAGCGTTCACGCGCCCTGGCGCCTTTTCTGGCCTGTCTGGTCATCATTCCGATCCTTCTGCTCAACCGTTCGCAGTCCGAAGGCATCTTCTTCGTCGCGCCCGCCAAGGTCGAGGCGGAGGCGCCGGCTTCGGGGTTGGCGCGTCTGGAGGATTTCACGCGCTGGGAGTCGGAGCGCAACATGCCCCGCGCGCACTACTATCTCACCCAGCTCAATGTCCTGCGGTCTTATCTGCGCATGATCGTGTGGCCCGCCGGACAGTCGGTGGTGCACGACTATCCGATCACGACCTCCGCGGACCTTGGCACCGCGCTCTCATTGGCGCTCCTGGCCGCGATGGCGGCGGCGGCCTGGGTCCTGCGTCGGCGCGCGCCGGCCGTCGGATACGGTGTCGCCTGGTTCTTCCTGACGCTGTCGATGGAATCCCTGGTACCGTTGCCGGACGTGATGTTCGAGCATCGTCTGTACCTGCCGATGGCCGGGGTCGCCGTCGCGGTCGCGCTAGGTCCGGCGTACGGACGCCTCCCGCTCCGGCCGCTGGCCGCCTCCGCTCTGGCGGCCCTGACGGCGCTGGCGGTGACGACGCATACGCGCAATCGCGTCTGGAAGGACGAGGTGTCGCTGTGGACCGACGCGATGAAGAAATATCCCGAGGACCCGCGCCCGTATTCACAGCTCGGCAACCACTATGCCGAAGCACGCCTTCCGGGCGAGGCGATCCCGTACCTGGTGAAGGCCGTCGAGCTCGACCCGCGCCACGCCAAGGACTACGCCAATCTCGGAGGGGCATACTTCGAGAGCGGCCGAGTGGACGAGGCGCTCGGGCAGTTCGAGACAGCGATCCGTCTGGGGGAATCGGCCGGAGACCGACTGTCGGTATCGGCCGCGTACTCCAACGCCGGCAACGTGTACTCCCAGCGCGGCGACAAACAGCGCGCCCGGCAGTACTATCTCAAGGCCGTCGAGGCCGACCCGATGCTCTTCCACGCTTACAACAACCTGTGCATCGTCAGTCTGGACCTCGGTGATCCGAAGGCCGCCGTCGAGTACGGCCGCAAGGCCGTAGAGACCAATCCGGATTTCCCCGACTCGCACTACAACCTCGGCATCGCTTATCTGCGCGCCGGCCGTCCGGCCGACGCGCGAGGCCGTCTCGAGGCGCTGACCGCTCTCGGCCGGGCCGATCTGGCCGAGCGCCTGGACGGCGTCATCCGCAGGAGCTAGCGGAGCGTATGGCGACGTCCGTTCCCCGGCGCGCGGTCACGGATCCCGGGTTGGAACTGCGCCTGGAACCGGGCCGTCTGGACGGGGAGGCGATCAACCTCGTGCCCTGCAGGGACGGCGAGGCGCTGCCGTCCATCTCATTGTCCATTCCCGTCGGGCTCAGGGCCCTGGTGCGCGAGGAACTGCGCTCGGACGCCGAGGAAGCCGATCTGCGGGACTATCTCGACGCTCCTGAAGAGGCGTTGCGCCTGGTCGTGGAGACGGCCGCCGGATCGACCGAACTGCGCTGGGACCCGGACCTGGAACTGCGGGCCCGGACGCGATTGCGTCTCGACGGCCGCGCGGGTGAGGTCGGGGTCGTCCGCGCGCTCTGCGATGTCCGCGATCCCTCGCGGCCGATCGTCTCGCCGGTCCGCATCGGCCGGACGTTCGCGGCGGACCTGTCCACCGGACGGCTGGGTCGCGTCATCGACCGTTCCGGCTGGCAGGTCGCGGACCTTCTGTTGTCGGACGCCGCGGAAACGACGACGGAGACCCGTACCCGCTCCGCGGTCAAGGAACTGGCGTACGAGACCGAAGAGAGCGACAGCTATGACCCCGAGGACGGTTATGTCCCCTCGAGACCGACGCGATCACGGGGTCCGTCGCGCAGTGTGACCGTCGAGCCGCCGCGGCACTACGAAAGCGAGCGCGAACGCCGCCTGCCCATCGCGTATCTCAACGAGAAGGCCCTGAGCTTCCCCTCGGGGATGCGGGAGGCCTACCTCAAGGACCTGATGTTCGAAGTGGACGGAGGAGCTTCGACCGCCGGTCCGCGCCGCCCCGAACAGCGGATCGTCGTGTGGCGCCGCCCGGATGGCAGGGTTTGGGCACGCTGTGAGAGCGCTCTCGACGGAAAACCGTACGAAGGCGGTCAGGAGGGAGCGGCCGCGGCGTTCCTGTCCCACCTGGAGTTCCGCTCCGCGGCGTTGTCCCGCAAGTCCTCCAAAGAGCGCTGTCGCGCGTACCTGCTCGAAGCGCTCGAGTTCGAGGGGCCCGACACGCAGGAACGCCTCCGCCGCGAGGCGCTGCGTGTCACACCGCTCGAGGAAGCGGCCTTCGAGCTCGAGGAGGCCGCCCGGCGTTTCCGCAAGGCTTTCGCCGGGGAGCCGGTCGAGCGGCTGAGGGCCTCGCGTGAGGGCTTCTACACGTTGACGGCCGAACCCCGCAGGCGGATCCGGTCGGCCGTTCTGGCCGCCGAAGCGCTCGGCGGGGATGTGTGCGACTGGACGCGCGGCGCGGCGGTGGCGCTGGTCTCGGAGGGTTTGTACGAGAGGTTGCGGCGTCTGTACGCGGCGCTGTCGGCCGAGGGTTATGAGTTGTGGTGGGGCGAGGCCCCGGTGCGCCGTCAGGCGCTGAGCTTCGATCTGGACGGACGGGCCCGTGCGGGCGGGGAGTGGTTCGAGGCGCGGCCAAGGGTCGTCTCCGGCGGGCGAGCGGTGCCCGAGGAGGAGTGGCGGCGCATCCTGGCCGACAGCGGGTTGTCCGAGGTCGAAGGCCGCCTCATGCTCGTCGATGACAAGAGCCTCGAGACCCTCCGGGCGCTGGCGGGGCTCATGCCGCCGTTGTCCCGGCGCCGCTCGGCCGATGACCCGGTGCGCATCGATCGGCTGGAACTCCTGGACTGGGTGCGGCTGAGGTCGCGCGGCGTGGAGATCACGCTGCCGGCCGAGGACGAGGCGCGCGTCCAACGTTTGCTGCGTTTCGAGCGGATCGAGCCCAAGGAGCCTCCGTCGTCGTTCCGCGGGCTCCTGCGCGACTATCAGAAGACCGGATACGACTGGCTGGCTTTCCTGTACGAACACCGCTTGGGGGCCTGTTTGGCCGACGACATGGGTCTGGGCAAGACCGTGCAGGCGATCGCGTTCCTCGGGGGGCTCAAAGAAGGCAAGATCAAGCTCCACGCCGGTGTTTCCGGCTTGCCGCACCTTCTGGTCGTGCCGCCGACCTTGATCTTCAATTGGAAAAAGGAGATCGGGCATTTTTGTCCCTCGCTGAGCGTCGTCGAATGGACCTCGGGCGCGCTACCCTCGGGAGCTGACGTGGTGATCATCAGCTATGAGACCCTGCGCCGACAGCTCGAACGTCTCAAGCGCGGGCGTTACCACACGCTCATTTTTGACGAAGCTCAGTACCTCAAGAACATCCGCTCCGAGCGGACCTCGGCGGCCCGGTCGCTCCGAGCGTCGTTCCGGTTGACGCTGACGGGGACCCCGCTGGAAAACCACCTGGGGGAGTTCTATTCGGTGATGGACCTCGCCCTGCCGGGGTTGTTGGGCGAGTACGAGACGTTCCGGCGCGCCGATGATGCCGAGCGTCTCGAGCGTCTGCGTCACCGGGCGCGGCCTTTCGTGCTCCGGCGCACCAAGGACACGGCCGCGCGTGAACTGCCGCCCAAGACCGAACAGGAGATCTTCCTGCCCATGTCCAAGCGCCAGAGGGCGCTGTACGACCGCACGCTCGAGTCGGTGCGGTCCCAGGTCAAGCGGGCGTTCGTGCGTAAGAGCGCCGGTGAGGCCTCGCTCGAGGCGCTGGCCGCGCTGACCCGCCTGCGGCAGATCTGCGTCTCGCCGAGACTGTTCGACCGCGCGCACGCCGAACCGTCGCCCAAGACGCAGTTCCTGGTGCTCAAGCTCCGCGAGCTCCTCGAGGAGGAGGGCAGCGCTCTGGTGTTCTCGCAGTTCACGTCCTTTCTCGATGAGATCGAAGAGGCGCTGTCGGCCGAGCGGATCGAGTATCTGCGCATGGACGGCACCGTGCCCGCTTCCCGCCGCAAGGCCCTCGTCGAGAGCTATCAGAGCGGCGCTTCGCCGCCGGTGTTCCTGATCAGCCTGAGGACCGGCGGCGTCGGCCTCAACCTCACGCGCGCCAATCATGTCTTCCATCTGGACCCGTGGTGGAACCCCGCCGTCGAGGACCAGGCCTCCGACCGGGCTCACCGCATCGGACAGAAGAATCATGTGTTCGTGACCCGCCTCATCATGCGCGGCACCCTGGAGGAACGCATCCTGCAGTTGAAATCCCGCAAGGCCGAGCTGGCGGGCCAAGCCCTCGGGGGAACGTCACGCGGCACCCTGGGCCGCGAGGACCTTGAGTTCCTCCTGGGCTGAGCTCGAGCCCTCGGCGCGCCGGATCGGCCGCGAGCTCTTCGAGGCGGCCCGGCGCGCGCGTCTGACGCGGCTCCGACGCCGTCTGGACCCCTCGGAAGCGTTGCTGCGCCTGACGGCGTCCGATCCGGGGCTCAAAGAGCGCGCGTTCCGTTTCACGGCCCTGTTGCCGCTCATCCATGCCGATGACAGGCGTGTCTGCGACCATCTGGTCCAATATTTCGGCGCCGAGGGTATCCCGGCCCTTCTGCGCTCGCCCGCTGTCCTGCTCGACCCGCTCCGCCGCGCGCCTCTTCTGGGAGGTCTCGTCGAGCGCGCCGCCGCCCGTACGGTCGTGTCCCTGATCGAGCGTGTGATGGCGGGGAGGTTCTTCGCGGGTTGTGCACTGGACGATGTCCTGCGCGTCCGGAGGCGCCTCGGGGAGCGTGGTTACGGTGTGAGCGTCGATGTGCTCGGCGAGAACTGCGCGGATGCCGCCGACGCGGAGGCCTACATGTCGGAGTACCTCCGACTGCTCGAGGCGGGTGTCGACGATGTGTCCCTGAAGCTCTCGGCGATGGATCCGGTGTTCGATCCGGGAGCGGCGGATCGGACACTGGCCGCGGTCCTGCCCGCGATCGGCCGTCTGCTCGAAGCGGCCGACCGCAAGGGCGCGCGAGTCACCCTCGATATGGAGCAGTACACGCAGAAGTCCCTGACGCTGGAGACGGTCGTCGCGGCCGCGACCGCTCATCCGGGAACGGCGCGCTTGTCCGTGGCTCTGCAGGCCTACGTGCGCGATGAGACCGACACCGACCTGACGCGGCTGATCCACGCTGCTCGAGATGTCCGCCGGCCGCTCGGCGTGCGCTTGGTGAAGGGCGCCAACTGGGACAGCGACACCGTGCTGGCCGCCCGGCGGGGTTGGCCCAACCCCCTCTACGACCTGAAATCCGACACCGACCGGTCCTTCGAGCGTCTGGCCATGCGGCTTTTCAAGGAAGAGCACGGCCTGTACCGGGCTTTCGGAACACACAATGTACGCTCCATCGCTTGGGTGCTGGCCTGCGCGGAAGCAGCGGGGTCGCGACCCGCGGACTTGGAATTCCAGTTCCTGTACGGCATGATCCCCGATGAGATCGCCGCGGCCGTAGCGGCCCGCGGCTGGCCGGTGCGTTACTACACACCGTACGGACAGCTGCTGCCGGGACTGGCTTATCTGGTGCGCCGTCTGCTGGAGAACTCTTCCAACCACTCGTTCCTGCGGCGCCTGTCCTACCGTGCCGTGGATATCGAGCGTCAATTGCGTCCGCCCGCGCCGGAGAGCGGCGCGACACCGTCGCGGGAGGATGCGGTGAGGAGCGTTCCGCATGATGCGATGGAGCGCGGCCTCAGGGAAGCCGAGCGTCTGGCGTCCGCGGCTCCGGGGGTCTTCGGGGAAGGGGTGCGCGCCGGCATCCAGGAAGCTCGGCGCGCGCTCGGGTCCGCCGGTGACGGGGTCCAGTCCCTGCCCGGAGAGCTCAACGCGATACTCTACCGCTCGAGGGGCGACGGCTTGGTGATCGCGGGTGAGGGCGCCGATCCGGCGCTCCTGGGACGCGTGTGCGGTGTCGCGTTGTGCGCCGGAGGTCCTGTGCGCCTGGCGGGTTCTCCCGGCGTTCTGAGTTCCTGTGTCGGCGGCGGAAGCCCGGCGATCGTGACCGACGTACCTGCGGCTCTTCGCTCGGAAGCCTTGGCGTGGGTCTGCGTGGTCGGCCGCTTGGCGGACGAACAGGCGCTGCGCCGGATGTTGAGCGAGCGGACCCTCGAACGCCGCACGCCGCCTCGATGGGTGCGAGCCGAGCGGAGCGTCGAGCTCTGGCCGGAGCTGACGGCCGCCGTCAGCGTGTGCGAGAACACGCTGCAAGCCGGCTTCGCTCCGGAACCGCGCTCCCGCGGCGGGGTCAGCGGGTTCAGGAGCACGCCCGAACTGCGTTGGCACGAGCGCGAACGGCGTGGGAGCTTCTTGGCGGAGGGCGAGACTCTTCTGCCTCGGCTCATCGACGGTGAGCCCGGTCCCATCGTGGACGGCCGGCCGGTGCGCACCGGCAACGTCGTGCCGTCCGAGGACCCTTGCCGTCCCGACCGCGCGGTCGCGGCCGTGCACTGGGCGGGGGAGGAGGAGGTCCGGCTGGCGGTGGCCGCGGCGCGGCGGAGCCTCGAGGGTTGGGCCCGGACGCCGCTCGAGGAGCGCTCGGCCCTCCTGCGCCGCGCGGCGCAGCTGGCGCTGCGCGACCGCGCGGGCCTGGCGCGGCTCATCGCGCTCGAGGTGGCCAAGCCCATCGAGGAGGCCGTCCGCGAGGTCGACGAGGGGGTCGATTTTTTCAACTACTACGCGGAGACCGTCCGCCGTTTGCCGGGGTCGTGGCGTCCGCGCGGGGTGACGGCGGTGATCTCGCCCTGGAACTTCCCGTTCGCGATCCCGGCGGGGATGGCCGCCGCCGCGCTGGTCACCGGCAACACGGTCGTGTTCAAGCCAGCGGAGCAGTCGAGCGTCACCGGTTGGGCGCTGACGCGTCTTCTTCTCGAGGCCGGAACGCCCGGAGGCGCCCTGCATCTGGTGCCGGGTGACGGGCCGGGTGCCGGTGCGGTCCTGGCCGCTCATCCGGACGTGCGGACCGTGACGTTCACGGGCTCACGCGAGGTCGGACTGTCGTTGTACGCGGAGGCCCTCGGCGCTTCGGGCGATCCCCGGTCGGTGATCGCCGAGATGGGAGGCAAGAACGCGATCATCGTGGACGCCGACGCCGATCCGGACGAGGCGGCCGCATCCGTGATCCAGTCGGCGTTCGGGTACGCCGGTCAGAAATGCTCGGCCTGCTCGCGCGTGATCGTGCTCGAGCCCATCCGGGCGGCTTTCGAGGAGAGGCTCCGCAGGCGCTTCAACGCGATGGTCGCTGGCTCGCCGCAGGAGCCCGGCGTGCGTCTGTCGGCGCTCATCGATCGGGCGGCGAGGGAGCGGGTGCTCGCGTACATCGAACGCGGGCGATCCGAGGGGCTGCGTCCGCTGGCTTGGAGGGATATCCCCGCTGAGAGGAAGGGCGCCGCGGACGAACGGGGCTACTACGCGCCCGCCGTCGTGTACGCGGACGTGCCCGCTTCCTCGAGGTTGTTCTCCGAGGAGATCTTCGGCCCGGTCCTGTGCCTGACCCCCGCGCGGGACTTGGACGAGGCACTGCGCCTGTGCTCGGCGGTGCCCTATGGGTTGACCGCGGGGGTCTTTTCCCAGTCGCCGTTGACCTTGACCCGCGCGCGCCGGGAGCTGGAGGTCGGCAACCTCTATCTCAACCGCGGGATCACCGGGGCCCTGGTCGGACGCCAGCCGTTCGGCGGATTGAAGCACTCCGGCCTGGGAACCAAGGCCGGAGGCCCCGACTACCTGGCGCAGTTCGTGGAACGAGGTTGATGTTCCGCCGGATCGGAGAGGCGCTCCTGATCGTCGTTCTCGGTCTGGTCGCTTATGGATCGTCCCTGAGCTTCGGGTTCCTCTCCGACGACTACCTGATCCTCCGCCACTTTTTGATCCGGGACGAGAGCGTGTGGACGCTCTGGTGGCCGATGTTCGTGCGCCCCTTGACCGCCTCGACGTGGCTCGCGGACATCCGCCTGTGCGGTCCGTGGGCTCCGGGACATCATCTCACCAACCTCGTTCTCCACCTGATCGTGGCCGCCGTGCTCTACGGTCTGGCGCGGCGGTTGTATCCCGGCTCCAGGGGAGCGGCGCTGCTCTCGGCGTCGCTCTTCGTGGTCCTGCCGGTCCACTCGGAGGCGGTCAGCTGGATCACCGGGCGCTGTGATGTGTTGGCCGCGTTGTGGGGTACGGCGGGATACTGGGCGTACGTGGTCTACCGGGAGACCGGACGCCGGCGCTACGAAACCGTCTGCGCGACGATCTTCGTCCTTTTCTTGTTCACCAAGGAATCGGCGGTCGCTTTCCCTCTGGTGTTGGCCGCGCACGATGTGTTGGCACGCGGCCGCGGACAGCGGCCGCTCGGCCGGGCCCTGCCCTGGCCGTTCCTTGTCCTGACCGTTGTTTATATCCTGGCCAGGGGAGCTTATCTCGGCGATCCGATCGGCGGATACGGACAGCGTTTTCATCTGAACTTCGATCCGGGGCGGTTGTTCTTCAACGTCGCGTCCCTGCCCGCCAGATGTCTGTCCGGAACCGGGGATGTCGCCGCATGGGGAGCGGCCGCCCGGCCGATCCTGATCGGGGCGGGGTTGTGCGTGTGGCTCCTCGTCGTCCGGTGGTGGCGTACGATCCCTTCCGCCTGCGCGGTCCTCATGACGGTCGCGTTCCTGCCGACCGTCAATTTTGGGGCGGCTCCGGGCTCGCCTGAGAACGAGCGCCTGCTCTACTGGTCCACCGTGTTCGCGGCGCTGTGCGTCTCGGGGGCGATCCATGACGCCGTCCGGGGCCGGACGCTCCGGATCGCGGTCTCGGCCGCTCTGATCGGATACGCGTTGACGCGAACGTGGGCGGCGCAAGCGGATTGGGCGGCGGCAGCGCGTTTGCGTGACGCGGTCCTGGGTCCGGTGGCAGCCGCCTCGCGCTCGTCCGATGTGGTGGTGCTCAATGTGCCCGACAGCTATCGGGGCCGATATGTTCTACGCAACGGACTGACGTCCGCCGCGCTTCTTGCCGCGGGCCGGGGTTCCGGAGCGGTCGAGGGCGTGATGCTCTACGCTCACCGGCGATCCGGGGATTTTCGGGCCACCCAGCTGGACGAAGGGGTTCTCCGGCTCGAGCCTGAGACGGGGACATCGCGTTTGATCGAATGGCCGCCGGCTCAGGGTCTCCCCAAGCTCGGGACGGTGATCGGGCGGGGTCCCCGAAAACTGCTCTTCCGGCCCGAACGCCGGGGGGACAGGCCCCTTCGGGTGTTCTATCTCGACGGCGGTCGTTCGCGGGAGATCGCTCCGGGCCCGGAGGGTTCTTGGCCGCGAAGGCCGGGGTCCGATACAATACGCTGAACCCGGGGGAGATGATGCCGACCAAGACCGTCCAGCTGACCTGCAAGACCGACCCGTCCTGGGTGCGTGTGATCCTGGATCATTTCGACGAGTTCCTGGCCGACCACGCCGACTGCGAGCTCAAGGCCTCGGCCATGGCGCTGGGTTTCGTGGTCAAGTGTCCGGACCGGACGAAGATCATCGGCCCGATGATCGACCTGGCGCTGGAGGAGCTGGCGCATTTCAGGCAGGTGCACCGCATCCTTGAGAAACGCGGTTTGCCGCTCAAACCCAATTTCATCAAGGACCCCTACGTCAGCCGACTGATGGCCCACTGCCGGAGCGGCCGCGAGGAGCGGTTCCTGGACCGTCTCTTGGTCGCCTCCATCGTCGAAGCGCGCGGGGCCGAGCGGTTCCAGATCGTCTATCGGGCCCTCGAGGACCCCGAGCTCAAGGCGTTCTACAAGGAGTTCTGCGTCGCCGAGGCGCGGCACGGCAATCTGTTCGTGAACCTGGCGCTCGAATACTTCGATGAACGTACGGTGGACGCCCGGCTGGAGCGCCTGGTCCGCGAGGAGGAGGCGATCATACGCTCGCTCAAATGGCGGCCTTCCCTGCATTGACCGCCGGACCTCGCGCGAGCTTCTCGCAGAACGCTTCGTAAGCCTCGGACACTTCCCGCACGCCGCCGCTCTGGACCACCCGCCCGTCCTCGAGCCAGATCGCTCGGTCGCAGTTCTGCGCCGCGAAATCCAGCTGGTGCGTCGCCAAGAGGACCGTCTTGTCCGAACGGAGCAGTTCCCGCAGGGCAACGGCCGCGCGGGCCCTGAACTCGATGTCCGCCATGCTGGTGCTCTCGTCGAAGACCAGGAAGGAAAAACCCGCTTCCAGGAAGATCGAGAAGTTGAGCCGCTGGACCTGGCCTGAGGAGAGGCGTTTGACGGGATGATAGCGCAGATGCTCGAGCCCCGAGAAGCGGAGGATCGCCTCGGAGCGCTCCCGGAGCCGCGCAAGAGGGATCCGGTAGAAGGCGCCGGTCGTCAGGATGTTCTCGATGACCGGCAGGTCGGCTTGCATGCCCACGCCGTAGCGGAACAGCGCCAGCCCCGGCTCCGAGCGCTCGATCGTGCCGGAGCTCGGACCGTAGATACCCGCCGCCAGACGCAGAAGGGTGCTCTTGCCGGCTCCGTTGCGGCCGAGCACGGCGACCTTGTCCCCCCGCCGCAGTTCCAGGTCCACGCCGCGCAAGGCCCAGAGCGTGTCGTGGATCGGCTCCCCGCTCAGGGTGCGCATCAGATAGCGGAAGAGCGTCCGCTCGGACCGGTAGACGCGGAACTTCTTGGAGACGCCGGCAAGCCTCAGGACCGTTCCGCCGCTCACAGGTTCTCCACGATCTCTTTTTCCAGAGCGCGGAAGACGGTGTAGCCCGCCGCCAGAGCGCCCGCGGACCAGGCGATGCTCGCGATCCAGGCCCCGCCGGCCCCGGGCACCGGGGAGGCGGTCAACGACGATTGGAAGGCCAGAACGAACGGACACAGGGGATTGAGCGCGCGAACGATCCCCGCGACGTTCTCGGGCAGGCGGTCCAGGGAATAGAAGACGGGCGTCAGGAACAGCAGGAGAGGCGATAGGTGGTGCCAGATCTCGGAGATGTCCCGGGCCAGTGTTTGCAGGGACGCGATCAAGAGGCCGGTGCCGATCGAAAAAGCCAACAGAAGAAGACCGAGGGCCAACAGCCGGACCCAGACCATGATACCCGCGCCCGCGAAGAACGCCGCTGCCAGCCAGCAGATCGTCAGTTCCGTCATCAGCTTGAGCGTGGGCACGGCGTAGGTGGGGAAGAGCAGCACCTCGAACGGCACTGTCGTGTGCAGGGCGGTGCCCTGCCCCTGTCGGATCCCCTGTTGGGAGTACTGCACGATCGAATGGAAGAACTGCAGGGCAACGACGCCGACCAGGATCTTGAGGCCGAAATGTGTCACCGACCGTCCCCAGATCTCATGGAAGATCAGATAGAAGACGGTCGCCTTGAGAAGAGGTCCCAGAAAGCTCCACAGCACGCCCAGGCCGCTGCGGTAGTCGCTGGAGATGATCTGATTGCGGCAGAGCGCCCGGAAAAGCGCCGCGTCACCTCGGAAAAGAGGGTTGGACATGGTCCGATTATACCTGAAAGCGGGCCCGTCCCCGGCGGGTTTTTCCGCTTTTGCGGGGGTGTCCGGCGGGCGTATACTTGATGCCGTGATCGGAGCCGATCCCCTCGGAAAATACGCATCGGCGCTGACGGCTTGCGCCGCGGCGCTGGCCGCAGCAGTCGTCTTCGCCCCGGTCGCCGGATATGGCACCGTGCGTGTGGACGACGCCCGCTACGTCGTTCTCCGTACGCCTCCGGGCACCGCTCCATTGGACGCCGTCGCGGCGTGGTTCAGCTCTCCGCTGGGTTTGCAGGTGCCGCTGACACTGGCCAGCCTCGATCTGGACCGTCTGCTGTGGGCCTCCGACCCTGTCAGCGGCCACCACAGGACCAACCTGCTGCTGCATTGTCTGAACGCCGCCCTGGTCTGTCTGCTCCTGCGCGCCCTGGGCGTTTCGGCGCCGACCGCTCTGGCCGGGTCGCTGTTCTTCGCCTGGCATCCCGCGCAGGTCGAGCCCGTGGCCTGGATCTCGGAACGCAAGAGCCTGCTGTGCGCGGCATTCGCGTTGGCGGGGTTCAATCTGATGGTCCGCGGCCGGGGACGATGGGCCGGTCCGCTCTGCCTGGCCGCCGCGATCTTATCCAAGGTGACGGCCGTGGTCCTGGTACCGCTGTCGGCGCTGCTGACCCACTGCGGGATCGGGGACCGGACCGCCTCCCGGAACGTCCGCATGACGTTCGCGCTCCTGGTGGTGCCCGCGACCCTCATCGGAGCGCTCACTCTGGCGAGATTCCCCGTCTCGCTCGAGCGTTGGGCATCCGATGGAGCGATGGAGTCCGGCTGTCGCGCCGTGTCGATGCTGGGCTACTACGCGCGTCTGGCCCTGTGGCCTCAGGAACCCCGCATCTACGAGTTCGAAGAGTCGGCCTTGTACGGACGGCCGGAATGGATCCTTCTGCACGCGGCCCTCGCCGCGCTCGTTACGAGCCTTGCGGTCATCGGTTGTCTGCGGCGCCGCGCGTGGGGATACTGGGCGGCCTGGTTCGTCCTGCTGGTCCTGCCGGCCGCGCTCATCGGGGCTCCGATCGGGACCCGCCATTTGTACCTGCCGCTCGTGGCCGTGCCCGCAGGTTTGGCTTTGGCCCCG
The DNA here is from genome assembly GCA_022072175.1 of Candidatus Omnitrophota bacterium. Lineage (GTDB taxonomy): Bacteria > Omnitrophota > Gorgyraeia > 2-02-FULL-51-18 > 2-02-FULL-51-18 > JAJVIE01. The sequence continues at coordinate 1,172,901 of JAJVIE010000003.1, read as the reverse complement.
GGGCCGCTGAGGCGCTGGGCCGCTCCGATCGTCCTGGCCTCCGCGATCCTCGGCCTGCCGTTGACGATGAGAGCACTGCCGGATTGGAAGGACGGGACCTCTCACGCGAAAGCCGCCCTCCGGTACCATCCTGAGGACAAAAGAGCGCTGTGGCTCCTGGCGGACGATCATCTGTTGACCGGCCGGACCGAAGAGGCGATACGGATCTATCGGCGGCTGATCCACAACTATCCGGCCGATCCGGACGCTTATGAGGCCCTGATGCGGATCGGCATCGAGCGCGGCCGCCGCGCTCAAGTGGTGCATCTGGCCGGGAAGTTCGAGTCGGCCGCGCCCGGACATCCGGCGGCGCACCGTCTGCGCGCGATGATCGATCACGCATCCGGCAACCTGGTCCGCGCCGAGGCGCGCCTGAGGCTGGCCGTCGAGGAGGGGTCGCGTGATGCGCTCACGCATCTCAATCTGATCTCCATGCGCCTGGCCCTCGGCCGGATCGCCGAGGCCGCCGAGGCGCTCGAACACTTGTCGCGTCTGCATCCGCGCCTGCCGGAACTGCCGGTCCTCCGCGCCCGCATCGCCGCCGCCTCGGGGGATTGGCGGAAGGCCGAAGAACAACTGCGCGGCGCGATCCGCTCGGGCGCCTCCGGCGTCCCGCTGTATCGCCTGCTGGCCGAAACACTGCGTCGCCGCGGGGATCTCGCCGGCGCCGCGCGGGCCGAGCGGCAAGCGTCGATGCTCGGCTCGGGCCGGACGGCGGTACCCGCCCGCACGACGGAGACCCGCCCATGAGCCGGCCCTCGCTGTTGGTGCTGGGAGCCGGTCCGGCGGGATTGGCTTGCGCCGATGCCCTGGCCTCCGCCGGAGCGGCTCCGTCCCTGATCGAGAGGGACCTGCAGCCCGGCGGTCTGTGTCGGACCGTGCGGTACAAGGACTGTTATTTTGATATCGGCGGCCATCGCTTCCTCTCGGACAGTCCGGAGGTCAACGCGATCTGGTCGGAGGTGATGGGCGAGGACCTCCTGCGGGTCCGCAGGCGCTCTCGTATCTTCTACCAGGGCCGCTTCTTCGACTACCCGCTGAGACCGCTCAACGCTCTGGCGGGGCTCGGCCCGGTCGAGGCGGCCCGCTGTCTGGCCAGTTACGCCGCCTCCCGTCTAGGGCCCGCGGCGATGGGGGAGGATTTCGACAGCTGGATGAGCTCGAGGTTCGGCCGCAGGCTCTTCGAAACGTTCTTCAAGACCTACACCGAGAAGGTCTGGGGCATCCCGTGCTCGCAATTGTCGTCCGATTGGGCCCAGGAGCGCGTGCGCGGTCTCTCGCTCGGGCGAGCCGTGCGCAAGGCGCTCTGGCCGCCGGCCGCCGGCGAAAGGTCCTTGAGCGAGGAGTTCTACTATCCACGCAGGGGCCCGGGGCAGTTCTGTGAACGCTATGCCGAGCGCGCGCGCCGCAACGGCGCGCTCCTCGAGTACGGCCGGCCGGTATTGTCCGTTCTCAGAGAGGGGGAGCGGGTCGCGGCGGTGCTCCTCGGGGATGCGCGGGGCGGCGTCGAGAGGCGCGACTGCTCGGAGGTTTTCTCCAGCATCCCGATCACGGCGCTCGTCGGCAAGATCCATCCGCCGCCCCCGCCGTCGGTGCTCGAGGCCTGCGCGCGGCTGTCGTTCAGGCACTTCATCACCGTCAACCTGATCTACGAGCACGGCGAGAGCTTTCCCGACAATTGGATCTATGTGCACGCCCCAGAGGTGCCGTTCGGACGGGTGCAGAACTACCGCAACTGGAGCGCCGACATGGTGCCGTCCGAGCGATTGACCACGCTCGGAGTGGAGTACTTCGTCTCCGCGCAGGACCCGATCTGGTCGATGGAGGAGAGCGAGCTGGTCCGGCGCAGCGCCGTCGAGCTCGATCGGATGGGTCTGGCGCCGCACCGGGCGCTCCGCGAAGGCTTCGCGGTGCGCGTGGCCAACGCCTATCCGGTGTACCGCGTCGGCTATCGCGAGCCCTTGAACACGGTGCTGGATTATCTGCGGAGCATCCCGAACCTTCATCTGGCCGGACGGGCGGGGTTGTTCCGTTACGACAACAGCGATCAGGCCCTCTTGAGCGGCCTGGGAGCGGCGCGCGCCTATCTCCGCAAGGAGCGTCCTTCACCGGCGCTCGAGGAGGTCGTGTATGCCTGATCCGGCCGGCGCTCCGGTCCAGCCCTGCGCGGTGATCGTCCCCGCGCGCAACGCCGAGCGCACGCTCGAAGCCTGTCTGGGGTCCATCGACTCCCAGATGGAGCGGCCTCTTCGGCGGATCGTCGTCGACGACGGGTCTTCCGACGGCACCGCGTCCATCGCGCGCCGCCTGGGTTGGGAAGTGGTGTCACGCCAAGGACCGGCCACCGGACCCATGGAGGCGCGCTATGCCGGCGTCCTCGCCGCGACGGAGTGTCCGGTGCTGGTGTTCGTGGATGCCGACGTGATCCTGCCGCCGGGCGGCCTGGCGCTCTTGTGCGCTCCGGTGTTGGACGGACGGGCAGACGCGGTGACCGGGTTGCTCGAGGGCGGTCACCGGACCGGCACCTGGTGGGGGGATTTCAAGAACGAGTACATGGAACATGTATTTAGGAGCCGCCCGGAGGAGGTCGACTTCCTCTACGGTTCGGCGTTCGCGGTGCGTGCCTCGGAGCTGGACGTCTTCGAGCCCATCCGGGGGCCTTTCGGATCGTTAGTGGCCGACTCGGAGCTCGGGTTGCGTCTGGCCGCGCGCGGCCGCAAGGTGCGGTTGGAGCACCGCCTGCTCCTCAAACACCTCAAGCCTTACGGCCCGCTCGGATTGCTGCGCAACGATTATGTGATCCCGTTCCTCTTCGCGAGGATGTGTCTGCGCTACCGCGCCCGCGGCGCCGCCCGGGGGGCCTTTTCGCACGCTTCGGTCCTTCAGCTCGCGGCGACCTTGAGCGTGCCGGCCGCGGTCTGGGGCGCGTTGTGGGGTCCGGGCCCGGCGCTGGCATGGTTGGTCTTCGCCGTGACGATGTTGACGGTCTGTTGGGGGGCCTTCCTGGCGCGTCTGACGACGCGCCGCGGCGCGGGTTTTGCGGTGTCGGCGGCCTTTTGGCTCGTGCCTGATGCCTGCGCGATGACGCTCGGGATGTTCTCGGGAGCGCTCTGGGAGATCGTCTGGCGGATCGGCGGCGGCCGTCCGGGGAACGCGGCGTGAGCGGCCCCGCGGTCAGCGTCCTCCTTGCGACGTACAACTATGAGCGTTATCTGGACGGAGCGATCGCTTCGGTGCTGGCGCAGACCCGCGGCGATCTGGAGCTCATCGTCGTCGACGACGGGTCGAGCGACGGAACTCCCGCGGTCCTGGAGCGCTGGCGCCGCAGGGACCCGGTCCGGATGCGCGTGATAAGGCATGAGGTGAATCGGGGGCTTCAGACGGCCCTGGAAACGGCCCTCGCAGCAGCGCGGGCGCCGGTCATCGCTTATATCGAGGCGGACGATGTTTGGGAAGCGCGTAACCTCGAGATCAAGATGCGCGTGCTCGACGAGCATCCCGAGGTGGGCGTGGTGTACGCGCGCTACAGGCCTTTCGGGCGGCCCGGAGGCGTCGTGTACTGGACCCTCTACGAGTGGGCCAACGCGCTGAGCGTACCGTCGGGCCGCGCCTTGAGCCTTTGGCCCCAACTGCTCCAGCGTAATCCGGTGGCGTCGTTCACTCACTTCATCGTCCGACGGCGGTGGCTCGAGCGGGTCCCCCGCCTCGGGTGCCACCGGTCCAATCTCGACTGGTGGGTCCTGGCGCACGTCAGCGCCGAGACCCTGTTCTGGAGGGTGCCGGGACGTTTGACGCGGTGGCGGATCCATGAGCACAGCGCCGCGTACGGACCGATGACGCTCAGGCGCATCCTCAAGCTCAAGGTCTTCCTGGATCGATTGTGCGCTTCGTTCGAGCGCGGCGCGGGGTCGGATCGGATCGAGCGCGAGCGCTTGAGAGCTGCGCGCGCGCTCCAACGCATCGCTGACGCGCGCGACAGCGCCGCGCTGGCGCTCTATGCCGCCGTCAGACCCGTAGCGACGTTGAGGTTCGCCGCGCATGTGGTGTTGCGCAACCTCCTGCTCCGGCGGAGGGCCGCATGACGCCTTCGATACCCGTTGCCGGACCCCCGGCCGAGGCCGCTGTGGACGACGCGCTCGAGACCCGGTACAGGACATTGTCGATCGAGTTGGACGCGGCCAAGCGGGTCATCGAGGATTTCGCCGCTTCGCGCTCCTGGCGCTGGACGGCGCCACTGCGCTGGCTCAGCGACAGATTGGGCCGCGGGGGCGGCGGGACCGGCGGTGTTGCGGCGGATACCGTCGCCACCGATGGCCGTACGCTCGCCGGAAGACCGATGTTCACGCCGCAGCCGGGCATCGACGCGCGCAGGGTTCGCGAGCGCTTACAGAAGGCGGCCGCCGCGCGCCGGCCTGTCGCACAGGAGCCCCATTGGTCGCCGACGGTCAGCGTCGTGATCCCGCACTTCAACGCCGGTGCGGACCTGGATGCGGCGGTCGATTCGGTGTTGTTGTCGTCCTATACGGACTACGAGATCATCATCGCGGACGATGGGTCCAGCGATGGTTCTGACGAGGCGGTGCGGCGTCAGACGCACAAGGATCCGCGGATCCGGGCGTTCTTCGGGTGTCCCAAGCAAGGACCGGCGGCGGCACGCAACCGCGCCGTCGAAGCCGCTCGAGGCCGCTATATCCTGCCTCTGGACGCGGACAATTTCATCGAGCCGGACCTCATCGGCGAGTGCGTCAAGGCGCTGGACGCCGCTCCCGACCGTTTCGTGTACCCGCACTTGTATCAGTTCCGCGCTGACGGCCGCACCGCCAAGGTCTTCGTGCCGCAGTACGATTACGAGGAGCTCAAGAAGGCCAATTATATCGATACCTGCGCCATGTACCGGCGGGACCACTGGGTCGAGGCGGGCGGTTACAAGCGCGGGATCGACGGGTACGAGGACTGGGAATTCTGGATACAGCTGGGCAAGATGGGCGTCACCGGCCAGCGTTTGGAGATGCACGGATTCTGGTACCAGGTGCGTCCGATGTCCATGGTCTGGAACGCCCGCCGCCGCCATCGTGTCTATCACGAGCGGATCCGCTCCTTTCATCCGGAGGTTTTCGCCGCCTCACGGGCCGACAGCACCTCCCCCGCCGCGCCGGCGCTCCCGGCCTCCGTCCGCGTCGAGCACTTACGGCGTCGCCTGGAGCGCAAGAGCTCGGAGCTTACGGCGGCGTACGCGACGATCGGCCGGTTCGAGCGTTCCGTCTCCTGGCGGATCACCGCTCCATTGCGGCGAGCGCACGACGCCTTGCTGCCGCTCGTGGAGCGTCTCGGAGCGCGGTTGAGCGACTTCGAGCGGCTGCTCTTCATGGGCCGCGGTCCGATGCGGCTGCGTTCACTGACGGCGTTGGGGACCTTGTGCCTATGGTTATCCATGTATCTGCGGCGGCGCTACTGGCTCTCCGGCATCCGGAAGTCCTGGTGCCCGTACGTCAGCATCGTCATCCCGAACTACAACCATGCCCGTCATCTGCGAGAGAGCGTGATGTCCGCGCTGACCCAGAGCTTGAGGGGTATTGAAGTGGTGGTCGTCGATGACGGTTCGACGGACGGATCGCGTCGCCTGCTCCGGGACTTGGCGCGCCGTCACTCCAAGTTGAGGGTGGTGTACCACGATTCGAACAGGGGGCTGGCCGCCGCCCGCAATACGGGCATCCTGGCGGCGCGGGGCCGGTACATCGTACCGTTGGACGCGGACAACCTGCTGGACCCGGCGATGGCGGCCACTTGTCTGAACCACATCGAAAAGCATGGACAGGGATTCGTGTATACGGACCTGTACCGTTTCGGCAAGAGGACGGTCCGTGTCGAAACGCCGGAATACTCGCTGGAAAGGCTGGCCGAGGCCAATTATATCGATGCCTGCGCGATGTTCCGCAAGGCCGATTGGGAGGATGCCGGGGGTTACAAGGCCGACGTGCCCGGTTATGAGGATTGGGAGTTCTGGCTGCATCTGGGCAAACAGGGCATCTCAGGCCGCCGCGTACCCAAGCCGTTGTTCTATTACCGGGTCAACCCGAGCTCCATGCTCACCGCGACGGTCGCGCGTCATCGGGAGCATCAGAGGACGTTGCGGGCCCTGCATCCGGAGGTGTTCCTGTGATCCGCACTTACGTGGTGGTCTGCACGGGGCGCTCGGGCAGCTGGTACCTTATCGATTGTCTCAACTCCGTCCCGGGGGCGGCTTTCCGCGGGGAGCTCCTCAATCCGGCCTTGGCGGACCGCCGCCCGCGATGGTTCGGACGGCCCGTGGACGCGGCCCAAGAGGCGTTGAGGAAGGGTTTGTCCGGTATCGAGGCCCAAGCGCGGGGGTTCAAGCTGCCCCTCGAGCAGCTGCGAGACCTCCGCTGGCCGTTGTCCCGGGTGCGCGAGGCCTGTTCTCCGAACGGCTGGATCGCGCTGTACCGCGAGGACCTCCTGGCCCAATACGCCTCGGCCGTACGCGCCGGTCTCACCGGAACGTGGGCCCGCCGCGCCGACGAGCCCGTCGTCCCGCTTCGACGGCGGGCGGAGTTCAGGTCCGCGGATTTCCGGCGCTACACGGTCGAGGTCCGGCGTCTGTACGCGGGCTTCGAGGCGGAGACGGCCGCGGACCCGGTCTACTGGGTCCGCTACGAGGACCTCCGGGACGATGCCCAGAGGGTGTTCGACGGGGGGCTGAGCGCCGCCATCGGGTGTCCGGGCGCGTGTGTCCGCCCGACCCTGCGACGCGTCTCCGACGGAGATCCGCTGGAGGTCTTCACGAACGCCGAGGAGGCTCGACGTTGGGCCCGCGACCCGCTCTCCAGACACGAGCCCCGGAGCGCCGCGCCGTGCTGAGCACCGACCGGATCACCATCGCGCTGACCGCGTACAACCGGGACCGGTATTTCGCTCAGGCGCTGCGCTGCGCGGTCCGGCAGACGGTGCGTTGCGCGGTCAAGGTCGTCGATGACGCCTCGGACCACGACCGGTTCGAGCGGGCGGTGGAGGCGCTGGGGGACCCGAGAGTGAGCTATCACCGCAATCCTCGAAACCTCGGGATCATCCCCAACTGGAACCGTTGCATCGAGCTTTGTGAGACCCCATGGCTGTCGATCCTTCATGACGATGATCTGCTGGGCAAGCGCTTCATCGCCGGCGTGCTGCCGCACCTCGGTCCGGACATCGCGGCGGTCGCTGTCGAGTGCCCGTGGGGAGAGGACGCGGACGCCGTGCATCTGGACATCGAGCCGGGCCGCCGCGTCCGATCGTGCAACGTTTGGAGGTTCTTGACGGGTAACCTCTCGCCGTTCCCCGGGGTCGTTTTCAACGTCGAGCTCGCGCGGAGATTGGGCGGTTTTCGTCCCGGAGAGTATCCGAACGCCGACATGCGCTTCTGGGTCCGCCTGATGGACGCCGGGAAGGTCCTGATCCTCGACGCGCCGATGGCTTATTACCGGATCTCCGGAGAGCAGGACCTCAGCGAGCAAGCCGGCAGCGTCGTGGATGCCTGTCACGATCTGCGGCTGGACCTGGCCGGACGATACCCCTGGCCGTTCAAGGCGGCCGCGCGCCTGGTCGCCGAGAGCTCGGCGCTGAGAATGAAGAAGGGGTACGAAAGTCTTTACGGCCAGCCGGTGCGTGTCCGCTCTTTCGATCCAGAGTCGCTGGAATCACGGCGTAAGCGCTGGCTCGATCATCCGCTCGGACGGACCTATCTGAGACTGTTCCACCGCTTGTACGCGGCGGGCAAGTAGCTCCGGGGCTTCTCGAGGCCCGGCGTTCGTTTGCTCGTCGCACGCCCCCGGGATTATAATGAGAGCATCAAGGAGGTGCGCCATGCCCGTACGCCTGCCCATCATGATCTGCGCTCTAACGTTACTGGTCTCCGGATCATCGGCTGACGCCAAGGAAACCACCGCTGCCGGCCCGGCCGCTGACCGACTGCTGACCCCGCGTGAGCGCGTCGAGAAGAACCTTCGCAAGGAAGCGTTGCGCGGCCGCTGGGACCGTGACGCGCGCATCCCCGCGGAAGCGTCCGTCGAGTACTCCCGTGACCGTGTCGCGGAAGTGTTGCGTCACCTGCAGGAGGACCCAGCGACCGCCGACATCGTAGCCCGTCTCAAGGTCGTGTCCAAGGGCCGCACGGTGACCCTGTCGGGACGGGTGCTCAGGGCCGAGGACGCCCAAGCGCTCGAACGCAGCGTCCGTTCTCTCGAAGGGATCGATACGGTCGTCAACGATCTGCGCGTGGTTTCTTCTCCTCGCGAGCTGTCCGTCTGAGGGCCGATCGAACCTCGGTCATGCGTCCCAGATCCTCCGATGAGCCGCTGCTCCAGAACGCCGCGATCCCCGAGGGTCTTGAGCGGCACGTCTTGTCGTCCGGCGGCCGGGAGCGCCTCTGGTTCTCGGCCGGTCCGGCCGTCCGCGCCGAGCGTACCGCCGCGGTCGTCCTATTGCACGGGGCCGGAGCCAACGCGCTGGGAGCCGTGCGGATGTCCGGTTTCGACCGTCTGGCGCGCGAAGAAGGGTTCCTGGCGGTTTTCCCGGACGGCTCCGGTCCCGCGCCGGACCGCTTCCTGTTCTGGAACTCCGGCGGAAGAGAGCTTGATCGTTTTCGCTCGGAGGCGGACGACGTCACGTTCCTCGAGGAACTGTGCGCCCAGCTGGCCGCCGTTCACGGCGTCGATCCGGACCGCATCTACATGACGGGGTTCTCCAACGGCGCGATGATGTGTCATCGCTTCGCGGCAGAGCGTCCGCACCGGATCGCGGCGTTCGCGGCGGTGGCGGGGTCTTTGCCTGAAGCGTGTCGGCAAAGCGCGGGGGAACCCGTGACCGCGGTGCTATTGCACGGGACCTCGGACGACTATGTGCCCTATGCCGGGGGACGGCCTCGCAAGAGCATCGTGGGTACGGCGAGGACGGACGTTTCGTTCGCGGAGTCCGTACGTTATTGGGTCGAGCGTGATCGCTGTCGGGCCATCCCCGAGGAATTCGCGGCGGGATCGCACCGGATCGAGCGTTACGGCGGAGGTCGGGGTGGATCTGAAGTCGTGGTCTGCACGGTGCGCGGCGGGGGCCATGCTTGGCCCGGAGGGCGCGCGGGTCTGGCCAACGGCAATCCCGATGAGCCCTATGCGGGATTGGACGCCAGCCGCTGGATCTGGGAGGAGTGCCGTCGTCATCGTCGTGAAGGAGGTGTGTTGAAGTGAGCGGCCGATCATCGCTGGTGTGGGTCGTCATGGTGTGTGGAGGGCTCGTCGCCGGTACGGTCTCGGCGATGGCCGAAGGATCCCGAAAGGAGGATGTGCCGATGGACCCGTCCGGTATGAACGACGCGGATTGGAAAAAGAAACTCACTCCGGAACAATACCAGATCTGCCGGCTCAAGGGCACCGAGGCGCCGTTCACGGGCAAGTACTGGAACCACAAGGAGAAGGGCAAATATCTCTGCGCGGCTTGCGGACAGGAGCTCTTCGGGTCCTCGGCCAAGTACGATTCCGGTTCGGGGTGGCCGAGCTTCTGGGAGCCGGCGGATGCCTCCAAGGTCAAGACCGAGGAGGACAACAGTCACTTCATGAAGCGCACGGAGGTCCTGTGTTCGCGCTGCGGCGCGCACTTGGGTCACGTTTTTGACGATGGCCCCCGCCCGACGGGGCTCCGATACTGCATCAACTCGGGCGCGCTCGACTTCTCGGGTGAGTGAGCTCTCGTTCGAGCTGATCAATCACGCCTCGATCCTGCTGACGGCAGGGGCCGTGCGGCTATTGTCCGACCCGTGGTACGAAGGGACCTGTTTCAAGGGCGGGTGGGGATTGCGTTATGACAACCCCGGCGCCTACACTGAAGCGGCCACCGCGACGGACCTGTGGATCTCCCACTATCACGGGGATCACCTGCACATCCCGACACTGCGCAAGCTGGCCGCTCTGCGGCCGGACCTGCGCGTCCATGCCAACGTGTCCGCGAACTTCGAGATGGTGACGCCGCTCAGGGCCGCCGGGTTCAAGGACGTCAGGCCCTTCGGTGAGCTGCGGTGGGAGAAGCTCGGAGGGGAGCTGTCCATCCGCAGACATCCTTGTACGGGCATCGACAATTGCCTGGTGATGGAGACCCCGTCCGCGCGCCTGCTCAATTTCAATGACTGCAACCTTCCGGTGGGAGCGATCCGCCAACTGGCTCGACGGACCGGCCCGGTGGACGTGCTCTTCACGAACTTCAATCACGCCTACAAGCTCCTCGATGTGGCGCCCCCGGACCGGATCAAAGAGGCGCTGTCGGCGCGCTTCCTGCGCATCCTTGATGCGCTGCGTCCGCGTTGGGTGGTGCCTTTCGCGTCGATGCATCGCTACCTTTCGTCCGATTCACAGGACCAGAACAGCGCGATGCTCACTGCCGCGGACCTGGAGCGTCTGGACCCGCGCGTGCTTCGACTGGGTTTTGGCGATGTCTGCGATCTCGGTGGGGGAGCGGATCGACCCCGTATCAAGCGGTTGGAGCCGTCGCTCGAGGAATCCCGGCCCACGCTCAAACCCCGGGGTCCCAGCGTTCCGTTCGATCGGCTACAGCTCGAACTCGACGCTTACCTGAGGCATCTGCGCCAGCACTTGGGGCCGTTCAGCGGGATCGCGCCGCTCCTGCGCGTGCGCGTGCCGGACCTGGGGAAGGTCATCGCCATCGATCTGGGTGCCGCGCGCGCGAGGGTCTGGCCCGGCGAGGAAGCGCATATCGCCGCGTATTCAGCGACGCTCTCGGACTGGTGTTCGAAACCGTACGGGACCGACGCGCTGTTCGTCGGAGCGGATTTCGCGGTGCTCGACCCGGACACCAGGGCCGTCCGGCGCATGCTGTTGGCGGGGGACCTGTACGACAACAAGCTGACGCCGCTCCATACGGCCGGGATGCTCCTGAGACCTTCCGGGTGGGGCTTTTTATGGAACCGCAGGGACGAGATCGCGGCCGTGCTGGCTCAGGGTGTGTTGCGCGTCGGCAACCGCACCTGAGGACCGGAGCTCAGTCCGGATAGACAAAAGAGACGCTCACTTTCACCCGATCCGAAAGACTCTTGCGGACGGGACAGGTGTGACCCGCCTCCTCAAGTCCGGCGCGCTCCCCGGGCGGGATGCCGGCCGGCATCGCAAGACTTACCGTGATCGCTCCGATCCTCCGGTCCGGCGCCGGGATCATCTCTTTGGTCACCTGGGCCACCGCCCCTTGAAGCTCAAGGCCGCGCTTGCGGGCGTGGATCCCCATGACCGTCAACATGCAGGCCCCGAGGGACACCGCCGTCAGATCGGTGGGCGAGAAAGCCTCACCCTTGCCCATGTTGTCCTTGGGAGCGTCGGTCTGCACGATCGCTCCCGAAGGGCCGTGCGTCAGACGGCAGTGCAGGTCGCCTTCGTACAAGATGTCCATGCGGGTCATGAGGAAGGTCTCCGGACCCCGTCGTGCCGTCTAGCGGCGCGCGGGAGCGGGTAGATGGGTATCGTGCCGGCCCTCGAACGCGTCGATCGCCGCGGTATGCTGCAGGGTCAGGCCGATGTCGTCGAGACCTTTGACCAGCCGTTCCTTGACGGTCGCGTCGATCTCGAACGGATACGACTCTTCGGTCGGGGCGTGGACAACGATGCGCTGGCCGACGAGGTCGGCGGTCAGCTCGAGGCCCGCGATGTCCCGGGTGCATTGGAAGATCCGGTCCACCTGCTCCGGGGCCAGCTCCACGGTCAGGAGCGCGTTCTTGAAGCTGTTGTTGCGGAAGATGTCGGCGAAGGCCGGGATGCGGCCTCCGGGGTTCTGGCGCCAAGGCGCGATCACGACACGAAAACCGTACTGCTGGATCGCCCAAACGGCATGCTCGCGGCTGGAACCGCACCCGAAGTTGTCGCGCGTCACGAGGATGCTGGCGTCCTTGAAGCGGGGAAGGTTGAGCGGGAACGACGGGTCGGGCCTGCCGTCGGCCAGGTATCGCCAGTCATGGAACAGGTGAGGACCGAAGCCCGTCCGTGAGATGGACTTGAGGAACTGCTTGGCGATGATCTGGTCGGTGTCGACGTTGGCGCGGTCCAGCGTGACGACCTTGCCGCGGTGAGCGGTGAACGGGTTCATGAGGCGCTCCACTGACGGATGTCCACGAAGCGCCCCTCGACGGCCGCCGCCGCGGCCATCTCCGGACCGACCAGATGCGTCCGGCCACCCTTGCCCTGACGGCCTTCGAAATTGCGGTTGGACGTCGAGGCGCAACGCTCTTGAGGGGACAGTTGGTCCGGGTTCATCGCAAGGCACATGCTGCATCCCGACTGCCGCCACTCGGCGCCCGATTCCTTGAACACACGGTCGAGCCCTTCGGCCTCGGCCTGGCGCAGGACCTGTTGGGATCCCGGGACGATCAGAGCGCGTACGTTCTTGGCGACCTTGCGTCCCTTGAGGATCGCGGCGGCCGCGCGCAGGTCCTCGATGCGGCCGTTGGTGCAGCTGCCGATGAAGACGGTATCGATACGGATGTCCGTGACCGCCATGCCGGGCTTGAGGCCCATGTACTCAAGGGCCTTCTCGACGTCGGTGCGGCTGTAGCCGGGCACCGAGCCGGGGTCCGGTATCCGCGCGGTAACCTCGGTCACCATGCCCGGGCTGGTGCCCCAAGTGACCTGGGGCGCTAACGCCGCCGCGTCGATCGTCAGCTGGCGATCGTAGCGGGCGCCGGGATCCGAGGGTAGGCGGCTCCAGTCGGCGATGGCGCGGTCCAGCGACGCGCCGCGTGGCGCGAAGGGCCGGTCTCCCGAAGCGATGTAGTCGAAGGTCGTGCGGTCGGGCGCGACCAATCCCGCGCGGGCCCCGGCTTCGATGCTCATGTTGCAGACCGTCATGCGGCCTTCCATGGACAGCCCGCGGATCGCCTCGCCCGTATACTCGAAAACATAGCCGGTGCCGCCGGCGGTACCGATCTCCCCGATCAGGCGGAGGATGAGGTCCTTGGCGGTGACGCCGCGGCCGGGACGACCGGTGAACTCCACGCGGAAGGTCTTGGGTTTGCGCTGGGGCAGGCATTGCGTCGCCAGCACGTGCTCGACCTCGGAAGTGCCGATGCCGAGCGCGAAGGTCCCGAACGCCCCGTGCGTGGACGTGTGCGAATCGCCGCAGACGATCGTCATGCCGGGCAGTGTCAGGCCGAGCTCGGGTCCGATGATGTGCACGATACCCTGCTGATCGCTGTCCAGGTCGTAGAGGCGCACGCCGAACTCCGCGCAATTGGTCTTGAGCGCTTCGATCTGGGCGCGCGAGACCGGGTCCTTGATGTTCTTGCGGTCGTCCGTGGGCACGTTGTGGTCCATGGTCGCGAACGTCAGCTCGGGACGGCGGACGCGCCGGCCGCTCAAACGCAGGCCTTCGAAAGCTTGCGGACTGGTCACTTCGTGGACGAGATGGCGGTCGATATAGATCAGCGCGTTGTCGCCGCCCAGAGCGGTGACGAGGTGGTTTTCCCAGATCTTGTCGAACAGGGTCTTGGACATAAGACCAACAGTATAAACACTGTACTTGACCCGCTCAAGTCTGAAAACGAATGCGCGCGTATCCGTCTTTATTTTTAATTATATTATTTAAGCAAAACCTAGCGATAGATTGTAAAACTCAATCCTGTTAACTATACTTTGGGCAACTTGAAACCGGAGTCCAAGGCGTGTTCCGTAGAGGCTATATAAGGAAAGTCCGGCGAGCTCCGGTGTTGGCGGCGCTCGCGCTGGCCGGTGCGTTCATGGCGATGGACGCTCAGGCCGGCCTGCTCCGGCAGGCCGGATACAAGGTCCATGACGGGGCGGATCGTCTGATCGCGGATTTTCTCGACTCCAGGAACATCCGCGACATCTATGCGTGGCGCCAGTGGCTGTCGGAGAATATCCGCTACAACAAGGACCTGAACGGAGATGACTGGAGCTCACCGATCGTGACGCTGAAGAGAGGGTCGGGCGATTGCGAGGATTACGCGATCCTCAACCGCGCGGTCCTGCGCGTGCTCGGCCACCGCGCGGACATCTACGTGGTGGAGCGTTGGGCCGCGTCGCACGCGATCTGCATCTTCAGCTATGACATCGGGGGTACGTTGTACTGGGGGTATACGGACAATGACCGATTCGTGATCACCGAACAATCCGACTTCAAGACGTTCACGCGCGAACTTCTGTCCGTCAACCGCTACTCGGGGTTGACGAAGTATTCGCAGCGCTATACGCGCCGCAAAGGCGCGACGTCATGATCCTCACCGCGACGCTGACCTGTCCGGCGTGCGGACACACCACGCGGGAGGCCATGCCGGAGGGTTACAGCCCCGTCGAGTGCGTCTGTCCGTCCTGCGCCTCGCCGATCATCGCCAAGAGCGGCGAGTGTTGCGTGTTCTGTGCCTACTCGGACGCTTATTGTCCTCCGCGCCAGCGCCTGCGCGACGGCTGCTGCGGGGGCTGACGTGTTCTACGTGCAGAACTTCTCATTGCTGTACCCGGTCCTCAAGGACGTCGCCGACGTCACCTGCTACACCGCCAACCCGCACGCGCTTCCGGTCTTCTTCACGCTGGCCGCGACCCTGATCCTGGGCATCTATGTGCTGCTCAGAGAGAGGCATTCGGCGGTCAGCGTCGCGTTCTTCCTGATGACCCTGCCCGCGGCGATATGGCTGTTCGCTTTCGGCATGATGCTCTGCTCGGAGCGCCAGGCCGTCGCTCACGTGTGGGCGCGCGCCGAGTACCTGGGTGTACCCTTCATTCCGGCGGCGGTGCTGCACTTCACGCTCAGGGTCCTGGGGCACTATCAGGCGCACCGGCGCAAGGTGCTGGCGGCGTTCTTCGCCGCCGCGGCTTTCGCTCCGGTGGCGATCTTCTCCAAGCTCATCCTCTCGGGGGTCAGCCTGAGACCGTACGGGTATTATCCGGAGTACGCGGCGGGGGCTCTGCCGTTCCTGCTCTTCTTCGGCGCTGTGATGGTCGTCAGTCTGATGCTGTTCGTCCGCGAGTCCCGGCGTTCCCAGCCCAGTGTGCACCGGTCCCGTATCCGCTGTCTGTTGGCGGCGTTCCTCATCGCGGACGTGGCGATGGTGGACTATCTGGCCAAGTTCGGTCTGCCCGTCTATCCGTTCGGATACGCTTGTATCTTCGTTTTCGCCCTCGTCTCGGCCGTCGCGGTCACGCGCTACCGGCTGGTGGACATCACGCCCTCGTTCGCCGCCGAGAGCATCATCGGCACCATGAGCGAGGCCGTGCTCGTGTCCGATACCGAGGGTATCGTGCGGTTGGCCAACGACGCCTGTTGCGATCTGTTCAAAATGGACCGGATGGAACTGATCGGCTCGGCGCTCGCCCTGGTGGCGCCCGTGCTGGAGAAGCCGGTCGAGACCACTGTCGCGGGAGAGCACATCGAGGTGCGCCACGAGCTGGCCGACGGCCGCGAGCGGGACCTGTCCGTGAAGGAGTCGGTGATCCGTGACAGTCTGGGCCGTCTGGTCGCCCGCGTGCTGGTGTTGCGGGACGTGACCGCCCTGCGCAGCGCCGAGAGGGCGCTCAAGGAGGCGCGCGAGCATCTGAGCGGCCTCTACCGCGAGATGCCCGAAGCGGTGGTCGTGCTGGATGAGTACGGCCGCTTCTCGATGGTCAATCCTTCCGCCGAGCGCCTTCTCGGATGCGAGGGCCGGACGCTCAGCGGCCGCATCTTCGTGATGTCGACGTTCCTGGCGCCGGCGACCGTACCGCGGATGCTGCAGATGATCCGTAACGTCATGCAGGGGATGGAGGAGCCGGCGATCCCGTTCGAGCTGGCCGCGGAGGACGGTGTGCGGATCCCCCTCGAGGCGTACCCGAGCGCCGTCCGTCATGACGGCCGGATCGCGGGCGTGCAGTTGATCCTGCGCCATCCCAAGGACCAGTTGTCCTGGGCCGATGCGATGCGCAGGGCCCGTCAGGAGGTCCTGGAGTCGGTGAGGGGCAAGTTGGAGGAACTTTTCAAGGACGACGCGAAGGCCGTCGAGAAGATCCGGCGGCTGGAGTTCTGATCAAAAAAAGCACTTCTTGAGCCAGGCGCGGTAGTCCGTGATCGCGCGCAGTTCCAGCGTCTGCATGTCGGCGTACGCGATCTGGCTCTTGCACTTGGGGCACTCGTAGTGCTGGACGATGTCGCCCTCGGAGATCTCGCGCAGGACACCGCCGTCGCGCATGCAGACGGCCTCGTAGACGATGTCCTGCAGGGACTCGAGAGCGGAGGTCGGGTAGGAGGTGGACATCCGGAAACGCAGTTCGCCGTAGTCGAGGTTCTTGTCGTACGGTGATGGGGCCCTGTTCTTCTGCGGCATCGAAGCCTCCGGATGCAAGATTATAACATAGCTCAGCGCCGGACCGCCCGACGGTCCGCCGCGGGGCACAAGCTGCGATCCGTCCTCGAACCCCCCTTTGGGGACGGAGCCCGGACGCTCGGGCGTCCGGGTTGTTCTTTTTTGGCCGCGGGCGGCGGCGGGCGTATAATCGATGCGGAGGGATCAGCCATGGACACACGACCGGACCCGGCCCTCGCCGCGCGTCTTGAGAAGCTCCTGAAAGCCAAGCTGAGCGAGCTCGGTCGCGAGCTCGACGACCGGGAACGCGAAACCTCGGAGCTCCTGCCCGCCGACTCCGAGGAGGCCGCGCCGGTCAAGGAGGAGATCGAACTGAGGGAAGCGGAGGAAGAGCACGAGGCCCGCGAGTTGAGGCTCGTGACCGAGGCGCTCGAGCGGCTCCGCACCGGCCGCTACGGATCCTGCGGGACCTGCGGTGGACGCATTCCCGATGAGCGCCTGCTGGCCGTGCCGTGGGCCGCCAACTGCGTCGCTTGTCAGGGCCGCGCGGAGTCCCGAGCCGGCCGTTAGCCCGTTAATCGTTCCCTTTTGACGGGCTTTTCTCTAGAATACTCCACGACACTTCCAAGGAGAGCTCATGCCCAAGACCGCGACCAACCCCTATCGTCTCGAGCGCACCGTCACTCCCGTCCACTACGCGATCGATCTGACCGTCGATATCGCGAACTTCGCGTTCAAAGGCCGTCAGTCGGTCCGCATCAAAGCGGCATCGGCCTTCGGATCGATCACGCTCCATGCGCTCGACCTGCGGATCCAGCGGGCGGAACTGTCGACCGCCTCGGGACCGCTCAAAGCGTCCCGCATCGCTTTCGATAAGGACAAAGAGACGGTCACGCTCGTGTTCCCGAGGACCGTGCGCCCGTCGGAGGCGCGGGAGCTTGCTCTCGAGTACACCGGCGAGCTCAACGACAAGATGCACGGCTTCTACCGCACCCGCTACACCGTCGACGGCGCCACGCGCTGGGGGGCGGCCACGCAGTTCGAGGCCACCGACGCCCGGCGCTGTTTCCCGTGCTGGGACGAGCCGGACCTCAAGGCGACGTTCGACATCACGCTCCGCGTGCCCAAGCAGCTGACCGCGCTCTCCAACATGCCGGTCAAGTCCCAGCGCGTCTCGGGGGAGCTCAAGGCGGTCAGTTATCGGACCACTCCGGTGATGCCCACCTACCTGGTCTGTTTCGTCGTCGCCGATCTCGTGTACGTGGCCGGGCGGGACAAGAACGGCGTGCCGATCCGCATCTACACCACGCCGGGCAAAGAGAAGCAGGCCCGCTTCGCCCTCGAGGTCGGCAAGCACGCGCTCACGTACTTCGCGGACTGGTTCGGCATCCCTTACTCCCTGCCCAAGATGGACATGGTGGCCCTGCCCGACTTCGCCTCGGGCGCGATGGAGAACTGGGGACTCGTCACCTATCGCGAGACCGCTCTCCTGGTGGACCCGGACAACTCCTCCGTGCAGGCCCGCCAGCGCGTCGCCGAGGTCATCGACCATGAGCTGGCCCACCAGTGGTTCGGCAATCTTGTCACCATGGAGTGGTGGACCGACCTGTGGCTCAACGAAGGTTTCGCCTCGTACATGGGGCCCAAGGCCGTTCACGACCAGTTCCCCGAGTGGGACATCTGGGGCCAGTTCATCGCCACCGAGTATCTCGGAGCCCTGCGGGACGACGCGCTGCGCAACACCCACCCGATCGAGATCGACGTGAAGAATCCCCATGAGATCCGCGAGATCTTCGACGGTATCACCTACAGCAAGGGCGCATCGGTCAATCGCATGCTCGAGCACTATCTGAGCGAGCCGGTCCTGCGCAAGGGCCTCAACGTCTATCTCAAGAAGTACGCCTATGGCAACGCGCGCACGGTCGACCTCTGGTCGGTGCTCGAGCAGGTCTCCGGAAAGCCGGTCCGCCGGCTCATGGCCGCCTATACCCGGCAGGAGGGATTTCCGGTCGTGGAGGTCGCCGAGACGGAAGGGTCGCGCGGCCGCGGACTGGACCTGCGCCAGTCGCGCTTCATCTTCGACGGGGGCTCCGATGCCCGCGGTCTTTCCTGGAGCGTGCCGGTCGCCGTGAGGACCGAGCGGCAGGGTGAGGTCGCGACGCTGCTCGACGCCACCACCGGCACGATCGCCTTCAAGACCGCTCCCGGCTGGATCAAAGTCAATCCCGGACAAAGCGGGTTCTACCGGGTCCGGTACGCCGAGGAACTGCTCGGGCCGCTCTCCGAGGCGCTTCGGTCGGGCCGGCTTGAGGCGATCGACATGCTGGGCGTGCTCGATGATGCGGCCGCGCTCTGTCGAGCCGGACGTCTGCCGGTGACGCTCTTGCTCGATCTGGTCGGTTCGTGCGCCCGTCAACTCGACTACAACGTGTGGCTGACGCTCGCGGGGATCCTCGGCGAGATCGAGAGCCTGATCGAGGGGCAGGGGCTGGCCGAGCATCGTCTGGCCAACTTCGCCCGGACCCTGTTCGGGCCCGCCTCCGCGCGGATGGGCTGGTCGGCATCCCCTTCGGACGACCATCTGTCCTTGATGCTGAGACCCCTGCTGTTGTCCCGCATGGGGCACTACGCCGACGCGGGGACCGTCGCCGAAGCACGTGAACGTTTCGCGGGCCACCTCAAAGGCAGGCCGATCGACCCGACCCTGCGGACCACCGTTTACGGCATCGTCTCGGAGACCGGCGGTCAGGCCGAACACGAAAGGTTGGTGGAGCTCTATCGCGCTTCGGACCTGCAGGAGGAGAAGGTCCGCATCCTGCGGGCGCTCACGCGCACACGCGAGGTCTCCGCCGTCAGGGCTTCGCTCAAGCTGGCGTTGTCGGCGGACGTCCGCAAGCAGGATACGTTCATCGTGCTGTCCGGGTTCGGCGTCAATCCGCGCGGTCGCGCGATCGCTTGGGAGTTCATCCGCTCCCGATGGGCGGAGTTGTCGCGCCGCTTCGGAGGCGGCAACGTCGGGCTCCTGTCGCGCATCATCGAAGGAGCGGTCTCGTCGTTCGTCGATCCTTCCGAGATCTCGGCGGCCGAGGCTTTCCTCAGACAACATCCGGTGCGCGGGACCGAACGGTCGGTCAAGCAGGCCATCGAGACCGCGCGCAGCACCTCGCGCTGGGCCCGCCGGGACGGCGATACGGTGTACGCCTGGCTCGGGGCCTACGCGACGGCCGATGAACGGTCCGTGAGCCGCCGGACACAGACCGCCGGAGCGTGAAGAGAGCGCTCACGGCCGTCGTAGTCGCCGCGCTGGCGGTCCAACCTGCCGCCGCGACCGCCGCCGAGCGTCCTGGACTCTCGCTCAAGGTCAGCGTCTCGGCGCAGACGATGACGCTCTACGAAGGCCGTCGGGCCGTGCGAACCTACCCGATCTCGACCTCCAAGTACGGCACGGGCAACAAGCTCGGCAGTCTCAAGACCCCGCTCGGACGCCACCGCATCGCCCGTAAGATCGGAGGCGGAGCGCCCCTCAACACCGTTTTCCGCAACCGGGTGAACACCCGCGTCCGCGCGCGGATCGACCGCACGTCCAAGGGCGCTCCCGAGGATCTGGTGACCACGCGCATCCTGTGGCTCGAGGGGCTCGAGCGGGGCGTGAACCGTGGCGGTCGTATCGATTCTTTCCGCCGGCTCATCTATATCCACGGCACTCCCAGTGAAGGGCTGATCGGCAAGCCCGCCTCCAACGGCTGTATCCGGATGACGAACGAGGACGTCGCGGAGCTGTACGACCGTGTCGATGTCGGTACTCCGGTGCTGATCGGACCTTGAGCCGTCCCCGCCGCTCCTCGAGTCTTGTCCCGCTCCTCCTGACAGCCGGGGTCCTGGCCTGCGTCTACGGCGCCAAGGTCGGCGGCCTGGCGCTGGATCAAGCCTCGCACCTGTATCATCCGACCCGGGAGTGGACCGCGACCCCGGCCGACCTCGGGTTCGTCTACGAGGATGTGCGGTTCCGGAGCGCCGACGGAACGGAGTTGTCGGCGTGGTACGTGCCCGCTCCGGGCGCGTCCCGCGGAGCGGTCCTCTTCTGCCACGGCAACGCGCGCAACATCTCCGGCGACGTCGATTCGCTCAAGCTGTTCCGCGCGATGGGGCTCGATACGCTGTATTTCGACTATCGCGGCTACGGGCGCAGTGAGGGCAAGCCCGACGAAGAGGGGACCTATCTGGACGCGCGCTCGGCATGGGCATACCTGACGGAGGTCAAAGGGCATCGTCCGGAGCGGATCCTGATCTGGGGGCGGTCGCTCGGCGCGGCCATCGCTCTGGACCTGGCGGTCGAGCGGGGGTCCGCGGGCGTCGTGCTGGAGGGGGCCTTCAGCTCCATCCGGAGCATGGCCCTGCGCTTGTATCCTTGGGCGCCGGTGGACCTCTTCCTGAAATACCGTTATGACAACCTGTCCAAGATCGGGCTCCTGCGCAGTCCGGCGCTCATCGTGCACAGCCGCGAGGACGACGTGGTCCCGTACGGGGAGGGGCGCCGTCTGTTCGAGGCCGCTCCTTCCGGCCGGGCGACCTTCCTTGAGATCGGCGGCCCGCACGCGGTACCCGACGGGAGGCCCGAATACCGGGACGGGGTCTCCGCCTGGGTCCGATCGGTGCTCCGAGAATGAGCAGACGCCTTTCCTTGGAACCGGGGCTCGACTACAATGAAAGCATGACCTCCTCGCCCGGTCTCATCGTAGAAGTGCCGGCAGAGCGCTCGAAAAGAACGCTGCTGACGGCCGTATGCCTTTGCGGCGTGATCCTCAGCGGCTGTTCCGCGGAGTCGCCGGAACAGCTCCACCGGAGGGCGCTCGTCGCCGGGACGGCGGGGGACTATGCCGGCGCGACGCGGTTGCTGGACCGGGTGATCGAGAGCGCGCCGACGGCCGAGGCCTACAACAACCGCGGGTATTGCCATCTGAAATCCGGCCGGCTGGACCGGGCCATCGCGGACTATAACAAGACTCTCGAGCTCGAACCCGACCGCGCCAAAGCGCTTTTCCATCGGGGCGTGGCCCGCCAGTTGCGGGGCGACCTGGAGGACGCGGTCAAGGATTTCGGCCGGGTCATCGAGCTGGACCCGAACTACCCGCAGATCCGCTCGACGCGCGCGGCCGCTTACGCCGAGATGGGCGACTACGGCTACGCGATCATCGACTACACGCGCCAGATCGAGTCGGACCCGACCGACGCCGACGCGTATTTCAACCGCGGCTACTGCCGGTTGGAGATGGGCGAGGCGGCCTCGGCGCTGGCCGACCTCTCGCGCGCCATCGAGCTGTCGCCGGCGGACGCCGAGTCGCACCACGCGCGCGGCCGCGCTTACGCCAAGCTCGATCAACACGACCGCGCGATCCGGGACTTCAATAAAGCCCTCGAGATCAACCCCAACCTCGCGGGGTCCTACAACAACAGAGGCCTGTCCCGTCAGGCCATCGGCGAGAACGACCGTGCGATCGCGGATTTCACCGAGGCGGTGACGGCCGACCCTGGCTACGCGCGGGCGTATTTCAACAGAGGCGTCACTTACGGTCGTCTGGGAGATGACGACAGGGCCGTGGCGGACTTCAGCCGTGCCATCGAGATCGATCCCCAGTACGCGAAGGCCTATCACAACCGGGCCGTCGCCTACTTCGCCAAGGGCGAGTACGCCAAGAGCTTGGAGGATGCCCAGCGCGCCAAACAACTCGGAAGCCCTATCCAGCAGGATTTTCTCGACGCGCTGCTGGCCGAGGCGCCCTCCGCCGCCTCTCAGGAAGAAGGCTCACAGGGCGTGACCTCCGTCACGGCCCCGCCCGCCGCCGGGGAGTAAGCTCGATCCAGAGGGGGTCGGTCATGAAGACCGCTACGTCCTGTCTTGTGGGTTCATTGTTGTTGTGCTTGTCGGCGGCGGCCGAGGAGCCGGTACTGACCGTCCCGGTGGACGGCAACCCTCTGGCCGGACGCGCGGCGTTCAAGAGATTGCAGTGTTCCGCCTGTCACCGGGTGTTGGGGGACGCGGACCTGCCGGAGCCGATCTCGGGCGTACCGGCCCCAGTGCTGGGCGGGCTCAATGCCGTGCGGACCCGTCAAGAGCTGGTCTTGGCCATCACGCGCCCGTCCCATGAGTTCGCTCCAGGATTCGCGCCCGCTGAGAACGGGCTGTCCCCGATGCGTAACTTCTCCGAGGTCATGACCGTCCGGCAGTTGGCGGACGTCGTTGCTTACCTCGAAGCCCGCCAGGAGGACCCCGATGCCGAGTGGCCCAAGGTCGCTCCGCGTAAGGAATGAGCTTCATCCTATCTTCATGGAACGGCGCTAGACTGAGATCATCGTGGAAAGCGAGGTGAAGCCATGGTGCATCCGGTCCAACGTCGTTCGTCTCAGCCTGATCGTCCCGCTGATGGGTCTCATTACGGCCGGTTCAGCCGCTCCGGCCGCTCGATCGCTCGTCGAGGCACCGGCCGCTTCGATGCCGCCCCGGCTTGCGGTTTTGATCGTGATCGACGGACTTACCTCACGTCAGTTCTCGGAGTTTTCAGGCCCTTCCGCGCCTCGGTCTCTTAGAAAGCTCCTGGCGGCTTCGTCGGTCAACGGCCGCGCGAGTTACGGGTACGCGGCCACGTATACGGCCCCCGGACACGCGACGTTGGCCACGGGCGTCCATCCCTCCACGCACGGCGTCTGCGCCAACTCATGGATCGACCCCGCCTCCGGACACAAGGTCTACTGTGTCGAGGATAGCGCTTATCCGGTCTTGGGGGATCGTCTCAAGGACCGCTCCGGGATCTCTCCCAAGCATCTGCTCGCCGACACGTTCGGCGACCGCTGGAAGGCCTCGCGCCCGGAGACGTTGTATTACGCGGTGGCCGCCAAGGACCGGTCGGCCGTGTTGCTGGCCGGCCGGCGGGGTGAGGCGTACTTCTTCAGCGATCGCAGCGCGCGGTTCGTTACGAGCCGCTACTATCGCCACGATTACCCCGCATGGTGGAGGCGTTACTACGCTAGGAGCGAGCGGGCCGCCCCGGGAGCGCGTCGTTCCCGCTGGAGGTCCAACATCCTCACGCGGGACGAGGCGACGCTGGCTTTCGTCCGGGAGCTGATCGCATCCACCGGCATCGGCGCCGGGAGCGGGAGGACGGACGTTCTGGCTGTCGGGTTTTCAGCGCTCGATGCCGCCAATCACCGGTGGGGCCCGGAAAGTCCGGAGTCGGCGTGGGTGCTGAGGAGGTTGTCGATCCATCTGGCGGAACTCATCGAGGTTCTCGAGGGTACGGCGGGGCCGTCCGGCTACGTGTTGGCGCTGACTTCCGACCATGGTTTCTCAAGAGCCGTCGAGCCATCCGACAGGGTGGACGGAGATCGAATAGCGGCGGACCTCGATGGGTACTTGAAGGCGCGTTACGGGGTCGGGAGAGCCGTGCGGGGTTGGGCCGGGCCGTTGATCTATCTGGACCGGACGGCCTTGTCCGCTGTGGGAGCGGACCCTGGCGAGGCCGCGCGCGAGGCGGTGCGGTATCTGCGCAGGGACGGCAGGCTCCGCAACGCCTATACCGCCAGCGACCTTTTGGCCGGACAGGGTCCCCGTCATGCGCGCCGCTCGCTGGCGCCGTCGGCCGGAGGCGATGTGTACCTGCTGCAGCGTCCCGGCACGATCCTCGTGCGTTCCTCGGAGAAGAACACCCGCGCTTCGCACGGAACGCCTTATGCCTACGACGCGCGCGTACCGGTCGTCTACTACGGTCTTGGACGCCCGGCGCCGTCGTCGACGACGGAGATCGCCGCGGCACTGGAGGCGGTCGGCGGAGCTTCGTGATAAGATAAGCCCCATCAACCCCGAGGGCTTACGTGAAACATATCAATCTCGACATGGTGCGTGTGACGGAAGCCGCGGCGATCTCGGCCTCGGCGTGGGTGGGCAGCGGCGACAAGAAAGCGGCCGACCAGGCCGCGACGGACGCGATGCGCAAGCGTCTGGACACGATGGATTTCAAGGGCCGCGTCGTCATCGGAGAGGGGATCAAGGACGAGAGCCCCGGTCTTTTCGCCGGAGAGGTGGTCGGGGACCTCGGCAACCCGTCCGCGAAGGTCTATGATCTGGCTGTCGACCCGATCGAGGGGACGCGGCCTACGGCGCACTCGGGGCCCGAGGCGTTGAGCGTGCTGGCCGTGGCCGAAAAGGACGCGCTGTTCTCCACGGCGGAGTTCTACATGAACAAGCTCGCCTATGGCCCGGAGATCGCGGCCAAGACGAAGCTCTCCATCACCGATCCTTTGTCGCGCACCGTCGACCTGGTCAGCAAGGCCACCGGCAAGGACCGGGGCCGCATCCTCGTGTGCGTGCTCGACCGGCCGCGTCATGAGAAGCTCATCGCGGAGCTCCGGTCGCTGGGCGTGCGCATCAAGCTCATCCAGGACTGCGACGTGTCGGCGGCCATCGCGACCTGTCAGGAGGAGAGCGGTATCGACCTGCTCGTCGGTATCGGCGGCTCGCCCGAGGCGGTTCTGGCGGCCTGCGCGATCAAGTGCCTCAAAGGGGACATGCAGACCCAGATCGTCCGCAAGGACGGCGGCACGGAGCCCAGGGTCTACGAGCTCCATGACCTGGTGAGGAGCGAGTGCGCGTTCGCCGCCACCGGCATCACCGACGGCAGTTTGCTGCGCGGGGTCCGGTACACGACGCGCGGCCCGGTCACGCACAGCGTGTTCATGCGCTCCACCAGCGGTACGGTCCGCTGGTTCACCGTCTATCATGGCAACTGAGCGCCGCGGACCCTGGCTGCGCCTGGGTTCACGCGTCGTCCATCGTAATCCCTGGTACCACGTCCGGCGTGACCGTATCCGCCGTCCCGACGGCCGCCCCGGCGCGTACTACGTCATCGAGACGCGGGGGCCTTCGGTCTTCGTGGTCGCTCTCGACGAGCGTTCCCGGGTCGGGCTCATCCGCATCCATCGTTATCCGACGGACCGCGATTCGTGGGAACTGCCCGGAGGCAACTCCGAAGGACAGCCCCCTCTGCGCGCGGCCCGTCGGGAGCTGTTCGAAGAGACGGGTTTGAGCGCCCGCTCCTGGAGGAGCGCGGGCGTTTGGCAGACGGTCAACGGCCTTTCCGGGGAACTGTCCTACGCCTATCTGGCGAAGGACCTCGAGCACGCTCCGCGTCCGGACGGCTCCGCCGCCGAAGGCATCAGCGACTTGCGCTTCGTCCCTTGGGCGGAGTTGGCGCGGATGCTCCGTTCGGGGGTATTGTCCGACGGGCAGAGCATCGTCGCGCTCGTCAAGACCGCCTCGCTCTTGGGGTTGTCTTGGCCGGGTCCCCGGCGATGAACCTGACCTGGGAGCCGACCATGCTGTCCGGTGCCGCCGATATCCTGATCCTGGCTCTCCTGATCTACACGGCCCTCGTGCTGGTCAAGCGCACCCGGGCGGCTTTCGTGCTCATCGGTATCCTCATCATGGGCGTCGTCTACGTTCTGGCGCGGCAGTTCCAGTTGTGGATGACGGCCGCCGTTTTTCAGGCCTTCTTCACGGTCATCCTGATCGCCGCGGTGGTCCTCTTTCAAGAGGAGTTGAGGCATTTCTTCGAGCAGGTCGCGCTCTGGGGGCTCCATCCCGGGCGGCGCCGCTCGACGGGCGACCGCTCGCCCGACGCGGTCCTCCTGGCGCGCACGCTGGCCGATCTGGCGCGCGAGCGTGTCGGGGCTTTGGTGGTCCTGCGCGGTAACGATCTGTTGTCACGGCACCTGACGGGTGGGGTGGAGCTCGGCGGACGGCTGAGCGAACCGTTGATCAAGAGTCTCTTCGAGCCGACCTCGCCATCGCATGACGGGGCGATCGTCATCGAGGACGGACGCGTGACGCTGTTCTCGGCGCACCTACCGTTGTCCAAGAGCCTCTCCCAGCTCGATCGGTCGGGTACGCGGCATGCCGCCGCTCTGGGATTGTCCGAAGTGTCCGACGCGCTGTGCCTAGTGGTCTCCGAAGAGAAAGGGACGCTGTCGATGGCCGAGGCCGGACGCATCGAACGGGCGGAGGACGCCAGCGTGCTCGAGCGGCGTATCCGGGCGCATTTGGAGCGGGTGCGTCCGGAAGACCCGCGTTCGGCGTTCGCGGGTTTTGTTCGTCGCAACTGGGCCGAGAAGATGCTCGCCCTGGTGTTGTCTTCTTCGCTCTGGTTCGTCAACGTGCACGGCGCCGGTATCGTCCAACGCACCTACGTGATCCCCGCCGCGCGCCTGGAGCTGCCTCCGGCCCTCAAGGGCGCCACGATCCTGCCGGAGCGGGTCGATGTGACGCTGTCCGGTCCCCGCAAGGAGTTCTATTTCTTGAGCGCCGAGGATATCCGCGTGCGCGTGCACGCCCAGCATGTGCGCCGGAGGACCGGTACGCTGACGCTCGGTCCGGCCGATTTTGCCCTACCCGAATCCCTGCAGATCGCGGATATCGCACCCACTGAACTGACCTATCACCTGGAAAGCCGCCGTCCGGCGACGACGAGGATTGACGGAAAAGCTTAGTTTTGATAAATTGTTCGTGGTCATTGTTATTTTTTAATAACGCTTTCTCAGGGGGGGTCGTATGAAAAAGATCTCGGTTCTGGCCATGGTCATGATGTTCGGGATCAGCGGTAGCGCCTTGGCTACGGCGCCCGACCGCGTGGGGAAGGTCGATCTGGGCGGCTACGTGGCAGGAGCGTTCAACGACAACTCCATCGATGATGCGGCCTATGTGGGGCTCAATATGTCTTACGGTGTGACCCCGTGGATCGCCTTGGGTGTGGAGGGTGGTTGGCAGCAGGGCGAGCATGAGTCCGAGCCCGGCGAGGTCGGTATCGCCAACATCATGGGCGACGTGATCCTGCGCTGGCATATCGAGGGACAGGAGTTCGTGCCTTACGGTGTGCTCGGCCTCGGCGCCGCTTCGGGTTACGCGTCCATCGAGGACCGTGATGACCGCGACGATTCGGCTTTCGCTTGGAAGTTGGGCGGCGGCGTCGATTGGTTCGTCAACTCCAACTGGGCGCTCAACTTCGAGGCCAGTTGGACGGACCCGGGCGACCTGCCGAGCGGTTCGACCGCCAATGACGATCTCGATTACGTGGCCGTAGGCGGGGGCATCAAGTACCTCTTCGGCTGACCTCGAGCCGCCCGGACCCGCCCCGACAGCCGGGGCGGGTCTTTTTTTGTGCCAAATTGACATCCTCGCGCTCAGGGGGTAACCTCAGTCCCGTGAGTCGACCCCCGCGATGAAAGACCTTAGACCCTATCTTCAGGTCAACCGCAAGATCTCCGGCCTCCTGACGCGGTTCTTGGCCCGCACCGGCGTGTCCCCGAACTTCGTGACGACCCTGGCGTTGCTCTGCGGCGTGTTCGCCGGAGCGACGGTGTCGTTCGGCACGCAGACCTGCCTGCTCTTGGGGGTCGCCTGGCTGCACTTGTCGTTCCTGTTGGACAACTGCGACGGAGAGCTGGCGCGGCTGCGGGACTGGCGCACCCGCTTCGGTAAGTGGTACGACCTGTTCTCGGACCTGCTGGTGGACCTGTCGCTCTGGACGGGCGCGTACTTCGGCGTCCGTCATTACGCGATGTTCAGGGACTTCCCGGCCGAAGAGCTCTACGTCGCGGCCGTACTGGGATCGATCCTCCATGCCCTGATCGTCGTTCGGGAGCGCGCGGTCGGATGCAGTACGTCCTATCATGCGGACGGCGTCAGCGAGGGACGCAAGAAAAGCCTCTTCTTCTCCTTTCTTGATACGCTCAGCCACAACGGCGATTCCATCGTCCTGGCCTGGCTGGCGGTCCTCACGCTCAATGTCGCCGGCTTCCTGGCGGTCGGGGCCGGTTACATCAACATCCTCTGGATCACGCGGCTGGTCACCAATTGGGAGCGGCTGACCGGCTGGTCGTCCGGACGCACGCTCCTGTGGGCGGGTAAGTCCGCGGCCCTGGGTCTGGGGTTGTGGCTCTTCTGGTCGGCGCTGAAGGGCGTGACATGGTCCGAGGTCGGAGGCCTGCTGTCCAAGGGCGGCTTGGGCCTGGGACTGGTGATGCTCGTGTTCCCGCTGACAGGCCTGCTGTACACGCTCGGTCTGTACGACCTCTTTCCCGAGAGGACGCGGCGTTCCATTCCGTTCGGCCGGTTGTACGGGATCTTCCTGGCCGGGGATTCGTTCAACAAGATCACGCCGTTCGTGGATATCGGAGGCGAGCCGCTCAAGGTCCTCCTGGTGTACAAGAAGGGCTTGGCCACGCTCGAGGAATCCGTGCGCGCGATCTGTTTCGCCCGTCTCGTGTACGCCACCAGCGAGATCCTCGTGGTGCTGGTCGCGCTGGGTATCGTACTGGCGCGCGGCGCGGACGCGGCCATCCTGTGGGTGGGGGGCGCGGCCACCGTGTTCTCGGTGATCTACGTGGGGCTCCTGTGGGGGTCGGGGCAGGGGTTGGCCAAGCTCCTGCCCGGCATGGCCGCGAGGATCGGCTCGAGCTTGTCCGATGAGGAGGTCGCCCGGCTCAAGGGTTTCATGGGCTTGGAACTGCGGTCGTTGCTCAACGAACGGCGCGGGGACCTGCTGAGGTCCTCGATGTGGCACGCTCTGGGATGGACGGCTTTCCTGCTCGAGGTCTATTTCGTGTTCCGTATCTTCGGCGTGGAGATCACGCTGACGCAGGCCTTCGTGATCCAGCAGGTGATGCAGGCGGTGCAGACCGTGACGTTCTTCATCCCCCACAATCTCGGGGCCCAGGAACAGGGGTTGGCGTATCTGGCGGCCTATTCGAGCGGCAGCGCGGCCCATGGCATCGCGCTGAGCCTGGTCAAGCGGTTGAGGCAGGTGCTGTACGCGGCGCTGGCCGCTCCGTACCTCTACACCATCTTCTCCAAACGGCGTCCGCTCAGCGGCTCGTCAGGAACTGTTCGCGATAGATCTTGATGAGGGTGAAGAACAGCGACAGGACCGCCGGGGCGATGAAGATCCCGACGATCCCGTAGAGCTGGAGACCTCCGAGGATGCCCAGGAAGAGCAGGAGGTAGGGTAGCTTGGTCTTGTCCCCGATGAGCCAGGGCTTGAGCAGATTGTCGATGAAGCTGATCACGAAGACCCCCAGCACCAGCAGGATCCCCGCCTTGACCATCGCCCCCTGCAGGACCAGATAGACGACGAACGGCAGCCACACCGAGGTCGCTCCCAGCACCGGGATCATCGACGTGAAGAACATCACCGTCGCGAACAGGACCGGCAGAGGCAGTCCCAGCGCCCAGAAGATCAGGCCCGCCACCAGGGATTGGGCCAGTGCGGTCAGGATCTGTCCCCGAAGCACGGCCGCGAACGTCTCCTCGAGCATCGTGAAGATCTGTTCCTTGGTGTCACTGCCCAGGGGCGTCAGGTCATAGACGAAACGACGGATCCCGGTGCCGTCCCTCAGCATGAAGAACACCAGGAAGAACGTCAGGAAAAAGTTGAAAATACCGCTCAGGACATCCCGGGTGAGTGTCGCGGCGTGCGCGGCGGCGTAGTTGGCGGCGGACCCCGCGGCCTGCAGCATCCAGCGCTTGATGTGGTCGCGCGTGAGGTCGAAACCGATGAACGACTCCAACCGGTTGACGATCGGCAAGGCGTCGAACCAGTCGAAAGTGCTCTTGAGCGAACCGCCGGTGATCTTCTCCGAGATCCACGCGTACGAGCGGAGCGACTCGGAGACCAGGCTGAAGAGGAAGAGGGACGCCAGCGGCGCGCAGGCCAGCAGGATCACCACCGTCACCAGGAGAGCGGCCGCGGTGCGGCGGCCACCCATCCGGTCCGCCAGTCGCCGGTAAGCCGGATGAAAGGCGAAAGCGATGATCGCCGACCAGAAGAGCGTGATGTAGAACGGCCACAGGATCAACGTGACCTGATACAGCACGAACAGCAGCAGGATCGCGAACGAATACGTGATGAGGGGGTTTTTTTGTTCCATCGGGTCGTTTGGCCTCTGTTATTATAGAAGACGAGAAATGACCAAACAAGCACCATCTCTCAGGCGAGCTCGACGCGCGACCGGCACCGGAGGTACGGTGTACGCGTCCTTCCTGCAGGGTCCGGCCCGCGCGCATTGGTCCCGGATCGGCGCCCGCCGCCGCGCGGGCGTGGCCACACCCCTGTTCTCCGTCTACTCGGAAACCTCCGCCGGTGTCGGCGAGTACCCGGACCTGGTGCCGCTGGGTCGATGGGCCCGCGCCGCCGGACTGTCCATCCTCCAGCTCCTGCCGATGAACGACGTCGGCTACACGTTCCGACCGTACGATGCCGAGAGTTCCATCGCGCTCGAGCCGATGCACCTGTGCCTCGGGGCCGTGCGCGGCGGCGGCGCCGGAGCGGGACGTCTGGCGGCGGCCCGTATCCGCCGTACGTACGGACCCCAGGGCCGCGTCCGCTACGATACCGCCGTCAAGCGCGCCAAGCTCGAAGCGCTGCGATCGATCTTCGATCGGCAGGGCAAGCGTCCGGCCGCGTTCGCGGCGTTCCGCCGCCGGTGCGCCGAGTGGCTCGGGCCGTACGCGCAGTACAAGGTCCTCAAGTCGATCTACGGTCAGCGGGCCTGGTGGGACTGGCCGGAGCCGTTCCGTCACCGCAGCGGGGCCGAGTACGAGGCGTTCCTGCGAGAGCGCGCGGTCGAGATCGAGTACCACGAATGGCTGCAGTGGCAGTGCCATGAGCAGTTCGCGGCCGCGCACGCCGCGCTCGGCCGTATGGGCGTCCTTCTTTTGGGGGACCTGCCGTTTCTGGTGTCGCGCGACAGCGCCGACGTCTGGGCCGAACAGCGGTATTTCAAATTGGACCTCGCCGCGGGAGCTCCCCCGGACCTGTGCTTCGCCGAGGGTCAGCGTTGGGGGATGCCACCGTACGATTGGCCGGCGATCGAGAAGGACGCTTACCGGTATCTCCGCCGCAAGCTCTTGTACGCCGAGACGTTCTACGATCTTTTCCGCCTCGATCACTTCGTGGGGATCTTCCGCGTCTGGGCTTTTCAGGACGCTCCGGGCGGCAAGGGGGCCTTCGATCCGCCCGATACCGATATCTGGGAGGCGCACGGCCGCCGCATCCTGTCGGCCATCCTGAGCTCGACGAGGATGCTGCCGGTGGCCGAGGACTTGGGCACGGTGCCCGATTGTTCCTACGCCCTGCTCCGCGAGACCGGGCTTCCGGGTACCGATATCCAGCGCTGGAGCCGGCACTGGGACCGCCCCGGCGCCGCTTTCAAGTCCCCCGAGGAATACCGCCCCAACGCCGTGTGCGTCGTTTCGACGCATGATATCTCGCCTTTGCGGCAATGGTGGGAGGCCGAGGCGGGCACGATCGATACGTATTCTTTCGCCAGCTGGT
Organism: Candidatus Omnitrophota bacterium; assembly: GCA_022072175.1. GTDB lineage: Bacteria > Omnitrophota > Gorgyraeia > 2-02-FULL-51-18 > 2-02-FULL-51-18 > JAJVIE01. The sequence goes on along the minus strand of JAJVIE010000003.1, from coordinate 1,141,158 downwards.
GCGCCGAGGCCGGGCTCGACGCCGAAACGCTCCGGGGCGAGCTGTTCGATGAGAAGAGCTCGCGCTACGGGCGGTTGCGCTGGAAAGAGACCCTGGACAGCGAAGAGGCCCTGTCTCGGCTGGTCGGCGGTCATCGGCCGAGGGCGCTCTTCGAGGCCTTCCGGTCGACGTCCCGCGAGCGGAGCGATTATTGGTCGGCCGTGGGGCTCAAGGGGACGCCGTCCGAGCGCGCCACGCCTGAGTTCTTGCGGGCCGCCCTGGGCGCTTCGCTGAACAGCGCGTCGGTCTTCAGTGTCCAGCTCCTGCAGGATTGGCTGGCGCCGGCGGAACTGCCCGGTATGGACGCTTGGGACTACCGGATCAACTTTCCGGGAGTGACCAGCGATGCCAACTGGTCGATCGTGCTGCCGGCTCCGATCGAGCGTCTGACCAAACTGGCCGAAACATCGCTGATCCGCGGGCTTGTCGAGCGGACCGGGCGGATCTGATGGGGGAGACGATGAGTCCTTGGTTGTTGTGGGGCGGTTTTGTGACGTTCGTTGCGGTCATGTTGTGGCTGGACCTGGCGGTGTTCAACCGCAAGGCCCACGAGGTCCATCTCGGGGAGGCGCTCGGTTGGAGCGCGTTCTGGATCGCGCTGGCGCTGGCTTTCAACCTGGGCGTCTATCATTTCGCCGGACCCGAGAAGGCGATGAAGTTCCTCGCCGGCTATGTGCTCGAGAAATCCCTGAGCGTGGACAACCTGTTCGTGTTCGTGCTGGTGTTCTCATACTTCAAGGTGCCGTCGATGTACCAGCACCGGGTGCTGTTCTGGGGTATCCTCGGGGCTCTGGTGATGCGGGCCGTCTTCATCCTCGCCGGAGTGGCGCTGATCGAGCGCTTCCACTGGATCATCTATGTCTTCGGAGCGTTCTTGGTGTACACGGGCATCAAGATCGGCAGCGGCAAGGATAAGGAGATGCATCCCGAGAAGAACCCCGTCATGCTGTTCTTCCGCCGTATCCTGCCGGTCACCGACGGGTATCGGGAGGGCCGCTTGGTCGTCAAGGAAGACCGCCGCTGGTACGTGACCCCGCTGTTCCTGGTGCTGATCATCATCGAGTCGACGGACGTGGTGTTCGCGGTGGATTCCATCCCGGCGATCCTGGCCATCACGACGGACCCCTTCATCGTCTACACGTCCAACGTCTTCGCGATCCTGGGTCTACGGGCGCTGTATTTCGCGCTGGCGGGACTGATGAAGCTCTTCCACTACCTCAACTACGGACTGGCCGTGATCCTGGTGTTCGTCGGCTGCAAGATGCTCGCTTCGCACTATTATCATGTGCCGATCGGGATCGCTCTGGGTGTGATCGTGGGTGTGCTGGCCCTGTCCGTGATCGCCTCGATCCTCTGGCCCCGCAAGGACGGCGCCGCCCACTCCTAGCGGCGCGCGCCGCTCAGCGCTTGCGGGCTTTCTTCTCGAGCTCCTTGGCGGAGCTCTCGATCTTGGACCGGAGGGATTCCTTGTAGGACCGGACGCGCGAGCGCACGGCCGTATCGTGGACCCCGATGATCTGGGCCGCGAGGATGCCGGCGTTGCGGGCGTTGTCGAGCGCGACCGTCGCCACCGGCACTCCGGCCGGCATCTGGAGGATGGAGAGGATCGAGTCCCATCCATCGATGGAGTTGCGCGACTTGACCGGCACGCCGATGACCGGCAGGGGCGTGATCGCGGCGACCATGCCCGGCAGGTGGGCGGCGCCTCCCGCTCCGGCGATGATCACGCGCAGGCCCCGCTTCTCGGCGCTCGAGGCGTAATCGAACATCCTCTTGGGCGTGCGGTGGGCCGAAACGACCGTGACCTCATGCGGGACGCCGAGTTCTTCGAGCGCCGATGCGGCACCCGACATGACCTCGAGGTCCGACGGACTGCCCATGATGATGCCCACCCAGGGTTTGCTCATGCCAGGACCCTCACTTTGTCGCGCACCAGCCCGGCGACGCGTCTGGCCCGGGACAGGTCCGTGTCGGTGATCGTGATGTGCCCCATCTTGCGGAACGGGGCCGTGTACCTCTTGCCGTAAAGATGCGGATAGACGCCGGGCAGGGCCAGCGCCTCCTCGAGTCCAGTGTAGCGTGCCTCACCCTCATGACCTTCTTCGCCGAGCAGATTGACCATCACCGCCGGCAGGAGCGCCTCGGCCGGCCCCAGAGGCAGGTCCAGTACGGCGCGCAGATGTTGGGCGAACTGTGAGGTGCGGTTGGCCTCGATCGTGTGGTGGCCGCTGTTGTGCGGGCGTGGCGCGATCTCATTGACCCACACCGCGCCGTCCTTCATCACGAACATCTCGACCGCCAACAGACCCACGATCTCCAGCTCGTCGCTCAGCCGTTCGGCCAGCTCCCGGGCCCTTGAGAGCACCGCTTCCTCGAGCCGCGCGGGGGCCAGCAAGAACTCGACCAGGTGCTTGGTCGGGTGGAACTCCAGCTCCACCGGTGGAAAGCAGGCCTTCTGCCCCGAAGCGGTCCGCGCGACGATCACCGAGATCTCCGCGCGATAGTCGGCGGCCTTCTCGAGCACGCACGGCCCTTCGAACCCCCGGGAGAGCGCTTCGGCGGGATCCTCCAGCCGCATCACACCGCGGCCGTCGTATCCCGAGCGCCGTTTCTTGAGGAAAGCGGGGTAGAGGCCGGTGTGGCCCGAGGCCTCGCGGCGTCCGTCCACCAACGCGAACGGGGAGGTGGGGATGCCGCGTTCGGCGTAGAAGAGCTTCTGCAGGCCCTTGTCCTGCACGATGCGCAGGGCCGCCGGCGGAGGGCAGACACGCACGCCCTCCTTGGCCAGGCGTTCGAGGGCCTCGACGTTCACGTTCTCGAACTCCAGTGTCAGCGCGTCCAACCCGCGTCCGAAGCGGTAGAGCGCTTCGGCGTCCAAAGGGTCACCGAGCACGAAGGTGTCGCACAAGGTCCGGCAGGGCGCGTCGGGATCCGGGTCCATCACGGCGGTGCGGACGTTCCAGTCCGAGAGGGCTTGCAGCATCATCTTGCCCAACTGACCGCCTTTGACGATGCCCAAGCGGTAAGAGGATTTGCGGAAGGGGTTCATGGGGCTTAAATTAGCACGCCCGGCCCCAAAGATAAAGAGCCATGCCCGTCCGTGGACACCAGTGATATAATCCGGTGTCTGCAAAGGAGACCGAATGACCCCCGAACGCAAGACTTCGACCGAGACCATGGGTCCGCTGCGCAAGGACGTGAGGTACCTCACCACGCTCCTCGGGGACGTTATCCGTGAGCAGGAGGGGGAGCGCCTTTTCGCCACGATCGAGCTCGTCCGGAGCCTCGCCAAGAAGATCCGGACCTCCCCCCAGCCCTCGCTCGTCACGGAACTGCGCCGTGTCATCCGGGGTCTCTCGCTGGAGGAGTCGCTCAAGGTCGCCCGGGCGTTCACGATCTACTTTCAGCTCGTCAATCTCGCCGAGGAAGCTCAGCGTGTGCGCCGCATCCGCGAGTACGACCGCGACGAGGCGACGCTGCAGGACATGTCGCTGCGCAAGCTGTTCACCGACCTCCGTCTCAAAGGGCTTTCGCCCGAGGCCGTCGGGGAGTTCCTGGGGCGCTTGAGACTGGAGCTGGTGTTGACCGCCCATCCGACCGAGGCCAAGCGCCGTACGGTGCTCGATCACCTGCTCCGCGTCGCCTCGCAGCTGCCGGTGTCGGCGCGCGAGGACCTGACTCCGCGCGAGCGTTCCGCCTGCGCCGACGTGATCAAGGGCGCCCTCGAAGTGCTCTGGCAGACCTCCGAAACCCGCCGCCGTAAGGTCGAGGTCTTCGATGAGGTGGAGGGAGTGTTGTTCTATTTTCAGCGGACGATCCTCGGATTGGTGCCCGAGGTCCAGGAGCGCGTGGCCGGCGAGTACCGCCGCGTGTACGGCCGCCAGGCCGTCGGACGGCCCCAGCTGAAGTTCGGCTCCTGGGTGGGCGCGGACCGCGACGGTCACCCCGAGGTCCGGCCGGAGACCACCCGCCGCACGCTCGAACTGCAGGAACGCGTCATTTTCAGGCACTATCTGTCGGCCGTCGAGACGCTCATCCGGCGTTTCAGCCAGTCCGAGCGGCTGGTCGCGGTCAGCGACCGGCTCAAGAGGTCCCTGGCCCAGCACAAGAAGGATTTCCCGTCCCTGGCCGCGGAGCTCGAGCGCTACGAGCACAACGAGGTCTACCGCAAAAAACTGTCGTTCGTGCATCGCAAGCTCCAGGAGACGCAGAGCGGGCGGCGTTGCGGTTACGCATCACCGGCCGAATTCGTCGAGGACCTGCGCCTGGTGCGCGACAGCCTGCGGGAGAACCGCGGTCAGCTGGCCGCGGTCGAGGTCGAGCGTCTGATGCGTCAGGCGGAGTGCTTCGGGTTCCATCTGGCCAAGCTCGATCTCCGGGACCACAGCGGCAAGGTGCGCCAGGCTCTGTCGGAGATCTACTCGGGCCAGGAGGTCAACGAGGCGTTCCTCGTCGCCCAGATCGGGGTCAAGCGTCCGGTCCGTGTGCAGTTGTCCCGGTTGAGCCCGGTGTCCCGCGACTTGATCGAGCAGCTCGACATGCTGGCCCGTCTCGACCGCAAGCGCCCCGGAAGCGTGGAGGATTACATCCTGAGCATGACCGAGGGGCCCGCGGACCTCCTGGGCCTGTTCTGCCTGGCGCGGTCGAGGGGGTTGATCCGGGTCGAGAAGGGCCGCGTGACGCAAGCGCGCATCGGGATCGTGCCGCTCTTCGAGACCATCCACTCGCTCGAACGCTGTCACGAGATCCTCGACCGGCTCTTCTCGGTGCCGCTGTACCGGTCGTACCTGGAAGCGCGCGGGTTGGAGCAGGAGGTGATGCTCGGCTATTCGGACAGCTCCAAGGACGGAGGCTATCTCACCGCCAACTGGAAACTGTACGTCTCGCAGAAGAAACTCGCCGAGACCTCGGCTCGGCACGGCATCGCTCTGAGGTTGTTCCACGGCAAGGGCGGGACCATCGACCGCGGCGGCGGGGCCTCCCATCGCGCGATCCTGGCCCAGCCGTTCGCCGCCAGCGGCGCGAGCATGAAGATCACCGAGCAGGGTGAGGTCATCGCCCAGAAGTACGCCAATCCGGCCATCGCCGAGCGCAACATCGAACAGCTCATCACGGCCGTCGCCTGGACCAACCTGGTCAGCTCCGGCGAGCACCGCAGCGATCCGCGCCTGCCGGTCTGGGAGTCGCGTTTGGAGCGCCTGTCCGATCTGTCGTTCTCCTACTATAGGGGGCTGATCTACGAAACGCCCGGGTTCCTGGATTTCTACCAGGACGTGACGCCCATCGGGCTTTTGCAGTACGCGCGGATCGCTTCCCGCCCGGCGGCGCGTTCGGCCCGCCGTTCTTTCGAGGACCTGCGCGCGATCCCGTGGGTGTTCAGTTGGATCCAGTCCCGGTACATCATCTCCGCCTGGTACGGTATCGGCCACGCGCTCGACGAGTACACACGCCGGGAGGGCGGGGAGGCGGAGCTCCGGGAAATGTACGAGCACTGGCCGTTCTTCCGTTCCCTGATCAACAACGTGCAGGTGTCCCTGGCGAAGGCCGATATGGACATGGCCGCGCACTACGTCAAGCTCGCCTCGGACACGCGTCTGGCCGAGGACCTTCACCGCCGTATCGCCGGGGAATACGAGCGCTCGGTCAAAGGGGCGCTCCGGTTAGCGGGCCACAAGGAACTCCTGGATTTCAACCGTGTGCTCAAGGAATCGATCCGTCTCCGCAATCCCTACATCGACCCGCTCCATTACATGCAGGTCCGTTTCATGGAGGAGATCCGGCGCGGTTCGGAGGAGCCGGGCCTCCACGATGTCCTTCTGTTGACGGTCAACGGCATCGCTTTCGGCATGAAAAGCACGGGCTGATGAAGACCTGTCCCGCCTGCGCCGAGGAGGTCCGCGATGAGGCCGTCCGGTGCCGCTATTGCGGAGAACGTCTCGGGGAGCGGTCGTTGGAAGAGCGCGTGTTGGCGAGCGAGCGCCCCGTCTGGGCCAGTTACTGGCTGGAACTGTTGTTCGGCGCGCTTCTTCTGCCTCTGTTCGGCGCGGGGCTGTTGGTGATCGGATACGTCTGGCTCGATCGTATGAACCGCTTGTACCGGGTCACCGATCTGCGTGTGAGCGCCCGGGGGGGCATCCTGTCCCGGAGCGTGGACGAGGTCCTTGTGGCGCACGTGAGGTCCATGAACGTGAAGCAGAACCTCATCGGCCGGCTCCTGCATTTCGGCGATCTCTTGGTCGGCACCGCGGGCACCGACGGCGTGGAGATCGTCATGAAAGGGGTCCGCGAGCCGTCCGCCTGGAAGGAGCTCATCGCCAAGGGCTGTCTGGAGCAGGGCGGAACTTCCCGCGATTGAGCAAGAGCCCCTTGAAACGCGGCGCTGTGGAGGATAGACTACGATATACGATCCCCACGACCCTCCCCCAGGGCACCGGCGATGGCCGGAAAGTAAAGCGCATCAATAATCAGCAAAAACAACAGTTGACGAACCTTAGGCAGCCTTGATAGCATACGCGAATGCACTCTTTTAAAAAGTTTTATGAATTGACGCTTTTGCGCCGTTTCGCGGCGATCTTCGTGTTGACGGCGATGTTCTTCGCCGGCTGCGCGCCCGCCCAGCAGTCCCATGGTAAAACCGTGATCACCGTGTGGCACTGGATGTCCGATCGCGAGGAGGCTTTCCTCGAGTTGGCGCGGCGTTACCAGGAACAGACCGGTATCGAGGTTCGTTTCGAGCTGTACGCTCCTTCCGAGGCTTATGCCCAGCGTGTCAAAGCCTCCGCTCAGACCAACAAGCTCCCTGATGTCTTCGGCATCCTCGGTGAGAAGAGGGATTTCGCCAGCTTCATCAAGTCCGGTTATGTCGCCAACCTCACGGAAGCCATGAACGCCCCCGAAGCCTCGGGCGGCACGTGGCGCGAAAGCCTTTTCCCGAGAGCGCTGTCCGTCAACGAGTTCCTCAACGGCAACGAGCACGGAGTGCCGTTCGGGATCTATGGCGCCCCGCTCGACGTCATGACCATCCAGATGGTGTACAATCGGGAACTCTATCGCCAGGCAGGCCTGGACCCGGACTCTCCGCCGCGTACATGGGCGGAGTTCATGGCCCATTGCGAAGCCCTTAAGCAGAAGGGGATCCCGCGCTTCGTCAGCGGTTTCGGCGAGATCTGGCTCATCGATGCTCTGGCCTCCAACTTCGCCATGAACATCATGGGCGAGCAGAAGGTCTTCGACACCTATGCCGGCAAGGTGCCCTATACCGACCCCGACTGGGTGCGGACGCTGGCTCTCTTCAAGGAAATGACCGACGCGAAGGTGTTCGTGGACGGCGCGGTGACCATGGTCAACAAGACCGCCGAGCAGACGTTCGCCAACTCGCGCGCGGCCTATGCGTTCAACGGCTCCTGGTGCGTCAACGTCTACGCCGGCATGAACCCCACGCTCGACTACGCGCCGATGCTGCCGCCGCTGGTGAACGAAACCAACCCTCCCCGGATCTGGGGCGGCGCCGGCAGTTCTTTGGTGGTCAACGGCCGCTCGGCCCACGTCGAGGAGGCGATCAAGTTCCTGCGCTGGTTCACCGCGGAGTCACAGCAGGCTTACCTCTGCGAGAAGACCCTCAACCTGCCGTCCAACGCCAAGAGCCTGGGCCAGATCCCGCCGGTGTTGGCGCAGTTCGCGGACGACATGGACCACGTCACTCATCCGAGCCTTTATCCCGTCAACGAACTGCCCGCCGTGATCGAGGCGTTCGACAAGGGTATCCAGTCTATTATGATCGGCGAAAAATCCCCCGAGCAGGTCGCCGAAGAAGTGCAGCGCGTCAAAGAAAAAGAGATGAAGAAGCAGGGTTGATCCGCGTCCCGCGGGTTCGACCCGGACACAACGTCCCGGAAGAGGCCGTATGAACCTTCACCGCGTCAGGCACATCGTGGGTAACTATGTGTTCGTCCTGCCGGCCCTTCTTCTATTCCTGATCTTCAGTATCTATCCGTTCTACAAGGTCTTCCAGCTGTCCATCACCGACTGGGACGGCATCTCGCCTCAGCTCAACTACATCGGTCTGGCCAATTTCATCGATCTGTTCACGGACAATCCCGTGTTCTGGCATTCGATGCGCAACGCGTTCTACGTGACGTTCCTGGCGCTGACGGTGCAGAATTTCCTCGCGCTCGGTCTGGCCCTCTTGTGCGACCGCGACATCAAAGGGGGCAATGTCTACCGCGTCATTTTCTATCTGCCGCCGGTGCTCTCGGGCATCGTGGTCGGTCTCATCTGGAACTGGATCTACGACGGCAACTACGGCCTGCTCAACCATTTCCTGGCCTTCATCGGTCTCGAGGACCTCTCCCGCGCTTGGCTGGCGGACAGCCGTACCGCGTTGATCGCCGTCTCGATCATCCACATGTGGAAGGGTTTCGGATGGGGCTTCGTCATCCTGTTGGCGGGCCTGCAGAGCATCCCGCGTGAGCTGTACGAGGCCGCCCGCGTGGACGGGGCCAATGCCTGGGTCATGTTCCGCCATGTTACGGTGCCGCTGATGATCCCGGTGTTCATCCTCGTGTCCATCCTCACCATTCTGGGGACGATGCAGGTGTTCGATATCATCATCGCCACCACCGGCGGCGGGCCCGGTTATCACACCGAGGTGCCCATCACCCGCATCGTGTCGACCATGATCGGTTCGTCCAAGTTCGGTTATGCCTGCGCGATGGGCGTGGTGTTCGGTCTGATCCTCTTGGCGATCTCGATGGTGCAGATCAAGGCGTCCAAGATGATGAGGCAGGTCTGATGAACACGCGATCCGCCCTGAGCCTGACGGGCACGGCCAACGAGGTCAACTACGAGCGGGTCAAGAAGCTCACTGTCAGCGTGTTCGTGCACGCGTTCCTTGTGCTGGTCTCGTTCAGCTGTCTGTTCCCGCTGTGGTGGGCGTTCGCTTCGAGCCTCAAGACCCAGCAGACGGTCTTCACCGATCTCAGCTTCTTCCCGAGCCAGCCGCAGTGGCAGAACTACCTGACCGCCTGGACCAAGGCTAACTTCGGACTGTACTTCCTCAACTCCCTGTTCTACACCGTGTGCGTGGTGGTCGGCGTTCTTCTGATCGCCTCGATGGCCGCCTACGCCTTCTCGAGACTGCAGTTCCCGGGCAAGAACGTGCTGTTCCTGGTGCTGATCTCCACCATGATGATCCCCATCCCCGGATCGTTCATCGCGCTGTACGTCCTGCTCAACAAGCTCGGGCTCGTCGATACGCGGCTCGGCTACATCCTCCCTCAGATCAACGGAGGGCTGGCGCTGGGCATCTTCCTGCTCAAGACGTTCTTCGACGACCTGCCCAAGGAGCTCGAGGACTCGGCCCGCATCGACGGTTGCGGCCGCTTCCGCGTCTACTGGCACATCGCGCTTCCGTTGGCCCGGCCCGCGCTCGCGGTGTTGGCGATCTTCAACATCCTGGCGGTGTGGAACGAATACATCCTGGCGATGCTGGTGTTGTCGGCCAAGCAGTTGATGCCGCTCCAACGGGGTCTGATGGTCTTCCAGGGCGCCCACATCACTCAGTATCCGCTCCTGATGGCCGGCATCGTGATCACGATCCTGCCGGTCCTGGCGATCTATCTGATGCTCCAAAAACACATCATCAAAGGCATCACGGCCGGCGCCGTGAAAGGATGAACCCGATGATCCGTCCGCTCGCGCTCCTGACCCTGCTGATCACCGTCCCGGCCGCGGCGGCCGAGACCGCTCAGACGGCCCCCGCATCGAGCTCGACCACGCCGATGATGAACGCTCACGGTGAGACCATCGAGGTGTCCTTCAAGCTGTACGACCCCGGCACCGAGGTGTGCGTCGACTACGAGAAATACGGCACGTTCGTCGGCGAGGGGACCGATAAGTACCAGTACAAGGTCACCAACCGCAAGGGCCTGTCAGCGGCGGTGGGCGAGGGTGTCTATCCGAGCAACGCTGTCTACAAGGACCCGACCTACCGGATGCTCGTCTCCAAGGGCAAGCTCGCCGGCACACAGTGGGACTACGTCAACATCGAGGACCAGCAGTTGGCGTTCTACAAGTGGGCGACGTCCCACGACACGATGGCCGTCCAGCAGTACTACACGGCGCTGGCCCTCGAGAAGCTCGGCGCCGTCGAACAGGCGATCAAGGCCTATCACGCGGTGGTGGTGCACTTCCCGACACAGGTGGGCTGGACCGTGTTCCGTACGCCGCTGTACATGGGCAAACTCTCCATCGACCGTATCCATTATCTGACCCGCAAGCATCCGGAGCTGGGCATCGCGCTCAAGGGCGCCGAGATCCGCACCGTCAATGGATGGGATTTCGACACCAACAACGACGTGCATCACGTCAGTCCCGGGCGCCTGGTCAAGGTCGACCCTTCCGAGCTCAAGCTCAAGAAGACCGACCTTTCCAAGCTCAAGGTCACCAAGACCGTCGGCAACGACGCGGTGAAGCTCGTGCGGTACGAGAACGGCCACTGGCAGCTCCTGGTGGACGGCAAGCCCTACATGGCCAAGGCCGTCGCGTACAGCCCCTCACCGGTCGGCAAGTCGCCGCACGAAGGGTACAACCTCGACTCCTGGATGGTCACGGACCTCAACGGTAACGGACGCATCGACGGACCGCTCGACGCTTGGGTCGACACGAACGGCAACAACATCCAGGACCCGGATGAGCCGACGGTCGGTGACTTTCAGCTGATGAAGGAGATGGGCGTCAACACGATCCGTATCTACCATCATCCGATGAACAAGGAGATCCTTCGCACCGCCTACGAGCAGTACGGGATCCGTTTCATCCTGGGCGATCTGCTCGGCATGTACGCGGTCGGCTCCGGCGCCGAATGGTTCAAGGGTACGGATTACACCGACCCCGCGCAGAAGGAAAAGATGAAGGAGAGCGTCCGTAAGCTCGTCAATGAACACAAGGACGAGCCCTACGTGCTCATGTGGATGCTGGGCAATGAGTCCAACTACGGCGAGCCCGGCGATCCGGCCAAGGACAAGGTCGGGTTCGGCAGTCAGGCCAAGCACCAGCCGGAGGCTCATTACGGGTTCATCAACGAGGTCGCCAAGATGATCAAGGAGATGGACCCGGACAGCATCGTCGGGTTCTCCAACGGAGAGACCGTGACCATCGATGTCTTCGGGCGCCTGTGTCCGGACGTCGATGTGTTCGGCACCAACTCCTACCGGGGCCGGACAGGGTTCGGGCAGAGCCTCTGGAAGGACGCCAAGGAACAGACGGACAAACCGGTGCTCATCACGGAATACGGGTGCCCGGCCTACTATTCAGGCAAGAGCCTCGAGTACGCCGAAGGGACCCAGATGGACTACCACCGCGGCAATTGGGAGGACATCAACGCCAACCGCGCCGGATCGGGCGAGTGGGGCAACGCGATCGGGGGCGTGGCTTTCGAGTTCGTTGACGAATGGTGGAAAGCGGGTCCTCCGCCCAAATTCAGCCCGTTCGTGCACGAGGCGGTGGGGGATTTCAAGGCCAATTTTCCGGACGGGTGGATGTACGAGGAGTGGTTGGGCCTGACGCATCAGGGCGACGGCAGCCAATCCCCCTACCTCCGACGCCTGAGGAAGGTATATAATTATTACAAGGAGGCCTGGAACGCCGATTAGGCGCAGGCCAACCCCGGCGGTCCGTGACGCTCCGCCGGTACACAGCATTGAATATCGGTCTCTCCGGGTGGGGAGGGCGAGAGTTCAGTCGGCGGAACGCAGATCGTGACGCCGCGAAGTGCAGTCCATAAGGAGGCAATACCCATGAAGCGCAACCTGTTCACGCTGGCTCTGGCGGGCATCCTGACCGCCGGTGTGGCGTCCGTCGGTCTGGCCGCCGAGGCCGCCGAAGGTGGTACGTTCAAGACGTTCAAGGTGTATACGGACGCGAAAGCCCCGGACAACCACTTCATCCCGTCGGGATGGATGGGTGACTACGGTGACATCAAGTTCGACGACAAGCATCTTGAGAACCCGAAGGGCGGTACGACTTCGATCAAGATCGCTTTCAGCAACAAGGCTTCGCAGGGAGCCCGTTGGTCGGGGATCTATTGGCAGAACCCCCCGAACAACTGGGGCACCCGTCCCGGCGGTTATGATCTGACCGGTGCCAAGAAGCTGACGTTCTGGGCGCGCGGCGAGAAGGGCGGTGAGCGCATCGAGGAGTTCAAGATGGGCGGCATCACCGGCGAGTACGCCGACTCCGACGTCGCGGGCATCGGCCCGGTCGTGCTGACGACCGAGTGGCAGCAGTTCACCATCGACCTCGAGGGCAAGGACCTTTCCTCGATCTCGGGCGGTTTCTGCTGGGCGACCAACCTCGACGTGAACCCCGAGGGCGCCACGTTCTTCCTGGACGACATCAAGTACGAAGGTTAATCCCTGATCCACGGCGCCGGACGTCGATGATCTCTGCGGCCGGCGCCGTTTTTTTGACCCGTGAGGAAAGCGCCATTGTCCACCGATAAACGCGATCTCAAAAAGAAAGCCCTGCTCGTCCTGCTCCTCTTGGCGGCGGCCGTTCCGGCCCTGCTGTTCCTGAGACGTTGTTCGGGGACCGTCCGGCCCTCAGCGATCGCGATCGACAAACAGGACGGTTACAAGCTGATGGTCGACGGCAAGCCCTATCTCGTGCGCGGCGTCTGCTACAGCCCCGTGCCGGTCGGTAAGGACTATGAGTACAACTTTTGGGGCGATCCGGCCAAGCCCTGGCTGGTGGACGGTAAGATGATGAAAGAGATGGGCGTCAACACGGTCCGTATCTACCGTTCCGGCAAGAACCCCGAAGAGGTCAACCGCGTGCTCCGTGACCTGCGCGAGCGCTACGGCATCCGCGCGCTGATGGGTCACTACCTCGGGTTCTGGAATTGGCCTCCGCCGAACTATGCCGACCCCGAGTTCCGCGAAGAGGTCAAGACGCAGGTGCTGGAGATGGTGCGTCTCTACAAGAACAATCCCGGCGTGCTCGCCTGGGTCCTCGGCAACGAGAACAACTACAGCTTCGATGACAACGTCCAGCGCTGGTCCACCGACGAGATCGACGCGCTGCCCCCCGAGAAACAAAAAGAAGAAAAGGCCAGGATCTACTACAGCTATGTCAACGAGCTGGCCGTCGAGATCAAGAAGATCGACCCGACCCGCCCCGTCGTGATGGGCGTCGGCGAGGTCCGCAGTCTCGATATCGCCGGGCAGGTCACGCCGGACGTGGACGCCCTTGGCATGATCGCCTACCGCGGGCCGGGGTTCGGCAACCTTTTCAGGCAGATCAAGCAGAAGTGCGACAAGCCGGTGATCCTCACGGAGTTCGGGGCGGATAGCTTCAACGCCGTCACGCAGAAGCCCGACGAGGACAATCAGGCGGAGTTCCTCAAGCTGCAGTGGAAGGATATCGAGCGCAACGCCGATCCCAAGAAGGGCGTCGGCAACTGCCTCGGAGGCACGATCTTCGAGTGGAACGACGAGTGGTGGAAGGGCAACGAGAACCTGCCCCACACGTGGAGCGTCCATGAGACACGCGGCAACTGGGCGAACGCGTCGTATCACTTCGATTTCGGCCATCCGAACAATCCCAATATGAACGAGGAGTGGTGGGGCGTCGTCGGTCTCGACCCGGACAAGACGCAGGGCGGGTTACAGCGGCGAGTCCCCAAGAAGGCCTATCGCGTGCTGAAGGAGCTCTGGACCGGACAGTCCTGAGGCCGTGTTCGTAACGGCGCTCCCGATCCGGGGCGCCGCGAAGTCCCATCAGGCAGGCATGGTCGAAAAACGACAATACGTGCGCATGAGCACGGTCTTTCCGGTCGAGGTCGATCTGACCGCCGGAGAGGAGCAGAACGGCGGCGCCGATGCCGCCAACGAGCCGTTGCAGGCGTTCACACGCAACGTCAGCGCGGCCGGGATGTGCGTCGAACTTAAAATCTTCGGTAAACTCCGCGCCGAAGTCCCTTTCCTGCCCAACCGCCTGGTCCGCCTGACCATCAACCCCACGTTCACCGAGGAGGCCATTCGCGCTGACGCTCGTATCGTCTGGGTGCGCCGGGAGGATGCGCCCGAGTGGTCGCACTACACGTTCGGGGTCGCCTACACCCGGATCGACGGACGCGCCAAGGACCGCCTGATCGGCTATGCCAGACGTCTGGTCTGGCTGCCGAGAGCGGCCGCCGCTGGCGCGATCCTGCTGTTGCTGCTCCTGGCGGGCATCTCCGTGCACAACCAGTCCCTGGTGGACGAGAACCGCAATCTCGTCGTCCAGCTGGTCGAGGCCGCCCAGACCAAGTCGGACGTCGCGGCCTCACTGTTGGACTTGCAGCGCCGCAAGGACCGCCTCGAGAAGCAGCTCTTGTCCGCCCAAACCCGCACCAAGAGGCTCGAGACCTCCATCGCCGAGCTCACCACGGAGAACATCCAGCAGAAGAAGGCCTATGAGTCGGACCTGGAGCAGGTGCGGCGTCAAGAGCAGGCGCTTGCCGTGCGGATCGAAGAGGTCGAGCAGGGCGAAAAAGAGCTTGTCTCCTCCTATGAAGCGCTCATCAAGAACGCCGAGACGACCGACACCGCGGCGCTCGATCAGATGATCGACTGGGTCCGCTCCCATCAGAACCAGCGGACGGGCCTGGTCACCAGCTACGAAGGGGACGAGGGGTTGGAGGATTGGGCGTTCTCGTACGATCAGTCCCTGGCCTGTCAGGTCTTCCTGCTCTCCGGTGAGACGGACCGCGCTTCGGCGGTGCTGCGGTTCTTCTCCGAAAAGGCCAAGACGGCCAAGGGCGGGTTCCATAACGCCTACGATGCCTCCGACGGCCGGCCGCTCGAAACGACCGTACAGACGGGGCCCAATCTCTGGTTGGCCATCGCGGCCGCGCGTCATGCCGAGCTGACCGGCGACAGGTCCTTCGTCCCGCTGGCCGCCAGGATCGGCGACTGGGCGCTCAAGCTCCAGGATGCCGAGGGGGGTCTGCGCGGCGGTCCCGGCATCAAGTGGTACAGCACGGAGCACAACCTGGACGCTTACGCCTGTTTCGAGCTGCTGCATCGGCTGACCGGGGAGGAGCGTTACGCGACGGCAAGACAAGCCTCGCTCGAGTGGCTGAAGAAGTACGCGTACTCGAACAAGGAGCGCCGCATGAACCGCGGGAAGGGCGACGCGACGATCGCCACCGATACGTTCAGCTGGGCCATCGCGGCATTGGGACCGGCGGTACTGGCTCAGAACGGCTTCGATCCCGACGGTATCGTCGAGTTCGCCGAACAGAACTGCGAGGTCAAGGTCCAATACAAGTTACCGACGGGCAAGACGGTCACCGTGAGAGGCTTTGACTTCGCCAAGGCCGAACACGTCGGCCGGGGGGCCATCATCTCGACCGAATGGACCGCCCAGATGATCGTGACCTACCGCATCCTCTCCGACCACTACCGGACAGCAGGGGACGAGGCCAAGGCCAAGACGTATGCCGACAAGGCCGAGTTCTATCTCAACGAACTCAAAAAACTGATGATCACAAGCCCCTCGCGCACCGGTCAGGGCCGGGGCTGTCTGCCGTACGCCTCGATGGACAATGCCGACACCGGCCACGGTTGGCGCACGCCGACGGGCCGGCGGACGGGTTCGGTGGCCGGCACGGCCTACGGGATCTTCGCTTGGAAAGGCTATAACCCGTTCGGGACCGTCCGGCCCGAACCACGCACGACCGTAGAGGAGGTCTGACGATGCCTCGATTCCGCTCCGCGGACGAGATGAGATCGGGTCTGCCGCTCGGTGGCATCGGCGCCGGCAAGATCGAGGTCCTGCCCAACGGGCTTTTTAACGCGATGACCTTCCAGAACAACTGGTCGCGTCCGATCGGCGGTGATGACGCTTACCCGGCATTGCTCGGGTTCCATCTCGGTTTTTATGTCGAGGACCTCTCCGGCCGTTCGAGCGAGCGCCCGGTCCGGAGAGCCCACCTCCTGCAGACGGTGCCCGTGGGCGAGTTGCCGCTGGTGGAGGAGATCCGCATGGAAGGGACCTTTCCAAGGCTCGAGCTCGAGTACCGCCTGCCCGACCCGGCCGCCGACCTGCGCTTGCAGGCCCACAGCGCGTGGCTGCCCGGAGATATCAAGAACTCGTCCCTACCCGGTACGTCGTTCCTGTTCCGAGTGCGCAACCGGGCGCGTTCCGCCCGCCGTGTGGGCCTGCTGTTCGTCGGCCGCAACCTGTGCGGTGAATGGTGCATCGGACGCCGCAACCGCGTCGAGGAGACGCGCGGCGCGGTCCATATGGTCTTCGACAACGCCGAAAGCCGGTCCAAGGACGGCCGCGACGGCGAGTACCGGTTGGCTTTCGAGCGCGCCGGATGGGACTGGTCGTATCTGGAATCATGGAACGGCGTGTCGCGCAACTTCTCTTTCAATCCCACGACGCTTCGTCTGACGGCGTGGGAGGCTTTCGAGCGCCAGGGGCGTCTGCCCGACACCCGCGGCGAGGGTCCGGTCAGCGGGGAGAACCGGGAGTTGCTGTCGGCCGTCTGCGCGGTACGCACGCTCGAGGCCGGACAGACCGCGGAGCTTCCGTGGGTGTGGTCCTGGGATTTCCCGAACCACCCGCTCGGTCACCGTTACCGCCGCTGGTTCAAGGGCGCCGGCGATTCGGCCCGCTACCTGCTCAAGAACCGCCGGCCGATCCGCGCGGCCGTCGACCGCGTCGAGCGCGCGGTCCGTTCGCTGCCGTTCCCGGAGTGGTTCAACGACGCTCTGCTCACCAACCTGGCGCCGTTCTTCTCGTCCAGTTGGTACGCGGCCGACGGCCGCTTCGCGTTCTACGAGGCTCCGGTCGTCTGTCCGCTCATGGGGACGATCGACGTGGGGTTCTACGGGTCCATTCCGCTGGCGTATTTCTTCCCGAAACTGGAGAACTCCCAGCTGATGCAGTTCGCCAAGGCCCAGCGGTCCGATGGCTACGTGCCGCATGACCTGGGCAAGAACCGCATCGATCTGCCTTCGGACGGCACGACGTACTACCACTGGAAGGACCTCAACCCCAAGTTCACGTTGATGGCCTACCGCGACTGGCTTTGGTCCGGGGACAACGGCTTTCTCAAGGCGATCTATCCCAACGTCAAGCGCGCGGTGCGCTGGACGATGGCCGCCGACCGTGACGGCGACGGACTACCCGAGCATGAGGGTGCCGATCAGACCTTCGATCTCTGGGAGTTCCAGGGACCGCATCCGTACACCTCCTCGCTGCATCTGGCGGCCCTGCTGGCCGCGGCCCGTCTGGCCGCGCGCAGCGGGGACCGGGCGTTCGAGCGGGAGTGCCGAGCCGCTTTCGAGCGGGCGTCGCGCAGTTTCATCGCGGTGTTCTGGAACGGAGCGTACTTCGGGGAGCCCTGCGTGCTGGGACAGCTCAACGGGCAGTGGTACGCGGACCTGCTCGGACTGGGGTCGATCACCGACGACGCCAAGGTTCGCAAGGCCCTTCTGCGGATCCAGGACCTCAACAATCGCCCGTCGGCCTTCGGCATGCTCAACTCCGTGCACGCCGACGGCACACCGGACCTGTCGAGCGAACACTCCCGTAACGTCTGGTCCGGGATGAACTACGCGTTCATCTCGCTGGCCATCATGCGCGGACTGCCTCCGGCCAGGATGCTGACCGGAGCCCGCAAGCTCTGGGACAACATCACTCATCTGCAGAAAAGCCCGTGGAACCAGCCCGATACGATCGACGCGCGAACCGGCCGTTACGTTTTCGGCGATTCCTACTATCGCAACATGGCCATCTGGTCCATCCCTATCGGTTACGCTCACCGGGACGCGCGCACCCGGAGCGTGCTTCGGACAATGCGCGAGGGCCTTCGCCGCCCGCGTCGGCGCTGAACATGTTCGCGCCGCGAGGCCGAGCGCTGTTGCTCCTGGCGGCGCTCCTGGCATCGTTTCCCGCCCCTGCCGCATCAGCGACCGTCGGGTCCCAGGATGAGAGCTTCGTCCCCGCCTCGGGGGCGTCCGCGCCGGTGGAGGATGATGCGCCGCTCGCCGGTAAAGCCGATGGACCGGACACCGCTGCCGGGGAACCCGCCCAAGGACCCGCCGCGCAGACCCGCCGCGTGCGCGTCAGCGGCAGCTGGAGAGTGGCGGCCGGCGTCAATTCCCGCGAAGTGATCTGGAACGAATCCAACGCCGACCTGCAGGAGCGTAATTTCAGGTTCATCTTCGGCGAGGACCTGGCGAATACGTACGACCCGGGCATCTACAGCCGGGCGCTGGTCAACGTGGAAGCGGACCTCACGGACCAGTGGGGGCTGTACGCGCAGGCGGTCGCGGACCCGTGGTCGGTGGTCGGCACGACCGGCGAGCAAGTGCTCCGCAGCGACATCGGCGGAGAGACGCTCCGCTATAACCTCAAGTATTTCGGCGCGTTCAATGGCGTGCTCAACGAGACGTTCCGGACCGACAACGGTGACGCGGTCACGTTCCCGCTCATTGAAGTGGAGGATGGTCGTACGGTCCCGACGGTGGTCAGGGGTTTCAATGATTTCAACCCCGGCACCAACGGCATTCCCTTCAGCGTGCCCGAACACGAGATCGACTATGAGTTCAGGCCTCTGCGCAAGCTCTGGATCGACCACCGGAGGGACGATTGGCATGCCCGTTTCTTCGCGCTGGCGGACGAAAGCCAGGCGCTGACGACCGACGACCCTCTGGGGTTGTCCAACCACCGCGATTACTGGCAGCAGAGCCCGTGGTTGTACCAGTACGAGCCCGTGCGCCACTTCTCCGATGGTTCGATCAAGCGCGGATACTACTCCGACACACTGTCCTTCCTGGCCCGGGACTCGGACGGCAACCGCCTGGTGCTGCTGCGAGGCGTTTCCGTGGAGGCGGACCTCGGACGCACGTACGTGGCCGGTACCGTCGCCTCCCCGTACACTCCCTGGGACGAGGACTACCTTTCCGGGGACAATGTCCCCGCGGCGGTACGCATCAAGCACTATGCGACCGAGGACCTGCTGGTCGGGGGCACGTACACCTTCCGTTCGGGTCTCGTCAATGAATCCGTCGCGGACCTGTGGCAGGCGGGGGGTGTGGACGCGGCTTACCGCGGCTTCAAGGATACGACGCTCACGGCCCAGATGGCCGTCTCCAACCGCCAGCGCGAGATCAACACCGACGACCGGTTGAGGGCGGACAGCGAAGGTCTGGCCTATCATCTCGGGGTCGAACGGCGCTTCGACCGGGGCGGTGGCCGCAAGGGTGAAGGTGACGAGGGGAGCCTGCGGGTGACGTTCACGCAGATGGACCGCGAGTTCCAGACGCCCTTGTCGCGGTACAGCAACACACGGGACGACCGCTATTGGGGTAAGTACCTCAGTTTCGATAAGCTTCCGCCGGACCTGGAGCCGTTCAGGCTCGGGGACGGTGTCGACCACAACCGTACGGTGGTTCGCGTCCAGTGGCGCGAGAAGCTCTTCATGGAGCGCTTCGAGAACCTCTTCGACGCTCGCCAGGTGAACCGCACCGACGGCTATGGACGTGTGGAAACGGTGGTACGCGACGAGGTCACCTGGCGCTGGACGGACCGCCTGGTCCAGAAAGGGCTCGTGCGCTGGCAGGGGTTGCCCCGTACCGATTCGGACACCGAGCCTTTTATCTCGAGTTTCTATTTCCTGGGCGAGGAGGACCCCTCGGAGCTGGCGTTCCAGAACGCGGCGATCGACGAAGGGCTGGATCCTTCCCGATGGACGTTCTCCACGGGCTTGCAGTACCTGCTCAACGACCGCTGGACGCTCGAGGGGACCGTGGAGCGGTCCAACGATATCCCGGACTTTCCGAGGGGTCTGCTCAACAGCACGTTCCGCGACGCCAACCGGCGCGTGGACGGCATCCTCATCGAGAGGCTGACCAGCTTCCTGTACGGACAGGAGCACCTGGGGGCCGTGCCGCCCTACGATCATTTCACGATCTGGCGTCAGAAAGCCGTCTGGAGACCCGACCCGAAGCTCCGCGTGATCTTTCACGCGGCGCAGAACTCCTACCGGCTGGCCGGCCCGATCGACGACAACCTCAACCACGCCGGGGTCAGTATCGGCCTGGACCCGCACGAGCGCCTTCAGTTGTTCTTCGACTATACCCGCTCGCGGATGATCGACGTGGCCCGCCTGATCTCAAGCGGCTACGCGGACCGGGACGATACGGCGCACAACAACTTCTACGCCAGCTGTGACTGGAGGCTCAACGCGCGAGCGGTGCTCCGGGCCGAGTACGGGGTCTTCGGTCTGGGTTCCCGGGCGTCGCTGGTGACGCCGTACAGCACCGGAGGCTTCTCACTGCCGGTGCTCGACACCGAACACCTGCTGAGACTGTCGCTCAGCGGGGATTTCTGACAGAGGGCTATTTGACACTCCGCCGTGGGCTCGAGTATCTTGAAAGAGGGGGAAGCGCGATGCGAAAGCGTCTGATCGGTGTTCTGGCGGCCGGGATCGTCCTGGGGGTCTGCGCGGAGGCGCGGGCCGCTTTTGACTTCTCCGCCACACCGCGCCGGGGCGGTCAGCATATCCGCTTCGAAGAGGCTCAGCCCGGAGGATTGCTCCGCAACGAGGAGCTGACCCTCACCGTCGATACGGACCTGGGCGCTCAGTACCGCATCCTGCAGACCCTCTACCAGCCCCTGACCAACGAGCAGGGCCGGACCCTGCCGTCCGGCGCCTGGATCCAGTTCTCGCCCTCCGAACCTCTCGGTACCCTGCGACCCAAGCTCGAAACCCCGGTCCAGCTGGGACAACATCAGATCTACACCTCCAACACCCAGGGTGAATCCGACAGCTTCATCCTGGTGTTCAACGTGAGGGTGCCGGAGGACCAGCCCGGAGGTGTCTACCGCACACAGATCAGTTTCACCGCCGAGCCGGTGACGCCCGTCAGCGGGGTCACGTCGCGCGTGTTGACGCTGGACGTGCGCGTGGAGCTCCAGCCGACGTTCCGGATGACGATCCTCTCCGCGGGAGGGGGCCGGACCCTGGACCTGGGTTCGATCGACCGCGATCGCGCCACCGCTGAAGGGGCCTTGAACGTCGGTGTAGAGAACAATACGGGGCACAGCTATCGCCTGGTCCAGCAGTTGGTCGAACCGCTGACGTCAGAGACGGGCGAGATCCTGGATGAGGATCAGTTGACCGTGCGTCCGCAGGAGGTCCGGTCGGGACGGGTCTCGGCGGCCGCCGCGGAGCCCGTGGCGCTCTCACCCAAGATCCTGTACGAATCCGACGCGACCGGTTCTTCGGAGGAATTGGTCCTGGTCTATGGGGCCGGCACTGCCCGCCCGGTCCCGGCCGGCCGTTATCGCGGGATGCTGCAGCTGCGCGCGGAATCCGCCTCACCGTACGTCTCCGCCGACCCGGTACCCGTGCCGGTCCAACTGCGCGTCGATGAGGTCCTTGATCTGCAGATCGAACTGGACCCTCAAGGAGGGCTGCAGTTCGGCCGTTTCGGAGCCGGCGGTACCCAATCGAGGACCGTGACGCTCAGTGTCGTCAGCAATCTCGGCAAGCCGTATCAGATCTCGCAGTTGGTCGGACGCAAGCTGACCAACGAAAAAGGTGTCAGCATCGCGCAGGATCAATTCACTTACAGCGTCCAGGCCCTGTCGAGCGGTCTGCCCGCACGGCCTTCCGAGCCCGTAGCAGAGGGGGAGAGTTCGATCTTTACTTCCGACCGCGCCGGTACTCCCGAAAAGCTGTTGGTCCGTTATGACCTGACCGTCCCTCCAGGGGCCCACTCGGGCTCCTATACCTCCGAGATCAAGTATTCGTTAACGACAATATAGACATAAGTAGCTCAATTTAAAAGAGTTAGTGTACTTTAAACAACTATTTTGAAATGTCCTATTGAAATGCGGATCGCATGATGTATATTTTGCGCACGGGTTTCGAGAAGGCTCGAGCCCTCGATCTCTAAAACGGACTGATTGATAACGGCAAACCAGTCGAAAGGCTGGGGCGCAAAGCTGCGGGACCTCTCCCCTAGGGTTAGCCGGGCTGCCAAAGAGTCTGATCATCTGACGGCTGCCCGGTTTTGTATTTCCAGGGCGGTACGGCGGGTGAAAAGATAACCCAAAAAGGAGAACCGCATCATGAAATCAGCCATCCGCACCACTGCGCTCGTCGCCGTGCTGGCTCTGTCGCTGGGCAATGTCGCGCAGGCCGCCTCGGTTTCGAAGCCTCCCGTCAACGTCTCGGCTCAGGTCGAGAGCACGCTCCAGCTCAACCTCGCTCTGTTCAAGAACTCGGTGGACGCGGCCAACAACATCACCGCTTCCAACGCGATGAACTTCGGCACCCTGAAGGA
The DNA here is from genome assembly GCA_022072175.1 of Candidatus Omnitrophota bacterium. Taxonomy (GTDB): domain Bacteria; phylum Omnitrophota; class Gorgyraeia; order 2-02-FULL-51-18; family 2-02-FULL-51-18; genus JAJVIE01. The sequence goes on along the minus strand of JAJVIE010000003.1, from coordinate 1,118,770 downwards.
CCTCGGCACCGGCACGCTCCGCTCCTCGACGACCGGCAGCACCGGCACCGGCAGTGTGATCGCGTTCATCTCGGCTCTGTCCTCGGGCACGCCGTACACCATCACCCAGACCGGCACCCAGCTGACCAGCGGTTCCAACACGCTGCCGTCCGGCGCCTGCACGGTGGTTCCCGTGTACGCGGCCGCTGACAACGGCGGTCAGGCTCTCGTCGGAACGCTCGGCACGAAGGGAACGTGGGTCGCGAACAATAAGACCCTGTACACCTCCAACGCCGCGGCCGACGTCCGCCAGATCCAGTACCACTACTCGATCACGGACGATCCGAACGCCGGCGCGACCACCGGTGTACCGACCAACCAGGCGGCGGGCACCTACACCGCGACCGTTACGTTCACCGTCACGGCGTAAGCTCGTACCAACGTTCGATCCGAGGCCCACGGCCACAAGCCGTGGGCCTTCTTATTTTCAATTAAAAAAGTCATTAAGAATTGAAGCCAATTAAACACAGGCACTTACAGTTTTGATAATTTGTTTATAAAGTGAGGATTTTTATTGACACAGCACTTCGCAGTCGGTAGCATGGAGGCACTTAAAGAAACTTCCGCTCTTTAAAGTCATCCGAAAAGGCAAACCATCCGTAAGGGTGGGACGCAAAGCCGAGGGACCTCCGTACGATACGGGGTCGGCCGGGCCGCCGAAGTGTAGGACGCTCGATCCGGGTGGGGAGAGCGTCGTTGTGGAAGGATCTAGCCTGGTTCACACCCAAGAAGGGGGATCTCTCATGAAGAAGGTATCCGCTCTGCTCGTGGCGGTCGCCGTGCTCGCCGGTTCGAACTCGGCGTACGCCGCGTCGCTCTCGAAGCCTCCCGTCAACGTCTCGGCCGAGGTCGAGAGCACGCTCCAGCTCAACCTCGCTCTGTTCAAGAACTCCGTGGACGCGGCCAACAACATCACCGCTTCCAACGCGATGAACTTCGGCACCCTGAAGGACATCGGTACCGGCACGCTCCGCTCCTCGACGACCGGCAGCACTGGCATCGGCAGTGTGATCGCGCTCATCTCGGCGGTCTCCTCCGGCGTGCCCTATGTGCTCACCCAGACCGGCACCCAGCTGACCAGCGGTTCCAACACGCTGCCGTCCGGCGCCTGCACGGTGGTTCCCGTGTACGCGGCCGCTGACAACGGCGGTCAGGCTCTCGTCGGAACGCTCGGCACCAAGGGAACGTGGGTCGCTACCGACAAGACCCTGTACACCTCCAACGCCGCGGCCGACGTCCGCCAGATCCAGTACCACTACTCGATCACGGACGATCCGAACGCCGGTGCGACCACCGGTGTGCCGACCAACCAGGCGGCGGGCACCTACACCGCGACCGTTACGTTCACCGTCACGGCGTAAGACAGCGCTTCAAGGGCCGTAAGGGGCGACCCCCCTTACGGCCTTTTTTGTGCCCGCGTTGACACCCCGAGCGGGCTTTGTTAGCATGACCCAAAGGAGACATGACCGATGACCCTCATAGCGCGCCGGACCCTTTCACTGATCGGCGCGGCCGGTCTCCTGGTGACCCTCCTGACCCTGACTTGCGGTCCGGCCGAAGCGACGTCCATTCGTATCAACGCTCCTCGCATCGAGCTCGAGCTGGCTCCCGGAGAAAGCTACTCGGGCGAGTTCGTGGCCGAGAACCCCGAGGACGGCGATGTGCTTTGTCGTCTGTATCTCGAGGACTGGGCGTATCTGCCCGGAGGCGCAGGGGACAAACAATTCCTGCCCGCGGGCGCCTCGGCGCTGTCGGCCTCCTCCTGGATCACATTCTCTCCGGCCGAAATGACCGTGCCGTCCTTCGGCCGACAGACCGTTCGTTACACCGTCAACGTGCCTCAGGACGCCACCGGCGGCAACTACTCGGTGCTGTTCATGGAGACGGCCATGGGCACCGCAGAGAACGATCAGGGTGCCAGTGTCCAAGTATCGGGCCGTATCGGAGCGCTGTTCTTCGTGCGGGTCAAAGGGACTCTGCGCAAGGAAGGTCAGGTCAAGGCCGTGGATGTGATCGCTCCGGCCGGCAACAAGCCCCTCGAGATCCACACGACCTTCCAGAACTCCGGCAATACCGACATCGAGCTCGGGGGGAATTTTCTGGTGATGGATCCCGAGGGGTCGGTGACCGCCCGCGGACAACTGCAGACCCTGTACACTTTCCCCGGCACCCTCGAGCGCGGGGTCACGCGTTGGGCCGGCAGTATCGCTCCGGGTACCTACGATATCCTGCTCACATACGACCTTGGGCAGGGACAGACGCTCGTCGAAGAAAAGACCCTGACCGTCGGTTGACGTCCGCCGTCCGAGCGCCCCACGGACCCTTACAGATCCTCCTTATCGCGGCCCTGATCCCGCTCTGGACCGGTGTGGCCCGCGCGGGAGACACTTCCTTCTATACCCTGCACAGCCGCTGGGAGAAGAACAACGAGGAGAAAGCGGCCCCAACCGATGTCGAGCGGACCTTCGGAGAAGCCCTGGTGTCACGGGGCGCGCAATACCTGCCCTCGGTGCCCAGCGCTCCTCAGCCGCTGCGCCGCACCGCGGCTGAGGTCGAGGCGGTCCGCAGTCTGACCCTGGAGTTGGGTCAATCGCTGTTCCTGGAGCTCGGCGCGGCCCCGCGGAAGTTCGTCTCTACCCAGGAGGGCGTCGTAGGCTTCGAGCCTCTCGGCACTGTCCTGCGCATCGAGGCGCTGTCCATCGGAGAGACGTTCGTGCACGTGTGGGACACGACGGGCCGGCGAACCTTTCAGGTCCTGGTGCGCCCCGCGCGTATCCTGGAGAGCTCGGCCGCCTTCGGAAGCACCGCGGACGAGGGCCGCGCCAAGTCATTCAAGTTCGGATACCAGGCGGCGCGCAGCGCGTTCTACACGTCGGACAAGTTCAGCGAGCTGAGACGGAGCACGCTCGACGTCGATCAGAAGGTCTCGATGAGCGGCGAGACCCCCTACGGCATGGTCGGCGCCCATGCCCAGGCGCAGAAGGAGCGCGCCAAATACGTCATCACCGACGCCCAGGTGAGCCTCAAGGACGGCCGCATCGGGCCGTTCCGGGAGTTCGACGCGGCCCTCGGGGACTCCTCGGTCGGCAGTGACCTCATGGTCTTCCCGGGGACGCGTATCCGCGGCGCCCGGGTCGACCACCATCCCGAGGAAGGCCGCGTGGATTGGACCGGGTTCTTCGGGCGCGAGCAGACCAGCGTCGTCGGGACGTTGACCCCCGGCCTCTTCTCGCGCAAGACGCGCACCTCGTTCCTCGGCGGCGGGATCGTCGACTATCGCCTCAACGGATCCGCCGACGTGCGGGCGGGGTATTTCAACGGCTACGGACGCTCGCGGCCGGACGAGCTCAACCGTCACGGCTACGGCGTGAGGCCCGAGTTCCGGCTGGGACCGCACGTGGTGTTGGAGCCGGAGCTCAGCTACGACAACGAGAGCTTCGCCAACAAGCACGCGGCGACCGTGCGGCTGGACAAGATCCGCGTCCGCAACGAGTTCCGTGACATCGAGAGGGATTTCCAGACGCTCATCGGCATCCCTTCGCGGCAGGGCGAGGTGGGCAACCTCCTGCAGGTGAGCGCCGCGCCGACCGACCGCGTGCAGATCGAGTGGGCTTATGACGCGTTCAGGGACCGGCTGGTGCCCAACCCGCTCAACCCGGACCGCTTCAACTATCACAACGACGTGTCCCTGCAGTGGACGCCGTTCGACCGGACGAGCCTGCTCATGAACTATCAGAACTACGACGACACCGGCCGCTTGGGACCGACCAAGCAGAGAGGGATCGGCGGACAGCTGGTGCAGGGGTTCGATCTATGGGGCCGCAGGGTCAGTGTCTATGCCCGTTACCAGAACCGCGGCAACCGCAACCTGCAGAACCCGCTCTCCGACTATGTCCAGAACCAGATCACCGTCGGCTTGAACACCCAGCTGGCATGGGGGATCAATTTCAACGTCCAACAGGAATGGTATGCCGTCGAGGAGCCCAATGCCCGAAGGCTCACCCACCCGAGCGCCACGACCTACTCGCTCGACTGGTCCTCGCGGTTGTGGGACACGCCGCTCTTCATGGATCTGCGCGCCCGCTACCGGGACGAGGAGGAGACGGAATCTCCGTTCAGCTTCATGTCCGGAGAGGACGTGGCCGAGATCTCGGGGGGACTCTATTACCGCGAGATCGAGGACCTGGAGATCTTCCTGACTGGCAGTCTCCAGCAGTACCGGCCCGAAAGCCTCAACATCAGCGCGCCCCGTACCGAGGGGCAGTTCCTGACGGGCGTCAAGGCGGTGTTCGACACGGGTTGGCGCCTCGAGAGCGTCGGTGCCGTGGAGGGGATCGTCTTCAAGGACATCGACGGGGACGGGCAGAGGGCCGAGGGCGAACCGGGGCTCCCGGGTATCGGCGTGAGCCTTGAGGGCGGCGCGTCGGCCGAAACAGGCGCGGACGGCACCTACCGGATCGAGGGCGCCCGGGGCCGGACCGTGAACGTCACGGTCGACGCCTCGGATTTTCCCGAGGGGTACAACGCCACCAGCTCCGTGCGTCTACAGGTCCCGGTCGTCGGGGGCGGGGTCGCGCGCGCGGATTTCGGCCTGTCGCCGCGTTCGGAGGTCACCGGCGTGGTGTACGAGGACCGCGACGGCAACGGCCGCTATGACCGTACCGACGAACCCGTGCGCAAGGTCCGCGTGCGTCTGGACGACGGCAAGACCGCGGTGACCAATACCGGAGGCTCGTTCTTCATTCCCGGAGTGCTGGCGGGTGACCGCACGGCGACTCTGGACCTGTCGACACTGCCTGACGGATACCTGCCTTTGGGGCCGCCCAAGCGCCAGTTCACGCTGTACGAGGGTATGCGTTACGAGCTGTCCTATCCGCTCCGCGCTCAGCGGACGATCTCGGGACGCATCTACGCCGACGATGATCGCAACGGTAAGTTGGACGCCTCCGAGCGGCCGCTGTCCGGAGTGCGGGTGACCGCCGCCGGCCGTGAGAGCATCACCGACAAGGACGGGTACTATCTGCTCGAGGGTCTCCAGCCGGGCCGGGCCGAGATCGCGCTGGACCCCTCCACGTTACCCGAGGGCTACGAACCGGACATCCTGGTCGTGGAGATCGCGCGCATACCCGCGCCTCTCGAGGGGATCGATATCGGAGCCAAGCGGTCGAGGTAGGATCAGAGCGCCGTGACCGTGATGAGCTTGACGGCCGGCCCGTCCCCGCGGCTGAGCAATTCTTCCTGCAGTCTGTAGGAACGTCCCAGATTACCCAACACTCTTACGGAGCCGTCGGAGGACAGAGACAGACGTCCGGAGCGGACGGAAACGGCGTCCGAAGACCCGTCACCGTACGAAGCGGCCGCCGACGGACGGGGGGAGGCCAATCCGATCTGCGGCGCGATCACACAGCTGACGGTGACGGTCTTCGAACGGGAAGCCGCGAGCGCGGGGGAGGCGCCCACGGCCGTAAAGAGGAACAATAGCGTTAAGGATCCAGCGGTCCAGCGCATACGCGCTTCCCAAAAATAAAGCCCATTTTCCTAAGCGTGGAAAATGGGCTGGTTGACGGAGCCCGACACGGGCCACGGCAGCCCAACCACCATATCCCCTCGGGGAGTTAGGTTTGCGGCTTTGCGTCCCCTCCTTTCGGAGGGTTTGCCTTTGAGACCGGCGTTCTCAATGAACGATCCTACCTTGAACTATACCCGAGGCTCGATCCAAGTACAAATCGATAAGACTTGGTAATATTTGTAAGTCTATTGAATATAATAAGATATAGTTATTAAATAATTTTAATAACACAGCTATCCGTGTATGCTTTTTTATTGGTGCTGAGGGGGATCTCGGGTACAATGTTTTTTTCGTTTTCAGGAGAGCCCGCGCGTGCCACGCACCACTCGAAAAGACGCTGATTATCAACTGCATCCGGACGGCCGCTTCGTCGTCCGCGACTACAACCGCAAGAAGCCGTTCTGCGACTTCCTGCCGGGTATCGCGGGTCTCTACGGGACGCCGCTGTGGGCTTTCTTCGTCAACCGCGGACAGTGCCTGGCGAGCTTCGGCACACGCACCAAGGACCAGGCGATCCTCGAGTTCTTCCCGGCCAACAAGGCTTATCAGAACACGCCCCATTTCGGTTACCGCACGTTCATCAAGTACTCCCGCTCGGGCGGGGCGGGTTTGTACGAACCGTTCACGACGGCGCCGGGCAAGGTCGTCGAGCAATCCCTGCAGATCCGCTCCCATGAGCTGAGCATCGAGGAGCGCGACCGCGCCCACGGCCTGCGCGTGCGCGTGCGCTACTACACGGTACCGGGCGAGCCGCTGGCCGTGCTCGTGCGTGAACTCGAGGTGCACAACGTCCGGGGCCGTACGCTCGAGATCGAGCTGGCCGACGGCCTCCCTCTGGTCAATCCCTACGGGATGAACGAGTTCTTCATCAAGAACATGAGCCGTACGATCGAGGCGTGGATGACGGCCGACAACGTCGCCAAGAAGGCGCCGTACCTGCGCCTGCGCGTGGATGCCACGGACCGTCCGGAAGTGACCGCGATCGAAGAGGGCAACTTCTTCTTCGGGTTCGACGGAGCGACGGGCAAACTGCTCGATCCGGTGGTGGACCCGGCGGTGCTGTTCGGGCCGGTGCTGGATTTCGGCGTGCCGGAGAAGTTCGTCGACGGGACCTATCGGCAGGCGCTGAGGTCCCAGGTCACGCAGAACAAAACACCGTGCGCGTTCACCCTCGCGCAGTTCAAGATCGCTCCCGATGAGACCCGCCGCTTCGTGACCCTGCTGGGTCATGCGCGCAGCACCGATGAGCTCAACGCTTATGTCAAGAAAGCCGTGCTGAGCGGCTATATCGAGGACCGCCGCGAGGAGAACCGCCGCACCGTCGAGAGCGTCAAGTCGCGCATCTTCACCGTGAGCTCGGACCCCGTGTTCGACCTGTACTGCGGACAGACCTACCTGGACAACGTGCTGCGCGGCGGCGTGCCCGTGAAGTTCGGCGAGGGCGGCGGCGGGATCATCGCTCACGTGTACTCACGCAAGCACGGCGACCTCGAGCGCGACTACAACCGCTTCCTGGTCGAACCCGCGTATTTCGCTCAAGGTGACGGCAACTATCGCGACGTCAACCAGAACCGCCGGAACGACGTGTGGTTCAAGCCCGAGGTGCGCGACCTCAACATCCGGACCTTCCTCAATCTCTTGCAGTTGGACGGCGGCAACCCTCTGGTCATCAAAGGTACCGCCTGGGCGCTCAAGGACCGCGCCGCGGCAGAGCCCGTCCTCCGTCACCAGTTGGGTCCCGACGGTGCCCGCGCCGCCGTGGAGCTGTTGTCGTCGGCCGTCACGCTAGGCGAGCTGTACCGCGTGCTGTCCACCAAGGGCCTGACCGACAAGAAGAGCTTCGGGCGCCTGCTCGATGCGCTGGCCCCGTACCTGGAGCGCCGCGAGAAAGCCGAGCATGGCGAGGGTTTTTGGACCGACCACTGGACGTACAACCTCGATCTGATCGAGAGCTATCTGGCGATCTATCCGGAGGACCGCCGCCGCCTGCTGTTCGGGGGCAAGGACTACACGTACTTCGATGATGATCACTACGTCAGGCCGCGCGCCGAGAAGGCCTACCGCAAGCCGGGCGGCGAGGTGCGCCAGTACCGGGCCGTGGCCCGCGACGAGAAGAAGGCCGCGTTGATCCGCAGCCGCCGGTCCGAACCGACGGTGGCCCGCCAGCGGCACGGCGAGGGAGAGCCTTACCGCACGACGTTGGCGGCCAAGCTGTTGTGCCTGTTCGCGGTCAAATACGCGACGTTGGACGCCTCGGGCCGGGGTATCGAGATGGAAGCCGACAAACCCTCCTGGTACGACGCGCTTAACGGCCTGCCGGGTTTGTTCGGCTCGTCGATGCCCGAGAGCTACGAGCTCCGGAGACTGGCGCTGTTCCTCGCCGCGGAACTTCGCGCTCAAGGCGGGCGTCTTGAGACGGCCGAGGAGATCGCCGATCTGATCAAGGCCCTGCGTTCGGTCACCCGGGAGTGGGAGGCGGGCGCCAAGCCGCTGGAGCTTTGGGAAAAAGCTTCGGCCGCCAAGGAAACCTACCGTCAGAGCGTGCGTTACGGCGTCGACGGCAAGGAGACGGCGCTGGATGCCGCGGAGCTGGCCGCGTGGCTGGAAGCCAGCGCCCGCCGGATCGCGGCGGGGCTCGATGCCTCCGTGGACCCGAAGTCCGGCGTGCCGGTGACCTACTACGAACAGCGCGTACTGCGCCAGGAGCCGGTCAAGGACACGGCTCTCCCGGCCATCGAGGGTCTTGAGCGCGTGCGGCCGCTGGAGTTCGCCCCCCGGGCCCTGCCGCTGTTCTTGGAAGGTCCGGTGCACGCGATGAAGGTCGAGCGCGATCCGTCCAAACGGCTCGAGCTGTACCAGGCCGTGAGGCGTTCGGCGCTGTACGACCGCAAGCTCGGCATGTACAAGGTCAACGCGCCCATGGCCAAAGAATCGCTGGAGCTCGGCCGGGCGCGGGTGTTCCTGCCCGGATGGCTCGAGAACGAGTCGGTCTGGCTGCACATGGAATACAAGTGGCTGGTCGAACTGCTCAGGGGCGGCCTCGAGAAGCAGTACTACGCGGACGCCGCCACGGCGCTCGTCCCGTACCAGGACCCGGCGCGTTATGGCCGCAGTCCGCTGCAGAACTCATCCTTCATCGCCTCGAGCGCCCTGCCCGACGCTTCCTTGCACGGGACGGGGTTCGTCGCCCGCCTGTCCGGGTCGACGGCGGAGTTCCTCGAGATGTGGCTGATCATGCACGCCGGACCCCGGCCGTACCGGCTCGACGCCAAAGGCCGGCCGGAACTGTGCCTGGAGCCGCGCTTGCGCGGCGAGGCTTTTACGCGCGAGGAGACCGTACGAGAGTACTACGGCGAGGACGGCGCGATCACCGAGATGCGCATCCCCAGGGACGCCGTGGCCTTCCTGTTCCTCGGCTCCACGCTCGTGACGTACGTCAACCCCAAGCGCCGGGACACTTACGGTCCCAAGGGCGTCCGGGTGGTGTCGACGCATTTCAAGTACGAGGGCCGTGACGTGCGCATCGAGGGCGGCGTCATCGGGTCACCCTACGCGGAAGCGGTCCGCGCGGGCAAGGTCCAGTCCATCCTCGCGGAGCTCGCCTAATGTCCGTCAAAGTCCGTTTCGCACCCAGCCCGACAGGGTTCCTGCACATCGGCAGTGCCCGCACGGCGCTCTTCAACTGGCTGTTCGCGCGTCATGAGGGCGGGCAGTTCTTCCTGCGCATCGAGGATACCGACAAGGAGCGCTCCAAGCAGGAGTTCCTCGAGGAGATCCTCGACAGTCTCAAGTGGCTGGGTTTCGATTGGGACGGCGAGCTCGTCTTCCAGAGCAAGCGCACCGAACGGTATCGCGCCATCGCCAACGAGCTCATCGCCAAGGGTCTGGCGTACAACGAGGGCGAGGCGGTGAGGTTCCGCGTGCCCAAGCAGGGCAAGGTCGGGTTCGAGGACCTCCTGCACGGACGCATCGAGTTCGATCTGGACCAGCACGGCTCGCTGGCCGAGGACCTGGTCATCTTCAAGTCCGACGGCTCGCCGACGTACAACTTCGCGGTCGTCTGCGATGACGCGGAGATGGGCATCACGCACGTCATCCGCGGCGACGACCACATCATGAACACGCCCAAGCAGGTGCCGCTGTACGACGCGCTGGGCTACAAGAAACCCGTTTTCTGCCATATCCCGCTGATCCTCGGCGAGGACCGCTCGCGCATGTCCAAGCGGCACGGCGCCACGAGCATCCGCGAGTACCGTCAGGCGGGCTTCCTGCCCGATGCGGTGGTCAACTACCTGTCCCTCCTGGGCTGGTCGCCGGGCAACAACCAGGAGATCATCGGGCGCGAGGAGCTGATCAAGAAGTTCGACCTCAAGCGCGTGTTGAAGACCGGAGCGGTCTTCAACAAGGAGAAGCTCGAATGGCTCAACGCCCAGTACGTGCGTCAGCTGACGCCGCAGGCCCTCGCGGACCTGCTGTTGCCTTACGTGCAGGCGGCCGGATACTCCATCGAGGGACCCGGCAAGGGGAGGGCGTGGTACGAGCGGCTGGTGGCGCTCTTCCAGGAGAGGGTCTTCACGCTGACCCAATTCACGGACTTGGCGGGGTTCTTCTTCGATGATAAGATAAGCATCCCCGAGACGGCCGTGCAGGAGGTTTTCAAGGACGCGCGGTTGGCCGAGACGTTCGCCAAGTACGCCGATGCCCTGCAGGGATTGGCGGATTTTGGCGCTCCGGCCGTGGAGGAGCGCAGTCGGGCGCTCATGAAGGAGCTCGGGATGAGCGGCAAGGAGTTCATTCATCCGTGCCGCGTGGCGGTGACCGGAAAGACGGTCAGCCCCGGATTTTTTGAGACCGTGTCGTTGATCGGCAAGGAGAGGGCGGTGGAGCGTTTGCGCGCCGCCTCGGCCCTGCTCAAGACACGGACGCCCGCCTAGAGCGGACGCAAGTTCGGCGCCGGCCCGATGGGCCGGCCAGCAAGTCAGTGCCCTGTGGTGTAACGGTAGCACAAGTGACTCTGGATCACTTTGTCTTGGTTCGAATCCAAGCGGGGCAGCTTTTGGTACGTGAACGTGGATTCGAGGGGAGCGCGCCGCCTCCAGTGGAGGAAAAGCGCCCTCTGGCGCGCCAGGCGCGCGAGTGCCCGACCCGGAGCGAGCGTCCACCGGACGCGAGCGCAGGGCGGCGGATCCAAGCGGGGCAGCTTTAAAACCCTTCTCCGAAGAAAGCATTGCATCTTCGGGGGTTGCATCATAGAATACGCCGACACGCGGAAGTGGCGGAACTGGCATACGCGCATGTTTGAGGGGCATGTGCCGCAAGGCTTGAGGGTTCGAATCCCTCCTTCCGCACCATATTTACACCTCGACTCTTGAGGGATTCGAGGTGAGCGCAGGGCGACGAATCCCTGGTCGTCAGCAGTTCAAGGCCCCCGTCCCAGGACGGGGGCCTCATCATTTGAGGACAGCTTCGACTCTTCTGTATCCCCTCACGGGTCCGGTCGATGAACTCCCGGTCACGGTCTCCCGAAGGCCGAGCGTGACCGGGAGATCAAGGGTCCGCGCTTTCTCAGAGATAAAGCCCAAAAGACGATACGGAAGACCTCGTGTGCAGTCGGGGACGAGGGAGGTTGCGGAGAGGGGAGATCTTGAGGTCGAGCGGTTACTCGAGCTCGACGAGGACGGTGTTCTCGTTCTTCTTGCAGGAGCGCAGGAGGGTTTCGCGCAGGATGAGCACTTCCTTCTTGTGCAGGTCCAGCCCCGTGATCTCGCGGCCGTTGATATCGACGCGAGAGACGCAGTAGTGTTCGTACGAGAGGCGCTTGGCGTTGCGGTAGATGACCTTGAGGCGCTTGCCCGCGAAATAAGCCTCGACCGACACTTCACTGCCGCGGCCAAAATCCTCGAGCGTGAGCTTGGGCGCCAACAGCAGATCGCCGTTGCGGCCCCTGAACCCGAAGACCTGCGTGAGCACCGTCAGCACCAGCCAGCTGGCCGAGCCCGTCAGATAGTGGTACAGACCGCGGCCCTCTGAGTTGAAGTACTCGGGGATGCCGGGGAAGATCTTGGAGTTGTCCGTGCGCAGGCACATGCGGTAGATCGCGTCGAGCACTTCGCGGCCCTCGGGGACGAAGCCGCGCTGGTAAAGAGCGTTGGAGAACATCACGGCCATGTGGCTGAAGAAGGCCCCGTTCTCCTTCTCGCCGTAGGCGAACGAGAACGCCCGCCCCAGGTCGTGCCTTTCCCTTCCGAAATCCGTGTTGAGCCGGAAACCTCCGTGCTCGCGGTCCTTGAGGTGCTTGCGGACGCTCTTGAAGATCTCCGTCACCTGAGCCGTCGTCGCCACGCCGCTCATGATGGGGAAAGTCTGCCCTGTCAGCGTCATCTGCACGCCGTCGGAGGTCTCTCCCTCGACCTTGTGGCCGTGGTCGTCGTAGTACCCGTTGTAGAAACCCTCTCCGGCGCGGGTGGAGACCCACTCCTTCTTACGGACGTGCTCGGTGATCGCGTCGGCCTTGGCCCTGAGGTCGGCGGCCAGGAGGCGGACGGGGACGGCGCTCTTGCGGCCGGAGACCTCGGGTTGGACGGACTCGAAGTAGGCCTCCAGGCGCTTGCGCCGGGCCTCCGCGGACCCATGGTCGAAGCGCTTGCCGGGCTTGAGGCCGTCGAGGAGCCCGAGCACCTCGGAGCTGAGCTCGACGGTCTTGGTCTCCGCGCGCATCGCCGCTTCCTCGATGAGGTCGGCCATCCTGCGGAGGTTGGAGGCGTACAGACAGCTGAAGGTGACGCTCTCGCCGCGAGCGTAGGCCATGTCCAGACCGTCGTTCCAGTCGGCGTTCTCAAGGCGGATGTGGTTGTGCTCGCCGACGTTGTAGTACTGGACCAAGTGTTGCACCAGACAGCGCTCGAAGACCGTGGTCCGCACCGGCCGTCCCTTGCGGTCCTTGAGTTCCTTGCCGTAGGCCTCGGTCCAGGAGGTGTCCTTGGAGCGGGCGCGGGACTGCTGACGGTCGCGGAAATACGATCCCTGCTCGAACAGGATCCCGAAATCCCCGGTCTGGTGGATGTACAGCTCGAGCGTCAGGTACGGCCAGACACCATGGTCCATCCACACGCGCGTGATGTTGTTGCGATCGGCGATGAACTCGCCGGGTTTGGAGCCGATGATCGTCGCGTTGGAACCGTCGATGCGGATACCGTTGAAGTTGTTGACCAACAGCGGCCGCGCCTCCTCGGGGAAGCTCAAGAGGAGGGCCAGGCAGTCCTGCCAGAGGTCGCGCCAGCCGCGTCCGCCGCGTCCATAGTCGAAATCCGGCAGGAAGGAACAGCCGAAGAGCTTGCGCAGGGTCGGCTGGAGGGAGACCCAGCGCATCCAGCGGTCGTAGTTGGGATCGGCGGTGGTGAAACGGACCTTGTCCAGCCGCTGGGCCCAGAACGAGCGGTTGGCGCGCAGGGCCAGATCGAACTTGTGGGCGGACCCGTACTTGCGTCCGAGCTCGTCGACGGAGACGTCCTTGGTCAGCACGCCAAGGACCAGGATATAGCGGACCTTCTCTCCGGGCCCGAGCGTGACGGTGCGGAAGCGCAGAGCGCCGATGGTCGAGCGGCCCTGGTGGAAGGGCGAGAGTTTCTCGGGCGGCGGCAACTGCTCGATCACCGCGCGCGGGGCCTCCAGAGAACCGCCCTCGCCGATGAACGAATCGACGGTCGGGAACGAACCCACGGGCGCCTCACCGCCGGACTCATAGCCCAGAACGCCGTACGAGATCTCGTTGGTCTTGTGGCCGCGCTCGTCGAAGGACATCGTCGGCTTGACGATGACGCCGTGCGGGTGCGGGGCCACGCGGTGCAGCAGCGAAGTGACGTGGTGATGATCGCGCAGGTTGTCCGCCGAGCGGCCGAAGATCGGGATGGCCGACGTCGATGTCAGCCGCAGACGGGACTTGCCGGTGTTGGTGAGCGTCACGGACATCAGTTCGACCGCGTCGGCCGTCGCCGGAGCGAAGTTGACGATCTCGGCTTCGAGACCCGCCTCGGAGGAGCGGCGCACGACCTTGTGCCACAGGAAGCCCGCCTCGACGGTCACGGTCTCGGGATCGGAGTGCGCGGGCCAGCGCTTGGCTTCCTGACGGGCGGAGACGCCGGTCGCCGACCAGGCGCCGTAGTCCTCGATGTGGACCCAGAAGTTGCGGCTCTGCTTGGTGTCGTGCAGGTTCTCGGCCGTCACCGGCGCGCTGAAAAAGGTATTGAGCCCGGTCTTGATGTCACCGCGCAGGTCGGGAGAGATACTGGACAGCAGACCCGCTTCGTTGGCCAGCGGGAAGTACAGGCGTCCCGTCCCGGCCGGACGGGCGCTGAAAGTGCCCTGTTCGTCGATGAATTCCCAGAGCTGTTGGGGGTGTCTGCGGTCGGAGGTGCTCATCGGTCGGATATGGCTCAATAATATAGAGGAATGAGGGGTGGGGTGCAAGGGGGAAATCCTTGACAAACCCCCAAAATCGACCAAAATAGGGGACTTGTCCGCGAATTTTGGCCCCATCGTCTAGTGGTTTAGGACATCACCCTCTCAAGGTGGAGGCACGGGTTCGACTCCCGTTGGGGCTACCATTGAAACCCATGTACGGCCTGCCGGAAGGCAGGCCGTATTGTGTTATCGGACCCTGTGTCTGCGGGAGTCGAAGTGAGCGCGCCGCCGCCAGCGGCGGAAAAGCGCCCTCTGGCGCGTCAGGCGCGCGAGTGGCCGACCCGGAGCGAGCCTCCGGTGGAGGCGAGCGCAGGGCGCCGACTCCCGTTGGGGCTACCATTGAAACCCATGTACGGCCTGCCTTTAGGCAGGCCGTATTTTGTTTCTTCTATATCCCCCTCACGGGTCCTGTCGCGGAACAGCCCCAAGAGTGCTCGGCTTTCGCCTGTGCCCTCTTGGGGCGCCCCGTTCCGCGCCACCCGTTCGGGGGTAGCAGTGGTATCCATAAGCTGCTGTAATGATGTCTTGATGTCCCTGTCGCGGAACAGCCCCAAGAAGATAGAACCCGCCACCCGTTCGGGGGTAGCGGAGGATACGGAAGTCCCGCCACAAGTCTCCGTTCTGCCGCCGTCCGACTTTTCGGCTCCCCTACAGTTCCTTATCCGTCCGAGGTAAGTCGTTGGGGAAACGGCACGCTTTAGCTTGCCGAGGGGCCCCACGACTTACCGAGTGACGATCGTGCCTGGGAGCCAGAAAAGGAGGCAGGCGGCCTAGGAGGCTTGTGGCGGGACTCCGGGGGATGAACCCTAAAACACTATACGGAAGACCCCCTGTGCATGTTGTTCGGATGGAGCGAGAGTCGGCGCATTGATTTGGGGGTCGGTTTTGCTATAATCGGCGCATGAGTTCATTCGATCTGCGCCACGTCGCCCGCCTCGCTCGCCTCCATTTCACGGACGCCGAGCTCAAGCCCTTTGAGTCACAGCTGTCCAAGATCCTCGGCTTTGTCGAGGAGCTCAAGGAGGTCAATGTCGACGGCGTCGAGCCGACCAGCCATCCGCTGGCGGTGGCCAACGTCTTCAGGGCCGATGAGCCGGTACAGAGCCTGGACGTTGAGCCGTTCCTGGCGCGCGCGCCCAAGGCCCGTGGCCGTTTCTTCGAAGTCCCCAAGATCATCGAGGACCGCTCCTAGACCGTGACCCTCGCCCGCAAGACCGCTCACGAACTGCGAGAGCTCTACCGTGCCGGATCGGCCACGCCCGATCAGACGGTCGCCGAGCTCAAATCCCGCATCGCCGCCAAGGACGGACGGCTCAACTGCTATGTGGGTTTCGACGCCGCGGGCTCCGGCGTCCGCCGGAACGTCCCCCAAGACCGTCCGCTGTGGGGAGTGCCGGTGGCGATCAAG
This sequence comes from Candidatus Omnitrophota bacterium, assembly GCA_022072175.1. Taxonomy (GTDB): domain Bacteria; phylum Omnitrophota; class Gorgyraeia; order 2-02-FULL-51-18; family 2-02-FULL-51-18; genus JAJVIE01. The sequence continues at coordinate 1,103,294 of JAJVIE010000003.1, read as the reverse complement.
GACAACATCTGCGTCGAGGGCCAGGAAGCCACTTGCGCTTCCAAGATCCTCAAGGGCTATGTGGCGCCGTACAACGCCACCGCCACCGAGCGCTTGCTCGAGGCCGGGGCGATCCTGCTGGGCCGGGCCAACATGGACGAGTTCGCTTTCGGCTCCAGCTGTGAGAGTTCCTGCTATGGCCCGACGCGCAATCCCTGGGATGCCGAGCGGGTACCCGGCGGGTCCAGCGGCGGCTCGGCCGCCAGCGTGGCCGCTGATCTGGCCATCGCGTCGCTGGGTTCGGACACCGGCGGCTCCATCCGTCAACCGGCGTCGTTCTGCGGTGTGGTGGGGCTCAAGCCCACCTACGGCCGGGTGTCGCGCTATGGGCTCATCGCTTTTGCTTCGAGCCTGGACCAGATCGGACCCTTCACCAAGGACGTGCGCGACTGCGCGCTCTTGACCTCGGTGCTGGCAGGATACGACCCCAAGGACTCGACCTCCGCGGACGTGCCGGTGCCCGATTACCTGTCCGAGATCGGCAAGTCCGTCAAGGGCCTGCGCGTCGGCCTGCCTGAGGAGTACTTCGGCAAGGGCATCCAGCCTGAAGTCGAGGCCGCGGTCAGGTCCGCCATCGAGAAGCTCCGCGCGCTGGGCGTCGAGGTCCGCCCGGTGAGCCTGCCGCACACCAAGTACGCGGTGAGCGTCTATTATCTTGTGGCGCCGTCCGAGTGCAGTTCGAACCTCGCGAGGTTCGACGGCGTGAGGTTCGGCCGCCGCTCCGAGGGCGCCCGGAACCTGCTCGAGATGTACGAGCGCTCGAGGGGAGAGGGTTTTGGGGCTGAGGCCCGGCGGCGCATCGTGCTCGGGACGTTCGCGCTGTCGAGCGGCTACTATGACGCCTATTATCTGCGCGCGATGCGCGTGCGCACGCTCATCCGCAGGGATTTCGAGGAGGCGTTCAAGGAGGTCGACGCGCTGGTGACGCCGACCTCGCCGAGCGCGGCTTTCAAGATCGGCGAGAAGTCCGCGGACCCGATCCAGATGTACCTGTCCGACATCTACACGATCTCGGCCAATCTCGCCGGCGTGCCGGCGCTGTCCATGCCCTGCGGCCTGGCCCAGGGACTGCCGGTGGGATTGCAGTTGATCGCCAAGCCCTTCGACGAGCAGGCGTTGTTCCGCCTGGGTTCGGCGCTCGAGCGCGAGCTGGCTTTCCCCAGGTCCGCGGCGCGGGAGGCGGCATGAGCCTGATCCCGACGATCGGTCTGGAGGTCCACTGCCAGCTCAACACGCGCACCAAGATCTTCTGCGGGTGCAAGCTGATCTTCGGCGGTCAGCCCAACTCCGCCGTGTGCCCGGTGTGCCTGGGCCTGCCCGGCGCCCTGCCGGTGCTCAACCGTGAGGCCTATCGCCTGGGTGTCCGCGCGGTGTTGGCTCTCAATGGACAGCCGGCCGAGCGCATGAAATTCGACCGCAAGAACTACTATTATCCGGACCTTCCCAAGGGCTACCAGATCTCGCAGTACGATGAGCCGCTCGGACGCGGCGGATGGATCGAGATCGACACGCCCTCCGGCATCAAGCGCGTGCGTCTGCACCGCGCGCATCTGGAGGAGGACGCCGGCAAGCTCATCCACGACCAGTCCCCGGAATACAGCCACGTGGACTTGAACCGTGCCGGCACGCCGCTCATCGAGATCGTCAGCGAGCCGGACCTCGACTCCTCGACGGAGGTCTACGAGTACCTGACCCAGCTCAAGGCCATCCTCAAGTCCGCGCGCGTTTCGGACTGCGATATGGAGAAGGGCCACCTGCGCTGTGACGCCAACGTCTCGGTGCGCCGCTCCGCCTCCGATCCGCTCGGCACCAAGGTCGAGATCAAGAACCTCAATTCGTTCAAGGCCGTCAAGGCCGCCGTGGAGCATGAGATCGAGCGGCAGACCGCGGCGCTGGCCGCCGGAGAGGTCATCCGGCAGGAAACGCGCCTGTGGGACGACAACGCCGGGCGTACGGTGGCCATGCGTTCCAAGGAAGAGGCGCACGACTACCGGTATTTCCCCGATCCGGACCTGGTGCCGTTCCATGTGGACGCCGTGATCGTCGAGGCCGAGCGCCAGGCGATGCCCGAGATGCCGCGCCAGCGCCGCCGCCGCTATGTCGAGTCGCTCAAGCTGTCGGACTACGACGCGGGACTGTTGAGCCAGGAGAGGGAAGTGTCCGCGTTCTTCGAGGACACGGCTGCCCGTCTGGGCGACATCAAGGCCGCCGCCAACTGGATGATCGGACCGGTGTTCGCGTACCTGTCGGCCAAGGGCGTGACGCTCGACCAGACACGGCTATCGCCGGATCTCCTGTCGGCGCTGGCCCGCCTGGCCCTGGACAACAAGATGAGCTTCCAGGCCGCCAAGGACAAGGTCTTCCCCGAGATGGCCGAGAGCGGGACCGCTCCCGAGGAGCTCATGCGGCGCATGGGTCTGGAGCAGGTGTCCGACGAGGGCGCGCTCGACGTCTGGGCCGATGAGGTCATCCGCGAGAACGCCAAGGTCGTCGAGGAGGTGCGCTCCGGCAAGGACACCGCCGTGATGTTCCTGGTCGGACAGGTCATGAAGAAGAGCAAGGGCAAGGCCAACCCGGGCAAGGTGCAGACCCTGCTCCGCTCCAAGCTCTCGAGCTAGATGCCCGCGCCCGTCCGCCGCGCCCCCCGCCGCAGACCGTCGGTCCTGATCATCCTGATCCTCACGACTCTGGCGCTGTCCTCGGCGCCTCTCCTGTGGGCCACTCTTCAGCCGGTCAAGGTCGCGCGCTACGAGATGACCCAGGAGCTGGAGCGCGTGCTCGATACGATGGCGCTCATCAAGACCGATTACGTCGAAGAGGTCCCGTACGACCGCATGATCAAGGGCGCTCTCACCGGGATGCTCAAGGCCCTCGATCCGTACAGTCAGTACCTCGACAAGGAGGCCTACGAGGACCTCCGGGCCGACACGCAGGGCGAGTTCGGCGGTCTGGGGGTGGAGGTCAGTCTCAAGTCCGGATTTCTGACCGTGATCGCTCCGCTCGATGACTCGCCGGCCCAGCGCGCGGGCCTGAAGGCCGGTGATGTGATCATGAAGATCGACGATCAGCCCATCAAGGACGCGCTGCTGCACGACGCGGTGGTGCGCCTGCGCGGTGAGCCCGGTTCCCCGGTCAAGCTCACGCTCATGCGCGAGGGCGACAACCAGATCATCGATCTGCACGTGACGCGCGAGCTCATCCGCGTCAAGAGCGTCAAGGACGCGCGCATCCTCGAGCCGGGCATCGGCTACCTGCGTCTGGCGGCGTTCCAGGAGCGGAGCCCCGCGGAGGTCGAGCGTGCCCTGCAGGCCCTCGACCGGGACGGCTGTGAGGCGCTCATCCTTGACCTGCGCAACAACGCCGGAGGATTGCTCGAGGCGGCCGCGCTGATCACCGAGAAGCTCATCCCCAAGGGCGGCGTGGTGTTCACCACCCGCGGGCGCAATCCCGCCAAGAACACCAGGGTCCTCTCGCGCACCAACCGCCCGCGCTCGTACGCGCCGCTGGTGGTGCTCGTGAACAAGGGCAGTGCCAGCGGTTCGGAGATCCTGGCCGGCGCCGTGCAGGACCATGGTCTGGGACGTGTCGTGGGCGTCAAGACCTACGGCAAGGGCTCCGTGCAGACCCTGTTGGGCCTGCCCGACGGCAATGCCATCCGCATGACCACCAGCTACTACTACACGCCCAAAGGCCGCCTGATCCACGAGAAGGGCATCGAGCCCGACGTGTACGTCGAGGAGGTCAAGGACGGTGAGGACCTGCCGCTCAAAGCGGCGATGGACCTCGTGCGCCAGGCGCGCGGCGCGGCGGTGACCGCGTGAAGAAACGCACGATGTTCAGGGGATTGAACACCAAGGGCCTGCGCGGACCGCTGACGGTGCTGGCGCTGGCCGGCGCGGTGTTCGGGGCGGGATATCTGCTCGGCCAGCATCGCGCCGAATCCCGCTTCCACGCCCTGTACCCCGAGCGCAACATCGACGCCTATGCCTCGGCCCCGGCGGAAGTCCCCGCCGCGCCGCGCGCCGTAAGGCCCGCGCCCCGGCCCGCGCCGCGGACGGTCACCGAGACGCGGGAGGTCCCGGTCAAGCGTGTGGGTCCGGCCAAGCTGGCGGTCGTTCTCGACGACTGGGGCAACGACACCCGTCTGCTCGACCCGCTCATCGCCCTCAAACGTCCGGTGACGCTGGCGATCCTGCCCCACCTGGAGCACAGCACCGTCGTCGCCCGCCGCGCCAAGTCCGCGGGGCTGGGGGTCATGCTGCACCTGCCGATGCAGGCCAAGAGCAAGGGAGCCGCGCAGGAACCGGACACCATCCTGACCACGAGCACCGAGCCCGAGATCCGGCGCACCATCGACCGCGCGTTGTCCGATGTGCCCGGAGTCGAAGGGGTCAACAATCACCAGGGATCGGCGGCCACCAGCGACGAGCGTGTGATGCGGGCGGTGCTGACGCACCTGAAGCAGAAGAAGCTCTTCTTCATCGACAGCTTCGTGATCGCTTCGACGGTCGGGCCGGACGTCGCGGCTGAAGTGGGGATCCCCTTCGATAAGCGCGACGTCTTCATCGACAACGTCGATGAGGTCGAAGCGGTCAAGACCCAGCTGCGCAAGGCCGTCCGCGTCGCGCTCAAGAACGGGGAGGCCGTCGCGATCGGGCATGACCGCCGGGCCACCGTGCAAGCCTTGGCCGAGCTGGTCGACGAGATCGAGGCCGCGGGCGTGCGTCTGGTGCTGGCGCGCGAACTGGTCCGCGCCTCTTGAGGCGTTCCCGCTCCGCCCGGTTGACGCTGGGCCTCGAGACCTCGTGCGATGAGACCTCGGCGGCGCTGGTCGAACGCGACCGCGTGCTGTCCAACTGCACCGCTTCCAGCCTGCGCGAGCACGCGCGCTACGGGGGCGTGGTCCCGGAGATCGCCTCCAGAGCGCATCTGACGGCGCTGTTGCCGACGCTGGACCTGGCCCTGCGCCGGGCCAAGCGCCGCCTGTCCGACGTCGATGAGATCGCCGTGACGGCGGGGCCGGGTCTGCTCGGCTCTCTGTTGGTCGGCGTTTCCGCCGCCAAGGCCCTGGCCCTGGCGCTCCGTGTCCCGCTGGTCGGCGTCGATCACGTGCTGGCCCACGCGTATTCGGCGCGCCTGTGCGACCCGGCGCCGGCTTTCCCGTACCTGGCGCTGGTCGTCTCCGGCGGCCACACCACGATCATCCGCATGGACTCCCCGGCGCGCGTGAGCGTGCTCGGCCGTACGCTCGACGACGCCTCCGGAGAGGCCTTCGACAAGGTTGCAAAAATACTGGGGTTGGGCTACCCTGGGGGTCCGGCGATCGATCGCCTGAGCCGCGGGCAGGCACCGGACGATCGGATGTTCTCGCGGCCCTACCTGTCGGAAGGATCCCTGGATTTCAGTTTTAGCGGCCTCAAGACGGCCGTCTACTACAAGGTACAGGATGCCTTGAAAACCTCCGGAAGACTGACCCCCAAGACGAAGCGCGCGATGGCCGCCGGATTTCAGGAGGCCGTCTGCGACGTGCTCGTCAAGAAGGCCCTGCGGGCCTGCGCGCGCGAGCGCCTGAGCCGTCTGGCCGTGGGCGGAGGCGTCAGCGCCAACACCCGTCTGCGGGCCAAGCTCGACGAGGCCGCTCGCCGCTCCGACATCCGGCTCTACTGGCCGTCCATGGCGTACTGCCAGGACAACGCCGCGATGATCGCCGCCTACGGGGCGGCCCTGCGCAGAGCGGGGCGGCGCGACACGCTGGAGCTCGGGGCGTATTCGGACTTCTCACGTTCACCTTTGTTGAGCGGGGCCCGGTCATGAGCGGCATCGGCAAGGAAGAGTACAAGGACTACCTCAAGGAACAGTACCTCACCCAGCGCGAGGCGACGGAGTTCTTGGAGATCTCCGACGAGGAGATGCGGTCGCTCATCGAGCGCAAGCAGGTCCACGCGCACAATATCGCGGGGGCCTTCTCGCGCTTCAAGAAGAAGGAGCTCGAGGCCGTCAAGAACCGCTGGCGCATCGGCCGCGAGCTGTTCCCCAAGCCCAGCGAAACGTTCGCGCACGAGGAAGCGGCCCCGCGCGCGAGCGTGTGGGACCATCTGGCGGATTTCTGGTACTTCAACGATTTTTACATCCTCTGCACGCTCCTGATCGGCGCGCTCCTGTACGTCATCCTGTCCTGGCAGTAGCCGGGCGCTCACAAGTCCCATAGGTCCCTATGAAGATCCTCCTGGTCGACGGCAACTCGTTCTGCTACCGCGCCTACTACGCGGTGCGCGAACTGCGCACCTCCAAGGGCCGGCCGACCAACGCGGTGTACGGGTTCATCACCATGATCGACCGGCTCCTGAGGGAGGTCGGTCCGGACGGCATCGCGCTGACGTTCGACGTCAAGGGTCCGACCTTCCGGCACAAGAAGTACGAGGACTACAAGGTCCAGCGCTCGCCCATGCCCGAGGACTTGGTCGAGCAGATGCCGGTCATCAAGGACGTCGTGCGCGCCTACCGCATCCCGATCTTCGAGAAAGAGGGTTACGAGGCCGATGACGTGATCGCCACTCTGGCCACTCGCCTGTCGCGCAAGGGCCATGAGGTGTACGCGGTCACCGGGGACAAGGACGCCCTGCAGTTGGTGACCGAAAAGGTCCGCGTGCTCAACCCCCAGAAGGACAACGCCGTGTACGACCGCTCCTCGGTGCGCGAGAAGTGGGGCGTGGACCCCGAGCAGGTGCCCGACCTCATGGCGCTCATGGGCGACGCCTCCGACAACATCCCCGGTGTGCACGGCATCGGCGACAAGACCGCCTCCAAGCTCATCAACGAGCACGGCTCGCTCGAGAAGCTCTACAAGCACCTGGACAAGGTGGCCAACGAGCGTGTCCGGCGCATGCTCGAGGAACACAAGGACGACGCCTTTCTCTCCAAGGAGCTGGCCACCGTGGATCGCGACGTGCCGCTCGAGGTGGACACCGCCGAGCTCAAGCTCAAGGACCCCGACTACGAGGCGCTGGCGGCGCTCTATAAGGAGCTCGAGTTCCGCTCGCTCCTGAAAGCCCTGCCCGTCACACAGCCCTCCAACGCCGATGACGACACGCTCGACTATCATCTGGTCGAGGGGATGGAGGCTTTCGACGGGCTGGTGGAGAAGCTGGCCAAGCACAAGCGCTGGGCGCTGGATTTCGAGACCACCGCGCCGCACCCGATGCTGGCGGTGCCCATCGGCATCTCTTTCAGCTGGAAAGCCAAGCAGGCCTACTACGTGCCGTTCGAGGCGAGGACGGGGGACCTCTTCGGCGCGGCGGCCTCCGCGCCCAAGAGCGGCCCCAAGCGGCCCACTCCCGAGCAGGCGCTCAAGAAGCTCAAGCCGCTCCTCGAGGACCCCAAGATCGCCAAGGTCGGTCAGAACATCAAGTACGAGACGATCATCCTGCGCAAGTACGGCATCCATCTGGCGGGCATCGAGCACGACACGATGGTGGCGTCGTACTGCCTCAATCCGGCCAAGCCCAACCACAACCTCGACGATATCGCGCTCGAGCATCTGGGCGTGACGATCACGCCCATCACCGACCTGATCGGTTCCGGCCGTTCGCAGATCTCGATGGCCGACGTGGACATCGACAAGCTCTACCGCTACGGCTGTCAGGACAGCGACGTGACGCTCCGGCTGGCCGACGTGCTGGCGCCCAAGCTCAACGAGCGGGGGGTGGCGGGGCTCTTCAAGGACATCGAGATGCCGCTGGTGCCGGTGCTCGCGGACATGGAGTACAACGGCGTGGCCATCGACCGGAAGCTCCTGGGCAAGCTCTCGGCCGAGATGGACAAGACGCTCCACCGCCTGACCGGCGAGATCCACGAGGCGGCGGGACAGGAGTTCAACATCAACTCCCCCAAGCAGCTGGGGGAGATTTTGTTCGACAAACTCAAACTGCCTGTGGTAAAAAAGACCAAGACCGGCGCCTCCACGGACGTCGAAGTTCTGCTCGAGCTTTCCGAAGTTCATCCGCTACCCAAGCTGATCCTTAAATTCAGAGAACTTTCGAAACTCAAGAGCACCTACGTGGACGCGCTCCCGGAGCTGGTGAACCCGGCGACCGGGCGGGTGCATCCGAGCTTCAATCAGACCGTCACGGCCACCGGGCGGCTGTCCTGCAGTGACCCCAACGTGCAGAACATCCCGGTGCGTACCGAGGAAGGGCGCAAGATCCGCCGCGCCTTCGTCGCCTCGGGCGAGGGCCGCACGCTGGTGTCGGCGGACTACTCCCAGATCGAGCTGAGGGTCCTGGCGCACCTGTCGGGGGACGAGAGCCTGATCCGCGCTTTCAAGGAAGGCGCGGACATCCACCGCTACACGGCCAGTCTGATCTTCGGCGTGGACATGGACGCGGTGGAGCCGCAGATGCGCGACTCGGCCAAGACGGTCAATTTCGGCGTGCTGTACGGCATGGGGGCGTTCAGCCTGGCCAAGAGTCTGGACATCACGCTGGAGTCGGCGAGGGATTTCATCAAGTCGTATTTTGAGCGCTATCCGCGCGTCAAGGGTTACCTGGACGGCACGATCGAGCGCTGTAAGAAGGACGGTTACGTCGAGACGCACTTCAAGCGGCGCCGCTACATCCCGGAGATCCAGTCGCGCGATCCGAGGGTCAAGGCGTTCGCGGAGCGGACCGCGATCAACGCTCCGATACAGGGCACGGCCAGCGACATCATCAAGATCGCGATGGACCGGCTGGCCCCGGAGCTGGCGGAGGAACACCCGCACGCCAAGCTGATCCTGCAGGTGCACGACGAGCTGGTGTTCGAGGCGCCCGAGCAGGACGCCCCCAAGCTGGCGCGTCTGGTGCGCGAGAGGATGTCCGGAGCGGCGGAGTTCGACGTGCCGCTGGAGGTGTCGGTGAAGACCGGTCCCAACTGGCTGGATATGGAGAAGCTGGGCCGTTCATGACCCCGGCACGGTCCTCCGCGAAAAAACTGCGTGTGTTGTGCGTGGCCAGCGAGGTCGCGCCGTTCGCCAAGACCGGCGGACTGGCCGATGTGACCGGATCCCTGCCGGCCGCGCTTGGACAGCTCGGCGTGGAGACGCTGACGGTCCTGCCGCGCTACCGGGGCCTCGAGAGCGTGCCGCGCAAGACCGCTCCGGGCGTGACGGTGAGGTTCATCGAGCACGAGGGGTACTACAACCGGCACGGTCTGTACGGCAACGACCGCGGGGATTACGCCGACAACCTCTCGCGGTACTCGTACCTGTGCCACGAGGCATTGCTCTTGTGCCGGTCCCTGGACTGGCGGCCGGACATCGTGCACGTGCACGACTGGCAGACGGCCCTGGTGCCGGTCCTGCTCAAGACCAAGTACGCCGGAGAGCCGTGCTTCGCGAGGACACGGACGCTCCTGACGGTGCATAACGGCGCTTATCAGGGCATCTTCAGCGCGCGCCAGTACCCGGAGACGGGGCTCGACGTAGACCTGATGGGCGTGGATGGTTTTGAGTTCTACGGCAAGATCAACCTGCTCAAGGGCGGGCTGATCTTCGCCGACTCGATCAACACCGTCAGCCCCGGTTACGCGAGGGAGCTGTTGACCGAGGAGTACGGCACGGGGCTTGATGGGGTCTATCGCGCCAAGCGCGAGCGGTTGTGGGGGGTGCTCAACGGCATCGATACCCGCGACTGGGACCCGTCCCGGGACAAGGCCTTGGCCAGGAGGTACTCGGCCGAGGACCCCTCGGGCAAGGCCGCGTGCAAGGCCGAACTGCAGGATCTCCTGGGCCTGCCGCCGGAGCCGGAGACGCCGCTGTTGGCCGTGGTGTCACGCCTGGCCGAGCAGAAGGGCCTGGATCTCCTGGCGGACGCGGCCGACCGCCTCCTGGGCGGTCCGGTGCAGTTGGTGGTGCTGGGCGACGGGGACGCGGCGTACCGCCGGACCTTCGAGAACATCGCCAAGCGTCATCCGCGCAACACGGCGGTGCGGATCGGATTTGACGGGGCGTTGGCCCGCAAGATCTACGCGGGATGCGACTATTTCCTGATGCCGTCGCTGTTCGAGCCGTGCGGGTTGGGACAGATGATCGCGCTGAGGTACGGCGCTCTGCCCATCGTCCGGCGTACGGGCGGGTTGGCCGACACCATCGTCGACCTGGACGCCGACCCCAAGAAGGGCAACGGGTATGCTTTTGACGGAAGGACGGCCGAGAGCCTGCTGGCGGCGGTGGGGCGGGCGCTCAAGGGCTACATGGACCGGCGGGCGCTCAAGCGCCTGGTGGTCCGGGCGATGAAGCAGGACTTCTCCTGGGAGCGGAGCGCCCGGGAATATCTGGCACACTACAAGGAGATGCTCAAGAAGTGATCGTCGTCGGATTGACCGGAGGGCTGGCCACGGGCAAGACCCAGGCCGCCCGGATCTTCAAGAAGCTCGGCGCGCGGATCTTCGACGCCGACGAGGTGGCGCGGCGCCTGCTAAGGCGGGGGACCCCCGCCTATCGCGGCGTGGTGCAGATCTTCGGGGCCGATTACCTCGGGCCCAAGGGCGATATCGACCGCGCCAAGCTGGCCCGGCGGGTGTTCTCCTCGCCCAAGGACCTCAAGAAGCTCAACACGCTCGTGCACCCGGGCGTGATCTTCGAGTGCCTGCAGGTGATCCGCCGTCTCAAGGGACGCAAGGGCCTCCTGGTCCTCGATGTGCCGCTGCTCTTCGAGTCGCACATGGAGCGGATGGCCGACGTGACGGTGGTCGTGAAGGCCAAGCCGGCCACCGTGTACGCGCGCACGGACAAGAAGGGCTTGTCGCGCAAGCTGGCGCGCGCCATCATCGCCTCGCAGTGGAGCCTTGCGCGCAAGGCGCGCCTGGCCGACCACGTGCTGGACAACGACGGCACGCCCAAAGAACTCGAACAACAGGTCCGTGAGGTCCGTGAGCGCATCCTGCGCACCCGGCCCGAGGACCTCAAACGGTTTTATCTCAACGAAGGAGGGAAATAACCCAAGATGGACATCGATCTGGCCAAACTCAAACGCATGAAGATGTCCGAGCTCTCGGACCTCGCGCACAAGATGAGCGTCGTCGGCACCAGCGGCCTCAAGAAGCAGGACCTGATCTTCAAGATCCTGCAGGCCCAGCCGGAGAAGGACGGCGCCATGTACGGCGAGGGCACCCTCGAGATCCTGCAGGACGGGTTCGGGTTCCTGCGCTCGCCCAACTACAACTACCTGCCCTGCCCGGACGACATCTACGTGTCGCCGTCGCAGATCCGCAAGTTCAACCTGCGCACCGGCGACACCGTCTCCGGCCAGATCCGCCCGCCCAAAGAAGGCGAGCGGTACTTCGCTCTCCTGCAGGTGAGCAAGGTCAACAACGAGTCGCCCGACGACACCAAGGACAAGATCCTCTTCGACAACCTCACGCCGCTGTACCCCCACGAGAAATGGAACCTCGAGGTGGCACCGCACGAGGCCTCGACCCGGATCCTGGACCTCCTGGCCCCGATCGGTAAGGGTCAGAGAGCGCTCATCGTCGCGCCGCCCTACAGCGGCAAGACCGTGCTGATGCAGAAGATCGCCAACGCCATTACGACCAACCACCCGGAAGCGGTGCTGATCGTACTGCTCATCGACGAGCGTCCCGAGGAAGTCACGGACATGCAGCGCTCCGTCAAGGGCGAGGTCATCAGCTCGACGTTCGATGAGCCGGCCGAGCGTCACGTGCAGGTGGCCGAGATGGTCATCGAGAAGGCCAAGCGCCTGGTGGAGTCCCACAAGGACGTCATCATCCTCCTGGACAGCATCACGCGTCTGGCGCGCGCCTACAACACCACCGTGCCGCACTCGGGCAAGATCCTCTCGGGCGGCGTGGACTCCAACGCCCTGCACAAGCCCAAGAGGTTCTTCGGCGCGGCCCGGGCCCTCGAGGAAGGCGGGTCGCTCACCATCATCGCGACCGCGCTCGTGGACACCGGCAGCCGCATGGACGAGGTGATCTTCGAGGAGTTCAAGGGCACGGGCAATTCGGAAGTGCAGCTGGACCGCAACCTCTTCCAGCGCCGCATCTATCCGGCCATCGACATCAAGAAGTCCAACACCCGCCGCGAGGAGCTCCTGGTGGACAAGGACGACCTGGCCAAGACCTGGATCCTGCGCAAGGTGCTCAACGAGCTCAACAGCGCGGAAGCCATGGAGCTTCTCGTGGAGAAGATCTCCAAATCCAAATCCAACAAAGAGTTCCTGAAGAGCCTCAACAAGGCCTAAGGCAAAAGGGGAGACGACGATGAAAGACGGTATCCACCCGAAGTACAACGAGGCCGTGATCGCGTGCGCGTGCGGCAACGTGATCCACACCCGTTCGACCAAGGCCAACATCAAGGTCGAGATCTGCTCCGCTTGCCACCCGTTCTTCACCGGCAAGCAGAAACTGATCGATACGGCCGGCCGCGTCGATAAGTTCAACAAGCGCTACGCCAAGAAGAGCTAAAGACCGCATCACGGCCTGACCGGACGCAGTCCGTCAGGGAAGCGTCACGCGCCGATCCGCGCGAGGGCGCCCGCCCTGAGGACTGCGTCCGTGGCTTTGGGCCGGACGGACCCGGCATGAGGTTCCTCAAGAAGGTCGAAGACAAGGTCAAGCGCCACGCTGAGGTGGAGAAGCTCCTCCACGATCCGGCCGTGTCCTCCGACCCCGCGCAACTGCGCGACCTCGGCCGCGAGTACCGCGCGCTCGGCCAGATCGTCACCGCCTATCAGGCCTACCGCAAGGCCGAGCGGGAGATGGACGAGGCGCGCAAGCTCGCCGATGACAAGACCCAGCCCGCCGACCTGCGCGAGATGGCGGCCCAGGAGCTGGCCCAGCTCGAGCAGGACTACAAGCGCCTCGACCATGATCTCGAGAAGCTCATGGTGCAGGACGACCCGATGCAGATGAAGAACGTCATCCTCGAGATCCGCGCCGGCACCGGCGGCCTCGAGGCGGGGCTCTTCGCGGGGGACCTCTTCCGCATGTACCAGAAGTACGCGGGCACGTGCGGGTTCAAGCTCGAGGTGCTCTCCAGCTCCCCCAACGAGATGGGCGGCTACAAGGAGATCATCGCCTCCATCACCGGAGAGGGGGCGTACGGGAAGTTCAAGTTCGAGAGCGGCACGCACCGCGTCCAGCGCGTGCCCGCCACCGAGGCGCAGGGCCGCATCCACACCTCGGCGGTCACCGTCGCGATCCTGCCCGAGGCCGAGGAGGTCGACGTCGAGATCAAGACCGAGGACGTGCGGGTGGACGTGTTCCGCTCCAGCGGGCCCGGCGGACAGAGCGTCAACACCACCGACTCGGCCGTGCGCCTGACGCATATCCCCTCGGGTCTTGTGGTCAGCTGTCAGGACGAGAAATCCCAGCTCAAGAACAAGCAGAAGGCCATGAAGATCCTCCGCGCGCGCCTGTACGAGAAGATCCAGGCCGAGTACAACGAGAAGATCGCCGGTATGCGCAAGAACCAGGTCGGCTCGGGCGACCGCAGTGAGAAGATCCGCACGTACAACTATCCCGACCGCCGCGTCACCGATCACCGGATCGGATTTACCCAGCACAACCTCGAGGGCGTGCTCGAGGGCGAGCTCGAGCCCTTCATCGACGCGCTCTACGAAGCCGAGCTTGAAAAGCAAGCCAACTCCTGAGACCGCGCTCGCGCTCTGGAAAGAGACGCGAGAGCTCTACCGCGCAAGACGCATCGTCTCCCCGGACGCCGAGGCGGAGCGCCTGGTGCGGGGGGTGGCCGGCGTGGACCGGATCGAGGTGTACGCCGGCGGGCGCGAGCTGGCCTCGGGGGTCGTCCGGCGGATCCGGGCCCTGGCGAAGCGCCGCGCCGCGGGCGTCCCGCTGGCGTATCTGTTGGGGGAGCAGGATTTCATGGGCCTGAGCCTGCGCGTGACGCCCGCGGTGCTCATCCCCCGGCCCGAGACCGAACAGCTTGTCGAGGCGGTGCTCGAGGAGATCGCCCACCTGAGATCAGTTAGGGCGACCCAAAATCATGAAAAACCCCTGCGGATCCTCGACATCGGCACCGGGTCAGGGTGCATCGCGGTAAGTTTGACATCCGCCTGCCCAGACTGTAAGATATCCGCTTTCGATGTCTCGGCTCGAGCGTTGCAAGTGGCCCGGACCAATGCCCTTAGGCAGGGTGTGTCCGGCCGTATCGTTTTCAAGCAGAGCGACGTCTACGGAGCGATCCGCTCATCCCGCGCGCGGTATGATCTGATCGTCTCCAATCCACCGTACATCGCAACATCGGAACATCGCGCTCTGCCCGCGGACGTGCGCCGCGAGCCCAAGCTCGCGCTCACGGCCGGCCGCGACGGGCTCGATGTCATCCGGCGCATCGTCGCCGGAGCGCCGGAGCGTCTGGCGCCGGACGGAGCGCTCGCGCTCGAGATCGGACAGGAGCAGGCCGCGGCGGTGCGTCAGCTCATCGCGCGGACGAAGGGATTTCAGGAAGCCCGAGTGAGGCGGGACCTCGCGGGCCGGGACCGGATCGTGATCGCCAGGAGACGGTAGTTGGACAAGCTCGTCATCGAGGGCGGCAGACGCCTGGAAGGAACGCTCGAGGTCAGCGGCGCCAAGAACGCGGCCCTGCCGATCCTGGCGGCGACCGTCCTGACGAAGGAAAAGTCGGTCATCCGCAACGTTCCGCTGGTGGCGGACGTGCTGACGATGATCAAGATCCTGCGCACGATCGGCGCCAAGGTCTCGCAGGCGGCCGACACGGTCGAGGTGGACCCCAGCGGGATCACCGATCCGACCCTGACGTACAAGATCGTGAGCACGATGCGCGGCTCGATCTGCCTGCTCGGGCCGCTGTTGGCGAGGTTCGGCTACGCCAAGGTGTCGTTCCCGGGCGGATGCGTGATCGGTCCGCGTCCGATCGACCTGCATATCAAGGGCATGAAGGCGCTCGGAGCCGAGGTGGTCCTCGAGCACGGTTATGTGCACGCCAAGGCCAAGCGCCTGCGCGGCACGCGGTTGTACCTGGGCGGGGCGTTCGGCTCGAGCGTGCTGGGCACGGCCAACGTGATGATGGCCGCGGTCCTGGCGCAGGGCCGCACCATCATCGACAGCGCGGCCTGTGAGCCCGAGGTCGTGGACCTCGGCAACTATCTCAAGAAGATGGGCGCCAAGATCAGCGGGCTGGGCTCGCCGTCCATCGAGATCGAGGGCGTGCGCAAGCTCTCGGGGGCGCAGTACTCGATCATCTCCGACCGCATCGAGGCCGGCACGTACATGATCGCCGCGGCGATGACCAAGGGCGATGTGACACTGCGCAACATGAACCTGCACATGCTGGGCGCGATGCTGGACAAGCTGCGCGACGCGGGCGTGCAGGTCACGGAGAAGAACGGCCACGTGCGGGTCCGGCGCCAGCGGGTGCTCCGGCCGGTGTCGGTAACGACCCTGCCGTATCCGGGGTTCCCGACGGACCTGCAGGCGCAGATGATGGCGTTCATGTGCGTGGTGCCGGGGATCAGCGTGATCACCGAGAAGATCTACCCCGAGCGCTTCATGCACGTGTCGGAGCTCAACCGCATGGGCGCCAACATCATGCTCGAGGGGCACAGCGCGATCGTCAACGGCAAGAAGACGCTGTCAGGCGCGCCGGTGATGGCCTCGGACCTCCGCGCCAGCGCGGGCCTGGTGCTCGCGGGGCTGGTCGCCGAGGGTTCGACCGAGGTGTCGCGCGTGTACCACCTCGACAGAGGTTATGAAGGATTGGTGGGCAAGCTACAGAAGGTCGGCGCCAGGATCCGCCGTGAAAAGGATCTCAGGTAGGAACCTAACGAAGGGGAGGTGAGTACAGCATGTCAGTCGTGATCAGACTCAAGAGCACCGGAACCAAGAAGAAGATCAAGCACCGCATCGTGGTGACCGATACCCGTTTTCCCCGCGACGGCCGCTTCCTCGAGGAGGTCGGCTATTGGGATCCCTCCAAGGAGCCCGCGGTCATGAGCGTGAAGACCGAGCGCGTCGAGCACTGGATGAAGAACGGCGCCAAGCCGAGCGACACCGTCCGCTCGATCCTCAAGAAGGCCGGGATCAAGTTCGGCCAATGAAGCAGGCTCTCGACGTCCGGGTGCTGACGCTGTTCCCCGGGATGTTCGAGACGCTGACGGGTCACTCGATCGTCAAGAGAGCGATCGAGAAGGGCGCCCTGACGGTGAGGGCGCACGACCTGAGGGAATACACGCACGACAGACACCGCACCGCCGACGACAGGCCTTTCGGCGGGGGGCCCGGGATGCTGATGAAGCCCGAGCCGATCTTCGAGGCCATGGACGACCTGATGCCGGGTTTCAGGAAGACGAAGACCCGGAGGTTCGTGTACCTGACCCCCCAGGGCGAGCCGTATACGCAGAGGAAAGCCGAGGAGCTGGCACAGTGCCGGCAGATCGTCCTGCTCTGCGGGCATTACGAAGGGGTCGACCAGAGGGCGGTCGACCGGTACGCGACCGATGAGATCTCCATCGGCGACTACGTGCTGACCGGCGGGGAACTGCCGGCGATGGTGCTCATCGACTCGGTGGCCCGGCTCCTGCCGGGCACGCTCGGGTGCGCGCAGTCGAAGGAGTTTGAATCGTTCAGCGGGGATTTGCTAGAATACCCGCAATATACGCGGCCCGCGGAGTATCGCGGGCTCAAGGTGCCCCCGGTGCTGTTGTCCGGCAACCATCAGGCCATCGAGGCCTGGAGGCGGCAGCAGTCGCTGGAGCGCACGCGAACAAGACGTCCCGATCTCCTGGCGAAAGCCCCGGATCGAGGGGTCAAGGCCAAGAGAGGGAAGGAGAAGGGGACATGCATCCGCTGCTCAGAGAGCTCGAAAAAGAACAAATGAAGAAGAACGTCCCGGCCTTCAAGGTCGGGGACACGATGCGCATCTCCGTGCGCGTCGACGAAGGCGACAAGACGCGTACCCAGCTGTTCGAGGGGATCTGCATCCTGCGCGCCGGCTCGGGGATCCGGGAGAACTTCACGGTCCGCCGCATCTCTTTCGGCGAGGGCGTGGAGAGGAACTTCCCGGTCCATTCGCCCACGGTGCAGAAGATCGAGGTGGTGCGTACCGGCAAGGTCCGGCGCTCCAAGCTCTACTACCTGCGCAAGCAGTCCGGCAAGAAGGGCCGCATTGAGGAAGACCGGAAGACCGACGCTGCGACCGCTCAGCCCCAGGCCGAGCGCGCCACAGCCGCTAAAGCTTGACGGTTATTTCCTAGAGCAGTACGGATCCCTGGCGGGGGTGGACGAGGCCGGCCGGGGCCCGCTCGCGGGCCCGGTGGTCGCCTCGGCGGTCATCGTCAGGGGTCGTTCTATTTCGAGTCCCGTGAGGGACTCGAAACTGCTTACGGAACGCCAGCGCGAGCGGGCGTACGCCGAGATCCTGGCGAACTGCCGCGTGGGCGTCGGCCTGGCCGAGCCCGAGGAGATCGACCGGATCAACATCCTGCAGGCGACGCTCAAGGCCATGCAGAGAGCGGTAGCGGCGCTGGACCTGATCCCGTCGCTCCTCCTGGTGGACGGTCTGCACGTGCCGCAGGGGCAGCTGCCCGCGGTGCCGCTGGTGGACGGTGACGCCCGGTCGTACGCGATCAGCTGCGCGTCCATCATCGCCAAGGTCACCCGGGACCGGATGATGCGCGAGTACGACACGCGGTATCCGGGATACGGATTCGCAGGTCATAAGGGGTACGGCACGCGTCCGCACATCGAGGCGCTGAAGAAGCTCGGACCCTGTCCCATCCACCGTAGGAGCTTTGAACCCATCAGGTCCCTGATCCCCCATGGAAACCCTGCTCATCATTGATTACGGCTCACAGTACAACCAGCTGATCGCACGGCGCGTGCGTGAGGCCAAGGTCTTCTCCGAGATCGTCCCGCCCGACCACCCGATAGAAGAGATCCGCAAGAAACAGGTCAAGGGCATCATCCTCTCCGGCGGTCCGGCCAGCGTGTACCAGAAGGGCGCGCCCAAGCTCGACCTCCGGCTCCTGGAGCTGGGCGTGCCCGTGCTCGGCATCTGCTACGGCATGCAGGCGCTCACGCACTACCTCGGCGGCAAGGTCCAAAAAGCCAGCCACCGCGAGTACGGCCGGGCGGAGATGGTGCTGGGGGCCAAGCCCGGGGCGCTTTTCAGGGGGATCCCGAAGAAGTCCACGACGTGGATGAGCCACGGCGATCACGTCGCCAGGCTCCCGCAGGGCTTCTCGCGAACCGCCACCACCGCCAACACCGAGATGGCGGCCATGGAGCACACCCAGAGACGGATCTACGGCGTGCAGTTCCACCCCGAGGTGGCGCACACCGACTACGGCGCCAAGCTCATCGATAACTTCATCACGATCTGCGGCTACAAGCGCACGTGGAACATGCAGAACTTCATCCACGAGATGTGCGAGCGCATCCGCCGCCAGGTCGGCAAGGACAAGGTCATCCTCGGCCTGTCGGGCGGCGTGGACTCCTCCGTCGCCGCGGCGCTGTTGTCTAAGGCCATCGGCCGACAGCTCACGTGCATCTTCGTCAACAACGGTCTGCTCCGTAAGGACGAGACCGAGCAGGTGCGCAAGGCGTTCCAGGGGAAGTTCGACTTCAACCTCGATATCGTGGACGCCGAGAAGCAGTTCATGAAGGCCCTCAAGGGCGTCACGGATCCCGAGCGGAAGCGCAAGATCATCGGGCATGAGTTCATCTGGGCCTTTGACCGTGAGGCCAAGCGCATCAAGGGCGCCAGGTACCTGGCGCAGGGCACGCTGTACCCGGACGTCATCGAGTCCAAGTCGGCCTTCGGCGGACCCACCGCGGTCATCAAGAGCCACCACAACGTCGGCGGCCTGCCGGACAAGATGAAGCTCAAGCTCGTGGAGCCGCTCCGGGAGCTTTTCAAGGACGAGGTGAGGGAGCTCGGGCGCACGCTGGGTCTGCCCAAGGAGCTGGTCGGGCGGCATCCTTTCCCGGGACCGGGGCTTGCGGTGCGCGTGCTCGGTGAGGTCACCAAGGAGCGCTGTGACATCCTGCGCGAGGCCGACGCGCGCTACATCGAAGAGATCCGCCGCGCGGGGCTGTACGACAAGATCTGGCAGGCCTTCGCGGTCCTGCTGCCCGTCCGGTCGGTGGGCGTCATGGGCGATGAGCGCACCTACGACAACGTCGTCGCCCTGCGCGCGGTCACCTCCGTCGACGGCATGACCGCCGACTGGTACGACATGCCCAAAGAAGTGCTGGGCCGCGCCTCCAACCGCATCATCAACGAGGTCAAGGGCGTCAACCGCGTCTGCTATGACGTCAGCTCCAAGCCGCCGGCGACGATTGAGTGGGAGTAGGAATCGTATGAAGATCGTAAGCGGGAGCCTGAGTCGAAACGAGCTGACAGAGCTGGCGGCCGGGAAATTTGGATTCGTCAAAGCCGTCGTTGATCTCGGCCGCGGCATCCTCGCGGTCGATGCTGAACTACATGCGGATCTCGAAGCGCTGCTCCTACAGGATGGTTCCAAGCAGACGGATCTCTGGGGTATCAATCTCCACCCTGATGCTGAAGGCGATGCTCTCGTGGAGTACGACTCGATGATCAATATCCGCCCCTCTCAAGGCAACCGCAGTCGGGACGTGCAGGACCCGGCGCTTCGTCGGAAGATCCTGGACCTCGTCGCCAAGAAGGTACTCTCATGAGCGGTGCTCAGCATCCGGAACTCGCCTCGGGCCGATGGAGCCAGCTCACTCTGCTTGAACAGCTTGGCAATGTCGGTAGTGAGGTCGAGCGCGCGGTACGATGGAAGGATGTTGACGCGTCGCGCAAGGCCGCTGAGAGAGCGCTCGAGCTCATGGACCTCACGCTTGATGACCTGAAGAATCGCTCGCGCCTCAAGGAGATCGCCCGCGCTCGCGAAGTGCTGGCGGACTATTTTTTTGGCGGCAATGGGTACCTCTCCACACCGGCGTCCTTGAGCGGATATTTTTTCCCATTCGCTCTCGCGGCGCGGGCGGGGCGTTGATGTCGGTCGTATCGGTAGAGGCCTCGGGCGAGAGGTGCCACGCCCATGATTGTCCCATGTCAAGGACTGACACCTTATACTTAGTAAGTGAATCCTTTCTAGGGTGAGATGAATGGCGTGGACTACCCCAGCGAATAATAGAGGTCGCGTTGATGCTGCAGGAGCCATGCTGCTAAACCCGCGCGCTACGGACAATGAGAAAGAAGACGCGCTAGCCATAATTAATAATTGGCGAGCGTCACACGCCTACCCACTACAATCCCTAAAGATGACTCTTCTCAAGCGAGGTAAGAGAGTCTCTGATAAGGCGGTTGTAGCTCAAAGGCTCAAACGACTCTCATCAATCGATCAGAAACTTCGTCGAAACAATAATATGAAACTAACGCAAATGCAGGATATCGGGGGGTGCCGTGTGGTGCTACCCACGGTAGCCCATGTGGATCAGCTTGTCGGCCTCTATAAGCAGGGTCAAACAAAGAACCCTAATGACAGAGCGGAATTTGTTAAGGAATATGATTATATCAGCTCGCCAAAGACGGATGGATATCGTAGTTTTCATATTGTATATAAGTACCGAAGCAAAGCCGAAAAGAATCAAGTCTACAATGGCCTTAGAATTGAAGTCCAGATACGATCGAGACTCCAGCACGCTTGGGCAACTGCGGTTGAAACTGTTTCGACATTTACCGGTCAGGCACTGAAATCAAATATCGGAAATGACGAGTGGAAGCGGTTTTTTGTGCTGATGGGGAGCGCAATCGCGGCCAGAGAAAAGCGGCGTCCAGTACCCGGCGTACCCACTGCAACTCAAGATCTTGTAGAAGAGCTCTTGAACTTAGAGCGTAAGCTCAATATTCGAACAGTATTGTCCAGCTGGGGAGACGTTGTTCAGGAGCTAACGATGAGCCCAACAAATGCAGACCTGTATCTTCTTGTGCTTGATTCAAGTGCAAGACAGGTCAAGGTATCGCCGTTTAGGAAATCGCAGCTCGCAATGGCGTCCGAGGCCTATTTAGATGTAGAAAAACGATACGAAGGCAATCCTGATATTCAAGCGGTTCTTGTGTCTGTTAGCTCGCTAGCATCTCTCAGAAGCGCGTACCCCAACTATTATTTAGATACCAAAGCATTCCTCGGAGCCTTAGATTTTGCTGCTGATAACAGGCTCAGGTCGCGTTAGCTTCACATACCCATACCGGACGCATACCGCATACCGGACATACCGGACGCCGTCCGGTGGGGAAGGGTTAGTCGCCACTTATAAAGCGCACGTAAGGTCCAATTAGTTGAGTTTGACCGAGCTCATATTTAAAGATATAGCCAAGCAGTAAATCAGCTACGGGAGGGGGTTTATGAAAGTGCTGTTGTCTCGGTTAATTTTGTTCATGACACTTTTGCTCCCGAGGTTGGCCTACGCCGAATGTCCTGACCCAGAGGACTTTTGTCCACCACCGGACTATGAGTTTGTTTTTGATGTCGTTGACGCTTTCGGTAATGAAAAAAGTATCTTTGCCGAGGATGAACAGCCGTATCTCCGCTACTCCGACGGAGCAACGTTGATTGGGGGGCCCACGTGGTTCTTTATCAAGGACCCGTCTGATAACAATGAGGTGTTGGGCGATGAGAACGCCATTGTATTCGAAGGTTATGGGAATAGCTTGCCGAGGGTCCCGATACAAATGCTTGAAGGGCATGAATGGCGCTGGTTCTTACATGAAGATGGAACTGAGCATGCGGTTTGGAATATTGAAGCTTCATTCGTAGCCGACGATTACGGGCAGCCGTATTTCTTTGAAAAGAACACAGGTTTTTCTGTCCTGCGTGGCTATCGCTTGAACCCCGATCCGATTACAGTAACGCCAGAGCCTCTCTCTTGCAGTCTGTTCGTTTTTGGTGTTGGGGTTGTTCTGGCGCGTCGATCTCAAGCAAAAAAATAGTACACGCACACCGGACGCCGTCTCTACCGGACCAAGTCCGGAGGTACATAGTTAGCCGCCGCTGAAGAGCGGCGGTTTTGCGTTTCCGAGCCACGCGTAACCCGGACGCCGTCCCGTATTTGAATGATAGGGTGTCAGTCAGACGATAGGTTCAAGTGAAGGATCGGGTCGCGGATCGTCGAGAGGCTCGCGAGCGGGAGGCGTATCGATAAGAGAGTTATCGATCGGCGGATCAGCGGGGAGCGGCTCCGGCTCGGGAGGTAAGGGTATGCCACCGCTCGGCGGAGAGGGGCGCGCGAGGGGTGGCGGGGCCCAAACCGGCTCTTCGATCGGTCCCGGCCGTTGGAGCATCGCCTGCCGATCGAGTTCTGCCCGTGCGCGGCTTTCCGCGTCCGCGCGATAGGCAGGCAGGCCGGGTCGGGTGTCGTCGACAGCGATAAGATCAGCATAGGCGGGAGCGATCGGATGGAGGTGCGCGACCAGCGCCAAGCCTACTATCAGCTTAAGAGATGTATTCAACGCCCCACCTCACTGTTCCTTGAAGTATCCTATGCGGGGCGTGCCCTATCAATGAGCGAGTGGTTTATACTTAATATTGCTTAATTTGTAAATCGGACGCCGTTCGGTCGGCGGTGGGGAAGGGTTGCCTACCGGACCCGGTCCGTTCAGTTGGCCCTCATCCGGTCTATGGGGTAATATACCCTCCCATGAGTATCTACCGAGTCCTGTCCAGTGAGCGTAAGCCGGCGTGAAAGTCGACGTCGACATCCGCCTGGAGGTCAGGGCGGATCACGCTCCGGAGCCGGTCGAGTCCGCGGTGCGGGCCCGGATCACCGAGAGCTTCGCGTCCTTGGCGCGAGGGGAGACGGTTCTTCGCTCGGTACTGCTGAGCGCGGCCCTGGGCGTCGAGGGCGTGGTACGCGCGGAGCTCGTGTCTCCGCGTGCAGATGTCGGAGTGGCCGCCTCGACGACCGCGCTATTGGGCGGACTGCATATCCACCGTTGACCGCGCATCTGATCGCACGCACCGGACACTGTCCGGCGGATCACCCGAGGTTCTGATGTCCAAGACGCACGCTCCAGGCAGTGTCCGCGAGATCCTCGCCATCGCCGTGCCCATGATCGTTTCGTACGGGTGCGATACGGTCATGATGTTCTGCGACCGCCTGCTCCTGTCCAAGCTCGGCCCCGACCAGATGAACGCCGCCGTCGCCGGAGGTATCGCGGCTTTCATGATGGCGAGTTTCGGGTTCGGGCTCCTGGGCTACGGCACCGCGCTCGTGGCGCAGCACCTGGGCGCCGACCACAAGGACCGCTGTCCGGTGGTGACGACACAGTCGTGGATCGTGGCGCTCGTGATCTATCCGTGCGTACTGCTCCTGAGGGGTCCGGCGCACGCTCTT
The DNA here is from genome assembly GCA_022072175.1 of Candidatus Omnitrophota bacterium. Taxonomy (GTDB): domain Bacteria; phylum Omnitrophota; class Gorgyraeia; order 2-02-FULL-51-18; family 2-02-FULL-51-18; genus JAJVIE01. The sequence continues at coordinate 1,079,918 of JAJVIE010000003.1, read as the reverse complement.
TTCGGCTATCTGGGCGTGCCGGCCTCGCAGATCGGGCCGCAGATCGAGTACTTCGATATCATGACGTACGGCGCTGTTCTGGTCTTCGCCCGGCACGCTCTGGCGAGCTATTTCTCCGGCATCGGCCGCACGCGCGTGGTGATGCGGGCCTCCATCGTGACCATGTGCGTCAACATCCCGCTGAGCTACATCCTCATCTACGGCAAGCTCGGATCGCCGGCGCTGGGCATCCGCGGCGCGGCGTACGGCACGCTCCTGGCGAGCGTGGTGGGGATCGGGATCCTCCTCAGCGAGTATTTTGGGCGGGCCAATCGGCGGGAGTTCGCGGTGGGCCGCTCGCTCATCCTGCACCCGGAGGTGCTCGGCAAGCTGCTGCGCTATGGCGCGCCGTCCGGGTGCGAGATGCTGCTCACGCTCCTGGCGGCTAACGCGTTCGTGCTGGCGTTCCACTCGCTGGGGCCGGTGGTGGCCACCGCCTCCAGCATCCTCATGAATTGGGACATGTCCGCGTACATCCCGCTCATGGGCATGGAAGTGGGCGTGACGAGCCTGGTGGGCCGCTATATGGGAGCGCGCGATCCCGACACCGCTCACCGGGCCGTGATGTCCGGTCTCAAGGTCGGCTTCGTGTACGCGGGGATCCTTCTCATCCTCTTCGGCGTGCTGGCCGGACCGATGGTCGATCTCTTCCGTCCCGGCGGCGGGGTCGATCCGGTGTACGACGCGGCGCGGCCCATGGCGGTGACGATGCTCCGGATGATCTCTTTCTATATGTTCAGCATCGCACTGGTCATCGTGTTCGTCGGCGCTCTGCGCGGAGCGGGGGATACGCTCTGGGCCATGAGCTACCATATCTCGCTCCACTGGCTGGCGGCGGGTGTGCTCTATGCCGGCACGCGCTGGTTGGACCTGTCGGCCCTGCACGCATGGGCGCTGGTCATCGTTGTCTTCATGCTCTTCTCGGCCGGCGCTTGGCTGCGCTACCGCGCCGGGGGCTGGCGGCGTCTGCATATCGTTGATTGATCCCCCGCCGGACGCCGTCCCGCGGGGAAGGGTAGCGATAAGGAGGTCTCATGGTCCGGTGGCAGATCTTGTACGGAGTTTTCCTCATACTGGCCGGTGTCGCGGGATACCTGTCCAATCCCGAAAAAGCCAAGACCGCCTTGATATCGGGCGGGACCTTCGGCGGGCTATCGATCGTATGGGGTCTTCTGGCCTGGCGCGGTATGCTGTGGAGTCGCAAGGCCGCGATCGTGACGACGGCCTTCTTGGCCCTCGTGTTCACCTGGAGGGCGGCCGTGGCGTGGATGGTCGTGCTCGGTGGCAACAGCGGCAAGCTCATCACGGCCTGTCTCATCAGTTCGATGCTGACAGCATCGATCGTTTTGCTGGGCCTCTATTCTCATACCGGACGCCGTCCGGTGGGGAAGGGTTAGCAGTCGCTCCTGTAGCGGCGTTCGTCGTACCCGGAGCTTCTGTCGCCGTGAGTTATCGCGGGAGGGCGAGGACCGTGCCCCAGATCCCCGAAGCATCCGGCCAAGGCCGGTCGAGATGCCGGATCTCGGTCAGGAGGTCCTTGCTCTTGGATGTGGATGAGCGGATGCGGTAGACGCTGTAGTTGTGGCGTCTCAAGTGATCGCCCACGAGCAGGTCTTGCTCGGGGGTGTGCAGGTCGACGGCCAGGATCGGACGGCAGTGCTCGGCATGCCGCTCAAAGCCCTTGAGGGCATCGCCTTCACCGCCCTCGATGTCCATCTTGATGAAATCCGGTGCGGGCGCCCCTTGGTCGATCAGATCGTCCAGACTGATCGTCTCGACGATGCGCTTGCGGGACGAGCCGCTGTTCGCTGTGAGCGAGCCCTGAAAGTTGTTGGGGCCCTCATCGAATGCCGCCGTACCCGTCCGGTCGGATACGGCCTTGGGAACGATGGTGACGTTGCTGAGCCCGTTGAGCCGGATGACGCTCTGGATCCGATCGATGTTCAGGGGCAGGGGCTCGAACGCCAAGACCCTCCCGCCCGCGCCGACGAGCTTGGAGAACAGAAGCGCGTGCATGCCCGTGTTCGCCCCCAGGTCATAGACCGTGTACCCGGGACGGACGTGGCGCTGATAGACGGCCTGCGCGTAGGGCTCCCATCCGCCGTAGAGGTGGGACCAGCCGGACAAGTCGTCCGCCAGGTAGCGACAGCCGCGCAGAGGTCCGCGCCAGATGGACCGGACCTTGCCGGGCTTGAGGATGGTTCGTGTGAGCAGGTGCCGCAGATGTTGACGCAACAGCACGGATTATACCACTGCCTCCGGACACGGACCAAATGCCCGCGCACGCTCGAACCGGCGCTCAAGCCATCCTCAACGAGCCGTTCCCGCAGAACAGACGGCGTTCGTTCCGGGGGTTGCTCCGGGGTTGGTTTTGTGGCCTAATGAGGCCATGGTCAACGCGCGCAAGACCGTACCCGGCACGCTCAATCAGGGCCTCCGGGAAAAACTCTTCTATATCTTCTCGAGACTGCCGACCCGCATCTCCACGGTAGCCAGGCCCTTCCTCGAAGCTCTCGCCGGACGCGACAAGCCGTATTTCTTCGAAACCCGCATCCTGGACCAGCGTATGGTGATGGGCGGATGGGTCGGTGTCAGCGGGTACATGGTGCAGGCGCGCCTCGACGGGAGCGATGCGGAGACGTACCGGGTCTACGCGCACGTGCTCTCGCCCAACGAGCGGGGTGTGATCCTGGATATCGGGTCGAACTTCGGCCAGTCCCTGCTGGTCTTCAAGGCCCTGGCTCCCGACGCGCCGGTGTATTGCTTCGAGCCGATCCACAGGGCGGCGGATTTTCTGGAGCAGTTGTTCCGGAGGAACGCGTTCACGGACTGCCGGCTCGGCCGCGCCGCGCTCGGTGACGGTTCGGTGGACAAGGTGTCGTTGGCCTATGGAGTGGGGGCCTCCGATATCGCGTCCTACGCGATGGGACAGCCCCAGCACACGTTGACGCAAGAAGCGCCGTCGATGACGCTGGACCGTTACCTTGAGGACCATCCGGTCGAACGCATCGCGCTCATCAAGATCGACGTGGAGGGGGCCGAGCCCGAGGTGATCTCCGGCGCTCTGGCGACGATCCGACGTCACAAGCCGCCGATCGTGATGGAAGTGTTGGCCCAGTCCGATCCCAAGGGAGGCGTGTCGGACAAGACGCGCCGGATGGAAAAGACCCTGAGGGAGCTGGGGTACACGTGGCATTGGATCGCGGCCTGCGGCAAGCTCGTCGCGCAGGACCCCATCGCACCCGATCCGGTGTGGTGGTACAAGAACTACCTGCTGCTGCCCGCAGAGACGACGGCTCGCTGACGTCATGACCACGGGCTCTCCGGCGCAGGCGGTCTCCTCCGAAGCGGTGTCCCTGCGTTCGCTGAGATGGCGGCTGCTCCTGGTGGTCGCGTTGGCGATGCTCCCCGTACTGGGCTTGTCCACACTGTCCTGGCGGGAACAGCGGCGGTTGGTGTACGACAAGACGACCGACGAGCTCCTGCGCGTGGTGCGTCTGGCGTCCATCACGCAGGATCATCTGCTGTCGGGTATCCGGCAGGAGATGCGTCTATTGGCGTCGCTCGACGAATTGCGCGCCGGCAGCCCGGCCGAGATCCAGAAGCTGCTCGGTGAATGGGTCCGGACCGAGCCGTACTGCGTCAACATGGGGCTCATCAACACCGACGGCAGTATCTACGCCAGTGTTCTGCCGCCGCCTCCCGGGGTCAATCTCGCGGACCGCAAGTATTTCCAGAGAGCGCTGAGCGAGCGGACGTTCACGATGGGCCAGTACGTGCTCGGACGCATCACGGGCAAGCACACGCTCAACTTCGGATATCCGGTCTACCGGGAGGACGGGGAAGTCCGCGGTGTCTTGTACTATGCGCTGGGACTCGAGTGGATGCATACGCTCTTGTCCAAAGCCGACCCACCGCTCGAAGCGGTGTTCACCGTCGTGGACCGGACCGGTACGGTGTTGGCGCGCCACCCGGATCCCGGCGGCTTGGTAGGCCGGCAGTTGGCCAACGCACCGCTCGTCAAGGCCTTGCTCACCGCCTCGGGCGAGGGGACCGTGGAGCTGCGCGGGCTGGACGGTATCCAGCGCGTCTACGCCTACAGGCCGATCGAGATCTCCGGAGGTGACACCGGCATCTACGCCGCTATTGGTGTGCCGTCCAGTATCGTCTATGGACCCGTCGTCCGTATGGTGCGGCTGAGCCTGATCGCTCTGATGCTGAGCCTGGCCTTGGCCGGTCTTGCGGCCTGGCTGGTGGGGGACGCTCTTGTCATCGGTGTGCAGCGTCGCCTCCACGAGGCATCCGTCACTGACGCGCTGACCGGACTGCGCAACCGCAGGGGGTTCTTCCTGCTCGTCGAGCAGAGCGCGCGGCAGGCGGTGAGGACCAAGAAGGGTTTCTGGCTCGCGGCACTCGATGTCGACGGCCTCAAGAAGATCAATGACACCCAAGGGCACGCCGAAGGCGACCGGCTCATCATCGCCGCGGCGCGGGCTCTCCAGAGGGCTTTCAGAGAATCGGACATCATCGGCCGTCTGGGGGGCGACGAGTTCGTGGTCGCCGCCATCGACGCGCCCAAGGAGCAGTTGACGGCGCTCCAGCGCCGCTTGGACGAGGGTATCGCCAAGGGCGCCGGCGAGGGGTCTCCGCCCGTGCGGCTCAGCGCCGGTTGGGCTTACTTCGACCCCGCGGAGACCGGACTCACCATCGACGCGCTTCTGGCTCGCGCTGACGAGGCGCTGTATACGGACAAGGAACGCCGGCGTGGGATCTGATCCGGCTCACGGAGGGATGATGGCGACGTTCATCGGCAGGATCTGGATGGACGAGGGGCAGTTGCGCGGTTCGATCGAGTTCGTTCGCGAGCCCGGACAGCGGGAGGTCCGGTGCTTCTTCGGTGACCTCGATCAGATGAGGGCCCTCATCGAGGAAGAGCTCAAGCGTTGAAGTGCTGCTGAGGCCTTCTTGAGCCTGCCTCTGACCGTCGCGCCACACCCGTCCGTCTGGCCCCTGGCCGCGCTGACGCTCCTGGCGTGGATCGGCTGGGGCGGATGGGCCTCGAGACTGCTGGGCCGCCGCGCCGCGTGGCCCGAAGAAGCGCTCCTGGGTGTGTCGCTCTTCATCATCATCAGCGGCCCCCTGCAGTTGGCAGCTCTCCTGAAACCCGCTGTACTCGCGGCGCTCTGGGGCCTCGGAGCTCTCACCGCGATCGTCCGCTATGCCCGGGGCTGGCTCAAGCCCCGCGATCCTCTCTGCTTCTCCGCGCCTGAGGTCCGGGCTCCTCGCGCCGTGCGCCTGTGCCTGCTCGGTGTGGCGCTCGCCGTCACGGCCGGACATGCCGAGCTCTCGAGCTATCATCATCCGTTCGACGATCCCTCGTACTATCTGGCCCTGACGCAGAAAACCCTGCAGACGGGTACGCTGGGCACGGACCCGTTCTCCGAGCGGCGGATGACCACGGGGTTGGGCGGCAAGGTCCCGCTCGATGCCCTGGCGCTCACGGCCGTAGGTCCGGGGCAGGATCTCCTCGTGGAGTCGGGATTGGGGTGGTTCTGTCTGGTCGCGCTGACCGCGCTCTTGTGCGCGCGCTCAGGTGCCGGGGCGTGGGGGACGGTCTGGGCGATGTTGATGCCTCTTGCGGTGTTCGCGGTGAGCTTCAACCACTCGGCCTGGATCCTGCCGGTGGCCCTGCTGACCTATCTGATCGCGCTCCTGTCCGAGGAGTCCCCGCGGGGGTCCGCGCCCCGGCGCCTGGCCGCCGCGGCGCTCGTGGCGGCGGCGACGGCCGCGCTCAAGAGCTATCTGGTGGCGGCCACGGCGGGCCTGTTGATCGTTCTGGCCGCCTGGGAGATCTCGCGCGGCCGCGCCCGGAGCGCGCGGAGCTTGATGTGGGTGACCCTGGCCGCGGCCGCTCTTCTGGTGCCGTGGTGCGTCTCGCTCTACCTCTCGAGCGGCACGCCGCTGTTCCCGCTGTTGGGCCGCGGGTATCACGTCGCCTCGTACGGGGCGAGCGTGGTGACCAACCTTTCCCTGGCGTGGGGGCGTCTGGGTCCGGCGCTGGCGGAATGGGCCACTGTCAGGGTCTTGCTCTTGTCGCTGGCGGGACTGATGCTCTGCCGGTGGTCGCGCTCGGTCCCGCCTGCCGGATCGGTGGTCCTGTGCGGCGTCTCCGCGCTCGTGACTCTGGGGCTGGCCGTTCTCGCCGACGGCCGTTGGCTCGAGCGCTACGCGTATTCGTATACCGTGCCGGTCCTGATCTGGATCGTCATCGTGCTGGCGTCCTCCGGATCGCGTCGGGGTCCGATCGCCGCCCTGGTGGTCCTGACCATGGCCGTCCTGTATCCGTCGGATTACGCGCATCAGAGCACGATCGCCTCGGCGCGCCGGATGCTCTCTCAGCGTTCTCAGGCCGACGCCGAGGTGCGGCGTCTGGAGGAACTGCGCGGGGAATACCGTGCGGCTCAGGAATCGGTGCCGCCCGGAGCGCGTATCCTCGCTTCAGGCCACTGGATGTGCCTGCTCGACTACGAGCGCAATCCCATCTGGATCCAGGACCTGCCCGGCAACGCCTCGCCGCCTCCGGGCATGCCGCTCGACGGAGGTCGCAAGCGCTTATGGCCGTACCTCCGGCGCCAGGAGGTCGAATATGTGCTGTTGGACCTCGAGGGTGCCTTCGGCCGAGGCGGTCCCACAAGTTACGATTGGTATCTGGGCACCAACGCGCTCAATGCCTGGGAGCGGACGGAGCTTGAGTTCATCCGCCGCTACTGCGATCTCGTGCGAGGCGAGGCGGGCCGGGCACACTACCGTTCAGGACGCCTCCTGGTCCTCCGTCTGCCGGATCTTCGGGAGCAAAGATGAGCGGGAGTCTTGGTCCGTACCGCTACCGCTTCCACAGCGACAAGCGTTCGGGCGGAGCCCAAGGACCGGTCGAGCGGACGATGCGCGCCGAGGTGCGGCTGTGGAGCGGGGCGGCCGCGTGGTACTTCGCGCTCCTGCCGGTCTCCGAGGCCCGGAGCATCAAGCGCGAGCACGGCGTGCACGCCCGGGGCTGGGGGTCCTTGCCGGTCATCGCGCGTGTCGGCGAGGTGGAGTGGAGGACGTCGATCTTCCCGGACGGCAAGTCCGGCACGTATCTGTTGCCGCTCAAGGCCGACGTCCGGCGGAGGGCCGGGATCAAGCGCGGGGACCGGATCGAGCTCGGTCTGCGCGTGCGGCCTTGAGAACAGACTAGGACTTGCGGCGCTGCCAGTAGACCCAGCCGACCACCGCGACCAGGCAGAGGAAGATCCCGACCTGCACCACCGACTCGGTGCTGTCCAGATGGTGGAGTACCGATCGGTAGGCGGACAGACCCGAATAACCGAGATAGATGTACACCAGATTGCGGAAGAAGTTGCCCGCCAGCGTCGCCAGCAGGTACGTGCGCAGTTCGAGCTTGATGATGCCCGCGACGACCGAGACGGGGGAGCTGGGTACGATGGGCAGGGCGCGGAGCATGAAGAGGATCCAGGCGTCCTTGTGGCCCCCGGTGAAGCGCTTGCCGACGCTCTCCACGTCCTGATGCGAGACCCCGAGGAAACGCCCGAGCTTGCCGACGAGGAGGTCTTCGAGCTTGTCGGCCACGGCGTAGAGGAACCACGCTCCGAGCGTCTTGCCCGCCGAGCCCAGGAGGGAGAGCCAGCACAGCACCCAAAAACCCTTACCCTGCGCGTAAGCGGCCGATCCGACGGCCGCCATCACGAACGGCGAGGGGATGGGGGCGATGACCTCTTCGATGAGGCCGCCGCCGAACGACGAGACTTCCAGCGGTAGACGTCCGGCCGAATCCATGAGCCATTGTTCGATCCGATCGAGGATCTGCATCGGCGTATTGTAGCATAGACCGGCTTCCGGGCGTCCGGACGGCGCTCCGGTCCGCGGGTCCCGGCTTGTCGTGCGCGGATTCTTGTGGCCTAATAGCGGTGAGCCGCCAGAGCGGCCAAGGGAGGTCTGATGCCAGCCAAGACCCGGTCCAAGAGTTCGTCCGCACGTCTGCCCAAGGTCGATCCGTATCTCGAGGGCTTGATGGCCAAACTGCTCGATCGTCTGGCCACGCTCGAGCGTAAGCTCGACACCCTCGTCGGTCAGCAGGCGCACAAAGCCCCGTCCCCGGCGGCGCCGGCCCCCAAGCCCGCCGAGCCTCCGCGCAGGGAGCGCACGCTGTACGAGGCGATCTGCGCGCAGTGCAGTAAGGTCTGCGAGGTGCCGTTCAAGCCCGCCGAAGGCCGCGCCGTCTACTGCAAGACCTGCTTCGCCGCGCGCAAGTCCGGCGGGGACCGGCACGGCATGCCGATCCTGACGCCCGTGGCCCTGCCGCCCAAGCCCGTCAGCCGGCTGGGGACACCGACGGCTCCGGCCGCCCCGGCGGCGCCGGCCCCCAAGTCCAGAAGTTCGTCCAAGCGTACGGCCCCATCCAAGTCCAGGCCGAAGACCAAAACCAAAAAACGCTAGACCCCCGGAGGTGAGCATGCGGTTCCTGTCCAAGGGTACGGACCTGTCGTACGTGTTGTTGCGCCTGATGAGCGGACTCCTGTTCGCGTTCCACGGGGCGCAGAAGATCCTCGGCGTGCTCTCCGAGCACCGTCCGCCGGTCGGCTCCCAGATCTGGGTCGGGGGTTTGATCGAGCTGGTCGGGGGCGTGTTGATCGCCGCGGGCTTCCTGACGCGTCCGGCCGCGTTCTTGTGCAGTGGCACGATGGCCGTGGCGTATTTCCAGTTCCACTGGAAATTCCAGGGCGGAGCGCAGTTCTTCCCGGCGGTGAACCAGGGCGAAATGGCCGTGATCTACTGCTTCGTTTTCCTCTACATCGCCTGCCGCGGCGCGGGCAAGTGGGCGCTGGACCGCTCCTAGGCATCGTCCGGTCCGCGCGGGGCGATTGACCTCCGCACGCGGACCGGAGATAATACCCGCTTATGCTCAAACTCAAAAGTCCCGCGGATTTCATCGGCAAGCAGGGCACGGGGGTCATCAGCTTCGGCTCCGGGCAGCCCGACCTGCCGCCTCCCCGGGAGGCTTTCAGCGGCATCGACATCACCCGGGACTTGCGTTATGGCCTTATCCAGGGTGAACTGCCCCTTCGTCAGGCGTTGTCCAAGGAGTATCCACGCTCCACGCCGGACAACTTCGTCATCACCAACGGCGCCTCGGAGGCGCTGGACCTGGTGTTCCGCGCCTGGGGCAAGGGCAAGATCCTCCTGCCGAGACCGTACTACTACTCTTATCTGCCGCTGATCCAGATGGCGGGCATGACACCGGTGTTCACGGACCTGGTGGACGGCCGTATCGACATCGCGGACTTCAAGCGCAAGGTGCGCGGCTGTCGGGCGGTGCTCATCAACTCGCCCTCCAATCCTACCGGCCGGGTCGAGTCCATCGAGACGCTCAAGGAGATCGAGCGCATCACCCAACAGAAGGGTATCCACGTCGTCTCCGACGAGGTGTACAAGGACCTCATCTACGAGCGTGAGAACTATCCGATCCAGGGCGACCACGTCATCACGATCAACAGTTTCTCCAAGACCTACTGCATGTGCGGTGTGCGCGTCGGCTACCTCTGGACGTCCGACAAGAAGGTCGTCGAGGACGTCTGCGAGATGAAGACCCACACTTCGATGAACACCAACCTCGTCGGCCAGGACATGGCGCTGTCCACGATGCGCGCCCCTGCGTCGTACATCGAGGACCAGCGCAAGATCTGGCGCGAGCGCAGGGATTTCATCTACAAGGGCCTGTTGGACCTCGGGTTCGACCTGTGGAAACCGGAGGGGGCCTTCTACGTCCTGCCCAAGTGCCGCAACCCGCGCAAGTTCCTCACGCTCCTCTATGAGGAGTACAAGGTCATCACCTACCTCGGCGAATGGTTCGGCGCGCCGGACCGCATCCGTCTGAGCTACGCGCTCGACGTGAACAAGATCGAGGAAGGCCTCGGCCGCATCCGCCAGGCGATGCGAAGGGTGCGGGCCGTCTAGTGCTCCGGCGTCCGCTCCCGGCGGTCGCGTTGTTGGTCCTGTCCGTGTTGTCCGCTTGGTCCGTCCACGCGTCCGAGATCTTCGAGGACAGCTTCGTCGAGTTCATCGTGCCCGAGGGGTGCGTCGTCGACAGCTCCCGTCCCGGGGATTACCGCGTGCTGGCCGCTTATGACGAACAAGCGCCGCTGGTGCGCATCCGCTTGGACGTGAGCGGGCTGAGCGCCGAGGACCTGAGCCGGACAGGGGATGTCGTCGAGCGGGCTCTGCGTCAGGGGTCCCATCCGGACCTCGTCATCGAGTCGCGGGAGAAGTCGTCCATCGGAGAGCGCGCCGCGCTCTCCTATACTTACTCCTATCTGATAGAGGGTGACAGCACCCGGCATGTGCGGGCGCGCGCGCTGTACGCGGCGCGCTCCGGCAGATTGGTCGAAGTGTTGTGCGCGGCTCCGGTCGAAGAGTTCGACGCGCGCTGGGAGAGCGCGCGCGAGGTCTTCGAGAGCCTGAGACTGTACTAGCCATGCGTCTGGTCGCGATGCTGGTGTTGATCTTCCTGTCCTGGACCGGCTGGGGCGCCGTCGCGGGCCGACTGCTCGGTCTGCGTCTGGTCTGGCCGGAGAAAGCCGTCCTGGGCGTCTCGGTGATGCTCATCCTCGGCGGCGTGCTCAACCATCAGGCCCTGATCTCCCCGCTCATCGTCCACCAGCTCGTAGCCGGCGGAGCCGTGCTTTGGATCCTCCAGTTGTGGACGCTCTCGCGTCCGGTGGCGCATCCGCTGTGTTATGGGGACCGGCCGGACCGCTGGGCGGGGATCCTGGCGTCGGTGATGCTGGTCTGTCTGGCGCTGTTCGCCGCATCCACGCTGACGATGACAGGTATCTACAACGATCACGACGACTACCCGGCGTACGCGGCGTTCGCCCAGAAGATGCTGCAGACGGGTCAGATGGGCTATGAGCCGTTCAGCGAGCGGCGGATCGCCTCGGCGTTGGGAGGCAAGTACTGGCTCGACACCTGGAGCCTGACGTTGTTGGGTGACGGCCGTACGCTCGCGCTGGACATCGGTGTGGGGGCGCTCCTGTTCGCCGCGCTGCTCTCGCTCTGGGGTACGCGGCTCGGCCTCGGACAGCGCCGCGCGCTGGTGGTCTGCGTGGCGGCCGGGCCGTTCCTGATCCTGTGCTCCAACACGACCGCCTGGGCCCTGCCGGCCGCGATGGGGTTGTGGGTGGCCATGCGGTTGGATCCCCGTCTGTGGCCGGACGGGGAGGGAGGTCCGGGCCGCTGGGTCGCGCTCGGCGCGGTGCTGGCGGCGATCGCCTCGCTCAAGTCCAACCTGATCCCGCCCTGGGCGATCGCCGTGGCGCTGTCCGCGCTACTGGCGTTGCGACGCGGACAGCGCTCCGAGGCCGCTGGCATGGCGGCGGCGGCGCTTCTTGCGGTCGTATTCGTGCTTCCCTGGGCGGCCGCGCAGGCGCGCGATTGCGGGACGTGGCTCTTCCCGATACTCGGCCGAGGTTATCATGTCAGCGCCTACGGGTCCGGGGCGGCCGGGCGGTGGGAACTGAGCGCGCCGCTGCTCAAGATCATCGCGCTGGACCTTGTCGACAACAAATTCCTGCTCCTGACGATCCTGGCGGCGCTCCTGGCCGCGCTATGCCGGATACGGCCCGCCCGGATCACGGCGGTGCTCGCATCCTGCGCCTTGGCCGCGGCTCTGGCGCTGTCGGTGGCGACGGCCGGTTGGTTCAACTTTCACTACACGTACTCGATCTTCGTCGTGGCGCTGGCCGCGGTCCTCGTCGAAGGTGCCCGGGCATGGGACCGCGCGCCCCGTCGGAGGATGCTCATCTCGACCGTGTTGTTCGTCGCCGTGCTGGCAGGGTCCCTGGCCCGGATCAAGCCGCTCTACGGCTGGTTCGAGACCGTGTATGTGGCCGTGCGCGCGCCCGGCCTCTTCGGTCCGGCACTGCAGAGGATACCCCTGCACGAATGGTCGCGGCGGACCATGAACCGTGTCCAGCGCCGCACCCCCCCGGGCTCGACGATCCTGGCGTCCTCGGATACGGCCGCGGCGATGGATTTCAGGCGCAACCGTGTGTTGCTCGCGGATTTCCCGGGCCAGGCCTCACCGCCGCCCGGCATGCCGCTGGACGGCGGGTACGAACGCTGGGCGGAGTACTTGCGCGGACAGGGGGTCCGCTACGTTTTGATGGACCGGAGCGGGGTGTACACGCGGAAGGGGCTCGAGTTCATCTACAATTGGCGGGCGTTCGAGGGCCGTCTGTGGATCGTGCGGCAGATGGGGGATGCGCTCAAGTACCTGGATCTTTTCGAGCGGGCCTGCGAGGAGCTGCCGTGCGACCGGTCCGACCACCTGTGGTTGCTGGACCTGGGTCGACGCGGTTAATCCGGGCGGTTACTGCGGATGGCCAGGATCATCGGGATCACCGTCAGGCAGACGGCCAGAACGGCAAAGAGGATCAAGGCGGCATGATGTTTTTGCGGTTTCATAGAGCCTCCGTCACCAGTATACCGCGCTCGGCCCCGGGGAGGCGCCTCGGATCACCCGCGGCGATGGAGACCTGATGGACGGCCGATGCTGGGTCTGTGACGGCTCGGATCTGCGGCCGGTCCCCGGAACATCGTCGGGCGCGCTGACCCCGGACGACGTGCGTATTTCCGACAGCGTCTACGGGACCACCGGACAGCTCGGGCGTTGTATCGCGTGCGGCTTCGTGCAGTGCACGGACGCCGGGGACGTGTTGGCCCGGTACGCGGGGATGGAGGATGCCGCCTACGAGGAGAGCCGGGTTCCGCGCGCTCTGCAGATGCGCCGGTTGTTGGGCGGTCTGCGCGAACTGCGCCCGGACATGCGGCTCTTGGATGTGGGCGCGGCCAGCGGTATCCTGGTGGAGGAGGCGCTCCGTCTCGGCCTCCGAGCGGACGGTGTCGAGCCGTCCGTCTGGCTGAGCGCAAGGGCCCGCGAGCGCGGACTGCCCGTCCTGACCGGAGCGTTGCCGCATCCCGCGCTCAAGGGGCCTTACGATATCGTGATGCTCGTGGATATCATCGAGCATGTCGAGCGGCCCGTTGAACTCCTCCGGCAAGCCCGGGAGCTCCTGACCGGGACGGGGCGGATCGTGGTGGTCACGCCCGATCGCTCGTCGTGGGCCGCGAGACTGATGGGACGCAGGTGGTGGCACTACCGCAGGGCGCACATCGGATATTTTGATCTCAACACGCTCGATCTGGCGATGAGGAGGGTCGGTATGGTCCGCAAGCGATGGTCGAGACCCTCCTGGTACTTCACGCTCGGGTATCTGCTCCAGCGCGCCGTCGTCTATCTGCCCTGGCTGCGCGCGACGGCCGCACGTCATGCCCGTCAGAGCACGATCGTGCCGCTCAACTTGCGCGACTCCATCCTCGCCGTATACGCGCCCGCATGACCCGATGAGCGCCGCCCATCCCTACGTCCGCATCCTCCGCGTCGACCACTGGTTCAAGAACGTATTCGTCCTGCCCGGGACAGTGGTCGCGCTGGCCCTGGGCGCCGCCGAGTGGCCGTTGTCGGCGGGAGACCTTGCGCGTTGTTGCGCGGGGCTCCTGGCGGTCTGTCTGACCGCGTCGGCCAACTACGTCCTCAACGAATGGCTCGACGCGCGCTACGATCGCTACCATCCGGTCAAAAGGGAGCGCGCCGCGGCGCAGGAGAGCCTGCGGGTCCCAGGGGTGTTGTCGTTGTATGTCGGGCTCCTGGCCGTATCCGCGGGCCTGGCGTTCTCGGTCTCCGCGTCGTTCCTGTGGGTCCTGGGGCTCTTCGCTCTCATGGGGATCGCCTACAACGTCGAGCCGATCCGCCTCAAGGACCGCCCGTTCCTCGACGCGCTGGCCGAGTCGGCCAACAACCCGATCCGTCTGCTGGCAGGATGGTTCCTGCTGGCCGACACCTATTTGCCACCGTCGAGCCTGCTGTTGGGTTATTGGGCCGGGGGAGGGTTCCTGATGACGCTCAAGCGTTATGCTGAACTCCGTCATCTCGGAAGGACGCCCGAGTTGGTGTCGTACCGCAAGGTTTTCGCGCGGTATACGCCCGAAACACTGCTGCTGGCCTCCTATGTGTATTCGATGGTCTGCGCGTTCTTCGTCGGTGTGTTCCTGATCAAGTACAGGGTCGAATACCTGCTCAGCCTGCCGTTCTTGGCCATACTGATGTCCTGGTACTTCTGGATCGGGCTCCTACCGGATTCGGCGGCGCAGTATCCGGAGCGTCTATTCCGCCATCGCATGTTCATGCTCTACTTCCTGCTCGTCGGGGTGCTGTTGATCGCGCTCCTGTTCGTCGACGTGCCGGGTCTGGACCGACTGCTCGGTACGGGGCTCGTGAGTCTCGGGGGCGGATCGTGAGCGTCGGGACCGTCCGCTCCGGTCTGTACGAGCATTTCAAGGGCAAGCGCTACGAGGTCCTCGGGACCGCGCGACACAGCGAGACGCTCGAGGAGATGGTCGTCTACCGCGCGCTGTACCGCGGTGATTTCCCGGAGGGACAATTGTGGGTGCGTCCGGCGCTGATGTTCGCGGAGACGGTCATGACCCCCGGCGGATCGCGTCCGCGATTCCGGTATCTCGGACCTCCGGAGGCAGGCGATGGCCAAGCTGACGGGAGGTGAAGGGTGGTCGTTGGTCCCCGCCGGAGAGCCGTCCGGGCCGGGCGAGCGGCCGAACCCCCGATCTCCCAAGCCGCATGTGAGGCTTGAACGGCGTATGGGCAAGGAGGTCACCGTGATCGCGGGCCTGCACACCTACGGCCGTGACCGGTTGGAGCGGATGGCCCGGGAGCTCAAGCGGACCTACGGGTGCGGAGGCACCGTCAAGGACGGTGTCATCGAAGTGCAGGGCGATCGCGTGGAAGCGACCCGCGCCTGGCTGGCGGAGCAGCTCAAGCGATGAGGCTCCTGCCCGTGCGCCAGGACGGGTCCGTTTCGACGGAGCGGGTCCTGGGTCCGGAGACACTGCAGGTCTGCCGCATGCTGTGCGACCATTACGCTCGAAGCGGATACGAGGAACCGTGGGTCGGGTATCTCGCCGAGGAGGAGGGTGAGATCGTCGGGACATGCGCGTTCAAGTCCGCCCCTCAGGCCGGCCGGGTGGAGATCGCGTACTACACCTTCGCGCCGTACGAGGGCCGCGGCTATGCCACGCGCATGGCGCGCCAGCTCGTCGCGATGGCCCTCGAGAGGGACCCTGCATTGACGCTCACGGCCCATACCCTGCCCGCACAGAGCGCCTCGACGGTCATCCTGGTCCGGCTGGGTTTTATGAAAGCCGGCGAGAGCCGGGACCCCGATGACGGCATCGTCTGGTCCTGGGAGTTGCGCAACGCCCCGCCTCGCTTGGCGGGTGAGTGAGGGGTTTGGCAACGGGACGTCTTTGTGCGATGATGTCAGCCATGACGGGAGCGGAGGTCCGGGAGATCGATCTGCATCTGCAGGGCTTTGAGGGCCGTGGACTCAAGGTACGTCCGGCGGGGTTCTGGAACGGTCCGCAGGTCCTCATCGACGGCGTGCCCATCAAGCCCGTCAAAGGCAAGTAC
This sequence comes from Candidatus Omnitrophota bacterium, assembly GCA_022072175.1. GTDB lineage: Bacteria > Omnitrophota > Gorgyraeia > 2-02-FULL-51-18 > 2-02-FULL-51-18 > JAJVIE01. The sequence goes on along the minus strand of JAJVIE010000003.1, from coordinate 1,064,281 downwards.
ACGATCAAGAACAATTACGGCCAGGACATCGACGTCCGCTGGAAACCGGGCCTTCTGATGCTCGACCCCGTGCTCGTTGTGGCCGGGGAGGCGGTGCGATTCGCCCGGCCGATGCGGATCGCGGAGAAGATCTGGGTCCTCCTACCGTTGGTGCTCCTGGCGGTCGGCGGCGCGATCGGCGGCGCTCTGGGTGCCGGCGCTGTCTGGATCAACGCTTCCATTATGAGGTCCCCGGAGTCGGCGCCGCTGCGGTATGTCGCCACAGGCCTGGTGACGCTGGCCGCCGCGGGGTTGTGGCTGGCCCTGGCCGTGCTGGTGCACGGCACGGTGACAGCGACGACCGCAAGCTGAAGTTCCGTCAACTTTATTCATGAGGATATCCCTGCGATGAGACACCGTTCCGTTCTACCCGTCCTACTGGCGCTCACGATGCTCGTCGCCGTTCCGGCCGCCGATGTCCGCGCCGAAGGCATCGACCACACGCTCTTGAGCGCGATCGATGAGGGTAACTACGAGAACGTCGAGTTCGCTCTGGCGGCGGGGGCGGACGTCAACGCGGCCGATCAGTATGTCGGTACGGCGCTCATCCGCGCTTCGGCCCTCGGCCGCACGCGTATCGTGAGGGCGCTTCTGGCGCGCGGCGCGGACATCCACGCGGCCGACTCCGGCGGCCGCACGGCACTGACGCTCTCGGCGTGGAACGGTCACAACGAGGTCGTCAAGGAACTGCTGACGAACGGCGCGCAGATCAACGTGCAGGACGCCCATGGCGGATCGCCGCTCATGTACGCCTCGAGCTACGGGCACCCCAACGTGGTCAAGACCCTCATCAAGGCCGGAGCGGACGTCAACCTACGCGATACCACCGACGGCTCGGCGCTGACCCGGGCCTCAGCCAACGGAACTCTGGCCATCGTGCGCGCTCTGCTGGACGCGGGGGCGCAGATCAACATCCAGCAGAAGGGCGGGTGGACCCCGCTCATCGTCGCGGCCTGGAGCGGCCGTGTCGATGTGGCTCAAGCGCTGCTCGACAGCGGAGCCGAACTCGAGACTCGCGACGACTATGGCCGCACCGCGCTGATCCTGGCGGCCGATCACGGGCATGTGCCGATGATCGAGCTTCTTCTCAACGCGGGCGCCAGCCGCGACGCGGTGGACTCCGAGGGACACACGCCTCTGGAGGCCGCGAGGATCTCAGGGCATACCGAGGCCGTCGATCTTCTGACCCGCTGGCCGTTGACCAGTGCGGAGCCTTTGGGGCCGGAGGGCCGCCGGTGAGCCCCTCAGCCCGCAAGAAGGTTTCCTCCAAGACCTCCGTCCGCAAGAAAACCACGGCCAAGCCGGCCGCTCGCAAGACGGGTGTTCGTAAGGCCTTGCCCGTGCCTCGCCGACAGGTCCGTCGCAAGGCCGTCCCGGCGCCGCCCGCGCCGGTCATCGGCCGGCCTCAACAGCTCGAGCATGGTGTCCAGCCGATAGACGCGCTCTTGGAGCGGTATGGACTGACCAACGCCCATCTGGTCAATGCTTCGACCGAACAGATCACGTTCAAGATGGTCCACAAGGCCCGCCGCGGCCGCCACCTGACGCCCAAGGTCAAGACCAAGATCCTCAACGCCCTGCACAATTGCCTGCCTGACGAGACGTTCGCTCACCGGCAGCTCTTCAACTACTGACCTCCGCCGGAAGGACCGACCGCCGTTCGCAAGGGACGAACGCCGACGGATGTTGGCGGTTCACGTTTTTTGTGGCCTAATAGAGTTCTGGAGGCAACATGGCGGACAAGGTCCACACGAACAAGTGCTACTGCGATATCCCGAGGGACAAGCTGGCCCAGCTGGTGCAGCAGCATTATATCCAGCACGTCCCCACCACCGAGATGATGCGTTGCGCCAAGAGCGATGGAGAGCGTGAGGATATCGCCGTCGTGGCCCTGCTGGACGTTCCGCGCGAGGAGCTGGTCAAGCTGTTGACCCTCGAGAATCCCGCCAAGATGCCCCACTGGCTCGAGTGCCACAAATACATCCGCCAACAACTGGCCGAAGAGGGTCTCTGCCTCAAGGGTGTGACGCCGACCGACCCCGGTCCGGCGCAGTCGACGTGAGACGTTCGTTCGCGGTCGCCGTGCTGATCGCCGCGCTCGGCGCCGCTCCGGCCCACGCCGTCGATCTCGGGTCCGCGCTCAAGGCCCTCGGGGTCGACAAGAAGGCTTCGCTCGGCGGCACCCGCGTCGGACAAGGGCTGAAAGAAGCCCTGAGGGTCGGCGTCGACCGTGCCGTACAGCTGGCGGGCAAGAAAGACGGCTATCTAGGCAACTCGGCGATCAAGATCGCCATGCCCGAGAAACTGCGGCTGGCCGAAGGGCTGATGCGTAAGGTCGGATTGGGCGGCCAGGTGGACCAGCTGGTGCTCAGCATGAACCGTTCCGCGGAGGCCGCGGCCCCGCACGCACGCGACATCTTCATCGACGCGATCACCGATATGAGCATCGAGGACGCCGAAGGCCTGCTCAAGGGCGGGGACACCGCCGCGACGGACTATTTCCGGCGCAAGTCCTCGGCGCGGCTGGCGGAGGTCTACCGTCCCGTGGTCGCCAGGACGATGTCGCAGTACGGCGTGACCGCGCAGTATCAAGCGTTGATGGCCAAGTATCAGGCGTTACCGTTGGCCCGCCGCTTACCACTGCCGAGCATCGAGGACTATACCGTCAACAAGGCGCTGGACGGCCTGTACACCGTGTTGGGTCAAGAGGAACGTAGGATCCGCGTGGATCCCGGAGCCCGGGCCACCGCACTTCTCAAAGAGGTTTTCGCATCATGACACAGCACCCCCAAGAAGTTTCGACGTTCAGAGGTCTGGGTATCGCGCCCGGCATCCTCGAACTGCTCGACCGGTTGAAGTACGTCACGCCGACACCGATCCAACAGCAGGCCATCCCGGTGGCCGTGGAGGGTAAGGACGTGCTCGGCATCGCGCAGACGGGGACCGGCAAGACGCTGGCCTTCGGTGTGCCGCTCATCCAGAGATTGTCGCAGGCCGGCAATGGACGCGCACTGGTGCTGGTACCGACACGGGAGCTGGCCCTGCAGGTGGACGATACCCTGCGCAAGCTCGGGCAGCCCTTCAACCTCCGCTCGGTCATCCTGATCGGCGGCATGAACATGTCCACGCAGGTGCAGGTGGTGCGCAAGCCGTCGACCCGCGTGCTGATCGCGACGCCGGGACGTCTGCTCGATCACATCGAACAGCGTACCGTCACGCTGACCGACATGAGGGTCGTGGTGCTCGATGAGGCGGATCGGATGCTGGACATGGGCTTCGCTCCTCAGGTCAAGCGTATCGCGCGCTATCTGCCGCGGGAACGTCAGACGATGCTGTTCTCGGCGACGATGCCGGAGAGCATCCTCGACATCGCCAAGGAGTACATGCAGCTGCCCATCCGCATCGAGATCGCCCGCGCCGGCACCACGGCCGAGAAGGTCACTCAAGAGCTCTTCATCGTGCCGCAGGAGATGAAGCGGACCTTGCTGGCCAAGCTTCTCGAGGAGTGGAAGGGGAGCGTTCTGATCTTCGCCCGGACCAAGGCCAACGCCAAGAAGATCACGCGCGCGTTGCGTGAGATGCGCCATACCGCCGCGGAGATCCACGCCAACCGCTCGCTCAATCAGCGCCGTGAGGCGCTCGAGGGGTTCAAGACCGGCCGCTACCGTATCCTCGTGGCCACCGACATCGCTTCGCGCGGTATCGACGTGAAGGGCATCGAGCTGGTCATCAACTACGATCTGCCTGACGATGTGGACAATTACGTGCACCGTATCGGACGCACCGGCCGGGCGGGGCGAGCGGGACACGCCATCACTCTGGCCTCTCCTGACCAGGGATCACAAGTGAGGGATATCGAGCGTCTCACCCGCGAGCCGCTCAAGGTCTCCACACATCCGGCGGTACCCGAACAGCGCTTCTCCGCCGGGTCTTCGCCCCAGCACCGCCGGCCCGGACCGGGCGGCTACGGCCGCGGTCAGGGCCGCCCCCAGCGGGGACACTTCCGCCCGAGAGGCCGTTACTAACCCGACGATACCCGAAACCCGCCGACGCCGAGCCGCCGTTCTTTAGTAGTGGCGGACCGGCGCGGTTTTGGCAATAATGGTCGGCGATGAGTTCCGCCGACTTCGTCCACCTGCACGTCCATACGCAGTACAGCCTGCTCGACTCGGCCTGCCACATCGAGGACCTGATGGAGCGGCTCAAGGAGCTCAAGCAGAGCGCCTGCGCCGTCACGGACAACGGCAATATGTTCGGCGTCGTGGAGTTCTTCGGCGCGTGCAAAAAAGCCGGCGTCAAGCCCATCATCGGCGCCGAGGTCTATATCGCGCCCCAGAGCCGCTTCGAGCGGGCCACCCACGGCTTGCAGGGCGCCTCCTACCCGTTCGTCCTGCTGTGCAAGGACGACACCGGATACCGCAATCTCATCCAGCTGGTCACCATCGGCTATCTCGAGGGGTTCTACTACCGTCCCCGCGTGGACAAGGAGACGCTCAAGAAATATTCCAAAGGCCTCATCGCTCTCTCGGGCGGTCTGCGCGCGGAGATCCCGCATCAGCTCAATCTCGGCCAGCAGGAGAACGCCCGCAAAGCCGTCCAGGAATACATCGATATCTTCGGCAAGGAGGACTTCTACATCGAGATCATCCGCAGCGGCCTGCGCGAACAGGACCGCATCAACGCGGACCTCGTGAGACTGGCGCGCGAGCACGGCGTGGGGATCGTGGCGGCCAACGATGTGCATTACCTCAAGCGCGAGTACGCGCGCGCGCACGAGATCGCCGTCTGCATCCAGTCGCAGGCCAACCTCGACGACCCGGGACGCATGCGCGCTCAGACGGACCAGTACTACTTGAAGAGCGCCGCGGAGATGAGGGAGCTCTTCAAGGACCTGCCCGAGGCGTGCGACAACACGCTGGCCATCGCCGAGCGGTGCAGGCTCGATCTGGACTTCACGAAGACCTACGTGCCGATCTTCGAGCCGCCCTCGGGCAAGACGCACGCCGATTATCTGCGTGAGCTGACCTACGAGGGATTGGCCAAGCGTTACGGCGTTCTTGACCAGAAGATCCGGGACCGGGCGGAACATGAGCTTGCGACCATCGAGAAGAGCGGTTATACGAGCTATTTCCTGATCGTGTGGGACTTCGTGCACTACGCCAAATCCAAGGGCATCCCGGTCGGGCCCGGCCGCGGATCGGCCGCCGGCAGTATCGTCAGCTACGCTCTGGGCATCACCGACCTCGACCCTCTGCCCTACGGACTGCTCTTCGAGCGCTTCCTCAACCCCGAGCGCGTCAGCATGCCCGACATCGACATCGACTTCTGCTTCGAACGGCGCGACGAGGTCATCCAGTACGTCACGGACAAGTACTCCAAGGACAACGTCGCGCAGATCATCACGTTCGGGACCATGATGGCCAAGGCCGTCATCCGGGACATCGGCAGGGTGATGGGCCTGCCGTACGGCGACGTGGATAAGATCGCCAAGCTCGTGCCGCAGGAGCTGGATATCACCATCGACAAGGCGCTCGAGAAGGAGCCCGACCTCGCCAAGCTGTACAAGGAGAACCCCAAGGTCGCCGAGCTCATCGACTCGGCGCGGGTGCTCGAGGGCATGGCGCGTCACGCCTCGACGCACGCGGCGGGCGTGGTGATCAGCCAGAAACCCCTGCGCGAGCACGTGCCGCTCTTCAAGACCGGGGACGGTCAGATCTCGACGATGTTCGGCATGGAGTCCCTTGAGAAGATCGGCCTGCTCAAGATGGACTTCCTGGGCCTGCGCACGCTCACCGTGCTCGACGACGCGGTCAAGATCGTTCGCCGCACCAAGAAGACGGAGATCGACTGGTCCAAGATCCCGCTGTCGGACCCCAAGACGTACGATCTCCTGTCCCGGGCGCAGTCCATCGGCATCTTCCAGCTGGAAAGCTCGGGTATGCGCGACATCCTGCAGAAGCTCAAGCCCAACACGTTCGAGGACCTCATCGCCGTGCTGGCGCTCTATCGTCCGGGCCCCATCGGCACGGGCATGGTGGACGATTTCATCAAGCGCAAGCACGGGGTGGTGCCGATCGTCTACGACCATCCGCTCCTGGAGCCGATCCTCAAGGAGACGTACGGTGTCATGGTCTATCAGGAACAGATCATGCGCATCGCCAACGCGCTGGCCGGGTTCTCGCTCGGCAAAGCCGACAATCTCCGCCGCGCCATCGCCAAGAAGAAGGAGGACGTGATGCGTCAGGTCCGCGAGGAGTTCGTCGCGGGCTGTCAGCACAACCACGTCGACCGACGGATCGCCGAGAAGATCTTCAATTTTATCGACTACTTCGCGGGTTACGGTTTCAACAAGTCCCATTCGGCCGCGTACGCGCTGATCTCGTTCAGGACGGCCTATCTCAAGGCCAATTACCCGACGGAGTTCATGACCGCGCTGTTGTCATCGGAAAAAGACAACACCGACAAGATCGTGCTCTACATCGACGAGGCCAAGCGCATGGGCATCCAGGTCCTGCCGCCGGACGTCAACCAGAGCTTCCCGCAGTTCACCGTGGTGGGCGACGGCACGATCCGCTTCGGTCTGTCGGCCGTCAAGAACGTCGGCCAATCGGCCATCGACCAGATCATCCAGGGCCGCATCAAGAAGGACCGCTACAAGTCGTTCTTCGAGTTCCTCGAGACCGTCGACCTGCAGGTGTGCAACCGCCGCGTGATCGAATCTCTGATCAAGTGCGGGGCTTTCGACACGATGGGGCTCTTCCGCTCCCAGCTCTTCGAGATGCTCGGCAAGGCCCTGCAGGTGGCCGCCGAGCGCCACAAGGACCGGCAGAAGGGCCAGCGCTCGTTCTTCGACGCGATGGGCGGGGGCGGGGATTTTCATGCCGGCGCTTATGAGGTGCCCAACATCCCGGAGTGGCCGGACGCCGAGCGCCTCAAGAACGAGAAGGACATGATCGGATTCTACGTGACCGGTCATCCGCTCGACCGCTACCAGAAGGAGCTCAAGAGCTACTCGTCGGTCAACACGCAGTCCATCCTCCAGCGCAAGCAGGGGGACGAGGTGGTCATCGGCGGTCTGATCACCAAGCTCAAGATCACCACCACCAAGAAAACGATGGAGAAGATGGCGATCCTCTCGCTCGAGGATCTCCTGGGGGCGGTGGACGTGCTCGTTTTCCCCAAGACGTACAAGGACACCGCTTCGGCGGTGTCGGACGACAACATCGTCTTCATCCGTGGCGTGGTGGACACCAAAGAGCAGGCACCCAAGCTCCTGGCCAACGAGATCACGCCCCTGCCGGAGGTGCACAAGAAGTTCACCCGGGCGATCTTCGTGCGCCTGCCCGCCCAGGACACGCCCGAGGACCGGCTCAAAGGCCTCCAGAAGGTGCTCTCCGAACACCCCGGCGACACTCCGGTCTATCTGGAGTTCGCCGACGGCCAGCAGGTCCGCTCCCAGATCCTGGTGGAGCGGCGCTTGTTCGTCAAGCCCTGCGAGCAGCTGGTCGCCGCTCTGCAGGGTGTGGTCGGCGACGAGGCCGTCACTCTCCGCATCTGAGCCCTCCCGGGCCCTCGGGTCAGCTCCGTTGACAACGTAAGTTCTTGAGTGATAAGATTATGCAACATTTCTGACCCCACAAGGTGCTACCGGGAGGGACCATGGCCGTAACGAAGAAAGATATCGTCCTCAAGATCTCCAACGAAACGGGCATCAAGCAGATCGACGTCAAGCGCGTCGTGCAGTCCTGCCTCGACAAGGTCATCGAATACCTGGCCCAGGGCCAGACGGTCGAGCTCCGTAACTTCGGTATTTTCAAGGTGAAAGCGCGCCGTGGCCGTCTGGGCCGCAACCCGCGCACCGGCCAGGAAGTGCCGGTCCCGCCCAAGAAGGTCGTGATCTTCAAGCCCGGCCTGATCATGAAGCGGGACATCAAGTAGGACCTCGACCTCCGGCTCGCCGCCCTCGCGGGCCCGACAGCCCCTCCGCCGGACGGCCGGAAGGTATGGCTCCCACCGATGAGCTCATCCGAACCCCAAGGGATACAGAGACTTAAAGGAACCGAGGATATCCTCGGTGACCGGGCGGTCGCTTTTGAGAGGGTCGAGTCGGCCGCGCGCAAGGTTTTCAAGGATTTCGGGTTCAAAGAGCTCCGCACGCCCTACCTCGAGGAAAAGGACCTGTTCTGCCGCGCCCTGGGTTCAGGCACCGACGTCGTGCAGAAGGAGATGTACGAGTTCCGCGACAAGTCCGATGAGCTGGTCGCGCTTAGGCCCGAGGGTACAGCCGGGGTCGTGCGTGCTTACCTCGAAAACAACTGTCACAAGACCGAGTCGCTGTCCAAGTTCTTCTACGTGGGTCCGATGTTCCGTCGCGAGCGTCCCCAGAAGGGCCGCTTGAGGCAGTTCCATCAGCTGGGCGTCGAGCAGTTGGGCGCGGACTCGCCGCTGTCGGACGCCGAGACGATCCATTGTTTGGCTGTTTTTCTGGAGACGATAGGGCTCAAGGCCGGCGACTACCGGGTCAAGCTCAACAACATCGGCTATCCCGAGGAGCGCCGTGCCTACCGCGCCGTGTTCGGCGCCTATCTGACCGCGCACCGCGCCGAGCTGTGCGAGGACTGCCATGTGCGCCTGGAGCACAACGTCCTGCGCGTGCTCGACTGCAAGCAGGAGCGTTGCCGGCAGTTGGTGCGCGCCTCGGGCGCCGGGCGTCTGGCCGATCACCTGTCGGACGACAGCAAGCGTCACCACGAGGCCGTCCAGCGCGCGCTCGACGCCGTGGGGGTCCGTCACGAGGAGGACCCGTTCATGATCCGCGGGCTCGACTACTACACCAAGACGGTGTTCGAGTTCACGCACGCGAAGCTCGGCTCTCAGGACGCCCTGGCCGCGGGCGGCCGCTACGACGGCCTCGTCGAGCTCTTCGGCGGACCGCGGACGGGCGCGGTCGGGTTCGCCGCGGGACTGGAGAGACTGCTCATCGCCCTGCAGGCCCAGGCGCCGGAAGCGGCCGAAAACGGTTATGAAGACACCTGCTTCGTGATCGCGCGGGGCGAGGAACCGCTGAACGAGGCGTACGCGCTCCTGGCGCGCCTGCGCCGGGCGGGCCTGGCGGCGGTGATGGACCTCCGGCCGGACCGGTCGTTCAAGAGCCTTTTCAACCAAGCCAACAAGGTCCGCGCGCGCTGGGCGATCGTGCTCGGCGAGGACGAGCTCAAGACACGGACCGTCAAGATCAAGGACCTCCAGCACAGTCAGGAGCGGAGTTTCCCGCTCGATGGGCTCGAGGCGGTCGTCAAGGACATCAGGAACCACTTCCAAGGATAACCCCATCATGCTCCGGACCCACACCTGCGGCGAACTCAACGAGACCCACATCGGACAGACCGTCCGGCTCTTCGGCTGGGTGGACACCACGCGCGACCACGGCGGAGTGACCTTCCTCGATCTTCGCGACCGCTACGGCAAGACACAGGTGGTCGCCGGCGAGGGCCTGCGCCAGTGGCTCGGGGCCCACGCGCTCAAGACCGAGGACTGCCTCTGTCTGGAAGGCCGCGTGCAGGCCCGGCCCAAGGGCACCGAGAACAAGCGGATCGCTACGGGCGCCATCGAGGTGGTCGCTGAGGGCGTGCACGACCACAGTCCGTGCGCGGCCACGCCGTTCGAGATCACCAAGAGCCGCGAGACCAACGAGGACCTGCGCATGACCTACCGCTACCTCGATCTGCGCAACCCCGAGGTGCAGAAAGGTCTCTTCGCGCGTCACCGCGTCTATCAGATCATCCGCTCGTCGCTGGACAAGCACGGGTTCATCGAAGTGGAAACGCCGATCCTCACCAAGTCCACGCCCGAAGGCGCGCGCGATTACCTCGTGCCCAGCCGCGTCAACCCGGGGGAGTTCTACGCGCTGCCGCAGTCGCCGCAGTTGTTCAAACAGATCCTGATGGTGTCCGGTTTTGACCGCTACTTCCAGATCGCCAAATGCTTCCGCGACGAGGACCTGAGGGCCGACCGCCAGCCGGAGTTCACCCAGCTGGACATGGAGATGTCCTTCCTCGAGGAGGACGACCTGTTCGCGGTGGTGGAGGGGGTGCTCAAGAACATCCTGCGGGAGGTGCGCGGCATCGAGCTTGTGACCCCGTTCCCGCGGCTGACCTATCAGGAAGCGATGGCCAAGTACGGCTCCGACAAGCCGGACCTGCGCTTCGGCCTGCCGATCGAGGATGTGACGCCGATCGTGGGCGGGTGCGAGTTCAAGGTCTTCCGTGAGGCGAAGGCGGTGCTCGGTCTGTGCATCCCCGGCGCTCAGGCCTCACGCAAGGATATCGACACGCTCACCGAGTACGCCAAGGAGCAGGGCGCGGGGGGTCTTGCGTATTTCAAGGTCGAGGCGGCGGGTCTGGAGTCGCCGATCGCCAAGTTCTTCAAGCCGGAGGAGCTCGAGCGGATCAAGGCTGTCTTCAAGCCCTCGGCGGGGGACCTGATCGTGTTCGCCGCCGACGAGCTGGCCAAGGCCCGCAAGGTCATGGGCGCCGTGCGTCTGTACGCGGCCCGCTGGAAACAGCTGGTGCCCAAGGACACGTTCCACTTCAGCTGGGTGATGGATTTCCCGCTCTTCCAGTACGACGAGGAGGAGAAGCGCTGGGTCAGCGAGCACCATCCGTTCACGAGCCCCATCCTCGAGGACTGGCGGAAGTACCGCGCCACCGGGGAGCTGGGCAAGATCCGTTCGCGCGCGTATGACCTGGTGCTCAACGGCAATGAGGTCGCCTCCGGTTCGATCCGTATCCACAACCGCGAGCTCCAGAAAGAGATCTTCACGACCATCGGGCTGGACGAGGCGGAGGCCGCTTCGCGGTTCGGGTTCCTGCTCAAGGCCTTTGAATACGGACCGCCGCCGCACGGCGGTGTGGCGCTGGGTATCGACCGCATCGTGATGCTCCTTTTGGGACTGGACAGCATCCGGGAGGTGATCGCTTTTCCGAAGAACCAGAAAGCGGTGTGCCCCATGACGTCGGCCCCGTCGCCGGTGAACGAAAAGCAGCTCCGGGACCTGCACGTCCGGCTCAGATGAGCCCTCGGACCGCTCCGGCCGCCCACCCGTCGGTGGAGGTGCGTATGGACGTCCGGCCGGCCGGGATCACGGGGGCCTGGGTCCGCCGGTGCGTGGCCGCGACCCTGCGCGCCGAGCGCGCCGGAGGCAGGGCCGTCAGCGTGGTGGTGACCGATGACCGCCGGATGAGGGCGCTCAACAGGAAGCATCTGCGTCATGACACTACCACGGACGTGGTGTCGTTCGAGGCCGGAGAGGCCGGCGGAGGCGCGTACTTGGGGGACGTGGTCGTGTGCGCGCCGTACGCGCGCCGGATCGCCGCGTCACTGGGCATCGATCTCAAGGAAGAGCTGGCGCGATATCTGGTGCACGGCACGCTGCACCTGCTGGGTTATGACGACCTGAAAGAACCGCAGCGTTCGCGAATGCACCGCAGGCAGGAGGCCGTGCTGGCGCGTGCGCTGGGGCGCCGGCCGAGAGGATGGAGCGATGGCCGAACGTAACTTCGTCGACAGTCTCAACGACGCCGTAGAGGGCGTGCTGCACGCTCTGCGTCATGAGCGCAACATGCGCATCCACTTCCTCTTCGCGGTGTTCGTGTTGATCCTGGCGGCTTTCATCGGCGTCAGCCGCATCGAGTGGATCGTGCTGAGCCTGGTGGTGACGCTCGTGCTGGTGGCCGAGCTCCTCAATACCGCCGTCGAGGAGATCGTGGACCTGGTCCAGGCCACCTACCATCCGGCGGCGCGCATCATCAAGCATCTGGCCGCGGGTCTCGTGCTGGTGACGGCGGTCAACGCGCTCATCGCGGGGTTCTTCATCTTCTCGCGCTACTGGGCATGGCCGTTCGAGGCGGCGACGCTGAGCTTCAAGAGGGCGCCGGCGTACCTGACGTTCATCGCCCTTCTGGCCGTGGTGATGACCGTCGTCGGCGGCAAGGCGTTCCTGCACAGCGGCACGCCGTTCCGCGGAGGGGTGATCAGCGGGCACAGCGCGGTCGCTTTCAGTCTGTGGGCGGTGATCGTGCACACCTCGGACGACGCGCTGATCAAAGCGCTGTCGCTGATCCTGGCGCTCCTGGTGGCCCGCAGTCGCTGGAAGGCCAAGATCCATACGGTGTGGCAGGCCGTGGCCGGAGCGCTCGTGGGAGCGCTGTTGACGTCACTGCTGTTCAAGATCTTCGGGTGAGGACATGAGCAACCGACCGCATACGCTGCGCAATCATTTCATCTCGGGCCTGGTGGTGCTGGGCCCGCTGTTCGTCACCGTTCTGGTCATCCTCTACCTCGTGGGTCTGGCCGACGCGTTCGTCGTCAACCCGCTCTTCCGGATCATCCCTTGGGAGCTCGATGCGGGATGGCTGGTGTTCCTGACCAAGCTGGCGATCGCGGTGGTGGTGGTCACGTTCATCACGTTCGTGGGGTTCCTGGCCAAGCGCTATGTCTTCATCAAGTTCTTCGAGAGCTGGGAGAGCATCCTGGGCGCGATCCCGGTGTTCAACCGGCTGTATCTGTCCGTGCGTGAGATCGCGCAGGCGTTCTTCGGCGACAAGTCGGGTGTCTTCAAGAGGGTCGTCTATATCGAATATCCGCGCCAGGGTGTCTGGGCAGTGGCTTTCGTGACGCTGGACAAGCGCTGGGAGATCAGCGAGAAGACAGGCCGCGAGCTCCTGACGCTCTTCGTCCCCTCACCGCCCAATCCGGCGACGGGGTTCTTCGTGTTCTGCCCCAAGGAACAGGTCCTGGATTCCGACATGACGGTCGAGGAGGGGATACGGATGGTCATCTCCGGAGGTACGGTGGTCCCGCGGACGCGCGGGTCCGTACCGGCCATCGAGCCGCGCGCTCCGCAGGCATGAGCGCGACCAAAGCGCTGGCCTACGTGCTGTCCACGCAGGACTACCGTGATACGAGCCTGCTGGTGGAGCTGTACACGCGGGATTGGGGCAAGGTCCGGGGCATCATTCGCGGCGTGCGGGACGCTCGGGCGCGCTACGGCAGTACGCTGGAGCCGTTCTCGCTCAACGAGATCCTGTTCTACCGGCGCCGCCGCGGCGGCGACCTGCACCAGGTGACGCAGGTGGAGCTCGTCGACGACTATACGGACGTCCGAGAGGACCTGGAGCGGCTGTCGTACGCCAGTTATTTCACCGAGCTCCTCAACCGCCTGGTGGAGCCGGAGGAGATCTCTCCGGAGACGTTCGATCTCTACCGGGACGCGCTCGAGTTCCTGCGGGACGGAGCTTCGCCCAAAAGGGCCGCGCGGTTGTACGAGCTCAAGCTGCTCGAGGTGCTGGGACATCTGCCCGAACTGCGCGCCTGCGTGGTCTGCCGCGCGGAGCCGGACCCGGCGTACTTCAACCCGGCCTTCGGCGGGGTCCATTGCCGTACTTGCGCGGTGGCCGGAGCGGCCCGTGTGGCCGACGGGGGGCGCGGGATGCCCGTCTCCCGCAGGACACTGCAGTTCCTGGACCGCGCGCTCCGCTCGGACCTGCGCGGGATGAAGACCGCCCCGGCCGCTCCCGAGGTCGGTCCCGAGGCCGAAAAACTGCTGCGTCGTTTCATCGATTTTCACGTCGACGTGAAGCTCAAATCGCTGGTCTTTTTGGACAAAATGGGATTTAATTGACGCTCCGCGTCGGAGGGTGAGGAGAGACCGCATGGTGACGTTCCAGGAGTTGATCGCCAAACTATCGGACTATTGGGCCAAGAAGGGCTGTGCCGTGCTCCAGCCCTACGATATGGAGGTCGGAGCGGGGACCTTCCATCCGGCCACGTTCTTCGGCGCTCTGGGCCCCGAGCCGACCCAAGTGGCCTACGTTCAGCCGACCCGCCGCCCGACCGACGGCCGTTATGGCGATAACCCTCTGAGGACCCAGCACTACTACCAGTACCAGGTCCTGCTCAAGCCCTCGCCGGACGAAGCGCAGGACCTCTATCTCGACAGCCTCCGGGCCGTCGGCCTCAAGCTCGAGGAGCACGACATCCGTTTCGTGCAGGACGACTGGGAATCGCCGACGCTCGGCGCTTCCGGGCTCGGCTGGGAAGTGTGGCTCGACAGTCTTGAGGTGACGCAGTTCACGTATTTCCAGCAGGTCGCAGGGTTCCCGCTCAAACCGATCTCCTGTGAGATCACTTACGGTCTGGAGCGCATCTGCATGTTCCTGCAGGGCAAGCACGATCTGTTCGACCTGCGCTGGGACAGCCGCCGATCCTACGGGGATCTTCGCAAGGCCTGCGAGATCGAATACTGCCGCTACAACTTCGAGACCAGCGACATCCCGACGCTCCATCAGCTCTTCGAGATCTACGAGCGCGAGGCCAAGCGCCTGCTCGGACCCGAGCCCGACGCCAAGAGCCTGGTCCTGCCCGCTTACGAGTGCACGCTGAAGACGTCCCATATCTTCAACATGCTCGACGCGCGGGGCGCGGTGAGCGTCAACGAGCGCCCCACGTACATCGCGCGCGTCCGGGCGCTGGCCAAGCGCTGCGCCCAGGCGCACATGAAGCGTTACGAGACGGCGGAGGCCCCGGCCGCTCAGGAGGCCGGACGATGAGCGCGCTCAAGGCCAAGGTCAAGGCGCGGCCCGTCGACGCCGCCGAAGCGCTCCTGGAGATCGGTTCGGAAGAACTGCCGGCCACCAACCTGGCGGATCTTTTCGAGAACGGCGCCGCCAATCCGCTGGAAGCGGCCGCCCGTAAGGTCTACGAGGCGCACCGGATCGGCATCGACGCGATCCGCGTGTACGCCACGCCCCGCCGGCTGGTCTTCCACGCCACGGGCGTCCAGCCCCGGCAGGCCGCGCATGACGTGCTGACGCGGCTTCTGACGCGCCAGGAGTCCTATGACGCCGACGGACGGCCGACCGAGAAGCTGTTGACCATCCTCAAGCATCGCAATGGTCGGGCCGAGGATACTCTCGTTCAGGAGTCCAACGGCAAGGAATACGTCTTTCTCAAGAAAGCCGAACCGGTCAAGCCGACGGCGCAGGTCCTGCCCGAGGTCTTCGCGGAGATCGTCAAAGGCCTGAACTTCCCCAAGAACATGTATTGGAACGACAGCGGGTTCCATTTTCCCAGGCCCATCCGGTCGCTGTTGGGTCTGTACGGCTCGCGCCCGGTGAGCTTCGAGGCCGCGGGCCTGCGCTCGCGCGCGGAGACGGTGTTCTTCTCCAAGTCCCGCAGACAGCGCGTGCCGGTCAAGGATACGGCGGCCTATTTCAAGCTGTTGACCCAGCGCGGCGTGGTGCTGGACCAGGTCGAGCGCAAGAAGCGCGTCAAACAGCTGTTGGAGAGTCTGTCCCGGCCGCTGGGTGCCCGTGTCTACGACGATCCGTTCCTGCTCAACGAGGTCACTTATCTCGTCGAAACGCCCGAAGGCCTGGCGGCGCCGTTCGGCCGCGAGTTCCTCGATCTGCCGCTGGAGGTGCTCACCGTGAGCATGGCGCGCAAACAGCGGCTCTTCGGCCTGGTCGACCGCTCAGGACGTGTGATGCCGTCGTTCCTGGCCGTGCTCGATGGCAAGGCCACCGAGTCCCAGAAGAAGATCATCTCCCGCAACATGGAGGGCATCCTGCGGGCCAAACTTCAGGACAGCCTGTTCTTCTACCGCGAGGACCAGAAGCTCACGCTCGAGAAGAAGCGTCCCGAGCTGGCGGGTCTGGTCTTCCTCAAGAACGCCGGTTCCATGCTCGAGAAGTCCGAGCGTCTGGAACGCCTGGCCGGCCGTGTGGGCCCGGCCGCGGGTCTCGATGCCCAGGAGGTCCGTGATCTCCAGCGCGCCGCCCGGCTATGCAAATCCGATCTTCTGACCCAGATGGTCGGAGAGTTCCCGGAGCTCCAGGGCATCACCGGACGCTACTATGCGGCCGCCAACGGTGAGAGCCAGGGGACGGCCTTGGCGATCGGCGAGCAGTATCTGCCCCGGACGGTCAATGACCCCCTGCCGTCGACGCGCGTCGGCTGTGTGCTGTCGGCGCTCGACAAAGCGGACCTGATCGCGGCGTGTTTTGGGCTCGGTCTTGAGCCGACGAGCAGTCTGGACCCGTACGGACTGCGCCGTTCGGCCGTGGGTGTCATGAAGATCGCCGTCGAGAAGGGGGTCGAACTGTCGGTGCCGGAACTGGTGGACGGCTGTCTCGAGGAGCTTTCCAAATACGTACCCGAGGACAAGCGGAAAGCGGCGCGGGGCAAGTTGATCGGATTCTACAAGGACCGGTTCAAGGCGGTGCTGGCCGACCGCGGTCACCGCGAGGACGTCATCGACGCGGCCCTGGCGGCGCGCTTCGATTCGCCCGCCGAGACCGCCCGCCGCGTGGAGGTCCTCTCCAAGCTGGCCTCGGGGCCCGATTTCATCCAGGCCTCCAAGGTCGTCGAGCGCACCTCCAACATCCTCAAGGGCAACAAGGCCGAGCTCCCCCGCCAGATCCGCGCCGATCTGATCCGCGAGGACCTGGAAAGGGAGGTCTACGAGCTCTACAGCCGCCACGCCGAGGACATCCGGAGGGTGGTGGACGGCGGGGACCTGGCGGGAGCGACGAGCTTGTACGCCCGCACGTTTTTTGCTATCTTAGAGCAATTCTTCGAGAAAGTTTTCGTGAACCATGAAGATCCGGCGGTCCGGACCAATCGTCTGGCCCTGCTAAAAGGCATACGCGATCTCTATACCGAGAAGATCGCCGACCTTTCGAAGATCAGACCCTCCTAGGCGGCCGCGACCCGGCGCCGGTAGGACCCCAATAAGGAGAAACACCCGCATCATGTCACTGGCTACCGCAAACACGCAATCGAAACAGGGATCCTCATCCTCCATGAAAAAGTACGTCTATTTCTTCGGCAACGGCAAGGCGGAAGGCGCGCGCGATCAGAAGAATCTGCTCGGCGGCAAGGGCGCCAACCTGGCGGAAATGACCAACATCGGCATCCCGGTCCCTCCCGGGTTCACGATCTCGACCGACGCCTGCCGTGAGTACTACGCTAACGGCAACAAGTGGCCCGATGGCCTCAAGGAGCAGATCGCCGAGAACCTGCGCCAGCTCGAAGCGGCCAGCGGCAAGAAGTTCGGCTCCGCCGACAACCCGCTGTTGGTGTCGGTGCGCTCCGGCGCGGCCGTCTCCATGCCGGGTATGATGGACACGGTCCTCAACCTCGGTCTCAACGACAACACCGTCCAGGGGCTGATCCGCAAGTCCGGCAACGAGCGCTTCGCCTACGACGCGTACCGCCGTTTCATCCAGATGTTCGGCAACGTGGTGCTCGAGATGAATCACCATGACTTCGAGCACATCCTGCAGGCCAAGAAGAAGAAGCTCCGCGTCACGCAGGACACGGACCTCGACGCCAAGGCCCTCAAGGAGATCGTCGCCGAGTACAAGGCCCAGGTGAAGAAGTCCACCAAGAAGGCCTTCCCCGAGGACCCGCAGCTGCAGCTCGAGCTCTCGTGCAACGCGGTGTTCACGTCCTGGAACAACGACCGCGCCATCACCTACCGCAACCTGTACAAGATCCCGCACGATCTGGGCACCGCGGTCAACGTGCAGTCGATGGTGTTCGGCAACATGGGCCAGACCAGCGGTACCGGCGTGGCTTTCACCCGTGACCCAGGCACCGGCGAGCACAAGTTCTTCGGCGAGTTCCTCATGAACGCGCAGGGCGAGGACGTCGTCGCGGGTATCCGCACGCCCAACCCGATCAGCGAGCTCAAGACCGGCATGCCGGCCGCCTACGCGGAGCTCGAGAAGATCTACAAGACGCTCGAGAAGCACTTCCGCGACATGCAGGACCTCGAGTTCACCATCGAGGACCGTCGCTTGTACCTGCTGCAGACCCGCAGCGGCAAGCGTTCCGCGGCCGCGGCCGTGAAGATCGCCTGCGACATGGTGCAGGAAGGCATGATCACCAAGGAGGAAGCCATCCTCCGCGTGGCTCCCGAGCAGTTGGACCAGCTGCTGCACCCGACCATCGATCCCAAGGTCAAGGTCAAGCCCATCGCCAAGGGTCTGCCCGCCTCACCGGGAGCGGCCGTCGGACGCGTGGTCTTCAACGCCGAGGACGCCATCGAGTGGGCCGAGGAGAAGGACATCAAGGTCGTGCTCGTCCGCATGGAAACCTCTCCTGAGGACGTCGGCGGCATGGCGGCGGCGCAGGGCATCCTGACCGCCACCGGCGGCATGACCAGCCACGCGGCGGTCGTCGCGCGCGGCATGGGCAAGTGCTGCGTCGTCGGCTGTGGCGCTTTGCAGATCGACAATGACGGCAAGTACTTCATCGTCAAGGAAGGTCCGAGCAAGGGCGTCAAGGTCAAGGAAGGCGACGTGATCACGCTCAACGGCTCGACCGGAGAGGTCATCCTGGGCGAGGCCAAGCTCATGAGCCCCGAGCTGGGACCGGATTTCAAGGAGTTCATGAAGTGGGCCGACGCGACGCGCCGTCTCAAGGTGCGCACCAACGCCGACACTCCGGAGGACTCCAAGATCGCGCGGGAGTTCGGCGCCGAGGGTATCGGGCTGTGCCGTACCGAGCACATGTTCTTCGGCGAGGACCGCCTGATGAGCATGCGCGAGATGATCCTGGCCAACAACGAGCAGGAGCGCATCAAGGCCCTCAAGAAGCTCCAGCCGCTCCAGAAGAAGGACTTCAAGGGCATCTTCAAGGCCATGGCCGGACTGCCGGTCACGATCCGCCTGCTGGACCCGCCGCTGCACGAGTTCCTGCCCAAGGGCGACAAGGAGCTGAAGAAGGTCTCCAAGGAGCTCAAGATCAGCGTCAAGGACCTGCAGGCCAAGATCGTGTCCCTGCACGAGGTCAACCCGATGCTCGGTCACCGCGGCTGCCGCCTGGCGGTCACGTACCCTGAGATCTACCGCATGCAGTCGTACGCGATCTTCGAGGCCGCTTGCGAGCTGGCCAAGGAAGGTCAGCGCACGGTCCCGGAGGTCATGATCCCGCTCGTCGGCATGATCGGGGAGCTGACGTTCACCAAGCAGGACGTGATCCGCATCGCCGAAGAGGTCATGGCCAAGCACAAGACCAAGATCGAGTACCTCGTCGGGACGATGATCGAGATCCCGCGCGCGGCGCTCATCTCCGGGGACCTGGCGAAGGAGGCCGACTTCTACAGCTTCGGCACCAATGACCTGACACAGATGACGTTCGGGTTCTCCCGCGACGACATCGGTAAGTTCCTCGACCACTATCTCCAGCGCGGATTGCTCAAGGTCGACCCGTTCGTGACGCTGGACCAGACGGGCGTGGGACAGCTGGTCGAGTTCGCGGTGCAGCGCGGCCGCGCCGTCAAGCCGAACCTCAAGGTCGGTATCTGCGGCGAGCACGGCGGAGATCCCGCTTCGGTCGAGTTCTGCCATCGCAGCGGACTGGACTACGTGAGCTGTTCGCCGTTCCGCGTACCCATCGCGCGTCTGGCCGCCGCTCAAGCCGTCCTCAAGGAGAAGAAGAAGTCCTGAAGACAGGCGTGGGCCGTCCGCGGCCCGACAGCGGAGTCCTATGGACGCACTGAAGCTCTACATCAAGGACATCAAGCATATCCCTCTCTTGACCCCCGAGCTGGAGCTCAAGACCGCTCGGAAGGTCAAGAAGGGAGATGCTCAGGCCCGGCGTCTGATGATCCGCTCCAACCTGCGCCTGGTCATCAACATCGCCAAGCAGTACTCCAACTACGGCGTGCCGCTCCTCGACCTCATCGAGGAGGGCAATCTCGGCCTGATGAAGGCCGTCAGCAAGTTCAATCCCAAGCTCGGGTACCGGTTCTCGACGTACGCGGCCTGGTGGATCAAACAGCACGTGACGCGCGCCCTGGCCGATCAAGGCAAGACCGTGCGCATCCCGGTGTACATGGTCGAGACGCTCTCACGTTTCCGCAAGGTCAACGAGCGTCTGACGCACCGCTACCGCCGCAAGCCCAAGGTCTCCGAGCTGGCCAAGGCCATGAAGCTGTCGACCTCCAAGATCCGCGAACTGCAGACCATGGACCAGGGCACGACCTCTCTCGATCAGCCGGTGGGGGAGGAGGGCGAGGCGAGCGTGATGGACCTCATGGAGGACCCCAAGACCTCCAACTCTCAGGCCCAGATGAACGAGGTCTTCCGCAGTGAGCGCGTCGAGAACCTGCTGTCCAAGATGAACCAGCGCGAGCGTGAGATCATCGAACTGCGCTTCGGTCTCAAGGATGGCGAGATCCGTACGCTCAACGAAGCGGCCAAAAGGTTCGGCATCACCCGCGAGCGCGTCCGGCAGATCGAGGCCGCCGCGCTCAAGAAGCTCCGTATCATCGCGGCCAACCAGCCGCGCGATATCTAGACCCCCCTTACGCCCCGGTAGCTCAGATGGATAGAGCACAGGTTTCCTAAACCTGGTGTCGCGCGTTCGACTCGCGCCCGGGGTACGCTTTGTTCGCCGCCCTTGCCGGGGCGGGTCCTGTCAGCCGGCAGCCCCAACGGTGCTCGGCTTTCGCCTGCGCTCCCTTGGGGCGCCCCGCCGTCTGCCACCCGCCAGCTTCAACGGGCGGCTCAGGTCGCTGGGCCTGGAAAGGAAGCGGGGGTGACGGTCTTGCCGGTACGCTTTGTTCGCCGCCCTTGCCGGGGCGGGTCCTGTCAGCCGGCAGCCACCCGCCAACTGCCACGGGCGGCTCAGGTCGCTGGGCCTGGAAAAGAAACAGTGTTAACGGTGCGCCGGTACGCTTTGTTCGCCGCCCTTGCCGGGGCGGGTCCTGTCAGCCGGCAGCCCACCCGCCAACTGCCACGTGCGGCTCCGGTCGCTGGGCCTGGAAATGAAGATGCAGGCGTCATTCTGTATAGAGAGCAATATTCACGGGGATTTTACAGTATTAGTTCTACTAACACTCAAAAGAATGCTACTGCTTAAAATTGGTGAAGGACGCTTGACACCTATCCGATCCTTCTGGTACTCTAACCGAGCGTTGTACTCACACTACAACACTTGATGACCTACACTGCCGCAGAAAGGGGTGAACATCCTAAAGGCGCAAGGTCATCGGCCGGACCTGATAAGCCGGCATCTGAAACGTTCTACCCAACAAAGCCAATAACTATCTGGAGTTAAAATGAACAAGCTTAAAGCGCTCATGGTTCTCGCGCTCGCGCTGGTCCTCGCGGCCCCCGCGTACGCTGAGACCCAGAACGTCAAGGTCAGTGGTTCGCTCGATTGGTACGCGTTCCATCGGAACAACTACGACCTCAACAAGGACGGTGGCGATGCAATGGGAGCCGGTGACTCTGAAGGCACCGAGTTCTTCCAGTCCAACGTTCAGGTTGAGATCGCGGCTGATCTGACGGACAACGTGTCCACCGTGATCAACCTCGTCAACGAGCGTAACTGGGACACCCCGACCGACACCGAGAACTTCGATGTCGTGTTGGACCTGGGTTATGTGCAGATGAAGGAGATCTTCTATTCTCCTCTCACGATCACCGCGGGTCGTCAGGACCTGTGGTTCGGCCGTGGGTTCATCATCGGCAACAACAACTCGGGTTGGGACTACCAGGCTGAGCTCGGAGCTAACGAGTATTCGGTCACCACGGGTTTCGACGCGCTTCGTGCGACGCTCGATTTCAACCCCTGGACGATCGACCTCGTGTACTCCAAGATCTCGGAGTCCGCTACGCTGAACACCGAGGATGACCTCGACCTGTACATCGCGAACATCAACTACAAGTTCGCGGAGTACAACGCCGTGGCCGAGCTCTACTGGATCAGCCTGTGGGATCGTTCCACCACCGTCGGTGGTAACCAGGTGTCCAGCGACACCGAGACGATCGGCGGCCGGGTGCAGTTCGACCCGATCTCGCAGATCACCCTCGGCGCTGAGATCGCCTACCAGTTCGGCGACTACGTCCGCGCTTCGGCCAATGAGGTCGATCGCGACGCGTGGGGCCTGGATATCTTCGGGACCTACCGCTGGACCGATGTGGCTTGGAAGCCCGAGCTGACCCTCGAGTGGGTGCACTTCTCCGGTGACTCGACCACTGCGGCGAGCACCGAGGGGTACTCCGCTTGGAACAGCCTCTTCCGCGGCAAGTTCTGGACCGCGTACGAGGACTTCCGTGAGTTCGTGTACACCACGGATCAGACCGGTGACCAGACGGCCACCTCCAACCACAACATGTTCCAGGTCAAGGGCGCGATGAAGCCCCTCGAGGATCTGCTCCTCGAAGCTTCGTTCAGCTGGTTCTGGAACGATGAGGACATCACGGTTGGTGCGGGTCAGCTGAACGACGAGATCGGTTACGAGATCGATCTCCAGGCCACCTACGACTACACCGAGGATGTGGCTTTCGGGCTGCTCGCGGCGTGGTTCGTGCCTGGTGACCAGTTCACCTCCCCGAACGACGAGACGGCTACCGACCTCGTCGGCTCGATCAAGGTGTCGTTCTAAGTCCGACACAGCCCTACACCCCTTGGGGCCACAAGCCCCAAGGGGTTTTTTATTGCCCGCCTTCTCTAGCCCCAGACCTGCACTAGGAGACTTCCGTATCCTCCGCTACCCCCGAACGGGTGGCGCGGAACGGGGCGCCCCAAGAGCACGCAAGGCGAAAGCCGAGTACTCTTGGGGCTGTTCCGCGACAGGACCCGTGAGGGGGCTACAGAAGATCGGGGAAGACCCCCGGTGCAGGTCAGGGGAGAGGGCAAACAAAAACCCCCTCGGGTAGAGGGGGTTGTGTCTTGCTATGGAAGGGAAGAGAGCTAGTCGCGGCGCTTCTTGGCGATGAAGTCCTCGACCATCTTCTTGGCCACCGAGTCCGTGTACTGGCGCGGGGGATGCTTCATCAGGTACGCCGAGACGGAGAAGAGCGGTCCCTTGAGCTTGCGCTCGCGCGCGAGCTTGAGGCAGCGGATGGCGTCCACGGCCACACCGGCGCTGTTGGGGGAGTCTTCGACGGACAGGCGGACTTCCATGTTCATCGGGATGTTGGCGAAGCCGCGGCCTTCGATACGGATGAAAGCGACCTTGTTGTCGTTCTGCCAGGGCACGTAGTCGCTCGGTCCGATGTGGATGTTCTCGGACTCGAGGCGCTCCATGAGCTGGGACTGCACCGACTCGGTCTTGGAGATCTTCTTGTATTTGAGACGGGTACGGTTGAGCATGTTGAGAAAGTCCGTGTTACCGCCGGTATTCAGCTGGTAGGTCCGGTCGATACGTACGCCGCGATCCTCGAACAGCTTGGCGAGGGTGCGGTGGACGATGGTGGCTCCGACCTGGGACTTGATGTCGTCGCCGACGATGGGGATGCCGGCGTCGGTGAAGCGCTTGGCCCAGCGGGGGTCGGAGGCGATGAAGACAGGCATGCAGTTGATGAACGAGACGCCCGCTTCGATGCAGCACTCGGCGTAGTATTCGGTGGCCTTCTGGGATCCTACGGGTAGATAGCTGATCAGGATCTCCGCGCCGCTCTTCTTGAGCGTCTTGACCACGTCCACGGGCTCCTTGTCACTGACGATGAACGTGCGGTCGTCCGGATACTCCCTCATATGCTCGGCCACACCGTCGAAGACCCTGCCCATCTGCACGATGGTGTTGGGTTCGGAGAGGTGGTTGGTGATGAGGGTGGTGCAGTTGGGGGCCTGGAAAATGGCTTTTTTGACCGGCAGACCGACCTTGCGCTTATCGATGTCGAACGCGCAGACCACCTCGATATCCTGAGGACGGTAGCCGCCGATCTCGTAGTTCATGAGGCCGAGGGCCTCTTTGCGCGTTTCGGTGTTGTGCTTGCGGTAGTGCTCGATGCCTTGGATCAGCGAACTGGCGCAGTTGCCGATACCGACGATGGCTAGCTTGACCTTTTTCATACGGTGAAGGAACCCCTTGTCTTGGTCGGATGTCGCAAAACGGTGAGGACAAGGCAGAACAAAGCCGCGTCCATAGACTAGTCAGTATAGAAAGCCCCCCCATCCTTGTCAAGTTGCTAAAATCGCGGTTTTCGAAGGGGGAAATCGTTTTCCAAAGCTTCCGGCCATCTGTTATAATGAGGGCCGTTTTGGAGAGTTTTACGTGCAACCCGAGGTCAGACGACGTGGCGCAGAGCGACAACAACAGCCGTAACCGCGATCCCAAGAAACCCTCCCGCGAGTGGTTCCCGGGATCGATCTTCCTGTGGATCTTCCTTTTCCTGAGCGTGTTCTATTTCGCGCGCCTGGGTTCGATGCCGCTCGAAAAGCCGAGCAAGGTCCTGTCCTACAGTGAATTCTATGGACTGCTCCTGTCCAATCACCAGACGGCCGTGCTCAAGTCCGGCGTGCGTGTGGCCAACGAGCTGACCGGTGAGTTCCAATCCGGCGAGAAGTACCGCGTCACTCTGCCGCAGAGCGACCCCGACCTCGAGAGGGACCTCCGCAGCAATCTGCCCAACTACGAGATCCGCCCCGAGAGGACGTTCTGGACGCAGTTGTTGTACGCGGTCATCGGACCTCTGTTGTTCGTCGGCCTGTTCTGGTTCCTCCTGTATCGCGGCAGCGGGGCTGCCGGCGGCGGACGCCTGATGGCTTTCGGCAAGTCCAAGGCACGCCTGGCCACCAACCTGAAGATCACGTTCAAGGATGTGGCCGGAGTGGACGAGGCGAAGGAGGAGCTGAAGGAGATCATCGAGTTCCTCAAGGACCCCAAGAAATTCCAGCGCCTGGGCGGGAAGATCCCGCGTGGCGTACTGCTCATGGGACCTCCGGGCACGGGTAAGACCCTCCTGGCCAAGGCCGTCAGCGGTGAGGCCGAGGTGCCGTTCTTCAGTATCTCCGGATCGGATTTCGTCGAGATGTTCGTCGGCGTCGGCGCTTCGCGCGTGCGTGATCTGTTCGATCAGGCCAAGAAGAGCGTGCGCTCCAGCGGGAAGGGCTGCATCATCTTCATCGACGAGATCGACGCGGTCGGACGCCAGCGCTTCGCCGGTATCGGCGGCGGCCATGATGAACGCGAGCAGACCCTCAACGCTCTCCTCGTCGAGATGGACGGGTTCAACACCAACGAGGCCGTCATTCTCGTGGCGGCCACCAACCGGCCTGACGTGCTCGACCCGGCGCTCCTGCGCCCGGGAAGGTTCGACCGCCAGATCGTCATCGACCGTCCCGATCTCAAGGGACGCGAGGAGATCCTGCGAGTCCACATGCGCAACATCAAACTGCTCGACAACGTCGACTGCGCTTCGATCGCGCGTCAGACGCCGGGCTTCTCGGGTGCCGATCTGGCCAACCTCGCCAACGAGGCCGCTCTCCTGGCCGCGCGCAACAACAAGGACGGTGTCGGCATGGTCGAGCTCCAGGCGTCCATCGAGCGCGTGATGGCCGGACCCGAGCGCAAGAGCCGCGTGATCTCCGACAAGGAGAAGAAGATCGTCGCCTACCACGAGTCGGGGCACACGCTCCTGGCGCTCCTGGTGCCGGGCACGGACCCTCTGCACAAGGTCTCCATCATCCCGCGCGGGACCGCCGCGCTGGGCTATACGATGCAAGTGCCGATGGAGGACCGTTATCTGACCTCCAAGGCCGAGCTCCTGGGCCGTCTGGCCGTGCTCATGGGCGGCCGAGCGGCCGAAGAGATCATCTTCGGAGAGATCACGACCGGCGCGCACAACGACATCGAAGTTGCCACAAGCATCGCGCGCCGGATGGTGTGTGAGTTCGGTATGAGCGAGAAGATGGGTAATCTCACCCTCGGCCGCCGCGAGAGCCAGATCTTCCTGGGCCGCGACCTCGGCGAGGAGCGCAACTACAGCGAAGAGACCGCGCGCAGTATCGACGCGGAGGTCAAGCGCATCATCGACGACGCCTACCGTCGGGCCAAGGAAGAGCTGACGGCCAACCGCGAACGTCTGGAGACGCTCACCAAAGCTCTCCTCGAAAAAGAGGTCCTCGACGCCGATGAGGTCCGCAGGATCGTCGGGATCCAGCCGGCGGCCGTTTGAGCTGAAGCTCCGCTCGCGCGTGATGGCCCTCGAGGGCCGCGCGCGCGTGATGGGCGTGCTCAACATCACGCCCGATTCTTTCAGTGACGGCGGACGATACCTCGATCCGGCCGAAGCCGAGCGCAGGGCCCTCCGGCTCGAGAGCGAGGGAGCGGACCTGTTGGACGTCGGGGGTGAGTCGACGCGGCCCGGCGCCAGGCCCGTGAGCGCGCGCGAGGAACTGCGCAGGGTCCTGCCGGTCCTCAAGCGCCTGAAGGGGCGCATCGGCGTTCCGCTGTCGATCGATACGACCAAGTACGACGTGGCCTCCGCGGCGTTCGACCACGGCGTGGAGATCCTCAACGACATCACGGCCCTCGGATCGGACCGGCGCATCGCGCGCCTGGTCGCCCGCATGGGAGCGGCGGTGGTGCTCATGCACATGAGGGGGCGGCCCAAGACCATGCAACTCGATACCCGGTACACCGACGTCGTGCGCGAGGTGCGAGACCATCTGCGCGGAGCCGCGCATCGCGCGCTGGAAGCGGGTATCGGTACGGGCCGCATCGTACTGGATCCCGGGTTCGGGTTCGGCAAGGACGCTTCGCAGAACCTCGAGCTCCTGTCCCGCCTCGAGGAGTTCGCGACCCTCGGTCACCCGCTCCTGGTCGGCGTTTCCCGCAAATCCTTCATCGGTCACCTGTTGGGCGAGCCGGTCGACAGGCGTCTGCACGGGTCGATCGGGGCCGCCGTCGTCGCGGCGATCAAAGGCGCCCGGATCGTGCGGGTCCATGACGTGCTGGCCCACCGCCAGGCGTTGGCGCTGGTCGAGGCGGCCGGGGAGAGGCGTCCATGAGCCCCGCGCAGTTGATCGCCGAATACTGGCGTCCGGCCGTTGAGATCGGCGTTTTTTGGGCGGCTTTCTATCTGCTCTTCCTGTACATCAAGGACAGCGGGATGATGCAGGCGGTCAAGGGCATCATTTTCCTGGCGGTCTTCTTCCTCATCGCGCAGACGCTCCAGCTCGACACGATCCGCTGGATCCTCTCGCGATTGTTCGAGATCTCGGTGCTCGGGTTCCTCATTCTTTTCCAGCCGGAACTGCGGCGGGGCCTCACTCGCATCGGACAGAATCCGGTCTTCAAGCTCTTCGTCAAGGAGGAGAAGATCATCCACGACATCACCCGCGCGGCCGTGGGCCTGGCGGAGCGCAAGATCGGCGCGTTGATCGCCATCGAGCGCGAGGTGAGCCTCAAGCCCTTCGCGGAAGGCGGCATCCACCTCGACGCGGCCGTCTCGAGCGAGCTGTTGACGGCGATCTTCCTGCCGCAGGCGCCTTTCCATGATGGCGGCGCCATCCTGCAGGGCAACCGCATCATCGCCGTCGGCTGCCTGTTCCCGCTGTCCCAGAACACCACCAAGCTCCCCAAGTCCATGGGTACCCGTCACCGCGCCGCGCTGGGGCTCTCGGAGGAGGCTGACGCGCTCGTGATCGCGGTGTCCGAGGAGACCGGGTCGATCACGATCTTCTCCAACGGCAAGGTGCGCACTCCGGTGAGCGAGGACGAACTCCTGCAGGCCCTGACCGAGGTCTTTCAGCCGCTCCCCGAGGAGCGCAAACGTCGCCGGATCCTCTTCGGCCGGAGGTCCTCCTGATGCGCAAAGGACGCACCAAGCTGACCATCGCGCTCCTGTCCCTGGTCGTGGCGGTGATCACGTACTTCTTCGCGCACAATGAGGTGGTGCGTACCACGGAGGCCACCGACCCCTCGTACAAGCTCATCAAACCCGTCGCCAAGAAGCTTCCCGTCAAACTTCGCCTGGTCTCCTCGACGCCCAAGGGCTACCGCATCCTCGACAAGGAGATCTCCACCCGTCCGACCGAGATCATCGTGATCGGTCCTGAGGCGATGCTCGAAGCCGCATCCACCGTCGAGACGGCGCTCCTGGACGTCAGCGAGGCCACGCAGACCGTGCGTCGCACGGTACCGCTCGACCGCGTGGCGGGCATGCATCTGTCCGGAGAGCCCTACCCGATCGAGGTCGTCATCCCGATCGAGAAGGTCGACCCGCTCACCGATGGCTGAGCTGGGCGTCAACGTCGACCACATCGCCACGCTCCGCCAGGCCCGCCTGCCCAAAGGGGGCAGGGCGCGTCCCGGCGACGTCTATCCGGATCCCGTGGAGGCCGCCCGGACAGCCCTGTCCGCGGGCGCTGTCTCCATCGTGATGCACCTGCGCGAGGACCGGAGGCATATCCAGGACCAGGACCTCTTCGCGCTCCGCCGCCGGGTGCGCGGGCGTATCAATATGGAGATGTCCATCGCCCCATCGGTCGTGCGTACGGCTTTGAGACTGCGTCCCGATCAGGTCACGCTCGTGCCCGAGCGCCGCCAGGAACGCACCACCGAGGGCGGCCTTGATCTGACCCGCAAGACCGCTGTCCTGCGCCGTCTGATCAGCGACTGCCGCCGCCGGCGTATCGAGGTCAGCCTGTTCATCGACCCGACGCCCCTTCAGGTCCGCTGGGCCCGGCGGCTGGGAGCCCACGCGATCGAACTGCACACCGGTGACTATGCCAATGCCCGTACGGCCCAAGGCCGCCGCAGGGAGCTGGCCCGCCTGCGTTCCGCCACGCGCTTGGGACTGGGGTTGGGTCTGGCCGTCCATGCGGGCCACGGTCTGGACTACGTCAATGTCGGTCCGGTCGCGGCCATCCCGGGGATGGGGGAGCTCAATATCGGCTATTCGATCGTCGCCCGTTCGCTCAAGACCGGTCTGCGAGCGGCCGTCACGGACATGCGCGCGCTCATCCGCCGCGCTTCGAGGGCCTGAGCCGTGCCTCGTCCCGGAGCCATCGGTATCGACATCGTCGAGATCAGCCGTCTCAAGAAGGTCTCGGGGCGGTGGGGCAAGCGGTTCCTCGAGAAGATCTACACCCCCTACGAGCTGGCCTACGCCCGGTCCAAGCGCTATCCCGAACAGCACCTGGCGGCGCGCTTCGCGGCCAAGGAGGCGATCTTCAAAGCGCTCGGCGAGGAGACCGATGAGTTCGTGGGCTGGACCAACGTCGAGGTGCGCAATGAACCGACCGGAAAACCCTACGTGGTCTGGTACGGCCCCGCGCGCTCACTGTTGCGCCGCAAGGGCATCCGCGACGCGGTGATCTCGCTGTCGCACACGCATCGTTATGCGGTGGCCAGCGCGATGCTCGTGTACGGCCGCTCCAAGCGCAAGACCCGGACCGGCCGCTGAGGATGAGTCTCTATCGTCCCGGGCGTCTGCGTCTGGCGCACCGCGACCCCCGCTCCGATAAGAGCCGTTACGGCCATGTCCTGATCGTGGCTGGCAGTCGCGGGATGGGCGGAGCGGCGCTCCTGGCCTCAGAGGCCGCCCTGAGGGCCGGCGCCGGACTCGTCACAACGGCCATCCCGGCTTCGCTCGAAGCGGCGCTGACCGCTCGCCTGCCGGAATCCCTCAAACTGCCTCTGGCGGAAAGCCGCTCCGGCGCGCTCACCGCCGGATCCTCCGGGCGTCTGGTGTCGTACGCTCGGCGACGCCGCGTCAATGTCGCGGCGATCGGTCCCGGATTGTCCGTAACCGCCGGCACCGCGGCGTTGTGCCGCCGGATCTTGAGAGGGCTGAGCGTCCCTGTGGTGCTCGATGCCGACGGGCTCAATGTCTACGCCGGCTCCGCGCGTCAACTGGCCGCGCGCCAGGCTCCGTTGTGCGTGACCCCGCACCGCCGCGAGTGCGAGCGGCTGTTCGGTGTGCGCGTCCCGGAAGGGGATGCCGGGAGGGTTGCGCTTGCCAAACGGCTGGCGAAGCTTTATCATCTCGTCTTGGTATTGAAAGGCCATCGCACGGTCGTCACCGACGGTGCGCGGGTGTACGTGAACACCACCGGCAATGCCGGTATGGCCAAAGGCGGCTCCGGTGACGTGCTCACCGGACTGATCGCGGGCCTGGCCGCCCAGGGGCTCGGCCTCTACGAGGCGGCCGTCTGGGGCGCGCGCCTGCACGGACGAGCCGGGGACCTGGCCGTCCGTCAGAAAGGTCTCTTGGGTATCACCGCAGGGGATCTGATCCGCTGTTTGCCCGGGGCCTTCAAGGCCGGGTGAACCGAACGGACCGCTGGCGTAGCTCAGTTGGTAGAGCAGCCGCCTTGTAAGCGGCAGGTCGCCAGTTCGATTCTGGCCGCCAGCTCGTCTTTGACAACGCAAGTCTATGGGCAGGTACCAAAGTGGCCAACTGGGGCAGACTGTAAATCTGCTGGCTTTGCCTTCCTAGGTTCGAATCCTAGCCTGCCCACCATCTCGCAACAAAAAGACCACCAGAGCTCTCTTACGAGGGTTTTGGTGGTCTTTTTGTTGCGATATAGATGGCATGGGCAGGCTAGGATTCGAAGAGAGCCACGGCGCCCGAAATGAAGTGCCGACGCGACCCACGGGAGCGTCGGCTAACCAACGCCGTGGCGAATGCCCGACCCGGAGCCGGCTGTGCCGCGGCGACGGAGTCGCCGGGACACAGTCGGCGGAGGGCGGCGAATCCTAGCCAAGGCGTGGGTCGGGACTCGGGTCTCGGGGATCGGGGTTCGGAAATGGCGGACCTGGTCCGGAGGGGAGGTGTTGATGCAGTGTTTCTTGGCCTCAACGCCTCTCCGAGGGACCGGGTCCGGTAGGCGGACTTGGTCCGGTAGTGGAAGCCGATTAACTTATCGGGTGCTTCTAACTTTGTCAATTGGGGGCGGGTGGCGACGATGAAGTTGTTGATACTTTTACTCCTTGTGATTGTGAGTCTCACCGATGGTGCATATGCTAATATCGAGCAAAAAATTTCGATAATTGCAGCTTCATACGACAAGGACGGCGTGCCTATCGAGCACAGGTGCACTTTTTATTACGATGCCAATGCGCAGTCTTTAGAAATCAAAGAACCATATTCTAACGCTGATCAATGGGACGAGGGGTATAACAAGCGAGGGGTGCTAGTCAGAGCCAAGAGCCGGTTGATTGAATTTGCTCTTAGTCATATGGAATTGCATTCATATCGCCATATTATTTATTACAGAGACAGGGAGTTGTTTAGATTGAGCGCAACTAAAGGGGAGATTGCCGCCTTGAGGAGCAAGCTTCCGATATATCAGTTTTGGCTAGATTCGCAGCCCGATCCGTATGAAGTGATGGGTCGTAAGTTGCTTGATGCAAGTGATGATAGAGAGAAGTCCGCCATCATGCAGGACGCTTCCAGGGAAAGCGAAAGAATGGATTTGCAGTTTTACGATATGATTTTTAGTCATTTTAAAGATATGAAGCTAGACAGCGACCTGTGTAGCTTCTAAATTTCTGCCATACGCGATTTCTCACCAATTACTACCCAGAGCCCTCCTTCCTCTCCGGCCATCAGTCGTATGCCGTTGGTCTGGGACATACTGGGCCACCCATAGCGGCAAGGCAACACCCCTTCTTGGCTGTCGTCCGTTTTTCTCTGAGCCCCGAGCCCCGAGCCCCGAACCCCGAGCCCCGAACCCCGAACCCCGAACCCCGAACCCCGAACCCCGAACCCCGAACCCCGAACCCCGAACCCCGAATCCCGACACCCAGGAGCCCATACATGCCGCAACTCACTACGCCCACCCGCACCTGCTGGCCCTCTGGTGATGATCCGTTGATGGACGCTTACCATGACACGGAGTGGGGCGTGCCGGTCCATGATGACCGTAAGCATTTCGAGTTTTTGGTGCTCGACGCGTTCCAGGCGGGACTCAGTTGGCGGACCATCCTGCACCGCAGAGAGAATTTCCGCAGGGCTTTCGATGGATTCGATCCGGTCAGGATCGCGCGATACTCACCCGCGCGTGTGCGGAAGCTCTTGCTGGACCCCGGCATCATCCGCAATCGGCTGAAGGTCGAGGGGACCGTGAAGAACGCTGACCGGACGCCGTCCCTCGGGGAGGCGTTAGTCCACGCAACGACGACGAGCTAACACCTCCCCTCCGGACAGCGTCCGTTTTTCACCGATCCCCGAGACCCGAGTCCCGATTCTTGTACGCTCCTCCCGATTCTGTTAAATTAGTCGCCACGCGGGAGTAGTTCAATGGTAGAACGGCAGCCTTCCAAGCTGCTCACGAGGGTTCGATTCCCTTCTCCCGCTCCAGTTTGAGCGGATGTCGGAAGGGAATCGAAGAGAGCGCGCCGCGCGAAGCGAAAAGCGCCCTCTGGCGCGACAGGCGCGCGAGTGCCCGACCTGGAGCGAGCGTCCACCGGACGCGAGCGCAAGGCGGCGATCCCTTCTCCCGCTCCAGTTTGAGCGGATGTCGGAAGGGAATCGAAGAGAGCGCGCCGCGCGAAGCGAAAAGCGCCCTCTGGCGCGACAGGCGCGCGAGTGCCCGACCTGGAGCGAGCGTCCACCGGACGCGACGCAAGGCGGCGATCCCTTCTCCCGCTCCAGTTTGAGCGGATGTCGGAAGGGAATCGAAGAGAGCGCTCGCTTCAGTTGGGGATCCCTTCCTGTGCGCTCGGTCGTCCGGCACTTCCCATGACACACAAACGTCTGCTGACACTCACGAAGATCAAGGAAGCCGCCGCGGAGCTCCTGCGCCGCTGCGGTCTGAGCGCCAACATGGCCACAGCCATCGGTCTGGCGTTGGCCGCCGCTTCCGGCGCGACCGTGATCGAGGGCCGTTTTCAGCTGGCGGGGTGGCTGCTCCTGGCCTCGGGGTTCTTCGATCTGATGGACGGGGCGATCGCCCGCGCGTCGGGTCGCGTGACGCCGTTCGGCGGGATCCTCGACTCCTCGCTGGACCGTTACGGTGACGGTCTGGTGCTCGGCGGACTGACGATCTACTGCGCGACGACCGGGCGTTCGCCGATGGCCCTGCTCGGGCTGAGCGCGATCCTGGGGTCTTTTGCCGTCAGCTACGTGCGGGCGCGCGTGGAGTGTGTGGTGCCGTCCTGCCGGACCGGATATTGGGAAAGAGGGGAGCGTATCGTGCTCATCGCGCTGGGATTCCTGGCCGACAATCCGGGCACGATGCTGTTGATACTGGGTATCGGAGTACACTTTACGGTCGTGGCGCGGCTGAGATTGGCTCATGCGCTCGTCAATAGGAGGCCCGATCCCTCGCGCGGATGGCTGCGGCGCGACAAACCCGCATATCTGTGGGCATGCGCGGCACTTGCCGCGGTGACGGTGTGGGTGCGAGTGCCGTTTTAGGACCTGTATAAAGCTGCATAGTCTTGAAAATGCTTGACAGTGCTGAGGATGGGCATATAATTCAGAAACGCTTGCAGAAGGGCGCCCGGATCACACCGGAGTCGCAGGAGTCGCGCTCGCTGCAGTAGCTCAGTAGGTAGAGCACGTGCATGGTAAGCACGAGGTCACCGGTTCAATTCCGGTCTGCAGCTCCAGTTTGTGCGGAGAGTACGGACTAATACAACTGTCAACGGAGCGAGGATATGTCCAAGGAAAAATTCGAACGCACTAAACCCCACGTCAACATCGGTACGATCGGCCACGTCGATCACGGCAAGACCACTCTGACGGCGGCCATCACGATGGTCCTGGCGAAGCAGGGTCTGGCCAAAGAGCGCCCGTTCGACACCATCGACAACGCCCCTGAGGAGCGTGAGCGCGGTATCACCATCGCCGTCTCGCACGTCGAGTACGAGACGACCAACCGCCACTACGCCCACGTCGACTGCCCGGGCCACGCCGACTACATCAAGAACATGATCACCGGTGCCGCGCAGATGGACGGCGCGATCCTGGTCGTGTCGGCCGCCGACGGTCCGATGCCCCAGACCCGTGAGCACATCCTCCTGGCCCGCCAGGTCGGCGTGCCCGCGATCGTGGTGTTCCTCAACAAGTGCGACGCCGTCGACGACAAGGAGCTGTTGGACCTGGTCGAGGTCGAGGTCCGTGAACTCCTGACCAAGTACCAGTTCCCCGGCGACAAGATCCCCGTCATCCGCGGTTCGGCGCTCAACGCCCTGAACGGCCCGACGGACCCCAAGACCAACCAGTGCATCCTGGACCTCATGAAGGCGGTGGACGAGTACGTGCCCACCCCCAAGAGAGAGGTCGAGAAGCCCTTCCTGATGCCCATCGAGGACGTGTTCTCGATCACCGGCCGCGGTACCGTCGGTACCGGCCGTATCGAGAGGGGCGCCTGCAAGGTCGGCGATGAGGTCGAGATCGTCGGCATCAAGGCCACCAAGAAGACCGTCATCACCGGCATCGAGATGTTCCGCAAGCTCCTCGACGACGGACAGGCCGGCGACAACGTCGGACTTCTCCTGCGCGGCGTGGACAAGAACGACCTCGAGAGAGGTCAGGTCCTGGCCAAGCCCGGCTCCATCACCCCGCACACCAAGTTCAAGGGCGAGGTGTACGTGCTGAACAAGGACGAGGGCGGCCGTCACACCGCCTTCTTCAACGGCTACAAGCCGCAGTTCTACTTCCGGACCACCGACGTGACCGGCGTCGTCCAGCTGCCTCAGGGCGTCGAGATGGTCATGCCCGGTGACACCGTCACCGTCACGGCCGAGCTCATCACTCCGATCGCCATGGAGAAGGAGCTCCGCTTCGCTATCCGCGAGGGCGGCCGCACCGTCGGCGCCGGCGTCATCACGGAGATCCTGGCCTAAAACCAGGTTCCAAAAAAGAACTTGCCAAAGGGTATACCCGTAGGTATACTCTTTGGCTGATTTTGTGTTTTTACGGCAAAGGGGCTAGATCGTGAGAGAATTCGTCGAATTCGAGTGTTTGGACTGTCGTCGTCGCAACTATACGTCGACGAAGAACAAGAAGGCCCATCCCGAGAGGATGGAGCTGAAGAAGTTCTGCCCGTTCTGCCGCAAGCACACGGCGCACAAAGAGCGCAAATAGCGTCTCTGTAATCCCGAGAAGATCAACTCACCGGAGGACAAATCCGGGAGAGGGGTTTTTTTCGTTTTTATACGGCTCATTAAAAGTCCAAGGTTCTTTAGGCCAGTAGCTCCAATTGGTAGAGCAGCGGTCTCCAAAACCGCCTGTTGGGGGTTCGAGTCCCTCCTGGCCTGGGATTGAGGGAAGGAAAACATGGTCGTCAAAGTCCAAAAGTTCATGTCGGAAGTGCGCGCGGAGATGCAGAAGGTCACGTGGCCGACGCGCCAGGAGCTCATCGGCTCGACGTCCGTGGTGCTCACGACGATGCTGATCCTGTCGACGTTCATCGGCGTCTGCGATTTCGTATTCTCCAACCTGCTTTCACTGATCCTGAGGTAGAGGCTGATGACCAAGAACTGGTACGTGATCCATACGCAGACCGGCCACGAAGAGCGCGTCAAGGTGACGCTGGAGAGCCGCGCCCAGCAGTTCGGTCAGCAGGAGAGGATCGCGCAGGTGCTGATCCCGACCGAGAAGGTCTCGGAGGTCAAGGCCGGCAAGAAGAAGATCTCCACGCGCAAATTTTTCCCCGGGTACGTGCTCGTCGAGATGGAGTTGACCGACGACACCTGGTACCTGGTCAAGAACACCCCGGGCGTGACCGGGTTCATCGGTTCGGGCAAGAAGCCGCTCCCGCTCAAGGACAGCGAGGTGTCGAGCATCATCCGCCAGGCCGAGGAGAAGAAAGAGAAGCCCACGCCCAAGGTGATCTACGACAAGGGTGAAAGTGTCCGAGTGAAGGAAGGCCCGTTCGTCAATTTCAACGGGACCATCGAAGAGGTCAATCCGAACAAGGGCAAGCTCAAGGTGCTGGTCGCGATCTTCGGACGCACCACACCCGTCGAGCTCGAATACTGGCAAGTCGAGAAGATCTGACGCTAGCACCTCGGCCGTCGTCACCGACGCGCGGCAGTTGCTATTAAAGAGGGAGTCACTTAAGCATGGCCAAGAAAGTCAAGACCACCATCAAGTTGTACTGCCCCGCAGGAGCGGCCAACCCCGCTCCGCCCGTAGGCCCCGCTCTGGGTCAGCACGGCGTGAACATCATGGAGTTCTGCAAGCAGTTCAACGAGCGGACCAAGGGCCGTGAAGGCCTCACGCTCCCGGCGATCATCACCGTCTATGAGGATCGCTCCTTCGATTTCATCATCAAGACCCCTCCGACCGCCGTGCTCATCAAGCGCGCCGCGGGTCTGGCCAAGGGTTCCGGTGAACCCAACAAGAACAAGGTCGGCAAGCTTACCGCCGACCAGGTGCGCCAGATCGCCCAGGAGAAGTCCAAGGACCTCAACGCCAAGGACCCGGCCGGGGCGATGAAGATCATCAAGGGCACCGCCCAGAGCATGGGCATCGAGATCGAGGGTTAAACCATGCCTAAACTCAAATCGACCAAACGTCAGCGCGCGATCCTGCAGATGACCGACCGGAGCAAGATCTACGGTCTCCGTGAGGCCGTCGGCGTGCTCAAGCAGGCTCCCAAGACCAAGTTCGACCAGTCCGTCGAGGTGCAGTGCAAGCTCGGCGTCGACCTCCAGGCCAACGACCAGATGGTCCGCGGCACCGCGGTGCTCCCCCACGGCCAGGGTAAGACCCTGCGCGTGATCGTCTTCTGCAAGGACGAGGGTGCCCGCGCCGCCAAGGAGGCCGGAGCCGATGTCGTCGGCGGTGACGACCTCATCGAGAAGGTGATGGGCGGCTGGATGGATTTCGACGTCGCCATCGCCACTCCTTCCATGATGAGAGAGGTCGGTAAGCTCGGTAAGGTCCTCGGTCCGCGCGGTCTCATGCCGTCGCCCAAGGCCGGCACGGTCACGGACAACCCGGCCAAGGCCGTCAACGAGGTCAAGTCGGGACGTATCGAGTTCAAGATGGACAAGTTCGCCAACGTCAACACGCTGGTGGGCAAGCTCTCGTTCGCCGACGACAAGCTCGTCGAGAACGCCCAGGTCTTCATGGAGGCTCTGGTCAAGGCCAAGCCCAAGACCATGAAGGGCATCTATCTCAAGAGCGCGCACCTGTCCTGCACGATGGGCCCCGGGGTCCGTCTCGATATCACCAAGTTCGCCAAAGAGACCGAGGCGGCCGACTAAGGCCCCGACACGAGAGGAATGCGGCCATGAAGACCACAGGATTGAGCAGGGTTGCCAAAGACCTGATCATCAAGCAGATCAAGAAAGAGATCGATTCGCACGAGTCGTTCATCGTCGTGCAGCACGGCGGCAAGTTGCCCGCGTCGACCGCGGACAAACTGCGCGACAAGCTTCGCAAGAGCGGTTCGAGCTACATGGTGTTCAAGAACACCCTCGGACAGAAGGCGTTCGAAAAGCACGGGCTGCCCGAGGTGGCCGCACAGCTGACCGGCGCCTGCTCGGTGGTCTTCAACGGTGCCGACCCGGTCGCGCCGTCGAAGGTCCTCACCGAGTTCGCCAAGGACAACGAGGCGATCAAGATCCAGGGCGGTTTTCTCAACGGCAAGGTCATCGGCGCGGACCAGATCAAGGTCCTGGCGGCGTTGCCCTCCAGAGAGGTGCTGCTGGCCAGGGTCGTCGGCGGTATTCAGACCCCCGTCAGCAAGTTCGTCGGGGTCCTGTCCGGCACGCTGCGGCAGGCTGTTACGGTTCTTGACGCGATCGCCAAGAAGAAGGGCGGCGCGTAAGGAGAGATACCGGCCTCCGGCCAGGGTTCCGGGGGGCGGCAAGTAGGGTCCGGCCCGATCGGTCGGGTACAACAACAGGCCTTGGAGCGGCGAGCTCCACGGGCCGGATAAAAAGAACAAAGCGAGGAAAAGAAAATGACGGAAGCGGTTGCTACGAAGAGCGCGCCCAGCGCGAAGCTTCAGGATATCATCACTTCGATCGAAACCATGAGCGTGCTCGAGCTCAATGAGCTCGTGAAGGCTCTCGAGGACAAGTTCGGCGTCTCCGCCGCTGCGCCCATGATGGTCGCGGCCGGTCCCGCCGGCGCCGGCGCGGCCGCTCCTGCCGCTGAGGCGAAGGACTCGTTCACGATCGTTCTCACCAATGCCGGTGCGAACAAGATCCAGGTCATCAAGGAGATCCGCGCGGTCACCAACCTCGGTCTGAAGGAAGCCAAGGACCTCGTTGACGCGGCCCCCAAGCCGGTCAAGGACAACGTCCCGACCAAGGAAGCGGAGACCATCAAGAAGGCCCTCGAGGCGGCAGGCGCCCAGGTCGAGCTCAAGTAACGCTGACGACGGCGTAACTGCAAGTCAACGTCAACCCGCACTTCACGGCAGGGGCTGCATAAGCTTATGACCAAGCGT
The DNA here is from genome assembly GCA_022072175.1 of Candidatus Omnitrophota bacterium. Lineage (GTDB taxonomy): Bacteria > Omnitrophota > Gorgyraeia > 2-02-FULL-51-18 > 2-02-FULL-51-18 > JAJVIE01. The sequence goes on along the minus strand of JAJVIE010000003.1, from coordinate 1,026,073 downwards.
TACAACTTCGGTAAGATCGCGGAGATCAGCGAGCTCCCGCATCTGTTGGAGATCCAGACGCGTTCGTACAAGGATTTCCTCCAGATCGACGTTCCCAAAACGAAGAGGAAGAATATCGGTCTGCAGGAAGTGCTGACCGAGGTCTTCCCGATCGAGAGCTATGACGGGAACCACAAGCTCGAGTACGTCTCGTACTCTCTGGGCAAACCGAAGTACACTCTCGAAGAGTGTCAACGCAAGAGCATGACCTATGCCGTCCCCCTCAAGATCAAGGTGCGGCTCAAGAGCCCCAAGGACACCAAAGAGCAGGAGATCTACGTCGGCGACATGCCGCTGATGACGGACACGGGTACGTTCGTCATCAACGGTGATGAGCGCGTGATCGTCAGTCAGCTCCACAGGTCCCCCGGCGTCTCGTTCGAGCGCAACCTCCACCCCAACGGGAAGACGCTTTTCTCCGCGCGCGTCATCCCGCACCGCGGCGTGTGGTTGGAGTTCGAGTTCGACATCACCGACACGCTGTACGCCTATATCGACCGCAAGAAGAAGCTGCTGGCGACGACCTTGCTGCGCATCTTCGGCTTCGAGAGCGACGAGGACATCATCCGCGCGTTCTGCGGAGTCGACCGTATCGACAACATCAACCGCTACAACCCTAAGAACCTGATCGGGCACACTCTCGCCGAATCCGTCTCCGATCCCGATACGAAAGAGGTCCTGGCCGAAGAGGGCGCCACGCTGACCAAAGAGGCGCTGCACAAGCTGACCTCGGCCGGTGTGCGCACCATCAAGATCACGCGTACGCAGTCACCCGAGATCCTCTCGACGCTCAAGCGTGACCACACCAAGTCCGTCAACGACGCCTACATCGACATCTACCGCAAGCTTCGTCCCGGCGACCCTCCGACCGTCGAGAGCGCCAAGGGCATGGTGGAGAAGATGTTCTTCGACGTCCGCCGTTACGATCTGGGCGGCGTCGGGCGCTTCGTCATCAACCGCAAGCTCGACCTCAACGACAAGAAGGACGAGCGCCTGCTCAACGGCGAGACCCTCGTGGCCGTCGTGAAGCGCCTGATCGCCATCAAGAACGGCGACGGTGAGACCGACGACATCGACCACTTGGGCAACCGCCGTGTGCGTACGGTGAGCGAGCTCCTGCAGGCCCAGTTCCGCATCGGCCTGGCCCGGTTGGAGCGTTCCGTGAAGGAGCGCATGGGTCTGTACGACCTCGAGAACATGATGCCGCACAACCTCATCAACTCGAAGTTGATCTCGAGCGTGATCCGGGACTTCTTCGGCCGCAGCCAGCTGTCGCAGTTCATGGACCAGACCAACCCCCTGGCGGAAATGACGCACAAGCGCCGCATGAGCGCCCTGGGACCCGGCGGTCTTTCCCGCGAGAGAGCCGGCTTCGAGGTCCGCGACGTGCATCACTCCCACTATGGACGCATCTGCCCGATCGAGACCCCTGAGGGTCCGAACATCGGTCTGATCGCCTCTCTGGCGACGCACGCCCGCATCAACGACTACGGCTTCATCGAGACCCCGTACCGCAAGGTCGAGAACGGCCGCGTCACGGACAAGCTCGAGTACCTGTCCGCCGACATCGAGGACCGCTTCAAGATCGCGCAGGCCAACGCCCGCGTGGACGAGCGGGGCAACTTCCTCGACTCCAAGGTCATTTGCCGGCATCGCGGTGATTTCCCGCATCTGGCGCCCAAGGAGATCGATTACATGGACGTCTCGCCGCAGCAGCTGGTCAGCGTCGCGGCCGGACTGATCCCGTTCCTCGAGCACGACGACGCCAACCGCGCGCTGATGGGTTCCAACATGCAGCGCCAGGCCGTCCCGCTGCTCGTGCCCGAGTCCCCGCTGGTGGGTACCGGCCTCGAGAACCGCGCCGCCATCGACTCCGGCGCCGTGGTCATCGCGCGTGAAGAGGGTAAGGTCACCGCGGTCCAGTCCGACGAGATCGTGATCTCCGGCGAACACTATCCGCTGAGGAAGTTCAAGCGCTCCAACGCGAGCACCGCCATCAACCAGCGTCCGCTGGTCAAGGTCGGTGACAAGGTCAAGAAAGGCCAGGTCATCGCCGACGGCGCCGCCACTCAACAGGGCGAGCTGGCTCTCGGCAAGAACGTCCTGGTCGCTTTCATGCCCTGGCGCGGTTACAACTTCGAGGACGCGATCATCCTTAACGAGCGTCTCGTGCAGGACGACGTCTACACGTCGGTCCACATCGAGGAGTTCGAGATCGAATCGCGTGATACGCGTCTGGGCAAGGAAGAGATCACCCGCGACATCCCCAACGTCGGCGAAGAGGCCCTCAAGGACCTCGGCGAGGACGGCATCGTGCGCATCGGCGCCGAGGTCGGTCCCGGCGACATCCTCGTCGGCAAGGTGACCCCCAAGTCCGAGACCGAGCTCTCCCCTGAGGAGAAGCTCCTGCGCGCGATCTTCGGCGAAAAGGCCGGCGACGTGCGTGACGCCTCGCTGACGGTGCCTCCCGGCGTCGAGGGCGTGATCATCGAGACCAAGGTCTTCTCCCGCAAGGGTCAGGAACCGAAGACCAAGGAAGCCAAGTCCAAGGAACTGCGCGAGATCGAGGCCATCAAGAAGGTCTATGACGAACAGCTCGCCGACCTCCTGAAGGAAAAGGCCCACAAGCTCGCGTCGCTGCTCGAGGGCAAGAAGCTGGCGGCCAACCTGATGGACACGGAGTCCGGAGAGGTCATCGTCGCCAAGGGCAAGGCCGTCAAGAAGTCCGATCTGGCCAAGCTCGGCAACGCGGACACCGAGACCATCAAGATCGAGGACGACGAGGAGGGCGAGGACCAGGTCAAGCGTGTCTGCCGCCTGCTCGACGACCAGATCAACGAGATCCGTTACGAAGAGGACCGCGAGATCGACAAGATCAAGCGCGGTGACGAGCTCCCGCCGGGAGTGCTCAAGCGCGTGAAGGTCCTCGTGGCCCACAAGCGCAAGATCTCCGTCGGAGACAAGATGGCCGGCCGTCACGGGAACAAGGGTATCGTCGCCAAGGTCCTGCCCGCCGAGGACATGCCGTTCCTCGAGGACGGAACGCCGGTCGACATCATCCTCAACCCGCTCGGCGTGCCTTCGCGTATGAACGTGGGGCAGATCCTGGAGACCCACTTGGGCTGGGCGGCCAAGCTGCTCGGTCTCAAGATCGCCACGCCCGTGTTCGACGGCGCCAGCGAAGAGGAGATCAAGAAGAAGATGAAAGAGGCCGGGCTCCCCGGCCACGGCAAGGTCCGTCTGCGCGACGGGCGTTCCGGAGAGAAGTTCGATCAGCTGGTGACCGTGGGCTACATCTACATGCTCAAGCTCGCCCACCTGGTCGACGACAAGATCCACGCGCGTTCGATCGGACCCTACTCGCTCGTCACCCAGCAGCCGCTGGGCGGTAAGGCGCAGTTCGGCGGTCAGCGCTTCGGTGAGATGGAAGTGTGGGCGCTGGAGGCCTACGGCGCGGCGTACACGCTGCAGGAGCTCTTGACCGTCAAGAGCGACGACGTCCAGGGCCGCACCCGGATGTACGAGTCGATCGTGAAGGGCGAGAACTCCCTGCAGGCCGACACTCCGGAGTCGTTCAACGTTCTGGTGAAGGAGCTCCAGTCGCTGGCGCTCGACATCCGCACCGAGAAGAAAGCCGAAGAAAACAAAGAGGTGGAGAGTGAATAACGGAAGCGCCGCGGGTATCGCCGAATACGTTCCGCCTTCGTTCGACTACATCTCGATCCGGATCGCCTCCTCGGACGTCGTCCGTTCGTGGTCCAAGGGCGAGGTGAGGAAGCCCGAGACGATCAACTACCGCACGTTCAAGCCCGAGAAGGACGGCTTGTTCTGCGAGAAGATCTTCGGGCCCACCCGCGACTGGGAGTGCAACTGCGGCAAGTACAAGCGCATCAAGCACAAGGGCATCATCTGCGACCGTTGCGGCGTCGAGGTCACGCTCTCCAAGGTGCGCCGTGAGCGTATGGGCCACATCGAGCTGGCGGCTCCGGTGACCCACATCTGGTTCTTCAAGGCCGTGCCGTCCCGCATCGGCGCGCTCCTCGAGCTCAATCTGCGCGAGCTCGAGCGCATCATCTATTATGAGGAATACATCGTCATCGAGCCCGGTGACACGCCGCTCAAGAAGGGCGACCTGCTCTCCGAGGACAAGTACCAGGCGATGATCGAGAACTACGGCAGCAAGTTCGTCGCCAAGATGGGCGCCGAGGCCGTGCGCGAGCTCCTGCGCGAGGTGGACATCGAGAAGCTGTACCACAAGCTGCACGAGGACCTCAAGGAGGCCAAGAGCGAGGCCACCCAGAAGAAGATCATCAAGAACCTGAGGATCGTCGAGTCGTTCCGCAGCTCGGGCAATCTCCCGGAGTGGATGATCCTCGACACCGTCCCGGTCATCCCGCCGGACCTGCGTCCGCTGGTGCCCCTGGACGGCGGCCGTTTCGCCACGTCGGACCTCAACGATCTGTACCGCCGTGTCATCAACCGCAACAACCGCCTCAAGAAGCTGCTCGAGCTCCGCGCCCCCGAGGTCATCGTGCGCAACGAAAAGCGCATGCTCCAGGAAGCGGTGGACGCTCTGTTCGACAACGGTCGTCACGGCCGTCCCGTGCTCGGTTCCGGCAATCGTCCCCTCAAGTCCCTCAGCGACATGCTCAAGGGCAAGCAGGGCCGCTTCCGCCAGAACCTGCTCGGTAAGCGCGTCGATTACTCGGGCCGTTCGGTCATCGTCGTCGGACCCGAGCTCAAGCTGCACCAGTGCGGTCTTCCCAAGAAGATGGCGCTCGAGCTCTTCGAGCCGTTCATCATCAAGAAGCTCCGCGAGCGCGGCTTCGTCCACACGATCAAGAGCGCCAAGCGCATGGTCGAGAAGGAGCGCCTCGAGGTGTGGGACATCCTCGAAGAGGTGATCAAGAACCATCCGGTCATGCTCAACCGCGCCCCGACCCTGCACCGTCTGGGTATCCAGGCTTTCGAGCCCGTGCTCATCGAGGGTAAGGCCATCCGCATCCATCCTCTCGTCTGTACCGCTTTCAACGCGGACTTCGACGGTGACCAGATGGCCGTGCACGTGCCGCTGTCCCTCGAAGCGCAGATCGAGTGCCGGATCCTGCTCATGTCGGTCAACAACATCTTCTCGCCCGCAGACGGCCGCCCGATCGCTACCCCGACCCAGGATATCGTCCTCGGCTGCTACTACCTGTCCAAGGAGAAGCCGGGCGCCAAGGGAGAGGGCTTGACCTTCGCGAACACCGATGAGGCGCTCGTCGCCTATGCCGACAAGCAGGTCGAACTCCACGCCAAAGTGAAGGTCGCGCTCGGCGAGGAGAAGTCCGCCGACGGCAAGACGACCAAGAAGAGGATCGTGGAGACCACGATCGGCCGCATCGTGTTCAACCTGGCCCTGCCCGAGGGCGTGCCGTTCTTCAACGCGACGCTGACCAAGTCGAAGCTCAACTCGGTCATCGCGGACTGCTACAAGAAGACGGGTCACCACCGGACCATCCAGCTGCTGGACGATCTCAAGGCGCTCGGGTTCGAGCACGCGACCCTCGCCGGCATCTCCATCTCGCTGGACGATCTGCGCATCCCCGCCAAGAAGCAGCAGATCCTCGACCAGGCCGGCGGCAAGGTCGGCAAGGTCGAAGAGCAGTACCGCCGCGGTGTCATCACCGACGGTGAGCGCTACAACAACATCATCGACATCTGGACGCAGGCGACCGACGAGGTGGCGGACTGCGTGTTCGCCGAGCTCGAGAGCTTCAACCCCATCTTCATGATGGCCGACTCCGGCGCTCGCGGTTCCAAGCAGCAGATCCGTCAGCTGGCCGGCATGCGCGGTCTGATGGCCAAGCCGTCGGGCGAGATCATCGAGAGCCCGATCAAGGCCAACTTCCGTGAGGGCCTGACCATGCTCGAGTACTTCATCTCGACGCACGGAGCCCGCAAGGGTCTTGCCGATACCGCTCTGAAGACCGCCGACTCGGGCTATCTGACCCGTCGTCTGGTGGACGTCGCCCAGGACATGATCATCACGCAGGAGGACTGCGGCACCGTCAAGGGTATCTACATCGAGGCGATCATCGAGGGCGATGAGATCGTCGTGCCGCTACGCGAGCGGATCATCGGCCGCGTGGCCCTCGACAACATCGCCGGCATCGGTGATGAGACCGCGATCGTCGAGGCGGGGCAGGAGATCACCGATGAGATGGCCCGCTCCATCGAAGAGGCCGGCATCGACAAGATCAAGATCCGCTCGGTGCTGACCTGCGAAGCCAAGCGCGGTACCTGCGCCAAGTGCTACGGGCGCAACCTCGCCACCGGACGTCTGGTCGAGCTCGGTGAGGCCGTCGGTATCATCGCGGCCCAGTCGATCGGCGAGCCCGGCACGCAGCTGACCATGCGGACCTTCCACATCGGAGGAACCGCCAGCCGGATCGTCGCCGAATCCTCCATCAAGACGAAGAACACGGGTCTCATCAAGTTCCATGGCCTGAAGACCGTACAGACGCAGAACGGCCTGGTCATCTTGAACCGTAACGGACAGATCTCCATCCACGATGAGTCCGGACGGGAGCTCGAGCGCCACGCGGTGCCCCACGGCGGTTACGTGAAGTTCGCCGATGGAGCCAAGGTGCAGAAGGGTCAGACCTTCATCGAGTGGGATCCCTATAGCTCTTCGATCTTCACCGAGCTCGAGGGTACCGTGAAGTTCGAGGACATCATCGAGGAAGTCACGATGCACAAGCAGCTGGACGCGGCTACCGGCAACGTCGAGCGTGTGATCATCGAGCATCGCGGTGAGCAGCATCCGCAGATCATCATCCTCGACAGCAAGAAGGACGTGCTGGCGATCTATCCGATCCCGACCGGCGCCCATATCGTCGTCGAGGACGGAGCCAAGCTGCACGCTGGAGACCTGATCGCCAAGACCCCGCGTAAGGTGTCCAAGACCAAGGACATCACCGGCGGTCTGCCGCGCGTCGCCGAGCTGTTCGAAGCCCGCCGCCCGAAGGATCCCGCGATCATCTCGGAGATCGACGGTACGGTGGAGTTCGGAGAGTCCAAGAAGGGCCACCGCCGCGTCATCGTCAAGAGCCCGACGGGTATGAAGAAAGAGTACCTCATCTCGCACGGTAAGCACCTCAACGTCTACAAGGGCGACTACGTGTACGCCGGCCAGCCCCTGGTCGACGGACCGATCGTGCCGCAGGACATCCTGCGGATCTCCGGTGAGCGCAAGCTCCAGGAGTACCTGGTCAACGAGATCCAGGAGGTCTACCGTCTCCAGGGTGTGTCCATCAACGACAAGCACATCGAGGTCGTCGTCCGGCAGATGCTCCGCAAGGTCCGCATCATCGACGGCGGTGACACCGATCTCTTGGTGGGTATGCAGGTGGACCGTACCAAGCTGCAGGAGGTCAACGAGGAGGTCGACAAGAAGAAGAAGCGCGTCGCCAAGGCCGAGCCCCTGCTCCTGGGCATCACCCGGGCGTCGCTCAGCACCGAGAGCTTCATCTCGGCGGCGAGCTTCCAGGAGACCACCCGTGTCCTTACCGATGCGGCGGCTTCAGGCAAAAAAGATTACTTGCTTGGCCTGAAGGAAAACGTTATCATGGGTCACCTAATTCCGGCCGGTACCGGCTTTGCCGGTCAGCGCCGGACGGAGATCGTCCGCCACGTCGAGGAAGAAGTTAAGAGGACCCGACCGGCGGAACGGTCGGTTATTGACCAATTGATCACAGAGGATAAGGGCGAGTAATGCCGACCATCAATCAGCTCATCCGTCTCGGACGGGAACAAGTCAAGACCAAGTCGAAGTCTCCGGCACTGTTGTCGAGCCCCCAGAAGCGCGGGGTTTGCCTGCAGGTCAAGACCCAGACCCCCAAGAAGCCGAACTCCGCGCTCCGTAAGGTCGCGCGCGTCCGGCTCACGAACGGCATCGAGGTGACCGCTTATATCCCCGGCGTCGGCCATAACTTACAGGAACACTCGATCGTCACCGTCCGTGGCGGCCGTGTGAAGGACCTGCCGGGAGTCCGTTACCATATCGTCCGTGGCACGCTGGATTGCGCGGGGGTCGCCGACCGCCGCCGTTCGCGGAGCAAGTACGGCGCCAAGCGGCCCAAGGCCGATGCGAAAGGGAAGAAGTAATGCGTAGACGCGGCGCGGAGCGCCGGGAAGTCATCCCGGACCCCAAGTTCAACAACAAGATCGTCACCCGTTTCGTCAACATTTGCATGCAGCACGGGCAGAAGTGGAACGCCGAGAAGATCGTGTACGGCGCGCTGGACGTGGTCGCTCAGAAGACCCAAAAAGCGGACCCTATTGAAATCCTCACGAAAGCAATAGATAATGTTCGTCCTCTGCTCGAACTGAAGTCCCGCCGGGTCGGCGGCGCCACCTACCAGATCCCTGTCGAGGTGCGCGGCGACCGTGGCGCTCAGTTGGCCATGCGCTGGATGCGCAACGCGGCCCGGACCCGCAAGGGCAAACCGATGCAGCAGAAGCTCGCGGACGAGATCCTCGAGGCTTATAACGGACAGGGTACCTCTGTGAAGAAGAAGGAAGAGATCCACAAGATGGCCGAAGCCAACAGGGCTTTCAGCCACTATCGCTGGTAAACCATGGCAAACGTATACCCCCTCGACAAAACCCGCAATTTTGGTATCGCCGCACACATCGACGCGGGCAAGACCACCACGTCGGAGCGCGTGCTCTTCTATACCGGCAAAGTGCACCGGATGGGCGAAGTGCACGAGGGTACCGCGACCATGGACTGGATGGAGCAGGAACAGGAAAGAGGTATCACCATCACCTCGGCCGCGACGACCTGCTTCTGGAGAGACCATCGCCTCAACCTCATCGATACGCCGGGCCACGTGGATTTCACCATCGAGGTCGAGCGTTCGCTCAAGGTCCTCGACGGCGCTGTGCTCGTCTTCTGCGCGGTCGGCGGAGTCGAGCCCCAGTCCGAGACCGTGTGGCGGCAGGCCGACCGTTATCACGTCCCCCGAGTTTGTTTCGTCAACAAGATGGACCGCACCGGCGCGGATTTCTACATGGTCGTCGACCAGATCCGTGAGCGCCTGACACAGGCCAGCGCGCCCCTTCAGCTGCCGATCGGCGCGGAGGACAAGTTCCAGGGCCAGATCGACCTCGTCGAGATGAACGCCAAGGTCTATCACGCCGAGGATCTGGGTCAGACCTACGAGGTCCAGGAGATCCCGGCCGACATGAAGGCCAAGGCCGACGCCGCGCGCATCGAGTTGATCGAGAAGGTCTCCGAGGGCGACGAACAGTTGATGGAGAAGTACATCAACGGCCAGACCATCACCAACGACGAGCTCAAGGCCGCCATTCGCCGCGCGATCATCGCCAACAAGTTCGTCGGTATCATCTGCGGATCTTCCTTCAAGAACAAGGGCGTGCAGCTCATCCTCGACTGTGTCGTGGATTATCTGCCTTCGCCCATCGACATCCCGGCGGTCCCCGGCGTGCACCCCCAGACCAATGAGCCGATGGAGCGCAAGCCCAGCCCCGATGAGCCGCTCTCGGGCCTGGCGTTCAAGATCGCGACCGATCCGTTCGTCGGCAAGCTGACCTTCGTGCGCGTCTACTCCGGCGTGCTGACCTCCGGCACCTACATCTACAACTCCACCAAGGGCGAGAAAGAGCGCGTCGGCAAGCTCGTGCGAATGCACGCCAACAAGCAGGAGATCGTCGATGAGATCCGCGCCGGTGATATCGGCGCCGTCGTCGGCCTCAAGCGCACTGAGACCGGTGACACGGTCTGCGACGAGAAGAACCAGATCGTCCTCGAACGCATGCAGTTCCCCGAGCCGGTCATCGACATGGCCATCGAGCCGGTCACCAAGGCCGACCAAGAGAAGCTCGGTATGGCGCTCGGCCGCCTCCGCGAAGAGGACCCGACGCTCCGCGTGCACTACGACCAGGAGACCGGCGAGACCATCATCAGCGGCATGGGCGAGCTCCACCTTGAGATCATCGTCGACCGTATGAAGCGCGAGTTCAAGGTCGAGGCCAACGTCGGCAAGCCCCAGGTCGCTTTCAAGGAAACCATCACCAAGCCGGTCGAGATCGTCGGTAAGCACATCCAGCAGTCCGGCGGCCGCGGTCAATACGGCCACGTCGTGTTCCAGATGCGTCCCAACGAAAAGGGCGGCGGCGTGACGTTCGAGTCCAAGATCGTCGGCGGCGCCATTCCCCGCGAATACTGGTCCGCGGTCAAGGCCGGCGTCATGGAAGCGTCCCTCTCCGGAGCTCTGGCCGGTTATCCGGTCACGGACGTTCACGTGGACCTCGTCGACGGGTCGTTCCACGTCGTCGACTCCTCGGAGCTGGCTTTCAAAATGGCGGGTATCTATGCTTTCAAGGACGGCATGCGCAACGCCAACGCCATCCTGCTGGAGCCCATCATGGACATCGAGACGACGACCCCCGAGGAATTCATGGGCGACGTCATCGGAGACCTGAGTTCTCGCCGATGCAAGATCGAGTCCATGAACCAGAAGGGCAACCTCAAGGCGATCCGCGGCTTCGTCCCGCTCTCCGAGATGTTCGGTTACGCGACGGCCGTGCGCAGCCTCAGCCAGGGCCGCGCGACCTTCGTCATGCAGCCCTCGCACTATGAGGAAGTCCCCAAAGCCATCGCCGAAAAGATCATCAAGCAAAACAACACTGCGGAAGCCATCGCGCAGCGCAGGCAACGGTAATCCTCGAGGAGCACGACGATGTCCAAGGAAAAATTCGAACGCACTAAACCCCACGTCAACATCGGTACGATCGGCCACGTCGATCACGGCAAGACCACTCTGACGGCGGCCATCACGATGGTCCTGGCGAAGCAGGGTCTGGCCAAAGAGCGCCCGTTCGACACCATCGACAACGCCCCTGAGGAGCGTGAGCGCGGTATCACCATCGCCGTCTCGCACGTCGAGTACGAGACGACCAACCGCCACTACGCCCACGTCGACTGCCCGGGCCACGCCGACTACATCAAGAACATGATCACCGGTGCCGCGCAGATGGACGGCGCGATCCTGGTCGTGTCGGCCGCCGACGGTCCGATGCCCCAGACCCGTGAGCACATCCTCCTGGCCCGCCAGGTCGGCGTGCCCGCGATCGTGGTGTTCCTCAACAAGTGCGACGCCGTCGACGACAAGGAGCTGTTGGACCTGGTCGAGGTCGAGGTCCGTGAACTCCTGACCAAGTACCAGTTCCCCGGCGACAAGATCCCCGTCATCCGCGGTTCGGCGCTCAACGCCCTGAACGGCCCGACGGACCCCAAGACCAACCAGTGCATCCTGGACCTCATGAAGGCGGTGGACGAGTACGTGCCCACCCCCAAGAGAGAGGTCGAGAAGCCCTTCCTGATGCCCATCGAGGACGTGTTCTCGATCACCGGCCGCGGTACCGTCGGTACCGGCCGTATCGAGAGGGGCGCCTGCAAGGTCGGCGATGAGGTCGAGATCGTCGGCATCAAGGCCACCAAGAAGACCGTCATCACCGGCATCGAGATGTTCCGCAAGCTCCTCGACGACGGACAGGCCGGCGACAACGTCGGACTTCTCCTGCGCGGCGTGGACAAGAACGACCTCGAGAGAGGTCAGGTCCTGGCCAAGCCCGGCTCCATCACCCCGCACACCAAGTTCAAGGGCGAGGTGTACGTGCTGAACAAGGACGAGGGCGGCCGTCACACCGCCTTCTTCAACGGCTACAAGCCGCAGTTCTACTTCCGGACCACCGACGTGACCGGCGTCGTCCAGCTGCCTCAGGGCGTCGAGATGGTCATGCCCGGTGACACCGTCACCGTCACGGCCGAGCTCATCACTCCGATCGCCATGGAGAAGGAGCTCCGCTTCGCTATCCGCGAGGGCGGCCGCACCGTCGGCGCCGGCGTCATCACGGAGATCCTCGCGTAGCCATGGCAAACTCCGGCATCCAGAAAATTCGCATCCGTCTCAAAGCCTACGATCACCGCGTGCTCGACCAGTCGGCGCTCGAGATCGTGGATACCGCCAAGAGGACCGGCGCCTCGGTTTCCGGCCCGATCCCGCTTCCGACGGACTGCGAGCTGATCACGGTCAACCGCTCTCCCGTCATCGACAAGAAATCCAGAGAGCAGTTCTTTCTGAAGACGCACAAGCGTCTCTTGGACATCCTCAACCCCACCGCGAAGACGATCGATGCTCTCCGTAAGCTCGACCTGCCCGCCGGAGTGGATGTCGAGATCAAATAATCAAGGCGGAGATCATGCAGGCCATACTCGGTAAGAAGATCGGAATGACGCAGTACATCAACGCGGAGGGACGCCAGATCCCGGCCACCGCGCTCGTGGCGGGACCGTGCGTGGTCACGGGCCTGCGTACCGCCGAAAAGAACGGCTACAAGGCCGCTCAGATCGGCTACGGCGACGATGTCAAGGCCAAGCGCGTGAGCAAGGCTTATCGGACGCAGTTCGAGAAGGCCAAGTTGCCCCTCAAGCGCTGGGTCCGCGAGGTGCGCCTCACCGACGCCGAGAACTACGAGGTCGGCCAGGAGATCAAGGTCGACATTTTCAAAGCGGGCGACCTGATCGACGTGCAGGGCAAGTCCATCGGAAAAGGTTTCGCCGGCGGTATGAAGCGCTGGCACTGGGGTGGCGGTCCGGGCAGTCACGGTTCGATGTTCCATCGTCGCATCGGATCCGTGGGCGCCAGCTCGTTCCCGTCCCGCAGCTGGCCCGGCCATCATATGCCCGGCCATCTCGGCGATGCGACCACGACCGTTCAGAACCTCGAGGTGCTCAAGGTCGACGTCGAGAAGAACCTCATCCTCGTCAAGGGGTCGGTTCCCGGCGGCGACAACGCACTGCTGTACATCCGCCGTTCGCTGAAGCGTCCGGCCGGTGTGAAGGTCAAACAGGCCCCCAAGAAGGCCGAGAAATTCGATCCGCTCAAGGCCAGCAAGAAGGCGGCCGCCGGCGGCGGTACCAAGAAAAAGTAAGAGAGAACCCTCATGCCGATCAAGAAAGCGAAATCAGCCAAGAGAAAGCTCGCCGCCAAGAAGCGCGCGACGGTCCAGGTCGTCAAGGCCAAGAAAGCCGCCAAGGCCGCCGGAACCGCCAAGAAGACCGCCAAGAGCGCTCTGGTCAAGAAGAAGGCCGCATCGCACAAACCCGCGGTGGACGGCTCCGCGGCGCAGGTTTTCGACATGAGCGGAAAGAAACTTCAGTCCGTGAAGCTCGATCCGATCTTCACCGAAGGTCCCGTCAACACCGACGTGATCTATCAGGCGGTCGTCGCGTATCAGGCGGGGTCGCACCTCGGTACGGCCTCCACCAAGGACCGCGGCGCGGTCTCCGGCGGCGGCAAGAAGCCCTGGAAGCAGAAGGGTACCGGCCGCGCGCGTCACGGCTCGTCCCGCTCGCCGATCTGGCGTCACGGCGGCACGACGTTCGGACCTCAGCCCCGCGACTATTCGTACACGATCCCCCAGAAGATCCGCCGCAAGGCCGTCATCGAGGGATTCAAGGATAAGGCGCATACCGGGAAGCTCATGTTCATCGACAAGTTCAATATCGAGAAGCCCAAGACGAAGATCGTCGCCGGCGTGCTCGAGGCGCTGAACCTGCAGAAGCCGCTCTTCGTCGTCGCCGAGAAGAGCCAGAACCTGCTGTTGGCCTCGCGCAACATCCCGGGTGTGGGCATCCGCACCGCCAACGAGGTCAACGCTCTGGATGTGGTCTCCCACAGCGAGTGCGTGCTGACCCAGGACGCTTATCAGGGTCTCGTCAAGAGGTTGAAATCATGAAGGACTATTCCGTGATCAAGAACCTGCTGCGCACCGAGAAGGGCGTGCGCCAGCTGGTGGAGAACAAGTATTTCTTCTCGGTCCGCAAGGACGCGAACAAGGTCCAGATCAAGAAGGCGGTCGAGGACCTGTACAAGGTGAAGGTCGATTCGGTCAACACGCAGGTGGTGCCCGGTAAGACCAAGAGGGTCCGCTACCAGATCGGCAAGACCCCCGAGTGGAAACGCGCCGTCGTCACGTTGAAGGACGGGCACAAGATCGATCTGGTCTAAGACCGAAGGACAGTCACATGGGCGTTAAATCATTCAGACCTTTTTCACCCGCGCTGCGATGGACGGCGATCTCGGATTTCGCCGAACTTTCGCCCCGCAACAAGAAGCCCGAGAAGTCCCTCGTCGAGAGCATCAAGCGCTCCGGCGGACGCAACTCGCACGGCCGCATGACTTCGCGCCGCCGCGGAGGCGGGCACAAGCGCAAGTACCGTATCATCGACTTTAAGCGCGACAAGCGCGGAGCCGACGGTCGCGTCGTGGCCATCGAGTACGATCCCAACCGTACGGCCCGCATCGCCCTGATCGAGTATCCCGACAAGGAGCTGCGCTACATCCTGGCCCCGGCCGGACTGACGGTCGGGATGGTCGTGCAGAGCGGCCCCGGATCCGAGATCCAGACCGGCAACGCTCTGGCCCTGCGCGATATCCCGCTCGGTACGCAGGTGCACAACATCGAAATGCAGCCCGGTCATGGCGGTAAGGTCGCCCGCACCGCCGGTGGTTACGGCATCCTGATGGCCAAGGAAGGGCGCTACGCTCACGTGAAGATGCCCTCCGGCGAAGTTCGCCTGTTCCAGGCGGAGTGCTACGCGACGATCGGCCAGGTCGGCAACATCGAACACGAGAACATTTCGATCGGCAAGGCCGGCCGTAACCGCTGGCTGGGACGCCGTCCCGCCTCGCGCGCCGTCGCCAAGAACCCCGTCGACCATCCCATGGGCGGCGGTGAGGGTCGCTCTTCGGGCGGTCGCCAGCCGACCTCGCGGTCGGGTATCCTCGCGAAGGGATACAAGACTCGCCGCAAGAAGAAGCACAGCTCCAAGTATATCGTTTCAGGGAGGCCCAGATGAGCCGCAGCACCAGCAAAGGTCCTTTTGTCGACACGCACTTGATCGAGAAGGTGACCGCGATGCAGAAGCAGCGCGATCGCAAGCCGATCAAGACCTGGTCGCGGCGTTCGACCGTCACCCCGGAGTTCGTGGGCCTGACGATCATGATCCACAACGGCAAGACCTTCATCCCGGTGTACGTGACCGAGAACATGGTCGGGCACCGGCTGGGTGAGTTCGCGCTCTCGCGTACGTTCAGGAAGCACGGCGCGATGACCAAAGAATCCACCTCGCTGACGTAAGGACAGAGGAAAACGATGATCTCCAAAGCAAGCGTCAGTTACGCGCGTATCTCTCCCCGCAAGGTGAGGTACGTCATCGATCAGATCCGGAAGAAGAACGTCCCTCAGGCGTGGGCGATCCTCGGCGGCTCGCCCCGGCGTGCCAGCGGGATCATCCGCAAGCTGCTCAACCAGGCCGTGGACGCCGCAGAGAAGAACTCTCAGGTGGCCGCGCAGGACCTCGTGGTGTCCCGCGTCATGGCCGACGGCGGACCGACGATGTACCGCTATCGCGCCGCCACGATGGGCCGCGCGAACATCATCCGTAAGAGGACCAGCCACATCACGCTGGAGCTGGACCTGGCGAAGCACGCGGTGAACCGTCCCGCGGTCAGCGCCCCGGCGAAGCAGGCCGCCCCCAAGAAGGGGACCGCGCCCAAAGCACCGGCCGCACCGGCCGTCAAGAAGACCGTCCGCAAAGCCGCGGCGGGCAAGAAAACCGCAGGAGCCAGATAATGGGCCAGAAAGTACATCCGATCGCGTTCCGACTCGGATACACCAAGACATGGAGCTCGCTGTGGTACGCGGGTAAGAAGGACTTCGCGCGCTTCCTGCACGAGGACATCAAGGTCCGCGCTCACGTGCTCAAGACGTTCGCTCAGGCGGCCATCGCCAAGGTCGAGATCGAGCGCGCCAGCGATAAGATCCGCATCAACGTGCACACGGCCCGCCCCGGCGTGATCATCGGCCGTAAAGGCGCCGACATCGACCGCCTCCGCGAGGAGCTCCAGAAGATGACGGGCAACAAGGAAGTGCACATCAACATCCGTGAGATCAAGAACCCGTCGTCGGACGCTCAGCTGGTCGCCGACAACATCGCGCTTCAGCTGGAGAAGCGCATCGCTTTCAGGCGCGCCATGAAGAAGGCGATCCAGCAGGCCATGGACAACGGCGCCAAGGGTATCAAGATCCAGACCAAGGGCCGCCTGGCCGGGTCCGAGATCGCCCGCGCGGAAGGCTATCACGAAGGCACCGTGCCGCTGCACACGCTTCGCGCCGATATCGATTATGGCTTCTCCGAGGCCAAGACGACCTACGGTAAGATCGGCGTCAAGGTCCTCATCTACAAAGGCGACATCATCAAGAAGAAGAACCAGCCGCTCCGCCGCGCCGAGCGCGTAGCCGACGGCGCGACCCCCGCGGGCGGTCCATCACCGGAGAGCACCGATGCTGTTAATGCCTAAGAGGGTCAAATATCGCAAGTCCCAGCGCGGCCGCCGTAAGGGCGCCGCCAACAGCGGTTCGACGCTCAGCTTCGGCGAGTACGGCCTGCAGGCCCTCGAGAACGCCTGGGTCACCAATGTCCAGCTCGAGGCCGCCCGTGTGGCGATCTCCCGCAACGTCAAGACCGGAAAGATCTACATCCGCGTGTACCCGGACAAGCCCGTCAGCAAAAAGCCGGCGGAAACCCGTATGGGCAAGGGTAAGGGCGCCGTCGAGGCCTGGGTGGCCGTCGTGAAGCGCGGACGCATCCTGTTCGAGATCGAGGGTCTTCCCATCGAGCTCGCCAAGGAGTCCATGCGCCTGGCCGCCTCCAAGCTGCCGATCCGGACGCGCTTCATCACAAGGAAGGTGATCGCATGAGCACCGCCAAGATCGCCGACCTGCGCTCGCTGAGCGTCGCAGAGCTCGGACAGAAGAAGGAAGCGCTGCAGAAGGAGCTCTTCGAGCTGCGCCAGAAGAAGGTCACCGGACAGCTCGAGAAGCCGCACCAGTTCCGTCTGGTGCGCCGCCAGATCGCGCAGATCAACACGATCCAGAGAGAAAAGAACCATGTCAACGCAAAGTAACACTTCGAGGCCCAACCTCCGCAAGGAGCGTATCGGCGTCGTCGTCAGTGACAAAATGCAGAAGACCATCGTCGTGCAGATCCGCGGCAAGGCGCGCCACCCCAAGCTGGGTAAGGTCGTCGACCATTCGCGCAAGTACAAGGCCCACGACGAAAAGAACGACGCCAAGATCGGTGATCGCGTGAAGATCGCCGAGACGCGTCCGCTGTCCAAGGACAAGCGCTGGAGGCTCGTCGAGATCCTCGAGCGCGCCGCCGAGCGCGGTCTCAAACCCGCTCGCGCGACCGCCGCGGCCTAAGGACGGGGAGGAGACACCGATGATCCGCATGCGTACGATACTGGAAGTCGCCGACAACACGGGCGCCCGTCGCGCCTCGTGCATCGGCGTGATCGGCCGTTCCGGCAAGCTGACGGCCGAGGTCGGTGACATCATCACCGCGAACGTCAAGGAGTCCACGCCGGACGCCACCGTGAAGAAGGGCGAGGTCGTCAAGGCCGTCGTCGTCCGCACGCGCAACAAGATCCGCCGGCCGGACGGGACCTCCCTGCGTTTCGACAACAACGCGCTGGTCATCATCGACACACAGCGCAATCCGCGCGGGACCCGCATCTTCGGACCCGTTCCGAGGGAACTGCGCGATAAGGGCTTTATGAAGATCATTTCGCTCGCCCCGGAGGTCATCTGACATGTCGCTCTCCAGGATCCGCAAAGGGGACAAGGTCTACGTGCTTACGGGCAAGGACAAGGGTAAGACCGGCAAGGTGCTCGAGCTCTATCCGGCCAAGGGCCGCGCTCTCGTCGAGGGCGTCAATATGATGAAGAAGCACGTCCGCAAGAACCAGCAGCAGCCGCAGGGCGCCATCGTTACGACCGAAGCGCCGATCCACCTGTCGAACCTGTCATTGCTGGATCCCGTGAACGGGAAGCCCACCCGCATCGCGACCTCGGTCGCGGCGGACGGGTCCAAACAGAGGATCTCGGTCAAGAACAAGACGGTCATAGGCTGATCATGTCGAAACATTCCGCTCCGCTTTCCAATCTCCAGAAGGACTATCAGGAGCGCATCGTGCCGCACCTGATGAAGAAGTTCGGTTACAAGAACGCTCTGCAGGTGCCCAAGCTCCAGAAGATCGTGGTGAACATGGGCGTCGGCAGAGGTTCCGAGGACATCAAGATCGTCGAGCAGGCCCAGCAGGAGCTGTCCATGATCACGGGCCAGAAGGCCGTGATCACGCGCGCCAAGAAGGCTATCTCGAACTTCAAGCTGAAGGAAGGCGCCCCCGTCGGATGCCGTGTCACACTGCGCCGCCGGATCATGTACGAGTTCCTCGAGAGGCTGGTCAAGATCGCTCTGCCCCGCGTGCGTGACTTCCGCGGCATCAGCCCCCGCGGTTTCGATCAGGGCGGCAACTATACGTTCGGCATCGCCGAGCAGAACATCTTCCCGGAGCTCGAGACCGACAAGGTCCTGCGGGTACAGGGTATGGATGTCACGATCGTGATCGACGGGGCCCGCACCCGTGAGGAGGCCTACGAGCTGCTCCTCCAGTTCGGCGTGCCTTTCAGACAGAAGACCGAGCGTCCGGCCACTCAGAAGGCCGCCGCGCCGGTCCAAGCATAAAGGACACGTACCGATATGGCGAAGACGTCGTTGATGGTCAAGCAGAGCCGCCCGCCGAAGTTCAAGACGCAGGCGTACAACCGCTGCAAGAACTGCGGGCGCACACGCGGTTATTACAGGAAATTCAAGCTGTGCAGGGTCTGTCTGCGCGAGCTCGCCTGCAAGGGCGAGATCCCGGGCATGATCAAGGCCAGCTGGTAGAGGGGACGGAGAAACCATGGCCATCAGTGATCCGATCGCAGACGCGTTGACGGTGATCCGCAACGCCAACCGCATCAACCGCGAGCGCGTGGACATCAAGGCGTCCAAGCTGCTCACCGAGATCCTGCGCGTCCTTCGCCAGGAGAGGTTCATCCACGACTACCGGTTCATCGACGACAAGAAGCAGGGCGTTCTGCGCGTTTATCTCAAGAAGATCAACGAGCCGACGCGTAAGATCAACCGCATCCAGCGCGTGTCCCGTCCGGGCCTGCGGGTCTATCGCAAGACCAACGAGATCCCGGTCGTGCTCAACGGTCTCGGCGTCTGCGTGCTCTCAACATCGCAGGGCATCCTCACCGGCGAACAGGCCAAGAAGCGCCTGGTCGGCGGCGAAGTCCTGCTGAAGGTGTGGTGACATGTCCAGAGTCGGCAAATCCCCCATCAGCGTCCCCGGCGGTGTGAAGGTCGCGCTCAGCGCGGGGCAGATCAACTTCGAAGGTCCCAAAGGCAAGCTGACGCAAGCCGTCCATCCCCGCATCAAGGCGGTGTTCAAGGACAACGTGCTGCGTTTCGAGCGGCCCTCCGACCTCAAGCAGGACCGCGCGCTGCACGGCACGATGCGCAGCATCGCGGCCAATATGATCAAGGGCGTCTCCGAGGGTTACTCCAAGGAGCTGTTGATCGAGGGTGTCGGTTTTAAGGCCGCGCTCGAGGGCAAGAAGCTCAATCTGGCGCTCGGCTTCTCCCACCCGGTGCTCTTCGATATCCCGGCGGGATTGACCGTCGAGGTGCCCAAGCCCACCCAGCTGGTGGTCAAGGGCGCGGACAAGGTGCTGGTCGGTTACTTCGCCTCCAAGATCAAGAAGGCGTTCCCGGCCGAGCCGTACAAAGGTAAAGGTATCCGTTATGCCGGCGAGACCATCCGCCGCAAAGCGGGTAAGACGGTGACCAAGTAATGAAGCCCAAGCATAAAGGCCGTTCCAACCGTATCTTCCGCCACTACCGTATCCGCAAGAAGGTCTCGGGCAATCCCGAGCGTCCGCGCCTGTCGGTGGCCCCCAGCATCAATCATATCGAGGCGCAGATCATCGACGACTACGATCAGAAGACGCTGGTCGGGTTCTCGACGAAGTCCAAGGATTTCAAGAAAGCGTCCGGATTCGGCAAGGGCGGCAACGTCGAGGCCGCCGTGGCCTTTGGCGCGTATGTGGCCGAGAAGGCCCGTCAGAAAGGCATCGACAAGGTCGTATTCGACCGCGGCGGCTATCTGTATCACGGACGCATCAAGGCGTTCGCTGAAGCGGCCCGCGAAAAAGGCCTGTCGTTCTAATCAAAGAGGCGAGGACACCCGATCGTGGCAGATAACAAAGACTTCAAATCCAAGAACAAGAAGAGCACGGCCAAGACGCCGTCAGCGGCGCAGGCCCCGCTCAATCCGGCCGCCGTCGTGGCCGCGACCGAAGAGGTCTCGGAGACCGCGGCTCCCAAGCGCCCCGAGCATCGCCGCGAGCGCCGTCCCCGCCAGGAGAGCCAGTCCGAGTTCGCCGAGAAGGTCGTCGCTGTCAACCGCGTCGCCAAGGTCGTGAAGGGCGGCAAGCGCTTCTCTTTCAGCGCGCTGGTCGTCGTGGGTGACGCCAAGGGCCGCGTGGGTTTCGCCCTCGGGAAGGCCAATGAGGTGCAGGACGCCATCCGTAAGGGCATCTTCCAGGCCAAGAAGACCCTGTTCCGCGTGCCGCTCAAGGGAACGACCATCCCGCACGAGGTCACGGGTCGTTTCGGCGCCTCCAAGGTGCTCATGAAACCCGCTTTTCCCGGTACCGGTGTCATCTCGGGCGGCGCGGTCCGCGCCATCTGCGAGTCGGCCGGCATCCGCGACATCCTGACCAAGTCGCTCGGTTCGGACAACGCCATCAACGTGGTGCGCGCTACCATGGACGGCCTGCAGAGGCTGATCCGTGAGGAGCGTCCCGCGACGGAGGTGAACGATGCTCGATAATCTCCGCCGCCCCAGGGGTTCGCGCAAGAGAC
The DNA here is from genome assembly GCA_022072175.1 of Candidatus Omnitrophota bacterium. Taxonomy (GTDB): domain Bacteria; phylum Omnitrophota; class Gorgyraeia; order 2-02-FULL-51-18; family 2-02-FULL-51-18; genus JAJVIE01. The sequence continues at coordinate 1,005,141 of JAJVIE010000003.1, read as the reverse complement.
GCAAGGTCGTCGGCCGCGGCCGCGGCAGCGGTCACGGCAAGACGTCGGGTCGCGGTCACAAGGGCGCCAACGCCCGTGCCTCCGGCGGTACTCGTCCCGGGTTCGAGGGTGGACAGATGCCCTTGATCCGACGCGTGCCCAAGCGCGGTTTTACTTTCACGCCCAAGCCCAAGTTCGAGATCGTGTCGCTGGAACGGCTCAACCGTTTCGCCTCCGGCGCGACGGTCAGTCCCGAAACGCTGCGCGAGTCGGGTCTCATCAACAAGAAGGATTTCAAGGTCAAGGTGCTCGGCAACGGCGCTCTCGATCGTCCCTTGACGGTCAAGGCGCACGCGTTCTCCAAATCCGCTCTCGAGAAGATCAAGAAGGCGGGCGGAAAGACGGAGACGCTCAAAGCCGTGGTCGCATCGTCCCGTAGCTGATGCTCCGAGCCTTCGTCGATTCATTCAAGATACCGGATCTCAAGAAGAAGATCCTTTTCACGTTCGCCATCATCGCGGTCTACCGGTTCGGGACGTTCATCCCGACCCCCGGTATCGACGGCGGCAAGCTGGCGGTGTTCTTTGACAACCTGTCCCGCACGCAGGGGGGCACGCTCTTCGGGGTGATGAACCTCTTCTCGGGCGGCGCCATCCACCGCCTGACGATCTTCGCGCTCGGCATCATGCCGTACATCTCGAGCTCCATCATCATGCAGCTCCTGACCGTCGTGATCCCGCGCCTGGAGAAGCTGGCCAAGGAGGGCGAGAGCGGTCGCAAGGTCATCAATCAGTACACGCGCTACGGGACGATCGTGCTGTCGGTGATCCAGTCGTTCTTCATCGCTCTGTGGCTCGAGAACCCCGCGCACTTCGGGGGGCTGGAGATCGTGCAGTTCCCGGGCTGGCCGTTCCGCCTGCTGACGGTACTGACGCTCACGACCGGCTCGACGTTCATCATGTGGCTCGGCGAACAGATCCAGGAGAAGGGGATCGGCAACGGCATGTCCCTGCTCATCTCCGCCGGTATCCTGTCCCGCGTGCCCACGGCCGCCTTCCAGATCGGCGCGCTCATGACCAGCTCGGGCGGCGGTCAGAGCGGCCCCGCGATGGATCCGCTCAAGGTCATCCTCATGTTGGCGATCATGGTCGGCGCGATCGTGGCGGTGGTACTGCTCACCCAAGGCGAGCGCAAGATCCCGGTCCAGTACGCCAAGCGCGTCATCGGACGCAAGGTCTTCGGTGGCCAGTCGACGCACATCCCCTTCAAGGTCAACAACGGCGGCGTCATGCCGATCATCTTCGCTCAGTCCATCATCCTCTTCCCGGCGACCATCGGTGTGTTCGTTCCCAACACATTTATCCAGCAGGTGTCAGCGGCGCTCGCGCAGGGCACTCCGATGTACCTGGCGATGACGGTGTTCCTCATCGTCTTCTTCGCGTATTTCTACACCGCGATCGCGTTCAATCCCGTCGACGTGGCCGAGAACATGAAGAAGTACGGTGGTTTTATCCCCGGCGTGCGCCCGGGTAATGCTACGGCCGAGTACTTCGACTGGATCATCAACCGCATCACGCTGCCGGGATCGATCTTCCTGGCGCTGATCGCCATCGCGCCGGACGTGGTGGGCAAACTGCTCGGCATCCCGCTGCAGATCGCGGATTTCTTCGGCGGTACGGCTCTCTTGATCGTCGTCGGCGTCAGCCTCGACACGATCAAGCAGATCGAGTCGCAGTTGGTCATGCGTCACTACGAGGGATTCATGAAGCACGGCCGTATCAAGGGGAGACGCTGATGCGTTTGGTGCTGATCGGGCCTCCGGGAGCGGGTAAGGGGACACAGGCCGGCGTTCTGATGAAGGACCTGGGCCTCATCCACGTTTCCACGGGCGATATGTTGCGCGAGTCCATCAAGAAGGGCACTGCGCTCGGGCTCAAGGCCAAGGAATACATGGACCAGGGTTCCCTGGTGCCGGATCAGCTCGTCATCGCGCTGGTCAAGGAGCGCCTCGAGCGCCCTGATGCGGCCAAAGGTTTCATTCTCGACGGTTTCCCGCGCACGCCCGAGCAGGCCGAGAGCCTCGGCTCCACCCTGCAGGCGATGGGGATGCCGTTGGATGTGGTGCTGTACTTCAAGACCAGCATCCAGGTGATCACGCGCAGGCTGTCCGGCCGCAGGATCTGCGGTCAGTGCGGTAAGAACTACCATGTGACGAATTTTCCGCCCAAGAAGACGGGCATCTGCGACGTGTGCGGAAGCACGCTCGTGCAGCGTCCGGACGACCGCGAAGAGACCATCGCGCACCGGATGGAGGTGTATGAAAAGCAGACGGCCCCTTTGATCGATCATTATTGCAGGACGGGTCTCCTGGCCGAAGTGTCCGGGGACCTGGAAGTCGCGGACCTGAACAAGGTCCTGATGGAGCTCTTTAAGAAGAGAGGGTTCGACGTCGTCCTCACCAGCACGAGCTGACGTGGAGCTTAAAACGCCCCGCGAGCTCGAAACGATGCGCCGAGCCGGCAAGATCGTCGGACGGTTGCTCAAGCTGATGGAGAAAGAGGCGCGGCCGGGCATCACGACGCGCGCGCTCGACAAGATCGCCGAGGATTTCATCCGCTCCAACGGAGCGGAACCGGCATTCAAGGGATACCACGGTTTTCCCGCGTCGATCTGCGTTTCGGTCAACGAGGAGGTCGTACACGGCATCCCGGGGCCGAAGGCCCTGAAGAGCGGCGATATCGTCGGTGTGGATGTCGGGGTCGTCCTGGACGGGTACTACTCCGACGCCGCGCGGACCTTCTCGATCGGCGAGGTCGACGAGGAGAGCCGGCGGCTCATCCGCGTGACGCGCGAGGCGCTGTACAAAGGCATCGAGCAGGCCGTCGAGGGCAACCGCCTGACGGACATCTCCTGGGCCGTACAGAGCCATGCCGAAGCGGCCGGTTATGGAGTGGTGAGGCAGTTCGTGGGTCACGGTATCGGGCGCAATCTTCACGAAGAGCCCCAAGTGCCGAACTACGGCAAGCCCAACCAAGGCCCGCGGCTGGTGGTCGGTATGGCGTTGGCGATCGAGCCGATGATCAACGCGGGCACCCATGAGGTCGAGGTGCTGTCCGACGGTTGGACGGTCGTAACGAAGGACCGGAAGCGGTCCGCACATTTTGAGCAGACGATCTTCGTGGGCAAGAACAAGCCCGAGATCGTTACGGAATAGAAGGGACAGGATGCCCAAGGAAGAAGCGGTCCAGGTCGAAGGTACGGTGGTCGAGGCGCTGCCCAACGCGATGTTCCGCGTGGAGCTGGCCAACAACCACCGCGTCCTGGCCCATGTTTCGGGTAAGATGAGGATGAACTTCATCCGTATCCTGCCCGGCGACAAGGTGATGTTGGAGTTGTCGCCGTACGACCTGACGCGCGGAAGGATCATCTTCCGGGTCAAGTGAACAGAGGTGAAACGTGAAAGTTCGTGCCAGCGTTAAAAGGATCTGTGAGAACTGCAAGGTCGTCCGCCGCAAGCGCGTGGTCCGGGTGATCTGTACCAACCCGAAACACAAGCAGAGACAAGGATAAGACATGCCCAGAATCGTCGGTATCGACATCCCCAAGGAAAAGAAGATCTACGTTTCGCTCGGATACATCTACGGCATCGGGCAGTCGACGGCCAAGAAGATCCTCGATCAGGCTTCGATCAACCCTGACGTGCGCGCCAAGGACCTCAGCGACGACGAGGTGCAGCGCCTGGCCACCATCATCCAGAAGGAGTACCGCGTCGAGGGTAACCTCCGCCGCGAGATCTCCATGAACATCAAGCGCCTTATGGACACGGGGTCCTATCGTGGCACGCGCCACAAGCGCGGGCTTCCCGTGCGCGGTCAGAGGACCCGCACCAACGCCCGCACTCGCAAGGGACCCAAGAAGACGATCGGCGCCGCCAAGAAGAAGGAAGCGAAATAAGGCTTCGTTTCCCGTAGACGGCGGTATCAGACAAGAGGAGCTGTAAGTGGCAAAGAACAAAAAGTTCAAATCGAGGAAGAAGATCGTCCGGAGCGTCACCGAAGGGGTGGCGCACATCCTGGCCTCCTTCAACAACACCATCGTGACGATCACCGACCGGGGTGGCAACGCGGTCTCCTGGGCCAGCTGTGGCACGGCCGGTTTCTCGGGCTCCAAGAAGTCCACGCCGTTCGCCGCGCAGGTCACCGCCGAGCAGGCCGCCAAGAAGGCCATCGAGCACGGCATGAAGACCGTCGAGGTCTACGTGAAGGGTCCCGGCTCCGGCCGCGAGTCCGCTATCCGCGCCATCCAGGCGGCGGGTCTCAACATCAGCGTCATCCGCGACGTCACGCCCGTCCCGCACAACGGCTGCCGTCCCCCGAAGAGAAGGAGAGTCTGATATGGCACGCTACACCGGCCCCGCGTGGCGTCTGAGCCGCCGCGAGAAGCTCGACCTGTTCCCGCGCAGCTCGCAGGGATCCAAGTCCAAGTTCGCCGAGCGCAGCGAGACCCCGCCCGGCATGCACGGACAGGCCCGCACGAAGACCTCCGACTACGGCTTGCAGCTGCGTGAGAAGCAGAAGGTCAAGCGCATCTACGGAGTGCTCGAGAGACAGTTCCGCAACTACTATGAGAAGGCCAGCAAGGCCAAGGGCGTCACCGGTACGACGCTGCTCATGTTCCTCGAGCGCCGTCTGGACAACGCGATCTACCGGATGGGCATCGTGGCCTCGCGCCGCCAGGCCCGTCAGGCCGTCTCTCACGGTCACGTGAAGATCAACGGCCGCAAGCTGGACATTCCTTCCTATCAGGTCAGTGCCGGCGATCTGATCGAGATCGCCTGCAGCGACAAGATGAAGGAGACCTTCAAGGCCAACTACGAGAAGTTCAAGGACGTGGACACGGCGGAGTGGCTCACGGTGGACCTCGAGAACCTCAAAGCCACCGTTAAGAAGCTCCCCGAGCGGTCCGACATCAAGATGCCGATCCAGGAACAGCTGATCGTCGAGCTGTATTCCAAGTAAGAAGCCGGCGACAGTCAAAAGGAGACAGACATGGGTATCGCGTTGAGGTCGTTCGAAATCCCCAAGAGGCTCGAGTGCGATGAAGCGTCGCTGACGGCGACGTACGGCAAGTTCGTCGCTGAACCTTTCGAGCGCGGTTACGGTTCCACGATCGGCAATTCGCTCCGCAGAGTGCTCCTCTCCTCGATCGAGGGGTCGGCCGTGACCTCGATCAAGATCGAAGGCGCCTCGCACGAGTTCGCATCGATCCCGGGCGTACAGGAGGACCTGACCGAGATCGTGCTCAACGTCAAGCAGCTGGTGCTGCGCTCGCACACCCGCACGCCCAAGACGCTGCGCATCGAGGTCGATGAGAAGAAGGACATCACCGCCCGTGACATCATCACCGATGACACCGTCGAGGTCATCAACCCCGACCTTCACATCTGCACGCTGACCAAGAACGCTCCGTTCAGGATGGAGCTCGAGGTCCAGCGCGGACGCGGCTACGTGCCGGCCGACCGCAACAAGAAGGAAGGGCAGGCCCTGGGCGTCATCGCGATCGATTCGATCTTCACGCCGGTCAAGAAGGTGAACTTCCACGTCGAGGATACCCGCGTCGGCCAGATGACCGACTATGACCGCCTGATCACCGAGGTGTGGACCAACGGCAGCATCAGCCCCAAGGACGCGATGCTGTACGCCTCCAACATCCTCCAGCGACATCTGGATGTGTTCGTCAACTTCGGCAAACTGCCGGAGGAGGACCAGGTGACGGAGGTTTCGGACGAGAAGGAGCGGGACCTGTACAAGAAGCTCGCCCAGCCCGTTTCCGAGCTCGAGCTGTCCGTGCGCAGCGCCAACTGCCTGCGCGAGGCTCACATCAAGTACATCGGGGAACTCGTCAAGAAGTCGGAGATGGAGATGCTGAAGTACCGTAACTTCGGCAAGAAGTCCCTGACCGAGATCTCCAATATCCTCAAGGACATGGGCCTCGGGTTCGGCCATGAGGTCGACCTCGAGAAGCTGCGGCTCTACACGGGGGAAAAGGAAGCGTCATGAGACACAATCGCGCCAATCGCAAGCTCGGGCGCATCTACAACGAGCGCAAGCAGCTGCTCGAGAACCTCGTCACGAGCCTGCTGAAGTACCAGCAGATCAAGACCACCGTCGCCAAGGCCAAGGAAGCCCGGCGTCTGGCGGACCACGTGATCACTCTCGGCAAGCAGAATACGCTGCATGCCAAGCGTCAGGTCTTCTCGATCCTGCAGGACCACACGCTGACGTCCAAGGTGTTCACGGACATCGCTCCGCGCTTCAAGAGCCGCGCGGGCGGTTATACCCGCGTGCTGCACCTGGACCGCCGTAAGGGCGATGGCGCCGAGATGGCGCTGCTCGAGCTGACGGAGAAGGAGATCATCGTCAAGCAGGCCCCCAAGGAAAAGACCAAGAAGAAGTCCAAGGAAACCGCCGGAGAGGGTGCGGCCAAGCCGTCCGCCGAGACCAAGGCGCACGACAAGGACCATCCCAAGCACGACGATCACAAGGACAAGTCGTCAGGCAAGGCCAATCCGGGTTTCTTCAAGAACATCGGGAAGTTCTTCAAGAACAAGGGCGGCGGCAACTAGACCGAGCCTGTCCAACGCGGGTCCAGAATCGCCTCTTTTCTCGAAAAGAGGCGATTTTTTTGATATACTGACCACCGTTTTGCGTCGAAAGGACACCACACGATGACGACGGGAACCATGACCTCGAGCACCCCTTTTCAACCCCGTATCGCCTCCCGAATGGCCAAGGCCTCGCCCTCCGCGACGCTCAAGCTGACCTCCAAGGCCAAAGAAATGAAGGCCAAGGGCCTGCCGGTGATCAGTTTCGGCGCCGGCGAGCCGGATTTCGATACGCCCGAGGCGGTCAAGGCCGAGGCGGTGAAGTGCCTCCAGCAGGGCTACACCAAATACACGCCGACCTCGGGTATCCCGGAGCTTCGTGAGGCCGTCTGCCGCAAGTTCGCGGAGGACCAGGGGCTCAAGTACTCCGTCGAGAACGTGGTCATCTCCTGCGGGGCCAAACACTCCCTCTACAACCTCTTCCAGGTGCTCTGTGAACCCGGTGATGAGGTGGTGTTGCCTGCGCCGTACTGGGTCAGCTACCCCGACATGGTCTATCTGGCCGGGGGTACGCCCGTCGTCGTCGAGACGACCCAGCGGGAGGGTTTCAGGCTCACGGCCGACAGGCTGCGCAAGGCGATCACGCCACGCACCCGCATCGTGGTCGTGAACAGCCCCTCGAACCCCACCGGAGGCATCCTCGAGGAGAAGGACCTCAGGGCCATCGCCGACATCGTCGTGGAGAAGAACCTGATCTGCATCAGCGATGAGATCTACGAGTACTACGTCTACGGCGGGCGCAAGCACGTGTCCATCGCGTCCTTCAACGAAGAGATCTTCAAGAGGACGTTCGTCGTCAACGGCACCTCCAAGAGCTACTCGATGACCGGTCTGCGCATCGGCTATCTCGGTGGCAACGCCGAGGTCGTCAAGAAGATCGGGATCCTGCAGGACCACTCCACATCCAACCCGGTGTCGATCAGCCAGAAGATGGCCGTCGCGGCGCTGGCGTTGCCCAAGAACTACCGCGAGGAGGTCCGCTCGACCTTCGAGCGCCGGAGCAAGCTCATGTACGATCTGGTGGCGCAGGCCAAGGGTTTCGAGCCTTTCGCGCCCCAGGGGGCTTTCTACGTGTTCTGTGACATCTCCGGCACGGGGCTCGGGTCCGAGCAGTTGTGCGACCGCCTGCTCGAGGAGGTCAACGTCGCGGCCATCCCGGGCAAGAGCTTCGGCTCGGACAAACATATCCGTTTCAGTTTCGCCACAGGTGAGAAGGACATCCAAGAGGGCATCCAGCGCGTCATCGACTGGAGCAGAAAGAGGAGCTCATGAGCAGGAAGATCACGCTGATCCCCGGGGACGGTATCGGTCCTGAGGTCGCGCTGGCCACCCAGCGCTGTGTCGACGCCACCGGAGTGAAGATCGACTGGGAGGTCGTGCACGCCGGGACCGACATCATGGAGAAGGCGGGTACGCCGCTGCCGGACAACGTGCTCGAGTCCGTGCGCCGCAACAAGGTCGCCATCAAAGGTCCGGTGACCACACCGGTCGGCTCGGGATTCCGCTCCGTCAATGTGGCGCTCCGCAAGGAGCTCGACCTCTACGCCTGCCTGCGTCCATGCAAGCTCTATGGCGGGATCAAGAGCATGCACCCCAAGATCGATCTGATCATCGTGCGTGAGAACACCGAGGACCTGTACGCGGGTATCGAGTTCGACGCCGGCACCTCCGAGGCCAAGCAGTTGGTCCAGAAGATCGTTGAGCTCAACCCGAAGGCCAAGATGCATCCGGACCCGGCCATCAGCATCAAGCCGATCTCGGTCAAAGGGTCGGAGCGCATCATCAAGTTCGCGTTCGAGACCGCGCTCAAGTACGGCCGCAAGAAGGTCACGGCCGTGCACAAGGCCAACATCATGAAGTGCACCGACGGACTGTTCCTGAAGGTCGGGCGCGAGGTCGCCAAGCAGTACGAGGGCCGGGTGGCGTTCGAGGACCGTATCGTCGACAACATGTGCATGCAGTTGGTCCAGCGACCGCAGGACTACGATGTGCTGGTGCTACCCAACCTCTACGGCGATATCATCTCCGACCTGTGCGCGGGCCTGATCGGCGGTCTGGGCATCGCTCCGGGCGCCAACATCGGCGGCGACACCGCGCTGTTCGAGGCGACGCACGGCAGCGCTCCCAAGTACAAGGGTCTCAACAAGGCCAATCCCACCGCGATGATCCTCTCGGCCGTGCTCATGCTCGACCACATCGGCGAGAAGCAGGCCTCCCAGCGCCTCGAGAACGCAGTGGCCAAGATCATCCGTGAGGGCAAATACGTGACCTATGACCTCAAGGCGGATCGCAACGACCCCACCGCCGTCGGCACCAGCCAGATGGCCGACGCCATCATCGCGGCGCTCAAATAATGCCCCGTCCGCTCGAAGCCGTACGGGCGGACGAGCGGCGTCTGCCCGACTGGCTCCGCAAGAGCCTGGCTCCCGGCACGGAAGCGGCGCGGACCGACGCGCTGATGAAGGAGCTCGGCCTCCATACCATCTGCGAGAGCGGCCGATGCCCCAACCGCGACGAGTGCTACTCCCAGCGCACGGCGACCTTCCTCATCATGGGCGACATCTGCACGCGCAGTTGTTCCTTTTGCTCGGTGAGCATCGGCCGCCCCGGAGCTCTGGAGGCCGATGAGGGTCAGCGCGTCGCCTCGGCGGCCCGGCGGCTCGGGTTGGCCCATGTGGTGATCACCTCGGTCAACCGGGACGACCTGGCCGACGAGGGCGCGGAGCACTTCGCCTCCGTGGTCCGCGCCGTCCGCGCGGTCTCCGAGGAGCTCGTCATCGAAGTGCTGACACCGGATTTCAAGCGCACACAACCGGAGGCCGTAGCGCGTATCGTCGCCGAACGGCCGGACGTCTTCAACCACAACATCGAGACCGTGCCTTCCCTGTACAGGCGCGTACGTCCGCAGGCGCACTACGACAAGAGCCTCAGCATCTTCTCCGAGGTCCGCCGCCGCTCGCCGGGCACGCTGACCAAGAGCGGTCTGATGCTGGGTCTGGGAGAGCGGGAGGAGGAGGTCCTGACGGTACTGAGCGACCTGCGTCGGGCCGGCTGCGAGATGCTCACCCTCGGACAATACCTGCGTTCGAGCAGTACCGGCCTTGAGGTTTCCGAGTACGTGACGCCCGCGAAGTTCGGTGAGTACAAGACGCGCGCGTTGGAGATGGGTTTCGAGTGGGTCGAGAGCTCGCCCTTCGTGCGCAGTTCCTACCACGCCAAGGATTCCTTCGAGGCCCTCAAGCGGGCCCTGCGCGAGCGCCGCTCGGCCGGAGAGGTCCGGGCCTGAGGGCGGGCGCCCCTTACTACGCGATCGGGGCGGCCGTGGCCGCCACGCTGCCCCGACGGGTCGTCGAGCCCGCCGCGGCGGGTTTGGGCCGGCTGTACGGTTCGGCGTCGAGAGCCGACGCCTCGGCCGTACGCGAGAACCTGAAGGCGGCCCTGCCCGGATGCACGGATCAAGGGCTCTCCGCGCTGACGCTCGAGGTCTTCGAGAACTACTCAGCTTATCTTGTGGATCTGTTCTACGCGCTCGAGGGCGCCGAAGCGTTCCGTCGGAGGCTGGAGTGTTCGGGTCTGCACCGGTTGGACCGCGCGTTGGCTGGCGGCCGCGGTGTGGTGGCGGTGTCGGCGCATGTGGGTCATTGGGAACGTGCCGGCATGGCGCTGGCGCTCTCCGGCTATCGGCTCAAAGCCCTGGCCGTGCGGCACCGCGATCCGTCGGTGGAGCGGTTCTTCGAGCGCCGGCGATCCGCGTACGGGGTCGGCATCGTCCATCTGGACGGGTCCCTGCGGGAGTGCTACCGCCACTTGTCCGCGGGCGGAGTACTCGGGGTCAATGCCGACAGGCTTTACGGGGAGGGCGGGCATCCCGTAGAATTCTTGGGCAGGACCGTCGGTTTCCCGCAGGGTCCGGCCCGTATCGCGGCGCGTTGCGGAGCTCCGCTGCTGCCGGTGTTCATGATCATGGCTCCGGAAGGGCGCCTGCGACTGGAGGTCGGCGAAGAGCTGCCCTCGGACGATCCGGCGCGGACGACCGCCGCGTACGCCCGATGCCTCGAGCGCGTCGTGCGCACGCATCCGACCCAATGGTTCTTGTTCCAGCGATACTGGGAGGCGCCCCAATGGCCCGATTGACCGAAAAAGACGTGGTCGTGATCGTCCCGGCGTACAACGAAGAGAAGCATGTCGGCTCCCTCGTCAAAGCGATCCGCCGGGAGGGATACCGGGTGCTGGTGTCCGATGACGGCTCGAGGGACCGCACCGTGGAGATCGCGCTGGACGCGGGGGCCGAGGTGTTGGCGACGCCGCTCAACGGCGGAAAGGGCTCGGCCATCCGCCGCGGATTGCAATGGTTCATCGGCAGTTCGTACGAGGCCGCGGTCCTGATGGACGGCGACGGTCAGCACGCGGTCGAGGACCTTCCGGTCTTCTTGCAGGCGCTCAACACCGGCGCTCATCTGGTGGTGGGCGACCGTCTACGTGATCCCAAGGGCATGCCCGCGCTCCGCCGGGCGACCAACCTCGTGATGTCGGGTCTCCTCGGCGCGGTGTCCGGCGCGCGCGTACCCGACAGTCAGTGCGGTTACCGGGCCCTCACACGCGTCTGCGCGCAACGGCTCAAACTGAGGACGGCCCACTTCGAGATCGAGTCCGAAATGATCCTCGAAGCGGCCCGGGCGGGCCTGCGCGTGGCGTCGGTGCCCATACGGTGCCTGTACGCCGGGCAGTCCAGCCACATCCGGCCGATACGCGACACGCGGCGTTTCGTCACCTTCCTGGGTTCTTACCTGCTGAGGGGCCGTTCATGAGCCGCCGCCGAGCTCTCCGCCTGGAGGACCGCATCCGGGAAGTGCCCGATTTTCCCAAGAAGGGGATCCTGTTCAGGGACATCACACCGCTGCTCATGGACGGCGAGGCGTTCGGAGAGTGCGTGGGGCGCATGGCCGGTCTGGTGCGCGGCAAGGTCGATACCGTGCTGTCCATCGAGTCGCGCGGTTTTATCTTCGGTTCGGCGCTGGCCAACCGTCTGGGGATCGGGTTCATTCCGATCCGCAAGCAAGGCAAGCTGCCCCACAAGACCTACCGGATGGAATACGAGCTCGAGTACGGCACGGCGGCCGTCGAGATCCATCGCGACGCGCTCAAGAAGGGTGCTCGCGTGGTGATCGTCGACGATGTGCTGGCGACCGGCGGGACCATGAAGGCCGCGGTGCAGCTGGCGCGCAAGTGCGGCGCGCGCGTGACCTCCATCCTGTTCCTCATCGAGCTGGCCGCTCTGGGCGGGCGGCGCAAGCTGCGCGGGTATCCGGTGTCGACGCTGATCACCTACTGATGGAACGCTCCACTGCCGTCGCCGTGCTGTGCCCGAGCCGCTATGAATACGCGGCCCTCGACCGCGCGCGCCTGGCCGAGCGGGGTGTAACGGTGCTGTTATCCGGCATGGGCAAGGTGCGGGCCGCGATCGGCTGTCATCGGTTGACGGCTCTCCGCCCCGGATTGAAGCACATCGTTCTGGTCGGGTTCGCGGGCGGTCTGACCGCCTCGCTCGGCGTGGGGGACGTGGTCGAGCCGCTCGAGGTGATCGAGCAGGACTACTGCGCCGAGCCTTTCGAAGAATTCCCCAACAGCATCCGCCGCAAGGGTGGGCGTCTATTGGGGAGCGTTTCGGTCGACGCGCTCATGCTCACGCAGGACCGCTTCCTGACCGAGAACCCCCATCGCGGAGGGCCGCTCGAGCGCCGGCACCCCCGCATCAGTTGTGACATGGAGTCGTACGCGGTGGCGGCCTTCTGCCGTGAGACGGGCCTCGGGTGTTCGATCATCAAGATCGTTTCGGACTCTGCGGACGCCAACGCCGACCATGATTTCCTCAAGGCCTGCCGTGAGTTGTCCCCCAAGCTGAACCGTATCGTCCAGGAGGCCGTCGAGAAGCTCGGCGCCCGGCGATCGGCCGTCCGCGCGCCTAAGAAGAGAGCTTGATCCTGAGGTCGATGTAGTCCCGCAGGGTCTGTGCGACCAGGCGCGGGTTGAGGCAGGTCGATCGACCGTGAGGCCGGGCGAAATGCCGCACTCCCACCTGGGTCATCCGCGCCCCAAGCGAACGCGCCTGCAGGAGGAGCTCCGCGTCCACCAGGGCCCCCGTGGTACGGAATCTCACGCGCCGCAAGAGGTCGCGATGGACCAGCTTGAAGCTGCAGTCCGTATCGCGGAAGTGAGCGCCGAAAAGGGCCAGCAGCAAGAGGTTGTGCGCCTGGCTGAACAGCGCGCGCGACCAACCTTCGGCCCGGCGTAGGCGATAACCCACGACCAGATCATGGCCGGGCAAGCGATCGACCAGGCGCGTCAGCTCGCCCACATCGAACTGCATGTCCCCGTCGGTGTAAAAAACGTACTCCTTGGTCGCGCCGCGCCAACCGCTGAGCAGGGCCTGCCCGTATCCGCGGTTGGTGCCGTGGTGGATCACGCGTACTTCAGGATGCTCCGATGCCAGACGATCGGCGATGAGGCCGGCTCGATCGGGGCTGCCGTCATCGACGATGAGCACCTCCAGATCATCGGTCAGGCGGCGGCCGACCTCGAGGCAGGCACGCGTGAGCGGCTCGACGGTGGCCTCGTCACGATAGCAGGGGAAGAACATCGTCAGGCTCGGCAGGGGTTTCATGTCCGCCATCGTAGCAGAAAAGCGATGTTCAGCACAGCGCTTGACGGGTGTCCGACGGTGGGCGTAGACTGCCTGCTGACAATCGTAGACAACGGACAGCGGTCGCCCGAGAGGGCGCTAACAGGGAAAGCCGTGAGAATCGGCTGCGGTCCCGCCGCTGTAACCCCGACCGGTCCGACCGGTAACCTCCGGGCACCGATGGCCACTGCGGCGCAAGCCGTGGGAAGGCCGCCCGAAGGCGGGGGAGCCAGAAGACCTGCCCTGTCCGTGCATGGAAGCGTCCTTTCCGAGGCCGGAAGAACGCTCGAGCCGTACACGGGGCCAAGAGACCGTCGATGCGACCCCCAAAGCCACCCAGCTTTGGGGGTCGTGTCTTTTGAGGGACCCATAATGAAACGAACCGCTGTTATCCTTTTGGCGATAGGGTTGGTGATACCCGCTATCGCCCACGCCACGGACGAACGATCAGCGCCCGAGCCCGTCGAACGCCGCGCTCTGGGGCCGCTCGAGGACATCCTCAGCATTCCTCTGGGCACGACGCAGGAGATCTCCAAGGCCTTGGAGGGGACGCTTTTCAATCTCGGTGAGATCAATGTCTCCCAAGGCCGTCTGGGTTCACGGTTGGGAGAGGGTTCCGCCTTCGTGCTTCCGCGCAATATCACCGTGCTCCGTCAGCCCCAGCTCGAGGAGAGCGGATCGGGCTCGTTGACCGATACGATCGGCCAGCTCGAGGGCGTGACCTTGAGCGACGACGTCGGAGGCGGTCTGGCCGCGCGGCTGGACCTGCGGGGGTTCGGCGGAGAGGGGCGCCAGGCCCTCGTGATGCTGGATGGGATGCGCGCGGTCGAGCCGTTCGACAACTCGACGACGTGGCATCTGTATCCCAAGCAGTTCCTGCGTCAGGTCGAGGTCCAGCGCGGAGGAGGTTCGACGATCTACGGTGAGGGCGCTCTCTCCGGTGTGCTGCGTATGAAGACCAAGGGCCCCACCACCGACAAGCGCCTGATGACCGAGCACAGCTATGGTGATCACGCCAGCCGGACGCACTACGTCGAAGCCAGCGGGACGGAAGGTCCTCTGGGATACTTCGTGGGAGGACGCTACGCGACAACGGACGGTTACCGGCAGAACGCCGACCATGAGGGGGCCCAAGCCTTGACGAAGCTCACCTACGCCTGGAGCGATAAGCTCTCGATGGAGAACGCGCTGTACCTGGCCGACAACGAGACCGGCATCCCCGGGCCGCTGACCCAGCGCGAGGTCGATGCCGACCGCCGGCAGAAGGACCCTGACGGTCAATACGGCGACCAGTTCGACGACAAGTTGATCCAGAACGCCCTGACGCTCGCCGCTTATCTCGAGAGCGTGGATGTCGAGCTGACCAGCCAGCTCGGCTACCGATGGCGCGAGCAGGGGTCCGTGCAGAGCTTCGGCGGGGCTTTCGGCGGCAAGAGCATCAACAGTATCGACACCGAAACATGGTCGGAGGTGTTGCAGGCCTCCTGGCGAACAGAGTCGGCGAAGCACGACAACCGCTTGACTGTGGGCGTCGAAGCATCCAAGGACGACATCCACAACCCCAATTCCTTCGTCAGCTTCTCGTTCGGGCCGTTCGCGGCGGACCGCGCGATCGACCGCCGGATGCTCGGAGCGTACGCGCAGGACCATGTGACGCTGTGGGACCGGCTGATCCTCGAGGCCGGAGCGCGGTACGACCGTATCGATTGGGACATCTACGACCTGCGCACACCCTCGCTCGATAAGCGCAAGCAAGCTGAGGGGTGGAGCCCGCAGATCGGCGCCGAGTACAGGCTCTACGACCCGTTGGCGGTGTACGCCTCGTACGCGGAGTCGTTCAAGGTGGCCGACGCCAATGCGCTGATCTTCGAGACACCCAACCTCTTCTCTCCGAACCCCGACATCGACCCTCAGAGGGCGCGCCACCACGAAGCGGGTGTCCGGTACGCTCACCCACTGTTGGGATCGGTCCGGGCGGCGGTCTTCTACATCGAGACCAAGAAGGAGATCCTCTTCAACGACCTGTCCAACCTCAACGAGAACTTCGACACCGTGCGGACGGGCTTGGAGTTGGCCGACGAGCTGGCGCTGACGGACCGCCTGCAGGTCTTCACCAACCTGACGCTGACCCGCGCGGAGTTCGACAACGGCGCTTTCGACGGCAAGACGGTGCCGCTGGTACCGGAGGCCCGCTGGACCGCCGGAGCCTCGTACGAGCCGCTGGACGGCCTCAAGCTCAGCGCTCAAGCGACGGGCAATCACGGGCAGTACGCGCTCAATGATTTCAAGAACATCTTTCCCATCGACGATTACTGGACACTGGCCGCCAAGGTGTCCTATCATCGGGGGAACTGGCAGGTCTACGTTCGCGCGGAGAACCTGCTCGGAGAAGAATACAGCTCGTTCGTCACCTCCAACGCGGTCGATACCGTCAACTACAATCCAGCGCCCAAGTCGTACATCGAGGCGGGCGTCCGCGTGGAGCTCTAACCGGGGGCACCGTGGTCCGAAAACCGTTTGTCTGCGCTCTGGGAGCGTCGTTGGTCCTGCACGGAGCCAGCGTCGGCGTCCCGGCGTACCTCGATGCGCAGAGAGAGCGGGACCGCGTGCTGGAGATCGCCTACATCCGTTACGCCGCTGAGCCGGCCGCGGCACAGCCCCGGCAGATCCGCTATCCGGCCGTTCGGACCGTTCCGGACCGCGCGGCTCAGGCCAAACCCACGCCGCGCGCGCCGCGTACGCCGGAGCCCGTTCGGGACTCTCCCAAGCCCCGCATCGAGCGCGTCACGCCGTCGCCGGCGCCCGCACGCGCTCCCCGCAGGGAAGCTCTGCGGACCAGCGCGGAACTGCTGGCCGATCCGGTGAGGGGGCGCGTGTTCGTGGCGTATTTCAGCGACCTCAAGGAACGCATCCAGCAAGTGGTGCGCCGCAAGTACGAGAGCTCCGGAGCGGCCGGAGGCCGCGTGGCACTGTACTTCATCGTGAACGCCTCCGGAGAGCTGGAGGCCGTCACGGTGGTCTCCGCCGAGACGGTCGCGCCGGCCGAACTGCGCGAGTTGGCCAAGCGCTGTGTCCGGGAGGCCGCGCCGTTCGGGACCTTCCCAGAGAGCCTTAAGCTGGAGAGGGTCTCGTTCAACCTGGCGATCTCCTTCGAAGCCACATGAGCCGACGCGTCCCTGCCTCGCCCAAGAAGATGACCGCCCCGCCCAAGACGAGCTCCGCTCCGCCGATCGCGTTGTGGGTGGTGTTGGCCGTCGCGCTTGCGGCCCGTGTCGTCTATCATCACCTGAGCCGCACGAGCCCTTCGTACGAGCCGCTCCTGCTCGATCCGGCGTACTACCACCGCTGGGCGCTCCGCATCATCGGGGGCGACTGGGTCGGGGAGGGAGTGTTCTACGGATTACCGTTGTATCCGTTCTTCCTGGCGGCGGTCTTGGGCGCCACGGGCCTGTCCTTGACCGCGGTCAAGGCGGTCCAGATCCTGCTGGGTGTCGCTTCGCTGTTCTTCGTCTACAGGACCGGAGAGCGGCTCGGGGGCCGCTCCGCGGGTCTGTTGGCGGCCGCCGCGGGGGCCTTGTACGGACCTCTGATGTTCTATGAGGGTCTGCTGATCCCCGAGGCGCTCGGAGCGGTGCTGTACGCGGCCGGTCTGTATCTCGTCGTCCGCCATGCCGAAGCTCCTACGGTCCGGACAGCGGTCAAGCTGGGTGTGGTGACGGGATTGGCCGCCCTGACCAAAGCGGGGTTGCTGCTGTTCGTGCCGGCGTGCGCGCTCTGGGACCGCAAGCGGACTCGCGGTTGGAAGGTCCCGCTGACCCTCGTGGCCGCCACCGCGGCGATGATCCTGCCGGTCACGGCCCACAACGCCTGGCACGGCAAGGACCGCGTGCTGCTCAGCTCGCATTCCGGCTTCAACCTGTACGTCGGCAACAATCCCGCCGCGGAAGGCACCTTCGCGACACCCCCCGGAGTGGGCACCAACGTCGAGTCACAAGAGCGCGACGCCCGCCGGATCGCCGAACAGGCTCGCGGCCGTCGCCTCAAGCCCTCGGAAGTTTCGGCGTTCTGGTCCGATAAAGCCTGGGACTACATCCGGAGCCACCCGCTCGAGACGGGTCTCTTGTGGCTGCGCAAGCTGGCCCTCTTCTTGGATGCCCGCGAGATCTCCGATGTCCAGGACTATGACTTCGAAAAACAGTTCAACCCGATGCTGCGCCTCCCGTGGGTGGATTTCGGATGGATCGCGCCGTTCCTGTTCGCGGGTGCCGTGTACGCTTGGAGAGCGGGATCGGCGGGACGGGGTGTGGTGGTCTGGCTGGTGACGTATGCCGCGGCCGTCTGCCTGTACTTCGTGAACGCGCGCTACCGATTGCCGGTGCTACCCGCCGCTCTGGTACTGGCCGCTTACGGGGCGACGCGCTTGGCCCAGGACTTGCGGTCGCGGCGGTGGCCGGCGATCGTCCTGGCCCTGGTGGTCGGCGCCTCCGGCGCGTGGGTCTCGCAGCTGCGCTTGGTCGGCACAGCGTGGACCCATCAGTGGGTCAACGCCGGGGACGCCTATCTCAATCAACAGCGTTTCGCGGAGTCCGAGCGGTGTTACCGCAACGCGATCGAGATCGACCCAAGGTTCGCCAAGGCGCATCTGGCGCTGGGCATCCTCATGAACAAGCAAGGGGCCTATGACCGCGCGAAGGACCACTTCATGGACTGCCTGGCCATCGAGCCGCATGAGGATGCGCTGAACAATGTCGGGTTGTGGTACGACTCGGAGGGGGACGATGTGACGGCCGAACGGTATTTCAGGCAGGCACTCGAGCTCAGGGAGACACCCCAGGCCCACAACAACCTGGGGATGGTGTACGGCAAGCGCGGACAGAATGCCGAGGCGTTGAAGCACTTCGAGCGCTCCTTGGAGCTCAATCCGGACAGTGCCCGGGCTTGGACCAACCGGGGGCTGGTGCTGTACCGCTTGGGCCGACGGCCTGAGGCCGTGGAGTCCTGGCGGCGCGCGCTGGCCATCGACCCGGCCTTTGGGGAGGCGCGGAAGGCCATGGACTACATCGAGGCCACCCAGGGCCGTACGGCCTGAAGATGTTTTGACAGGACTTTCGCTCACCGATATAATAAGTCCCAATTTTTTGAATAGACGCTCAAGGGCCCTCCGGGGCGTTACCGGGACGGGGCCACAGCATTGGCGGCGATCCACAAGCCGCGTGTAAGTCGTTAGCTCTGAAAGGGGTACAGCATGGCCATCAAGGTGGGTATCAATGGATTTGGCCGTATCGGCCGCATGGTTTTCCAGGCGATCTGCGAGAAGGGTCTGCTCGGCAAGTCGATCGACGTCAAGGCGGTCGTGGACGTGTCCACCGACGCCGACTACTTCGCCTATCAGCTCAAGTACGACTCCATCCACGGGCGCTTCAAGCATGAGGTCAAGACCGAGAAGAGCGACGCTTCCAAGGCCGAATCCGACACGCTGATCGTCGACGGTCACAAGGTCAAGTGCGTGATGGCCACCAAGACCCCCGATCAACTGCCCTGGAAAGAGCTGGGCGTGGACTATGTGATCGAGTCGACCGGACTGTTCACGGAGTCCGAAAAGGCCCAGGGCCACCTGACGGCCGGAGCCAAGAAGGTCATCATCTCAGCTCCCGCCAAGGGCGACGTGAAGACCCTCGTGGTCGGCGTCAACGAGAACGAGTACGACCCGGCCAAGCACGCGATCGTTTCCAACGCTTCTTGCACCACCAATTGCCTGGCTCCACTGGTGCACGTGATCCTCAAGGAAGGTATCGGCATCGAGACGGGTCTGATGACGACCATCCACGCCTACACCGCGACCCAGAAGACCGTCGACGGTCCTTCGAAGAAGGACTGGAGGGGCGGCCGCGCGGCGGCGATCAATATCATCCCCTCGACCACCGGAGCCGCCAAGGCCGTCGGTGAGGTCCTCCCCGCGGTCAAGGGCAAGCTGACCGGCATGTCGTTCCGTGTGCCGACGCCGGACGTGTCGGTCGTCGACCTGACCTTCCGCGCGGCGCGCGACACCTCCATCGAGGAGATCGACAGCCTGCTCAAGAAGGCCTCCCAAGGCTACCTCAAGGGCATCCTGGGCGTGGCGTCCGAAGAGGTGGTGTCGACGGACTTCATCCACGATAACCGCTCCTCGATCTACGACTCCCTGGCGACGCTGCAGAACAACCTCAAGGGCGAGAAGAGGTTCTTCAAGGTCGTCTCGTGGTACGACAACGAGTGGGGTTACTCCTGCCGCGTGGTCGATCTCTTGACCCACATGGCCTCCAAAGGCTGAGCGGGAGGAGCGTCGGCGATGAAAAAGACGATCCGGGATTTCGACCTCAAGAACAAGCGGGTGCTCATCCGCGTGGATTTCAACGTCCCGCTGGACAAGAGCCTCAAGGTCACCGATGACAACCGTATCCGAGCTTCTCTGCCGACCATCCAGTACGCGCTCGATAAGGGGGCCAAGGTCATCCTGATGAGCCATCTCGGGCGCCCGGACGGCAAGCCGGTCTCCTCGATGAGCCTGAGCCCGGCGGCCGGACGTCTGTCCGAACTGCTGGGCGAGCGTGTGCTGCAGTGCTCGGACGCCGTCGGTACGCGCGTCAAGGAGGAGCTGGGTCAGCTCAACGGCGGCGTTCGTGTGGCGCTCCTCGAGAACCTGCGCTTCACCGCGGACGAGGAGAAGAACGACGCGACCTTCGCCAAGCAACTGGCCGAGAACGGAGAGATCTACATCAACGACGCTTTTGGTTCGAGCCACCGCGCGCACGCTTCCATCGAGGCGATCACCAAGTACCTGCCCTCCGGGGCCGGATTCCTGCTCGAGAAGGAGATCCAGTACCTCGGTGAAGCGATGCAGAACCCCAAGAAGCCCTTCGTGGCCATCCTCGGCGGCTCCAAGGTCTCCGATAAGATCGGCGTGGTCGACAACCTCATCGACAAGGTCGACAAGATCCTGATCGGCGGGGCGATGGCGTACACGTTCCTCAAGGTCCAGGGCGTCGAGATCGGCGGATCGAAGTACGAAAAGGACAAGACCGACCTGGCGCGCGCCATCCTCGACAAGGCGAAAGCCAAGGGCGTCGAGATCCTGCTGCCGGTGGACCACCTCGTCGTCCAGAAGGTCGAGGAGAGCGCCGCGACCCGCATCGAAGGCCCGGGCATCCCACAAGGATGGTTCGGCGTCGACATCGGTCCGAAGACCGTGGAGCTCTTCAAGCGGACGCTCGACACGGCCAAGACCGTCGTCTGGAACGGTCCCATGGGCATCTTCGAGATGAAACCTTTTGCCACGGGCTCCCGCGAGGTCACCGCCAAGCTGGCTGAGCTGGCCGGCCGGGCGACCACTGTCATCGGCGGCGGCGATACCGCGGCGTGCGTGATCGGGTTCGGCCTCGACGGCAAGATGTCGCACATCTCCACCGGCGGCGGCGCTTCGCTCGAGTATCTCGAAGGACGCGTGCTGCCCGGCATCGCCGCGCTGCAGGAGAAGTGAGCTCACCCATGCGCAGACCCATCATCGCCGGCAACTGGAAACTCAACAAGTCCATCCGCGAGGCCATCGACACGGTCACCCTGCTCAAGCGGCAGTTGGCGGACGTGCAGGCCGTCGATATCGTCGTCTGTCCGGTGTATACCGCGATCGCCGATGTCGCCGAAGTGCTCAGTGAGACCGCGATCAAGGTCGGCGCTCAGGATGTGTACTGGGAGGACAAGGGCGCGTATACCGGCGAGGTCTCCGCGCCGCTGCTCAAGGAGGCCGGCGCTCAGTACGTCGTCATCGGCCACTCCGAGCGGCGTCAGTTCTTCCATGAGACGCACGAGACCGTCAACAAGAAGACCCGCGCCGCTCTCAAGGCGGGCCTGACGCCGATCGTGTGCGTCGGAGAGCTCCTGTCCGAGCGCGAAGCCGGGCGTACGTTCGGTGTGGTCGGAGAGCAACTCAAGGGCGGTCTGGCCGGGTTCACGGCCGACGATCTCAAGCAGATCGTGCTGGCGTACGAGCCCGTATGGGCCATCGGGACCGGCAAGGTCGCCACTCCGCAGCAGGCCCAGGAAGTGCATGCTTTCATCCGCAAGCAGTTGACCGAAGGCTGGGGAGCCGAGGTCGCTCAGGCCGTACGCATCCAGTACGGCGGCAGCGTCAAGCCGGACAACATCGCCGAGCTGATGCGTGAGCCGGATATCGACGGCGCTCTGGTCGGCGGCGCGAGCCTCGAGGCCGGTTCGTTCGCGGATATCGTCAAGAACGCGGTCGTCGTCGGCGTCCGCTAACAAGGAGTCCTGATGTACCTTTTTCTGATCTTCGTGCACGTGGTCGTCTGTCTGGTCCTGATCTTCGTGGTGTTGCTGCAGGCCGGGCGGGGAGGCGGGTTCTCGGAGATGTTCGGCGGCGGCCAGCCCTCGAGCATCCTGGGCACGCAGACCAATACCTTCATGACCCGCGCCACCGAGGTGTGCGCCGTGATCTTCGTGATCACCTCGTTGTCCTTGGGACTGATGTCCGCCCAGAAGAGCAAATCCCTCGTCCAGCAGGCCCAAAAACAGGACGCCGTCAAGGCCGCCCTGGCTCAGGCCAAGGCCACGACCGAAACCGCCGGCTCCGAGGCGAAGACCGCCGCAGGTCAGGTCGCCGCCTCCGCGGGTGCCGTCGTTCAAGAAGCCGAGCAGCAGATGGAGAAGGCGCTCGATCAAGCTGCGACCCAGGCGTCCCAGGCCGTGGAGGCCGCTGGGCAGGCGGTCCAGGACGCCGAAAAGGCCGCAACGCAAGGCTGACCCCGACCGGGCCGGATGGTGACGCTCCAGAGCGCACAGACCCGGACCCCGCACCGTTCCAAGACCCCGCTCTTCTTGAGAGCGGGGTCGTTGTTTTTGGGCGTGTGCTTGCCGCTGGCGACCCTCGCCGCGGCGTCGCCCGTACCGCCGAACACGGCCGCTCGGGACTGGCTGGTCGTCTCGGGCATCTCCGAGCCGCGCGTGCTCCTGCCTCTCATGGCCAGCGAGAGCGCTTCGGCCGAGTTGTGCCGCCTCCTCTACAACGGCCTCGTCAAATACGACAAGGACCTTCGGTTGACCGGCGACCTCGCCGAGTCTTGGGAAGTGCTGGAGGGCGGTCTGGTCATCATCTTTCATCTGCGGCACGACGTGCGCTGGCATGACGGACAACCGTTCACGGCAGCGGATGTGGAGTTCACCTACCGCAAGCTCGTCGATCCCGAAAGCCCCACGCCGTACGGAGGGGATTTCGAGAAGGTCAGCTCGCTCGAGGTGATCGACGCCCACACCGTGCGAGTGACCTACAAGGAGCCGTTCGCGCCGGGACTGGCGAGCTGGGGTATGGGCATCATCCCCAAACACCTCTTGGACGGCCAGGACCTGCGCACGACCCCGTTGGCTCGGCGTCCGATCGGCACGGGACCCTTCAAGTTCCGATCCTGGACGCCGGGACGACGGATCGACCTGGACGCCTACGACGGCTATCACGGGGGGCGGCCGGGTGTCGGGCGTTATGTTTACCGGGTGCTTCCGGACCCGGGGACGGCTTTCCTCGAACTCCAGACGGAACGGGTGGATCATACCGGGTTGACGGCATTGCAGTACGCCCGGCAGACCGATACGGCCTTCTTCGACCGGACGTATGCCAAGTACCGCTATCCGAGCTTCGGCTACAACTACATCGGCTACAACCTCGAGGACCCTCTCTTCGCCGACCGCCGCGTGCGCAAGGCGCTGGGCCTGGCCATCGACAAGCGCGAGATCGTCGACGCGGTGCTTATGGGGCTGGGGAGGGTTTCCACCGGGCCGTTCCTGCCGGGGACCTGGGCGTACGATGAGCGCCTGCCGGAGACGCCTCATGATCCGGAGCGAGCCCGCCGGATGCTGGCCGAGGCCGGCTGGAACGATACCGATGGGGACGGGTGGCTCGATAAGGACGGCCGCCGGTTCACCTTTATCCTGCTGACCAATCACGGCAACGAACAGCGGCGCATGGCCGCCGAGATCATACAGCGCCGCCTCAAGGAGGTCGGGATCGACATGCGTATCCGGATCCTGGAATGGGGAACGCTGCTCAAGGAGCATATCGACAAGCGGGACTTCCAGGCCGTGCTGATGGCCTGGAACCTCTCGCGCGATCCCGATATCCACGATATCTTCCATTCGTCCAAGACCGCTCCGGGACAGTTCAACTTCGTCGGTTACCGGAGCCCCGAGGCCGATCGTCTGATGGAGGAGGGGCGGCGCGTGTTCGATGAAACCGAGCGCGCCGGGATCTACCGCAAACTCCACCGCCTGTTGGCGGAGGATGAGCCGTACCTCTTCTTGTTCGTGGCGGACGCGTTGCCGGTGGTGCACCGGAGGTTCCGGGGCGTCGAACCGGCCCCGGCGGGCATCGGACACAACCTCGAGAGCTGGACCGTGGAGAGCGCTCGCAGGCGCTATGTCCGGGAGTTGGCGTCGTGAGACGGTGGATCGTGCGCCGCGCGCTGGCCATGGTGCCGCTGTTGGTGGGCATCACGCTCGTCAGTTATGCCGTGATCCGCCTGGCCCCCGGAGGTCCGGTGGACGCTCAGTCGG
Source organism: Candidatus Omnitrophota bacterium (assembly GCA_022072175.1). Lineage (GTDB taxonomy): Bacteria > Omnitrophota > Gorgyraeia > 2-02-FULL-51-18 > 2-02-FULL-51-18 > JAJVIE01. Next base: position 981,223 of record JAJVIE010000003.1, on the reverse strand, counting down.
AGATGAATCCGCGGATGACCGCTGAGGCGCGGCAGAAGCTCGTCGAGATCTACGGTCTGGACCGTCCCGTGTACGAGCAGTACCTCTCCTGGGCCTGGCGCGTCGCGCGGCTGGATCTAGGCCGTTCGATGGTCGACGGCCGGCCGGTGCTCGAGAAGATCGCTCAGGCCCTGCCGGTGACCTTGGGCGTCAACGCGCTGTCGCTGGTGATCGTCTTCGCCGCGGGGATCCCGCTGGGGGTCTGGAGCGCGGTCCGTCGCGGCAGTGCCGTCGAAAGAGGCGTGACGACGCTGACGTTGGCCGCTCTGGCCGTCCCGGCGTACTGGGTGGCGCTCTTGCTCATCTCCGGATTGGGAGTGGGCTTGCGTCTGTTGCCGGTGACGGGCCTGCAGTCGCTCGAGCATGAACTGTTGTCGCCGTTCGAGAGGGTGTTGGACACGGCCCGGCATCTGGTGCTGCCGGTCTTCGTCTCCGCGCTCGCGGGCACGGCCGTGGTCGCGCGCTTCATGAGAGCGTCGCTCGGCCAGACGCTCACGAGGGGATATGTGAGGGCGGCCCGCGCCCGGGGCCTGTCAGAACACGCCGTCGTCTATCGTCACGCGCTCCGCAACGCGCTGTTGCCGGTGATCACCCTGCTGGGCCTGTCCCTGCCGGGTCTGCTCGGGGGCAGTGTGCTGTTCGAGACGCTCTTCGCGTTGCCGGGTATGGGCCGGCTGTTCTACGACGCGGTGAACACTCGGGATTATCCGCTGGTCATGGGTGTGCTGGTGCTCGGCGCGATCGTGACGCTCTTGGGGAACTTCTTGGCGGACCTCGGATACCTCTGGGCCGATCCCCGCATCCGCACGGCCCATCGGGAGGGCACGTCGCGATGAGGGGAGCGGTGGCCTGGCTGATCGGGGTGGTCCTCGCGGCGATCGTCGCGCCGCTGGGGCTGGGCGAAGTCGCCCAACGGATCGACCTGCAGGCGGCGCTGTTGCCGCCGGGACCCGGACACTGGCTTGGCACGGACGGTTTGGGCCGTGACCTCCTGGCGCGGCTCTTGGTCGGCACCACCGCTTCGCTGGGGGTGGCCGTGCTCTCGACGGCCGTCGCCACGATCGTGGGAGTGCTCATCGGCGCTACGGCCGGTCTGGCGGGCGGCCGTGTTGAGCGCGCTCTGTTGGGCCTGATCGACCTGACGCTGTGTTTTCCGGCCTTCTTCCTGATCCTGGCCGTCGTGGCGATGCTCGGACCGGGCCTGACCCAGATCGCCGTCATCATCGGCCTGGTCGGCTGGACCCAGACCGCGCGCTTGGTCCGCGCGGAGATCCTGTCCCTCAAAGAAAGGGACTTTGTCGCCGCCGCGCGTGTGCTCGGAGCCGGCTGGTGGCGCATCTGTCGCGTGCACCTGTTGCCCAATGCCTCGGGCCCGGTGATCGTCAGCGCCGTGCTCGGACTCTCATCGGCCCTTCTGGTGGAAGGGGGGTTGAGTTTCCTCGGGATCGGGGTCCAGCCGCCGGTGCCGAGCTGGGGTAATCTGCTCATGGATGGCCGCAGCTGTCTGGGTGTGGCCTGGTGGATGACGCTCTTCCCGGGTCTCATGATCTTCCTGACCGTGTTGTCGGCTAATGTCGTCGCCGAGAGGATCTCGGAACCCTCCTCCATCGCTCCGGAAGGTCGACGATGATCGCCGGCCGTCCGCTGTTGCAGGTGCGGGGTCTGCGTGTGCATGTGCCGGGTCCGGACGGCCGCCGTGTCGACAAGGTCGCGGGTATCGACCTCGAGGTCGGCGAGAACGAGTTCGTATCGATCGTCGGCGAGTCCGGCTCGGGTAAGACCCTGACGGTGATGTCCCTGTGCGCCCTGACCCCTCCGGGCGTCGGGATCACGGGTTCGGCGGTCCTGAGCGAAGCGGGGCGGGAGCCCACGGAACTCATCGGCGCCGGACCGGAGGTGTTGCGCTCGGTCCGCGGCGCTCGCATCGCCTATGTCTTCCAAGACCCTCTGGACGCGCTCGATCCGGTGAGGCGCTGTGGCCTGCAGGTCGCCGATGCTTATGCCGCGCATTCACGCAAGAGCCGGGCCGATGCCGCCGCGGCCGCTCTGCGCGCGCTCAAACGCACCGGACTGCCGGATCCGCACCGGGTCTACGAAGCCTATCCGCACGAACTCTCCGGGGGGATGCGTCAGCGTGTGGCGCTGGCCGCCGCGCTCATCGCGGGTCCGCGTCTGCTAGTGGCCGATGAGCCGACGACCGCGCTTGATGCGCAGAGCCGCTCTCAGGTCCTGTCGCTCCTGGACGGCCTGCGTGCGGACGTGGGGGGGCTGTCGGTGCTCCTGGTGACCCACGACATCACGCTCGCCCGAAAACATTCGAACAGGATCTATGTGCTCAATAGCGGCCGGGTGGAGGAGGTGCTCGGGCACGAGGGGGGGTTCAAGCCCGTTTCGGCCTATGCCCGCCGGCTGTTCTCGGCGGACCCGTCTGCGCACGCGCCGCGCACGAGGATCCCGGTATGAGCGTCGCCTGGCCGTTCCTGGAGGCCCGTGAACTCTCGCGGAGCTACGTCCGAGGGCGCGTGAGGGTGCTGAGCGGTGTTTCTTTCAGGCTTGAGCGGGGTCGGACGCTCGGTATCCTCGGCGAGTCCGGCTCCGGCAAGTCGACGCTGGTACGCCTGTTGTTGGGGCTTCTTGAGCCCCATGCGGGCAAAGTGCTCTACGAGGGGGTCGATCCCTCCGAGTTGCGTGGCCGCGAACGCCGTGCCTGGAGAAGGCGGGTGCAAGCGGTTTTCCAGGATCCGGCGGGTTCGCTCGACCCCAGGTTGAGCGTCGAGAGTTCGCTGGCGGAGCCCCTGCGCGTGCAAGGTTGGAGGGACCGCCGGGTCATCCGCGAGAGGGTCGAAGAGGCCCTCGATGCGGTGGAGCTCACCCGCGCCTACCTGTCGCGCCGCCCGCATCAGATGAGCGGAGGAGAGTGTCAGCGTGTGGCGATCGCCCGCGCGCTGGTCCTACAGCCGGAGCTGATCGTCCTGGACGAGCCCGTCTCGTCCCTGGACCTTGTGGTGCAGGCCCAAGTCCTCAACCTGCTATTGCGTCTACAGTTGGATAAAGGACTCTCCTACATCCTCGTCTCGCACGACCTCAAGGTCATCCGGCACCTGGCTCACGATGTTCTGGTCCTTCGCGCTGGGCAGGTCTGCGAGGCGGGCCCCTGCGAACAGGTCTTCGGACAACCGACCCACCCCTACACTCGCCTGCTGATCGAGACCTCGCTCTAAAAAATAGTTGAACGAAAACGCCGCCCCACGACGCCTTATAGGGTGAAAGCCCTATCAAAGGAGGGGTTATGGACATCGATGTGGTGAGCGTCAGGCGTGTGGATGGTGACGGCAATCTCAAGGCCTTTGTGGACGTCCGCTTGGGCGGGGAGATCGTCGTCAAAGGGTTCTCGGTGATGCACGGCAAGAACGGTGTCTTCGTCTCGATGCCGCGCCGGGCCGGACGGGACGGGCGGTGGTTCGACATCCTCAGTCCGCTGGACGAGAGCTGGAAGTCGCGTCTGGAGGAGAAAGTGCTGGCCGCCTACGAGGAAGGGCCCGCGGCATGAGGATCGGCCGGGAGACCGTGACGCTCGGTGCCGTTGGCGAAGGCCTGGCCGCGCACTATCTGCAGGCCCGGGGCTACGAGATCCTGACGCGCAACTATACCTGCGCGTTGGGTGAGATCGATCTGGTGGCCCGGGACGGGGATTGTCTGGTCTTCGTGGAGGTGAAGACCCGCCGCACCGAGCTCAAAGGTCTCCCGGCCGAGGCCGTAACGCCCCACAAACAGCGCCAAGTGCTCCGTGTCGCACGGGCCTATCTACAAGGTCTGCGCAGTGCGGGAGAGGCGAACTGCCGCTTCGATGTGGTGTCCGTGCTGTGGAGATCCGGCGAAGAACCGGTGGTTGAGCTGATCCGCGACGCTTTCGGGGAGCGCTGAGATGCTCTCCAAGGTCCGTTCGAGCGCGGTGCTCGGTATCGAGGCCCATCCGGTCGAAGTAGAGGTCGATATCGCCAGCGGCCTGCCGGGCCTGCATATCGTCGGTCTGCCGGATACGGCCTGCAAGGAGAGCGCTGATCGCGTGCGGTCGGCCATCAAGAACACCGGGCTGGCGTTCCCGACCCAGAAGGTCACGGTGAACCTGGCGCCCGCCGATCTCAAGAAAGAAGGCGCTTCATACGACCTCGCCATCGCCATCGGCATCCTTGTGGCCAGCGGCCAAGTTCCCGCGGAGAGCGCCCTGGAGCATGTCTACTGCGGAGAGCTGGCCCTCGACGGCCGTCTCAGGCCGGTGAACGGCATCCTGCCGCGGGCCGCCTCGTTGATCGGAACCGGGGCGGGTCTGGTGCTGCCGGGCGACAACGCCCCCGAGGCGCAGTGTGTCAGCGGTGTTCGGGTGATGCCGGCCATGCACCTGAGCGAGGTGGTGGCCCTCCTTAAGGATGGCACGGCGCTGCCGGCTGCTCCTGAGGCCGAGAGCGTATCAGCCGAACCCTCCGCTGACGAACGTCCGGATCTGTCGGACATCAAGGGTCAGGCCTACGCCAAAAGAGCTCTCGAGATCGCGGCGGCCGGCGGGCACAACGTGCTGATGATCGGCCCTCCGGGCTCGGGTAAGACCATGCTCGCCAAGCGTCTACCGACGATCCTATCGAGCATCACGTTCGCGGAGGCGGTGGAGACCACGAAGATCCATAGCGTGGCCGGACTCCTGCCGGTGCGATCATCTCTGCTGTCCCGCAGACCCTTCCGGGACCCGCACCATACGATCTCGGATATCGCGATGATCGGCGGCGGGGGGCATCCCAAGCCCGGCGAGGTCAGCCTGGCCCACAACGGGGTCCTATTCCTCGACGAGCTGGCGGAGTTCCGCAGGAACGTCCTCGAGGTCCTGAGACAGCCCCTTGAGGACGGCAAGGTCACGATCTCACGGGTCAATAGCACCTTGAGTTTTCCGGCGCGATTCATGCTGGTGGCCGCGATGAACCCCTGTCCGTGCGGGTATTACACGGACCCCAAGCGCGAATGTCATTGCAGTCCCATACAGATCAAGAACTATCTCTCGAGGGTCTCTGGGCCGCTATTGGACCGGATGGATATCCAGATCGAGGTCTCGGCGCTCAAGGTCAACGAGATCACCGGGGAACGATCCGGAAAGGGGTCGCAGGTCGTCAGGGGAAGGGTGGAAGCGGCCAGGTCGATACAGGCGGATCGTTATGCAGGTACGCGTTATCGCAGTAATGCGGAGCTGGAAGCCTCGCAGGTGGAGCGACACTGCCGATGTACGTCCGAAGGGATGAGACTGCTCAAGATGGCGATACAGGAGCTGGGTTTCTCGGCGAGGGCTTTCCATAAGGCCCTCAAGGTCGCCCGCACGATCGCCGACCTCGAAGGGGAGGCGACCATCACCGCGGGGCATGTCGCCGAGGCGATCCACTACCGGACCCTGGACAAGAGCATGTGGATACGATAGTTGAATAATACGCAAATTAATTTGACAATCGAGCATCTGTTGGGTATGGTTCTGTCATGCTGAGCAAAATCTGCCTGGTATGGGTCGTGCTTGCCGGAGCGTGCGGTGTCGTCGAGGCCGCCGTAGAGTGGACTGCTGTCAAGGCACCCGCCGAAAGCGGGTACGCCGGGATCGCCATCGACCCTCATGGCGGAGGGGGGTTGTTGGTGGTCAGTGATCGCCGTGTCTATCGGAGCGTTGACGGGGGCCTCCGGTGGAAGCAGGTGGCCGCCATCAGGGGCGCCGACGCTTTTCGCACCGTGGCGTACGCTCCCAAGCGCGGTCACGCGCTGGCGTTGTCCGAGAAGACCCTCTATCTCAGCGATGATGGAGGTGTGCGTTGGCGGCGATGGCGCAAGCTGGCCGGTCCTCGCAGGATGCTCAGCGCAGAGTATGTCGATGAGTCCACTGAGCGGTTGTGGATCGGAACGGACAGCGGGTTGTATCTGTTCGATCCGGTCGGCGAGTCAGCGGAGCCCGTCGCCGAACTACCGGAGACGCCGGTGCTGGGGCTGGGCCGTTCGGGGCAAGGGGAGTGTCTGGCCGTGACGCCCAAGGGCATCTACCGCTATCGACAGGGCCGTTGGTCCATGGAGCAGCCGATCTCAAGAAAACAGCCGGAGAGCACAAGCGGCGACGCGCTCGGACAGTTCGCCATCGAAGAGCTCGCGGTCAGCCCGGTCAACGCCGTCATCGCTCATTCGCCGCGGACCGGCCGGTCCCTCGTGACCGGTCCGACGGGGCTGTGGGCCAGGAATGCCGGCAAGACCTGGGAGCCCATCGGGGGAGAGCCCGTGTCGAGCGGCGCTCGGGCGGTGCAGTCCTTGTCCGATGGCAGTTGGATCGTCGCGAGCGAAAGCGGGGTCTATCGGAGCTATCCCGATGTGACGGCCTGGGTGGAGAGCGGTCAGGGGTTGGCCGGGGCACATGTCCGGGGACTGGGGTACGACAAGTTCACCGACACGATCTACGCGGCGACGGACAGGGGTCTTTACCGCGCGCGGTGGATGAGTGTCTTGCCGGGACCCTCCGGTCGACCGGAGCCGGAAGGTGTCGCTGAGCCGGGTCCTCGCGCGGCTTCGCAGACAGTGGCGACCCGGGAGCTCGCGGGGCCGTTGCTGACCGAGGTTCTCGGTCGGTACGCTCATGAGCCGTCGGTGCGGCAGGTACAGGAACAGGCCGTCCGGTACGCCGAGGTCCATCCCGAGAAGATCGCCGCATGGCGTAGAGCCGCCGCGCGCAAGGCTTGGCTGCCGAGCGTAACGGTCGGATGGGACCTCGGGGTGGATCAGACGGTGGATCTGGACCGGGGCGGGACCGGGGATCCGGACCGTTTCATCATCGGGCCCGAAGAGAGCGATACGGGCTGGTCCGTCAATATCGGATGGGATCTCGGGGACCTGATCTGGAACGACGACCAGACCTCGATCGACACGCGCTCGAAGCTCATGGTGGAGCTCAGGGAGGATGTGCTCAACGAGGTCACGCATGTCTATTTCGAGCGCAGACGACTGCAAGTCGAGTCCGCGCTCGTCCCGGGCCGGGAGACGGGTGTGCGGTTGGAGCGCGAGTTGAAGATACAGGAGTTGACGGCGCGTCTTGACGCTTGGACCGATGGCTGGTTCTCGGAGCGCCTGAAGGATGCCGGTCCTCGGGAGGGAGGGGCCTCTGCGCTCCGCTGAGGGTGCGGCACCTCTCATGGACGCGAGCCTGCGGGACAAGCTGGCTTTTGCCCGAAGCTATCTTGTCATCCTGCGCGAGACCCGGCTCTTCGACGCGGAGCTCATCGACCGGGCTATCCGTGATCTGGACGAGGCCGCCGGGGCCGACGTTCGAGAGGTTTGAATCCCGCCCTTCACGCGGGTAGAATGCTATCCGTACGTGGAGCCCCGACCCGTCACCCCATCGACAGACCCTGACGCGCCGCTTGTGCGGGCGACGCTGTTGCTTTTGGGGGGCCTCACGCTCGTCCTGACCTGCATCGCCGCCTCCATCCGTATCGACTACAGCGACAGTTACGAGATCTACAACAACGTGCTGGCCTTGATGGCCGGCGACATCACGGCCTACCACATCAACCGTTTTTTCCTGGGTGTGGTGATGATGACGCCGTTCGTGTGGCTGCAGGAGCGGTTCGCCTGGGAGGGTTTCGCGCTCCTGGCCAGCCGTACGGTGGTACCTGTCTATTATGCGGCGACGTTGTGGCTGTTCCACCGCTTCTGCCGCATGTCGCTCGATCGCCGCTCGGCGTTGTACGCGACCATTCTCTTGGGGATCAATCCGGTCCTGCTGAGGATGTCGGTGACCGTCAAGGAGGACTTGCCCGGACTCTGTCTGGCCATGGCGGCGTTCTACCTGTACGCCCGTTCTCTGCGCAGCCGGCGGACCTCGGACCTCTGGTGGGCGGGACTGCTGATCGCCGCCGCGTCGGCCATGCGCTACAACCAGATGCCCGTCTTCCCGCCGGTGATCGCCGTCTGTGAGCTGGCCGACGCGGCTGCGCAGCGCAGGATCGACTTGCGTCGATGGGGTTGGGTCGCGCTGTGTTGCGGAGTGCTACCGCTGGTCCTTTTCGTGGGTGGCTCGACGGTCGTGCACTATTTCATGGGCCTGGACTCGATGGGTCGGGCCTTCGTCGTGTTCGTTCAAGGGTTCAAGGACTATCTCGGGCGCTCATCGGGGCCGCCGGAACCGGCCCTCGAGAGCGTCGAACTGCTCGTAGCGACGATGACGCCGCCCCTCTTGGTCTGCGCGCTGATCGGGATGCACGAGTCCTGGGTCCAACGCCGGACGCCGGCCGTCCTGGCCGGAGCCTGGGCCGTGATCGCGACCGTCGTGCACGTGTACCTGATCTCCCACAAGGAGGCGCGTTATCATATGCTCGCCCTGCCGGCGCTCTATTACTTCGTGCCCGCGGGATTGGCGTGGGTGCGGCAGGAAGCCGTCTCCCGTCTTGGGTCCGCTGGCCGCAAGGCCGCGACCGTCATCGTAGCCTGCCTCCTGTGGCTACCGATCGGGGAGGCCGCGCGAGCGCTCATCGTCTACACCGACCCGATCTACACGCGTGACCTGCACGGTGACCTGGGGAGGCTCGTCAAAGAGCTCGCGGCGACGGGCGGCAAGGTGTACTGGGCCGGCCCGCACTATTCGGTCTATCCCAAGGATTTCCGCTGGCATCCCAAGGATGACTACGGGTACATCTATCATGTCTTCCCGCACGTGGTGGAGTATTATGCTCGACTGGTCCCGCGGATGCTCGTGTACGACAACGCCGATGCCCTCAAGGACGGCGATGTGCTCATCGTCTGCAGGGCGTCGGAGTCGCACACGACAGAGACAGCGCCTTCGACGATCAGGCCGCTCACGGTCGGCCGGGTGCGTGTGAAGGATTTCCTGCCCGAGATCGTGAGGGTGGAGAAGGGAGCTCATGTGTTCGAGTCCGTGGGGGACGGCTTGGGAGAGGGGGAGGCCCTTGTCTACCGCACGGATGGGACGCTTGAATGTCTGCCGGCCGAGCTCAAGGACGGCTCGACGATCGTTCGTGCGCCGTTCTATGGCGAGCAGGGACCGGACGTCGAGAGGATCGAGTATCTGGAGTACGAGCGTCCGTTCCGGTTGGATCCCCGCCGAAGATGAGCGCCCCCAAGCCCGCTCGTCCCCGGATCGTCTACCTTGGCAACCTGCCGGAGATCGCCCGAAGTCTGGCATCCCTTGAGAGCGTGGAGCTGGTCGCCTGCCTGGTGGAGGAGGGGGACGAGGAGGTCCGCGAGATCGAGAGCGACCTCTCCGGCAGGGACGTGAGCGTCCATCGTGTCCGCGACGACTCCGATGTCCGCCGCGCCTTACAGGGTTACGGAGAGTTGGCTCAGGCCGTCATGGCTAACTTCGGCATCATCCTCCGGAAACCCACCCTGAGGATACCCATGGACGGATTCGTCAACGTTCATTTCGGACTGCTGCCGGCCTATCCGGGCCGCAACCCGCTGTTGTCCGCGCTCGCGGATGGGGAGAGGGTCTTGGGGCTCACTTTGCACCGTGTGACCGAGCGCGTGGACGATGGACCGATCCTGGGGATGCGAACGCTGGCCGTCGGAGACGCTCCGGTACCCCACGACGTGTTCATGGAGATGAGGGGCCTTGCGACGGTCATGCTGAACGAGCATTTGAGCGCGCTTAAGTCGCCGCCGGTCGGGTTTAGTCGTTGACAATCGTAGTTGACCATGCATAATTAAGTCTGTTTTTTGATGTTAAGCGTTTTTATCCCAGATATTTTCATTCGATAACACGCGGAGCGCATGGACAAATACTACGGCTGGGGACTGCCGATCGACATCTCGACCCACGGGCATGCGATCGATAGGCTGATCAACCTCCTGCACGTCTTCATGATCGTGATGTTCGTGGGTTGGTTCGCGTTCTTCATCATCGCGCTCGTACGTTTCCGTCAGCGGCCGGGTCACAAGGCCTCGTACGAGACCAAGCACTTCAAGGCCCCGACGTACCTCGAGATCGGCGTGGCGGTGTTCGAGATCGTGCTCCTGGCGGGCTTCTCGATGCCGGTGTGGACCGCCCTCAAGACCGCTCTTCCGGACAAGTCCAAGGCCGTCCAGGTCCGCGTGATCGCCCAGCAGTTCGCGTGGAATATCCACTATCCGGGGCCCGACGGGGTCTTCGGCAAGACCGATCCCAAGCTCATCGACGCGTCCAATCCCATCGGTCTCGATCGCGCCAGCGCCTCCGCGGCCGACGACATCGTGACGGTCAACCAGCTCAATGTGCCCGTCTCGGCCCCGGTCCTGGTCCAGTTGTCGTCCAAGGACGTCATCCATTCGTTCAGTCTGCAGGTCATGCGCATCAAGCAGGACGCCATCCCCGGACAATCGATCCCCGTGTGGTTCGAGGCCAAGAAGACCGGCCAGTTCGAGATCGCCTGTGCCCAGCTGTGCGGGCTCGGGCACTACCGGATGCGCGGGTTCTTCAACGTACAGGAGCAGGAAGACTTCCAGAAGTGGCTCGCCGAGCAGGCGCCCAAGGCCTAGAGGACCGATAGACGATGTCACATCATACGCACGCTCCATCCGCAGATCACGGTCACCACGGCGAGCACGCCCTGCCGTTCTGGCGCAAGTACATCTTCTCGGTCGATCACAAGGTGATCGGGGTCCAGTACACGGTGACGTCATTGCTCTTCCTGTTCTTCGGGTTCTGCTTGATCATGCTGCTGCGTTGGCAGTTGGCGTATCCCGGACAGCCGTTGCCTCTGATCGGACAGTTCTTCCCCGAGACCCAGATGATCAGCGGTATCATGCTGCCGGAGTTCTACTATCAGCTGGGAGCCATGCACGGCACCATCATGATCTTCCTGGGTATCGTGCCCCTGGCGGTCGGCGGGTTCGGCAACTACGTACTGCCGCTGCAGATCGGCGCGCCGGACATGGCTTTCCCCAAGCTCAACATGATGAGCTACTGGCTCTTCTTCATCGGCGGCGTCATCATGCTGGCGAGCTTCTTCGTGCCGGGAGGCGCGGCGCAGTCAGGCTGGACCTCCTATCCGCCGTTGTCCAACATCGCGCCTCCGGGGCAGACCTGGTGGCTGGTGGGCATGGCTTTCCTGATCAATTCCTCGCTCTTGGGATCGGTCAACTTCATCGTGACGATCGTCCAGCTGCGCGCGGATGGGCTGAGCTTCTTTCGCCTGCCGTTCTTCGTGTGGGCGCAGTTCGTCACGTCGTTCCTGCTCCTGCTGGCGTTCCCCCCGCTCATGGCGGCGTCCGTATTGCAGCTCATGGACCGCGTGGCACACACGAGCTTCTTCATGCCGACAGGGCTGGTCGTCAACGACCAGCTGGCCCAGGTCTCAGGCGGAGGGCACCCGGTCCTCTGGCAGCACCTCTTCTGGTTCCTCGCGCATCCTGAAGTGTACGTGCTGATCCTGCCCGCGATGGGCATCGTCTCGGAGATCATCGCCTGCAATACCCGAAAGCCGCTCTACGGGTACAAGGCCCTGGTGTACGCGTCGATCTTCCTGGGTTTCATGTCCTTCATCGTCTGGGCGCACCACATGTTCCTCACGGACATGGGCATCACGATGAGCGCGTTCTTCCAGGTGACCACGATGATCATCTCCATCCCGTCGGTCATCATCCTGACGACGCTCGTGCTGTCGCTGTGGGGGGGATCGATCCGCTTCACGACCCCGATGCTCTTCGCGCTGGCTTTCCTGCCGATGTTCGGCATCGGAGGTTTGACCGGCCTGCCGCTGGGCCTGACCGCATCGGACGTGCACCTGCACGACACGTACTATGTCATCGGCCACTTCCACTACGTCGTGGCGCCGGGGACGATCTTCGCGCTGTTCGCGGGCGTGTACCACTGGTTCCCCAAGGTCACGGGTCGGCGCATGAACGAGACCCTCGGCAAGATCCACTTCTTCTTCTCGTTCATCTTCATGAACTGCGTCTTCATGCCGATGTTCATCCAAGGTCTGGCGGGGGTACTTCGCCGGATGTACGACCCCATGCAGTACGCCCATGCTCAACCGGTACAGCCGCTCAATGAGTTCATCTCCGTCTCGGCGTGGCTGTTGGGATTGGCGCAGATCCCGTTCATCATCAACTTCTTCGGCAGTATCTGGCGGGGCAAGAAGGTCGAGAACGACAATCCCTGGCAAGCCACCACTCTCGAGTGGACGGCCCCAACACCTCCCCCTCATGGTAACTTCGCGCACCCGCCGGTCGTCTACCGCGGACCCTACGAGTACAGCGTGCCTAACGCGCGTCAGGACTACACACCCCAGACCGCCAAGGAGGTGCTGTGATGTCCTCGGAGATCCGCTACATCTCGCACCCGCATCCGGTCACCGGGGTCACCAACTCCAAGCTCGGCGTCTGGTGCTTCCTGGCCTCGGAGATCATGCTCTTCGGAGGGCTGTTCTCGGCCCTCGTGATGCTCCGTGGCGGCTCGACCAACTGGCCGCATGGTTTCGAGGTGCTCAATGTTCCGCTGGCGACGCTCAACACGATGGTCCTCATCACCTCGTCGGTGACGATGGTGCTGTCCTGGGCCTCCCTCGTCCGCAAGGACCTGGGGAAGTACCGTCTCTACATGGCGGTCACGGTGCTGTTGGGCCTGGCGTTCCTGGTCATCAAGAGCTTCGAGTACGGTTACAAGTTCGAGCATCACATCTATCCGTCCAAGAGCACCTTCTACGCGATCTACTTCACGATGACCGGTCTGCACGGCCTGCACGTGATCGGCGGGATCATCGTCAACGCGTACTTCCTCCTGCCGGGCAGTAAGCTCTGGCACAAGGACCCCGAGCAGTTCACCGGCAGGATCGAGGCCGCGGGCCTGTACTGGCATTTCGTGGACCTGGTCTGGATCTTCCTGTTCCCGATCCTCTACCTGCTGTAGGAGAAAGCGCTATGTCCGGACACACCGAAGCCGAGATCAAGAAGCACGTACGGACCTACATCGCCGTGTTCGCGGCTCTGGCGGCGCTCACGGTGATCACCGTGGCGATCTCGTACCTGCACCTGTCCTTCGGGCCGGCTCTGGCGCTGGCATTGGCCGTGGCCAGTGTCAAGGCAGGTCTAGTGGCGCTGTTCTTCATGCACTTGATCACCGAGAAGAAGGCCATCCTTTGGTTGCTCGGTTTTACGGTCTTTTTTTTCATCGTCCTGTTGACCATACCGCCCCTGTTCCACCACTAAGGGCAGAAGGGGAGCACATATGTCCCTGAGGATCGTGCACATCTTCTTCATCGTCTGCGCTCTCGTGCTGAGCATCGGCTACGCCGTATGGAGCCTTCAGACTCCCGGGGTCAAGGACCAGCCGCTCCACTCCGGGCTCGGGTGGCTGTCGCTGGCCGTCGCTGTGGCGCTCGTGGTGTACCTCAAGTGGTTCGTCTCCAAGCAGAAGGGCCTCACGCGTTGAGCAGTCTGCTCTCGGCCGTCGCCTGCTCGGTCTGCTTCGGCGACCCGGCCGCCGAGGTCAACCGCGGCATCGTCCCCGCGCTGTGGGTCATGCTCGGTCTCATCGCCACGATCCTCTCGGCCATCGCCTGGACCGGGGTGAGCTGGGCCCGGCGCGCCAAAAGACTCGAGTTGTAGATGCCCGCCGCTCCGGTCTGCAAGATCGGCCACCCGGTCCTGCGCCAGAAATGCGCCTCCGTCCCTCATAAGGCTTTCAAGGAAGAAGCGCTCAAGCAGTTCCTGGACGTGATGGTCGACACCATGCGCAAGCAGAACGGCGTGGGGTTGGCCGCCAATCAGATCGGTCTGCCCATCCGCGCGGCGGTGCTCGAGAACCGTACCGGCGCGCGCTATCCCAGCTCCGACAGCTTCAAGCTCGAGCGCCTGCTCAATCTCCGCATCGTGCAGTACTCCAAGAAGACCGAAGAGGACTGGGAAGGTTGTCTCAGCATCCCCGGCTACCGGGGACTTGTGGCACGGGCCAAGTGGGTGGTGTACGAGGCCATGGACGAGTCGGGACGCAAGATCAAGCGCAAGGTGAGCGGCTTTCACGCGCGGGTCATCCAGCATGAGACGGACCACTTGAACGGGTTCTTCTACATGGACCGCATGAAGGACCTGAACCACTGGATGCACCTCAATGAATTCAACCGTCAGCTCGGCCTGACGGTCAAGGAGCACGACTAGCCCCGGTCGTGCTAGAATGGCCCTCTGTCAGGAGGTGCCCATGATCGCCCAGATCTCCGTCTACCCCCTCGGAAAAGGGGCCAGTCTCTCCAAACCCGTCTCCGCTCTGGTGGACCTCGTCGACCGCAGTGGTCTCGACTATCGCCTGACCTCGATGGGGACCGTCGTCGAGGGGGAGTGGGACCCGGTGATGCGCCTGGTCCGCCGCCTGCGGGACCGCGCGCTCAAGGACAGCGAGCGGATCATCGTCACGATCAGCATCGACGAGCGCAAGGACCGCCGCCGCCGGCTCGACCACAAGGTCCGCGCCGTGGAAAGCATCCTCGGGCGTACGGTCCGCACATGAACACCGCGGTGCTCGGCGCCTCCGCCGATCCCGAGAAGTACTCCAACAAGGCCGTGCGGTTCCTGCTAGAGAAGGGGCATCGTGTGTTCCCGGTCCATCCCAAAGGCGGGGAAGTAGAGGGTCTGAAGGTCTACCGGACCTTGGGCGAGATCTCCGAGCCGGTGGATACGCTGACTCTGTACGTATCGGCGGCCGTGTCCACACAGCTGCAGGACCAGATCCTCGCGCTCAAACCCCGTCGGGTGATCTTCAACCCCGGAGCCGAGAATCCGGCGCTGGCCCAGGCAGTCGGCCAGGCCGGTATCCAAACGCTAGAAGCCTGCACGCTGGTCCTCTTACGGACGAGTCAATTTTGAGCGAGGGTGCTTCGATGAGTAAAGTGCTCGTGACCGGCGCTGCCGGATTTATCGCCTCGCGCGTCAGTCAGTTGCTACTGGACAAAGGAGTCCAGGTCGTTGGGATCGACAATATGAACGATTACTATGACACGCGGGTCAAGGTCCATCGACTCGCCGGGCTGAAGGGGCGGGGAGGCTTCAAGTTCGTGAAGGGGGATATCGAGGATCGCACCGGGGTAGATCGCCTTTTCAGGAAGCATCGTTTCTCGGCCGTGGTCAATCTCGCCGCTCGTGCGGGTGTCCGCTACAGCATGGAGAACCCCTACGTCTACATGACCACCAACGGCCATGGCACGCTCAACCTCCTCGAAGCGGCTCGCCGGAGCGGTGTGAAGAAATTCATCCTCGCGTCGACCTCGTCGCTGTACGCTGGTCAGAAAATGCCGTTCAAGGAGTCTTTGCCGGTCAATACACCCATCTCTCCTTACGCGGCAAGCAAGAAGGCCGCTGAAGCGATGTGCTACACCTATCATCATCTGTACCGCATGGACGTCACGATCCTGCGATACTTCACGGTGTACGGGCCCGCAGGCAGGCCTGATATGAGCATCTTTCGCTTCATCAAGTGGATCGATGAGGGTCAGCCGTTACAGCTGCTCGGCGACGGTAATCAGAAAAGAGACTTCACCCATGTATCCGATATCGCCGAGGGTACGGTGCGCGCCCTCAAGCTAAAGGGTTATCAGATCGTCAATCTGGGCGGCAACAGACCTGAGAAGCTAATGTACGCCATCCGCCTCATCGAGAAGGAACTTGGCAAAAAAGCCCAGTTCAACTTCTTGCCCAAACATGTCGCCGATATGGACGCAACGTGGGCGGATGTCACTCAGGCCCGAAAGTTGCTGGGATGGAAGTCCAAGACCGCTCTTGAAGCGGGTCTCCGGGATTCGGTGCGGTGGTATCTTGAAAACCGCTCATGGCTATCGAAGGTCCACGTTCAATAGAGAGGTGGGTGTATTGAAGATCTCCGTCATCGGCTCCGGTTATGTCGGTCTCGTCACGGGCGCCTGCTTCGCCAGCCTCGGCAATGAGGTCGTCTGCGTCGACAACGACCCCAAGAAGATCCAGATGCTCCGCTCCGGCGGCATCCCTATCTATGAGCCGGGCTTGGAGGAGCTGGTCAAGGACGCCGTCAAGAAGAAGAGACTGTCCTTCACCACCGACATCGCCTCCGCCACCAAGAAGTCGGAAGTGGTCTTCATCGCCGTCGGCACCCCGCCCCGTCCCAACGGGGAAGCGGACCTCTCCTTCGTCGAGGACGTCGCCCAGAAGATCGCCAAGAACCTGGGGGGATACACCGTCATCGTCGAGAAGAGCACCGTCCCCGTCCAGACCGGCCACAAGATCAAGGACACCGTCAAGCACTACGCCAAGAAGGGCGCCCAGTTCGATGTGGCCTCCAACCCCGAGTTCTTGAGGGAAGGAACCGCCATCAGTGACTTCATGCACCCGGACCGGGTGGTGCTGGGAGTGGAGTCGGAGAAGGCCAAGAAGCTCCTCTCCGAGCTCTATAAGCCCCTGGGAGGTCAGCTGGTCCTGACGGACATCAAGTCCGCTGAGATCATCAAGCACGCCTCCAACTCGTTCCTGGCCACCAAGATCTCCTTCATCAACGCCATCTCCAACATCTGCGAGGCCGCGGGGGCCGATGTGGAGCAGGTGGCCCTGGGCATGGGCCTGGACAAGAGGATCGGCAAGTCCTTCCTGAACGCCGGCATCGGATTCGGGGGCTTCTGCTTCCCCAAGGACCTGTCGGCCTTCATCCGCATCGCCGAGAAGCTGGGGTACGACTTCGAGCTCCTGAAGGCCGTCGAGCGCATCAACGACGGCCAGAAGAAGCTGTACCTCAAGAAGGTGGAGGAGGCCCTCTGGAACGTCAACGGCAAGACCCTGGCTGTCCTGGGACTGGCCTTCAAGCCCAACACCGACGACATGAGATTCGCCCCCGCCATCGACATCATCGAGGCCCTGCAGGCCCAGGGAGCCAAGGTCAGGGCCTATGACCCCCATGCCATGGAGAGGGCCAAGGACTGCCTGAAGGACATCACCTACACCAAGGATGCCTACACCTGCGCCAAGGGAGCGGATGCCCTGCTCATCCTGACGGAGTGGAACGAATTCAAGGAGCTGGATCTGGTGAAGCTCAAGAAGCTCCTGAAACAGCCGGTCGTCGTGGACGGCCGCAACATCTACGACCCCGGCAAGATGAAGAAGCTCGGGTTCCGGTACGCGTCCATAGGGCGGTCGTAAATGGATGGGGGGATCGGAGTGATTTCGTCCGGCCGCTTCCTTGCGGTTCGGGAGTGGGTATGCTAGATTAGCGTTTCGTTTACGCTCCCACTACAGGTGAGGCCCATGCCTTCCGTGCTCGACAACCTCAACGAGATCCGATCCAACATCGACGCCGCAGCGGCCAAGACGGGGCGGAAAGGGTCCGATGTCCAGCTGATCGCCGTCACCAAGGGCGTCAAAGCCGAGCGTATCCGCGAGGCCGTCGAGGCGGGTCTGTGCGGTCTGGGTGAAAATCGTGTCCAGGAGGCCGAAGAGAAGACCGCGGCTCTGGGCGTGCCCGCCGAGTGGCACATGATCGGACACCTGCAGACCAACAAAGCCAAGACCGCAGCCGAGCTCTTCAGTGTCGTGCAGTCGGTCGACAGTCTTAAGCTCGCGCAGAAGCTCTCCCAAGAGGCGCAGGCCCTCAATAAGACCCTGCGCATCCTTCTCGAGGTCAACGTCTCCGGCGAGGAGCAGAAGCACGGCTTCAGTCCGGATGAGCTGTATGGCGTCGTCGGTCAGATCGCCGCTCTGCCCGCGCTCAAGATCGAGGGGCTCATGGGCATGGCGCCCAATACGGAGGACACCGCTCCGCGTCGGGAGGCTTTCAAGAAACTGAAGGGGCTTTTTATCGTGTGCAAAGGGCTCAAGTACCCTACGGTCGAAATGAAAACACTGTCCATGGGCATGAGCGACGACTACCAGATCGCGGTGGAGGAGGGGGCGAACATGGTGCGCATCGGAAGGGCGCTTTTCAGATGAGCGCCAAGACCGTGCTCTCGGGAGTGAGGATCGCGGTGCTGGGGGCCGGTAACATGGGCCAGGCGCTCGTGCGGGGGCTCGTGGACAAGTCCGTGTATCCGCAGTACATCAGCGTCTACGATCCGGACCCCAAGAAGATCGCTCTGCTCAAGAAGGACGCCAACATCCGCGCGGCCAAGACGAGCCGCCAGGCCGTGTCGCTTGCGGACGTCGTCATCTTGGCCGTCAAGCCGCAAACGCTGCCTGAGGTGTGCGCGGAGGTCTCCAGCGGTCTGCCTGCCGGAGCGCTCGTCGTCTCCATCGCTGCCGGTGTGACGATCTCCGGGATCGAAAAGCACTTCAAGAAGCCCCTGCCGGTCATTCGCGTCATGCCCAACATGCCCGCGCAGGTCGGTCAGGGCATCTCCGCCTACAGCGTCGGACGCCACGCGACGGCCAAGCACCGCAAGATCGCCGAGGCGGTGCTGGCGGCTTTCGGTGAGGTGGTGCCTGTGCCCGAGAAGATGCTGGATCTGGTCACGGCCATCAGCGGTTCGGGGCCCGCGTACTTCTTCCTGTTGGCCGAGAAGCTCATCGAGTCCGCCTATGAGATGGGCATGAAAGCCGACACGGCCAAGAAGCTCGCCTATCACACCGCGCTCGGCAGCGGCCGCGTGATGATGCAGACCTGGGAGGACCCCGAGGACCTCATCGCCAAGGTGGCCTCCAAAGGCGGTACGACCGAGGCGGCGCTCAAGACCTTCAAAAGACTCGGTTTCGGCAAGGTCGTCCAGGAAGCGGTCAAGGCGGCTCATCGCCGCTCACGTGAGCTCAGCGAAGGGAGGTCCTGATGTTCGTTCTCGCTAACCTGCTCAACGCCATGGCCCTGGTGCTGGGGCTCGTGCTCAAGACCTACTGGTGGCTCCTGGTGATCCGGGCATTGCTGAGCTGGGTGAGTCCGGACCCGTCCAATCCGATCGTGCAGTTCATCTACAACGTGACCGAGCCGGTGTTGAGGCCGCTCAGGGCTTGGATCCCTGTCTGGAAGATCGGGATCGACGTGTCGGTGTTCATCGCGATCCTGATCATCTATTTTCTCGAGATCTTCCTGGTCCAGACGCTGATCGGCCTGGCCGTACGTCTCGGTTGAGACTGACGGTCCGGGTCCGTCCCGGGTCCCCGCGCCCGGGGGTGCAGGTGCGGGCGGACGGTTCGTTGCACGTGAGCGTGAGGGAGCGGGCGGTCGAGGGTCGGGCCAACGAGGCCGTCCGGGAAGCGTTGGCGGAGCATCTGGGAGTGGCGAAGTCCCGAGTCGGTCTCGTGAGCGGGGCGCGCTCAAGGAACAAGATCTACGAAGTGCAGGGGATCTGACGTGCAGCAGCCGGTCGATTACAAGCAGACATTGAACCTACCCGTCACGGATTTTCCGATGAAGGCGGACCTTCCGGTCCGTGAGCCGGAGATCCTGGAGCGGTGGCGCAGGGAGGGGTTGGAGCCGGCCATCCGCGAGCACGCGCGGGGACGCAAGAAGTTCATCCTCCACGACGGTCCCCCGTACGCCAACGGCGACATCCACATCGGGCACGCGCTCAACAAGATCCTCAAGGATATCATCGTCAAGCACCGCACCATGAAGGGTCTGGACGCGCCGTACGTGCCGGGCTGGGATTGCCACGGACTGCCCGTCGAGCACCAGCTCTTCAAGGAGCTGGGGATCAACAAGCATCAGATCGATCCGGTCTCGTTCCGCAAGAAGGCCCACACGTACGCGATGGGCTACGTCGACAAACAGCGCGATCAGTTCAAGCGGCTCGGGGTGTTCGCCGAATGGCACCGGCCCTATCTCACGCTGGATCCCGCCTACGAAGCCTCGGTCGTGGAGGCTTTCGCGCGGCTGGTCGAAAGAGGGTACATCTACCACAGCCTCAAGCCCGTGCACTGGTGCTGGAGCTGCGAGACGGCGCTGGCGGAGGCCGAGCTCGAGTACGACGAACGCCACGTCTCGCCGTCCATTCATGTCCTTTTCCCGTTGGACCGTTCGGAACTCAAGAAGGCAGGTCTCGAGATGACCGGCAGTGA
Organism: Candidatus Omnitrophota bacterium; assembly: GCA_022072175.1. Taxonomy (GTDB): domain Bacteria; phylum Omnitrophota; class Gorgyraeia; order 2-02-FULL-51-18; family 2-02-FULL-51-18; genus JAJVIE01. The sequence continues at coordinate 961,189 of JAJVIE010000003.1, read as the reverse complement.
CAGGGTGTCGCTGGCCGTCTGGACGACGACGCCCTGGACGCTCCTGGCCAACGTCGCGGTGGCGCTCAACCCTCTCTACGATTACTGTTTTGTCCGCACCCGTTCGCACGGAGTGCTGGTGATGGTCGAGGAGCTCCTGGCTTCCGTGATGGAGGTCGCCCAGCCCGACGCTCCGGGTGAGTACGAAGTGCTCGCGCGGGTCCGCGGGGACAAGCTCGAGGGACTTGAGGCCCGCCATCCGTTCATCGACAGGGCTTCCAAGGTCGTAACGGCGGACTACGTTTCCGCAGCCGACGGGACCGGATGCGTCCACACCGCGCCCGGGCACGGCGTCGACGACTACCGCACCGGCGTCAAAAAGAACCTGCCCACGCTCATGCCTGTCGACGAGAAAGGCCGCTTCAAGGACGAGGCGGGGGAGTTCAGGGGATCGCATGTGCTCAAGGCCAACCCGGCGATCATCGAGCGCCTCCGCTCCGAGGGGACGCTGGTGCGCGCCGCCGAGATCACGCACTCGTATCCGACCTGCTGGCGCTGTAAGCAGCCGGTCCTCCAGCGCGCCACGCGTCAGTGGTTCATGGGTGTGGACCGCAACGAACTCCGCCCCAAGCTCCTCGAGGCCGTCTCCAAGGTCCGCTGGGTCCCCGAGGTGGGCCAGAATCGCATCGCCGGCATGATCGAGTCGCGCCCCGACTGGTGTCTGTCGCGTCAGCGTTACTGGGGTATCCCGGTACCGGTCCTCTACTGCTCCGGATGCGACGAGGCGGTGCTCGACCCGGCCCTGATCCGGAGGGTTCGCGACGTGTTCCGTAAGGAAGGGTCCGACGCCTGGTTCACGCGCTCGGCGCTCGATCTCACCGAAGGCAAGTACGTGTGTCCCAAGTGCGGCCGCAAGGACCTCAAGAAGGGCGATGATATCCTGGATGTGTGGTTCGAGTCCGGCGCCAGCCACCTGTCCGTACTCGTGGAGGGCGACGGCCTGCAGTTCCCGGCCGATCTGTACCTGGAGGGCAGTGACCAGCACCGCGGATGGTTCCAGAGCTCGCTGCTGGTCTCCTGCGGCACCTCCGGGCACGCGCCGTACCAGGCGGTGCTCACGCACGGGTTCATCGTCGACGGAGAGGGGCGCAAGATGTCCAAGTCCCTCGGCAACGTCATCTCGCCCCAGGAGGTCATGAAGCAGTACGGGGCCGACATCCTGCGTCTTTGGGTGGTCTCGAGCGATACCTCCGATGATATCCGGATCTCCAAGGACAACCTCGCGCGTCTGGCCGACGGCTACCGGAAGATCCGCAATACTTTCAAGTACCTGTTGGGCAACCTCAACGGCTATGACGCGGAGCGCGACGCGCTGCCCCGCGAGAAGATGCTCGAAGCCGATCGGTGGGTGCTCTCGCGCCTCGAAGCGCTCAAGCAGGAGATCGATGCGGCATTCGACGGGTATCACTTCCACCGCGCGTATCACGCGATCTACAGCTTCTGCGTGAAGGACCTGTCGTCGTTCTACCTGGACTACCTCAAGGACCGTCTGTACACCGACGCCCGCTCGTCCGTATCCGGACGTTCCGGACGCGCGGCGCTCTACGAGGTGCTCACGACACTGGTGCGGATGCTGGCCCCGGTGTTGTGTTTCACCTGCGAGGAGGCCTGGGGGCATCTGGGCCGTAAGACCAGCGTCCATCTGGAAAGTTGGCCCCGGCCGACGCTCGGCGCCCGGGACGGCCAGCTCGAGGCCAAGTGGTCCCGGTTCCTCGAGGTCCGCGAGTCCGTGCTCAAAGCCCTGGAGGAGAAGAGGGAGAAAAAAGAAATTGGCAACTCTCTGGAGGCCGATGTAGAATTAGCCGTTTCAAAAAAGGAAGACCTCGATCTGTTGGAGGGATTTCAGCCCGACCTGGCCGCTTACCTGCTCGTCAGCAGGGCCGCAGCGGTGCTCGAGGAGGAGGCGGGCTCCGGACCGCAGGTGAGGGTCCAGCGTTCGACCGCGCCCAAATGCGCGCGTTGTTGGAACCATCGGGAGTCGGTCGGCCGCGATCATGAGCACGCCGCTCTGTGCGAGCGTTGCTGCAAAGTACTCAAAGGGGTGCACTGATGGACAAGAAAGAGCTGAAGGCCTACAAAGAGCTTCTCCTCAAGCGCAAGAGCGAGCTCGAGCGCGGCATCGAGCATATCTCCCAGGACAACCTCAAGACGTCCAAGGAGGCCTCGGGCGACCTCTCCTCCTATAGCTTGCACATGGCCGACATGGCCTCGGACAACTACGACCGTGAGTTCTCGCTCGGTCTGGCGGACAAGGAGCGCGGCACGCTCAACCGCATCGAGACCGCTCTCGAGAAGATCGAAGGCGGGTCCTTCGGTGAGTGCGAAGCTTGCGGCAAGAAGATCTCCAAGGTCCGTCTCAAAGTCGTCCCCTACGCTGAACTGTGCGTTCCTTGCCAGGAAGCGCAGGAGAAGAAAAAGAAGCGCTGAGCGCCGATCGCTGTCCGTCCGCGATGGCTGCGCGCCCGTGGATGCCCGCCGCGGTCGTCACGGTCGTCCTGGCCGCGGACAGACTGACCAAGAACCGGGTCCGTGAGGCCTTGTCGCCGGGAGAGTCCCTGCCCGTGGTCCCTGATGTCCTGCATCTGACCCATATCGAGAACACCGGAGCCGCTTTCGGCATGCTGCGCGACGCCACTCCCTTTCTCAGCGTGTTCTCCGCTCTGTCCGTGGTCGCGCTGAGCGCTTACCTCTGGATCCGCTCCCGCGGCGGCCGCGAGAGCGGCTCCTCGTACGGCTGGACCCTGGTGCTCGCCGGCGCCCTCGGCAACCTCTATGACCGTCTGGCGTACGGCCACGTCGTGGACATGATCGACCTGCGCGTGTGGCCGGTCTTCAACATCGCCGATATGTCCATCTGCTGCGGTGTCGCGCTGGTGCTCGGGTCGACGCTGAAACCCTCGCGTCCCGGGAGGGTCTGATGTATCCGGTCCTGTTCACCGCGGGCGGCCTGACGTTCTATACCTACGGACTTTTCGTGGCCTTGGCCGTCGCGGCCTCCTTCGTCTATGCGTCGGTGTTGGCTCGCCGCGCCGGTCTTGCCGCTCAGGATGCGGCGGACCTGGTCTTCCTGTTCTTCGTCACCGGGGTCATCGGCGCGAGACTCTTCTATGTCGTGCAGAACGGGGCTGATTATGTGGACGAGCCGCTGCGCGCGTTCAGGTTGCAAGAAGGAGGGCTCGTGTACTACGGAGGATTCCTGACGGCCGCCGCCGCGGGAGCTCTATACGGCCGCCTCCGGGGTTGGCCGGTGCTGAGGTGGGCCGATGTGTTCGCTCCGGTGCTGGCGCTGGCGCACGCGATCGGCCGCGTCGGATGTTTTCTGAACGGATGCTGTTACGGACGTCCGGCTCCGGACGGTTGGGGTGTGGTGTATCCCGGTGATGATGTGACGCGCGTGCCGGTGCAGTTGTTCGAGTCCGCCGCCCTCGTGGTGCTGTCGGTCTATCTGGTCAGCCGCCTGCGGCGGGATCATGGCCGTGACGGGAGGGTGTTCGCGGGTTACCTTTTCTTCTACGCGCTCGTCCGCTTCTCGGTGGAGTTCATGCGCGGGGATCAGGTGACCGCGGGGTTCTTGTCCGTGCCTCAGTGGACGAGCCTGGTGCTCGCCGCCGCGGGAGGCTACTTCTTGTACCGGAGCGGTCGACGCCCCGGCGGGATGGCGTGATGCCCGAGACCTTCGAGCTGACGGTCGGACCGCTGTATCAGCCCAAGCGCATCGACGCCTATCTGGCGTCCGCGCTCGAAGAGCGCTATGGCCGCAAGCGGCTCAAGGAGGCGCTGGACGCCGGCCAGGTCTATCTCAATGACCGTCCGGCCAAGCCCAGCTCCTTGGTGAAGACCGGGGACCGGATCCGCGGGCAGGCCGTGACCGTGCTTCCCTCGACGTTGCAGCCCGAGAACATCCCGGTGAGCATCGTGTACGAAGACAAGGACCTCCTGGTCGTCGACAAGCCCGCGGGTATGGTGGTGCATCCGGGGGCGGGCAACAAGAGCGGCACTCTCGTCAATGCCCTCTTGGGACGGGGTACGGCGTTGTCCGCATCGGCCGGAGCCGACCGTCCGGGTATCGTGCATCGTCTGGACAAGGATACTTCAGGGGTCCTCCTCGTGGCCAAGAACGACCGCGCGCTCCGTCGCCTGCAGGCTCAGTTCCAGGCACGTTCGCTGTCCAAGACCTACCTGGCGCTCGTCAAAGGCCGGGTCGAGTACGAGGAGGGCCGTGTGGAGCTTCCCATCGGCCCCGACGGTAAACAGCGCGGACGGATGAGGGTGGCCCGTGACGGCAAGGGCCGTGAGGCCGAGACGCGTTACCGTGTGGTGCGTCGTTATCCTCATGCCACGCTCATCGAGGCCTCGCCGGTGACGGGCCGGACCCACCAGATCCGCGTGCACATGGCGCATCTGGGTCATCCGGTGGTGGGTGATGAGATCTACGGGACCCGCACCGGAAACCAGCGTCTGGGGCTGCATGCCGCGCGTATCCGTTTCGAGCATCCGACTTCCGGCAAGACCCTGACGCTGGAGAGCGCGCCGCCGCCGGAGTTCGCCGAACTGTTGAAAGAAGCGGAGAAAAGCCGATGACCTCCTCGACCCAAGCACGTACGGCCGAACTGGGACCGGTCGCGTCGGTCCGAGCGGAAACGCTCTCCATGCCCGGCGACAAGTCCTTGTCGCACCGCGCCATCATGTTCGGATCGCTGGCGCGTGGCACTTCCTCTTACACCAACATGCTGGCGGGGGAGGACTGCGTGTGCACGCGCAGGGCTTTCGAGGCCATGGGCGTGCGCATCACCTCGCCCGATCCGACCCGCGTGACGATCGAGGGCGCCGGGTTCGACGGGCTCCGGCAGCCGCCGGCCGATCTCTATATGGGCAACTCGGGCACCTCGATGAGGTTGCTCCTGGGCATCCTGGCCGGACAACCGTTCACGGCGACGTTGACCGGAGACCCTTCGCTGTCCTCACGGCCGATGCGCCGCGTGACCGCTTACCTGCGGCAGATGGGAGCGGTGATCGACGGCCGCGACGATGCCAACTACGCGCCGCTGACCATCACGGGCGGAGCCCTCAAGGGCATGGATTTCAAGCTCAACGTTTCGAGCGCCCAGGTGAAATCCGCCCTCCTCCTGGCGGGTCTCCGGGCGTCGGGGACGACCTCCGTCGCCGAACCGGTCCTGTCGCGTGACCACACGGAGCGTTTCTTGAGGCACTATGGCGCGCGGGTCGATGTCGAGGGTCTGGCCGTACGGGTGACCGGCGGACAGTCGCTGATGGCGCGGAGCTTCGAGATCGCGGGGGACATCTCGAGCGCCGCGTTCTTCATCGCGATCGGGTGCCTGGTGCCTCAGGCGGACATCCGTCTGCGCAACGTGCTCTGGAACCCGACACGCACGGGCATCATCGACGTTCTGCGCCGCTCGGGCGCCGACCTCACCGTCGAGCGCACCGCGGAGAGCGGTCCGGAGCCCGTAGCCGACCTGCGGGTCCGGCCGGGGCGACTCAGGGCTTTCGTGGTCGAGCGTCAGGAACTGCCGGCCTTGATCGACGAGGTGCCGATCCTGTCGGTGCTGGCTACGCAGGCCGAGGGCGTCAGCGTGTTCCGGGATGCCGACGAGCTGAGGGTCAAGGAAACGGACCGCATCCGTTCCATGATCGAGCTCTTGACCCGTATGGGCGCCAAGGCCTGGGCCGAGGGCAACAGTCTCTTCGTCGAGGGGCCCTGTCAGCTCTCCGGAGCCGACCTTGAGTCCTACGGAGACCACCGGACCGCGATGTCGGGGATCGTGGCCGCTCTGATCGCCAAGGGGCGGACCCGCATGCGGGATATCGACTGCATCAATACATCCTTTCCCAGCTTTTTCGAGCTCCTGGGCCAACTGGGGATCCCGTACGAGATCGGCTGACGGATCTGACCGGACCCGGTCCCCCCGGGGAGGCGTTAGCCCGCTCGGAGCGACAAGCTCACAGCCCCCTTCGGACCGGGTCCGTTATTCGAGAAGCCGTTGACACCCTATAGGGTCGTTGTTATAATCAGCTGTTCATTCGGGCGAAATTCTATTATCCCATTGCAATATAAGGTCTTCCGCATTGATCGAGATCATCCGCAAGTCCGCCGATAACGTCCTCGGGTATTTTTCCAACGACATGGGAATCGACCTGGGCACCGCCAGCACCCTCGTCAACGTCAAGGGGCAGGGGATCGTGCTGTGCGAGCCGTCGGTCGTGGCCATCCGCAAGGGTTCGAGCGAAGTGCTGGCCGTCGGCGACGAGGCCAAGCGCATGCTCGGCCGCACCCCCGGCAATATCCAGGCCATCCGGCCGATGAAGGACGGTGTCATCGCGGATTTTGAGATCACCGAGAGCATGCTCCGGTATTTCATCAACAAGGTCCATCATCGCAAACGCTTCGTGCGTCCGCGCATGGTCATCGCGATCCCTTCGGGCATCACCGAGGTCGAAAAACGCGCCGTGCGCGACTCGGCCCTGCATGCCGGCGCGCGGGAGGTCTATCTGGTCGAGGAGCCCATGGCCGCCGCGATCGGCGTGGGACTGCCCATCCAGGAACCGGCCGGCAGTATGATCATCGATATCGGCGGCGGTACGGCCGAGATGGCGGTCATCTCGCTGGCGGGCATCGTGTTCTCCAAGAGCATCCGCATCGGCGGTGATGAGTTCGACGACGCGATCGTCGAGCACGTCAAGAAGACCTACAACCTCATGATCGGTGAGCGTACGGCCGAAGAGATCAAGATCAAGATCGGTTCGGCCTATCCGCTCGAAGAGGAGCTGTCCATGGAGATCCGCGGACGCGACCTCGTCTCCGGCCTGCCCAAGATGGTCAAGATCACCTCCGAGGAGGTGCGCGAGGCCCTGTCGGAGCCGGTGCAGTACATCGTCGAGGCCGTGCGCGTCACGCTCGAGCGCACGCCTCCGGAGCTCTGCGCCGACCTCATCGACCGCGGCATCGTCATGGCGGGCGGCAGTTCGATGCTGCGCGGTCTGGACAAGCTGATCTCCGAGGAGACCGGCCTGCCGGTCCATGTGGCGGAGAACGCCCTCTTGGGTGTGGCGCTGGGTACGGGCAAGATCCTCAGCGAGATCAACTACCTCAAGCGGGTCACCGTCTCCGCCAACCGTTCGTACGAATAACCACCCCTGATCTCCGAGTCCCTCGGAAGGGAAGAGCGTGCGTAGACCTTTGCGCGGTTCCCTGATCGCTGTCGCGGTGCTGGCACTGTGCGCATTGCCCCTGGGTGCGGCAGCCACCGTCAAGGACGGGGCCGCCGGCCTTCTCAAAGCCCCTCTGTCCTGGTCGCGCGACGCCTCCCAGTGGCTGATCGACCTCTGGTCCTTCCGTAAGAACGCCCGCGAGAACCGCGCGCTGCGCGAGATCCTGGCCGACGTCCGTCTGGAGAAGGTCCGCTCCCAGGACCTCTTGCTCGAGAACAAGCGCCTGACCCAACTGCTCGGCCTCCAGCAGGCCCTGCCCCAGAGCGTCAAACGCTCCCTCCATGCCAGGGTCATCGGCCGCTACTCGACGCCTTCGGCGAGGGCCGTCCTGCTCGACAAGGGGCGCAAGAACGGACTGCGCGCCCACCTTTTGGTCCTGCATGAGAAATCCGTCGTCGGCAAGATCGTCGAGGTCGGACCGTCCTTCTCCAGGGCCTCGCTCATCAACGACCCCGACACGCGCGTGGGAGTGATCATCCAGCGCACGCGTCAGGAAGGAGTGCTCTACGGCACGACCTCGGGAGAGTGCCGGGTCAAGTATCTGTCCGCGGACCTCGAGGTCAAGCCCGGGGATTTCGTGGAGACGGCCGGTTTTGGAGCCCATTACCCCAAGGGCCTTCCGGTCGGCAAGGTCACGCGTGTCTGGCGTGAGCCCGGGCAGATCTACCAAGTCGCGCAGATCAAGCCGCTGGCCGACCTGAGCCGCTTCGAAGAGGTGACCTGTGTCGAATAGCGTCGCCGTCAACGCGCTGACGATCCTCGGCCTGTACCTGGCGCAGAACGCGGTGCATTACGCTCTGCCCGGATCGCCTCCCGCGCTGGTGCTCATCGGCGTCGTGTACATCGCGCTCTACGAAGGCGCTCTTGCGGGCGCGGCCGCCGGGCTTTTCGCCGGAGCCTTGTTGGAGGTGCTCGTGCCGGGCCGCTTCGGTCCGCTCGTGGTGCCCTACACGCTGTCGGGGTTATTGACGGGATTATTGTCGGGACAGTTGTTCCGGGACAGTCTCGCGACCCAGGTGCTGCTACCGGCCGTGTGGACGGTCTTCCTGACGGCCGGCGCTCACCTGGCGGGCACCGCCTCGGAGGTGGACGGGCCGGGTGTTGTCGAGGCGCTGTGGCTGTCGGTGTGGTCACCGGGCTGGTTCTGGACCGCCCTGGCGGCTCCGCCGGTGTTCCGCCTGCTGCGCCGCTCGCGGCCGCGCCCTTCCCGCCGCGGTGGACGCATCGGTCCGGCAGGGGGTTGGTATGGCCGTACCGGCCGCTAACCGAGCCGAGCGGCTGGCGCTCATCGCGCTGGTCCTGTACGCGCTCCTGCTCTTCAATCTTTTTCGAATGCAGGTGCTCAAAGGCGCCTACTATCATGAACTTTCCGAGAAGAACCGCATCCGTGTCGTTTTCCTGGAGGGGACCCGGGGCAAACTGCTCGACCGCAAAGGCCGGGCGCTGGCGACCAGCCGGCTGAGCTTCAACTGCTCGGCGGTACCTTGGGAGCTGAAGAAGGGGGACGTGCGCCGCACCTCCGAGATCCTCTCCCGGATCCTCGGTGAGAGCGCCGAGACGCTGGAGAAGCGTTTCAAGGACCGCAGAAAAGCGGGGGCGTTCAACACTGTCATCCTGGCCGAGGATATCGGCGCCGAGAAAGCGGTGCGCATCGAGGAGTTACTGGACACCCTGCCCGGCATCATCATCGAGACCCGCCCTCAGCGGGTCTATCCTTACGGGGACGCCGCGGCGCATCTGACCGGCTACATCGGCCCGATGAACCAGACCGAAAAGGACGAGCTCGAGGTCTACGGTTACCGCGAGCGTGACTGGCTGGGTCGTGACGGTCTCGAGAGATCCTACGAGAGCACTCTGCACGGCACGTCCGGTGGATTGCAGATCGAGGTCAACAGCCGAGGCAAGCTCCTGCGCGCCCTCGGTGTCCGGGAGCCCCGGGACGGTAAGGACGTCCGGCTGTCCGTGGACGCGGAACTGCAGAAATTCGTGCAACAACAACTCGAGGGGACCAAGGGCGCCGTTGTCGTCATCGACCTTGCCGACGGCGGCATCCTGTCCGTCAACAGCTCTCCATCGTTCGATCCCAATCTCTTCGCGACAGCCAAGGGCCGGCGCGATGTCGGCAAATACCTCAAGGACGAGCTGGCCCCCATGCTCGACCGCGCCATCCACGGCGGTCATCCGCCCGGGTCTATCTACAAGATCGTGACGGCGCTGGCCGCGTTGCAGAAGGGCCGCATGACCCCGCACAGCACGATCTACTGTCCCGGACAGGCCGTGATCGGCGGTATCCGGTTCGGCTGTTGGAAAGAGACCGGACACGGTTCGCAGGACCTGCGCCAGGCGATGGCGCATTCCTGCAACGTGTATTTCTACAACGCGGGGCTGGCGGCCGGAGCCGACGCGATCCACGCGCTCAGTCTCGACCTGGGGATGTCCAAACCGACGGGTGTGGACCTGCCCAATGAGAAGTCGGGGTTCGTGCCCTCGCGGGCGTGGAAGCGTTCGGCGCGCGGGACCGGTTGGTTCGATGGCGAGACGGCCAACCTCTCGATCGGTCAGGGTTATCTGCAGGTGACGCCGATACAGGCCGCGCTGATGGTCTCCGCGGTCGCTCTCGATGGGCGCCTGCCTCGGCCGCACCTGGTCAAAGAGATCGACGGTCAAAAGGCCTATGAACCGTCCTTCAAGGCGCTCAAGATCGACCCCGCGGTGCTCCGAGCCGTCAAGGAAGGCATGGACGCCGTCGTCAACACGGATACCGGAACGGGGCGGTTGTCGCGCGCCGAGGGGACACGAGTGGCGGGTAAGACCGGCACCGCCCAGTCGGGCAAGGACCGGACGCATGCCTGGTTCGTCGGTTACGCGCCCTCGGATAAGCCCCGGGCGGCGATGGTGGTGTTCCTCGAGCACGGCGGCCGCGGCGGTGTCTCGGCCGCCAAGATCGCCTCGCAGGTCTTCGGCTGGCTCGTCAAGGAGGGTTACGCGTGAAGCCCCTCTTCGACCTCAAGGGCGTGGACCGGACGCTCTTGATCACGCCGCTTTTGATCTTCGCGATCGGCATCGCCAACGTGTATAGCGCCTCGTTCCGTACGGGCATGACGTTCGACCAGACCCTGGCGACCAAGCAGGTGATCTGGATGGGGGTCGCTCTCTTGGCGATGTTGATGGTCTCGCGGTTCAACTATCTGCGGCTGTCCGACATCGCCTGGCCGTTGTACGCGTTGACCCTGGTGCTCCTGGTGGCGGTCCTCTTCACGCCGCCCCGGTTGGGGGCGCGCCGTTGGCTGCATCTGGGGCTGTTCAGTTTTCAGCCCTCGGAGCTGGCCAAACTCGCGGTGATCCTGGTCCTGGCGCGGTTCTTCGCCGAGAACCGGCGCGAGTATCAGTCGCGCGCCCGCGCCCTCTTGCCGTTCATCATCGTGGGCGTGCCGTTCCTGCTCATCCTCAAGGAGCCGGACCTGGGTACGGGACTGCTGTTGATGCCGGCTTTCTTCGCGATGCTGTACCTGTGGGGGTTCAGGGGGCGGGTCATCCTGGGTTTGCTCGGGCTGGGGCTGGCGCTCAGCCCCGTGTTCTTCCACTTCCTTCGTGAGTACCAGAGGAACCGTATCCTTGTGTTCCTCAATCCCGACCTGGATCCGCTCGGCGCAGGTTACACCATCATCCAATCCAAGATCGCGATCGGATCCGGCGGGCTGTTGGGCAAGGGTTTCATGGGCGGCACACAGAACCAACTGCATTTCCTGCCCGAGCGGCACACGGATTTCATCTTCGGAGTGGTGGGGGAGGAGGGCGGGTTTTTGCTCTGCTCGGCGCTGTTCGCGCTTTTCTGGGTGCTGGTCCGCAGGGGCTTCATCATCGCGGCGCAGACCCCTGAACGCTTCGGGTCGCAGTTGGCCTGCGGGATCTCGGCTCTTCTGGGCATGCAGGCCTTCATCAATCTCGGTATGACCATGGGCCTTCTGCCGGTCGTGGGCGTGCCGCTACCGCTGGTCAGCTACGGGGGCACTTCGCTGGTCACCACACTGTCCATGATCGGGTTGCTGATCAGCATCCGCCGCCACCGGCCTTTATTCTAGGAAAGCCGCCCGCGCTCGCTCGAGCTCTCGCCGGGGCCGTTGAGGGCCCGCCCGGACCGTCGTAACCCCCGCAAATACAATAGAAATCGATTTATTTAATCACTATTGACTAAAATTAACATTTGTTATATTCTTTTAATCAAGAAAGGACAAAAATAACCATGACTCCTCTTGTCCAGGGCCTGCAAAACATGCAGTCACGCTTGCGTTACAAGCTCCTGCTCGCGTTCTGTCTGATGTCGCTCCTGCCGATCCTCGTGGGCGTCTACATCGCGTCGTTGTTCGTGAAGTTCCCGTTCGAAGCCACCAGCTCCAATCTGACCACCATCGGCCTTGTGACCGCCTGCAGTCTCACGCTGTCGTTCCTCGGTCTGCAGGTCACCAAGCAGTTGGTCACGCCGATCGCTGATGCCACCGAGGCCGCTCGCAGGATCGCCAGCGGTCAGGTCGACGAAACGCCGGAGATCAAAGGCGGCAGTGAGGAGATCGAGGAGCTGTCCAAGAGCCTCCGGCTCATCTCTCTCAACGCCAAGGAACTGCTCGAAAAGGTCGAGCGCTTGTCCATGAAGGACAAGCTGACGGGCTTGCACAACGCCACGTACATCCGCGAGCGGCTCAACGAGGAGATCCAGCGCGCGGGGCACTATCAGCGCCCCTGTTCGTTCGCGGTCTTCAGCATCGACCGGTTGGAGGTGCTGGCCGCGGAGAAGGGCGAGGCCGCCGTCGAGGACCTGCTCAAGCGGATCGCCCGGGAGCTCGAGAAGCCCCTGTCGGAGTTCGACCGGGCCGCGCGTCTCGGGCGCAATGAATTCGCGCTGATCCTGCCCGACAAGAACAAGAAGAAGGCCATCGAGATCGTCGAGGGAGTCTGCCGCGGCATCGCCGCGTCGGATATGTTCGGCTCGGAGATGCGGGTGTACGCCGGCATCAGCGAGAATCCGCTCGACGGCGCTTCGGCCGAACAGCTTTTCCTCAAGGCCCAGAGCCGGGTGCGTACGGCGCGCGGGAGCGCCAAGCCGGTGGAGGCATTCGCGTGACGATCCCGATGACCCGAAGGGAGGCAGGACGATGAACGGCGAACCGACGATGGTGGAGCTCCTCGAGTACACGCTCAAGAACCGCGCCTCCGACCTGCATATCGGCGACGGTGTCAGGCCGTCCATCCGCGTCGACGGGGACCTGGTGTACATCTCGGAAAAACCCTTCACTCACGATCATATGATGCGTCTGCTCAGGGAGAACCTCTCCGAAGAGCGCATCAAGCTCTTCGAACGGGACCGTGAGCTCGACTACTCCTTCGGCGTGCCGGACCTGGGGCGTTTCCGTGTCAACCTCTTCTACCAGAAGAGCGCGATGGGCGCCGCCATCCGCGCGCTCCCGTTCGAACCGATGTCGTTCGAGAAGATCGGGTTCCCGGTCCATGTCGCCGAGGACCTCACCGCGCGGCCGAGCGGTCTGGTGCTGGTCACCGGAGCCACCGGCAGCGGCAAGACCACCACGCTGGCGGCGATGATCGATCACATCAACCAGACACAGAACGTGCACATCGTCACGATCGAGGACCCGATCGAGTTCATCTTCAAGAACAAGCAGTCGCTGATCAATCAGCGCGAGGTCGGTCAGGACACCAAGGGGTTCTCCAACGCGCTCAAGCACGTGCTGCGTCAGGATCCCGACGTCATCCTGATCGGTGAGATGCGCGACCTGGAGACCATCGAGATCGCGCTGACGGTCGCCGAAACGGGCCACCTGGTCTTCGCGACCCTGCATACTCCGGACGCGGTCCAGTCGGTCAACCGTATCATCGACGTGTTCCCGGCGCACCAGCAGCAGCAGGTGCGCGTGCAGGTGTCCTTCGTTCTGCAGTCGGTCATCTCCCAGCAGCTCCTGCCCAAGGTCGGCGGGGGTCTGTGCCTGGCCGCGGAGATCCTGATCGCCAACACCGCCGTGCGGACGCTGATCCGCGACCAAAAGACCCATCAGATCTACTCGCAGATCCAGATGGGCCAGAAAGAGGGGATGAAGACGCTCAACATGAGCCTGGCCGAGCTCTACCGCGAGAAGAAGATCACGCGCGAGAACGCGATCAGCCGCTCCTCCAACGTGCCGGAGCTCGAAAAACTGCTGGGGTAAGATGAAACGGATCATCACCAAACAACTCGGTGAACTGCTCGTCGACACCAAGCTCATCACGCAGGCCGACCTGGACAAGGCGCTGGGCCTGCAAAAAGAGAAGGGCGGGCTCCTCGGGCAGGTCCTCGTCTCGATGGGCGTGATCTCCGAGGAGGCGATCGCCCAGGCGCTGACGGCGCAGTACGGTTTTCCGTACCTGCCCCTGGCCGGATACGAGATCGACGCGGAGGTGGGCAAGCTCATCCCGCAGAACGTCGCCACGCAGTACGGCCTGGTGGCCGTCGACAAGGTCGGCAGTACGCTGACCGTGGCCATGTCCAATCCGCTCAACCAACAGGCCGTCGAGGACGTCGAGATGCTGACCAAGTTCAAGATCCAGGTCTTCGTCACCACTCAGACGGACGTCAACGACGCGATCAAGCGGTGTTACCAGATCTAGCGGAGGGAGGGGCGCGTGGCTTCCAGTCTTAAGGACCGCCTGACGACGCTCCTGGTCCAGAACAACCTGATCGATCAGGCCCAGCTGGACGAGGCGCTCGCGGTCCAGAAGCAGACCAAAGAAAGCATCGGCAACATCCTCGTCAGTCTCGGTCACATCTCCCGGGACGATCTCTTGGAGCTGTTGTCCGCCGAGCTGAGCATCCCCGCCATCCACCTGTCCCGCTACAAGGTACAGACCGACGCGCTGGCCGTCGTCCCGCGCAAAATGGCCGAGCGCTACTGCCTCATGCCCATCTCCCGCTTCGCCAAGACGCTGACGCTGGCGATCTCCGATCCCATGAACGTGCACGCGGTCGACGATATCAAACTGATGACCGGTCTCGAGATCCGCCTGGTGCTGGCCAGCGAAAAGGAGATCCGGGAAGCGATCGAGACGCACTACACCGTCACGACCGCCGGCGTGCAGACGGTCAAGGAGGATAAGAAGGAGGCCGCCCGCAAGTACGTCACGCAGGACTGGTCCGAGACCGACGACAAGATCCAGGACGTCGAGCCGGTGGTCAAGCTGACCAACTCCATCCTGACCGAGGCGGTGCTGAGACGCTCGAGCGACATCTTCGTGGAGCCGGAGGAGAAGCAGATGCGCGTCCGCTACCGCGTCGACGGGCTCCTGCAGGAGGGGGTGGTCGCTCCGAGAGCGATGCATCCGGGCGTGGTCTCGCGCATCAAGGTCATGTCCAACCTCGACATCGCCGAACACCGGATCCCCCAGGACGGGAGGTTCCGTATCAAACTGCAGGAGAACGAGGTCGACCTTCGCGTGTCCGTACTGCCGACGTACTTCGGCGAGAAGGTCGTCATGCGCGTGATGGACAAGGGTCAGGCGGAGCTCAAGCTGGACAAGCTCGGCTTCGAGGCCAACCCGCTGGATACCCTGAAGAAGGCCGCCGATCATCCTCACGGCATGATCGTGGTCTGCGGCCCCACAGGCTCGGGCAAGACGCGCACGCTGTATTCGGTGCTCAAGCACGTCGACAAGCCCAGCATCAACATCGTCACCGTCGAGGACCCCGTCGAGATCCAAATGGAAGGCATCAACCAGGTCGCCGTGCGGCCGGAGGTCGACCTGACTTTCGCGTCGGCGCTGCGCTCCATCCTGCGTCAGGACCCGGACGTGATCCTCGTCGGAGAGATCCGCGACAACGAGACGGCCAACATCGCCATCAAGGCCGCCATGACGGGGCATCTGGTGTTGAGCACCCTGCACGCGACGACCGCCCCCGGCGCGATCACGCGGTTCCTCAATATGGGCATCGAGCCGTTCCTGATCACTTCGAGCCTCCTGATGGCCGGCTCTCAGCGTCTCGTCCGCAGGATCTGCGACAAGTGCAAGGAATCCTACGAACCCTCCGCCGAGCTCCTCAAGGAACTGTCCATCGACCCCGGCAAGCTGGCCAAGAAGCCGGTCTTCTTCCGCGGTAAGGGCTGCAAGGCCTGCGCGGGGACGGGCTACTGGGGCCGCGCGGTGCTCCTGGAAGCGATGACCATCACCACCGAGATCAAGGAGATGATCCTCCAGGGCGCCCCGGAGTACGAGGTCAAGAAAGCCGGGCGTAAGCTCGGGATGATGACGCTCCGCGAGAACGGCGCCGCCAAGGTGCTCGCGGGGACGACGACGCCCGAAGAGGTCATGCGCGTGACCGTCAAGGACGAGGTGATCTGATGGCCGACGACCCGCTCAAGAACTCACCGCCGCAGGAAGAGGAGGGTCAGCAGGACGATGATCTGGACGCGGTCCATAGCGGTCTGGCCGAGGACGCTCCCGTCGTCCGTATCGTCAACGGCGTCCTCCACGAGGCGATGAAACGCGGCGCCAGCGACATCCATATCGAGCCGTTCGAGAAGGCCGTGCGCGTGCGCTACCGGATCGACGGAGCCCTGCAGGAGATGCCGCCGATCCCCAAGCAGAACCAGAACGCCGTGCTGACCCGCATCAAGATCCTCTCACGGATGGACATCACCGAAAGCCGGATCCCGCAGGATGGACGTTTCAAGATGCGGTTCAAGGAGAAGGAGCTGGATTTCCGCGTCTCGGTCCTGCCGGTGTACAGCGGCGGAAAGATCGTCATGCGTATCCTCGACAAGGAGTCCCTCAGTCTGGGTCTGGACCGGCTGGGTTTCCTGCCGGAGACGCTCAATAATTTCAAGGAAGCCATCCGCCGGCCCTTCGGGATGATCCTGATCACGGGTCCCACCGGCAGCGGCAAGTCGACGACGCTGTACTCGATCCTCAATCAGCTCAACACGCCCGAGAAGAACATCATCACGATCGAGGACCCCATCGAGTACCAGGTGCGCGGCATCACCCAGATCCAGACAAAGGCCGAAGTGGGCATGGATTTCGCCAGCGGCCTGCGCGCGATCCTGCGGCAGAGCCCGGACATCGTCATGGTGGGTGAGATCCGCGACTCGGAAACCGCCGATATCGCGATCAAGGCCTCTCTGACCGGACAGCTGGTGCTCAGCACCCTGCACACCAACGACGCGGCCGGAGCGGTCGCCCGTTTGGTGGACATGGGGGTCGAGCCCTTCCTGATCTCTTCCAGCGTCATCCTGGTGGCGGCTCAGCGGCTGTGCCGCAAGGTCTGCGATGCCTGCAAAGAGCGCGTGGAGCTCTCGCCGGAGGTCCTCAAACAGCTCAATGTCGACCCGGACCGTATCGAGCCCGACCCCAAGAAGCGGGTCTTCCACCGGGGCAAGGGTTGCGAGAAATGCAGCCAGACCGGGTACAAGGGGCGCATGGGCGTGCTCGAAACGCTGATGATCGACGACAACATCCGGGAGATGATCCTCAAGCGCTCGTCCGCCTACGAGATCAAGGATTACGCGGTGTCCAAGGGAATGACCACCCTCCGGGACGACGCGATCAAGAAGTGCTTCGCTGGGCTCACGACCCCGGACGAGGTGTTCCGGGTCACTTCGGAGGATGAGTGATGCCGACGTTCCGCTATGTCGCCAAGGACAAAGCAGGCAAGAACGTGACCGGGACCGTGTCCGCTGAGGACGAGAAGGGCGTCGTCGAGTCGCTCAAGCGGGAATCCCTGGTCGTCACCTCGGTGAAGGAGGAGAAGGCCAAGGTCAACAAGGTCGCCACCGCCGTGGCGCTCAAGCTCGGCTCCAAGATCAAACTCTCGGAGCTCGTGCTCTTCTCGCGTCAGCTGGCGACGATGATCGACAGCGGCATCCCTCTCTTGCAGGCGCTGGACATCCTCGGAGAGCAGGTCGAGAACAAGGCTTTCAAGCCGATCATCCAGGACGTGCGCAAGAACGTCTCGGCCGGATCGAGCTTCTACAAGGCGTTGGCCCGGCACCCCAAGGCGTTCTCGCCGCTGTTCGTCAACATGGTCAAGGCCGGTGAGTCCAGCGGAGCGCTCGATGACATCATGGAGCGTCTGGCGTCCTATCTGGAGAAGACCGATTCGTTGATCCGTAAGGTCCGCTCCGCGCTCGTCTACCCCAGCGTCGTCACCTCGATGGCCGTGATCATCACGCTCGTTATGATGCTCAAGGTCGTGCCGGTGTTCAAACAGATCTTCATCGATTTCGGCGGCAAGCTTCCGGTGCCGACGCAGATCCTGATCTCGATCAGCGACTTCTTGATCCAGTACTTCTTCCTCTGGATGGGGTTCGCGATCGCGGCCGGCGTGGCGTTCTCGCGATACATCAGCACCGACAAGGGGGCCACGGCGTTCGACGCGTTCAAGCTCAACATGCCGATCTTCGGCGTGATCTTCCGCAAGGTCGCCGTGTCCAAGTTCTCGCGGACGCTCTCGACGCTGGTCAAGAGCGGCGTGCCGATCCTCAGCGCCCTTGAGATCGTCGGCAAGACCGCCGGCAACCGCATCATCGAGCAGGCCGTCGAAAAGACCCGCGTGAGCATCCGGGAGGGAGAGAACATCTCCGACCCTCTGATGCGCAGTAAGGTCTTCCCGCCGCTGGTGGTCCGTATGATCGCGGTCGGAGAGCAGACCGGCGAGCTGGAGAAGATGCTCACCAAGATCGCGGACTTCTACGACGATCAGGTGGACGCGGCGGTCTCCGGTCTCACCAGCCTGATCGAGCCGCTGGTCATCGCCTTTCTGGGTATCGTGATCGGCGGTATCGTTATCTGTATGTTCTTGCCGATCTTCCAGTTGTCGACCCTGGTGTCGGGCAGCTAGAGGAGGGCAGAAGCGGGTCTTGACAATCGGGTTAATGAATGTTATATTTTGGTTAAACGTGGGTAATCCTGATAAGCGTTTGGAATCTTTGGTGGGAATTGGTAAGTCCTGTCTTCCTCATAAGGAAACCCTCCCAAAGGTGGCGCGGACCAGGATCCCTAAACAGGGAGAGAGCGTCATGAAGATACGTCGCAACAGCAAGGGTTTCACCCTTGTCGAAATCATGATCGTCGTCGCGATCATCGGTCTTTTGGCCGCGATCGCGGTGCCGAACTTCGTGCAAGCCAGGAACACGTCGCGTGCGAACGCGTGCGTGAACAACCTCCGCATCATCGATGCGGCCAAGGAGCAGGACGCGCTGGAGAACAACATCGCCACCGGCGCGGCGTCACCCAACCACCTGAACTACATCAAGGGCGGTGCTCTTCCGACCTGCCCCGGTGGCGGTAACTATACGGTCGGCAACGTCGGCGCCGACCCGACCTGCAGTCTCGGCGGTACTCACGCCCTCTAAGCTGTTCCTCCACCCGGGCCCCCGCCGCATGTGCGGCGGGGGTTTTATTTTGGCTAAAGGAGCATGAACATGAGAAGGCTGAGCGATCGTCGGGGTTTCACCCTCGTCGAGATCATGATCGTCGTAGCGATCATCGGGCTTCTGGCCGCCATCGCGATCCCCAATATGGCTCGCGCGCGTACCGAAGCGTCGACACGCGGATGTGTCAATAATCTCCGCATTATCGACGCCGCCAAGGAGCAGGACGCGCTCATGAACAATATCGCCGTCGGAGCGGCGGCCGCGAACTACCTGAACTTCATCAAAGGTGGCGCGGCGCCGACTTGTCCCGGAGGCGGTGTGTATACCATCGGCAACGTGGGCACGGACCCGACCTGCAGTCTGGGCGGTCAGCACACGCTCTGATCCGACGAAAGCGCGCTTGTCGTCAGCGGCCGGAGAGACCCTCCGGCCGTTTTTCTATTGCATCGACCCCACGACGTCTATATAATCAAAAATTATTAAGATTCAGTATTTCTTACAGATAAGGACAACTTTTGGCACGTAACGTCGCATCGAACGTCGGCCTGGACATCGGAACCTCGTCCGTCAAGACCGTCGAGCTCATCCGATCCGGAACGTCGTACAAGCTTCGTAGGGCTTCGATCCAACCTCTGGCCGATGCCGCTCCGGAAACGGTCGCGCAGGCCCTCAAGTCGACCGCGGAGACCGTCGTGGGCGCCCGTCATCTGCGGATCAGCGTGGCCGGCTCCTCGCTGCTCATCCGTCGCATCGAGATGCCGCAGATGAACGCCGCCGAACTGCGCAACGCCGTCAAGTTCGAGGCCGAGAACCACATCCCTTTTCCGGTGGACGAGTGCATGCTCGACCATCACGTCGTCCAGGCCGGCGCGGAGGGCAAGAACGCGACGCTGCTCCTGGTGGCGCTCAAGAAGGAGTTCATCCAGGAGCGCGTGAAGATGCTCCATGATCTGGGGCTCAAGCCGGAGCTCGTCGATGTCGACGCGTTCGCGCTGGTCAACGCCTTCGAGCGCCTCGGCCCGGAGGCGCGACCCAAGAACTACGGCCTCCTGAACATCGGGCACGGCACCAGCCTCTTCACGATCGTGCAGTCGGGCCAGCCGTTCTTCGTGCGTGAGATCAACACGGGGGGCCTCGAAGTGACGCGCGCTCTGGCCGAAACGCTCTCGCTCGATGAGGCCGCGGCCGAGAAGGTCAAGCTGTCGGCCGATCCCGCTCGGGCCGCGGACCTGAAGGCCGCGGCGCTCCGCGCGCTGTCGCCACTGGTCAACGAGCTCAAGAGCTCGGTCGATTATTTCGAGAACGAGTCGGGCGAAGAGCTCAAGCAGGTCTGGGTCTGCGGCGGCTCGGCGGCCGGTTGGGCCGAGGAGGTCCTGACCCAGGAGGTCGGCCGGACGTTCAAGGTGTGGGACCCGCTCTTGCACCTGGAGGTGCTGAGCGAGGCCTCCGAGGCGGTCGAGGGCCGCGGGCCGGCGTTCGCCGTGGCGTTGGGCTTGGCGGTCCGTGAAATGGTCGCGCCCCAATGATCCACATCAACCTTCTCCCGGAGGAGTACCGGCCCAAAGAACTGCCCAAGATCGTCATCCCCGAGATCCCGATCATCCGGACGTTGACCTGGGTGGCGCTCGTTTTCATCGGGACCCATGTGATCCTGCTGGGACTGGTCACCTATCGTAACCTCGAGCTCCAAGCGCTCAAGGCCGAGGTGAAAGCGCTGACCGGGCAGACCCAGGAGATCGCGCGTCAAAAACAAGACACCGAGCGGATGCAGCGCAGGCTCGGGGAGATCAACACGCTCGTCAACCGGCCCTACTACTGGTCCGGGTTCTTGAGCGCGCTCAACGAGTGTGTCACCAAAGGTGTCTGGTTGAGAGGGTTCTCCGTCATCGAGGTTCCCGCGCCCAAGGCACCCAAGGCGCCCGAGCCACCCAAGACCGATAAGGCCGACGCCAAGGACCCGAAAGCCGCGAAGCCCGAGCGGCCCCGCCGGGCCGCCGAGGAGGCCCCCGTGATGCGCCGCGCGGTCAAGCTCGAGGGCAGTGCCATCGGCAGGGGAGAGGAGACCGCGGCGATCGGCCGCTTCGTCAAGCAGGTCGAGACCCACCCGCTGTTCTCGAAGCTCCTGCAGGATATCCAGCTGTCCACGATCAACCAACGCCGCATCCAGGACGTGGATGTGTACGACTTCGTGTTGATCATGCCTTGGAGAGAGGACAAGAAGGGGGCCGGCGCGTGAAGTCCCCACAGTTCGACAAGATCAGGCAGGACCTCGGACCTCAGCTCAAGGCGCAGTACGAGAAGACCGCCAACTATCTCAACGCGCGGACCCTGAAGGAGAAGTGGACGATCTTGGGGGCGGTCACGCTGTCGATCGTCGCGCTCGACGTCCTGCTGTTCCTCCAGCCGTTGTCCGGGGCGCTGATGAAATCCTGGCCAGAACTGTCGAGCCTGCGTTCCGAGCGCAACGCGCTCCGGGAGGACAAGCGCAACCGCGAGACGATCGAGAAGACCTGGAAAGAGACGGAGGCGCGCTTGGTCGAAGCCGAGCGTCAGTTCCTGGCAACGACCGACATCCCGCGCCTCTTGCAGAGCCTCTCGGGTCTGGCCGCCGAATCCTCGGTCAAGATCGTTTCTTTGAGCCCGGTGTCGCCCAAAGCGGCCGATCCTGCGCCCAAGGGCGTGTACGTGCCCATTCCGTTCAAGCTCACCGCTCAGTCCGGCACGCACCCGCTCGGTGAGTTCCTGCAGCGGCTCGAATCGGGAGAAACCTTCTTCGTGGTGACCAACCTCCGGGCTACCGGCAGTGAGGCGGGTCAGCATGACTTCGAGGTGGACCTGCAGGCCTACAAGAAGGTCAAGTGATGATCAGGACCCATCAGGATTTACAACGATTGAGCAGGGCTCATCAATCTCGTGCTTCTTTGAAGTTTTTGTGGATATGGTTCCTGGGTTTTGGTATGATTTGCACGTCGTCCACGGTCTCTGCCGAAGAGCCCTTGTACGATGCTCAGGGCCGAAGAGATCCGTTCGTACCGCTCATCTCCAGCGGAGGGCACGGCGGCTCGGGGTTGGCCGGGATCGAAAGCGTCAATGACGTGGACGTCCAAGGTGTCGTCTATGATCCCGGAGGAGACTCCGTCGCGATCATCAACGGCGCGATGCTGAGGGTCGGAGAAGAGTTCAGTAACGTCAAGATCAAGGAGATCCGCCAGGACGGCGTGCTCTTCGAGATCAACGGAACCGAAGAGTTCAAACCCCTTTACAGCGACACATCCGCGGAACAGCAGACCTGAGATGGAGCCGATGATCCGACGAGCCCTGAAGACCCTGCCTGCATGGATCGTAACACTCGCGTTCGCTTCGACGGTTCTGGCCGCGGACGTGCCTCCGGCGGTCGCTCCGACCGCTCCGCAGCAGGCGGCAGAGACCAAAGCATCCGCTCCGGGCAATGTCACCGTGGATTTCAAGGACGCGGACATCCAGAACGTGCTCCGGATCCTGTCGTTCAAGAGCGGGGTCAACATCGTCGCCGGCAAGGACGTCACCGGGAGCGTGACGATCCGTCTGGTCGACGTGCCTTGGGAAAAGGCGCTGGACGTGGTGCTCAAGACCTACGGCTACGCGTACGATCGCGACGGCAACATCATCCGCGTGACGACGCTCGAGAACCTCAAGAAAGAAGAACTGTCCACGGAAGTGTATCCGCTCAACTACTCGAGGGCCTCGGAGGTCGAGAAGGCGCTCGGTAACGTGTTGTCCGAGCGCGGCAAGCTCCGGTCCGACGCGCGCACCAACACGCTCATCGTCACGGACATGCCGACGGTGCTCAACAGCGTGGCGGCGGTCGTCGAGCGGCTCGACCGGCCCACGCGGCAGGTGCTCATCGAGACCAAGGTCGTGGAGGCCACTCTCGGCACCGGGGACCGCCTCGGCATCAAGTGGAACCTCAAGGCCGGCATTAACGGTTCGGCGCGTCCGACGACGTTCCCGTTCGACGCGATCCAGCGCGGCCCGCTCTACCGGATCCTTCCGGACGGACGGGCGCCGGAGACGAGCACGGACAGCGTCGGGACATCGGGAACGACCAGCACGAGTACGACCACGGATTTTCCCACCCGGGCCAATCAGCCGTCTTTCCCCGTGGTGGACAAGGACGAGTTCCAGTTCGGCACGCTCGATTTTTCGCAGTTCTCGGCGATGCTCGAACTGTTAGAGGCACGTGACGACACCAAGATCCTGTCGGAACCGCATGTCGTCACTTTGGACAACCAGGAAGCCAAGATCCTCGTGGGTGAAGTGATCGCCATCCCGACGTTCGAGCGCAACTCGACGACGGGCCGCATGGAGATCACCGGATACCGCGACAGGGATTCGGGCATCCGCCTGACGGTGACCCCGCAGGTGAACGATCAGCAGGAGATCGTGGTCTCCATTCATCCGGAGATCACAGAGCTTTTGGGGTATGACGACCTGACCCCGGAGATCAAGGCGCCTCGCTTCTCCACGCGCGAGGCCCGCACGCAGGTCCGCATCAGGAGCGGACAGACAATCGCCATCGGAGGTTTGATCAAGGAAACAACGACCGAAGCCAATACGAAGGTCCCGGTGCTGGGGGATATTCCCCTGGTCAAGAATTTGTTCAATCACAACGAGAAGTCCGTCAAGAAGACGGACCTCTTGTTCTTCATGACGGTCAAGATCGTCGATCAATCGGCCCTGCCGCAGGGTCACGACGTCTGATCGTTGGACGGACGGGGGAGACCCCGTCCGGTGAGGAAGCTTAGCGTAGATGACGCGAGGTTGAACCCTACCGGGTGTTCAATGTCGCGTTTTTTTTGTGCCAAAGAGGAGATCCATGAAGAAAGAGATACTGGTCAACGTTGATTTCAATGCCACGAAGGTCGCCGTCACCGAGGACGGCCATCTCGAGGAGTACTACGTCGAAAGAGAGACCGACCGTCAGTTGGTCGGGTCGATCTTCAAGGGCCGGGTGAGCTCCATCGTGCCGGGCATCGGCGCCGCGTTCGTCGATCTGGGGTTGGAGAAGAACGGGTTCTTGTACGTCACGGACGTCGTGGGTCAGGGACCCGAGACCGACGAGGCGGTCGAGCTCGAGAACGGCGAGACCAAGCCGGCCACCGAGCATCGCGGCGGGCGCCGCGGTGACCGCGGCGGGCGAGGCGATCGCGGTAAGGAGCCCCTGATCCAGGAAGTGCTCAAGAAGGACCAGGAGGTCATCGTCCAGGTCGTCAAGGAGCCGTTCGGCACCAAGGGCGCGCGGTTGACCTGCCAGATCTCGCTGGCGGGCCGCTTCGTGGTCTTCATGCCGCATCATCCTCATGTGGGCATCTCCAAGCGGATCGACGACCGCAAGGAGCGCGACCGCATCCGGCAGATCATCAAGTCCGTCGATCTGCCCAAGGATTCGGGCCTCATCGTCCGCACGGCCGCCTGGGGCTGCGATTCCAAGGTGCTCGAGCGTGACATTCGCTTCTTGATCCACCAGTGGGAGCTCATCCGCCGCCGCCAGAACTCACGCAAGGCGCCGACCGTCATCCATGAGGAGTACGGCCTGGTCCTGCGCATGGTCCGCGACGTGCTCACGGAGAACTTCGAAAGGATCGTCATCAACGACAAGCAGGAGTACGAGAGGGTGGACCGTTTCATGGAGGCGGCCGTGCCCAACCTGCGCGACAAGCTGCAGCTGTACGAGGGCGAGCGGCCGATCTTCGAGCACTACAACGTGCAGCGGGAGATCGATAAGATCTTCGAGCCACGCGCCTCTCTCAAGAGCGGCGGACACATCGTGATCCAGCAGACCGAGGCGCTGGTGGCGATCGACGTCAACACGGGCAAGTTCACCGGCACACGCAACCTCGAAGAGACCGCGTTCAGGACCAACTGCGAGGCCGCGCGCGAGATCGCCAAGCAGATCCGCCTGCGGGACCTCGGGGGCATCATCATCATCGATTTCATCGACATGGAGATGCCCGAGCACCGCCGCAACGTGCTCAAGATCCTGGAGGAGTCGCTCCGCCGGGACCGCGCGAAGACGAGCTTCCTCAACCTGTCCCAGCTGGGACTCGTGGAGATGACCCGCCAGAGGATGCGTAAGAGCCTCGAGAGCGCATCCACCCAGTCCTGTCCGTACTGCCAGGGCAAGGGCATCATCCGCTCCAAGGAGACCGTCGCCTCGGAGGCCTTGCAGAAGCTGTCCCAATTGCTCCGGGGGCTCAAGCGCGAGCATGTCGAGATCACGGCATCGCCCGACGTCGTCGACGTGCTGCAGCGGGACAACTGCCGGGTCGTGCGGCAGTTGGAAGCCCAGACCCGTAACCGGGTCAGTCTGCTGGCGGACGCTCAGATCCATGCCGAAGAGTTCAGGATGAAGCGGGTGCTTGACAAGAGGAAGAAGCTATGGTAACTTCCTCGCCTATGTCTACATCCACGTTCGCGATCATCCAGACGGGCGGTAAGCAGTATAAGGTGCGTGAGGGTCAGACGCTCGACATCGAGCTCCTGCCCGGCCTCAAGGACAAGAAGATCCGTTTCGACAAGGTCCTCTTGGTCACCAAGGACGGCGAGAAGGCCGAGGTCGGCAAGCCCTTCGTGAAAGGCGCCTACTGCGACGCCGAGCTCCTCAAGGAACACCGCGGACCCAAGAAGATCTCGTTCAAGTACATCCGCCGCGAGAAAGCCGCGACGAAGATCGGTCACCGGCAGGACCTCCTGCGCGTCACGATCAAGTCCATCCACGGCGGCAAATAAGGTCGGGCCATGGCACATAAAAAAGGTCTAGGCAGTTCCAAGAACGGTCGTGACTCCAACTCGCAAAGGCTCGGCGTCAAGCGCTATGCCGGCGAGTTCGTGCAGGCCGGCAGCATCATCATCCGCCAGAAGGGGTCCAACTTCCTTCCCGGTCTCCACGTGGGGCAGGGCAGGGACTTCACGCTCTTTGCGCTCAAGTCCGGTGTGGTGCAGTTCAAGCCGTCCTATCGCGTCAACGTCATCCCGCAGGCCGACGGCAACTGATCGTACCCGGTAACACCCCAGACCCTCTTTCGAGCCGTTCCGAAAGAGGGTCTCTTTCTTTTTGTAGGAGCACCCAAGAACATGTTCGTTGATGAGGCGACCATCCTCTGTACCGCCGGACGCGGCGGCAAAGGTTGCAACAGTATGGACCGGAGCCGTCCGCGGCACTACCGGGCCAACGGGGGGGACGGCGGTCCCGGCGGTTCGATCGTGCTGGAAGCGCGCAACAACGTCCAGACCCTGCTGGATTTCCAGATGACCCGCACGTTCACGGCCGAGCACGGCGGGCACGGGTCGAGCAATCACAAGACCGGGTACGCCGGCAACGACACGGTGCTCGGCGTGCCTCCGGGCACGGAGGTGCTCGACCGGCGTACCGGCGAACTGCTGAAGGACCTCGATCATGTGGGCGCTCGTGTGGTCGTCTGCAGGGGCGGCGCCGGGGGCCTGGGCAACAGCAAGGACCGGGAGTCCACCGACGGTGATCCGGGCGAGCAGAAGGAGATCCAGCTCCGGCTCAAGCTCATCGCAGACATCGGGCTGGTCGGGTTCCCCAACGCGGGCAAGTCCACGCTGATCTCACGCGTTTCCAACGCGCGCTCCAAGTCCGCGGCCTATCCGTTCACGACGAAGAATCCCGTACTGGGTGTGGTAAAATTCGACGATGGCACGGCCAAGGTCCTCGCTGATATCCCCGGTATCATCGAGGGCGCTCACGAGGGGCGAGGGCTGGGGCTCGAGTTCCTCAAGCACGTGGAGCGGACCAAGTATCTGTTGCACGTGATCGACTTCGCGGCCGTCGACGGGCGCGACCCCGTGTCCGATTATCGCGCGCTCAACGCCGAGCTCAAAGGCTACTCCGCCACGCTCGCCGCCAAGCCGCAGATCATCGTGGCCAACAAGATGGACGTGACCGAGGCGGCGGACCATCTGAAGGTTTTCAAACGTAAGGTCCGCAAGGAGGTCTATCCGATCTCCGCGGCCACGGGCGAGGGCGTCGATAAACTCCTGAGGCGCCTGTGGGGATTGGGTGAGGGTGATGAGAAAACAGTTCGTTAAGGACATCCGGACGATGGTCATCAAGGTCGGCACCTCGGTGCTGGCCCAGGACGGCCTGTTCGACCGCGCCGCCGTCGACGCTCTGGCCCGACAGATCACGCCGTTCCTGAAGAAAGGGATCCACGTCTGCGTCGTCTCCTCCGGGGCCATCGGGGCGGGCATGACACTGCTCAAGCTCCGTAAGCGTCCCGATCAGATGGAGCAGCTGCAGGGGGCGGCCGCGGTGGGTCAACGCTATCTCATGCAGTGCTACGAGGAGGCCTTCTCACGCAAGGGCTATTCGACCGCGCAGGTGCTCCTGACGTGGGACGATCTGGCCAGCCCCAAGAGGTTCCTGAACGCCAAACGCACCCTCCGGCAGATCCACCGCTGGGGAGTGGTGCCTATCGTCAACGAGAACGACACGGTCGCCACCGACGAGATCCGCTTCGGGGACAACGACAGGCTCTCGAGCCTGCTGGCCATCCTCATGGAAGCCGACGTGCTGGTGGTGTTGTCCAACACCGACGGGCTGTACTTGGACGGCAAGCGCGGGTCGGAGGCCCACCGGATCAAGATGGTCACGGGGTTCGATGGGTCGGTGTTCAAGCACGTTCAGGACAAAAAGACAGAGGTCACTGTCGGCGGCATGAAAGCCAAGCTGCGCAGTGTGCGTATGTGCGTCGAATCCGGTATCCCGGTCTTCATCGCCGACGGGCGGCGTCCTGGGGTGCTCAAGGAGCTGTTCGAGGGCCGGGACGTAGGCACGTTCTTCATGCCTGAGCGCAAGGGACGCAAGGGCGGCGCCTGGCTCCATGATCTGGTCCGGCATCTGGGGGCCGAGCGGGAGAGGGCGGACTCGTGAGTTCGGCCCGCACGCTGGCCGCCAAAGCCCGCCGTTCGGCGACGGCTCTGGCCGAAGCCTCAACGGAGCTCAAGAACAAAGCTCTTCTGGCCATGGCCGACGCCCTGGAAGGGGCGGTGGACCCCGTGCTCCGCGCCAACGCTCTGGACGTCGCCGGCGCCCGCCGCGCGGGACTGTCGCCCAGTCTCATCGGCCGGTTGCAACTCGACGCGGGCAAGGTGCGGCGCATCGCCGGTTCGATCCGCTCCATCGCGGCGCTTCCCGATCCCGTGGGCCGCGTGCTTCTGGAGCGCGAGCGTCCCAATGGGCTCAAGATCCGCAAGATCGGCGTGCCCATCGGCGTCATCCTCATCATTTACGAGTCGAGACCCAACGTTACCGCCGACTGCATGGCACTGTGCCTCAAATCCGGCAACAGCGTGATCCTCAAGGGCGGCAGTGAGTCGGCCCGCTCCAACCGGGCCATCCACGGTGTTCTGAGGCGGGCCGCCGCCAAGGCCGGCCTGCCCGCGGACGCTTTCGGGCTCATCACAGCCGGAGGCCGCGCGGCGGTCGCTCAACTGCTCAAGATGAACGACCTCATCGATCTGGTCATCCCCAGGGGCGGGGAGGGTCTCATCCGCAGTGTTGCCGCCGCGTCACGGATCCCGGTGATCAAACACTACAAGGGCGTCTGTCACGTCTACGTGGCTCCCGGGGCCGATCCGGACAAGGCGCGCCGGATCGCCGTCAACGCCAAGACCCACAATCCGGGCGTGTGCAACGCGATGGAGACGCTCCTGGTGGACCGGAGCGTCGCCGGACGTCTCTTGCCGCTCATCGCAACGGATCTCGCGGGCAAGGGGGTCGAGCTGCGCGGGGACGCCGAGGCGCGCCGCCTGGTGCCGTCGATGAAACAGGCCCGCGAGAGCGACTGGCCCGCCGAGTATCTGGACCTGGTGCTGGCCGTGCGCGTCGTCGACGGGATGGAGGCGGCCATCGCGCATATCCGCAAGTACGGTTCGGCGCATTCGGACGCGATCGTCACCGAGGACGCGGCCGAAGCGCGGGAGTTCGCTCGGCGTGTGGACAGCGCCTGCGTCTTCCTCAACTGCTCGACCCGTTTCAATGACGGCGGGGAGTTCGGGATGGGCGCCGAAATGGGCATCTCCACGGACAAGCTCCACGCGCGCGGGCCGATGGGTCTCGAGGAGCTGACCTCCTACAAGTACGTGGTCACCGGCGACGGCCAGGTCCGCTCTTGAGGCGGATCGGTGTTTTTGGCGGGAGCTTCAGTCCGGTCCATCGGGGGCATCTGAAACTGGCACGCGAAGCCGCCTCGAGGCTGGGGCTCGACAGGGTCATCTTCGTTCCGACGGCCCGCACGCCGCTCAAGGACCCCCGGCGACTCCTGCCGGCGGAGTTGAGGGTGCGTCTTTTGAGAGAAGCTCTGAAGGCCCGCAAGGATTTCCGGGTCTCCCGCATCGAGATCGAGCGGGGTGGCACGTCGTACACGGTGGACACGCTCACCGAGCTCAAGCGGCGGTCCGGAGCCGCCGTCGTGCTGTACCTGTTGTGCGGAGCCGACGCGTTGGCGCGTTTCGGACGCTGGAAGAGCCCGGAGCGCATCCTTCGCTTGGCGCGCGTGGTGGCGTTCTCGCGTCCCGGATCACGACTGCCGTCCGACCGTCGGTTCATCCGGCTGCCCATGGGGGCGCTGGACATCTCATCGACCCGCGTGCGGCGACAGCTGAGGCGCGGGGCCGTCGACCGGCGCTTGGTGCCGTCGGGCGTGGCGAGACTGCTGGCCCGCGGGGCCGCCCATCGGAGGAAGAAGAGATCTTGAACGAGAAGACCCGTACCGTCTGTGAGGCCGGCTGGGAACGCAAAGCCGAGGACATCACGATCATGGACATGAAGGACCGCTCCGCGCTTTGCGACACGTTCGTCGTCATGAGCGGCTCCTCGACCGTCCGCGTCAAGGCCATCGTCGACCGTATCGAGGAGGCCATCGAGGAGGCCGGTGGCCGCGTCTACCATAAGGAAGGGTATCAGGAGGCGCAGTGGGTGCTCATGGACCTCGGGGACGTGGTGGTCCATGTGTTCCATGAACAGATGCGCCGGTTCTACGCTCTCGAGAGGCTGTGGGGGGACGCGCCCCGCAAGCAGTACCTGAAATGAGCCGCGCCGCCGCCCCCATCCGGACCGCTATCGCCGAAGCCGTCCGCCAAGCCGCGTCGGCCTCGGGCCTGGGCGAGTACACGTCCGAGGACGTGCTGTGCGCCTTGGAAGTGCCGCGTGAGGAGAAACACGGCGATCTCTCCTGCCACATCGCTCTGCGCGCTTCCAAGGAGCGCAAATGCGCGCCGCGTCCGCTGGCCGACAAGCTGTCCGCGGCCGTCGCTCCGATGATCGCCGCCGGGGGCGCGCTGTACGGCCGCGTCGCCCGGACCAGCGTCGAGGGCGCGGGATTCTTGAACTTCTACTACTCCGAAGCGGAGATCGTTTCGGTGCTCGCCCAGGTCAGGGCCGCCGGAGACGCTTACGGGCGTCCGTCGCTGCAGAGCCGGCGCGTGCTCCTGGAGTACGTCAGCGCCAACCCGACCGGCCCGCTCACCGTCGCGCACGGCCGCCAGGCGGCGCTCGGCGATTCGCTGGCGCGTATCCTGCGCCATTGCGGGCATCGGGTCACCACCGAGTACTACAACAACGATGAGGGCGTGCAGATCACCACGCTCGGACACTCGCTGCAGTACCGGCTGCGTCAGATCACCGGGCCCGCGCCCGAGGAGCCGATGCCCGAGAACTACTACCAGGGCGAGTACCTGATCGATATCGCGCGCCAGCTGTCCCAGGAGCGTCCCAAGGCCACGTTCGAGGAGTGCCGCGTGTACGCGCGAGACCTCATCATGACCGGCATCCGCAAGGACCTGGCGGATTTCGACGTGACCTTCGACAGCTACTACAGCCAGGAGGAGCTCGGGCGTTCCGGGCGCGTGGAGCGGACCCTGGAGGAACTGCGCAAACGCGGCGTCGTGTACGAGAGCGAAGGGGCCACGTGGCTGCGTTCGACCGACTACGGGGATGACAAGGACCGTGTCCTCATCAAGAGCGACGGCAACTACACGTACCTCACGCCGGACATCGCATACCATCACCACAAGTTCGAGAGGGGATTCGAGGAGATCGTCAACATCCTCGGTCCGGACCACCATGGCTACATCGCGCGTCTGAAGGCCTCGCAGGCCGCCTTGGGGCACGACGCCACGCGTATCCGGGTGCTGATCGCCCAGCTCGTCACGCTGTACGAGGGCGACCGCCAGGTCCGCATGTCGACGCGGGCGGGGGAGTTCGTGACGCTCCGGCAGGTCATGGACGAGGTCGGCCGCGACGCGGGACGCTTCTTCTTCCTGATGCGCAAGTTCGACGCCCATCTGGACTTCGACCTGCAGTTGGCCAAGAGCCAGTCGATGGACAATCCCGTATTCTACATCCAGTACGCGCACGCCCGCATCGAGAGCGTGACGGCCAACTACGCCGAGCGTACCGGCCGCCGCGCCCCGAGCGGACCGGTCGACGCGTCGCTGCTCAAGCACCCGCTGGAACTGCGTCTGCTCAGGGTCATCGGGCAGTTCGAGGACGCGCTGGCCGGAGCGGAGCGCACGTTGGAACCCTACCGTCTGGTGCCGTACCTCACGGAGCTGGCGCAGGCGTTCCACCGCTCCTACGCCGAGAACCGCGTTGTGACCGATGACGCCGCTCTGACCGAAGCGCGCATGGAGCTTTGCCTGTGCACACAGGCGGTCCTGCGCCTGGGTCTCGGCCTGTTGGGGTTGAGCGCTCCGTCCAAGATGTAGGCCCGGCCCCGCCTGGGCCCCCGGAGGTCTCCGGATGTTCCACACGCTCGAGTTCTACGCCGGCAAGACCGTCGACTACGACGCTCTCTCCAAGAGCCTGCACGAGTTCGGCTATACCCGCCGCGAGAGCGTGACCGAATCGGGCGAATACGCGGTGCGCGGCGGAGTGGTGGATATCTTCCCGTCCCACTTCGCGATGCCGGTCCGCCTGGACCTGTCGGGCGATACCGTCGAGAGCATCCATACCTTCGATCCGGCCGAGGGACGCCGTCTCGAGGCTCACCGGATGGTCATCGTCCTTCCGACGCGTCAGGCCCGGCGCATCGCCGCCCGCAAGGCCGTGCCGCTGGTCGATCTCGAGTCTCCCGTCGATCCGTTCGTGGATATCGAGATCGGTGACCGCGTCGTGCATGTGTTGCATGGCATCGCGCGCTATCAGGGGATCCGCGCCCTCAAGACCGCGGACGGCACCGTGGCGGACCATTTCTCGCTCGAGTTCGCCGGCCGCAACACGCTGTACGTTCCCACCCGCGACCTGCACCTGATCCAGCGCTATGTCTCTTTCGGCAAGACCGATCCGCCGCTGTCCAAGCTCGGGACCAAAGCCTGGGAGCGTCTCAAGGAGCGGACGCGCAAGGGTGTTCTGTCGTTCGCGGCCGAGCTGTTGGACTTGCAGGCCAAAAGGCGAGCGCTGAGAGGGCATGCCTACGGGTCGGACAACGATTGGCAACACCGTTTGGAGGAGGAGTTCCCGTACGAGGAGACGGAGGACCAGCTCAAGGCCAGCGCGGACGTGAAGGCGGACATGGAGTCGGCCCAGCCGATGGACCGCCTGCTGTGCGGGGACGTCGGTTACGGCAAGACGGAAGTGGCGCTGAGAGCGGCTTTCAAGGCCGTGACCGGCGGCAAGCAGGTGGCGATCCTCGTGCCGACGACGCTCCTGGCCGAGCAGCACTACGAGACCTTCACGGAGCGCCTCAAGAGCTTTCCGGTATCGGTGCGGATGCTCTCGAGGTTCCAGACGGCCTCCGAGCAGACCGCGACCGCGCGCGCCCTGGCCGACGGCTCCTGCGACATCGTGATCGGCACGCACCGGCTGTTGTCGAAGGACGTGGGTTTCAGGGACCTCGGCCTTGTGATCATCGACGAGGAGCAGCGTTTCGGCGTCCGTCACAAGGAGCACCTCAAGAAGATGCGGCTGCTGGTGGACGTGTTGACGCTGACGGCCACGCCGATCCCGCGGACGCTCTATCTATCGCTGGTCGGCACGCGCGACATGTCCACGATCAACACGCCGCCGCGGGACCGCAAACCCATCCAGACCATCGTGCGCGAGCAGGACGAGCGAGTGGTCCGCGAGGCGATCCTGCAGGAGCTGGACCGCAAAGGGCAGGTGTTCTTCGTGCACAACCGCGTGCAGGATATCGCCGGGGTCGCCAAGCGTTTGCAGACCCTGGTGCCGGAGGCGCGGATCGCCGTGGGGCACGGACAGATGTCCGCGCGGACGCTCGAGCAGGTGATGCGGCGGTTCATCCGCGGCGAAGTGGACGTTCTGGTGTGTACGACCATCGTGGAGTCCGGCATCGACATCCCCAACGCCAACACGCTCATCGTCGACCGCGCGGATCTTTTCGGCCTGTCGGAGCTCTATCAGTTGAGGGGGCGAGTGGGGCGTTTCAACCGCGCGGCATATGCCTACCTGCTGGTCCCGAAGGGCGCGATGCTGACCGAGGATTCCAAGCGCAGGCTGGCGGCGATCGAGCGCTTCACGCACCTGGGGGCCGGTTTTAACATCGCCATGGAGGACCTGGAGATCCGGGGGGCGGGTAACATCCTGGGCACCGAGCAGAGCGGATATATCGCGAACGTCGGGTTCGACCTGTACTGCCGGATCCTCAGAGAGTCCGTGCAGAAGTTAAAAGAACAAAAAGATATAAGCACCACCGACAGAAGCGCCATCGGGCGGTGATTTGCGCCGCAAGTTCGGTTGTGCTATAGTCAGCGCTTATGCGAAACACACCCCTTCGTTCGTTCCTCTATGGGATCGCTTCCGTTGCCGCGCTCTGCCTCGTCCTGACCTCTCTAGGCTGTCAACCCGCGTCCAAAAGCAAGGTCCTGGCCCGCGCGGGAGACCAGTCGGTGACCCAGGACGAGTTCATGGAGCAGGTCCGCAGTCTTCCGAAAGAGCTGCGCGCTATCGCCATCGAGCGCAAGAAAGAGTTCCTTGAGGACATGCTCTCCGAGAGGCTCTTGGTGCGCGAGGCCGAAAAAAGGGGCGTCGAGAAGGACCCTGAGGTCCAGCACTTGATGGAGGCCGCGCGTCGCAAGATCCTGTTGGCCAAGCTCATGGAACAGGAGGTCGACGGCAAGTTGCAGCTGGGCAAGGACGAGGCCCGGGCCTACTATGACGCTCACCAGGAAGAGTTCATGACCCCGTTGCTCCTGCGCGCCTCGCACATCCTGGTCAAGACCGAGGAGGAGGCGCATCGGATCCGTCAGCGCGTGCTGGACGGCGAGTCCTTCGAGGATCTGGCGCGGGCCCATTCGACCGATACGACGGCCAGCCGTGGCGGGGACATCGGTTTCTTCCAGAAGGGACAGCTGGTCAGGGAGTTCGAAGTCGCGGCGCTGGCGCTCAAGCCGGGCGACCTGGGCGAGGTCGTGCGCTCCTCTTTCGGTCATCATGTGATCAAACTGACCGACCGTCTTGAGCCCTCCTTGAGGGAGTTCAGGGCTGTACGGGGAGCCATCGAAGAGCGCCTGCTCAACCAGAAACGGTCCGATCTGCTCAAGGCTTTGATCGAAAAGCTCAAGAACGATCACAAGGTCCAGTTGGACGAAACGGCCCTTGAGGCCCTTCAGCTGGAACCGGCCCAGACCGCTCAGGGTGTGAAATGAGGCGCGCCACCGCCCTGTGCCTGATGGCCCTCTGCCTGCTGGCCCCCGTCAGCGGCGCCGAAGTGCTTGAGCGCATCCTGGCCGTCGTCAACGATGAAGTCATCACGGAGCAGGACCTGCAGATCGTGATGGCGCCTGTCGCGGCGCAGTTCCGCACCCAGTACACCGGCGTCGAGCTCGAAGAGCGCATGGGTCAGGCCCGGCGCGATTTTCTGTCCAAGCTCATCGAGGAGAAGCTCATCCTCAGCGAGGCCAAGAAGATGCAGGTCATCGTCAAGGACAGTGAGGTCGACGAGATGGTGGCCGACGTGCGCAACAAGTTCCAGGACCGCGAGTCCTTCCTGCAGGCGCTGGAGGACCAAGGGATGAGCGAGAAGAAGCTGTGGGAGCGCTTCCGGGACCAGATCATGACCTCGAAGCTCGTCGGGTACGACGTGAAGTCGAAGGTGTCCGTCTCACCGGGCGAGATCAGCGAGTACTACCGCTCCAATCAGGACGAGTTCCAGCAGGGAGAGCGGGTGCGCCTGCAGCAGATCCTGGTCCGCGTCAGCACGCGCAAGCCCGAAGAGGCCCGTTCGCTGGCGGAATCCCTCGTGAAACAGATCTCGGAAGGAGCTTCCTTCGAGGAGCTCGCGAAGACCCATTCCGAAGGCGCCGAGGCCAAAGAAGGCGGGGAGATGGGCTGGATGGAGCGGGGTCAGCTCCTCGGTGAGATCGATGAGAAGGTCTTCGCGCTTCCGGTCGGCGGGATCACCAACCCCATCGAAACCTCGTTGGGCTATCACATTTTCAAGGTCCTCGAGAAGCAGCCGGCTTCGCTCAGATCGCTGAGCGATGTCCGCAGCGAGATCCAGGACCGTTTGTTCAAGCAGAAGCTCAAGAAGCGCCTCGACACCTACGTCGAAGACCTCAAGAAGAATGCCTATATCTCGATCCGCTGAGCGGATCGCGATCACCCTGGGTGATCCGGCCGGCATCGGCCCCGAGGTCGCTCTCCGCGCGCTCCGGCGCTTAACGCCCTCCGAGCGCTCCCGCATCCTGCTGACCGGCCCCGCCGGTCTCTATGACGAGCTTTCACGGCGGATGGGTCTGCGCCTGAGTTTCGCGGAGGTGGGTAGTCCCGCTGAGAGCGCGCCGCGAGGCAAAGTGGCCTGTCTCTACGGTCTAGCCGTGCCCGGGAAACTGCGCCGCGGCGTTCCGTCGCGGTCCTGGGCCCCGGTCATCGTGCGTTCCATCGATCTGGCCGTCGCCGCGGCGCTGACAAGGCAAGTGGGCGCCATCGTGACCGCCCCGATCAGTAAGGCGGTCCTGCTGGAGGCGGGGTTCCGCCATGCCGGGCACACCGAATACCTGGCGGAGCTCGCGGGCGTGGGTAGTTGTGAGATGATGCTGGTCGGCGGCCCGTTGCGCGTGGTGCTCGTTACGCGGCATTTGCCTCTGGCCGAAGTTCCCCGGGCCGTCACCGCCGAGCGCGTGCGCCGGACGATCCTGACGACCCATCGGGAGCTGGTGCGCTCCTTCGGCATCCGGTCCCCGCGCCTGGTCGTCTGCGGGCTCAATCCGCACGCAGGAGAGGGCGGGCACCTCGGCGCTGAGGAACTGCGAGTGATCGGCCCCGCCGTCCGGTCCCTGAGAGGCCGGTTGTCCGGAGAGCTCGCGGGGCCTCTTTCCCCGGACGCGTTGTTCCATGACGCCTACACGGGCCGCTATGATGCGGTGATCTGTATGTATCACGACCAGGGGCTCATTCCGCTGAAGATGATCTCCAGGGGCTTCGGCGTCAATGTGACGCTGGGTCTGCCCTTCGTCAGGACCTCGCCGGACCACGGGACCGCCTATGACATCGCCGATCGGCTGTGCGCCGATGCCGGGTCGATGCTGGAGGCCCTCCGTCTGGCCCGCTGGATCGGTGCGCGACGCCATGAGCCTCAGCGCAGAAGTCCGTAGCGTTCTGGCTCAGCTGGGGGTTCGTCCCTCCGGCCGGCGCTCCCAGAACTTCATGATCGACCGCCAGGCCTTGACGGACGTGGCGGACGCCAGCGGCCGTGAAGGTTCGGTGCTCGAGATCGGTCCGGGACTCGGGTTCCTGACGCGCGAGCTGTTGGAGCGCTCGACGCGGGTGGTCGCCGTGGAGAAGGACCGCGTGCTGGCCGAGTACCTGCGCCGGACCTATGGCGCCCGGCCGTTCGAGTTGATCGAAGCCGACGTGCTTGAACTGAGCCCGGCCGCGCTCGCCGATCCGCCGGCCCGTGTGGCCGGCAACATTCCCTACGGCATCACCAGTCCCATCCTCGAGTGGCTCGTCCGGCATCGGCGGACGTTCAGGCGCGCCGCGCTGACCGTGCAATGGGAGGTGGCCGAGCGCCTGTCGGCTCGACCGGACAGCCGCGATTGGGCCCCGCTGACGATCTTCGTGCAGATGCACGCGGACATCGCGATCGTCCGCAAAGTTCCCAAGAGCTCGTTCTATCCGGCCCCGGAGGTCGACTCGGCGGTCATCACGTTGACGATGCTCGACCGGACCCGCGTGGACACCGGCGATGAGGGTCATTTTTTCCGGATCGTGCGCGCGGCTTTCCAGCAGAGACGCAAGACCCTCCTCAACGGGCTCAAGAACGCGGTGCCGGGCTTGGACCGGCGGGTCTGGGGCGATCAGCTGGAAGCTTGCGGCATCGATGCCCGCCGCCGCCCCGAAACGCTCTCGCTCGAGGAGTGGGGGGCGCTGTCGCGGCGGACCACCCTCCTTGCGGGCGGTCCGGGGCGGTGCTAAACTAGCGCTTCGAGACGGGGCCCCGAAGGCCCCGTCCGCCGTCTGAAAGGGCATCCGTGTTCGATCCTTTGCGCCGCGCCGTCCGCAACGCTTTTATCCTCACCGTCCTGGTGTTCGTATTTATCGCCGGGTTCAAGTTCTTCAGCGAGTACCTGACGTTCCGGCGCATCCTGCAGAACCTCAAGGCCGAGTCGCGGATCGCGGAGGTGCTCGTGGTGGAGTCGAGCGTGGACGAGTTCGACCGCACGTACACGACCACGATCAAATTCCTGGAGTACGACGTCCAGGGAAAACCCCTGAAACCCAAGTACTTCACGTTCAACGGCAACCTCATCCAGTTCCAGACGCTGGTGGTGCGCTTCGATGACCGCTACGTCGAGCAGGGGCACCGCATGAAGGGCAAGAGCATCCACCTGTTCCTCAAGGCGTTCGTCCTCGACGGTGACAAGACGCAGGAGTGCGTGATCACGCCCGTCCGCACGATCTCCAAGGACGGGCGCTCCGAGACGGTCGTGCCTGAAGGGTACCGCGTCGGCGACCCGCCCAACTATTTCGAGCGGGAGATCTGGTCGCGGTTCTGGGAGTACGCGCTCAAACCCGAAAGCCGCAAGCGTGTGGGTATCAAGAACGCACAGATCGAGGCGCCGGGATCGGTGTTCGTGCCGGGCACGATCTATACGCTCATCATCGAACATGACGGCGGCGTCCGTATCGATGCCCGGCCGATCCCGGAGATCCTCAAGAACGAGAAGATCCATGCCCCGACCAGCCCCGCCGTCCGCTGAACCGGTCCATGCCATCGTCCCGGCCCGCCGTCCGGCGGAGCAGGGGTGGATCCACGTCAAGAACGCCCGCGAGCACAACCTGCAGGGCGTCGACCTGCGTATCCCGCGCAACGCGCTGGTGGTCTTCACGGGACTGAGCGGTTCGGGCAAGTCGTCGCTGGCCTTCGATACCATCTACGCGGAGGGTCAGAGGCGCTACGTCGAAAGCCTGTCCGCATACGCGCGGCAATTCCTCGATATGATGCAGAAACCGAACGTCGATTCCATCGAGGGTCTTTCGCCGGCCATCAGCATCGAGCAGCGTATCGCAGGGTCCAACCCGCGCTCGACGGTCGGCACGACGACGGAGATCTACGACTACCTGCGCTTGCTGTACGCGAAGGTCGGCGTGCCGCATTGCCACAAGTGCTCGAAACCCATCAGCCGGCAGAGCGCCCAGGAGATCGTCGACCGCATCCTGCAGGCTCCGGCCGAGACGCGGATCCAGTTGTCGGCGCCGTTGGTCGAGGGGCGCAAGGGAGAGTACCAGCAGGTCCTCAAGGACGCCCAGCGGGACGGCTACGCGCGCGTCAGGATCGACGGGGAGGTCCGCGAGCTCGGAGAGAAGATCGAGCTCGACAAGAAAAAGAAGCACGTCATCGATATCGTCGTGGATCGTATCGTCCTCAAGGACGGTGTGAAGAAACGTCTCACTGATTCGGTCGAGTCGGCGCTCAAGGCCGGCAAGGGCGTGATCAAGGTCGAGTTCGACGGCAAGCGGGAGCAGCTCTTCTCGGAGCTCAACGCTTGTGTGGCTTGCGGCCTGAGTTTCCAGCCGCTCGAACCGAGGCTGTTCTCGTTCAACAGCCCGTACGGGGCCTGTCCGTCCTGTGACGGGCTCGGCAGTTGCCTCGAGGTGGATCCCGACCTGGTGATACCGGACAAGAACAAGTCCATCGCCGGTGGAGCCATCGAGGCCTGGAAGCGCGGCGGCAAATCGCTGATCATCTATCTGCGCCGTCTCATCCGCAACACGGCCGCTCGGCACGGCTTCAGTCTGGAGACGCCGTTCAAGGAACTTTCCAAGAAGCACCGGGACCTCATCCTGTACGGTGAGGAGGGCGGCGGCTGGGGGGCTTTCGAAGGGGTGATCCCCAATCTCGAGCGGCGCTTCAAGGAGACAGAGTCGGAGTTCATGAAGGAGGAGATCCACCGCTTCATGGGGCTGAAGCCCTGCGAGCCCTGCGCGGGTAAGCGGCTCAAGCCCGAAGCGCTGGCGGTGAGGTTCAAGGGACGCGGCATCATGGACCTGACGGCGCTGTCCATCGCCGAAGCCGACGGGTTCTTCAATGCCCTCGAGCTGACCGAGCGCGAGTCGCTGATCGGCCACCAGATCCTCAAGGAGATCCGGGCCCGGCTGGGTTTCCTCAAGAACGTCGGCCTGGGTTATCTGACGCTCGACCGCATGAGCGGTACGCTCTCGGGCGGAGAAGCCCAGCGCATCCGGCTGGCCACCCAGATCGGAGCCGGGCTGATGGGCGTATTGTACGTTCTGGACGAACCTTCCATCGGCCTGCATCAGCGGGACAACGAGAAGCTGCTGCAGGCGCTCCTGTCCCTGCGCGATCTCGGTAACACGCTCATCGTCGTCGAGCATGATGAAGCGACGATGCGTCTGGCCGACCATCTGGTGGACCTGGGACCCGGAGCGGGCAAGCATGGAGGCCGCATCGTCGCCTCGGGCACTCCGCAGGAGGTCATCTCGCACCCCGAGTCGCTTACGGGCAAATACCTGCGCGGGGACCTGGCCATCTGCGCGCCAGCCGAACGCCGTTCGCGAAAAGGCCGCAAGAAGCTCATCATCAAGAACGCCGCCGAACACAATCTCAAGGGTATCGATGTCGAGATCCCGCTGGGCCTGTTCGTCTGTGTGACCGGCGTCTCCGGTTCCGGCAAGAGCACCCTGGTCGATGAGATCCTGTACAAAGGCCTCACACGGAAGCTCCTCAAGTCCCGTGTGGAGCCGGGCAGGCACGATTCGATCCAGGGCCTGACGGAGATCGACAAGGTCATCGAGATCGATCAGTCGCCCATCGGCCGAACTCCGCGCTCCAACCCGGCGACCTATACGGGGCTTTTCGGTCCGATCCGGGATCTTTTCGCCCGGACACCGGAAGCGCGCATCCGCGGTTACGAACCGGGACGCTTCAGTTTCAACGTCAAGGGCGGGCGTTGCGAGGCCTGCGAGGGCGACGGCGTCAAGACCATCGAGATGCACTTCCTGCCCGATGTGTACGTCACCTGCGAGGTCTGCAAGGGCCGCCGGTTCAACGATCAGACCCTCGAGGTCCGGTACAAAGGCAAGACGATCTCCGAGGTGCTCGGCATGAGCGTCGAGGAGGCTCTCGAGCTCTTCGACAGCGTGCCCGCGGTCAGATCCAAGCTGCAGACCCTCCATGATGTCGGGCTCGACTACGTGGAGCTCGGACAGCCCGCGACGCAGTTGTCCGGCGGAGAGGCGCAACGCGTCAAGCTGGCCACCGAACTCTCGCGCCGC
Organism: Candidatus Omnitrophota bacterium; assembly: GCA_022072175.1. Taxonomy (GTDB): domain Bacteria; phylum Omnitrophota; class Gorgyraeia; order 2-02-FULL-51-18; family 2-02-FULL-51-18; genus JAJVIE01. Next base: position 920,749 of record JAJVIE010000003.1, on the reverse strand, counting down.
GCCACGGGCCGGACCCTCTATATCCTGGACGAGCCCACCACGGGACTGCACTTCGCGGACATCGACCGTCTGCTCAAGGTCCTGCAGACGCTCGTCGATCAGGGCAATACCGTGCTCGTGATCGAACACAACCTCGATGTCATCAAGTGCGCCGACCACATCATCGACCTCGGTCCCGAGGGCGGGGATGGTGGCGGGGAACTGGTGGCTTGCGGCACTCCGGAGGAGGTCGCTGCATCGGGGCGGTCGCATACGGGGCGTTTTCTCAAGGAGCTCCTGCGGTGAGCCGGTCGCTGACGCTCGGCGCCCTCGTGCTGATCCTATCCGTCCCGTTGTCGCTTCCGCAGGTCCGGGCGGAGGAGACGATGGCCACGCCCGAGGCCGCCCGGGCGGCGTTCGAGCAGGGGGAGAGCTATCTGCGCGCGGGCGACCCCGTCAACGCGCTCAGGCGGTACGACGAGGTGCTTTCGCGATATCCCGGCTCCAGAGCCGCTTGCGACGCGGCGTACTCGAGGGCGTGGAGCCTGTACCAACTGGGCGATCTCGAGAACGCGGCGCAGGCCTTCGGAGCCTTCGTCGACAATCACGCGGGCGAGCCGTTGGCCATCGAGGCGCTGTACAAAAAAGCGCAGTGCCTGTTCGAGCTCCGCCGTTACCGGGAAGCCCTGGCGGCCCTGGAGGATTTCCTGACACGCCACCCGCTCCACTCGAAGGTCGGTCCGGCGCGCTACTTGTCGGGCGAATGCCGCTATCAATTGGGCGAGTATGCCCCGGCGCTCGAGGAGTTCAAGAGAGCGCTGGAGATCGGCGGACAGACGGCCCATACGGATTTCGCGCTGCACGGCGTGGCTTGGAGCTATTACCGTCTCAAGCGCTACACTGAAGCCCTTGAGGCCTTCACGCCCCTGGAAAGCACTCTCAAGGGCGATGCTCTGCGCGAGTCGTTCGCGTACGGGCGCGCGCTGACGCTACTGGAGCTCGGCCGTCTGGACGAGGCCGCGGAGTTGTTGAGCGCCTATCCGGCGATGTATCCGGAAAGCGAGTACACCGATGAGGCGCTCTACTGGTCCGCGGAGACGGACTACCGGCGGGAGCGGTACGCGGAGGCGGCGCGCGCTTACGAGAGGTTCCTGCAACAGTACCCGCACAGCGACCTGCGGGATTCGGCGGCCTACAACCTCGGCTGGTCGCTGCTGCGACTGGGCGCCACGGAGCAGGCCATCGAACAGTTCAGGTCGGTGGCCGAAGAGAGCCGCGACGAGGCGATGCGAGTCGCGGCCATCCTCCGCATCGGAGATACGTACTTCGAATCGGACGAGAGGGTGAAGGCCCTCGATTACTATGACATGGTGCTCGACGGTTACCCCAAAAGCCCCCAGGCCGACTATGCCCAGTATCAATCAGGCACTGTCCTGCAGAAGCTCGGTCGCCACGAGGCGGCGGTGCTGAGCTTCCAGAGCCTTTTGGTCAACTATCCGGAGAGTTCGTACCGCGCCGACGCCCTCTTCCGTCTCGGGCTCATCCTGCTCGAGCGGGACCGCGCCGCCGACGCCGCGCCGTATTTCGAGCGTCTGATCCGGTCGTTCCCCGAGAGCCCGCTCCGCGAGAAAGCCCACTTCCAGTTGGCCAACTGCAGGTTCGAAGAAGGCCGGCGTCAGGAAGCCTTGGAGATCTTCCGTGGGATCTCGGCGCGCACGCCCGGGGATGAGCTCTCGCAGCTGTCCAATTACCGAGCGGCTCAATGCCTGTTCCGTATGGGGCGCGAAGGCGAGGCGGTATCAGCGCTCGATGGGCTGTTGGCCCAAGCGCCGGACGGTCCCTACGCCGCGGAGGCATTGTTCCTTCTGGGCGAATCGGCCTTCGAGCGCGGAGCGTACGCGGACGCTCGCGAGCGTCTGGGGACGCTGATCGATAAGTTCGCGGCGCATCGCCTGGTACCCCACGCGGCTTATCTCAGAGGAGCGGCTTTCGACCGGGAGGGTGACACGGCCGGCGCGGTCGAGGTCTGGCGGCGTTCGGCGGCGGCGCATCCGGACAGCGAATGGGCGGTCCGGGCCGCCCTCGAAGCCGCGGACCCGCTGGTCACTCAAGGGCGGACCGCCGAGGCCAAGGACCTGCTTCTCAAGGCCGCCCGTGGTTCGGGTCCCGCCGGAGACCGCTCCAAGGCCGCCTTGCGCCTGGCCCGCATCCTCAGGGCCGAGGGACTGCTCAGAGAAGCCGAGCTCGTGCTGGGTTCTGCCCCGGCGGCCGAGACCGTGTCCGCCTGCGAGGTCCGCGCGGAGTTGGCCGGGATCAAACAGGCCCAGGGGGATACCGCCGCCGCGGAGGCGCTGTATCGTCGCATCGCCGAGGAATGCCCGGGTTTCGAGGCCGGCGCGGTGATCGCCGAGCCGCCGGCGGATGCGGGTAAAGTTTAAAAGGAGGTCGTCATGTGGGAGTTGATGCAAAAGGGCGGTCCGATCATGTGGCCGATCCTGCTGTGTTCGGTGTTCGCGTTCGCGATCGTGATCGAGCGGCTGGTGAGTCTCAGGCGGGAACAGATCGATACCCGGGCGTTCATGGAGCAGATCTCGCGATCGCTCAAGCGCAACAAGGTGATGGAGGCGCTCGAGCTGTGCGACCGCACCAACGGTCCGATCGCCAAGATCCTGAAGGCCGGCATCCTCAAGCACGACCGGCCCCGCCAGGAAGTGCGTGAGGCCATCGAGGACGCTGCGGTGCACGAGGTCCCCCGGCTGGAGCGCAATCTGCCCGTCCTGGCGACCATCGCGCACGTTTCGCCGCTCCTGGGACTGCTCGGAACGGTCACGGGTATGGTGGAGGCTTTCCAGGTGATCCAGGCAAAGGCTTCGAGCGTCAATCCCGTCAATCCGGGGGACCTCGCCGGAGGCATCTGGGAGGCATTGTTGACCACGGTCTTCGGTCTGTGCGTCGCGATCCCGACGTTCGTGACCTACAACTACCTGGTGAGCCGGGTGGACGGGTTCGTGCTCGACATGGAGCGGAGCGCGACCGATCTGCTCAACATCCTCGGGGAGAAGAGGGACGAGCATGAGGTTTGAGAGGATCAAACGACGCACCGAGATCCGCAAGGGACAGCTGGATATCGCGCCGCTGATCGACGTGATGTTCCTTCTGCTGATCTTCTTCATGCTGACGTCCAACTTCGTGTTCCAGCCGGGCATCAAGGTCAGCCTGCCCAAGGCGGTCACCAGTGAAGTGTTGGGTTCCGAAAGTCTGGTGGTGACCGTCACCGGACAGGACCTGCTCTATCTCGACGACAAGCCGGTCTCCATCGGCGAGCTCCAGGGCCGGTTGCGTCAAGCGGCGCGCGAGAAAAGGGGTTTGCTGCTCAAGTCGGATACCGGCGCCTCCCTGGGACGCGTGGTCGAGATCTGGGACCTGTGCCGCGACTACGGGATCCCACAGATCAATATCGCCACCACGCAGAAAGCCGGGGAGGGGGCTTGAAAGGCTACGAGAGCTGGTCGTTCTTCAACAGGCCGTTCCTGGCGGCGCTGGTCCTCTCGGCGCTCTGGCACTTCCTGTGGGTGGCGACGCTCAACGTGACCGTGGAATCCAAGCGCTTCGATCCGCGCAAGCGGCCGGAGATCGTCTCTCTGGGCCCGGTGCTCGACGACTCCATGATCCGGACGCTCGTGGAGTCACGGCCGCGTTACTCCGAGGCGTTCTACAGGCATCTGTCGGACCTGTCGCGTACGGTCGAACCGGAGGTCCGGACCTCCGGACGCCGCGCGCCAGGCGAGGTGGTGAGCTTCTCGATGGGGCAGCGGCTGTTCGACTCCCTTCGCGCGGCCGTGGGCGGCTCCAAGTTCGAGCCGGACGGCCAGCGGGACGCCGCCGGTGACGGACCGGAGATCGGGGGAGAAGCGGCCTCCCGCACGCTCTTGTACCGTCCGTCGGTCCCGGAGACAAGGGCCCACGCCTACCTCGGGCTGACGCGCCAGCCCCTCGAGATCGCTTTTGAGATCAGCCCTGCCGGCGCGGTGGTGTCGGCCGAGATCGCCGGCTCCTCGGGGGATCCCGAAACGGACCTGCTCTACGTCCGTTATCTCAAGGAGTGGCGCTTCAGCCCTTCGGGCTCCGCCGCCGTGATGAAGGGCAAGGTCCGTTTCGATCCGCGCTCGGATCCGGAGACCGGCACATGATCTTCAAGGTCGACGTCTCGACCGCGGCATTCCTCTATGTGATGTCGTCGCTGATAGCGGTCTTCGCGCTCTGGGTGTTGACCGAGAAGAAGACCACTCTTCCCAAGTTCGTACGCGAGGAGGCCGACGTCTGGGAGTGCGCGATCTGCACCTACACTTACGTCGATTCCCTGCACCGGGAGATCTCGCAGTGCCCCCAGTGCAAGAGCTACAACAAGAAGGACCCGGACGAGCGGTTGGTCTGACGTCCGGCGGGGTTGATTTATGCCGGAGTAGGGATTAAGATAAATCTGTTGAGCCGCATTCATCCTAACGGAGGCCTTCATGATCACCGAGATCGGCATCGTTGCCGGCGATATCTGGCACTACCTGGACCAACACAAGACCTGTCACCTCAAATCGCTCGCGCCGGCCATCGACAAGGACCGTAACGTGGTGCTGATGAGCCTCGGTTGGCTCGCGCGCGAAGGCCATGTCATCCTCGAAAAAGAAGGCGACGACTACAAGATCACGCTCCGCTTCTAGCGGGGTTTGTCTTGTCCTCACAACGGCCCCTGATGCCGCTTGCGCGCGGCGTCTGTCCCGTCTGTTGGTATCCGACCGCTTGGCCGCTTGTGTCATGACGCTGGGCTCCGGACACTCCGTCTACCGTTGGAAAGGCCGCGTCCAAAGCTCGTCGGAGAGGCAGTTGATCATCAAGACGACCCGCCGATGTCTGCCGCGGCTCGAGCGCAGATTGACACGCGAGCATCCCTATGAACTGCCCGAATTGGCGGTGTTGAACGTCACCGGCGGCAGTTCCGCCTATCTCGAATGGGTCGGATCCGCATGCGCGTCCTGATCGTTCTCCTGGCGCTCTGGTGCGCCACCCTGCCGGCGATGGCCGAGCCGATCGCCGACAGCTCGCACTGGAAGGCGCTCGACGAGTCCGAGAGCATCGACGTCGAGGGTCTGCGTCGCGCGGACGAGGAGTTCGGGGCGAAGCTGACGATCTACGATGCCCGGAGCCGCCAGAGCTATGAGCAGGGGCATATCCGCGGCGCCAAGTTGCCGCTGACACCGGAGTTCTATAAAGAGCAGGAGCTGTTCAGGCTCCGCGTGACGAATACCCCTCCGGACATGGACGAGGCCTTGCGTCGGGCGACGGACGGCGCGGACCGTTCCGCTCCGATCGTGACGTACTGCGACGCCGAATGCGGTGCCAGCAAGGTCCTGCTGCACAAGCTCAAGGCGCTGGGATTCACGGACGTGCGGGCTCTCCAGGGTGGATATCAGGCCTGGGAGGAAGCCGGGCTTCCCGTCTCCGGCTCGGCCGTGGGCGGCTCCTCCCGATAGACGAAAGACTTCACATTAGCCCGAGCTTCCATTACAATACGGCTTTTCGAAAATCCGATCCATCCAAGGGCCTGTAGCTCAGTTGGTAGAGCGCCTCGTTCGCAACGAGGAGGTCAGCGGTTCGACCCCGCTCAGGTCCACCAGTTCTGAAAGTCGCCTCCGCGGGGGTCGAACGTAAGAAGGCGGGCGGCCGCTCTACAGCGGCCGCCGTGACCCCGGTCACTCGCCTCACGGCCCACGGCAAGCTAGGATGATCCACGGAGGTCTTGACCGGATGCTCGCGCAACCCACCCGAAGGATCGTGCCGGATCGTATCGCGCGCCTCATGGCCGTTCTCGTCTGCGGTGCGGCCGTGTGGATCTTCTGCCATCATACCGGACTGACCCCTCGAGCCGCCGCTGTTGCTCTGACCGCGTCCCTGATGATCGGGTTATGGGTGACGGAGGCGGTCCCGATGGGCGCCGCTTCATTGTTGCCGCTGGCGTTCTTACCGCTCCTGGGCGTCATGAGCCCGGCCGAGACCGCCCGGCTGTACGCCGAGCCCAACGTCTTCTTGTTCCTCGGCGGATTTTTGCTGGCCATCGCGATGGAGGAACATGGTCTGCACCGCCGTATCGCCCTCGCCATCCTCGCGCGGCTCGGCACCGGACCCCGCCGGATGATCGGCGGTTTTGCGCTCTCGACGGGCCTCTTGTCGATGTGGATCTCCAACACCGCTTCGACCCTGCTGATGCTGCCTATCGCTCTGGCGGTCATCGGCCGTATGGACGAGATCCTGCCCGAGGGCCGCCGGCAGAGGTTCGCTACGGCATTGTTGTTGGCGATCAGTTATGCGGCCAGTATCGGCGGGATCGCTACGCTCGTCGGCTCGCCTCCCAACATGATCCTCGCGGGTCAAGCCAAGACCCTATTGCCGCATCTGCCGGAGCTCAGTTTCGTGACCTGGCTGCGCGTGATGCTGCCCGTTGCCGGAGGGTTGTTGTTCATTTGCTGGGTCTATTTGGCCGTGCTGTGCGGCGGCCGAGGGGAGGGCGTCGCGCCCGCGGGGACGCTCGACCGGCTCGGTCCCTGGACCTCCGCCGAGAGGAGGGTGGCCCTGATCTTCGCCCTGACCGTGCTGGGTTGGGTGACAAGGGAGCCTATCGATCTGGGCTGGGCTGTTTTTCCGGGTTGGGCGAAGCTGATCGGCGCGGGACGTTCACATGACGCGGTCGTGGCGGTCTCGGCGGCGCTCTTGCTGTTCACGGTGCCTGCGCGCGATGGGGCCGCGCTCCTTGATGAACGCGCCTTCCGGCGCGTGCCCTGGGAGGTCCTGCTCTTGTTCGGGGGAGGTTTCGCGCTCGCGGAGGCTTTCCAGGTCTCGGGCCTGGCCGAACGGGCGGTCTCCGGAGCGGCTGCCCTGAAGGGCATGACGCCTTGGGCATTGGTGCTGTGCGTCTGCCTGATCTCGACGTTCGCCTCGGAGCTCATGTCCAATACCGCGCAAGTGACGCTGATGGTGCCGCTCTTGGCCGCGGCCTCATCGACGGTCGGTGTTCACCCGTATCTCTTGATGGTACCCGCGACCCTGGCGGCATCGCTGGCTTTCATGATGCCCGTCGGCACGCCGCCCAATGCCATTGTGTTCGCCAGCGGCCGTCTGCGCCTGGCCGACATGGTCCGCGCGGGCTTCGCGCTCAATCTGATCGCCGCCGCATGGGTGACGCTGTGCATGTTCGTCTTCGGTCTCCGTGGTCTGGGGGTGTCGCCGTGAGATCGTTGCTGGTCTGCGTTTCCGGTTGCGTTCTGCTTGCGGCCGCGCAGGTCCAAGCCGCCGAAGAGCCGCGATGGAACGTTACGGGACACACGCACGCGATCGCGGTGTGGCAGGACCTCTCCGGACCCGGCGCTGAAGTGCCGGGCTTGGCGGTCAGCTACGACATGTCGGTCTTCGATATGCTGTTGGGCGCTCGACACTCCGTTCATAACGGCTCCGGCACGACAGCCAACCCCAACTACCCGCTGACCGACGGCGAGGCCGTCGTTGACAACCTCTATTTGGGCCTGGAGCACCGCCCCGGTCCGGAGGATACGTTCTCGCTGACGGCCCGGACGTACGCGATGGCCGGCGACCGTACCGTGGCGCGTGTGTTCGGTGATGAGCTCCCCTGGGGGGACCTGTCCCGGAAGAACGGCGCGATCCAGACGCCCCACTTCGACCTCGACCTCTACGAAGCGGCCTGGAAGCACGAGGTCGATGATCACCGGATCGAGGTCGACCTGGGCACCCTGCAGCCGGCACGCCTGCCGCGATTCGCCCGCGGTTGGTCCAATGGGCTCAAGATCGGCAGTTTCTTCTACCGGGCACCCATCACGCAGGCGAGCATCTGGGAAAAGGACGAGAGGCATCTGGAGCAGGGGCGTCACCCGCTCAGGGGCGTGGATGTCTACGCCGAAACGCGAACGGGCGGGATCGAGGTCCGCTCGGAAGCTCTATGGGTCACCACGGATCCGACTCCGGTCACGGACCTTGAACGGGAAACCGTCGCCTGGAGGCTGGCTGGAGACGCGGGTCCGCTCGGGATCGGGTTGACCCTGGCCGACAGCCAGGGGAGCCGTACGGGGGGTATCCAGGAAGAGCAGTTCGGGATCGAGATGGACGCGTCCGTCAAGACGCCGTCCGGCATCCGGATCTACGGGGCCACGGCATCCACTCAGGCCGACCGCCAGGAGCGCTCGGAGGGCCACACCGGCGGCGCCGCGGTGGCCGGGGCGGCCTGGAAAGACGCGCACACGGAAATCTCGACGCAGTATCAGTGGCTCGGAGAGAACTACGACCTCATCCAACAGCATAAGAGCGAGGAGTACCCGTCCAATCATCAGGGTGTGGTCGCGCGGTTGTCCCGCAAGATCGCCGGAAGCGTGATCGCGCGCGCCGTTCTGATGTGGCTCCGCCAGGTCGAGACGCGCGATCCGGCGGGGGACACGCTCTTCGGCGACCCGTTCTTCAGCGCGGGTGATACGCACCGGGGGAAGCTCGCCGTGCAGAAGTTGGAGCTCGAAGCCGGGTCCGTGGGTCCGCTGGACCTGCGCGGATACCTCGAGCATGTCGGGATCCGCAAGGGATCCGACACGGTCTCCGCCGATGTGGATAAGCACATCTGGAACATCTATGGTTCGGCGGCTTGCCCGCTGAACGCCTCAACGACGCTCGAGCTCTCCTGGAGGCACTTCGTCTCGAGCGGTGAATGGGGAACGGCCTCGTTCCGCTCCCGCCAGGATACGCTCGAGCTCGCCCTGGAGAGGCGCTTCGCCAAGGACTCGTACCTGCTCTTCATCCTGCAGCACGTCCTCTATCGGGACGGTGTGCCGGCCGCGCGCGGTCTCAACGACTATGACGCTGATCAAGCCATCGTCCAGTGCAAGGTGATCTTCTGATGCGTATCCGTCTGGCCCTTGGCTGGGTGCCTTCCGAAGGCGAGGTGCGCGCGTCGGCTTTCAAGACACCCGCTCCGGGATGGATCGAGACCTATCTGACGCGATTGCGCGCGGAGCATGCCGTCGAGATCACGGGTTTGTCCGGGACGTATCGAAAAAAACCGAGGACCCATCTCTGGCTTTGTGATAGAAAAGACGGTGTGAGCGCTTCGTCCGAGGAGGTCGCGCGGCGTCTGGATCGCGCGCTCCGGTCCGGGGCGACGGAGCTGGTCATCGCCGTGGGTCCGGCGGACGGTTGGAGCGCGTCCGACCGCGTGAGATTGGGCCCCGATTGGACCTGGAGCTTCGGGGGGCTGACTTTGCCGCATGAGCTGGCCGCGCTTGTGGCCGCCGAACAGACGTATCGCGCTTGGAGCATCCTGAAGGGGAAACCGTATCATGAAGCGCACCGCTGACCGTACCGCCTCGCATATCCTGCGCATCGCCTGTCCTGACCGCACCGGGATCATCCACGAGGTCACCGGCGCGCTGGCCCGCCGCGGGTGCAACATCGTGCAAAACGACGAGTTCGTGGACCGCGAACGGGACGCGTTCTTCATGCGGACGGAGTTCACGGGCGGCAGGGACGCGCAGGGGCTGGCGCGCGAGCTCCGGCGTCGCCTGCCGGTCGGCGCGTCGATCGAGCTCGTCCGGCCGCGGCGCAAGCGTATCGTCATCCTCGCCTCACGCGAACCCCACTGTCTGGGGGACCTCTTGCTGCGGCACGCCTCGGGAGAGCTCGAAGCGGACGTGGTGGCGGTCCTCAGCAACCATCGCGAGCTCGGGGTGTTGGCGCGCCGCTTCGGCGTGCGCTTCATCGCCGTTCCCAGCGAGGGCATCGACCGCGCCGCTCATGAGCGCGCCCTCGAGGCCCAACTGTCCCGGCTCAGACCCGAGTTCCTGGTCCTGGCCAAGTACATGCGCATCCTCTCGCCGGAGCTGGTGTCCCGTTACGCTGGACGGATCATCAACATCCATCATTCGTTCCTGCCGGCGTTCGTGGGGGCCCAGCCGTACCGGCAGGCCGCGGAGAGAGGGGTAAAGATCATCGGCGCGACCGCGCACTTCGTTACCGAGGAGCTCGATCAGGGGCCGATCATCTCCCAGGGTGTCGTGCCGGTCGATCACTCCCATGGTGTCCGCGATATGGCGCAGGCCGGGCGCGATGTCGAGAAGATCGTGCTCGCTCGGGCGCTCAAGCTCGTTTTCGAGGACAGGATCTTCGTCAGCGGCAACCGTACGGTCATCTTCGATTGAGCGCTCCGGGCGCAGGGGCCTCCGCGCAGGCCGTACCGGTCCGGAGCGGGTTCCTTCTGGGCCGGGCCGCCGACGGCATCTGGATCCTCGGGGCGCCCGTGATCGCGTTGGCGCTCACGATCCTGGGTGCGCGCACACCCCTGTCCCGGGAGGGTTTCACGCTCTTGGGAAAGCCCGAGTCGGCGATGTCGATCTTCTCCGGCATGCTGACCTTAGGCCACTTGTCGATCGTCTTCTTCCGCAGTCACGGCGACCGCCAGGTCTTCGCGAGACATCGCTGGCGCTTCATCGGCGTGCCGCTGTTGCTGTTCCTCACCATCGCGCTCTCCTCCTGGACGCTGATGATCGCTCTCGTCCTCGCCGTCTGGTGGGACGTCTACCATTCGTCGCTGCAGACCTTCGGTCTGGGACGCCTGTACGATCTCAAGGCCGGGGTCGAGGGCGCTCCCGCCCGGTCCGTCGACTGGTGGTTCAATCTGATCTTCTACGCGGGACCGGTGCTCGGCGGGGCGAGTTTTGCGGATCATTGGATGCACTGGGAGGGTTTCCGTCGGGCGGGTTCGCCGCAGTTGGCCGACCTCCTGTTGTACACGGGACAGCTCAATCATCTGTTCCGCGGCGTTCTTCTGGTGGTGGCACCCTGTCTCCTGATCGTCGCGCTGACGACCTACGTGCGTTTGCACCGGTCGGGTCGGTACCGCATGCCGCCCCAGAAAGCGTGGCTGCTCGGCTCGACGGCCGTGGTGTCGGTGATCTCCTGGGGGTTCAATCCTTTTGGCCAGGCCTTCTTCACGATGAACTATTTTCACGCGGTGCAGTACTTCGCCATCATCTGGTACGCGGAACGCGGAGTGCTCACATCGCCGTTCAAACATCTGCCGCCGCGCGCCGGCGCCGCGGCGGGATTGGCGCTCTTGATCGGGGCCGGCATGTTCTACGGGGTCTGGGCGAAGTTCCTCGGCGAATCCAGCCATCTGGCCATGAGCCTCGTGTTGACGGTGTCCATCCTGCATTTTTGGTATGACGGTTTCATCTGGTCGGTCTCCAAAAAACAGATCCGCTGACCGCGTCACGACGGTCGAGGAGCTGAGGCGCCTGGTGCGGCGTTTCGTGCGCGAGCGCCGCTTCGCGCGGTACCATCGCCCCAAGAACCTGGCGATGTCCGCCGCCATCGAGGCCGCCGAGCTCATGGAGCTTTTCCAGTGGCATGACGTCCCCGCCCGCCGGCTCCGCTCGGACGGCCGGCTGCGACGGCGCGCCTCCGAGGAGATCTCCGACACGCTCGCGTACCTGCTCAGTCTCTGTGACGCTGCGGGGATCGATCTGACCTCGGCTTTTCGCCGCAAGATGCGTCTCAACGAGCGCCGGTATCCGGTCCATGGACGATCCCTGCCGCGCCGCCGCTGAGCCCTCCGCGTACGACGTGGTGCGGACAGCCCGCCGCACGCTCGAGGTGCGGGTGCTTCCCGGCGGCCGCGTCGAAGTGCGCGCTCCGCTGCGCCTGCCGGACAGCGCCGTGCGGCGCTTCGTCGATGAGAAGGCCGCTTGGATCGAGCGCGCCCGCTCGCGCGCACCCGCCGAAAGACCGCAACGGGAATACAGGGTAGGCGAGCTTTTTCGCTACCTGGGACAAAGTTACCCCCTTAGAATAGTCGAAGGCGCTCTGGCGCGGCTGCGCTTGACGGACGCCTTCGAGCTTTCGGCCGGACACGCTGACAGGGCCCGGTCGGTGTTCGAGGACTGGTACCGCGTCCGCGCGCGGCAAGAACTGGCCTCGAGGGTCGGGGCGCTGACCGACCGTGTCGGGGCGCGGCCCCGAGCGACGCGCTTGAGCTCAGCGCGTTGGCGGTGGGGCTCTTGTTCCCGTAAGGGCGTGGTCCGCCTCAACTGGCGCCTGGTGATGGCGCCGGGCTGGGTCATCGACTACGTGATCGTGCATGAGCTGGCGCATCTGCGTCATCTGGACCATTCGCGCAGGTTCTGGGGGGTCGTCGAGGAAACGATGCCGAACTACCGTGATGCGGTACAATGGTTGCGGGGTCATGGACATGAACTGGCGTTGTAAGAAGAGGGGAGGCGGGGCGATGCGGAACGGAGCGTTGACGGCGTTGATGGCAGGACTCGTGTTGGCGGCCGTACCCACATCCGCTACGGCGGCCCCGGCGGACCTGGACCGGCGCATCGAGGAAAGCCGCAGGGTCCTGCGCGAGGTGATGGCTTCACCGGATCACGGTATCCCGGCCGAGCTTCTGTCCAAGGCCAAAGCGATCGCCGTCTATCCCAATGTGCTCAACGGAGCGTTCATCGTGGGCGGGCGCTATGGCCGTGGTGTGGTGCTGGCCCGCGACGAGAAGCTCGGATGGAGCCCCGTGGCGTTCTCGACGATCGCGGGAGGCAGTTTTGGGCTGCAGATCGGGGGACAGGCCACCGATGTCGTTCTTGTCGTGCTCAACGAGCGGGGTTTGGACGCGCTCCTGTCCAACAACGTCAAGCTCGGAGCCGACGTATCCGTGACGGCCGGGCCCTGGGGCCGTCAGTCCGAGACCGGTACGGACCTCTATCTCAAGGCGATGATGCTCTCCTACGCGCGTTCGCGCGGGGTGTTCGCCGGCATCGCGCTCAACGGGGCCGTCCTGACACAGGACGGCGAGTCCAACTTCCTCTACTACGGCCGGAAGCTCGGCACCGCCGATATCGTGATCGGCCGGCAGGTGGAGGCCCAACCCTCGTCCAAACCCCTGATCGAGGACCTGGGTCAACACGACGAGGTCTGGGAGCGCATCCGTCCCTCCGGACACGACGTGAAGCATCGCGCCAACGTGACGGCGGATTATGAGGGGGAGATCACCTCCATCGACCTGTCCGCGGGCTTGCTGACGCTCATCGATGAGAAGACCGCCATGGAGCGCAAGGCCGGAGCCAACAAGCGGGTGCGTTACGACCGGCAGTCGCTGACCAATCTCCGCGTCGGGGACCGCGTGCGCGTCTACCTCGAATCCAAGGGCAAGGCCGAACGCGCCTCCAGCATCGTCAAGCTCTCCTAGGCCGCTCCGGAGCCCTGCCGTGAACAAGGCCTCCCGTATCACCGTCTCCTGCGCGGTCCTCGTTATCGCCGGCTTGCTGCTGCTCCTGGTCCGCGAGAACGAGGGGCGCGTCTCCGCCGAACAGAAGGTCCGTACGCTCCAGGACCGGCTCGATCGGGCACATGTCGAGCAAGGTAACGCCATCACGACGCTGGAGGCGCAGACCGCGGACCTCGAGCAGAAGCTCCGGCAGTCCGAGGACGAGCGGGTCCGTCTTGCGCAGGAGAAGGACGGCGAGATCGCGGCCCTGCAGATCCGACTCCAGGAGCAGTCCGACCGGCATGCCGGCGAGCTCCGCTCCAAGGAAGCCCTCTATACACAGCTCCAACAACGCTCCGAGGAAGAGTTGGGGGAGGTGCGCTCCCTCGTTGAGCGCAAGAGCTCCGAACTCCGTTCGCTCGGTACCGAGTTGGAGCAGCGCGCCGCCCAGCATGCGCAGCTGCTCAAGCGCTACGAAGAGATCGAATCCCGGTCGATCGACCAGCGCCGCCAACTCTCCAAGCTCATCACCGAGAACGAGCGTCTGGCCACGGAGAGCGCCTCGCTGACAGAAGCGCTGCGCGAGTGCGAGGAACGGCATCGTCCCGCCGATTGAGATGACCGGAACCGAGGTGTCCGATCTGCGGGAGTGGGTTCGCGGACTCCGGGCCGGTGTGCTGTCGACACGCCTGGACGGGGAGGGCGGCTTGCCCTTCGGGTCGCTGGTGCCGTTCGTCGTGTTGGGCAACGCGTGTGTCGGGCTCTATCTCAGCCCGCTGGCCCAGCATAGCAAGAACCTGAACGCCTTTGCGGGCGCTTCTTTGACCTTGTGGGATGAGCCGGCATCGCCGAGCTCTGGATCCCGGCGGATATGTCTTGTCGGCCGGGCCGAGGTCGCAACGAGCGGGGTCGACGCGCCCTTCAAGGCCAAATATCCCGAAACGGCCGCTTGGAAAGGTCTGGGATTCGTGCATTGGAGCCTCAGGGTCGAGCGGGCGCATGTCGTGCGAGGGTTCGGGAGCGCCGGATGGATCGAGCCCGCGGATATTTTATGATTTGCTCTACTAACTTCCTTTATAAAGTTTTGTCAGAAGCGCTCTTGAATCACCTCTGAGCAACGGGTAGACTTCGCTCAACGATAACATCAACGAGCAAAGGAAAGCGAAGTCATGCAAAAGAACACCCGTCGTAAGAGAAACCGCCTCGAGATCCTCACGTACGTTCATTTCAACCCCCTGTATCGCGCTCTGCGCCGTTCAGCTCGCCGAGTTTCCCGTTTGCGTTTGGCCGTCATCGGCTGATCCGTTCCGGGCTCTACCAGGCTTTTCCATTGACGCAGGGGTGTTTCATCTTATCTAAGCGATTTTCAATCGATTTTGACTTTGCAATCATCTGTTTTCATGTAAACTATGACTGTTCCTTCTTTTACGCCACAGCGCGAAGAGGTCCGTCATGACGTTCAAAAAGATCAGCGACGCCGAGATCAAGCTCGACGGAAAGACCTATAAGTACCCGGTCTACGAGGGGACCGAGGGCGAGCGATCCGTGGATGTCGGCTCCCTGCGCAACGACAGCGGCCATATCACCCTGGATGTCGGATATGGCAACACCGGCGCCTGCACGAGCGCGATCACGTTCATCGACGGCGAGAAGGGCATCCTCCGCTATCGCGGCATCCCGATCCAGGAGCTGGCCGAGCGATCCAGCTTTCTCGAAGTCTCCTATCTGCTGATCTACGGGCACCTGCCGAGCGCTCATGAGCTGAAGGATTTCGCCACCAACATCACACGCCATACGATGATCCACGAGGACATGAAGCGCTTCTTCAACGGGTATCCGCCCAACGCGCACCCGATGTCGGTCCTCTCCTCGATGATCGTCTCGTTGTCGAGCTACTATCCCGATTGCATGAAGAACGATCCCGGCTCGGCGCAGCTCAACATCTACCGGCTCTTGTCCAAGGTCGCGACGATCGCCGCGTTCTCGTACAAGAAATCCATCGGACAACCCTTCGTCGGACCGCTCAACCGGCTCGGCTACGTGGAGAACTTCCTGCACATGATGTTCTCGGTGCCCGCGGAGCCCTATGAGGTGGACCCGGTCGTCGCCCGCGCGCTCGAGAAGATCCTCGTTCTTCACGCCGATCACGAGCAGAACTGCAGTACTTCCACGGTGAGGCTGGTCGGGTCCAGCCAGGCGAACATCTACGCTTCGATCTCGGCGGGGATCTGCGCGCTCTGGGGTCCTCTGCACGGCGGCGCCAACCAGGCGGTACTCGAGATGCTCGAGTACATCCTCGACGAAGGCGGGGACGTCCAGGCCTTCATCCAGAAGGTGAAGGACAAGAAGGCCGGGGACCGGCTGATGGGGTTCGGCCACCGCGTTTACAAGAACTTCGATCCGAGGGCCGTGATCCTCAAGGCCGCCGCGGACGAGGTGCTCGCGAAGCTCAAGGTCACCAGCCCGCTCCTGGACGTGGCCAAGGCGCTCGAAGCCGGCGCGCTCAAGGACCCGTATTTCGCCGAGCGCAAGCTCTATCCCAACGTGGATTTCTACAGCGGCATCATCCTGAGGGCGATCGGCATCCCGCTCAACATGTTCACGGTCATGTTCGCGATCGGCCGCCTGCCCGGATGGATCGCGCAGTGGAAAGAACAGAACGAGTCCGGCATCAAGATCGGCCGCCCACGTCAGGTCTATACGGGCCCGGCGCTGACGCCCTATGTTCCGGTGGACCGCCGATGAGGACCGCGGCCCTGCTGACGGCGCTGTGTCTCTGGACCTCCACCGCGGTCGCGGCGCAGGACGCCGGCGGGATGCAGTTGCGCAATCAGGCTAATGCCGATGTGATCGCGGCTACGCGGTTGGTCCAGCAGGCCGACGAGATGGTGCGGAGCAGCCGCTCGGTCGAGACGCTCAGGGTCTCGATGCAGTTGTTCGTGCAGGCCGGACGGTTGTACGAACAGTCCGCCAAACGATACCAGGCCCTGGTGCCCGACTATGCTTCGCAGGCCGACGTCGACAACGCGGTCCAGGCGATGCAGTATTGCATCCGTTCCATCCAAGAGATCCAAAAACTGGCTCAGGGCCGCAAGGCCCAGGAAACGTGAGGTGCGGCCATGAAGACCTGTGCGTCCTGTGGAGATAAGGTGGCGATCGATGACGGCAAGCTCAACGCGGCCGGAGAGTTCGTCTGCCTCACCTGCGCGGAAGAGTTGGACGAAGACCGTGACCCGACCGTCTGTCCCGAATGCGAGGAAGTCTCCGAGGAATACGCCGACGAAGGCGTCTGTCCCAGCTGCGGCTACGAAAAGCAGGACAAGAGCGAGGACGACGAGGACGACGACGGATCCGACGGTAAGGACGAGTGAGTTCCCGCGCCGATGGCGCGTTTCCTGATCCCTCCTGACGGCCGGCCTGAGAGCGGCCATATCATCCTGGGTCCCGAAGAGAGCCGGCACGCCCTCAGGGTGCTCCGTCTGCGCGTCGGTCACAGCGTGCAGTTGTTGGACGCGCGCGGCCTGTCCTATGCGGGCATCGTCGTCGACTCCGATGACGGGCGGCTCCATGTCGAGCTGTCCGGACAGCCGGCCATGAACGGCGCGTCGCAGACCCTGCCGGTGGACGCCGCTATCGCCCTGGTGCGGACCGACGCGATGGAATGGATCGTCGAAAAACTGTGCGAATTGGGCGTCGAGCGCATCCTTCCGGTGGTGACGGACCGTTGTGTGGTGCGTCCTTCCGATGACCACAGAAGGGACGCCAAGCTCGAACGCTGGCGGAAGCTCGCTCTTCAGAGCTGTAAGCAATGCGGACGTCCGAGCCCTCCGGTCATCGATCCCTTGCGCAAATGGCGGGACCTCCTACCGCTCCTTTCCGGCTACGGTCAAGTGCTGCTACCGACCCTTGCAAGACCCGGCGAGCCACTGGCGTCGGCCATCCGGCGCCCGCTGAGCGGGGGTGCGCAGAGAAGGTTGTACATGATCGGTCCGGAGGGGGACTTCACGCCGGTCGAGGTGGACGAGGCTTGCGCGGCGGGAGCTCTGCCGGTGACCTTGGGACCCCTGACGCTCAGAGCCGAGACTGCCGCTCTGGCCGTCGCGGCGGCGTATCGGGCTTTTTGGGACGTCCTTTAGCATCATTTAATGTCGATTAACTTGTTTGACACCGACCCCCTCCGATGCTATACTTTCGCAGTCGTTCCCGCACTCCCATACAAATAAACCAAGACTAGGTCTCGTAAGGTCCGGCCTGAAAGGGTGAGGATCGTGAAAGATTTTTTTTCCAGACTGACCGTCGTCGATTATCTCTTGTTCGCGGCGATCGCCCGGGGCGTCTACGTCGGTTACCGTTCGGGCTTGATCCAGGAGCTGATGAGGGTGCTGACCTATCTGGCCGCCGCGGTCGTCGCTCTGCGCTTCAACGCCGAGGTGGCGCAGTACATCACGATGAATTCGTTCCTCAATCTGCCGTCGGCCAAGATCGTCGCGGCGGCGGCCCTTGTCGGAGGGGGGTTCCTTGTGGCACGCTTGGTGTCCATCGGCATCCTCCGCATGATGAAAGCCGGAGAGGGCGGGCCGGCGGTGCGGACCGCCGGTGCGTTGATCGGCGCTTGCCGCTGGGTGTTGTTGGTCAGCATCGCGTTCATGCTCGTGGAACGTTCGCCGCTGACCCCGCTCAAGACCGATATTTCGAACCGTTCTTTGACAGGTCCGTACGTCTCGCAGGTCGCGCCGACGGTCTATGAGTACCTCTCGACCGTGACGCCTCAGGCCGTCGCGACGCCGTAGCCGTTGATCCCCGAGAGCGTCCTGAACCAGATCCAGGAGCGCGTCGATATCGTCGAGACGGTATCGGCGTACGTGCCGCTCAAGAGGGCCGGACGGAGCTTCAAGGCGAACTGCCCGTTCCATCACGAGAAGTCGCCGTCGTTCATCGTCAATCCGGACAAGCAGATCTTCCATTGCTTCGGATGCGGGGTAGGCGGCAACGTGTTCAGTTTTTTGATGAAGATCGAGCGCAAGGATTTCCGGGAGGTCGTCGAGGAGCTCGCCGACCGGGTCGGCGTGGAGCTGCCGAAGGACCCCAAGCGGCCCGTCGAATCCGATGCCGAGAGGGACCTCGTGAGGGCCAACACGGCCGCGGCGGAGTACTATCACCGCGTGCTGATGAGCGACCCGGTCTCCGAAAAAGCCCGCGCGTACCTCGATCGCAGGGGCGTGCGCAAGGAAGTGCTCGAGGCTTTCAGGATCGGTTATGCTCCAGAGGCCTGGGACGCGTTCTACAAGCACGCGCGCCAAGCCGGGTTGGCCGAGCCGCTCCTCGAAAAGGCGGGGCTGCTCGTCAAAGGCAAGAACGGTGGCTGGTACGACCGCTTCAGGGCGCGGGTGATCTTCCCGATCCTGGACGGTAAGGGGCGCGTGGTGGCGCTCGGGGGAAGAGTGCTGGACGACTCGGTGCCCAAGTACCTGAACTCCCCCGAGACCGAGATCTACCACAAAGGACGTCAGTTGTACGGCCTCTACCAGGCACGTCCGGCCATCCGCGAGGCGGATGCCGTCGCGGTGGTCGAGGGGTACATGGACCTGATCGCCTGTCATGAGGCGGGTGTCAAGTACGCGGTCGCGACCTTGGGTACGGCGTTGACGCCGGACCAAGTGCGGCTCTTGAAACGCAACACGCACAACGCCTACATCCTCTACGATGCCGACAAGGCCGGGGAGGCGGCGACGCTGCGGGGTTTGGAGCTGTTCCTCGAAGAGGGGATGGACGTGCGGATCGTCCGGTTGCCTGAAGGGCACGATCCGGATTCGTACGTCCGCAAGAACGGCGCGGAGGGTTTTCGCGCCGAGATCGCCAAGGCGAGGTCGTTGTTCGAATACAAGCTGGGCCTGCTCAAGACGAGCCATGATCCGTCCACGCTGGATGGCAAGGTGCGGATCGCGCAGGAGATGGTCGGGCTCTTCGCCAAGGCCAAGAGCGAGATCCTGAAAGCGGCCTGGGTGAAGGAGCTGTCGCAGGAGCTCAAGCTGTCCGAGCAGGCGCTGTTGACGGAGCTGGGGCGTTCGACCGCGGCCCGCACGGCCCGTACCGCCGAGAAATCGGCGGCCGCCGACGGTCCGGCGGAGGCTCGTTCGGCGGAGCCGGCCAAGGGCCTGCCCCGTCAGGCGGAGCGGCTACTGTTGTCCCTCCTGCTCGAGGACGACCGTTACGTCGCGGAGTCCCGGCGGGAATTGCGATTGACCGATTTTTACCATCCGGTGGCGCGGCGGTTGGTCCAGATCCTGTGGGAAGCCGACGAGCGCGGCGCGCGCCAGGAGGCGAGAGGGCTGGTCACCAAACTGCAGGACGATCCGGAGTGCGTCAAGCTCCTGACGTTGACCACGGCGGAGAGCGAGACGATCATCGACCGTGATCGTTCGTTCACGGATTGCGTGAAAAGATTGAAAGCCCTCAGGCTCGACGGGGAGCATCGGAGCCTGCGGCAGGAGCTGGCGGAAGCGCAGAAGCTGGGCGACCAGAACCGCGTCAACCGGATCCTATACGACATGAACGAGCTCAACAAGAGGATGAAGGAGATCCATGAAAAAAAAGACAAAAGGTAAGCCCGCTCCCAAAAAGAAGACCGTGAAGGCCGCTCCCCGCAAGCCGGCCCCGCGCGTCCGCCCCGCGCCCGCCGCGCACGCTCCCAAGGCCGCCACGAAGGCCGCCAAGAAGACCGCCGCCGGCCCGCGGCTGGTCGCGGCTCCCGCCGCGGCTCCGGCCACGGCGCCCGCCGAGATGAGCGAGGCCGCCCGTCTCAAACAGAAGGCCAAGAGCATCGAACAGCTCCTGGCGCTGGGCAAGGAAAAGGGTTTTCTGACCTACGAGGACATCAACCGCATCCTGCCGGGCGAGGTCGTATCGTCCGACGAGATCGACGATGTCTTCGTCAAGCTGTCCGAACAGAACATCGAGGTCACCGACGCCGAAGAGGGCGAGTCCAAGGACTCCGACGATGACTCCGACAACGAGAAGGACAGCGACTCCGAGGAGAGCTCGGAGGCCGAGGAGCGCAAGGAAGAGGAGGCCGCCGCCGCGGGTCCTTCTCCGGCGCGTCTGGAGCAGATGGACGACCCCGTTCGCATGTACCTGCGCCAGATGGGCCAGATCTCGCTGTTGACGCGGGAGAAGGAGCTCGAGCTGGCCAAGCGCATCGAAGCCGACGAGATCGAGTTCCGCAAGGCGGTCTTCGACAGCCCGTTCTCCAAGCCCTATATCCTGGACTTCACCCTGAAGCTGCTCAAGGGCGAGCTCCAGGTCGAGGAGTACATCGACGAGGAGCCCAAGCACCGCGAGAACATCCCGAGGACGCTCAAGCGCCTGACCAAGCTGGTCAAGCGCCTGCGCACCGTCCGCAAGAGCGCGGACGTCACGGGGATCCTGCTGGAGTTCCGCCTGGCGACGGCCATCGTGCAGGACATGTTCCACGAGTTCCGTCAGGCCGTCGAGCGTGTCGATCAGATCGACCGCGAGATGGAGCGCCGCCGGCGTCGCCGCGAGCGCGCGGAGATCAGCCGCCTGCTCAAGGAGCGCCGCTCGATCCTCTCCCGGTTCGGGGAGAAGTCCTTCGAGCTCCTGCGCGACCGGTACCACGTGATCCGCCGCAAGGAGACCAAGTACCAGCGCTCCAAGAAGGAGCTGGTGGAGGCCAACCTGCGTCTGGTGGTCAGCATCGCCAAGAAGTACACCAACCGCGGACTGTCCTTCCTCGATCTCATCCAGGAGGGCAATATCGGTCTCATGAAGGCGGTCGACAAGTTCGAGTACCGTCGCGGGTACAAGTTCAGCACGTACGCGACCTGGTGGATCCGCCAGGCCGTGACGCGCTCGATCGCCGATCAGGCACGCACCATCCGCATCCCGGTCCACATGACCGAGACCATCAACAAGCTCATCCGGATCTCCCGTCAGCTCGTGCAGGAGACCGGCAAGGAGCCGACGCCCGAGGAGATCGGACAGCGCATGCGCATGTCCGTCGAGAAGGTCCGCGAGATCCTCAAGATCGCGCAGGAGCCCATCTCCCTGCAGACGCCGATCGGCGACGAGGGTGATACTCACTTCGGTGATTTCATCGAGGACAAGCGGGCCGTATCCCCTTCGAGCGCGACGACCTACGCGATGCTCAAGGAGCAGATGGACGAGGTGCTCGAGACCCTCACCGACCGGGAGCGCAAGGTGCTCAAGCTGAGGTTCGGTGTCAGCGACGGCTATCCGCGCACGCTCGAGGAGGTGGGGTCGATCTTCAACGTCACCCGTGAGCGCGTGCGTCAGATCGAGGCCAAAGCCCTCCGCAAACTGCGCCACCCGACCCGTTCCCGCAAGCTCAAGACCTTTTTGGAGCTGGGGGCGGGTGAAGAGCTCGACTTCTAGCGCCGCGCCCCGCTTTACCGGGGCTGGCCGCTGTGCTAGAATCTGGGCTTCGGTCCAAAGACACGGGCCCGTAGCTCAGTCGGTTAGAGCAGCTGACTCATAATCAGCGGGTCCCCGGTTCAAGTCCGGGCGGGCCCAAGGTCTGCTGAATAGGGCAATTAGCTCAGCTGGTTAGAGCGTTCGGTTCACATCCGAGAGGTCACAGGTTCGAGCCCTGTATTGCCCACCACTTTGAGAGGCGAGTTGCGGGTCAGGGTTCGAGTGCCCGATCCGGAGCGAGCCCGCGCATAAGGAACCTATGCCGACATCCGTACAGGAACAGGTCAAGGTCCTCGTCGAGCTCCAGAAGATCGACGGAGAGCTCTTCCGGCTGAGGAAGGTGCTCGCCGAACACCCCGCGCGCCAGAAAAAGGCCGAGGAGGAGTTCGAAAAGAAGAAGGTGCGGCTCAAGGCGGCCGAGGATGAGCTGAAGTCCCGTCAGGTCAAGCAGAAGGACAAAGAGCTCGACCTGCAGTCCCGCGAAGAGAAGATCAAGAAGCTCCAGACCCAGCTCTACGCCCTGAAGTCCAACAAGGAATACCAGGCCATGGAGCTGGAGATCAAGGGGGCCAAGGCCGACAACTCGCTGGTCGAAGAGGAGATCCTCAGGCTGTTCGACGCGGTCGAGGAAGCCCGCACGGCCGTCGCGCGTGAGAAAGAAGCGCTGGCCGTCGAGGAAAAAGCGCACCGGGATACGCTCGCGGTCCTCAAGAAGGACGCGGAAACCCTCGGGGCGCAGGTCTCGGCCCTCGAGGAGAAGCGCAAGGCCTACACGCCCAACCTCGAGCCCAAGCTTTTGACGCAGTACGAGAAGATCCTGAAGGGGCGGGACGGAACCGCGATCGTGCCCATCCTCGAGCAGTCCTGCGGGGGGTGCCACATCGGTCTGCCCCCGCAGTTCATCAACGAGATCCAGATGAATCCGGACAAGTTGATGTACTGCGAGGATTGCGGACGCATCCTCTACTGGCCGTCGTGAGCCCCAAGGCGGTCAAGCGGGTCCGCATCTTCATCGATGGGGCCTCGCGCGGCAACCCGGGCCCGGCTTCGGTCGGTGTGGTGGTCCGCGGAGCGGAGGATGAGACCGTCCTCCGCACGGTCTCCAAGAGGATCGGCGTATCGACCAACAATATCGCCGAGTACTGCGCTCTGGTGATCGGTCTGCAGGAAGCGCTGGCGTTGCGCGCCGCCGATGTCGAGGTGTTCACCGATAGCGAGCTGGTCGCCCGGCAGTACAGCGGCGAGTACAAGATCAAGGACGCCGCCCTGCAGCAGTATTTCGTGATCGTGTCGCACCTCAAGACGGCGTTCAAGTCGCTGCGCGTGACGCATGTGCCGCGCGAGCTCAACAAGGACGCCGATCGAGAGGCCAACAAGGCGCTCGACGAGCAGCCGACGTTCTTTTAAAATTCGCGGACCGGACGGCCGCCGCGGCGCAAGCCGCGGAGGAAAGTCCGGGCTCCCATGGGCAGCGTGGCGGGTAACACCCGCCGCCGTTCTCCGGAACGGCAGGATCAGAGCTACAGAGACGAGACCCGGCGGCGAACCCGCCGGGGGTGAAACGAGCAATCTCCACGCGGAGCAAGGTCGAATAGGGGGATCACCCGCAAGGGTGCGGGCGCCCGTCCCGCCGGATCCCCGGGTAGACCGCTACCGCCCGCAAGGGCGAGGATCCCGTCAGCGATGACGGGACCAGAGAGATGGTCGTCACCCGGCGCGCGAGCGCCGGGGACAGAACCCGGCTTACAGGTCCGCGAAAAGCAGCTTCCGCCCCACCGGGCGGGAGCTGCTTGTTTTTGACGGAGGAGAGCATGTCCGTACGATCGATCCTGGGGTTGTCGCTGATGGTGGTGGCATTGGGGACCTGCGTCTGCGCATTCGCCGTGGAAGCGGAGAACGAGCCCTCGGCCAAGCCGCTCCTCTGGGTGGTGGAAACCACCGACGAGGATGCCCGCATGAGCCTCGACCGGGTTTCCGGGACCTCTGAATCCCCCTATGTTTCGGGCGACAACACCTATCGCTCCGAGAATCATTATTTCGCCTCGCCCTTCGCGCTCAGCAAGCTCAACGAGAACCGCGAATAATCTCCCGCCCGAGGGTCTCTCAGGCCCGAAAAAAGTTGCGTTGTGGTAGGGGTTTTGCTAGCATACGACATATAGCGTACAATAATCGTTAACTTCGTTTATCAAGTCTTTTCAGAACGAAGCGTACCTACACAACCGCTAATATTCTCCGGACATCAGGCCGGAGAGGGTCGGGGGCGTTGACGGCTCGTATTTTTTTGTTGGGACTAACGGCACTGCTGGCGCCCGCCAGCGCGATCGTGCCGATGTCGCCGGCCCAAGCCGATACCATCCACCTCAAGGACGGTACTGAGATCAAGGGTCTCATCGTCGAGGAACACGCCGACCGCTTGGTGCTCAGCACCGAAAAAGGCGAGGCGCCGCTCATGCGCTCGACGATCAAAGAGGTGGAGTACTCGGATCCGGCGCAGACGCTTTTCCAGATCGCCAAATCCTACGAGGCCGAGGAGAAATACGGCGAAGCGCTCGCGTATTACGAGAAGGCCTCGGAGCTCAATCCCGACCTGCAGGAAGCTAAGATCGCGGCGAGCGCGGTGCGTAACCGTTTTTGGGCGACATCGACCCAGGGTCCCGTCAACGAGATCGAGAAGCAGCAGGTGCTCCTCGACGCCTGGGGGCAGGGCAAGAAGGTCGAGGAAGTCATCCACAGCCGCAGCCTTGAGCAGCAGAAGAGCCTCCGGGAGAGCGTCGGGCTCACGCTCGAGCGGAAGAACGATTGGGTGCGGCTCGGATTCGTGGACACGAAGAAAGAGGCGGGGCTCGTCGGGCTCAAGAGGAACGATCGGCTGGTGGCCATCGACGGGGAGTCGCTTCGTTATCTGAGCGAAGAGGTCGTGCGCAAGATGATGCTGACCCCGCGGCTGACGAACTACACCCTCGAGTACGAACGCGACCTCTACGTCCGCAAGGAGCCCCGTAAGACCCGTATCAAGGACCTCGGTTTCAAGCTCAAGCTGGAATACAAAGGGCTGATCGTCTCGAGCGTCGAGGACGGCGGTTCCGCCGGCGAAGCGGGCCTGCAGGCGGGGGATCTCATCACGAGGATCGACGGCGAGGCGACGCGCTATCTGCCCATCCGTAAGGCGCGGTCGATGATCGAGTCCGGCGAGGACGATCGCCTGGTGCTGACGGTTCGCCGGTCCGCTTATCTGACGAGGAAATAATGGTCCAGAACGCGCGTTATCGCAGAAAACAATACTTCGTCGAGCGCGGCCTACAGCTGCGTTTCGCGAGGTTCGTGATCCTGTTCGTCTTCCTGGCCTCGTTGGCGACCGGGCTCCTGGTCTTCTACACGTCCTACTTCATGCTCGGCGAGAAGCTGGCCGACGTCTATCCCCAGGGCCGTCTGATCACGATCTTCAAGACCGTGCACATCGCGCTGTTGGTGGACCTGGTGGTCATGGTCCCCATCATCTTCTACGGATCCATCGTCTTCTCGCACCGGATCGCGGGACCTCTGCCCAAGATCTACCGGACCCTGAGGGAGATCGGGCAGGGCAATTTCGACCAGAAGCTCCAGCTGCGCCGCACCGACGAATTGCGCGAGCTGGCCGACGTCATCAACGAAATGACCTCCAAACTGAAGGAAAGAGACGCCGCAAAATGAGCCACGTCTCCCAGCCGACCCTCGGTCGGCCGGGACGGATCGTCCGGACAGGTGGGGCCAAGTGGTGGGAGAGAGACCTCCTTATGGGGAGGTCTCTCCCTGTTTTTGGAGGAGCGGGAACCTCCGCGCTTTATCATTTTTTAGCACCCTTAAAGAATCTTGACAGATGGGGAGGCCAGCGTGTATGATTTTCCCATAACAACCCATAAAGTGGGGGAAGGTGGGAAAAGACGATGTTCTACGGTGAATACGAACATAGCATCGACACCAAAGGACGACTCATCATCCCCTCCAAGTTTCGGGAGGCCTTCAAAGAAAACTATGTGGATCGATTTTTCGTCACTCGGGGTCTGGATCAGTGTCTGTTCGTATTCACGGAAGATGAGTGGAGAAAGCAGGAGTTCCGTTTCAAATCGCTGCCTTTCACCAACGCGGAGGCCCGGCATTTCAACCGGATCTACTTTTCCGGCGCCTGCGAGGTCCTCTGCGACAAGCAGGGTCGCATCCTTCTTCCGCAGTACCTGAAGGATTACGCGAACATCCGGCGCGACTGCGTGATCGTCGGCGTCTCCAACCGGATGGAGATCTGGGCGAAGGAGAGCTGGCGCTCGTTCTACGAGGGTGTGAAGGGTAATTTCGAAAAGGTCGCCGAGAAGATGTTCGGCGACCCGGCCGGCGGTAACCCGACGCCGGCGTAGGCCGGCGCAAGGAGGTCTCGATGGCCAGGCGTACACGTCAGGGATCGGGAAGTGCGTCGGACGGCGGTTCCGATGGTTTTCTGATGATGGACAGCATCGAGAACTGCCGGAGGCGCAGGGCGCTTCCGCCGGAAAGCGGGACCAAGGGATTCTTCGACAGGATGGTGAGCGCGCAGCGGTACAGGGAGATGGTGTTCTACACCCGGTGCGCGGAGCGCTCGCGATGAGGGCCGGATGGAATATCCGCACGCGAGCGTACTGCTCGATGAGGTCGTAGCGTACCTGAGGCCTGAGAACGGAGGGACCTATCTCGATGGAACGATCGGAGCGGGTGGTCACTCGGAAAAGATCCTGGAGCTCGGCGGGCAGAAAGTACGGGTCATCGGTCTTGATCAGGATGAAAATGCGCTTGAGATCTCAAAAAAGCGTCTTGAAAAACACGGGGAGCGTCTGGTGCTGATCCGCTCCGACTACCGCGATCTGGCGGGCGCGCTCTCCAAGGCCGGGGCCAAAGGCCTCGACGGCGCTCTGTTGGACCTCGGTGTCTCCTCCATGCAGTTGGACGAGCCGGCCAGAGGCTTCAGCTTCAAGGCCGACGGTCCGCTGGACATGAGGTTGGGCTCGAGCGGGCCGACGGCGGCCGATTGGCTGGCGCGTGCCGACCGGCGCGAGATCGAGCGCGTCCTCTATACCTACGGAGAGGAGCGCTACGGCAGGCGCATCGCGGAAGCGATCGTTCGCGAGCGCTCCATCGAACCCATCCGCACCACGGGGCGCCTGGCGGCCATCGTCTCTTCGGCGGTCCCGGCCGCCTACCGTCACGGCCGGATCCATCCGGCGACGCGGACGTTCCAGGCCTTGCGGATCGTGGTCAACGACGAGCTGGGCGCGCTCAAGGATTTCCTGGCGGGTGTGCCCGAGCATCTGAGGCCCGCGGCGCGCGTGGCGATCATTTCTTTTCATAGTCTCGAGGACCGGATCGTCAAGCACGCGTTCCGGGAATGGCAGAAACAGGGATTGGGGCGGGTCCTGACGAAGAAGCCCGTCGTCGCTTCTGACGCGGAACAGGACCGGAACGCGCGTTCGCGCAGCGCGAAGCTCAGGGTCTTCGAAAAAGACGGAGGCGGGCGGTGAAACGGTTCATGACGGTGGTGGTGATGGGTACGCTCGCGGGCCTCCTCAGCGTGTATACGGAAGTGGAGGCCGTCAAGATCGGCTATACCATCCGCAAGCAAGAAGAAACGCGGACCCTGTTGCTTGACCGGTCCCGCGCGCTCAAGTACAATATCGCTCGTTTGAAGGCGCCGCACAATCTCGAGCGCCGGTTGTCGGCTCAAAGGATCGAACTGCAGGAGCCGGCCTCTTGGAACACGCTCGTACTGCCCGGCAGGACCGTCCGGAAGGACGCTGCCAAGCAGGGGATGCTGATGCAGCCCTTCGCACTGAAATTCTTCGTGGGGACGGCCCGCGCCGAAGCCAAGGAATCCGCTTCGCGCTGACGCTTCACGAACGGGACGGCCCATCGGGTCGCGCCCGTGCAACGACGACAGCCAACGACGCTCCCGCATCCGCTCAGGCCGTGCGGGTCGTTTTGTTTGAACAAGGGCGCGGCTCCGCCGCGCGGGAAACCGCTTGAACGAAACCAGGGTCTCCAAGCCGCGCCTTCTTTTCCTGTTCGGGTTCTTCATGCTCGCTCTGGCGGGCGTGCTGGTCCGGCTGGCCTTCCTTCAGATCCTCAAATCCGACGAGCTCAACTCCAAGCAGGAAGGGCAGTCCCGGGTCATCATCGAAATGCAGCCGGCCCGCGGCAAGATCTTCGACCGCTCCGGACGTGAGCTGGCTCTGGACGTCCGGCTGGACTCGCTCTATGCCGTTCCCCGCGAGATGGAGCACAAGGGGCCCGTGAGCGAGGAACTGCACCGCATCCTCGGCATCGACCTCGGTCAGATCCGCCGCAAGCTCCAGAAGGACAAGATGTTCGTCTGGATCGCCCGTAAGATCAATCCCGCGTACAGCGAGGCCATCCGCCGTCTCAAGCTGGACGGCCTGGGTTTCATCAAGGAATCCCAGCGCATGTACCCCAAGGGAGAGACCGCGGCCCACCTGATCGGATTTACGGGCATCGACAACGACGGCCTTGAGGGCGTGGAGCTGCAATACAACAGCTACCTCAAGGGCGTCCCCGGCTGGCGCAGGGCCCAGCGCGACGCCAGACAGAGGGAGTTGATCTCCAAACAGATCGAGATGGTCGCTCCGATCGACGGGTTCAACATCCACCTGACGATCGACGAGGTGATCCAGGCCATCGCCGAGAAGGAGCTGGCCGAGACCTGCCGGAAACACAACGCGCTCGGCGGTTGCATCATCGTCGTCGAACCCAAGAGCGGCGACATCCTGGCCATGGCCAATTACCCCTCGTACGATCCCAACCTGCCCGGCAAGGCCAAGCCCGAACAGCGCCGGAACAGGGCGATCACGGATATTTTCGAACCGGGGTCGGTCTTCAAGATGTTCACGCTCGCTTCGATCGTCGAGAACAAGACCTTCGCGATGGACGAGAAGTTCGATTGCGAGAGAGGCGCCTGGCGGGTCGCCGGCCGCGTCCTGCACGACCACAAAGGCAGTGGTGTCCTGACCTTCCGCGAGGTGATCGAGAAATCCAGCAACATCGGCACGGTCAAGGGGGCCATGCGCCTGGGCGGTGACAAGCTCTACAAGACGATCAAGGCGTTCGGGTTCGGGGACAAGACGGGCATCGATCTGGCCGGCGAGGTCGGGGGTATCGTGCCCCACCCCAAGAACTGGTCCAAGAGCTCGATCATCAACATCCCCATCGGTCAGGGCGTGGCCTGCACGCCGATCCAGCTGGCCGCCGCGGTCGGAGCGTTGGCCAACGACGGCCTGCTCATGCGTCCACGGATCATCTCGCGCATCGATGACGCCGATGGTCGCGTGATACAGGAGTTCGAGCCGCGCGTCGTGCGACGGGTGATCAGCCGTGAGACCGCGCTGTTGTCTCGCGCCGTGCTGGAGGGCGTCGTCAGCCGCGGGACGGGCAAAAAAGCCGCCGTACCGGGGTTCAAGGCCGCGGGTAAGACCGGAACCGCTCAGAAGATCCTGCCCGGCGGAGGGTATTCCCACGATCATTTCTTCGCCTCGTTCATCGGGTTCGTGCCCTACGATGAGCCCAAGCTCGTCATCATCGTGAGCATCGACGAGCCCAAGCCGGTCATCTATGGCGGTGAGGTCGCGGCGCCCGCGTTCTCGCGCGTGGCCCAGGCCGTGCTCTCGTACTGGAAGGTCTCGGCCCATCAGACGCCCCGGGAGGTCGTGCGCGCTTCCGCGGGACAGGTGCCTGCGCCCGCGCTCGCGGAGCAGGCGGGTAAAACGGTGAAGCGCCGTTGATGCGACTGCGCCAACTGCTCCGGGAGGTGTACCCCGACAGCGCCGCGACCGTGTCCGCTGACGCGGAGCTGATGGGGCTTTGCGTGGATTCGAGGAACGTGCGCGCGGGGGACCTGTTCCTGGCTCTTCGCGGCACCCAGCTCGACGGACGCCGCTTCATCGAGGAAGCCGTCCGTCAAGGGGCCGCGGCGGTGGCCAGCGATGAGGCGCCGTCGATGGACCCGGGCGTGCCGGTGTTCATCCTGCCCGAGGGCCGGATCTCGGCGGCCAAGATCGCCTCGGCGTTCTATGGTCGTCCGGCCGAACGCCTGCGTTGTATCGGTGTGACGGGGACCAACGGCAAGACCACCTCATCGTACCTGATCGAGCATCTGTTGGCCTCCTTGGGCCGCGCTCCGGGTCTTCTGGGGACCATCCTCCGCCGGTTCGCGGGTATCGAGGAGGAATCCGCGGAGACCACTCCCGGACCCGTGGACCTGCACCGGACTCTCCGTCGTATGGTCGACGCCGGATGCGACCATGCCGTCATGGAAGTGTCTTCGCACGCTCTCGATCAGCGGCGTGTGGAGGGGATACCGTACACAGCGGCGCTCTTCACGAACCTGACGCAGGACCACCTGGACTACCACGGGAGCATGGATGCTTATTTCGCGGCCAAAGCGAGATTGTTCGAAGGGCTTTCGGACCGGGCCGTGGCGGTGCTGAACGCCGATGATCCCGCTTCACGGCGGTTGGCCGCTCTGACCAAAGCGCGCCTCGTGACGTACGGCACCTCGGCGGGGGCCGACGTCCGGGTACTGGCGGACCGCTGGGACGGCCGGCGCACGCATCTGGAGATCGATCTGAACGGCCGGAAGATCCGCGCGCGCTCACCGCTGATCGGACGTCACAATATCGCCAATGCCCTGGGGGCTCTCGGCGTGCTGACCGCGCTCGGGGAGGATGTCGAGCGCTGCGCCGAGGCCCTGGAGAACTTCCCGGGGGTACCCGGTCGCCTGGAGACCGTCGAGCGGGGCCAGGGTTTCCCGGTGTTCGTGGATTTCGCGCACACACCGGACGGTCTGGAGAACGTCCTGTCGGCGCTGAAGCCCTACGTGGCTCTCAACGGCAGGCTCATCGTCGTTTTTGGCTGCGGCGGGGACCGCGACCGGACCAAGCGTCCCAAGATGGGCGCTATCGCCGCGCGCCTGGCCGACAAAGTGTTCATCACCTCCGACAATCCCCGGTCGGAAGATCCTTCCGTGATCGCATCGGAGATCCGGGCGGGATTGCCGCGGGGGTTCAAGGGCGCGGTCACCGTGCTCGACCGCCCCCGTGCGGTAAGAGAGGCTTTGTTGTCGGCGCGTCCGGGCGACATCGTGCTGCTGGCGGGCAAAGGCCACGAGCGCTATCAGATCATCGCGGGAACCAAGCATCCCTACAGCGACCGTCGGACGGCGGAGAAGGTGCTCGATGGATTTTGATCTCAAGTGGGTCGCCGAGGCCTGCGGCGCCAAGCTGACCGGTGATCCCGATCGGCGCTCCAAGAGGATCTGGACGGACACACGGACCCTGGAGAAGGACGATCTGTTCCTGGCCTTGAGCGGCGTCCGGTACGACGCGCACGATTATCTGTCCCAGGCCTACGAGCGCGGAGCGCGCGCCTTCG
Source organism: Candidatus Omnitrophota bacterium (assembly GCA_022072175.1). Lineage (GTDB taxonomy): Bacteria > Omnitrophota > Gorgyraeia > 2-02-FULL-51-18 > 2-02-FULL-51-18 > JAJVIE01. The sequence goes on along the minus strand of JAJVIE010000003.1, from coordinate 889,578 downwards.
TGGTGTCCGACGCCTCCAGGGTGCCCGCGGTCCTGCGCAAGGACGTCACGGTGCTCGAGGTGGGCGATACGCTCGCCGCCTACGGGGAGATCGCGCGCCGGCACCGGCTGGCTTTCAAGATCCCTCTGGTGGTGGTGACCGGGAGCGTCGGCAAGACCACGGTCAAGGAGCTGATCGCGCAGCTCTTATCGCCCCGCTACCAGGTTCTGAGGAACCGTGGGACCGAGAACAACCTCGTCGGAGTGCCGAAGACCCTGCTGCAGATGAACTCCGATCACCGGGCCGCGGTGATCGAGATCGGCACCAACGCTCCGGGCGAGATCGAGCGTCTGACCCGTCTGTGCATGCCGCAGATGGCCGTGCTGACGGCGATCGGCGCGTCGCATCTGGAAGGGCTCAAGGACCTCGAGGGGGTCAAGGCCGAGAAGCTCAAGGTCCTCTCGCACCTGGAGCGCGGCGGTCTACTGGTGCTCAACGGCGAGGATCCGATGCTCAGGGACGCTCGTAGCGGCGTGCACCGGATCGTGCGCGCCGGCTGGTCCGGGAGCGGGTGCGATTTCGAGGCCTCCGGATTGTGGTGCCACGAGAAGGGGAGCGCGTTCCAGATCGGGGACAAAGAGCGGTACGAGACGCCGCTCATCGGCCGTCATCTGGCGCTGGATTGCGTCCTGGCGCTGGCGGCGGCTTCGTGCTTCGAGCTCACGCAAGAGGATAAGCAGAAGGCCCTCTCGACCTTCCGGCCCGTCGCCGGACGGATGCAGTACAAGGAATGCGACGGGGTCCGTTTCATCGATGATACGTACAATTGCAACCCGACGTCGCTGCGGTCGGCGCTGGAGACCCTCAAGGGATTCAAGGTCCGCGAGCGCAAGGTCGTGATCGTCGGCGACATGTACGAGTTGGGGGAGAAGAGCGAGGAATACCACCGCCAGGCGGGCGGCTGGATCTCGGAAGGGCTCTTCGATCTGGTCATCACGGCCGGCCGGGCCTCCCGGTGGACCGCGGAGGAGGCCGTGCGATCGGGTCTCGGCGAAGACCGCGTGCACCACACCGAAGACAGTGAAAGCGCCGCCAAACTCTACAAAAAACTCGCGCGACCCGGGGACCTGGTGCTGGTCAAGGGTTCGCGCGGCATGCAGATGGAGAAAGTCCTCGAATGCTTTACGAACTGCTCTACCCGCTAAGGGACCTGTTCTTCGGGTTCAACGTTTTCAAGTACATCACGTTCCGGACCGGCATGGCCGGGATCACGGCCTTCATCGTGTCGGTCGCCCTCGGCCCGATGCTGGTGCGGCGTCTGGCGGGGATCGGGGCCAAGCAGACCATCGAGCGGGAGGGTTTCGACCGTTTGTACGAGGCCCACAAGGGCAAGGACAAGGTGCCGACGATGGGCGGCCTCCTGATCCTGGCGGCCGTGGTGTCCTCGACGCTGTTATGGGGGGACATGCGCAACAAGTACGTATGGCTCTGTCTGGGCGTCATGTGCGCTCTGGGCGCGGTCGGGTACGTGGACGACTACCTGAAGCTCCTCAAGAAGGACGCCAAGGGCCTCAAGGCGCTCAACAAGTTCATCGGGCAGATCGGCGTGGGCGTGACCGTCGGCGCGATCCTGTACCTGTCATCGCCCGATTGGCACCGCATCACGGTGCCGTTCGTGAAGCACTGGTTCCTGGCGCTGGGGCCGCTCTACATCCTCTTCGCCGCGGTGGTCATCTCGGGGACGTCCAACGCGGTCAATCTCACCGACGGTCTGGACGGTCTGGCCATCGGGTGCACGCTGTTCATCGCGCTCGCCTACGGGGTCTTCAGTTACGTCACGGGTCACGCGGTCTTCAGCCAATACCTGCAGATCCCGTACATCGCCGGCACCGGAGAGCTCACGGTGTTCTGCGCGGCGCTCTTCGGAGCGGGGATGGGTTTCCTGTGGTTCAATTCGCACCCGGCGAGCGTGTTCATGGGCGACGTCGGTTCGCTCGCGCTGGGAGGGGCGATCGGCGCAGTGGCGTTGTGCACGAAGAAGGAACTGCTCCTGGTCATCGTCGGCGGCATCTTCGTGATGGAGGCCGTGTCGGTGATGCTGCAGGTCGGCAGTTACAAGCTGCGCAGGAAGCGGGTGTTCCTGATGGCGCCCATCCACCATCACTTCCAGCTGACGGGCCTGCCGGAGTCGAAGGTCGTCATCCGCTTCTGGATCGTGTCCATCATCCTGGCGCTCTTCGGCGTCGTGACGCTCAAACTGCAGTGAGGAGCCGATGAGATACGCCGGCAAGAAAGCGACGGTCATCGGTCTGGCGCGCAGCGGGTTCGCGGCGGCCAAGTACCTCCTGGCCCACAAGGCCCGTGTCCGGGTCACGGAGTCCTCGACCAAGCGTCAGGCACTGGAGAGCGCCGAGTACCTGCGGGGTCTGGGCGCCGACGTCGAGACGGGGGGTCACACCGAGGCCTACGTGACCGGCAGTCAGTTCGTCGTCACCAGCCCCGGCATCCCCCGCAAGAGCCTCCCGCTCGTGTGGGCGGCGCGCAAGCACATCCCTGTCATCAGCGAGATCGAGCTGGCCTGGCGGGACTGTCCGGGCCGGATCGTCGGCATCACGGGGTCCAACGGCAAGACGACGACCAGCCATCTGGTGCACCGCCTGTTGGGTGAGGCGGGCCGACCGTCCGTGCTCTGCGGCAACGTGGGGTACTCGTTCGTCGAGGCGCTGCCCGGCATCACGCGGAGGTCCGTGGTGGTGCTCGAGCTCAGCTCGTTCCAGCTCGAGGACAGCCCGCAGTTCAGACCGGAGATCGCCGTGGTGCTCAACCTGAGCCCCAACCACCTGGACCGCCACGGCACGCTGCGCCGCTACGCGCAGGCCAAGGAGAACATCTTCCGCAACCAGTCGGCCAACGACGCGGTCGTGCTCAACGCGGACGATCCGATCGTGCGCGCCATGTCCCGCCGCGCCCGCGGACAGGTCGTGTTCTTCAGTAAGAAACCGCTCTCCCGGGGAGCGTATCTCGAGGGCGACCAGGCCTGGTGGCGCGACCGCTCGGGCCGCCGGGCGCTCTGGAGGGTGCAGGACCTCCGTCTGCAGGGGGCCCACAACATCGAGAACGCGCTGGCCGCCAGCGCCGTGGCGATGCTCCTGGGCGTGCCCCGGACCGCGTTGGAGAGGGCCCTGCGTTCGTTCCGGACGCTCGACCATCGCATCGAGCCGGTCGGGGAGATCTCGGGCATCCGTTTCGTCAACGATTCCAAGTCGACGACCGTCGCCAGCACTCGCGCGGCCATCGAGGCCGTTGAAGGTCCGATCGTGCTCATCGCCGGAGGCCGTGACAAGGGCGTCGACTACGTCGGCATCGAGCCCGACCTCGAGCGCAAGGTGCGCTCGGCGGTGCTGTACGGCGAGGCCGCTCCCAAGATCGCCGCTTCGTGGAAGCGCTACGCGAACTACGTCATCGTGAAGGATTTCGCCGACGCGGTCCGTGTCGCGCACCGCTCGGCGGTGACCGGTGACGCGGTATTGCTGTCGCCGATGTGCACGAGCTACGACCAGTTCGGGTCGTTCGAGGAGCGCGGAGAGGCGTTCCGGACGGTCGTCCAACAGCTGCGGTCACTGTCCCCGGAAGCCGGTACGGGAGGCGGGACATGAACCCCGTACGCAAGGCCCGCACGCTGCTGTTGGGTTCGGCCGCCATCCTGATCGCCATCGGAGTCGTCATGATCTACAGCGCCAGCGCGATCAACGCGCATGACCGCTTCGGCGACAGCGCCTATTATCTCAAGCGTCATCTGGCGTACCTGTTCGTCGGCGGAGCGTTGGCCTACGCGGCTTCGTCCGTGTCGTACGAGGCGCTGCGTCAGCGCGCGCGGCTCTTGCTCGGCATCTGCGTGGTGCTCTTGGTCCTGGTGCTGGTGCCTCACATCGGGCACTCGACGGGCGGCGCTCGGCGCTGGTTCCGTCTGCTCGGGTTCAGCTTCCAGCCCTCTGAGCTGCTCAAGATCGTGATGATCTTCTATATGGCCGATTTCCTGGACCGGAGAAAAGAGGCCGTCAGCGACCTCAAGCGGACGATCGGTCCGGCGCTGATCGTGCTGGGCCTCTGCTGCGGCCTTATCTTCAAGCAGCCGGACTTCGGCACCGCGGTATCCATCGCCCTGGTGGTCTTCGTGCTGTTCTTCGCGGCGGGGCTCAAGCTCCGTTATCTGGCCACTCTGGCCCTGTGCACGCTGCCGCTCATCATCCTGGCCATCGTGTCCCAGCCGTACCGCATGAAGCGGCTCCTGGCCTTCCTGCATCCCTGGGAGGACCCGAGGGGGGTGGGTTTCCAGATCATCCAGTCGTTCCTGGCGTTCGGCTCCGGCGGGATCTTCGGCACCGGACTGGGCCGGTCCCAGCAGAAGCTGTTCTTCCTGCCCGAATCCCACACGGATTTCATCTTCTCGATCATCGGGGAGGAAGCGGGTTTCATCGGTACGAGCGCGGTGGTGGTGCTGTTCATCCTGCTGATCTTCGGAGGTACGGTCATCGTTTTCAGGAGCCGGACGTTCTTCGCGCAGTTGTTCGGATTGGGTCTGGTGAGCCTGCTGGCCCTGCAATCGATCATCAATCTCGGCGTGAGCACCGGAGCGCTGCCGACCAAAGGATTGTCCCTGCCGTTCATCAGCTACGGAGGTTCGGCGCTCCTGGCGAACCTGGTGGCGCTCGGATTCCTCGTCAACCTGTCCCGTCACGCGGAGGCCGCTCATGAAGAGCCCGAACAACCGGCCGTCTGACGGCGCCGTGGTGCTGGCCGCAGGAGGGAGCGGGGGGCACATCTTCCCGGCCATCGGTCTGGTCGAGGAGCTCAAGCGCCGTGACCCGTCCCGGCGCACGGTCTATCTGTGCGGCACCAAGGACATCGAAAGCCGTATCCTGCGCGAAGCTCCGGGAGACGGCATGCATTCCATCGAGAGCTCGCCCTACCGGGGCGCGGCCTCATTGACGGACGGCCGTTTCCTCGGGGCGCTGTGGAACGGATACCGGACGGCCCTGCGCCTCCTGCGGGCCGAGCGCCCGAGCGTGGTCGTGGGTTTTGGGGGGTACTATTCTTTCCCGGCGGTCCTGGCCGCGCGCACGCTGGGCCTGCCGACGGTCCTGCACGAACAGAACGTCGCGCCGGGCCGGGCCAACCGTACGCTGGCGCGCTGGGTGGACGTGGTGGCCGTCAGTGATGCCGACAGCATCCGGGCGTTCCGCGGCGCGCGGAGGATCGTGCATACGGGCAATCCGATCCGAGGTTCGATCGAGCGCGATTGCCGTCAGGAGGCGCTGAGGTCGTTCGGGTTCGATCCCGCGCGCAAGACGCTGCTGGTGCTCGGGGGCAGTCAGGGCGCGGAGTCCATCAACACGATCTTCGCGCAGGCCCTCCGCATCCTCGACGAGAGCACCCGGGCCCGGGTCCAGACGCTGCATCTGTGCGGCCGGATGGATCCCGGCGAGTCCGAGGCCCTCTGCAGGGACCTGGGCGTGCCGGCCAAGGCGTATTCGTTCTTCGACCGTATGGACCTGGCCTACGCGGCCGCCGACGTGGCGCTCGGCCGTGCCGGGGCGACCTTCCTGTCCGAGATCGCCGAGAAGGAGATCCCGGCCATCCTCGTGCCCTATCCTCACGGTGACGGGCACCAGAGGTGGAACGCGAAGGTTTTCGCGGGCCGCTACGGCGCCGAGGTCGTCGAACAGGCGGAGCTGACCCCCGAGCGGGCGGCGGACCTTCTCGGGCGGGCGCTGAGAGGGGAGTCCGAGGTTCGCGGCAGAGCCTCCGGAGAAGGGGCTCAGGCGCGCCGCCGGCTGGCGGACCTGGTGTTGGAGGTGGCCGCCGGATACAAGGGGAAGCAGCGATGAGAAAAGGACCCGTTCACCTGATCGGTCTCGGCGGTATCGGCATGAGCGGTCTGGCCCGTCTGTACCTGGCCGAGGGATACGCCGTACAGGGCAGCGACGTCAAGGCCAGCGAGATCCTGACGGAGCTGGAATGGTCCGGGGTCACCGTGCGCATCGGCCATGAGGCCGGGCACGTCGAGGGCGCCGAGATCGTCGTGTACTCCTCTTCGATCCCTCCTGATCATCCCGAACGCCGCGAAGCCGAGCGCAGGGGGCTGCGCGTGCTCCATCGTTCGGAGGCGCTCGCGTCGTTCTGTGAAGGGCGCTACACCCTCGCTGTCTCCGGCACGCACGGCAAGACAACGACCACTTCCCTGATCGGCAGTGTGCTCCTGGAGGCGGGTCGCGATCCGTCCATCGTGGTCGGCGGTCTGGTCAGGCGCTTCGGCGGCAACGCGCGTCACGGCCAGGGGCGCGAGATCGTGATCGAGGCCGACGAGAGCGATGGGTCCTTCGTCCGTTACGCTCCGGATATCGCCGTGGTGACCAATATCGAGGACGAGCATTTGGACCACTACGGCGCCAGCGAGCGTATCGACGCGGCGTTCGCGGACTTCGTGGGGCGTCTCAAGCCCGGAGGGGTCTGGATCGCCTGCGCGGAGGACCCCCGCGCCGCGGAGCTGATGCGGCGTCTGCCCGGCGCCCTACCTTACGGATGGGGTCCGCTCGACAAAGGGTATGGGGCGCAGAACATCGTGGAGTGTCCCGACGGGCGCCGGGGCTCGAGATTCGAGGTGTACGAACACGGGCGACGCCTCGGGGCCGTCTCGCTCCGTCTGATGGGACGCCACAACGTGCTCAATGCCCTGGCGGCCGTAGCGGCCGGACGGCATCTGGGGCTCAAGTGGCCGGTTATCCGCAAAGGGCTCGAGGCCTATGAAGGGGCCGGCCGGAGGTTCGACGTGAAGTACGAGGACGACCGCTTCCTGGTGGTCGACGACTACGCCCATCATCCGACCGAGATCGCGCGCACGCTCGAAGCCGCACGCTCGCTCAAGCGCAAACGCATCGTCGCCCTGTTCCAGCCGCACCGCTATTCGCGTACCGAAGCATTGCTGCAGGATTTCGCGCGGTGTTTCGGGGCCGCGGACAAACTGTTCATCACCGACATCTACGCGGCGAGCGAGTCCCCGCGGCCGGGCGTGACCGGCGGTAAAGTGTGCGATCTGGCCCGGGATAACGGTCATCAGGACGCCACGTTCGTCGGGCGCGACCGCATCGCCGAGGTCGTCCGTCAGGAATTGCGCCCCGGGGACCTGGTGATCTCGCTCGGAGCGGGCGATATCAGTCAGGTCGCGACGCAGTTGTCCGAACACCTGCGCGGAGGATCCGAGGGGCGCCGCCAGCCTCTGCCGGGAGTCCGCGGTCGCGTGCTGCTGAACGAGCCGCTGTCCAAGCACACGACGCTCAAGATCGGCGGTCCGGCCCAGTACTGGGTCGAGCCCGAGGATGAGGAGGATCTGACGCGCGCACTCAAGATCGCCGCTCGCCGCAAGCTGCCCGTCCATGTCTTCGGAGCGGGGAGCAACCTGCTGGCCCCCGACGCGGGCCTCAAAGGGATCTGCGTCCATCTGGGATCGCGATATTTCAAGGAAATGCGCCAGGAAGACGGTTGCGTGATCGCCCGTTCCGGCGTACCCAACCCGCTGTTCATCCAGTACGTGGTCGAGAGCGGTTTTGGGGGGTGCGAGTTCCTTTCAGGGATCCCCGGCAACGTCGGCGGCGCCATCGCCATGAACGCCGGCAGTCATCAGCAATCCGTCGACGCCCGGCTGGTCCGGGTGCGCGTCATGGAGCGTGACGGGTCGGCGCGCTGGATGGAACGCCATGAAGTGCCGTTCGCTTACCGGTATTCCGGTCTGGGCGAGCGCATCGTTCTGGAGGGTGTGTTCCGATTCGAGCCGCAGGACCGGGCGGCGGTCCAACGCCGCCTGGACGAGTACCGGGATCACCGCCAACGCACTCAGGACCTTCGTCATCCGAGCGCCGGATGCATGTTCAAGAATCCCAAGGCAGCCGGTTGTTCCAGCGGCAAGCTCATCGAGGACGCCGGGCTGAAGGGCAGGCGCATCGGCGACGCCGAGGTCTCGGACAAGCACGCCAACTTCATCATCAACCGGGGCGGCGCGAAGGCCGAGGACGTCATCGCGCTGATCCGTGAGGTGCGGTCCACGGTCCAGCGCAAGTTCGGCATCGAGCTCGAAACGGAGGTCCGCATCCTCGAATCCGCTCCTCCCGCGGCCCGGCGGCCGTCCGCGCGCTCACCGCGCGCTTGGGGGCGGATCGCGGTGCTCGGAGGCGGTATCTCCTGCGAACGCGAGGTCTCCCTCGTGTCCGCCCGCGCCGCCGCCGAGGCGCTCACGGAGCGCGGTCTGGACGTCATCCAGGTGGACCCCAGCTCGGAAGGGTTCCTGGACGAGCTCAAAAGAGCGCACGTGAGCACGGCCTTTCTGGCCCTGCACGGGACCTTCGGCGAGGATGGGACGGTACAGCGTCTGCTCGAGCGAGCGGGGATCGCCTATACGGGCGCCGGGCCGGAGGCGAGCCAGCTGTGTTTCGATAAGGTCCGTACGCAGGGCCGTCTCCGGGAGGCGGGGGTGAGCGTTCCGGACTTCACCGCTTACGGTTCACTTGAACGCGCGCTGGCCGAAGCTCCGACGGTCTATCCGTTCGTCGTCAAACCGGCCAAGGCCGGTTCGAGCGTGGGTGTGTCGCTCGTACGCTCCTCCGCGGACCGGGAGGCGGCCTTCCGGGAGGCTTTCAAATATTCGGACGAGGTGCTGGTCGAGACCTATATCCGGGGACGGGAGCTGACGGTCGGTCTTCTGGGCGGCAAAGCGCTGCCGGTGGTGGAGGTCGTGGCCGGCAACACGTTCTACGACTATGAAGCCAAATACAAGGACAGCCGGACGCGTTATGAGGTGCCCGCCGCACTGACGCCGCGCCAGAGCGCGCTCTGCCGCCGGGCCGCATTGGCGGCCTGGGCCGCGTTGGGATGCCAGGTCATGGCCCGCATCGACCTGATCCTCGGGGAGGACGGCCGGCCGTACGTGCTGGACGTCAACACGCTGCCCGGGCTGACCCCCAAGAGCTTGCTGCCCAAGGCCGCCCGCGCCGCGGGTATCGAGTTCGGCGAGCTTTGTGTTAGAATCCTCCAATTGTCCCGTCTGAGGATGGCCGAGGCGGCCCGGGACCCGAACACCGCTCCCGTGGAAGCACATGGCCAAACAGCTCAAGTATAAGGTCAAAAAGAAACCGGGTTTCCTGACGTTCAAGCTGGTCGGGCTCGCGGCCCAGATCGGCCGCGCCGCTCTGCCGTACCTGATCACGGTCACGACCGTCGTGTTGCTGGGCGCGGCCGTCTACGGGTTCGCCAAGGGATCGCCCGCCTTCGAACTTCGCGAGGTGCGGGTGCTCAACGCGGGTACGATGACCGCCGAGCAGGCGTTCAAGTTCTGCGCGCTCCGGCCCGGCGAGAACCTGTTCGACATCGACCTGGTGCTGGTCCAGAAGACCATCAAGCGCAGTCATCCGGAGTACAAGGACGTGCTGGTGCGCCGCGTCCCGCCCAGCCGTATCGAGGTCGAGCTCCGCAGGAGAACGCCCGTCGCCCAGGTCTATCTGTCGCGCTACGTGCAGATCGACAAGGACCGCGTGGTGCTGCCGGGGTCGTCGGCGACACCGTTCCGCAATCTCACGATCATCGAGGGCGCCGTTTCTCCGAGAGGAGGGCTGTACGTCGGCTCCGTGCTCGCCGACGAGGGCACCAAGAAAGCCGTGCAGATCTCCGAGCTCATCAAGCGCACCAAGATCCTGCGCCAGCGCGTGCTCAACCGCATCTCCGTCGTCGACCCGCGCAACCTGTCGCTGTACGTCGATGGAGATGTGGAGATCCGCATGGGGGATGCGCACTTCATCGAAAGGCTCAAGATCCTCGATCAAACCCTCAAGACCATCGATCTGGACGCACAGAAGATCGAGTACATCGACCTGCGTTTCGACGATCTGGTCATCGGACCGAGGAAAGCGTGAAGAGCGCGGTCCTGCGCGCTCCGACCCACGTCCGCTGGGTCGTCGACATCGGCCCGGAGCGTGTCGCCGCCGTTGCGGGCCAGAGGGAGGCCTCGGGCCGGATCCGCGTGCTCGGGGCCGGCGAGGCCCCGCGCCGGGGATTCGCTGCCGGAGAGGTGACGCACACGGGTGACGCGGTCGAGTCCGTGTGCGAAGCTCTTCGGCGCGCCGAGAGCACCGCGGGCCTCAAGGCGACCGATGTGCTCTACAACTGCTCCGCCGGTCCGCTGACCAGCAGTTGGCGCCACGCCTCAAGATTGTTGTCGGGTGAAGGGCAGGTCAAGGCCCCTGATGTGCGCTCGACACGTGAAACGGCCGAGAGGCTCGAGTCGCGCTTCGAACGCCGCATTCTCTACGCGAAGGAACTGTACTTCATCGTGGACGACCGGGATACGATGGCCCAGCCGCTGGGTGTTTTTGGCCGCAAGCTCGAAGCCGTGGTGCACTTGGTGTCCGTCGGAGCCGAGAGTTTGGAGGCCTACCAGAAGGTCTTCCGGCGGGCGGGGTTCGTCGGGGCCCGGCCGGTGTTGTCGTTGCAGTCCTCGGCCGCCGCCATCGCAGACAACGAGGACCCGATCCAGCGTCGTCTGTTGGTGGACGCTTCGGCGGAGTCCGTCGGGGTTTGCGTTCAGCGCGCGGGTGTCCTGTGGCGTTGCGCGATGACCCGAAGCCCGGAGCCGGACGCCGTCGCGGCCGTGCTGGGCGAGCTGGAGAAGGATTGTGAGTGCGACCGCGAGGTCCTCTTGACGGGCCAGTTCGCCGAGGACGAGACCTACCGTTCGGCGCTCCAGAGCGCCTGCGGACGGCCGGTGAGGGTCGTGTCTCCGGTGGATGTACCGGGCCTCGAGCGGGCGCGCTACGCGTCGCTGGCCGGTCTGTTCAAGGTCCAGGTCCCCTCGCGGCGACCGGCGCTGCTCAAGGTCCGCCGGGGCTCCATCGCCGAGCTGCGCGAACGGGCCGCAGCGTTCTTCAACGAATACTTCTGAGGCCGATCATGAAATTCAGCCCGATCCCGGAAGTGCTTTCCGACCTGCGCAAGGGCCGCATCGTGGTCGTGATCGACGACGCCGACCGGGAGAACGAAGGAGACCTGGTGGTCGCCGCGCAGTTCGCGACCCCGGACAAGATCAATTTCATGGCCAAGCACGGGCGGGGCATCATCTGCGCCCCCATGGAGCCGGGCCGCCTCAAGGACCTGGGGATCGATCCGATGGTGGGTACGAACGCCGATGAGCTCAAGACGGCCTGGACGGTGTCCATCGACGCGCGCAAGGGCGTGACCACGGGCGTGTCGGCCTACGACCGCTCCCGTACCATCCGGACCCTGATCGACCCCGCCACCACCAAGGAGGACCTCGTGCGTCCCGGGCATATCTTCCCGCTCAGCGCCCGGGAGGGCGGGGTGCTGGTGCGCGCCGGCCATACGGAGGCCTGTGTCGATCTCATGCGTCTGGCCGGTTTGTATCCGGCGGGGGTCATCTGCGAGATCATGAACGACGACGGCACGATGGCACGTACGGCCGATCTGTCCAAGTTCGCCCGCGAGCACCGCCTGCGCGTCTGCGCGATCAAGGACCTCATCGAGTACCGGCGCAAGAAGGAAAGATTGGTCTTCAAGGCCGTCGAGACCCGCATGGCCAACGAGCACGGCGATTGGAAGCTCATCGCCTACGAGTCGGCGGTGGACAAGGACTATCACCTGGCGCTGGTCATGGGCGAGGTCCGGTCCGACCGGCCGACGCTCGTGCGGGTGCATTCGGAGTGCTTCACCGGCGACATCCTGGGTTCCCGCCGGTGCGACTGCGGCGAGCAGCTGCGCAACGCCATGCGACGCATCGCGTCCGAAGGCGCCGGCATCCTGCTGTACATGAGGCAGGAGGGCCGAGGGATCGGCCTGCTGAACAAGCTCAAGGCCTACCAGCTCCAGGACAAGGGTCTCGATACGGTCGAGGCCAACCGCAGGCTCGGTTTCGCGCCGGACCTGCGTCACTACGGCGTCGGAGCGCAGATCCTGGCCGACCTGGGAGTACGCAGTATCCGTCTATTGACGAACAACCCCAAGAAGATCGTCGGTCTGGAGGGTTACGGCCTCAAGGTCGTGGAACGCGTGCCGATCCAAGTGCCTGCCGGCCGGCACAACCGCAGGTATCTGATGACCAAAAAAACCAAGATGGGACATCTTCTCGATGAAGCGATCAAGACCCGGCGCCGCTGAACGTTCTCCGATGAAGGGTATCCGCCGGCTCCGCGGTTCGTTCGATGGCCGGGGAAGGACGTTCGCGTTGGCGGTGTCGGATTTCAACGAGGCATTGACCCGTCAGCTCCTGGACGGAGCCGTGGATACCCTGCTCAGGCACCGTGTGAGGCCCGCCGACATCACGGTCGCGCACGTGCCGGGAGCTTTCGAACTGCCGCTGGCCGTTCGGCGCTTGATCCGCCGGGCCCGGCCCGACGCGGTCATCGCTCTGGCCGTGGTCATCCGCGGTCAGACGAGGCACTTCGATCAGGTCGTCCAGGAGAGCGCCAGGGGCCTGCGTGAGATCGCGCTCGCTGAGGATGTGCCCGTGCTCCTCGGTATCGTCCCCGCCGAGAACGCCGCTCAGGCGATCGAGCGGTGCGGGATCAAGCAGATGAACAAGGGCAGGGAGTGGGCGCTGGCGGCGCTCGAGGCCTCCGATGTTCTGCGCCGTATCCAAGGATCCCCGAGGCTGTCACGATGAGAAAGCGGACCCGCAGTCGCGAGTTGGCCCTGCAGATCCTCTACCAGCTCGATCTGGGCGAGCAGCCCTTCGACCGGGTGTGGGAGGATTTCTGGGAGCCGCGCGCGGACCTCGCGTCCACTGACGGCGAGAAGGACGCTCTGGACCTCGATAAGAAGGATCCCGAGGTCCGAGCGTACACCCGCAAGCTCGTCGAGGGGGTGCTTTCGCTCTACAAGTCCATCGATCCGGTCATCGAACGCTGTGCCGACAACTGGGAACTGCGCCGCATGGCCTTTCTCGACCGCAATCTGCTCCGACTGGCCGCCTACGAGATGCTCCATGTCGAGGAAGTACCCATCAAGGTCTCCATCAACGAGGCCGTCGAACTGGCCAAGCGCTACGGCGAGGAGGATTCCTCCAAGTTCGTCAACGGCGTGCTCGACAAGATCGCCAAGACCGAGTGTAAGAAATGACCTCCTCCGACGCGCGCTGGATGCGGGAGGCCCTCAAGGAAGCGGCCGCCGTACCTCGCGGTCGGGTCCGGCCGAACCCCAGTGTGGGCGCCGTGGTCGTGCGCAGGCGGCGGATCGTCGGTCGCGGAGCGCATCTGCGCTACGGAGGGCCGCACGCCGAGATCCACGCCTTGAAGGGAGCGGGCCGGTCGGCGGTCGGCGCGACGCTCTATGTGACCTTGGAGCCGTGCGCCCATCACGGCAAAACACCTCCCTGCGTCGACGCCATCCTGGCCAGCGGCGTGCGCCGCGTGGTCTGCGGCCTGCGTGATCCCCACCCGTTGGTCGATGGGCGGGGTCTGAGACGCCTGCGCCGTGCCGGACTGGCCGTAACGACCGGAGTGCTCGAGGCCGAATGCCGGGCGCTCAACCTGGATTGGGTCCGTTGGGTCGAGACCGGCCGTCCGTATACGATCGTCAAGATCGCTCGCAGTCTGGACGGTCATAGCCGGGTGGCGCCCGGGGGCCGCGGTTGGATCACGGGTCCCGCCGCGCGGCGCTGGGCGCACCGCCTGCGCTCCGCTTGCGATGCCATCCTGGTCGGATCGAGGACGCTCAGGATCGACGATCCGCTCTTGAGCGTCCGTCACGGGTACGCGGACCGCCAGCCGCTCAAGGTCATCCTCGACCGGGACCTGCGCGCGCCGTTGAGAGCCCGCATCTTCTCCAAGGCTTCGCCCGGCCCCGTCCTCCTGGTCGCGCGCCAGGGGATCCCCGCTCCGAAAAAACGGCGCTATCGCGGCAAAGCCGACATCGTCGAGGTGCCGCTCCTGCGGGACGGCCGGCTCGACCTGAGCGCGCTCTTCCGGCGCCTGGGCGAGCGCGGAGTGACGTCCGTGCTGGTCGAGGGGGGAGAGAAGACCTTGGCCAGCGTTCTGGAAGCCGGCTTGGCGGACGAGATGTACGTCTTCATCGCCCCCAAGGTCCTGGGCGGCGGGGCAGGCCTGCCCGGGCACGAGCTGTCGCAGATCAGCGTGTCGGCGATCGGCCGGGACCTCGTGCTGTACGGGAGGTTGTGATGTTCGGCGGTCTGATCGAGGTGCGGGGTACTGTTGTCGCCAACGGATCGAACCGGGCACGGAGCCGCGCGGGGAGCCTTAAGGTCCGCGTGCCCGGGCGGACCGCCGGGCGGGTCAAAGCCGGTGATAGCGTCGCCATCAACGGCGTCTGTCTGACCGTCACCTCACGACGCGGGGACCTGCTGAGCTTCGATGTCGGCCCGGAGACGCTCAAGAAGACCACCGCCGGGTCCTTGCGGAACGGCGAGCGGGTGCACGTGGAGCTGGCCCTGCGTTGGGGACAGCGCATCGGCGGGCATTATGTGCTGGGTCACGTGGAGGGCGTCGGAAGGGTCGTGCGGGTACGCCTTGAGGGCCGCTGCCGGAGCTTCGATGTGCGCTGTCCGGGGCGCTTGTCCCGTTGGGTCGTGCCCAAAGGCAGTATCGCGCTCGACGGAGTGAGCCTGACCTGCGGCCGCCGCCGAGGGGACGTCTTCAGCGTGCACTGCATTCCGGCCACCCTCACCAAGACGGGTCTCGGCGATTGGCGGGTCGGTACCCGGGTCAATATCGAGACCGACTACCTGCTGCGCGCTCCGCGACGGAGCCGCCGCGGGCGGTCGGGCAGTCGTTGACAACGGCCCTCACGAGCGGTTAATCTATCACCGTCTTCGATCCGCGAAACATCAGGGAAATCCATGAAAAACACGTCTCGTCCTATCCTTGTACTCGTCTTCGCCGCCATGGCCCTCTTGGGCTACGCCGGAGAAGCCTGCGCCTCCTGGGTCTGGAGCCCGGACCTCGGCAAGTGGATGAATCCCAAGAAGGCCTCCAAGGACACTCCTGAGGACCAGTTCAACTGGGCGATGAGCTTCTACGAGTCCAAGGACTTCGACCGGGCGCTCGAGGAGTTCGACAAGCTGCCCGCGTTCTTCCCCAATTCCCGTCTTTCGGCCGAAGCCGTGTACTACAAGGGGCTTTGCTTCGAGGAGAAGGAGGAGTACGCCAAGGCCGCCGACGCCTACCAGCGCCTCATCGACAGCTACCCTTACAGCGACAGGATCAAGGACGCTGTCCGCAGGGAGTTCGAGATCGCGGGCAAGTTCGCTTCGGGCGACAAGATGAAGGTGCTCGGCGTGCCGGTGCTCGACGGCAAGCAGAAGGCCCTCGAGATCTATCAGCACATCGTGAAGAACGCGCCCTTCGGCAGTTACGGTCCCGAAGCGCAGTTCAAGATCGGAGAAGTGCACAAGTCGATGGGCGACTATGAGGAAGCGCGCAAGGCTTTCCAGGCCGTCATCGACGAGTACCCGAACTCCGAGCTTGTGACGAAGGCCAAATACCAGATCGCCTACAGCGCGATGTTGGCCTCGCGCCACTTGCAGTACAACGATCAGCTCACGGAGAAGGCGATCCAGGAGTTCGAGGGCTTCAAGCAGACCTTCCCCGAGGACGCGCAGGCCGTGGAAGCGGACGAGTCGATCAAGCTCCTGCGGGCCAAGAAGGCCCAAGAGACGCTGAGCGTCGCCGAGTTCTACGAGAAGCGCGACAAGGTCGCCAGCGCCAAGGTCTACTATCAGGAGGTCATCAGCCGTTTTCCGGAAACACCGGCCGCAGCGGAGGCGCAGAAGCGCATCGAACGCTTCACCGGTCAGGAGAAACCCGCTCAGCCGTCCGCGGAGCCCGAGGCCAAGCCGCGGCGCTTCCTCTTCTGGTGACCGGATGAGAACCCGCGCCTTCACCGCCGTCGTGACGCTCGCGTTGTCGGTGCTCGTGCCGCTGTCCGGCTGCGGCTACACGACGCGCACCAATCTCCCCGAGGACATCCGCAGTGTGTACATCGCTCCGGTCGAGAACGCGATCGACCTGTCCGGCGAGAGCGGTCCCCAGGACCGTTATCCGATCTACAGACCCGGCGTCGAGCTCGATCTCAGGGCGGCCATCGTCAACCGCTTCATCTTCGACGGGACGCTCAAACCCGTAGCAGCCGAACACGCCGACGCGGTCCTCAGGTCCAAGCTGATCGAGTATCGCCGCGATCCGTTGCGTTACTCCAACAGCGATGACGTCGAGGAGTACCGCGTCAGCATGGTGCTCGAGGTCGTCTTCGAGCGTGCCGGCGGCGGCAAAGAGGTGTTGTGGTCCCAGCAGGTCGCCGGGGACACGACGTTCTTCCTGGCGGGTAACCGCTCGGTGAGCGAGGACGACGCGCAGTCGCGCGCCGTCGAGGACCTGGCCCGGAGAGTCGTCGAGAAAACCGTCGAGCTGTGGTAAGCGCGCCCCCGCCGGCCGGCGCGCACCTCTTGGCCGGCAATGACCCCTTCCTGATCGCCGAGAAAGTCCAAGAGCTCCGCGGACGTCATCACGGCGGCCGTAACCCCTCCAAAGGCATCGATGACAGGGACTTCCGCTGTCCCGAAGAGTTCGCGGATTTCCTGGAGTGGACACGGACGTATTCGTTCCTGGGGGGAGCGAAGTTCGCGGTGCTCCGGAGCGTCGAAGAGCTCGACGATGAGGACCTTGAGCGCTTGAGCGCCTATCTGCAGGACCCTCCCAAGGACTGCACGGTCGTGCTCACCTGTCTTCAGGACAAACCCACCAAAAGCACGTTGGTCGCGGAGCTGACGCCTCACTGTCAGGCCCGCACGCTGAGCGCGCCGTATCGGGACAAGCTGCCGGCCTGGGTGGCTGACCGTCTGCGCAAACGCGGTCGCCGGGCTCAGCCGGGCGCCGCCGAGGAGGTGGTCGAGAGGATCGGTACGGACCTTACCGCGCTGGACGAGGCGGCCGAACAGCTTGCCGTCTACACCGAGGGCCGGCCGGAGGTGACCCCGCAGGATGTCAAGGATCTGCTGGGACGGTCGGCTTCGGCGGACGCTTACGAGCTGGTGGATCTTATCCTGGAAGCCCGTCCGGAGCGCGTCTTGGCCGCCGCCATCGGGATGAGGCGGGACGGCGCGAGGGCCTTCGAGATCGTGGCGCGGCTGGCGGGTACGCTGGAGCGCTTGCAGAGGGTCTCCGCTCTACAGGAGGCGGGCTGGCCGCCCGCCAGGATCGCCGAGACGCTCAGGATCAACGCGTATTTCAGGGACAAAACCCTGGCACAGGCGGCCCGGCTGGGTGGCCGGACCGGAGAGAAGGTCCGGGAGCTGCTCTTGTCTTGCGATGCCGACCTGAAGACCGGCCGGATGGAGGAGTGGAAGGCTTTTGAGAGGTTCCTGTTGGAAGCGAAGTCCGCGCTGGGCGCGCACAGCCCGGCGCGGCCGGGCGGGCCGGCGCGCCGGGGCTGAGGATCAGGCCTTGAGCTTGTTGAGGCGGAGCTGGATGCGCGACTTCCTGCGCGAGGCCGTGTTGTCGTGAAGGATGCCCTTCTTGACGGCCTTGTCGAGCTTCGAGTAGACCAGCTGGGCCACGGCCTTGACCTTGGCGGCGTCCTTGGTCGAAAAAGCTTCCGTCAACTTGCGCAGGACGGTCTTGAGCTCGGACTTGGTGCGGAGGTTCACCTGGTAGCGCCGTCTGTCGACGCGGATCTTCTTGATCGATGCTCTGCGATGTGCCATAAGTTCCCCGGTTTGAAGGATTTCAGGATGTGCCGGACGGGCCCCGTTGGGTCCGAAAGGCTCGACGGATTTTACAGAAAAGGGTAGAGGATGTCAACACACCGGGGGGTGGCCCGCTCCGCGGGCGTCATCGGGTCGCTGACGGCGGTCAGTCGCGTGCTGGGCTTTGTCCGGGACATGGTCATCGCGGCGGCTTTCGGCACCGGGTATGCGGCCGAAGCCTTCGTCGTCAGCTTCAAGATCCCCAACCTGCTCCGCGACCTCGTCGGCGAGGGCGCGGCCAACGCCGCCCTGGTCCCGGTGCTCACCGAGTACCGCCAGAAGCGGCCCGCGGAGTACTGGGGGCTGGTCTCGACGCTCCTGGGCGTCTCGGCGGGCGTCTTGCTGGTCTTGACGGCGGCCGGCGTGCTGCTGGCCCCGCAGTTGGTGAGCTTGATCGCGCCGGGTTTTACCTCCTCCGCGGAGCCCGAGAAGTACCCGTTGGCGGTGGAGTTGACGCGATGGATGTTCCCGTACGTTTTTTTGATCGGGCTGTCCGCCTGGGCCATGGGCACACTGCACTCCCTGGGGAGGTTCACCGCTTCGGCGCTGGGCCCCATCCTGCTCAATGTGTGCATGATCATCGCGGGTTTCGCCCTGGAGCCGACTTATGGACCGTACGCGCTCGTCGGCGGCGTGCTGATCGGCGGAGCGCTGCAGCTGATCTGTCAGCTACCGGCACTGTGGAAAGCCGGTTTTCGCTACACGCCTCCCGGCCGGTCGCTCGAAGCCGCCGCCCGTGTGGGCAAGCTTCTGGTGCCGCGGGCGCTGGGTTCGGCGATCTACCAGGTGAACGTGTTCGTGGACTCCATCCTGGCATCGTTCGAGCACTGGGTGGGTCTGGGAGGTCAGTCGGCGCTCTATTACTCCAACCGGCTCTTCCAGCTGCCGCTGGCGCTGTTCGGCCTGTCCCTGGCGCAGGCGCTCCTGCCGACGTTCTCGGCGCAGATCGTCCAGGGCCGGCCGGACGAAATGAAAAAGACCCTGGTGTTCGCTCTGCGTCTGGTGGCCATGCTGGTGGTGCCGGCCGCGGCGGGCCTGATCGTGCTGGCCGGACCGATCGTACGCACGATCTTCGAGCGGGGAGAGTTCGACGCCTACTCGACCGACATCACTTCGAGGGCCTTGTTCTGTTACGGTTGGGGGCTCGTGTCCTGCTGCGTGGTGAAGATCCTCGTTAACGCGTTCTACGCGATGCAGGACACCCGCACACCGGTGCGAACGATGGCGCTGTGCGTGGCGCTGCACGTGCCGTTGAGCCTGCTGCTCATGCGCCCGCTGGGCATCGGCGGCCTGACGTTGTCCTCGAGCCTTTCGGCGACGCTCAATGCGGTCCTGTTGTACGGAGCTCTGGCGCGCCGGATCGGGCCGCTCGATACCGCCGCGCTCCGCGACGCCGCCCTCAAGACGCTCGGCTGCGGAGCGCTCATGGCGGTGACGGTCCTTCTGGCCGACCGGCACGTGCTGACGCCTCTTGAGGAGGCGTCCGTGACGGTGCGCGCTACAGCGCTCGCGGCGGTGATCGTCGCAGGGGGAGCCGTTTACTTCGGCGCTTTGGCCGCGGCCGGCTACCCTGAGCTGTCGAGGTTGCGCCGGTGGCGCGGCTGATCCCCGAGGCGCTCAAAGCCCGGATCGCGGAGCTTCCTGAGACGCCCGGGGTCTACCTGTTCCGCTCCCGCGAAGGCGAGGTGTTGTACGTCGGCAAGGCCGTGTCCATCCGACGGAGGGTCTCGGGACATTTCCGTTATTACGGCGAGACCTTCTCCAAGGAAGGGGTGATGCTGTCCCGGACGACCCGCATCGACCACCTCGAGACCGCCGGAGAAGCCGAAGCGCTCCTTCTGGAGTCGAGTCTCGTCAAACAGCTCCGGCCCAAGTACAACCAGGAACTGAAGGACGACAAGAGCTACCCCTTCCTCAAGATCACGGCGGAGAAGTACCCGCGCCTGCTCATCGTCCGCCGCCGCAAGGCCGACGGGGCTACGTACTTCGGACCGTACACGAGCGCTTTTCTGCTGCGCCAGGCGGTGGAACGCCTGCGCCGCGAGTTTCCGCTGAGGACCTGCCGCACCCTGCCCAAGAAGGTCTGTCTGATGTACCACATCGGGCAGTGCGGAGGGCCGTGCGAGGGCAAGGTCGCCGATGAGCAGTACGCCCGCATCGTCAGGGAGCTGACGGCTTTTCTCGAAGGCCGGCGTGACGCGCTGGTGCGGACGCTCTCCCGCCGCATGAAAGAACACTCCGCCGCCCGCGAGTACGAGCAGGCCCGGGCGATCCACCAGGAGATCCAGGCGCTCTCGTCCGTTCCCTCACCCGACACGCTCCGCCGCGATCCGGAGCCCGCGCTGCGGGTCTTGGCCTCCGCGTTGGGCCTCAAGGAACCGCCCCGGCGCATCGAGGGGTTCGATATCTCCAATATCCAGGGCCAAGAGCCGGTCGGGTCGATGGTGGTGCTCATCGACGGCAAGCCGGCGCGCTCCGAGTACCGTAAGTACAAGATCCGCACCGTCAGCGGCATCGATGATTTCGCCATGATGAACGAGGTCGTCGGTCGCAGGTATGCCCGTCTGCTGGAGGAGGGCTCTCCTCTGCCGGACCTCGTGTTGATCGACGGCGGCAAGGGGCAGTTGTCGGCCGCCGGCGCGGCCCTGAAGAAACTGGGGCTCGAGGGACGATTGCCCCTGGTGTCCATCGCCAAGCAGCACGAACACCTGTTCCTGCCCGGACGGGAGACCCCGGTCGTGCTGTCGCTGAGCTCGCCGGCGCTCAAGCTCCTCTTGGTGTTGCGCAACGAGGCCCACCGCTTCGCGATCACGTTCCACCGCGGCCTGCACCGCAAGGCCCAGCTGGGGTCCGCGCTCGAAGCCGTGCCCGGAGTGGGTCCGGCGACGCGCCGGCGCATCCTCTCGGTGCTGAGCCCCGCGGCGCTGTCCCGCACGACCCCGGAGGAGCTGGCCCGCAGAACGGGCGTTTCGCGGGCCCTGGCCCTCCGTATCACGCGCGCGATGGCCGGGCGATCCGCCGAAGGCGCCTCATGAGGGCCGCGGCCGTGCTTTTCGACATGGACGGCGTGCTCATCGACACCAACACGGCCCACCGGGACGCGTATCGCCGTTTCGCCGCGCGCCACGGGGTCCGTCTCAGCGACAGGGATTTTCGTGAGCATGTTTTCGGACGGACCAACAAGGACGTGCTCACGCGGCTGTTCGGACGCATGAGCGCCCGTCGGCTGGCCCGCCTGGAGGCCGAGAAGGAAGCCGATTTCAGGCGTGTGTTCGGGCCGCGTTTCAAGCTGGTCAAGGGGACCCGGGCGCTCCTGTCCGGGCTCCGGCGGCTGGGTGTGCCGGTCGCCCTGGCCACATCGGCCCCCGCGGCGAACGTACGGTTTTTCTTCCAAAAGAGCGGCCTTGAGCGGTATTTTGATGGGGTGGTGGACTCGACGGGCATCCGCAGGGGCAAGCCGGACCCCGAGATCTATCTGAAAGCCGCCCGGCGGATCGGCGTGCCTCCGCGCTCGTGCGTGGTGCTGGAGGACTCGTACTCCGGAGCGCGGGCCGCCCGCAGGGCCGGCATGCGTGTGGTCGGTGTGGCGACCACGCACACACCCGAAGAGTTGCGGACGAGAACGGACCGGGTCGTGCGCGACCTGTCCGGGATCCGGCCGGCGGCGCTGTTGCGTGTGCGCCGGCGTCGCGCGTAGCATGGGAGACGGAACGTGTCCAAGATCCTGATCGTCGATCGTGATGAGGTCAACCGCGAGCAGTTGAAGCAGGTGCTCGTGTCCGCTCATCCCGAGTACCAGGTCAGCTTCGCCGGCGGTGGTGAGCGGGCTTTGGAGATGCTCAAGCGCGATCTGCCCGACCTGATCCTGCTGGACGTCGCTCCGGGCGGCGACGGTTTCGACCTCTGCCTGCTGCTCAAGGCGGACGAGCGTTTCCACAACATCCCGATCCTGATCACCACCGAACTGCACGACCCCGAGCACAAGCTCAAGGGCTTTCGCATGGGCGCCAACGATTACATCGTCAAGCCCTTCAACGAGATCGAGACCATCGCGCGCGTCGAGGCCGGTCTTCGCATCAAGCGCTACCAGGACCGCCAGCGCGAGCTGTACAACGAGCTCCGCCGCGCCCAATCGGCCCTCTTGGAGAGCACGCGCATGTCCGCGGCCGGCACGCTGGCCAACGGGGTGGCGCACGAGTTCAACAACATCCTGCAGATCATCGGCACGTACGCCGAGCTGTGCTCCAAGACCCAGAACGCCGACGACCTGCGAGAGATGCTCGGCGCGATCAAGGACTGCACGCACCGGGCCGGTCTCATCGCCAAGAACCTCATCAATATCACGCGCGACGACGCTTCACAGAAGAAGGAGTCCGTTGACCTTGCGGCGCTCTTGTCCGAGGACCTGAGACTGATGGACCGGACCCTGCGCGAATCGCGCATCGAGCTGGTCCAGCGCTTCTCCGAGATCCCTCTGATACAAGGGTATCCGGGCCAGTTGTCCCAGGCCTTCGTCAATCTCGTGCGCAACGCCGTCGAGGCCATGCAGACCTGTCCCGAGCGGCGCCTGACCGTGGGGCTTCGCCTGTGCGACTGCGTCGCGGCCATCTGTTCGGCCGATCCGCTCAAGTCCCAGCCCAAGAGGCGCGGCTGTGTGACCTTGACCCTGTCGGATACCGGCGACGGCATCCCGCCCGAGGTGAGGGACCGCATCTTCGAGCCGTTCGTGACGACCAAGGGCATCCTCGGCGGGGGGCAGGACCGCACGCCCGGCACCGGGCTCGGGTTGTCCATCACCTACGGAGTGGTCAAGCGCCACGGTGGCTTCATCTCCGTCCAGTCGAGCCCGGGGAAGGGCACGACGTTCACCGTCAACCTGCCGGTCGAGGTCTGAGGCCGCCCGATAGTCCGTGTAATCCGCGCCCGCGGATGATAGAATCTCCCGACCGATGGCACCGGAGGCCGTATGAAGAAACAAGACATCCTCGAAAGCATCAACGCCGCGACCGAAAGGCTCAATGCGTTGGGGAGGTTTCTTTGACGTCGAACGCCTGGTGTCCCGCATCGGAGAGCTCGAGCACGAGATCGCGCTCCAGGATTTCTGGACCCGCCCGGACGAGCGCCGCAATCCCGTCATCCAGGAACTGAAGTCCCTCAAGAACCAGGTCACGCCCTACATCGAGCTCCAGAGCCAGCAGAACGAGCTCAAGGGCCTTTTGTCCATCGTCGAGGACGGGGACGAGGACTCGCTGGGGCACGTGGTGCGCGAGGCCGGAGAGCTCTCCAAACGGATCGAACTGCTCGAGTTCCAGAAGCTCCTCAGCGGACCCGAGGACCGCAACAACGCGATCCTCAGCATCAACGCCGGAGCGGGCGGGACCGAGTCCTGCGATTGGGTGTCGATGCTGCTGCGCATGTACTCACGCTGGGCCGAGGACCAGTCCTACAAGATCGAGACGCTCGATCTCCTGCCGGGCGAAGAAGCGGGGGTCAAGAACGTGACGCTCCTGGTGCAGGGCGCCTTCGCCTACGGCTACCTCAGGTCCGAGAACGGCGTGCACCGGCTGGTCCGCATCTCGCCCTTCGACGCCAACAAGAGGCGGCACACGTCGTTCTGTTCGGTGGAGGTGATCCCCGAGGTCGACGACGACATCAAGATCGATATCAAGGAGTCCGAGCTGCGTATCGACGTGTTCCGCTCGCAGGGCAAGGGCGGGCAGGGTGTCAACACGACGGACTCCGCGGTGCGCATCACCCACCTGCCGACGGGGATCGTCGTACAGTGCCAGAACGAGCGCTCCCAGCTCAAGAACAAGGCCACGGCGCTCAAGATCCTCAAGAGCCGGATCCACGACAAGGAGATGGCCAAGCGCTTCGAGGAGCAGCAGAAGGCCTACGGCGAGAAACAGGAGATCGCCTGGGGCAGTCAGATCCGTTCGTACGTCCTGCATCCCTACAATCTCGTCAAGGACCACCGGACGGATCACGAAACCTCGGACGCGCAGGGCGTGCTGGACGGCGACCTGGACGCGTTCCTCGAGGCCTACTTGCGCAAGACAGGTTCTTCGGGCGCCAAAACAAGACCTCAATAAGGAGATGTCATGATCGGCTGGGTCCTCAAGAGTATCTTCGGCACGCAGAACGACCGTATCCTGCGCTCGATCCGACCGCTGGTCGAACGGATCAACGCCCTGGAACCGTCCGTGACCGGGTTGTCCGATGAGGCCCTGCGGGCCAAGACGGCGGAGTTCCGCGAGCGTCTGCGTCAGGGGGCGACGCTCGAGGACCTGTTGCCGGAAGCCTTCGCCGTGGTCCGCGAGGCCGGCAAGCGCGTGCTCAAGATGAGGCATTTCGACGTCCAGCTGATCGGCGGGATCGTGCTCCACCGAGGCAAGATCTCGGAGATGACCACCGGTGAGGGCAAGACCCTGGTGGCGACCCTGCCGGTGTACCTCAACGCGCTCGAAGGCAAGGGCGTGCACGTGGTGACGGTCAACGACTACCTGGCGCGCCGCGACCGCGAGTGGATGGGGCCGCTCTACGAGTACCTCGGCCTGACCATCGGCGTCATCCAGCACGGTTCGACCCCCACGGACCGCCAGCAGGCGTACGGATGCGACATCACGTACGGGACGAACAACGAGTTCGGGTTCGACTATCTCCGTGACAACATGGTGCGGCGCATCGAGCACCGCGTGCAGCGCCCCCTCAACTACGCGATCGTCGACGAGGTGGACAGCATCCTCATCGATGAAGCGCGTACGCCGCTGATCATCTCCGGTCCGAGCGAGGAGTCCACGGACAAGTACTACCGGATCGACAAGATCATCCCCGGCCTGGTCAAGGACCAGGACTATCAGATCGAGGAGAAGACCCGCACCGTCTCGCTCACAGACAAGGGGGTGCGCAAGGTGGAGTCCGAGCTGGCGGTGGACAACCTCTATGACCCCGCCAACGTCGAGCTGGTGCACCACGTCAACCAAGCCCTGAGGGCGCACGCGCTCTTCAAGAAGGACGTCGATTATGTCGTCAAGGACGGTCAGGTCATCATCGTCGATGAGTTCACCGGGCGCCTGATGCCCGGCCGGAGGTATTCGGACGGCCTGCATCAGGCCCTCGAGGCCAAGGAGGGCGTGACGGTCGAGGAGGAGAACCAGACGCTGGCGACCGTGACGTTCCAGAACTATTTCCGCATGTACAAGAAGCTCGCGGGCATGACCGGCACCGCGCTGACCGAGCAGCACGAGTTCCACGAGATCTACAAGCTCGGCGTCGTCGTCATCCCGACCAACAGGCCGATCAAGCGTCTCAATCACCCCGACCGCGTCTACCGTACGGAGCGGGAGAAGTTCCAGGCCGTCGTCGCCGAGATCGCCGAGCGCCACAAGACCGGACAGCCGGTGCTCGTCGGCACGGTGTCCATCGAGAAGTCCGAGCGCTTGAGCCAGATGCTGCGCAAGTCGCACGTCCTGCACAACGTTCTCAATGCCAAATACCACGAGATGGAGGCCGAGATCATCAAGCAGGCAGGTCAGCGTTCGCAGGTCACCATCGCCACCAATATGGCCGGCCGCGGCACGGACATCCTGCTCGGAGAGGGCGTCGCCGAGCTCGGAGGCCTGCATGTCATCGGCACCGAGCGTCACGAGGCCCGGCGCATCGACAACCAGCTGCGCGGCCGCTCCGGCCGTCAGGGCGACCCCGGCTCCTCGCGGTTCTATCTCTCGCTCGAGGACGATCTGATGCGCATCTTCGGCTCCGACCGCATCTCAGGGCTCATGCAGCGCCTGGGAATGGAGGAGGGTCAGGAGATCGAGCATCCGCTGGTCACCAACGCCATCGGCACCGCCCAGAGACGCGTGGAGTCGAGGAACTTCGAGATCCGTAAGCACCTGCTCGATTACGACAATGTGATGAACCGCCAGCGCGAGGTCATCTATGAGGAACGCCGCAAGGTCCTCGAAGGCGAGGACCTGCGCGAACACTACCTCGGCATGATCGACGAGACGGCGCGGGCGCTGGCTTCATCCTACCGGCCGGACGACGAAGGGGAGGGTTTCAAGGAGTTCGCCGAGAGCGTTCGGCGTGCTTTCCCCATCGACGTTGAAGGATTGCAGGGATCGGAGACCGAGGTGTTGGGCGAGGAGATCGCCTCTCGCGCCCGTCAGGCCTATGATCGCAAAGAGACCGAGATCGGGGCGCCCTTCATGCGTCATCTGGAACGCATGGTGCTGCTGGATGTCGTCGATTCCAAATGGAAGGAACACTTGAGGGGCATGGACGACCTGCGCGAAGGCATCGGTCTGCGCGGCTACGGACAGAAGGACCCCCTGGTGGAGTACAAGCGCGAGGCTTTCGAGGCGTTCCAGCGGATGATCCTGGCCATTCAGGAGGACGCGCTGACGTTCTTGTTCAGGGTGCAGCCCGTGGCCGGCCAAGAAGGCCGGCCCCCGGCCCCGCAGGCCCAGCCGGAACGCCGGAAATCCCCGCTCCAGTTCATCCACCCGGAGGCCGCTCCGGTCACGATGGCCCGGCCCGATCGTTCCCAGTTGGACCAGGCCCTCGAGGACGAGGCCGGCGCTCCGGAAGCGCCGGTGAAGGGCAATACCGTCACGCACGGCCAAAAGGTCGGGCGCAACGACGACTGTCCGTGCGGCAGCGGCAAGAAGTACAAGAAATGCCACGGCCGCTGACGGCCGACCTCCGTTCATGTTGATCCGTTTGGCCCGGGCCTGCCTTCTGCTCCTATCGGCGGCGCTCCTGGTGCTGCCGTACCACTTCTCCGCGCTCTGGCCGCTGGCCTACGTGGCTTTCGTGCCGTTCTTCTTCGCCATCGACCGGTTGAGCGGTAGCGAGGCTTTCCGCTACGGCCTGGCGCACGGTTGCGTCTACTTCGCCGCGCTCGGGTACTGGATCAGCTACGTCAATGTCCTCGGGTTCGTGGTGCTGGCGGCCTATCTGGCGTGCTATCACGCGGTGTTCGCCGTCGCGTCGGTCAAGCACATGAACCCGTCCGCCGCGGTGTTCCAGGTCCTCCTGCGCCGTCATTGCGGATCGATGCTCACGGTGTGTTCGGCCTGGGTGCTCCTCGAAGCCCTCCGCGGATGGTTGATCGGCGGGCTCCCCTGGGCGCTGCTCGGATACACGCAGTGGGGCAACCCCGTGGCCATCCAGATCGCGGACCTGACCGGCGCTTACGGCGTCAGCGCTTACGTGATGGCCGTCAACGTGCTGTTGTTCAAGCTCCTCAAGACGCTCGTGGGCAAGGACCGCGCGCTGGAGTCCTGCGCCGGAGCGGCCGCGCGTTGGCGTCAGGCGCTGGTGCTGGGGGCTCTGCTGGCCGCGATCAGCGCGGCCGTGCTGGGTTACGGGATCTCGCGGCTGGTCCGTTATGACGCCGTTGCGCGGTTGGCCGAGCGATCGCCCGAGCGCGCGCTGCGGATCGCGGTCCTTCAGGGCAACATCCCCCAGGACCAGAAGTGGGACGCCCGGATCAAGTCGATCATCTTCGAGAAGTACAAGCGCCTGACCTTCATGGCGGCTCTCGAGAAGGTCCGTCTGATCGTCTGGCCCGAGACATCGTTCCCGGGGTATCTGGAGGACGAGCCGATGATGGCGGTGCAGCTGCGAAGTCTGGCGCGGCACTCGGCGACGTCGCTGTTGGTCGGCGCTCCGACGCTGAGCGACCTGGAGAGGCAGGGACTGCGTTTCTTCAATAGCGCGATCCTGTACGCCCCCGACGGCGAGGAGCAGGGGCGCTACAGCAAGATGCATCTGGTGCCGTTCGGCGAGTACATCCCGATGGAACCTGCGCTATCGTTCCTGAGGCGCTTCTTCGAGATCGGACAGTTCAGCCGCGGGCGCGAACATAAGGTCTTCGCGTTGTCGCCCGCCGACCCGCAGTCGGCGCGTTTCGCCGTGCTCATCTGCTACGAGGACATCTTCCCGGGCCTGGTCCGCCAGTTCGTCCGCGGAGGAGCGCACTTCCTCGTCAACATCACCAACGATGCCTGGTTCGGTAACACGACGGCCCCTTACCAGCACGGACAAGCTTCGATCTTCAGGGCGGTGGAGAACCGGCGCTACGTCATCCGAGCCGCCAACACCGGCTGGTCCTGCTTCATCTCGCCGTCCGGCAGGCCGCTGGCCTCGGTGAACGATGAGGGCCGCGAGGTCGGGGTGACCGGCCATGCGGTGCTGGGTATCGTGCCGTTGGCGGACCGCACGTTCTACACCCGCTACGGCGATGTGTTCCTGCTGCTGTGCGGAGTCGTTCTGGTCTGGGCCGTTCGTCGTCGTTGGGTGGACGAGCGCTACGCAAGGCTGTGAGGTCTTGGAGCGCGTTGACAGTCCTCCGGGCCCAACCTATAATGGGCTGACACTCTAACTTAAGGGACACGAACAAGTTATGAACGAGATCAACGACCTGGTCAAAGATCGCCTGCGCAAGCTTGATGCGCTGCGAGCCGCCGGTTGGGATGTTTTCGGCAGGCGTTTCGACAAGACTCCCATCGGACAGCTGGTGGAGGGCTACGAGGAGAACAAGTCCGTGCGGACCGCGGGCCGCCTGACGGCGATGCGCGTGATGGGCAAGAGTACTTTCGCCGATCTGCGCGACGAGACCGGCCGCATCCAGGTCTATCTCAAGAAGGACGAACTCGAACCCGCCCTCAAGGAGCTGGTGGACAACCTTGATCTCGGCGACATCGTCGGTGTCTCCGGCGAGCTCTTCAAGACCCGGACCGGGGAGATCTCGGTCCGCGCGCGCCAGATCACCCCGCTGGCCAAGAGCGTCAGGCCCATGCCCGAGAAATGGCACGGCCTCAAGGACGTCGAGCTGAGGCACCGCCACCGCTACTTGGACCTTATGGCCAATGAGGAGACGCGCGAGATCTTCCGCAAGCGTTCGCGCATCATCCGGTCCGTGCGCCGCACGCTGGACGAGGAAGGATACCTCGAGGTCGAGACGCCGATGATGCATCCGATCCCCGGCGGGGCGGCCGGTAAGCCCTTCAAGACCCATCATGAGGCGCTCGATATGCCTCTTTTCCTGCGTGTGGCCCCCGAGCTGTACCTGAAGCGCCTGCTGGTCGGCGGGTATGACAGGGTGTACGAGATCAACAAGAGCTTCCGCAACGAGGGGATCTCGACCCGGCACAATCCCGAGTTCACGATGCTCGAGGTCTATACGGCCTATCACGACGTCGAGGACGTGATGGCGCTGACCGAGAGGATCGTGCGCCGCGCCGCCGAAGAGACCCTTGGCACGCTGGTCATCGAGTCCGAGGGGCGCCGTCTGGACCTGTCCCGTTGGGAGCGCGTGTCTTTCGCCAAGCTCATGAAGGAACGCCTCGGCATCCTGCCCGATGATGAGACCGCCGCCTGGGTGGACAAGCTCAAGAAGCGCGGCATCGATCTCGGCGGTAACAAGGAGATCTCCCGGACCCAGGTCATCAACATCGTCGCGGACCTGCTCGACAGCGAGCTCAAGACCGAAGGCGACACCGTACGCCCTGTTTTCGTCACGGATTATTTCACCGAGCTGTGTCCGCTGGCCAAGAAGAAGAAGGATGAACCCCTCATCAGCGAGCGCTTCGAGCTGTACGTCGGCGGCATGGAGGTCGCCAACGGTTACTCGGAGCTCAATGATCCGCTCGAACAGCGTGAGCGGTTGATGGCCGAGCTGGCCGATAAGGGGCGCCAGGCGACCGCCGACACGCTCGATGAGGATTTCATCTACGCGCTGGAGCACGGCATGCCGCCGGCCGGCGGGCTGGGCATCGGCATCGATCGCCTCGTCATGGTCCTCACGGGGCAGGCCTCCATCCGCGAGGTCATTCTCTTCCCTCAGCTCAAGAACGAGCGCGTTCGCTCCCGCGCCGAGGCCTAGGCCTTGGCCGCGGAGTGGTTCCTGGCCCGCCGGTACCTCTGGTCGCGGCGCAGGCATCCGTTCGTCGGGGTGACCGCGACCGTCTCCGTGCTCGGTGTGGCCGTCGGCGTGGCGGCCTTGATCGTGGTGCTGGCCGTCATGAGCGGTTTTGACGAGGACCTCAAACAGCGCATCATCGGCATGAGGGCCCACATCCTGGTCGAGGCGCCCGCGCCGCTCGAAGGGCCGGACCGCATCGCCTCGAGCCTGCGCGCGGTACCCGGTGTCGAGGCGGTCTCCCCGTACATCGAGGGTCAGGCGCTCGTCCAGCGCGGGGAGTGGGCCTCCGGCATCCTGGTGCGAGGCGTCGATCCGTCCGCCGAGGCGAGCGTCTCGAGGTTCCGCTCCTATCTCAAGCAGGGTACGCTCACGATCCAGCCGCGTCGCGTGGTGGTCGGCACGGAACTGGCCAAGCGCGCGGGACTCCGCCTGGGTTCCGAGATCAAGCTCGCCAGCCAGTACGTCGACAAGCCGATCGTGGTGACGGTCGAGGGTCTCTATTCGTCCGGCATGTACGACTATGACGCCAATCTCGTTATTACCAATCTGGCCACCGGCAGGGAGCTGTTCGATCTGCGTCCCAATGAGGTCCAGGGGCTTTCCTTGCGCTTACGCGACGCCGACCGCGCGCCGGAGATCAAGAAAGCCGTGCAGAAAGCCCTCGGCGGCGGACACACGGTGCTCACGTGGATGGAGCTCAACCGGACGCTCTTCGGCGCGCTCAAGCTCGAGAAGGCCGTCATGTTCCTGATCCTGGCGCTCATCATCCTGGTGGCCTGCCTCAACATCGCGGGTAGTCTGACGCTCCTGGTCATGGACAAGACGCGGGATATCGGGGTCCTCAAAGCGGTCGGCGCTCCACCGTCGCTGATCCTGCGCGTGTTCGCGTTCAACGGACTCTTGATCGGGGCCGGAGGGGCTTTGGCCGGTTTTGCCGTGGGGACCGGCCTGTGCGCGATCCTGGCCCGGTACAGCCTCATCGACCTGCCGCGAGAGATCTACTACCTGGACCGGTTGCCCGTGCGGATGAGCTGGACGGATAGCGCGATGGTGCTGGCGGTGGCCGTCGGGTTGAGCCTGGTGTCCGCATTCTATCCGGCCTGGACCGCCTCCCGGCTCGAAGCGACGAGGGCTTTGCGTTATGAGTGAGGCCGGACGCCAAACAGTTATTGAAGCGGTCGGACTGGCTAAGATATACTGGGATGGTAGTAATAGTCTTAAAATATTAAGCGACATTTCCCTCTCGGTCTACAAGGGAGAGGGCATCGCGGTGATCGGACCGTCCGGATGCGGTAAGAGCACTCTTTTGAATCTCTTATCGGGACTGGATCGGCCCACTGAAGGCGCGGTCCGCTTGCTCGGCAAAGAGTTGGGCCGGCTCGGCGAGGCCGAAAAAGCAAGATTGCGGGCAAACGGGGTGGGTTTCGTGTTCCAGGCCTACCATCTACTGCCAGAGTTCACGGCGCTCGAGAACGTGATGGTCCCGCTCCTGGTGGCGGGCCGCTCCGAGCCGGAGGCGGCTCAGAAGGCGGCCTTGGCGCTCGCGGAGGTTGGGCTGACCGAGAGAGCCGGGCACTATCCGAGCGAGTTGTCGGGCGGGGAGCAACAGCGCGCCGCGATCGCCAGGGCGGTCGTCAACGATCCGGAGATCGTGTTCTGCGACGAACCGACGGGCAACCTCGATCCCGGAACGGCGTCGGGGATCTCGGAATTGATCGAGCGTCTTTACCGGCAGAAGGGCAGGACGGTCGTGATCGTCACGCACGACGAGAGGCTGGCCGCGCGCGCCACGCGCGTCTGGGAACTGGTGGGCAAGTCATGGCGGCCGTCCGGCACGGCACGTCCCAAGGAGGACCGATGAGTCTGCAGATCTACCTGAACGACCGCCTCGTGCCCAAGGAGCAGGCCGTCGTTAGCGTGTTCGATCACGGATTGCTGTACGGCGACGGTGTTTTTGAGGGCATCCGTTCGTACGACGGGCTGGTCTTCAAGCTCCGCGAGCACCTCGTGCGCTTGTACGAATCCGCCCACACGCTGATGCTCAAGGTCCCGATGCCGATCGAGCGTCTGGAAGCGGCGGTCATCGAAACGTTGCAGGCCAACCGCCTGCGGGACGCCTACATCCGCCTGGTGGTCACGCGTGGCACCGGGGATCTCGGTCTCGACCCCCGTAAATGCCCGACCGCGACGGTGTTCATCATCGCCGACAAGATCGCGCTGTATCCGAGCGAACTCTACGAGAAGGGGCTCGAGCTGATGACGTGTCCGACGGTGCGCAATCACCCCGAAGCGCTCAACCCCCAGCTCAAGACGCTCAACTATCTCAACAACATCCTGGCCCGCATCGAAGCGACGAACGCCGGTTTCAACGAGGCGATCCTGCTCAACGCGCAGGGTTACGTGACGGAGTGCACGGGCGAGAACATCTTCTACGTCAGCGGCAAGCGCCTGGTCACGCCGCCTCCGTACGTGGGCATCCTCAAGGGGATCACCCGTCAGTCGGTGATGGACCTGGCGGCCAAGTCCGGTTTCCAGGTGATCGAGACCCCGTTCACGCGGCATGACCTGTACACCGCCGACGAGGTCTTCGTCACCGGCACGGCCGCCGAGATCGTGCCCGTGGCCAAGATCGACAACCGGCGCATCGGTTCGGGTAACGCGGGACCGGTCACGAAGGACTTCATCCGCAAGTTCCGCGAGCTGACGCGGACCGAAGGGGTCCGGTACGACCCTGAAGGGGCGCCGGCCGGAAAGGCCGCGCGGGTCTGACCGCCATGCTCTGCGACGAGTGCGGCAAGCTCAAAGCCACGGTCCACCTGACCGAGATCGTCAACGAGCAGATCACCAAGCTGAACCTCTGCGAGGTGTGCGCCAAGCAGAAGGGGTCCGACGCCGAACAGCATTTCGGGATCGCGGATCTGCTGGCGGCCCTGTCGGACGTCGAAGCCGCGGCGCCCGCGCAGGGGGCGGCCGTCAGTCGCGTCAAGTGCCCCTCCTGCGGTATGGCCTACGAGGATTTCAAGAAGATCGGCCGACTGGGCTGCGGGGATTGTTACAACGCTTTCCGGGCCAACCTGGCGCCGCTGCTCAAGCGCATCCACGGCGCCGTCCAGCATATGGGCAAATCCCCGACCCCGGGCCTGCTCAAGGAGCAGAAAAGCCTCTCCAAGCTCCAGGACGACCTCAACGCCGCCAAGCAGGAGCTGCAGAAAGCCGTCAAGAAGGAGGAGTTCGAAGAAGCCGCCGCTCTCCGCGACAAGATCAAGTCGCTCGAGCGCAAGCTCAGGGACCCTCGTTCATGAGCTCCCCCGTCGAGCACCTCATCAAGCAGACGTGCGAGTGGCTGCGCGGCAGCGGCCCGAACTCCGACATCGTCATGAGCTCCCGCGCGCGCATCGCGCGCAATCTCGAGAAGACGCCGTTCTCCCACTGGGCCAGCAAGAAGCAGGAGAAGGAGACGCTGGACCTTCTCGAGCCCACGCTGGCGTCCTCGGACATGCTCAAGGGAGCCCTCTTCGTGCGCATCGGGGAGCTCGATGACGTGGACAAGCAGTTGCTGCTCGAGCGTCACCTGATCAGCCGGGAGCACATCGTGCATCCCGAGTACAAGGCCGTCGCCATCGGGGACCGCGAGATCGTCAGCGTCATGGTGAACGAAGAGGACCATCTGCGCATCCAGGTCATGCAGTCGGGCCTGAGCCTGCAGGAATGCTGGCGCGTGGCCAGCCGCGTGGAGGACTCCGTGCACAAACGCACCCAGTTCGCCTATCATCCGGAGTGGGGCTATCTCACCGCCTGTCCGACCAATACCGGCACGGGCCTGCGGGCCTCGGTGATGCTGCACCTGCCGGCCCTGGTGATGACCAAGCAGATCAGCCGCGTGCTGCAGGCCATCACCAAGCTGGGCATGACCGCCCGGGGCCTGTACGGAGAGGGGACCGAGGCCGAGGGCAATTTCTTCCAGATCTCCAATCAGATCACGCTCGGCCACGCCGAAGAGGACATCGTCGACAACCTCGACCGCATCATCCGCCAGGTCATCGGTCATGAGGAGAACGCGCGACGGACGCTCATGAAGAACAGCCGCGAGCTCTTGCAGGACCGCATCTGCCGCGCCGACGGCACTCTGCGCAGCGCTCATATCATCAACACCAAGGAAACGCTGGGCCTCCTGTCCATGGTCCGTCTGGGCGTGGACATGGGGCTGATCGATTCCATCGACCGCAGGGCGGTCAACGAGCTTTTCATCCTGACCCAGCCCGCACATTTGCAGAAGATCGAGGGGCGCTCGCTCAGCTCGGCCCAGAGGGACGTCAAGCGGGCCGCGCTGATCCGCCGGCGTCTGGAAGGCCGGTAAGCGTGCGGGATCTCCCGGAACGTCATTATTCATACATCCAAAAGGAGGCGGACGATGTTCAATAAGTTCACCGAGCGGGCCAGGAAGGTGATCCTGCTGGCCAAACAGGAGGCCAAGCGTTTCAACCACGATTACATCGGCACGGAGCACATCCTGCTGGGTCTCCTGCGCGAGGGCGAGGGCGTGGCCGCCGCCGTGCTCCAGAGCCTGGGCATGAACCTCAACAACATCCGCCTCGAGGTCGAGAAGCTCGTGCAGATCGGGCCCACCACGGTGGTCTCGGGCGACCTGCCGTTCACGCCCAAGGCCAAGAAGGTCATGGAACTGGCGATGGAAGAGGCGCGTTCGCTCGGGCACAACTACATCGGCACCGAGCATCTGCTCCTGGGTCTCATCCGAGAGGGTGAGGGCGTCGCCAGCCAGGTGTTCATGAACATGGGGCTCGATCTCGAGAAGGTGCGCGAGGAGGTCATCAAGCTCCTCGGCTCCACCACGCCCGGCTCGCAGCAGTTCTCGCAGAACCCCCAGGGTCCGGGAGGCGCCGTCTCCAAGACCAAAACGCCGGCCCTCGACGCGTTCGGGCGCGATCTCACCCGTCTGGGCAAGGAGGGGAAGCTCGATCCGGTCATCGGCCGCGATGACGAGATCGACCGGGTGATGCAGACGCTCTCGCGCCGCCGCAAGAACAATCCCGTCCTGCTCGGAGAGGCCGGTGTGGGTAAATCCGCGATCGTCGAGGGTCTGGCCCAGAAGGTGGTCAGCGGTGACGTCCCCGAGATCCTGCGCAACAAGCGCATCATCACGCTGGACCTGGCGCTGATGGTGGCCGGCACCAAGTACCGCGGGCAGTTCGAGGAACGCATCAAGGCCGTTATGGACGAGATCAAGCGCTCGGAGAACATCATCCTCTTCATCGACGAGCTGCACACGATCGTCGGCGCCGGCGGAGCCGAGGGCGCCATCGACGCCTCCAACATCCTGAAGCCCGCCCTGGCCCGCGGCGAGATCCAGTGCATCGGAGCGACCACGCTCGACGAGTATCGCAAGTACATCGAGAAGGACTCGGCGCTCGAGCGGAGGTTCCAGACCATCATGGTCGACCCGCCCTCGGTCGAGGAGACCGTGCAGATCCTGCGCGGCCTGCGCGACAAGTACGAGGCGCACCACAAGGTCAAGATCCTCGATGCCGCCGTCGAGGCCGCCGCCAAGCTGTCCGACCGGTACATCGCGGGGCGCTTCCTGCCCGACAAGGCCATCGACATCATCGATGAAGCCGGAGCGTTCGCGCGTCTGTCCACGCACACGCCTCCCGCGGAGGTCAAGGACCTCGAGAAGCGCTTGGAGCTGCTCAAGCGCGACAAGGAGGACACGATCAAGAGCCAGGACTTCGAGAAAGCCGCCGCTCTCCGCGATCAGGAGCGCGAGCTCAGGCGCCTGCTCGACAAGACGAAGAAGGAGTGGACCGAAAGCCGCTCCAAGATCGAGCTTGAGATCGGCGAGGAGGACATCGCCCGTATCGTCGCCAAGCTGACCGGCATCCCGATCGCGCGTCTGGAGGAGAAGGAATCCTCGCGGCTCATGCGCATCGAGGACGAACTGCACAAGCGGGTCGTCGGTCAGGAGGAGGCCATCGAGGCGATCGCGCACGCGATCCGCCGTTCGCGGGCGGGACTCAAGGACCCGAGGCGTCCGATCGGATCGTTCATCTTCCTCGGACCCACGGGCGTGGGTAAGACCCTGCTCGCGCGCGCCCTGGCGGAGTTCCTCTTCAACGACGAGAACGCGCTGATCACGTTCGACATGTCCGAGTACATGGAGAAGTTCAACGTCTCGCGTCTGGTCGGAGCTCCTCCGGGATACGTCGGCTACGAGGAGGGCGGTCAACTCACTGAGCGCGTTCGTCGCCGGCCGTACTGCATCGTGCTGCTCGACGAGATCGAGAAAGCGCATCCGGACGTCTTCAACATGCTCCTGCAGGTGCTGGAGGAGGGGCGGTTGACCGATTCGCTCGGGCGCAAGGTCGATTTCCGTAACGCGCTGATCATCATGACCTCCAATATCGGCGCGGACCTGCTCAAGAAACAGGGGAGCATCGGTTTCAAGAACGCCGAGTCGAGCGGTGACTACAAGGACATGAAGTTCAGGCTCATGGAGGAGGTCAAGAAGACCTTCAAGCCGGAGTTCATCAACCGCGTCGATGACATCGTGGTCTTCCAGAAGCTCAACCGCGAGAACCTCGAGCGGATCATCGACATCGAGGTCGACGGTCTCCGGGCCAGGCTCAAGGAGCGCGGGATCACCATCGAGCTCGACCCCAAGGCCAAGGAGTTCCTCATCAACAAGGGTTTCGACCTCATGTACGGCGCCCGCCCGCTCAAGCGGACCGTGCAGCGCTATCTGGAGGACCCGATCGCCGAAGAGCTCATCCTCAAGCGTGTGCGGCCCAACGAGCCGATCCGCGTGTCGGTGAAGGACGAGGAGCACCTGGCGTTCGAGCAGGGCGCTCCGGTCTGAGCGAACCGTACGCATGAAGGCTCGTCTGGACCAGCGGACCAAGCTTCGCCGCAGGATCATCCGCGCGGCCGTCCTCCTGTCGGTCCTGGGCCTGATCGTGCTCACCGGCTGGCGCCAAAAAGAGCGTCTGGCCTCGGAGGCGATCCTGGCGATCGAAAGGCTGTTCCTCCAGGAGACGGATCTCGAGCTTCATCTCGGCGAGGTCCAGGCGTCCTGGAGCGGAACCGTCCGTATCGCGGGGCTCACGCTCTCGGACCCGGACCTTGCCGGTACCGGCTCTGAGATCCTGCGCGTCGAAGAGCTCGTGCTGCGCTATCCGATCTTGGACCTCTTGTCCAAGAGCCCGTCGCCGGACCTGTCGGTGGAGGTGAGGGGCGCGCGGTTGTGGTGGCGTCCGCATATCGGTCTGCGCCGTCCCAAGATCCCGCTCTTGGACCGGCTGAGCGAGTGGATGCAGTCCTCCCGCGGCCGCCTGAGGCTGACGGCGCCGGACGCCGAGGTCAGTATCGGCATGGGGCGCAAGGACCTCAAGGGGATCGCGCTGGACGTGGATGGGCGCAATTTTCGGATCGAGGTGCCGTTCGATCATGTGGACGTGATGGGTTCGGACGTTTCCACGACGCTGGTGCTCGAGGGGCAGTATCACCGCGGTGTGTTCGGCGGGACGAGCGTCGTGGAGGGCCGGCTGTCCACGCAGGGTACGGTCGTCAACTGGTCGCCGCTCAAGCAGGAGTCCGAGATGGACCTGCGCCTGGACGAGGAGGGTCTCGATGTGTTGTCGACGTCCGCGCTGGGGGGTCTGTACATCGCGGGGCACATGGACCTGCGTGACACATACGACATGGACATGGTGATCGCCGCCTCCGACTATCCGATCGACAATCTGGCGCCTTTCTTCAAGTCCGCCGCGGGGGAGGGTCTGCCCGGCCGGCTGGACCTGGAGGCTCACGTGCAAGGCTACCCGGTGGCTCCGTCGGTGGACCTGAGGGTCCGCGTGCACGATACCTGGATGGGCTCGCGGTCCTTCAAGGCCGCGGATGTGCAGCTCGAAGGCGTGTTCCCGACCTTTCGCGTAGCCAGCGCGAGGATGGTGCTCGAGAGCGGTGAGGCCATGCGTCTGCCGGAGGCGACCGTCGAAGCGTCGGACCTGCTTCGCGTCTCCACGTACGAGAAGCTGCTGGCCGGCGCCACCCAGGATACCGTCATCCTGGGGGAGTGGGAGTTCACGCGGGCCGAAGGCGCGTTCCGCCGCAATGACTTTCAGATGCGCAAAGGATTCGGCGAGCAGGCCGGCATCCTCGTGCGCAAGCCGACCAACCGGGACCCCTTCGATCCCCGGCTCGACCGGGACGATGTGAGGGTCGGTTTCGAGTATCGCCTGCCGAACAAGGAGTCGGTGAAGTTCGAGGTCAAGGAGGATGAGCGGTTCGTCGGGGTGGAGCGCAAGTGGAACTTTTGACCGGAGGCGTGGCGTGAAAGCGTTGCTGGACCGGCTGGGTGCGCGGGTGGTCGGGGCGGTGGAGTTCGCGGGCGGAGCCTTCCTGCTGTTCATGCAGACGCTCGGTTGGCTGTTCGTGCCTCCGTTCCGGCACCGTCAGGGGATCGAGCAGATGGTGCGCATCGGCGTCGACTCCTTGCCCATCGCGACGCTGACGAGCTTCTTCATCGGGGTGGTGCTGGCCTTCCAGAGCGCCTACCAGATGCAGCGCGTCAACGCGGAGATGTACATCCCGAGCCTCGTGGCGATCTCGATCTGCCGAGAGATCGGTCCGGTGCTCACGGCGCTGGTCGTGGCCGGACGTGTCGGCGCCTCGATGGCGGCCGAGATCGGCAGTATGAAGGTCACCGAGCAGATCGACGCGCTGGAAACGCTCGCAACGGCTCCCGTCAAATACCTGGTCGCGCCGCGCTTCCTGGCGCTCTTTCTGATGCTCCCGGTGCTGACGATCTATGCCGATGCGATCGGCATGTTCGGGGGCTATCTGGTGTCGGTCTACAAGCTCGACCTGTCCCACGCGCTCTACGTGCGCATGACGTTCGAGGCGCTCGCGCTCAAGGACATCTTCACGGGCCTGTTCAAGACGCTGGTGTTCGCCTCGATCATCTGCATCGTCTCCTGCCATGAGGGGATGCGGGTCGAGGGCGGCGCCGAGGGCGTCGGGGCGGCTACGACGCGCGCCGTCGTGACGTCGTTCATCCTGATCATCGCGGCGGACGCGTTCTTCACGGTGCTGTTCTACTTCGTGACCTGACATGGCATCGATGATCGAGGTGCAACGGGTCAACAAGTCCTTCGGCGGACGTCTGGTCCTGGACCAGATGGACCTGACGATCGAGAAGGGCGAGACACTGGTCATCATCGGGCGCTCCGGTTGCGGCAAGAGCGTGCTGCTCAAGCATCTGATCGGTCTCATCCGCCCGGATGCCGGGCATGTGCGTATCGACGGCAAGGACATCTGGTCGTTGAGCACCAAGGAGAAGCACCGGTTGAGGATGCGCTTCGGGATGCTCTTCCAGGGCGCGGCGCTCTTCGATTCCCTGACGGTCGGCGAGAACGTGGGGTTCAACCTCATCGAGCATACGGACCTCAGTCCGCGATCGGTGCGTGAGCGCGCCGAGGAGGCGCTGGAGCTGGTCGGTCTCAAGGGGATCCAGGACCTCAAACCCTCGGAGCTGTCCGGCGGCATGAAGAAGCGCGTGGCGCTCGCCCGGGCGATCTGCATGCGCCCGGAGATCCTGCTGTACGATGAGCCTACGACCGGGCTCGATCCGATCATGGCCGACGCCATCAACGATCTCATCATCAGCCTGCACGACCGCCTCAAGGTCACCTCCGTAGCGGTCACGCATGACATGACCAGCGCCTACAAGATCGGCACGCGGATGGCCATGATGTACCATGGCCGCATCCTGGTATCCGGTTTGCCCGCCGAGATCCGGGATACGCAGGACCCCATCGTCAGACAGTTCATTACGGGTTCGGCCAAAGGGCCGATCACCGATGCCGGTATCACCGCTCGCGCGACGAGCCAGAGGGAGAACGAAGGATGAAAAAAGCGGGTCTGGAGTTCAGGGTCGGTCTGTTCGTGATCGTCGCGGCGGGGGTCCTCGGCGTGCTGGTGATCAAGGCCGGGGATTTCACGACGAAACCGGGGTACACGGTCCGCATGATCTTCGACTCCGTCAGCGGCATCGATCCCGGCTCGCCCGTTCGTCTGGCCGGCGTCAACGTCGGGCAGGTCAAACAGGTTCGCGTCATCCGCAACGAAGAGTCTCGGACGCAGGTCGAGGTCGTCACCTGGGTCGAGCAGGGCGTCTATATCGAGGATGACGCCGAGTCCCGCATCAGCAGTCTGGGCATCCTCGGCGAGAAATACATCGAGGTCCTGCCGGGCACGGCGGGCGCCAAGCCGGTCGGTGACGGAGGGGTGCTCGGAGGCAAGACCCCGATGTCCATGGAGCGCATCTCCGAGTCGGGCGGGCGTCTGATCCAGAAGCTGGAGAAGGCCGTGGACAGCATCAACGAGGTGGTGGCCGAAGAGCAGTTCAAGGACTCCGTCCGCAACACCTTCGTCAAGGCCGAGGGGACCTTCGGCAGTGCCGAGACGGTCATCACGGACCTCAAGGAAGCCAGCGCGGACCTCAAGGACGCCGCGCGGTCGGCGCGCATCGTCCTGGGTCGCCTGCGTGACGGGGAGGGCACCGTCGGCAAACTGCTCAAGGACGACACGATCGCCAAGGAGCTCGAGGCGTTCGTGAAGGAGATCAAGAAGAACCCGTGGAAACTGCTCAAGAAAAGCTGAGGCGCGACAGACCATGACCTTTGGATTCATACGTACGCTGTTCGTCCTGCTGAGCACGACCCTGGGTTTTCAGCTCGGCAGTGAGCTCAATCTGTACGGCGCGGCCTGGGGGTTGATCGGCGCCTGCGCCGGGGCGGGTCTGGCCCTGGGGGTCATCCTGCTCGAGAGCGGGTTGGGCCGGGTGTCCCTGCGCGGACTGTCCGCGGCGGTGTTCGGGCTCATCCTCGCGCTGATCGTCTCGCATTTCGTATCGGGCGCCGTGGACCTGATCCCGGAGCTCGAGCCGGGCACGGCGTCGGTGATCAAGCTCATCATCGTGCTGGTGCTCGGCTATCTGGGCATGGTGCTGTCGATGCGCGGCAGGGACGAGTTCAACATCATCGTGCCGTACGTGAAGTTCGAGCGGCGCGACCAGAAGGACGATATCGTGATCCTGGACACCAGCGCCATCGTCGACGGGCGCGTCCTGGATATCTGTCAGACCAAGTTCCTCGAAGGCAATCTGGTCGTGCCCCGCTTCGTGCTCAAGGAGCTCCATCAGATCGCCGATTCGCAGGACCCGTTGCGCCGGGCGCGCGGCCGCCGCGGACTGGACGTGCTCAACAAGCTCCGCAAGAGCGCCCACATCGTGGTGCGTATCCATGAGGAGGACTTTCCGGCGACCACCGGTGTCGACGACAAGATCGTCAAGCTCGCCAAGCTGCTCGGCGGGAGGGTCCTCACGACGGATTTCAACCTCAATAAGGTCGCGGAGCTGCAGGGCGTCTCCATCCTCAACATCAACGACCTGGCCAACGCGCTGAGGCCCGTGGTGCTTCCCGGGGAGACGTTCGAGGTCCGTCTGGTCAAAGAGGGTAAAGAATACAACCAAGCCGTCGGATATCTCGAGGACGGCACGATGGTCGTCGTCGACAACGGACGCCGCTCCTTGGGCAGTACGCCCCGCGTGTGCGTGACCTCCGTCCTACAGACAGCCGCAGGGCGGATGATCTTCGCGCGCCTGGAGGGCGAACAGCGTCCGGACGGCCGGTCTTGAGATGAGCGTCGCGCTCATCGTGCCGGCGGCGGGTCAGGGCAGACGCTTCGGCTCTCGCGTCCCCAAGACCCTCGCGCGTCTCGGTCGGGGGCGCGCGCTCTTGGTGCTGACGCTCGAGCGCCTGAGCAAAGCGTATGCATTTGATCCGGTCGTGGTGCCCGTTGAGGCCGCCCGCATCGAGGTCGTAAGTCGTCTCCTGAAGAGCTTCGGTCTGAGCCGGGCGCGCGTCGTCGCCGGTGGCCGGACCCGCGCCGAATCGGTCCTGCGGGGCCTGGAGTCTCTTCCTCGATCGTCACGCCGGGGCTGGGTCGCCGTTCACGATGCGGCCAGGCCATTGGTGGATCCGCCCACCGTGCGCCGTTGTATCCGTGATGCGCGGCGGTATGGCGCCGCGATCCTCGCGCAACCGTGCCATGCGACGGTCAAGCGCTCGGATCCTAAGGGGCTCCGCGTGCAGGGGACCGAGGACCGCAGCCGGTTGTATCTGGCTCAAACACCGCAGATCTTCAAAGTTCGGGATCTGATGGGTCGATACAGCCGGCTCGGTCCCAAGGCTCTTACGTGTACGGACGAAGCGGCTCTGTTCGACGGTACGGGCAAGCGGATCAGGATCACGCGGTCCGGTCCCTCGAACATCAAGATCACAACGAAGGCGGATTTGGATTTCTATACGTTTTACTCAGCGCGTCGGTCCGGGAGCGTGTCATGAGGGTCGGAATCGGCTATGATATCCATCGGCTCGTCAGGGGGCGCCCGTTGATCCTCGGCGGCGTGCGGGTCGTTTCTCCGGTCGGATCGTTGGGGCATTCCGACGGCGATGCGGTCCTTCACGCGCTGACGGACGCGGTGCTCGGCGCGGCGGCGCTCGGGGATATCGGCGATCACTTCCCGGACCAGGACAAGGCCCATCGGGGCAGGGACAGCGCGGACTTCATCCGGCGGGCCTTGGCGCTCGCCGCCCGTAAGGGGCTGGTCCCGGTCAACGCCGACATCGTCGTGATCGCCGAGCGGCCCAAGCTGTCGGCGTACAAGAGCAGGATCCGCGCGCGCGTCGCCGCGTTGATGGGTTTGCCGGTCAGCCGTGTCGGCCTCCAGGCCAAGACCCATGAGGGCTTGGGTGAGCTCGGATCGGGCCGGGCGATCGCCGCGCAGGCCGCGGTGCTTCTCAAGGAGAGGAAAAAGCGTTGATCGAAGAGCTGTTGTGGGGGTTGGCGGTCCTCGTCCTGAGCGTGGCGGCGCTCAAGATCGTTGTTTTTGGGACGGTCTTCAGGCACGAGATCAAAGCCACGCTCGAAAGGGATCCGGCGGCTTCGGGCCCCTTGACCGTCCTGTTGACCTATCCCGGACTGCACGCGTTGATCGCCTACCGCATGGCCCATGCGCTCCACGGAGCGGGACTGCGTTTCCCGGCGCGCGTGCTCTCGCAGGCCTCCAGGTTCTTCACAGGCATCGAGATCCATCCGGGGGCCCGCATCGGCAAAGGGCTGTTCATCGACCACGGCATGGGCGTGGTCATCGGCGAGACCTCGGTGCTCGGTGACAATGTGACGCTCTTCCAGGGCGTGACGCTCGGCGGTACCGGCAAGGACAAGGGCAAGCGGCATCCGACCCTCGGTAACAACGTCACCGTCGGCGCGGGGGCCAAGGTCCTGGGTAACATCCGCATCGGGGACAATGTCAGTATCGGCGCCAACGCCGTGGTGATCCGTGACGTGCCTCCGAACTCCACCGTGGTCGGTGTGCCCGGCCGCATCGCCAGACGCGAGGGCCGGCGGACCTCCGAGTCCG
Organism: Candidatus Omnitrophota bacterium; assembly: GCA_022072175.1. Lineage (GTDB taxonomy): Bacteria > Omnitrophota > Gorgyraeia > 2-02-FULL-51-18 > 2-02-FULL-51-18 > JAJVIE01. The sequence goes on along the minus strand of JAJVIE010000003.1, from coordinate 846,360 downwards.
CGGACCTCGACCACGGGAACCTGCCGGACCCTCTTCAGCAGGCCCTCGAGAGATTGCGCCGAGAGGTGCATAAGATCGAGCACGAGCTGCGCGAAGGGCACGAGTCCCAAGAGCGCCAGCGCGAGCGGCGCGGCGACAAGAACGCCGGCTAGGAGCGGTCGATGGCACTGCTCCTGCGCAATTCCCTCACCAAAGCTTCCGAGCCGTTCGTCCCGCTGACGCCGGGCCGCATCGGATTCTATGCTTGCGGCCCGACGGTCTATGATGAACCGCACATCGGTCATCTGCGCTCTGCGTACACCTTCGACTGGATCCGCAAGTACCTCGGGCGCTCCGGCTATCAAGTGACGTTCGTCCGCAACGTCACCGACGTCGATGACAAGATCATCGAGAAGGCCCGGCAGGAGGGGTGCGCGGATCTCCGGAGGGGCGTCCAAGACGTCTCCGAGCGGTATCTGCGCCTCTACCATAAGGACCTGGAACTGCTCGGCGTCGCGCCTCCCGACCATGAGCCGCGCGCGACACAGCACATCCCGGCGATGATCGCCCTCATCCAGCGCTTGATCGATCGAGGCGCCGCCTACGCGCAGGGCGGTGATGTGTATTTCAGCGTCAAGTCGTTCACCGGCTACGGCAAATTGTCGCGGCAGGACGTCCAGGCCATGTTGGAGCACGTGCGCGTCGACCCCAACGACAAGAAGCGCGATCCGTTGGATTTCGCGCTGTGGAAGAGCTGCGGACCCGACGAGCCCGCTTGGGAAAGCCCTTGGGGACCCGGGCGGCCCGGATGGCATATCGAGTGCTCGGCGATGAGCATGGGGCTTTTGGGGGAGAGTTTCGATATCCACGGCGGGGGGAGGGACCTGATCTTCCCGCACCATGAGAACGAGATCGCCCAGTCCGAAGCGGCCAGCGGCAAGACCTTCGCGCGGACCTGGCTGCATCACGGCCTCATCACCATCGAACAACAGAAGATGTCCAAATCGCTCAAGAACTTCGTCACCCTCACCGAGGTCCGCAAGAGCGGCCCCCGCGCGATCGACGAGCTCAAGCTGCTGTTCCTGGGCACGCACTACTCGGCCCCGCTCGATTATTCGGCCGAGCGGATGCGGATGGAGCACCAGGTGCGGTTGCGGTTCGACCACTTCTACGAGGAGCTCGAACAGCTTCGCGGGCACTACGAACCCAAGCCGCACCCGACGTTGGCGCGCATCATCGGGGATTTCGAATCCGCGATGAGCGATGACCTCAACTCTCCGCTGGCGCTGACGGCCTTGCACGCTCTGGTGCACGAGTCGCGCAAGCTGCGCGACCCCGGGGCCATGCTCGAGGCCGGGCGCCTGCTGACCGAGGCCGGATCGATCTTCGGCTTGTTCTCGGGACAACGGCAGGCGACCGAGGCCGGATCGGAGGCGTGGCTGCGTGAGGCCGTGTCGCGCCGAGCCGAGGCCAAGGCCCGCAAGGACTATGCGGCGGCCGACGCGGTGCGTCAGGAGGTCCAGGACAGGGGGTATACGCTCTCGGATTGGCCCGGGGGGCGTACGACCTGGAGGAAAGCCGAATGAGCTCCAAAGGGTTCTTCATCACACTCGAAGGCAATGAGGGTTGCGGCAAGAGCACTCAACTGCGGCTCTTGCGGGATGATCTCCGCCGGGCCGGACATAACGTGCTCGTCACACGCGAGCCGGGCGGCACGCGTGCGGGCGACGCCATCCGAGCCGTGTTGCTGGACCGCAAGCAGGCCCGAATGAACGCCACCTGCGAGACCTTGTTGTACATGGCCAGTCGCGCGCAACTGGCCGCCGAAGTGATCCGGCCCGCGCTCAAGGCGCGACGGACCGTGTTGTGCGACCGCTGGGTGGACGCCACCTATGCGTATCAGGGTTTCGGGGGAGGCGTGGACCGGGCTTGGATCCGGAGGTTGGGTCTGGAGGCCACCGGCGGTCTGGAGCCCGACATCACGCTCTGGCTGGACCTGCCGCTCGAGGCCGGTCTGCGCCGCGCGGCGGGCCGCGGACCCAAGGACCGGGTCGAGTCCAAGACGCTCGCCTATCATCGCCGCGTGCGGCGGGGCTATGAGGACCTCGCGCGCCGTCAGCCGCGCCGCTTCCGCAGGGTCAGGCTCAACGCATCCGACTCCATCGAGGCCGTGCGGGCCAAGGTCCGGGAGGCGTTGTCCGATGTCCTTTAACGTCCTGGCCGACCAAGGTTCGGTGGTGAGCGCGCTCAAGAGCGCGCTGGGTTCCGGGCGCCTGGCGCACGCGCTGTTGTTCCTCGGTCCGCGGGGGACCGGGCGCCGCGCGGCCGCACGCGAGCTGGCCAAGGCCGTCTTCTGTCCGCAGCGGACCGAGGACCTCGAGCCGTGCGATACGTGCGGTTCCTGTCGCCTGGTGGACGCCGGAGCGCATCCGGACTATCAGCTGATCGAGCCCGATGAGGAGACCAACAACATCAAGATCGAGCCCGTTCGCGAGCTCATCGCCCGCTCGGGTCTCCGCCCCCTGCAGGCGCCCGCCAAGGTCTTCGTGATCGCGGAGGCCGAGCGTATGAACGAGTACGCCCAGAACGCGCTGCTCAAGACCCTCGAGGAGCCTCCCGGTGCCACGCATATCGTGCTCTTGGCGTCGGCGGCCGAGGGTCTACTGCCGACCATCCGCTCCCGCGCGCAGTTGGTGAGGTTCAGGCCCCTGGGATCGGCTCCTCCGGCCCGCGCGGAAGACCTGGCTCGGGTCCAGGAAGCGCTGGGCTACGCGCTGTCCGGCGCGACCGCCGAAATGGCGCTGCCCCCGGATTGGCCGCGTCTTGAGCGCGAGGAGGCTCTGGCGGTCGTGGACCTTCTGGCGCGTTATTTCCGGGAGACCCTGCTGGCCCGCGAGGGCGTGAGGTACTTCGGTGGAGTGGCTGAACGTCTGCACGGCCTGTCGCGTCTGGAGCAGGCGCTGGACGCCTCCAAGATCGAATCGCTCCTGTTGTACCTGGGAGAGTGCCGGGAGCTCCTGACATCCAACATCAACCTGCGGATCTTCTTCGGGGTCTTCTGGGGCCGTCTGCGCGCGGAACTGACCGACGCGCGGCGTCTCCTGACACCCGGAGCCGCCTGAGGAAAGCACCGTGTCCGAGCACCAGCGCTATTACCTGACGACCCCGCTGTACTACGTCAACTCACGCCCCCATATCGGCCATTCGTACACGAACATCGCCTGCGACGCCCTGGCCCGCCACTGGCGCCAGCGCTTGGGCCGGGACAAGGTCTTCTTCCTGACCGGCACCGACGAGCACGGCCAGAAGATCGCCCGCGCCGCTCAGGCCGCCGGACAGGAGCCTCAGGCGTTCACCGACGCGATCTCCGGCACGTTCAGGCAGTTGTGGACCGCCCTCAATGTCGATTACGACGTCTTCATCCGGACGACGGAGGAGCGCCACAAGCAGGCCGTCCGCAAGGTCTGGACCGACCTCGACGCCAAGGGTGACATCTATTCCAGTTCGTACCAGGGCTACTACTGCACGCCGTGCGAAACGTTCCTCACCGAGGAGACCGTGCGCCAGATGACCTCCGAGGGGCGCGAGGTGACGTGTCCCGACTGCAAGCGCGCCGCCGAGCGCATCGAGGAGACCAATTACTTTTTCAGGATGTCCAAGTATCAGGACTGGCTGGTGCGCGCTCTGGAGAACGGAGCCGACGAGCAGGGCCGCCCGATGGTGGTGCTGCCCGAAACGCGGCGCAACGAGGTTCTCGGGTTCCTGAAAGCCAACAAACTCGAGGACCTGTGCGTGTCGCGCCCCAAAGCCCGTCTGAGCTGGGGTATCGAGACGCCGCTGTCGAGCGAGCATGTGACGTACGTGTGGTTCGACGCGCTGGTGAACTACGTGTCGGCCTGCGGTTATGGTTCGGACCCCGTGGCGCTCGAGCGTTGGTGGCCCGCCGACGTCCATGTGATCGGCAAGGACATCCTGAGGCATCACGCGATCTACTGGACCATCCTGCTCAAGGCCCTGGGCCTGGCGCCGCCACGATTGATCTTCGCTCACGGTTGGTGGGTGGTGGGCGGTGAGAAGATGTCCAAGTCCAAGGGCAACGTGGTCGATCCGGTGGAGATCGCCGCGCAGTACGGCGTGGACGCCTACCGGTATTTCCTGCTGCGCGAGACGCCCTTCGGTCAGGACGGGGTTTTCAGCCAGGAGGCGCTGACGCTTCGTTTCAACACCGATCTGGCCAACGATCTGGGCAATCTGCTCAACCGCAGCCTTACGATGTGCGAGAAGTATTTCGGCGGAGAAGTGCCGGCCTTCGAGGTGTCCGCCAAGGCCGCCGAGCTCAAGGACCTGGTCGACGGTCTGTCCGGCCGGGTCGAGCGGGCGATGGAGCGGCTGGCGTTCCATGAGGCGCTCCAGGCGATCTGGGAGCCCATCGGCAGGGCCAACAAGTATATCGAGGAGTCCGCGCCGTGGACACTGGCCAAGGAAGGGCGCACCGCGGAGCTCAAGACCGTGATCGGGGCTCTTCATGAAGTCCTCTCCGCCACGGCCAAGATGCTGTACCCCTTCATGCCGGCTACGGCCGAAGCCGTCGCCTCTCAGCTGGGCATCGAGCGACTCGAGGTCGTGCCGTATCCTGTCCGGTGGGGGTCCTTCGCCGCGGGCGGGCGCCGCATTGCCAAGGGCGCGCCGCTTTTTCCGCGCATCGAGGATCCCGATAAGCCGAAGACCGGCGATAAGAAGAAGGCCAAGTCCGCCTAACCGATGAAACGGACCTACCTGGACTACAACGCCACCACACCGCTCGATCCGCGCGTGCTGGAGGCGATGCGTCCCTACCTGACGACGATCTTCGCCAACGCTTCGAGTTTTCACCGCGCGGGGCAGGAGGCCCGGCACGGGGTGGAGCGGGCGCGCGAACAGGTGGCCTCGGAGCTGGGCGTGGAGCCGGGGGACGTGGTCTTCACCTCGGGCGGCACGGAGTCGGACAACCTGGCGCTCAAAGGCGTCCTTGCGGGCGCGCAGGGGAACCGGCGCGGCCTGGTCGTCTCCGCGATCGAGCATCAGGCCGTGCTGCATCCGGCCCAGCGGCTGGCCGTGTCGGGCGTTCCGGTCCGGGTGGTGCCCTGCGGTCCCGACGGCCGCGTCGACCTCGGCCGGTTGGCCGAGGCCGTGGATGATACGACGCTCCTGGTCAGTCTCATGCACGCGAACAACGAGACGGGGGTCCTCCAGCCGGTACGCGAGGCCGCGCGTCTGGCGCACGAGCGCGGCGCTTATCTCCACTGTGACGCCGTACAGACCTACGGCAAACTGCCGCTCGATCCCTCGGCCGATGGCATCGATCTCCTGACGCTCTCGGCCCATAAGATCTGCGGGCCCAAAGGCGCCGGGGCCTTGTACGTCCGTAAGGGCATCAAGATCTCCGCTCAACTGCAGGGCGGACATCAGGAGAAGAACGTCCGTCCGGGCACAGAGAACGTGGCGGCGCTCGTCGGCTTGGGTGAGGCCACGGTCCTGGCCGCCGCGGAGAGGTCCGCGGAGACGGGGCGGGTGCGAGCGCTCCGGGACGGGTTGTGGCGGGACCTGCGGTCCCGTCTGGACGGTGTGCGTCTCAACGGACAGGTCGCCGAACGCTTGTACAACACGCTCAATGTCAGCTTCGAAGGTATCGACGGGGAAACGCTCCTCATGAACCTCGACCTCGAGGGTATCTGTGTTTCGACGGGTTCGGCGTGCACGGCCGGTTCGGTGGAACCGTCGCACGTGCTCCTGGCGATGGGTCTGGACGAGCGGACCGCCCGCTCCACGATCCGGATCTCGCTCGGCCGGTGGACCACGGCCGAGGAGACCGCTCAGGCCGCGGGCGCTGTGGCCTCGGTCGTCAAGCGGCTGCGGACCCGCGCCACCGGAGCGGGCAAGTGATCGATACGCATTGTCACCTGTATTTCGACGCTTATGACGCCGACCGTGACGCGATGCTCGAGCGCGCGCGCTCGGCGGGTGTGCGCGGGTTCGTCTGTGTCGGGATCGATCCGCGATCCAACGGACAGGCGCTGACGCTCGCCCAGGCGCATCCGGACATGATCGCAACGGCGGGACTTCATCCGCACAGCGCGCACGAAGCCACCGAAGAGCTCGTCGGCGAGGTGGAGGCCCAGATCGCTTCGGGACACTACCGCGCGGTGGGGGAGATCGGTCTCGATTACTACAAGAGCCAGGCGGGTCCTGAGGCTCAGCGACCGCTCTTCGAGCGCTTGATCGCGGGTGCCGCCGCGCGGGGACTGCCCGTCATTGTGCACTCAAGGGAAGCTCTCGAGGACACCCGCGGGTGCTTGACGACCGCGGGGAACGGGCGCGTGCGGGGTGTGATGCACTGCTACTCGTACGACGTGCGGGCGATGCGGGCTTTTCTCGATCTGGGGATGCACATCTCGTTCGCGTGCAACACGACGTATCCCAAAGCGGTCCATCTGTCCGAAGCGGTGGCGTACGTACCGGAGGACCGCTTCGTCATCGAAACCGACAGTCCGTACTTGCCCCCGCGGTCCCTGAGGGGCCAGCGCAACGAACCGGCCCATCTGACCGAGCTCGTCGCTTTCATCGCGTCGCGCCGCGGTCAGAGCGAGCAGGAAGTGGCGGAGGCCAGCGAGCGCAACGCGCGGCGGCTGTTCGCGTGGGAGCGGTCCAAATGAGGCGGGTGTTGGCGTGGTTCGGACGCCGCCGGGTCTACGGCCCGGTCCTGACGTTCACGGTGCTGTTCTATACCGGTCTCGCCGTATGGGCACTGATGCCCCGTCACACCGGCGGAACGGGGGCCACCGCGACGCAGACGGAGACGGCGGCGCCTGCGGACGAGATCAAGGGCGTCGAGGACCCGGACCTCGACCGGGAACAGCTCAAGGAGCGCGAGGCGCGTTTCCGCGAACGGCTGGAGCAGGACCCTCGATTGGCCACGGCCATCGGCGGTACGGCCGTGCTGGTCCTGAGCCTGAGCTTGATGGTCTATGCCTGGATCTTGTGGCGCCGCTTGTGCGGCCGGCCGGTGCTGCCGCGCCTGCATCGTCCGGAGGCGCCGCGCTGGCGCCGCAGGGACGTGGGCGAGGCGTTCGTGATGATCCTGTTCGTGGAGGCGGCCCTGGTGACGGTCCAGGCGATCCTGTCGATCGTCATCGATCTGCGCGCGTTGGGTTCGGATTTTTTGTTGATGGCCAACAGCCTTGCGCGTAATGTGCTCGTGGCCGCTTATGTGATCTTGCTGGTGCGTCGACGTTACGCCCAGCCCGTCTCCGATCTGGGGCTGGCCGGTCCGGGAGCGGTGAGAGGCGTGGGCGTGGGGCTGGCGGCGTACGTGGCGGCCTTGCCGTTGCTTTTCTTGACCTTGTTGGCGATGGCGGCGCTGACACAGGCATTGTCCTATGAGCCGGAGCCCCAGAAGGTCGTGCAGATCTACATGAAGGAGTCGGCGGAGCGGCACCTACCCTTCTTCACGTTGTTCGTCGCGGTCCTGGGACCGATGATCGAGGAGGTGTTCTTCAGGGGATTCGCGTACCCGGCGCTGAAGGCCCGCCATGGCGCCGCCGCCGCGATGCTAGGCAGTTCGATCATCTTCGCGATCGTGCATCTCAATCTTGCGGCATTCGTGCCGATCGTGCTGTTGGGGGTCTTCTTGGCTTATCTTTACGAAAGGACAGGGTCGTTGGTCCCGTCGATGGCCGCGCACGCCACGCACAATACGATCATGGTCCTGTTCACGCTGGGTTTCAAGAACCTGTCGGTGTAGGAGCGATGACGGACCGCACCCTCGAAGAGCTGGGCGAATTCGGCTGGATCGGCACGCTGCGCCGGAGATTGCGGGCCGGGGTCGGCGTCCGCGTGGGTATCGGCGATGACGCGGCGGTCGTCCGCGCCGGCCGGCGTGAGATCCTCCTGGCTACCGACATGATCCTCGAAGACCGTCATTTCAAGCGCGCTGAGGCCGAGCCGGAGGAGATCGGCCGCAAGGCCTTGGCCGTCAACATCAGCGACATGGCCGCCATGGGCGCGCGCCCCACGTACGCGGTCGTCGCGCTGGGTTTGCCGGCGCGCTTGCGGGAGTCCTACCTGCGTCGCGTCTACGCGGGCATGGAACGCCTGGCCCGCCAGACGGGCGTGAGCATCGTCGGCGGGGACACCAACCGCTCCGATAAGCTCGTTCTCTCGGTGGCGCTGATGGGGGAGAGTTACGGTCCTCGAGCGGTCACACGTTCCGGGGCGCGCCCCGGGGACGTGATCTTCGTGACCGGCCAGCTCGGCGGGTCCTACCGGTCACGCAAGCATCTCAACTTCACCCCGCGCCTGAAAGAGGCCCGTTATCTGGTGGAGAAGCACGGCGTACGCGCGATGATGGACCTCTCGGACGGACTGGGTTCGGACCTGCGGAGGCTGTGTCAGGAGAGCGGCGTCGGTGCCCGCGTGTCGGCTTCCGCGATCCCGGTGTCGGAGCAGGCCAAGGACGTGCGCGAGGCGTTGACGGACGGGGAGGATTTCGAGCTCTTGTTCACGCTGCCGCCGCGGCGCGCGGCGCGTTTGACGCTGGACGCGCGGGCCCGGGGCGCGGACTGGGCTCCGTTCCATCCGGTGGGCCGGATCGTGGACCGGAAATACGGTCTTCGCCTGGTGCGTTCCGACGGGTCGATGGAACCGATGCCCGGCGGCTATGATCATTTCGGGGGAGGGTCATGAAAAAGCGCGTCATGACCTGTTCACCCGGACAGACCGAGAGCCTCGGGCGCAAGCTCGCCCTCCGGCTGCGGCCGGGTCAGGTGCTGACACTGCAGGGGGACCTGGGTGCCGGCAAGACGACGTTCGTTCGCGGCCTGGCCGGCGGACTGGGGCTGCGTCGAGGGGCTACCGTCTCCAGCCCGACCTTCGTCATCATCCATGAATATCCGACCCGTGTGAAGCTGTATCATATCGACGCTTACCGTCTCGATCCGCCCGGAGATCAGGATCTGGACCTCATCGGTGATTGCCTGCGGCCCGACAGTATCGCGGTGATCGAATGGCCGGAACGGATCGCGGACCTGGTCCCGGCCGAAGCTCTGCGCGTGCGGATCCGCCATCTCGGAGGGGATCGCCGCGCCGTTGAGTGGGAAGAGCCGGTGTCTCCAGGTCCGAAGCGGAGCGGTCGATGAGGATCCTGGCCCTGGACACCTCCACACCCTGTCTGTCCGCCGGTCTGTACGAGAACGACCGGCCGGTCTGGGAGCATCACGACGAGGGGTTCGGGGGTCACGCGGAGCGCCTGGCGTCGGTGCTCCAGCGGGCCCTGCGCGGCCGTCGTATCCCGGACCGCATCGCCGTGGGTATCGGACCGGGTTCGTTCACGGGCCTCAGGGTCGGCGTGGCGACCGCCCAGGCCCTGGGCTACGCCTATGACCGTCCGGTTGTCGGGATCTCTTCGCTCGAGGCGGCCTGGTGGGCCGAAGGGTGCGTCAGACCCATGGAGGTGCTGGCCGACGCGCGCCGCGGTCGGGCGTACGTCTGTCGTATCGGTGTCCGCGGTCGTCCGTCACGCCCGGTCCTCGAGACCCGGGATGCGGCGGGTCCGGTCGAGGGCGTGTCCCGTCTGTGGGTCGGAACTCCGGCCCCGGAGTGGGGTTCGCCGCGAGGAGCGGACGCCGCGCTGTCGCGGCTGGCGCGCGGAGTGGCCCGGGCGGCTTCGAAAGCCGCGCTCTCTCGAGAACGGAAGCCCGTCGTGCCGTTGTACGTACTGGCCAAGGATTGCAACGTCACCCTCGGTGGCAGCGCCCGGCGCACGCTGTCGTCCCTGGCCGGAGGATCACGATGATCGGTCCGTCCGTCTGGATCGAGGTGGACCTGGCGAGCTTGGCGCGCAACGTGCGTGCGTTCCGCCGCGGTCTCAGGCACGCCGGTTCGGCCATCATGGCGATCATCAAGGACGACGCGTACGGACTGGGGATGCCCGCCGTCGCCAGGCGGTTGTGGAGAGAAGGCGTGCGCGCCTATGGCGTGGCCAGCGCGCAGGAGGCTCTGGCGCTGCGCGGCGTCCTGCCGCGCGCGACGATCCTGGTGCTCGGCTGTGTGCACCCCTCGGCGCTGCCCGGCCTCGTGAGGGCGCGTGTGCGCCTGACGCTGTCGAGCCCCGAAGATGTGCGGCAGGCCGCCCGCGCCGCCCGCCACGGCCGGGCGATCGCGCATCTCAAGATCGATACGGGTATGGGGCGGCTCGGCGTGTGGCACGAGGACTGTGACGCGCTGTTCGCGGCCGTTCGGGCCGCCGCCGGACGGATCGAGGTGGAGGGGATCTACACGCATCTGTCGCACGCGGATGCCGCCGATGAGAGGCCGACCACCGTGCAGTTGTGGCGCTACCGCAGGGCGCTGGCGAGGGCCGCGTGCTGGGGTTTGAAACCCAAACTTCTCCATGCCGCCAACAGCGCCGGCTCGCTGCGTTTCGCGGCGCTCCGGCTGGACGTGGTGCGTCCGGGTCTGGTGCTGCACGGGATCGATCCGATGGGGCGAGGCCTTTCCCGGGAGTACAGACCGGTCGCGACCTGGAAGACGCGCGTGGCCTCGATCAAGAGCGTCGGTCCGGGCCGCACATTGAGTTATGGCGGCACGCACCGGGTGAGACGGGCCACGCGGATCGCGGCGCTGCCCGTCGGTTACAGCCATGGTTATCGTGTGGCCTGGTCGAACAAGGCCAGCGTGCTCATCGGCGGCCGCCGCTGTCCCGTGGTGGGGCGCGTGACGATGGACCAGATCCTCGTGGACGTCGGTCACCTCAAAGCGGTCCGGCGCTGGCAGGAGGTGGTGCTCCTGGGCCGCCAGGGAAGGGAGAGGATCGGCGCCGAGGAGCTGGCGCGATGGGCCGGGACCATCCCCTACGAAGTGCAGTGCGGGTTGAGCGCCCGTATCCCCCGTATCTACAAGAACATCCGCTGACGGACGGTACCGCAAGGGCCTGTTTTTGGCTTGGACAAGGCTCCCTGCCTGCTATATAATTACCCCTTTCGTTGAGAGAGCCCCTGCAGGGGCTTTTTTGGTCTAGAGCCGGACGTCAATGGGAGGTCGGATATGGCGAAGATGACGGGTGCAAAGGCGGTCGTGGAAGCGTTCTCGCGCGAGGGCGTCGAGTACGTATTCGGCCTGCCCGGCGGCGCCTGCCTGCCGCTCTTCGACGCGTTGTACGACGCGAAGTTCAAGGTCATCCTCGTCCGGCACGAGCAGGGCGCGGTGCACATGGCCGAGGGCTACGCGCGTTCGACCGGCCGTCCGGGAGTGGTGATCGCGACCTCCGGCCCCGGAGCGACGAACACGGTCACGGGCATCGCTGACGCCTACATGGACTCGATCCCCCTGGTCATCATCACCGGCCAGGTGCGCAGCTATCTGATCGGCAACGACGCTTTTCAAGAGGCGGACGTCACCGGCATCACGCGCCCGATCACGAAGCACAATTACCTGGTCAAGGACGCCAAGGACCTGCCGCGCGTCATCAAAGAGGCGTTCTATCTGGCCACGCACGGCCGTCCGGGTCCGGTGCTCATCGATCTGCCGTCCGACGTCAGCTTGCAGGAGGTCGACTTCACCTACCCCGACACTGTGAGCATCCGCGGGTTCAAGCCCACGGTCGAAGGCCACCCGGGGCAGATCAAGAAGGCCGCCAAGATGATCATGGACGCCAAGAAGCCCGTGATCTACACGGGCGGCGGCGTCATCATCTCCGGCGCCGCGCGGGAGCTGATCGAGCTCGTCGAGAAGACCGGAGCCCCGTGCACCAACACGCTCATGGGACTGGGCGGCGTGCCGGGTACGCACCCGCTGTTCCTGGGGATGCTGGGCATGCACGGCACCGTGTACGCGAACAAGGCGGTCAACTTCTGCGACACGCTGATCGCGATCGGGGCGCGTTTCGACGACCGTGTCACCGGGGACCTCTCCAAGTTCTGTCCGTACGCGAAGATCGTGCATATCGACGTGGATCCGTCGGCCATCGCCAAGAACGTGAAGGTCGACGTTCCTATCGTCGGCGACGTCAAGCAGGTCCTGCAGGAACTCAACAAGCAGGTCGGCAAGCTCGATATCGCCGATTGGTGGAGCGAGATCAAGGGTTGGATGGCCGAAAGCCCGCTTCGCTTCAAGGACGACCCGGAGGTCGTGCGCCCGCAGTACGCGATCCAGCGGCTGTGCGAGATCCTGGGCAGTGACGCGATCGTCTCGACCGACGTCGGTCAGCACCAGATGTGGGCGGCCCAGTACTACAAGCTGAGCGGACCCAACCAGTTCCTCACCAGCGGCGGTCTGGGGACGATGGGTTACGGGTTCCCGGCGGCCATCGGGGCGCAGTTCGCTTTTCCGGACCGGACCACGGTGTGCATCACCGGCGACGGGTCCTTCCAGATGAACATCCAGGAGATGGCCACGGCGGTCTACAACAAGCTGCCGGTCAAGATCGCGGTCATCAACAACAACTTCCTGGGCATGGTGCGCCAGTGGCAGGAGATGTTCTATAACCACCGCTATTCGTCCTCCGAGATGGGCGGCAACCCGGACTTCGTCGCGCTGGCCAAGGCCTATGGCGCCGAGGGTGTCCGCGTGACGCGCAAGTCGGAGGTCGACGAGGCCATCCGTTTCGCCCAGAGCATCAAGGACCGCCCCTGCCTCATCGACTTCATGGTCGTGGAGGAGGAGAACGTGTTCCCGATGATCCCCTCGGGCAAGTCGCTCGAGCAGCTCATCGACATGGCCTGATCCAGGACCGCACGGAGAAACCGCGACAATGGCACAACACGATCCGACCCCGATCCAAGAACGTATCCTCTCGGTGCTGGTGGAGAACCGCTCCGGCGTGCTTTCGCACGTCGTCGGCCTCTTCTCGGCCCGGGGCTTCAACATCGACTCGCTGGCCGTAGGCGAGACCGAGGACGCGACGATCTCGCGCATCACGCTCGTATCGCACGGGGACGCGCGGACCATCGAGCAGATCAAGAAGCAGCTCAATAAGCTCATCGACGTCATCAAGGTCCAGGACCTGACGGAGGAGGAGTTCATCGATCGCGAGCTGATGCTGGTCAAGCTGCGCAATCAACCGGCCGTCCGCAAGAGCGTGGACGAACTGGCGCGTCAGTTCTCGCTCTCCATCGTGGACGACGGACCCAAGATCTTCACGCTCGTCTGCACCGAGACGCGCGAGAACCGCAAGAAGTTGTTCGAGGCCCTGAGACAGTTGGGCATCGTCGAGATCGCGCAGACCGGAGCGGTCGCGCTGTCCAAGAAAACCAAGGATTAACAAGGAGCAGCACATGGCCAAGATCTACTACGACAAGGACGCCGACCTCAAGCAGATCACCTCGAGGACGGTCGCCGTCATCGGCTACGGCATCCAGGGCCGCGGCCAGGCGCTCAACCTGCGCGACAGCGGCGTGAAGGTCATCATCGCCCAGAGGCCGGGCGGCCCGAACTACGACCAGGCCCTGCGGGACGGGTTCAAGCCCGTCAGCGCCGACGAGGCCGCGCAGAAGGCCGACGTCATCATCATCCTGGCGCAGGACCCGCTCCAGGCGGAGATCTACCGCCGCTCGGTCGCCCCGTACCTGACCAAGGGAAAGGCGCTGGCGTTCTCGCACGGTTTCAACATCCATTTCAAGCAGATCGTCCCGCCCAAGGATGTCGACGTGTTCATGGTCGCCCCCAAGGGGCCCGGTTCACTGGTGCGCCGTCAGTACGAAGAGGGCAAGGGCGTGCCCTGCCTGATCGCGGTCTACCAGGACGCCACCAAGAGCTGTAAGAAGATCGCGCTGGCGTACGCCAAGGCGCTCGGCGGCACCCGCGCGGGCGTCATCGAGACGACGTTCCGAGAGGAGACCGAGACGGACCTCTTCGGCGAGCAGACCGTGCTGTGCGGCGGTGTGAGCGCGCTGGTCAAGGCCGGGTTCGAGACGCTGGTCAAAGCCGGCTATCAACCCGAGATCGCCTACTTCGAGTGCCTGCACGAGCTCAAGCTGATCACCGACCTGATCTACGCGCAGGGCATCCAGGGAATGCGCAAGAGAGTGTCGGACACAGCGGAGTTCGGTGACCTGACGCGCGGTCCGCGCATCGTGGGCAAGAACGCCCGTAAGGAGATGCAGAAGGTCCTGGCCGAGATCCGCAAGGGCAAGTTCGCCAAGGAGTTCCTGTCAGACTATCACGCCGGCAAGCGCCGCTTCGAGAAACTGCGCCACGCCGACGACGACCACGCGATCGAGCGCGTGGGCACCAAGCTGCGTTCCATGATGAGGTGGATGTAAAGAACCGATGAGGATCCGAAGGACCCCGATCAACGCGATGCTCCTCCAGCGACTTGCCTGCCGGCGGCGGGCGGAGCATCTTTTCTCAACGCGTTGACAGGTCCTTTCATCCACTCATTGGGGAGGTAGTCCACATGGACGACAAGAAGAAGATCCACATCTTCGACACCACGCTGCGTGACGGCGAGCAATGTCCGGGCGCCAGCATGGACGAAAAGAGCAAGCTCGAGGTCGCCAAGCAGCTGGCGGACCTGGGCGTCGACATCATCGAGGCCGGTTTTCCGATCACCTCGCCCGGCGACGCGGCGGCCGTCAAGCGCATCGCCCGCGAGGTCCGGGGCCCGGTCATCTGCGCGCTCGCCCGGGCGGTCCAGAAGGACATGGACACGGCCCTGGAGGCGCTGAAGCCCGCCAAGCGTTCCCGCCTGCACGTGTTCATCGCGACCTCCGAGATCCACCGCAAGCACAAGCTCAACAAGGCCAAGGAGGAGATCGTCCGCATCGCCACCTCCTCCGTGCGCTATGCGCGCGAGCGCATCGAGCAGGTGGAGTTCTCGCCCGAGGATGCTTCGCGGACGGAGCCGGACTTCCTGTGCGAGGTGGTGGAGGCGGTCATCGACGCCGGAGCGTCCGTCATCAACATTCCCGACACCGTCGGTTATACGACGCCGTTCGAGTTCGAGGCCCTCATCAAGACGCTGTTCGCCAACGTGCGCAACATCGACAGAGCCGTGATCTCGGTGCACTGCCACAACGACCTGGGCCTGGCCGTGGCCAACTCCCTGGCGGCGGTACGCGCCGGAGCGCGGCAGATCGAGTGCACCGTCAACGGCATCGGCGAGCGCGCCGGCAACGCGGCGCTCGAGGAGGTCGTGATGGCGCTGGACACCCGTCCGGACATCTTCGGCGGGTTGTACACGTCGGTGAACAAGAAGGAGATCTGCAAGGCCAGCCGTCTGGTGAGCGCGCTGACGGGGTTCGTCGTCCAGCCCAACAAGGCGGTCGTCGGCCGCAACGCGTTCACGCACGAGTCGGGCATCCACCAGGACGGTCTTCTTAAGCTCCGCAAGACCTACGAGATCATGAGGCCCGAGGACGTGGGCTTCGGGGAGACGCAGTTGGTGCTGGGCAAGCATTCGGGCCGGCACGCGCTCGAGGTGCGGCTCAACAAGCTCGGTTACAAGCTCGATGAGAAGGAGCTGGACCGCGTGTTCGCGGATTTCAAGGTGCTGGCCGACCGCAAGAAAGAGGTGTTCGACGACGACCTGGTGGCGTTGCTGGAGAACCGCCTGGTCAGCGTCCCCAGCGCCTATCAGCTCGTGGCCTGGAGCGCGTCCCTGGACAGCTCCAAGAAGCCCCAGGTCCAGCTCAAGCTCAAGGTCCGGGGCAAGACCCTCACGGCCTCCGGGACCGGCAGTGGTCCCGTGGACGCCTGCTACAAGACGCTCGACCGCCTGCTCAAGGTGCGGACCAAGCTCCTCGACTACCAGATCCGCTCGGTGACGGTGGGTAAGGACGCGCAGGGTGAGGTCACGGTGAAGGTCCAGGGTCCCGACGGTAAGCCCGTCACGGGTCTCGGGCTCAGCACCGACGTCGTCGAGGCCAGCGTCAAGGCCTACCTCGACGCGCTCAACAAGATCGCTCACAGCGGTCCGGCCCGCAAAGGCCGGACGGCCTACGGCGTCTGATGTCGGGCGGCGCGGACAACTCCTCTGCGGGCGGTCCGCGCCCGCACCGCATCGACGCTACGACGGCTCTCTACGGCATCTTCGGGGACCCTGTCGAGCACTCGCTGTCGCCGCTCATCCATAACACGATCTTCGGGGAGCAGGGGATCAACGCCGTCTATCTGGCGTTCCGGGTGGAGCGCTCCCGATTGGGCCTGGCCGTGGAGGCGATGCGCTCTATGGGCATGCGCGGCGCCAACATCACCATCCCGCACAAGGAACAGGTCCTGCAATACCTCGACGAGATCCCCGAGGACGTCGACCGCTGTATCGGGGCGATCAACACCATCGTCAACCGTGACGGGCGATTGTACGGATACAATACCGACGGCGCGGGGTTCCTTCAGTCGCTGCGTCTGGACCTGGGCATGGATATCCGCTCACGCGCGGTCCTCATGCTCGGCGCCGGCGGTTCGGGGCGCGGTGTGGCCGCGGCGATGGCCGCCGCCGGCGCCGGACAGCTCCATATCCTGAACCGCACGCCTGACCGCGCCCACGGGTTGGCCGAGTATCTGGCCGGGTATTTTCCGGAGACCGACATCGAAGCGGTATCGTCCATCGAGGAGTTGCAAGGGGAGCGGTTGGACCTGGTGGTCAACACGACCTCGCTGGGCATGAAGCCGGGCGACTCGCTCCCGGTGGACCTCAAGCGGTTGGGCGGACACCCCAAGGTCTACGATCTGGTCTACGCCCCGGCCCAAACACCTCTTTTGAAGCAAGCCGCGGCGCTTGGTCTGGAACGCGCCAACGGCATCGGGATGCTCGCCTCTCAAGCCGCGCTCGCCTACGGTCTATGGACCGGACGTCAGGACGGCGTGCGTGAGCGTATGATGGAGATCCTCGCGCCATGGCGGAGGTGATCCTCGCGGCTCTTCTCGGGGCCTGCGTCGGGAGCTTCCTCAACGTTTGCATCGTCCGTCTGCCCGAGGACCGCTCGATCGTCTTCCCGGCATCGCACTGCGTCGCTTGCAAAAAACCCATCCGTTGGCATGACAACATTCCCGTGCTGAGCTACGTTCTGCTCCGGGGACGTTGCCGCGACTGCCGCGCCGGGATCTCCTGGGTGTACCCTGCCGTCGAGTTGGCCGGAGCGGCGCTGTTCGCGCTCTTCTACACGACGTTCGGCCTGACGCCGGCGGGTGTCGTGTATCTGTCGATGGCGCTGGCCCTGTTGGTGGAGACCGTCATCGACATGAGATACCAGATCATCCCCGATGAGATCACGCTGCCCGGTATGGTGATCGGCCTGATCGTCTCGACCGTGTGGCCCTCGCTGCACGGATCCGAGGTGTGGTGGGGCGGGGCTCTGGCGTCGTTGGCCGGCCTCTTGGCCGGAGGGGGGTTCCTGTACCTGGCGGGGACCTTGGCGGAGAAGATCCTCAAGAAAGAAGCGATGGGCGGAGGCGACGTCAAGCTCCTGGCGATGATCGGAGCCGTCATCGGCTGGCAGGGTGTGTTGTGGACGGTGTTGGCATCTTCCTTTACCGGCGCCATCGCGGGATTGACGCTCCGCTGGACGACCGGCGAGGAGCGGATCCCGTTCGGCCCATACCTGGCTCTGGGGGCGGTTTTGTACATTTTTTTTGGACAAAGCTCCATCCGGTGGTATATACAGATGATAGGTTTGGGTTAAGAGGAAAAATACGATGCTGAGATTTTTGACCAGCGGTGAGTCGCACGGCAAAGCCCTTGTCGCCATCCTCGAGGGTATGGTCGCCGGGCTTCCGCTCAAGAACGCCGATGTGGACGCCGAACTTGCCCGGCGCCAAGAGGGCTATGGCCGGGGCGGACGCATGACGATCGAGACCGACAAGGTCGAGATCCTCTCGGGCGTTCGCTGGGAAGAGACGCTCGGCGGCCCCATCGCGCTCTCCATCACCAACAAGGATTTCAAGATCAATGAACTGCCGGTGGTCAAGCGGCCGCGGCCGGGGCACGCCGACCTGGTGGGGGTGCTGAAGTACGGGCGCAAGGACGTGCGTGACATCCTCGAGAGGGCCAGCGCCCGCGAGACGACGGCCCGCGTGGCCGTCGGAGGGGTCTGCAAGGCCTTCTTGCGGCAGTTCGGTGTCGAGCTGATCAGTCATGTGGTGAGCATCGGAGGCCAGACCTTCGATCCCACGGGCCTGACGTTCGAGGAGATCCGGGACCGCTCCAAGGCCTCGCCGATGCATTGCGCCGATCCCGAGGCGACCCGCCGCATGATGGCCAAGGTGGATGAAGCCCGGCAGACCAAGGACACCATCGGCGGCATCTTCGAGATCGTCGTCAAGGGCGTACCGCCGGGTCTCGGGAGCTTCGTTCATTACGACCGCCGCTTGACCGCCAAGCTCTGCGCCGCGCTCATGTCGATCCAGGCCGTCAAAGGCGTGGAGGTCGGTATGGGTTTTGACGTTTCGCGCAAACCTGGCAAGGACGTGCACGATCCCATCCATTATTCGCCGCAGCGCGGGTACTATCGCAACACCAACCGGGCCGGAGGGTTCGAGGGCGGGGTCACCAACGGAGAGCTCCTGGTGCTGCGTGCCGCGACCAAGCCGTACGCCACGCTCATGGAGCCGCTGCCGTCCGTGAACATCGACACCAAGAAGCCCGACGTCGGGACCATCGAGCGTTCCGACGTGACGGCCGTCCCGGCCTGCGGGGTCGTGGGTGAGGCGATGGTGGCTTTTGAGCTCGCCGCGGCGTATCTCGAGAAGTTCGGCGGCGACAGCCTTGCGGAGACGCGCCGCAACCACGACGCCTACCTCAAGGGGCTCCAAGAGCTTTGATGCCGACGCCGGGCGCGGAGAACGTCGTCCTGGTCGGGTTCATGGGTACGGGCAAATCCAGCGTCGGACGCATCCTCGCGCGCCGTCTGCGCCTGCGGCTCATCGACGTCGATGATCTCATCGAGCGGACCGAGGGCAGGCGCATCAGCGAGATCTTCGCCGCTGATGGCGAGCCTCATTTCAGACGCCTCGAAAAAGAAGCGATCCGACGGGCTTCCGCCGAAAAGGGCGCGGTGATCACCACCGGAGGCGGTGCCGTCGTGGATCCCGAGAACCTCGGGGCTCTTCGCGCCACGGGCCGGATCATCTCCCTCCAGGCGACCCCCGAGACCGTCTATCAGCGGGTGCGCTCCTCCAAGCACCGTCCGCTCCTGGCCAACAAACCCGATCTGCTCGAGGAAGTGCGTCGGCTCATGGCCGCGCGGGCGCCCTACTATCAGCAGGCGGACGCGCAGGTGCGAACCGACGGCCGCACGCCCTTGCAGGTGGCCCGCGAGATCGAGGGTCTCCTGAGAGGGGGGCGGCGTTGATGCGCTCGTCGCTCCCGATCACCGTCCCGGACCGTCTGGAGGCGACGTTGGCCTTCGATCG
Organism: Candidatus Omnitrophota bacterium; assembly: GCA_022072175.1. Lineage (GTDB taxonomy): Bacteria > Omnitrophota > Gorgyraeia > 2-02-FULL-51-18 > 2-02-FULL-51-18 > JAJVIE01. The sequence goes on along the minus strand of JAJVIE010000003.1, from coordinate 826,998 downwards.
TGTGCCGGGTCTGGGCGCGCGGGCCTACGCGGCGCTCGTGCGCACTTATGGCGACGAGCGCGAAGCGCTCGGCGAGGATCCGGTCCGGCTGGGCCGTGTGCCTGAGCTGTCGGCCATCGATTGGAGCGTTTTTGACGTGGGCTCGGCCCTCGAAGGAGCCCGCCGTGAGATCGAAGAAGCCCGGCGGGCGGGGGTCGCTCTGCTGCCGTTGTGGGACGAAGCTTACCCGGAAGCGCTGAAAGCGATCCATGACCCGCCGGCGGTGTTGCGGGTGATCGGCCGACTACCGGCCGTGACGACAGCTCCGGCGGTCGCCATCGTCGGTTCTCGCAAAGCGACCCGGTACGGCTCGAAGACCGCGCGCGGGTTGGCGGCGGCTCTCGGAACGTGCGGGTGTGTGATCGTCAGCGGTCTTGCCCGCGGCATCGACACCGCTGCCCATGAGGGCGCTCTGGACGCGGGAGCGGTGACCTGGGCGGTGCTTGGCGGAGGCGTGCTCGAGGTCTACCCTCAGGAGAACCTGGGGCTGGCCGAGCGTATCGTGGCCGCCGGCGGAGCGCTGATCTCGGAGCGGGCCTTGAGAGCGCCGGCGACACCGCAGTCCTTTCCGATGCGCAACCGGCTCATCAGCGCCCTGGCCTCGGCGGTCGTGGTCGCGGAGGCCGGAGCCAAGAGCGGAGCTCTCAATACCGTGGATTCGGCTCTCGAGCAGGGCCGCGATGTGTACGCGGTCCCCGGCAATATCGACTCTCCGGCCTCCGAGGGGACCAACCGGCTGATCCGTCAGGGCGCGCGCCCCGTGGTGTCGGCGGCCGAGCTGGTGAGGGACTTGGGGTTGGGGGAGAAGCTGGTCCAGGCGCGACCGTCGCTCATCGCCGCCGCGCCGCCGGAGGACGAGACGATGCTGCGGGTCTACACCGAAGCGCGTGAGGGCGCCTCCTTGGACGAGATCGCCGAGCGCACCGGTCTGGGCGCTCCGAGCGTCGCGCGGGCCTTGTCGTTGTTGACGGTCCGGGGGCTCCTGAGGGAACTGCCCGGCAAAAGATACGAGGAGAAGATCTCATGAGCTCCCAAAGCCAGGGGACGATCCGCATCCGCCTCAACGGAGAGCCCCGCGATATCGCTGAGGGTCAGACCCTCGGTGAACTTCTTGCGGCGCTCGGCATCGAGCCGCTCAAGGTCGCCGTGGAACGCAACCTGACGCTGGTACCCCGCGCCGAGCTCGGAGCGACGCGGCTGACGGCCGGCGACGAGGTGGAGGTGGTCCGCTTCGTCGGGGGCGGCGCGCCGGCCAAGGTCAAGGCCAAGACCGGAAAGTCGCTGGTCATCGTCGAGTCTCCCGCCAAGTGCAAGACCATCCAGAAATACCTCGGCCCGGATTTCGAGCTCGCAGCGTCGATGGGCCATGTCATCGATCTGCCCCGGAGCCAGATGGGTATCGACGTCGAGAACGGGTTCGAACCCCGTTACATCGTCGTCAAGGACCGCAAGAAGACGCTCACTGAACTCAAGAAAAAGGCCAAGGACAAGGACAATATCTATCTGGCGTGCGACCCTGACCGTGAGGGGGAAGCCATCAGCTGGCACCTGCAGAAGGAGTTGGGGCAGGGCAAGCACGTCGCGCGCGTGGTCTTCAACGAGATCACCAAGGAAGCGGTCCGGGAGGCTTTCAAGCATCCGGGCAAGATCGACATGAACCTCGTCGGGGCCCAACAGGCCCGCCGCGTGCTCGACCGCCTGGTCGGCTACTCGCTGAGTCCGCTGTTGTGGCAGAAGGTCGGGCGCGGCCTGTCGGCGGGACGGGTGCAGTCCGTGGCCCTGCGCATCATCGTCGACCGCGAGCGCGAGATCCGGGCGTTCAAGCCCGAGGAGTACTGGTCCGTTGAGGCCGATCTCGCCAAGCTCAAAGGGGACAGTACCGTCATCGCGGCCAAGCTCGAGCGGATCGCGGAGGACAAGGCCGAGCTCAAGGACGGCGACACCGCCCGCAGGCTGGCCGAAGAGTGCCGGGACGGCGAGTACGTCGTCTCGGACCTCAAGAAGCAGGAGAAGCGCCGCCACGCGACAGCGCCGTTCACGACCAGCAAGCTCCAGCAGGCCGCTTACAACCAGCTCCGCTTCCCCGCCTCCAAGACCATGAAAGTGGCCCAGACGCTGTACGAGGGCGTCGATGTGGGTGAGGAGGGAAGTGTCGGTCTGATCACCTACATGCGTACCGATTCGGTGCGTATCTCCGACCAGGCCGTGCGGGAGATCCGTGAGTACATCCAGACCCGCTTCGGAGAGGCCTATCTGCCCGAGAAGCCCAATGTCTATAAGGCCAAGAAGCAAGCGCAGGAAGCCCACGAAGCGATCCGTCCCACATCGGTGTCCCGCCGCCCCGAGGACATGCAGGGTTATCTGACCCCCGACCAGCACAAGCTCTACCGCCTCATCTGGAGCCAGGCCGTCGCTTCCCAGATGACCGACGCGCAGATCTCCCAGGAGTCCGTCGAGGTGCGCTGCGGCCGATGCGTGTTCAAGGCCACCGGCAGCCGTGTGATCTTCGCGGGATTCTTCGCGGCGGCCGGGCGTGACGAGGAGAAGGACAATCCCTTGCCCGCGTTGGCGGTCGGCGAGAAGTTGCGTCTGATCGAGCTGAGGCCCGAGCAGCACTTCACCAAGCCGCCGGCCCGCTATACGGACGCCTCTCTGGTCAAGGCGCTCGAGGAGCGCGGCATCGGCCGACCCTCGACGTACGCGCCCATCATCCAGACGCTCACCGCCCGTGATTACGTCAGGCGGGACGGCGGAGCGCTCGTGCCGACGGAGCTCGGATTCACGGTGACGGACCTGCTGGTGGGTCATTTCGAGAAGGTCATGGATTTCGAGTTCACCGCCAACATGGAGGAAGAACTCGACCGTATCGAAGAGGGCGAGATGACCTGGGTGGACGTGGTGAAGGAGTTCTACGAGGTCTTCAAGGGGCAGGTGGACCTCGCCAAGGACCAGATGACCTCGGTGAAGCGCGAAAGCCAGCCGACCGACGAGATCTGCGCGGCCTGCGGCAAACCCATGGTGATCAAATGGGGGCGGCGCGGGCGTTTCCTCAGCTGCAGCGGATGGCCCGAGTGCCGCGCCGCACGCTCCATCTCGACGGACGTGGCCTGTCCCACCTGCGGGCAAGGCAAGCTCGTCGAGAGGCGCGCCCGGTCGGGGCGAGGCCGGCCGTTCTTCGGCTGTACCCGCTATCCCGAGTGTACGCACATTTCCAACAAGCTGCCCGCCGCTCCGGGTGCCGCCGGCGCTTCGGAAGTGCTCCCAGGCGACAACACCACCGACGCCCCGACGGGTCCCTGACCCCGCGTGGACAAGGAGCTGGGGCGCTTTCTGCGTTATCTGAAGGTCGAGAAGAACTACTCGGCCCACACCTGCTCCGCCTATGAACAGGACTTGCGGCACTTCCATGGCGCGCTCAGGACCGCTCCGGCCGCGGTGAGCACCGACCAGCTGCGCGGATATCTGGCCCAGCTCAAGAACGCGGGACTGTCCAAGCGGACGATGGCCCGACGGATGGCCTGTCTGAGAACGTTCTACCGCTACCTCGTGCGTGAAGAGCTCGTCGACAAGAACCCGATGACGCGCCTGAGGTCTCCCAAGCTCGAGAGGTCCCTGCCGACGGTGTTGTCGGAGGCCGAGGCGCTCAAACTGCTCGAGGCCCCGGCCCGCGATCCCGAGGGCCTGCGCGATCGAGCGATCCTCGAGACGTTGTATTCGACCGGCATGCGCGTCTCCGAACTGACAGGGCTCAACACCGATACGGTCGATCTGATCGGCGGCGTCTGCCGCGTGATGGGCAAGGGGTCCAAGGAACGTCTGTGCCACCTGGGGAGCGCCGCCTCGCGGGCCCTGCGGGATTATCTTGCCGTGCGGGAGGCCGCTCCCAAGGAACGGGCGCTGTTCGTCAGCCGGTCGCCGAACGGCCTGGGGGGCCGCCTGACCCCCCGCAGTGTCCGGCGCATCCTGGACCGCTATGTCCGCGCGGTCTGCCAGCGCACGGGTATCACACCGCACACGCTGAGACACTCGTTCGCCACCCATCTGCTCGACCGGGGCGCCGATCTGCGTTCGGTGCAGGAACTGCTCGGGCACGAGAACCTGTCGACGACACAGATCTACACGCATGTATCCACGCAGCGTCTCAAAGAAGCTTATGACAAAGCCCATCCCCGCGCCTGATCGCGCGAGCGCCGGGTGGGGGACGGCGGCCCGCGCGGTGTATGCCGTGGCGATGGCGCTCTATGTCATCGTCAGTCTGCCGACCCTGGTTCGCAAGGGCAAGTTGAGCCGCGGTCTTCGGGAACGGCTCGGTCGGCCGGATGAGGCGCTGGCCAGAGCGCTGAGGGACGGTCGTCCCACCGTCTGGATCCACGCGGTCTCGGTGGGAGAGGTGGCGTTGGCGTTCCGACTCGGAGAAGCGCTGGGCCGTCTGAGGCCCGATCTGCGGCGCTTGTACACGGTCACGACGGTGACCGGGCGGGAGGTCGCTGAGAGATCCAAGAAAGCAGGCGATCTCGTCTGCTACTGCCCAGTGGACCTCGGCGGTTCGGTCGGACGTTTCCTCGAGGGCTGGCGGCCGCACGCGCTGGTGCTGCTCGAGACGGAGATCTGGCCCGAGCTCATCCGCGGTGTGCGTCGGGCGGGCGCGCCGGTCTGCATCGTCAACGCACGGTTGTCGGACAAGGCCCTGCCGGGGTACCGCAAGGTCCGGCGCTGGCTCGCTCCGGTCCTGGCGCAGGTCGAGCTCATCTGCGCGCAGAGCCAGGAGATGGCGGCGCGCTATATCGGGATCGGAGCCCGTCCCGGGGCCGTCCGCGTGACGGGCAATCTCAAATACGACTGGGCCCCGACGGACCCCGGGGCGGAATGGTCCGAGCGGATGACGGCCTACCGCAGGTCCGACGCGTACCTGCTCCTGGCGGCCAGCACCCATGAAGGGGAGGAGCAGATTCTTTTTGAAATGTATGGCCGTCTCAAGGCACAATATCCGTGCTTTCAAATGGCCGTAGCGCCCCGTCATCCGGAGCGCTTGTCCGCGGTCGCGCGGGTCGCCGACCGGAGCTGCGGAGGACACACGCTGTTCTCCGAGCGCCGGCCCGATCCCGGGCGGCCGCTCATCGTCGATCGCATGGGCGTCCTCGGGGCTCTGTATCCGGCCGCGGACGTCGTTTTTGTCGGGGGCAGTCTGGTGCCGGTCGGAGGGCACAATCCGATCGAACCGGCCAGTTACGGGAAAGCCGTGCTGTTCGGCCCCTCGATGGTCAATTTCAAGACGGTCGCCGGGGATTTTTTGCGTGCGGGCGCCGCGATCCAGGTCGCCGACGCTGCGGAGCTCGAGCGCGAGGTCCTGCGTCTGGTCCAGGACCCCGCGGCGCGGCAAGAGATGGGCCGGCGCGCCTCGGACCTGGTCCGAGCCCAAAAAGGCGCTCTCGACCGCACGGTCGAGAGCATCCTGGCGTTCGGGGCCGGGGCCCGCGCAGGCGTCGATCAACCGCTGGATAAAGGAAGAGTGTCACGATGAAAAAGAGGTTCGCCTCGCTATTGGCGTGGTTGTATGGTCTGGTCGTGCGCCTCAGTCAGTGGAGCTACCGTATCCTGCCGTTCCGCATCCGCAAGGTCCAGGCGCGCGTGATCAGCGTCGGCAATATCACCTGGGGAGGAACGGGCAAGACCCCGCTGGTGATCAAGCTCGCTCAGGAAATGACCGCGCATTACGGCCGCAAGGTCGCGGTGCTGACGCGGGGCTACGGCGACGACGAGGTCCAGGAGATGCGCAAGAAGCTCCAGGACATCCCGCTCCTGGTCGGCCGCGACAGGGTCAAGACCGCCCGGGAGGCCGTGGAGAAGCATGGCGCGCAGTACCTGATCCTCGACGACGGGTTCCAGCACCTTCGCCTGCACCGCGACCTGGATGTGGTCAACATCAACTCGACACAGCCCTTCGGCCCCGGAGGCCTTATCCCCGACGGGACGTTGCGCGAGCCGCTGTCGAGTCTGGCGCGCGCGGATGTGTTCATCCTCACCAAGAGCAACATCGGCTCCAAGAACGTCGCCTGGATCCGGCAGAAGATCGAGCAGATCAAGCCCAAGGCCGCGATCTATGAGGCGGTCCATCGTCCCGTGCAGTTCGCGGACCTGCAGCAGGAACGCGTCGGCGGGTTGCATGAGGTTCGCGGCCGCAAGGTGGCGGTCATCTCCGCCATCGCCGATCCGTACTCCTTCGAGAAGACCGTCGAGTCCCTCGGCGCCGAGATCGCCCTGGCGGCGCGCTTCGACGATCATCATGAGTTCACCCGGGAGGAGCTGACGGATTTCGCCGCGCATTGCCGTGAGCTCGGTTGTTCGGACGTCGTCACCACCGAAAAGGATTCCTTCCGCCTGCTGCCCGCGCTGAGGCAGTACGATTTTCTCAAGGGTCTGCATTTCAGGGCGCTGCAGATCGAGTTCCAGATCCAGGATGAGGACGACTTCGTCAGAAGATGTCTTAATCGTTAGTCTGGCCCGCGCGGCACGCGCGCTGGTCCGTCGTCTGGACAACGGCCGCGCGCTGGCCCTCGGCCGCGCTCTCGGCCGTCTGGTCTGGTCCGTGTCCAAGCGCCGCCGCATCGCCCTCCGCAATCTCCGCTCCGTCTACGCGGGCCAGCTGTCCGAACCCGAGATCCGCCGCATCGCCCGGCGATCGTTCGAGAACCTCGGCATGAACATGATCGAACTGCTCCGTTTCCCCGAAATGGACGCGCGCTACCTGCACCAGCACGTGACCGTCAGGGGGCGCGAGCATCTCGAGAGGTCCCTGGGGGGCGGCAAGGGCGTCATCCTGCTGACCGCTCATTTCGGCAACTGGGAGCTCCTCAATACCGTCAGCAGTCTCTTCGGCTACCGGATGGTCGCTTTGGCCCGTAAGCAGAAACATCCCCGGGCGGACGCCTTTCTCAACGGTCTGCGCGAGAGCAAGGGTAACCGTATCGTCTACAAGGGCTTCGGCGTGCGGGAGATCCTGAGGACCCTCCGGGACGGCGGGATCGTCGGCATCTTGAGCGATCAGGACGGGGGTAGGGGGGGCGTGTTCGTGCGCTTCTTCGGCAGATTGTCCTCCACACCCGCCGGTGTGGCGACCTTCGCGCTGCGTTCGGGCGCGCCCATCCATCCGGTTTTCATCTTCAGGGAAGGCGATGACCATCATCGTATCGAGGTCGGTCCGGCGCTTGCCCCGCCCGCCCCGGGTGCCGATGAGATCTCCGCCGAGCGTCAGCTGTTGAGCCGGTTCGCCGAGGGCCTCGAAGCCGCCGTGCGCCGCGCGCCGGACCAGTGGCTGTGGGCGCACCGCCGCTGGAAATCCACCCCGGACCGTCAGGTGGCCGTGCTCAGCGACGGTAAGGCAGGGCACTTGTCCCAATCCCTGGGGTTCGTTAGAGAGCTCGTCCGGCGCAGGGCCGAGGAGTGGCCCGGCGAAACGACAGTGCGCTCGCGGGTGATCGAGGTGCGCTATCGCAGTGAACGGCGGCGGGCGGTCTGTGCCGCGCTTGGCCGGCTGTGCGGTGGACGCGTGCCCGCTCGTGGAGCTCTGTTGCGGTGGGCCCTCGAGCCGGCCAGCGCGGCCGAGCTCACCGCGACACACGCCGATATCGTCGTTTCCGCCGGCTCCTCGCTGGCGCTGTGCAATCTTCACCTGTCAAGCCTGAGCCAGGCGCGGTCCGTGGTCGTGATGGATCCGGGGCTGCCGCGCCGTCTTTTCGCGGCGCTCATCGTCCCTCAGCATGATAAGATAAGTTCCGGCTCCAACGTCTACCGGACCCTCGCCTCGCTTTCGGCCCTGGATCCGTCCGACGTCGAACGTTCGGGCAGGGAGTTGCGTGAGCGGCTCGCCCTGGGGGGGCGGGCGCTGGTCGGTGTGCTCATCGGCGGGGACGTACAGGGCGGTCCGGCGATGGACCGTCCGGGACTCGAGCGCATGATCGACGCGCTCAAGAGCCACGTCAAACGCCGCGGAGGCGCGCTCCTGGTCACCACGTCGCGGCGGACGCCGGCCTGGGCCTGCGAATCGCTCAAGAAACGTCTTTCCGACAAGGAGCTCTGCCCGCTATTGGTCATCGCCTCGGAACACAATCCACCCGAAACCGTACCCGGTATCCTCGGCGCCGCCGATAGCATCGTCGTGACCTCCGAGTCCGTCTCCATGATCTCTGAAGCCGTCCGCGCCGGGCGGCCGGTGCTGGCCCTGCACGTTTCGGACACCCATCGACCCAAAGCCAAGCACCAACGCTTCTTGGACGGCCTCTCGGGCCGATACCCGCTGATCGTCACCGGACCTTCCGGGCTGGAGGCGGGACTGGAAGAGCTCTCCCGGATGGGCGCCGACGGTCGGTCCGGAGAGCCTGACCGTCCGGAGATCGAGGCCGCCGCGAGGGCCGCGTTGTGATCATCCTGCAGATCCTGCCTGAACTGCGTTCCGGCGGCGTCGAACGCGGCACCGTCGACCTGGCCCGGTATCTGGTCCGCAACGGACACACGGCCATCGTCGTGTCCGCGGGCGGTCCCCTGGTCAACGACCTGACGACCGCGGGCGTCAAGCACTACCGCCTGCCCGTGCACGCCAAATCCCCGCTGTCCATCTGGCGCTCCGTGCGCACGCTCACCAAGATCGTCCAGCTGGAGAAGGTGGACGTGATGCACGCACGCAGCCGCGTGCCGGCCCTGGTGGCGTTCTTCGTTAGCCGGCGCACGCAGGTGCCTTTCATCACCACGTGCCACGGTTTTTACAGCAAGCACCTCTTGAGCCGCGTGATGGGGTGGGGCAAGCTCGTGATCGCGGCCAGTCATATCATCGGTAAGCGCATGCGCGACGATTTCAACGTCCCGCACGAGAAGATCCGGCTGATCCATCGCGGGGTCAACCTCGAGGAGTTCACACTGCGCCAACCCCCTCCAGCGGACGCTCCGGTGGTCATCGGAATGGTCGGCCGGCTGACGCCGATCAAGGGCCACCCGCTCTTTCTCAAGGCCATGGCCCGCGTGGCACGCGTCTATCCCAATATCCGCATCCGCATCATCGGGGATTCGCCGAAGCCCCAGTACAAGGAAGACCTTGTTTCGTTGACCCGCCAGCTGGGCCTGTCGGCATGCACGGAGTTCATGGGCACGCGCTATGACATCCCGAAGCTCCTCACGGAAATGACCGTGCTTGCGGCGCCATCGGTCGGCGAAGAGGCCTTCGGCCGCGTCGCCATCGAGGCGGGCGCCTGCGGCGTGCCGGTGGTGGCCACGCGCATGGGCGGTCTTCTGGACATCATCGAGGACGGCAAGGACGGTCTGCTGGTGCCCCCCGACGATCCGACCGTGCTGGCCGATGCCGTGCTGCGGCTCATCAAGGACCGGGAGTTGGCCGACCGGCTGGCCGCTTCGCTCCGGGCCAAGGTCGAACGCGAGTTCAGTCTGGACCTGATGTTCTCCAGGACCGTCGAGGTCTATCGCGAGACCCTGGCCCGCAAGCGGATCCTCGTGATCAAGATGAGCGCGGTGGGCGATGTCATCCTGAGCATTCCGTCCATCCGGGCGTTGCGCGAGGCGCATCCCGGGGCCTGGATCGCGGTGCTCGTCGGCCGCAAGGCGCGGGCGGTCATCCGTAATTGTCCGTACGTGGACGACGTGATCGTCTATGAGGACCGCGGCGGCAGCCGGTGGGCCGGCCTGCTCAAGATGTCGGCCGTGCTGGCGAAGGAAGATTATGACATGGTCGTCGATCTGCAGAACAACCGGGCCAGTCACATGCTCGCGTACTTGAGCGGCGCGCGGATCCGTGCGGGCCACGACAACCGCAAAGCGTCCTTCCTGCTCAATCGCCGCGCCAAACCCTTTCCGGGCCCCCTGCCGCCTTTGGAGCACCAGTTCCAGGTGCTCAAACTCGTTGGCGTGGAGACGCTCGAGAAGAACCTCGAGCTGTGGACTCGGCCCGAAGAGGACGCCGCGATCGACGAGTACCTCACTTCGCAATGGGTCTCGGACCGTCAGATGCTCGTCGGCATCAACCCCGGGTCCTCGGTCAAGTGGCCGACCAAGCAGTGGCCGGTGGATTCCTTCGCCCGGCTGTGCGACGAGCTGGCGCGCCGCAACATCCGGGTGATCCTGACGGGAGCGCCCGAGGACGCGCCGATCGCCGAACAACTCCTGCAGTTGACGCGCAACAAGCCGGTCAACGCCGTGGGCCGCACGTCGCTGACCGAGTTGGTGGCCCTGGTGAGGCGCTGTCAGGTCTTCGTGAGCTCCGATTCGGCTCCGATGCACATCGCTTCCAGTCTCGGCGTCCCCGTGGTCGCGCTCTTCGGTCCCACCGACCCCAAACGCCACCTCGTGCCGCCGCAGCGGTACAAGGTCTTCTGGAAAGAGGTCCATTGCAGTCCGTGTTATCTGCGCAGCTGCCCGATCGGACACGCGTGCATGAAGAAGATCGGTGTGCAAGAGGTCCTGGAGGCGGTGCTGTCGCTCGCGGGGGGTCCTCAGGGACGCCGGTCGGACGCGGAGCGTCTGGCCGCGGGAGTATGAGATGGTCCTTATGCGCCGCAAGAGAGGTTGGGTCTTCACGCTGTCCGCATTGGCCGGCCTATGGTGGGTCCTGTCGATGAACTACGAACTGCCGATCCTCATGTACCACATCATCGACAGGCCGCCCGCCGAGGGCCGCTCGAGCGTGCACGTCTCGCCGGAGGTCTTCGAGCGGCAGATGGAATTCCTCAAGGTCCACGGGTACCGGGTGATCCCGCTGTCGGAGGCGGTCCGTCTCTACAAGGAGGGCCGTCCGATACCGCGCAAGACGGTGGTCATCACGTTCGACGACGGCACCCTGGACAACTTCGATCATGCGTTCCCGGTGCTCCGCAAGATGGATTTCCCGGCTACGATCTTCATGATCACCTCCAACATCGGACAGGAAGGGTGGCTCGGCGAGCAGGACCTCAAGATCCTGGACCAGTCCGGCATCGAGATCGGCAGTCACACCGCCGACCACGCGTTCCTGCCCAGCCTCAAGAACGACGCCGAGATCGAGGATCAGCTGTTGCGTTCCAAGGCCCGTCTGGAGGAAGTGCTCGGTCACCCGGTGTCGTTGTTGAGCTATCCGGCCGGAGGGTTCAACTCCCGTATCGCGGCGCTGGCCCAGTTGGCCGGATACGAGGGGGCCGTCACGACCAATCACGGGCGTCCGCGCGGCAATCCGTACGGACTGCACCGGATCAAGGTCTCGGAGTCCGGCGCCAACCTTTTCAACTTCTGGCTCAAGGTCAGCGGGTTGTATCATCTGGGCAAGCGCCGGATCGCCATCTCGTAGTCCGATGAGCGCGCCCGCCACCGGAGCGACCGCGGACCTGCTGGTGGTGATGCCCAACTGGCTCGGGGATACGCTCTTCGCCACACCCTCGCTGCGAGCGCTCCGCAGGGCCTATCCCCAAGCCCGGATCGACTGTGCCGTGCCGCAACGCTGTGAGGAGGTCCTGCGGCACAATCCTCACCTCGACCGCGTGATCGTCTACGACGATAAGCCGCGGTGGAGCCGCCCGTCATCGATACGGGGCCTATGGCGGCTGATGGGCGGGCGGCGTTACGCGGGGGTCGTTTTCCTCGGCGCTTCGACGCTCAAGTCCGCTTGCGCGGCCTTGCGCGGCATCCGCCGGCGGGTCGGTCCCGCTAACACCTCCAAGCTCTTGTTCCTGACCGACAGCGCGGGGACCCCGGCGCCCGACGCGCACCGTATCGACCACTATCTGGCGGTCGCGCGGGCCGCGGGGGCGGTCCCCGATGGCCGTTCGATGGATTTTGTCCCCGAACCCGCCGCTGAAGCTTCGGCGGGGCGCTTGCTGGCTCCTCTCGCGGGCAGGCCGTACGTCACCGTGCACGCGGGGGGCAACTGGGACCTCAAGCGCTGGCCGGCCGGGTCTTTCGGCGCCTGGTCGTCCGCGTACCTTGAGCGTACGGAGCGCGCGATCGTCTATATCGGAACGGATGCCGAGCGGCCGCTCGTGGCTTCCATCGCCGCCGGACGGGACCCGGGGCGGGCGCTCGATCTCTGCGGCCGCACGTCGTTGTCGGAGCTGGCTTGGGTGCTTCGAGGGAGCAAGTTGCTCCTGACCAACGATTCGGGACCGATCCATCTTGCCGCCACGCAGAGGGTGCCTACCGTGGGTCTTTTCGGGCCAACCTCGCCCGACCGGACGGGTCCGGTGACCGATGCGCCGCTCAGGATCCTGACCAAGGACGTCGGTTGTGAAGTGCCGTGTTATTTTCGCGGTTGTGATCTCAGGGTCTGCATGGACTGGATCGGGGTGGACGAGGTGCTCGAGGCATGTCTCTCGTTGGGCGGAAGGGCGGACGCATGAGCCGCGTCCAAGAGGGGAAGATCCTCGTTGTGACGTTGTCCAATATCGGTGATGTGGTGCTGACCCTGCCGGTCTTCGGGGCCCTGGCGAGGGCCTACCCGCGGACGCGTATCGACGTGATCGTGGGAGAGGCGGCCAAACCCGTCATCGAGTCCTGTCCCGGTCTGGGCCGGATCACCGTGATGGACCGGCGTTCCGGGATCGGAGGCCGCCTGAGCCTGTTGCGACAGGTGCGCGCCGAACGTTATGACCTCATCGTCGACCTCCGCCGATCCTACATCGGACTGTTCGGAGGCGCCGAGAAGCGGAACTCTTACAACCTCTTCGGCGGTCTGCCGCGGCATCGCGCGGAACGTCATCTGGCGGCTCTCAGGGGGATCCTGAGCGAGGACGAGATCGAGCGGGGGGCCGGATGGGGGCCGTTCGGGTCCGCCTCCCTCCCGGAAGCGGTGCGCCGGGAACTGGACGCCGGACAACGCTATGTCGTAGCCGCGCCCGGCTCCAAGAGCGATACGAAGAAATGGCCCGCGACGAACTACGCCGCCGTGCTCCGCCGTCTGGCCGCCGAGGGATACGGGATCGTCCTTGTCGGAGATGAGGCCGACCGGCGCGATGTGGACAGCGTCAAGCTGCATCTGGGCGTTCGCGTCTTCGATCTGTGCGGACAGCTCAGTTTCATCGAGTTGGGTCCCGTGGTCTCCGGCGCGGCCCTGGTGATCACCAACGACAGCGCGCCGCTACACCTGGCCGAATCCGTGGGTGTGCCGGTGCTGGCGCTGTTCGGGCCGACGGACCCCGGGAAGTACGGACCGCGCCGACCGGGCAGTGTCACCCTCTATCGCGGCCTTGCGTGTTCGCCCTGCGAGAAAGCCCAATGCCGTTACGGTACCCGTGAATGCCTGATCTCGATCGGCGCCGATGAGGCCACGTCCGCTGCCCTGCGGATCCTCTCGTCGGCTCCGGACCGCAAGGGGCCCCGCATCCTGGCCGTGCGGCTCGACCGGATCGGGGATGTGGTGCTCAGTCTGCCGGCTTTGAGCGAATTGCGACGCCGGTATCCCGACGCGCACATCACGGTGATGACGCGTCCGGCCACGCGGCCCTTACTGGAAGGCCACCCGGACATCAACGACGTCCTCGAGTACGATTACGCCAAGGGCGGGCGTCATGGTTCGGTGGCCGGTAACCTGCGTTTCATCCTGGAGGTGAGAAGACGGCGGTACGATATGGCCGTCATCCTGAACCCGAGCCTGCGGTCACATCTGGTGCCCTTGGCCGCCGGTATACCCTACCGGGTCGGACTGGGTTGGGGGCCCGCCTTTTTACGGACGGTATCGGTGCGCGATGAGCGTTCCGCCGGGCGCAAGCATGAGGCCGAGTTGACGCTCGGGATCCTGGCTCCGCTGGGCGCCGCCTCGACGACGACGGCGATCCCCCGGCTCAGGATCTTCGATGATGAGATGGAAGAGGCGCGTCTCTGGCTCGCCCGGGAAGTACCCGGCCAGGAGCCGCTCCTGGTCGTTCATCCGGGAGCCAGTTGCCCGTCCAAGCGTTGGGCGCCGGAGCGTTTCGTGGAGACCATCGGCCGGGTACGCGCCGTACGGCCCTGCCGGGTCCTGATCGTGGGCGGCCGGGAAGAGGTCGGTCTCTCATCGTCGATCGCCGCCCGGATCGATCCGGTCCGCGTCGACCTGTCGGGACAGCTCGGGTTGAGGCGGTTGGCCGCCGTGCTGGCGTGCGCGGATGTCCTTTTGACCAACGATTCCGGGCCGGGGCACATCGCGGCGGCCGTCGGGACCCCGGTGGTGACGATCTTCGGCCGCAAAAAACCGGGACTTGCGCCCAAGCGATGGCGCACGCTCGGTCCGAGGGACGTCTATTTGCACAAGGACATCGGCTGTGCCTCCTGCCCCGCTCATCTGTGTCCGATCGGATTCGAGTGCCTGGATGCCGTGAGCGCCGCCGATGCCGCGGCGGCCGTGCTGGGCCTTCTGGCGCGTCCAGCGGTACCTGCCGGATCGTCCGAAAAGGGGGCCGTATGAGAGCGGCGCGTTCATGGGTGGGGCTGTTCCTGGTGTGCGCGCTTGCGGGGCCAGGGTGGAGCGATGCCGCCGGAGCCGCGACCAATTTCGCTTCCAAGAGGAGTGCTGAGCCGCCCATCGAAGCGCCCCGCGCGGAATTGGCGCCGGGCGAATACCTCGTCTACGAGGTCTACTGGATGGGTTTTCATGTGGGGCGGGGCACGTTGGAGGTCAGTGGACCCCATGAATCCGGCGGACAGCGGGTGTACCGTATCTCGGCGCACGCGCTGACCAACGACTTTCTGTCCAAGCTCTATCCCGTGCACGACGAGATCCACGCGGTCGTGGAGTCCGGAACGCTCCACACGCTCGAGTTCTCCAAGGTCCTGCGTGAGGGCCGGTACCGCGCGGACGAGCGCATCGTCTACGACTATGCGGCGATGAAAGGCCGCTATGAATCGCGTCATAACGGGTCGACCAAGGATTTCGAACTGCCGGGTCGCGTGCGGGACCTCCTTGCGACGTTCTATTGGTTCCGCACACAGGCGGCCTCTCCGGGGCAGAGCCTGAACACGACGATCAATACCGAAGAGAAGAACTGGGACGCCGAGCTCAAGATCCTGCGCCGCGAGCGCAAGGAATGGAAGGGCGCCGGACGCGCCTGGGATACGCTCGTGGTCGAGCCGGTGACCCACCTCAAGGGGATCCTGTACGACAGGGGGCGTGCGTGGGTGTGGTTCAGTGCGGATGCCTCGAGGACACCGGTCTGGATCCAGCTCAAGACGCCCTATGGCCCCGTCAATGGTGTGCTCAACCTTCAGGAGTCCCGTCTTCCCGGTCTTACGGCCGGGCGCGATTGACACCCCTTCTCGGGCGGTGCTAAAATGCGACGTTCCTTCGCGGAAGGTCACGGAATTCACCTCACGGCGGACGCATTTGTTCAATTTCGACCGGCTCAAACGGATCGTCCAGGGTTTTTCCAAGGCCAAGGTGCTGGTCGTCGGGGACCTCATCCTCGATGAGTTCATCTGGGGCAACGTCAGTCGCATCTCCCCGGAAGCCCCGGTGCCCGTCGTATGGGTCGAATCCGAGAATTTCATGCCCGGCGGTGCCAGCAACGTCGCGGCCAACATCCGCTCGCTCGGCGGCGAGGTCCACCTGGCCGGAGTGGTCGGTGAAGATTCCCGCGGGGAGATCCTCAGGACCCTGCTCCACAAGAAGGGTGTCCGCTGCGAGGGTATCATCGAGGATCCCGCCCGCCCGACGACCCAAAAGACCCGGGTCATCGCCCATCATCAGCAGGTCGTTCGCATCGACCGCGAGACGCAGCACCACATTTCCGGCCCCAGCCTTGAGCGCATCGTCGAGTACATCCGCGAAAAATTGCCGCAGGTCGACGCGCTGATCATCGAGGACTACGGCAAGGGCGTCATCGTGCCCAAGCTGGTCTCGGAGGCGGTGCGGATCGCCCGTAGGCACGGCAAGGTCATTACGGTCGACCCCAAGGAGACCCATTTCAACTATTATCGCGGCGCGACCACGATCACTCCCAATCATCACGAAGCGGCCACCATGGTCGGCTTCAAGATCAAGGACGACGCCTCTCTCGAGAAGGCCGGCCGCAAGCTTCTCAAGAAGCTCCACCTGGAGAGCGCGCTCATCACTCTCGGCGAGAACGGCATGAGCCTCTTCCAGCATGGCAGGAAGACCTGCCGTATCCCCACCGTCGCCCAGGAGGTCTTCGACGTCTCGGGCGCGGGGGACACGGTGATCAGCGCGTATACGCTCTCCCGCGCGTCGGGAGCCTTGGCGGCGGACGCGGCGTTCATCTCCAACTGCGCCGCGGGGATCGTTGTCGGCAAGGTCGGTGTGGCCGTGACGTCGGCGGAGGAGCTGTTGCCCCGCTTGAAAGTGGAGGTCGACAAGTGGAAGCGCTAGGCGTCATCCCGGCACGCTGGGGTTCGACACGCTTCGAGGGCAAGGTCCTCAAGGACCTCTGCGGAAAGCCGGTCATCCAGCACGTGTACGAACGCGCGCGCAAGGCGAAGCTCCTCGATGAGCTCATCATCGCCGCCGACGACGACCGCATCATCGAGGCCGTCGAGGCCTTCGGGGGCAAGGCTGTTTTTACTTCGCGCTCTCACACCACCGGCACCGACCGTATCGCCGAGGTCGCCAACGCCATCGACTGCAAGTACGTGGTCAACATCCAGGGGGACGAGCCGCTCATCAACCCGCTGATCATCGACGAGCTGGTCCGCGTGATGCGCTCGGACCCGACGGCGGCCATGGCCACCGTGATCAAGCGCTCCGCTTCGGCCGACGAGTTCCGCAGTCGGGACGTCGTCAAGGCGATCGTCGATACCAAGGGCAATGCGCTGTACTTCTCGCGTTCACCCGTTCCGACGCTCCTGGAGCCGTTCGGCGAGCTGACGTTCTACAAGCATCTCGGCATCTACGCGTATACCAAGGATTTTCTGTTCACGTTCAAAAAACTACCGCCCTCGTACCTGGAGACCCACGAGCGGCTCGAGCAGCTGCGCGCGCTCGAGGCCGGCTACCGGATCCGGACCATCGAGACCAAGTTCGAGACCGTCGGCGTGGATACGCCCGCCGATCTGGAGCTGGCGCGGATGATCCTCGAAAGGGAGAAGAATGGCTAAATTCATCTTCATTACCGGCGGTGTGGTCTCGAGCCTCGGGAAGGGCATCGTCTCGGCGTCGGTCGGCAAGCTGCTCGAGGGAATGGGCCTCCGGGTGATCCTGATGAAGTGCGACCCGTACCTCAACGTGGACCCCGGCACCATGAGCCCGTACCAGCACGGGGAAGTCTACGTTACAGAGGACGGCGCCGAAACGGACCTCGACCTCGGGCATTACGAGCGTTTCACCAGCGTCGAGGTGACCAAGCTCAACAACATCACCACGGGCAAGATCTATTACTCGGTCATCAACAAGGAGCGCCGCGGTGATTATCTGGGCGCGACCGTGCAGGTGGTGCCGCACATCACCGACGAGATCAAGGCTTCGATCAAGGCCGTCGCGCAGTCCAAGACCGCGGACGTCGTGATCTGCGAGATCGGGGGAACGGTCGGCGACATCGAGAGCCTTCCGTTCCTCGAGGCGATCCGGCAGTTCCGTCACGACGTCGGCCGCGACAACGCGATCAACATCCATCTGACGCTCATCCCGTTCATCCGGGTGGCCGACGAGATCAAGACCAAGCCCACCCAGCACAGCGTCGCCGAGATGCGCGAGATCGGGATCCAGCCGGACATCCTCATGTGCCGCACCGAGAAGCGCTTGTCCAAGGACGTGAGGGAGAAGATCGGTCTGTTCTGCAACGTGGAGCCGGAGCAGGTCATCCAGGCGCTCGACGTCAGCGATATCTACGAGGTCCCGCTGGCGCTCAAGGAGGAGGGTCTGGACCGCATCATCGTCAAGCTGCTGCGCCTGAACGGCGACGACAACGAGACTCGCTTGAGGGCGTGGAAGACCAACGTCGTCGACAAGGCCCTCAGCCCGATGCACCACGTCGTCATCGGCGTGGTCGGCAAGTACATGGAGCTGCAGGACGCCTACAAGTCCATCTATGAGGCGCTCAAGCACGGCGGTATCGCCAACGACTCCCGTGTCGAGATCCGCAAGATCGACGCTGAGGAGGTCATCACGCACGGTCCGGAGCGTTTCCTCAAGGACGTCCACGCGGTGCTGGTCCCGGGAGGTTTCGGTGACCGTGGCATCGAGGGTAAGATCCGCGCCATCCGCTATGCCCGCGAGAGCCAGGTGCCGTTCTTCGGGATCTGCCTGGGCATGCAGTGCGCGGTGATCGAGTTCGCGCGCAACGTCTGCGGGATGAACCGCGCCAACTCCACGGAGTTCAACAAGACCACACCGTTCCCGGTGATCAGCTTGCTGGAGGAGCAGAAGACCGTCAAGGACCTGGGCGGCACGATGCGTCTGGGCTCCTATCCGTGCTCGATCAAGAAGGGCACGCGAACGCTCAAGGCCTACGGCAAGGATTCGATCCGGGAACGCCATCGTCACCGTTACGAGTTCAACAACAAGTACAAGGTCAAGATGGAGACCAACGGCCTGATCGTCTCGGGGACCAGTCCCAACGGGCGCCTGGTCGAGATCGTGGAGATCGCGGGGCATCCGTGGTTCGTCGGTTGTCAGTTCCACCCGGAGTTCAAATCCAAGCCCGATCAGGCGCACCCTCTGTTCAGGGATTTCGTCAAGGCGGCGCTGGCCTACAAGAACTCCGCTTGATCGAAGCCCACCGGAGGCCGCGATGAGCGCCGCTCGTTCCATCCGCAGGACCCAACGAAACCCGAGAAGCGCGGATGGCTTGAGGCCGGCTCCGGCCCTGCCGTTCAAGGTCGGGCCCGTGACCATCGGCGGGGACAGGCTCTTCCTCATCGCGGGTCCCTGCGTCATCGAGAGCGAGGAACATGCGCTCGAACACGCCCGCAGGATCCGCGACATCGCCGCACGCCTGGGCGTGCCCTACATTTTCAAATCCAGCTACGACAAGGCCAACCGCAGTTCGATGAGCTCCTTCCGTGGATTGGGCATCGACCGGGGGCTTCTGGTGCTGAGACGGGTCAAGAAGGAGCTTGGAGTGCCGGTCCTGACCGATGTCCACACGACCGAGGAGATCGAGAAGGCGGCCGCGGTGGTCGACGTCCTGCAGATACCCGCTTTCCTGTGCCGTCAGACCGACCTGCTGGTGGCGGCCGGCCGCAGCGGATGCGCGGTCAACGTCAAGAAGGGGCAGTTCCTGTCGCCCCCCGAGATGGTCAACGTCGCCGACAAGGTCCGATCCACCGGCAACCGGCGGGTGATGCTGACCGAGAGAGGCACGTTCTTCGGATACAACACGCTGGTCAATGATTTTCGCGCCATTCCGATCATGAAAGAGACCGGCTGTCCGGTGGTGATGGACGCCACGCACTCGGTGCAGGCCCCCGGAGGCCGCGGGACCAGCTCCGGCGGGGACCGGCGTTTCGTGCCGACGCTCGCGCAGGCCGGCGTCGTGGCCGGAGCGGACGGCGTGTTCATGGAGGTCCACGAGGACCCTGATCACGCCCCCAGCGACGGACCCAACATGGTCCCGCTGGCGCGTCTGGAAGCGTTGCTGGAGCGGCTCGTCGCGCTCCGTCGCGCCATGGGCTCGCGGTGACCAGGGCCCAGCGCCGCCGACCTTCGACGTCGGCCCGTCGGGTCATCCGTATCGAGTGCGATGCGCTCCGGGCGCTGAACTCGCGGCTGGGGACGTGTTTCGACGAGGCCTGCGGCCTCATTCTGCGCTCCAAGGGCCGTACCGTGCTCACGGGCATGGGCAAGCCCGGCTTCATCGCCCAGAAGATCTCGGCCACGCTGTCCTCCACGGGAACGCCCTCGCTGTTCCTGCACCCGGCCGAAGCGCTCCACGGTGATCTGGGACGTCTGACGCGCGAGGACGTGTTGGTGGCGCTTTCCAACAGCGGCCGCACGGAGGAGATCGTGAAGCTCCTGCCGCTGATCAAGAAGATCGGCGTCCGTTTGATCGCGCTGACCGGCGATCGCCGCTCACCGCTGGCCCGTCACGCCGATGTCGCTCTCGATGTGTCGGTCCGCAAGGAAGCCTGTCCGCTCAACCTCGCCCCGACGGCCTCGACCACCGCGATGCTGGCGATGGGCGACGCGCTGGCCGTGGCGCTCCTGGAGCTGAGGGGCTTTCGCGCCGAGGACTTCGCGTTCTATCATCCGGGCGGAAGCCTGGGGAAGAAACTCCTGCTGAAGGTGTCCGACATCATGCGTACCGGTAAGGCCAATCCCGTCGTGCCGCATCGGATGCCGGTGGAGGACGTGCTCTACCGCATCACCGGAGCCCGGGCGGGATCGGCCACCGTCGTGGACGCTCGGGGTCGGCTGGCCGGCATCTTCACCGACGGGGACCTCCGGCGTCATCTGCGTTCGGGGCAAACCTTGCTCCACGCCCCGGTCAACCGCGTCATGACCGCTGATCCGGTGACGATCACGCCGGACCGATTGGCGGCCGAGGCCCTGGAGATCCTGAGGACCCGGCGCATCGACGAGCTGCCCGTCGTGGATGGCAAGAAACGGCCGGTCGGTCTGATCGACGTTCAGGACCTGCTCAAGGCGGGGCTCGTATGATCGCCGAGAACCTGCGCGAGCGCTTGGCTCGCATCCGGCTGGTGATCCTGGACAACGACGGGGTCCTGACGGATGGGCGGATCGTTTATGGCGACTATGGCGACGAGCTCAAGTTCTACGACATCCAGGATGGCATGGGGCTGGTCCTGCTCCGCAAGGCGTCCATCCCGACGGTGATCATCAGCGGTCGCAAGAGCCGCGTCACCGTGCGCCGGGCCAAGGAAATGAACGTCGCCAAGGTCTATCAGAACGTCCGGGACAAAAAAGGAGCGTTCGCGAAGGTTTGCGGCAAGTTCAGGGTCAAGCCGGAGGAGGTCCTGTTCATCGGCGATGATCTGGTGGACCTGCCGATCATGACGCGTTGCGGCTTCGCCGCCGCCGTGGAGAACGCCGTTCCCGAGGTCAAGGAGCGAGCCCACTACGTCACCGAGAGGCGCGGAGGCCGCGGCGCTGTCCGTGAAGTGACCGATCTTTTGCTCAAGGCCCAGGGACGCTGGGAAGAGCTCGTCGCGGGATACGTTTCATGATCCAGCGCCGGATGTCGCACAACAACGGCTTCATCTTCGTGCTCTTGACCCTTTTGATCGGCACCGCGTCCTACTTCCTGGCCCGCGAACACCGCCTGCTGGACACCCGCCCTCCTGCGCCGCCGCCGGCCGATGCGCCGGCGCGTCAGGAGGTGGAGGAGCAGCGCCTGCAGAAGTTCAGTCTCACCGGTTATGACGAGCAGGGGCGCAAGTTCTGGAACATCGAGGGCGAGACCGCCAAGATCGACGCGCACAAGGTCGTATTTCTGGACCAGAACGTGACGCTGCGCATGCAGGACGGCACATTGATCCGCACGGACAAGGTCGAGTGGTCCCAGGAAAAAGGCAAGATGCGCACCGACCAGCCGGTGGTCGTCACCCGCGAGAACGTTCATCTGACCGGCGTCGGGGCGGTCGGTGAGGTTTCGCGCAACTTCATCCAGCTCAACCGCGACATCGTCATGCACATGCAGCCCGACGGCAAGCTCACCTGCGACGGCCCGATGAAAGCATATTACGGACAGAACAAGATGGTCTTCTACCGCAACGTCCGAGCGGAGGACGGCCGGGGCATCCTGACGGCCAACCGCATGGACGTGCTTTTCGAACAGGACAACAAGCGTATCCAGCAGATCGTCGCGATCGGGGACGTGATGATCACACGCGGCACGGACACGACCCACTCCCGCCGGGCCATCTATACGCCGGCGACGGGGTCGCTCCGCCTGGAAGGCAACCCCGAGATCACGCTGCACAAAGGGAGCAAGGCCCTCATCGATGCCTCTTTTGGAAACACGGGCGCTTAAAAAGGTCTACAACGGCCGCTCTGTCGTCAACGGCGTGGACATCCACGTCGACCCGGGCGAGGTCGTGGGTCTCTTGGGACCCAACGGAGCGGGCAAGACCACGACGTTCTACATGGTCACGGGGATCGTTCGTCCGGATAGCGGTAAGATCTCGTTCGACCATCGCGACGTGACCGGTTATCCCATGCACCGGCGCGCCCAACTGGGTATCGGCTACCTGTCGCAGGAACCCTCGATCTTCCGCCGCCTCACCGTCGAACAGAACATCATGGCCATCCTGGAGACGCTCGACCTGCCTCCGCGCGAACGCAAGCGGCGCCTGGAGGAGCTGTTGAGCGAGCTCGATATCAAGCACCTGCGCCGGTCGAGAGCCTACACACTGTCGGGCGGGGAGAGGAGGCGCCTGGAGATCACGCGTGCCCTGGTGACCCACCCGTTGTGCATCCTTCTGGATGAGCCGTTCTCGGGCATCGACCCCATCGCGGTGGCCGACTGCCAGAACCTGATCCGCGAGCTCAAGAGCAAAGGGTTGGGCATCCTGCTGACGGATCACAACGTCCGGGAGACGCTGGCCATCACCGATCGGGCCTACATCATGTACGAGGGCAAGATCCTGATCTCCGGCACGAAGGACGAGCTCTTGAACAACCAGCAAGCCCGCAGGATCTATCTCGGCGAACAGTTTACGATGTAGGGGGATTGTGGTAACATTTCAGGCGTTCCGCGCGATCCGGAGCGCCCCTCGCAGGGGCCGATCGCGCGCGGGCGGAGCCCTGCGGCCGCCAGAGGAGACAGCATGGAAATCGACATCACCGGCAGACACTTTCAGGTCACCGAGCCGCTCAAGAAATACGCGACCGAGAAGATCCAGAAGCTCGACAAGTATTCCCTCAAGATCGAATCCGTACATGTGGTGATGGAGGTCCAGAAGTTCCACCACATCTGCGAGATCACCTTGAACGGCAAGAACCTCCGGACGACGGCCAAGGAGGAGAGCGCCGACATGTACTCCGCGTTCGACACGTGCTACGGCAACATCCAGCTGCAGCTCCGTCGGCAGCATGAGCGCGTGAAGGACCACAAGGCTCGCCGCTACGAGGTGGACACGGCCGCCGAATAGGCGCCTTCCGCCGCACGTTCGTTCCCAATAGTCAGAAAGGTCGTTTATGAAATCCAACATCAAGAAGATCAGCGACTGCAGGCTCCGTCTGTCCGTGGAGCTCGGGTCGGAGGAGCTGGAGGAGTGTTACCGCGAGGTCTTCGCGGGCATCCAGCGCGTGGCGCGTCTGCCGGGTTTTCGCGAAGGCAAGGCCCCGCTCGAGCTCATCGAGCGTCGTTACGTCGAAGAGGCCCGTGAAGAGGTCCTGAAGCGCATCGTCCCCGAGGCCTACCACCGGGCCGTCTCACAGCAGTCCATCCACCCGGTCTCGGCCCCCAAGATCAGCGACATCACACTGGAGCGCGGTAAGGGTCTCAAGTTCGCGGCCGAGTTCGAGCGCGCTCCCGAGGTCAACATCAAGAACTACAAGGGCATCAAGCTCAAGCGCGCCGCCGAGGAAGTGACCGACGATGAGGTGGTCAAAGGCCTCGAATCCCTCCAGGACTCCCGGGCCGAGCTCGATCCGGTCGCCGAACCGCGGGCCGTCCGGCGCGGTGACTTCATCGTCTCCGACATCGATATCTGGAAGGACGGCGCCTATGTCCCCGGCAAGAAGGGCGTCCTGCTCTTCGTCGAGCCTTCGGAGACCGATGACTTCTTCGACAAGGTCGTCGGCGCTCAGGTGGACGAGGTGCGGGAGATCCTGTCGGACCCGAGCGATGAGGAGAAGCGGCAGGGTCTTGTCGGGCGCAAACCTCATTACAAGGTCTGGGTGCGCGCGATCAAGCAGAAGCGCACGCCCGTCCTCGATGATGAGTTCGCCAAGAACTTCGGCAAGGACAGCGTCGGTGATCTGCGCGAAGCCGTCCGCAAGGAGCTGGCGAGCCAGAAAAGGCAGGCTTCGATGGAGCGCATGAAATCCGAGCTCTTCGACAAACTGCTCAAAATGGCGCAGTTCGAGCTCCCGGACAGTCTGGTCCAGCGCCAGTGCGAGCGGCTGATCGAACAGGCCAAGCGCGAGTTCGCCCGCAGGGGCGCGCCGCAACAGTTCGAATCGGACAAACCCTCCATCGAGAAGGAGGCCTCCGAACGCGCCCGCCAGCAGGTGAAGTTGTACTTCATCCTGCAACGCATCGCCGAGAGCGAGGACCTGACGGCGGACGAATCCGAGGTCGAGCGCCGCATCAACTCGATCAGCTCCGAGACGGGACGTCCCGCCGAGGAGGTGCGTCAGATGTTCGAAGAGGACATCCGCGAGAGCCTGCGGGAGTCCCGTACGGTGGAATTCCTGATCGCGAACGCCAAGTTCGAAGAGTCCTGAGCACGGTCCAGACAGCAACGGAGGCGACATGAGCATACTGATACCGATGGTGATCGAACAGACCGGGCGCAGCGAGAGGGCTTATGACATCTACTCGCGCCTGCTCAAGGACCGCGTGCTCTTCATCGGCACCCCGATCGACGACAATGTCGCGAACCTGGTCGTGGCCCAGCTCCTGTTCCTTCAGATGGAGGACCCGGAGAAGGATATCCACCTCTACATCAACTCGCCCGGCGGGTCGGTCACCGCGGGGCTGGCCATCTACGACACCATCCAGTTCCTCAAGTGCGACGTGGCCACCTACTGCATCGGCCAGGCCGCCAGCATGGGCGCGGTCCTGCTCGCCGCCGGCACGCGCGGCAAGCGCTACGCGCTCCCCAACGCCCGGGTCATGATCCACCAGCCTTGGGGCGGGGCGCAGGGCACGGCCTCGGACATCAGCATCCAGGCGCGTGAGATCCTCAAGATGAAGGAACAGCTCAATCAGCTCCTGGCCAAACACACCGGCCAGGACGTCACCAAGATCGAAAAGGATACGGACCGCGATTGCTTCATGTCCGCGGATGAGGCCAGAGCTTACGGTCTCGTGGACGAGGTCGTCGCCAACATCCGCGCGGTCAAGAAATAAACAAGGGGACCACTGCCATGGGAGATTTCCTGCTGTTGACACCGGGACCGACCGAGGTCCCCAAACGCGTGCTCGACACTCAGAGCGTGCCGATGATC
The DNA here is from genome assembly GCA_022072175.1 of Candidatus Omnitrophota bacterium. Classification (GTDB taxonomy): domain Bacteria; phylum Omnitrophota; class Gorgyraeia; order 2-02-FULL-51-18; family 2-02-FULL-51-18; genus JAJVIE01. The sequence continues at coordinate 801,932 of JAJVIE010000003.1, read as the reverse complement.
CACCACCGCACCAAGGACTATCAGGCGATCCTGGAGCGGGTGAACCGGGACCTGCAGCGCGTGTTCTGCACGGCCCAACCGGTACTGACGTTCGCGTCTTCCGGCACCGGCGCGATGGAGGGTTCGATCCTCAATCTCCTTCGCCGCGGGGACAAGGTCCTCTCCGTATCGGCGGGTAAGTGGGGCGAGCGTTACCGTGACATCGCACGTGTCTATGGGTTGGACGTGAAGAGCTATGAACTACCGTACGGTCAGGCCGTGACCCCGGAAGCCGTCGGGCAGGCGCTCAAGGAGCACGCCGACGCCAAGGCCGTTCTGTTGACCCTCTGCGAGACGTCCACCGCCGTCACCCATCCGGTCAAGGACGTGGCCGCGCTCACCCGCAACAGCGGCGCACTGCTGATGGTCGACGCCATCAGCGGTCTGGGTTGCGATGAGTTGCGGATGGACGATTGGGGCGTCGATGTCGTTGTTTGCGGCAGTCAGAAGGGGCTGATGCTCCCTCCGGGCCTGAGCTTCGTAGCGATCAACGAACGCGCGGTCAAGATGATCGAGAGGTCGGACCTGCCCAAATACTATTTCAACTTTGCCGATACGCTCAAAGCCCTCAAGAAGAACGACACGCCGTTCACGCCGGCGGTCAGCCTCGTGCGCGGCCTCGAGGAGGCCCTCAAGATGCTGCTCGAGGAGGGTATGGAACAGGTCTGGGCGCGTCATGAACGGGTGGCGCGGCGCGTGCGTTCCGAGGTCTCCGCGATGGGGCTCAAGCTGTTCGCTCAGCGAGCCTCCAACGCTCTGACGGCGATCGTGATGCCCGACGGCGTGGCCTCGAAGGACGTCATCAAGACCATGCGCGATACTCACAAGGTGATCATGGCCGACGGACAGGGCGAATTGCAGGGCAAGATCGTGCGTTTCGCGCACATGGGCGCGGCCTGCACCGACGCGGCCGCCGACAGGGGATTGACCGCGTTTCGGGACGCGCTCGAGAAGGCGGGGTACGCCGCCGCCGCCCGGCGCTAGCAGGAGGGGACCATGGGTCAAGCGACATTGACGGAGAAGAAGCAGTACCGCGTGCTCGTCTGTGATGATCTGGCGGAGGAGGGTCTGGCCCTCTTCGCCAAGGAGACCGCGCTCGATGTGGTCGTCAAAACGAAGCTCCCGCTCGAGGAGCTCAAGAAGGAGGTCTCCCAGAGCGACGCGTGCATCGTGCGCTCGGGCACGCAGCTGACGCGCGAGGTCATCGAGAGCGGGTCCAGGCTCAAGGTGATCGGCCGTGCCGGTGTCGGACTGGACAACGTCGATCTCGAGGCGGCGAGCAAGAAAGGCATCGTCGTCATCAACACCCCCGGCGGCAACACCATCTCCGCAGCGGAGCACACATTCTGTCTTCTCATGGCCCTGGCGCGCAACATCCCGCTGGCCAATGATTCTCTCAAGAGCGGCAAGTGGGAGCGTAAGAAGTTCACCGGAGTCGAGCTGATGGACAAGACGCTCGGCGTGCTCGGGCTCGGCCGCATCGGCTCCGAGGTCGCCAAGCGCGGCCAGGCTTTCGGGATGCGCGTGGTCGCTTATGATCCTTACCTCCGGGCCGAGAAGGCCAATGAGATCGGCGTCGAGCTCGTGAGCGTCGATGAGCTCGTGCAGAGAGCGGATTTCATCACGCTGCATATGCCTCTGACGGCCGAGAACAAGAACCTCATCGGAGAGAAGCAGTTCCAGAAGATGAAGAAGACCGCCCGTATCATCAATTGCGCCCGTGGGGGACTGGTGGACGAGCAGGCCTTGGCCAAGGCGATCGCCGCGGGCACCATCGCCGGGGCGGCGCTGGACGTGTTCGAGGAGGAGCCGCCGGTCAAAGACCACCCGCTGTTCAAGCTCCCGCAGGTCATCGTGACCCCGCACCTGGGCGCTTCGACCGAAGAGGCGCAGATCGCCGTCAGTGTCGACGTGGCCCAGAGCGTGGCCGATTATCTTCTCGGCCGCGGCGTCCGCAATGCCGTGAACGTCCCGGCCGTGGACCCCGAAGTGCTCGGGCAGATGAGGCCGTACATCGGTCTGGCCGAGAAGATCGGAGCGCTGCAGGCCCAGCTCATCGAAGGGCAGATCCTGCAGGTGGACATCCACTACCATGGACAGGTCTGCAAGTACGAGACCACTCCGGTGACCGTGGCCGCGATCAAGGGTCTTCTGTCGCCGATCCTGGCCGAGAGCGTCAACTACGTGAACGCTTCTTTTCTCGCGCGTGAGCGCGGCATCAAGATCACCGAGTCCAAGAGTTCCGATGAGCACCGGTACTCCAATTTGATCCGGGTGGAGGTGCGGACGGACCGCCGGAGCTTCGTGGCGGCGGGTACGGTCTTCGGTCGCGAGGACGTCAGGATCATCCGTCTGGACGATTTCGACGTCGAGGCGGTGCCCGAGGGATATATCCTGCTCATCGCCAACCGCGACGTCCCGGGTATCGTGGGTCAGATCGGATCGCTGCTCGGCAGCAACAACGTCAACATCGCCGGCATGACCCTCGGTCGCGACGTGCCGGGTGGACAGGCCCGCACTCTGCTCAAGATCGACAGCGCCGTGCCCGACAAGCTTCTCGAGGAGATCAAGAAGGCCAAGAACATCCTCGACGCGAAGTTGATCCGCCTCTGATGGCTTCCGTCAAGAACGCCCGCCGGTCACCGGCCTGCGTCGTCGTCGGCGCTCAATGGGGCGACGAGGGCAAAGGCAAGATCATCGACATCCTGTCCCAGGACGCCGATTATGTCGTCCGGTACCAGGGCGGCAACAACGCGGGCCACACGGTCGTCAAGGCCCGGGGCGAGTTCGTGCTGCATCTGGTACCTTCCGGCATCCTGCACGACGGTGTCCGCTGTGTGATCGGCAACGGCGTCGTGATCGACCCCGAGGCCCTCATGCAGGAGATCGCGATGTTGCGCTCCAAGGGCATCCGGGTCCAGGGACGTCTGTTCGTCAGCGAGCGCGCCCACCTCATCCTGCCGTACCATCGCATCTACGATCGTTTGCGTGAGGACAAGAAAGGCTTCATCAAGATCGGCACCACGGGCAGGGGGATCGGACCGAGCTACGGGGACAAGGCTCTGCGCTCCGGGATCCGCGTCGTCGATCTCTATGAGCCGGCGTTGTTCCGCGAGAAATTGCGCCGCGCGCTCCTCGAGAAGAACGAGATCTTCCGTAAACTTTACGGTTACAAGGGATTCGCTTTTGAGGCGATCTACAAGCAGTATCTCGGCTATGCCGCTAAGATGCGTCCCTACGTGGCCGACACCTCTCTCTTGCTGTTCCAAGCCTTGGAACGGCGCAAGAGGGTGCTGTTCGAAGGCGCCCAAGGGACCCATCTGGACATCGATCACGGCACCTATCCTTTCGTGACCTCCAGCTCCACCTGCTCGGGGGGAGCTGCGGCCGGCACGGGCGTGCCCCCGACCGCGTTCTCGCGCATCATCGGAGTGGTCAAGGCCTACACGACCCGCGTCGGAGAGGGTCCTTTTCCGACCGAGTTCGACTCACGTCTCATGGAGAAGATCCGGCAGAAGGGCAAGGAGTTCGGCGCGACGACCGGTCGCCCGCGCCGCTGCGGATGGTTCGACGCAGTGCTGGCGCGTTACTCCTGCCGTGTCAACGGTATCACCGAGCTGGCCATCACCAAGCTCGACGTTCTCGATGGGCTTGAGGAGATCAAGGTCTGTGTCGGGTACCGCTACCGCGGCAAGCTCTACCGCGAGTTCCCGGCGTCCCTGACCGCGCAGTTGGAGGCCGTCCCGGTCTATGAGACCCTGCCGGGATGGATGAGCGACACGTCCTCGGCCCGCCGTCTCAAGGACCTGCCCGCGCGCGCCATCTCTTATCTCAAACGCTTGTCCGGTCACCTCGGAGCGCCGGTCAGCATCCTGTCCGTCGGACAACACGAGGACCAGACCCTGTTCTTGGGCCGGCTCGGATGAGCCTGTCCTCCGACGCGGCCAAGGACACCGCCAACCGCGCGCGGTCCGACGCGCCGGACCTGCCGCAGCGCCTGCCACAGCACGTCGCCGTGATCATGGACGGCAACGGCCGCTGGGCGACGGAGCGCGGACTGCCGCGAGTCGCCGGACACCAGGCCGGCGTACAGACCGTCCGCGAGATCGTCCGAGCTTCCCTTGACGCCGGGGTCCCGGTGCTCACGCTCTACGCCTTCAGTCAGGAGAATTGGAAGCGCCCCAAGGACGAAGTGGGCGTGCTGATGGACCTGCTCGATCACTTCATCGTGCGCGAGCTGGACGATCTCGAGCGTCAGGGCGTACGCCTGCGCACCATCGGACGCACCGAGGCGCTGCCTCCGCGGACGCTCGAGAAGATCCGGGACGCCGAGAAGAGGACCTCGACCAACGCCAAGTTGACGCTGGTCATCGCGCTCAACTATGGCGCCCGCACCGAGATCCTCGACGCGGTCCGGCAGCTCATGCGCCGCGCCGCCGCGGACCCCGGATCGGCCGAGCGCGCGCTGGATGAAGCGGTTTTCTCCGAGCACTTGTACACCAAGGGCCTGCCCGATCCCGATCTGCTCATCCGCACCAGCGGAGAGATGCGGTTGAGCAATTTCCTGCTTTGGCAGATGTCCTACACCGAGATCTACATCACCCGCAAATACTGGCCGGATTTCACCCGCGAGGATTACTTCGAGGCCTTGAGAGAGTACGCCACTCGCGAGCGCCGCTTCGGGGACGTCAGCGCATGAACGTTCGGGCGGACGGCGCGTCCGGGTCGGCCGCGGCGAAGTTCGGCCGCAGGCTGGTGACCAGTACGGTCCTCATCGGGCTGACCGCCTACGTGCTGCTGGAACTGCCGCCCATCTTCTTCGCGGTGCAAGTCGCTCTGTTCGTGGGTCTGGCGTTGTTCGAGTTCCTGGCCCTCTTGAGACAGGGGGGCATCCCCGTCTACAGGGTGTTCGGCATGAGCATGGGCCTGCTCATCCCGGCCATCGTCTACATGGAATACGGCGGGACCCAGTCGGGGGAGATCCTGTTCCTCGTGCTCGGATGTCTGTTCCTGTTCGTGATGGAGTTCTTCCGCAAGGACAACCCCCAGTCGCTGATCGGGATCTCGCTGACCTTATTCGGGATCCTGTACGTCAGCTGGTTCCTGAGCTTCCTGATCAAGATCCGCTTCCTGTACGGCGGTGCCATCTGGTGCGGCTACCTGCTCATCGTCACCAAGGCCTGTGACATCGGGGCCTACAGCGTGGGGACGCTGTTCGGTCGCAACACGCTCGTACCGCATGTGAGCCCCCGCAAGACCCTCGAGGGTCTTGCGGGAGGGATCGCGCTGAGCGTCCTGTCTTCGGTCGCCCTCGGGCCGTATCTGCCTCGACCGCTGGCGCTGCCGCATCTGATCGTGCTCGGAGCGCTCATCGCCGTCGTGGGCCAGATCGGTGACCTGTCGGAGTCGTTGATGAAACGTTTCTGCCAAGCGAGGGATTCGGGTCGTTTTCTCCCCGGCATGGGAGGTTTCCTCGATGCCGTCGACAGCGTTCTCTTTACGGCGCCGATCTTCTATTTTCACCTGAAGGTCCTGTATCCGTGAGAACGCTCACGATCCTGGGGTCGACCGGGTCGATCGGCCGCAATGCTCTTGAGGTCGTCCGCGCGCACCGTGACCGGATCCGGGTCAAGGGGCTCGCGGCGGCCAGCAATGCCGCCCTGCTGGCCGAGCAGGCCCGCGAGTTCGGCGCCGAGAGCGTGTACCTCAAGAGCGGCGCCTCGGATTATCTGCAGGCCGGCGGCCCCGGCAAGGTCTTTTCGTCCGCCGAAGGGCTGGACTCTTTCGTCGAGGCCTGTGACGCGGACATCCTACTGGCCGCCGCGTCAGGCACCGAGTCGCTCGGTCCCGTCGTTGCGGCCATCCGCCGCGGTCGCCGGGTCGCCGTGGCCAACAAAGAGGTCCTTGTCGCGGCCGGCGGTCTCATCGTGGATGAGCTCGAGCGGCATCCGTCCGCGGAGCTTATACCCGTCGACAGCGAGCATAGCGCGATCTTCCAGTGCCTCGAAGGACACGACCTCGATGGGGTGGAGCGCATCCTCCTGACCAGCTCGGGGGGCCCGCTCAAGGACGTGCCGCCGGAGCTGTTCGGAGGGCTGACGAAGGACCAGGTCCTCAACCACCCGCGTTGGAAAATGGGTCCCAAGATCACGGTCGACTCCGCGACGTTGATGAACAAGGGATTGGAGGTCATCGAAGCGGCCGTTCTGTTCGGCCTGCCGGTGGAGAGGGTGGATGTGCTGGTGCATCCGGAGGCGGTGGTGCATTCGATGGTCGAGATGCGCGATGGTTCAGTGCTGGCCCAGCTGGGAGTGACCGATATGCGTCTACCCATCCAGTACGCGCTGTCGCATCCGGACCGCTGGACCGTGCCGCCTGTTTTGAGGTACGATTTCCGTTCAGGGCCGGCCCTGAGGTTCGAGGCGCCGGACACACGCAAGTTCCCGTGCCTGCAATTGGCGTACGCGGCGGCCCGGCGGTCCGGGAGCGCCCCGTGCGTGCTCAGCGCCGCCGATGAGGTGGCGGTGGGCGCTTATCTGCAGGACCGGATCGCTTTCACCGACATCCCGCGCGTCATCGAGCGCGTGTTGTCGTCGCACCGGCACGAGGAGAGGCCGGGGTTGCAGGATATCCTGCGCATCCATGGTTGGGCATCTGAAGAAACGAGGAGATTGTGCGAGGCGCATTGACCTTTATCGCCGTACTCAGCGTGCTGGTGGTGATCCACGAGTACGGTCATTATCTGATGGCTCGTCTGGCGGGCATCCGCGTCGATAAGTTCTCCATCGGTTTCGGCCCGGTGCTCTTCGGTCGCAAGTTCGGTGATACGGAGTTCGCGTTCTCGTTGCTGCCTTTCGGAGGTTACGTCAAGCTGGCCGGGGAAAGTCCGGAGGAGGCCAAGGGTAAGCCCGATGAGTTCCAGTCCAAGTCGTCCCTCCAGAAATTGGCAGTGGTCGTCGCCGGGCCCCTGATGAACGCGCTGTTGGCCTTCGTGTTGTTCACGTCGGTGTTCCTCATCGGCGAGCCGGTGCTCACCACGCGCATCGGCAAGGTCCTTGAGAACACGCCCGCGTCGATGGCGGGGCTCAAGGAAGGCGATGTCATCCGTGCGGTCGATGGCCAGTTGGTGTCGGACTGGGAAGAGCTCCTGGAGCGGATCCGCGCGACGGAAGGCCGTCTGTCCCTGACCGTCGTGAGGGGCGATGAGCCGATGCGCATCGCGATCACCCCTAAGAGCCAGGAGGCCAAGGACGCTCTCGGCAAGGGGCGGAGGGTCCCTTTCATCGGCGTGGCCCCGTCCGCCGAGATCGCGCATATCCCTCACGACCCGCTCACGGCGGCCCGGATGGGCGCCGAGCGTTTGTGGACCATGACCTCGATGATCTTCGCGTCCATCGGCATGATGATCACCGGCTCCATGCCGTTCAAGGAGTCGGTCACGGGCCCGATCGGCATCTACTACATGACCCAGCAGGCCGCCGAGATGGGCTGGGCCTACTTGCTGTACTTCACCGGGTCGCTCAGCGTCAGCCTTTTTGTGCTCAATCTTCTGCCTGTACCGGTGCTGGACGGAGGGCATGTCCTTTTCATCCTGATCGAGAAGATCAAGGGCGGGCCGCTGCGCGAAGCCGTCAAGGAGCGCATGACGCAGGTCGGTATGGGGCTCATCCTGATCCTGATGATGTTCGTGATCTTCCAGGACATCCGGCGCTTCGCCGTTCTAGACAACCTGAGATCGGGCGTCGAGTCCGGGCTCGCGCATCTGAAAGGCCGTCAGCCATGAGGTGGTCCCGCACGCTCGTTCCGACGCTCAAGGAGAATCCTCAGGAAGCCCTGATCAAGAGCCATCGGCTGATGATCCGTTCCGGGCTCATCCGCAAGCTCGCCAGCGGCACGTACAGCTACTTGCCCCTGGGGCTGCGAGCCCTTCATAAGGCCGCGGCCATCGTCAGGGAGGAGATGGATCGTTCCGGAGCGCTCGAGGTGCTGTTGCCCGCTCTGCATCCGGCCGACTTGTGGCGCGAGTCGGGCCGCTATGCGATCCTGGGCGAGGACATGTTCCACTTCAAGGACCGGCATGGCAAGGAGAACGTGCTCGGACCCACCCACGAGGAGATCATCACCGATCTCGTCCGGCGCGAAGTGCGCTCGTACCGCCAGCTCCCCCAACTGCTGTACCAGGTCCAGACCAAGTTCCGTGATGAGATGCGCCCGCGCTCCGGCGTCATCCGCAGCCGCGAGTTCATCATGAAGGACGCCTACAGTTTCCACGCCACACCCGATTGTCTCGACAGGACGTACGAGACGATGAAAGAGACCTATTGCCGCATCTTCGACCGTTGCGGACTGGATTACTTCGTGGTCAAGGCCGACCCGGGCGCGATGGGCGGCAGCGGCTCACAGGAGTTCGTATTGTTCTCGGACGCCGGAGAGGACCGCATGGTCAAGTTCGCGGGCACGGACACCGTCATGAGCGTCGAGATGGCCCCGCGTCAGCTCGAGGGTCTGGCCCTGTCCCGCAGCTCAGCACCCGAGGTCCGGTATCGCAAGGTACACACCCCGCATCACAGCAGCGTCGAGGGGGTTGCGCAGTTCCTCAAGAAACGGCCCCAGGACCTCGTGAAGACCATGATCTTCGAGGTCCCTCAGGAAGGCGGGGCCTCGCGGCTCGTCGGTGTGCTGGTCCGCGGCGATCATGAGGTGAGCGAGTACAAGATCAAGCAATGCGAGCCCGGAGCTCATCTGGCCGGACGTGAAGCGATCGCGGGTCTGGGTACGGCTTTCGGTTTTACGGGACCCATCGCTCTCAAGCCGTGCCGTCTGTACGTCGACGAGGACGTGTTGAGGCTCAAGGATTTCGTCACGGGCGCCAACGAACCCGACCAGCATCTGGTGGACGTCAACGTCGGCGACGTGGCTGGCGCGGGCCATGATATCGTGGTCGGGGATTTCAGGCAGGCGGTGGAGGGAGACCGCGGCCTCATCGATGGGAAGGCCGTGGATCTGGAGTTTCGTACGGCGATCGAGCTCGGTCACATCTTCAAGCTCAACCTGCGCTATTCGGTGCCGCTCAAGGCGCATTTTCTCGATGCCCAGCACCAGGAGCATCCGATGATCATGGGTTGTTACGGCATCGGGGTCAATCGGATCCTGGCGGCCGCCATCGAACAGCACGCCGATGACAAGGGGATCGTGTGGCCCCGCGCCATCAGCCCCTACCAGTTGACCGTACTGATGTTGGACCCCAAGGACGAGCTCTCCCAGCGCCTGGCCGGTGAGCTGGAGAGCAGTCCTAAGCTCGCCGCGGCGGGGATCGACGTGCTCGTCGATGACCGCGAGGAGACCGCCGGGGTGAAATTCAACGACGCCGACCTGCTGGGGCTGCCCCTCCGGGTGGTCCTGGGGCCCAAGAACCTCAAGAACGGCAAAGCCGAGATCAAGGCGCGCCGTACCGGGGAGACCCGCCTGGTCGACCTAACGGCGCTCGAAAGCGCGGTCCTGGAGATACTCCCAACCCTCCGATAGCACCCCCCGCTTGACAAAAGCGGCTTATTTTTGTTAGTTTAGTCACCTCTAGGGACGTGTGCGACCAAAGTGGGCGGAGACCCACTTTTTTTATTCTGTGCGACCACCGCACCGCACCACGCCGAAGGATACGGAAGTGCTTGTACCGGAAGACGTAAGGAAGATCGAGCCCGAGATACGCGCCATCGTCGAGGGTCTTGGCGGTGAGATCGTCGCTTTGGAGTACCGCAGGGGCGGCGGGCGCACGGTCCTGACGGTCCTGGCGGACAAGCCGACCGGCATCACGCTGGACGATTGCGGCGAGATCAGCCGGCGGATCGGGCTCTTGATCGATGAAAGCAACGGGAAGGGCGAGGGGTTGCCGAGCCTTTCCGGGTCGTATCTGCTCGAGGTTTCCAGCCCCGGCGCGGACCGGCCGTTGAAGAGTTTGAGGGATTTCGAGAAAGCGATCGGCAAGACCCTGGATGTGCAGGCCAAGGGTGCGGAGCCCGGACGGATCTGGACGTTCCGCGCGACCTTGGAAAACGCCTCCGCGGATGGTCTGGTCTTCAGAATGACGAAGGACGGTTCGCTGGAGAGCCTGGCTCTGGAGCGGATCCTGCGGGCGGCACCGGTCCTCCCGTTCTAACAAAGGCGGTTCATCATGAGCACTGAACTGATATCGGTACTTGAGAACATCGAGCGCGAGAAGGGGATCAGCCGTCAGGTGCTGATCGAGTCCATCGAGGCGGCTCTCGTGTCGGCCGCCAAGAAGGTCCTGCATGACAAGGACAAGGACGTGTCCGTCAAGATCGATCTGGAGTCCGGTAAGATCCGTGTCTATTGCGACGACAAGGAGATCGTCTCCAATGAGTTCGGCCGCATCGCGGCCCAGACGGCCAAGCAGGTGATCTTCCAGAAGATCCGCGAAGCGGAGCGGGACGTCATCTATAACGAGTTCAACCAGAAGGCCGACTCGATCACCAGCGGCACCGTCTATCGCTTCGAAAAAGGCGCCCTCTTGGTGGATCTCGGCAAGACAGAGGGTATCCTGCCGCGCCGCGAGATGTCCCCGCGCGACAACTATCGACAGGGCGACAGCATCCGCGCCTATATCCTCGAAGTCGCCCGGACCGTGAAGGGTCCGCAGATCCTGCTGTCGCGCAGTCACCCGAGCTTCGTCAAAGCGCTCTTCGCGCTCGAGGTCCCGGAGATCGCCGACGGCGTGGTGGAGATCCGTTCGGTGGCACGTGAAGCCGGGGACCGCACCAAGATCGCGGTCTGGTCCAGGAACGACAAGGTCGACTCGGTCGGTGCCTGTGTCGGTATCCGCGGCTCCAGGGTCAAGGGCGTGGTGAAAGAACTGCAGGGCGAGAAGATCGATATCATTCGCTGGAGCGACGACGTCGAGGAGTTCGTGCTCGCCGCTCTCAGCCCCGCCGAGGTCGCCTCGGTCAAGGTCCTCAGCGCCGAAGAGAAGAAGGTCGAAGTGGTCGTGTCCGACGATCAGTTGTCCCTGGCGATCGGCAAGAACGGGCAGAACGTTCGGTTGGCGTCCAAGCTGACCGGATGGTCCATCGATATCCGCTCCAAGAAGGACGTCGCCAAGGAAAAGCTCGAGAGCGTGCTCGGTGAAGGCGGGGCGGAAGCGCCCTCCGGGTCCGCTCCGTCGCAGTTGTCGGACGTCGAAGGCATCGGGCCCAAGACGCTCGAAGCGCTTCAGGCGGCCGGATACACGACGCTCGAGCAGGTGCGCGCCGCAAGTCGCGAGGACCTGCTGCAGATCAAGGGTATCGGGGAGAAGACCCTCGACAAGATCCTCGGGGTCATCGGCGCCGCGCCGGCATCGGACGAGGCCGCCTCCTCCGAGGTCCCGTCGTCGACGGACACCGCTCCGAACGAAGAGAACCCCGCGAACTAGGATAAGGGATGCGATGAGCTTACGCGTACACGAACTGGCCAAGGAACTCAAGCTGTCCTCCAAGGACCTTATGGACAAGCTCAAGTCCCAGGGTGTGGACGTCAAGAGCCACATGAGCGTCCTTACGGACGAACAGGTCTCCCGGCTCAAAGGGACGGCTTCCAAGCCTACGCCGGCGCCGAAAGCCGCCGCAGCGGCCAAGGAGACGGCGTCCTCCGCGCGCAGTTCCGTCACCGAAGCGCCGAAAGCCGAAGCGCCCAAGGCCGATCCTGTCAAAGCGAGCCAGCCGAAGACCCCGGCTCCGGCGGCCGGTCTACAGGGCGTGCGCGCCGAGTTGAGCGCCCAACGCGCCTCGGCTCCGGTCAAGCCGGTGAGTCCGGCCGCACCCCCGCGCCCGGCGGCTCCGTCGCAACCCAAGTCAGCCCCCATCGTCAAACCCGCCGCTCCCGTGGTCGCGCGGCCAGCGGCGGCGCCGCCGCCCGTCAAGCCCGTGACGGCCGCTCCGGTCGAGAAACCCATCGAAAAGGTCGAGACGCGCGCGCCGCGCAAGCTCGAGATCGGAACGACGATCATCGTCAAGGATCTCGCCGACAAGGTGCAGGTCAAGCCGAGCGACCTGATCGGCCGGCTGATCCGCATGGGCGTTTTTGCGAACATCAATCAATCGATCAACCATGACATGGCCTCCAAGATCGCCGTGGAGCTCGGTTACGAGGTGGAGGCCGCCGCCGCCGAAGTGTCGGCGGCCAGCGACAAGCCCGCCACCAAGAGCGGTAAGGGTGTGGTGCGCGCGCCTATCGTGACGTTCATGGGTCATGTCGATCACGGCAAGACCTCTCTGCTCGATGCGATCCGCAAGACCAAGGTCGCCGCCAGCGAAGCGGGCGGCATCACCCAGCACATCGGCGCCTATGAGGTGTTCCTACCCAACGGCGCCGTGACGTTCCTCGATACGCCGGGCCACGAGGCGTTCACCGCGATGCGCGCCCGCGGCGCCCGCGCCACGGACGTCGTCGTGCTCGTCGTGGCCGCCGATGACGGTGTCATGCCGCAGACCGAGGAGGCGATCGACCACGCCAAGGCGGCCGGTGTGCCGATCATCGTGGCGATCAACAAGACCGATCTTCCCTCGGCCAATCCGGATAAGGTCAAAAAAGAACTCATGGAACACGGTCTGATGCCCGAAGAATGGGGCGGCAAGACCATCATGGTCGGCGTCTCCGCCAAGACGGGCAAGGGCATCGATGAGTTGCTCGAGATGCTCGTTCTCGAATCCGAGCTGCTCGAGCTCCGGGCCGATCCGGAGGCCGCCGCCAGCGGTACCGTCGTCGAGGCCGAGCTGTCCAAGGGCTCGGGTGTGTTGGCGACCGTACTCGTCCAGGACGGCACGCTTCGTGTCGGGGACGTGGCCATCGTGGGCGACGGTTACTGCAAGATCCGGGCGATGATCAATGACCGCGGCCAGCGCGTCAAGGAAGCTCCGCCGTCGATGCCGGTCGAGATCCTCGGTCTGTCCGAAATGCCCAAAGCCGGCGATCGTTTCTACGTGGTCAAGGACGAGCGCGCCGCCAAGGAGATCGTCGAAAAACGCCGCGAGGAGCTGCGCCTCAAGGGATCATCTCACGCTCCGCACGTGCACTTGGAGCACCTGCTCGAGGATGTCAAGGCCGGCAAGATCGAAGAGCTCAAGCTCATCATCAAGTCGGATGTGCAGGGTTCCGTCGAGGCGCTGCGCGCCACGCTGTCCAAGGTCCCGTCGAAGAACGTCCGCCTCAACATCATCCATACCGGCATCGGCGACATCACGGAGACCGATGTCATGCTGGCGGCCGCCTCCGAGGCGGTGGTCATCGGATTTCATGTGGGGATCTCCTCCAATGCCCGCGAGACGGCCGAGCGCGAGGGTGTGGACGTCCGTTTCTATGAGATCATCTACGAAGCCAAGACCGCCATCGAGCAAGCCATGGAGGGTCTCCTGGCGCCGGAACTCAAGGAGACCTTTGTCGGGGCTGCCGAGGTCCGTCAGGTCTTCAAGGTCTCCAAGCACGGTACGATCGCAGGTTGCGCGGTCGTCAAAGGCAAGATCATCCGTAACGCCGCCTGCCGCGTCCTGCGAGCGGGCAAGAAGGTCCATGAAGGCAAGGTCATCAGCCTCAAGAGGTTCAAGGACGACGCGCGTGAGGTGCTCGAGGGTTTCGAGTGCGGCATCGGCGTCTCCGGGTTCGACGATATCCTGACCGGCGACCGGATCGAGGTCTTCGAGGTCCAGCAGCTGGCCCGCAAGCTGGAGTAGGCCGTGAGCCGCATCCTGTCGGGCATGAGACCGACGGGCCCCTTGCATCTCGGCCATCTGCTGGGAGCGCTGCGCAACTGGGTGGAGCTCCAGCGCACCTCCGAGTGTTACTTCATGGTCGCCGACCTGCACGCGCTGATGGGCGAGTACGAGAAACCCGGCGCCCTCAGGGACAATTCGATCAACATGGTGATCGACTGGATCGCTTGCGGTATCGACCCCGACAAGAGCGCGATCTTCATTCAATCCGATCTTCCCGAACATTCCGAGCTGGCCGTCCTTCTGGGCATGCTCACGCCGCTCGGCTGGCTGGAGCGCAATCCGACCTACAAGGAGCAGTTGCGCGAGATCGAGGGCCGCGACCTCACCACGTACGGTTTTTTCGGCTACCCCGTCCTGCAGGCCGCTGACATCCTTCTGTACCGCGCGGACAAGGTGCCCGTCGGCGAGGATCAGCTGGCGCATCTGGAGCTGATCCGTGAGCTCGTCAGGCGGTTCAATTTCTTGTACGGCAGTGACAACAGCGATGCTCTCGTGGAACCCCAGCCGAACCTGACGCCACAGGCGCGCATCCTCGGCGTCGACCGCCGCAAGATGTCCAAGAGCTACGGCAACGCGATCAATCTTTCCGACGACGAGGAGACCGTGCGCAAGAAGATCGGGTCCATGATCACCGACCCCGAGCGGGCGCGGCTCACCGATCCCGGGCATCCGGACGCGTGCAATGTCTTCTCGTACTACGGGATCTTCGCGAAGGACCGCCAGCCCGAGGTCCGCTCGTGGTGCGAGGGTGCCCGTAAAGGATGTACGGATTGCAAGAAGGAGTTGGCTGGCTCCGTGGTCGAAGCGCTCCGGCCCATCCGCGAGCGCAGGTCCGATCTGATGAAGCGCATCTCCGCGGAGCCCGGATATCTCGACGAGATCCTGAGGCGCGGCGCTGAAAAGGCGCGCGACACCGCCTCGGAGACATTGCGGCGTGTCCGTAGGGCGATGGGGTTGACGCGGAAGACGGCCGTCGCGGCCGGAGGGAGACGATGAGCTACAAGATCAAGCTCGAGGTCTTCGAGGGTCCGCTGGACCTGTTGCTCTATCTGATCAAGAAGGACGAGCTGGACATCTACAATATTCCGATCACCCGCATCACCGAACAGTATCTCGAATACATCGGGATGCTGGAGATGCTTGATCTGGACGTGGCCGGGGAGTTCCTGGTCATGGCGGCCACACTGATGCACATCAAATCACGGATGCTCCTGCCTCCGGACCCCAACGCCCCTCTCGAGGAGGAAGCCGATCCGAGGGCCGAGCTCGTCAGGCGGCTCATCGAGTATAAGGCCTACAAGGAAGCGGCCGAGCGGCTCAAGGGCTACGAGGACCGGCGCGGGGATCTCTTCGTGCGCGGCGGTGTCGAGCCTCCGCAGCTGGAGGGGACCGACGAGTTCAAGGAAGTGACGCTGTTCGACCTCATGGGCGCTCTGGGCAAGATCCTCAAGTCCCTGCCCAAGGAAGCGGCGCACGAGGTCGTCAAGGACGAGTACACCGTACACGACAAGATCGAGGAGCTCACCCGTCTGCTCGAGAACCGTCCGGTGCTGCGTTTCAGCGCTCTTTTCAAGGCCGCACGCAACAAGTACGAGGTCATCACGACGTTCCTGGCGATCCTGGAGCTGGCCCGCCTCAAGGAGATCGGCGTGAGACAGGACCGGGGGTTCGGGGAGATCGAGGTGTACCGCACGGCCCACCCGAGGGTCGCCGGAGAGGCTTAGGCACTGGCCCGCCCGGGCGGGTTGTGATACAGTCGAACATCCATGGAGGTCGGATTGGAACGCGACGAGATCAAACGAGCCATAGAAGCCCTTCTTTTCGCGACGGACAAGCCCTTGTCGCCGGAGGAGATCCGTCAGGCTTTCGAGGACAACGAAACCGACCCGGCCCAAGTCCGGACGATCCTCGGCGAGCTGGAGGCGGATTACTTGGCCCAGGGCCGCGGCTTTCGCATGGCGCAGTTGGCGGGAGGCTACCAGCTGGTGTCGGATCCGCGGTACGCCGAGCAGGTGAAGCGTTTCTATCAGTCGCGCGAGCGTAAGCGCGTGTCACAGGCCGGCCTCGAGACCTTGGCGATCATCGCCTACAAGCAGCCGGTCACCAAGGCGGAGATCGAATTCATCCGCGGCGTCAACGTCGACCGTCCGCTGAAGACCCTGCTCGAAAAGGGTTTCATCCGCCTGGCCGGTCGCAAGGAAGTGCCCGGACGTCCTATCCTGTACGGTACGACCAAGGAGTTCCTCGAGCATTTCGGGATCAACTCCGTCAAGGAGCTCCCGCCGCTGTCCGAGTTCACCGAGAGAGATATCGACCCGGCGCTCCTGCCTCCGGAGATGCAGCGCCAGGACGGCGCGCTCGCCCCGGATACTTCGGCTGACGGAGCTCCCGCTCCGGCGGAGGATGCGGCGGCCGCCCAAGAGGAGGCGCGCGATGCCTAGGCCCGCCAAGAGTTCCGTCAAGACCGTTCGGCGCATCATCGACGGTATCGACGGCAGGATCCTGGAGCTTCTCAACCAGCGCGTTCAAGCCTCGAAGCGCATCGGCGCCATCAAGGCCGCCGAGGGCGGGTCCGTCTACGCGCCGCATCGCGAAAAGGAAGTGCTCGACCGGCTCAAGTCGCTCAACCGGGGTCCCATGACGTCCGAAGCGATCGAGGCGGTCTACCGCGAGATCATGTCGTTCTCCATCAGCGTCGAGAAGAAGGTCAAGATCGCCTTCCTCGGCCCCGCGGTCACCTACACGCACCAGGCCGCCATGAAGAAATTCGGCTCCTCGGTCGAATACGAGCCTTGCTCGAGCATCACCGACGTCTTCGCGGAGGTGGAGCGGGAGCGTTGCGACTACGGAGTGGTCCCGGTGGAGAACTCCACCGAGGGCGCCGTCAACCACACGCTCGACATGTTCATCGACTCGCCTCTGCGCATCTACGCGGAGATCTTCCTGCCGATCCATCACAACCTGCTGACCAACGGCATCGGTCTCAAGGATATCGAGCGCGTGTACTCCAACCCCCAGGTGTTCGGTCAGTGCCGCCTGTGGATCGAGTCCCACCTGCGCGGAGCCTCGCTCATCGACACGCTCAGCACCAGCGAAGCGGCGCAGATCGTGGCCAACAGCCAGCGGAGCGAAGGCGCGGCCTGTCTGGCCGGTTCCATGGCGGCCTCCGAGTACGGGCTCAGGATCCTCTCCGCGCAGATCGAGGACAACCCCAACAACACCACGCGGTTCATCGTCATCTCGCGCTCGGCCAGCGAACCGACCCGGGACGATAAGACTTCCATCGTGTTCGAGGTCAAGGACCGGCCGGGAGCGCTGCACGATGTCCTCGTCCCGTTCAAGAAGGCCGGCGTGAACCTCACCAAGATCGAATCCCGGCCCTCCAAGAAGAAGGCTTGGAGCTACTACTTCTTCGTGGATTTCGAAGGTCACGCCCGTCAGCCCCGGGTGGCCCGTACGCTGACCGATCTCGAGCGCCACTGCGCCTTCCTCAAGGTCCTCGGTTCGTACCCGAGGGCCGGCGAATAGGGGGCCGCGTGGAGTACTTCAGGACCCTCCGGCCGCATCTGAAAGCGGTCAACGTCTATGTTCCGGGCAAGCCGCTCGAGGAGCTCCAGCGCCAGTACGGCGTGAGCGATGCCGTGAAAATGGCGTCCAATGAGAACGCGCTCGGGCCGTCACCCAAGGCCCAGGCCGCCATCAAAAAAGCCCTGCGGCGCATGCACCGTTATCCCGAAGGGGGCTGCCACTATCTGCGGATCAAGCTCGCTGCCCGTCTCAAGGTCGCGGAGGACCAGCTGATCTTCGGCAACGGTTCCGACGAGGTCCTGGTGCTGGCTGCGCGGGCTTTCGGCGGTCCCGGCACGGAAGCCGTGCTGGCCAAGCCGACCTTCCCGGTGTACGAGATCGCTTGTCAGGCCGAGGAGATCACCGTCAGGTCCGTACCCGTGAGGGAAGACCTGCGCTACGATCTGGGCGCGATGGCCCGGGCGGTCAGCGCGCGTACAAGGCTCGTGTACTTGGGCCACCCCGACAACCCCCTGGGGACCTACCCGCCCAATAGGGAGCTTGTGTCCTTCCTGGATCGCATGCCCGAGCACGTTCTGGTGGTGATCGACGAGGCCTACTTCGAGTTCGCCGCGGACCGCAAGGATTACACGGACACGCTGGCGCTCTTGGGCCGGTATGACAACCTGCTTGTGACACGCACCTTTTCCAAGGCCTACGGTCTCGGAGGATTGCGCGTGGGCTACGGTGTGGCCTCGCCCGCGGTCATCCGGTCGCTCAACAAGGTCCGGGAGCCCTTCAACGTCAACCTGCTCGCCCAGGTCGGCGCTACTGCCGCGCTGGACGACAGGGTTTTCCTGAGACGCTCTCTCAAGACCGTCCGGGAGGGGCGCAGGCAAGTGACCCGGGACCTGACGCGGATGGGTCTGAGGGTGATCGAGACCTCTACCAATTTCCTGCTCGTGGACCTGGGTCGAGAGGCCGCTCCGGTGTACGAGAGCCTCCTCCGCAAAGGCGTCATCGTGCGCGCGATGGGGGCTTGGGGCCTGCCCCGCTTCATCCGGGTCACCCTGGGAAAGCCCGCCGAGAACCGCCGCTTCGTCGGCGCGCTCAGCGGCGTTCTGGACCGCTAGCCGGCAAAAGGACAAGGAGCCACCGTAATGATCATCGTCATGAAGGTGGAGGCCAAGAAAAGAGAGATCACGCACGTCGTCGAGCGGATCAAGGAGCTTGGCCTCAAGCCGATGCTCTCCGAGGGCGAAGAGCGCACGATCATCGGCGTCATCGGCGAGGAGGACAAGGCGCGGCTGGCGCCGTTCGAGGCCTTCCCGGGCGTCGAGAGCGTGGTGCCGATCCAGAAGCCCTACAAGTTCGTCTCCAGGGAGTTCCGCAAGGAGAACTCCATCATCAAGATCGCCCCCGGCGTCGAGGTCGGCGGTGACAGGCTGGTCGTCATGGCCGGCCCCTGCACCGTCGAGGGCAAGGAGCGGCTCATCAACATCGCGGGTCTCGTGAAGAAAGCCGGGGCCAAGGTCCTGCGCGGCGGGGCTTTCAAGCCGCGAACCTCACCGTACTCTTTCCAGGGTCACCGCGAGAAGGGGATGAAGTTCCTGTTCGAGGCTAAGCGCGAGTCCGGCCTGCCCATCGTTACCGAGATCATGGATGCCCGCGACCTGCCGCTCTTCCTCAAATACTCCGACGTCATCCAGATCGGCGCGCGCAATATGCAGAACTTCGAGCTGCTCAAGGAGGTCGGTAAGACCAAGAAGCCGGTCCTCCTGAAGCGCGGTATGGCCAACACGATCAAGGACTTCCTGCTGTCGGCCGAGTACGTGATCTCCGAGGGCAATCACAACGTGATCCTCTGTGAGCGGGGTATCCGGACCTTCGAGGACGCCACGCGCTTCACGCTGGACATCAGCGCGGTGCCCGTGATCAAGAGGCTCTCGCACCTGCCGGTCATCATCGATCCGTCCCACTGCGCGGGTATCTGGGATTATGTCCCGCCGTTGTCCAAGGCCGCGGTGGCCGTGGGCGCGGACGGTCTGATCATCGAGGTGCACGACGAACCGGAGAAGGCGCTGTGCGACGGGCCTCAGGCGCTCATGCCCCACAAGTTCGAAAAGCTGATGAACGAGCTCCGCGTGCTGGCCGGCGCGGTGGGCCGTTCGCTGTAGTCCGATGACGACGAAACCCCGTTTCCGCAAGCTCGTGATCGTCGGTGTCGGGCTGATCGGCGGATCCGTCGGGTTGGCCGTGAAGAAGAGGGGATTGGCGCGTTTGACCGTCGGCGTGGTGCGCCGCCCGTCCACGGCCCGACTGGCCGTGCGCTGCGGCGCCGTCGATGTGGCCACGGTGGACCTGGGGAGCGCGCTTGCGGGCGCCGATGCCGTCGTCTTGTGCGCTCCCGTGCCGGTGATCCTGTCCCAGCTCGCCGCCGTCGACCGCGCCGTGTCCAAGGGCGCTTTGGTCATGGACGTGGCCAGCTCCAAGAAGCGGATCGCATCGACAGCCGCGAGGGTCATGAGACGCTGTGTCTTCGTGCCGTGCCATCCCATGGCCGGTTCCGCCAAGCGTGGGCTCGAGAGCGGTGAGGCGAGCGCGGACCTGTTCGAGGGCGCGACGTGTTTTGTGATCGGCCGCGACCGTCGGGCCGCCGGCTTTTGGCGGGCGCTGGGCAGCCGCGTCGTCGACAGGCTGAGCGCCGCCGAGCATGACGAGTGGGTCGCCGGACCCAGCCACGCCAAGCACGTCTCGGACTGCGCTCTGATGCGCAATCCCGCGATGCGCCGGCTGACGCGTTTCGGTCTGACAGCCGACAATCCGGCCTTCAGGGATGCGGCGCGGCTTTCCAAGTGCGACCCCGATCTGTGGGCCGACATCCTGCTCTCCAATCCTTATGCGCTGGGTCAGTTGACGGGCATGGTCGGGAGCCTCGAACAGTTCCGCCGCGCCCTGTCCTCGGCGGATCGACGCGCGCTCGTTCGTTTGATCCGCGAAGCCAACGCTGTCTCGCGCCGACTGTGCCCGGAACGGCCCCGGAAGGCGCGCTGAAATGCCCCCCAAGCTCATCATCGCCATCGACGGGCCGGCCGGCAGCGGCAAATCCTCGACGGCCAAAGCGCTGGCCAAGCGCCTCAAGGTGCCGTTCATCGACACCGGGGCGATGTACCGCGCCTGTACGCTCAAGGCCATGCGACTGAACATCGATCTCAGCGATAAGCGCGCGCTCATCCGGGCGGCCAAGAGCGCGCGGATCCGACTGGCGGGCACGGATCCTCTCAAGCAGCGCGTTTATCTGGATGGCAAGGACGTGACGCGGGACATTCGCCAACCGGAGTTGACCCGCAATGTCTTCTACGTCGCTCAAGAGCCGGTCATCCGCAGGCATCTGGTCCGTCTCCAACAGGCGATGGGCCGCCGCTCCGGCGGCGTGATGGAGGGGAGGGATATCGGCACCGTGGTCTTCCCCGACGCGGACCTCAAGCTCTTCTTCAAGGCCAACGACCGGATCCGGGCTCGCCGTCGCCTGCGTGAACTGGCCGCCGCCGGCAAGAAGGCCACGCTCGCGGAGGTCCTCAGGGACATCCGGCGTCGCGACAAGACCGATTACAGGCGGACCGAGGGTCCTCTGAGGCAGGCTAAGGACGCCATCGCCATCGACACATCGGATTTGACAATCGATGAAACGGTGGATATAATTGTAAAACTAATAAATCCGAAGAAGAACCCCGCCCCTCAAAAAGGCGCCTCCTTCGTTTCATCCGCCAGATCCCGATACGGTCGTGATGGAAAACCGCTCCGCGGATAGACCCTGGGTCTATTACACGGTCAAGATCGTTCTTTATACGCTCTACAAGCTTTTCTTTTGGTTCGGCTCCCGTAACGGGTCCGTTGTGGACGCACTGCCCCGAACGGAGGGTGTGATCATCGCCCCGAACCACGCCAGTTATCTGGACCCGCCGATCATCGGCATCTCGCTCGGTCGACGGGTCACGTTCCTGGCCAAGGAGTACCTATTCAAGGCGCCGGTGGTCGGCTTCGTTCTAAGGTCGATCTCGGCGTTCCCGATCAAGAGCCAAAAGGACGATCTGCGCAGTCTGCGCGAGCTGATCCGCGTGCTCAAGAACGGGGCTTGCGTGGTTGTTTTCCCCGAGGGCACGCGCTCCGAGAACGGCGAGCTTAAGGACCCTGAGATCGGGGTCGGTTTCCTGGCGTTGAAGAGCGCCGCGTGGGTGGTGCCCGCGTATATCTCAGGCACGTATCGCGCGTTCCCGAAGGGGGTCAAGTTCTTCAGGCCGGCCAAAGTGGATATCCGCTACGGTCGGCCGTTCAGGCCCGCGGAAGATCCCGCGATCACGGGATCGGCCGATCCATATCGAGCGACGGTCGATCGGATCATGGACGAAGTGCGGCGGCTCCGGACGGAGGCGTCGGCACGCCAAGTTTAGCAGGACACAAAGTTTGACGACGGAACATGGAGGCAGGTTTTCCGGGGGCATCCCCCGGATGAACCGGTGAAAACCGGGCCGCCCCACCGGGTCAAAAGGTCCCGACACGCTCGGGACCATCAGGAGGAAGTCATGGCAGTACAGCAGGGTATCGCAAGGCTTTTCGTCACGGACGAGGACGATCAGCGTTCTTCGCTCGGGTTCGACATCGATTATGAGATGACGTTCCGGAGCTTTTCGTCCGGACAAGTGGTCAAGGGCCGCGTCATCTCGGTCAGCCCCAAGGACGTGATCGTGGACATCGGGTTCAAGTCCGAGGGGATCATCCCCGCGCACGAGTTCGATGATCTGGCGTCGCTCCAGCAGGGCAGCGTCGTCGACGTCATGCTCGACGCCGCCGAGGACGAGAACGGCCGCGTCGTGCTCTCCAAGCGCAAGGCCGAGAAGAGCCAGGGCTGGGACCGCGTCGTCTCCAAATGGGGCGAGGGCGACACCGCCGACGGCCGCGTGACCCGCAAGGTCAAGGGCGGTCTCATGGTCGACATCGGCATCGAGGCCTTCCTGCCGGCGTCGCTGGCCTTCCTCAAGGGCTTCGGCAGTCTCAACTCGCTGATCGGCCAGACCATCCAGGTCAAGATCGTCAAGATCAACCCCAGCCGCAAGAACATCATCGTCTCGCGCAAGGACCTCCTCGAGAAGGAGAGGGCCGAGGGCAAGGCGCGTCTGCTCGAGGAACTCGAGGTGGGCGGTATGCGCAAGGGTGTGGTCAAGAACATCACGGACTTCGGAGCCTTCATCAACCTCGGGGGCATCGACGGTCTGCTGCACATCACCGACATGAGCTGGGGCCGCATCAGCCATCCTTCGGAGCTCCTGAAGGTCGGCGACAAGGTCGAGGTCATGGTGCTCTCGTTCGACAAGGAGACCCAGAAGGTCTCTCTCGGCCTCAAGCAGAAAGAGGCCAACCCGTGGAACAACGTCGACCAGAAGTACTCGGTCGGCGCCCGCGTCCGCGGCCGTGTCGTCAACGTGGTGCCTTACGGCGTCTTCGTCGAGCTCGAGCGCGGCATCGAGGGTCTGGTGCACGTGTCCGAGATCTCCTGGTCCAAGCGCGTGACCAACCCGGCCGAGGTCTTCAAGGCCAACGATCCGGTCGAGGTCATGGTGCTCAACGTCGACAAGGAGCACGAGAAGATCTCGCTCGGCATCAAGCAGACCGAGGCCAACCCCTGGACCGGCGTCGATCAGCGCTACAAGTCGGGACAGAAGGTCAAGGGCATCGTCCGTAACCTCACCGATTTCGGCGCCTTCGTCGAGCTCGAAGAGGGGATCGACGGCCTGATCCACGTGTCCGACATGTCGTGGACCCGCAAGATCAACCACCCCAAGGACGTGCTCAAGAAGGGGCAGGAGATCGAGGCGGTCGTCCTCAATGTCGACCCCGCCAACCACAAGCTGTCGCTGGGTCTCAAGCAGTTGATCGTGGACCCCTGGGAAGCCATCGCCTCAAAGCTGACCGTCGGCTCGGTGGTGCCCGGACAGGTGACCAAGGTCGCCAGCTTCGGCGTGTTCGTCGAGATCGAGAAGGACGTCGAGGGTCTCCTCCACGTCTCCGAGACCGATCAGGGTGTGGGACAGACGCTCGAGACGACCTTCCCGGTCGGTAAGCAGCTGTACGCCCGGATCCTGAAGATCGACGTACCCGCTCGCAAGATCGCGCTCTCCACCAAAGGCGTGCCGCAGCACTAATCACCAGTGGCGCGCCCGGAAGAGCTCGCTCTTCTCCGCAAGAACGCCGTCGAGCTCATCTCCGAGAGGGAGCTCGGCGAGCGTCTTGAGGAAGCCCGCAAGAATGGACGGCCGCTGAGGGTCAAAGCCGGTTTTGACCCCAGCGCGCCGGACATCCATCTCGGACACACCGTCCTCCTCCGCAAGCTCAGGCAGTTCCAGGACCTCGGCCACAAGGTCGTGTTCATCATCGGCGACTATACGGCTATGATCGGGGACCCCACCGGCAAGACGCAGACCAGGCCGGCCCTCAGCAAGGAAGAGGTCGCCAAGAACGCCAAGACCTATCAGGACCAGGCGTTCCGCATCCTCGATCCACACCCCTCCAAGATCGAGATCGTCCGCAACAGCGACTGGTTCTTCGCGCCCGATATGTTCCGTACCTTCCTCGAGAGCGTGGGTACGCAGTACACGGTCGCGCGTCTACTCGAGCGGGACGACTTCGAGAAACGCATGCAGGCGGACCAGCCGATCTCGATCCGCGAATTCATCTATCCGCTGCTGCAGGGTTACGACTCCGTCGTCGTCAAAGCCGACGTCGAGATCGGCGGCAACGATCAGAAGTTCAACCTGCTGGTCGGTCGCAACCTCCAGAGGTCTTTCGGTCAACAGCCGCAGGTGGTCATGACATTGCCGCTCCTGGTGGGCCTGGACGGAACGCAGAAGATGTCCAAGTCCCTCGGCAATTACATCGCCGTCAACGACAGCCCCAAGGACATGTTCGGCAAAGCCATGTCGATCCCGGACGCGCTGATGCCGACCTACTACGACCTGTTGACCGCCGAGGACGGGACCAAGGTGGCCGAGGACGTGCGCCAAGGTCGCCTGCACCCCAAGGAAGCCAAGCTGAGACTGGCGATGCGGATCGTGGCGGATTTCTACGGCCAAGACCAGGCGAACACCCAGCGGGAAGATTTCGAGCGCGTTTTTAGCGAACGTCAGATCCCCGAGACCCCGGACGATCTCCAAGTTCCCGCGGCTTCGATCGGCGCGGCCGAGCTCGTCAAGCGTTCCGGCGCGGTCTCAAGCTCGAGCGAGGCCTTCCGTCTCATCCAACAGGGAGGGGTCACGCTCAATGGCGCCCGCCTCTCCGATCCCAAAGCCCAGATCCAGCCGGTCGAGGGAGCTATCCTAAAGGTCGGTAAACGCTCGTTTTATAGACTCCGCGTACGGTAGCCTCCGAGGCCCGCTTCCCGGGGAATGCCTATTATTGCTTACCATTGCTTTTGTTTAATAAGCTATGTATACTTTTTTATATGAAGAAACTGACCTTCGCGCTCATGATCGGATATCTGGTCACGGCCACCGCTCCGGCGTTGGCCGAAGTGACGACCCCGGGCGAGGCCAAGGTCCTGGAGATCCGTGGGGAGGCCAAGTACCTCAAGGCCGGCACGACCGAGTGGATCCCGCTGGACCCTGCCATGACGCTCTCCGAGGGTGACTCCGTGAAGACCGGCCAGGACTCCCTGGTGCGGTTGGAGCTGTCCGGTTCGGGCAAGATCGGTGAGGTCACTGTGCGCAAGGAGAGCGAGTTCACGTTCAAGGCATTGGCCCACGACCCGGCTACGGGCACCCGCAATACGCTTCTGGACGTCCACGTCGGCAGTGTCCTGGTCCAGGCCGAAAAGCTCCAGGGCGAATCCAAGTTCCGTGTCAAAACACCGACCTCCATCGTCGGTGTGCGCGGTACCAAGTTCGAGGTCAACGTCCGCAAGAAATGATGCGACCGTCCCCGGCACGGCTCTCAGACGGACCGCGCCGGCGGTATCCCGCCCTGACGTGACCGGACCGTGAAAGCCCTGCAGCTTCCCCGCAAACTGTTCGAGTTGTTCACCGTCGAGCACCAGGACCGCGCCCGCGCCCTGCTGTCCGTGCTCGCTCTCTCCGCGACGCTGGGCCTCATGAGCGCGGATGCCCTCAAGCGTTTCGAGTACGTTCTGTACGACTACCGTTTTCATTTCAAGGACGCTCGCCCTTCCGACCCCCGGATCGTCGCCATCGAGATCTCCGATGACAGCATCGCCAAGATCGGTCGTTGGCCTTGGGGGAGGGATTGGCATGCCACTCTGATCCAGGCCCTGACGGACATGGGTGCCAGTGCCATCGTGTTCGACGTGGTTTTCAGCGAACCGAGCGCCCCCGAGAAGGACGCCGCGCTCGAAGAGGCGATCCGCCGTTCAGGCAAGGTCTATCTGGCCGAGGTCATCGAAGGTGGGCTGAGGGGGGAGGGGGAAAGAACGCTCCTGACCTCGCTACCCGAACTGACACGCGCATCCCGTGGGGCGGGACACATCAATATCGAGCCCGACATCGACGGCGTCATGCGCCGTATCCCGTTGGCCGTGGACCTCAAGGGAGTGCGGATCCCGCAGCTGGCCTTGTCCGTGGCCATGGACGAGTACGGGGTCAGGCCCGAACATGTCCATTACGAAGGGCGCGATCTGGTCGTGCCGTTCCCCAGCGGGGGCGGTATCCGGGTGCCGACCGACGGGCGGGGCAACTATCTGATCCACTGGGTAGGTCCTTGGGCCAAGACGTTCACTCATTATTCCTACGTCGACATCATCACCTCTTACGCCGCGATCCAGAAAGGGGACAAGCCGGTGTTGCCGATCGATGCTTTCAGGAACAAGATCTGTTTCGTCGGCGTGAGCGCTTCCGGCCTGTACGATATCCGGCCGACCCCACTGGAGCCGGCGTATCCCGCCGTCGGTGTCAACCTGACGATCTACGACAATCTGATGAGCCGGCGTTTTCTCAAGCCGATGGCCGACTGGCAGTCGGCCCTGCTGTTATTGGTGGTCTTCGGTCTGATGCTGCGCATCCTAAGGATGAAGAGCTATTTCCGCTGTGCTTTCTCGATCCTCGGCGCGATGGTCGGGTACGTGTCCATGGCTTTCTTCGTGTTCCGCTGGGCCGATGTCTGGGTGAGCGTCGTGTACCCGGTGTTCCTCATGATGATCCAATCGTTCGTCGTAACGGTCTACAACCAGATCGCCATCACCGTCGAGAGGACCAAGCTCGTCAAGCTCGCCACGCGCGATTCACTGACGGGTCTCTATAACATCGGGCACTTCAAGCTCCTGCTCAAAGCCGAGATCACCACCATCTCCATGCGCCGCGAAAAGAGCCTGTCCATCATCATGGGGGATGTGGACAACTTCAAGAAGACCAATGACACGTACGGTCATTTGACCGGGGACCAGGTGCTCAAGGAGGTCGCGGCTACGGTCAAAGCCAACTGTAGGGCCCTGGATGTGGCCGCTCGATACGGGGGCGAGGAGTTCATCGTCATGCTCCCCGGCGCGAATATCGATGAGGCCTTTAAGGTCGCGGACAAGATCCGTAAGTCGATCAATATGAAGGTTTATTTCAATGAGAAGGGTGACTTCCAAACCTCTATCAGTATTGGGGTTACGCAGGTCGACCCGGATGAAAAGGACATCGACGCCATCATCGCAAGGGCCGATCGAGCTCTTTATACGGCCAAACACACGGGTAAGAATAAGGTCGTTGTCGCGACCGACTCTCCCATCGTTCATCCGGAGAAGCCCTCCGGCGCCTGATCCCGAAGAATAGGGGTTGACAGGCTTGGGGTGGGGGAGTATACTCCACGCATCGTCAAGTTATTCGGTCTGCCTTATGGCAAGTCGAAAAAACTGACCAAGAATTAAGAGACCGCACCGCTTGGGATACGCCCAGCGTATCCTCGGTGTTTTTTTGTTCTCAAAAATACTTGTTGACAATAAAGTCGTGATTGACTATATTGCGCAACATTGCTCTTTCAAAACTGAATAGCCTACATTAAAAGTGCGGATTTACCGCTATTATTTGAGCTAGCGAGAAATCTCTATTGTGGTCAGCTCAGACTTTCGCCGGGAAGTAATCCGGCTCCAAGAAATAACAATTGGAGAGTTTGATTCTGGCTCAGAACGAACGCTGGCGGCGTGGTTCAGGCATGCAAGTCGAACGGTCCATAGCAATATGGATAGTGGCAGAAGGGTTAGTAACACGTGGGCAATCTACCCCCGAATCGGGGATAACATCTCGAAAGAGGTGCTAATACCCGATAACACCATTGGGTCGCATGATCCGATGGTCAAAGGTGGCTCGCAAGAGCTGCCGTTTGAGGAGGAGCCCGCGGCCTATCAGCTAGTTGGTGAGGTAACGGCTCACCAAGGCTTTTGACGGGTAGCTGGTCTGAGAGGACGATCAGCAACATTGGGACTGAGACACTGCCCAGACTTCTACGGAAGGCTGCAGTCGAGAATCTTTAGCAATGCCCGAAAGGGTGACTATGCGACGCCGCGTGCAGGATGAAGGCCTTCGGGTTGTAAACTGCTGTCAGGGGGGAAGAAACCCCGCTATTTAAAAGATGGTGGGCTGACATCACCCCCAAAGGAAGCCACGGCTAACTCTGTGCCAGCAGCCGCGGTAAGACAGAGGTGGCAAGCGTTGTTCGGATTTACTGGGTGTAAAGGGCAGGTAGGCGGCCGTGAAAGTCTGGTGTGAAATCCCAGGGCTCAACCCTGGAACTGCATCGGATACTCCACGGCTTGAGTGTCGGAGAGGTGAGGGGAATTCCCGGTGTAAGGGTGAAATCTGTAGATATCGGGAGGAACACCAGTGGCGAAGGCGCCTCACTGGCCGACAACTGACGCTGAGCTGCGAAAGCTAGGGGAGCAAACAGGATTAGATACCCTGGTAGTCCTAGCCGTAAACGATGTGGATTAGGTGTCGGAGGTGTCGATCCCTCCGGCGCCGACGCTAACGCATTAAATCCACCACCTGGGGAGTACGGTCGCAAGACTGAAACTCAAAGAAATTGACGGGGACCCGCACAAGCGGTGGAGCATGTGGTTTAATTCGAGGCTACGCGAAGAACCTTACCCAGGCTTGACATGCTTAGGACAGCCCATGAAAGTGGGTCTTCCCGCAAGGGACCTTTGCACAGGTGCTGCATGGCTGTC
This sequence comes from Candidatus Omnitrophota bacterium, assembly GCA_022072175.1. Lineage (GTDB taxonomy): Bacteria > Omnitrophota > Gorgyraeia > 2-02-FULL-51-18 > 2-02-FULL-51-18 > JAJVIE01. The sequence goes on along the minus strand of JAJVIE010000003.1, from coordinate 773,417 downwards.
GTCAGCTCGTGCTGTGAAGTGTTGGGTTAAGTCCCGCAACGAGCGCAACCTTTGCCCTTAGTTGCCATCAGGTAATGCTGGGAACTCTAAGGGGACTGCCGGCGATAAGCTGGAGGAAGGAGGAGATGACGTCAAGTCAGTATGGCCCTTACGCCTGGGGCTACACACGTGCTACAATGGCCATTACAAAGCGCTGCAATCCCGCGAGGGGGAGCTAATCGCAAAAAAGTGGCCTCAGTTCAGATTGGAGGCTGCAATTCGCCTCCATGAAGTCGGAATCGCTAGTAACGGTAGGTCAGCTACACTACCGTGAATACGTT
>JAJVIE010000003.1:120597-768097 GCA_022072175.1 Candidatus Omnitrophota bacterium | reverse complement strand
AACCTCAACTTCAGCCCGCACATCCGTGCGGGCTTTGGTGTTTGTATGAGCTACGGCTTGATGAAAGTCCTTAAAAAGCTGATCTCCATGGCCGCCGCCGAACCCCGGAACGACCGGGCCGCCGGAGGAGCGTGCGCCCCGCACGAGTATTGGGAGCATCTCGAGCGCATCGAGAGCCTCTACGCTCCCAGGCGTTCTTAAGACGGCCGTCACCCGTCCGTAACAGGCACTCCCTATACTGGCATCCATCACGAGGGGGTTGTCATGGAAAACATGTCCTTCGCATGGGTGAAGAGCTTCGCTCGGTCGACCAGACCTCAGCGGTGCGTCCGCAACAGTGAGACTGTCCGGGTCCCAAGCACGCCGCTGGCGGGCGCTGAAGCAGGTTGGTGGGATAAGTAAGGCCGCGGTCTAGAGCAGGTACTTGGTTCTGGCGGGGTCCTCTTCGACGATAACGCGCTCGACCAGGCCGTCGGTGGCGGTGTCGGGCTTGGTGACGCCGCTCTGAGCGACGGTCTTTTCGATCGTGGAGATGGCCGACCGGTATTGCCGAGTGTCATTGGTCGATAGCGGCAGGGTCTCGAGGGGAACGGGGGATTCCGTCGCTTCGATGACCGTTTTGTTGTCCGCGCGGAGAACGATATAGTCCTTACGTTCCTTGCCTTCCGCGTCGCGGGCGCGGACCTGCACCGAACCTTCATAGGTCGCGATGTGTGTCGGTCCCGCCGAAGACGACTGGACAGAGAAGCGCGTGCCGCGGACGGCCGCCACAGCCGTCGGTGTCACGACCTTGAAATTACGATCGGCCGTCGGATTGTCCAAGAAGGCGAAAATACGCCCCTCTTTCATCTCGAGTTGTTTGGCCAATCCCTTGGTGATCTTGATGTCCGTTTGGCCTTCGATGTGGAAGACGTTGCCCTTTTGGGCGTCAAAAGAGACATCAACGCTATTGCCTCTTACCACGGTCAGCGTATCCCCATAATAAAGGACATCGCCGGGTTTCACCGGCGTGATCTTGACACCGGTGTCTCCACGGAGGATCCAGGCGTTCTTGTCGACTCCGATGATCTGGCAGGCGAACTCTCCGCCTTGAAGGTTGGAGGGGCTGGATACAATGAGGGCGAACCCGGCGAGGGCGAGTGTTTTCGCAACAATCTTTCTGTATCGGTTAACCATGATCGCCTCCTTGTTGCCCAAAAGGAAGGATGCATGATTTCTTATCAACAGTCAATATTCGTTACAAGAAATATTCATAAATTGATTGAAGTGAGCGCACGGCCGTTGCTACAATGATGTTGTGAACGGACTATCGCTTTCTACGATAGTGTTCATGCAGGCCCTGATCTTGAGCGCCGGTGGCGGAATTGGTGATGAGGGGCCTCGTATCAGCGCAGGTCCTGACAAAAAACTTTTGAAGACGCACATTGTAAGCACAGCTTCTCTGGGGACTCTCCAGCTCCTCGCGCTCCCGAGGGTCCATCGGCCGGCTCCCGTAGAGCCGCTTTCCTGCTCCAAGCTCTTGAGCGAAGTCGACCGCTGTGCTTGAGCGGTCCCGTGTTGCGGGTTTGACCATCGCTGTCCGGGCGGTCCTGTTGATCGTGTCGGGCTCGTGCTGTTGCGTGACCGCCTCGGCAGGATCGGCGGCCGACATCTCCGATCCTACCCAAGAGAGCAGGCGCATCGTCGACGAACTTGAAAGGGGTGTCGACCTGAGCGGTCCCGGTGAGGCCGTGGTCCGCAGGTTGGTCGATCAGGGTATCGCTCCGAGCGACGAGCGCATCGTAGAGATCGGTCTGCGGCTGTACGATCGAGGATACGACTCGGCTTCGGCGGCCGTCCTCGCGGCGCACCATCTGGCCCTGAAAAAGCGACCCGATCCTCTCACGACCGAACCCCCGGCGTGGAAGGCGTCTCACCGCGTCGTGCTCGCGAACGGTCAGCTCATGAAAGGGATCCCGGCGGATGCCGATGCGTCAGGTTTTTGGCTGGAGACCGAGCCCGGCTCACGGATACGACTCGAGTCATCCGAGGTCTCCTCGCTGGACCTCCTTGAGCCCGGCGCTTCGACGTGATACCGGGACAAAGCTTCTTCTGGAGGGTCTATACGAAGGAGGGTATATCCGAGGAGGTGGGGTGGTTCTTGCTCTTTGCCTCGGCGGTGCTGATGCATTCAGGTCTCGCCCGATCGATGAGCGAGCGTCAGTGGGGAGGAACGACGTCCTTTCTCATGGCCAGCGCGGTGGCGCTCATGGGGGCGGCCTCCCAAAAGGCCTACTCGGTCCGTTTCTGCCTGCTGGCCTATCTCACGGGGCTGTGCGCTTACGGGTGGTTCGTCCATCGCGGCGCGCTGGTTTCGGGAGCGCTCTTTTTCTCTTTCTACTACCTGTATAAGATGTTCAAATACAGGAATACGTTCGAGGTCCACGTCTGATGCGCTGGGGGTACCTGTTGGGGCTCCTGCTCGCGGCGGGGGCGGTCGTGACGGTGCTTTGCGTCCGTTACTCGCCCGCCCAAGACCTGATCGAGGTCCGCGGCGCGGGGTTCCTGACGGGTAAAGTGATCCGGGAGAGCGCCGGGAGCGTGGTCTTCGTGAGCGCGGAGTACGGTGAGGTCGAATACGCCCGCCGCGACATCACCTTGCTCGAACGCACGGCTGCCGAAGGGTTCTACGGACTGAGTTTCAGGCCTCCACGCCTGAAAGAACTGTCCCCGCGCGATGTGCTACGGTCATTGGACGGGTTGGTGCGCAGTGACGCGGCGGCCCGGCGTCTGCGGGAGGATGCCGGCCGCGAGCTCGAGCGTCTGCTGTATCACGAGCGCAGGGCTCCCGATCTCTACGAGCGCGTGCGTCGCGAGATCCATTGGGGTCTGGGGGAGCCCTCGAGGGGCCGCCTCACTCCGATGAGGCTTTTGGGAGCGCTCTTCGTGTTCCTCTCGTTGTTCTTTACGGCCTATTTTACGGTCCAAGGCATGGTGATCATGTTCTCAGAGGGGTTCGTCTGGGGGTTGGCGTTCCTGTCGCTCGGATACGCGTTTGTCGCCGATTGGCTGGGCGGCCCGTTCGCGGCCTACCTGGCGCTCCTGCCGCCGGCGGCGATGGTGTATTTCGTCATCACGCGCTGGGAGGCTGCCCGCGGACCGCTGGTGGGTCAGGTGTTCTCGGTCAATTTCGGTCTGATCGGCGTACTCATCCTGAGGTCGTCTTGAGCGAGCAGGGTCGGTCCAACCGCAGGGCACACGACAGGATCCGCAAGCATTTCACCTCGAGCGTCCGAACCTTGACCGGTGACAAGGCCGGAGCGTGGATGCTGGTGTTCGTGCGTAATGTCAGCGCGGGCGGAGTACTGTACAACGCCGAATTTCCGGTGCGGGTCGGTGAGCCGCTCGAGCTGCGCATCGACATGCTCTCCGGGCGCGATCCCATCTCCTGCACGGGGAGGGTGGTCCGCTGTAGGCCCATCGAAGGCTATCCGCTCTTCGAGACGGCCGTGCAGTTCCATCGCATCGAAGAGTCCGACAAGGCCTACCTGGACCGTCTGGCCCAATTGCTCAAGGAGTCCGCGGACCGGAAGGAGCGGCCGTGAGTCGCGAGAGGATCCCCAATCCCAGCGACCGGCGCGAGCATCCACGTGCGCGCCGGGCGGTCACTGCCTTGGTGAGCGCGGCGGATGCCGAGACACCGAGTTGGGATATGGTCGTGGCCCACGACATCAGTCTGAGCGGTATGCGCTTCGCCTGCGACCGCCTCTATCCGGAGGGGACACTGCTCAACTTCCGCTTTCCCATCGCGGGCGAGACGGACCCCGAGGAGAGGCTTGGGGTGGTGGTTCGTCTGAGCCCCGCCACCGACTATCCGCTGCACCGCATCGCCGTGCGCTTCGAGGGGTTGCCGGCGGCCACGCCGGGCTCTCCGCGGTCGCGCTTGTGGGGTTCGCTCGATCGATCGGGCTCCGAGCGAACCGATCGGGTCTGAGCCGGGTCGCCATGAAGCTCCTTTCGTGGAACGTCAACGGCGCGCGCGCTTGCTGGAACAATGGGCTCCGTGATCTTGTGCGGAACGAGCGCCCGGACATGCTCTGCATCCAAGAGACCAAGGCCCCGGCCGGTGGCATGACCTTGGATCTGGGCGGCTATACGCAGGAGTGGAACAACGCCCAAAAACCCGGATATTCCGGTACGGCGACCTTCCTCAAGAAAGCCCCGCTTTCGGTGGCGCGCGGGATCGGCAAGTCCGAGCACGACGGGGAGGGGAGGGTGTTGACCACGGAACATCCCGGGTTCTTCCTCGTGAACACCTACGTACCCAACTCCCAGCGAACACTGGACCGCCTGCCTTACCGGCAGAGATGGGACGCGGACCTGCTGAGCTATCTCAAGAAGCTCGAGCGCAAAAAGCCCGTGGTCCTTTGCGGGGACCTCAACGTCGCTCATCAGGAGATCGATCTGACCTATCCCAAGCAGAACGCGCGCAATCACGGGTTCACGCCGGAAGAAAGGCGTGGCTTTGAGACCCTGCTGAAAGCCGGGTTCGTAGACGCTTTCCGCGAGTTCGAAAAGGGAGGCGGACACTACACCTGGTGGAGCCGTCTCAATCGCTGTCGCGAGCGGAACATCGGCTGGCGTATCGATTATTTCATCGTTTCGTCCTCGCTGAAGCCGCGCTTGAAGAAAGCCTGGATCCTCAGCGACGTCCACGGTTCCGACCATTGCCCGGTGGGTCTTGAGCTCCGCTGACTTGTCGCAACACAGGGTCGTTGTCGAGTACTGCCGTCAATGCCGCTGGCTGCTCCGCGCGGCCTGGCTGGCGCAGGAGCTGTTGACCACTTTCGAGGGCGAGCTATCCGAGGTGGCCTTGCGCCCGGGCACCGGAGGAGTCTTTAGAGTGACGGTCAACGGGATCGAGGTGTGGTCTAGAGCGGTCCAGGGCCGTTTTCCGGAGGCCAAGGAGATCAAGCAGGCCGTCAGGGACCGGGTGGCGCCCGGGCGCGATCTGGGGCATTCGGACCGGGAGAGCGCCACGTGATCCTGGCGGCTATCGGGATCGTGCTGTTCTTCTCGGTGGTACTGCACGAGATCGCTCACGGCGCGGTCGCTCGGGCGTTGGGCGACCCGACGGCACAACGCGCCGGACGGTTGACCCTCAACCCGCTGGCGCATGTCGACCCCTGGGGCACCTTCCTTCTACCGGCTTTGCTCCTGTGGCTGCACGCGCCGATCCTGATCGGCTGGGCCAAGCCGGTGCCCTTCGATCCGGGGTATTTCAGGCGTCGGAGATCCGGGATCTTCGCGGTGACCGCCGCCGGACCGCTGACCAACCTGGTGTTGGCCGTGATCATGGCCGCTTTGCTTCGCGAGATCGGACAGGAAGGGCATGTGGTGATGCGAACGGTCCTGCTGTACGGACTTTCGATCAATCTCGCACTGGCGCTCTTCAACCTGCTGCCGATCCCTCCGCTGGACGGCTCCAAGATGCTGGCGGTCCTCCTGCCCGGACCGATGGAGCGGGCGTACCTTGCCTTGGGGCGGTGGGGGATGCTGATCCTTCTACCGCTCGTCTATTTTGGTGTGATCGGCCACCTTATCCTGCCGCTCTTCCGGACGCTCTACGGCCTGCTCATCGGACGCGTCTGAACCCCGCTTAATCCTGCTCAAACACATCGGAAGATGATTAAATAAAGAACTGATTTTCAGTTTACAAACTTTTTAATCAGTTATATACTTATTGAAAACTTTAAATAAATCACTCGTGAAGACTCCCTTCTCACTCGCGTTCGACCTTTCCAAAAAGACGCCCGTCAAGGCGCTCAAGGCGGCTTACGGCTCCGCTCTTCTGGTGTTGTGTTGCCTGACGCTCGCCAGCCACGTCATCCTCGACAAGCAGATCCAGAGCAACGAGGACAACGCGGCCATCATCCATACGGGAGGGCTGTTGAGGACCTCCTCCCAAAGGATCGTGCTGCTGTCGCGTACGCTCGTGTCCATGGAGGGGCTCACCGAGAGGGAGAACTACCGGAATCTTCTGCGCCATGAGATCTACCGGATGAAGACCGCCCATGAGGCGCTCTTGAACGGCAGTGAGAAGCTCGGATTGCCCGCCCGGCGGCTGTCGCCCGAACTGGAGGAGCTCTATCACAAGGAGCCGTTCGCGATCGACCGTAAGATCAGCGACTTTCTCTCAGAAGCATCGGCCTTGGCTCGCGCCGCCGATTCCGAGCTGAGCACGGACAACCCCCACATGCGCTATATCCGGCGCGAGGTCACGGGCAACAACCTTCTGGCCGATCTGAGCGTGCTCTCCAAGCAGCTGCAGATCGAGAGCGACCAGAGCCTCGAGAGGCTCCGCTCTATCGAGACGGTGGTCATGCTCACCCAGCTGGCGCTGCTACTGTTGACGGCGCTCTTCGGTTTCTATCCCATGGCGGCCCGCGTACAGCGCCAGATCGATGAATTGAACATCCGCAACTCCTCTCTCGAGCGCAAGGTCGCCGAACGCACAGCCGTGGTCGAAAGCCGGGAGGCGCAACTCCGGGTCTCCGAACAGCTGGCCGTACTGGATCCCCTGACCGAAGTGCTCAACCGCCGCGGACTGCAGAAGGTGCTGTCCGACAAGAGCGGCTCGCAGGGCCTGAAAGAGATGGCGGTCATGATCGTCGACCTTGATAATTTCAAGAGCGTTAACGATCACTACAGCCATGCCGCGGGGGATGCCGTTCTCAAGAACGTCGCGGGCGTTCTCCGCCGCTGTCTGGCCGAGAGCGGTCATGTCTGCCGTATCGGCGGGGATGAGTTCATCGTCCTGATGCCGTCGACTTCGCCGGACCGGGCCCTGGCCGCGGCCGAGCGCGTACGAAAGGCGATCGCCGAGGTCCAGGTGCCGGAGCTCGGTCCCCGGGCTCCTCATATCAGCGCCAGTATCGGTATGGTCAGTCTCCGCAACAGCGATATGTCGGTCGACGAGCTCCTGCGTCTGACCCATTCGGTCCTCTACCGCTCGAAGAGCGCCGGCAAGAACCGCGTCACCTACGAGACGCGGACCGGAGCGGCTACCGCCTGAGGCCGGTCCGGAGCGGTCTTCCGCCCTCCGAAGCGACTGTGTTATAATCCCACTTTGGTCCAAAACAAGAACCATCGTTCGAGCAAGGAGAGCGTATGTCGGGTCATTCCAAGTGGGCGACGATCAAACACAAAAAAGGCGCGCTTGACGCCAAGCGCGGGGCGCTCTTCACGAAGCTGATCAAGGAGATCACGGTCGCCGCCAAGAACGGGGGCGGCAGTCTCGATTCCAACCCGAGGCTGCGAACGGTCGTCCAGAAGGCCAAGGACGCCAATATGCCCGCCGACAACATCGATCGAGCGATCAAGAAGGGCACCGGCGAACTGCCGGGCGTCATCTACGAAGAGATCACCTACGAGGGTTACGGGCCCGGAGGCATCGCGATCCTCGTGGATTCGTTGACCGACAACAAGAACCGCACGACGGCCGAGATCCGGAACATCCTGGAGAAAAAGGGTGGGAGCATGTCCGGCGCGGGGTCGGTTTCGTGGCAGTTCTCGAAGAAGGGTTTTTTGTCGGTCCGCAAGGACGTCATCGAGGAGGACAAGCTGATGTCCATCGCGCTGGATGCCGGCGCGGCGGATTTTACGTCCGACAAAGAGGTCTACGAGATCACGACCGAGCCGCAGGACTTCGAGCGCGTCAAGAAGGCCGTGTCCGACGCCGGGGTCACCCCCGACAGCGCTGAGGTCACCATGATCCCCGCCAACTCGGTCAAGGTCGCGCAGCCGGAAGCCGCCAAGACGATCCTCGCGCTGATCGAGGCGCTCGAGGAGCATGACGACGTGCAGAACGTCTACGCGAACTTCGATATCCCCAACGAGATCCTGCAGCAGCTGGCCGGCTGAGCCTTGAGGATCCTTGGCGTCGATCCCGGGCTCAGGGTCACCGGATACGCGGTGCTGACCGCGGGTCCCGGCCCGTTGCCGCGGCTCGAGCTCCTGGAAGCCGGGGTGATCCGAACCGACGCCGGAGCGGGGATCGCCTCGCGCCTCAAGACGCTCCACGACGCGCTCGAGCAGATCGTGCGAGAACACCGCCCCGAGACCCTGGCGATCGAAAAGCTCTTCGCGCACTCCGAACATCCGACCACGGCCATTCTCATGGCGCATGCCCGCGGCGTCGTCTGTCTGGTCAGCGGGCTCAGTGGGGTGCCGCTGGTGAGCCTGCCCTCCACGCATGTCAAAAAAGCCGTTACCGGACGAGGGCATGCGACCAAGGCGCAGATCCAGCGGACGGTCCAGCAGCGTCTCGGGCTGAGGGCCGCCCCCGAGCCCGCGGACGTCTCCGATGCCATCGCCATCGCGATGGCCTGCGCGATGAATCCCCGTCTGGCCGCCCCACGCGCGCGGCGCCTGGTGGCCGCATGATCGCCCAGATCTCGGGCACGGTCGAGCAGTTCCTGGACGGCGTGCTGACGCTGGAGGTCGGCGGGATGAGCTATGAGGTGCTGCTGCCCCCGGCCGTCGCCGAGCCGATCCGCGAGCGCCTGACCCGCGGAGCGAGCCTCAAGCTCGTCACCTACCACTACTATCAAACGGACCCATCGCGCAGTATCCCGGTGCTCATCGGGTTCGCCACAAGGATCGAAAAGGATTTCTTCGAAAAGTTCATCACGGTCTCCGGGGTCGGTCCCAAGGCGGCCGTTCGCGCGCTCAACCAGCCGATCCCGGATATCGCCAGGGCGGTGGATGAGGGGGACCTCAAGTTCCTCAAGTCGCTGCCCGGGATCGGGGAGCAGCGCGCGCGGGAGATCATCGCCAAGCTCCAGGGGAAGATGGGGCGCTTCGGCCTCATGCGCACGGACGGATCGGCCAAGACCGCGCAGGCGCAGGTCGGACAGCCGTTGTTCCGTGAGGAGGCGCTCGAGGTGTTGCTGCAGCTGGGATACCGCAAGGATGAGGCGCGCGACATGATCGACAAGGCTTGCGGCCGCAAGGCGGGTCTGGCGAGCGTCGAGGAGTTGCTCAACGAGGTCTACCGTCAGAGGAAAGCGACATGACCGAGCCCGACCGCAAAAAGGCGTACGGGCGGCAGAAGATCGATTTTGAGCGCTTGGAGCGCGAGAAGCTCGTGGAGTCCGCTTCCGACGAGGCCGATGGGGTGGTGGAGCTTTCTCTGCGCCCGTCCCGCATCGCGGAGTTCGTGGGTCAGGAAGCGTTGAAGGACAATCTCTCGGTCGCTCTGGCGGCGACCAAGAGCCGCAAGGAGCCGCTCGAGCATGTCCTGCTGTCGGGTCCTCCGGGGCTCGGCAAGACGACCCTCGCGCATATCGTGGCGCATGAGATGGGGGCCAAGATCATGGCCACCAGCGGACCGGCCATCGAGCGCGCGGGGGACCTGATCGGCATCCTCACCAATCTCGAGGACGGGGATGTTCTTTTCATCGATGAGATCCATCGGCTCTCCAAGGTCGTGGAGGAATTCGTATATCCGGCGATGGAAGACTACAAGATCGACTTCGTCGTCGATAAGGGCCCCTACGCCAAGACGATCAAGTTCGCGCTCAAGCGATTCACGCTCATCGGAGCGACCACCCGGCAGGGGCTGCTCAGCGCCCCGCTGAGGGACCGCTTCGGAATGGTGTTCCACCTGGATTTCTACGAGCCCAGGGACCTCCAGAGGATCGTGCAGCGCTCCTCGGAGCTCCTGGGTATCGGCATCGAACCGGACGCGGCGCTCGAGCTGGCGCGCCGCTCCCGCGGAACGCCGCGCATCGCCAACCGTCTGTTGAGGCGTGTGCGGGACCACGCGCAGGTCAAGGGTTCGCCCGCCATCACCATGACCGTCGTCGATCAGGCCCTGCGTTCTCACGGGATCGACGCCGCCGGCCTGGACCCTCTCGATCGCAAGGTGCTAGCGACCCTGATCGACGCCTATGGCGGCGGACCCGTGGGTATCGAGTCCCTCGCGGCGACGCTCAACGAGGAAGCGGATACGATCGTAGATGTGGTGGAGCCCTTCCTGCTCAAGTCCGGACTGCTCAAACGCACCTCGCGCGGCCGCGAGGCGACAGAGCTTGCCCGCCAGCATCTGGGCAGATCCCGCTCGGGAGGGGACGGCGGGGCGCTCTTCGGCGGTCCTCAGCGTTGAAGCGGGCCGTCACAGCGGTCGCCGCGGCGATCGCCCTGGTCACGCATCTGGTCCCGGTGAGCGCCGTCGAAAGCGGCCCGAGACGTGAGAGCGTCCGCGTGCTCATTACCGAGGACCGCTGGACCCCGCTGACGGTCGCGGTCAAGGGCTCCTACCGCATCACCTCCATTCCCGACGGTCGCGTGCTCAGGCAGGGCAAGGGGCTGCCCAAGAGCCGTATCCAGACGACGCGGAGCGGATTGCGCTTCAACGAGCAGGACCTGGCTTTTAAGGGTCTTCGCATCACGCCGGAGAAGGACGGGGACCTGTACCTGGAGGGACGGCGTTTTCGCGGATGGGTGGAGATCCGCCGCGCGGCCAACGGCGGACTGTACGCCATCAACACGCTCGATCTCGAGAAGTATCTGTACGGTGTTCTCCACCATGAGGTCGGTTCGTGGTGGCCCTCCGAAGCGCTCAAAGCCCAGGCGGTGGCGGCCAGGACCTACGCTCTCTATCAGGTCCGTGTCAGCCGTTCCAGGGAGTTCGATGTGCACAGCGGGACCCGCTCGCAGGTGTACGGCGGCAGCACCAACGAACGCCGGCGCACCAACGCGGCCGTTGACGCGACCAGCGGACAGGTACTGAGCTTCCAGGGGCGAGTGTTCCCGGCCTACTTCCACGCCACGTGCGCGGGTCGTACGGCGGGAGCCAGCGAGCTTTGGGCGATCGACCTCAAACCCATCGGGGGCGGGGTCGAATGCGGCTACTGCCGCTATTCACCGCACTTCAACTGGAAAAGCACGATCCCGCTCTCCCAGATCGAGGAGAGCCTCTCTCAGCACGATCGTAAGGTCGGGCGCTTGCTGTCCATCGAGCCGCTGACGCGGACGCCTTCGGGGCGGATCGGCCGCATCCGCTTCACGGGCACCGAGGGGGAGGCGGAGGTGGCGGCGAAGGATCTCCGTGTTTGGATCGGCGGGGACAAGGTCCGAAGCACGGCTTTCCAGATCGCGATCAAGGACGACCGTGCGGTTTTTGAGGGTCGGGGTTGGGGGCACGGGGTCGGCCTGTGCCAGTGGGGTGCTCTCGGCCAATCGCTGACCGGACGCCAGTACCGACAGATGCTGGATCTGTACTATCCCGGGGCGACGATCACGGATTACCGCAGTGTCGAGCTGGAGGCGGTCAGCAGGCTTTGAGACCCGAGGATTTCGATTATCCGCTTCCTAAGGAGCTGATCGCCCAGACGCCCGCCGATCGGCGTGACGCATCGAGGCTCCTGGTGGCCGACCGTAGCGCCGGCATCCTGAAGGACGCGAAGTTCACCGACATCGTGGATCTCGTGCCGGCCGGGGACCTTCTGGTGCTCAACGACACCCGGGTTTTTCCCGCGCGGTTGTTGGCCCGTAAGGAGGGTACCGGCGGCAAAATGGATGTTCTGGTCCTCGATCTGGAGCCAGTGGCCGTCGATGCCGGCGGTGCTCCGCTGCACCGCTGTTTGCTCCAACCGTCCCCGCGCGAAGGGCAGGTCTACCTGCTGGACGGCGGCGAACCGCTGCGCTTCGTCGATCGGGACCGTGACGGCGTGCCTCGGGTCGCTTTCCCGCCGGATATCGCGGTCCGTGAGCTCTTGCGCCGTTACGGGCGGATCCCCCTGCCTCCGTACATCAAGCGCGATGCCGCCGGAGAGGACGGTGAGCGGTATCAGACCGTCTATGCCGCACGCGAAGGCGCTGTCGCGGCCCCGACCGCAGGGTTGCATTTCACCCAGGACCTGCTCGGTCGACTCAAGGCCAAGGGGGTCGGGTTGGCGGCGGTCACGCTCCATGTCGGCTACGGGACCTTCAGGCCGGTCGAAGATCTCGTCAATCACCGGATGCACGCGGAAGCCTTCGAGTTGAGCCCTGGGACGGCCGACGCGGTCAATGCCTGTCGCGACCGGGGCGGCAAGGTCTGGGCGGTGGGGACGACGGCCCTGAGGACGCTCGAGACTTGCGTGGTCAAGCGAAGGGTCGTGCCCGGCAACGGCTGGACGGACCTCTATATCACTCCGCCGTTCACGTTCGAGGCCGTCGACCGGCTGATCACGAATTTTCACCTGCCCAAAACGACCCTGCTCTTACTGGTCTCGGCGTTCATGGGCGAGGAGCTGAGGCGGCGCGCCTATGAGCATGCGCTTCGCGAGCGCTACCGCTTCTACAGCTACGGCGACGCGATGGTCATCCTGTGAGCGGCGAGCGGCCGTTCTTCGAGCTGCTCCACGAGGATGCCGGCACGCGAGCGCGCGCGGGCATCTTTCACACGGCACACGGCAGCGTGCGTACGCCGGTGTTCATGCCCGTCGGCACGCAAGCGACGGTCAAATCCCAGACCTGTGAGGACCTGAGGGTCCTGGGCACGCAGATCCTGCTGTCCAACACGTACCATCTGTACCTGCGCCCCGGCGAGGAGATCGTTCGCGAGGCCGGCGGGCTGCATCGTTTCATGGATTGGCAGGGGCCGATCCTGACGGACTCGGGAGGCTTTCAGGTCTTCAGTCTGTCGGATTTCGTGCGATTGAAACCGGAGGGGGTGGAGTTCAAGTCCCACCTGAACGGCAGTCTGCATCGACTGACGCCGGAGGATGTGGTGCGTTTGCAGACGACGTTCGGGAGCGATATCCTGATGCCTTTGGATGAATGCGTCAAATACCCGGCGACCCGCGAAGAGGTCGGCCGATCCCTGGTCCTGACCCACGATTGGGCGGCGCGCAGCAAGAAAGCCTGGCTCCAGGCGGTCGACAGGGGTGATTGCCGGGGGCGCCTGTTCGCCATCGTGCAGGGCGGTGTGTACGCGGACCTGCGCCGTCGATCGGCCGAGGAGCTCGTCGGGCTGGACCTGCCCGGATACGCGATCGGCGGGCTGAGCGTCGGGGAGCCGAACCCGGCGATGTACGAGACGCTGGAAGCCACGCTACCGCATCTGCCGCGCCTGAAGCCGCGCTATCTGATGGGCGTCGGCATGCCCGAGGATCTCTTCGAAGCCGTCGGTCAAGGCGTGGACATGTTCGACTGTGTCGTACCGACACGCAGCGGACGTCACGGTACCGTGTACACGCCGGACGGCAAGCTCATCCTGCGCAACGCATGGCTGTCGCGCGATCACCGTCCGATCGACGAGGAGTGCGACTGCTACACCTGCAAACACCATACGCGGGCCTACTTGAGGCACCTGTTCGCCGCGGAGGAGCATCTTTCGGGAAGGCTTGCTTCTTTACACAACCTGGCGTTTTTTATAAAATTGCTCGAGTCCATGAGGAAAGCCATCCTGGAGGACCGCTTCGATGTCTTCCGGAGGGACTTCCTCGGGCGTTACCGGGCCGGCGAGGCCGTGCGTGCCGGGAACGCCTCCAAAACAGAAAAGGAATAACGATGTCCTTCATACCCGTCATGGCCGCCGTCGCGGGCGCCCCCGGAGCCCAGCCCGGCGCGTTGGTTCAGTTCCTGCCGCTGATCATCCTGTTCGTTATCTTTTATTTTCTCCTGATCCGTCCGCAGCAGCAGAAACAAAAGGAACACGAGAAGATGCTCTCCAAGCTCGAGAAGAACGATCAGGTCATCACAGCCGGCGGGATCCATGCGACGGTCGTGTCCGTCGCCGACAAGACCGCATCGGTGCGCATCGCCGATAACGTCAAGGTCGAGATCGAGAAGTCCTCCATCCTCACGGTCGTCAAACAGAGGTCCTAGAGCCGATATGATCCAGCGCAGCTTGAGATGGCGTCTGCCGCTGATCGCCTGCATCCTGGCGATCGGCCTGTACTACGCGATACCGCCGTTCGATCCGGACGGGTCGGGTCCCAAGGACGGCAAGATCAAGCTGGGTCTGGACCTTCAGGGCGGAATGCAGCTGTTGCTCCGGGTCGAACTGGACAAGATCGAGGCCAAGGACCGGCACGACGCGACCAGCCGCGCCATCGAGGTGGTCCGTAACCGCATCGATCAGTTCGGCGTCGCTGAGCCGTCGATCCAGCAGCAGGGCGAGGACCGTATCCTCGTGCAGCTGCCGGGCATCTCGGACCGCGAACGCGCGCTCCAGCTGATCGGCAAGACCGCCCTCCTGGAGTTCAAGCTCGTGGAGGACGACGCCGCCAAGACCAAGGCCGCTTCTCAGGGCGGGAAGGTCCCGTCCGGTTACAAGCTGTACAAGTCCGAGGACGGCTCGCCGCTCCTCTTGGAAACGCGTACGCCGCTGACCGGTAAGTACGTCTCCAACGCCGGGGTCAGTTTCGAATCCCAGTTCAACGAACCGGTCGTCACGCTGGAGTTCAATCCCGAGGGGGGGAAGATCTTCTCGGACCTTACGGGCGACAATGTCGGCCGGAGACTGGCCATCGTGCTCGACGGCAAGGTGCAGTCCGCGCCCGTCATCAACGAACGCATCCCCTCGGGCCAAGCGCAGATCACGGGGCGCTTCACGATGCAGGAGGCCAACGACCTGGCGATCGTGCTCAGGGCGGGCGCTCTGCCGGCCCCGATCGTCATCGAGGAGGAACGCTCCGTCGGAGCGAGCCTCGGTAAGGACTCCGTCGAGCAGGGTGTGAGGGCGGCCATGATCGGATTCGCCGCGGTCGTGGCGTTCATGGCGATCTACTACCTGTTCGCCGGTGTCGTCGCCAACGTGGCCCTGGCGCTCAACATCCTGATCGTGCTGGCGTTCATGAGCTATTTCAAGGCGACCATGACGATGCCAGGTATCGCCGGTATCGTGCTCACCATCGGTATGGCCGTCGACACCAACGTGCTGATCTTCGAGCGTATCCGAGAGGAGCTGGCGCTCAAGAAGCCCGTGGCCGCAGCCTTGGCGGCAGGCTACAAGAAGGCGTTCACGACCATCCTGGATTCCAATCTCACCTCGTTGATCACGGCCGGGATCCTGTACTACATCGGCACCGGCCCCATCCGAGGGTTCGCGTTGACCCTGGCGATCGGTATCGTCGCCTCCATGTTCACGGGTATCTTCGTGACGCGGGCGATCTTCGATACGTTCATGCTCAAAGGGGGTCTGACGGGCCTACCCATGCTCCAGATCATCAAGGGCCAGACCAAGATCGATTTCCTCAAGCCTCGCCGCATCTGCTACGTGCTCTCGGTCGCGCTGATCGTGGCGGGAGCGGTGGCGATCGCCCAGCGCGGGGCTTCGTACTACGGCGTGGATTTTTCGGGCGGAAGTATGCAGGAATACCGCTTCGAGAAGGACGTCCGCATCGAGGACGTCCGCAAGTCCCTGGCGGCGGCCGGGCACGGTACGGCCACGATCCAAATGGTGGCCGGCACCCATCAGGTCATCGTCCGCTCGGCTTTGAGCTCTGAAGATGCGATCCAGACACAGCTCAAGAAGGATTTTAAGGAGAACCGATTCGAGGTTCTACGGCTGGAGAGCGTCGGTCCGGCCATCGGGCGCGAGATCAAGCAGAAATCGGTCTGGGCTTTCGTCTTCTCGCTGGGGGCCATCTGGCTGTACGTGGCCTACCGCTTCGATTTCAAGTTCGCGCTCGGTTCCATCCTGGCGCTGTTCCATGACGGATTCGTGGCGTTGGCCGCGGTGGCGCTGACCGGGCGGGAACTGTCGGTACCGGTGCTGGCAGCGGTGCTGACGATCCTCGGTTACTCGATCAACGATACGATCGTGATCTTCGACCGTATCCGGGAGCGCAAGCGCGCTGGGGTCAAGGAGACCTACGAACAGCTGATCAACATCAGCTTGAACCAGACCCTGTCACGGACGATCCTGACCACCCTGACCGTGCTCATGGTGGTCGTGTCGATGTTCGTGTTCGGCGGAGAAGTGATCAACGACTTCGCGTTCACGATGTTGATCGGCCTGATCAGCGGTACGTACTCGACGGTCTACATCGCGGCGCCGGTGCTGGCGGACTGGCCCGGACGCAAGACGGTCCGGTAGTGTTGGAGGGACAAAAGAACCGGCCGCCCTTAGGGGGCGGCCGGTTTTTTTGTCGAATCGGGAAAAGCTATGCCGTCTGGGTCGCGTTCGGCTCGGGTTTTTTCCAAGTGCGCTTCGGTGCCTTCACGACCTTACCGGTCTTCAGGTACTTGGCGCTGACACGGACGGTCTTGATGGCACCGTCCTCGACGATCCGGACCTTTTGGAGATTGGGCTTGAAGCGGCGGGTAGTGATACCCGTGGTCTTGAGACCGATACCGCCCGAGCGCTTCGAGATACCACGACGGGCGATGGTCTTGCCCGCGCGCGGCCTTTTGCCAGTAAAGTAACAAACTTTAGCCATGGTTGCCTCCGGTGCTAGAACAGGCCTGATAATGTATCACACCCAAAAACGCCTAGGCAAGCAAAGAACGGCGGCCGCTCCGGCCGCCGGGGAAGCGGCCATCCCGGGCATGGACAGCCCGGTCCGATACCTCAAGGGGGTGGGGCCGGCCCGGATGAGGCTCCTGGAGGAGGCTTTCGGGGTCAGGACCCTCGAGGACCTGCTGTACCACTTCCCGGCGCGCTATGAGGACCGGCGCTTGCTCAAGCCGGTCGCGGCCCTGACCGGGCAGGGGCTCGAGTGTGTGGCCGGAACCGTTCGGAGCCGGGGGGTGACCCGTACGCGGGGTGGTCGCACGTTGTTGCGGGCGGTGATCGCGGACGGGGCCGGCGGGACGCTGTTCGGGCTGTGGTTCAACCAGCCGTATCTCGCCTCGACGCTACTGCCGCAGAGCCGCGTCGTGCTGACCGGGCGCGCCGAGCGTGTCGGCCGAGCCTGCCAGATGGTCCATCCCGAGTACGAGCTGATCGGGGACGAAGCGACCGAGCAGGTGCATAGCGGCCGGATCGTTCCGGTGTACCCGCTCACGGAAGAACTGCACCAGAAATCGCTGCGCCAGATCCTGTACCGGTTGACCCGCCGGATCCCCGACATGGATGATCCGATGCCCGAGAACCTTCGGGCCCGGCACGGGTTCCCGCGACTTCAGGAGGCCCTGTGCGACATCCACTTCCCGGCGGATGAATCGCGGCGGCTCTCGGCTTACCGCAGGCTGGTCTATGACGAGTTCCTTCAGATGCAGGCCCTGATCGCCTGCCGCAGACAACGCGCAAGGTCCGTCCGCGGGGTTCCTGAGCATCGCGGTGGGCGCCCGATGCTGCGGCCGTTCTTCGACGCGCTGCCGTTCCGCCCCACAGGCGAGCAGGAGCGCTGTGTGGACGAGATCCTCGCGGACATGTCCTCCCGATCGCCGATGCAGAGATTGGTGCAAGGTGACGTCGGCAGCGGTAAGACCGTCGTCGCCGCCGCGGCGCTGGCGTACACCGCCCTCAACGGCAATCAGGGGGTCCTGATGGCGCCGACCGAAGTCCTGGCCCAGCAACAGGCCTATACGCTCTCACAGCTCCTGGAGCCGCTGGGCATCGCCTGCGGCTATCTCTGCGGAGGACAGGCGCCCGCCGAGCGGAGGCGGACGCTCGACGATGTGGTCTCGGGCCGGGTCAGGGTCCTCGTCGGAACGCACGCCCTGCTCAGTGAGGATCTCCGGTTCGAGCGTCTGGGGTTGGTCGTGATCGATGAGCAGCACAAGTTCGGCGTCGATCAACGGGCGCGTCTGAAAGCCAAGGGCGGCCGGAGGCCCCCGCATCTGCTGTTGATGACGGCGACGCCGATCCCGCGCACGCTGGCGATGACCCTGTACGGAGAGATGGACCTGTCGATCATCGCCGCTCCGCCCTCGGGGCGGTCGGCCGTGCGGACGCTTTGCGTCCACTCGGGTCAGCGCGGGCACGTCGAGGAGTGGTTGAGACGAGTCCTCGAAGAAGGGCGTCAAGCCTATGTCGTTTGTCCTGCCATCAGCCAGGAGAACGCCGCTTCGGGACTTCGCGACGCGCGGGCCGTGGCCGCCGAGTTGACCGAGAGGCTGCCCGGACGGCGTGTCCGCCTCCTGCACGGACGCATGAGCCCCGTCGAAAAACGGTCCGCGATGAAGGATTTCAAGGAACACCGGGCGGACGTTCTGGTGTCCACGGCCGTCGTCGAGGTGGGCATCGACGTGCCGAACGCCGCGCTCATGATCATCGAGAACGCGGATCGCTTCGGGTTGGCGCAGCTGCACCAGCTCCGGGGCCGCGTCGGACGCGGTCCGTACGAGTCCTGCTGTATCGCGATCGCGATGGACCTTGCCGGAGAGGGTCGGGAGAGACTGCGCGTGTTCGAAGCGAACGCCAGCGGATTCGACATCGCCGAGAAGGACCTCGGGTTGAGAGGAGGAGGGGATCCGTCGCTGACCGCCCAACACGGTCTGCCGAACCTGCGCATCGGAGATCTGGTCGCGGATGCGGAGCTGATGAGGTCCGCCCGGATCGACGCGGAAGAGATCGTCGCGAAGGATCCCGAGCTGCGCGATCCCTGGAACGCGGGTCTGAGGGGACAGCTGGTCCGGAGGTACGGTCTGGACGGGCCCGGAAAGGAGCGCTCGGTCTGATGCGGGTGTTGACGGGGGCGCTCAAAGGAAGGGAGATCCGCTTCAAGCCCATGCCGGGGGTCCGTCCGACGGCGGACAAAGTGCGCAAGTCCATGGTGGACACGCTGGTCGCCTCCCTGCCGGGCGCTGAGGTCCTGGATCTCTTCGCAGGGTCGGGCGCCATCGGGTTCGAAGCGCTATCCAACGGCGCCTTGCGGGTCGATCTTGTCGAAGCCGACCGTGACCGCGCCCGCTGCGTGCAGGACAACGCGGAGCGTTTGGGCGTAGCGAAGTCCTGTCAGGTGAGCCGGGAAGATGCCTTCGAGGCGGTTCGCCGCTTGCACGGCGATGGACGCGTCTATGACCTGGTGTTCGCAGACCCGCCCTATCGCAGCGGGGATGCCGCACGCATCCTGGAGCACCTGAAACGCTATCCGCTCCTGAGGTCCGGAGGTATCGCCGTGATCGAATGCGCGGACGATGAGCGCATCGAAAGCCAGGCGCAAGGCGGGGGTCTGACGCTGTTACGTTCACGTTCGTACGGCGGCTCCAAGGTGGTCTATTTTCGCGCCTCGCCCGATCCCGCGCCCGGCACCGGAACGCCAAATTGACGCGCAAGGCCCCATACAGTATAGTGAAAGTCCATACAGGGTCGCCGGAAGGGGTGTGCGCTTGTCCTTGAGTTCGATCGTCAAGAAGTCCATCATGGCCGTCACGGGTCTGGCCCTGTGCGGGTTCGTGCTCGCGCACATGGCGGGCAACCTCCAGATCTTCCTGGGTCAGGACGCGCTCAACGCCTACGCCGCGAAGCTCCAGCACCTCGGGCCGTTCCTGTGGCTCATGCGGATCGGCCTCCTGGTCTGCTTCGTCGCCCATATCGTCACAGCGGCTCTTCTGACCGTTGAGAACCGTCTTGCTCGACCGTCACCGTATCTCCATCAAGCGACGGTGAAGGCCACCTTCGCGTCCCGAACGCTCCCGATGACGGGCCTCATCGTCCTGGGTTTCCTGATCTATCACCTGGCGCACTTCACGTTCAAGCTCACGCATCCGGAACACGCGCATCTCTCCGACGCACTCGGACGTCACGATGTCTATTCGATGGTCGTACTGAGCTTCAGGGAGTGGCCTGTGTCCGTCGCGTACGTGGCCGCGATGGTTCCGCTGTGCCTCCATCTTTCCCACGGCGCCGCGAGCCTCTTTCAGACGCTCGGCCTGCGTCATGAACGGTATCAGCCGGCCATCCGCTGCGCGGCCAGAGGGTTTGCCTTACTGATCCTGGCGGGCAACTCTTCCATACCGCTGGCGGTCCTTGTCGGAGCCGTCAAGCTCCCCGGAGGCGCCTGATGCCGCTACCCGACGCGAAGATCCCCTCGGGACCGCTCGAGAAGAAGTGGGACAAGCACCGTTTCGACCTCAAGCTGGTCAATCCCGCCAACAAGCGCAAGTACCACGTCATCGTGGTCGGCAGCGGATTGGCCGGAGCGTCGGCTTCGGCGACGCTGGCCGAACTCGGTTACAGGGTCACTTGCCTGTGTTTCCAGGACAGCCCCCGCAGGGCCCACAGCATCGCCGCCCAAGGCGGGATCAACGCCTCGAAGAACTACCAGAACGACGGTGACAGCGTCTATCGCCTCTTCTATGACACGCTGAAGGGCGGGGATTTCAGGGCGCGCGAGGCCAACGTCTATCGGCTGGCCCAGGTCAGCGGAGCGATCATCGACCAGTGCGTTGCGCAGGGCGTGCCGTTCGCGCGCGAATACGGCGGCTATCTGGCCAACCGTTCGTTCGGAGGAGCTCAGGTCTCGAGAACGTTCTACGCGCGGGGCCAGACGGGACAGCAGTTGTTGCTCGGAGCCTATCAGGCGCTGAGCCGGCAGATCTCTTCGGGAGGGGTCAGGATGCTGGTCCGCTCGGAGATGCAGGACCTGGTCGTGGAGGACGGGCGCGCCGTCGGTATCGTGACCCGTGATCTGGTCTCCGGCAAGCTCGCGTCGCTTTCGGCCGACGCGGTGGTGCTGGCGAGCGGAGGGTATTCGAGCGTCTTTTATCTGTCGACCAACGCGGTCGGTTGCAACGTCACGGCGATCCACCGCGCCTATCGCCGGGGCGCCTATCTGGCGAACCCCTGCTATACCCAGATCCATCCGACCTGCATCCCGGTCAACGGCGATCTTCAATCCAAGCTCACATTGATGTCGGAGTCGCTCCGCAACGATGGCCGCATCTGGGTCCCCAAGGCCAAGGGAGACCGCCGGGCGCCGGCGGATATCCCCGACGCGGAGCGCGACTATTATCTCGAACGCAAGTACCCCAGCTACGGCAACCTCGCCCCCCGGGACATCTCCTCCCGGAGCGCCAAAGAAGCCTGCGATGACGGCCGCGGCGTCGGCGAGCACGGTCGAGGGGTGTATCTGGATTTTTCGGAGGCCATCCGCCGCCTCGGGCGCGCGACGATCGCGGAGCGCTACGGCAATCTTTTTGAGATGTACGAGCGGATCACCGGAGAGGACCCGTATCAGGTGCCCATGCGCATCTACCCGGCCGCGCACTACACGATGGGCGGGCTCTGGGTGGATTACAACCTCATGAGCAACGTGCCGGGTCTGTTCGTCATCGGTGAGGCCAACTTCTCGGACCACGGGGCCAACCGTCTGGGCGCCAGCGCGCTGATGCAGGGGTTGGCCGACGGGTACTTTATCTTGCCGTACACGATCGGGGATTACCTGGCCCAAAAGAAGAAAGCAAGCCCCGCGCCGGAGGCTCCGGTCTTCCGGGACGTCGAAAGAGAGTCGTCGGAACGTCTGGGCAGGCTGCTCGAAGCCAAGGGGCGCACGCCTTCGGATGTATTCCACCGTCAACTGGGCAAGCTGCTCTGGGACAAGTGCGGCATGGCCCGCAACGCCCGGGGACTCAAGGAGGCACTGGCCGAGATCCCGAGGCTGAGGGAGCGTTTCTGGAAAGAGGTGTCCGTGCCCGGGACCGGAGAGAGCTACAACAGGGCGCTCGAGAAAGCCGGGCGTGTCGCGGACTATCTGGAGTTCGCCGAACTTCTCTGCCAGGACGCCTTGCATCGTGATGAGTCGTGCGGGGGGCACTTCCGGGAGGAGCATCAGACCGAGGACGGGGAAGCCAAGCGCAATGACGAAGCCTTCTCCTATGTCGCCGCCTGGGAATACAAGGGTGTCGGGGCGCCCGCAGCTCTGCATCGGGAACCGCTGGTGTTCGAGAACGTCAAGCCCGGACAGAGGAGCTACAAATGAACCTCAAACTCGTCGTCTGGAGACAAGCCGGACCTCAGGACAAGGGACGGGCCGTGACCTATGAGGCGCGCGACATCAGCGAGCACATGTCGTTCCTCGAAATGCTGGATGTGGTCAACGAAGGTCTTCTGTCCAAGGGTGAGGAGCCGATCGCGTTCGACTCCGACTGCCGGGAAGGGATCTGCGGCATGTGCTCGCTGGTCATCAACGGCGTCGCGCACGGTCCGGAGCGCGGTACGGCGACCTGTCAGTTGCACATGCGCAAGTTCAAGGACGGCGACACGATCACCATCGAACCCTGGAAGGCGAGGGCTTTTCCGGTCGTGAGGGACCTGACGGTCGACCGCAGCGCCTTCGACAGGATCGTCCAGGCGGGAGGTTTCGTGTCCGTCAACACCGGCAATGCCCCCGATGCCAACGCGGTGCCGGTGCCCAAGACCGTCGCCGACCTGGCGATGGACGCGGCCCAGTGCATCGGCTGTGGTGCTTGCGTCGCTCAGTGCAAGAACGCTTCGGCGATGCTGTTCGTGGCCGCCAAGGTGTCCCATCTGGCGCTCCTGCCGCAAGGTCAGCCGGAGAAACAGCGCCGCGTGCTGGACATGGTCGCGCGGATGGACAGCGAGGGTTTCGGCAACTGCACCAACCAGTACGAATGCGAGGCGGTCTGCCCGAAGTCCATCAGCAGTTCCTTCATCGCCCGCATGAACCGTGAGTATCTGGCCGCGTCGGCCGCGCGCCAGCCCGAGCGCCGTGAAGAGGGGGGTTACTGAATGACCGAACAAATCGTGTTGGGCCCCAGAAAACCTGCGGTCGTAGTGCTGGCCGCGACTTTGAATTTCATTACGACTGCACTATGCACGGCATTCGGCTTGCTGACCCTGGCCACACTTGTTTTTGGCCAGTCCTCGGGTCTCTTCGCAAGAGCCGCGAGCGATTTGCGATCCGAGATACCCAGTCAGACACTTTCAATGGGCGTCGGGTTCGTGTTGTTCGGTGTGATGTGTGTTTCGTGGACCATGGCGGTGTGCTTTGCGTTCGTGGGAGTGGGGCTAATCAGACGCGCCAAGATCGCGTGGTACGCGCAGATCGCGATGTCCGTGGTTGGCTTGCTCGGTTTTCCGGTCTACACCATCCTTAACGCGTGCCTGTTGGTGCTGCTCTTCAGGCCAGCGACGCGCGACTATTTCGGAGAATAAGATGGCATTGGTCAAAGCCAAGATACGCGTCGGACACAGCCCGGACCCCGACGACGCGTTCATGTTCTACGGCATCGCGCACGATAAGGTGCGGGCGGACGGGATCACGTTCACGCATGTGATCGAGGACATCGAAAGCCTCAACAAAAGGGCTTTCAAGGGAGAGCTCGAGGTCACGGCCGTTTCCGCGTTCGCGTTCTTCCGCGTGACCGACAAGTACGCGCTCATGCCGTGCGGAGCCAGTATCGGGGACAACTACGGCCCGATCCTCGTCTCCACCGAGCCGATGTACGCCAAAGAGCTCTCCGGCAAGCGCATCGCCGTACCAGGGCTCAACACGACAGCGTACCTGACGCTGCGGCTTTTCCTCCAGGATTTCAAGGAGGTCGTTGTGCCCTTCGACCGGATCCTCGAGACGGTCTCCAAGGGCGAGGCGGACGCGGGTCTGGTGATCCACGAGGGACAGTTGACGTACAAGGACCAGGGGTTCCATAAGGTGGCGGACCTCGGGGAGTGGTTCTACGAGCAGACCAAGCTGCCCCTGCCGCTGGGCGTGGACGTGGTGCGCAAGACCCTCGGGGGGGATGTGATGCGCAAGGTCACCCGGATCATGCGCGACAGCATCGAATACGGCCTCAAGAACCGCGCGGAGGCGCTCGAGTACGCGATGAAGTACGGTCGCGGCATCCCCGATGCGACGGGCGACACGTTCGTGGGAATGTACGTGAACGACTACACCGTCGATATGGGCAAGAAGGGCCGGGAGGGGCTCCGGGTCCTCCAGAAAGCGGCGGTGGACCTCGGGTTGCTGCCGAGCTCCGACAAGATCGATTTTGTGGAGATGTGAGGAGAGCGCATGTTCGGTAAGATGAAGGGCATGATGGACCAGATGCAGATGATGCAGCGCCTCATGAAGGACGAGAACTTCAGGGCCTTCGTCTCTCATCCCAAGGTGCAGGAGCTGTTCAAGGACCCGACGTTCAAGGAGGTCGCCAAGACGCAGGATTTCATGAAGATCGCCGCACACCCCAAGTTCGCGGCCGTACTGCGTGATCCGGAGGTGGCGGCTCTCATGGCCAAGATCAACCCGCAGCAGTTGATGCAGAAGTGATCGTTAACCCGGAGGGAAGAGGCATGGCGGCTTACCGTAGAGGCGTGTTGGCGGTCCTGACGATCCTGCTGGTGACCACCGCGGCGCAGGCGGCGCAGCAAACCGCTCCCGCGCAGAAGCAGGAGAAGGTGGACCTGGACAAGGATGGCCGCAAGGAGACGACGGTGTTCTACGAGAACAACCTGCCCGTCCGGGCCGAATCGGACAAGAACAACGACGGCAAGGCGGACCTCTTCACCGTCTTCAGGGCCGGAAAGAAGGTCTCGTCCGAAGCGGACAGGGACCAGGACGGCCGCATCGACCAGTGGAAGCTGTACGATGACAAGGGGCGGGTCAGCAAGGTCGCCGAGGACGCCAGCGGCGACGGCAAGCCGGACAAGTGGAAGCAGCTGCTCCAGGGGACCGTCGTGCAGTTGAAGGAGGAGGACCGCAACCATGACGGCCGCGTGGACCGCCGGGTGCTGCAGGAGTTCAAGGCCGACAAGCGGATCCTCGTGAGCGCCAATCCCATGCGCTACGCCCCGGCCCCGGGCTATGTGACCCTGTGGAAGGAAGAGGATACCGACTACGACGGCGATGTGGACGTCTTCACGGAGAAGGGCAATCCGGAGCCGGACCGCTCCCGCATCGGACGTTCGATGGGGCCCAACCTGTTCGAGGCGACGCAGGGTTCGGCCGAC
Source organism: Candidatus Omnitrophota bacterium (assembly GCA_022072175.1). Taxonomy (GTDB): domain Bacteria; phylum Omnitrophota; class Gorgyraeia; order 2-02-FULL-51-18; family 2-02-FULL-51-18; genus JAJVIE01. The sequence continues at coordinate 743,268 of JAJVIE010000003.1, read as the reverse complement.
CCGCTGGCCGGGCTCAGCCGGGCGGAGCGAAATGCGGCCCAGATGAACGAACGCTATGGGTTGGAGAGCGCGGATAAGGCCAAAAAGGCTTGACAAGGCCTTACGGCCGTGTTAGCCTCCTAAGCTCATTTATAGAGGGAGTTTCATGGCTACGATCTATCTCAAAACGCAGGACTTGAAGGACAAGAAGTGGCACGTCATCGACGCCAACGGCCAAGTGGTCGGGCGTCTGGCGGCCCGCATCTCCAGGATCCTCACGGGCAAGAACAAGACCAACTACACGCCTCACGTGGAGAGCGGCGACGGCGTGATCGTGATCAACGCCGCGGGACTCCGTGTGACCGGCAACAAGCCGAAGGCCAAGCTCTACAAGAACTTCTCCGGCTATCCCGGCGGTCTCCGTGAGCGCACGTTCGAGCGCGTCATGAACGAGGATCCGACGTACGTGATCAAGCACGCGGTCAAGGGGATGCTCCCCAAGAATCGTCTCGGACACCGGATGCTGACGCGCCTGCTCGTCTACAAGGCCGGCGAGCATCCTCACCACGCACAGAAACCCTCGAAGCTCAAGGTTAAGGACTAATGACCAACAGCGCACTGCTCCCCAAAGCCGAGAGGCTCAAAGCTCCATCCGACAAAGAGACGGCGACCGGTCGCCGCAAAGAGGCGGTCGCGCGCGTTCAGATGTACCGCGGGACCGGCCGGATCCAGGTGAACCGCCGAGAGCTCAAAGAGTACTTCGGCCGCCCGACCCTGCAGATGATCGTCAAGCAGCCCCTTGAGGCGGTCCGCATGGCCGACAAGGTCGATGTGATCGTCAACGTGCGCGGCGGCGGTCTGGCCGGACAAGCGGGCGCGGTCCGTCACGCGATCTCCCGCGCTCTGGCCGATCTCGACACGACGCTTCGCCCTCTGCTGCGTCGCGGTGATTATCTCACGCGCGATCCTCGCATGAAGGAGCGCAAGAAGTACGGCCGCAAAGGAGCGCGTCGCCGCTTCCAGTTCTCGAAGCGCTGATCCAATAACGACCTAACTCCAAGCGAGGCCAACACTTACGTTGGCCTCGCTCTTTTATTTGATTGAAACTTAGCTTCTGTCGGACTATAATAATCGCTTCGTAAATCCTAACAGGCAGAGGAGTAACGACAACATCAGATGGAAGCTTTGAAGGTCGGCGTCATCGGAGCGACAGGTTACACCGGAGAAGAGCTGGTGAGGATCCTGTGCCGCCATCGTCAGGCCAAACTGAGCTACGTTTCCGGCAAGGAAGAGCGCACGGTGCGTATCCAGGAGATCTTCCCGTACCTTCAAGGCGCGGTGGACCTCGAGTGCCGGACGTTCCAGTTCGAGGAGGCATTGGGAGCCGCCGATCTGTTCTTCCTGTCCCTGCCGCATACGGTCTCGATGCAGGTGGCTCCGCAGTTCCTGGCCGCCGGCAAGAAGGTCGTCGATGTGAGCGCCGACTATCGGCTCAAGGACACTTCCGTCTATGAGAAGTTCTACAAGACCGCGCACCGCGACACCGTCAATCTGGGTTCGGCGGTCTATGGCTTGCCGGAGATCAACCGCGAGCGGATCCGCTCGGCCCGCCTGATCGCCAACCCCGGCTGTTACCCGACGGGCGCGATCCTCGCTCTCTATCCCGGCGTCAAGGCCGGTCTGTTCGATGAGCAGGGGATCATCATCGACGCCAAGAGCGGGGTCACGGGGGCCGGTCGCAAGGCCGACAAGGCGCTGAACTTCTCCGAGGTCAACGAATCTTTCAAGGCCTACAAGCTTTTCGAGCACCAACATGTCCCCGAGATCGATCAAGAGCTCGGTGCGGCGTTGGGCCGACCGATGAGCGTGACGTTCGTGCCGCACCTTCTGCCGCTCAACAGGGGGATCCTCAGTACGATCTACGTACGGTTGCGCAAGGACGTGACCACGGACGATCTCATCAAGGTCTACGCGGACGCCTATCGGGGCGAGCCTTTCGTGAAGGTCCGGCCGGGCGGCGCACTGCCCGAGCTCCGGCACGTCGCCGGCACGAACTTCTGCGACATCGGTCTCCGGGTCAACCCCGGTAAGAAGCTCGCCGTGATCGTGGCCGCCATCGACAATCTCGTCAAGGGCGCCGCCGGTCAGGCCGTGCAGAACATGAACATCCTCAGCGGCTACGACGAGAGGGAGGGGTTGTGGGTCTGAAGACCGTCAAGGGCGGCATCACCGCTCCTCTCGGGTATCGCGCCAGCGGGCTGTACTGCGGCATCAAACAGTCCAAGCGCAAGGACCTCGCTCTCATCGTCTCCGAAGTGCCCTGCGACGCCACGGGAGTCTTCACGACGAACAAGGTCCAGGCCTCCTGTGTCGTGATCAACAAGGAACATCTCAAGAACGGCCGCGCGCAGGCGGTCGTCGTCAACTCCGGCAACGCCAACTGCATGACGGGAGAGAGCGGCTTCGACAACAGCCGGACCATGGCCTCCCAGACGGCCCGGATCCTCGGAGTGCGCCGCAAGGACGTCCTTGTCGCCTCGACCGGGGTGATCGGCAAGCCGCTGCCCATCCGCAAGATCGTGGCTGCTCTGCCCGAACTCGTGCGTCAGCTCGATCGCCGCGGCAGCGAGGCCGCCGCCACCGCGATCCTCACGACGGACAAGCGTCTCAAGGAGATCGCCGTGGAGTTCAGGGTCGGCCGACGCAAGGTGCGCGTGGGCGCCATCGCCAAAGGCGCCGGCATGATCCACCCCCAGATGGTCCCCGCCACGGGACCCAAGCACGCGACCATGCTCTGCTTCGTCACGACCGACGCTGCCGTGACGCTGCCGGTGCTCCGCTCCGCGCTCGAACGGGCCGTCAACAAGACCTTCAACCGCGTTTCCATAGATGGCGATATGTCCACCAACGATATGGTCGTCGTGCTGGCCAATGGCCTGGCGTGCAACACCCGCATCGTCGAGCGCACGCCCGAGGCGCGGCTCTTCCAGAGAGCTCTGGAGGCGGTCTTCGCGTATCTGTCCAAGCAGATGATCCTCGACGCCGAAGGCGCAACCAAGTTCGTCGAAGTGGAAGTACGCGGAGCCGCGTCCGATGAGGATGCCACGCGAGTGGCCCGGTCCGTGGCGACGTCCAACCTCTTCAAATGCGCGCTGTTCGGGTCCGATCCCAACTGGGGCCGCATCGCGGCGGCGGCCGGCTACTCCGGCGCGCAGCTCGACCCGTGGAAGCTGCAGATCTTCCTGGGCAAGGAACTGGTCGTGAAGAACGGCGGCCGCGTCAAGAAGAGCGCCGCGGCGCTCAATCGCGTCTTCGCGCGCAAGGATATCCGTATCCTGCTCGATCTCGGGCTCGGGTCCGGCCGCGCCGAATACCGCACCTGCGACCTGTCCACGAACTACGTGCGGATCAACTCCGCCTACCGCACCTGACCTTCACCGGGGGACCTCGATGGAAGAGATGATCAAGAAGGCCGATGTTCTCGTCGAAGCGCTGCCGTACATCCAGAGCTTCTACGACAAGACCATCGTCATCAAGTACGGCGGCGCGGCCATGACGGACAACGATATCCGCCGCAACGTGCTCGAGGACATCGTGTTCATGAGCTACGTGGGCATGAGGCCCGTGCTCGTCCATGGCGGGGGTCCGTACATCTCGAAGCGGATCCAGGACATGGGCAAGGAGACGCGTTTCGTCCGGGGTTACCGCGTCACCGACGAGGAGACCATCGAGATCGTCGAGGAGGAATTGACGCGCATCAACCGTGAGATCGTCCGCGAGATCATCTCCCTGGGCGGGAGCGCCATCTCGCTCTCCGGCAAGGAGGACCACCTGATCGAGGTCAAGAAGCACGCCGACATCGACGGGGAGGACATCGGGTTCGTGGGCGAGGTGACCAAGATCAACGGCGACGTCATCCAGCGCATGATCACCAGCGACATCATCCCGGTCATCTCACCGCTGGGTATCGGCAAGGACGGCCTGACGTACAACGTCAACGCCGATCAGTCAGCCGCCGAGATCTCGCGCAATATGGGCGCGGTGAAGCTCATGCTCCTGACCAACGTCCGGGGGATCCTGCAGGACATGAGCGACCCCGAGTCGGTGATCTCTCACATCAGCATCGCCGAGATCGACGGGCTCATCGAGAGGAAGATCATCGGGGGCGGGATGATCCCCAAGGTCCGCGCCTGCGTCCGAGCATTGGACCGCGGAGTGAAGAAGACCCACATCATCGACGTGAAGATCCCCCACGGGCTGCTCCTGGAGATCTTCACCGACAAGGGTATCGGAACGGAGATCGTGAAACGATGAGCGGCATGGACCCGCGCAAGACCATCCGGCTGTACTATGACCATGTGGTGCCCAGCTACGCCAAGACCCCTCTGGTCCTGGAGCGCGGCAAAGGCACGCGGGTGTGGGACGCCGCCGGGCGGGAGTACCTGGATTTTTTCCCGGGGTGGGCGGTCAGCGGCATCGGTCATTGCCACCGCCGCGTCAGCGAGGCGATCAAAAGACAGGCCGAACGCCTGATCCACGTCTCCAACAACTATTATCATGAACTCCAGGGCGTGCTCGCCCAGGAGATCGTCAGGCACGCGTTCCCGTCCAAGGTCTTCTTCTGCAATTCGGGAGCGGAGGCCAATGAGGCGGCTTTCAAGCTCGCGCGCAAGCTTGCTCATGCCGAAGGGCGCTTCGAGATCATCAGTATGGAGCGCTCGTTCCACGGGCGCACCTACGCCGGCATCTCCGCGACCGGTCAGCCGCGTTTCCGCGAGGGATTCGAGCCGACCGTGCCGGGTTTTCTCTCCGTGCCCTTCAACGATCTCAAGGCGCTCGAGCGGGCCGTCGGGCCCAAGACCTGCGCCGTGATCCTGGAGCCGATCCAGGGAGAGGGCGGAGTGCGTGTCGCGGACCCCGCGTACCTGACGGCCGTCCGCAGGCTGTGTTCGGACCGCAGGATCACGCTGATCTTCGATGAGGTGCAGACCGGGATGGGCCGCACCGGCAAGATGTTCGCTTTCAAGCATTTCGGCATCGAGCCGGACGTCATGACGCTCGCCAAGTCGCTCGGCGGGGGCTTTCCGATCGGGGCGATGGTCGCGCGCAAGGACATCGCCGATACGCTGCAGCCGGGTACGCATGCCACGACGTTCGGCGGCAGTCCGCTGGCCTGCGCGGCGGCCCTGGCCGTGTTCGAGGCGATCGAGAAGGAGAAGCTGCTCGGACAGACGGTGATCGCCGGAGCACATCTTTTCAAGCGGCTCAATGAGCTCAAGCGCAGGTCCGCGATCATCCGCGAGGTCCGCGGCATGGGTCTGATGGCCGGCGTCGAGTTGACCGTGGACGGTAAAGCGGTCTACGAGGCCTGTCTGGAGAAGGGGCTTTTGATCAATTGCACCCAAGGCAACGTCCTGCGCGTGATGCCGCCTCTGGTCGTGCGGGACAAGGAGATCGACCGGGCTATCAGCATCCTTGAGGAAGCGATCGCTTCCGAGGAGAGCAAGCACCGGAAAAAAGAAGGGAGTCTCGTCTCATGAGCAAGTCCAGGACCAAGCCGACCAAGAAGGCCGCCGCCAAGAAGGCGCCGGAGCTCTTCGCGTTCAAGGATCTGCTCAGCCTCAAGGAGGCCACCGCGGCCGACCTCGAAGCGATCTTCAAGCTCGCCGAGCGGATGAAGAAGGACCCGGAGGCGTACCAGTCGAAGCTCAAGGGCCGCTCCTTGGCGATCCTCTTCCAGAAGCCGTCGATGCGCACGCGCGTGTCGTTCCAGGTCGGCATGAGCCAGCTGGGCGGATCGTCGGTCTATATGGACCCGCAGGAGATGCCGCTGGGTCAGCGCGAGTCGATCAAGGACATCGCCCGCGTCCTGTCCCGGTACTGCGACGCTGTCGTCGCGCGCACGTATTCGCACGGCGACGTGGAGGAGTTCTCGCGATGGTCGTCCATCCCGGTGATCAACGGGTTGAGCGATCTCTACCATCCGTGCCAGACGCTCGCGGACCTGTTCACGGTCCGTGAGATCTTCAAGACGCTGCAGAAGATCAACATCGCCTACATCGGCGACGGCAACAACGTGCTGAGCTCGCTGTTGTACGGTGTGGCTCGGGTCGGCGCCAATCTGTCGGTCGCGACTCCGAGGGGCTACGAGCCGTCCGAGGAAGTGCTGCGGGACATCAAGCTCATCGTCAAGGAGACGGGGGCCAAGATCACGCTGTCCAACAACCCGTTCACCGCGATCAAGAACGCGCACGCGGTCTACACCGACGTCTGGGTGAGCATGGGGCAGGAGAAGCAGCGTGATCAGCGTCTCAGGGATTTCCAGCCCTTCCAGGTGAACTCCGCGATCATCGGCAAGGCCCCCAAGGACGCCGTGATCATGCATTGCCTGCCCGCCCACCGCGGAGAGGAGATCACCGAGGAGGCCATCGAACACCCGCGCTCGGTCATCTTCACGCAGGCCGAGAACCGTCTGCATACACAGAAAGCCCTCCTGCTGTCGCTGTTGACCCGCAAGCAGAAGAGAGGCTGAGGCCGGTCCCGGCGCGCGACGGTCGATCGCCGGGAAATCCATCGTTCCGTTCAACTCGAGGAGCAAGCACCACATGAAGAAGGTCGTTCTAGCGTATTCGGGCGGTCTGGACACATCCGTCGCGATCAAGTGGCTCAAGGACCGCGGCTACGAGGTCGTTGCCTACATGGCGGACGTGGGTCAGGAGAAGACGACGAAAGCCGCCATCACCCGCGCCAAGGTCGCCGGTGCCGCCAAGGTCGTCGTGCGCGACCTCAAGCTCCGGTTCGCCACAGAGTACATCTGGCCCGCGCTCAAGGCCGGCGCCGTCTATGAGGGCCGCTACACCCTGGCGACAGCGCTGTCCCGGCCGATCATCGCCGCCGAACAGGTCAAGGTCGCCCATGAAGAGCGGGCGACCGCGGTGGCGCACGGCTGTACGGGCAAGGGCAACGACCAAGTCCGCTTCGAAGTGACCACGCAAGCCCTCGACAGCTCGCTCGAGATCCTCGCGCCGGTGCGCGAGTGGGAGTTCCGTTCCCGCGAAGAGGAGATCCGCTACGCCGAGAAGCACGGCATCCCGATCGACGTTTCCAAGAAGAGCCCTTTCTCGATCGACAAGAACATCTGGGGCGTCAGTGTGGAGGCCGGTGTTCTCGAGAACCCCGATCACGAGCCGCCCAGAGAGGCTTTCCAGTGGACGCGGGGAGCCGATGAGCGTAACCCCAAGGACCGCGTGATCGAGATCGGGTTCGAGAAGGGCGTGCCGGTGTGGCTGAACGGGCGTCGCAAGGGGCCGCTGGAGCTCATCGCGGAGCTCAACACGGCGGGAGCTTATTACGGGATCGGCCGGATGGATATGATCGAGAACCGCCTTGTCGGCATCAAGTCGCGCGAGACCTATGAGGCCCCGGCCGCGACGATCCTGCTGCAGGCCCACAAGGACCTCGAGGCCCTGGTCCTGGATCGTGAGATGCTGCACTACAAAGAGGGTATCGCGCAGAAGTACGCTGACCTGATCTACTACGGGCTCTGGTTCACGCCGCTGCGCAAGGCCCTCGACGCCTTCATCTCCGAGACCCAGCGCAACGTCACGGGTACCGTCCGTGTGCGCCTGCGCAAGTATTCGAGCCATGTGGTCGGCCGCCGCTCGCCGCACTCGCTGTACCGCGAGACACTGGCGACGTACGGATCGAAGGACACGTTCGACCAGAAGCTGTCCAAGGGCTTCATCGATCTCTGGGCTCTGCCGTACCGCAAATGAAACCGATGTCCGGCGCGGAGAAGGGCAAACTGTGGGGGGGACGTTTCACCAAGGCCCCGGACCCGGTCTTCGACCGGTTCAGCGCGTCCTTGAGATGGGACGTGCGCTTACTGGCGTACGATCTGTTGATCGACCGCGCCCAGACCAAGGCCCTCAAGGCCTGCGGGGTGTTGAACGCCCGTGAGGCTTCGCGTCTGATCTCGGCGATCGACCGGATCGACCGGGACCGCCGGGCAGGCAGGCTCGTCATCGACCCTTCCGCGGAGGATGTGCACACGCTCGTGCAGAACGAGCTGTCACGCGTCTGCGGACCTCTTGCCGACAAGATCCACACGGGCCGTTCGCGCAACGATCTCGTCAGCCAGAGCTCACGTCTGTATTGCAAGGAACAGGCGGGCGCGCTGTACGGGGCGCTGACCCAGCTGATGACGGTCATCGTGGCGGCTGCCGAGCGTTATCGGAACGTGCTCCTGCCCGGGATGACGCATCTGCAGAACGCCCAGGTCCTTCATCTGTCCCACATCCTGTTGTCGTACGTCGAGATGATCGATCGCTCGCGCGAGCAGTACGTCACCGCGGTCGAGTACGCCGATGTGTGCGTGCTCGGCTCCGGCGCGCTGGCGGGGACGACCTTCGCGATCGATCAGCGGCTCATCGCCCGTGAGCTCAAGCTCTCGCGGGTGACGACCAACAGCTACGACGTCTCAGGGGACCGTGACCACGTGCTGCAGTTGGTGTACGCCTGCGCGCTCACCGGGACGCACCTGTCCCGGATCGCCGAGGATCTCATGATCGGCCAGACCCGGCCGTACGGGATCTACGACATCGACGCCTCGTTGTGTACCGGCAGTTCGATGATGCCTCAAAAAAAGAACGCTGACTCCGCGGAGCTCATCCGCGGGGCCTCCGGAGTGCTGCAGGCCCAGTTGGCCGGGGTGCTGTCCGTACTCAAGGGGCTCCCGACCTCGTACAACCGCGACCTGCAGTGGGACAAGTCCTTCCTGTTCACCGCGGTGGAGACCGCGCGTGACGTCGTCGAGGTGATGACGCGGATCTTCGCGACCCTGCGGGTCCGCGAGGAACGGGCGGCGCGACTGCTCGACGACGAAAGTCTCTACGCGACGGACCTGGCGGACCTGCTCGTCCGCAAGGGCGTGCCTTTCAAGGATGCCCATCGCAAGGTCGGGCGCATGGTCCTTGAGGCGGAGTCGCTCGGCTGCGCGCTCTCGGCCCTGCCGGCCGCGGTCACGCGCCAGATCGCGCCCGAGATCAAACCCGGAGAAATGGCCGCGCTCTTCGGTCCCGAACGCTCGGTGCGTCTGAAGAGGACCGCCGGCAGCACGCACCCCGACCGCGTGCGGAGGGAGATCGACCGATGGAAACAACAGCTTCGCCGCACATCAGGGAGGGTCTAGGTCATGCATCGATTCGCTTATAAGGGCCGCGAGCTGTACTGTGAGGACGTGCCCGTGCGGAAGATCGCTGCGGAGGTGGGCACACCGTTCTACCTCTACAGCATCGGCACGTTCCTGGACCACTACACGAAGCTCAAAGAAGCTTTTCAGGAGATCGATCCCCTGATCTGCTTCTCCATGAAGGCCAATTCGAACCTCACCGTCCTCAAGGCGCTCGTCAATCAGGGCTCGGGGCTCGATATCGTCTCGGGCGGGGAGCTCTTCAGGGCCAAGAAGGTCGGGGTCGATCCGTCCAAGGTCGTGTTCGCTTCGGTCGGCAAGACCGAGGCGGAGATCGAGGAGGCCATCCGGGCCCGCATCCTGATGTTCAACGTCGAATCGGTGCAGGAACTGGAGACGATCAACGCGATCGCCTGCCGCATGCGCATGCCCCAGAAGATCGCCATCCGGCTCAATCCCGACGTCGCGCCCGATACGCACCACTACATCACCACCGGGACCAAGGCCAATAAGTTCGGTCTCGATCTCGAGACCGCCTACAAGCTGTTCATGGAGTCGTACCGCTACCCGTTCCTGCGTTTCTCGGGCGTACATATCCATATCGGATCGCAGATCACCAAGTCCAAGCCGTTCATCCTGGCGGTCCGCAAGGCGCTGCAGTTCATCGACAGCGTGCGCTTCGCGGGCAACCCGGTCGAGTACCTCAACATCGGCGGAGGGCTGGGGATCATCTACTCCAAGGAGAAGCCGCAGACGGCCAGGCAGTTCGCCGAGGCGATCCTGCCGGTGCTGCGCTCGAGCGCGACGCGCAGGGGGCTCAAGTTGATCCTGGAGCCCGGCCGTTTCATCTCGGGCAACAGCGGCATCCTGGTCACCAAGGTCATCTACGTCAAGAAGGGCAAGGAGAAGGCCTTCGTCATCGCCGACGCCGCGATGAACGACCTGATCCGCCCGTCGTTCTACGGGGCCTACCACGAGATCGTGCCCGTCACGCGATCGGGCAGGACGCGGAGCGTGCTGGCCGATCTGGTCGGGCCGATCTGCGAGAGCGGGGACTTCCTCGCCAAGGAACGCCAGATCCCGGAGGTCGTTTCGGGCGACCTGCTGGCGGTGATGTCCTGCGGCGCTTACGGGTACGTGATGTCGAGCAACTACAATTCTCGGCCGCGCATCCCGGAGGTCGTCGTGCGCGGGTCGAGGTACTTCCAGGCCCGCCGTCGCGAGACGCGCGAGGACCTCGTGCGAAACGAGACCATCGTGAGGGAGGTCGTCTGAGCGTGAAGGGGCTGGCGTTCTGGAAAATGGCGGGCGCGGGCAATGATTTCGTCATCATCGACGATCGCCGCGGCGCAGCGGGCCGGAACCCGTCGCGTCTGGCGGAGCGCCTGTGCGACCGTAAGAACGGCATCGGGGCCGACGGGCTGTTGTTGCTAGGCCGGTCGGGAAGGGTCCTGACGATGAGGATCTTCAACGCCGACGGCTCGGAAGCGGCGATGTGCGGTAACGGCATCCGCTGTTTGGCCGCCTACGCGCAACGCATCCACGCCTCGGGACGGATCATGACGATACGTTCGGGTGCGGGCTTGCATACGGCTGAGATCCTGGGAGGCGGCAGGGTTCGCGTGACACTGACCGATCCCCGCGACGTGCGCGCGGAGTCGCCGCTCAACGTCGGCGGTCGAGTCCTCAAGGCGGCTTATGCCGATACGGGCGTGCCGCATGCCGTTGTTTTCGTGAGCGACCTGGATTCCGTGGACGTGGCCAAGCTCGGCCACGCGATCCGCTGGCATAGAGCCTATGCGCCCAAAGGCGCCAACGCCAATTTCGCTACCGTGCGCTCGGGCGTCGTTCACGTGCGGACTTACGAGCGCGGGGTGGAGGGCGAGACGCTGGCTTGCGGGACCGGTTCGACGGCGGCCGCGCTCGCGGCCGCAGCGCGACAGGGGCTGAGGTCCCCGGTGACTGTCGTCCCGCGGAGCGGGGAGAAGCTCAAGGTCTATTTTGATACTGACGGGGGCCGCTACCGGAACGTGCGGCTTGAAGGTCCTGTTCGGTTCGTATTCGAGGGGAGGGTCTTATGCTGAATCTTCATGGTGCGATGACGGCGCTCGTGACGCCGTACAAGAACGGCAAGGTCGATGAAAAGGCGCTGGTGCGTATCGTGCGTCACCAGATCCGCATGGGTATCCACGGGTTGGTGCCCGTCGGTACGACCGGAGAGTCGCCGACGCTCTCCTACGAAGAGCACCAAAGGGTGATCCAGATCACCGTCGAGGCGGCCGAGGGCAAGGTGCCCGTGATCGCGGGCACCGGGTCCAACAGTACCGACGAAGCGATCTTCCTGACGAAGTTCGCCAAGAAGGTCAAGGCCGACGCGGCTCTCGTCGTCACGCCGTACTACAACAAACCCACGCAGGAAGGTCTGTACCGGCACTATGAGGCCATCGCCAAGGCCGTCGACATCCCGCAGGTGCTCTACAATGTGCCGGGAAGAACGGGCGTGTCGCTCGCGCCTGAGACGGTGGCGAGATTGTCCAAGATCCGGGGCATCATCGCCATCAAGGAAGCGACGGGCAATATGGACCAGGCCTCGCGCATCCTCTCGCTGTGTCCCATCACGGTGCTCAGCGGTGATGACTCTCTGACCCTTCCTTTGATGTCCATCGGGGCCAGGGGCGTGATCTCCGTGGCGTCCAATGTCGTGCCCGAGGATGTCTCGCGCATGGTCGAGTTGTATCTGGCCGGCGATGAGGACGGCGCGCGCAAGCTGCACTTCAAACTGTTCGAGCTCTGCCGGATGCTCTTCGTCGAGACCAACCCCATCCCCGTCAAACGCGCCATGGCCTACGCCGGATTCTGCTCTTCGGAGACACGCTTGCCGCTGTGTCCGATGCGCTCCGACAACGAGAAGGCGCTCTTGGCCACGCTCAAGCGCTACGGCGTGTCCCGAAAGGGGGCTTGAGATGGTGCGTATCGCGATGAACGGAGCGCTGGGCAAGATGGGGCAGCGCATCCTGCATCTGGCCGCGCGCTCGAAGGACTGCCGTATCGCGGGAGCTTATGATCGCCCGGACGCTCCGGGGGCGGGCCGGGACATCGGTGAGATCATCGGTCTGGGGTCCAAGGTGGGCGTGCCGTTGACGGCACTGGGCGTCGAAGCGCTCCGTCACACGGACGTGCTGATCGACTTTTCGAGCGCTCAGGGCGTCGAGGCGGCTCTGCGGGCCTGCGTGCAGGCCCGCAAGGCCATCGTGATCGGCACGACCGGCCTCGAGAAGCCCGCCATCTCCCGTATCAAGGCCGCCGCGCTCAAGATCCCCGTGGTCTTCTCGCCCAACATGAGCGTCGGGGCGAATTTTCTCTTCGAGCTTGCGGCGCTGGCGGCCGCCAAGCTCGGTGCCGGATACGACATCGAGGTCGTCGAGGCCCATCATCGTCACAAGAAGGACGCGCCCAGCGGCACGGCGCGCCGGCTGGCCGAGAGCATCGCCGAGGCCAAGGGTTGGGACCTGGACCGCGTGGCGAAGTACGGCCGGCAGGGGATCACCGGTGAAAGGCCGCACGAACAGATCGGCATCCATGTCATCCGTGCCGGGGAGATCGTCGGGGACCACACGGCGATCTTCAGCGGTCCCGGAGAGACGATCGAGATCGTCCACCGGGCCCATACCCGGGACGCGTTCGCCCGCGGCGCTCTCGTCGCGGCGCTGTACGTGTCCGGCAAGAAGAAGGGCTATTACACGATGAAGGACGTCCTGCGATGAACCCGTTCTTCCTCGAGGACTCACAGAGGCTCAAGAAGCTTCCGCCCTACCTCTTCGTGGAGATCGATCGCGCCAAGCGCCGCGCTATCGATAAAGGCGTCAAGGTGATCGATTTTGGAGTGGGCGATCCGGACCAGCCGACGCCCAAGTTCATCGTCAACGCGATGATCAAGGCGGTCAAGAACCCGAAGAACCATCACTATCCGCTCGATCGCGGCAACACCGCTTTTCGCCAGGCAGCCGCGCATTGGCTCAAGAAACGCTTTCACCAGACGTTCAATCCCGACACGGAGATCCTGCCGATCATCGGCTCCAAGGAAGGTATCGCGCACCTTCCGTTGGCTTTCGTCGATCCGGGCGATGTGACGCTGTGTCCGGACCCGTGCTATCCGCCGTACAAGAGCGGCACGTTGTTCGCCGGGGGCGAGCCGTACCTGATGCCGCTGCGCGAGGAGAACGGTTTTCTGCCCGATCTCGAAGCGATCCCGGATGCGGTGGTCAAGAAAGCCAAGCTCTTGTTCGTCAACTACCCGAACAATCCGACAGGCGCCACGGCCCCGAGATCGTTCTACCAGAAAGTGGTCCGCTGGGCGGCGCAGCATCGTGTGCTGGTGGTCTCGGACCTGGCCTATTCGGAGGTGTATTTCGGCAAGGAGAGGCCGATCAGTATTTTTGAGGTGCCGGGCGCGCGGGACGTCGCCATCGAGTATCACTCGCTGTCGAAGACCTGCAATATGACCGGATGGCGCATCGGGTTCGCGGTCGGAAGGCCCGAGGTGATCTCGCCGCTCTTGAAGGTCAAATCCAACGTTGACTCCGGGGTGTTCACGGCCGTCCAGCAGACCGCCATCGAGGCGCTCAAGAACAGCTTCGGATTCACCAAGAAGACCAACATCATGTACCGCCGCCGCCGGGACCTCCTGGTGTCCGAGCTCAAGGGGCTCGGATTTCCGGTCCGGGCGAACGACGCGACGTTCTACGTCTTCACAAGACTGCCGGACGGCCGCACGGATTCGACGGCGTTCTGTAAGGATCTCCTTGAGCAGACCGGGATCGTCGCGACGCCCGGCGTGGGTTTTGGGGCTGCGGGAGAGGGTTACGTGAGGTTCACGCTGACCGTGCCCGAGGATGAGATCCGTGAGGCCGGCCAGCGCATGCGCAAGCATCTGAGGGGGCGCTAGTGGCGAAGGTGTACGTCGGTATCGGCACCAACGAGGGCGACCGGGCGGCGAACGTCGCGCGGGCGCTCGAGCTGTTGAAAGAGACCCCGGAGATCCGGGTGGAGCGTCTGTCCGACTCCTACGAAACGGAGCCCGTCGGCGGGCCCGCTCAGGAGAAGTACCTCAACGCCTGCGTTCAGCTCGATACGGAGCTTCTGCCGCTGGACCTCCTGTCCAAGCTCAAGGCCGTTGAGCGACGCCTGGGCCGCGTAAAGACGGTAGAGGACGGGCCGCGGCCGATGGACTTGGACATCCTTTTTTATGATGATGTGGTGATCGTGGACGGCAAGCACCTGACCGTCCCGCACCCGCGGCTGCACGAGAGATGGTTCGTGCTCAAACCGCTGTCGGAGATCGCGCCGGAGCTCGTGCACCCGCGGCTCGGCCGATCCGTACGGCAGATGCTCGAGGACCTCGAGCGTGAGAACGGTCACTCAGGCCGGGCCGCTTAGGGCGGCGATCAAGGGCTGGAGGAACCGCGGTCTGACCGTCGGCTTTGTGCCGACGATGGGCTACCTGCACGAAGGTCATCTTTCCCTGATCCGCCGCTCCCGGGCGGAGCACGACCGAACGGTCGTCAGTATCTTCGTCAACCCCACGCAGTTCGGCCCCCGCGAGGATCTTTCGACCTACCCGCGCGATCTGGACCGCGACCTGGCTCTGTTGACGCGACAGAAGACCGACCTCCTGTATCTGCCCGATGCCGGCGATGTCTACCCGGAAGGGCATTCGACCTCGGTGAGCGTGCGCGGTGTCACCGAATCGTTGTGCGGCCCGTCCCGGCCGGGACATTTCGACGGAGTGGCGCTCGTGGTGCTCAAGCTGCTCAATCGTATCGCCCCCGACACGCTCTACCTGGGGCTCAAGGACTACCAACAGTACCGGACCCTCGAGCGTATGGTCCGGGACCTCGACGTGCCTGTGAGGGTGGTCGGCTGTCCGACGGTCCGTGAGAAGGACGGCCTGGCGATGAGTTCGCGTAATATCCGTCTCGACGCGGCGCAGCGCCGGCAGGCACCGGCTTTGAGGTTGGCCCTGTTGCGTGGACGCGACCTGGTGCGTAGCGGCGTGCTATCGGCCGCCCGTCTGAGCTCCGAGATGTCCCGGGCGTTCCGCCGGTCGGCCCCGGGCGGCCGTGTGGAGTACTTCGAAGCCGTCGGGGCGGAGCGGCTCGAGCGTGTGGTAAGATTGAGCCCTGAAGAGCCGGTCTGTCTGGCCGGAGCGGTACGCTTCGGACGTACCCGGCTCATCGACAATGAGATCGTGCCGGCCCGGCGACGCTAGGCCATCGAAAGGACCGCGATGCTTCGAGTGATGATGAAGTCCAAGATCCACGGCGCGACGGTGACGGAAGCCAATCTCCGATACACCGGATCCATCACCATCGACCGCGACCTGCTCAAAGCGGCCGATATGATGCCGTTCGAGAGGGTGCAGATCGTCAACCTGAACAACGGCACACGCGTCGAGACCTACATCCTCGAGGGCGCCCCCGGCTCCGGCACCATCTGCATGAACGGCGCGGCCGCCCGATGGGCGGAGGTCGGCGACAAGGTCATCATCATTTCGTACGGATTGCTCAGCGACGCGGAGATCCGCAAGCTGACACCCAGGGTGGTGTTCGTGGACGGCCGCAACCGCATCCCTGCCCAGGACGCGCCGGCCGGACGCCGCCGTAAGGTCAAGGCCCGTCGATGATCAAGGTCGGTATCGTCGGTTGCGGCACCATCGGGCGTGAGTTGGCTCACGCCTGCCAGCGGCGGTTCGTCGAGGAGACGAGCCTGGAGGCGCTCTGGGACGCCGATCCGTCGAGGTCGCGCAAGCTCCAGAAATCGCTCCGCCCCAAACCCCCCGTCCTGCCTCTCGACATCCTGGTCAAGAGATGCGACCTGGTGATCGAGGCGGCCTCGCGCGACGCCGCGCCCGAGGTCCTCCGCAAAGCGCTGTCCTTGGGCAAGGACGTCATGGTCATGAGCGCCGGCGGTCTTCTCGGCCGCGAGAAGGAGTTCTACGAACTTGCGCGGCGTCACCGCTGTTGTGTCTATCTTCCCAGCGGAGGCGTTGTCGGCATCGACGGCCTAAAGGCGGCTCACATCGGCAAGATCCATAGGGTGACGCTCACGACGCGCAAACCGCCCCAAGGATTCGAGGACGCGCCGTACGTGGTGCGTCACGGCATCAACCTCCGCAACCTCAAGGAGGAGCGCGTGTTGTACGAGGGCGACGCGCTGAGCGCCGTCAAAGGCTTCCCGAAGAACATCAACGTCTCGGCGATCCTGTCGCTGGCCGGTATCGGATCCAAAAGGACCAAGGTGCGTATCATCGCCTGCCCGCATATGCTCGTGAACATCCACGAGGTGTACGTCGTCGGGGATTTCGGGTCCTTCTATACCCGTACCGAGAACTTTCCCTCCGAGCAGAATCCCAAGACCAGCCGCCTGGCCGTCCTGTCCGCCGTGGCGACGCTGGAACGCATCCTGAAGAACGTCAAGCTCGGCACTTGATCGGCCCGCAGGACCTCAGCGACACCGAGCTGGTCGAGGCCTGTCTCAGGGGCGACGGCCCCGCCTGGGGATCGCTCGTTGCCCGCTACGGCCGCTTGGTCCGGTGGGCCGTATCTCGAGCGTTATCCAAAGGCGGTCCGTCGATGGTCGATCGACTCGCCGCGGATGTGTTCCAGGACGTTTTCCGCCAGCTGCTGCAGGGCGGAGAGCTGAAGCGTCTGCGCGAACGCTCGGGCCTGAGCGCATATCTGACCATCATCGCCACGAGGACGGCGCTCGATGCGATGCGCGCCGATATCCGTCGTCAGAGACGGTACGGCGGCGTCGATACCGGGACCGTCGAGGCCGCGTCGACGGACGGACTGGACGCCTCTTCGGACCTCCTGAGCCGCGAGCGGGAGCAGGTGCTGAGGTCGATGCTGGAAGATCTGCCGTACCGCGAGCGGACCTGTCTGGAGTTGGCGTACGTGCACGAGCGAACGCACCGGGAGATCGCGCTGATCCTCGGGGTGCCGCAGGATACGGTGTCGACGGTACTGCGCCGTACCCGTGAGCGCCTGGCCGATCTGCTCCGAAAAAAAGGCATCGAGGGTTGAACGAACCGTGTCTCATCCGGCGACCAATATGAAGGGGAGACCATGAGCGACGAACGGTGGATCCAGCAGGCCATGAAACGGTTGTCGAGCGGCCGTGAAACCCGGGCGGAGGCCGTGAGCAATGAAGTTTTGGCTCGTTTTATTGAGGGTAAGTTGACCGAGGAAGAGGAGAGGTGGGTCCTGAGCGCATTGGCTTCGGACAGATCGTTGCAAGATCTGATCCTCGAGCTCCGGGGTGGGGCGGGGTTGCCGGGCTTCGATGAAGGGGCCCCCGAAGTTCCTCGGGAGTGGTCGCTCAAAGCCGTCGGTCTGGGGGCGGGCGCATCGGGTGCGCGGGGTTTGGTTTGTCCGCATTGCCACAAAGCCATAGAAGCGCCCGCGGCCGGAGCTCTCGGAAAAAGACGCGCGGCGGCATGGGCGTGGTTGGGGGCCTGCGTGGTCTGTTTCGTGGTCTCGTTGGCGGTGCCGCGATACTTCGTTCAATGGGTGGCGCTCGCCGTCCTGTGCGGGATCAAGTGGGCCATCGACGCCAGGACCGTGAGGTCCCAGGTGTTGATCTTCAAGGCTCTCCGCGAGGAGAGCGGCGGTCCCGGGTCGTTCGAATCCGGACGTTTACAGAAGCACAGCGCTCATCTATAATATCGGGACTTCGGGATGTAGCGCAGCTTGGCTAGCGCGCCTGGTTCGGGACCAGGAGGTCCAGGGTTCAAATCCCTGCATCCCGACCATTTTGCCGGCCGGAAGCGCTCAAAGCCCTTCTCCGGACCATCGATGAATCACCGTCCGCAACTCCGCGCCATCATGCTGGTCGCGCTCCTGGCCGCCGGGCTCAGCCCGGCGGCGGCTGCCAGCGACGCCGGACCCCACCGACCCGAAGACCTGTCTCTACTGCATCAGGGGGAGATCATCGTCGGGTCGGGCTTCCTGCGCACCGAGATCGCTTCGACCGATGACGGGAAGCTCTTCTTGGCGGGTTCGTCGGGACCCTCCGAAGATAGGGCTATCCTCGTCTATGCCGTCGATCCCCAGCTGCGTTCGGCCGATCGCATCGCTTCCGTTCCGACAGCGTGGTTCGGCGCGGAGCCGATCTTCCGTCTGTTGGGCGCGGGTTCCGAGTTGGCGCTGTTCTACCAGTCTCCGGACGGTTCGGGTGGGGAGGTCTTGCACCTGGTCCGCTGGAACAGTCACGGAGAGCAGAGGGCCCGATCGCTGGTGCTGAGCCTTCCGGCCGACGTGACCGGCCCGTCCGGCGAATCTCTCTCGGGTTTTGGGGTAGCGTGGCTTGACGGCATGTTCCTGTTGTGTACCGCCGGGCCCGGAGACCGGTTGACGCTTCGCAAGCTCACCCCGGAGGGCGTTGTTCTGGAGGAGCGGGTGTTGGACGGGTTCTTCGAGGGGGCTTTCGAGGCCGGACTGGCGCTCGGTCTGGCTCCGGACCGTAAGATCGTCTACTACTCCGCCCGCGACGGAGAATCCTGGGTCCTCAAAGCCGCCGAGCTCGACGCCCACGACAACCCTCAGGCCGTTTACCAGTTCGAGAACGATGACCGCCAGCAGAAGATGCCTTCCGGCTCGCTCGTGCACAAGGACCTGTATTTCGTCACGTACGTCTCGACGCCGCGCTGGGAGGAGCCGGGGGCTCCGGAGCGGTCGGACGCGTATCTGCAAGTGATGGACCGGAGGATGGAGGTCTGGGCGGATTTCAAGGTCGGAGAGCGGGGGCAACTGCCCGCGCGCCCCACGCTGGCCCGTGTCGGCGACCGTATCTTCGTATCCTGGTTGAGCGCGCCCGCCAGCCCCGCCGAAGAGGCTTACGCGCGTATCGAAGCTTATGAACTGAAGCTGGCCCCGCCCGCCGGAGGGTCCTCGCGTGCCCGCTGAGCCCGGATCGAGACGGAGGATCAGCGCCGGGGGAGTGGTCGTGGGCCGCGATGGCCGGATCCTCGTGGTCAATCAGAACGGGGACAGCTGGTCGCTACCCAAAGGTCATCTGGAAGCGGGGGAAAGCGAGTTGGACGCCGCTCGCCGGGAGATCGCCGAGGAATCGGGTGTGACGCGTCTGTCCTGTCTCGGAGAACTCGTCCGGTACGAGCGTCCCAGGATCGCCAGGGGCGGCGGTGAAGACCTGTCCGAGATCAAGGAGATCGTGTTGTTCCACTTCGAGACCGACCAGACCGAGCTCCGGCCGACCGATCCCGCGCACCCGGAGGCGCGTTGGGTCCGCCCTGAGACGGCGCTTACGATGTTGACCCACACCAAGGACCGCGAAGTGCTCGGGCGGATCTTGTCGAGGATCCGTCGATGACAAGGGTCGCGCAAACCATCGCCCTGCTGGTCTTGTCCAATGTCTTCATGACGTTCGCCTGGTACGGTCACCTCAAATACAAGCACGAGGCGCTCTGGAAGGTCATCCTGATCAGTTGGGCCATCGCTTTTGTCGAGTATTGCTTTCAGGTCCCGGCCAACCGGATCGGTCATGGGACCCTTACGGCCGTGCAGCTCAAGACCATCCAAGAAGCCGTGACGCTGGTCGTCTTCGCGGTCTTCTCGGTGCTCTATCTCAAGGAGGATCTGCGGTGGAACCATCTGTTGGGTTTTGGATTGATGGTTGCGGCGGTGTACGTCGTGTTCAGGGAGTGGTGAGCCGTGCCTAGGACCCCCCGGATGCGGTTGGTCGTGGTCGGAAGGGAGGCGGTCGCCGCCGCGATCGGGTCGGCGTTGTCGAGGGTCCATGTCTCCGTCGGATCGACGGCCGATCTCCGGCCCGCCTCGCTGAAGTCCCACGCCAAGCGCTCGGGCCTCATCGTGTTCGACGAGCCGCACTGGATCGGTCTATCGCGCCGGGAGCGCTCGGCGCTGTTGCGCCGTTTGTGCCGCCTTGGCCCGCCCTGCGTTGTGTTGTCGGGCCGGCCCGAACCCGACGGCGCCCTCGAAGCCCTGGAAGCGGGAGCGTCCGACTACCTGTCTTCGGATCATCACCAACGGGAGTTGGTCCTTCGCCTGATGGCCGTGTTGCAGGGCAAGCGCCGGATCACCTGCATCGGAGGAGGCACGGGCCTTTTCACGCTTCTCCTGGGTCTCAAGTCCCTGCCACAAACACTCCTCACCTCCATCGTCAACATGAGCGACGACGGGGGGTCTTCCGGCAAATTGAGCCAGACATTCGGCATCCTGCCCCCCGGTGATATTCGCAGGAGCCTGGTGGCGCTATCGAACGCTCCGGACCTCATGAACCAGATCATCCAGCATCGTTTCGAAAAGGGCGGCGAACTGCACGGACACAGCTTCGGCAATCTTTTCCTCACCGTACTGGCCGAGGTCCGGGGGTCCATGGCCGAGGCCGTCCGGGCGCTCAGCGACATCCTGAACATCCAGGGTGTGGTGTTGCCGGCGACGACGACGCTGAGCCGTCTGGTGGCGGAGTTCAAGGACGGCACCGTCGTCAAAGGCGAAAGCCGCATCGATCTGTGCGAAGGCCGGGCCCCGGATCTGCGCATCCGCAGGATCTGGCACGAACCCGCCAGCCGCTGCCACATCGACGCGTACACTTCCATCCTGTTCGCGGACCTCGTGCTCATCGGTCCGGGAGACCTCTATACGAGCGTCCTGACCAACTTCGCGGTGGACCGTCTGGCCGAGGCCGTGGTCCGGGGCCGGTCCAAGCGTGTGTACATCTGCAACCTCATGACCAAGCCGGGGGAGACGCACGGCTACACGGTCAAGGACCACGTCCGCGAGGTGGTCCGCTATCTCGGGGGGGACAAGCTCGACGGGGTGATCGTCTCGGATACGCGTTTCTCGGCCGAGTCCATCGCCGAGTACGCCAAGAAGGACCAGTCCCCCGTCAGTGCGGGCGGTGTTTCGGATCTTTCGCGAGCGACCCGGGCCAAGATCGTAAGGGCGGATGTCGCCAATCAAACCGAGCTTGTCCGACACGACAGCGCCAAGCTCCGTAACGAAGTGCAGAGGCTGGCGGACGTTCTGCTCGGGCCGCGGTATCGGGTATAATGAAGCCATGAAAAAACGACCCTCCTCCAAGCCCGCTCAACACCAACGGCTCCGCGCCGTCTATACCGGAAGGGTCCAGGGCGTGGGTTTCAGGCACACCACCGAGGCGATCGCTCTCGAGCTCGGCCTCGTCGGTTGGGTCAAGAACCTGAGTGACGGCCGTGTCGAGATGGTCTGCGAAGGCCCCCGGGAGAGGGTGGAGTCTTTGGTCCGAAGGATCCAGGACAGCACCCTCGGTCCGCATATCCGCAAGGCCGATCTTCAATGGAGCCCGGCGACAGGGGAGTGGGCGGACTTCACCGTCGAATTCGACCTGTGACCGCACCCGTCCCGCCCCGCAAGCGCGTCACGGAGCTCCGGCGCATCCTGCGTCATCATGACCGTCTGTACTATCAGGCGGGCAAGAGCGAGATCTCCGACCGTGAGTACGACGGGCTGATGCGGGAGCTCGCCCGCCTGGAATCGGAGCATCCGGAACTCCGCGCCGAGGACTCGCCCACACAAAAAGTGTCCGGGCGCCCGACCGGGACCTTCAAGACGGTCCGTCATCCCGTACCGATGCTGAGCATCGACAACGCCTATGATAAGACGGAACTGGCCCAGTTCGACGAGCGCGTACGCCGCTCGCTCGGCGTCGATGGGCTCGAGTACGTGGTCGAGCTCAAGATCGACGGCGTCTCGTTGTCCCTCATGTACGAGAAGGGGTTGTTGGTCCGCGCGGTGACGCGCGGCGACGGCACTTCCGGCGATGACATTACCGCCAACGCCCGTACGATCGAAGATATCCCGCAGAAGCTGACGGGGCCGGCGGCCGGCGACGCGCGGCTGGAGGTGCGCGGGGAGGTGTATCTGCCGGTACCGGTGTTCGAGGCGCTCAATGTCGATCGACAGCGGACGGGAGAGGAGCCCTTCGCCAACCCGCGCAACGCCGCTGCCGGATCGCTGAAACTGCTCGATCCCGAGATCGTGAAGTCCCGCAAGCTGCGGTTCTTCGCGCACAGCGTCGGTGAACACGAGACGGAACGCACGAGGACCCACATGGAACTGCTGGCCCGTTTCAAGAAAGCGGGCCTGCCCGTGGAATCCCATACGCGCCTATGTGTTTCGCTGTCGGAGCTCGAGCGTGTCTGCGACGAATGGGACGCCAAGCGTTCGGGCCTCCCGTACGAGACCGACGGGCTGGTGATCAAGGTCAATGACCTTGCGTCCCAACGGCGTCTCGGAGCCACGGCCAAGTGCCCCCGCTGGGCCGTCGCTTACAAGTTCGCGCCCGAACGCGCGATGACGCGCCTTGAGGACATCGGAGTGCAGGTCGGACGAACCGGGGTGTTGACACCGGTCGCCTATCTGGCCCCGGTACAGTTGGCCGGCACGACGGTTTCCCGGGCCACTCTTCACAACGCCGACGAGATCCAGCGGCTGGATGTGCGCATCGGGGATACGGTGCTCGTCGAGAAGAGCGGAGAGATCATCCCCAAGGTCGTGGAGGTCGTCCGGTCCAAGCGCGGCGGCAAGGAGAGGGTCTTCGAGATGCCCGACCGCTGTCCGGTCTGCGGGGGGCGTGTGCTTCGGGAGGAAGAGGAGGCCGCGCACCGCTGTCAGAACGCCTCCTGCCCGGCGCAGCTCAAGGCCCGCATCCTGCACTATGCTTCCCGCAAGGCCATGGACATCGAAGGGCTCGGTGAGGCGCTGGTGGACCAGCTGGTGGACAAAGGGCTTGTGCGGGACCTGGCGGAGTTGTATGCTCTCACCTCCGAGCGTCTATCGGCTCTGGAGCGGATGGGGGAGCGGTCGTCCGCGAACCTTCTGGAGCAGATGAGCGCCAGCAAGACCCGCGATCTCGGGCGCTTCGTGTTCGCCTTGGGGATCCGCCACGTGGGGGTGACCTCCGCGCGGGCTTTGGCCGAGGTCTTCGGGACGCTGGACGATCTGAGCCGTGCCAGCCGCCAGCGATTGGAGGCTGTCGACGCCGTGGGTCCGGTCATCGCCGAGAGCCTGGCCGCGTTCTTCGGGGATGCGGCCAACAAGGACCTGCTCAAGAGACTGGCCGCGGCCGGCGTGCGGCCCGCGCCTGTCGCGAGCGCCTCGAGCGGCCCGCTGACCGGACGGGTCTATGTGCTGACCGGGACGCTCGAAGGTATGACACGGGACGAGGCGGCCCAGCGGATCCTGGCGCGCGGGGGTCGTGTGGCCTCCAGCGTCAGCAAGAAAACGACCGGCGTGATCGCCGGCAGGGATGCCGGATCCAAGCTCGAGGCCGCGCGGAAGCTCGGCGTGCCGGTGCTGGACGAGCGGGAGTTCATCAGATTGGTCGAAGGATAAACGGAGGCATGTGGAGATGAATAGAAGGCTCACGGCCGCGCTGTTGGCGACGGTCCTCGCGGCGAGCACCGCCGGCTGCGCTACGGTCCAGAAGAAGTTCACGCGTAAGAAGAAGGCGCCCGAGCGCACCCAGTCCGTGATCTATCTGGAGGAGGGGCCGCATCAGAAGAAGTACTCCAACGAATATTACTACAAGACCCACTATACGTTCTGGAGCACCTGGCAGGACGATCTCTTGGACAATCTGCGAGACGGCAACAAGAAGCGTTTGCGCCGCGCCGCGCAGGAAGTGGTCAGCCACCTGGCCGAGATGTCCAACTATCTTCAGCCGGAACCGAAGGCCGAGCTCGATGTGATCATCGCCCGCCTGCAGGCGATCCGCGAGCGTCTGGAAGCCGGCTATTACGATAGCAACCCCGAGTCGTTGAGGCCTGAGATCGAGCAGATCGGCCGGAGCGTGGCGGGGGGTTACTACTACAGCAAGGTCAAGGACCGTCTCCTGCCGGACGTGGTCGATCTGGGCGGGCCGCAGGCCTAGGAGCTCGGCATGGACCCGCTGATCGCGGGTTTTCTGGACCACCTGTCGGTCGAAAGAGGGCTTTCGGCCAACACGCTGTCGTCGTACCGCCGCGACCTGCTCCGCTACGAAGCGCACCTCGGGACCAAGCGCTCGTCGCTGCGCAACGCATCACGTAAGGACGTGATGGATTTCTTGCTGCGCGAGAGGGATCGGGGCCTGTCGCCGGTCTCCGTCGCCCGGGAGCTTGTGGCCGTGCGGATGCTGCACCGCTATCTGGTCTCGGAGGGCTCCGTCGACAAGGACGTCACCGAGGCGCTGGAGTCGCCCAAGCTCTGGAAGCGTCTGCCGGGTTATCTGACCCAGGAGGAAGTGGGTCGGCTCTTGGAGGCGGGTGGAGCGGGGGACGGCGAGGAGCTCTTGCGCGACCGGGCCCTGCTCGAGGTGCTGTACGCCTGCGGCCTGCGGGCCAGCGAGGCCGCGACGCTCACGCTGGAGGGTCTCGATCTGGCTCAAGGGTCGTTGCGCGTCCGCGGCAAGGGCTCCAAGGAGCGTTTCGTGCCGATCGGCAGCCGCGCCCGACGGGCATTGGGTTCGTACCTGGCCGAAGTGCGGCCGCGCTGGGCCGCGTCGGCCACGCGGGCGGTTTTCGTGGGCCGGCGGGGACAGGCGTTGAGCCGTATCGGGGTCTGGAAGGTCCTGCGCCGGGCCGCGCGCTGCGCGGGCATCACCAAGAACGTGTACCCGCATCTGTTGCGGCACTCGTTCGCGACGCATTTGTTGGAGAACGGAGCGGATCTGCGTGTGGTCCAGGAACTGCTGGGCCACTCGGACATATCGACCACGCAGATCTACACCCACATCGAGAAGAACAGATTGAGGTCCGTCCACGCGCGGTTCCATCCCCGCGCCTAGACCGCCGGAGAGGAGACGAATGTCCCAAAGAGCCAACCAGGTCGCCGAAGAACTGCGCAAGATCATCAGCCAGATCCTGATCGAGGAGGTCAGCGACCCGCATCTGGGTTTCATCACGATCACGCGGGTCGAGGTGACCGATGACCTGCGTTTCGCGCGGGTGTTCTACAGCGTGCTCGGCGACGAGGACAAGAAGCAGGAGTCCGCGCGCGCGATCTCCGAGAACCTCGGCTACATCAAACACCTCGCCGTGGAGCGCATCAACATGAAGTACGCCACGGAGCTGCGCTTCGAGCTCGACCGTTCGATCGATCACAGTCTGAAGATCGAAGGGATCCTGCGCAAGATCCACGAGAAGGATGCCGGCGCGGAGCCCCGCAAGGACGGCTGAGCATGGACGGCGCGCTTCTGCTGGACAAGCCGATCCTCTGGACGAGCCATGACGCGGTCGACCACCTGCGCCGGCGCACCGGCCTTCGCCGCATCGGACATGCCGGTACGCTCGACCCGATGGCGACGGGGCTGTTGGTGATGCTCCTGGGCAAGGCCACCAAGCGGTCGGACGAGTTCATGGGGCTGGACAAGACCTACGAAGGCATCCTCACGCTCGGTGTCCGCACGGACACGCTCGATCTCGAAGGGCGCGTGTCCTCACAGTCGCCGGTCGATGTCACGATCGACCGCGTCCGATCCGCGGCTTCCTCGTTGCGTGGAGCGCTCGAGCAGCGACCGCCGGCCTACTCGGCGCTCAAGATCAAGGGGCGCAAGTCGTGCGACCTGGCCCGCAAGGGTCAGGAGGTGCTGCCCGAGCCCCGTAAGGTCACCGTGCATGAGTTCGAGATCATCGGATACCGCGAGCCGGACGTGGCGTTCCGTATCGTCTGCTCCAAAGGAACGTACGTACGCTCGCTGGCCGCCGAGCTCGGCGAGCGGCTGGGCTGCGGGGCGGTCCTGTCCGCGCTCAAGCGCAGACGTATCGGTCCTTATGATCTTTCCCAAGCCGTCACGGTCGAATCGCTCGCAACGGACGCCGGACCGACCCTGGCCGGCCGGCTGTTCTGATATGCGCGTCTACAAAGGCTTGGCTGATCCCGGTCTCAAGAGCGGCCGCGTGCGGGGGAGGGCGGTCGCGATCGGGGTCTTTGACGGAGTGCACCGCGCGCACCGGAGGATCGTGCTCCGGGCCGTCGCCGCGGCGCGCCGCCGGGGCCTGAAAGCCGCTGTTGTGACGTTCGATCCTCATCCGAAGAACGTCCTGTACCCGGATCATCGAAGGCCGATCCTCCAATCGCTGCGCCATCGCCTCAGTCAGTTGGCCGCGCTGGGCGTCGCGGAGACCATTGTCGTGCGCTTCGACAAGCGCTTCGCGGCGATGAGCGCGGACGCGTTCCTGGAGACGCTCGACCGCAAGCTGGGGGCGCGGGTCGTCTGCGTGGGCCATGATTTCAGGTACGGACGGCAGGGGCTGGGGGATCCCGACCGGCTCAAGCGCTGGGGCGCCTCCGGAGGAAGGGAGATCCACGTCGAGCGGGTCTATCGTGTCGGAGGGACCGCCGTATCGAGCACCCGCATCCGGGAGATGATCGTGAGCGGGGACCTGGCGGGCGCGGCGCGATTGCTCGGACGCCGGGTATCGATCTACGGTGATGTCGTCCGAGGATACGGCCGGGGCCGCCGGATCGGTTATGCGACGGCCAACCTCAATCCCCATCACGAGACCCTGCCTCCGCCGGGGGTCTACGCCGCTTGGGGCCTGCTGGACCGAAGGCGCCTCAGGGCCGTCGTCCATATCGGGCCGAGGCCGACTTTTGGGGAACAGGACCCGAGCATCGAGGCGCACTTCCTGACTCCGCCCGACGGCCCGCTCTATGGGCGGCCGATCGAGCTGGAGTTCGTGCGTAAGCTCCGGGATATCAAGAGGTTCAGCTCCTCGGTCGAACTTGCCGAAGCCATCACGGGCGATGTCCGCAGGGCCCGAGCGGCCCTCGCCGGACAGGGCTAATTGCCTTTACAAAGCCCTCCGCCCAGAGTATAATCACCCCAATCCAACAAAGCCAAAAGGAGAAGGAAGAAGAATGCCCATCAGCAAGCAGCGCAAACAAGAGGTCATCAAGACCCATAGGAAGAGCGACAAGGACACCGGCTCATCCCATGTCCAGATCGCCGTCCTGACCGAGCGCATCAACAATCTCGGTGATCATTTTAAGGCCCATGTGAAGGACCATCACTCCCGCCACGGCCTCCTGAAGCTGGTTTCGCAGCGACGCAAGCTGCTGAACTATCTCAAGCGCAACGACCAGGAAGCCTACCAGAAACTCATCCAGCAGCTCGATCTTAGAAAGTAAAATCCAATGCATAGAACATACGAGATCACTCTCGGACAGCAGCGTATTGTCATCGAAACCGGCCGCATGGCCAAGCAGGCCGACGGCGCCGTGACCGTGCGCGTCGGCGACACGATCGTGCTCGTCGCCGTGTGCGTGGGCAAAAAGCCCAAGGCCAACGCGGATTTCTTCCCGCTTTCGTGCGAGTACCAGGAGAAGAGCTACGCCGGCGGCAAGATCCCGGGCAGCTATTTCCGCCGTGAGGGAAAGTCGACGGAGAAGGAGACGCTCGTCTCTCGCCTGATCGACCGCCCCATCCGCCCGTTGTTCCCCGAGGGCTTCTACCACGAGGTCCAGGTCATCGCCAACGTTCTGTCCGCCGATAAGGTCAACAACTCCGACATCCCCGCGATGATCGGCGCCTCGGCCGCGCTCATGATCTCCGGCGCGCCTTACCTGGGCCCGATGGCTGCGGCGCGTGTCGGTCTGGTGGACGGCCGTCTGATCCTCAATCCGACGTTCGACGAGACCGAGAAGGGCGACCTCGACATCGTCGTGGCGAGCACCGAGAAGGGCATCATCATGATCGAGGCGGGCGCGAAGTTCGTGCCGGAGACCAAGATCATCGAGGCCTTGGAGTTCGCCCGCGAGCAGCTCAAGCCGCTCCTGGAGCTCCAACGCAAGATGCAGGCCGAGTGCGGCAAGCCCACTCTGGCGCACGAACTGCAGACCGTGTCCGATGAGTTCCTGGCCGAGCTGACGAAGTTCTGCGCTCCGGAGCTCGAGCGGATCAACAACGAGGACCGTGAGAAGGAGAAGCGTTACGCCGCGGTCGATGCGTTGTACGCCAAGGCGAAGGAGCACTACCTCGTCGAAGGCGCCACCGTGACGGAGGGCCAACTGGCCTGGGCGTTCCACGAGGTGGAGAAGGACGAGGTCCGCCGCTACATCCTCGACAAGCAGGTCCGTCCCGACGGCCGCCGCTATGATGAGATCCGCCCGATCTCCATCGAGGTGGGCGTGCTGCCCCGAGCCCACGGCTCGGCGCTGTTCACGCGCGGACAGACGCAGTCTCTCGGCGTGGCCACGCTCGGCACCAGCAAGGACGAGCAGATGATCGATTCGATCGACTCGCTCGACGGCAACATCTACAAGTCGTTCATGCTGCACTACAACTTCCCGCCGTTCTCGGTGGGCGAGATCAAGCCCGTGCGCGGTCCCGGCCGGCGCGAGGTCGGTCACGGCGCCCTGGCCGAACGCGGCATCAAGCCCGTTCTGCCGACCAAGGAAGCCTTCCCGTACACGCTCCGCATCGTCTCTGAGATCCTGGAGTCCAACGGTTCCTCGAGCATGGCGAGCGTCTGCTCCGGATCGCTGGCCCTGATGGACGCGGGCGTCCCCACGAGCTCGGCGGTCAGCGGCATCGCGATGGGTCTGGTCACGCGCAATGGCAAGTACGCCGTGCTGACCGATATCGCCGGAGTCGAGGACCATCTGGGCGACATGGACTTCAAGGTCACCGGTAACGAGCGCGGCGTGACCGCGATCCAGCTGGACCTGAAGCTCAAGGAGTCGCTGTCCGTCGAGATGCTGCAGAACGCGCTCGAGCAGGCTCGTAAGGCCCGCCTCGAGATCCTGCAGAAGATGAACCAGGCGCTGTCCGCTCCGCGCCGCGAGCTGTCGGCGTTCGCGCCGCGCATCACCACGATCAAGATCGATCCGGAGAAGATCCGCGAGATCATCGGCCCCGGCGGCAAGATGATCCGTAAGATTCAGCAGGATTCCGGCGCGACGATCGAGGTCGAGGACGACGGCACGGTCCGCATCGCTTCGAGCGATCAGGGCTGTTCGCAGAAGGCCATCGACATGATCCGCGGCATCACCGAGGATCCCGAGGTCGGCCGCGTCTACGACGGCACCGTCAAGCGTATCATGAACTTCGGGGCGTTCTGCGAGATCCTGCCCGGCAAAGAGGGTCTCTGCCACATCTCGGAGCTCTCCGACAAGTACGTGGAGAACGTCGATGAGGTCGTGAAGGTCGGCGACCCCATCCGCGTCAAGGTCATCGAGATCGATACACAGGGCCGCATCAACCTCTCCAAGAAGCAGTCGACCATGGAGGGCCCGCCCGTCGTCCAGCGCCGCAATGATCGCGGTGACCGGGGCGATCGCGGCGGCAGGGGGGATCGTGGCGACCGCGGTGATCGCGGCGGTCGTGGCGACCGCGGCGACCGCGGCGAACGTCCGTACAGGGGCGAGCGCGGTGAAGTCAGTCAAGGTCCTGATCAAAAGAAATCCTGGAACTGAGGACCTGCCCGCTCCGGCGTACATGAGCGCCGGGGCGGCCGGAATGGACCTTTCCGCGGACATCCGCGGAGAGGTCGTTCTGTCTCCGGGGGAGATCCATCTGATCCCCACGGGCCTCTCCATCCACCTGCCTCCGGGGTACGAGGCGCAAGTGCGTCCGCGCAGCGGACTGGCGCTCAAGCACGGCGTCACCCTTGTGAATGCTCCCGGCACCATCGATAGCGACTACCGCGGCGAGATCAAGCTCATCGTCACCAACCTCGGTAAAGAGCCCTACGTCGTTCGCAGGGGCGCCCGCATGGCCCAGCTGGTCCTCCAGGAGGTCGTCAGGGCCGAGTTCGAGACCGTCGAAGATCTGGAAGGGAGCCAGCGTGCCGCAGGCGGCTTCGGACACACGGGCGTCTGAGCGCCTCGATCAACGCAAGCGGGGCGAGATCCAGGCGTTCTTCTGGATCGTCGTGTCGGTCCTTCTGACGCTCTCGTTGTTGTCCTATACACCCACCGATATCTCGTGGCTGGTGTCGGCGCCCAATTCTCCGGCGCACAACTACGCCGGTGTCGCCGGCGCCTACACGGCGTTCGCGCTCCGCCTGCTCTTCGGGTCGGCCGCGTTCCTGCTGATCCCGCTCCTTTTGACCTGGGCGCTTTCCCGTTGGGCCGGCCGCAAAGGCCAGCACCTGTCCTTCAAGGTCTTCTCCACCGTGATCTTCATGAGTTCCTCTTGCGCGCTGGCCTCGATCCTGTTCGGACGGGACTCCGTTGGACGCTTCGAGAGCGGGGGGATGCTCGGGTATTTCGGCGCTCAGTGGCTCGACCTGTTCGTCGGTCCGGCCGGAGCGTTCGTGGCTCTATCGTTGCTCATCCTCTCGATCCTTCTGGCCTCGGAGCTTCTCCTGCTGCAGATGGCGGTGGATCTGTTCAGCAGGCTCCGCGACCGCTACCTCAAGAACGCTGAGACCGAGCGCGCGGCGGCCACTGTCAAGGCCGGCGTCCCGGCGGTCAAGCGTTCGGCCCTGCAGGAGCTCATCCAGAAAGAGCGCGGACCCGCGAAGGTCGTCAAAGCGGAGGCGCGCAGCGGGGCTCAGATCGTGCCGGTACCGGCCGCTCCGACGGCGCCGCCGCAACCGCCCAAGATCAAGCTCAACCGCGAGAACGAGACGGCGCTCGAACCCAAGAGCTCGGCCGGCAAGGATGCCGTGAAGGAGCCTTCGAAGGACGCCGTCCGCGAAATGACCAAACCCCCGGTGACACCGAAGACCGATACGCCACAGCCTGCCAAAGCCGCCGCGGCCAAGGCCGACGAGCTCAAGCCCAAAGCCGCCGACGCCGCCCCGCTCCCGGTCGAGGAGGACTTGCCGGCGTACGCTCTGCCGGCCATGGACCTCCTGCAGGCCCCGCCGCCGCTCGATCAGGGCAAGATGCGCGATACGCTCCAGGAGAGTTCCAAGGTCCTGGAGGATACGCTCAGGGATTTCGGGATCGATGCCAAGGTCGTCGAGGTGGAGCAGGGACCCACGATCACCCGCTATGAGCTGCAGCCCGCGGCGGGCGTCAAGGTCCAGAAGATCACTTCGCTCGAGAACGATATCGCTCTGGTGATGCGTGCCGCGTCGGTGCGCATCCTGGCCCCGATACCCGGCAAGTCGCGCGTCGGCATCGAGGTCCCCAACTCCGCCGCCGCCACGGTCTACATCCGCGAAGTGCTCGCTTCGCCCGAATTCCAGAACGAGCGCTCGAAGGTCGCGATCGCGATCGGCAAGGACACGGCAGGTTCCCCGCTGGTCTGCAACCTGGCCGATCTGCCGCACCTCTTGATCGCCGGCGCCACCAACACCGGCAAGAGCGTCTGCATCAACAGCATCATCACCTCGATCCTGTACCGGGCCACACCCGAAGAAGTGAAGTTCCTCATGATCGATCCCAAGATGGTGGAACTGCACTTCTACAACGACCTGCCGCACTTGATCTGCCCGGTCGTCACGGACAAGACGAAGGCTCCCAACGCGCTCGGCTGGCTGCTCAACGAGATGGAGCGCCGCTACAAGGTCCTGTCGAAGGTCGGGGCCCGCAACATCCTGGCGTTCAACGAGAAGGTCGAGAACAAACAGATCGACCCGAGGTTCGTGAAGATCACGGAAGACAATGAGGACGAACCGGTGATCGTCCGTAAGCTGCCGTACATCGTGCTCGTGATCGACGAGCTGGCCGACCTGATGATGACCTCCGCCCAGGAGGTCGAAACCGCCATCACGCGTCTGGCGCAGTTGGCGCGCGCGGTCGGGATCCACATGATCCTCGCCACGCAGAGGCCCTCCGTGGACGTCATCACGGGCGTCATCAAAGCCAATTTTCCGGCCCGACTGGCGTTCCAGGTCGCTTCCAAGGTCGACAGCCGCACCATCCTGGACGAGAACGGCGCTGACAAGCTGTTGGGGCGCGGAGACCTCCTATTGATGGATCCCCGCCGGTCCAAGCTCGTGCGCGCTCAGGGCGCCTGGGTCCAGGATGCCGAGGTCGAGCGCATCACGGATTTCATCAAGAAACAGCGCAAGCCGGCCTACGCGGACGTGGTCTCCGCCGGCGTGGAGAAGAAGGCGGGTTTCGCGACGTTCGAGCGGGACCAGGTCTACGAAGAAGCCAAGAGGGTCGTTCTTGAAACAGGCCAAGCTTCGGTCTCGATGGTCCAGCGGCGCCTGGGTGTCGGTTACACCCGCGCGGCGCGCCTGATCGACATGATGGAGGAGGACGGTGTGGTCGGTCCTTACAGGGGGGCCAAGCCCAGGGAGATCCTGGTCGAGCGACCCGAGGCCCAGCCCGGCGGCTCCGAGGAGACGCCGGCGTGAGCACCATCGGCGGTCAGCTCAAGGAAGCGCGTGAGAAAAAATCCCTGACCCACGAAGAGGTGCACGCGAAGATCAAGATCCATCCCCGTGTGCTCCAGCTGATGGAGGAGGACAAGTTCGAGAAGCTCCCGAGCCCGCTGTTCGCCAAGAGCTTCCTGCGCAGTTACGCGGATTTCCTGCAGATCGACGCCGATCAGGTCGTCTCCAATTACGAGAAACAAGGGCGCCGGGAGCCGGAGCAGGTCCTGTTCATCCGTCCCGCTGAATCGCGCCAGAAGACGTCGGACCGCCGCTGGATCGCTCCGGCGATCCTTCTCTGCGTTGTACTTGCCGGCGCGGCGCTGATCTTCGCGGCGGGTAAGGCGGCCTATGAGAGGATCTCCGGTCTGCGCTCGCAGCGCACGCAGGTCAGGACTCAGGCCCCGCGCAAGGCGCCCGCTGTCGTCCCCGTCGAAAAAGACGGGACGTGGTTGAGGAGCCCCTCTCAGGGCAACTATCCGCGCATCAACCGCAACGCTCCGCTGCAGTTGCGCATCAAGGCCCTCGACAACGTCTGGATGAGGGTGACCGCGGACGGCAAGATCGTCTTCCAGTCCATCCTCAAGCGCGGCGCCACCGAATCCTGGACCGCGGTGTCCTCCTACGAGATCTGGACGGGCAACTCCTCCAACATGTCCCTGACGCTCAACGGCGCCGCGCTCGGCTCGCCCGGCAAGGGCGTGGTCAAGAAGATGGTCATCGACCGTGACGGCGTCCGCAACCGCTCCTGATCCCCTCGCGGCGGGTCGCCCGACCCGCGTCGCGCTCGTCAGTCTGGGGTGTGCCCGCACGCTCGTCGACTCCGAGGTCGCCCTCGGATCGCTGAAAGGGCATGGCTATCAGATCGTGCGCGACGTCAAGGATGCCGATGTGGCGATCGTCAACACCTGCGGGTTCATCGAGGAAGCCAAGGTCGAGTCCGTCGAGACGATCTTGACGCTGTGCGAGCGCAAGAAGAAGGGGCGTCTCGGAGCCGTCGTCGTACTGGGCTGTCTGGCCCAGCGTTACGGCGGAGAGCTCCGCGAGGAGCTCGCCGAGGTCGACGGTATCGTAGGCACGGACAGCTTCGGCGCTCTGGCGGAGGTGCTCGAACCCCTCCGCGCCAAACACGCACGCGTTTATGATGTACGCCCGAGGCCGACCTATCTGCTGGACGAGAAGACGCCTCGCGTGGCGCTGACTCCGCCGCACTACGCCTATGTGAAGATCTCCGAGGGCTGCATCAACGCCTGCTCCTACTGCGTGATCCCCAAGATGAAAGGAGCTCATCGCTCGCGTACGGTCGAGTCGGTGGTCTCCGAGATCGAGGGCCTTTGTGCCGAACGGTCGCTGTCCGAGGTGCTGCTCATCGGCCAGGACACCGCGGCGTTCGGCTATGACCGCTCACGCCGCTTCGAGCTGCCCGAGCTTCTGCGCGCGGTCGATCGCTCCGGCAGGGTTCCCTGGGTGAGGCTGCTCTACGCCCATCCGGGGCACATCAACGACGAGATGATCGCCGCGCTGGCGGAGGGCCGCTCGCTGTGCAAGTACGTGGATTTCCCCATCGAACACAGTCACGACGCCATGCTCCGCCGCATGAATCGCGGGGTCGATCGGCGGACGATGATGGACAACATCCTCAAGCTGCGCCGGGCGATGCCCGAGCTGACGCTCAGAACGACGGTCATCGTGGGCTTCCCGGGGGAGACCGAGGAGGAGTTCGAGGACCTGCTCCAGTGCATGAAAGAGGTCCGGTTCGAGAAGCTCGGGGCGTTCATCTACTCACCGGAAGAAGGCGCGCGCTCGGTGAGCCTCCCGGACCCCATCGATCCCGCGCTCAAGCGCGAACGCTACGAGGCCGTCATGGAACTGCAGTTCTCCATCTCCGCGGAGATCAACGCGGCCAAGATCGGCCGTAAGATGCGCGTGCTCATCGACACGAAGGACAAGCGCTCGGGACGTTATCTCGGACGCACCGAGGGTGACGCGCCCGAAGTGGACGGCCAAGTCAAGGTCACCTCGAAAAAGGAGCTGAGACCCGGTGAATTCGTCGACGTTACGATCACCGGCGCGGACGAGCACGATCTCCGCGCCGAGACCCTCTCCTGAGCGGTCCGCGCGGGATCCCCGGACCGTGATCAATCTACCCATCGCGATCACTCTCTCGAGGATCGGCCTGGCGTTCGTCATCGCCGCGTGTCTCTTCGTGGGCGGCCCGGAGACGGCCGCCGCGGCCGCGGCGCTCTTCGTGTTGGCGGCGCTGACGGATTACTGGGACGGGGAGCTGGCCCGGCGCACGGGACAGGTCACCCGGCTCGGAGCCATGCTGGACCCGATCGCGGACAAGGCGCTGACACTGACCTGTTTCACGTCGCTGTGGTTCCTCGCGTTGATCCCGGGGTGGACGGTGCTCGTCATGGCCTTGCGGGACATCGCCGTGACGCTGCTGCGTCTGACGCCCGGATCGGAAGACCGCGCCACTGTGCGCCGCTCCGGAAAGAACAAGACGATCCTGCAGCTCGCCTACATCCTCGCGGCGCTCGTTCATATCTGCGGACGTGACGCGCTGCCGGCCGTCTGGCCCCACGAGGCCGTCGAGCAGGCCTTGTTGTGGGGCATGTACGCGGTGGTCGTGATGACCCTCTGGTCCGGACTGCGCGTGTATCTGAGCGCATCGAGGGTGCCGGGAGCCCGCTCTTGAGGACCGGCGCCGCCCGGATCGTGCGGGCGCTGGCCTCGACGTTCGGGTGCGGATATATCCCCGGCATCTCGGGGACCGTCGGAAGCGCGGCGGGACTCGCTCTCGTGTGGTCCTGGCCCGGCCTCAAGTGGCCCTTGTTGGCGCTCACCACCATATTGGGGTTCGCCATCGCCCGAGCGGCCGTCCGGGCTTTTGACGACCCTGATCCCAAGCGGTTCGTGCTCGATGAGACCGCGGGTATGATCCTCTCCGTGCTCTTCGTGCCCGCCGAGCCGATGCCGTACCTGACCGCGTTCATCCTCTTCAGGGCGCTCGACACGGTCAAGCCTTGGCCGATCATCCTCATCCAGAGGCTCGGGACCCCCGCCAGCATCATGTGGGACGATCTGGCCGCCGGAGCGGTGACGCTGGCGCTGACCTGGGGCGCCGTACGCATCGGATGGATATGAAGACGCTTTACGTCCTCCAGCACGTCGAGAACGAACCCGCCGGCCTGTGGTCCGCCGCGTTGGTTTCTACGGGCAGGTCCCATACGGTCGTGAGACTGTACGCGGGCGAGCCGCTGCCCGCGCCGGAGAACGTCGGCGCTCTATTGGTCCTGGGGGGTCCGATGAACGTCGACGAGGACGCCCGTTACCCGTTCCTGGGAGTCGAAAAGCAACTGATCGCGCGTTGTGTCCGTGACGGTAAGCCGTATTTCGGGATCTGTCTCGGAGCGCAGCTGCTGGCCCGCTCTCTGGGCGCTCGTGTCTATAAGGCCCCTTGCGAGGAGATCGGATGGGATACGGTCGATCGGACCTCGGCCCCCGATGAGGTCTTCGGACCGGAGCTGGGTCCGAAGCTCAGTGTTTTTCAGTGGCACGGGGACACTTTCGATCTTCCGGAAGGAGCGGTGTTGATCCACCGGGGCGAGCGTGTCGAACACCAGGCGTTCAGGTGGGGGAGCAGGGCTTACGGGGTCCAATACCACACGGAGATCGATGAGTCGATGCTCCGGCAGTGGTTCCCGGAGGGGCCGGAGCTCGAGGAATACGTCCGGTACTGGCGCGCGCGCCACGAGAGGCTCGGTGCTCAGACGCTCCGGATCTTCTCGGCCTGGATGTCCTTGGCCTACCGTTGAACCAATAGCCGGAGGCGCAGTAGGTCGAGCGCCTTGTGCGCGGCACGAGCGCGTACGTCCTCGCGATTACCCGTAAAACGATACAGCTCACAACGCGCCCCCCGGCGATCCGCCAGCGCGATGTGCACGGATCCTACAGGCTTGATCGCGGATCCTCCGGCAGGCCCGGCGACCCCCGTGATCGCCACGGCGACGTCCGAGCCGAAGCGTCGACGCGCTTCGGCGGCCATGCGCAAGGCGACCTGACGGCTGACGGCGCCATGGCGCTTCAGCAGAGCGGCCGGTACACCGAGAAAGCGTCTCTTGATCCGGTCATGGTAAGAGACGACCCCTCCCAGGAAATACGACGAGCTCCCTGGAACATCGGTCAACAGTTTGGAGAGCAGTCCTCCGGTGCAGGACTCCGCCGTGGCCAACGTCATGCGACTCCTATGGAGCAGTTCCCCGACCACCGCGGGCAGGTCCGACTCGCCGGTCCCGTATACCGCCGGACCCAGGCGCCGGCGCACATCCCTCTCGATACGGGACAGGGCGCGGTCGGCCGCAGGGCGCGTACGGGCCTTGCACATCGCCCGCAGCTCGACCTCACCGGGCTTGGCATAGATACCGACCGTCAACGGCGGGGGCAGTTTGAGCAGGTCCGGTACGTGAGAGGCGACCTCGGCCTCCGTGGGTCCGGTGATGCGGATACGGCGAACGACGAAGACCGTGCGCCGGGAACGCGGGGTCAGTCGAACCAGGTGTGCCCGAGCGATCCGGTAGAGCGGCCGCATCTCCCGCGGCGGACCCGGGAGGAGCAAGGCGTGCACCGTTCGTTCCCGCCGCCGCACGCGGGCGAGCACCGCCGGAGCCGTACCGACCGGGTTCTGGAAGATCCGCGCGCCGACGGGGACCAACGACTGCCGTTCGATCAGGGGGGTCAGTTGCTTGCCACGGCGGGCCAGCTGGCGGGTGATGTGTCCGATCGTGCGGGGGTCCCTGCGGAGCCCGAGGCCCGCGAACGCCGCGAAGGAGGCCATCGTCACATCGTCTTCCGTCGGTCCCAGTCCGCCGGTGGTGATGATGAGGTCGGCTCGCCGCGAGGCCTCCTCGAAAGCGGCCCTCAGACGCGCGGGGTTGTCGCCCACCGTCACGTGGCGATGGACGTCCACCGAGATCTCGGCCAGTCTCTCGGCGAGATAGCGGGCGTTGGTATTGAGCGTCGTGCCGAGCAAAAGCTCGGTGCCGACGGAGAGGATCTCGGCGAGCATGCGGACATTATAGACCCGCGCACCGGGCAGGCACAATCCCGGTCCCGAAGTGAACGAAATCGAGCCCCCACGACGACTTATAGGATGGCGCGGAGGCTTTACACCCCCTCGGACGGGGGGTATAATGCATACCTCTGGAGCAGAGGCCGCCAGCTCGTAACCTGTTCACAGCGAAAGAGATAACACCGGAGGCAGTGGGACCTCATGTCGAAGATCAAGGAGCGCAAAGAAGACAGGCCCGACCCGAAGCTGATCCTGGCCGAAAAGCGCCGGGCACTCGATGCGGCCGTATCGCAGATCGAGAAGCAGTTCGGCAAAGGGTCCATCATGACCCTGGGCCAGAACGTCAAGGCGGACGTGTCCGTCATTCCGACGGGCGCGATGTCGCTGGACATCGCGTTGGGCGTGGGCGGTATCCCGCGCGGTCGCATCGTGGAGATCTACGGACCCGAGTCGAGCGGCAAGACCACCCTGACCTTGAGCATCATCGCGCAGGCCCAGAAGCAGAAGGGCACCGCCGCCTTTATCGACGCGGAGCATGCCTTCGACTCCGCGTACGCCAAGAAGCTCGGGGTGAACCTCGATGAGCTCCTCATCTCCCAGCCGGACACCGGAGAGCAGGCGCTGGAGATCACTGAGATGCTCGTGCGCTCCAACGCGGTCGATCTGATCGTCGTCGACTCGGTGGCGGCCCTGGTGCCCAAGGCCGAGATCGAGGGCGATATGGGCGACTCGCACGTGGGTCTGCAGGCCCGGCTCATGAGCCATGCGCTGCGCAAGCTGACGGCGGTCATCTCCAAGTCCAAGTCTTGCCTGGTGTTCATCAACCAGCTGCGCGAGAAGATCGGTGTCATGTACGGCAACCCGGAAACGACCCCGGGCGGCAGGGCGCTGAAATTCTACTCGTCCGTCCGTCTCGACATCCGGCGTATCGCGCAGATCAAGCGTGGCGAGGAGAACGTCGGCGGCCGCGTACGCGTGAAGGTCGTCAAGAACAAGGTCGCGCCGCCCTTCAAGCAAGCGGAGTTCGACCTGATGTACGACGAGGGCGTCTCGTTCCTCGGCAGCGTGCTGGACATGGCGGAGACCTACGAGATCACCAAGGCGAGCGGTAGCTGGATCCTCTACGGGGACGAGCGACTGGGTCAGGGTCGCGAGAACGCCAAGGCGTACCTGCGCGAGAATCCTAAGGTCCTGGCGGAGATCGAGAAGAAGATCCTCGATAAGTCCACCGCCGTCACCGCCGCTTGACGTTCCGACAGCGTCCCAAGCCCGGCCGCGACAAGGCCGGGCTTGCCGTTTCGGAGGATCCGTCGGTCCGAGCGCAGAGCGACGCCCTGCGCCTCCTCTCGTACCGGCCCAGGAGCCGCGCGGAGCTGTTGAAGCGACTGGCGGATAAAGGCCATGACCGCGCGACCGCCGAAGCGGCCGTGGACAAGCTGGCCTCGGCCGGTCTGGTCGACGACGGTCGGGTGGCGCGCATGATGGCTTCGGCCAAGGCCGCTTCGGCGGGTCTCGGCCGCGTGAGGATCGCCCAGGAGCTCCGCCGGCGCGGGTTCGCCGAGCGCACGGTGTCCGAAGCGATGTCGGGGTTGAGTCCCGAGGACGAACTGTCGGCGGCCGAGACGCTCCTGCTCCGGCGGCTGGCCAAGATGCCGGGTCTTGCGGCGGACAAGCGCAGGGCGCGCCTGTACGGCCTCCTGCGCCGCAGGGGGTTCGGGGAAGGTTTGATCTTCAAGTTGTTCGACAAGCACCTCAAAGTGGAGTGACGGGAACGCCGCCACATGAAGACCGACGAACTTCGTAAGACCTACCTGCAATTCTTCGAACGGAAGGCCCACCGCCTGTTCCCCAGCGACTCGCTCGTGCCGGCGGACGATCCGTCGCTGCTCTTCACGGGCGCTGGCATGAACCAGTTCAAGCCGTATTTCCTCGGGCTCAAGAAGGACGTCAAACGGGCCACCAGCTGTCAGAAATGCCTGCGCACCGCCGACCTCGATCGTGTCGGCAAGACCAATTATCACCACAGCTTCTTCGAGATGCTCGGTAACTTCTCTTTCGGCGACTATTTCAAAGAAGGCGCCATCGAGATGGGGTGGGAGTTCGTTACGCGCGAGCTCGGCCTCCCCAAGGACAAGCTCTGGGTCTCCGTCTACGAGGAGGACCAGGAAGCGTTCGACATCTGGAAGAAGAAGATGGGCGTGCCCGAGGCGCGCATCGTCCGCATGGGCGCTGAGGACAACTTCTGGCCTTCCAACGCGCCCAAGGACGGCCCTAACGGTCCGTGCGGCCCCTGCTCGGAGATCTACGTGGGTGAAGTGCCTGGCAAGGGCGTGGAGATCTGGAACCTCGTCTTCACCGGCTACAACCGCCAGTCCGATGGGTCCCTGCCGCCGCTGCCCCAGCCCAATATCGACACCGGCATGGGTCTTGAGCGCTGCGCCGCGGTCATCCAGGGTGTGGAGTCCAATTTTGACACCGATAACTTCGTGCGCCTGCGCGCGGAGCTCCACCGCTTGCTCAAGACGCCGGGCAAGGAGCGGGCGCGCGAGAACGCGGTGCTCGACCACATCCGAGCGGCCGTGTTCTCCATCGCCGACGGCGCGCTGCCGTCCAATGAAGGCCGCGGTTATGTGATCCGCAAGATCATCCGCCTGGCCAGCGACCATCTGCAGAAGGCGGGTGCCGTCGACAGCGGGGTCTTCCACAAGCTGATCCCGGCGGTGGTCGATGTGTACGGCGGGGTCTACCCGGAGATCTCCGAGCGTCAGAAGACGATCACGGGCATCATCGAGAACGAGGAGAGGGCGTTCTGGGAGATCATCCGCACTCGGGTGCCCGCGCTCAAGTCGGAGCTACCGGCGTCCAAGGACCCGGCCGCGACGGCGTTCAAGTTCTACGATACGCACGGATTGCCGTTCGAGTTGATCCAGGAGGCCGCTCAGACGGTCGGCGTCACGCTCGATCCCGAGCGGTTCGAGGCGTTGCTGTCGGAGCAGAAGAAGCGCTCGCGCGAATCCTCGAAGATCGCCGGGGAGATCTTCTCCAAGGGTTTCTATCACTTGATCGACGGCCTGGGTCCCACGCGCTTCCTGGGTTACGATGCGACCGAGGAGCCCCGGGCGAACCTGCTTCGCGCCGTCAAGGGCGACGCCATCGTCCCCGAGCTCAAGGCTGGCGAGGAGGGCGTGCTGTTGTTCGACAAGTCTCCGTTCTACGCGGAGTCCGGCGGCCAGATCGGCGATGCCGGACGGATCGCCGGGGCAGGGGCCGAAGCCGATGTCCTGGACACGCAGAAGATGGACCACTGCATCGCGCACAAGGTCGTCGTCAAACAAGGCGCCTTCAGGCCCGGCACAACGTACGCGTTGGCTGTCGACGCGGTCCGCCGCGCCGACATCATGAAGAACCATACCGCCACGCACCTGTTGCACGCGGCTCTGCGCCGCGCGCTCGGCGATCACGTCAAGCAATCCGGATCGTTGGTGGCGGCGGACCACCTGCGTTTCGACTTCACCCACTTCCAGGCCGTGGGTCCGGACAAGATCGCGGAGATCGAGACGCTCGTCAACACCGAGATCTCCAAGAACACCCCGCTCGACAAGCGCGAGCTCTCCAAGGACGATGCGATCAAGGAGGGTGCCATCGCGTTCTTCGGCGAGAAGTACGGCGACACGGTCCGCGTCGTGACCATCGGGGATTTTTCGAAGGAGCTTTGCGGTGGCACGCACTTGCGCGAGACCGGGCAGATCGGGTCTTTCAGGATCACCTCCGAGAGCTCCATCCAGGCGGGCGTGCGCCGGATCGAGGCC
This sequence comes from Candidatus Omnitrophota bacterium, assembly GCA_022072175.1. Lineage (GTDB taxonomy): Bacteria > Omnitrophota > Gorgyraeia > 2-02-FULL-51-18 > 2-02-FULL-51-18 > JAJVIE01. The sequence continues at coordinate 701,878 of JAJVIE010000003.1, read as the reverse complement.
GTCACCGGACGCGCCGCCGACGCGATGCTGGAAGCGGCCCGGGCCGAGCTCAAGGAACTCCAGCGGGAGTTCTCGTCCCCGAGCCCCGAACAGACCGTCGGGCGGATCCGTATGGAGGTCGAGCGGCTCAGGAGCCTGCGCGACCGTCTGTCCGGACAGGCGCAGAGCCGGGTCCGCCAGAGATTGACCGAGGGATTGGGAGGGGCAAGCAGTTTCGCGGGGGTCCGCTGTCTGGAGTTGAGCTTCAACAACGCCGACCCCGAGCTCATCCGGCGCGAGCTTGAGGCGCTTCGTAAGTCCGACGCCTCTCATGTGGCGGCCGTGGTTTCGGTGTTCGAGGACAAGTTCTCGTTCACGCTCTCGGCCGGGTCCGAGGCGGTCAAGAAGGGATTTCACTGCGGCAACACGGTGAAGGAGATCGCCAAGGCCATCGGCGGGTCCGGCGGGGGCAAGCCCGACTTCGCGACCGGGGGGTCCAAGGAAATTTCGCGCGCCGCCGAAGCGCTGGGCCTCGCGGCACAGTTGGCGCGGCGCACGCTCACGGAGAAGAATTGATGCAGATCGTCAAGCCCTCGAGCCAGAAGTTCCAGAAGCTCTTCCAACGCAACGCCACGCGTAACCGCCGCGTGGAGGAGACCGTGCGCCGCATCCTTGAGGACGTCAAGAGCGGCGGGGACGACGCGGTGCTCCGCTACACGCGCCGCTTCGACAAGGTGCGGCTGACGCCCAAGGAGCTGCGCGCCACCGAGAGCGAGATCAACGGGGCCTATCAGAACATCGGACCGGATTTCATCGCCTCGCTCAAGGTCGCGGTGGAGAACGTCAATCAGTTCTACCGCAAACAGGTCAAGCGCTCCTGGAGGACGGTGCGTGAAGAGGGTGTGGAGCTGGGGGAGCGGATTCGGCCGCTGGAGTCCGTCGGCATCTACATCCCTTCGGGTACGGTGCCCCTGCCGTCGTCCGTGTACATGACGGTGCTGCCGGCCAAGCTCGCCGGGGTGAAGAAGGTCTATCTGATCACGCCGCCCAACAAGTACAAGAGCGTCGACCCCCATATCCTGGTGGTGGCCAACCTGCTCAAGGTGGACGGGGTCTTCAAGGCGGGAGGGGCGCAGGCGATCGGCGCGCTGGCTTTCGGCACACGGTCCATCCCCCGGGTGGACAAGATCGTGGGTCCCGGCAACGCCTACGTCGCCGAGGCCAAGCGCCAAGTGTTCGGCTACTGCGACATCGACATGGTCGCCGGTCCCAGCGAGGTCGTCGTGCTGGCGGACGATGAGGCGGACCCGGATTTCGTGATCGCCGACTTGCACGCGCAGGCCGAGCACCACAACGGGACCTCTATCCTTGTGACCACCTCCAAGCGCCTGGCGCGGCTCATCAGCCGCGTGCAGATCAAAGGTTACATCGTCGCGGTGCCCAGTCTCAAGCAGGGCGCTGAGATCGTCAACCAGATCGCCCCTGAACACCTGCAGATCATGGTCCGCAACCCCAAGCGCGTCCTGCCGGACATCCGTCACGCCGGCGCGATCTTCATCGGGCCCTACACGCCGACGGCCGTGGGCGACTATGTCGCGGGCCCGAGCCACGTCCTGCCGACCAATGGGACTGCGCGGTTCTTCTCGGGGATCAGCGTGCACGACTTCCTGAAGAGCTCGCACGTGATCTCCTATAGCCGCAAGGCGCTCGAGCGGGTCAAAGGCGCCGTCGAACACCTGGCCACGCTCGAGGGCCTGCCGCGTCACATGGAGTCGGTCCGGATCCGTTTCGAAAAGGCGGTGCACAAATGAAGTCGGCTCGCACGAAAAGAAGCGCCAAACTTCTCCGGCGCACCAAAGAGACCTCGATCCGCGTCGAACTGTCGGTGGACGGCACCGGACGCTCGCGGGTCCGGACGGGCATCGCATTTTTGGACCACATGATCGAGTCGATGGCCAAGCATGGACGCTTCGACATCCGACTGACGGCCACAGGTGACCTGCAGGTGGACACGCACCACACCAACGAGGACGTCGGCATCGCTCTCGGCACGGCTTTCCGCCAGGCCCTCGGCGATAAGGCCGGCATCCGGAGGTTCGGGGACTTTCGCGCGCCGCTCGATGAGGCTCTCGCCGAAGCGCGGGTGAGCCTGGACTTGAGCGGTAGGGGCTCGTTCCATCTCCACACACGGGCGAAAACGCGCTGGGTCGAGCATCCGGCCGTGCGGTCCAAGCCCAATGCGATGAACTACACCCTGGCCGACGCCAAGCATTTCCTGGAATCCTTGGCGGCCAACATGGGCGCGACACTGCACGTCGAGCTGATCGCCGGAGAGTACCCGCATCACGTCATCGAGGCGACGTTCAAGGCCCTGGCCCGCGCGCTCGATCAGGCCGTCACGCCGGATGCCCGCACGCGCGGGATCCCTTCGACCAAAGGCCGTCTGTGATCGCTCTGATCGATTATGGAATGGGCAATCTCCGCAGTGTGGAGAAAGCCCTCGAAGAGGCCGGCGCGCGGGTGCGCCGCGTCGATTCGGCGGCGGGGCTGACCCGGGCCCGCGCGATCGTGCTGCCTGGTGTCGGCGCCTACGGGGACGCTGTCAGCGAACTGCGCCGCAGGGGCCTGCACGCGTCCGTCCGCGATGCGGTCCGCAGCGGCACGCCTTATCTCGGTCTCTGCCTCGGACTGCAGTTGCTGTTCGAGTCGAGCGAAGAGTCGCCGGGTGTCAGGGGCCTGGGACTGCTCAAGGGCCGCGTCGTGCGCTTCCGCGGCCGCCTCAAGGTCCCGCATATGGGCTGGAACGACATCCAGCGGAGCGGTCGACCCAAGCTGCTGTCGGGCATCAAGGACGGAACGTACTACTACTTCGTGCATTCGTACTACGCGGTCCCCGAGGATCCCGGCTGTCTGGCGGCGACGACCTTCTACGGCACGCGGATCTGCGCGGCCGTCGAGAGCGGCTCCATCTGGGCGACGCAGTTCCATCCGGAGAAGAGCCAGTCGCAGGGCTTGCGTCTGTTGCGTAATTTCGTGAGGACCGTCTCATGATCCCGATCCCGGCGATCGATCTGCGCGGAGGCAAGGCCGTTCGGTTGTTCAAGGGCGATTTCGACCGCGAAACGGTCTATGCGGACGCCCCGGCCGATGTGGCCGCCGTCTTCGAGGAACAGGGCGCGCGGCGATTGCATGTCGTCGACCTCGACGGCGCGCGCGACGGAGCTCAGGCCAACATGGACGCTGTTAGGGCGATCCTGCGTCGGGTCAAGGTGCCCGTGGAGCTCGGCGGAGGTCTGAGGGACCTCGGGAGCGCGCACCGGGCGCTCGAAGCCGGAGTGCGCTGGGTGATCTTCGGCACTCAAGCCTGTCTGGACCCCGGTTTCCTGAAAGAGGCCTTGCGGGAGTTCGGTGAGCGCGCGATCATCGGTATCGACGCGGTGCGCGGTCAGGTCGCCACGGACGGCTGGAGGAAGGTCACGGAACTGCGGGCCAGGGGCCTGGCGGAGTCCGTGTCGTCCCTTGGAGGACGGACGATCATCTACACCGACATCGACCGGGATGGAGCCCTGACCGGGCCGAACCTCAAGGAGCTCGGCACGATGCTCGATCTCGGCGGCATCGGGGTGATCGCCTCAGGAGGCGTCTCGAGCCTGGACGATCTCCGGGCGCTCGAAGCGCTGCGCAAGCCCAATCTGCTCGGCGCCATCATCGGTAAAGCCTTGTACGAGAAGAAGTTCAGCGTCGCGGACGCGGTGAGAACATGCTTGCCAAGCGCGTGATCCCCTGTTTAGATGTGAAGGACGGGCGAGTGGTCAAGGGGACCAACTTCGTGGGTCTGCGCGATGCGGGAGATCCGGTGCAGTGCGCGCTTTTTTATGATCGGGCCGGAGCGGACGAGCTGGTGTTCCTGGACATCACCGCTTCGCATGAGAAGCGCAAGATCATCCTTGATGTCGTGCGCCGTACGGCCGAGCAGGTGTTCATCCCCCTGACGGTCGGCGGCGGTGTCTCTTCCATCGAGGACATCCGCACGCTCCTGGCGGCCGGGGCCGACAAGGTCTCCATCAACACCGCCGGCGTCAAGGATCCCGAGCTCATCCGCAAGGCCTCGAGGAGGTTCGGAGCCCAGTGCGTGGTGGTCGCCATCGATGCCAAGCGCACGGGGTCCCGCAGGTGGGAGGTCTTCACGCACGGGGGACGCACGGCGACCGGTCTGGACGCGGTCCGGTGGGCCAGGCGCTGCGAGAAGCTCGGGGCGGGGGAGATCCTGCTGACGAGCATGGACCGCGATGGCACCAAGAACGGCTATGATCTTGAGCTGCTCCGCAGGGTGTCCTCGGCCGTACGCGTGCCGGTCATCGCCTCCGGAGGGGCCGGTGAGCTCTCGCATCTGGCGGCCGGACTGACCCGCGGCAAGGCCGACGCGGTGCTGGCGGCCAGCATCTTTCATTATCGTCAGTTCACGGTCGGGCAGGTCAAACGCTATCTGAAGCAGAAAGGGATCACGGTCAGGTCATGAACGACGCCATCTTCGAACAGATCAAAAGCTCGCTCAAGTTCGACGCTCAGGGGCTCATCCCCTCCATCATCCAGGACCGCAAGACCAAGCAGGTGCTGACGCTCTGCTACATGAACGAGATCTCGCTCCGAGCGACGCTCGAGACGGGGTACATCCACCTGTTCCGCCGCTCGCAGAACAAGCTGATGAAAAAAGGCGAGACCTCCGGACACACGCAGGCGGTGCGGGAGTTCAGGCCGGACTGCGAGGGCAAGTCGTTGCTGTTCGTGATCGACCAGAACGTCGCCGGATGCCACAAGGGTTATTTCAGCTGTTACTTCGAACGCATCAAGGACGATGCTTCGCGCGAAGTGACGGACCCGCTCGTGTTCGATCCCAAGAAAGTCTACTGATCCATGCGGGGATACCACCCGGACCCGCGGACGTTCGCGCGGCTGGCGCGGAGATACGACACGATACCCGTGTATCGCGAGTATCTGGCGGACCTCGAGACGCCCGTATCGTGCTTCCTCAAGGTCGGCGATGAGCCCTACTCACTGCTCTTGGAGTCCGTGGAGGGAGGGGAGTCCCTGGCTCGTTACTCGATCCTGGGCATCGGCGCCTCCGCCGTCTTCACCAGTAAAGGCCGCCAGATCACGGTCTCCGATGAGCGCGGACGTTCGCGTGTCTGGCAGACCCGGACGGATCCGCTGAGGGAACTCCAGACGCTCCAGCGTTCGTACAGACAAGCCCCGCTGCAGGGAATGCCGCCCTTCGCCGGGGGCTTCGTCGGCTACATGGGCTATGACACGGTGCGCTTCTTCGAGCGGATCCCCGACAAGAATCCCGACAAGACCGGCCTCCCGGACATGGTGTTCGTCGCGCCGCGTATCATCGTGGTCTTCGACCATACCGAACGGCGCATCCGCATCATCAGCTCGGCCCGCGTCCGGCGCGGGCGTTCCGGCTCGGCCGCCTACCGCGAGGCCGCCCGGCGCATCGATGCGGCCGCCTCTCGGTTGTTCCGCTCCGCCAAGCTTCGCAACCTGCCCGTGCCCATCGAGCGGCCGACGGGCAAGCTCCGCATCGATTCGAACTTTACCCGAGCGGGATTCCGCAAGGCCGTGCTCGAGGCCCAGGAGCATATCCGCAAGGGCGATATTTTCCAGGTGGTGCTCTCGCAGGCTTTCAGCACCCCGCTCAAGGCGGAGCCGTTCGAGGTCTACCGGGCACTGCGCTCCATCAACCCCTCTCCGTACATGTTCTATCTCAACTTCGGACCGCTCAAGGTCGCCGGATCCTCGCCTGAGGTGCACGTCAAATGCACCGCCGGGGTCGCTTCGCTCAGGCCCATCGCCGGCACGCGCCGCCGCGGCCGCGACGCTTCCGAGGACAAGGCGCTCGAAAGAGAGCTCCTGGCCGACCCCAAGGAACGCGCCGAGCACCTGATGTTGGTCGACCTCGGCCGCAACGACCTGGGCCGCGTGTGCGGGTACGGCAGCGTCAAGGTCACGGAGTTCTCCACCGTCGAGCGTTACTCGCACGTCATGCACCTGGTCAGCAACGTCGAGGGTCGCCTGGCGAGGGGCCGCAACGGCTACGACCTTTTGCGCGCGACGTTCCCCGCGGGCACGATCTCGGGAGCGCCCAAGGTCAGGGCCATGGAGATCATCGATCGTCTCGAGAATCGCAGGAGAGGCCTGTACTCCGGTGTCGTGGGCTACTTCTCCCATACCGGGGACATGGACACCTGCATCGCGATCCGCACCATCGTGATGAGCGGCGGCCGCGCGACGGCTCAGGCCGGAGCCGGTATCGTGGCGGACTCGGACCCCGCGAAGGAGTACGAGGAGACCGTCAACAAGGCCAAGGCTCTTTTCAGGGCGATCGAGGCCGCGGCAGGAGGGATGGCCCGATGATCCTGATGATCGACAATTACGATTCGTTCACCTACAACCTCGTGCAGTACCTGGGTGAGATGGGGCAGACCCTCAAGGTGGTCCGTAACGACCGCGTCGATCTCGCGGGTGTCCGCAAGCTCAAGCCCGCCCGGATCGTCATCTCTCCGGGTCCCGGAAATCCGGACGAGGCCGGGATCTCCAACGACATCATCCGTGAGCTCGGGCCGCGCATCCCCGTGCTGGGCGTCTGCCTCGGGCACCAGTGCATCGGGCAGGTCTACGGCGGCCGGGTCGTGCGCGCGGACCGGTTGATGCACGGCAAGACATCCGAGATCCATCATGACGGCAAGGGGATCTTCAAGGGTCTTGATCAGCCGTTCACGGCGACGCGCTACCATTCACTGCTGGTCGAACGCCGTTCGTTGCCCAAGGACCTGGCGGTGACCGCCTGGACCGACCGGGGGGAGATCATGGGGCTTCGGCACCGCCGGTACCCGGTCTACGGAGTGCAGTTCCATCCCGAGTCCATCCTTACCGGATGCGGGAAACGCATCCTCCGTAATTTTCTCGAGCTCACCCGGTGACCCTGCCCGCCGTCGAACTCCTCCGCGCCGGACGTGATCTGGCTTCCTCCGAGATGACCGACGCCATGCGCGCCATCATGAGCGGTCAGGCCCAGGAGTCCGACATCGCCGACCTGCTGGTGCTGTTGCGTCAGAAAGGAGAGTCGGTCGGAGAGATCGTCGCGGCCGCGAGGGTGCTGCGCGAGCACGGCGTCCGGACCGCCTCCGATCATCCGGAATGGCTCGATACGTGCGGTACCGGAGGCGATGCCTCCCGGACGCTCAACGTCTCGACGATCGCATCGTTCCTGTGCGCGGCCGCCGGCGCCCGCGTCGCCAAGCACGGCAACCGTTCGGTGTCGGGGGTCTGCGGCAGCGCGGATCTTCTGGAGGCCCTGGGTGTGCCGATGGACGCCGGCGCCCAGAAGATCGAAAGGGGTATCGCCGAGGTCGGTTGGGGGTTCCTGTTCGCGCCGCTGTACCACCCCGCCGTCAAACACGCCATGGCCGCACGCAAGCGGGTCGGCGGCAAGACGGTCTTCAACCTGATCGGACCGCTGTCCAATCCCACCGGAGCGGGACATCACCTCCTGGGCGTGTATTCCCGTCCGCTGGTCCGGGCGTTCGCCGAAGCGCTCAAGGAGCTCGGCTGTGTCTCCGCGCTCATCGTGCACGGCGAGGATGGCCTGGACGAGATCAGCATCTCCGCCCCCAGCGTCTATGCCGAATTGTCGGGCGGGCAGATCCGAGAGGGACGTCTGGAGCCCGAAGATGTCGGCATCCGTCGGGTGCCGCTCGATGTGCTCAGGGTGGCCGATGCCGAGGATGCCTCGCGTCTGGCTCTCGACATCCTCGGGGGCGCTTCGGGTCCCGCCTCGGACATCGTCTGCCTGAACGCCGGCGCGGGCCTGCGCGCCGCGGGTCTGGCGCCGTCCATCGCCGAGGGTTACCGGCGGATCGTGGCGGTCCAGCGGAACGGGGGCGGCCTGAACAAGCTCCAGCAGGTGCGTGACTACTACGGGAGCGCCGCGTGATCCTCCGGGAGATCCTGATGGAGAAACGCAAGGAGGTCCAGGAGACGCTGGCGGCCAAGCCCCTGGCGGCCTGGCGTTCCGAGGCCGAGCGGCTCCGCCACGCGAACGCGGGCGTCTTCGAGCGGGCTCTCCGCGAAGCGCCCGAACCGATGGCCGTCATCGCAGAGATCAAACGCCGCTCGCCGTCCAAGGGGCTCCTGAGGGCGGATTTCGACCCGGTCTCCCTGGCCCGATCCTTCGAAAAGGGCGGGGCCGCGGCGCTGTCGGTGCTCACGGACGTGATCTACTTCGGCGGCAGCGCCGACTATCTGCGCTCGGTCAAGGCCGAGGTCGCTCTGCCGGTGCTGCGCAAGGATTTCATCATCCACGAAGTGCAAGTGTACGAGACGGTGGCGATGGGCGCCGACGCCCTGCTCCTGATCGCCGGGGCGCTCTCGGCCGAAGAGCTCAAGACGCTGTACGAACTGGCCGGACGCTACGGTCTGGACGCCCTGGTGGAGACCCACAGCTACGAGGATGTGCAGAAAGCCCTGGCTGTCGGAGCGAGGATCATCGGAGTGAACAACCGCGACCTGCAGACGTTCTCGGTGGACCTTCGCACGACGGAGAGATTGGCGCCGCTCGTCGACGACAAGCGGTTGCTGGTCTCCGAAAGTGGCATACAGTCCCATGGTGATTTGTTATACTTGAAAGCTCTCGGAGCCAAGGCCGTTCTCGTGGGCGAAGCGTTCATGCGGGAAGCCGATCCCGGCGCGGGCGTCGCCAAACTCCTGGGGCGCACATGAGCGGTTACGTGAAGATCTGCGGTGTGACCCGTCAGCAGGACGCTGAGCTGGCGTTCCGCTGTGGCGCGACGGCGGTCGGGCTGGTCTTCGCCGCCGGCAGCAAGCGCCGCGTTACGCCGGCGCAGGCCCGACGCATCCGGCGGGCGGTGGGTCCGTGGCCCGCGCTCGTGGGGGTTTTTGTCGATACGCCGGCACGCGAGATCCGGGCTATCGCTGATGAAGCGGGTCTGACGGCCGTCCAACTGCACGGGTCGGAGCGACCCGGATACGAGCGGATCCTCGGAAACCTTCTGACGATCAAGGCCTTTCGTGTCGGACCGGGGTTCGCGGTCGCCGCCCTGAGGCGCCACCGGGCCGGGGCATGGCTGTTCGATACCGAGGTTCGCGGGTCCGACGGCGGGACGGGCCGGACGTTCGATCTGAGCCTGCTCCGTGGTGTGCCGCGAACGACGCCGGTGATCCTGGCGGGAGGACTGCATGCCGGCAACGTCGCCGAGGCGGTCCGCCGGCTGCGTCCGTACGGCGTCGAGGCTTCCAGCCGGGTCGAAACCGCCCCCGGCATCAAGGACCCTGTCGCGATGAAAAGGTTCATCACCAATGCCCAAAAAGCCTACCGAACGCTTCCATAGTCAACCCGACCGCCACGGGCATTTCGGCCCCTACGGCGGCCGTTATGTGCCCGAGACGCTCATGGGCGCGCTCGCCGAGCTGGAGCGCGAGTACGCCAAGGCCTCCAGGGACCCGTCTTTCCGCAGGGAGTTCATGCAGCGGCTCCACCATTATGCCGGCCGGCCGACGGCGTTGACCGAGGTCAAGCGTCTGGCCAAGGCGCTCGGGGTTCGCCGTGCTTTCCTGAAGCGCGAGGACCTCAATCATACCGGCTCGCACAAGATCAACAACACCATCGGTCAATCCCTACTGACGCTTCGGATGGGCAAAAAACGCGTCATCGCGGAGACGGGGGCCGGGCAGCACGGCGTGGCCACCGCGACGGTGTGCGCGCTTCTGGGGATCCGCTGTGAGGTCTATATGGGGGAGGAGGATGTCCACCGCCAGTCCCTCAACGTCTTTCGTATGAAACTCCTGGGCGCCAAGGTCAACCCGGTCCGCTCGGGTTCGCGGACGCTCAAGGACGCCGTCAACGAGGCCATCCGGGATTGGGTCACCAACGTGCGCGACACGCACTACATCATCGGCTCCGTCATCGGGCCTCATCCGTACCCGCGGCTGGTCAGGGATTTCCAGGCCGTGATCGGTCAGGAGGCGCGCAGGCAGTTCCGGGTTGCCGTCGGGCGGGACCCTGACTACGCGGTGGCGTGCGTGGGGGGCGGCTCCAACAGCATGGGGCTGTTCCATCCGTTCCTCGCCAGCCGCGCGCGCCTGATCGGCGTCGAGGCGGCCGGGCACGGCGTCTCCTCGGGCCAGCACGCGGCGACGCTCACCGCCGGCCGGATCGGCGTGCTTCACGGCAGCCGGACCGAAGTGCTCCAGGACGCTGACGGCCAGATCCAGTTGGCCCACTCCATCTCGGCGGGCTTGGATTATCCGGGTGTCGGTCCCGAACACGCTTATCTCAAGAGCAGGGGTCGGGCGGAGTACGTCTCGGCCACGGACAAAGAAGCGCTCGAAGGGCTCCAGGCCCTGAGCCGACTCGAAGGGATCATTCCGGCGCTCGAGCCGGCGCACGCGATCGGCTATCTGCTCAAGAACAAGCGCCGCTTCCGCAGGACGGATACGCTCCTGATCTGCCTGTCCGGACGCGGCGACAAGGACGTCGAGCAGGTCTCCAAGGTGCTGGCCTTATGACCAACCGCATCGACCGGACGTTCGCCGCGCTGCGTGAGCGGCGGCAGAAAGCCATGATCGCCTTCATCACCGCGGGACATCCGACGCTCACGAGCACCGTCCGCCTGGCGGTCGCGCTCGAGCGTGAGGGTGTGGATCTGCTGGAGATCGGGGTGCCGTTCTCCGACCCTCTGGCGGACGGGCCCGTCATCCAGGCCTCCTCGCTGACGGCCCTCAAGAACGGCGTGACCGTGCGGCGTGTGCTGGACATGGTCGGCCAGGCGCGACGGAGCGGCGTGCGCCTGCCCATCCTGCTCATGAGCTACGCCAACCCCATCCTCCGTTACGGTATCCGGCGATTCGCCGCTGACGCTGCCCGTGCGGGTGTCGATGGGGTGATCCTGCCGGACGTGCCTCCAGATGAGGGCGGGGAGATCGACCGTGTGCTGGCCCGGCGCGGACTGCATACCGTCTACCTGCTGGCCCCGACCAGCTCCGGCGAGCGTGAACGCCTGGTGCTCAGACGCTCCAAAGGTTTTGTCTATTACGTTTCCTTGACCGGCGTCACCGGAGCGGACGCCAAGGACAGTTCGCGCGTCATCGAGTCGCATGTGCGCCGCGCGCGCAGGGGAAGCGAGCTTCCGGTCTGCGTGGGTTTCGGTGTCTCGACACCCGAGGCGGCGCGCCGCTTCTGCGCGTACAGCGATGGTGTGATCGTCGGCAGCGCGATCGTCCGAGAGCTGTCCAGGACCGGCCTGTCCGACGCTTCCGCGTTCGCCCGGCGGGTGGTGCGGCCGTTCGTCCGGGCCGTCCGGTCCGTCAAAGCCGGGGGCGATTGATGCCCCAGGCAGTGATCATGGCCGGCGGTATCGGAGAACGATTCTGGCCGCTGACATCCGCGGATTTCCCCAAATACCGCATCCGGTACGACGGTCGATCGTCCCTGCTGTCGTCCACGTACGCCCGTCTGGCCCGAGTTTACGGGGCCGCCCGCGTGCATGTCATCACCGGACGCGATCATGTCCGTCATGTGCGCGCCGAGCTGACGTCCCTGAGCTCCGGCAATCTGCATATCGAGCCGTTCCGCAACAATACGGCCTCGGCGATCCATCTGACCTGCGAGATCCTGCGTCAGAGGTGCGGCGGCGAGGAGGTCGTCTCCTTCTACCCGGCCGACCACCTGATCCAGGACACGGCGTCGTTCGCCGGCACGATGCGCGCGGCCATCCGTCTGGCCGGATCGTCGAGGACGCTGGTCACGATCGGCATCCGGCCGACGTTCGCCGCCACCGGCTATGGTTACATCGAGCGCGGGCAGGCGATCCGCGGTACGGCCGGAGCCCACACCGTCAGGCGTTTCGTCGAAAAACCGGACTCCCGGCGCGCGGCGGCCTATCTCAAAGGCGGCCGGCACGCATGGAACGCCGGCATCTTCACGTGGCGGCTCTCCACCTACTATGGTGAAATGGAGCGGCACGCTCCGCAGTTCACGCGCCTCAAGGGCGTCGCGCGTTTGAGGGCCGCCTATCGGAGATTGCCGGCGCTCTCCATCGACTACGCGCTCATGGAGAGAACGCGCCGCGTGACGGTACTGTCGACCCGGATGGACTGGTGCGATATGGGCAGTTGGGACATGTACTACGAAAAAGCTCCGAAGGATGCCGCGGGCAACGCGGTCATCGGCGGGGCGGTGCTCAAGGATTGCGAGAACTGCCTTGTTCACGATGCCCTGCCGGGCCGCGCGCGTCTGTCCGGTCTGAAGGACACGATCGTGGTACGAACACACCAAGGCATGCTCGTTTGTCCAAGAGGCGCCTCCGAATCCGCGGCACGCTGGGCGGCTCAGGCCTCATGAGGATCCTGGCCATCGATCTGGGCGACAAAAGGATCGGCCTGGCGATCTCCGACCCTCTCGGATACACCGCCCAGGGACTCGAGACGCTCGAGAACAAGGGCGTGGACCGTACCGTCGCGGCGTTGAAGAGCCTCTGCTCCGAACGCGGAGTGACGGAGATCGTCATCGGTCTCCCGGTCAATATGGACGGCACAGAGGGCCCCAAGGCCCGGTTGACCCGTGAGTGGATGGACCGATTGGCGCGTGAGACGGGTCTCGGCGTGGCCTCCTGGGACGAGCGTCTCACCAGCCGGCAGGCGGGGCGTCTGATGATCCAGGAGGGCCTCTCTCGGCAGAAGCAGAAACAGAAGAGCGATCAGCTGGCGGCCATCCTCATCCTTCAGGGCTATCTGGACTCGCGGCGTCATCGCGCGACGGGCGCATCATGAAGCGGGAATACAGCGTCAAACTGCTCCCCAACGGCGTTCGCCTGGTGTGGGCGCCCTTGCCGGGACGCCGTTCCGTCTCAGTGGGCATCTGGGTCAGCGTCGGAGGACGCGACGAAAGTCCGGAGCTCTCCGGCGCCTCTCACTTCCTCGAGCACCTGGTCTTCAAAGGAACCCACCGCAGAACGACCTACCAGATCAAGGAGGACGTCGAGGGCAAGGGCGGGAGCCTCAACGCGTTCACCGGCGAGGAGTACACGTGTTTCCTGGCCAAGACGACCGCGGCCCACTTCAGAGGGACCTTCGATGTCCTGGCCGACATGGTCACCGGAGCCACGCTCCGGACAGAGGACCTCGAGAAGGAACGTACGGTGATCCTCGAGGAGATCAAGATGACCCAGGACCAGCCGGGCCAGCTGGTCGATGAGATCCTCTGCGAGGTGTTGTGGGACGGCCACGCGCTGGGACGGCCGATCGCCGGCACGCTGAAGACCGTCGGGGCGATGACGCGCGAGCAGATCGTGGGTTTTCGCGACCGTTACTATCGACAGCCGCATTTGACCGTCAGCGCCGCCGGAGACATCGACCTGATCCAGCTCAGCCGCGAGGTGCTCAGGGCTTTCGCGCGGCCGCCGCGGTCGGCCCCCGGCGTCCAGCGCAGGCTTTTCAGCGGTAGCGCCGCGACCTCCAGGGTCAGGAGCCTCAACAAGAAGACCGAGCAGACCCATCTGTGCCTCGGCATGCACGCCCTTCCGAAGGACCATCCCGACGAACTGCCGCTGGACCTTCTCAATGTGGTGCTCGGAGGCAATATGTCCTCGCGGCTCTTCAACGAAGTGCGCGAAGAGCGGGGATTGGCCTATGATATCGGCTCTTCGGTGAGGCGGTACACCGAGACGGGCGCTTTCATCATCTCGGCCGGGGTCGACGGCCGCAAGGCCCCCGAGGCCGTCGGTGTCGTGCTCAAGGAGCTGTCGAAGATCGCGACGACCGACGTGGGACCGGACGAGCTGCGGAGGGCCAAGGATTTCTACCTCGGCCAGCTCGACCTGGGGCTGGAGAACACGATGAACCTCATGCTGTGGGCGGGGGAGAGCGTGCTGTCGTCGAGGTCCAACCGTACTCTGGCGCAGATCCGCCGACGCGTCGAAGCCATCCGTCCGCACGACCTCAAGCGGGTCGCGGCGCGGCTTTTCAGGACACAGGCGCTCCGATTGGCCCTGGTGGGTCCGGACGCCTCGCGTCTGGCCTCCGAGATCCGCCCCAAGCTGTCCCTCTGACGGCGTTTACGCCCGTTCCCAACGGGCCTCGATTCTGTTAAAATCTTCCCTTCGTGGATGTGGGCCTGGACACCTTATGGAGACCGGTCGTGTCAACTCGTCTGAAGATCGCCCCGTCGCTGCTGGCCGCTGATTTTGCCGACCTGAGGTCGGAGATCCGCAAGGTCGAGGCGGGCGGATGCGAGATGCTGCATCTGGACGTGATGGACGGGCATTTCGTGCCCAACATCACGATCGGACCGTTCATCGTGGAGGCCATCCGTAAGGTGACGAAGCTCTTTCTGGACGCCCACCTCATGATCGAACAGCCCGAGCGCTACGTGGCGAACTTCGTCAAGGCCGGGGCTGACGGTGTCACCGTGCACGCCGAGGCCTGCGGCGACCGTCTGTCCGAGGTGCTGGCGTCCATCCGTTCGGCCGGGGCGCGAACGGGCGTTTCGCTCAAGCCGGCCACGCCGCTCGAGCCGATCCTCCCGTACCTGGAGCGGATCGACATGGTGCTCTTGATGACGGTCAACCCGGGCTTCGGCGGGCAGGCGTTCATGCCGGAGGTCCTGGACAAGGTTCGGCGGCTCCGGACGGTCTATCCGGGAGATATCCAGGTGGACGGCGGCATCAACAAGACGACCGGCAGGCAGGCGGTGGAGGCGGGGGCGAACGTGCTCGTCGCCGGCACCGCGATCTTCGGCAAGACGGACGTCAAACAAGCGATCGAGGAACTCCGATGTCAAAAATAAAGTTCGGCACCGATGGTTGGAGAGCGCTGATGAGCGCGGATTTCACGCTCGAGAACGTCGAGAGGGTCGTGCAGGCCTACGCCGACCATCTCTGGGCGGAATCCAAGAAGAAGGGCTCCTCCAAGGTCCGGGTCGTGATCGGCTACGACTGGCGCCGTAACTCCGAGAACTTCGCGCGCGCCGCCGCCGAGGTGCTCAGCGGCAATGGTATCGAGGTGATCCTGTCCACCACGGCTTGCCCGACCCCGGCCGTCAGCTATACGATCGTCAAGGAGAAGTGCGATTCGGGCCTGGCCATCACGGCCAGCCACAATCCGCCCGGCTACAACGGCGTGAAGATCAAGAACGACTTCGGCGGTTCCGCTGAGCGCGCGATCACCGACGCCGTCGAGGCGCTGATCGGCAAGAGCCCCGTCCGCCGCAAACCTCTCGGAGCCGGCAGCGAACGGCGCGACCTCAATGAGGCTTACATCGCCTTCCTCAAGCGCTATGTGGACATCGACAAGATCAAGCAGGGACCCTACCATGTGCTGGTGGACCCGATGCACGGTGTGGCCGGACGCTGGCTCGAGACCATTCTGGCCGGCGGCAAGCTCCGGATCACGACCATCCGCGGGGACCGGGACACGTCCTTCGGCGGTGGGGCGCCGGAGCCGATCCCGCAGAACCTGCGCCAGGCGACCGAGCTCATGCGGACGGGCAAGTACGACCTCTGCGTGGTCACCGACGGTGACGCTGACCGGGTCGGCGCTATCCGTCCGGGAGGGGAGTTCATCTCGCCGGGCAAGATCCTCTCGCTGATCATGCTGCACCTGGTCGAGGACCGCAAGAAGACCGGCAGTGTCGTCACGACGATCTCCAATACCGGGCTGATCTACAAGATGGCCCGCAAGCTCGGCCTCAAGGTCCATGAGACCCCGGTCGGTTTCAAGTACGTCTGCGAGATCATGCGCCGCGAGAACGTGCTGATCGGGGGGGAGGAGTCGGGCGGGATCGGATTTCAGGACTATCTGTACGAGCGCGACGGCATGCTCTCGTCGCTGCTCTTGATGGAGATGATGGCCGTGCGCGGCAAGTCCATCGACCAGATCCTCAAGGACGTGGAGAAGGAATTCGGCAAGCTCCACTATGTCCGCAACGACATCGACTATCCGAACGAGCTCAAACCCCTGCTGTTCCAGCACCTCCAGAAGAACCCGCCAGCATCCCTGGCCGGTCACCGCATCAAGGAGGTCAAGTCGAGCGACGGGATGAAGTTCGTGCTGGAGGACGACAGTTGGCTGTTGTTCCGCCTGTCGGGCACGGAACCGATCCTGCGGATCTACTCCGAAGCGACCTCCGAGCAGCTGGCGACATCGCTGGTCTCGAGCGGCCGCGAGATCGCATTCGGCCTCAAGGCCTGACCGGGGACCGATGAAACATCAGTTCGTCCGCAACTTCTCGATCATCGCGCACATCGACCACGGGAAATCCACGCTGGCCGACCGCATCCTCGAGCACACGGGGGTCATCGACCAGCGGACCTTCCACAACCAGCTGTTGGACGACATGGAGCTGGAGCAGGAGCGGGGGATCACGATCAAGGCCAGCGCCGTGCGCATCCCGTACAAGTCGAAAGCGGGTCAGGACTACGTGCTCAACCTCATCGACACGCCCGGACATGTGGATTTCACGTTCGAGGTCTCCAAGAGCCTGCGGGCCTGCGAGGGGGTCCTGCTGGTGGTGGACGCCGGTCAGGGCGTGGAGGCGCAGACGGTGTCCAACCTGCTGTTGGCCATGGAACACAACCTCGAGGTCATCCCCGTCATCAACAAGATCGACCTGCCCACCGCCGATCCGGACAAGGTCAAGAAGCAGATCCACAAGGCACTGGGCATCCGCGAGGAGGAGATCATCCTGGCCAGCGCCAAGGCCGGCATCGGCATCGATGACATCCTCGAACGTGTCGTCGAGAGGATCCCCGCTCCTGAGGGTGACCCCGACGCGCCCCTTCAGGCGCTGGTGTTCGACTCGAACTTCGACATCTACAAGGGCGTGATCGTGTACGTGCGCGTCTTCAACGGCGTGCTCCGCAAGGGCATGAAGATCCGCATGATGGCCACCGGACGCGAATACGAGATCCTCGAGATGGGGGTCCTCTCCCCAAAGCCGGTACCGTGCGACGCGATCCTCTGCGGCGAGGTCGGTTACATCACCTGCAACATCCGTTCGGCCAAGGAGGTCGAGAACGGCGACACGGTCACCACCGTGGAGTCCCCCGCCTCCGAGGCGCTACCCGGCTACAAGAAGATCAAGCCCATGGTGTACGCGAGCATCTTTCCCGTGAGCGCCAAGGATTTCCAGGCCCTCAAGGACTCGATGGAAAAGCTCCAGCTCTCGGACGCCTCGCTGGTGTTCGAGGTCGAAAGCTCCGCTTCGGTGGGGTTCGGTTTCCGCTGCGGGTTCCTGGGGCTGCTGCATATGGAGATCGTGCAGGAGCGCCTGGAGCGCGAGTACGACATGAACCTCGTGGTCACGACGCCGAGCGTCGTGTACAAGGTCCGCAAGACCACCGGCGAAACGCTCGAGATCGAGAACCCGTCCAAGCTGCCCGATCCGTCGCATATCGACGCGATCCTCGAACCTTACGTGGACGCCTCCCTGATCATCCCGCCGTCGTGCATGGGGCCCATCCTGGACCTGTGCGAACAGCGGCGCGGCACGTACAAGACCACCGAATACCTGAGCGAGGACCGCGCGCGGGTGACCTATGATTTCCCGCTGTCGGAGATCATCGTGGATTTTTACGACCGCATCAAGTCCATCACCAAGGGTTACGGTTCATTGGATTACGAGCTGACGGGACACCGCGAGAGCGATCTGGTCAAGCTGGACATCCTCATCAACTCCGAGCCCTGCGATTCGTTCAGCTCGATCGTGCACCGCGACGTCGCCCAGACCAAGGGCAGAGCGCTGTGCGAGAAGCTCAAGGAGCTGATCCCGAGGCAGATGTTCGAGGTGGTGATCCAGGCGGCGATCGGCGGTAAGATCATCGCGCGCGAGACCGTCAGGCCCATGGGCAAGAACGTCACCGCCAAGTGCTATGGCGGCGACATCACGCGCAAGCGCAAGCTCTGGGAGAAGCAGAAAGAGGGCAAGAAGCGCATGAAGCAGTTCGGCAAGGTCGAGATCCCGCAAGAGGCCTTCCTGGCGGCGCTCAAGCTCGAACAATGAAGATCGACCGTCAACTCCTCAAGCGTGAGGCCATCGAGTGGGCGCAGTCGATCGCCGTGGCGCTCGTTCTCACGCTCATCATCCGCACGTTCGTGGTGCAGGCGTTCAAGATCCCTTCCGGGTCGATGCGGCCCACGCTCATCGAAGGGGACAAGCTCTTCGTGAACAAGTTCATCTACCGCTTCGAGCAGCCGAAGAGGGGAGACATCATCGTTTTCAAGTACCCGGCCGACCGCAAGAAGGACTTCATCAAGCGTCTCGTCGCCGTCGGCGGGGAGACCGTCGAGATCCGTGATGGCAAGATCCACGTGGACGGCGTCGTGCTCGACGATCCGGAGAGCTTCGGGAAGTTCTTCTACTATAACCACGAGCCGTACGGCGGGCCCTACGAGAAGATCCAGGTCCCCGAGGGTCAGTACTACGTGCTCGGCGACAACAGCGCCAACTCCACCGACAGCCGCTTCTGGGGATTCGTGCCGCGGCAGAACGTGATCGGCAAGGCGTTCGTGCGCTGGTGGCCGCTCAAGAGGATGGGCCGCATTGATTGAGCGCAAGCCGGACGCTCCGCAGGTCCCGGCGGCGGATCCGCTCAACTGGCCCAATCGCCTGACCTTCCTGCGGGTGCTTCTGGTGCCCGCGGTGATCTCCTGCGTGCTCTCCTATGCTCCGGGCAAGGAGCAGTTGTTCGACTGGGCGCTGGCTCTCTTCATCAGCGCGTGCGTGACCGACGCCCTCGACGGTTATCTGGCGCGGCGGCTGGGGCAGATGACGCCTTTCGGCGCTTTGATCGATCCGCTCGCCGATAAACTGCTCATCGTGAGCGCGTTCGTCGTGCTGTGCTTCGCTCCGAACCTTCCTGATGCGGCGCGGATCCCCGCTTGGGTGGCCGTCCCGGTGCTCACGCGGGACATCGTGCTCCTGGCCGGATCGATGATCGTCTTCATGGCGACCGGTGACCTGAAGGCCAAGCCCAATCTGGTGGGCAAAGCCACGACTTGCGTGCAGATGCTGACCCTGATCGCCTGTCTGGCACGCCTGCCCATCGAGGCGAGATCGCCCCTGTTCGTGCTGACCGTTATCTTGACACTGGCCTCGGGCTGGCACTACGTCCGCAGCGGAGCGCGCGCTCTGCAGGGGATCTCGACGTGAGCGCTTGGGTGGCCTGTGTCGGGGCTTTTCTGATCGGCGGCATCCCGACGGCCTATCTGGCCGGCCGTTGGTGCCGGGGGGTGGATGTCCGTCAGCACGGCAGTGGCAATGTCGGGGCGACCAATGCGGTCCGTGTCCTCGGCAAGAAGATCGGGATCGCGGTGTTCGTGGTGGATCTCCTGAAGGGCGCCCTGCCGGTACTCTGCCTGCAGGAACTGGCGCTCGGCGCTGTGAGCATCGGGGGCGATCGTGCCCTGGCGCGGATCCTTCTGGCGCTTTGCGCCGTTGCGGGGCATGTGTTCACTCCGTTCCTGGGATTCAAAGGCGGCAAGGGGGTGGCGACGGGAGCGGGCGCGCTCCTGGCCGGCTTTCCGGGGCTCTTCGGTATCTGCGCGTTGGTCTGGGTCCTCGTGTACGCGCCGACACGCGTTGTTTCGATCAGCTCCCTGGCGGGTTTGGCGGCGCTGGCCGTGGCGGGGCTGTGGACCGATTACAGCGGTCCTGTCAAAGGGCTTTTTTTCTTAATATTTGTTTTTCTTACATGGACGCATCGGTCCAATATCTCCCGCCTGATCCGGGGCGAAGAGCTGTCCTTTAAAAAGTAGCCCCCCTTGCACATGCATGTTTACGGCTGTAAACTATTGAAGGGATTTTTTTTAGCTCTACTTCTTTCAATGTTTAAATAACTGGTATCCCATGAGAGAGATCTGCATCCAAACATCGACATCCAACGACCACAAGCGCAAGAACCTGCGCATCGTGGAGATCATCGAGCAGAACGGCGTAACGGCCCGAGCGGAAAAGAAGTATTCGTATTACGTTTCCGAAAAGAGTCCGTTCCACGACGCCCAGGAAATGAAGACCTGGATGGAAGTCCATGCCAATGTCTTCAATCGGAAGGACCGGCACGTGTCGATCAAGAAGGTCCTCGACCCGAAGACCGGCGTGGGTCAGATGATCTATCGCGTGATCGGAAGTTTTTATGTGGTGCAGGACCTGCATTTGTTCGCGGTCGTGTTCATGCATTCCATCAAGTTCGATATGCTTTCCCCGCACGGCGGCCATCCGAAATTCCAGATCCCCTGAGCTGTTTTTGGCGTTGACCCTCCTGTAAGGCTTTGCTATATTAAAGCCCACTTTGTCACAACCATCGGTGGCGTCATAACATCTTATGAAGCATAGGGATGCGAAAATAGCCGTCATCGGTGACGGCGGTTGGGGTACGACGCTGGCGATTTTGCTGGCCAGTAAGGGATATCCGGTCGGTCTGTGGGGCGCTTTCGAGAAGTACGTCGCCGAGATGGACCGCAAGCGGGAGAACGTGAAATTCCTGCCCGGATTCCATATCCCCGAGAACGTGACGCTGACCTCGGACCTTCAGAGCGCACTGACCGGAGCCAAGCTCGTCGTTCTGGCGGTTCCGTCACAGTACATGCGGAGCGTGCTCGACCGTATACGGGCGACGGGGATCAAGGGCTTGGAATACGTCTCGGTCGCCAAGGGCATCGAGAAAAAGAGCCTCAAGGTCATGTCGCAGTTGGTCGAAGAGAGGCTCGGCCGGGTACCGTTGGCCGTGCTGTCGGGTCCGTGCATCGCTCGTGAGATCGCGCTCAAGATGCCTGCCGCCGCGTCGGTGGCTTCCAGGGACGCCGCACTGGCCGCCCGTGTCCGCGAGGTGCTCTTGACGGATTCCTTCAATCTTTTCGTGAGCGAGGATGTGCTCGGGGTCGAGCTCGGCGGGTCGCTCAAGAACGTGATCGCGATCGCCGCCGGGATCGTCGAGGGGCTCGGGTACGGTTCCAATACGCGAGCCGCGCTTTTCGCCAGGGGCGTTGCCGAAATGGCCCGGCTCGGGCGCAAGATGGGTGCCCGCGGCGAGACCTTCATGGGTCTGAGCGGGCTCGGGGATCTGGCTACGACCTGCTTGAGCCCGCACAGCCGCAACCGCTGGCTGGGTGAGCGCGTCGGTAAAGGACGCACGCTGAAGCAGGCGCTGTCCGAGACGGAGATGGTCGTCGAGGGCGTGGACACCTGCGAGTCGGCCGTTCGTTTGGCCAAGCGTTACCGCGTGTCGATGCCGATCACCGAAGCGGTGCATTCCGTGCTTTTCAGGAAGAAGGACCCGAAGGTCGCCGTCGAGGCGCTCATGCGTTCGCATGTCGCCCGCGAGTTGGACTAGAGGTCTGGAGCGGTCCGGCGCGCGGGTCGGGTGAGCGCCGGTCGATGACAACGAATTCAATCGGGGCGTGGCTCAGCTTGGTCCAGAGCGCTTGCTTGGGGTGCAAGAGATCGGTGGTTCGAATCCACTCGCCCCGACCATTTTTATGGGTCGGCAAATGAGGTCCGTCAACGTTACGACCGGAAGGACCGTGGGGATCGCGCTCATCGGGTGCGGCACCGTGGGTACCGGTGTGGTGCGGATCCTACAGTCCGAGATCGCCGCGATCCAGGCCAAGACGGGTATCCGGCTCGAGCTCAAGGCCGTATGCGTCCGCAACCCCCGCAAGAAACGGGCGGTCCGTCTGCCGGCGCGATTGTTGACCACGGACCCCCACGCCATCCTGCGTGACCCGTCGATCGACATCGTCGTCGAGCTGATCGGTGGTATCGCGCCGGCCCGTGATCTGATCCTTGAGGCGTTCCGTCACGGCAAGCATGTGGTCACCGCCAACAAAGCTCTGCTGGCCGAGGCCGCCACGGCCATCTACGGTGAGGCCGCCAAGCACCGCAGGCTGTTGGGTATCGAAGCCAGCGTCTGCGGGGGCATCCCCATCATCCGGTCCCTGCGGGAAGGGTTGACGTCCAACAACATCTCGCACTTCATGGGCATCGTGAACGGGACGTGCAACTATATCCTCAGCGCCATGAGCCGGCAGAACTCGGATTTCACGGACGCGTTGGCCGATGCCCAGAGCATGGGCTACGCCGAGCAGGACCCGTCCCTGGATATCGATGGCATCGATTCGGCGCACAAACTCGCGGTGCTGGCGCGCTTGGCTTTCCGTTCGGAAGTGCCCTTCGACCGCATTCCCGTCGAGGGCATCCGCTCGCTGTCGGCCGTCGATATGCAGTACGCCTCGGAGCTCGGCTACGCGATCAAGCTGTTGGCCATCGGCAAGCGCGACGGCAAGGGTCTGGACCTGCGCGTGCATCCGACGCTGCTGCCCAAGGACCATCCGCTGTCGAACGTGCACGGGGTGTACAACGCTGTTTTTATGCACGGGGACCACACGGGGGACCTGCTCTTCTACGGTAAGGGAGCGGGGATGCTCCCGACGGCCAGCGCGGTCATGAGCGATATCATCGCCATCGCCAAGGCCGTCGCCGCTCAAAGTTGGACGATGGAGCCCGCTCCGGAGGACCTGCCCAAGCTTCCTGTTCTGCCCGCCGATCGGATCGCTTCGAGGTATTATCTCCGGTTCCAGGTCGCGGACCGTCCCGGTGTGCTCGGCAACATCGCCCGCACTCTCGGACAGCACGATATCTCCATCCTGAGCGTTCAGCAGAAGGGCACGCACGGCGGACGCTCCGTACCCGTCATCATCCTGACGTACACCGCCCGCGAGGCCGACCTTCGCGCGGCGCTGCGGCAGATCGACAGGCGCCCCGATGTGCGTCAACGCACCGTCGTGTTGCGCGTGGACGGCTGAGCATGCCCGCAGAGCGCTGGCAAGGCCTGATCCATCGCTATCGTGACCGCCTGCCGGTCACGGCCAAGACCCCCGTCGTGTCGCTGTGCGAAGGCAACACGCCGCTGGTGCCCGCCGACGAACTGAGCCGCAGGACCGGGCTGAGGGTCTTCTTGAAATGCGAGGGCCTCAATCCGACCGGATCGTTCAAGGACCGGGGGATGACCGTCGCGGTCTCCAAGGCCAAGGAGGCGGGCAGTCGGATGGTCATCTGCGCCTCCACCGGCAACACCTCCGCGTCGGCCGCCGCCTACGCGGCCCGAGCGGGTATCCGCTGCGCCGTTCTGATACCCGAGGGAGCCATCGCGTTGGGCAAGCTCAGTCAGGCGCTCATCCATGGCGCGGTCGTCATCGCCGTCAAGGGCAACTTCGATCACGCCCTGCGGCTGGTGCGCGAGATCTCGGACAAATATCCGATCACCCTGGTCAACTCGGTCAACCCGTTCCGGATCGAGGGGCAGAAGACCGGGGCCTTTGAGATCTGCGATCAACTCGGCGCGGCTCCTGATTACCATGTGATCCCCGTTGGGAACGCGGGCAACATCACCGCTTATTGGAAGGGTTATCAGGAGTACCACCGGGACAAGGTCATCAAGTCGTTGCCGGTCCTCCTGGGGTACCAGGCCGCTGGCGCCGCACCTATCGTACAGGGCAAGCCTGTCGCCGCACCCAAGACCATCGCCACCGCCATCCGTATCGGCAATCCGGCCAGCTGGGAGCAGGCCGTCGCGGCGCGCGACGCTTCCGGTGGCCGTATCGATCCGGTGACGGACAAGGAGATCCTCGCCGCCTACGAGCTCCTGGCCACGCGGGAAGGGGTTTTTGTCGAGCCGGCCAGCGCCGCATCGGTGGCCGGGCTCCTCAAAGCCGCCGCGCAGGGTTACTTCCGTAAGCATCGCGCTACGGCCCGGTCCGGCGCGCAGCGGATCGCCGTGTGCATCGTTACCGGGCACGGTCTCAAGGATCCCGACCGGGCCCTCAAGACCGTACGCGTCCCCAAGGCGTATCCCGCCCGCACCGAAGCGATCCTCAAAGCGCTCGGCGTATGACCGCCCTGATCTCGGCCGCGTGGGGGCTGGAAGACGGCCCCGAGCCCGGCTACGACAACCGTACGGCGATGGACCTGGCACGAACCCCGCATCTGAACCGCTTGGCCGGCTCGGCCTCCGCGGGTCAGGCGCGCTTCGTCGTCGCGGGTCGACGCGACCCGCTCCGCTTGGCTTTGTCCATCGCGGGGTACGATCCCGCCAGCCTGGCCGGGGGTGTGGCGCCGTTCGAGGCCATGGGATGCGGCGCGGTCCTGAGGCCGCACCAAGTGGTCTTCCGTATGGACCTGGTGACGCTCGAGGCCGGGAGTCTGGTCTCGGCGAGTCCGGGCGACCTGCAGGAGGGCGAGGCACAGGCCCTGTTCGGGATGTTGAAAGCCCGTGTCGAGGATGATAAAGTAAAACTTTACCCCGCCGAAGGCGGCCGTGCGTTCCTGGTCGTCGACGATGTCCTTCTTTCGGATGAGCTTGTCGGTTTGGAGCTTCCGGAGCCCGGGCGTTCGATCGGGCAGGTGTACCCGTCGGTCGCGGGTCGTTCGGCGGCCGCGGCGCTGATCGAAAAAGTGCGTTCGGCGGCCGCTGAGGGGCTCGAGTCGCACGAGATCAACCGGGTCCGTATCGATCTGGGCGAGAACCCGTGCAATGGGGTGTGGATCTGGGCTCAGGGCCGGTCGGCCGATCTGCCGTCGCTTCGGTCGAAGGGTTCTTCGAAACCGCTCTTCATCGGCGGAGGTCCTGTCCATCGTGGATTGGCCAAGGCCTTGGGCGCCGATTGGGCGGAGACCCTCGACGGCAAGCATGAGGGGTACGATCTTTTGTTCGCGATGACGGTCTTCGAGGGTCCCGCCGGGGACCTCAAGGAGCGTATCCGCCGCATCGAAGAGTGGGATGCGGTCACAGGATCGCTGGCCGAAGGTTCGGACGGCTCGCGAGCCCTTGCCGCATGCACGCTCGAGACCACGGGCCGGCGCAGGGCCTTGGCGCCGGACCGCTGGATGTACCTCGACGGCAGGTGCGGAGGATCGTCGAGCGTTTCGGCCGCTGATGCGTTGGCGGCCGCGACCGCGCCGGGACGTCCGGTCGCGGACGGTCATGGGATCTGGGCGGGGAACGCGGACCGCCGGTCGGATTGAGGAGGTTGTCTTGGCTTTGATCGTACAGAAATACGGGGGTTCGAGCGTCGCCGATCCCGAACGGATCAAGAACGTCGCCCGGCGCGTGGCTCGCTACCGCAAACAAGGCCACTCCGTGGTCGTCGTCGTCAGCGCCCTTGGCGACACGACGGACGACCTTATCGAACTGGCCGGCAAGATCACGGATTGCCCGTCCAAGAGGGAAATGGACATGCTGTTGTCGACGGGCGAACAGATCTCCATCGCGCTGCTGGCCATGGCCCTGCACGAGCTGGGCTGTGACGCGGTGTCCCTGACAGGCCCGCAGGTGGGCATCCTCACCGACGCGTCGCACATGCGGGCGCGGATCGTGGAGATCGACGGCCGGAGGGTCCGGGAGGAACTGCGCCGCAAGCGAGTGGTGATCGTGGCGGGGTTCCAGGGCATGGACGCGCAGAGGAACATCACCACGCTGGGCCGGGGCGGCAGCGACCTGACCGCTGTAGCGCTCGCCAAGGCCCTGAGCGCCGATACATGCGAGATCTACACCGACGTGGAAGGGATCTATACGACCGATCCGCGCATCGAGCCGACGGCGATCAAGCTCGAACGGATCAGTTATGAGGAGATGCTCGAGATGGCCTCGGCCGGAGCCCAGGTCATGCAGTCGCGCTCGATCGAGGTGGCCGGGAAATACGATATCCCGATCCACGTGCGCAGCAGTTTTTCGGACAATGAAGGGACCTGGATCGTCAAGGAGGACCGCTCGATGGAGGATGTGCTGATCCGCGGAGTATCGATCAACAAGAACGAGGCCAAGCTGACCGTGC
The DNA here is from genome assembly GCA_022072175.1 of Candidatus Omnitrophota bacterium. Taxonomy (GTDB): domain Bacteria; phylum Omnitrophota; class Gorgyraeia; order 2-02-FULL-51-18; family 2-02-FULL-51-18; genus JAJVIE01. The sequence goes on along the minus strand of JAJVIE010000003.1, from coordinate 675,997 downwards.
GCAGGGTCCCCAACAAGCCCGGCGTGGCCGCCCGGCTCTTCCGCCGCCTGGCGGACGACGGGATCAACGTCGACGTCATCATCCAGAACATCGGCCGATCGGCCGCGACGGATATCTCGTTCACCGTTCCGGCGGGTGAGGCCGATGCCGCCGTGCGCAGTCTCCGCGGAGCGCGCAAGTCGATCGGTTTCACGGACGTTTCCAAGGACACCAACATCGCCAAGGTGTCGGTCGTCGGCATCGGCATGCGCAGTCATGCCGGCGTGGCCGCGACGATGTTCGAGATCCTGGCCAAGAAAGGCATCAACATCGAGATGATCTCCACCAGCGAGATCAAGATCTCCTGCGTGGTCGCTCGCGCCGACGGCGAGCGGTCGGTCCGCGCTCTGCATGCGGGTTTCAACCTGACCAAGAGGTCGCATGCGCGCCGATAAGCACGTCGAGATCTACGACACCACGCTCCGCGACGGTTCGCAGGGAGAGGGTATCTCCTTTTCCGTGCAGGACAAGCTGCTCATCACGCGCAAGCTCGATGAGAAGGGCTTCGCGTTCATCGAGGGCGGATGGCCCGGGGCCAATCCCAAGGACATCGCTTTCTTCGAGCAGGCCCGCAAGCTTCGTCTCAAGACCGCGGAGCTCGTCGCCTTCGGTTCCACGCGCCGCGCCCATACCAAGGCCGCCGAGGACATGGTCCTCAAGGGTCTGGTCGCCGCGCGTACGGGCTCGATCACGATCTTCGGCAAGAGCTGGGACATGCATGTGCGGGAGGTTTTCCGTATCGAGCTCGACGAGAACATCCGCATGATCGAGGACTCGGTCCGCTACCTGCGCTCCAAGGGGCGCCGGGTGATCTTCGACGCCGAGCATTTTTTCGACGGATACAAGGCCAATCCCGGATATGCGCTCAAGGCCATCGGCACCGCCTACGAGGCGGGCGCTCGTACGATCGTGCTGTGCGACACCAACGGCGGAAGCTTGCCCACGGAAGTCCGGCGGATCACGCAGGAGGTCGCCCGGCAGCTGCGCTGTCCGCTGGGCATCCACGCCCACAACGATTCCGCGCTGGCCGTGGCCAACTCGCTGGCCGCGGTCGAGGGCGGGGCGACGCACGTGCAGGGCACCGTCAACGGTCTCGGAGAGAGATGCGGCAACGCGGACCTCGTGCCGATCATCGCGAACCTTGAGCTCAAGATGGAGCGCCGTTGCCTGCCCGCGGGCAAGCTGAAGGAGATGACGGACCTCTCGCGTTACGTCTACGAGGTCTGCAATCTGCCCTCGGCCAAGAACCAGCCCTACACGGGACAGAGCGCTTTCGCGCACAAGGGCGGAGTGCACATCAACGCCGTCATGAAGCGGCCCGAGACCTATGAGCACGTGACGCCGTCCAAGGTCGGTAACCGCCGCCGCTTCCTCGTCTCCGAGCTGGGAGGCAAGACCAATGTGATGCTCAAGGCCCAGGAGCTGTCCATCAAGTTCGACAAGGAGTCCCCGGAAGCCCGGCGTATCCTGCAGGCGGTGCAGGAGCGGGAGAACCAGGGTTACCAGTACGAGGCCGCAGAGGCGAGCTTCGAATTGCTGATCCGAGAGGTCACCGGCCGCCGCAAGAGGCACTTCGAGTTCGAGAAGGTCGAAGTTTCCGCCGAGAACATCGGGGACAAGGACTCGAGCTCCACGGCGATCGTCGTGCTCAAGGTCGGCAAGAAGAAGGGGGTGGGCGTCGCCACCGGCGACGGTCCCGTCAACGCGCTGGACAAGGCCCTCCGTGAAGCGCTCGAGCCGTTCTACCCGATCGTCAGCCGCGTTCAGCTGGAAGACTACAAGGTCCGTGTCGTCGATTCCAAGGAAGGAACGGCGGCCAAGGTCCGGGTGTTCATCGAGTTCTCCGACGGACGTGAGGTTTGGACGACGGTCGGCGTGTCCGGCAACATCATCGAGGCCAGCTGGCAGGCGCTCGTCGACTCGATCGAATACCGACTGACGCGCTGATGTCCTCTCCGGAGCTCTCCAAGGTCTACGAGCCCAAATCCGTCGAGAAGCACTGGTATGCCCACTGGCTGAAGAAGGGTTACTTCAAGGCCAAGGCCGCGCCCAAGGGCAAGCCGTACACCATCGTGATCCCGCCGCCCAACGTCACGGGCATCCTGCACATGGGGCACGCGCTCAACAATACCCTGCAGGACATCCTGATCCGCTACAAGCGCATGAGCGGGTACCGCACGCTCTGGATGCCGGGCACGGACCATGCGGGCATCGCCACCCAGAACGTCGTCGAGCGCTCCCTGCGCGAAGAAGGGTTGACCCGGCAGCAGCTGGGCCGGGAAGCGTTCCTCGAGCGCGTCTGGAAGTGGCGCGAGAAGTACGGCAACACGATCGTTCGCCAGCTGCACCGGCTGGGCGCCTCGTGCGACTGGGACCGTACGCGCTTCACGATGGACGAGGGTTTGTCCGAAGCCGTGCGCGAGGTGTTCGTGCGATTGTACGAGAAGGGCCTGATCTACCGCGGCAAGTACATCATCAACTGGTGCCCGCGTTGCCAGACCGCGCTGTCCGATGAGGAGGTCCAGCACAAGGAGATCAACGGCCACCTGTACCATCTCAAATACGCCATCGAGGGCACCGACGGGCACGTGACGATCGCCACGACGCGCCCGGAAACCATGTTGGGCGACACGGCGGTCGGTTTCAATCCGACGGACGAGCGTTACCGCCATCTGTCCGGCCGGACCGCGACGCTGCCGCTGATCAACCGCCGTCTTCGCATCATCAGCGATGAATCCATCGACCCCTCCTTCGGCACCGGCGCGCTCAAGATCACGCCGTCGCACGATCCGGTGGACTTCGAGCTGGCCCGTAAGCACGAGCTGGAATTCATCAACATCCTCAATCCCGACGGCACGCTCAACGAGAACGCCGGCCCCTACGCCGGACTGGACCGCTTCGAAGCGCGCCGCCGCATCGTGGCGGACCTCGAGGACCGGCGCATCCTGCTGGAGATCAAGGAGCACCAGCATTCGGTCGGACACTGCTATCGGTGCTCCACGGTCATCGAGCCGTATTTCTCCTCACAGTGGTTCGTGCACATGAAACCGCTGGCGGCCCCCGCGATCGAGGCGGTCGAGAAGGAGCGCACGGTCTTCGCGCCCAAACGGTGGACCAAGGTCTACCTCGACTGGATGCACAACATCAAGGATTGGTGCGTGTCCCGTCAGATCTGGTGGGGGCACCGCATACCCGTGTGGACGTGCGCCGCCTGCCGCGACAAGGGGAAGACCGCCGCGGAGACCGTGTTCCGTCCCGGTCAGGGGCGCGTCTACCGCGAGCCCGGCATGATCGTCGCCCGCAAGGACCCCAAAGCCTGTCCGGACTGTGGCGGCGTTCTCGAGCAGGACCCGGACGTGCTGGATACGTGGTTCTCGTCCTGGCTTTGGCCGTTCTCGACGCTGGGCTGGCCCGAAAAGAACAAGGACCTCAAGTTCTTCTATCCGACGGCCTGTCTGGTGACCGGTTATGAGATCATCTTCTTCTGGGTCGCGCGCATGATCATGTCCGGCATCGAGTTCATGGGCCGCGAGCCGTTCAAGCAGGTCTATATCCACGGCATCGTTCGGGACGAAACCGGCGCCAAGATGTCCAAGAGCCTCGGTAACGCCGTCGATCCGATCGAGATCATCGACGAGTTCGGCGCCGACGCCCTGCGCTACGGCATCATCTCGATCACCGCGGAGGGCCAAGACGTCTATTGCTCCAAGGAAAAGTTCGAGGTCGGCCGCAACTTCGCCAACAAGATCTGGAACGCCTCGCGCCTCGTCTTGATGAACCTCGACACCCGCAAGCTGCGCCCATCCGCGGTCCCGACACCCGCGCAGCTGGGCCCCATCAACCGATGGATCATCAGCCGGGTCAATCAGACCGCCGCTTCCCTGGCGGAGAGCCTTGATCGGCACCGTTTCAACGAAGCGGCCTCGACGCTGTACGATTTCATCTGGCACCAGTATTGCGATTGGTACCTGGAGCTGGCCAAACCCACGATGAAGGACCGCGCCACGCAGTGGACGATGCACTACGTGCTGGAGCGAACGCTGAGACTGCTGCACCCGTTCATGCCGTTCATCACCGAAGAGATCTGGCAGAAGATCCCCCACAAGGGCGAGTCCATCATGGTGAGCGAATGGCCCAAGCCCGAGAAGCGCCGCATCGACCCCAAGCTCGAGACCGAGGTCGACATCATCCTGGGCGAGATCCAGGCCATCCGCAACGTGCGCTCGGCCTGGCAGATCAATCCGAAGGAATCCGTGACCGTCGCCGTCAAGGTCGCCGGCGATACGGAGCTCCGCATCCTTCGTGAATATTCGACGTACATCGTGCAGATGGCCAAGGTCTCATCGCTGCAGATCGGCAAGACGCTCGCGCGCCCCAAGGAGTCGGCCGTCGCCAACGTCGGCCGCGTCGAGACGTACGTGGTGCTCACCGGGCTCGTCGACGTTCAGGTCGAACGCCAACGGATCGAGGCCGCGCTGGCGGACGTGGACCGTCTGATCCGGGGCCTCGAAGGGCGGCTCAAGAACGAGGAGTTCTTGCGCAAGGCGCCCAAGGAGATCGTCGACAAGGAACGGCAGAAGGCCGTGGAGCTCGAAAGCCGCCGTCAGCGGCTCCACGAGAACCTGCGCAGTCTCGGCGAATGAGCGATCCCTCGCGGGTCAATCCGGCGGACCTGGCGATCAAGTACGCGCTGCGCGAGGACGTCGGCCTGCGGGACATCACGACCTCGGCGATCATCCCCAAGACCCTGCTGATCCGGGCGGAGATCGAGGCGCGGGAGAGCGGCGTGCTGTGCGGGATCGAGGTCGCCGAGAAGGTCTTCCGCCACGTGGACGAGAACATCCGCTTCCTGCCCGTGTCCGCAGACGGCGACCTCCTCGAGAAGGGCCGTGAGATCGCCTACATCCAGGGGCCGGCCGCTTCCATCCTCGTGGCCGAGCGCACGGCGCTCAACTTCCTGCAGCGCCTGAGCGGCATCGCCACGCTCACGCGCAAGTACGTCGATAAGATCGCCGGGACCGGCGCGCGCATCCTCGATACGCGCAAGACCACCCCCAACCTCCGCGCGCTCGAGAAGTATGCGGTCAAGATCGGTGGCGGCCGCAATCACCGCTTCGGTCTCATGGACCAGGTGCTCATCAAGGACAACCACTTGCGTATCCTGCGCAACGAGTCCATTCCTCAGATCGTACAGCGCGTCCGGCAGGCCTCCCTGCGCAAGACCGTCATCGGCATCGAGGTCAAGAACCTCAAGGAGCTCGCCGAGGCCCTCAAGACCGATGTGCAGTACATCCTGCTGGACAACATGGACCTGCCGACCGTCCGGGAAGCCGTCCAGATGCGCGCTCGCAGCGCCCCCGGCATCGAACTTGAGGTCTCCGGCGGGATCTCCCTGGAGAACGTCCGCGCGTACGCGGAGTGCGGTGTGGAGAGGATCTCGGTGGGCCGTCTGACCTACGGAGCCCCCGCGCTGGACATGGCCCTCGACATCGTCGGCTGAGACCGCGGAGGCGGAGGAGGACCGATGGATTTCATGATCCGATCGACCCTCAAGCCCACCGGTGATCAGCCCCAGGCGATCGACTCGCTGACGGCGGGCGTTCTCGCCGGGGACCGGGCGCAGACCCTTCTCGGCGTGACCGGAAGCGGCAAGACGTTCACGATCGCCAACGTCATCGCCCGCGTCAACCGCCCGACGCTGGTGCTTTCTCACAACAAGACCCTCGCCGCGCAGTTGTACGGGGAACTGCGCGATATCTTCCCTGAGAACGCGGTCGAATACTTCGTCAGCTACTACGATTACTATCAGCCCGAAGCGTACGTGCCGGCGACGGACACGTACATCGAAAAGGATTCGTCCATCAACGAGGACATCGACCGCCTGCGCCTGCGGGCGACCAGCAACCTCCTCTCCAGAAGGGACTGCATCGTGGTGGCGTCGGTGTCGGCCATCTACGGGCTCGGATCGCCGGCTGAGTACAAGGACATGCTGGTCCTGTTGAAGAAGGGATCGAACGTGTCCCGCGACGAAGTGCTCAAGCGGCTGGTCGATATCCAGTACGACCGGAACGACGTCGATTTCAAGCGGGGTACGTTCCGCGTGCGTGGGGATGTCGTCGAGGTGTTCCCGGCGTACGAGGAAACAGCGGTGCGCATCCAGCTCGAGTGGGACGCGGTGGCCCGCATCTCGAGGATCGATCCGCTGACGGGGGAGGTCCTGCACGAGCAGGACGCCGTCGCGGTGTACCCGGCCAAGCACTTCGTCACCTCGGAGCCGCGTCTGGAGAGGGCGATCCTGGAGATCGAGGAGGAGCTCGCCTCGCGATTCCGAGAGCTCAACGCGCAGAACAAGCTCGTCGAGGCCCAGCGCCTCGATCAACGGACTCGCTATGATATCGAGATGATGCGCGAGCTGGGCTACTGTTCGGGCATCGAGAACTACTCAAGGATCATCACGGGACGTCCCCCGGGCTCGAGGCCGTACTGTCTCTTGGATTACTTCCCGGAGGACTTCCTGTTGGTGGTGGACGAGTCGCATATCACGGTCCCTCAGGTCCGCGGCATGTATGCCGGCGACCGGGCGCGAAAGGAGACGCTCGTCGAATACGGGTTCCGGCTTCCGTCGGCTTTGGACAACAGACCTCTCAAGTACGAGGAGTTCGACGCGCTGGTGCGCCAGGTGGTCTACGTATCGGCTACGCCGGGCGACTTCGAGATCGGCCGTTCGGAACGCATCGTGCGGCAGGTGATCCGGCCGACCGGACTGCTGGACCCCCTGATCGAGGTCCGGCCCACCAAAGGTCAGATCGATGACCTGCTCGGAGAGTGCCGCAAGCGCGTCGCCTCGGGCGAGAGGGTGATCGTGACCACGCTCACCAAGCGCATGGCCGAGGACCTGAGCAAATACCTCGAGGAGCTGGGCACGCGTGTCAAGTACCTGCACTCGGAGATCGACGCGATCCAACGCGTCGAACTGCTCCGGGACCTGCGCTTGGGCAAGTACGACGTCATCGTGGGCATCAATCTGTTGAGGGAGGGGATCGACCTGCCGGAGGTTTCGCTGGTGGCCGTCCTGGACGCCGACAAGGAGGGGTTCCTTCGCAGCCGCACCTCGCTGATCCAGGTCTCCGGCCGGGCTGCGCGGCACGTCAACGGGCATGTGCTCTTCTACGCGGACCAGATGACCGATGCGATGCGCCAGACCATCGATGAGACCTCCAAGCGCCGCGCGGCCCAGATCGCCTACAACAAGGCGCACGGCATCACGCCGCAGACCATCCGCAAAGAGATCCGGGAGGGCATCGAGTCCATCAAGAAGGCCCGGGAGACGGCGCAGCAGGCGGCGGGTCTGGCCGAGCCGGAAGGCGACCTTGTCGAGGTCATCGCCCAGATCGAGAGCGAGATGGAAGCCGCCGCGCGCGAATTGAAGTTCGAGCGGGCGATCGAGTTGCGGGATCAGCTCAAAGAACTGCAGAAGCGCCTGGAGGCCGAGCGGCCGAAGGCCGTCGCGCGCCGGACCGGAGGAGCGCGTCGATGAGCCGCCGAACGGTGCTTTCGCTGTTACTGTCCGGCCCCGCGCAGGGGCTGTCGGGTGAGGAGCTGTCCAGGCGCCTGGGTGTTTCCCGCGCCGCGGTGTGGAAAGAGATCCAGGTCCTGCGCAAGGTCGGATACCGGATCGACGCGGCCCCTCACACGGGCTACCGCCTGATCTCGAGCCCCGACAGGGTGATCGCCGATGAGCTGGAGGCGCTTTTGGGTGATGGAAGGACCGTCGGATCACGCATCCTTTGTTACGAGGAGCTCGATTCGACCAATAGCACGGCTTTCGCGCTGGCCGAGAAGGGCTGCGCCGACGGCACGTGCGTCCTGGCCGAACATCAGAAAGGGGGTAAGGGCCGGCTCGGCCGCACCTGGTCCAGCCCCAAGGCCCAGAACCTGCTCCTGTCGGTCGTCCTGCGCCCGAGGATGTCTCCGATGGACGCTCCGCGGTTGACGCTGGCTTCCGCGGTCTGCGTCGTGCGCGCCATCAAGCGGTTGACGGGTCTGGATCCCCGCATCAAGTGGCCCAACGATCTTTTGCTCGGCGATCGGAAGCTCTGCGGCATCCTGACCGAAATGAGCGCCGAGACCGACCGCGTCGCGTTCGTGGTCGTCGGGATCGGCCTCAACGTCAACTCCGATCCGGACCGCCTGCCCGAGGGGGCCGTTTCGCTGGCCGCCGCGCTGGGTCATGCCGTGCGCAGAGCGCCGCTGGCGGCGGCCATCCTCGAGGAGCTCGACAAGGCCTATGCGGACCTGCGCGAGGGCCGCTTCGGCGGTCTGGCCGAGGCGTGGGAAGAGCACTCCGCGACGACCGGAAGGCGCGTCACGGCGCACTTGCCGGGGCGCACGCTCCACGGAAGCGCCCAAGGCATCGACGCGGACGGGGCGTTGTGGATCCGGACGGACAGCGGTCTGCAAGAAAGGGTCCTGACCGGCGACGTCGTTCACCTGCGTGAAAGGAAGGGCGGAGCATGAGCTTCTCGGCGATCCTCGTGGACATCGGCAACACCAGCGCCCATGCCGTTCTTGCCCGAGGGGGTCGTTTGAGCGGTGAAAGCCGTATCCCGACAGCGAAGCTCGGCGGTGCGCAAGGAATCGCCTGGCTGCGCCGCGCGGTCCGGTCGGCGGGTGTAGGCGCGGACGTGGTCGCGGCCAGCGTCGTCCCTTCGGGAACGAGGGCGCTGCGTCGTGCTTGCGCCCAGCTCGGCGCGCGCTGTCTGGTCGCTCGCGAGGACCTGCCGATCCCGATCCTCAACCACTACGCGCGGCCGCGGCAGGTCGGCACCGACCGCCTGCTCAATGCGCTGGCGGCCCATAGGCGGTTCAGGACCGACTGCGTCGTGATCGACTTCGGTACGGCCATCACGTTCGACGTGGTCTCCGCGCGCGGCGTCTATGAGGGAGGCCTCATCGCTCCGGGGATCGAGATCAGCCTGGATGCTCTGGCGGCCCGTACGGCGCTCCTGCCGAGGATCCGTTTGAGGGCGCCCAAGGGATTGATCGGCAGGGACACCGTCGACAGTATCCGCGCCGGCTGTGCCTATGGCATCGCCGGTCTGTGCGAGGGTGTGCTCAGGCGCCTCCGGGTCGAGTGGAAGCCCCGCTTCAAGGTCTTGTCCACCGGGGGGTATGCGCGCTTCATGAGGGGCTACTGCCCCGAGCTTGGCCCCATCGACCCGCTTCTGGTGCCCAAGGGCCTTCTCATCTCCTACCGGGAAGCCAAGCATCTTTCACAGCGCGGCTAAAAAAGCAGTTGACAATTGCGGGGCTCACGCTACAATTTCCTTCTGCTAGCACTCTACCTAATCGAGTGCTAACAGTGGACCGGAAACACCAACTTTTACAAGGGGGTACTTATGGAGAAGGCAAAGATCCAGCCGCTCGGTGACCGTGTGCTCGTCGAGCCGCTCGATGCCGAAGAGAAGACGGCAGGCGGTATCGTCATTCCGGATACGGCCAAGGAGAAGCAGCAGAAGGGTAAGATCGTCGCGGTCGGCAAGGGCCGCACCTCCGAGGACGGCAAGGTCACGCCGCTCGAGGTCAAGATCAACGACCAGGTGATCTACGGCCGTTATTCCGGCACCGAGATCAAGGTCGGCGCGAACGATTATCTCATCCTCAAGGAGGATGATATCCTCGCGATCATCAAGGCTTAACAGGAGGTTCCACTCAAATGGCTAAGCAGCTTCAGTTCAGTGACGAGGCGCGCCGCTCGATCCTCGAGGGCGTCGAGATCCTCGCCAAGGCCGTCAAGGTGACGCTGGGCCCCAAGGGCCGCAACGTCTGCATCGACAAGAAGTTCGGTTCCCCGACCATCACGAAGGACGGTGTGACGGTCGCCAAGGAGATCGAGCTCAAGGATCCGTACCAGAACATGGGCGCCGAGATGGTCAAGGAGGTCGCCTCCAAGACCAGCGATACGGCCGGTGACGGCACTACGACCGCGACCGTCCTGGCGGAGTCCATCTTCCGCGAAGGTCTCAAGAACGTGACCGCCGGCGCCAACCCGATGTCCCTCAAGAGGGGTATCGAGCAGGCCGTCGAGACCGTGACCGAGCAGCTCAAGAAGCTCTCCAAGCCCATCAAGGGCAAGAAGGAGATCGCCCAGGTCGCCACGATCGCCGCAAATAACGACAAGGCGATCGGCGAGCTCATCGCGGACGCGATGGAGAAGGTCGGTAAGGACGGTGTCATCACGGTCGAAGAGGCCAAGTCCACCGCAACGACCCTGGAGGTCGTCGAGGGCATGCAGTTCGACCAGGGCTATCTGTCGCCGTATTTCGTGACGGACGCCGACCGCATGGAGAGCACGCTCGAGAACCCGTACATCCTGATCTACGAGAAGAAGGTCTCGTCGATGAAGGACCTGCTGCCGGTGCTCGAGAAGGTCGCCAAGGCCGGCAAGGCGCTGGTGATCATCTCCGAGGAGACCGAGGGCGAGGCTCTGGCCACGCTCGTGGTCAACAAGTTGCGCGGGACCCTGCAGGTGTGCGCCGTCAAGGCCCCCGGCTATGGCGACCGCCGCAAGGAGATGCTGGTCGATATCGCCACGCTGACCGGCGGCAAGGCGATCACTGAGGACCTCGGCATCAAGCTCGAGAACGTCCGTCTCGAGGACCTCGGCCGCGCCAAGAGGGTGACCGTGGACAAGGAGAACACCACGATCATCGAGGGCGCCGGTAAGACCGCTGAGATCAACGCCCGCATCCAGACGATCAAGAAGCAGATCGAAGAGACCGACTCCGATTACGACAAGGAGAAGCTCCAGGAGCGTCTGGCCAAGCTCGCCGGGGGTGTCGCCGTCATCAATGTCGGCGCCGCGACCGAGACCGAGATGAAGGAAAAGAAGGCCCGTGTCGAGGACGCGCTGCATGCGACTCGCGCGGCCGTCGAAGAGGGTATCGTACCGGGTGGTGGTGTGGCCATCCTGCGCGCCGCGCAGACGCTGGCTTCGCTCAAACTGCACGGTGACGAGGCGATCGGCGCCCAGATCATCCTGCGCGCGATCGAGGCCCCTCTGCGCCAGATCGCGGCCAACGCCGGTCAGGTGGGCGATGTGGTCGTCGAGAAGGTGAAGAACGACTGCAAGGGCAACATCGGCTACAACGCCGACAAGGACAAGTACGAGGACCTGATCGAGGCCGGTGTCATCGACCCCGCCAAGGTCACGCGTACCGCCCTGCAGAACGCCGCATCGATCGCGGCGCTCCTGCTCACCACGGAGTCGCTCATCACCGAGCTGCCGGAGGAAAAGCCGGCCGCGACCGCTCCCGCCGGGATGCCCGGAGGGATGGGCGGCGGGATGTATTGATCCCGTAGTCGCTAAGTCGTTCGTCGACCCGGATTTCCGTGAGGAAATCCGGGTTTTTTATTGTCGGACCCCGGACGCTTTGCTACAATAACCGTTCAATTCATACAACCACCCGGGGGTCCGTACCATGAAGTCATTCCTTTTGATCGTCACGCTGTTGGTGGGGAGCCTTTCGGCGACCGCGTACGCCGCGACCTATGAGGGCGAAGGCGCCGTCGAATCCGCGGACCCGCTGTATGCGCGCATCACGATCCGTCACGGCAACATCAAGGACTTCGCGGGCGCGGGGACGACCGAGTTCTTCGTGGCGAGCCCCGAGCTCCTGCGCAACATCGCCCGCAAGGACCTGATCAAGTTCACGGTCGCCGACGACAAGGGCAACGTCGCCGTTACGGCGATCGAAAAGACCGGCGTGGAGCCTCCGGCCGAACCCGCGAAGCTGGGCCAGATCATCCAGGAGACCTTGCAAGTGACCGGGGATGTGGCCAAGGGGATCACGGAGCCGCTTCCGCCCGCGCATGAGGTCGTCAGCGCGGCGGCAGGCGCCACGACAGACGCGACCGGAGCCGTCCTTGAGGGCGCGGCGCCGGACGCCAAGAGCGAATTCTAAGAGCAACCATCCAGCAAGAGGGGGACCCGATGGGCGAGTGGATCGGCAGGGGGCGCAAAGCGCGCCGTTGTTATGGGTTCGACGAGATCGCGTTGGTGCCGGGGAACGTCACGATCAACCCCAGCGAGGTCGACACGACGCTGGAGATCGGCAAGAAGAAATACCGCGTGCCCATCATCGCCTCGGCCATGGACGGTGTCGTCGATGTGGATTTCGCGGTCGCGATGTCCAAGCTCGGCGGCATCGCCGCTCTCAATCTCGAGGGCGTGCAGACCCGTTACGACAACCCCAAGGAAGTCCTGCGCCGGATCGCCAGCGCCAGTCTCGAGGAAGCCACGCGCCTGATCCAGCAGTGCTACCGCCAGCCGATCCAGGAGAAACTGATCGGCAAGCGGATCCGTGAGATCAAGAAGCGCGGGGGCACCGCCTGCGTCTCGAGCATTCCCCAGAGGGCGGAGCGTTTCGCCAAGCTCGCGCAGGACGCCGGATGCGATATCTTCATCGTGCAATCCACGGTGAGCACCGTGCGACACATCTCCACAGAATACAAGACCCTGGATTTCCACAAGTTCTGCAAATCCGTCAAGATGCCGATCATCATCGGCAATTGCGTGACCTACCAGACGACCATCGAGCTGATGGAGACCGGCGCGGCCGCTCTGCTCATCGGCATCGGGCCCGGAGCCGCCTGCACCACCCGCGGCGTGCTCGGGTTGGGGGTGCCACAGGTCACCGCGACCTGTGACGCCGCCGCGGCGCGTGACTTCGTGTACAAGAAATACGGCCGGTATGTTCCGATCATCACCGACGGAGGCATGAGCACCGGCGGCGATATCTGCAAGGCTTTCGCCTGCGGATCGGACGCCGTCATGGTCGGCTCCGCGTTCGCCCGGTCCAAGGAAGCTCCGGGCGGCGGCTACCACTGGGGCATGGCCACGCCTCACGCCAATCTGCCGCGCGGGACGCGCATCCACGTCGGCACGACCGGCTCGCTCGAGGAGATCCTCTACGGACCCGCCCGCACGGACGACGGTACGCAGAACCTGATGGGTGCCCTGCAGACCTGCATGGGCAACGTCGGAGCCCAGAGCATCCGGGAGCTGCAAATGGCCGAGATCATCATCGCTCCGTCCATCCGGACCGAAGGCAAGGTCTTCCAGCAGGCCCAGCGCGTCGGCATGGGCAAGTAGCACTTTGTCCCGCGCCTCGTCCCTGGACATCGCGCGCCGGGCAAAGTTGCAGCAGGTCCACGCGCTGGCCATTTCCAACGGTCTGCGCGTCGAAGAGATCGAGCCGTACGGTAACCACAAGGCCAAGATCTCGCTCGGCGTCCTCGACCGCTACGCGCAGCGGCCGTTCAGCAAGCTCATCTGCGTCACGGCCATGACGCCTTCCGCTCAGGGTGAAGGCAAGACCTGTGTGTCCATCGGCCTGACGGATGCTCTGGCCCTCCTCAAGAAGAAAACGATGGTCTGTCTCCGCCAGCCATCCTTCGCGCCCCTCATGGGGCACAAGGGGGGAGGTACGGGCGGCGGTCGATCCCAGATCGGCCCCCCCGAGGACGTCAATGTCCACTTCACCGGTGATCTCCACGCGGTCCAATCCGCGCACAACCTCCTGGCCGCGGCGATCGATAACCATCTGTACCGCGGCAACCGCCTGGGTTTGGACAAGGCGCAGGTCCAATGGAGGCGTGTCCTTGACATCGCCGACCGTCACCTCCGCAGCGTACAGACGGGTCTCGATCTGCCCGAGAGCCGCCGGTCCCGCAGTGGGTTCGATGTCGTGGCTTCCAGTGAGGTCATGTCGGCCCTGTGTCTGGCCACCTCCATCGGTTCACTGAGGTCCAAGCTCAACCACCTGGTCGTCGGATGCACCCGTGAAAAGCGCGCCGTAACGGCCAGGGACCTGCAGGCTTCGGGCGCGATGGCGCTCCTGCTCAGGGACGCGATCAAGCCCAACCTCGTGCAGACGCTCGAGGGTCAGCCGGCCCTGGTGCACGGCGGACCCTTCGCCAACATCTCCCTGGGGACCAGCAGTGTCCTGTCCCTGCAGATGGCCCTCAAGCTCTCCAACTATGTGGTCACCGAGTGCGGATTCGGCACCGAGATGGGTTTTGAGCGCTTCATCAACATCGTCTGCCGGCAGGGGCAGTTCCGGCCACAGGCCGTGGTGATCGTGGTGTCGGCCCGCGGCATCCGCTCCCACTCACCCGAGCCCGAATCCCGCAAGCTGCTCGAGCGCTACAAAGAGGGTTTCGAGAACCTCGAGCGCCACATCCGCAACGTCCGTCGCCTGGGATCGGAACCCATCGTCGCTGTCAATCGCTTTCCCGAGGATACCGAGGAAGAGGTGCGCTCGATCGGGGACTGGTTGAGGACCGTGGGTGTCGAGCATGCGATCTGCGACCCCGTGGGTCAGGGCGGTCGCGGTTGTCTGGAGTTGGCGGAAAAGGTCCTCAAGGGGCTCGTCGATACGCCGGCGCACGTCAAGCCGGTCTACGCTGCGGACCTGCCCGTCGAAGAAAAGATCCGCCGGATCGCCGTGGAACTGTACGGGGCCGACGACGCGGTGCTCCAGGGCAAGGCCAGATCGGACCTTGATCTGATCAAGGAGCTTCGGTTGGATACGCTTCCGGTGGTGATCGCCAAGACCCCGTATTCGTTCTCGGACGAACCGACCCGCAAGGGGGCTCCTTCCCGTTGGAAGCTCAAGGTCAGGGGGTTGCGTGTTTGCGCCGGGGCCGGATATGTCGTCGCGCTGACCGGCAAGGTCCTGTTGATGCCCGGACTTCCCGAGGAACCTTTGTACGAAAGATTCGACCTGGCCGATGACGGTTCGGCCAAAGGACCGTTCTAAGATGCCGGGGACCGCGATGATGCGCACAGGCGCATGGCTGGAGTCACTGGCTTCGGACCGCCCCGTGCCGGGTGGCGGGGCAGCCGCCGCGCTCACCGGAGCCCTGGCTTGCGCGCTCACCGGAATGACCGCGGCCATCAACCTCCGCCGCCAGAAAAAAAGAGGACAGCGCCCCGTCAGCGCTGAGACCGTCCGCATCGCCCGCTTGCTGAGGGGTCGATTCCTATCGCTCGCGGACGCGGACGGCAAGGCTTTTGCCGCGTATTCCTCGGCGCACACCTCCGCCCAGCGGTCCTCCGCGCGGCGCAAGTGTCTCAAGCCGCCGATGGCGATGTCCGCGTCGGCCGCGGAGCTGTCCAGGGCGATCCTCAAGGAGGTTCCCCGGACGTCGAAGTGGCTGGCGAGCGATCTCAAGGAGGCGGCGCTGCTCTGTTGGGCCGCGCACGAGGCGGCGGCGCTCAACGTGCTGATCAATCTCGGGCCCGGGGACCGGTCCGCGCGCTTGCGGATGTCCCGCCGCGCCGAACATCTCCGGCGCGTCAAGGCCCGCGTCGACCGGGCCCGGTACCTCTCGTGAGCGCCGCCAAGCTGCTGAACGGACGAGAGGTCGCCGAGCGCCACGCGCGTGAGCTCGAACGGACCTTGGCGGGTCTGGCCGAAACGGGCGTACGCCTGTGCCTGGCGACGTTGCAGGTGGGCCGCGCGGAGGACACGGAACTCTACGCCCGTTCCATCGAGCGCTTGCTCAAGCGACTGCAGATCGACCGTATCGCCAGCATTTCGCCCCTGGATGTCGGTGAGGACGAACTGGCGGAGAAGATCGAGCTGTTCAACTCGGATCCCACGGTCACGGGTATCCTGCTCTTCGCGCCGCTGCCCGCGCGGCTCAATACGCCCCGGATCCTCAACGCGATCGATCCGCTCAAGGACGTCGAGGGACGCCGTCTTTTTTGCGCCAGCGGCGCCAGCAAGGTCCTGTCACCGACAGCGTTGGCCGTCGGTGAGCTGATCGCCGAAACAGGTCGGTCCATCGCGGGCCTGGAGGCCGTCGTGATCGGCCACAGCGACGTCGTCGGCAAGCCCGCGGCGATCCTGCTCATGGACAAGTTCGCCACGGTGACCGTCTGTCACGTGAAGACCCGTGATCTCGAAGCGCATGTCCGGAGGGCCGACATCGTCGTCGCCGCAGCCGGGAAGGCCGGCCTCGTCAAAGGGGAGTGGATCCGTCCGGGGGCGATCGTGGTCGACGTGGGCGAGAACGTCGTTGCCGGTAAGCTCGTTGGCGACGTCGAATTCGAGGAGGCCGCCCGCCGCGCCGCCTTTATCAGCCCGGTTCCCGGCGGTGTCGGACCCCTGACCAACCTGATGCTCGTCCACAACCTTCTTTCGCTACAGCGCCTTCGTACGGCCCGTTCCGGCGCCTGACAGGCGCGTCTCCGCAGTGTTTGCAGGAACCGGTTAATTCTGATAAAATCATAGTTTTCCGATGCTATCAACCTCTGTTCTCATGGACCAGAAAAAGCACGGCCACGCACCTTGGGTGGTCGTCACGGCTTATGATGCTCCGACAGCCTCGCTGTTGGAGCGCAGTGGTGTGGATTGGGTGCTGGTCGGAGACTCCGTAGCCACCGTCCTGCTCGGCTACGCGGCGACCTCTGAGGTCACCCTCGATGAGATGACCCACCATGTCAGGGCGGTCCGCCGGGGACTCAGGACGCGCCCGCTGATCGCGGATATGCCGCTCTGCGGCATGGGAAGGTCGGCCGCCGAAGGTCTTGAGTCAGCGCTCCAGCTGAAGCGCGCGGACGCGGATGCGATCAAGATCGAGAACGGACCGCACGCCCTGGAGGTCGTCAGGGCCTGTGTCGCCGAAGGGATCGAGTGTCTCGGGCATGTCGGCCTGACCCCGCAAGCGCTCGTGCCCGGTGAGAGCCCTAAGGCCAGAGGTCGAAGCGCCGATGAGGCCGCGGAGATCATCGAACAAGCGATCGCGTTCGAGAAGGCCGGTGCCTGCGCTGTCGTCATCGAGTGTGTCCCCGCGGAGGTCTCCCGGCGGATCACCGCCATGCTCAAGGTCCCGACCATCGGCATCGGATCCGGCGCCTTCTGTGACGGCCAGGTGCTCGTCTATCAGGACCTTGTGGGAGCGACTTCGGGGCCCTCTCCGCGCTTCGTCAAGCGTTACGCCGATCTGTCCTCGTCGGCTGGGGATGCCGTCGGACGGTTCGCGGCGGACGTGCGCGCCGGACGCTATCCCGCCATCGAGCACACTTACCCGATGCCCCCGGCGGAGCTCGAGCGGCTCGAGGAAAAACTGGACAGGAGCGCGCGTCCATGAGAAGGATCAAGGCTCTGGGCATGATCTCCGGCGGCCTCGACTCGACGCTGGCCACGAAGGTCATGATCGACATGGGCATCGAGGTCGAGGGCGTGAACTTCTCGACGGGGTTCTGCGTGACGGAGCACACGCGCAACTTCAAGAGCGACAAGGACAAGGTCCTGCGCCCCAATGAAGCCCTGCGGTTGTCCGCTGATCTGCGTTTCAAACTGCACATCATCGATATCTCCAAGGATTACCTTCCGGTCGTCACCAACCCCAAGTACGGGTACGGGCAGAACCTCAATCCGTGCGTCGACTGCCGTATCTTCATGTTCGGTCACATGAAAAGACTGCTTGCGGAGTACGGGGCGGATTTCATGTTCACCGGAGAAGTCCTGGGCCAGCGGCCGATGTCGCAACACCGCCTGGCCCTCAAGAACATCGAGTCCGACAGCGGGCTGGCGGGTCTGGTGGTGCGTCCGTTGTCCGCCGGTCTGCTGGACCCGACGATCCCCGAGGTCAAGGGCTGGATCGACCGTGACCGCATGCTGGCGCTCTCCGGCCGCTCCCGCAAGCCGCAGATGCAGCTGGCCCGCGACAAGGGGCTCGAGGATTATCCTCAGCCCGCCGGCGGATGCTGCTACCTGACGGACCCGCAGTACACCGCCAAGCTTCGCGACATCTTCGAACACGAGGGTAAGGCCAATCTGACGCATGAGCACGTGCTCATGCTCAAGGTCGGGCGTCATTTCCGCGTTTCGGAGCGCATCAAGGTGATCGTCGGGCGCAACGAGCTCGAGAACAATTTCCTGAAGCTCTACACCCGGGGACGGCACGCGTTCATCATCGACGACTATCCTGCCGCGCTGACGCTCGCCGAGGTCCGGGGTGTGCCGGACGAAGCCGAGTTGGGTCTACTGGCCTCCATCGCCGCCAGGTACAGCGACGCTCCGCAAGGTCAGCCGGTGAGGGTGGTGCACCGCTACGCGGACCTCAGTTGCGAGCTCCATGTCCCGGCCTTGGCCGACGCCCAGCTGGAACAGTGGAGGGTCTGATGCTGCCGACGGTCCTCTGTTTGGTGGTCATTTTCGGGTACGTGTTCTCGTTCGCCCTGTATTTCATCAACTTCGAACTCCGCAACGAATCGCTGACAGCCGCCTCGCGCCGGACCGTGGAGCTGACGCTCCTGGCGCACCTGTCCTCGCTGGTCTATCTGATCGGGTCCACGGGGGGTATCGGGGGATCCTCGCTGGCGCATCATGTGATCCCCATCCTGATCGTAGGGCTGTGCTACTTCATGGAAAGGGGATGGGGTGGGCGCAACCTGCTGTTGTTCGCGCTGCCCATCACGGTGCTGTTCTGCCTGCTGGCGGTGTTCTCCTCACAGCCACCGCTGGCGGGAGGCCGGTCGGGACCCTGGTTCCTGCTGCACGCGGGGTTCATGTTCGGGGGTTTTGCGGGTCTCCTGGCGGCGGTGTCGAGCGCCCTGATGTACCTGGTCCAGTCCGCACAGCTCAAGTCCAAACATCTCGGCCGCGCCTTCCTCCGCCTGCCGTCGCTCGGAGCGCTGGACCGGTTGCACTCGAGGGCGCTCCTGATCGGCGTGGCTTGCTTCTCTGCGGGTATCCTCTGCGGCCTGCTCTGGGCGCGCCATCTCAACGGCAGCCGCGAGGTCTTGATGAGGGACCCCAAGATCATCCTCTCGTTCTTCACCTACGCGCTCTACGGCCTGATCCTGGCCTTGAGACTGTCCAACGTCCGCAGGGGCCACAAGATCGCTCTGGGCACGGTCATCGCGTTCGCGGCTCTCACCGCGACGTTCGTCAGCTCTCATCCGGCGCCAGCCTTATTGGTAGGGGCCTGAGATGGAGATCTGCGTGTTGGGATTGAACCACAAGACGGCTCCCGTGGAGCTTCGTGAGCGCCTGGCGATGCCGAACGGGCGCGCCGAGCAGGTCCTCAAAGAGCTCGAAAGCCGCCGCATCTTCGAAGAGCGGGTCATTCTGTCGACCTGCAACCGCCTCGAGATCTACGGGGTCTGCCGGACCCAAGGCTCATCGATCAACGGCGTCAAGGACTACCTCAGCGAGTACTCCCGGCTCGAGCGGGCACACCTTGAGCCGAGCTTGTACGTCCTGCGCCAGCCGGAGTCGGTGGACCACCTCTTTCGCGTGGCTTCGGGCCTGGACTCCATGGTCATCGGAGAGACGGAGATCCTCGGTCAGGTCAAAGAGGCCTATCTGGCCGCGCATCGGAGCCGGCAGACAGGTAAGGTCCTCAACAACCTCTTCCAGAGATCGCTCAAGGTCGCCAAGGCCCTGCGGACGCATACCGTGATCGGATCGGGCCGCGTCGGAGTGGCTTCGATCACCGTCGACTTGGCCGAAAAGATCTTCGAGAACCTCAAGGGGGCTCGCGCGACGGTCCTCGGGACCGGCGAAATGGCCGGTCAGCTCCTGCGAGCGCTGGTCTCGAGGGGCGCTGACGCCACGGTCGTGTCGCTCACCAGCCCCGAACGGGCCCTGGAGCTGGCGTCGGCCGTCGGTGGAAAAGCGGCGTCGGCCGGTGACCTGCAGGCGATCGCGCGGCACACCGATATCCTCATCACGTCGACCGGATGCACCAACCCCGTCGTGACGGAGGCGGGCGTGCGTGAGTGGATGCGCAGCCGGCACGAGAACCCGCTCTTCATCATCGATATCGCGTTGCCCCGTAACGTCGACAGCGCCGTCCAGCGCATCGACAACGTCTACCTCTACGATCTGGACGACCTCAAGGCGATCGCCGATAAGAACCTCGCTCTGCGGGGAAGTCAGATGGAGGAGTGCGCGGCCCTCGTGGCCCGTCAGACCGAACACTATATGGGCTGGCTTGCCAAGGAGTTCGGCTCCGCGGGTTGTCCCGCCGAGGCTCGTCCGGCATGACGACCGCCGTCCGCGTCGGCACGCGAGGCAGTCTGTTGGCCCTGACCCAGACACGCCAGATCGTCCGGGTGCTGCGCCGCGCCAATCCGGGTACGCGCTTCGAGATCGTCACGGTCAAGACCTACGGCGATGAGTACCGGTCCATGGAGATCTTCCGCAAGACCTCGATCGGGGTGTTCACCAAGGAGCTCGAGCGGGCACTGCTCGATCGGCGCATCGACCTGGCCGTGCACAGCCTCAAAGACCTTCCAACGAGCCTTCCCAAGGGGCTCATGCTCGCGGCCGTTCCCCGCCGCGAGGATGCCCGCGACGTGCTGGTCACGCGTCAGCGTGCGTTCCTGGAGCAGTTGCCCGAACGAGCGCGGGTCGGCACGGGCAGTCCGCGCCGGCGGACGCAGTTGTTACTGGCGCGTCCCGATCTGCGGATCAGCGATCTGCGTGGTAATCTCGATACCCGCGTCAACCTCGTCCTGAAAGGCAGGCTCGACGCCGTGGTCGTCGCCGCGGCCGGGCTCAAGCGCATCCGGCGATACACGCGCTACGTCCGCCCGATACCCGAGACCGTGCTGCTGCCGGCCGTAGGGCAGGGTTCGCTGGCTCTGCAATGCCGCGCTTCGGATCGACGGGTCAGGGCGGTCTGCAGAGCGGTCCACGACCTCGATTCCGCTTTGCGCGTCAACGCCGAGCGCGCGTTCCTGTCGAGGCTGCACGGCGGTTGCCGTGTGCCGGCCGGCATCTCCACGCGCAGGGACGGACGCCGCTTGAGCCTCAGAGCTTGTGTGTTGTCGGTCGCGCGACCGGCCAAGCTGGAGGTCGAACTGACCGGTTCGCCCACAAGACCCGAGAACCTGGGCCGCCGGGCCGCCGAGGCCCTGTTGCGCATGGGAGCCGGAGCTTATCTGCGTCAGGCCCGGAGCGGCGCGCGATGAGCCGCGGGCGGTTGATCCTGGTCGGTGCCGGCCCGGGGGATACCGGGTTGTTGACGCTTCGCGGGAAGCAGGTCCTCGGTGAAGCGGACCTCATCATCTACGATTATCTGGTCAACCCCGCTCACCTGGCTCACGCCCGCCCCGAAGCACGGACGATCGGTGTTGGAAAAGGATTTCGGCACAAGAAGATCCCGCAGGAGCGGATCCACCGCCTGATCCTCTCCGAATGCCGTAAAGGACGTACGGTCGTACGCCTCAAAGGCGGTGATCCGTACCTGTTCGGACGCGGAGCCGAGGAGGGTTTGTTCGCGGTCACCCACCGCATCCCTTATGAGTCCGTACCAGGGGTCACCAGCGCCACGGCCGTCGCCGCGTATGCCGGGGTGCCTTTGACCCATCGCCATCACAACGCTTCGGTCACCTTTCTGACCGGACACCGCGCCGCTGACGACGGCTTGGATACCGTTTCGTGGCGCGGGATCGTCTCCATCGGCGGCACGCTCGTGATCTATATGGGCCTCTACAACCTCGAGCTGATCGCCCGTAAGCTCAGGGAGCACGGCATGTCCGTGACGACCCCCGTCTGCGTCGTCGAATGGGGGACGCTCCCGCGTCAACGGAGCGTCTCGGGATCGCTGGCGGACATCGGTCCCAAGGTCCGCGCGGCGCGTTTGGGCCCGCCGAGCCTCATCATCGTCGGAGAGGTCGCTCGACTGCGCAGTCGCCTCAATTGGTACGAGCGTTTGCCGCTCTTCGGCAGAACGGTGATGGTGACGCGCGCTCGCGAGGGCTCGAGCGCTCTGAGCCTCAAGCTTCGCGCGCTGGGCGCGCAGGTGGTCGAGGCGCCCGTGATCTCGATCGGCCCGCCGGCTTCGTACGCCGCGCTGGACCGTGCCATCGGACGCCTGGAGGTCTACGATTGGATCGTGCTGACGAGCGTCCACGGTGTGCGGGCGCTCTTCGAGCGGTTGTTGTGTCAAGGACGCGACGCCCGCGCGCTGGCCGGACGCCGAGTGGCCTGTGTCGGCCCCGAAACCGCCGCGGAACTGCGCCGACACGGCATTGCGGCCGATCTGGTGCCGGCCCAAGGAGGCAACGCCGGATTGCTCCGAGCGCTCACGCGGCGCCTGAGCAAGGGCTGCCAGGTCCTTCTGGTGCGTTCGGCGATCGCTCCCGATGATCTGGAGCGAGGGATCGCCGCTGTGGGAGCGCGGCCCGTCCGTGTGGCCGGCTACACGACCCAGCGCGGTCTCAAAAAGCTGTCCGACAAGACCGCGATGATGCACAATATGCGTCAGGTCGAGGCGGTCGTCTTTGCCAGCCGTTCGGCCGTGGAGGGTCTGCAAAGAACGCTCGGTACGGCGGCCGCGCGCCGCTTCCTGTCCGCGAGAAGGTCGGTCTGCATCGGCCCTTCGACCGCGCAAGCCTTAAGGCGGATGGGGCACCGTCCCTTCCGCTTGGCCGCCCGGCCCGATCTGGACGCGCTGGTGCGCAGTACCGTGAGCGCGTTGAGCGCTTCACCGCACGGAGGTCGAGCTTGAGCCATCCCCACGAACGCCCGCGCCGTTTGCGCCAACAGGATTCCCTGCGAAGCGCCACGGCGGAATGCCGCTTGGACGTACGGGACCTTGTCCAGCCGCTCTTCGTTTCCGAGGTCCTGAGCGGCCGCAGGCGTAAACCCATCCCATCCATGCCCGGTCAGTTCCAGTTGAGCCAGAGCGAGGCCTTGAAGGAATGTGAGCTTCTGGTCAAAGCCGGTGTTCCGGCCGTCATCCTCTTCGGCCTGCCTGCCCATAAGGACGAAGCGGCGCGGTCCGCCTACGATGACGATGGCGTCGTCCAGAACGCGGTCCGAGCGATCAAAAGACGCTTCCCGTCGATGCTGGTGATCACGGATGTTTGCTTGTGCGAGTATCATTCGCACGGTCATTGCGGTCATGTCGATCGGGATGGCCGCATCCTCAACGATCCGACGCTCGAGACGCTGGCGCGGACCGCCGTATCCCATGCCGGAGCGGGGGCTGACATCGTCGCGCCCAGCGATATGATGGACGGGCGGATCGCTCACCTTCGCAAGGCCCTCGATCAGGCCGGGGCCCAAGATACGGTCCTGCTGTCGTACGCCGTCAAGTACGCATCGTCACTGTACGGTCCGTTCAGGGACGCCGCCGGCAGCACCCCGGCTTTCGGTGACCGGCGCACCTATCAGATGGACCCCGCCAACCTCAGGGAGGCGGTCCGGGAAGCCCGTCTTGACGTCGAACAGGGAGCGGACCTGATCCTCGTCAAGCCCGCTCTGGCCTATGGGGACGTGATCTCAGCGGTCCGCTCCTCTGTGGATGTGCCTGTCGGATGTTATGCGGTGAGCGGGGAATACGCGATGATCAAAGCCGCGTCCGCCAAAGGCTGGATCGACGAGCGGCGCGTGGTGCTGGAGACCCATCTTTCCTACAAAAGGGCGGGAGCCGCTTTCATGATCACCTACTGGTGCCGTCAGATCTCCGGATGGCTCGCCCGATGAGACCGCGATCCAAGCGTTGGGCCGAAGCGTTGCGTCAGTTCCCGGGCGGCGTCAACAGTCCGGTGAGGGCCTTCAAGGCCGTCGGAGGGGAGCCTGTGTTCATGGAGCGCGGTCTCGGCGCGTATCTCTATGACACGGACGGACGTGAGTACGTCGACCTCTGCCTGTCCTGGGGGGCGATCATCCTGGGGCACGCCGACGCGCAGGTCGGCTCGGCTCTTCAAACGCAGGCCGCCCGGGGGACGAGCTTCGGTACGGTAACGACGGCCGAGACCGATCTGGCCATCGAGATACGGCGGCATTATCCCTCCATCGAGAAGATCCGCTTCACCAGCTCGGGCACCGAAGCGGTAATGGGCGCCTTGCGCTTGGCGCGAGGTCATACCGGCAGGGACCGCGTGGTCAAATTCGAAGGCTGCTACCACGGCCATGCGGACAGCCTGCTGGTCAAGGCGGGAAGCGGGCTGGCGACGTTCGGGTCACCGGATTCCGCGGGTATACCCGGCGCTCTCGCGGAGCTGACGACGGTCCTGCCGTACAACGACGCCGAAGCGCTTCGGGGCTATTTCTCCGAACACGGCCGCCGCACGGCCGCCGTCATCCTGGAGCCGGTCTGCGGCAATATGGGCGTCGTGCCGCCCCGGCCGGGTTTTCTCGAGACGCTGCGCCGGCTGTGCACGGCTGCCGGCACCGTCCTGATCTTCGATGAGGTCATGACGGGTTTTCGGGTGGCCCTCGGAGGAGCGCAGGCGTTGTACGGCGTCCGCCCGGACCTGACCACGCTGGGCAAGATCATCGGCGGCGGGCTCCCGGTGGGCGCGTTCGGCGGACGAGCGGAGATCATGGATCGGCTTTCGCCCTCCGGCCCGGTGTACCAAGCCGGGACCTTGTCGGGCAACCCGATGTCCATGGCGGCTGGATCGAGCGTGCTCAGGCGCCTGACCCCCGAGCGGTACCGCAAGCTCGAGAACGATTGCGCGGTCTTCGCCGCGCGGCTGTCGGAAGCCTTCAGGGCCGCTCGGGTCCCGGTGAGCCTCCAGCGGGTCGGAGCGATGTTCACGGTGTTCTTCTCCGACAGGCCCGTTCACGATTGGCGCGGAGTCTCCGGAACGGACAAGGCCCGCTATTCGCGTTACTTCAAGCGTCTTCTGAAGCGCGGCGTGTATCTGCCGCCCTCGGCGTTCGAGGCCTGCTTCCTGTCGACGCTTCATGGTCCGGCGGAAGCCGACCATGTCGCCGGGGCCGTTCGTGAGGGAGGGTTTTAATCGTTGGCCGCTCGATCCCCGGCTGATATGCTGTAGCCCATGAAAACACCCGCGATGACATCCCCGGGCAAGCTCGAAGACCTGTACGCACCCGTTCGGACGGAGCTGGAGGCGTTCCGCTCGCTCCTGGAATCCGAAATGTCCTCCACCGACGCGCTGATCCACGATATCCAACAGCACATCCTTTCGATGCGGGGCAAGTACCTGCGTCCGGCGCTCACCCTGCTGAGCGCCCGATTGGGCGGTAAGTCGCCCGAGGCATCGATCAAGCTGGCCGTCGCCGTCGAATTGATCCACACGGCGACCCTCGTGCACGACGACATCATCGATGAGTCGGAGTACCGCAGGAACCGTCCATCCGTCCATTCCAAGTACGGCCGAGACTTGTCCATCGTGGCGGGCGACTATCTGTACGCCAAGTCGTTCATGCTCATCGCATCGATCCAGGATCCTTGGATCAGCCAAGCCCTGTCGGCTTGCGCGCGCGTGATGTGCGAAGGGGAGATGAAACAGATCGAGAAGCGCTCCGATTACCTGATGAGCCAGGACGAGTACCTGCGCATCATCTATCAGAAGACCGCGATCCTGTTCCAGGCTTCCTGCGCCGGCGGCGCCTATCTCGGCGGTCTGGGTCTGGAGGGATCCAAACGTCTCGGCGATTACGGTGAGAATCTCGGGATGGCCTTTCAGATCGTCGATGATTGCCTGGACCTGACCCAAGAGACCCGGGACTTGGGCAAGACGGCGGGTCTGGACGTCGAAAAGAACGACGTGACCCTCCCGGTCCTGTACCTGTTCGAGGCGTTGGCTCCGGTCGATCGCGCCGAGCTCTTGGCCGAGGTCCGTTCCGGCGCACCGGACCTTTTCGCGAAGGTCCGTGACAAGGCTCGATCCACGGGGGCCATCGACCGCGCTCTCGAGAGAGCGGGCCATTACACCCGTACGGCCCTGGGTGCTTTGGAGCGCCTGCCGGCCTCGACGACGAGGGACACGCTGAGCGCATTGGCCCGATTCTGCTACGACCGGGCCTACTGATACCGACGTTTGACAGCCCGGCCCTGAGCGGTTAATCTGTTCTAAACCACGGAGCACCCATGTTCGGCATCGGCCTCACTGAACTGCTCGTCATCCTGCTCATCTGCCTCTTGCTCTTCGGAGCCAACCGCCTGCCCGAGATCGGTAAGAGTCTCGGAGAGGGCATCCGTGAATTCAAGCGGGCGATGAAGGAAAGCGGCGAGGACAACAGCCGCTCCAAAGAAGACCGGAAGTAACCGAACCCCGCACCCCCGGCGGGAACAGGACCCGATCCATGACCCCAGCAGCGCCCCCCAAAGGGAGCCGTGTCGTTGCCGCCCTCTCCGGCGGCGTGGACAGTTCCGTCTGCGCGCATCTGCTCCAGCGCGCGGGTTACGATGTGATCGGCGTGACCATCAAGACGTGGTCGTCGGGTGAGTGTCGGGACGAGCGCTCCAAGGGCTGCTGCTCGCTTCGCGATATCGATGATGCCCGTAATGTCGCCCGGTCGCTTGGTATCCCGTACTACGTCATGGACCTCTCCGAAGAGTTCAAGACCGCGATCATCGACAGGTTCGCCGAGGAATACCTGGCCGGTCGGACCCCCAATCCCTGTGTCGAGTGCAACTCCCGGATCAAGTTCGGCGTTCTGCTGGATAAGGCCGCTCAGCTCGGCGCGGTCGCTGTGGCCACCGGGCACTACGCGAGATTGGTAAGGGACGCCCGAAGCGGACGGTTGTCCGTGCGAAAGGGGGTCGATGAGGGCAAGGACCAGTCGTACGTGCTGTTCGGATTGGATCAACAACAGCTCTCGCGCACGCTTCTGCCTTTGGGCGAGCTGGGCAAGCCGGAGGTCCGCGCATTGGCCAGGGAGCTGGGTCTCCGGGTCCACGGCAAGCCGGACAGCCAGGAGATCTGCTTCGTACCCGGACGCTATACGGATTTCATCGAGCGCTACGCTCCGGACCGCTTGCCCGGTCAGGGCGATCTCATCGACGGAGCGGGGCAACGCTTGGGTACGCACGAGGGAGCCTACCGTTATACCATCGGTCAGCGAAAAGGTCTGGGCTCCGGACCGGCCGCTCGTTACGTGACGGCCATCGACGCTGACAGCAACACGGTACGGGTCGGACCGGAGGATGAGTTGTGGTGCGATCGGGTGGAGGTCGGACGTTTCAACTGGATGCTCGAGCCGCGGTCGGGCCCGGTGAACCTCAAGGTCCGATACCGTTCTCCGGCGGCACCGGCGAGGATCACGACGATCGACGGGGACCGCGTCGAGCTGCTCCTCGATCCGCCCGTCAGGGCCGTGACGCCGGGCCAAGCCGCCGTCGCCTATGACCCCGAAGGCGTCGTCATCGGGGGCGGGTGGATCCGGAGGGCTTTCAAAAAATCGCTTTCAGTCGGACCCCCCGCAGACTAGAATATCTGCTCCCGGCGGTGTAGCTCAGCTGGCTAGAGCAAACGGTTCATACCCGTTGTGTCAGTGGTTCGAATCCACTCACCGCCACCATCTCGAACCCCGCGCCAACAGCGCGGGGTTCTTCCGTATTGACCGCCGCGCGACTCGACCGTTAGAATAGCCCCATGCCTCGTCGTGAAGGATCGACGGTGATGCGATCCCTGCCGGCCTGGACCGCCTGGTGTCTCCGGGCGGTCACGCTCGGCACGGCTCTTTTTTTGGCGGGTTGCGCCGGATGGGGTTGGCGCCCGGCCTCAGGGCCAGGCGAGGCGGTCAGGCCCCGCGTCGTCGACCGTCAGGAGTGGGAATCCGAGAAGGCCCACCTCCGGTACGGATATCCCTCGTTGGACGGGCGTTTCGTGTATCGCCCCGGTTATGTCCTCTGCGCCGACCCCCAGACCAAGAACGCTCGCTGGATCGCGTTCAGCATGAGCGCGACACCTCCACCGACCCCTGACCCGAAGCGTGTCTTGAGACCCGATCCCGAACTCCTCAAAGGGGAGCGTTCCGAGACCATCGACTACGAGAACCGCGCTTACGTCGCGGGATTGCTGGTGCCGGAAACCTCTCCGGCTGAGGGTCCAGCCGCGATGACCGAGAGGGCGTATCTGTCCGTCCGGGCTCCGCTCGATCCATCCGTGGCCGCCTCGCTGTGGCCGTCGTTGCTGGACCGTGTCCGGACGATCGGCCGGGGTCGCGAGGTCAGGGTCTGTGTCGGACCGGTCTATCTCGGGGAGCTCCAATGGATCGGTCCGAGCCGGGTCGCCGTCCCTTCGCACGTGTTCGCCGTGGCGCAGACCGGCTCCGCGGCGGACGGCGATCTGACCATCGCCGCGTTCATGGTGCCCAACGCGCCGTACTCACCGATCCACCTGGACCGCTTCGCCGTATCAGTGGATCACATCGAGAACCTGACGGACCTGGATTTCCTGCCCGACCTCGAGGACGGCCTGGAGTCGGCCGTGGAGTCGCAGTGGCCGACCTGAACGGACACCGCCGGGCGGGTTTTACGCTGCTCGAGCTGCTCATCGCGGTTATCGTGCTGGTGGTGCTCGTGGGTCTGGCCCTGCCGATCTTCACGAATACCGCCGAGCGTTCGCGCAGGGCCGAGGCCCTCAATATGCTCAACGCTTCGCGACAGGCCCAACTGCGCTTCTTCATACAGAACAACACCTATACCAACAATATGGCCCAGCTGGATTTCAATCCGAACGCCAACCCGGCTGGGCAGACCCCGCATTTCACCTACGGCATCACCAGCGCGACGGCGACCACGTTCACGATGACCGCGACGCGCAACGCGACCAACGGAGGGGACGGTGTCAGCACGGTTACGATCAATGAGGCCGGTAACGTTGGGGGAACCGGCGTCTTCGCGTGAATTTGATGTTGAAATAGGGCTCGAAGCATGATAAGTTATGAATAATATTGATAAGTAATACTTAAACAAAGACAAGGAGACCTCACATGCAATCCAGATGGACGCTCTCGGTGTTGTTGTTGATGGCGATGTTCTCGGTCTCGTCCGTGGCCGAGGCTGCCTTGATGAAGAAGAAAAGCGAGCCGGCCGAGGCGAGCCAGAGCGATAGCGGGTCTTCGGTGTCCGCGTCCGCCGAAGTGACGGGTGATGAAGAGCTTGACATGAGCGAGCAGGACCTGAAGGACGAGAAGGAGCTGCAAGACCTCGAGCGCGAGATCGCGCGAGAAGGCGATGATCTGTTCGACCCGACCGTGGATATCCCGCAGAACCCCAATCTCAATCGTACCCCGGCCTACACGGTCGAGGTCAATCCCAATGTCGGTCCCGGGGCCTTGAACCCGAACGCTCAGATCGGCGCGGTGTCGACCGGGGCCGTCAATCCCGGCGTAGCCCTCGCCAATCCCAACGTTCAGGCCGCTCCGCCCGTCAACCCGAACGTCGCCGCCAATCCCAGGAATCCGAACACGGTCCTGGCCACGCCGCGCAATCCGAACGTCGGCGCTGTGCCCGCCAATCCCAACAACAGGGAATAGCGGTTAGGCGTCATGTCGGGCCTTAGGATGAGGATCCGCTCACCGCAACGGCCGATGCTCGCCGTTGCGGTGTTGTGTCTGGGTCTGACGTCGTCGATCGGATCGTCCGCGGAGGAAACCCGGAAGCAGACCGGGGTCTTGGTCTCTTCGGGTCAGCCTCAGCCCGCGTCGAGCGCGTCTCCGGCCGCGCCCCGCAACACCCTGCGGTTGCGCTTCGTTCCGAAGAACCCCCCACCGGCCAACAGCACCTCGACCGTCGTGGCGGCCTCGACGACCACCGCGGACACGACTCCGGATCCGACACCGCTCCCGCCGAAGGATCCGTACGCACTGGCGCACAGCCGCCAGGAGCATCCCTTGAGCGTCGATGTCGAGAACGCTTCCCCGGTCAAACAGGTCGTCGGTTCGCCCAAGACCATCGACTATAGCCGCGCGCGGGCCGGTTATGTGCTTGATCCGGGGCAGCCCGCGGCGGGCTCCGGTACGGTTCGCGCCCGCCTCAGGACCACCTCCGAGTCCTGATGTTCTTGTGCGGGTACAGCCGCGCCTTCCCGGAGTGACGCGCGTCACGTCCCAAGACCTCCTGCTCGAGTTATGATGGGATCGGGAAGGGAGGTGCGCCATGGAACGCATACCGATCGTGATCGGTTGTTGTGCGCTCGTGCTTATCGCATCCGCGCGGAGCTCCGCGGAGACTCTGTTGCCATCCCGCTCACCTACGGAGATCGTGGGGTCCGCCTTGAGCGCCGAGGAAGAGACGGCCGCCGCCTACGAGGCGTACGCTCACCAAGCGGAAGTCGAGTCCTACGCGGGGATCCGCTCACTGTTCGAGGCGCTGGCATTCGCCGAACGCGTCCATGCCCGCAACCACGAGCGTTCGATGCGCCGGCTCGGGGTTACGCCGCCAATGACACCGCGTTCGGTGCAGGCGAACGGCTCCGGAGAGAATCTCCGCTCGGCCATGCTCTCGGAGAAGGAAGAATGGCAGCGGAGCTACCCGCAACGTATCGCGGATGCTCAGCGGTCGGCCGTCTGGGAGCCGATAAGGTCCATGCAACGGTCACGTCTCAGCGAAAGCAAGCACTACTCGCTGATCCGTGCGGTGCTCGAAGATCCGGCCCTGTGGACGATGCAGCATACCTATGCGGTGTGTACGCGTTGCGGGTACGTCAGGGAAGACCTGCCCAAGGGGGCGTGCCCCGTTTGCGAGGCGGCCGTCGACCAGTTCGCTTTGATCGGCTAGCGCTCGCGGCGGTCCTGATCGGACCGCTGATGTTCGCTCTACCCGTGGCGGCCGCAGCCGCCACGGATGCGTACGACGCGCACACTCGCGTGACACTGCTCAGCGAGAACGCGGCGGTCCGGCCGGGTGGCACACTTCGGGTAGCCGTTGTGCTCGAGCCTGATCCGGATTGGCATGTGTATTGGGTCTATCCTGGGGATTCCGGGGAGTCGCCGCGTGTCCACTGGAGGCTGCCGGAAGGATGGACGGCCGACCCCAAAGTCGACCGTCCCGCTCCGGTCTTGCATCTGACCCCGCCTTTGGCGACTTCGGTGCATCGGGGCTCTGCCATCTGGGCGCAGACGTTGCGGGCGGCGCCTCGGCCCGAGCCATACAGCGCGGACCTCACAGCCGAGGTCTGGTGGCTGGCTTGCAAGGAAGAGTGTTTACCCGGAACCGCAACGCTCACCCGGAGCGTACGCATCGACAGCGAGGACCTCAGGGACCCCGAGGCCGCCAGGATCATCCGCGAGGGACTCAAGGGCTCTCCGGACCTCTCGGAGACGATCCGGACACAGGTCCTCATGAGCCCGCGCCGTGTCGAGTTGTCGTTCCGGCCGACCGACGCCATGCGGGGTGAAGGCCTGCACTTCTTCGCGGCAGGTCCGGGCCTCGCAGAGGCCTCCGCGCCCCAACACCTCACCGAACGCTCCGATGGGACGTACGTGTTGAGCTTCGAGCGTCCCATGGGCGCCAAAGCGACCCTGGAAGAGCTGAAGGGTGTGATCGGTCCGCGTGAGGGGGCTACCCGTGACGGTCAGGCCGCCTGGATCGATCCTGTCGCCGCGTCTGACCGGAGCGAGGCTCCGGCCGCGGCGGTCCTCCTGGCATTCATCGGCGGACTGCTGCTCAATCTGATGCCCTGCGTCCTGCCGGTCCTGTCCCTCAAAGCCATCAGACTGTCCAGGGGTAATGAGCCCGGTTCTCTGATCGCTTACGTGATCGGAGTGTTCCTGACGTTCTGGTCCGCCGCCACGCTGATCTTCCTGCTCAAGGCGGCCGGACGGGAGGTCGGATGGGGTTTTCAGATGCAATCCCCGGTCTTCGTCGGCTTGCTCTCGCAGATCTTCGGATTCGTGGGTCTCAGTCTCTTTCGTGAATGGACCCCCGCGGGTCCTGTGGTGACCCCGGGCTCCCGCGGTCATTGGGCCGGGGTCGGGGAGGGCGTGCTTTCGGTGGCGGCCGCGGCCCCTTGTGTGGCTCCGTTCATGGGAAGCGCGATCGGCTACGCGCTCGCCGCCGGTCCGGCGGAGTCGTTCGCGGTCTTCGGTTCATTGGCGGCCGGGTACGTGACGCCGTTGGTGTTGGCGACACGATCGCCGTACTTGCGAACACAACTACCCAAGCCCGGAGCCTGGATGGTGCGGCTCAAGTATCTGCTGCTCCTGCCGGTGATCGGTACGGTGGTCTGGTTGATGGCGGTCCTGTCGCGTCAGGTGACCGGCGGCGCGCTGGCGCTCCACGCGGCCGTGACCCTCCTGGCCATCGGCCTGGCCGCCCACCGCCCCGCGGGACGGACCGCCCCCAGCAAGATCGGGGTTCCACTGCTCTGCGCTCTGGCGCTGGGAGTGTTGGCTCTCGGAGCCATCCGGAGCGAAGGTTCTCGGACCGCGGGACCCGGTGGCGCGGATGGTTGGCGACCGTACTCGAAGACCGCCTTGCAGAACGCTCTGGACGAGGGGAGGACCGTCTTTGTCGATTTCACGGCGGATTGGTGCCTGACCTGTCAGCTCAACAAGCGCCTCGTGCTCGATACGCCGGCGACCGAGAAGCTTTTCGACCGGTACGGCACGGTGAAGATGCGGGCGGATTGGACCCGGCACGACACCGAGATCGGCGCGGCCATCGCCTCGTACGGCCGCTCCGGAGTGCCTCTCAACGTCGTCTTACGGCGAGGTCGAGAGCCGGTCCTTCTGCCGGAGATCCTCACGCACGGAGCGCTGCGGCGCGCGCTGCACGATCCGCCCGCGGAATGATATACTCATAGCCACGAATCGGGAGGTCCCATGCTCATGCGAATGCTACGATGGTCGGCGCGATCGATCCTGGGGGTCGGTCTGTTGTTGATCTGCGCGACAGCGAGCGCTCAGGTCGATATCGGCGCATCCGCGCCGGATTTCACGCTCACGGATATCCGCGGCGAGGCCGTATCCTTGTCCGCGTACGCGGGTAAGACGGTGGTGCTCGAATGGACCAATTACGACTGCCCGTTCGTCAAGAAGCACTACTCGGGGGGGCACATGCAAGCCCTCCAGAGCGAGGCCGCAGGACGTGGCGTGGTCTGGTTGAGCGTCAATTCATCGGCCGCGGGCAAACAGGGCCACTTCACACCGGAGCAGTGGCTCGCGCGCTCTTCCGAGGCTGGCGTGGCTTCCGAGAAGATCCTGCTCGACCCCAGCGGTGAAGTGGGCAGGGCTTACGGCGCCAAAACGACCCCGCATCTGTTCATCGTCGATCCCAAAGGCAAGGTCGTCTATCAGGGCGCCATCGACGACCGACCGACCACCAATGCCGAGGATATCGCCGGGGCCAAGAACTATGTTCGACAGGCGCTCGATGAGCTCGAGGCCGGTAAGCCCGTCTCGGAGCCCGTCACCGCTGCCTACGGCTGTTCTGTGAAGTACTGAGCGATAATAAGCGATTTTTGACATTGCGCCGGGAGTTGATATACTAGGTCTGTCATTCTCACACCTGTAGACGGAGAAGCCATGAAAAAAGCGTTCTTCTGGGTCCTGATGCTGATGTTCACGATCGTTCCGGCCGGTTCGGTCTGGTCCGCCGAGGAGGCCGCTCCCGCAGAAGCCGCGGCCGCCCCGGTCGAAGCCGCTCCTGTCGAGCCCGCGCCGGCCGTTGACGCCGCCGCGGAGCAGGCCGTGCTCGAGCCTGAGCTGGCGGATAACTTGGAGTTCATTTCCGGCGAAGTCACAGCTCTCGACGAAGCCTCCAAGTCGATCACGGTCAAGCTGTACGGGGAGACCGAGCAGGGTGCCGCTGAGAAATCCATCACGGTCACCATCGATGACGCTTCGGACATCACCGACGGCGAGAAGGACCGCGATCTCAAGTCGCTGACGGCCGGCACCGAAGTGGACGTCGAGTACGACTCCAAGACCAACAAGGCGACGTATATCTTCGTTTATTGATCGCATCGCTTTACAGGACGCTGACGGACGGCCTTAACCGGCCGTCCGTCTTTTTTTGACACGATGAATCCGACCCGTGCCCTGCTGCGGTCCATCACCGCGCTCAACGAACGTCATGGCCTTTTCGAGCCGGGCGGGTCCGTGCTCGTGGCGTATTCGGGCGGACCGGATTCGACGGCGCTTTTGGAGGCGTTGTGCCTACTGAGCCGCCGTCACCGCCTGCGCATCGAGGCGGCCCATCTTGATCACGGCTGGCACGGTGGATCCGGCCGGTGGGCCGACGCTTGTGTCCGCAGGGCCGCGTCACTTGGCGTTCGCCTGCACTTGGGGCGCTTGAGCCGCTCGCGGCCCGTCGGCTCGAAGATGACCGAGGCGGACGCCCGTCAAGCGCGCTACGCTTTCCTTGTCAGAACGGCACGCAAGCGACGGATCGGCATCATCGCCACCGGACACACCGCCGACGATCAGGCCGAAACATTCCTGCTGAGGCTCTTCAGGGGAGCGGGTCCGCTCGGACTGGCCGGTATTCCCGCGGTCCGCGCCGCCGGAGCGGGGATCCGCGTCATCCGGCCCCTGCTGTGGACCGACCGCTCCGCTGTCATGAGCTTTCTGCGCGAAAGAGGTGTCCCGCATCTCTCCGACCCGTCCAACAAGGACCACGACCGCTTGAGGAACAGGGTCCGGCATATCGTGCTGCCGTTCCTGGAGGAGCAGTTCGGGACGTCGGTCAAGAGCAGGCTCAACGAAGCTTCGGCCGCCTGTTCCGATGCCGCGCTGGAGTTGGTCGAGGCCGCCGAACGGGCCCGGAACAAAGTCTTGAGCCGACGAGGGGGGCGGGTCATCGTGAAGCTCGACGCCTACCTGGCCTGCGGCAGGGCGGTCCGGATGGAGCTTTTGATGAGCGCTTGGAAGGATCTGGGCGGAGAACACCGGGGGTTGACCCGGCATCACTTGGAGGGACTGGACCGACTCTCTTCCGGAACCGGACCTGCGGCGACACTGCAGCTACCCGGGGCGGTCGCCAGGCGCTCAGGGGGTCGGTTGGAGCTGCTGCGGACCCGGCGCCTCTCGAGGACGCCTTGATTGACACCCGGGTGACAGGGGTCTATAATCACGCTCTAAACCATAGAGGGGGGTGAGTCCGCATGTCCAAAGTCGAAGTCGGTCCCAATGAGCCGCTCGAAAAGGCTCTGAAGCGCTTCAAGAAGAAGATCGAGCGCGAGGGGATCCTGAAGGTCCTCAAGACCCGCAAGCATTACGAAAAGCCGAGCGAAGCCCGCCGTCGTAAGGCTCGTTCGAGCAAGAACCGCCGCCGCGGTTGATCCGGTCCGCGCATGGACGAGGTCCGTTTTGTCCAGAAAAAGGTCGATGAGGACTGGAAGAACGCCGTCCGTACGGAGAAGGACGCGCTGACGGCGCAAGAGAAGCCCGCCGCGACCGCGCCGGTGACCCACCCGCTCTTCGCTGAGTTCGTTTCATCGCTGGGCATGCAAGCGCTGTACGCTCTCGGAGAGATGGACGGGGCCGCTCAACCCGGACCCGAGGAATTGCGCAACGCGCGCTACCTCATCGATGTGCTTCGGGGCCTTCAAGAGAAGACCAAGGGCAATCTCTCCTCGGAGGAGGAGCAGCTCCTCAAGAACCTCCTCTATGAGCTGCAGATGAAATTCTCACAACGGTCTACGGGTCGAGCGGTTTGACCCCGCAGATCGAAGTGTCGTACATCCTCGCCGCCGCGATCCTCGCGGCGGCATTTGTTTTGGCCGCGCTCCTGCGCAAGGGCCGGAACGATACCGGCGGAGGGCTCCTGAAAGCCCAGCTCGATGAGTGGCGCGGCGCGGAGTCGGAGGCACGTTCGGCCTTGCGGGTGGAGATCGAGCGGCTCCGGGAGGCTCATGAGCGCGACCGCCGCTCCGATCGCGAGGAGAGGGCGGGGGAGGTGCGCGCGCTGCAGTCGGCCCTGTTGCAGCGGCTGGACGGTTTTACCGGCCTTACGGACGATCGTTTCGACCGGCTGCGCAAGACCGTGGAAGAGCACTTGCGCCTCGTCTCCGAGGAGCAGAAGGGTC
Source organism: Candidatus Omnitrophota bacterium (assembly GCA_022072175.1). Classification (GTDB taxonomy): domain Bacteria; phylum Omnitrophota; class Gorgyraeia; order 2-02-FULL-51-18; family 2-02-FULL-51-18; genus JAJVIE01. The sequence continues at coordinate 640,194 of JAJVIE010000003.1, read as the reverse complement.
AGCTCGAGCATATCCGCCTGACCGTGGACGACAAGCTCAATGAAACGCTGTCCAAGCGACTGGACAGCTCCTTCTCGGCGGTCGCCGAACGCCTCGAGCAGGTGCATCAAGGCTTGGGCGAGATGCGTTCCCTGGCCTCCGGCGTCGGCGACCTCAAGCGTATCCTCTCCAACGTCAAGACCCGCGGCATCCTGGGCGAGATCCAGCTGGGAGCGCTGTTGTCCGAACTGTTGTCTCCGGAGCAATTCGATAAGGACGTCGCGATCAAGAAAGGCGTTTCCGAGAGGGTGGAGTACGCGATACGCCTGCCCGGCAGGGAACCTTCGACGCAGGTCTGGCTGCCCATCGATGCGAAATTCCCGCAAGAGGATTACCAGCGGCTGCTCGAGAGCCGTGACGCGGGCGATCTTGAGGCGGCCGAACGTCACTTGAGACAGTTGCTGCAGCAGGTGGTGCTCGAGGCGCGCAAGATCCGCGACAAATACGTCGATCCTCCCGCGACCACGGATTTCGCGATCCTGTTCATGCCCATCGAGGGCCTGTATCAGGAAGTCCTCCGAGCGCCGGGCTTCTGGGAGCGCCTCCAGCGCGAGCATCAGATCGTGCTGGTCGGGCCTACGACACTGGCGGGTTTCCTCAACAGCCTCCAGATGGGCTTCCGTACACTGGCCATCGAGCGACGCTCCGCCGAGGTGTGGAAGCTCTTGGGCGCGGTCAAAACGGATTTCGAGAAGTTCGGCCTGATCCTCGAAAAGACACAGCGCAAGCTCACCGAAGCGGCTGACACGATCGAGGATGCGACCCGCAAGACGCGCACGATCGGCCGGCGCCTCAGGCAGGTCGAGGGCCTGCCTGAGACCGAGGCCCTCAGAGCGCTGGAAGGCGATGGCGAAGCCCCCGCTGCGGGCCCCTCCGACGAAGCTTGAGCGGTTCAAAATACCGTAACGCAGATAAATAGAAGAAAAGAATTGCTCGCCGTTTAGGTGTTTGTTATAATCCGCACAAGTTCGTTGTGATTTGTGACGTCAAGGACACGATCCGCCCTGAGGTATATGACCCGGCGACCCCTCGACACAGATCCATCCACCGAACACCCCCAGCTCTCCGCTCCTCGCAGATTCGATAGGACCATATTAAAACATTTTAGCAGCCCAAGCACGGGGGCCGCCCGATGAACAAGCTCGTCTCGAGTTTTCCCAAGAACAAGTTCGAAGAGGTCCGTGTGCATATCAAGGAGTTCAAGGGCTACGACCTTCTTGATATCCGCGTGTACACCACGCTCAAAGAGGGCGACGAGAAGATCCCGACGGGCAAGGGGCTTTCGATCAACGTCTCGCACTTCATGGAGCTCAAAAAAGCGATCCTCGAAGCCGAGACCGTCCTGCGCGAAAGCAACATGCTCAATGAGTAAGATCATCGAGTCGCTCAAGCTGCACCAGAAATCCGGTCCGGCCAAGCAGGCCGTCGAGCGCAAGACGACGTCGGTCACCGGCGGGGCGGCCGCCGAAGCGACACGGGACAAGCTCGCCGACATCTATTTCAGCGCGCGCAACCGCTCACCCCAGACCTTTCAATCCGACCAGCCGGTCATCATCAAGGTCGTTGAGCCGCCGCGCTTCTTGTCGGTCCTGCCGTGGATGATCGCTTCGCTGGCCTTCTTGATCACGGCGTTCAGCCTGTTCTCGACCAAGCGCATCTTCATCGACATCAACATCGTCGACGACAAGAACCCGTTCATCGAAACGGATCGATCCGAACGGGGAAGGGACTACCCTTCACCGCCTCCCACGGCGGTCGAGCCCTCGGGCGCCTCGCACCTGCCGCTCAAGCAGTTCGTTTTCGAGGGTGCCGGAGCACAGCAGAGTTCCGCGGAAAAGGCCGGGCTTAGGCTCGTCAACACCTCCCGGGCCTCCTTCTCGCGCGCGACGCTCCCGATGAGCGAGCCGCTGGACCTGACCGGCCGCAAATTGATGTTCGAAGCCCGCGGCGTCAACGGCGGCGAGCACCTGGGCGTCGCACTGAAGGACACCGGCAACGTGACGGCGTTCGTTCGAGGCAGGGTTTTTCCGTATCCCGATGGGCTGTCGACGGAGTGGCGGCGGGCCGAGGTGACGCTGACGGATCTTTCGCCCGGCTTCCGCCCCAACAGCGTCCAGGCCATCCGCTTCGATTACGGCCAGAAGGACGCGGGCAACCGCCCCGGGGATATCATCCTCGTGCGCGACCTCCGGGTCGCCGACGCTTCCTAGTCCCATGCGGATCATCGCCGTATCCAACCAGAAGGGCGGCTGCGGCAAGACGACGACCGCCATCAATCTCGCTTCGGCCCTGGCCCTCCAGGGCAAGAAATGCCTGCTCATGGACCTTGATCCGCAGGCTCACGCCACCTTCGGTCTCGGCTTGCGTCAGGAGCGCGTGGAAGGATCCATGTACAACGTGCTCACGGACCAGTCGGAGAAGCGCAGCGCATTTCTCGAGGAGGTCATCGTACCGATCTCCGACAATCTCGACCTGGCCCCATCGCATATCCTGCTCAGCACCATCGAGCAGGAATTCACGAACAAGGAAGAGGCTGTCTCCAGATTGCACGAAGCGATCGGCTCGCTGTCCTTTCCGTACGACGCCCTTGTCATCGATTGCCCGCCGAGCCTCGGCTTCCTGACCTTCAACGCCCTCCGGGCGGCGGATACGGTGATCGTGCCGATCGAGCTGAGCAGTTTCTCGTTGATGGGCGTGGACAAGTTGCTCAGCATGATCGAGCTGATCCGTGTCAAGCTCCAGCACACACCGGCGGTCTACGCTCTGCCGACGCTCGTGGACCTGCGCAGCCGCTTCGCCAAGCACATGATCGAGGAGATCCGGGGAGCGTTCGGCGAACACATCCTGAAGTCCGCCATACGCCAGTCCGTCAGTATCCGCGAGTCCCAGGCGCGCGGACGCTCGGTGCTGGAGCACGACCCCCGCTCCAACGGCGCGATCGATCACATCGCTCTGTCCCGGGAGGTCCTGGGGCTCTTCGAGCCGCGCATCGAACAGCCGCTCATCACCGAGACCAACGGTAACCTCGCGATCGCGTCCAATTTTCTCAAGGATTTCATGATCCGGGCCGGCAGCGCGCGTGAAGTGCATCTTTTGGGCGATTTCAACGGGTGGTCCGCATCGACCGACACTCTCCTGTGGCAGAAAGAGGAGGGTGTCTGGCAGAAGCGCGTCTTCTTGGAGCCCGGCCGGTATCGCTACAAGTTCCTCGTCGACGGCCAGTGGGTGATCGACCCTCAGAACGAGAGGGTCGAGCCCAATCCCTATGGCGGCGTCGACTCGATCATCGACGTCGAGTAGCGCGCCTCCATGAAGCGCCCTCGGCCGCCCTACCGGGTCGTCGAATCCCGACTGATCTACAAAGGCCACATCATCCGCCTGGTGAAGGACCGCTTCGTCCTCGACCGCGCGCCCGGCAAGATCGTCACGCGCGAACTCATCGATCATCCGGGAGCCGTGGTGGTGCTGCCGTTCGTCTCCCGTGACCGGATCCTTCTTCTGAGACAGTTCCGCTATGCCTCTCAAGGCGATCTGTGGGAGATCCCCGCCGGCACCCTGGAACCCGGAGAGGATACCTTGGTGTGCGCCAAGCGGGAGCTCGAAGAGGAGACCGGCCACCGCGCCTCACGGTGGAAGCTGCTGACGCGCTTCTTTTGCGCGCCGGGCATCAGCAACGAGGTCATGACCCTCTACGCCGCCGGACGTTTGCGCCCCGGCCGCAAGGACCTGGATCACGACGAATTCATCGAACACGTCGAAATGCCCCTCAAGGACGCCCTGAAGCTCGCGCGTAACGGCAAGGTCCGGGACGGCAAGACGCTCGTCGGCCTTCTGTGGGCCAGCGCCTATTTGCCGCATGGTTTTTGAGGGACCACCGGCCGCGCCGGATCCCGCGGCCTATCATGCCCGCAAAAGACTCTATCGACTGCTCCTGCTGTTCCTGAAGCCCCTCGCGCTCTGGGCCTTTTGGGCTTGGGGTCTTTCGAGCGGCCTCTGGTCCGCTTCCCGTTCGGCCGTTCCGCCGGCGCTGCAATGGACGGTCTACCTGGTCGCGCTGGAGATCGCTCTTGTTTTGGCGGCCTCGCCGTTGTCCTATCTCTCGGGATACCTCCTCGAAAAGCGCTACGGCATGATGCGCCTGACGCCGTGGGCGTGGATCGGAAGATGGGTCAAAGCGCACACGATCGGCGTGACGCTCTTCGCCTTGTGCGGCACGGTTCTCTACGCATTGCTCGAGCAGGGCGGGCGTTGGTGGTGGCTATCGGCGGGAGCGTTCCTGGCCACGGGGTCGCTGGCATTGACATGGGGCTACCCGATGTTCATCCTGCCGCTCTTCCATCGCATGCCCCCACTGCCTCCGGGCGATCTGCGTGAGCGTCTGACCCGTCTTTGCGGGGAAGCGGGGCTGAGACGCGTTGATCTGCGTCAGATCGATCTGTCCAGGATCTCCCGGCGGGCCAATGCCGCGGTCATGGGTCTGGGCCCCACCCGTCGCATCGTTCTGTCCGACACGCTGCTCCGGGCGTTCTCCGCGGAAGAGATCGAGTTCGTTCTCCATCACGAGATCGCGCACGACCGGGAGCGGCATATCTTCTGGCAGTCGCTCTGGAGCGTCGTGTCGATCTTCCTGTTGATGTGGGTGGTCGACCGCTCGATCGTTTGGTCGCCCGACCAGGTCGGCATCGATCTCCGTGATCCGGCGCAGGCCCCTTTGCTCCTGCTGGCTTTGTATATCGCGGAGCTTCTCGGTCTTCCGCTGATCAACGGCATTTCCCGATGGCTCGAACGCAGAGCGGACGCTTACGCTCTCCGGAGACAGCGCTCGCTGCCGACCGCCCTCTCGGCGCTGACCAAGCTCTGCGAGCTCAACCTGGCGCATCCTTCGCCGCCCGCGTGGGAGGAGCGGGTCTTCTACACGCACCCGTCGCTGCCGAATCGCCTCAAGCACGCCCGCCAGGTGCTCGGTGCGTAGACCGGCGCGCCCGTTGGCGTTGTGCCTGGCAGCTCTTCTTCTGAGCCTCTCCGGAGCTTCGGCTGAAACCGCCGAGGTTCGTCGCGTCATCGACGGGGATACGTTCGAGACCCGGCAAGGACATCGCGTCAGGCTGATCGGCGTCGACGCCCCGGAATACCGTCCCTGGGACGATATCGCGGAACCCTACGGCCGCGAGGCGGGCTCACGCCTCAGGCAGCTCATCGGCGGGAAGCGCGTCCGCCTGGAGAAAGACGTCTCCGAATACGACCGTTACGGCCGGCTCCTCAGGTATGTCTATGATGAGCAGGGGGTTTTCATCAACGAGACACTGGTCCGGGAGGGTTTGGCGGAAGCCAGGGCTTACCGGCCCGATATCGCGCGCCAAAAACGACTGGACCGCGCGGAGCGGGAAGCCCGCGGGGGGCGGAAGGGCCTCTGGTCGGTCGCAACGAGCGACGATGCAAAGGCTTAGAGCTTCTTCCTTGAATATTGATAACAGCCTTACTAGAATAGACCTATCTATGGCCAAAGAAGCCCGCATCTCGTCTATTGTCTCCCTGTACCCACTTCCGCAATACGTTGTCGTTCTTGAGGATGTGGAAAAGAAACATCTGGTGCCTATCTGGATCGGAGTCCATGAGGGTAACGCGATCGCCCTGGAGCTCCAGGGCGAGAAGTTCCCGAGGCCTTTGACCCACGATCTTTTTGTGAACGTTTTCTCACGGATCGGCGTGACGATCGAGAAGATCGTCGTCAGCGATCTCAAAGAGAACAGCTACTACGCGATCCTTCACCTGCGTCAAGGCGAGATCTCCTATGAGATCGACGCGCGTCCGTCCGACTCGCTGGCGCTGGCCGTCCGGGTCAAGTGCCCGATCTTCATCGAGGAGAAGGTCCTGGCCAAGTGCCCCAAGATGTCGGAGACGATCTCCGAGGAAGATGTCGAGAAGTTCAAGGACCAGTTGAGGTCCATGACGCCCGAGGAGTTCTTCCGCGGTCTGGAGGAGACGCCGGGCCTCGAGGAGCCGGGCATCGGGGACGGGGCGGCCGAAGACCCTGACGACGAGGAAGAGGACGACGCTCAGGAGGGCGGCGCCGGCCGCTCCTGAGGCCGGCTCAACGACCATGCCCATCGAGATCCGCTCATCCGTCGGTTTCGGCGTCTACAGCGACGGTCACAAGGTCCACCTGGCCGAGATCCGCCAGCAGTTCGGTGTCGCGCAGTTGGCGCGCTCCGCTTCCGAGTCGCATGCGGACCCTGTGTCCGGCGAACCCAGCGCCTCGTTGGTCGATGCCGTATCGTCGGCGTTGTCGCGCTCGGGGATCTCACGCAGTGTCTGCGACCTGTCCTTGAGCGAAAGGGATTGCGTCGTACGTTCTTTCGACATGCCTCCTTTGCCGCGCAGGGAATGGAAGCAGGCGGTGCGTTTCGAGGCCCAAAAGTACGTGCCTTTCGACCTCACCGAAGTCTACACCGACTGCAAGACCCAGCTGGACCGCGCCCGCCGCAGGCTGTCCGTGTTCTTCGCGGCCGCCAAGATCCAATCCGCGGAACGCCTGGTCGAGGCGGTGGAGCGCCACTCCCTGAGGGCCTCTTCGGCGGAACCGGCGTCCGTATCGCTGGCGAGGCTCATCCGCATGCAGACCGCGACCCCGTTCCCCGAAACGTACGCGGTCCTCGATCGCGGCGACAGCGGTGAGGCGATGATCCTTCTGGTCAAAGGCCAGTCCCTCCTGATGACGCGCTCGTTCTCGCTGGTCACCCGCGGCGACAGCGGCATCGAACAGCAGGCGTTCCTGTCAGAACTGCGGTTGTCCCTCAATTATTTCGCCAAGACGCTCGGCGAGGTGCGATTGGCCGCGCTCTATCTGCTGGGCGGCTCCGACGAGGATACCTTCACCAAGCTCGTGAAGACCGAGCTCGAGGTCCCGGTGCAGACCCTCAACCCGCTCAAGAACCTGTCCAAGGACCAGCCGTACTCATCGGGCCTGGCCATCGCCTGCGGCGCGGCCCTCAAACCGTTCGCTGCGGCCCAGACCAAGCTCAACCTGATCCCCGCCGACCGCAAGCGTTCGGGCGCCGCCGCGCCGTTGGTGTTGTCGGCCGATGAGGAAAAGGAGCTTCTCAAGAAGTTGGCCGTGTTCGCGGCGTTGGCGGTCTTCATCGTGATCGTTGTCCTTCGGCTGGTGGCCGGCGGCGATCTCGGACAAAAAGAAAGGGCTCTGAGCGCGCAGCGCCTCAACACGCCACAGACCCCGCTGGCATCGCTCGGTCCCGATGAGCTCAACGCCAAGCTCGAGACGCTCCGGAAGGACGCGGAGTTCTATGACGCGCTGATCGGCCGTCGTGTCCACCTGACCGACAAGCTCAATGAGCTGGCCCGCCTGACCCCGCCGGAGATCAAGGTCACCGTCCTGGCCTACGCCGACGGTGAGGGGGCCGAAGGCCGGACCTATCAGGCGTTGACCGTGGAAGGCCTGATCCTTTCGGCCGAACCGGGCAGTGAGCTGGCCATCGCCAACAAGTACGTAGCCACTCTCAAGGACAGTCCGCAGTTCTTGAGGGGTTTTGACGAGATCAAGATCTCGTCCGTGCAGAAGGTCGCGATGCTGGATACGACACGGACGCAGTTCACCGTCGTCTGCACCTCACGAGAGGCCAAGAACAAGCTCCGATGATCACGATCCCCGAATCCTCCAAACCCAAGGCCGTCGCGGTGGTCCTGGCCGTGGTCATGGCCGGCCTCCTGCTCTCCCGCACGCTGGTGTTCGACCCCGTGGACAAGAAAAGGCGCGTCCTCTCGGCCCAAGCCGCTACCGAGACCCGCAGGCAGGAACTGCTCTATCAGATCATCGGCGTCGAGAAGAACCTTGCGGCCTACAAAGGCGCCGTTCCGCAGCGCCGCGAGATCTCCTGGTTGATCGAGGAGATGAACAGGATCGCGGCCGATTCCTCGATCACCCTCATCACCGTCGCTCCGATGGGGGACGAGAAGATCGGAGAGCACTGGCGCTCCTCGCTCCGCTTGGAAGCCCGCGTCGGATATCATGATTTCGGCGCGTGGGTAGCGCGGATCGAGAGCTCCGAGCCCTTCATCAAGATCAACTCCGCGCGGTTGGAGACCATCCCCGAGCAGCAGCGTCAGGCGGACGGCGGCGGCCCGCTCAAGGCGACGCTGTTCGTGAGCTTCTTCTATCCGCAACGGGAGGCGGCCGCATGAGACGGAGCGTGCTGTCGCTGTTCATGGTCCCTTTTCTGCTCGGAAACGCATCGGCGGCGCTCACGGCGGGTCCCATCGACGGCGACCAGCGGGGCGGGGAGCGGGAAGAAGTTCGGTTCGTGAACTACCAAGGCGCGGAGTTGCAGGTGTACGCGGACGGGTCGTACTGGGTGCGTTTCGCCACCGGAGACAACCTGTACCTCCGGAATGACGGTACGGCCGTGGCTTTCGACGTCAACGGCCTTTTGGTCTCTCAGGGCTCTTGGGACCCCACCACACTGCGCATCGCGTCGATGGAGGGGGTCGACCCTGCCCGTCTTGCGCACGCCCGCAATGCCGTTCAGTACGCGCGCGATGCCGGCTCTTCGGCCCATCTGGTGCCCGGAGCGCCCGTCGCGGAGGACCGGAGCGCCGTTCCCGCGGGCTCGGACATCGAGTGGGCGGGAGGCGCTGAATGACCCGGACAATAGGCTTGCGGACGGCGGCCGTCTGCGCGCTGATCCTCACGTGTCAGCAAACGCCCTCTTCGGCGGCCCAATATACCGGCCGGGCCCACCGTGACCCGTTCGATGAGACGACCTCTGTTTCGAGCGTCAAGGACGAGATCGGGGCCATGGGCCTCACCCTGGAGGGCGTCGTCTGGAACACGGCGGAGCCTCGGGCCATCGTCAGCGGCAAGATCGTCAAGATCGGCGGGCGCCTGAACGGCATCGAAATCCTTGACATTAGCCGCGAAGGTGTCAAAATGCGCTATAAAGGGCAGGAATTTTATCTAAGAAAAAGGAAGATCAAGTCATGAAGCGTGCTCTGGCCCTTCTCCTGGCGGCCGCTCTGATCCTGCCCGTCCCCGCGACCACCCTGGCAGCCGACGAGCTCGGCGGTTCCCTGATCTCGATGGAGTTCGACAACGCCCCGCTCAAGGACGTGCTCAAGATCCTCTCCGAGCAGTCCGGTCTCAATTTCGTCGCAAGCCAAGACGTCGAATCGCGCAAGGTCACCGTGTTCCTCGAGAACGTACCCATCGACGACGCCCTCGACGGCATCATGAGCGCCAACAACCTGCGTTACGAGAAGAAGAAGGGCGTGTTCGTCGTGTTCCCGTCGGTCGAGAGCGCCGAGTCGGCCGCGGGTCCCGGGGCCTCTCCCGGCGGTCTGCAGACGCGGATCTTCAAGCTCAAGTACACCCGGCTGTCGATCTCGCCGATGGACGTCGGTGGTAAGAGCGTCATCGATGATCTGCCGAGTCCCGAGGTCGTCAGCGTGGTCAAGTCCGCCGATGACGCCGAGAAGAAGGACGAGGATAAGGAAGAAAAGACGAACCTGATGGCCGAGAGGGGCGCGGACAAGATCGTCTCGAGCCTGCTGTCGGAATTCGGCAAGGTCGCCGTGGACGTCAATACCAACAGCCTGATCGTCACCGATTCTCCTCAGAAGCTCCAGGAGATCGAGAAGGTCCTGCAGAAGATCGATGTGCCCGCCCAGCAGGTCATGCTCGAGGTGCAGATGATGGAGGTCCGCAAGGGTCTGCTCGAGGACCACGGCGTCGACTGGGGCGGGACCAACGGACGCCTCCTGTCCTTTTCGGGTCCGCGCCAGAGCACGAGCTTCCCGTTCTTCGAGGGGCCTTTCCGCGGCAATCAGGCGACCAATATCATCGATCCGATCACCAACACCACCAACATCCCGGACGTCAACGACGACGGTGACGTCCTGGGCAATTTCGGCGGCCGCCCGTCGATCGAGCTGGGCGTGCTCAGCGCCCAAGAACTTTCGGCCGTACTCCGCCTGATCACCAGCCAGTCCGACACCAAGGTCCTGGCGCGTCCCCGCGTGCTCGCCCTCAACAACGAAGCGGCCAATTTCAAGCTCGTCACCAAGACCGTCGTCGGCGTGAAATCCACCCTCGTGACGTCGCAGTCGCTGACGACCTTCACGGTCGGCGAGGCCGTGACCGCCGATACCGGCATCACGCTCAAGATCACGCCGCAGGTCAACGAGGACAGCACTGTCGGTCTGTTCCTGCAGCCGTCCATCACGACCGTGGCGGCCTCCAACTTCTTCCCGGACGATTTCCTTGAGCCGACGACGCGGACGGTCCGCACGACCGTGCGGGTCAAGGACCACCAGACGCTCGTGCTGGCCGGCATCGTAGACAACGACGTGATCGTGACCAACCGCAAGATCCCGGGCCTCGGGGACCTGCCGCTCCTTGGCAACGCTTTCAAGTACAAGAGCTCCAACGAAAAGAACAGGGAGTTCCTCATTTTTATCACGCCGCACATCGTGCGGCACTACGACAGCTTGGCCGCCGACAGCGCCACGGCCGACGGACGCGATCTTGCGGTCAAGCGCATGCTCGACTCCTTCCAGGAGAACGAGCTCAACATGCACCTGGATCCGCTGGAAGTGCGCATGAGATCGGCGCTGCCCATCGAGCATGACGAGAAGAAGCTCATCGAGGATGCGGCCCGCAAGGCTCTGACCCCCAAGATGGAATCGGAGATGAATTCCTCGCTCGACGCCTTCGCGCCGTCGCCCGCGGAGCGCCGCTAGCCGGCATGTCGACCCGCCAGCACCTGAAGCTCGGCGAGATCCTCCTCAAGGAAGGGCTCATTTCCCAAGAGCAGCTGGTCAAGGCGCTGGACCTGCAGAAAAAGGGTTCGAGCGACGCCGTCGGCACGATCCTCTTCAAGCTCGGGCACATCACCGAACGCGAACTGATCGAATCCCTGTCCAAACAGCTCAATGTCCCGTTCGTCTCCCGGGACAAGGGTCTGCTCAAACCCGCCCCGGACCAATCCCTAGAGAAGCTCATCCCGGAGGAGCTCGCCCGCAAGCACCTGATCCTGCCGTTGACCCGCACGGGGCAGTCCCTGACCGTGGCCTTCTCGGATCCGACGGACGTGCTGCTCATCGACAACCTTCGCAAGATCACGGGTCTCCACATCAACCGCGTCATCGCGATGAAGGGGGACCTCGAGCATTCGATCGGGGAGTTCTACGGCGAGGGCGGGATGCTCAAGAGCGCCATCGAGGCCTCGTACCTGGACCGCGAGATCGTGTTCGCCCAGGACTCCGAGGACAAGCTCTCCCTGGACGACATCGTCGCCAGCGCCGAGAAGGGTCCGGTCATCAAGCTGACCGACCTCATGATCCGGCAGGCGATCAAGCAGCGCGCCAGTGACATCCATATCGAACCGTATCCGAACAAGGTCACCATACGCTTTCGCATCGACGGTGTGCTGCAGGAGATCCCGCCGCCGGACAAATCCATGCTGCTGCCGCTCATCTCGCGCCTCAAGATCCTCTGCAAGATGGACATCGCCGAGAAGCGCCTGCCGCAGGACGGCAGTTTCAGGGCGGCGATCGAGGGGAGGACCATCGATTTCCGTGTCTCGACGATCCCGACGGTGCACGGCGAGAAAATGGTCATCCGTATCCTCGACCGCTCGGCGGTCTCGGTCGACCTCGGGGCGCTGGGCTTCGATGAAAGGGAGTTGACGCTGTTCCGCAAAGCGATCAACCGCCCGCACGGGATGGTGCTCCTTACGGGTCCGACCGGCAGCGGTAAGACCACGACGCTCTACGCCGCACTGACGGACATCAAGAGTCCCGGCATCAACATCACGACGATCGAGGATCCGGTCGAGTATCAGATGGTCGGCATCAACCAGGTCCAGGTCAAGCCGTCGATCGGGTTGACCTTCGCCAGCGGACTGCGCTCGTTCCTGCGTCAGGACCCGGACGTCATGCTCGTCGGTGAGACCCGCGACCTCGAGACCGCGCAGATCTGCGTGAGGGCGGCTTTGACCGGGCACCTGGTGTTCAGCACGCTCCACACCAACGACGCGCCCTCAGCCATCAACCGTCTCATCGATATCGGGATCGAGCCGTATTTCGTCACCTCGTCGCTGTTATTGGTCATCGCGCAACGCCTCGTCCGCCGTCTGTGCCCCAACTGCAAGGTCCCGGTGGACATCGCGCGCTCCAAGCTGCCCGAGAGCCTGCGGGACGTCAAGACGATCTACGGACCCAAGGGTTGTGACGCCTGCTCCCGGACGGGCTACAGCGGAAGGCGAGCGATCATCGAGGTCATGACCATGAACGAGGAGATCGAGCAATTGGCTCTCCGCAAGGCCTCTTCGACGGAGATCATGGCCGCCGCGGTCCGCGGAGGCATGGTGACGCTGGAGCATAGCGGTTATAAGAAGGTCGCCATCGGCGAGACCTCGCTGGAGGAAGTCCTGCGGGTCACCATGGCCGGCTGGTAGTCCCCGTGCCCGTCTACGGTTATCAGGCCCGGGACGCCCAAGGCAAGGTCGTAGCCGGCGTTCAAGAGGCGGCCTCCGAAAGCTCGGCCGTGAGGATCCTGCAGAGCCGCGATCTCATCGTCACACGCCTGACACCGCTATCCTCGGACAGCCAGCGCAAGACCAAGGCCAAGAGAAAGCACCGCAAGGTCAAGTCCGAAGACCTTCTTTTCTTCATCCGTCAGGAAGCGACGCTCCTGGACGCGGGTATCCCGCTACTGCGGTCCATCGAGATCATCGCCAATCAGGTCAACAGCCTGCGCCTGCTCGAAGCGCTCGAGAAGGTCAAGCACGACATCCGTTCCGGAACGTCCTTGCGGGACAGCCTGTCGAGACACCCCAAGATCTTTCCGCCTCTGTGGATCCACCTGATCGAGGCCGGAGAGACGAGCGGCAATCTGCCGCTGGTGCTGGACCAGTTGGCCACCAATCTCGAGGCCAACATGAACCTCCGCAAGAAGCTTGTCTCGGCGATGGTCTACCCGGCGGTGCTGATCGCCATCGCGATCGGGGCGGTGCTGGTGTTCCTGCTCAAGATCATCCCGATCTTCTCCAAGCTGTTCAAGATGTTCAACGCCAAGCTGCCGGCGATCACCGTGGTCGTCATCGGCATCAGCGACTTCCTTAGGGTCTATTTCCTGCCGATCTTCGGGGCTTTGCTCGTGGCGGGCTTTTTCGCCAAGCGCTACCTGGATTCCCCGGCGGGCCGGGCTTTCCGCGACCGCACGGTCCTGCGGATCCCGCTCTTCGAGAGCTTCGTCCGCGATGGGATCCTGGCGCGCGTTTCGATCAACCTGGCGACCTTGATCAAAAGTGGCGTCAACCTGCTCAAGAGCATCGAGATCGTCTCTCAGATCTCCGGCAACACGGTCTATCAGGCCGCCCTCCTGAACGTGAGCCACGATGTCCAGCAGGGCAAGTCCCTGTCCGGGGCACTTGCTCAGAACAGCCTCTTTCCGCCCATGATGGTGGATATGATCATGATCGGAGAGGAGAGCGGGAGGCTTCCGGACATGATGTCCCGTGTCGCCAAGTACTATGAGGACCGCGTCGACACCTTCATCGGCCGTATCAGCACGCTCATCGAACCGGTCATCCTGGTGTTCATCGGCGCGCTGGTCGGTTTCCTGGTGGTCGCGATCTTTTTGCCGATCTTCAGTCTGAGCACCGTTGTGAAATAAGGCGTTCTAAAATATTTTTAAAAAGTTTGATTCTTACAAATCCGTACGGTATAATTTTGCTTAAAGTACCAGTTTACCGGGGAGTCATCAACAGGGGGGAGAAGCAAAACATGGATATCAAGCATCATAATAAAAGGTTTAATAATCGCGGTTTCACGCTGATCGAAATCCTGATCGTCGTGATCATCATCGCGGTCCTGGCGGGTCTGGCCGTGCCGATGTTCCAGGGTACGGTCGAGCGCTCACGTCGAGCTGAGGCGATCCAGAACCTCTCGGCGACGCGCGCTTCGATGTTGCGGTACTTCGCGCAGAACAACACGTACGTCGGCGCGACGTTCGCGAACATCGACTTCAACCCCAACACGGGCGGCGGCGGTCAGACGGCGCACTTCACCTATGCGCTCGGCGGTCTGGCGGCGGCCACGTTCACGGTCACAGCGACCCGTAACGCGGTCAACGGCGGTGATGGTACGAGTACCGTTACCATCAATCAGGCCGGTGTCGTCGGCGGTACGGGCGTATTCGCCTAAACGCAAGTCCGAGGTCCCAGCTCACGGTCGGTCCGGTCTTCCGGGCGCGGCCGTGAGCTTTGGGCTTTAGATGCGCAACCGTCCGGGATTCACGCTCACAGAGGTCCTCATCGCGATCGTCGTCATCGCGGTGCTGGCGGGTTTGGCCGTACCGAACTTCTCGCGCACGATCGAACAGGCCCGCTCCAACGAGGCGGTCGCCAATCTCAATGTGATCCGCATGGGCCAGCGGATCTATCGGCTCAATCAAGGACGCTTCTGGCCCGCGCCCGACGGCACCAACAGCACGCTCGGCGATATCAATAATAATCTGAACGTCGATCTGGACACGGAGTTCTACAACACGATCTCCGTCACGTCCACGGGAGCGGGCACGGCCTTCACGGCCACCGCCTCGCGCGGGAACGCCGGCAACAAACAGTTCACCATCGATCAGGACGGCAACGTCACCGAGTCCGGTTCTTACTGAGCGGAGCGCCATGAGAGTGCCCCTGATGGTCCTCGTGATGATGCTCTCCGCAGCCGCCGGTGCTTCGGCGGAAACCCTCCAGCGTTCCACCGAATACTCCTCGCCGTCCGGTCTCTATCGCGATGTCACGGCGCTCAATTCCCTGACGGTCGGGATCGCCCCCACCGGCGCCGGCGTTCCCGCCAACGCCGCCACGGGCTCGCTCACGTTGTACGGCGATCTTGCCTCAGCGAACGGTAACACCGTCATCGAGGAGCGCCTGATCGCCGATGGCGACACTCTCCGGGTGCTGCCTTACAATTACTGGGGCGGTCTGCACTGGACCAACATCGGCTTCAACAGCCCCGAGAGCTATCCGATCGAGCGTCTGGCCGACCTCAACATCAACGGAGATATCTTCGCGCGGCGCGGATACAATGTCGCGCCCCGATTCTCCGAAAGAGCTCTTTTCCTCGGCACGACCGACCCCGCGACGCCTCCGGTCCACGGCTACATCGCCAACAGGGACGATTTCAACGCGTGGCAACCCGTGTATATCAAAGCCAACATCAAGCTCGTCCTCAATAGCGGCGCTCCCGGCCGCTCGTCCGGCAACGTTCTTATCGGGGCTTCACCGACGGACGCCGGATGGAACGCCGCCAACAACGCCTACAAGCTCTTCGTGAACGGCTCTATCGCCGCCGCCGGCCTCGACGTCACCAGCTCCAGGGAAGCGAAGACCGCGCTGACCCTTCAGTCGCCGGAGCAGCACCGCGCTCGTCTGGATCGGATCGAAACCCTGCCGTACTACACGTACCGTTACAAGACCGACGACCCTCAGGCGCCTCTGCGTATCGGTCCGATCGCCGAAGAATCCCCGAAGGAGGTGCTCAACGCCTCCGGAGACCGGGTCTCCCTGCAGGATCTGCTGGCCTATCTCTGGTCCGCGATCATCGCCGCTTCCGAACGCAACGACCAGCTGCGCGAGCGGATCACGGCGCTCGAATCCCGAGCAGGGGAGGCGGGGGTGTGATGAGCCGGGCATCGCGAGGCCTATCCGTCCTTCTGTTGCTGGCTTTCTTGGCGCCGCGACCCGTCGGGGCCGGCGAGGTGGTCGATGTGGTCACTTATTATCCCTCTCCCGACGGTGATTTCAGGGACGTCCGCGTGACGGGCGCGCTGCAGGTCGGCAGCGCCGGCAACATCGCCGTCAACGGGTTCCAGTTGCTCGGCACCTTCACCATCGCCAACAACGACCTCAACGGCTGGCAGGTCGGCACATCGGGCGGCGGCCTGATCGTCCGGGATTCGCTCAATGTGCGCAACGCAGGCGGTACGAGCTTGTTCTACGTCAACGAAACGACCGATCGGGTCGGTATCGGCACGACCGCTCCCGATGCCCCGCTGGATGTACGCGGTCAGGTCAATACGCTCATCCTCCACGGCTACAACAACCTCGCCAACCCCTATACGGGTACGCTTGCCGAGGTCCTTCATCAGAACTTCAGCCCGTTCGACGCCCGCAATGGGTTGGCCGGGGTGACGGGACAGCCTGGTGTCAGCCTGCGTTTCACCTACGTTTACATCGACGGCGACCCCATCGTCTTTCAGAACGAGGCCAAGGTCGGCGCATTTGAAGGTCCGGTGGTCATCAACGGCGATCAGTTCGATCCGAACGGGTACACGAACCTGCACAATCTCATCGTCGGCGGCACGGCGGCGCCCAAAAAAGCGCGCGCTCAGGCCTGGGACATGCTGAGCTCGGCCTCGGCCAAGACCGACCTGACCCCCTTGGGGCCCGAGCAGTCCGATCGGATCTATCAGCAGATGTCCCGGACGCCTCTCTACACTTACCGCTACCAAGCGGAACCGGAGAACGCCAAAAGACACACCGGCTATATCGCCGAGGAGTCGCCGCCCATCCTGATCACCTCTCATCCAACGACGGTGGACGTCAACCAGGCGGCCTATGCGCTGGCGGTGTCGGTGTCCGAGCTGGCGAAACGCCAACGCGGCCTGAGCGAGCGCCTGGAGGCGCTCGAGCGATGAGACCCCGCGCCCGACTCCACGGGATACCGCTGGCGTTCCTCGCATGCATCGTCGCGTCCGCGGCCCAGGCCGAAGAAGTGACCATCGACACCCGCTATCCTTCCAGATGGGGTGAGCACGCGACGGCCTCGGCGACCCGCGGCGTGCGTATCGAGAACCCCTATACGGCGAACGCCGCGTCGGCCACGATCTTCGGGGACGTCACCGTCAATGGAGCGGCGACGCTGACCAATACGCTTCTTCGCGTCGCGCCCAACCGTGGACCGTACGGTGACGACGGCTTACGCATCAACGCCGCCGGCCAGGTGGCCATCGGGAACAATGCCGCGGTCAACTCGCTCTTGACGGTCCACACCCGTATCAAGACGCGTAACTTCTACGCTTTTGAATGGGACACCTCCATCACCGATTGGGTCTATGCTTACGGGGAGTCGGCGCATAACGCGGGCTTGCCGCTGGACACCGGCAAGCAGGCGTTCTTCGGAGCGCGCCGCTCGATGACCACGCAGACCAATTTTGCCGACGATGTGTACACGCTGCTGCGGATCGAAGGGGACGAGGTCCATCTGGGCATCGTCGATCCGATCCTTAACGCCCTCGGTTACGTGACCTGGGTGGGCATCGGCATGGACCGAGACGAGAACCTGGGCGAGATCAATCCCCTGCCGGCGCCGGACGATTGGCTGCTGGAGGTCAACGGGCCCGCCGCCTATACGACGTTCTTCAACTACAGCTCCAGGGCCTTCAAGTCGGATATTCGTGCTGTCGGCCCCGATGAGCGGGCCTCGCTGTTGCGGGACGTTCGATCGACACCGTTGTACACCTACCGCTACAAGTCCGCTCCGGACACCGCGCATCTGGGTCCTGTGGCCGAAGAGTCCCCGACGCAGGTGCTTTCGGGCGATGGTAAACACCTCAGTCTCACGGACACCCTGGCGGTGCTCACGGCCGCGCTTCAACAGCTGCAGGCCGAGAACGAGGAGTTGACCGCGCGTCTTGAGGCGCTCGAGAAAAGGCGCGTCGATCATGCCTGATCCGCGCAGGATCGAGGGTTTTACGCTCCTGGAGATCACCCTGGCGGCCATCTTGTTCGCGGTGGCCGCTGCCGGAGTCCTATCGGCGTTCGCCAACGCCAGCAGAGCGGTAACGCCGGGCAATAACACCGCGCACTATCTTGCGGCTGAGCGCCATGAGATCCTGCGCGAGGCCGTCCGCCAGGATTGGTGGGGGGCAGGGGGTAATCCGCTCAGCCCGGGTGGACCGACCTCGGACGGCACGATCACTCTCAACGGAGTCGGATACGACCGCCAATGGACGGTGGTGGCGGTCAATGCCGACGGAGCCGGGGAAACCGACGATTATCGCCGCGCGACGGTTCGTGTCGAGTGGACCGAGCCATGAGCCGCCGTGGTTATACACTCGTCGAGCTCATGATCGCCATGGTCCTGCTCGGCTTGGTGATGGCCGGAGCCTCGGGCGTCTATGTAGCCGCCCAGCGTTTCCTCAACGGGATGATCAACAACGACGTTCGAGTGGTCACCCCGTCATTGGCGCTCGAAGCGATCATACGACGCACGAAGGCCGCCAATCAGATCGTTTTCGATGCGGGCAACAACCAGATCAAGCTCAGGACCGATCCCAACCGCACCCCGGAGAACACCGCTGATGATGTGTGGTTCAAATACCGGGTGATCGGCTCCCGCCTCCGGTGGACCCAGGCGGCCGTGGAGGCGGGCGATGTCGGCGGCGGGGATCCCGATGTCGAGCCGGACCTGCGGGTCCGCCCTGGAAGCGGCTTCGCGATGCTCAATCCTTCAGCGACGGGTGCGGCCAACGTCCTGCAGATCACGATCATCACCAACGAGGGGAGCCCGCCGGTGGACCAGACGGTCCGCTCCAGCGTCGCCGTGGCCGAAATGGTGAAGGCGTGAAACCGCGCCTCCTCGGGGAACGGGGCATCGCCCTGACGATCACGATCATCCTGATCATCGCCTCGGCCCTTCTTGCGGCAGCGGCCCTCAGTGTCGGCTATCAGTATCGGCGCCTCCGCGAAGGGGTCGGCGCGTTGCACACACAGGCCTACTACCGCGCCCAGGCGGGTGTGGTGGACGCCCGCTGGCGCATCCGCAACAACATCGGAGCCAATTATCTCCTGGCCGGCACCGACCCGGCCCCCTATCAGCTGGACATCGACGGGGACGCCGTCATGGACGTCACGGTCGATATCGGTGCCGCCGACGGCAATGGTTTGCGTCAGATCCTGGCTACCGGCCGAGATTGATGAAACGGTTGAATCTTGACCCCGTTTCCGATATGTTAATCGACGTTATCATACCCTCGGAGATGCGCTGATCATGGGCAACAAGAAGTTCTGGGCTGTTTTCCTGCCGGGTGCGGCTGCTCTTATCGCGATCCTGCTGCTGGTCTCACTGAACGTCTCGCGCGACAAAGAAAAACGTCTCCGCGTCCAGAAAGAGCTCGAGCTCTCCAACCGCATGATCGAGCTCGCTGAGAAGGAAGCCACCATCTCGGACCTTCTCAAACAGAAGACGGACCTCGAGCAGCGCTTGGTGGACAAGGTTTCCGAAATGGAGGCCGCGGTCCGCAACCAGCAGAGCATCAACGAGGCCCAGAAGCGCCAGCTCGATTCGGCCGTAGGGGAGAGCTCGTCCCTGCGCAAGGAGATCGAGGACAAGAACCGCAAGATCACCGATCTCCTGCGACGGATCGACTCGCTCGAAGCCGACAAGAACGATCTGGTCGCGGCGATCAAGAAGCTCGAGACCGAGAAGCCCGCCGAGTCGTCCGTCGACTCTTCCTTCAGGCCGGCCTATGCGGGGACGGGCCCTGCGGTGCCACAGTCCGGCACGGGAGCCGTTCAACTCGGCGATATCGTCGTACGGAGATCCTCGGGCGGAGCCGCGCAGGTGCAGCACGTCAACGCCGTGTACGGATTCATCGTCATCAACGCCGGTTCCGGTGACGGCATCAAGAACAACGACGTCGTCAATATCCTCCGGGACGACAAGCTCGTCGCCCGCGCCGTCGTCCAGAAGGTTCGCGGCGACATTTCCGCAGCGCTCGTCCTGCCCGAATGGTCCAACGGCGACGTCCGTCCCGGCGACCTGGTCAGCCGCTACTGATCCGACGACCGGCCGCGCCACTGTCGGTACCGGCGGCGCTCGCGCTCGGCTTGGCCATGATCTCCATCGCCTTACCAGCGCACGCCGATCTGGTCGGGCTCAAGAGCGGCCGCAGGATAGAAGCGCTCAGCACGAGCGAGGAGGAGGGGTATCTGCGCCTAGAGCTGCGCCACGGCTCCACACGCATCGCGCGTTCGGATGTCGACTGGATCCTCACCGGGACCGCCGAATCGCTGGAGAACAAACGAAAAGCCGTCGGACACTTCCAAGCCGGTAAAGCGGCATTGCTCGAGGGCCGCGTGACAGAGGCGGTCGAGCAGCTTCGGCGCGCCTCCGAGCTCGAGCCCGACAACGCCGATGTTCTCTGCAATTACGGAGCCGCCCTGGCGGCCTCCGGCGAGCACGAGCGCGCCGCGGGAGCTCTGAGATCCGCCCTCAAGATCGACCCGCTGCATGAAGGCGCACGGGTCAATCTCGCCGAGTCCCTGATCTCCGCCGGAGATCTGACGTCCGCCGTAGAGCTCCTGCGCGAAGCGGCCAAGAACAACCCCTCCTCACCCGAGATCTGGGACCGCCTGGGAGTCGCGCTCCTGCGATCGGGCAACACGGCCGCGGCCGCCGCCGCGCTCCGCAAAGCGACGGCCTTCGATCCCGAGAATCCACGGTATCTCAACAATCTCGGTTGCGTTACGGCCGCGGCCGGAGAGGGCGGGGAGGCCGAAGAGCTCTTCCGTCGCGCGCTCCAGCTCGACCCGCAATCGGAGGACGCCCGCAGGAACCTTGACCATGTGCTCCACGACTCCCGTGCGAACTGACCGTTCGGGTTTCACGCTGGTCCAGGCGCTCGTCGTCGGCCTCATCCTCGCCGCCCTTGCGGGTCTGGCCGTGCCCACGTACATGCGCCTGGTCCGTCAAAGCGAGGATTCCGAGGCGCTCATCAACATGGACGCCATTCGTAAGGGCCAGTTCGCCAAACGCGCCGAAACGGGCTCCTACCTCAATGCCGGCGACACCGACGCCATCAACCGCCTGCTCGGGCTCAACATCACCGAGCGGCTCTTCCGCTATCGGGTGGTGGACGCGACCGATAGCGATTTCAGGATCATCGCCGAACGGCTCGGCGGGATGATCGAGGAGGGAGCCCCTGTCATGCTCGCCATGGGCCCCTCCGGAGAGGCCGCCCCAGTCGCTTTCGCGCCACCGGTACCGCCCGTGGTCCCGACGCCCGGGGGATCAGCGGGGGGTGGGGGTGCGGGGGGTTCGGGTGGATCGAGCGGCGGGTCCGGAGGCGGCACCGGCGGGTCCGGAGGTGGGTCCGGAGGTGGCACCGGCGGATCCGGTGGTGGTTCGGGGGGCTCCTCGGGCGGCACCGGCGGAGGCGGGACCGGAGGGAGTGGCGGCGGTTCTTCCGGTGGAAGTGGCGGAGGCGGCGTCACGACACGGTCGTTCACGTTCATCGAACGCGGCGAAGACGTGTGGACCAATTGGCCGGACAGCGACCTGACGAACATCAGCGGTACGGGAGGTCCCAAGCTCCTGGCCGCATTCGAGCTGATCCAGGATTCGATCGCAAGCTCCATCACCGACGACCTTTTCGCCAAGGGCATCTCGATCACGTTCGGTGCCGCGGCGCTGTTCGACACGGGAGGGGATTGCGAGGGAGCCATCGCATGTTTTGGCACGATCGCCGGGCAGACACCTCCCAACACACCCGTTCCTGTGCCTACGATCCAGTTCAATCCCGACTTCATCGGCGAGGACAGCGGTCTTCTGGCGGCCGTGCTCGTGCACGAAGGGACGCATTTCCAGCAGTTCCTGGACGGCTCGATACAGGACAACACCAACAGCACGGTCGATATCGAGTTTACGGCGTTCTGGAACGAGGCCGTGTACTGGGATAAGGTCCGCTCGGACTTCCTCCCCATCGACACCGTGCTCGAACAGGAGCTCGAGACCGCCTATCAGGTCGCCCTGCAGGGCGAAGCGGCTCTTCGGGCCTTCATCGACGCGCTGTATTGAGATGAGACGCTTGCCGGTGTTCCTGGTTCTTTTGGCCGCTCTCGCCGGGCTTGCCGTGTGGTGGTCGCTCACCGTTAAACCAGGCAAGCGTGCCGCCGCGACCAGCGGAGTCTATTCGGTCTACCGCGGCACCTCACCGGCTCTTCGCCTAACGTTCGAATACCCCGCGGACTGGAGTCTGCGTGAGGAGACCGGCCGGATCGAGCGCTACGCGCAGGTGCTGATCGAGGGTCCCCGCAATGCTTCGGGGACGCTCAATCCGATGCTGGTGGTCCGCTCGTCCCCGCGCGCGAACGCGGGCGGACGCCATCCGGACGCCCGGAGCCTCATGGAAGATCATCTGTCCCACCTGTACAAGGACCCTCGCATCCTGATCAATCGCCCGGTCCAGCTGAGCGGCCGAAAGGGATACGAGACCGAGTACACGCACACGATCCCGCCCTTGCACAAACCGGGCCTCAAAGGACGCTCGATCGACCTGAGAACGCGGCACCTGTTCATCGAGAACGGCGAGCACCTCGTCGAAGTGCAGTTCTTCGCGGATCGCGGTGATTTCGACGTCTACCGCCGCGATGTGGACCGCCTGCTGACCAGCCTCAAGTTTTCCGCCGACTGACCACTTCTCCGCGTCCGGTAAGGCCTTTTTTCCGGTATAATGTCCGGTCATGAGCGAATCCGCCCGTAAATACGTGCTCCGGACCGGAGCGTTGCCGTTCACCTCATCGATCGACTACGCACGCGAACTCAACGAGCAGCAACACGCGGTCGTGACCGGAGCTGACGGACCCTGCCTGGTACTCGCCGGTGCGGGGAGCGGCAAGACCCGCACGCTGATCTTCCGCGTGGCTTACCTTCTCGAAAAAGGCGTCCGGCCGGAGGAGATCCTCCTGGTGACGTTCACCAACAAGGCCGCGCGGGAGATGCAATCGCGCGTCGAGTCGCTCCTGCAGGGCAGGGCCAAAGGGCTCTGGTGCGGCACGTTCCACCACATCGGCAACCGACTGCTGAGGATGTACGGCAAGGCTATCGGCCTGCCCGATGATTTTGGCATCCTGGACGAAGAGGACAGCCGCGATCTGGTCAAAGCCTGCGTCAAGGCCTCCGTCCGGACCGTCGCGGACGCCAAATTCCCCAAACCCTCCGTCGTCCAGTCCGTGCTGAGCTTCGCGATCAACGCGCAGCGCCCGGTCGCGGACGTCGTTCTCAAGCATTATCCTTATCTGGCATCGTTCATCCCGGACCTCGAGCGTGTCGGTTCCGCGTACAAAGAGCGCAAGCTGAGGAGCAACAACCTCGACTACGACGACCTGCTCGTCCGCTGGATCGAGCTGATGGACAAAGCGCCCGATATCCGGGAGCGTCTGACGCGGCAGTTCCGGTATTGTATGGTCGATGAGTACCAGGACACGAACGTCCTGCAGCACCGCCTGATCCGCCTGCTGAGCTCCGGCCACGGCAACGTTCTGGTGGTGGGTGACGACGCCCAATCGATCTATTCGTTCAGGGCCGCGGAGATCAAGAACATCCTCGACTTTCCGGGGGACTATGCCGGAGCGCGGATCTTCAAGATGGAGCACAATTACCGCTCGACCCGCCAGATCCTGGACCTGGCCAACCACAGCATCGCCAACAACGCGCGCCAGTTCCCCAAGACCCTCAAGAGCCACAAGGAGGACGGACCGCTTCCGCAGCTGGTCCGGGTGCGGGACCCGCGGCAGGAAGCGCTGTTCGTCGCTCAGCGCATCATCGAACTCCACCGGGAGTCGGGCTATCCGCTCTCCGAGATCGCGGTCCTGTTCCGAGCCCACTATCTGGCGGCGCAGCTCGAGCTGGAGCTCGCCAAAAGGGGGGTGCCGTATCTGGTCAGGGGCGGCATCCGCTTCTTCGAGCAAGCGCACGTCAAGGACGTGCTCGCTTACCTGCGTCTTTTGGCGAATCCGTCGGATGAGATCGCCTGGTCCCGAGCGCTGATGCTGCACCCCGGGATCGGCGCCGGCTACGCCGACCGCATCTACGACCTCTACCGGGAGACCGGCGGCGCTCTTCAGGCGGTGGCCGCGGACGACTTCGGGTCCAAGCTCCCGACTCGAGTCAAGGACGGCCTGGCATCCTTCAAGCGGGTCCTTCGCGCGCTCCTCCGGGCGGACCTCCAGGACCATCCCGACCTCTTGACGGAGCAGGTCCTCGAGAACGGATACAACAAGCACGTCCTGCTTAATTTCGACAATGCGCAGGATCGACTGGAGGACCTGAGGCAGCTCGTGAACTTCGCGCATACTTACGGCACGCTCAAGGAGTTCCTGGCCGACGCCACGTTGCGCGAGGGTTTCAAGGGAGAGACGCTGGCGGCCGGAGCGGCCGCCGAAGAGCCCGATGATCAGCTGGTGCTGTCGACCATCCATCAGGCCAAAGGCCTCGAGTGGCGGGCCGTGTTCGTCATCGGACTGGCCGAAGGACAGTTCCCGCACGCCAAGGCCATGGACAGCGAGGAGCAGATCGAAGAGGAGAGGCGCCTCTTCTATGTGGCCGCGACACGCGCCAAGGACGAGCTGTTCCTCATGCATCCGATGACGCGCTTCGATTTCAACGCGGGGACGGTCATCAACAGGCCCTCGCCGTTCGTCGCGGAGCTGCCCGAAGGCGTCTATGACGAGGTCGAGATCGAGGAGAGCGACGAAGAGGAGACCATCTATCTTGACTGAGTCCACGCGCGCGACGGATCGAGGCGCTTTGGCGGCCGTTTTTCTGGTGGTGCTGGTGGACCTCCTGGGGTTTGGCTTGGTCCTACCGCTCCTGGCCCATTATGGAATGAAGTACGGCGCATCCGCGGCGGGCGTCGGAGTGCTCTATGGCAGCTACTCGATGGCACAGCTGGTCTTCGCTCCGGTGTGGGGGGCGATCTCGGACCGCGTCGGCAGACGTCCGGTGATGCTCGTGAGCACCGCCGGCGCCGTTCTGGCCTATCTCTTGTTCGCCGTGGCGGACAGCTACGCGGCCCTCTTGGTCTCCAGGATCCTCGCGGGCGTCATGGGCGGCAATATCTCGACCGCACAAGCCTATGTCGCCGATGTTACCAGCGAGCGTGACCGCGCCAAGGGGATGGGGCTCATCGGCGCGGCGTTCGGCATCGGATTCGTGCTCGGTCCCGCGCTGGCGGCCCTGCTGACCCATCCGGCCATGGCACAGGCCGCCGGACGTTGGGCGGGGGACGCGGCAGTGTTGTGGTTCGCGGATCACGGCCGCTCCCTGCCCGGCTGGACCGCCGCTGGACTCTCCGCGCTCAGCTTCTGTCTGGTGGCGCTCCGGTTGCCCGAATCCAAACCCGCCGGCGCACCGGCGGGCTCCGGGATCAGTAGGAGCTTTGTGCTCTCGGGTGGTTTCTGGAAACCCCTGCTCACAGGAGGTCCGCTGTCGCTTCTCCTGGCCTGCTCGCTGGTACTGGCCATCGGGCACTCGACCTTGTACAGCGCTTTTCCGATCTACTGCCAGCGCGTGGTCGGGCTGGAAGCGCACCGGGTCGGTCTGCAGTTCGCCTGGATGGGGCTGATCTCCGTGTTGATACAGGGCGGCCTGATCCGAAGGCTGGTCCAGCGTTACCGGGAATCGTCGCTGTTCATCGTGGGTAGCATCGTATTCGCGGTGGCCCTGCTGGTCCTGCCTTTAGCCCGGACGGAAGGGGCTCTGTCCGCGACGCTGGCCTTGCTGGCGATCGGCGCCAGCCTCAACGGGCCGACATTGACGAGCCTCATCTCCAAGCGGAGCGACCCGGCATCCTACGGCCGCATCCTCGGTTCGGCCCAGGGCTTCTCGGCCCTCGGGCGAGTGATCGGGCCGGTCTGGGGGGGTGTGCTCGCGGGCTGGTCGCCGATAGCCCCCTTCGCGCCGACCGCCCTGCTTGTCGGAGGTTTGGTGGTGCTGGGCGTGGCCGCATCGCGCGGGATTGACAGCCCGTCACGGCATCCCGCATAATACGCGCTTCATGACGACCGAAACCCGACCCAACTCGTTCCGCAAGCTCTTCTTCGGACTGTTCGTCTTTCCGCTGGTGATCGCCGTCGGCATGGCGGTGCTGCTGTGCGCGGTCGTTCTCATGACGTCCGAATCCGAAACGCCGGATTCCCTGATCGCCGCGATCAAGACGGGCTCACCCTCCAAGCGCTGGCAAAAAGCCTACGAACTTTCCAACGAGCTCAACCGGCGGGCACCCGAAGCCCGGTCCGAACGTTTGATGGACGAGATCATTTCCATCCTCGGAGACGCGCGGCGTTACGACGCCAAGACGCGCGGCTACATGGCCTTGGCGCTCGGTCGCTGGGATCGGGAGAAAGCCGTTCAGGCGCTCTCACGAGCCGCCGCGGACCCCTCGTCCGAGGTGGTGGTGTACGCGTTGTGGTCCCTTGCGGGCATCGGATCGCCGTCCGGCATCCCGGCCGCCTCCGGCGCGCTCAAGCACGAGGATCCGGATATCCGCAAGACCGCGGCCTACGCGCTGGGACTGATGAGCGGCGATACGGTGCGCCCGGCCCTGGCCGCGGCGCTCAAGGACCCCGTCGACGACGTTCGGTGGAACGCGGCCCTGGCCCTTGCGCGTCACGGCGATGGCGCGGGAAGGGAAGAGCTGAACCGCATGCTGGACCGATCCCATCTATCGGGAGCCCTCGGTCTCAACGAGGCCCGCATCGAACAAACGATGATCAACGCGGCCAGAGGTTTGGCCTTGATTCCGGAGCCCTCCTCCATTAGAATCCTAGAATCTCTTTCACGGGAAGATCGTAGTCTTAAGGTCCGTCAAGCCGCGATAACGGCACTACAAGAAATAAGGAAGGCTCAAGCCAGCTAGATGTCAGACAGCACGACCCAGCCGCCCGCACCGCCGCAACCCGAAGCCCCGAAGACACCGGTCGCTCCGGCCAAACCCGCCGCCGTGACCCCTGATAAGATCAGCCGCAGGAGCTTCCTGTCCTGGGCGGGTGTTGCTTGGTTCTCGTTCGGAGCGGCGACGACCGGAGCGCTGTCCATCGTTCTCCGCTACTTGTTCCCGAACGTCATCTTCGAACCCCCGACGAGCTTCAAGGCCGGTCCGCCGTCCGAGTACGAGGTGGGTGTCGTCGACGAGCGCTGGAAGGAAAAGTTCGGCGTCTGGATCGTCCGTTCCTCGGAAGGGATCTTCGCTCTCTCGACGATCTGCACCCATCTTGGCTGTACGCCGAACTGGCTCTCTTCCGAGAATCGCTTCAAGTGCCCCTGCCACGGCAGTGGTTTTTATAAGAGCGGCATCAACTTCGAAGGACCGGCGCCCAGACCTCTGGAGCGCTATCGCATCCAGTTGGCCGACGATGGCCAGATCCTGATCGACAAGAGCAAGAAGTACCAGCAGGAGAAGGGCGAGTGGAACAACCCCGAGTCCTTCCTGGTCTGCTGAAGCACTAATATAGGAGATCCGTTGAGCGCACCGGAAACCCCCAAAAAATTCGATCTCGGCAAGTTCATCACCGAGTCCCAGATCTACAAGTCGATCTTCCGGCACGGCTACACCACCTCCGACCGCGATCGCGCGCTGTCGGTCATGACCAACGTCTTCTTCCATCTTCATCCGGTCAAGGTCCGTAAGTCCGGAGCTCGCTTCGGGTTCACATGGTGCGCAGGGGGTCTGTCCTTCTTCGTGTTCCTGACCCTCGTGGTCAGCGGCATCCTGCTGATGTTCTATTACCGACCGACGGTCGAGCATGCTTACAACGACATCATGGCCCTGCGCGAACACGTGCCGTTCGGCATCATGCGCGAACTGCACCGATGGGGAGCGCACGCGATGATCATCACGGTGTGGCTCCACATGTTCCGCGTGTTCATGACCGGCTCCTATAAGCCGCCCCGGGAGTTCAACTGGGTCATCGGGGTCATCCTGCTGGTGCTGACCATGCTGTTGAGCTTCACGGGATACCTGCTGCCTTGGGACCAGCTGGCGATGTGGGCCGTCACCGTCGGCAGTAACATGGCCCGCGCTACGCCGTTCCTCGGACACGAGGGTCCGGGAGCGGCGCTGCTGGCCATCGGTGATATCCAGCTTGTCCATTCCGGCAGTGACGTCCGCTTCGCGCTCTTGGGAGGCCGATTCGTCGGGGCGGGGACGCTGCTGCGCTTCTACATCCTGCACTGCGTGGCGATCCCGACCGCGGTCGTCGTGCTGATGTCGGTCCATTTCTGGCGCATCCGCAAGGATGGCGGCATCAGCGGACCGCTTTGATCCCATGACGATGATCAAGGACGCCGTCAACGCCTTCTGCTCGCCGGTGATCATCTTCACCGCGTCGATGGTCTGTTTTTATCTTTTCGTTCGCTTCCCGCGCCAGGCCACGTCCATGGCGGTGAGCCTTCCGCTCCTGGGCCTTGCGCTCGCAGGCTTCGCGTTCGGCCTGACCGATGATCATTTCCGCAAGATCATCACGACCCCCGACAACGTGCCCATCGTCGGCATGCTGTTCATCTTCCTGTACTTCACCTGGTACGCCGTGCGCAAGGGCGTCATCAACGACCAGCGCATGGAGAGGGGGGAGTCGACGATCGAGCAGACCGAGACCAACGAGAAGGTCCTTGTATTTCCGTACCTGATCTTCATCGAGTTCGTGATGGCCCTGGCCTACGCGATCGTTCTGGTGGTCTGGTCGATCTTCCTCAAAGCCCCCCTCGAGGAGCCGGCCAACCCTACGATCTCGCCCAATCCGAGCAAAGCGCCCTGGTATTTCCTGGGCCTGCAGGAACTCCTGGTCTACTTCGACCCCTGGATCGCCGGCGTGCTTCTGCCGACGTTCATCATCATCGGTCTGTGCGCCATCCCGTACATCGACCGGGACACGGACGGCTCCGGATATTTCAGCTTCAAGAAACGCAGGGCGGTCATCTCCACGTATCTGTTCGGATTTTGGATCCTGTGGGTGCTCCTTATCGTCATCGGGACGTTCATGCGCGGCCCCAACTGGAACTTCTTCGGACCTTTCGAGAAGTGGGACATCCACAAGACCGTGCCGCTACTCAACATCAATCTCTCGGAGATCATCTTCATCAAGTGGCTGGGCATCGGCCTGCCCAAGCTCTGGATCGTCCGCGAACTCCCGGGCATCCTGCTGACGCTGGGGTACTTCATGGTGCCGCCGGCGATCCTCGCTAAAACCAAACTCAAGAGCGCCTATCAGAAGCTCGGTCCGGTCCGCTACGCAGTGCTGATGATGTTGCTCTTGGTCATGGTCTCGGTGCCGATCAAGATGTACCTGCGCTGGGCGTTCAATCTCAAATACATCGTCGCGATTCCGGAGTTCTTCTTCAACATCTGATATGGCCAAACCCAACCCGAGCCTTTACAGCGTTCAAAAGACCTTCTTCTGGTTCGCCGTTACGAGCGTACTCCTCACGGCTTCGTTGGCAGGCATCGTCTACATCGACGCCAAGCGCGACTGGAAGGACTATCAGAAGGCGTTCTTCAAGCTCAAGGCCGAAAAAGCCACGGCCGAGCTCAAGCAAGCCGCTTCGGCCGTCGACAAGAAAGAGCTCGAGAAGCTGCGCGCCGAGCACAGCGCCGCCCGCAAAACGCTGGAATCCAACTCGAAGTCCATCCTGGACCTTAACGCCAAGCTGACCGCCGCCGAGCTCGAGATCACCAAGACGAAGGTCGTTTTCCAGGACCTCAAGCAGTTCGAGGATTCCTATCGCTACTATTATGAGGAGTACACCGCGCATCATGACCCGCGCGCGGCTTCGTACGCCGCCAAACTGGCCGAGATCAAGCCTCGTGTCCAGGAGGCCAAGATC
This sequence comes from Candidatus Omnitrophota bacterium, assembly GCA_022072175.1. GTDB lineage: Bacteria > Omnitrophota > Gorgyraeia > 2-02-FULL-51-18 > 2-02-FULL-51-18 > JAJVIE01. Next base: position 610,476 of record JAJVIE010000003.1, on the reverse strand, counting down.
AAACTCGAGAAGGCCGAGAAGGGCCGCGATACCGTACAGGCCGGCCTGGATGCCCTGCTTCGCCAGGAAAAAGAGGCCCAGAAAAAGGTCGACCAACTCCTCGACGAGACGACCCGCATCGAACGCAAGATCGAAGCCGTCAAGCCCAGCTTCGCCAAGGACCTGCTCAACGCGCCCATGCTGGACTTCATCGCGCCGACGCTGGAGATCCAGCAGGTCGTACTGGAGAACCTGCATGATGATTACCATTTCGCCAAAGCCCAGAAGGTCGACCGCTGCACCACCTGCCATATGGGCATCGACCAGAAGGGTTTTGAGGATGCTCCCCAACCCTTCCGCACGCACCCCAACCTGGACCTCTATCTGGGATCGATGTCCGCGCACCCGATCGAGAAGATCGGCTGCACGACCTGCCATGGAGGCAACGGTCATTCGGTCAGCTTCATCGACACCGCGCATACCCCTCGCGACGAGAAGCAGAAAGCGGAGTGGGAGAAGAAGTACGGCTGGCGAGACCTTGAGAAGTGGGAGGCCAAGATGCTCCCCCTACAATACACTCAAGCCGCCTGTGCCAAGTGTCACACCGGCACCGTCGAGGTCCCGCAAGCGGACAAGCTCAACCTCGGCCGCAATCTTGCCGTCGATCTGGGCTGCCTCAACTGCCATAAGGTCGAGGGCTTTGAGGGCCTCTGGAAGGTCGGTCCGGACCTGACGGCCGTCGCGTCCAAAACGGACGAGACATGGGTCTCCAAGTGGCTGCAGGACCCGACCCGCTTCAGACCGTCGACCAAGATGCCGCGTATCTTCCACCTCGAGAACCAGGCGGGCGCGGATAATGCCAAGCTTGAGGATGCCGCGATCGTCGCCACCGCCAAATACCTGCATCATCACTCCGCGCATCCGGAGGTCCTTCGCGCGCCTCAAGGTGATGCCGCGATGGGCGAAAAGCTCATCAAGGACCTGGGCTGTCTCGGTTGCCATTCGGCTGCGGGCGTCACCGCGGGTACGCATGGTCCCGAACTCTCGTCGCTGGGCAGCAAGGTCAACGCCGATTGGCTCTTCACTTGGCTGAAGGACCCGAAACGCCACTCAGCGACCACGAGGATGCCGAGCCTGCGCCTGTCCGACTCCGAGGCGGCTGACATCACCGCCTATCTGATGTCACAACGCAACGAGGCCTTCGACTCCGCCGCGGCCCCCAAGGCCGACCCCAAGGCCGTGGACGACCTGATCCTGCTGAACCTCCAGAGCAAGATGCGGCACGAAGAGGCCGTCGCCCAGCTCTCCAAGATGGCTCCGGACGAGAAGTTGCTGTATCTGGGGGAGCGCACGATCGCGCATCAGGGCTGCTACTCGTGCCATGACATCAGGGGTTTCGAACAGGCCAAATCCATCGCGACGGAACTCTCGGATGAAGGCCGCAAGAACCTGCATCAGTTCGATTTTGGTTACGTGCATGACATCCCGCACACGAGGCAGGATTGGATCCGCAAGAAACTCGAGGATCCGCGCGTATTCGATCATGGCAAGGTGAAGGGTTACTATGAACGGCTGAGGATGCCTCACTTCGGTCTGAGCGAGGTCGAGTCCGAGGCGATCACCACGTTCGTGCTGAGCTTGACCCAGGAAGAGATCGCGCTCGAAGCCCAAGACCTTCTGACGACGGACGAGCAAAGGATCGAGCGCGGACGCCGGCTCATCCAAAAACTGAACTGCCAGGGCTGTCACAGTTTCGACGGCAAAGACGCTATCCTGAGGAGCATCACCGAAGACCCCGGGGCGGCGCCGCCTGTTCTCCATGGCCAGGGAAGCAAGGTTCAGGAAGCTTGGCTGCATGACTTCCTGCAGCACCCGACCACCATCCGCCCTTGGCTCAAGTACCGCATGCCGACGTTCGGCCTGACCGATACTGAAACGCAGGACATCGTAAGATATTTCGCGCTCTTGGATGGACGGCAGACATCCTATCGCGGCGAAGTCCTCCAAGAGGTCTCTCCGGATCGTCTGGCGGCGGGCAAGGAGCTCTTCGAGAAGCTCCAGTGCGCCAAATGCCACCAGATCACGGCAAGCTCTCAGGCGATGGGGGCATCTTTCCTGGCTCCCGACCTGACCCTGACCAAGCATCGCCTGCGCTCTGATTGGGTCATCGATTGGATCAAGGACCCCCAGGCGATGCAAGAGGGGACCATGATGCCCGGCTTCTTCCCGGATATGCAGAGCCCGTTGCCGGATATCCTCGGCGGTGATGCCCAAGCCCAGATCGAGGCGATACGCGATTACCTTTACAGATATGACCCCGCGGCGGCCGCAGAATCGACCGCATCCTAGGACGCTCGGCATCGATTGCAGAGCCGCGCGAGTTAGCGTATAATACCGCCAGATTTGTGACCCCGATCCAACACCACGGACGCTAGCGTCCCAGACCCGGAGAAGAAGCGATGATCTGTTCATGGAATCGTGCTACCCTTACCGCCCTCCTGTTGACACTCTTCGCTACCCAGGCTCAGGCGGCCTCGGTCAGCGGTTCTGCGTCGTTCCAGGGCCAAGCTCCGGCTGCGGAACCCATCAAGATGGAGGCCGATCCAAGCTGCAAAGCTCTTCACGCCGACGGCATCGCCGCTGATGATGTCATCGTCAATGCCAATGGAACGCTCAAGAACGTGTTCGTCTACGTCAAAGAGGGTCTCAGCGGCAAATACGAAGCCCCGAAGACCCCTGTGACGCTCGATCAGAAGGGCTGCATGTACACGCCCAAAGTGCTGGGTGTGATGGCCGGCCAGCCGATCGAGATCATCAACAGCGACAGCACGCTCCACAACGTACACGCCCTGCCCAAGAACAGCCCTCAGTTCAATCTGGGCATGCCGCTCCAGGGAATGAAGATCAAGAAGACCCTGGCCAAGCCCGAAGTCATGGTCAAGGTGAAGTGCGACGTCCATCCCTGGATGGCCAGCTACATCGGTGTCCTGGACCACCCGTTCTACGCCGTGACCGGGGAGGACGGAAGCTTCGAGATCAAGGACCTGCCCGCCGGCACGTACGTGATCGAAGCTTGGCATGAGAAATATGGCACTCAAACACAGAGCATCACCATCGACGATTCCGGCAAGTCGGACGTCGCGTTCCAGTTCGGCGTCTAGAGCCCCTCAAGACCCGCCGGAGCGATCCGGCGGGTCTGTTTTTTCGCGATGAACCCCGCCCAACGCCTCACACACCTGTTCGCGGTCGCTTTGACCCTGGGCACGCTCATGCTGATCGCGGCAGGGGGCCTAGTGACCAGTACCGAATCGGGCCTTTCAGTGCCGGATTGGCCCCTGTCCTACGGACAGTTCTTCCCGCCGATGGTCGGTGGTGTGCGTTTTGAACACAGCCACCGCATGATCGCCGGAGCCATCGGTGTCCTGACCCTGGTCCTCGCGGCGCTCGTCCATCGCTCCGAACAGCGCCGTTGGATACGAGCACTGTCGCTGGCGGCCTGTGTGCTCGTGCTGGTCCAAGCGGTCCTGGGCGGTCTGACGGTCATCCATTTGTTGCCATTGGCCATCTCGGTCACGCACGCCTGCGTGGCTCAGTCGTTCCTGTGCGTGATCGCATCGATCGCGCTGACCACGTCCAACGAATGGCGGGTGTCGTCACCGACTCCCGTCACGGGCGCCTCCGCGCTGGGGCGCCTTGAGCTGATCACGCTGTTCTTCGTCTTCGCGCAATTGGTGGCCGGCGCTCTCTTGCGCCACAGGCCCAACTCGCGTCCGGACGCGCACATCATCCTGGGCGCGCTCATCGTCCTCCATGCGCTGTTGGTCTGGATCAAGACCGTCCGCGTTCCTCACTGGACCAAGCTCCGGGTCCACGGCGCAATGCTCGTAACGCTGGTGTTGGGGCAGGTGGCCCTGGGCATCGCCTCGCTGGTCCTCACGAGATCGGCATCACGGATCGAAGGACTGCCCTCGACCGCGGAAGTGCTCACGACGACGGCCCACCAGACCCTAGGCGCAGCGATCCTGATGACGATGGTCCTGCTGTACCTTCGGTCGCGCCGCTTCTACCGCGAGGCGCCTGCGGCATGAATCGGCCGACGGGATCCGCGAGCGACTATATGGCCCTTGCCAAGCCTCGACTGACGACCGTCGCGTCGCTGTCGGCGCTGTTCGGAACGCTCCTGTCCGGAGAGAACCTCTCGACGGGTCTGTTCATCGACGTGTTCGTGGGCGCCTTCCTTGTCGGCTCGGCGGCCAATGCGCTCAATCAGCTCATGGAGATCGATGTCGATTCGCTGATGAAAAGAACCGAAGCCAGGCCTCTGCCGACCGGACGCCTCGCGCGTTGGCAGGCGGCCGTGTTCGCGGCCGTGCTGGGCCTGTCGGGCATCGCCTATCTCTGGACGAGGACCAACCCGACGACGGCATGGATCGGCGTGCTGACGCTCGTCACCTACCTGGCCTGCTACACGCCGCTCAAGCGGATCACGCCGCTCAACACGTTCGTCGGCGCGATTCCCGGGGCACTGCCTCCGGTCATGGGTTGGGCGGCTACGACCCGGCCGCTTTCCATCGAAGCGTTCATTGTTTTTCTCATCCTCTACCTCTGGCAATTACCGCATTTCCTGTGCATCGCCTGGATCTACCGGGAGGACTATACGCGCGGAGGCCTCAAGATGCTGCCCGAGCTCGATGTCACCGGAGAGCGCACGGCCAAGCAGATCCTGTTCTTCACATTGATCCTGTCGCCGGTAAGCCTGTTGCCGGTCGTGCTCGGACTGGCCGGCTGGCCCTACTTGGCGGGCATGATCGCCGCCAACGCCCTGTTCATCGCCCTGGCGCTGACGCTCATCCTCCGCCGTTTCGAGAATCCGCGCCGTTTCGTGCTGACCTCCGTTCTGTACGTCGTCGTCCTGATGCTCTCCGCAGCCGTCGATAGGGCCGCGCTGTCGTGATCCGGACTGCTTTCCGCTGTTTCCTGGCGGCGAACCTCCTGCTGATCGTTCTGCTGATGGCCAGGGCCTGGAGAGGGGGGAGCGAGCCGCCCGCGGTCGCCGGGCCCGCTCCCGCGATCATGAAGGCCGTGACCCCCGCGCTGTCCTTCACGGACCAGTTCGGCCGGAGCTCGGACCTGAGCCAGTTACGGGGCCGGCCCTGGCTTGTGCAGTTCATGTACACGCGCTGTCCATCCCAGTGCCCGCAGATGAACCAGAGACTGACAGCGCTGTCCCGGTCATTACCAACCTCCATCGGTTTCCTTTCGGTCAGCAGCGATCCGGCGCACGATACCCCCGAAACCCTCGCGGCGTACGCGGAGCAGTGGGACGTCGCGGACCGCACCTGGCTCTTCGCGCGCGCGGATAGCGTGGCCGTCAGTGAGCTGGCCGGACAACTGCTCCTACCCGGCGTCGACAAACCCGAGATGCACAGTCTCCGTTGGACCCTGCTGGACGAGCGCGGGGTCGTTGTCGGCTCCTACGACTCCGAGGATCCCTCCCACATCAAGCGCTTGCTCAAGGACGCCGAGGCCATCCGATGACACGCGCGAGTTCGGGCCGCAAGGATTCGGCCCTGTCGGCCATCACCTGGTGGGTCGGCTGGATCGCTGTCACGATCGTATCCTTTTTCGTCTCATGCTGGTTCTGGACGGGACACCTGGCGCGGCATTACGGAACCATGGACAAACCCGGCGCGCCGCTGGTCTGGGTGGTCGCGGTCTTCGGGACCTGGATGATCCTGCTGGTCCCGCTCATCGTGATCATGTACGCCAAGGTCGACAAGGCCTATGAAGATGCCCGGATCGGACGGGAGGGCGACGCTTACGAGAAGGTCCGGCGGGCCATGGGGGTGAGATGCCTGGACATCCCCCAGCGGTCCAGGGTCCTGGCCGAACCCCTGCGCCGCAAGCTCAAACAGTGGCCGGAGACGGTCCGCAAAGGACACCTCGTACATCTGATCCTGCGTGACGGCCGCCGCGTGGAACATGCGTTCGTTCTGGAACGAAGGGAGGTCCTCGGCGTGTACGACCTGAGCGATCGAACCTTCGATCCGTCCGCGATCACGGACATCGAGCCGATCCCGCAGGACCGGATACCGGATTTCAACTCCGCGCGTTGGGTGCGGCTGGACGGTGTGGGGCTACCGTTCGAAGATGAAAAACCTGCTGTATAAGACCGGCAGAGCCCTGCAGGTGGCCGGACTTCTATGGATGCCTTTCGCCATCTGGGAGGGCCAGATCCGCCACAGCGAGGCCGGAGCGATCACTGTTTTTTGCGGTTCGGCGATGCTGTTCCTGGCGGGTTATGTCTTGACGAGATGGGGCGGGGGCGTATAATTTCCGACTATGGATACCGCGCAGTTCACCAATCCCGATTCCCAAAAGCTCGCGCTCGAACGCGCCGCCGAGAAGTCCAAGAAGCTGGCTCGCAAGAAAGCGCCGCCCAAGCTCGCGGTCATCGACCAGAGCGGCTGTACCGGTTGTGAGGCGTGCATCGTCTTTTGTCCGGTAGACAGCATCGAGATCGTGCCCGGCGTGGACCACCCTCAGATGCAACAGGTCGTTGAGATCGACCTCCAGCGGTGCATCGGCTGCGCCCTCTGCGCGAAGCATTGTCCTTGGGACACGATCCTCATGCTGCCGACGGTCGAAGCCCTATCGCGCTCCGGTGAATTGACCCTGCGGAGCGTCTGTGATCAGCCGACCCGCAGCAACCCCGCGTCAGCCGCGGCCGGCGCCTCTCTCTAGCAGGTACCGCTCCAAGCGTTCGGCCATCCAGGTCGAGCGGTCCCTTCCGTACAACTGCGCGATCTCAGGCAAGCCCGACGGGCTGGTGATGTTGATCTCGACCAGGCGCTCGTCGACGACATCAAGTCCGGTCAACCACAATCCCCGGCGGGTCAGTTCCGGCGCGACCCGCTGGACCAATCGCGTTTCGGCCGGGGTCAAGCCAGCACGGACCATCGAGCCGCCGACGCTGAGGTTCGATCTGAAATCGCCCGCGGCCGGCACGCGCCTGAAGACACCCACCACCTCCTCACCGGCCAGAAGGACCCGCTTGTCGCCTTGGGCGGCGCCGGCCAAATATCGCTGGAGCACGACCCAGCGGCGCCCGCCGTCCATCAAGGTCATCATCAGAGAGGGGAGGGCCTCGTCGGAAGCGCGAGCCCGCACAACCCCGGTGCCCGAGCGATTGTCCAAGGGCTTGATCACGACCGATCCGCCCTTGAGCCCGGAGACCCAGTCCAGCGCATGACGAACATCACGCGTCCAGCACATGCCGGGAGCGAGATCGGGAAAGAGGTCCAGTAGTGTCTTTTCGTTATATCGCAACATCGCGTCGGGATCGTTGACGACCCTTAGACCACGCTCCTTGGCCAGCGACAGCAGCTGCAGCGTATGAACATAGTCGCTGTCGAAAGGCGGCTCCTTGCGGACCAGGACCGCATCGATCGAACCCAGGTCGCAACCTCGCGACCGTCGGGCGTCGACGTATCCGCGGCGTGGATCGAGACGCGAGCGCGTCAGGCGGACCGAAAGACGCCCACCGTCACTGCTCAGGTCCGAGCTCTCGAAATGACTCACCTCATGACCGCGTTTTTCGAGGGCTCGGAGCAGCCAGAACGAGGTGTCCTCGTTGACTTTGACGTCGCGGGTCGGATAGAGTAGGCAGGCGATCTTCACCCGGAGATTATAGCACGCCCCCGATCCCATGCCCGTAGCGCACCGCACGCCCAAACGACTGCTCCGAGCGCTCAAAGCCGAGATCCTCGCCGGCTGCAAGCACCCCGATCAACGGCGGATCGGCGTCGAATGGGAGAAGCTCGGCGTACGAGGCGACACCGGCAAGGCCCTGCGCTACTACGGTCCGGGGGGCGTGGCTTCCTTGTTCAGGGCCCTCATCGTGCGTCATGGCTGGACGGCCGACCAGCGGGACCGTGGGCATATCGTGGCCCTGCGCAAGGGCTTCACGCGGATCACCCTCGAGCCGGGCGGTCAGATCGAGCTCAGCGGCGGACCCGCGTACTGTCTGCGCGAGAACGCGCGCGAGCTCGATGAACATCTGCGTGAGATCCGGTCCGTAGGCCGCCCGCACGGCATCGTCTGGCTCGGCTTGGGCTGCCAGCCGATCAGCGCGGAAGCGTCCATCCCGTGGGTCCCCAAACAACGCTACGGGATCATGCGCCGGCTGCTACGCCGGCGCGGGAGGCTGACGTACTCGATGATGAAACGGACCGCGTCGCTACAAGCCTCTTTCGACTTCATTTCGGAACAGGACGCGGTCGACAAGTACCGTCTGGCCACCCTCTTGTCGCCGTTCTTGACGGCGATGCTCGCCAACTCACCGTTCAGTGAGGGCCGTCCCAGCGGATACCTTTCCTACAGGGCGCACATTTGGAGGCACACCGACCCGGCCCGATCCGGTGTGCTCCGGGCCGCGCTGCGCAGGGATTTCACGATAGACGACTACGTGAACTACGCGCTCGATGTGCCGATGTTCTTCGTCCAGCGCGGTGGCGAACTCGTCTCCGTCCGGCCCGCGACGTTCAGGCAGTACTTGCGCCGCGGCTGCGGGCATCTGACGGCCTGCCGAGAGGACTGGCAGCTGCACCTTTCGACGATCTTCACCGATGCCCGCCTCAAGACCTACCTCGAGGTCCGAAGCATCGACTGTCCGCCGCCCTCGCTGTCGCTGGCCGCGCCGACCCTGCTCAAAGGGCTCCTCTACGCACCCACGGCCTCGCGCCGAGCCCTCAAGATGCTCGAGCGCATCGACACCGATCATTACGCCGCCCTGTATCGGCGCAGTCCCAGGGAAGGATTGGATACGCGCGTGGGCCGGCGTCCGGCACGGGAGTACGCGCTTGAATTGCTCAGGCTCGCCGCTTCGGGTCTGTCGGAGATCTCGGCCAGCCGATGCGGAGAGAGGGACGACAAGACCTACCTCGAGCCGCTGGTCGAGCTCCTTGTGGACCGGGGGATCAATCCTGCACAGGCCCTACTGCGGGATTGGGAGGCCGGGGGGCGGCGCGACCTCTTGGGTATCTTGCGGCGGCACTGCGCGTACGCTTAGCTGCGGATCCGCCATCCCGCACGGAAGAGCGACGTGACGATGCCAACGAGCACCACCGCAAGACCACCGGCGACCCCCGCCGAGATCCCCACCGGCACATCCGAGCCGCCGATCAGGCCGTAACGCAGGCCGCTGATCAAGTAGAACACCGGGTTGGCGTAGCTCAGCGGGCGCAGGGCGTCCGGGACCATGCTTACCGAATGAAAGACACCCCCGAAATAGATCAGAGGCGACAACACGAACGTCCCCCAAAAAGAGAGCTTCTCAAAACCATCGGCCCATAGCGCCGTCAGCAGTCCGGCCGAGGCGAAGATGACCGTCACGGTCAGAGCGAAATACAGCACCCACATCGGGTGGGCAACCCCGGTCCGCACGAACAGCATCGAGATCAGATACACCCCCGTTCCGACGATGAGGCCGCGCGAGACCGCGCCCGCCAGATATCCGCAGACCATCTCCGCATAGCTGAGCGGCGACAGCAGGAGTTCCTGGATATGGTTGTGCCACCGTGAGATGAAAAGCGACGAGGACGCGTTCGCGTAGGACGACTCGATCAGGTGCATCATCACCAGTCCGGGCACGAGGAACTCCAGATAACTGTTCCCGCCCAGATCGACCTCGATGCGACTGCCGATCGAACAGCCGAACACGAACAGGAAGAGGGTCGAAGAAACCAGGGGCGGCAGCAGTGTCTGGGAGAAGACGACGAAATAGCGCACGATCTCCCTGCGCGCCAGCGTCCGGAGCCCGACCGTGATCATGGCTCCGCCTCCGCTTCACGCACCAGCTCCAAGTAGCGGGTCTCCAGGTCCTTGTCGCCATGGAAATCCGGCGTCGAACCGCGATGCAGGATGCGTCCGCGATGCAGGACCACGACGGTCCGGCTCAGGCGCTCCGCCTCTTCCATGTAGTGCGTCGTCAGGAAGATCGTCTTGCCCGCAGAGTTGATCTCGCGCAAAAAATCCCAGATCTGGTACTTGAGCTCGATATCGGCTCCGGCCGTCGGCTCATCGAGGATCAGGATGTCCGGATCGTGCACGAGCGCCCTGCACAGCAAAAGGCGCCGTTTCATGCCGCCCGAAAGCTTGCGAAAATCCTGGTCCTTCTTGTCGCTGAGACGGAAGCGGTCCAACAATCGACGGGCGCGGACCGTCGCGTCCGCTCGGCCGATCCCGAAGTACCCGGCCTGGTAGACGAGGATGCCTTCGATGGAGAGGAAGGGGTCGAAATTGAACTCCTGCGGACAGAGCCCGATGCGGCGCCGCGCCGATCGATAGTCGGTGGTCACATCATGGCCCATCACACGGATCGAACCGGAAGCGTAACGGCACAGACCCGTCACACAGTGGATGGTGGTCGTCTTACCGGCCCCGTTGGGGCCGAGGAAGGCCAGGAAATCACCCCGCTCGACGTCGAGGTCGAGGTTCTCGACGGCGCGGAAGGACCCATAGTCCTTCACCAGGCCCCTCACGGCGATCGCCGGAACGCTCACCGGCCACCCCCCGCGCCGAGCGGCGGGATCACTGTGTTATAATGCCGTTCTCTGAACAGAAAAGGTCGCACATGCCTCCCAGGGTCCGCTACAAAGCCGTACTTTTCGATCTCGGCAACGTGTTGCTGGCCTTTGATTTTACCCCCGCTTTCCGCACCTTGTCACGACATACCGACCTCGGCCCGGCCGAGATCGAGGGTTATTTCATACAGTCCGGGCTGGAAGTCTTGTACGACGGAGGGAAGATCACCACCCGCCGCTTCTTCGCGGAGGTGTCGAAGGCCCTGGGGCTCCGTATCGGATACGCCCGTTTCCGTTCGATCTGGAACGATATCTTCACACCCATCCGGCCGACGATCCGCATCCTGCGCAGGCTCAAGGCGCGCGGTCACCGCCTGGTGCTCATCTCCAACACCAATGAAATGCACTACCGGCACATCCGCGCAACGTACGACATCCTGGCGCCGTTCGACCGGATCCTTCTGTCATACCGCGAGAAGATCCGCAAGCCGGACCCTCGCATCTATCGCCGGGCCTGTGAAGCCTGTCGAGCCCGCCCGGAGGAGATCTTCTATATCGACGACCGCGCCGACCTGACCCAGGCGGCGCGAGCCTTGGGTTTTAAGGTCCACACCTATCACAACGATCCCGCGCGCCTCGAGCGAGACCTGCGCCTCGCCGGGCTGTTGTAGAAGAGATCGACACACGGAAAGGATGACCATGTCGCACGACTATCGACAAGAATACCGCCTGGCCGTCAATGCCGCTCGGGCGGCCGGCAAGCTGCTCATGTCCCACTACGGACGTCTCCAGCGCTCGCAGATCTCCGCCAAATCCCGCAACGACTTCGTGACGGTCGTCGACAAGCGCTCCGAAAAACTCATCACGGCCCTGATCCGCTCGGCCTATCCGGACCACGCCATCCTGGGGGAGGAGGGGGGTGCCAGCGGCCACGGCCAGGTCCGCTGGATCATCGACCCGCTGGACGGCACATCGAACTACATCCATCACTTCCCGATGTTCGCGGTCTCCATCGCCGTGGCGGATCGTCAGGGCCTGCAGGTGGGGGTCGTCTACGATCCTCTGCATGAGGAGCTCTTCACGGCCCTTCGCGGACACGGAGCCCACCTCAACGGCCGTCCGATCTCGGTGTCGGGCACTCGCAAGCTCGCGGATGCTTTTATGGCTACGGGCATCCCGTTCCGAGCCCGTCCGCGATTCGATCAATATCTGAAGGCTTTCGGCAAGATCTCCATGGCGAGCGCGGGCATGCGCCGAGGCGGTTCCGCGGCGCTCGACCTGGCCTATGTCGCCTGCGGGCGTTTCGATGGTTTTTTTGAGATCAATCTGTCGCCGTGGGACATCGCGGCGGCAGCTCTCATGATCCAGGAAGCCGGTGGACGCGTGACGGATTTTTGGGGTTCCTCGGGCTTCCTGGGTTCAGGGGATGTGCTCGCCTCCAACCGGCGCATCCATGCGGAATTGCACGCCATCACCCGCGTAAGTGTTAGACCAAAAAATATATAGATGAAGCTCGACCTCCAGGATGATAAGCACTGCTTTGTCTGCGGACCCCTCAATTCGAGTGGTTTTAAGCTCCGCTTCCGTCGAGTGGAGCCCGGACGCCTCTCGGCTAGGGTTCGGTTCGACAAACGACACCAGGGCTTTAAAAACATCGTTCACGGCGGTTTGATCGGGACGATCCTCGATGAAGTGATGGTCAATTTGACCTGGGTCGACGGAACCCCTGCGGTTACAGGTACTTATACCATTAGGTTGAGTCATCCGGTCGCGGTGGGGGAGGAGGTCGTGTTTGAAGCCCGGTCGATCCGGACCACGCCACGGGCTGTTTATGTCGAAGCGGCCGTAACGCGCGGGGCTGACGGTTTGATCCTTGCGAGCGCTGAGGCCCTGTGCGTACGGATCAAGGATGCACCGCCCCTGAGCCCCGAAATCATTGAAGAGCCGGACCAAAAGAGCTAAACTGAAACCATGCCTTATATCAATCTGAAGGTCGCGGGCCCTCTGAGCCGGGACCAGAAACAGAAGATCGCCAAAGAGTTCGCCGAGACGCTCGAGCGCATCGCCGGTAAGCCCAAGGACCAGACGTATCTCGTGATCGATGAGGTCGCGCGAGAGAACTGGGCCCAAGGCGACCGCTTGCTCGGCTGATAGCGGCGAACCGATCATGCCGATCGAAAAGCAGCTTTCGGTCTTCCTGGAGAACAAACCCGGCGTGCTTTCCCGGGTCTGCAGCACGCTCGCCGACACAGGCATCAACATCTACGCGATGTCCGTCCATGACACAGTGGACCACGCGATCGTCCGCCTAATCGTCGATAACCCCAACAAAGCGCTGTTGATCCTCGAATCCCAAGGCCTCCACATCATCACCCAGGACGTGGTGGTGCTCAATATCGACAACCGGCCGGGCATCATCTCGACGCTGGCCAAGCGCCTCTTTCGGGCGGACATCAACATCGAGTACGCTTACTGCACGGCCACGCGCAACCAGGAATTCGGTTGCGTGGTCATCAAGACCAAGGACGCCGAACAGACCCATGAGATCCTCGAGGGCGAGTAACCTTACCGTAGCGCTATTGCTGTTGACCGCCGCCGCGGCCGGCGCCGCCGAGCGCCAGCCGGCTGTCGTCGCCGAGATCGTCACCGGGGATACGGTGCGTCTCAAAGGGGGTAAGCTCTTCCGGTACGCGGGCATCAAAGCACCGCCGGCTCAGAGCAAGATCCCTTTGGTGCGCGAGTACGGCGAAGCGGCCATCGAGGCCAACCGCCGCCTGGTCGAGGGGCGCCAGATCCTCATCCAGTGGGACCGTCAGATCCGTGACGAGAACAACAACCTCGTCGGTTACGCCTATCTCGAGGACGGCACCTTCGTCAACGACACCCTCCTCAAGGAGGGTCACGCGCGAGCCATCTACAAGGCGCCCAACACGACCTACTCGAGCTTGTTCCGCCACTCCGAACTGAGCGCGCGTCGCCAGCGTAAGGGGCTCTGGCGCGAAGAACCTGAAAACCCCTATCTTCAGCATGAATACATCGGGGAGATCAACACGAAGATCTACTATTTTCCGACGTCTCCCGAGCTGGAAAGGATCCCCGCGGCCCACCTGCGTCCGTTCAAATCGCGCGTCGAAGCCAAAGCCGCCGGATATCGCCCCTGTTTCACTTGTAAGGAAGGGGAGATCGACGAAGGGTAGGGTCCGCAAGTTGACCGCGCCGCAGGGCCGCGGTATACTGCGGGTATCAGTACGGTGTCCGCTATCGTCAAAGATCCTCGCATCAGCGCAAGTCACCAGCCGCTCCGTCCGGAGCCCGTAAAGGCCATTTTCTCTTCCTCAAAAGTTTTTCAGCGGGGTAGTGGTGTCATCGCAAGCGTCATAAAGGAGAACTGCCAGCATGCCTAAGGGTATCGTCAAGTGGTTCAGCAATCAGAAGGGCTATGGTTTCATCACGCCGGAGGGTGGCGGCAAGGATGTCTTCGTGCATCATACGGCCATCCTGGGTGAAGGCTACAAGACGCTGGACGAAGGACAGTCCGTTGACTATGAGGTCGCTCAAGGCCCCAAGGGCGAACAAGCCGCCAACGTCCGCAAGCTTTGACCCGTCCCAACCCCGCTGAAACCGACCCCCGGCGGCGCAGATCGGCTGCGCTTCCGGGGGTCGGTCGTTCGGGGCGCCGCCTTGAAGGGCCGTATATTGGATGCTATACTTGGCAGGCACGACCCAAAAGGGGGAACAACATGACCAGCGGTACCATTCAAAAACCCGAACGTCGCGAGTTCCTGCGGCTGAGCTTCAAGACACCGGTGCGCTTCAAGACCTACGCGCCCGAATCCGGCCCGAGCAATCGCGTGGCTCAAGCCACCTCCAAGAACATCAGCCAGTCCGGCATCCTGTTCCAGACCCAGGCCGATGTACCGCCGCAGGTATCCAGCATCCTTTGGATGGACCTGGACATCCGGACCCTGCGTATCTGCCAGGAGATCGAGGACCGCGCTTTGGTGCTCGGCAACGGCTTGCTCGGTAAGGTCGTCCGTATCGAAGAAGACCCCAGCTCGAGCGGTACCTATGATGTCGGCGTTTGCTTCCTAACCCAGGACCAGAAGGCCGACCGGGACGTTCAGGAACTCCTGACACTGATCGAGAAGGGCAAGTAAACCCCGAAATCGAAGCACCTCGCACGACCGACCCGCCCGTCCATCGGGCGGGTTTTTTGTTTTATCCTCCAAGCCGAGACCTATCCATCGGTTATTCACATCCGACCTGAACCCTTGTGGACAACCTGTGTTTTCACTCTTAATGTCCTATAACATATATTATGTTACTTCTAGACGCAATAAGAAACCCCCCGGGCTTTAGACCCGGAGGGTTCTTTGGATGATCTGCTTTTAGAAGAAGTAGATCACTTCACCCGCGATCGTGCCCTGACTGTCGCTCCGACCGGCGCGATCGTTGAACAGATTGCGGTTGGCATCATCATACCGGTATTCGAGCCGGGTGATGATGTTCTTCCAGGGGCGGTACTCCAGCGTGCCCGTGAAAGAGTTGTACTCCGCGGGCGATCCGCTGATCACACGCAGGCCGTCCGTGTCGTCGAAGAACTCATAGCGACCGGCCAGCGACCACTGGTCGTTGAACGCCCACTTCGCGTGGACGCCGTGCGCGATCCAGTTGCCGTCATTGTTGACCGCGATCAGGTTGTCCTCGTGGCCATAATCGAAGTTATAGGCCAGCGTGAGGGGCTTGATCGGCGTGTTGTAAAGGAAGATCACGTCGGTCAAGTTCCTGTTCGTGTTGTCATTGCTGGCGGCCTCAGGACCCCAGTAGTGGTTGATGGCGATGGTCAGGGTCGACTCGCCCGGAAGTTGCAGCGAATTGAACCCGAAGTGGAACTCCATCGTCTTGGCGGTGTTCGTGTCATCGACCATATCCCAGCCGTTGTTGACGCCCAGGGCCAGGTCCCAGCCGTTGTCGAACACGTACGTGCCGCGCACGCCGGTGTGCGTGAACGGGATCGCGTACCCGAACAGAAGACCCCTGGAGATGTTCCAGTTGTCCTTGCTCTCGATGACCTCGAATCCGGCCAGCGTGACGAATTTACCGACCTTCAGGTTGATGTCGTTGGCGCCCGCGATCACATTGCTCGTCGGGACCAGCATCTCGACATACGCCTGCTCGAGGTCGAACTCATCGTCCGTCGTGCCCAGACCCGTCGATCCGATCACCTCAGCGTCCGTACCGAAGTAGAGGTCCGTACGGAAACCGACCCTCTGGTCCTCCGTAGGGGCTTTGGCGAAAACGAGCTCGGCCGCGCTCATATCGATCGTATCGGCCGCCGCGTCGAACACACGCGCACGGTTGGTGAGCGTGTCAGGGCTGTTGAAGTTGTAGTTCCACGTGGTATCGACGAATCCGGACACCGTCACCCCGTTGACGAGGGACTCCATGGACGGATTGGACTGATGCCATGAGTGTCCACCGGCGGTCTGGGGGACGGCTTGACTGGCGAACCTCGCCTCCAGCTCGGCCAGTCGGTTCTTGAGGGTCTCGATCTCGGATTGCAGCTGCGCTTCATCGGCGAGCACGGTCGTCGGCGCGGACAGCATGCCGGCGCAGACGAACAGCGCGAGAGTTCTTTTCATCCATTTCATGGGTTATTTTCTCCGTTAGAGTTTCGGACTTGCATCAGAGCGGCTCGAACCGCTTTGGACCTGGTCGCCTTTTGTGGGGTTTCACCTCCCTCCGCGGCTGTTTCCGGTCCTTTAATGGATCACAGCGCTATGTTATCCGTGTATGTTAACGCGGTGTAACAGGCGGATTAATTGTCCCGGCTGCGGACCCCGGCGCACAAGACCCCAAGGAGCGGGCAGTCCGGGCATCGCGGAGAGGATTTGCGGCAGTGCTCCTTGCCCAATCTGACGAGGAGGGCGTGGAGCTCGCCAAGGATCGCGGCGTCGGAAGGCAGTTGGTCGAGCATGTTCGTTCGTGCTTCGGCATAACCGTCCCTCTTCGCTAAGAAGCCCGAACGGTACAGGATGCGCCTGGCGTAGGCGTCCGCTACGAACGTCGGCCGCTGGGCCGCGTACAGAACGATGCAATCCGCCGTCTCGGGTCCGATGCCATCGACCGCAAGAAGCTCCTCACGCAACCGGACCGCAGGCCGCCCGAGCAGCTCCTTGAGACCGCCCTTCCCTGCCCGATCGATGTGGCGGATGAGGTTCTTGATACGACGAGCCTTGATCCTGAAGCATCCGGAGCAGCGTATGAGGCTCGCCAGGCGGGTTTCAGGGATAGAGCGCAAACCGGTCAGTGACAGGGCCCGTGATGATGCGAGCCGTCCGATCGCGCGTTCAGCATTCGTCCAGGACGTGTTCTGAACGAGAACGGCGCCGACCATCATTTCCAAGGCAGTCCGAGCAGGCCACCACCCTTGCGGACCGTACGCCCTGTACAGGATCCGGTACAGCCTCAGGGCCCGGGTCGCCCGCTTCTCAGCGGCGCGAGAGCCGCTCGTACGCGTAGCGGGCAAAGTGGATGTCCAGCACCGCCAAGCCGGTCGAATCGAACACCGTGACCTCCCGCGGGCCTGAGCGGCCGACCCGGCGTCCGGATACGATATCCGCCAGGGAAGCATGCAGATCGCGGGGATCGTACGCACCCCGGCTGATCGGCACGTTGATCTCGCCGCTATGTACGGCCTGATGCTCTTCGTCGACGACGACCTTGGCGTTTCCGAGGATATGAGGATCCAGCTCCTGCTTGCCGGGAGCATCGGCTCCGATCGCGTTGATGTGCGTACCGGGCTCGATCCAGCGGGCTCGGACGAGCGGTTTGCGGGAGGGCGTACAAGTGACCACGATGTCGGCGCCGCGCACGCAGCTTTCGATATCCCTGGCCGTCACCAGACGATCGAATGTCTTGCGTTCCCTGCGGCAGAACGCGGCCGCCTCGCCACCGAGCGCGCCCCAGACGCGCACCTCTTTGACCCCGAAGATCGGCAGGAGCGCCCGCAGTTGATAGCGCGCCTGCAGACCGGCGCCGACGAGGGCGATCACGGCGCTATCCCTGCGGGCCAGATGACGAGCGGCGAGCGCGGCGGTAGCCGCGGTGCGGATCGCCGTTATCGCCGTGCCGCCGAGCACTGCAAGCAACTCCCCCGTCCGGGTGCTGTTGAGCAGGATCGTAGCCGTGACCGTGGGTTTTCCGAGAGCCCGGTTGTCCGGGAAAACGGACACCCACTTGATCCCGCAGGCCCCCGCCTGGTCAGTGGAGCCACCCACCCAGGCCGGCATCGCCCTGAAATCCGCTCCTCCAGGCAGGTCCAGATAGATCTTGGACGGCATCTTGGCCTGACCGCTAGCCATGAGCCCGAAGGTCTCCTCGGCGAGCTTCAAAGCCGCATTCACGTCGAAGACGGCTTCCACCTGCTCCTCGGTGTAGATCGGGATCTTCATTGACCGAGGTTCATCAGGCGGTTGATGCGTTCGGCGACACCCTTGAGATCGTCG
The DNA here is from genome assembly GCA_022072175.1 of Candidatus Omnitrophota bacterium. Taxonomy (GTDB): domain Bacteria; phylum Omnitrophota; class Gorgyraeia; order 2-02-FULL-51-18; family 2-02-FULL-51-18; genus JAJVIE01. The sequence continues at coordinate 592,406 of JAJVIE010000003.1, read as the reverse complement.
GTCGAACGCATCCGGATGGGCTCCTTCGACCGTCCCGAGGCCAGGCGGTCGAGCTCGGACTCCAGTCGCTGGACCGGGCCTACCAGCCGGTGAGAGATCCTGACGGCGAGGATCGCGCCGACCGCCACGACCACGGGCAGAGCGACCAAGAGGATCCCGTTGACCTGCTCGATGACCGGTATCACGTTCGAAGCGACCGCCTCGGGAAAAGCGATCTGACGTTCGAGCAGTCTGAAGATCAGCGCGTAAAGACAGCCCGTCACCAGCAAGGCCGGTGTCAGCATCACGATCAGAGTGAACAGCAGATATTTGGATTGTAGCGGGTGCCCCATCCAGTACTTCTTCCTCATGACCCCTCCTCCCCCTTGGTCCGATCCACATCCTTCGAGAAATTATTGCCCTGCACTTTCTCCGGCGAGGGCACCAAACGAACCGTACCCAAGCTCTGCTTGATGAGAACATCGGCAAAATCGGCCGCAGACGCCGTTCCGGTGTTGTCCGAGTCGCTCATGATCGCCAACGCGCCGAAGGGCCTCTTGGGGGGTTGCCCGAAGATCCGCAGGTAGTCCTCGTAGAGGTCCCTCTCCTCCATGACCATGCTCCCATCGGACGGAGCGGGGCCGCTGCGGATCACGTACAGCTTGACGCGGGATGAGAACGGACTGGATTCCAGGGTACCCGCGGGAAGCTCCTTGTCCCAGATGTATTCAATGACGTCCGTTTTGAAGAAACTCGCTCCGGGGAAGATCGCGTAGACACGAGCGGCGAAGTCGTCCTGCCCTCGATCGGCGAGTTTATCCGGTCGCGCCTTGATCGGGAAGATCTTGGCGCGCCACCTCCAAGATAGCTTGAGACCCGGAACGACGTCGTAGTCGAACTTACTGTAGAGCCCTGACGAGGCCGCCGTGCTGGCGGCCTGTAGATAGCGCGATCCGGAGGCGTCCGGCAAGATCGCGTACTGCGTGCGTCCCTTGAAGATCTTCTCCTCCCACCGGCTGAGATCACCCGCGTCGAAACCCAGCTTGCTCATGACGCGGTATTCCGCCCTCGACGGTTCCGGAGCCCTCAATACCGTGGGAGCGGTCCTGCGCGACGGGCGAACGGGTCTGGCGCCACGGTCCGTTGAAGGCACCTGCGCCGCGGAAGGGGATTCCTGGCGGGCAGGGACCGGTACGGGCAGATCGGGAGCCCCCAACAAACACCAAGCCAGCAACACTTGAGCGACAAGTAGCAGTAACAGGAGCCGGATCCGAGCGGGTCTCTTCATCCCCGATACCGGTTGGTGATCGGCATCCTGCGGTCGCGTCCGAAGGCCTTCGGTGAGATCTTGACCCCCGGCGGGGCCTGACGCCGCTTGTATTCGTTGCCGTCGATCGAACGGGCCAACTTGCGTACGACGGCAGGACGCAGACCCGACCGGATCGCCGTTTCCACCGATCCGTCGCGCTCAACGTAATGCTCAAGGAAGCGATCGACCTGATCGTAGGGCGGTAACGTATCCTGATCCCGCTGCCCGTGCCTGAGCTCGGCGGTCGGAGCCCGCTTGATCACACTGGCCGGCACGAGCGCCCTCGGGCCGATGCCGTTGCGGTACCGGCACAAGCGGTACACCAGCGTCTTGGCCACGTCCTTGATCACAGCAAAGCCGCCGGCCATGTCCCCGTAGAGCGTACAATATCCGGTAGCCATTTCGCTCTTATTGCCGGTGGTCAGCACCAAATGCCCGTACTTGTTGGAGATCGCCATCAGTAGCGCTCCGCGGATACGGGCTTGGAGGTTCTCTTCGACCGATCCGGCGGGCTTGGCGCTGAAGACGGGTCTCAACGTCCCGGAGTAGGCTCGCAGAACCGGGCCGATGGGCAGTCTTAGGCAGCGGACACCCAGACGCCGCGCCATTTCGATCGCGTCGCGGTAGGTCCCCCTGGACGTGTACCTCGAGGGCATGGTCACGAGAAGGACGTTGTCGGCTCCGATCGCATCCACCGCGATCATTGCCACGAGAGCCGAGTCGATGCCGCCGCTCATGCCGATGACGGTCCTTTTAAAACCGTTCTTGATCACATAGTCCCGGGTCCCGCAGACCAGGGCCTCATAGACCTCCGCCTCTCGGCTCAACTTGCCCGAGACCGGTCTCGGCGCCGGATGCTCCGATTCCCGCGCGCGCAGACCGGAAGTCAAGACATGGCCGGACCGGGCGCTCCTCCCGGGAACGCGGACCGGAACCTCGACGGTCACAAGCGACTCCCGGAACATCGGAAGAGCCGCGATCCTTCGTCCGTCGGGACCATAGACGCGACTGCCGCCGTCGAACACCAGTTCGTCCTGACCTCCGACGAGATTGAGATAGACGACGGAACTGCGCGACGTTCGGCTCAGACGCGACAACAGGCGCTCCCGCTCGTGGACCTTCTCGCGATGATAGGGCGAGGCCGATAGATTGATGATCATCGACACGGTATCCCGATAGTCACGGCGATACACATCGGCCGAAGGGTCCCAGATATCCTCGCAGATCGTCAGCCCCACGGCGTGGCGATCAGCGAGCCTCATGCGGACCGTCGAGCGTCCCGGCGAGAAGTGTCTTTTTTCGTCGAAGACGCCGTAGTTGGGGAGATGTTGCTTGTCATAAGAGCCGACGATCCTGCCCCGCTCGATCCATGCGGCTGAATTGTGCAGGTGGACACCGGCGAGCCGCGGATAGCCGACCAGGGCTGCGGTTCGGGTACAGTGACGCGCGATACGCATCAGCGCGCGCGTCGAGGCCGCGACGAAGTCACGCTTATACAGCAGGTCCTCGGGAGGGTATCCGGTGATGGCCATCTCAGGAAAGACGACCAGATCCGCTGAGGCGCGTTCCGCTCGGTCGATGCAGGAGAGGATCTTCCGGCTGTTCGCTTCGATGTCGCCGACGGTCGGATTGATCTGGGCCAGCAAGATCCGCAGGACTTTCAAGGGAACAGCACCTCGATCGCGTCGTCGTCGTTGCGTCTGACGCACACCGACGCGACCGGCACGGGACGAGCCAGCTCCACGGCGGCCCGGGCCAGGGTCCGAGCGATCGTGGCGTCATCCAGGACTCCGCCGGAGAAAGGCCCGGCTCCGCGGGACAGGTCCTTGGAGTGGATCGCGGAGATCAGTCCGGCGCGAACGCGCTCGGAGGCCGCCGCCGCCTCGGACGGCTGTCCGTCGAGAACGACCTCCATCCGGTAGTTGTGTCCATAAACCCCGGACGGTGTCTCATGGCTCGCGCTGAAGGAATAGGTCTTGCGGACCCTCGCGATCACGTCTCTATCGACGGCCGACGAGGTTCATGAACTCCATGCGCGTGCCCCGGTCCGAGCGGAACACGCCGAGCATGGTACTGGTGACGCATGTCGCGTTCTGTTTCTCCACCCCGCGCATCATCATGCACAGATGCACCGCCTCGATGATCACCGCCACACCGAGCGGGTCCAGCGCCTCTTTGAGGCAATTGGCGATCTGGGACGTCATGCGCTCCTGCACCTGCAGACGTCGCGCGAAGACATCGACCAAGCGCGGGATCTTGCTCAGGCCAACGATGCGTCCGTTGGGGATGTACGCGACATGGCACTTGCCGAAGAACGGCAACAGATGATGTTCACAAAGACTGTAAACGTCGATGTCCTTGATAAGGACCATCTCGTCGTAGGCCTCATCGAAGATCGCCCCGTTGAGGACCTGCCGGACGTCCTGGGCGTAGCCCCGAGTCAGGTCCCGATAGGCCTTGGCGACCCTTCCGGGCGTCTTCAGGAGACCTTGCCGGCGCGGATCCTCACCGATCTCCTGGAGGAGTCGCCGCGTCAGAGCTTGGATCGCGTCAGCGTTCTTGGTTGGCATGGATTGATTATATCCTTACGACGGGTCGCTCAGAACAAAAAAACCCGCCCTTTCGTCAGAAAGGGCGGGTTCGATGCCTGGAAGACCTTATTCGAGGCGGGCCTTCTCGGGGTTGATGAGCGGCTGCTTCTTCGGGATCCAGAACGTGAGCAGGTCGATCGCGCCGGCGCCGACACGGTGGATCGTGCGGCGGACACCGATCGCGCCGCCGGCGATGACGCCGGTCACGTGCTCGGGAGCGTTCTTGCCCTTGGAAGCCTCGGCATGCGTGTGGTCGAGGACCTCGACCCAGCCGGTCGCCGTGTTGCGCGATCCGACCTTCACGTTCTTCACCGAGTCGGTCATAGCGCCTTCATCGGCCAGAACGGGGGCCGCAAGAGCGGTGACCATCAGTGCGGAAACTGCGAATGAAACGACTTTTTTCACTCTCGATCCTCCTTAGTTAGAGTACGTTGGACGAACGCGCCAAATATAGCACACTTAACAGCTACAAATCAAGATAATTGTTTTTTATCTAAAACTAGGCAAGTCTATCTATAATTAACAAACTGCAAGTCCAGCCCGAAATCCTTCTGGCGGACCAGGCCGATGACGACCTGAAGGTCGTCGATCTTCGGAGCCTGCACGCGGACCTGCTCGTCCTGGATCTGCGCCTGGACCTTGAGCTTGGCGTCCTTGATGTGCTTGACGATCTCTTTTGCCTTGTCGGTGGGAATGCCGCTACGGACCGTGATCACCTGCTTGACCGAACCACCGGTCATACCGGTCTCGATCTTGCCGTACTCCAGTGATTTGAGCGAAACACCGCGTTTGATGAGTTTGGTCTGCAGTAGGTCCGTCAGTGTTTTGAGCCTGAAGTCGTTCTCGGTCTTGAGCGTCAAGGTCTTCTGGGTCTTGTCCAGATCGATCGAGCTGATCGAGCCCTTGAAATCGAAGCGCTGGGCGACCTCTTTGCGGGCCTGCTGGACGGCGTTGTCCACTTCCTGCAGATCGACCGTCGAAACGATATCGAAACTGTGGTCCTTGGACATGGTCAGCCGACGAGCTCCTTCATCTCCGCGCCGATACGGCTCAAGTCACGAACGACATGGATACCGTTCTCCTGAAGCGTCGCGATCTTCTCCTGCGCCGTACCTTTGGCCCCCGAAACGATCGCTCCGGCATGGCCCATCCTCTTGCCTTTGGGTGCGGTCGTTCCGGCGATGAAGGCCGCCACTTTCTTCTTCATCTTGGCGCGGATATATCTGGCGGCCTCCTCCTCCTGACTGCCCCCGATCTCGCCGATCATCAGGACAGCTTCGGTCTCAGGGTCCTTCTCGAACATCCCTAGCGCGTCGATGAAACCGGTGCCGATCACCGGATCACCCCCGATACCGATGCAGGTGGTCTGCCCCAAGCCGACCTGCGTCAACTGCCAGACCGCCTCATAGGTCAGCGTCCCGCTGCGCGAGATCACCCCGACACGTCCTTTCTGGTGGATGTAGCCGGGCATGATGCCGATCTTGCAACTGCCCGAGGTGATGATGCCGGGGCAATTGGGGCCGATGATGCGCGCCCCTTTGGCCGACGCGTACTCGACGGCCTTGACCATATCCAGGGTGGGGATGCCCTCCGTGATGACGATGATGAGGCGGATGCCCGCGTCGACCGCCTCGAGGATGGCTCCGAGAGCGAAGGGTGCGGGTACGTAGACCATGGATGCCGTCGCTCCGGTCTTGGCGACCGCTTCCCCGACCGTGTCGTACACCGGAATGGTGCCTACGGTCGTACCGCCCTTCTTCGGGGTGACCCCCGCCACCAATCGCGTGCCGTACTCGAGGCACTGGAGGGCATGAAAGCTTCCGGCCTTGCCGGTGATCCCCTGGCAAATGACCTTCGTCGAAGCGTCAACGAGAATGGACATCGGCGTGCTCCCTGGCCTGTCGGACGGCCGTCTGGGCCGCCTCCTGGATGCTCTTACAGCTAGCGATGCGCAATCCAGACTGCTCGAGCAATTTGCGCCCTTCCTGCACACGGGTACCCTCGAGCCTGACGATCAAGGGTACCGATAGACTGATCTCACGCGAGGCCTGGATCACGCCTTCGGCGATGACGTCGCACTTCATGATCCCGCCGAAGATATTGACCAGGATGGCCTGCACGCGATCGTCCTGGAGGATGATCTTGAAACCCTCCCGGACCTGGTCCGCCGTGGCTCCACCGCCGACATCGAGGAAGTTCGCCGGCTCACCGCCCGCGAGCTTGATCATGTCCATGGTCGCCATGGCCAGTCCGGCTCCGTTGACGAGACAGCCGATATTGCCGTTCATCGAAACGTAGCTGAGACCGAAGGCCTTGGCCTTGCGCTCCCGCTCATCGTCCTCCTCGGGATCTTTGAGCGCGGCGATGTCCGCGTGCCTGAAAAGCGCGTTGTCGTCGAACACGATCTTCGCATCGAGCGCTAGGATCGTGTTGCCTTCGCTCAGGGCCAGCGGGTTGACCTCCACCAGGGCCGCGTCCTTCTCCACGAACAGCCTGGCAAGACGCGTTGCGATATCCGCGATCTGAGCGGCTTGGGAGGCGTCCGAGATCTGCCGCCCCACCAGCGACCGGAGATCGGCCGCCGCCGGCAACGCCCCCGGTGAAAAGCGATGCTTGAGGATCGCCTCAGGATCCTTCGCGGCGACCTCCTCGATATCGACACCCCCCTGCTTCGAGAACAGGAGCACCGGCAGTCCCGAGGAACGATCGATCGTCGCTCCGAGATAGTATTCAGCGAGGATCGGCTTGTCCTCCGTCAGGAGCACGGCGCGGACGGTCTTGCCTTCCGGTGACTGGTAGGTCGAGAACGTCTTGCCGATGTATTCGGCCGTCAGACGCGCAGCTTCATCGGCGGAGCTGATGCGGCGGACTCCGCCGGCCTTGCCGCGACCGCCCATCTGCACCTGGACCTTCCACATGCAATGCGCCTGGCCGATGGAAGCGAAAGCCGACCGGGCCTCTTCGGGCGTACGCGCGAGCGCGCCCTTGGAGGTCGGGATGCCGTATGCGGCGAAAAGGTCCCTAGCTTGATACTCGTGCGTTTTCATTGGCCAAGATCTTCTCCACTTCACTGACCCCCTGACGCACCTTGTCGGCCGAGCGCTGCAGCGCCTGGGATTCCTCGTCGGTCAACTGCAAAGACACCACGGATTCGACACCGGAGCGGCCCAGGACGGCCGGCACCCCGGAGTAGATGTCCTTGAGCCCGTATTCGCCCCGGACATACGCGCACACCGGCAGGACCTTCTTCTCATCGCGCAGGATCGCGCGCACCATCTCGCACACGGAGCTGGCCGGCGCGTAGTACGCGCTCCCGGTCTTGAGCAGGGCCACGATCTCCGCTCCGCCGTCGCGGGTGCGCTGTTCGATCTTGGCGAGCTCGGGTGCCGGGATCAGGTCCTTGAGCTGTCTGAACCCGACCTTGGACTGGCTCGACACCGGCACCATGAGATCGCCATGGCCGCCGAGCACGACCGCCTCGACGTGGGAGGGCACACAGGCGAGCCGCTCGGCGATGAAGTAACGCATCCGCGCCGTATCGAGAACCCCCGCCATTCCGAAGACCCTCTGGCTCGGAAAGCCGGTCAGTTTCTGACAGAGGTGGGTCATGATATCGAGCGGATTGGTGACGACGATGACCTTGGCTTCGGGCGCGTAGCGTTTGATGTTGGCCGAAACGTCCGAGATGATGCGGGCGTTGGCCGCCAACAGGTCCTCTCGGCTCATGCCCGGCTTGCGGGCCAAGCCTGCCGTGATCACGACGATCTCGGCCCCTTCGATGTCCTTGTACGCGTTGGTGCCGGTGATCCGGCGGTCGTGACCCTCGACCGGCGCCGCCTCCATCAGGTCGAGCGCCTTGCCTTGCGGCATTCCCTCAACGACGTCGAAAAGGACCACGTCCGCGATGCCCTTCTCGAGGATCCGCTGGGCCGTAGTGGCTCCGACCTGACCTGCTCCGATGACCGCGACGAACGGCGACCTGATCTTCATTTCGACTCCCGACGGTGGTACCGTCTTATTGCAGCAATTGTCCCAGCGCCTCGGACAGCCGCTTGGGCTCGGCGCGTCCCTGCGCCTTGTCCTGCAACGCCTTCATCCCTCTTCCGAAATCTTTCTTGGTCGCCAGTCCGCACTCCTGGACCACGGCCCTGACCATCGCGGCCAGCTCCTCATCGTTCATCTGCTGAGGCAAGTACGATTCGAGCACCGCCAGCTCGGCGCTCTCTTTGTCGGCGAGATCCCTGCGGCCGTTCTTGGCGAACTGATCGATGGACTCGCGCCTCTGCTTGATCTGTTTCTGGATCACCTGGCGGACGTCGTCATCGCTCATCGGACCCGTCTTCTTCTCGATGGCGGCGTACTTGACGGCGGATTTCAGGAAACGCAAGGCCTCGACGCGCGTGGTCTGCCGCGCCAGCATGGCTTCTTTCATATCCTGGTCGATCTTCGCTGTCAGCGACATCGGGGTCCTTTCCTAAAAAAACAGGGGGACTCGCGCCTCGGCGCAAGCCCCCCTTGGGTTCGGTGCTATCGCTTACTGCTGAGCGGGGGCGGCTACAGCGGCGGTCGTGGCTTCCTCTTCGGCGGCCTTGACCGGGATCTGGGCGGTCTCGGCGACCGTCTGACCCGTCGTCTCGAGCGTGCCCGTGACGATCTCAGCGGCGAGCTCGCCCGTCTTCTGGACCTCACCTCCGGCGATCGCGGCGGTATTCTCACCGGCCGTCGAGAGGACCTTCTCCCCGGTGTTCTCCAGGGTCCGCTGCGTGGTCCCGGCGGTCTCCTGGGTGGCTTTCACGGGATAGTTGAACAGGCGGCGGAAAAACCCGGTCACGCTCTTCTCGGTCTCGCCCGCCTCTGCGCGCGCGGGAACGCCCGAGCTCAGAACCACCGCGAACACAGCGGCGACGATCATCAATCTCTTCATGGATCCCCTCCTGTGATTGGGATTTGGGTATTATAGGGACGGCCTACTGCGAAGTCAAGGTGACGGGATCGGCTGGATCTATTCGGTCACGAACAGACCGTAGGGCACGACACCTTCTGAGGCGGGGTTGATGATGAGGATGCCGGCCGAAGCCAGGTCCTGACGCGACAAGCCGAGCTCCGCGGCGATCAGGTCAAGATCGATACTAGCGGACCCTCCGGGCTTGATCGCCCCAAGGCGCCTGACGAACTGCGAGCCTCCTCGCGTATGCAGATAGACGCGACAAAGGAGCGTCGAATCGTCCCCGAGATTGCGCAGGCCCAGCCGGGACGGCGGAGTGCTTTCAAAAGCGATCCTCATGATGTCACAAGCCCGGGCGCTGACATCCGCCTCGGAGGTCGCGTCCCCCGCCACCGAAGGTTCCTCGAAGCGGGCCGCGAACTCCTCCCATCCGCCGATCCAATCCGTCTCGCAGCGTGTCCCAAGGGCCCTCTCCTGCCCGTATCCGTCACGGATCCTCAGGCTCCCGCCGCGCCACGTCAAGTGAGTTGCCGCGACGTCCTTGAGATAGCCCGCGTCGTCCTTGAGCCCGAAATCCTTCTCGTAGATCGCCGCCGCGTAATCCTCGATGATCTCGGTGAACGGCTTGCCGAGCGCGGCCACGAGCTTGGCCTCCAGGTCCCCTCCGCCGCGGAACTCCCGGCTGATCCGCTCGATCATCTCCATCCCGTAGCGATGGTCCAAGTGCCTCCAGAACAGCGCGTTCTCGTACCGCAACTCCGTGAACACCTGATCGGGGTATCTCATGAAGTAGTTGGAACCGCCTCGCGAGAAGCGGATCTTATCCGGCAGGGTCTGCTTGAACCCCTGGGAGTAGAAATCATGCCTCGCGCCGGCGAACGTCTCGATGTACCGGGCCAGACCTTCGACGTACCAGTCCGTCTTGTGCGAACCGCCGACGCCCGTCGTATCCCGGGACTCGCGGTCGAGGTTCTTGTTGTAGTAGAAGATGATCACGTGCAGCATCTCGTGGATCAGCGTCCCGCGCAGGTCCACCTCGACGGTGCGCTTGCCCAGAGGCGAGGGATTGATCTTCTCCCAGTTGCGGATGAACTGGCGGTAATTGGCCGGCAGGAGGATGATGGCCTCGTACCGTGTCTCCGAGATCTTGAGCGTGTCGAAGCACGGCGCGTCCTTGAAAGCGATGTTGTCGAAACCCTTGCCCATGAACGCGCCCGGACCTTCGGAGCTGCCAAGATAGATATCGATCGTCCTGTCCGCGTCGTACGCGTAGGCCAGGTCGGGCTTCGCGAAGCTGTACCCCTCCGCCCCGAAACCCAAGAATTCCGTGATCGTCTGGTAGGCCATGACCGCGGCGTCGAGAACGTCCCCGGGGAAAGTGGGCTCCTCACCGGCATGCTCCAGGATCTGGTCGGTGTAATGGACCTTGATACGCGCGCCATCGGGGAAGCGATGCTCGAGCACCTTCTCGAGCACCAGCGGCTGGGACAGGAACGAACCCCCCTCTTGGATCTCCTTGCCGTTGCCGGTCACGTAGATCCTGCCGCCAAAACTGTCCTTGGCGGGCGTCACGTGCAGGATGCCCTGACGCTCGCCATCGAGGTCGAGCGTCCACTCGCTCCGTCCCCGCTCGTCCTGGAGATGGACCCTCTGGCCTCCTGCGCGTTCCACGTACGCGCGCACCTTGATGGATTGGTGAGCACGCCAGCCATAGGACGCGCTCTGGCTCGAATTGACAGGGATCGTCAGTTGGGTGGAGTTCTCGGGATAGCGCAGATTGAGCTCGGCGAACGGCTGGTTGGATTCAACGGTCATGGCCCAGCCCGTCCCGAGTTGGCACAAAGCCGCGCTCAGAACGAGAACGAACAGTTGATATTTGGACCCACGGAACACGTGACCCCCTCTGGCGGGACGAGCGAAGGGGCTCAGCTGTAGCTGCAAGTTGCAACCCGGCGACCGTAGATGTTGCCATCGTTAGGCCCGTAGCTTTGCGCCCTATCGTTTCCGATTACGCATTTGACTGCGTATCTGCACGATTAATGCAGAAGTTTGCCCGCCTTTCGGCGCCTCTCTATGGAGAGGTTTTGAACATGCCGTTTTAAAGAACTTCTTAAATATCTAAAAGAAGTCTACCGGACATTCTCGCTACTTTCAAGACGATCTCTTGTTACGGAAAGATCTTTATGGAGGGATCGAGGAGGCTGTCCGAGGGGTTCTGGGCCCGACCGTCGTGGCGGATCTCATAGTGCAGGTGCGCGCGTATCGCGGGATGATCCGCATTGCCGGATTTGCCGCAGGTGCCGATCTGACGCCCCCGCGGGACCCACTGTCCGGGGCGGACCGTGATCGAGCGCAGATGCGCGTAACGGGTCACTTGTCCGTTGGGGTGAGCCAATTCGACGTACATCCCGTAGCCTTTTTCGTTGGCGGCCACCGTCACCCGTCCGGATCGGGAGGCGTGGATCGGGGTGCCGATGGGAGCCAGGATATCGATGCCTTTATGGCTTCGAGTGCCGTTACCTCGAGAGGCTCCGAAGTAACCCTTGCCATAACCGTCGTTCCTCAGCTTGATCTTGGCGCCCAGACTGGGCACGGGGTGGGTGTGATAGGGTTCCGCGGCGATGTACGACCTGAGCAGGGACGCCTCGATAAAAGGCGCGCTCATCCAGCAGGCCAATCCGGCCAGACCCCAGGCGAGGGTCCTCCAGAGAGCGGTCAGCGGAAGGCTCTCCGGAGCTTAAAAGCCGAAAGCGGCCCGAACGACCGCAACGGCGACAATGCCGATGACGATGCCGAGCAATGTATAGCGCGAAGGGTTGATGTCGAGATTGAACATGACGGATAGGATACGCCCGGTGGCCCTGGGCGGCAACCAAAAAAAAGAACGCCGCCCCCGGCAGGACCGGGGACGGCGCCGGCTTACTGGCTTATTTCAACGAGATCATCTTGCCGCCGAACAGGACCGCCAACACGACGATCAAGGCAAGATGAGGAGCCAGCTGGGTCGTAAAGACGAGACCCAACACGATGCCGATCAAGAGACCCGAAAGGATATCGGACTTGATCATGGCCTTCACCCCCTCTCACGAGGAGCACGACAAAGAGCGGGATTTGGGTATAGGCACCGCCTCCTTTCTCACACCATGTTCAAAGTATACCCCCGCGCAAGCGATCCGGGGGACCCGGCTCAAATATGCTTAATTACGGAAGGTCAACTCTCTCAAGAGGTTAGGTGGGCCATGATCCAGCTCGAGATCCTCGCGAACACCCTCTGCCGCTCGACCTCATTGAGGATCTCGTGATAGAACCCGGCATAGACCTCAAGCTCCTTGTCCGGGCCGGGACATTCATGGAAGAACTTGACGGCCGCATCCGGTGAGACCACTCGGTCCAACTCGGCCTGCAGGACAAGCAGCGGGACCTTGATGCGCCGGGCGATCCGCGCGCGATCCGAGAGGTTTTCGGTGAGGATACGATAGAGACGGCAACTGATCTTGTGGTGGATGAGCGCGTCCCGACCATAGCGCTCGAGCATCTCGGGATCATGCGTCAACCACTCGGGACGCACACCCGTCGACTGCGCGTAGTCGGGTACGCTCCAGGAGAGCGCCCAGCCGAGCGCATGCCTCCAGACCGGCACCGGCACGCCGATCCCGAAGATCGGCGACGATAAGACCAACCCCGCCAGGCGGCGACCGGGCGAGCGCGCCACCAATGACGCCGAGACCAGCCCTCCAAAACTATGGCCGAGGATGAAGATAGGCCTGCCGGGAACGTCCCCCGCGAGGATATCGAGCGCGGCCGAAAGGTCCGCATGATGATCCTCCATCGACCTCAGGCAGCCTCGGGCTCCGCCGCTCTTACCGAAGCCGCGCAGGTCGGGGGTCAGGACCTGCGCGCCCGACGCCGCGAGAAACTCCGCCAGATGAGCATAGCGTCCGCCGTGCTCCCCCATCCCGTGCACGACCAGGACCCCTGCGGAGGCCGTCTTGGAAGGCTTGGTCCTGCGATAGAAGATCGGCAGTCCGTCCGCGGCTACGAAGCGGTGCTCGGTCGTGATCAACGCGCCTGGCCGGGTTTGGGCCCCTCGTCATAGTACGGGTCCAGCAGGTGCGCGTACCGCCGGAGCACGATATCGCGCTTCACCTTGAGCGTGGGCGTAAGCTCGCCGCGGGAGGCGCTGAAATCCTCTTCGAGCAGAGCGAAATACTTGATCTTCTCGAACCCGGCAAGCGAGGCGGTCCGCTCCTCGATCATCGCCCCGAACAGCTTGCGCAGATGTTCGCTCCGCAGCAGGTCCGCGTAGTCGGTGTAGGCCAACTTCTCGGCGTGAGCGATCCGCTCGACCTCGGCGCGGTCCGGCACGATCAGCGCCGTGATGAAGCGCTTGCCCTCTCCGTACAGCACGCACCGCAGGACGGCGGGGTCCTTCTCGATCGATTCCTCGATCGGACGCGGCGAGATCTTCTTGCCTCCGGAGGTGCAGATGAGCTCCTTCTTGCGTCCGGTGATGGTGAGATAGCCCTCGGCATCGATCCGGCCGAGGTCTCCCGTATGGAACCAGCCGTCGCGAAGGACATCGGCCGTCTCAGCCGGCTTGTTGTAATAACCCTTCATGACGCAGGCACTGCGGGTCAGCACCTCCACTTCCTCGGAAAGACGCAGCTCCACGCCGGGCAAGGGACGCCCGACCGTGCCGAAGCGATGCTCGCGCTCAAGGTTGACCGTGATCACCGGAGAGGTCTCGGTCAACCCGTACCCTTCCAGGATCACAACGCCCAGGTCCGCGAAGAACTCCGCGATCTCCTTCGGCAGCGGGGCGCCGCCTGAGACGCAGAATCGTACGCGGCCACCCAGGCGCGCCCGGAACTTGGAGAACACCAGCCGGTCCGCGGTCAGGCGCGCCAGGGCGCCGACGCGCTCGCCCGTACGAATGCGGCGCCCGATGTCCTGCGCCCAACCGAACATCAGACGGCGGAACGGGGATGCCTGGGACACCGCGTCCAGCACCCGGCCCCGGATCTTCTCGAAGAATCTCGGCACGCCCAGCACGAACGTGGGCCGGACCGCCTGGAGATCGCGCGGCACGGTGTCCATGTTCTCGGCATAAGCGATCGTCGCGCCGATGGACACCATCAGGTAGTGACCGGCCAGGCGCTCGAAGATGTGGCATAGCGGCAAGAACGACAGGTGAACGTCCTCGGGACCCATCCGCAAGACCTGCCTGCAGAGCGCGGCGTTCTCGATCAGATTGCCGTGGGTCAGCATCACGCCCTTGGGCACTCCCGTGGTGCCGGAGGTGTAGATGAGCGTCGCCAGGTCCTCATGGGACCTCTTCACGGCCACCGAGGGCAGGTCGGCCGAGAGATCGGAGGTCGCTTCGGTGAACGACGTGAACGGCAGCCCGAGCTCCATGGCGCCGACGGTCAGGTCGCCGTCGAACGCCAGCGCGCAACGGAGGTCCTGAAGACCGGCCCGCACGGGAACGAGCTTATCGAGCTGATGCCGGCCGGACAGAGCCACGCAGCGCGACTGTGAATCCTTGAGGATGTAAGCGACCTCATCGCTCGTCAGCGAGGGATAGATCGGTACGGTGACGATGCCGGCCGTCTGGGCCGCCAGATCGGTCAACGCCCACTCCGGCCGGTTCTCGGACAAGATGGCCAGGCGATCCCCGGGCTTGAGGCCCATGAGGACCAAGCGCTTGGCCAGCGCCGCTGTTTTGCGCCCGACCTCCTCCCACGTGTAGGACTCGTAGCGGCCGTTGAACCTGAAGAGCATCGCGCGCTTGCGGCCGTGGTCGGACACGGTCGATGCCAGCAGATCGCCAAGGTTCCGCGGCGTCAACGTCATCTCAATGGCCCTGCTGAGAGGCCACCAGGGCCCTGATCTTGGGGAGCATCCTCATCGCCTCCTCTTCCCCCCGGCGTATGAACGGGATGGGGTTATAGAACTCGACCCAGCTGGCGGTCGACAGCACCGGACGAAGGAGCACGTCGGCCTGCTCGCCCTCCACCTCGGCGATCTCCGACTCCATGCTCTGGATCGTGTTCATCAGCACGTCGAAGATGTTGGCCGAGACCTTCTTGGCCAGCCCCGCCTGCAGAGCTCGCCACGCGCGCACCAGGGGTCCGCGCTTGCGCAGCAGGAAGGCCTCCTTCGCGGCCGCCTCTTCGACGAGAATACGGCGTTCGACCATCTCCTTGGAACCGGGGAAGACGTTGACCGCAATGATCTTATTGGCGCCCATCTCGGTCAAAGCCCGGATCGGCAGGGGCGACAGGATACCGCCGTCGACGACCACATCCTTGGACATGATCACCGGCGTGAAGATCGCGGGGATCGCGATGGACACTCGAACTGCGTCCGAAA
The DNA here is from genome assembly GCA_022072175.1 of Candidatus Omnitrophota bacterium. GTDB lineage: Bacteria > Omnitrophota > Gorgyraeia > 2-02-FULL-51-18 > 2-02-FULL-51-18 > JAJVIE01. The sequence continues at coordinate 577,210 of JAJVIE010000003.1, read as the reverse complement.
TGAACCCGGAGTCGAAGACCATGATCTGGCGCGTCGAGAGATTGGCCCCCACGATCCGCAACGGGATACGGGTCTCGTCGAACGTCCGAGTGCCCAAGTGCCGATTGTAGCGCTTCATGACCTTACGGCCTTTCATGAGGCCGTGCACCGGGAACGGCGTGGCGTCCATCAACCGGGCGAGTTTCGCGCGACTGTTGATCTCTAGGGCGTCCTGTTCGATCTCGGAGGCCGTTTTGCCGACCGCGTAGAGGGAACCGATCAGCGCCCCGATGCTGGAGCCGGCGATCATATCGACCGGGATGTTCTCGCGCTCGAGGACCTTCAGCACGCCGATGTGCGCCAGGCCGAGAGCGGCGCCGCTGCCCAGCACCAGACCCACGAGATTGTTGGAGATCCTGCGCGCGATATGGCGTACGACCCTCGAATAGTCGGCGTTCGGCTGTTCGACCACGTACGGCATCGAGGTCTGCTCCTCGAGCTGTTTGAGCGCGGGGGCCGCCGGCAGGGAATAACAGGTCCGCTTACCGAAGAATTCCCTTCGGGTGTGCGTCGTCGTACGCACACCGAAGAACGCCTCGTTGATCACGACCGAGACGCGGTCGTCGGACAGGGACAGCCCTTTCTCGATCTCGTCGACGGTCTCCCGGGTCTCGGTGATGTTGTTGATGTGGCTGTCGGTGACGACGTAGACGCAGTCGGACTGCGTGAGCGCTTTGTGCACGGTCTCGTCGAGCCCCTCCGGGAGATCGATCAGGATGAACCGGTAGTCGATCGCCAGATGGTTGAGCAGCGGCGTGATCATCTGCTCGCCCAGACGGTCACTGTCGTCGTGGGCGACGCTCAGAACCTCGAACCCCGCCGGATGCTTGACGATGTAATCGGTCAGGGCGTCGAGAGGCGCGCTCTCCATGTTCTGGAAGTGGGTTAGCGGAAGTTTGCGCGCCATATGCAATCTCGAGGCGATCTCCGATCCGCTCGGGCTCATGTCCAACAACACCGTCTTCTGCCCCGTTTCCTGGAAGAGACTGGCCGCCAGGTTGATCGAGAAGGCCGTGCGCCCGATCCCCCGCTGATTGCCGAAGATCGAGATCACGTCGCTCCTGAAGAGAGATCTCGATAGGGGGTCGACGCCTTTGAGCCTGGAGCTGAGCCGGCGGCTGAGCTCGACGGAGATGGTGGCGTTGTGCTCGATGGTGTTCTTGAAATCGTCCTTCCGCAGGAAGAGCACCAGGGAATCGGACAGGGCCTTGAGGGTCGCCGAGTGCGGCTGGTTGGTGAGCAGGGACATCTCGCCGAAATAATCGCCGCGGCGGAGGTACGCGAGCACTTTCTTCTTCAGATCGATCGCGGACGAGGCGGCCTCGAAGCGTCCCGAAACGACGACATAAAAACCATCGGCCTCCTCACCTTCCCGATAGACGAGCTCGCCTTTCTTGTATTCGACCAGTCGCATCAACTGCGATATGGACTTCAGCTCCCACTGACTGAGGCCCGAGAACAACGGACATTGGGCCAGCAGGGTGACCTTGTCGATCCGCTGGTATCTGGAGCCGGGATCCTGGCTGCGCGGGTCCGGAGACACGGGCGATCAGCCGCTGGAACGGCGAGCGATGTACTCTTGCAGGAGGGACAGATCGGACGGTTTGACGTCCGAAAAATAGATGGCGATCAAATACTTGTCCGGGACCGTATCCTTCTCGCGGCGGACGACGACACCCCTGGCGCGAAAGGTCCGAGAGCGGCCGCTCGAGCCGGACGGCAGTGACAGAGCGATGTCCAACTGCGTCATCAAGGCGATCTCGCGATCGACACGGCACAGCGCTCCGGCCGCGCTGATGTTGAGGGTCGTCGCCTCGATCTCGTAACCTTCATGGCCGATCCGGAACGGCAACATCTCCGGGATACGGACGGCTTTGCGTCTTTCGAGGATCCTGCGGGGGATATCCAAGAGCGCTTCCCTCCTCAGCCGGGCGGCCAACCCAGCGGGCGGCCTCCGAGCAGGTGTACGTGCAGATGCCCGACGGTCTGTCCGCCGTCCCGACCCTGGTTGAGCACGAGCCGGTAACCGCTCCGGTCCAACCCGAACCTTTCGGCCGTCCGGGTAGCGGCGCCGAGGAGGTCCTGGGCGACGGATGCCTGGGGACCTGTCAGCTGACCGGGCCCGGACAGGTGGGTCCGTGGAACGAACAGCAAATGCGTGGGCGCTTGGGGGTGGATGTCCTTGAATGCTACGACGGCGGGATCCTCATGCACGATCTCCGCCGGTATTCGACGCTCGACGATCCCGCAGAACAGACAGTCGGCGTCGCCCATGCGGCGTCAGCCCGCGGCCTTTTCTCCGGCCGCAGCCTGGGCCTCGGCGGCCTGCTTCTCGGCCGCCTTCTTGGCTTTTTCGGCCTGCTGAGCGGTCGCCCAGAGTTTGTAGGCGGCCTTGGAGGCGAAATAATTGCCGTCGCGGTAGTACCAATCCTTGCGGCGGATGCGCTTGTTGGATTGGACACAATTGGTCGGGCGTAGTTTCTTTTTCTTGACCTTCTCCGCCGCCGACTCGGACCCGGCGGCCTTCTTCTCAGCTTCTGCCATGAGGCGCTCCCTGCTTGGATTGGGTTTTCGACGCGGGGCGCATGCGAGGGGCTTTCGGCTCCTCGGTCAAACGGTATGCCCGGTCGCTGTCGAAAAGGGTCTCGATAAAGGCCGGCGCGCAGAAATCCTCGGGACGGTCCGATTCGCTTTTCGATAGGATTTGTTCTCGGACCATATTAAACACAATGCTCCCAAAATCAAGACTATTTTTGATGCCCCAGTGACGGAGGACCGTCGAAGCCATCGGCCCGAAGGCCTCGACGGCCTCCTGGCGGATCGCCTCCAGGAGCTCCGCTCCGGTGATGTGCCGGGGAGCGGACAGCCGTCGCATGGCCCGGTCCAGCGAGGCCATGACGAAGAGATAAGCATCGGGGGCATACCCGTCCTTACGGCTGATCTCTTCGAGGCGGTCCATGAGGTCACGGGTTTTGGCGTCGCTCATCCGATGCCGACGGTATGTACGTATTCGAGGATGTGGCGCAGGCTTTCGGCTTCGATGTCGCGGAACTTCAAGCCAACCTCCCTTGAAGGCTCGCGCATCGCAGGCTCCAACCAAACGACCTCCGCCAGCGCGTCGACCGGGGATTCGAGATGAGGGATCTCGAGGCTGACGCGCAGGAGGTCGCCTTCACGCAGATCGCACCGGACCGCCAGGCTGAGACCGCCGCCGCTGAGATTGCGCACCAGCGCGCGATGCTCATCACCCCTACCGGATGCCGTTCGGTACCGTATCCCCAGAGGCGCCTGCAGCCGGACGTATTTGCGCCGCTCGATCACGCCTTGATCCGATCAGCTCTTGGCACCGGCCGGCCGGGAGCCGGCCTTGAGCCATTCGCGATACACGTATTCGAGGACGCGGAGGCGGTCGCGCTGCTGGATCTTGGTCAGCTTGACGCCGGCCTCGAAGCCATCGGCCCACGCGATCTTACCCGTGGCGAATACCGGCAGGTTATCACCAGGCACATTGAGGCAGATCTCCACCGGTGTTCCTACGGGAATGCTCTGCTTGACCCCGAAGCGCACGCCCTCTCGACTGAGGTCCTTGGCCAGCGCTTTACCGAAGATCGGATTGAGCGTCAGCGTCCGATACTCGACATCCATCGGCGTGTTGAAGCGCATGTATTTGCGGCGTTCTGCCATCGTTCGCTCCGTAGGTCGGACTTGCCCGGTACCGGCCGTTATTCCCCTTTGAAATAACGGATGAGGTCGCTCTTCAAGAAACGGTAGTTCTCCCCGACCTTCCGGCCGGGTATCCTCTTGCTTTTCACAAGCTTGTACAAGGTCTGCCGGCTGATGCTGAGGAAATGACAGGCGTCCTCTGTCGTCAGCGCTTTGTCCGCATCCTTGTCGTCCAACAATGTTCTACGGCTCATTCGATCACCTGATGTTAAATGGGAGACCCATTACAACAAAGCTGGCGAGAATTGTCAACGACTAACGATAATGCATGATTGCTGTTAATTTCTTCACTAAATCTATTCAAAAATCATCAAATCCTATGGGCTCCAAGCCAAAAAAAAGACCCCCCGGAATTCCGGGGGGCCGAACAGCTTTCGATCAAAAAACATACTCCGGCTCAAGGACCGGCTTGTAGTCCTCCGGTACCGGGAACGGGAACGTGATGACATCAAATATACCGGCGCCGGTCCGAACGATCGCCATCCCGACACCCTCGGCCAAACCGACGGTCGCTCCCGACACCGCGTTCTGCTCGTTGCTCTTGGTGTACACGCTCTTGGGGAGCTCCACCCATCCCGTAAAAGTATTCGCGACGCCCCGACCCAACTTGGTGAAGGCATCCTCGGCATAGCAAACCCTCGCTCCGGAGAGGCTCAGCGCGAGCACAAGCACCATCATCGATAGACCGCGACGTTTCATACGACCTCCGTACTGAATTTTTGACAGTTTAAGCGATAACTTCTTGGCGTGTCAATGATTAACTTAGTTTTTGGTTTACACCCGGAGCCCTCGGCAGTACAATCGACCTGTGTACGAACCCTTCTACGGCCTCAAGGAAAAACCTTTCGGGGTCACCAGCAACCCCTCTTATCTCTATTTGAGCCAGAGACACCAAGAGGCCCTATCGTGTCTCCTGTACGGGATCCGCGAGCGTCTCGGATTCATCGAGATGACCGGCGAGGTCGGCACCGGCAAGACTACGGTCTGCCGCGCCCTGCTGGACCAGCTGGATACCCGCACCCGTTCGGCCTTCATCTTCAACTCCAACCTGTCGGAATTGCAGCTTCTGCAGACCATCGTCGATGATCTGGGTATCCGCACGACCTCTCGCAGCAAAGGCGCGCTCTACGCGGAGCTCAACCGCTTCCTGATCGAGCAGTTGGCCGCCGGCAACAACGTCGTGGTCATCATCGACGAAGCTCAGAACCTGAGCTTGAAATTGCTCGAACAAGTGCGTATGCTTTCTAATCTCGAGGCTGCCAACGAGAAGCTGGTGCAGATCGTGCTCGTCGGTCAGCCCGAACTGCGGGACAAGCTCAACGACCCCCGGTTGAGACAACTCCGCCAGCGCATCGCGGTGCGTTATCAGATCAAACCCCTCGAGCGAGAGGAGTTACCGCGATACGTCGGCCACCGATTGTCCCTTGCAGGTTCGAACGGATCCGGGCCGATCTTTACGGACGCTGCTCTCGATTCCGTGTACCGATACACCTCGGGTATCCCGAGGATGATCAACCTCGTGTGCGACAAAGCCTTACTGACCGGATACGTCATGGATCAACGTGAGATCGGGCCCGAACTGGTCGTTCGTGCGATCTCTGAGCTGGAGGGTCTGACCGATGAGTCTCGTGCATGAAGCCTTGAAAAAAGCCAACACCTCGCAGGACCGCGCCGCCGAAGCTCCTCAGCAGCACCGGCTCGGCCCCGAGGTCCAGGGCGCGCCGCGCAAACGCTCCTCCTCTGCTCTGGTGCCGGTGTTCCTGGTGCTCTTCGCGCTCTTGATCACAGGCCCGATCGTCGCCCCGATGTTGACCCAACGGAGCGGAGCGCCCGCCAGCCCGACCGCGACCGCCGTGACGACTCAAGCCTCGTCCAATCGGCTGGGTCAGTTCGCCGTCGAAGAGCTGCCTCTACCGGCGTCGTTCCTACCCAAGCCGGCACCCGCCCCGACCGTCAACCGACCCGGGCTCTCGCTCAGCGGCATCGTTCACGGTGCGGACGGCGCAACGTCCTACTGCCTGATCAACGGCGAGGTCTACCGCGTCGGCGATGCTCTTGGGGACCTACGGGTGCTCGGGATCGATCGCGAGGAGGTCGTGCTGGACCGTAACGGTGAGCGCGTGATCCTGGCCGTCGGAGACCGGATCTGATCGGATCAGCGCTTGCGGTGCTGCAGGGCCCGCACGATGATGTCCTGCGGGATGTCACGGACGATGACGGTGCGGCCCAGACGGACCGGCAGGATGAATCGATTGCGCCCCGACACGAACTTCTTGTCGTAACCCATCGCGCGAAGGATGGTCGATACGTCGAGCCCCTTGTAGTAGAGCGGTAGACGGAACTTCACGAGAAGCGCTTCCAGCCGCCGGGGCAAGCCCGCGTCCTTGAGGACACCGACCGCTTGCGCGATATCGCAGGCCACGAGCATGCCGATACCGACAGCTTCACCGTGCGTATACCTCCCGTACTCGGCCGCCGCCTCGATCGCGTGTCCGGCGGTGTGGCCGAAGTTCAGGATCATACGCTCTCCGCTCTTGTCCATCTCATCTCGCGACACAACGTCGGCTTTGACCTGAGCGCAGCGCGCGATCACTTTCTCCAGTTTCACGGGATCGCTCTTGAGCCCCTCCAACCCGAAGTGCTCCAGCGACGCGAACAGCTCGATATCTTTGATGACCCCGTACTTGATCACCTCGGCCGACCCGTCGCTCCAATGCCGGTCCGGAAGGCTCTGCAGGACCTTGGTGTCCGCGAGAACGACGCGGGGCTGATAGATCGTGCCGAGCAAGTTCTTGCCCTCCGGCAGATCGATACCGTTCTTACCGCCGATCGCCGAGTCGACCTGGGCCGTAAGAGTCGTCGGGATCTGCACGAAAGGCACCCCGCGGCGATAGATCGACGCGGCGAATCCCGCCAGGTCACCGATGACGCCCCCGCCCAGCGCGATCACGAACGCCGAGCCTGAGCCCTTTTCATAGTCGGCCAGCGCGCGGATGAGCTTCAAAAGGACGGTCTGGGTCTTCGAGGTTTCGGAGACCGCTCCTGAGGGGGTCAGGAACGAGGTGTGTTCGATCCCGGCCTGAGCCAGCGACGCTTCGAGCGTCGGGCCGTGAAGGGCGGCGATCTCTTTTTGGGTGACGATCACGCAACGCTTGCGATCGACACCTGAGGCAAGCGCATGCCTGGCCGCGGAGGCCAGGACGTCCTTGCCGATGAGCACCGGATAGGACCGGGCCCCCAACCGGACGCGAACCGTCCTCATCAGCCGACGATACTGCCGGGAGGGAGCTCTTTGTCGAGGGTCAGGAGCGTCAGCTCACCGGCGTTCTTGGCCGCCAACAGCATGCCGTTTGACTCGACCCCACGGATGACAGCGGGCTGGAGGTTGTTGACGACAACGATGCTGCGCCCGACCAGCGATTCCTTGGTGTAGTACAGCTTGATGCCGGCCACGATCTGCTTGGCCCCCTCTCCGGCGTCGATGGTCAGACGCCAGAGCCGGTCGGCTCCGGGCACTTCGTCGGCGCTGAGGACCTTGGCGACGCGAAGCTCGATCTTCTTGAAGTCATCGAGCGACGCTTGCGTCATTTCTTGGGAGCGGCTGCCTTGGCGGCGGGTGCTGCGGCCTTGGCCCCGGCGGACGCGGCTGCGCCGGCTGCGGGAGCTGCTGCCCCGGCGGCGGGTGCTGCGGCTTTCTCTTTCTTGACCTTGACCTTCTGCATCTTGACCTTCTGAAGACCGGTAACCGGCCTGTCTTCCGACCAGATGTTCTTGTCCCGCAAGACTTTAAGGCGCTCGTGCCTCTTGAGCACGGAGCGGTGGCGACGATCGGCACCACCACTGCGCAGACTGGAATGGATCGACATTTCAAGACCTCCTTGGATTTTAGAGCGACTAGTCTACCACAACGGGCGACGGGGCCGCCAGCCCGCTATTTGCGCCTCAGGAAACAGTCCCGGTACTTCTGACGGAACATACGCAGATCCCCTGTCGCCTCATCGCTCGAGGCGTACTGGCCCGCGCAGACGATGTAATAGTCCCCTTTGCGCATCACGAAGGTGGGCATCCCCCCTCTGCGTATGGCGCTGGCGTCGCGGTCGGCGTAATCCTTGCGCCGGTGCGAAAGAAGCTGGATCGTATACGGTTTGGCCGGATCGGGGGTCTGGGATCGTACTGCGGGGGGCACCGGTGCCGCCGGGGCCGTAGCCGGGTCTACCGCAACGGTCTGCGTCTGGACCGGTTGGGGTCTCTGGACGGCCGGGGACCTGCCGAGCGATTGCGGGGCGGGAGCCGTATCGATCGACTTGCCCCTCAGGACCCCGAAGAAAAATACCCCGCATGAATAGAGGACAAAAACGATCGCATAGAACACGATCTGCTCCAACGTCGTGTGCAGCAGGATCGGTTGCGGAGAACGCCTGAGCTCCTGAAGAGGCTCGCTACGCTTCTTGTCCGGGATGGGCTGACTGAAAAGGTCCGGCTGGTTTTCCTGGTTCTGTTCTTTCATCGCCTCTCACGCGATAGGAGTCGACACAGTATAACAACCGCCGCGTTCACCGACAACTCAAAAGCTCTCACGCGGCCCAGCTCAGATCGATCAGCGGACGGGTGTCCCCGCTAACGCGGAGCCGGCCCGTTCCGTAAAGGACCCGCAAGCGCGACCGTCCCTCGAGACCGCCTCCCAAGGCCGGCGAAAGCGCGACAACAAGGTCGCGCAATTGTCCGCGGAGCGGGATCGAAGCATGCGCCGCCGTCAGTCGACCGGACCTGAAGACCAGCCCCCCGTGGGCCGGATGGGCTCCGGAGATACGCAGGCGACGCACGACGGTCCGGTCCCCATGGAGGGTCAGGATCGCGCCGGACGGGCCCAACTCCAGCGTTCGGACCCCCGCCGCGGACGTTCGGACGGTCCCGATCTCACCTCCGGCGGCCGACATCCTGTAGGTCCCGCCGTGCCCGCTGAGGAGCCGAGCCATACTGCCGTTCAGGCGCACGCCCTCGAGCCGCACGCGCCCCACGGACGATTCCCACTCGAACGCCCCGAGATGGAGCTCGCGTGGAGAAATGAGCCGGACGTCCACGCACTGGACACGCATGCCCGGATGAGTGAGCCGTGATGAGAGCAGCCCGTCGAGGTCGATCGTCAGCAGGATCGCCGCGCAAGCTCCGGCCAGTCCCAACAGTAACGCCGCGGCCCAGAACACGCCCGTGCGGATCGTGATCACGAATGTCCGTTGGACAACCGCAGGATGCGTCGAGCGCCCTCTTTGCGGACGATCCTGACGAACGTCTCGACGACCCTGGGGTCGAACTGACTGCCGCTGTTGCGGCCGATCTCGACGAGCGCCTCCTGGACCGAGGACTGCCCGCGGTAGGGTCTGCCGAACACGATCGCCTCAAAGGCGTTGATCACCGCCAGCACGCGCGCTCCGATCGGGATATCGTCACCTTTGAGACCCTCGGGATATCCGGTGCCGTCGTACTTCTCGCGCGAGTAGAGGATGATCGGGGCCACGGGTTTGAGGCTCTCGAAGGACTGCACGATCTTCGCGCCTTTGATCGGGTGCTCCCTGAGGATCCGGTACTCCTCTCCGGTGAGCTTCTCGGGTTTGCGGAGGATCTCATCGGGGATGCCGATCTTCGCGGTATCCTTGAGCAGGGTCGCATAATGGATGGCTTGGATCTCCTCGTCCCGCAGACCGAGTTCCTCGGCGAGCTTGAGCGCCAGCCACAAGAAGGCGTCGGGAGAGGCCATATTGGGCACGCGTGTGCCCAGGATGACCGCCAGGGACTGGATCGTTCCGAGCGTCACCTTCTTCTGCTCTTCGTACAGCTGGGCGTTCTTGATGGCGATCACGGCCTCCTCGGAGAGCGTGTTGAGGATCTCGAGATCGAAATGGGAGAACGGCTTTCCGTCCCTCTTGGCCGCCACGTGCACCACACCGACCACATCCTCGTCGATCAGCGGCGCGCAGATGAAGCCCTTTCGCAACAAGATCTTGGCCGTTCGTGCCACGTGGCCTTCGACACCCTTGGAGATCGGGAGGCGAGCGGCGCGGTCGCGGACGGGCGATTCATACCCGACACGCGCCTTGCAGATCAACCACTGGCGGTCACGGCTCTTATGGCCTCCGCCGCGCGACGGCCTGTCGGATCGGTCCATCAGATAGATGGAACAGCGGCGGACCCTGAGGACCTGCGCCGTCAGATGCGCCAACCGGGACACCAGCTCGTCCAGGTTGAGCGTGGAGTTGATGATCCGATGGACCGTATGGACCGTCGACAACGCGATGGCGCGCGGACGAATGGTCGCCGTCAAACGCCCGAGCTCTTCGGTCTTGGCGCAGCTGTCGGCCACAAGGCGCAGTGTCAGAGACAGGTGATTGAGGACGTCCCGGGGCGCGTCCTTGCGGAGCTCGCTCAGGCCGACATAGCCCACGACCTTGTCGCGAACGAGCATCGGGATGATGTAGTGCGCAACGCCTCCCTGCGACTCCGCGAGGAAGGGCTCCTTTTCGCCGGCGTGGCGTCTCAGCGTTCCGGAGAGGGCGGCCTCGTACGCGAAGTTCCGTATCCGGGGATCGTTCCAGATATCCTGGCAGGCGCGGAGCTGCTGAGCGAGCGATTTGGCGGAGATCGAGGATCGCGGCAGCACCCACCAGATCGGGTGCCCGAGCGCCCCATCCACCCAGAGGCGGAGCTTGCGCAGGCACTCGTGCCTCACAAGCGCGGCGTAGACCTCTCTTTCGGCGTGCTGGGCGGGACCCTTCATACCTTCTCGTAGGGTTCGAAGAACTTCTTGTATTCGTCCTGGGCGTACCGGTCCGTCATCCCGGCGATGTAATCACAGATGACCCGGTGAGCGCCTTCCTTCGAAAGTCTCTTCTGACTGCCTGGAGGGAGCTGTTCGGGCCGCGCGAGGTAGACCTCGAAGAGCGCCCGGATGAAACGACGCGCTTTGTCCGTCATGCGGATCACGCGATAATGCCGGTACAACTGGGTCTTGAGGAACGCCCTCAGCTCCTCTCTCTTGGCGGTCAGTTCCGGCGTGAAAGAGATCAGGAATTGATCCAGCCGCGTGGCCCCCCGGGCATCGCGGATACCGCTCTTGCGGAGATTCTTGAGAGAGCGGTCGATGAGGTCAGAGACCTCCATGTTGATCAAACCGCGGATCACTTGATAGCGCCGGACCTCCGGATGGAGGGTCCGCTGGGTCCCGAAGCGGCGCGCGGCCTCCCGCCAGAGCGCGATCTTGGACAGCTGGGTCTCGGTGATGAGCCCCGAGGCCAGACCGTCATCGAGATCGTGATTGTCGTAGGCGATCTCATCGGCGAGGTCCGCGACCTGTGACTCCAGGAACGGACAACGGATGCGCTCGAACGGCCCCATCCCCCTCCTCTCGGCCTCCTCGACCAGTTCGGGGTGCTTGAAAAGACCGATCCGAGACTCGTAGGTCAGGTTGAGACCCCGGAAGCCCGGGTACCTCTCCTCCAGGAAATCGACGATTCGCAGGCTCTGAAGATTGTGATCGAACCCCCCGCTGTCCTTCATCAGCTCGCGAAGCTCATCCTCGCCGGCGTGGCCGAACGGAGTGTGTCCGAGATCGTGGGCAAGACTGATGGTCTCGACGAGGTCGACGTTGAGCCTCAGCACCTTCGCGATCGTCCGGGCGATCTGAGCGGCCTCGAGCGAATGCGTCAAGCGCGTCCGGTAATAGTCGCCCTCATGATTGACGAAGACCTGCGTCTTGTACTCCAATCGTCGGAAGGCCGTGCTGTGGATGATGCGATCCCTGTCGCGCTGGAAAGCCGTGCGGTAGGGGTGCTCCGGCTCCTCATGAGCGCGGCCGCGGCTTTGGCGGCTCTTGACCGCGTAGGGGGCAAGCAGCTTCATCTCCTGGGCTTCCAGATCGGCCCGGCGGACCGCCCGATAGAGCGTCATGGGCGGCGGCCTCGCGCGGACCGGCGCGCCGCCAGCAGGCGGCGGCGAACCTCGCTCAGGGATTCGGAGATGACCTTGTCGCCCGCCACGACCGGCATGAAATTGGTGTCCCCGCCCCAGCGCGGCACCACATGCAGATGCGCGTGCCCGTCATAGCCGGCGCCGGCGATGCGGCCGAGATTGAAACCCAGATTGAACCCTTCCGGCTTGAGCGTCCGCTCCAGGAGCGTGACGCTCTCCTGCGCCATCCGGAAGATCTCGGCGGACTCGGCCGGGGTGAGCTCCTGGATGCGCGCCACGTGACGGTAGGGCGCGATCATCAGGTGACCGTTGTTATAGGGGTAAAGGTTGAGGATGCTGAACGCCGTCCGACCCCTCACCAGCATGAGATTGGGTCCGTCGGCGCGCGAGCGCGGCTTGGAACAGAAGATACAGCCTTTGGGCCTGGGGTGGAGCAGGAATTTCCTTCGCCATGGCGCCCAAAGACGGCCGGCGGTCAAGATCCGACGCGCTCCGTCCCGACGCTGTCCGGCCGCTCGGCGCCGATACGCACGATCGGCGAGCGCCCGTAGAGGTCCAGCAGAAGATTGAGGTGGGAGAGACCGAGGGTCAGGACCTTTTTTTCCTTGGCCAGCAGCTTGGCGTTCTCGTCCATGCCGTCAAGGGTCACCAGCACACGCGTCGCCGATGCCGCCGAACGGCCGGCGGGTGAACCCTCCACGAGATCCAGCACTTCGCGTTCCGACGCCCTCCCCCGCACGACACTGCAAACCCAACAGCGCCCGTGCCCCTTGGCCACGATCGGCGCCGTACCGCCGCGCAGGACCGAGCTCTCCCGCTTCGGGCGGACGATCTCCGTGAAATGCGGCAGCTTGCGGCGTTTTTCGCCGAGCTCGATCATGTCATTGCGGAAATCCCCGAGGAGGCCGTACACACGCTCGGCGGGATCCATCGCCAAAAGCTCGAGATGCTCGCCGATCTGGGCCGTCACGCGGACAAGGAAGTCCTCCGACTGTCCCGGCAGGCCCAGCAACGACAACTCCTTGCGCTCACAAACCTCCTTGAGCCAGAACCTGAAGATCTTGTTGTGGAACCGGTAGAAGACGCCCGATTTCTCGATCAGCTCATGCTCCATGAGCTCCCTGAGCGCCGCGACCACTTCCCTCTGTCCTCTGCGGACCTCGCGGGCGATGTCCCGGACCTTGTTGCGACCCTTGGACAGCGCGATCAGGATGAGGATATGGCTGCCGTGGGCCGCCGGGCGCATCCAGGGAGAGATCATCTTCTGGAAATACTGGTGCAGGACGCCCTGAGACTCGAACAGCAGGCGCCTCAGCGCTTCGGCCACGGCGGCGGCGGACACGGCGGTCTCGCCGCGCGAGAGGACGACCTCCTTCAAGCGGCTGACGATCGTCTCCAGGAAGAACGGGTGGCCGTCGGTGAACGCGACGATATAGTTCCGGAGGCCCTCATCGCACTGCAACGGAGCCAGCTTGGCGCTGACGAAGCGGTCCGACGTCTCGAAGTCGAAATGCCCGAGATAGATCCTCTCGAAATTACCGAAGAGCAGGGCGAGCTTCTCCGCGAGGATCTTGCGGCTGGCGGAGTAGGACGAGCTCGCCAGCAGGTACATCGTGTCCTTCTGGACCATGATGCGTTTGCCGAAATCCGAGAACGCGTTGCGGACGCCGAACTCGCCGAGCCTGTGGAACTCATCGAGGATGACGACGCAGCTCATGCCGGTCTCCTCCCGGACCACGGAGGTCAGACCGAACAATCTGGAATAAGCCTCTTCAGGCTGACGCTGGCGGAGCAGGGCGCTGATCTCACCGATCCGCGACAAGGTCTTGGGGAGGTACGGCGAGGCTGATCGCATCAACGCGTCCAACGAAGCCGTCGCCTCGGCCTCGACGCCTTTCTGCACGAGAAAACGGTAGAGCAGGGCGCGGATGAACTGATCGACGAAGTAGTCCAGCGCCTGGAAGCGGATCTCAACGTAGATGGAAAGGACCTGCGGATCGTTGTAGGTGTGGAGGAAGTGCCGCAGGATCGAGGTCTTACCGACCTGCTGGTGGCCGATGATGGCGATGTTCTGGCGGTAACCCGACTTGAGAGCGACGACGCGCTTATAAAGCAGGTCTATGACATCCTTCCTGCCGTAAAAATCGTCGCCGACGACCGGATCGCTAAACATGCATCCTTTTTCTGAGGACCTTCCGCGGCCTAAACAGACAAACGGCTCAGCGGGTCTTCGGCCCTCGCGTGTCTTCGGATCTCAAAATAGTATGTGCAAGCGCCATCCGTTCCGACGGCGGCCTTGCCCAAACGCTCGCCTTTGCGAACGCTCTGCCCCGCGCTCACGCTCAGGTCGGTCAGACCCGCGATGACGGTGGCGTATTCGGCCGAGTGTTCGATCACGACCGTGCTCCCGTAGCCTTCGAGGCTGGGGTCCACGAAGCCTACCGTACCGGCTGCGCTGGCCGTGACCTCGGCGCCGGGCGCCGTCCGGACCGTCACACCTTTACGCGGCGCGCCGCCCTCGCGGGCGCCAAAATATCTCGTCACTTTACCCGGCGCGGGCCACCCGAAATCCGGTGTCTGGCCGGCCTCGAACGCGTACGATACGATCGACGCGGCCCGAGGGTGTGACTGGGTTTTATGATACTCCGTTCGCGCGCATCCCGTCAAAAAGAATATCAACGACAGAAGGGCCGGCCGCCAGGACCCGTCGCGCAAGAAGAGCTCCTTTCGGATGATCGAGACCGCCCCTCAAAAACGGCCCCCCCGGCGGACCGGAGGGGCCTGTAACTGGAGCGGGTGACGGGAATCGAACCCGTATCCGAAGCTTGGGAAGCTTCTATTCTACCACTGAACTACACCCGCGATGGTCGTCTAGAACCGCGTCATTGCCCTGAGGGCTTTGAACCTCAACTGGATGTCAGCATACTTCAAGCCCGCGACCCTGTTCAAGCTAAAGCTTTCGACGTTATACGAAGCAAGGACGCTTCCATAGATCACGGCCCGGCGCAGGCTCGCCGCGTCGACCCTACCGCCCTTCGCGAGCGTGCCGATGAATCCTCCGGCGAACGTATCTCCCGCTCCGGTCGGATCATAGACCTGCTCGAGCAAGAAGGCTGGTACGCAGAAGACCATTTGGCGCGTGAAACAGGCCACGCCATGCTCGCCTTTCTTGATCACCACGACCTTGGGCCCCTTCGACAAAGCCCACCGGGCGGCCCGAATGAGATTGTACTCCCCGCTGAGCTCCCGCACCTCACTGTCGTTGCACAGCAGGATATCCACTTTGGAAAGCAGTTTCAGAAGGCTGGGCTTCTTGTTCTCGATCCAGAAGTTCATCGTGTCGCAGGCGACCAGGCGAGGCGAGCGGACCTGGCGCAGGACCTTGAGCTGGAGGTCCGGATCGATGTTGGCCAGGAAAACCGTGCCGGCCGTACGGTGCGTCTCGGGTAACTGCGGGTCGAACGCGCTGAACACGTTCAGCTCGGTCTTGAGCGTCCGGGCGTTATTGAGGTCGTAGCCGTAGTACCCCTTCCACCGAAAGGTCCTTCCTGAGGCGCGCTGGACGGCCGACGTGTCGACCCCCAGTCGGCGCAGCAATCCGAGGTGCCGTTCAGGGAAATCCCTGCCAACGACGGCCACCAGGCGCACCGGGGCGAAGAAGCGGGCCGCGGCGCCGAAATACGTCGCCGAACCTCCCAGGGCTTCACTGACGCGGCCGAAGGGCGTGCGGACGTTATCCAGGGCCACGGAGCCCACGGCGAGAATGCTACGATCGGTACCCATGAACGACCTCCTTGATCTTGGCGGCGGATTCGCGGGGATGATCGGACCCCATCACCGCCCGGACGACCGCCACGGCCCGCGCACCGGCCTCGAGCACTCGCGACACGTTGGACCGGTCGATGCCGCCGATGGCCACGAACGGCACCGTGAGGTTCTCCGAGGCCCAGCGGACATAACTCAGTCCCGCGGGCGGATAATCGGGCTTGGTCGGCGTCGCGAAGACAGGGCCGACGCCGATGTAGTCAAAACCTTCCGCTTGAGCGGCGGCGCCCTGCTCCGGTGTATGCGTCGAGCGGCCGATCAAGACCGACGGCCCGAGGAGCTTCCGGACCGGAGCCAGAGGACCGTCCTCCTGCCCGAGATGGACCCCATCGGCACCGGCGTCCCGCGCGACCTGAGGGCGGTCATTGATGATCAGGGGCACACCCGCCGGCCGCGTCACCTCCAGGAGCGCCCGGGCCGCCTCGACCAGAGCGCGGTCGTCCAGGTCCTTGTCACGCAACTGCAGGGCGTCAGCGCCTCCGGCCACGGCCTGACGCGCGTTCTCGATGAGTTGCGTTCCCCAAGGGCCGGTCGTGATCACGTACAGACGCCAGTCGGCGCAGAGCTTTTTTTTCGATATCATAGACCTCGAACCTCAGGGCCTTGAACGTCGCGGGAGCCTCCGCGTCGACGGTTTTGGAGACCTCCTCCAGAACACGCAGGGATTCCTTGACCCGTTCGATGTTGGCCGCGAAGACATCCGCCAACCCGGCTCGCCTGCTCTCCATCGCATCGTACTGCCGGCCGACATCGCGGCGGCTGTCACGCGCGGCCGCCAGGACGGTCGCGTTGAAGCGGTCGCTCTTGACCAGAGCTCCGAGGGCGTGACGCACCCCTCGCAGCCGGGTCCGCAGACGCGCGTTGTCGAGCGCGAAGCGGCAGAGCTCCTCACAAACGCGCAAGCCCTCGCGGGCCCTGTTGAAGTTCACGTCCAGGATCCGGAGCGCCGGACCTCGCGTCAAGAGCGCCGGATCCTCTTGACCAGACCGGTGGTCGAATGCCCCTCGACGAAGCGGATCACCCGCACCTGCCCACCGTAGGATTCGACGAATGGCGCCCCGACGATACGGGATTTGTCCCAATCCCCGCCCTTGACCAACACATGGGGCCGTACTTTGCGGATCAGTTTCTCGGGCGTATCCTCGGAAAAGATGCAGATGAAATCGACCGACTCCAGCCCGGCGAGCACTTCGGCCCTCGCGTCCTGGCCGTTGAGCGGCCGCTCAGGACCCTTGAGACGCCGCACGGAAGCGTCGCTATTGAGGCCGACGAAGAGGCGGTCCCCCATGCGACGGGCCGCGGCGAGATACCTCACATGTCCCAGATGGAGGATGTCGAAACACCCGTTCGTGAAAACGATGCGTTGACCGGAGCGCCGGACGGCAGCCAGCCGCCGCGCGACGGTGCGAGCGCTCAGGATCTTGCTGCCGGGCTTGCGAGGGGCGATCGCGGGCTCAGAACGCTTCATCCGCCAGCTCGCACAACACGTGGCCGATGAGGATGTGGCATTCCTGGATGCGGGAGGTCTTTTGCGCGGGCACGATGATGGAGAGTTCGGCCTCACGGGCCAACTGCCCGCCGTCCCGTCCGCTCAACACGACCGTCCGCAGACCGAGCTCCCTGGCCTTGCGGACCGCGGCGACGACGTTCGGGGAGTTGCCGCTCGTCGAAAGCCCGAAGAGCAGGTCGCCCGGACGTCCGAGCGCCTCGACCTGGCGCGAAAAAATGCGCTCAAAAGAGTAATCGTTGCCGACCGCGGTCAGGATGGACGTGTCCGTTGTGAGCGCCACGGCCGCCAGACCCCGCCGCTCCTTCTCATAACGGCCGACGAACTCGGCCGCCAGGTGCTGACTGTCGCTCGCCGATCCGCCGTTGCCGCAGAACAGCAACTTACCCCCCGAACGAAGGGTCTCCGTGATCCAAGCGGCGGCCCGTTCGATGTTCCCGCTTTGGGACTCGAGCACGGCCCTTTTGGCGGCGGCGGACTCCTCGAAGCTCTTCAGGATGCGTTCGCGCACGTCGATCAGCCGAAGAACGTCTCGGCCATCTGGTAGAACTTGGGATCGACGGTCTTGAGCGAGCCCACGGCGGTCTGCAGCGGGATGTCCACGATGTCGTTGCCCTTCAGAGCGACCATCTGCCCGAACTTGCCCTGCTCCACCAGGTGGACCGCGTGGTACCCGAAACGCGTGCCGAGCATCCGGTCGAAGGCCGTCGCGCTGCCTCCGCGCTGGATGTGGCCGAGCACCGCGACGCGGGTCTCGTAGCCGGTGTTCTCCTCGATCTTCTTGGCCAGGAGCTCGCCGATACCGCCCAGGCGCACATGGCCGAACTCATCGAGCTTCTTCTCGACGAGGACCTCATTGCCGTCGAACTTGGCTCCTTCGGCCACAACGATGATGCTGAACTGCTTGCCGCGCTCGACGCGCTTCTTGATGACCCCCAGGACCTCCTTCATCTTGATGGAGACCTCCGGGATCAGGATCATGTCCGCGCCGCCGGCTATGCCCGAGTTGAGAGCGATCCAACCCGCATGACGACCCATCACCTCGACGACCATGATGCGACGGTGGCTCTCAGCGGTGGTATGCAGGCGATCGATCGCCTCCATCGCGATGTTCACGGCGGTGTCGAACCCGAAGGTCACGTCCGTCCCGGACAGGTCGTTGTCGATGGTCTTGGGAACGCCGACCACCTTGAAACCGTCCTTGTAGAGCTTGGCGGCGACACCGAGCGTGTCTTCACCGCCGACCGCGACGACCGCGTCCAGGCCCAGGGCCTTCCAGTTGACACGAAGCGCCTCGAAATTCTTGGGATCCTTGTAGGGATTGGTCCTGCTCGTCCCCAGGATGGTGCCGCCGCGATGGATGATGCCGGAGACGCTCCGGACATCCAGCTTGTCCGCGATCTTCTCCACGAGACCCTTCCATCCGTACTGGATGCCGAGGACCTCCATACCCCGCGAGTCGGCCGTGCGTACGACGGCGCGGATCACAGGGTTGAGTCCGGGACAGTCGCCTCCGCCGGTAAGGATGCCGATCTTCATGGTGTTCTCCTTTAAGTTAGGTCGTTGCTAGGAAGCCTTGGCGTTCTCTGTGTCCGACTTGTCGGCCCACTCCCCCATGACCCTGGGGATGAAATCCGTGTACATCTGCCCCCTGCGGAACACGGGGTTCTTCATGATCTCTTTGTGGATCGGGATCGTGGTCTTGATCGGCTCGACGATGAACTCTTCCAGTGCGCGCTGCATCACGCTGATGGCCTCGCCCCGGTTGCGTCCGTAGGCCATGAGCTTGCCGATCATGGAATCGTAGTATGGGAGCACCGTGTAACCCGCGTAAGCATGCGAGTCCACGCGCACACCGGGCCCTCCGGGGAGGTTGTACCGGTCGATGCGTCCCGGGGAAGGCGCGAAGTCGTTCGCGGGGTCCTCGGCGTTGATGCGGCATTCGATGGCGTGTCCCCGCAGAGGGATCTTGTCCTGCTTGCGGATGCCGAGCTTCTCACCGGCGGCGATACGGATCTGTTCCTTGACGATGTCGATGCCCGTAATGAGCTCGGTGATGCCGTGTTCGACCTGCACGCGGGTGTTCATTTCGATGAAATAGAACTTACCGTCGGTGTCCAACAGGAACTCCACCGTGCCGGCGTTGACGTAGTTGACGGCCTTGGCCGCCTTGATGGCCGCCTCGCCCATTTTCTTGCGCAGTTTCCAGTCGACCGACGGCGACGGCGCCTCCTCGACGAGCTTCTGGTGGCGCCGCTGGATGGTGCAGTCGCGCTCATAGAGATACACCGCGTGCCCATGCTTATCGGCCAGGATCTGGATCTCGATGTGCTTGGGCCTCTCGATGTACTTTTCGATGTACACGGCCCCGTTGCCGAACGCCGCTTCCGCCTCGCGTTGGGCGGTCATGAGAGCGCTGACCAGCCGCACCTCATTGTGGCAGACACGCATGCCCCGCCCGCCGCCGCCCGCGGCGGCCTTGATGATGACGGGGTACTTGATCTTCTTGGCGACGCGGAGTGCCTCGTCCTTATCCTTGATGGCTTCCTGGGTGCCGGGCACGATGGGAACGCCGGCCTTTCGAGCGGCCTCGCGCGCGGCCATCTTGTCCCCCATCGAGCGGATCGCCGGCGGAGGAGGTCCTATGAAAGTGATCTGGCAGGATTCGCAGATCTCGGCGAAGTGGGCGTTCTCGGACAGAAAACCGTACCCCGGGTGGATGGCGTCGACGTCCGTGATCTCCGCGGCGCTGATGATCGCCGGGATGTTGAGGTAGCTCTGCTTGGCCTGAGCGCCGCCGATACAGACGGCCTCGTCGGCCAGATGGACGTGCGGCGAACTCGCGTCCGGCTGCGAATAGACCGCGACGGTGCGGACACCGAGCTCCTTACAGGCCCGGATGATGCGAAGGGCGATCTCACCTCTGTTGGCGACCAGGATCTTGGAGAACACGGTGCGGCCGGTAGCGGGGACTACTCGAGGTAAAAAAGGACCTGGCCGAACTCGACGGGATCACCGTTGTTCACGGCGATCTCGACGACCTTGCCGCGGACCTCGGACTTGATCTCGTTCATGAGCTTCATCGCCTCGATGATGCAGACGACCTGGCCCACGTCGATCGTCGCCCCGACCTGCACGTACGGCGCCGCGTCCGGGGCCGGTGAGGCGTAGTAGGTGCCGACCATCGGAGAGCGCACGGCCCTGCGCTCGGCGGCCGGAGCGGCGGCCTTGACCGGAGCTTCCTGGGCCACCGTACGGGCCTGGGGCTGCGGTGCCGAGGCCACCTCGCGCACGATCACCGGCTCGATGGCGCCCGACGGGCCTTTTTTCAGACGGATCTTGAGCCCTTCTTTTTCGAGCTCGATCTCCGAGAGGCCGTTCTCGTTCATCAGCTGGATCACTTCCTTGATCTCTTTGATGTTCATCCGCTAGCCCCCTTTCGCGGGCCGTTCAAGCTCGTTCGAGGTATTCACCCGTGCGTGTGTCCACGCGGATCTTATCGCCGGTGGTGACGAACAAAGGCACTTTGACGACGGCGCCGGTCTCGACCTTGGCGGGCTTGGTGCCGCTCTTGGCCGTATCGCCGCGGACGCCCGGCTCGGTCTCGGTGATCTCCAGGACCACCGATGCCGGCAGTTCAACGAGGATGAGCTCCTCATCGGAGAACTTGCCCTTCACTTCGGAGTTATCCTTCAGATAATCGACCTGATCGCCCAGCATCTGACGGCTGACAACGACCTCGTGATAGGTCTGGCTGTCCATGAAATGATAGCGGTCACCCTCATGATAGAGGTATTGGATCGAGCGCTCTTCCAGGTAGACGTCCTCGAATTTGTCACCGGAGCGGAACGGGACCTCGACGACGTTGCCGGTCTTGATGTTGCGGAGACGGGTGCGAACGATGGGTTGGCGCTGCTGCATCTTGACCAACTGCCATTCGAGGACCTCGCACATCTGGTTCTCATAGATGATGATAACGCCGTTCTTAAACTGACTTGTCGAGATCACGGGTCAATACCTCATTTCCTTTTTCGGTGATCAGGACCATGTCCTCGATGCGGACGCCGAAACGTCCCGGCAGGTAGATCCCCGGCTCGACCGTGATCACCATACCCGGCTGGAGGACGGTCTGGCTACGGGCCGAGACCGTGGGTCCTTCATGTATTTCCAGCCCAACACCATGACCTGTGCTATGACCGAAGTACTTGTCGTAGCCCATTTTACGGATATGGTCGCGGCAGGCCGCATCCACTTCGGCGCAGGTGACGCCGGGCGCCGCTTTGGCGATCCCGGCACGCTGGGCATCCCACACGATCTTGTGGACCTTTTTAAATAAGGCGCTCATTCTACCGAAAAAGATAGAGCGGGTCAAATCCGAGTGATATCCCCCGTAAACCGTGCCCATATCCACGAGCACAGCGCTGTTCCGGCGCGTCCGCGTGCCATCGCTCTGGCAGTGGGGCATGGATGCCCTGGGCCCGGAGGCAATGATCATGTCGAACGCCGGTTTCTCGGAACCCAGGAGCTTGGTCTGATACTCCAGCCGCGCCTGGATCTGACGCTCCGTCATGCCGGGCTTGGCCCAGTCGCGGATATAGTGGAAGCCCTTCACGGCGATATCAGCTGTTTTCCGGAGCGCACGGATCTCTCCAGCATCTTTTGTTTCTCTTAACTTCTCGATCAGACCCCGGGTCGCTTTCACCTTCGATGAGCCCGCCGTCTTATCCAGGGCTTGAGCAAAGGCATGGGTCACGATATGCGATTCAAAGCCGAGCTTCTTGATGCGCTTCTGACGAACGATGTCCTTGAGGATATCGGATAGCGTCCGCCGGTCGCGCTCAACGATCTTGAATCCTTTGGCTTCCTTGCGGGCCTGTTCGGTATAGCGAGAGTCCGTGATGAAGTACTCGCCTTTGGGTCCCACCAGCGCCCAGGATTCGTCGCCCCTGAATCCGGAGACGTACGTGACGTTGGGCCAAGAGCTGACCAGGAGAGCGTCGATACCCTCGCGATCCATAGAAGCATAGAGGCTCTTCAGTCGCTCGCGGCTCATGACCGCGCCCCTTTGCGGCAGGCGGACAAGGCCGCCAGCAGGCCAAGCTCGTAGCTTTGCGGCCCGAAGCCCGTGACCTGCCCCACGGCCACGGGAGCCACCAGTGAATGGTGGCGGAACTCCTCGCGTCGGTAGACGTTGGACAGATGCACCTCGACGACGGGCAGGCCGCAAGCGGCGACCGCGTCCCGGATCGCGACGCTCGTGTGCGTGTACGCCGCCGGGTTGATCACGATGGCCTGGAATCCGGCCGACGCCTGGCCGATCTTGGAAACGATCTCGCCTTCATGGTTCGACTGGAACGACTCGATCTCAGCGCCGTTCTCCTTGGCGATCCGCTTGAGCGAGGCCTCGATCCCGGCCAGGGTCGTCCGTCCGTAGACATCCGGCTCCCGTGTGCCGAGCAGGTCGAGGTTGGGTCCATGGATCACGAGGATGCGGTTCATGTGCCTGCCTCCTTCTGAGTGCCCTGACGTCCGAACCGTATGTGATAATCCGGCCGGACCATGTAGATCCCTCCGCCGATCACGCTCAAGAGCAGCAAGAGCGCGAGCCACAGGATACCGAGAGCCGCGGCGCTCTCCGCGCCGATATAGGGCTTGAGGAAATAGATGTACGCACCCTCGCGGATACCCAGCCCGTTGAGCGACGGCAGCATGCTCACCAAGTGCACGATCGGCACCAGGAGGTAGAAATAGATGATGTTCGCCCGCGCGTCCAGGGCATGCGACAGCAAGTACAGTACGAAGATACTGAGGCTCTGTCCGAACAACGACAGCGCCATGGCCTTGGCGATCAGCATCTTGTGATGGCGGAAAGCGTGCATCCCCTCATAGATGCTCTTGAGCTTGGCCCCCCAGGCGTAACGCCCGATCAGCGCTCCGACGAACGAGAAGCGCCGGGCCGCCGCCGGATGGAACAGCACGAAGAAGAATAGGATCGAGAACGCCAGGAAGGAATACACGACGATAGGGACCATGGGGTTGTCGATGCGGTCGAGATAGAACAGCAGGCTGATGCTCGGGATCAGGATGAACGTGAACAGCCCGAAGATACGGTCCATCAGAACGGTCGTCACGGACTTGACCGGATCACCGGTAACCTTGGCGGCGCACATCGCCTTGACGATGTCCCCGCCGACCGAGGTCGGAAGGAAATTGTTGAAGAAATAACCGACGAACGTCAAGCTGGCGGATTCGCGCATGGAGATGCTCAGGTCCTCCGCGGCGAAAATGAGCTGTAATCGTTTGGCCAGCACGAACACCGTCGAGAGGAACAGCACCGCCGAGACGAGCGCGAGCGCCGGATCCAATCCGGAGAGCGTCGAGGCGATCTCGGGCAGGTCGTCCCGCATCAGATAGTACAGGAGCAGCAGGAAACCACCGCTGATCACGACCCTGAGGAGCAGGCTTTTCATCGAGCGCGGCCCGTCATGGCCTGGGCACCCGACGCAGAGCCTCGGCGGCGCGCTCGGGAGGCGTCGGGTTGATGTAAAAACCGGTCCCGAGCTCGAAACCGCTCACTTCGGTCAACTGCGGGATGATCTCGATCTGCCAATGGAAAGAGTCCTCCTCCCGCCCGTGGATCGGAAGCGAGTGGATCATGAAGTTGTACGGCGGATTGTGGAGCAGTGTCTTGATCTTATAGAGAGCCGTTTTGAGCGCGTCGGCCAGGTCCGTCAGGTGCTCCTCCGGTGTGAGCTCGAATGTCGACTGGTGCTCGCGCGGCAGGATCCAGGTTTCGTACGGGAAGCGTGAGGCGAACGGCTCGATCGCGATGAAGCGCTCGTTCTCGTAGACGGCCAGCCGGTGTTCCGCCCTCTCCTGGTCCATCATGTCGCAGAAGATACAGCGATCGGTATGCTCGAAGTGTTTCTGAGAACCCTTGACCTCCCCCATGACCCTCGACGGCACGACCGGCAGGGCGATGAGCTGGGAATGCGGATGCTCTTGGCTGGCCCCCGCCTGCGCTCCGAAGTTCTTGAAAATAAGCACGTACTTGAAGCGCGGGTCCTTGCGCAGGTCCAGACAGCGGTCCCGGTAGACCCTCAGGAGCGTGACGACCTGCTCGAGCGGCTGGTCGGCGATCTCGCGGTCGTGCTCCGGCGACTCGATGATCACCTCGTGCGCGCCGAACCCTCCGATCCGGTCGTAGACGCCGAGCGCCATCTTGTCGAGCGACTCCTCGATGCGGAGAGCCGGGAACTTGTTGGGCACGACCCTCACCTGCCACGGCCCGGCCCCCGGCTTTTGGGCGCCCTTGCGTCCGTAGGAAACGATCTCGGGCGGCGTCATCGACTCGTTCCCGGGGCAGAACGGGCAAGCGCGGCTCGAGCGGGACTGCTGTTCGATCTTGAAATCATCGGGCCCCAACGGGCGCTCCGATTGCACGATGACCCATCGGCTGGTCACAGGGTCCTTGCGAAGCTGCGGCATCGTCGCTCTCCTACTCTGACGGCGTCTCGCGCAAGAGCTGCGCGGCGTCCTCGGCGGGCGTCGGGTTGATGTGGATGCCGGTCCCCCATTCGAAACCGGCGCTGCGCGTCAGCCTCGGGGAGATCTGCAAATACCAGTGGTAGTCCTCCTCGATCGTCTTCCAGGAGGTCTCGCGCTTCTTATGGCGGTACGGCGCGGTGTGCAGGATCAGATTGTACGGCGGGTCGTCGAGCAGCACCCGCAGTTTGCCCAGGCACTGCTTGAGGATGCGCGCCAGAGAGCCGAGGTCCGACGACTGCAGGCGGCCGAAGTCCGCGCTGTGCGTTTTGGGGAAGACCCAGGTCTCGAACGGCGATCGGGCGGCGAACGGGCAGAACGCGTAGAAATCCTCGTTCTCCGCGACGGTGCGCTGGCCCGATCGGGATTCCTGCCTCAGGATGTCGCAGTAGACACAACGGTCCCTGCGGTCGAAGTAGCTCTTGGCCGAGGCGAGCTCTTCTTTGACCCGTTTGGGGACGATCGGCATCGCGATGATCTGGGAGCGGCTGTGCCGGAGCACCTGGGACGGCGCTCCAGTGGTCACACCGTGGTTCTTGAAAA
The DNA here is from genome assembly GCA_022072175.1 of Candidatus Omnitrophota bacterium. Lineage (GTDB taxonomy): Bacteria > Omnitrophota > Gorgyraeia > 2-02-FULL-51-18 > 2-02-FULL-51-18 > JAJVIE01. Next base: position 552,066 of record JAJVIE010000003.1, on the reverse strand, counting down.
GAAGCGCGTACTTGAACCGGTGGTCCTCGGCGAGCGCGTTGAATCGCGCCACATAGGCCGAGAGGACGCCCTCGATCTCGGCGATGGACAGACTGTCGATGTCCGTATCGTGCCGGGGCGTCTCGACGATGACCTCATGGCGGCCCGCGCCCTCCATCACGTCGTAGACACCCTCGCCGTAACGGTCGATCTGCGAATCGGACTCCAGAAGGGGGTTCTTGGCCGTGAACACGCGCACGTTCCACCCGGGCCCGTTGGCGGGACTGCCCGGAGAGCGCAGGGCGAAAAGCTCCGGGGTCGTCTGCGATTCCCGCCCCTCGCAGAACGGGCACTGCGCGGCGGGCGCCTGTGGCTTGGGGGTGATCGACAGCGGTCTGCGCGACCGCTCCGTGGAGACGATCGTCCAATAGCCGATGACCGGATCGCGTCTAAGCTCGGGCATGATAGGACCCTCTGTCGTCCAGATAGTACAGCAGGTCGAACGGACTGATCGTTCCCAGGACCTTACCGTTCTTGTCCTGCACGATGAGGATCTCCGACTTGGTCTCTTTGAACTTACGCACGACATCCGAGACCGTCGCTTCCTTGGGCACGACACCGAATTCCTTGTTGAGCATGGTCACGATCGGTTTGTCGAGCTCGGCGATCTTGAGATTGGGCATCGCCAGCTTCTCGAACTTGCGGACGTTGATGAGTCGTCTGTTGATGAACTCATAGAACTGCGTCGTCAGGATGCGCTTGAAGCTGATCGGGAACGGCACGATCGGCTTGCCCTCGATGAAATCCAAGTGCGACTTGAACGCGCACTGGCCCGAGCGGGGGTCGATCGCCATCAGATAGCGGAGAGAGCTGTCCGGGACCAGATGCTCCTCAGCTTCGGGGATCGCGCACAGCCAGACCAGTTCATAGACATCCTCGAGGGTCAGGTTGAGGTCCTTGAATCCCCTGCCGATGGCGAAGGACAGCGCTCCATCCTGGTCCTTGCAGACCGGAGCGTACTTCTCGAGGGTGTCGATGGCATCCGCCATGAAGATGCCCAGAGCCACATCGACGTTGTACAGAACACCCGCCATGATCATCGCCGCGTCGTCGGACTGACCGGGGCCGATGCGGTGCCTGATGTAGAAGTACCGTTGCGTCTTGGGGTCCGGCACGCCCTCGGTGCCGATGATCAGTCCGCGGCGCTGGTACTCTTCGATGCGGTCCTCGTGAGCCTCGTGCGCCAAACGCTCTCCGTCGAGGTTCATGTCGATCATGGTCTTGACGTCGATGATGTACAGCCGCCCTCCGCCGATCCGGGTCTTGTAGATCCGCTCGGCTTCCTTCCGGATATCAGGATTGTCACGCAGCCCGCCGGCATACAACCCCCTCAGCACGTCCCGGGCATTGACCTTACGATCGAGAAAAGCCCTGACGCCGAGGATGGGCTCGCCCTTGGCGTTGATGAGCTTATCGCGTCTCTCGCCGTTCATGACGGCTTGGGCGAACTCGGTGATGTCGTCGATGATGGCCTGACGGCGGGCCTTGATCTCGTCGGTGTTGCGGCCGAGCGCCCTGACGACGTCGTCGATGGTCGTGTTGACGTACGTCCGCTTGTTGAAGATGCCGGCCCCGTTGTGGGCCCGACCTTCTAGCGATTGGATGAAAAGAAGGTCCTCGATCTCCGGATTCGTCTCAAGACGCTCGTAAGAACGCAGTACCTCATAATCGGCCTGAACCAGTTCCCTGGGCGCGACAGAATGCAAGAACATCGAAGTTCCCCGATTATATCACCCGTTCAGGGTGAATCAAATGAAGTTCCCGGCTCCACGCGATAACCATTGACCCATTCGGAGGCCGGCACGGCGGGACGCCCTTCGGCCTGCAGGCGCCCCAGCGCCAGCACGCCCCGGCCACAACCGACACGCAGCCGACCCGCCCTGTCCAGACCCAGGATCCGGCCCGGCGGACCACCCTGCGCGCCGTCCTCGCGCACGGCATCGTGGACCAGGAAACGCCGTCCGCCCAAACGTGTTTCACAGCCCGGCCAGACGCTGAGCGCGCGTACCCTTCTTTCCAGTTCGGAGGCATCGAGCGCCCAGTCCATCCGGGCATCTTCCTTGACGATCTTGCGCGCGATCGTGGCTTTGGAAGCGTCTTGTGGGGTTTCGAGCGGAGCTCTTCCCGATCCCAGGAGCCGGAGCGTGTCCATCAACGCATCGGCACCCAGCCGCGCCAGTCGCGTCTCCAGCGACCGCAGGTCCTCGGCCGGAGCGATGTCGATGGCGCGTTGGTCCAGGACGGGGCCCTCGTCCAACCCGCGGGTCATCCTCATGATGGAGACGCCGGTCCGGCGGTCTCCGGCCAGGATACTGCGATGGATGGGGGCTGCCCCGCGCCAAGCCGGCAGCAATGAAGCGTGGACGTTGATCGGCATCAGACGGGGCGCATCGAGCAGTTCTTGGGGTAGGATCGCGCCGTAGGCGATGACGACGAGCGCGTCGGGCGGTGACGCGCGGAGTCGTCGGGTCAGCTCCGGCAATCCGGAACGGTCGCAGCGTTCGAGCTTGAGACCGTGCTCGAGGGCCCAGGCCCCGACAGGTGTGGGTGTCGGGCGGCGGTCACGCCCCCGCGGTTTGTCCGGCTGGGTTACGACGAGTTCCGGAGCGTAACCGTCCCGGACCAGCCGTTCGAGAGAAGGCAGTGCGAACGGGCTCGTTCCTAGGAAAACGACCCTCATGCCCCGCCCGTCATGCGGGGGCGGCGACGCAGGAGCCTGCTCTTGCTGAGGCGGCTCTTGATCGGTCCGAGCCGGTCCACGAAAAGAACGCCGTTGAGGTGGTCGATCTCGTGCTGAAAGATCCGGGCCAGCAATCCCTCCCCGTCCATTTCGTAGGTCCGGCCCTCGAGGTCCAGAGCGCGCAGCCTGACCTTGCGGGAGCGCTTGACCGGCTCATAGAACTCCGGAATGCTCAGACAGCCCTCGAACTCGCGGATCACCCCTTCCTTGCGGATGATGACGGGATTGATGGCCACGAGCTCCTTGCCGCGCACCTGATCGGCGCTGGCCACGAAGATCTGCAGGGATACACCGACCTGATTGGCGGCCAGACCGACACCGCTCTCGGCGTACATCGTATCGATCATGTCCCGGACCAGACGGCGCTCCTGGTCGGTGATGCGCTCGACCGTGCGGGTCCGGGTCGTGAGGACTTTTTCGGGGTATTTGACGACGGGCAGAATAGCCATGAAGTCTCCGTTAATAAAGCAACATCTTAGCAGAAACGCTACTGCGGGTCCACATCAACCACGATGCCGCCACGGATCTTTTTCAATCCGGCCGTCGCGGTCTGCAGTACCGTCAGCATCGGCTCCCAATCCTCGGCCTTAAGATAGAGGTTCCATTGATGTTTGCCTTCCTGCAGGACGTTGGGACAGGGCGCCGGACCCAGCAGTCGATAACGTCCTTCGGTCTGCGTCAACTCGAGAGAGCGCGCCAACTCCAACCCCTGTCGCATGGCATCACGTTCCGTGGAAGCGCTGAACACCACCCGCGCCAGACAGCTGAAAGGCGGCACGGCCAGCTCGCGCCGGACCTCGATCTCGCGGTCGTAGAACTCGCGGTAATCATGGTCCTTGGCCGCCTGGACGGAGTAATGCATCGGCACATGCGTCTGCACGATCACCCGGCCCGGTATGCTTCCCCGCCCGGCACGGCCCGCCGCTTGCGTCAAGAGATCGAACGTTCTCTCCGAGGCCCTGAAATCCGGCAGATGCAGAGCCGTATCCGCGGAGATCACCCCGATGAGCGAGACGTGCGGGAAATCGTGTCCCTTGGCGATCATTTGTGTGCCGATGAGCAGGTCGATCTCACGGCGCTTGAAAGCCCTGAGGATGGTCTCGTGCGCGTCCTTGCGCGCGGTGGAGTCCGAATCCATCCGGCCGATCCGGGCCTGCGGGAACAGACGCGCGGTCTCGGCCTCCACTTTCTGCGTTCCGGCGCCGAAGTAGTGCAGGTTGTGGAGCTTGCACTTGGGGCAGACCTTCTCCGGAACGGCGCGGTGGTGGCACAGATGGCAGTACAGAGAGGATTTGTCCGCGTGAAAGGTCAGCGTCACACGGCAGTTGGGGCAGGTCATCACATGCCCGCAGGAGTTGCAGTGCAGATAGGTCGCGTAACCGCGGCGGTTGAGCAGGAGCATCGCCTGCTCGCCGCGCGCGAGCGTCCCGCGCACCTCCTCCTCGAGGACACGCGAGTAGATCCTCTCTCCGCGGGCGGGCGCGGATTCGCGGAGCCTCATGTCGACGACACGCACTTCCGGCAACGGACGGCTTTCGACGCGCTCCGGTAGTTCCAGCCGGATCGCGGATCCCGTCTCCGTGGCATGGTAGGCCTCCAACGAAGGCGTCGCGCTGCCGAGCACGAGCGCGGCGCCCTCAAGACGGCATCGGTGCTCGGCCACGGTCCGCGCGTGATACCGCGGGGTCTCGTCCTGCTTGTAGGTGCTTTCCTGCTCTTCGTCGATGACCACCAGGCCCAGGTCCTTGACGGGCGCGAAGATCGCTGACCGCGCGCCGACGACCACGAGCGCCTTGCCTGCCCGCACGCGGTGCCACTCCTCCACCCGTTTGGCCGGGGTCAGGCGGCTGTGCATGACCGCGAGCCTGTCGCCGAAGCGCGAGTGGAAACGATCGATCGCTTGCGGTGTCAGCGAGATCTCCGGCACCAGCACGATCGAGCCTTTGCCGGAAGCGATGAGGTCCCGGATGACGTGCAGGTAGACCTCCGTCTTGCCGCTGCCGGTGACGCCGTGCAGCAGGAACGTTTCCGAGCGGCCCGAGTTGATCGAGGAGGCGATCCGATCGTAGGCCTGCCGTTGAGGCGCCGTCAGTGGATGCTCGTCGGGAGCCTCCGACTCGGCGCCGTGGATCGCGGAGCGGCCCTTGCTCTTGAGCTTGGTGCGGCCTTTTTTGAACGGAGCGGGCATCGCCGCTTCGAGAGCCTGTCCCCAGGAACAGAGATAGCGCCCGGACATCCACCGGGTCAGCTCCAGCAGGCCGGCGGAAACCATCGGCTCTTCGTCGATGACCTCCTCGACGGGTTTGACACCGGGCACCGCGGGTCCGTCGGACAGCGAGACGACGTAACCGATCATGCGCTTGTCGCGGACGGTCACAGCCACGCGCTGGCCCGGACGGACCGCGGGCGCGGACGGAGGCAGTTGGTATTGCAGCGTGCCGGACGGGTGGGGCAGCCCCAGCGCCACCTCGACGTAGGCCGGGCGGGTCAAAGCAGCCCCAGTTCCCTCATGATGGTCTGGCAATCCTGCCAGACGAGCTTCTTGTCCCCGGGATTGCGGAGCAGATAGGCCGGGTGAAAGGTCGGCATGAGCTTGATGCCCCGGCGGTCGTGGAAGCGGCCGCGCAGCCGGCCGATGGGCTCTGTGGTGCCCAAAAGAGCTTGCGCTGCGGATTTGCCCAGCGCGCAGATCACGCGCGGCTGAATGATATCGATCTGCGCTTCAAGGATCGGCGAGCAGGCGGACTGCTCCTCGGGCAGCGGCGCGCGGTTGTTGGGCGGACGGCACTTGAGCGTGTTGGCGATGTAGACGGACTGTCGCGTGAGCTTCATAGCCTCGATGATCTTCGTCAGCAGCTGGCCCGCGGCCCCTACGAACGGCAGACCCTGCTCGTCCTCGTCCTGCCCAGGAGCTTCGCCAACGAACATCAACCGCGCGTCGGGATCGCCCGATCCGAACACCAGGTTCGTCCTGCGCGAACCCAGCGCACAACTCATACAGTCCTTGTAGCGCCGCTGGAGCTCGGCCAAACGCTCGGCTTTGGAACCCGCGCGGCCGGTCGCCGGCGCGGCGGTCCGCGCCGCGGGCAGTGAAGCAACGCCGTAACCCGTCTCGGTCTCCAGGCGCTGGCGGGCCGCTCTGAGGGCATTGGCGTCAGGCACGCAGGACCTCACCGGCGATATCCGCGGCAGCGCCGGGCCTGCGCAGGCGCTCCGCGCCCGACGACAACTGGCGGCGCTTGTCCGGAGAATCGATCAACTCCCGGACGTAGGCTCCGATCACGCGGGGAGTCGCGGCCACGAGGGCTGCACCTTCCGACTGGAGCACGCGCGCGTTGCGGCCCTCCTGTCCCGGTACGGGGCGATAGAGGATGAGCGGACGTCCCTTGCACAGGCTCTCCGTGACCGTCAACCCTCCCCCCTTGCCGATGACCACATCGGAGGCTTCCATCAGCTCGTGCATGTTGTCGACAAAACCGTACAAACGAAGCTGGGTGTGCCCCTGGGTCAACGGCTCCAGGGACGCGCGGAGAGCGGCGTTGGTGCCGCAAACGCACAACACCTGGGCATTGACCCCTTCGCCGATCAGCTCGCGCACGATATCCCCGAGGGCGCCGATCGCGGCACCTCCGCTGGTGACCAGCGCGGTGAACAGCGTCTCGTCCAGGCCCAGGGCCCGGCGGACCTCGGCGCGACCTGAGGATCGGAAGAACTTTCGCTCCACGGGGATCCCCGTCACCCGGATACGCTCGGCAGGCACGCCGCGACGCAGGAGATCCTCACGCGTCGAGTCGCAGGCCACCGCGTAGAGATCCACCTGCTCGTCGATCCACACATGATGCGGCAGGTAATCGGTGATGACCACCGCCAGACGGGACTTCAGAAGGCCGCGGCGCTTCAGATGAGAGACGACCTCCACGGCCTGGAAATGCGTGGCGACGACCGTTGTGGGCGCTTTATCGACAAGGTATCGCTCGAACGGAGCGAAGTTGAGGGCATTGTAGGCCCGGCGGACATAGCGCAGCCAGGCGTAGACCCAGTCCTGATCGAACGAGTAGTAGAAGAACCCCCATAACCAGGGCGCGTGCTTGATCTGCACGAAATACGTGAACCGGTACAGCCAGGCAAAGAATCCACGCCCGACAGCGATCGAATCGACGGTCGTCACGTCCGCGCCTGGCGCCGCATGGAGCAAGGCCTCCTCGACACCCCTGGCGGCCTTCTCGTGCCCATGACCCGCCGAAGCATAAACGATCAGGACCCTCTCTGTACCAGCCATCCGGCCGCCTCCCAAAGATCCGCGCAGATCCGGTCGGGCACCACTCCCAGAGCTTCGATGTCGGCTCGTCCGGTGCGTCCGGACAGCGCGAGCCAAGCCGAGCAGCCCGCACTGCGCGCGGCCAGCAGGTCCTCGCGGGAATCACCGATGAATACCGCGGAGGACATCTCTCCCCGGCGCTGCGGTCCAAGAGCATCCCAGAGCATCCGGTCGCTGGGCTTCTTGCACTCGCAGACATCCTCGGTCCGATGCGGGCAGTAGCGGACCCCTGCGATGCGGCCGCCCGCCGCCTCGATGTCCTCCAGCATGAGTCGCGTCAACCCCTGCAACCCCTCCCAGGTGATCAGCCCCCGGGAAACACAGCCCTGATTGGAGATCACATGCACTTCGTACCCCCCGCGCGTCAAGAGCGCGATGGCCTCCTTGGAACGAGGAAGGAAACGGAACTCCTCCCAACGCGTCACGTACGCGCCGGGTCCCGGAAAAGCGTTGATGACACCGTCACGATCGAGGAAGGCGACCGGCATCGTCCAGCAGTCCTTTCAGCTCGGAGAAGAGCTTGTCGGCGGTGATCTCCTTCATGCACTTCTCCTTATCGTCGATCGGACAGGTCTTCTTATAGCAGGGCGCGCACGGAAGATCCGAGACCACCTTGCGGCCCCTGCCGTACAGATCGATCTCGACGGCGCACGTGGACCCGAAATACGCGACGACCGGGGTGCGCACCGCCAGCGCGATATGCATCGCCGTCGTGTCGCCCGAGACGATCGCGTCGCATTCTCCGACGATGGCCGCGAACCTGCGGATCGGGTGAGCTCCGGTGTTGACCGGGGCTTGCCGGAACTTCGAGGCGATCGACCGGTTGCGCTCGATCTCGTCGGCCCCGCCGAGCAGGAGGACCTGTGCGTTGAGCTGCCTCTGCAGGCGGTCGCCCAGATCGACGAGCGTCCCTTCGGGCAGGCGCTTACCCGCGAATCGCGAGCCGCTGCCCGTGTTGAGACCGATACGCAGCCGGTCCCGTGAAACCCCCAAGCCCCGCAGGTGTTCGCGCGCTTCTTGCCGGTCCTTGTCGGAGGGCTCGAACACGTACTCCTCACCGGCGAAGTGAAGTCCCAGCTGCTCGAAGCAGATCTGCTGGTAGGTCTTCTTGTTCGTCCTGAACTTCAACTCGTCGTCCTGGCCCAGACGCAGCGCGTAGTCGCTGTTGGCATCCAAGGCGCACAAGGCGCCCGCCGCATCGCGGCCGAACCCGACGCGGCTGGCCGCGCGCGCGGACATGACGGCATCAAGGGCGCCGTCGTCCTTGTCAAGATTGACCGCCACATCGAAGCTCTGCGATGTCAAGAGTTCCGACGCGTCCACCCCCCAGACCGAAAGGCGGTCGATCAGCGGATGGTCCGAGAGCGCTTCGGCGCTGCCGGGGTCCGTGATCCAGGTGATGCGGCAGCCGGGGTGGCGCTTGCGGAGCGCGGAGAGCACCGGAGTGGTGCGCAGCACGTCCCCCAGAGCGCCGAACTTGACGATCAGGATGTTCAAACGGCCGCCTCGACCGGCGACGGAGCTGCCGCGGCGCGTGCGCGCGAGGCCTCCCAGTACTTGGCCCAGTTGAGGAAATGGACCCACGCGAAGAGCACCGAGAACAACAGTCCGTGCATCCCATCGAGGAAGCCGCGTTTCTTCACGTAGAACTTCAGGAAGCGCTTGAGCGGCTTGCGCCTGAGGTTGAAATCGATCTCCGTCTCGGGGATACGGCCCCGCTCCTCGAGCAGCTGCTCCCCTTCCCGTTTGGAGTAACCGTTGTGCCGCCGCACGAACTGACCCACCGAAGTGAAGGGATAGTGCTCGATCGGCGCCTCCAGACGGCCGACCGTACCGTCGACCTTCAGGCGCTCATGGATGACTCCGTCATAGCGAGCGCGTCCCCTGCGGAACAAATGAAGACTGTAGTGGTACCATCCGCCGTGCTTCATCCATCGTCCGAGGAAGTAGTTCTTCTTGCGGAACTCCAGCGCCGCGTGTGATGTGCCGCGCGACAAGAGCGCGTCGAGCGCGCGACGGAACTCCGGGGTCACGCGTTCGTCGGGATCCACGTGCAGGCACCAATCACCCGTCGCGTACGAGGTGCCCAGGTTGCGTTCGGTGCAGAAGCGGTAGCCGTCCCAGCGGTTCTGATAGACCTTGTCGGTGTACCGGCGGCAGACCTCGACGGTGCGGTCGGAGCTGTAGCCGTCGAGAACGACGATCTCATCGGCCCAGCCGGCGACGCTCTTCAGGGTCCCCTCGACGAGGCCCTCGCAATCCTTGGTCATGATGACCGCGGAGACCGTTTCAGCGCGGCGCTTGTCCACGCTTCATCTCCCAGTACTTGGCGAATGAAAGGAACTGGTACATGCCGGCGTTCACGGCAAGGAACAGGCCGATGACCCCGTCCTTGTACCCCTTTTTGCCATAATAGGCTTTCCAGAAACGGTCGACGGATTTGCGTAGCGCGGAGAACGCGCCCACCTTGCGGCGCTCACGGTACCATTTGAGCGCCTCCAGGTCCGTCTGCCGGTCCAGCTTGGCGATGGCGTCCGTGAAATCCCTGTAGGTGTAGTGCAGGATATCCGACTTCAACTGCCCGCGCGGGTCGGGCATGTACGCCTGCGGGTGGACCTCGGCCAGCTCGTCGTACTTGAACTTATCCTTGCGGAACAGTCTCAGCTGGGCCGACGGGTACATCCCGCCGTACCGCGCCCAATAGTCACCGATGTGATTGCGCCGAGGGATCGCATAACCGTTACAGTCGGGCTTCCCGCTGAAGAGCTCGGCGATCTCCCGGGCCAGCTCCGGCGTCACGCGCTCATCGGCATCAAGGCTCAGCACCCACTCGTTGCTCGCCAGGGCATACGCGTAATTACGGTGCTTGCCCTCGATGTCCATCCGGCGTTCGTAGACGCGCGGCGTATATTCCCGGGCCACGGCCACGGTGGCGTCGGTCGAGTGGTCATCGACGACGATGATCTCATCGGCCCACGCGACGCTCTCCAAGCAGGGCCGCAACCGGCCGGCTTCGTTCTTGGTGATCACAACAACGGATATCGGGATCTTGGCGCTCAAGGATGTTCTCCGGATGCTTTCACGATGATATAGAAACGTCCCTCAAAGATTAAGCGATTTTTTCGAGCGCACCGAGCACCCGGGCCGGCTCGATCCGTTCCAGGCAGGCCCGCTGATGGGCGCACCCGCCGAACTTGAAGCTCTTATAACAAGGCCTGCAAGGAACGTCCGCGGTCAGCACGCTTCCGGCCCTAGCGCCGTACGGGCCGTAGGCGAGCTCATCGACCGGCCCGAAGATCGCGACCGCGGGCACACCGAGCGCCGAGGCCAGGTGCATGGGTCCGCCGTCGTTGCACAACAGAGCGCGGCAAGCCGAGAGCGCCGAGGCGAGCTCCCCCATCGGCAGGCCGGCCATCGTTCGGGCCGGAACGCGCAACGAGGTCCGTATCCGATCCAGGAGCGGTTCTTCGGACCGGTCCCCGACCAACAACACACCGCAACCCCTCGCGGTCGCGTACGATCCGGCGACTTGGGCGAAGCGGTCGGGATCCCATTGTTTATAGGAGGCGTTCCCTCCCCAGCTCCTGCCGCCTCCGGGCGCCATGGCCAACGGCACCGCGCCGCCCGAGGCCCCACGGAGGTCGTCCATCACACGCCGGGCCGCCTCGATCGCGGACGGCGAGGAGCGGAGCGTTACGGTCGGCGTCAGCTCCGCGGATCCCACACCGAGCCCCTGGAGCACGATCGATTGCCGCTGGCTCACCGGCATTCCCTCATAGGAGTCGAGCGGATAGCGCCGCGTCAGCCAGATGCCTCGGCCTTTGTGATCCAGTCCGACGCGAGTCCGTATCCCCAACAACGCCGCGTAGGCGGACAGCTCTCGTCCGAGCGAAAGATCCGCAAGCGCATCGTAGCGCTCATCGCGGACCTCCAAGCACAGCGCGCGGACCGCCCCGGGCAGACGCGACCAGCCGATGCGCCTGAACCCGTCACGGTCCAGCACGTGCACCCGGTCGATGAACGGAGCCATACGCAGGAGCTCCGCCGTTCGTTCGTTGCCGAGAAATCCGATGCGCGCCTGCGGACGGGCCCTGCGGAAAGCCTCCACGACGCGAAGCGTCATCAGCACATCTCCGATACCGAACGGATTGGCGAAGATGACGGACCTCATGCCCGCCCTCCTTTCCCGGAACATCCGAGCCGCGACCATTCGTCCAGGACGTCCTCGGCCGTGATGTCGGCGACACTGCGGCGGATCACCGCGGTCGGAGCGCTGCCCCGCGGACCCCACCGCTGAGGGTCCGAACCGGGACAGTCGGTCGGATACATGACCACGAGCCGACATCCGCTGATCCAGGCGATGTGCGCCGGCCCACTGTCCGCGCTGATCATGGCGGCGACCCTCGGATCACGCGTCAAGGCGGCCAATTCCCGTAGCGTCGTACCTCCCGTCCAATCCAAGGCATCGGGGCAGGCCGCGCGGACCTCAGCGGCCGCGGCGGCCTCCTCCGGCCCCCCGACCACCACCGGCCTGCATCCCGACCGTCCTTCGAGGGACCTTCCCAGCTCGGCCCACCGATCGGCCGGCCAGCGCTTACGCGGATCGCTGGTGCCGGTGTGCAGCAGCACCACGGACTTCGATCCTCGCGTTTCGGCCGTCAGGCGCTCGCTGATCCGGCGCTCGATCTCAGCGTCCGCCGGCAGCTCGATCCGGCCGTCCCAACCCCGCGACGTTACGGCCGAGACCAACCGCAGGTTACGCTCGATCTCGTGAAGAGCCGGGTCGACCGGCGCCGGGATCCGCTTGTTGAGCAGGAACGACCATTTGCGGTCCTGGCCGAGCCGGACCCCGATACCCGACGCCCAGACCAGGTGGTGCAGATGCCGGTCCGGGTTGGAGACGATGGCAAGATCGAAACCGCCGCCCTTCAGGGCCGCTCTCAGGGCGGCGCGCGACCGTCCCGATGCGGCCAGAGCTCCCGCGTCCACGGGCATCACCTCGTCCAGGTCGGGATGGCCCTTGAGCAGCTCCGCGACCGGACGGTCTGCGACGAGCGTGATCCAGGATTTAGGATAGGACAGACGGAGCGCGCGAAGCGCCGGCAGGTTCATCAGCACATCGCCGATGCGGTCCGTGCGCAGATAGACGATCCGATACGGGGACCTCAAGGCCGCTCCGCGGCCGCAGAACGCGAACAGGCCAGGAGCAGAGCCAGAGCCAACCAAAGCGAGTTCACCAGCAGGATCGACTGAAGATTGGTGTCCGTGGCGCTGTGCACGAGGAACGCGCAGGCACCGGCCAGGTAGGCTTGACCCATCGTGCGTTCGAAGGACGGCGGTGCGTGCGACAATGCGCGGTAGCCCCGGGCCAGACACAGCGCGACGGCCGCGAGGAAAACCACCAGGCCGACCAGCCCCGTCTCGGAAGCGATCTGCAGATAGCCGTTGTGAGCGTATTGATAGTCCGGCGCTGCGGACCCCGCCGGCTTGAACAGCGGCATGTTCTTGGCGTAGGTATTGACGCCCCAGCCCAGCACGGGTCTCTCGGCGATCATGGCCGCCGCCTCCGCCCACAACAACCGGCGTTCACGCACGGTGCCCGCCGCCGGGTCGAACAGCGAGTGTATCCTCTCGCGAGCCAGCTCCGGTGACAGGAAGGCGGCCCACAACGCCGCGGCGACGATCGCGGCACCCATCCACCGGTCGCGGCGCAAGAACGCCAGCACGACGACCCCCACGCCCACGGCGATCCAGGCTCCCCGCGAGTACGTTTGGTACAGACAGATCAGGGTCGCCAGCGCTCCGACGGCACAGAGAGTCCGCGCGCCCTTCCGCGACGCGCGGTCGAGCGCGCCGGACAGGAATGGGAAGACCGCGAGCGTCAGGAACGCCGAAAAATCGTTCGCGTGTTTATAGGGGCCGGTCCATCGCAGGGTATCCCCGTGGAAAGGGGTCATCGCCCTTCCGAGCAGGGGCTCCCTCCCGGTCAAGCCTTGGACCCAGGCGTCCGCGACGGTGAGCGCGGCCACGCCCATCCACAGCAAGGCACAACGGCGGAGGCGCCCCGGATGGGACAGCACCCAGACCGCGCAGACGCACAAGAGGGCCTGACGCGCGACCTTGAGCAGCCCGCGGAAGGACTCATAAGGGTAATCGCTCACCAACAGCGTGGATCCGACGACCAGAACGTATGCGACCAGGGCCCATTGCCAGGACTCGCCGGGATACGGCCTGCGTCGCTCGACGGCCAGGTGCGTCCCACCGATCACGAACAGCGCGACCGACGAGATCACGAAGAGCGAGATCGACCAGGTCGAACTGAGCAGGACACCGCACAGCGCGACGAACGCCGCCCGGCGAAGGGCCGCCGCGGCTTCAGTAGGCGTTTTCACGGGCGAACAGCGTCATGCAGAGGATCTTGAGATCGAGCAGCATCGACCAGTTCTCGATATAGTACAGATCGAACTTCGTGCGCTCTTCGATGGAAGTGTTCCCACGCAGGCCGTTGACCTGCGCCCAGCCGGTGATACCCGACCGGATCGAGTGCCGCGCCATATAGCGCGGAATATCGTCCTTGAACCGACTGACGAAGAAGGGCCGCTCCGGTCTCGGTCCGACCAGGCTCATGTCGCCCCTCAGCACGTTCCACAGCTGAGGCAGTTCATCGAGATTGGTCTTGCGAAGAAAGCTCCCCACGCGGGTGCGGCGCGGGTCGTCGCGCTGGGCCCATACCGGGCCGGAGCGTTTCTCGGCATCGGTACGCATCGTCCTGAACTTCAGGATCACGAAGCGACGGCCGTCCTGTCCGATGCGCTGCTGACCGAACAGGACCGGCCCCTTGGAATCGAGTGCGATCCACAGCGCGATGAGGGCCAGGAACGGTGACAGCAGCACCAGCGCCGCCGCCGAGAGCGCGATGTCCATCGTCCGCTTGAGGAAGCGGTTCTCCCAATCCGCCAGCGGCGAGTCCTTGAAACACAACAACGAGACGCTCCCGTGGTTGACCACCGTCATCTTGGCGGCGATCATACCGAAAAGGTCGCTGATCCAGCGGAAACCCACCATCTGCTTCTCGCATTCGTACAGGACCCGGAGGACGGACTCGGCCGGTAATCCGGGCACCGCGAGCACCACCTCGTGGACCTGCCGGTGCTGTCGGATGTATTCGGCCAGATCGGTCAGCGGGCCCGCGACGGGCACGCCGTCCACGATCGTGTTCGGCCGCAACAGATCATCGAGGAAGCCGACCACACGGGTGCTCAAGCGGGGGTTCTTGCGGTAATAACGGATCAGCTTGCGCGATTCCTCGGTACAGCCGAGGATCAGCACGTTACGAAAGCTCCCGCGCTTGCGATCGACGTGCATCACGACGACGGCCAGGAGATAGCGCGTCCAGATCAGTCCCACGGCGACGACGGCGCAGGCGGTCACCAGGAACGTCCTTGAGAACGTGAAGCCGCGGATGAAGAAGGTCACCGCCATCAACACCACCACGGCGGCGGCCACGGCCTTGAGGATCCTCCAAGCCTCTTCGGAGACCCGGTACGTGCGCGAGGCTCGGTAGAGATCGTAGTGCCTGAGGAACAGCACGATGATCAGCGCGATCAGAGGAAAAACGCGCAGGTACATCGGATAATCGGGCACTCCCAGGCGGCTGGGGAGATACCCGCTGGTGAACCGGACCCAGAAAGCCGCTTTCAAGAGCAGGACGATGGTCAGGATGTCGCAGGCCAACTGCACCCACGGCAGGAACGTGTCGCGTACGCGTCGGCGGGGCAGGATCATCGAGTACCCCCTCCCCCGGCCAGCTCCGCGACACGGGACCCGATCTGCGAGGCGAAGCGCTTCCTCGAGAACCTCTCGGCGTTCTTGCGGATCGCGTACGGGTCGAACGCCGTATCGTCGAACCGGGCCATCGCCTCGGCCAGCGAAACGCTCGTCTGATCGGGGAACAGCACTCCTGTCCGACCGTCCAGGACGGTCTCGACGGCACCCCCGAGCCCGTAGGCGATCACCGGACAGCCGCAGGCCTGAGCTTCCACCGGCACGATACCGAAATCCTCCTCGCCCGGAAAGATGAGGGCCTTGGCCCGGCGGTAATGGTCCCGCAGTATCTCGTCCGGCTGCCATCCGAGAAAACGGACGTTGGGGGGCGCTTTGCGCTGCAGCGCGGCCCTCTCCGGACCGTCCCCGATGATGACCAGGGGCCTTGGGTCCTGAGCGAAGCGTTCGAGCACCAGGTCCACGCGCTTGTACGGCACCAGCGCCGAAACCACCAGGTAGAACGCTTCCCGGCGGACAGCGGCCGGTTGATAATACTCGGTATCGACCGGAGGATAGATCACGTCGGCCTCGCGATCGTAGTACCTCCGGATCCGCTGCTTGACATGATCGGAGATCGCGATGAAATGATCGACCTCGGCGCTGTTGGCCAGGTCCCATTGGCGGAAATCCTCGAGCAGCCTGCGGGTCAGGCGCTTGAGAGGTCCCGGCTGTCCGCCGAAATACTGCTCGAACAGGCTCCAGGCATACCGGGCCGGCGTAAAACAATAGCAGATATGCCGGGCACCGGCGGGCTTGGTGACGCCTTTGGCGGCGCAATGGCTCGTCGAAAGCACGACATCATATCCGCTCAGATCGAACGTCCCGATGGCCCAAGGATACAACGGCAACAAGTGCCGGTAGTACATGCCCGACAGAGGCAGGCTCTGCAAAGGCGAGGTGACGATGCGGTGGGACTCGATGATCGGAGAGATGCGTCCCTTCTCATAGAAGAGCGTATGGACCGGGCTGTCCGGATACAGCTCGCAGAGCACCTCGAGGCACTTCTCCCCACCGCGTAGGCCGTTGAGCCAGTCATGACACAGCGCGACGTTCAACTCAACGCCTCCTCGTAGACACGGACCGTCCGTTCGGCGGTACGCTGCCAAGTGAAGGTCTCGGAGCGTCGTATCCCCTTTTCTGACATATCCTTACGAAGCTTCGCATCAGTAAGGACATTATATAAAACCCTTTCGAGAGCGTCAATTTGGCTCGGGTCGAAGTACTGCGCGGCTTCTCCTCCGACCTCAGGCAGGCTCGATCGGTCCGCTGCGATCACCGGCGTCCCGCAGGACATGGCCTCGAGTACCGGCAGACCAAAACCTTCCTTGAACGACGGCTGGACCAGCGCCTCGGCGCCCCGATAGAGCCGAACCAGCTCCTCGTCGCTGACCGCGCCGGCATAGCGCACTCCCTGCGATCCCAGCACGGCGTCGGCCAGGGCCCGATGACGCGGATCGATCTTGCCCGCGATCACCAGATCGACATCGGGCCCCCCGCGGCGACGGAGCGCCTGCAGGGCACGGGTGACGCTCAGCGGATTCTTGTGGGGCTTGAGGGTGCCGACGAACAGCACGTACTTCCGTCCGCCGCCGCCCTCGGCCGGCGCGCCCCCGGCCGCGCGTCCGAAAACCCCGGAAGCCGCCTCATGGATCACGCGGATCTTGCGTTCATCGGCGCCATACCGCACGACGATGTCCCTGCGCGTCGCCTCGGAAACGGCGATCACACGGCGGGCCCGCTTGACCGCGGAGGCCAGCAGGGCATCCGCATAGAGCCGCGCTGCCGCCGAGGGCGCGGCTCCGGGCTCCGTGACATAGATGAGATCATGGATCGTGACCACCAGGGGCGTGCGGCCGAAGATCGGCGCGTTGAAGTGCGGCGAGTGCAGCAGTCTCCAAGAGCGGGACAGGCGCGGTAGATCGAACTGCTCACGGGGATCGTAGATAGGCCTGTCGCAGCGGACGACGGGCGACGCGCCCGGCGGAGGGATCGACGACGGCAGGATATAACCCAGACCCAACGAACCGCCCGAGCGCCCCATCGCGCCGGTCAGTTCGCGCACATAACGGCCGATGCCGGGATGGCCCCACATCCTGGCGTCCACCAGCACGTCGTGGCCGGACGCGGTCATCGGCTTCGGCGCTCTAGAAGAGCGTGTAGATGAACGGGGCCAGAGCGGACCCTTGGCTGAACACGATGAGCGCGCCCAGGAGGACCAGCGTGATCACGATCGGGGTCAACCACCACTTCTTGCGGACCTTGAGGAACTGCCAGAACTCTCCGAGAATGGATAGCTTGCTCATCGTTTCTCCTTGTTCAGAACTGCCGCTCCAAACGGGCCTTGGCGTCCTCGGCGTTCTGACGCTGCGTCCAGTAGGTGGAGGTCTGGGGGTCCATCTTGCGGGACAGGAAATCCTTGCCCGTGGCGCGCGTGATCAGACCGATCGGCGTGATCACCAGGTAATAGCAGACCGCAAGGATCATGCGGCTCATGAAGAATCCGAGCACGAACGCCAGCCCCATCCACACGCGCCGTACCGGCGCCAACAGCTCCGGACGCAGCGTTCCGCACGACACAAGAACGATACCGAGCGCGACGAGTACGATCACCGCCGGTGACGGATGACGCCAAGCCAGCCAGGCCGCCAGAAGTCCCGAGGCGATCGCCATGGTCCACGCGAACTCCCTCAGCTCTTTGCGGCCGCTCTTAAGAGCGGCCAGGTCCTGCAGGATCTCACGGATCAATCGAGTTCGAACTCCCGTTTCCAATCGGTGTCGCCGCTGAGCGGCTTCTGCTCGGTCTTGTCCAGCAACCGGTCCCCGAGCACCAGGTAATCCATGTCCGTTCTCATGAAGCAACGGTACGCCTCCGCCGGAGAACAGACCAGGGGCTCGCCGCGGACGTTGAAGGACGTGTTGATGAGCACCGGGCACCCCTGCGAGGCCTCGAACGCCTCCAGCAGCCTCCTGAAACGCTCGTGCGTGCGATCGTCCACCGTCTGGATGCGCGCCGAGTAATCGACGTGAGTGACCGCGGGGATCGAGGATCGCACGACATTGAGCTTGTCGATGCCGAAACGCGACGATTCCTCCGGGCTCATCTGACGGCGCAGATGCTCGCGTACGGGCGCCACCAGCAGCATGTACGGACTGTCCGCGTCCATTTCAAAATACTCGGAGACCTTCTCTCGCAACACGGCCGGCGCGAACGGCCTGAAGCTCTCCCTGAACTTGATCTTGAGGTTCATGGTCTCCTGCATCTTGGGAGAGCGCGCATCCCCCAGGATGGAACGCGAGCCCAGCGCCCTCGGACCGAACTCCATGCGCCCCTGGAACCAGCCGACCACCTTGGCCGAGGCCAGGATCTCGGCGACGGTGCGCGCCAGCTTATCCTCGTCCAAACGCCGGGACGGTATGCCCTCTTGGTCCAGGTAGCGGCCGATCTCTTCATCGGAGTAGGATGGTCCCAGGTAGGAACCTTGGATGACATCGCCGGACCCGCTCGCCGATCGAGGGCTGCCCAAGTAGGTGTGCCACGCCGCGAGAGCCGCGCCGAGGGCGCCGCCGGCGTCGCCCGCTGCCGGTTGGATCCAGAGCCGGTCGAAGATCCGCTCGCGCAGGATACGGCCGTTGCCGACACAATTGAGCGCTACGCCTCCGGCCAGGCACAGGTTCCGCGCCCCCGTGACCTGCCTGGCGTGCCGCGCCATACGCACCATCACTTCCTCGGTCACCTCCTGGACGGAGCGTGCGAGGTCCATCTCGCGCTGGGTCAGTCGGGTCTCGGGCTTACGGGGCGGCCCTCCGAAGAGGCGGTGGAAGCGGTCATTGGTCATCCGCAGGCCCGCGCAATAGTCGAAATACGACAGGTCCAGCTTGAAGGAGCCGTCGGCCTTGAGGTCCATGAGCTTCTCGAGAATGAGGTCCTTGTAGCGCGGCTCTCCGTACGGAGCCAGGCCCATGACCTTGTACTCTCCTGAGTTGACCTTGAACCCCGTATAGTAGGTGAAAGCCGAGTACAGGAGCCCCAACGAGTGCGGGAAGCGGATCTCCTGCAGGATCCGCAGTTGGTTGCCTTTGCCTTCGCTGAGACTGGAGGTCGCCCACTCCCCCACGCCGTCGAGGGTCAGCACGGCGGCATGTTCGAACGGGGACGGGAAGAAAGCCGAAGCCGCGTGGGACTCATGATGTTCCGGGAAAAGGACCTTACCCGAGTAACCGAGCTCCGAAGCGATGATGTCCTTGATCCAGAGCTTGCGCTTGAGCCAGACAGGCATGGCCTTGATGAACGAGCGGATCCCGTAGGGCGCGCAGGCCAGATAGGTCTCGAGCAGGCGCTCGAACTTGAGGAACGGCTTCTCGTAAAAGACCACGAGGTCCACATCGGAGATCTTGAGTCCCGCGCTGGACAGGCAATATTCGATCGCCCGGGCCGGGAAGGCTTCGTCGTGCTTCTTGCGCGTGAAGCGCTCTTCTTGAGCTGCCGCGACGATACGGCCGTCCGTCACCAGACAGGCCGCGCTGTCATGATAAAAAGCCGATAGACCCAGGATGTTCATGCCAGCATTTTCCCCAATTCTTCCGCGGCTTGCGAGGGCTGTATCCCCTCCAAGCACGGATGGCCCGGGATCGGACAGGCCGTAAGCTCGCAGGGCGAACAGTCCACCGGCCTGCGCAACACGCGCGCGGATTCAGCCAGAGGCTTCCATTCCTCGAAACGATTGACCCCACTATAGAGGAAGAGGGTCGGCACGTCCAGTGCGGACGCCAGATGCGTCGGCCCCGAATCATAGCCGACCACGGCGTCCAGACCCCTCATCGATACGCACAGCTCCCGGATACCGGTCCTTCCGGTCAAGTCCGCGACCCGCAGGCCCGGCGTATCGGGCAGGCGCGGCGAGCGTGTACCCAGAAGGACCAGCACCGCTCCCGGATGCCGGGATCCCACAAGGCGCACGAACTCAGCCACCTTGTCATCGGACCAGGTCTTCGAAGTCGCTCCGGCTCCGATCTGCAGGCCGATCCGGGGACGGCCGGCGGGCACACCCAGGCGCGACAGGAGCTGTTCCGGATCCTCGTCGTCCCTGAAATAGAGCTTCGGCCCCAGATCGGCCGACCTCACGCCGAGCTCGCGCAAAAGATCGGCGCGGCGATCGAGCTCATGGCGGCCCGGCAGGTAAGGCGCTACGCGGGACAACAGGAAGCCCCCTCCGGTAATGCCGTATCCGATCGTGTAACGGACCTTTCCGAGGCGCAGGAGCAGATGTTCACGCGCGTCTCCGCGCAGGCTCAGTCCGATCGCGTAACGGCGCCGGCGCAGCTCGCCCGCGAGGGCTCCCCAGGAGCGCTTCGAGCCGCGCTTGAAACGCGAGCCCGCGAACCACGGCGCATCGTAGGTCAACACGTCATCGACGAAGGGGTTGTTCTCGAAAAGAGGCGCGCCCCAACTGGGCACGAGCAGATCCACCCGCGCCGAGGGATAAGCCTCCTTGAGCGCCTTGGGCATGCCGGTCGTCAGGAGGATATCCCCGAGATGATCCAGACGCACGACCAGGATGCGGTCGGGTTCCGCGGGCGGATAGGACGACTTTCCGCGCAATACTCCCCCGGCCGTATCGAGCGCGGCGGCGCAGACCCTCTTCCATGTCGACCGGTAGACGTACTTCAACGACGGCCTTCGGTCAGAAGCCTTCCGTAAAGCTCGATCTGCCGGTCGGCCACGCGCTCCCAGGTATACGCCTCACGCACATGGGTTCGCAGACGCCCGTCGCGTGGACGCCCAAGAGCCGCCTTGACCGCCCGCAGGATCGATGCGGTATCCGCCGGATCCAGATAATCAGCAAGGTCGTCGAAATACTCACGGGTGCTGCCGCCGGAGGTGACGGCCAGCCGCGCTCCGGCCAGTGCCGCCTCGAGGGCCGCCAGTCCCGGCGTCTCGAACCACCCCTGCAGCACGAAGGCCTCGCACGCGGCATAAGCGGACGCGAGCAGGGGATCGCCGTGCGGGATCGAAGGCAGGAACGTCACATGGTCCTGTCCCGCTTGGCGGCACATCCGGTCGTACTCTTCATAACCCGTCACCGGATCCCCGATGAGCACCAACCGGACGCCGAGCCCCTTGAGCGCCCGGATGAGATTGAGCTGGTTCTTGCGCGGCTCGATGCGGCCCACACCCAGCACGAAAGGCTCCGTACCGTAACGGGCACGATACGCGGCGGGGTCCGCCATGTCGAAGCGACGGTCCACGCCATTGGGAACCACATGGATATGGGCCGGATCGACCGCGAACAAGCGCGCGATCTGGAGCTTTTCGGCCCGCGAGTTGGGGTACAGGTGCTGAGCCGTGGTCAGCAGGCGGCGGCGTCCGGACGGAAAGGTCGGCGCCCCGAGCTTGAGCAGGTGCCGGACCAGCAGGTCCGTCTTCTGACGCACGCCCCCGTCCGTGTGCAGGGCCCTGCGCAGGTCGCTCCAGAGCACGGGGCTCACCGCGACGCGCACGCCTCTCTTGCGCGCGATCTCCGCCAGCCCCAGGCAATCCTTGACCGAGCTGAAAATATGAAGGACGTCGAAATCCTCGACGCGGTCCTTCCAGAGATCGAACAGATGGACCGGCTGACCGGCGCGCTCGACATACTCTCGCGTCTTGAGCAGCTGCACTTCCCCGCCTCCGATGTTCTGGAAAGCCGCCGGGTACGTGAAGTACGCGATCTTCAACGCCCGTTCCTTTCGAGGATACGGACGATCCTCTCCCCACTGCGTCCGTCACCGAAGGGGTTGCGCCACTTCCGGCCCGCGGAGAGCATGCGGCCCGCATAGCGCTCGATGAGCGCCGGATCGCAGTGTGTCAGCAGGTTGGCTCCCACGCTCACCGTCTCGGGCCGCTCGGTGCTGGTGCGGAGCGTCACGCAGGGCACGCCGAGGATGCACGCCTCTTCCTGGAGCCCCCCGGAATCGGTCAGGATCAAACTCGCGCTCCTCTCGAGCATCAGGAACTCCAGGAAACCCGTCGGCTCGACGGCCACGACCCCCGGCGGCAGTGCCAAGCGATGCGCCTTGAGCCGCGAGACCGTCCTGGGATGGACCGGAAAGAGGATGCGTCGTCCGTGCGCTTTGATGACCCGGCTCAACCCCTCCAAGATGGCCGCCAGGCGCGGGCGATGATCGACGTTCTCCTGGCGGTGCAGCGTCATCAGGAAGTAGTCCTTGCCCGTCAGACGCCTCCAGCGCGCGATGTCGGCCTTGCGCCGTGCCAGACCGAGGTTCTGCCGCACCGCATCCACGATGGTATTGCCGGTCAGGTGCACGCGGCCGGCGGGGATCCCCTCGGCCAGTAACGTGCGGCGGCACTCCGGGGTCGGCGCGAACAGCTCGTGCGCGACACGGTCGGCCAGGATGCGGTTGATCTCCTCGGGCATTTCCCAATCATGACTGCGCAGACCGGCTTCGACGTGCCCGAACCTCACGCCGCGGAGCTTGGAAGCGACCAGCGCGGAGGCCAGCACGGTGTTCGTATCGCCCTGAGCCAACACGACGTCCGGCTTCTGACGCGTCAACACGGACTCGAGCGCCTCCATCATGCGACCCGTCAGAGCTCCGTGCGCGGAGACCTCATGACGTCCGTACGACAGGCGGTGCGTCGGTCTGGGCAGTTCGAGCGTATCGAAGAAGAGCTTGTCCATCTCGTAACTGTAGTGCTGGCCGGTGTGTACGAGCAGAAATTTGCGGCGGCGGGCGCGGAGCGCTCGCAGTACCGGGCTCATCTTGATGATCTCCGGGCGTGTGCCCAGAACGACCGCGACCTTCATTCCGCGCTCCTTTCGATGGATGCTCCGCGCTCCTCCCAGACCTTCATGCGGCGGACGAACTCATAATACCCGCTCAGCATCGCGTAAAGAAAGCCCGGCATCCCGTCCAGCAGCCCGCCCGCCAAGAAGTAGCGACGGACGAAGACCGCCAGGGCTCGCCCCGCGCGTGGCGCATCCCCCCGGCCGATCCCATCGGTGCCCCGGCGCCGCATCTCCTGGACCTCCAGCGCCGTGTAGTGGTTGAGCTTCCTCATGTAGGTCCTAACGTCCGGCGTGGACTCATGGACCAACGGCGCGCGTAGACGGCCCACCCTCAACCCGGAAGTGACCAGCCGCTCGTGCACGCGGCCCTCGAACCTCGCCCGGTCGCGCAGCGCCAGACGGACCTGGACATCGCCTCCATTGCCGCCATAACGCATCGTGCGGCCGAAGATCCTGTTGACCCGGCGCACTTCGTACGCGTCGTAGCGGTCCGAGCGGACGGCCCGGAGCACCTCAGCTGCCAGCTCCGGTCCGACCGGCTCGTCACAGTCCACGATGAACACCCACTTTCCGCGCGCGATCGATAGCGCGTGGTTGCGCTGATCCGCGAAATCCGTGAATGGCCTGACCTCGACGATCGCTCCCGCGGCGGTGGCGGCTTGGGCCGTCCCATCGGTACTGCCGCCGTCGAGCACGACCCTCTCGTCGCAGAAAGCCAGTTCCGACAGGCGCTCTGCGATGACCCGCCGCTCATCACGCGCGATCATCACGGCGCTCACCAGTGGAGAGCTCACAGAGACCTCGACAGCGCGAAGACCTCGCGGTCGCTGCGAACATCCGTCCGGTCAGCGGCGCGCCGCCGCTCCAGAGCCTGCGGCAGGCGTCCCAGCGCGTCCGACAAGGCCGCCACGAACTCCGGGCGGCCCAACAGCAGGTCGCGCACCAGGTGCACGGGCATCCAGACCAGATGCGATGCCATCAAAAGCGGATCACGCACGTTCTTCCATACGAACAGATAGAGATTGCGGCGGTTGAGGCGCCGGATGCCCGCGGAGCCGAACTCACGCTTGAACGTCGCCTGGCCCATGTGATACACCACGCTGTCGGGACAATAGACCCCTCCCCAGCCTTTTTTCCAGCCACGGAAACACAGGTCGGTATCCTCGACGGTCCCGGGCAGGAACAGATCATCATAACCTCCGAGCTCAAGGAATCGGTCCCTGCGGTAGGCTCCGAATCCTGTCTGCATCGTACGTCCGGCCTCGAGCGTGCGCCCTTCATGCCCCTTGAAGAGCGAGGTCCCCCACGGCAGTCCGTAGCGCATCTCCATCTTGGCGCGGCCGCCCTCGTACTCGCCGCTGGCGTCGTTGAGCACGCGCGGTGCCGCGAACCACGCCTTGTCATCGGATTCGAGCGCATCGACCAGCGCATCCGAATACCCTTCCTGAACGCGGATGTCGTTGTTGAGCAGGACCACGTACGGCTCCTGGAGCTTCGCGACATACTCGTTATAGGAGCAGAACACTCGGTTGGACCGCGCCGGTTCCCAATGAACCTCCGGGCAGGCGCTCCGGACGTAGGCCTCACTGTCGTCGCGACTGCAGTTGTCGAGGACCGTCACGCGGGTGGGACGACGGCTGCGACGCGCGGCATCCGCCACGGACCCCAGACAGCGCTCGAGGATGGCGCGGCCGTTGTAGTTGAGCACGACCACGCGTACGGCCGCAGGCGCGTTCATCGTCCGGCCCCGGTCGATCCTTGGTCCGACCGCAGCGTCGACGGCTCGCAAAAGAGCACGTTCTGCAGACCGCGCACTTCCGCCTGCGGCTCCCAAGCCGACAGATAAGGCCGTCGCGCGAGCGCCGGGTCCAGCACGTATGCCGTGTACCCGGCGGCTTCCAGGCGGCGGCGGATACGGTCACCGCCGACCGGGCCCGCCTTGCGGCTGGAGTGGATCTCGCAGACGATCCGCTCGATCCTCGAGGGGGTGAGGGCATCGGCCAGTCCGTTGAGCACCAGGTCCTCGGTCCCCTCCGCGTCGATCTTGAGCAGATGCACGCGCCGGATGGATTCCCGCTCCAGCAGGTCCGACAGCGGCTCGGAGGGCACATCCAGACCCCCGGCGGCCTGCCGGTCCACGGCGTGGTCGGACCCGGTCCTGCCTCGCGCCAGACGCACTCGACCGCGGCGGTCGGTGACGGCCGCCCTCACCGCGACGGCATGAGCGTATCCGTTGATCGAAAGGTTGATCTCCAGCTGAGCGTGATTGTCGGGATCGGGCTCATAACCCCAGACCCGGCCCGAGGGACCGACGAGGCGGGCCATCAGAAGCGTCAAAAGACCCACGTGACAACCCACATCGATAGCGGTCATGCCCGGCCGCAGCGCCAGGCGCAGGTAGTCCTGGGTGGCCCTCTCATAGGACTCGGGCATGAAGAAGTAGAAGGAACGCTGGAGGCCCGGCCTGGACAGATCGAGCGCCAACTTGGAACTGCCCCAGACATGCCCCAATTCGACCGGCCGCGATTCCAGGAGCGGTTCGAGCGCGGACATGAGCCGGTATCGGCCCTTGGAGAACGGATAGGCGCGGAAAACCGTCCTCAGGAGGCTGTTGCGCGCCCCCGCGGAAAACACGGTCATCCCGCCAGCACGGCGCGAATGCGCAGTGAGCCGGCGATCTCGCGCAGGAGGGGCACCCTCTCGAAGGCGCGGCCGATCCGCTCGGCTGTCGGCACGACTCTCGCGGGGATCCACGGGTGCAAGAAGTCGAAAGGCTCGATCGTGATGTCTCGGTACCCGCGCTCGCTCAGGAAGCGACGGAGAGGCCACTTGAAGAACGCCGTCTCATCGGGAGTGTCGCCCATCATCCGTTTGATCGGAGGGATGTTCTTCTGGACCATGATCTGAGGGTTGAGCATGTTGGGCTCACAAAAGGCGATCACCCCTCCGGGCTTGAGCACGCGCGAGATCTCACGAAACGCGGCCGGCATGTCCAGGTGGTGCAGGACGCGGATGCCGACGGCGGCGTCCATGCTGTGGTCTGCGTACGGCAAGGCCTCGATGTCGCAGACACGCAGGTCGACGGCGCCGCCGAGGCGTTTGACGGCTTTGTCGACCAGGTCCGGCGAAATGTCGATGGCGTGCAGCGAACAGCCGGTGCGAATGAAGATCTCGGAGAAGAATCCCGTCCCGCAACCGACCTCGAGCACCCGCTTACCCGGCCCCATGCCGGAGGCCTCTCGCACCCACTCGGCCCGCCGCAGGGAGCCGTTGAGTCCGGCGGGTGTGCCTGAGTTCCAGTAGAACTCCGGGTGATGCAGGATCTTGCGGGCGTGTTCGAGCTCGACGGCCTTGTTCTGCGCCATCGGCTCAGTCGTTCCCGAAATCGAACGCGTGGTGCTTGATCAGCCGGAGACCCGAGCGGATGTAGTTGAGCAGGATACGCGGAGAGCGGATCTCCCCCAGCGTGCGCGCGATGTAGGACGGTCTCAAGTAAAAGCTCAGTAGCGCCTTGTGCCTGAGCTTCACGAGCTCTTCGGTGGACAGGTCGAGCGTCCTCACGATCGGCCGGGCATAATCGCCGTTGGGCAGGTCCTTCTCCTCGAAGAGCCCCATTTCCTTGGCCAGCCGGTAGTACTCCGTACCGGGCAGCGGATAGGCGATGTTGAAATCCAAAAAACTCGGGTCCAGACGCTTGGCGAACGCGATCGTCTTCTCCACCGTCGCCCGGGTCTCCCAGGGCAGGCCGATCAGGAACAACCCGTACGTCTTGACGCCGTACTTCTTGCACAACGCGATCGCCCGTTCGGCATCCTCGACCTTGGCGCGCTTCTTCATCTTGTCGAGCATGTCCTGGTCGCCGCTCTCGATGCCAAAACCGACGATCCAGCACCCGGCGCTCTTCATCGCTTCCAGGCGCTTCTCGCTGATCGTGTCCACGCGGCTGTTGCAACCCCAGCGGATGTCGAGGCCGCGCTCGCGGATCATGCCGCACAGGTCGACCACCCAGCGCTCGTCCCACGTGAACGTGTCCGCCCTGAAGAAGAAGTTGCGGATCCCGTGCTTCTGGACGCATTCCTGGATCTCGTCGACGATACTGCGGGGCGTGCGGACCTTGAGCTTGTAGCCCGACGCGATCGTGACCGCGCAGTAGATGCACTGGTGGGGACAACCGCGCCCCGTGTTGATCATCGTGATCGCTTCGCCCGTGTCCGGAGCCGTATACAGAGCGTTGTTGATCAGATGTCTCGCCGGGAAGGGCAGCTTGTCCAGGTCGTCGACCTCGATGTAGGGTCGGTCCGCGTTGCGGGCGACCTTGCCATCCTTGCGGTACGCCAGCCCCAGGATGGACGCGTAGTCCGCGCCGGAGGCGATCTCCGTGACCGCATGCTCGGACTCGCCCCGGATGACCAGATCGAGCTCGGGGTTCGCCAGCAGGACCTCGTCGTCCTTGGCGGTGAAGTGCGCGCCCTTGGCGACCGTCAAGATGGCCGGATCGATCTCCTTGGCGATGCGGCAGGCGGCCAGGTCGTTCTTGAGCGTCGGCGTCGTGACGCTGACCAACAGCAGGTCGGGCTTGAAATCCGCGATATCGCGGCGCACCCTCTCCCACCCGCCGGGCTCGGCGGCGTAGTCGGTGATCTTACAGGTGCGTCCGTCGCGCTCGAGCATGGCTGCCATGTACGCCAGATCCAGCGGAGCGCGATTGGGCTGTGCGGTCATCCCCTCCACAGGCGCCTGACAGCGATCGTCGCGCATGTAGAGCCCGGTCGGAGGATAGATCAGGAAGATCCGGCCGGCGACGGCGGCCCGCTCGCGCTCCACAGGCCGGACCGCGCCGTTAATCGACAAAGCGATATTTGACGAGGGTGTAGATGGCTTCAAACCCGTGTCTCCAGTTGAGTTTTTTGCCGTCCTTGTGGGACCGCGGGTGGTACGTGATGGGGACTTCCACGATCCGGTAGCCGGCCTTGCGGGCCTTGGCGGTGAACTCCGGACAGAAGTCGAATCCGTTGCAACGCAACCGGACCTTATCTAACACCTGTCGCCGGAAGGCCTTATAACAAGTCGCCTCGTCGGTTATGTTAGCAAAGTACAGCACGTTTGCCAAGAGGTTTAGGGCCTGGATGCCGAGGAAATGGTGCAGGTATCGGATCTCGTAGTGGCCGCCGAGGAACTTGTTGCAGAACCAGTGCCAGATGAACAGGTACTTGTTGACCTTCCAGAAGCGCGAACCGTACACGACGTGAGTGTCCGGATTGCGGAAGCGCCGGACGATCTGCAGATAATCCTTGGGGTCGTACTCCAGGTCGGCATCCTGGACGATCAGGATGTCCCCGGTGGCCGCGGACAGGCCCGTACGGAGCGCGGCTCCTTTTCCGGAATTGCGCTCATGCTCGAGATAGCGCACGTTGTCATAGGCGGGCACGACCGTGCCCTTCAGGAGTTCACGGGTCCCGTCCGTGGACCCGTCGTCGACGATCACGATCTCCTTGCGCAGACCAACGGCCTGCACGCGCCGGACGAGCTCGGCCACGTTGGCCTTCTCGTTGTAGACCGGTATGATCACCGACAACAGCGGCTGGGTCCTCATCTCGCCTGTCCCCGCGCTTCCGGCGACCACGTCCAGAGCGTATAGCGGCACTTCTCCCCTGCCGCCTCGACGTCGACGGAGGCCTCGGCTACGACAAGCCGGTGCAGTCCGGACCTCA
Source organism: Candidatus Omnitrophota bacterium (assembly GCA_022072175.1). Classification (GTDB taxonomy): domain Bacteria; phylum Omnitrophota; class Gorgyraeia; order 2-02-FULL-51-18; family 2-02-FULL-51-18; genus JAJVIE01. The sequence continues at coordinate 523,647 of JAJVIE010000003.1, read as the reverse complement.
GCGCGGCTTCCGTCCAGGGCGAGCGCTCACCTCGATCGGTCGTCAAGAAATGCGTGGCCCCTTGCGAGCGGAGCCACCCCGCCAAGTCCTGACCCGCGACCGCCGCCAGGCGCTCGGACAGAGGGCTGAGCAGGATCGCCCGCACCGGCGAATAGAAAAGCCGGGGTTCCGTAACGAACACCAGCACATCCCGCTCTCCCAGATGTTCCGACAGTCGCGACAGGGCGGCATAAGTGCGCTCGGCGCCCATCAGATGGGCCGCCGCGGGCGGGGTCCCGAGCGCCGCGGGCACATAGCGCGCCGGATAGTATGCGGCCAGCGCCGTCTGCGTCAGCGCGATGAGCCCCAGGATCGCCAGCAAGATCCGTCCGGCCCGGCGCGGCGGCTCCAGAGCTCTCCAGCAACGGGCGCAGTCGGCCCACACCAAGCCCAGGACCGGCAGGGCCGGCAGGAGGAAGCGGGCGTGTTGGATGGACAGGAACCAGGCGCTCAAGAGGGCCGCCGCGGCGGCGGCGGCCGCTCGGGCGAACCCGGCCGCGGATCGGAGCGTGACCAGGCAAGGAAGCGCGGCCAGCCACAGGCATCCGATGGGCTCGCCGCCGAGCTCATCGACGCGCATGGCCGTGTTCCAGGGCAGGAGCAGGAAATTGAGCGGTGTTTTGGGCAATTCCGCGAATCCGACCATCCTCTGCGAGAAACCCTCTCCACCGAAAAGCGGCGCGGCGAACGGGAAGACGGGATTGCCCGTGGCCAGCCAACTGCGCAGATACCAGTGCCCGCAGAGAGCGGTGGTCGACAGAACGACAAGGACCGCCGAACCGACCTTGCGCGGTAGAGCGGTCGAGCGGTCGGCGCACATCGCGCACAAGACCCCGATGGACAGGACGGCCGCCGGCACGAACGTGTAATATTTGACCGACAGGAGCGCGGCCAGCGAAGCGCCGGCGGCTAGCGAGCGTGCGGCGCCGTACCCCGACCGCACCCACAAGTACAACATCACGGCCGCCACCAGCACATAGAGCGCCATCGCGTTGTCGTTGTACGCGCAGAAAGACTGCATCCACAACGCCGGCACTGTTCCGACGAGGATCGCCGCGACGCGGCCCGCCTCAGCGGAACGGGACAGATACACGGCGGCCGCGGTCGTCCCCGATACCGCGAGCACCGCCGTCGTCCAGCTGTAGAGCTTGGCGAGCGCCACGCCCTGCGCCGACAACCCCGCGGTATAGAGCATGCCCATCAGCGACGGCCACAGGGATCGAGGGTGCGTGGCATCATGCACCAGGCGTCCGGCATCGACGTAGAGCTTGGGGAAGTAAAGATGGTAGGCCAGAGAATCGTTGGCGCTCTCCGGGGCGTGGGCCGCGACATACGTCAGGGCGGCCAGCGCCGCGCCGCCCGCAAGGATACAGCGGTCCAAACCGCTCAAGCGTGTCCATCCCTCGCGCACAGCGGAACAGACCCGGCCAAGATCGGTCCGCGCCAGGGCCATGAAGACCCCCACGGGAATGAACGCGGCCAGAGTGACCGGTCCGATGAGGCCGAGCGATCCGGCCGCGAAGACCCACAGCGACAGGACGAACAGCCCCATCGAGAGCGCGAGCACCGCCCGCAGGGCGCCACTGCCCGCCCGCTCGTCCAGCGGACACAAGGCCGCCAGCGGCCGTCCGGCACCGTAACAGGCCAAGAGCGAAGGCCAGAACCACAACGCCGCGGTCAGGAGGACCTGGGGTCCTGATTGGACGTACGCGTTCATCGACCCGAGAGCTCCATCAAACGAGGCCCAACGAAGCGGCTCGCGTAGGAACACGCGACCACGACCGCCCAGACGATCCAAGCGAGGGTGTACGCGCGGCCCGGTCGCATCAAGCGGCTTTCCGGACCGTCTTGGCGCCCGGCTCATAGGTCCGGCGGTCGACGAGGCGGCCCCGCTCGAAACGGTCCTCCCTCTTCAAGCTGCCGTCCTCGTGCAGATCATACCCCTCGCCCTCGACCTCTCCGGCCTCATAGTGACGCACCCTCCAGAGCCTCCCGCCCGGTCGGTACTGGCGGGATTCCCCGTCCAGACGGCCGTTGCGATACGGGAACTCGCTCTTGATCGACCCGTCATCATGGTACTCACGGGCCACGCCGTCCGGATCGCCGTGCACATAAGTCGTCTCCCAATGGACCTTGCCGTCCGGAAAATATCCCTTCGCGGGTCCGTGCAATTCGTCGGACCGGGCGCTCCATTCGTTGCGTAACGCTCCGGCGGCGTAGTAATTACGCCCGATGCCTTCCAGCTTACCCCGGCGCGTCGGCCATTGCCGCCGCCCCATCGACTCGGGCGGCGGAGGATTGACGATCCGCCTCTCGTGCGATTCGAGCGCGTAGACGCGGTCCTCGACGATGGTGTGATCGAACAGATACGTCCGGCATCGGCGGCAGAGCATACGGTCCGGGATGTAGCGGTACTTGTACCCATCGAGCTCGGGGTGATCGTAGTCGCGTCCTGCCGCGTCGTAGTACCAGGCCCAGTCGTCCGAAGCGTAATAGGCCCAGTCATGCCCTGCCAACAGGCAGTACAACTTGAGCGGAGAATGCGGCGTCAGACGGGGTAAGAGATAGAGGGCGCCGATCGCGAGGGCGGCCGCCAATGCGGCCGCCAGACGCCATCGCGCATCCAGCGTCGCCCCCCCGGACATCAGCCCTTGAGCGCGGCCGCCGGCTTGCGGGTGACGTATTCGACGAGATCGTCGACGGAGATGATCTTGAGCTTGAACTTCTTGGCCAGGGCGAACAGGCGGTCTTCGTGCGCCATGGTCCCGTCCTCATCGAGGATCTCCAGATCCACCGCCACCGGCGGATCGATGCCGGCCAGACGCATGAGCTCCACACCGGATTCGGTGTGACCCTTGCGGCCGAGCAGGCCCTTGGGGTTGGCTTCGATCGGCACGACGTGTCCCGGACGGACAAAATCCGACGGCTTGGCCGCGGGATCACCGAGCAGGTTGACCGTCTGGGCGCGGTCATAGGCGGAACTGCCGGAAACATTGTCCTTACCGTCGACCGACACGCGGAACTTCGTGTGGTTGAACGATTCGTTGCGCACGCCCATCGGGGGAATGTCGAGCTTGTCACAGCGTCCGGCGGGCATGAAGATCGCGATGTAGGCCCCGCGGGCGTGGGTCAGCATGAAATTGATGGTCTCGGGCGTCATCTTGGAGGCCGCGCCGACGAAGTCGCCCTCGTACTCGCGCTCTTTGCTGTCCATGATGATGACGAGCTTGCCCTTACGGACTTCCTTGATCGCGTCCTCGATGGGGTCGAACTTATACTTCGGCATCTTGCTTCATCCTCTCGATTTGGGCCCGCGGCCCGTTTTGAAGACCTTGGACAGGTGACGCGCGGCCCGCAGGTCGTGGACCGAATCGACCTCGGTGCGCATCTCTTCCCCGCAGAATGCGTAGCGGATGGGCATCGCGTGCTTATGGCTCACCAGCGACATGATGTCCATCATGTAGCCGCCGAGATCGCCTTTGTCGAAGCACGCCTCCAGCTCACGAAAAAACGCCCTGGAAGCGCGGGCACTGAAGACCGTCAGTCCGCCGAACTCACCGTGCGCGGACGATACCGGGATATCCTTGCCCAATCGGACGACTTTGGAACGCTCGATTATAACTTTTGCGTCCTCCCTTGTATACGATTTTTTCCTCTGTACGGTGATACAAATGTCCGATTTTACCCTCAGACAATCGCGCAGGACGCTCGGGTGGAAAAAGTGGTCCGAAGTGGTAAAAACGAACGGCTTCCCGTCCAGGTAAGGCCGCGCCTGCCAGAACGACCCAAGGATACCCGAGACCCTGTAAAAGGGATTGAAAACCGCTCGGGCCCGGTGGCCGACGGCCCGCTCCACGCGGGAGCGCTGATAACCGGTCACGACCACCGCTTCGGACACACCCGCCTCGCGCAGGCGGTCGAGGATATGGACGATCAACTCCTTGCCGTCCACGTGGAACAGGCATTTGTTCGTCGTCCGTGTCAGCGCGCCGAACCGCTTGCCCATGCCGGCCGCCGTAATGAGCGCTTTGACTTTCATCGTCGCTATCCCCTATAATCCGCGCATGCGTCTGACCATCCCCGAACTGCGCCGTATCTGCCTCAAGGCCGACGAAGCCGACAAGCCCGTCTACGCGCGATACGTCACTCACACGCTGTCCATCGGCCTGATCTGGCTCTTTCAGGACCTGAGGATCAGCGCCAATCTTATCACGGCGCTGTCGCTGGCGCTGGCTTTCGCCGCCATCCCGTTCTTCGCCCAGCTGACGCCGGTCTCGGTGCTCATCGGCGCCTTGCTGGTCGAGGCGTACTATGTGCTCGACGCCGTCGACGGCCAGTGGGCCCGGCTGAAAAAACAAAGGTCCCTGACCGGCGCGTTCTTCGACGTGGTGATCAACTACGTGATCCAGCCGCCGATCTTCTTCGCCATCGCCTGGGGCGTCCATTCGCGATCAGGCGACCCGGTCCATCTGCTCCTGGGCTTCACCGCGGCGTTCGGCTCGCTCTGGATCCTGCTGATCTGGAGCGTCCGCTCGACCATGGTGCTGACCCACGGCGGCTCGCTCAAGCGCCCCGAGACCGCCTCGGCTGTCCGCCCGCACCGGCCCTCGCTCGCCCGCGAGTCTTTCGGCTGGCTGCACAAGCTTCTGGTCTTCCCCTGGTTCATGTACGTGCTCACCCTGACCAGCATCGCGGTGTTCGCCGCGCCGGCGTTCGGTCTGGGCGATGTTTCGAGCCCGGTCTTCGAGGTCTTCCTGTCGTACTACGGCGTCATGGCCCCGGCCGTCTCGTTCATCCTGACGGCCTACTGGATCCTCACGCGCCAGCTCGAGCGCTCCCTGCCTTCCGCCTGATCGCCTCCCAGAGACCGTATTCACGCACGAAACGCACCAGCACCGGCGTATAAACGGCGCACAGGATCGCGTAGCGCAACGACGCGCCGGCCAGGGTCGACCGGGACAGCGGTACCCACGAGTCCAGGGCCCACAACAGCGCGGTCATCACCGCGAACTTGAGCGCGATCAGCAGGCATTCGCGGCCCATACCCGCCCCCTGCCCCGAATACCGCGCGGCCAAGGCCAGGTGGGATACGAAGCGCATCGCCAGCACCACGGCCGCGGCGATCGCCACACCCTCGATCCCGTAGCCGGAGCGCAGGACCCAGGCATTGACCGCCAGCGCGGCCAGACAGAGGGCCGCCAGGAGCGGCACCAACGCCCAGTGGCGCTTGATCGCGATCAGAAAAGTATTGTACGGGTGCGTCACGGCCAGAAAATACGACCCGACCACCAACAGCTTGAGCGCCGCGACTCCCGGCGTGAAGTCCGGAAGGAGCCGGGCGACGCCCCACGGCGCGAAGCACCACCCCGCGCCGATCAAGAACGGCATGAGGTCGGCGAAGACCTCGGCCGAACGGGCCGTGTAACCGCGCAGGTCCTGCGCACGGCCCTCGCGGCCGTATTTTTCGTGGAAGCGGGGCAAGAGCACGACGGAGACCGCGTTGGGCGCGTTGGCCGCATACGAGGCCGCCATCGCCGCCATGCCGTACAATCCGACCTCGCGGAGACCGAGCATGCCCGCGATCATGAACCGGTCGATGCTCATGAATGCCGTATTCATAAGACCGATGGCCAACAGCGGCGCTCCGTATCCGGCCAAGCCCCTGAACTCCGCGGCATCCCACCCCCACCTCAGGCGCGGCCGTGCCGCCCAAAGGATGTACAGCGTGTTGAAGAGATAGCTCAGCCCCATCCCCCAGATATACCCGTACACCTCGAAGCGGTACGACAGGACCGTGATGCATACGGCGTTGACGACGGACGACACGACCATCTGCTTCGAAGCGATCTCGAACTGCTTGTGCGCCCTCAACAGCGTGATCAGCACGTTGTTGAAGCGCTGCAGGACCAGGAGCGCGCCCGTCCAGACCAGGCCCCAGACGATGACCGGATCCAGACGCCCGCGCAACAGCGCCGCTCCGAGCGCCAGGAGCGCCGCCAGGACCATGGAGCTCAGCACGCCGTACGTGAAATACGTATCCTGGATACGCTCCACCCGTTCCCGGTCCTGACGCCCGGCATGGAACGGGATCTCCCGCGAGACCGCCGCCGTGGTCCCCAGCGTTGTGTACGAGGAGTACTTCAGCACGACCTGCAGGAGCGCCCAGACTCCCATCTGTACCGGACCGAGGAAGCGCCGCGTCAACACCGCCGCGGCGAGCGTCAAACCCTGCGACAGGATCGTCCCCACGAGATAGACCCAGACCTGCGAAACGATCTCTTTGCGCTTAGACACGGGCGGGTCCCGGCGCGATGCGGTCCACGACCCGCGCCGTATTAGCCCCGTCCCAACGCCCAAAACAACGGATGCGGGCCTCGTCGCTCCAGGTCGGAGCGGAGACCTTGGACGGGCGGACGCGGAGGGCGCGGAGAGCCTCGGTCAATTCCGCCTCGGTGCGCACGACCTTGAAATCCGCTCCCGTCGCGTACGGGGCCAGGTCCTGCCGGTGGTACAGATCGAGCAGGATCGTCGGTACGCCGACGATCGCCGCCTCGATGATGGCCGTCGACCAGTGGGCCAGCACCATCACATCATGCGTCCGCAGGCATTCCATGAAATCCGCCGTATGGGGCACGAAACGAACGCGGCCCTCCGGATCGAGCTCGGCCAGGAAGCGCGGCCACGCATCGCCCTCGTAGTTGTGCGGCTTGACCGAGAGGCGCGCGCCGACGGATCGCACGGCGGGCCAGATCAAGGACAGCGCCTGACGCTGGGCATCGCCGTTGTTGCTCAGATGAAGACCGAGATAACCTCCGCGCTCCGGGTAATAGAGCTTGAGCGACGCGCCGCAGTAGAAAACCTTCCGCTCACCCCCCTCCGGCATCGGAGGCCGTTCGGATCGGGCCCGGACCAGCGCGTCGAAGCGCGGCACTCCGGTCACGGCGATCCGCGACTCGTCCCAGCCGCGCGCCCCGTAAGCGGACCGCTCGTATTCGGAATTGACGAACGTCGTCGAGGGACCGAAGACACGGTTGGCCGGCTCGACGGCGAACGGAACGGCCATCGTCGCGTGCGAGAGCGTGTAGACGGGCACTCCGGAAGCGGCAAAATACACGGCCAGCGGCGCATTGTCGAGCGTGGTGTCCTCATCGAGCAAGAGCGCGCTCGGCCGCAGGCGCTCGGCGAGGCGGTCGTAGGCGTTCTTGCGCCGCGCCAGCTCGTGCGCGTAACCCCTGTAACCCAGCAAGAGCCGCGTGGCTGAACAGGTATGATCGATGGTGCCGTCGCGGTACCAGCCCTCCCGTTCGGCGGTCGCGGCCAGCGCCTCCAGCGCCTTCTCCAACTCCGCCCCGAGCCCCTCGTCACGACGTCCGTCGGTCAGGGCGCGCGTCCCCAGGATCCGGTAAGCGGCGCCGATCTCACGCGCGAAACGCCTGTGTTTGACCTGATAACTTTCGTCGCAGTAGACGATGCCCTGTCCTCGACGCGCCAGCTCGCGGACCGTTCCCTCAAGATGCTTGAGCGCGCCCTTCACGAGGATGCGTCCGCGGCCGTCCTTACCGACCGAGAGCGAACAGATGCCGTCCATGATGGACCTCAGGAACTCCTGAGTGCGGAGCTTCATGCGCTGACCCGGATTGAGAAGTCCGCTCAGGAGCTCCTCGCTCTGGTAGGGAACTTCCAGCGTCTCTAGGGGCAACCCCCGGCGAACGGCAGCATCTTCCAGCGCCGCATTGAGCATCACATTGCCCGAAACCTTGGGATAGCTCGGCGCGCCGGTGGACCTGAAGATCAGGGCTCCGGAAGCGTTCTCGAGGATCCGCTCTGCGTACCAACGGTTCTTGACGACATGCACCAGCTGATAGCCCAGGCGGAGGAACACCGTAGCGGGCAGATCATAGCTCGCGAACAGCCCGAGCTCCCTGGAGCGCCGCAGCGTGTACGCGGCGCGGTCACAGCACCAGCCGTTGAGACGGGTGCGTTCGGGCTCCGGGATCAGATACTCGTGCAGGGACTCGTGAGCGACCCCCTCCGACTCGAGCCTTCCGCGGAAGCGCGGATTGTCGCAATAGACCCGGAGCCCCTCGAGACCGCCCGGTCTCCCGCGAAGCGCCGCCAACTGGGCCGCTGACGAGATGACCGCGACGATCATCCCCGCAGGCACCGGAGAACGAAATCCGCGAACAGTCTCGCCGACCGCTCGGGGCTCTCGGCGGAGGAACGGACCACATGATCAGGTGAGGAGGGGGGCTCGTAAGGACTGCCGTCGGAGTACCCGATGAGGTCGCGGATCTGCCCCGCCCTGGCCTTGGCGTACAGGCCTTTGACGTCGCGCGCCTCGACGCACCGCACGTCGGCATCGAAGTACACCTCGTAGAACCCCGGTGACAGGCGCTCGCGCGCCCGCTTCCGCGAATCGGCGTACGGGGAGATGATCGGCACCAGCACCGCGTCCCAGGAGGACCTTTCGCTCAGGCACAGCTCGGCGATGGCGGCGTTGTTGCGGCGGATCTCCTCAGGGCTGAACCCGAGGTCCCGGTGCAGGCGCGCCCGCACCTCGTCGCCATCGAGCACCAGCACACGCAGCTTCTCTCGCTCCAAAAGGGCCCGCGCCGCGCGGGCCACGGTCGTCTTGCCCGCGCCCGACAGCCCCGTGAACCAGAACACCGGGGCGCTCATCTCAGGACTCATAGAAAACGGTGCCCTTGGAGCGGATGTCGGCTTTGAGGGCGTCCTGGATCACCTCGCGCATGAACCAGTCCGGCAGAGGCCGGTCCTGCTTGAGCGCCTCCCGCATCTGGGTGCCGCTGATGAGCTCCAGCACGCCTTCCTTCGCGAGCGAGTCGTAGGCCTGGGACCTCGGATCGTAGCCGATGGCCTCGAAGAACACCGGGGTGATGCCGATATCCCCGAGACGGTCGAACAGCTTGGGATAGTCCTCGTCCTTATAGTAGTCGCCGACGCCCGAATGGTTACGGCCGATGATGAAGTGACTGCATCCCATGTTCTTGCGGCACAGCGCCGTAAATGCCGCCTCGCGCGGCCCTGAGAAGCGCGGGTACGTGGCCAGACAACCGACGACCACGCGGCCCTCCGGATAGTATCCGAAATCCATCATCATCTGATAGCTCTTGATGACCGCTTCGGGCAGGAAATCCCCCTCACGGCGCGACCCGATGACCGGTGTAATGTACAGTCCGTCAGCGCCGGTGCGCCGCAGCGCTTCGAGCTGGATGTGCTCGTGGGCGCGGTGTACGACGTTGCGGGTGTGGAACCCGACCACGCGGCTCCAGTCCTTGTGGGTGAACACGAACCGGCTCTGAGCGCAGGTCAGCTCGTAGCGCGCGTACGGCGACGGGATCCGGCGCACGAGACTGACAGCGCCGGCGACCGCCCACTCCCCCTTGGCCGTGAACTGGCGTACTCCGGGATGCTCTGCCGAGGCGGTGCCGAACCATGGCCCGGCCAGCGCGGCAGGGTCGAGGCGATAGACCTCGGTGACATCCAACAGCGCGTAGACGACACCCGCCGGGTCCGTCAGCGCGATCCTCTCTCCCTTGTGGAGCGCCCGCGCGTTATCCGAGCTCACCTGCAGCAGGATGGGCATCGTCCAGACATTGCCGTCGGGCAGGCGGTCCTCGCGCAGCACGCTCTCGAGCGTCCTGTGGTCCATGAATCCGGTCAACGGCGAGTAGGTCCCCAGAGCGATCTGCTGGGCGTCCATGAGATCGGTGGCGTCGACGGCGAGCTTGCGCAGACGGCCGATCTCGGCGTCCGGGGGCATGGGCACCTCGCGATGCACCAGCCGCCCCCCGTGCGGGTCGACCAGCAGGGATTTGGCGTCCTCCGGATAGTACGCGGCACGGTCGACACGCCCCTCCTCCCGCTGGTACTCGTGGATGAGCTTGACGATCATACTGGCGCAGCCGATAGGGTCCTTGCCGATGGCCGTTTCGGCGGCCAGCACCAGACCGGAGGCTCCATCGATGAGCGTGTTGATCACGTCGTTGACCTCGGCCCGGGTGGGTTTGGAGGAAGCGATCATCGACTCGAGCAGGTTCGTGGCGACATAGACCTTGCGGCCGGCCTTGGAAGCCTGCCGGATGATGCGTTTCTGCAGGTAGGGGATGCGCTCGATCGGCTCTTGGCGTGACAGGTCCCCGCGGTCGATCAAGAGCGCGTCCGAAGCTCGGGCGATCTCCTCCAGGTGGACCAGGCCATTGCGGCACTCGATCTTGGAGATGACCGTCGTCCCCTCGCTGACGTGCCGCCGCACTTCCTCGACGTCGGAGGCCCTGTTGGCGAACGAGAGCGCGACGTGACGGATACCCATCCTGCGCCCGACCGCCAGGGCTTCCATGTCCTTGTGGGTCAGCGTGGGCATCTCGATGTCGCGCTCGACCGTGACGGCCTTGTTCTGGCCCATCCGGCCGCCGTTGATCACGCGCATCGCCACCACGCCGCGCTCGTCGCGCCCAAGGACCTGCACAAGGACGGCGTTGAAATCGATGCTCACGAAGTCCCCCGGCTCCAGGCGGTGCACGATGTCCATGGGATAGAGATTGATGTGTTGGGCGTCCCCGGGGACGGACTCGGGGTGAGCGTAGAGCACGCGGTTCTCACGGACGGCGACCTCGCGCTCCACCATGTCCCCGGTGCGGATCTGAGCCCCCTCGGTATCGAGGCAGACGGGTACGGCCGAGGAGCGGCGGATCGTTTCGATCAAATGCGGAAGGTCCTTGACCTTGGTGTGCGAAAGGTTGATGCGGAAGAGCGTGACACCGAGCTCTTCGAGGCGCCTGATGACGCGGTCGTTCATCGACGAAGGGCCCAGCGTGCAGAGGATCTCGATGGAGTTCTTGGGTGTGCTCATGTGTAGTTCTGCCTTCCCCATCCGGGTAAGAGCCGTTGGCGCCACAACCTCGGCTGGTGCGCCAGGAACACCCCGGCCGCGTAGAGCGTCGCCAGGATCGCCTCCGGCGGCGGTGGTCCGACCTGCACGCGCCGGCGGTCCCGGAAAGCGAGCGCCGAATACAGCGCCCACTTCTCCGGATCCTCGCAGTAGCGTTTCTGATAATCATAGTCGTACAGCGCCTTACGGTCGATGCTCCGGAGATCGAGCGCCGCTTCCTTGTTGGCGTGCAGGTACTCGATCACGGGGCGGGTCGCGCGGTCGATCCGCTCGATCTCGTCGGGACGCAGTACGCTCGGATAGTAGCCGAGAAGGTCCGCGCTGACCCCCGAACGGCGGCCGCGGTGCGAACTGCCGCCCCAGGGCCGTCCGCCGATGGTGGGCGTCAAAAGACAGGGCTCATAGCGCAGTCCGGACCTCCGGCAGATCTCCCTCATGACCCGCTCGGTCTCGCGCACGAGGTCCTCGTAGCGGTAGACGATGAACCGCCCCTCGGTCCCGTACCGCTCCTGCAGGAGCACGATCCGGGTGATCGAGACGAGCCACGAGCGGACCATCGCCTCCAGATCGTACTGCCTGAATCCGCGCACGAGAGCATCCGGCATCTTGATGGTCGTGAAGCGCTTGGAGCCATAGTAGCGACGGGCGTAACGCGATTTCTCGGAAGCGACATAGCCGTGGACATCCCGCACCGGGGTCAGGATGCAGGACCCCTCGAATTCCCGGAAGTACCGCGAAAGATCGGCGATGTACAGCTCGCCACTGCCGTAGGTCGCCACAAATCCGAGCGTGCCGGCGTACCGTCCCTGGTCCCAGGCCGCGAAATACGCCCGGTGCCGGGCCTCGTAGACATCACGCACGGTCTTGGCCGTCCGCCCGGCTTCACGGAGCGATCGCACGAAAAGCTCATAATCAAAATCGGTCTTGACCGCGTTGTAGACCTCCCGCTCCAAATAGTTGCGACGCACACCGATGGGGTCGGCCTTTTCCTGGCCCCACTTGAGCACCGCCTCTGGGCGCTTCTCGGGCAGACCAAGGAAGCGCAGGATGTCGGTGTCCCGGGCCGGATCGTACTCGGGGATATGGGTCGGCGTTCCCGTCAGCCGGTCCACGAACGGAAAATACCGTGTGTCCACCGGAAAGTTGAACTCGATCGGGTAACTGGCCACGTCCGGATGACCGTCGAGCAGGCGCGTCAGGAGCGACGCTCCGCTCCGGTTGATGGAAGCCACGTGCAATTGGATCATGACGCTCTTCCTCTCCGGCGCAGTTCCCTGACGAGCTCGGCTGTGCGGCCGCCCGCGCGGGCGCCGGGCGCTACGGCCTTGAGCACGCGCGGAGGGTCCCTCAGCAGGTCCTCATAGCGCACGTCGACCCAGCGCAGACGTCCCGCCCGGCGCCGGGCGCGGAGCGTCAGCCGGCGGTGCTCGCTCACATAGTAACGGGCCCGCTCCTCCGCGCCCATGCGGAGGAACGCCTCCGTATGCGCGGGCCGCACCCAGAACGGCAGGTACAGCGTGCGTCCGTTGCGGCGGACGAGCCGGTACAATTGCCGGTTGGACGGCCGGACCAACTGCGCCTGGTCGTACCACGCCTTGGCCCGGATGTCGGCGGCCTGGGCGTCGGCAGAGCGATCCACATGGATGTAGAGCGCGCGCGGATGGATCTCTTTGAGCAGGTCCGCGCAAGACCCGAGCTCCGCGAGGTTGAAGATCACCCGGACCTTGGAGCTCCGCAGATAACGGTCGACGTCCCCCCGCCCTCGCAGGCGCGTGAGCGCCGTCTCAATGTCGCCGGCGGTCTTCATCCGGGCGACATAGCTGTGGTCGGTGGGTCTGAACGACGCCGAGCGCATCAGAACGACATCATAGACCTTCTCCGAGATCCATGCTCGCGCCATATTGACGAAGACGCGACGGTCCACCAGCCCCGCGCGGGCCATGAGCGGGAGCATCAGTAGCAGCCAGTCCTCCTCGACGTGATAATGATCGCGCAGGCTCCCCATCAAGCGGCCGAGACTGCTCTTGCCCGAACGGCAGGACCCCAGCAGGAACACGGGCTCGAAACCCAGCCGTTCCTGCGTGAAATCATAGTAAGCGTAACGATCCTTCTTCACCAGGCGCTCAGCCCCCCGTCGACAACGACCGCCTGGCCGGTCACGTAGCTGGAAGCGTCGGAGGCCAGATACAGCAGGGCTCCGGCCATCTCCTCGGCCCGGGCCATGCGTCCGAGCGGCACCCGCGCGGAGTAGCGGCGCTTGAACTCCGCGTTCTGCCCGCTCTCAACACCTCCGGGCACCAGAGCGTTGACGCGGATCCCGTCCTTGGCCCAGTAGGCGGCCAGGTACCGGGTGAGACCGAGCACGCCGGCCTTCGAGGCGGCGTACACGGCGGGGCTGTTGATGGGGCGCCCCAGATACCGCGATCCTTCGTAGATGCGCTGGTCCGGGGCCATCAGACCGTAGATCGAGGCTGTCTGCACGATACTGCCCGAACGCCGCCGCTTCATGCGCTCTCCGACGACCTTCGAGACCAGGAACATACCGTCCAGGTTGACCGCCATGACACTGCGCCATTCTTTCAGCGCATACCTTTCGTATGGCGCGAAGAAGCTCTCGAGGTCGCTGGATTTGGAAGCGGCGTTGTTGTGCAGCACATCGATCCGTCCCCAGGTCCGGGTCACCGTCTCGGCCATGCGCTCCACGGACCGCTCGTCCGAGACGTCGCACGGCACCGCCATCGCGGAGGACCGGCGCAGGCGGCACAGCCGAGCGGCCAGAGAAGCACAGCCCTTCCCATCGATATCCACGAGCGCCACCCGAGCGCCGGCCTCGACCAGGACCCGGCCGAACACGCGCCCGAGGATACCCGAAGCTCCGGTCACGACGGCGATGCGTCCGTTCAGATCGAACCTCTTGAGCAGACTCCCCTTCATCGCTCCTGCCTCCCCGTGCTTTGAGCCGACGCCCGCTGTGCGAGCAGATACTCCACGATCCTCCAGTCGAACTCCGTGTCCACGTCGACGGCGGTCTCCTCGGACATCTCGAACAGCCTTGAGCCCGGACCGAACACCGTTTCGCCGGCGAACAACGCCGGACGGCGCCACACATAGATCGACGCGTTCATGTCGTAGCAGCGCGGAGCATCCTGGCGGCGCACGATCGGCCGCGTCAGGGGCTTGACGGGACGGTAACCGCCGGAAACGTCCTCCTCGATCAGATTGAAATACGGCGACCGACGGGCCCGGGTGCCCGTGATGACGTTCGCCGCGGACGGATCGCTCTCGAGCAGGCGGACACAGCCCCGGACATCCTCGACACTGCGCAGCGGCGACGTCGCATCGAGATCGACGACGACCGCACAGCGGGACCCGGCCATCCGCTCCGCCTCTTCGACGGCATGGCGGATGACCGGGATCTTGGGGCACTCGTCCGTAGCTAGCTCGGCCGGACGCCGCACGAGGAGGTCCGCTCCCCAGCGCCGGGCCTCGTCCAGGATGGCCTGCGAGTCACTGCTGACGGCGATGTGATCGAAAAGCCCGGACTCGCGCGCCTGCAGCAGGCTATAGGCGATGAGCGGTTTTCCGGCGATCGGTCTCAGGTTCTTATTGGGGACGCCCTTGGATCCGCCCCGCGCGCACAGCGTGCACAAACGGTTCACGGCTTAACCCAGACACGTTCGGCGGACGCTTTTTCCGCGCGTTCGATGACACGCATCACCTCCACCGCCTCGTCGACGGAGCACAACTCACCAACCCGTCCCTCCAACATCGCCTGATGCTCCGAACGGTAGGTGCGGTCGCGGTCGAACGGCAGGGTCTCCGCCCGGCCGTCCTTCTCGTAGCAGCCGTTGGCCAGATCGACCCGGTAGCTGTGAAGGTCCGTATGTACGAGTATCTGGCGGCGGAGCACCCGGTCCAGGTAGTCCATGTGCACGCTGACGATGGGGCATCGCGCGGTCTCCAGGAGCAGCGTATAGACGTCGTCGCTGGCGATCTCGAGTGAGCTGACATGCCCGCCGGCGGCGGTCAGGCTCCGGCAGGGGCCGAACAGCCACAGCGCATAATCGATCTCATGACTGAGGTCGCGAAGCACGCCTCCCCCTTCGGCCGCGCTGGCCGAGTAACTGCGGCGATAGTCCGTACCGGGGCGCCACTCGGGCAGGTATTTGCCGACCGAGATCGCCGCCGACAGGACGCGCTCCCCCTTCAAGTCCTGCTCGAGACGGCGCAGCAGAGGGTGCAGTCGGAGGTTGTAAGCGACCGCGACCGCCTCGAACCCCCCGGACAGACCCTCCGTCCCTTCACTGCCGGACGCCAGGGGCTTCTCGATCAGCAGGCGCCCCTTCCATCCCAGGCCGCGCAGCTCCGCGACGGTACCCAGGTGCTCGGAGGTGCGATTAGCGATCACCACGTAGCCGGGCGCGGTCTTCTCGAGCGCCGAGCGAAGGGTCTGGTGGCGACGGGGATGATCGACCTGCCGGCGGGAGACGACGTGCACCTCACAGCCCAACTCCTCGAGCACGCGCGCATGACGGGCTCCGATGGACCCGTAGCCGACCACAAGCGAGCGCATCATCGGCTCTAGGCGTCCGCGCCGAAGGTCTCGGCGAACTCGCCCTTGGCCCGCTCCAGATCGTCGAGCCGGCCGATGTCGAGCCAGTACTCGCGGATCGGAAAAGCGGCCACCTCGCGCTTGGCGGCGACCAGCCGGTCGAACAGATGCGGCATATCGAGGCGCTGTCCCTTCCGGATCTGCCGCAGGACGCCGGGTCCGAGCACATAGATGCCGGCGTTCACGAAGAAACGGTGCACCGGCTTCTCATCGATCCCCCGCACGCGGTGTCCGTCGATCCGCACCACTCCGTACGGCACCTGCAGGTCGTACTCGCGGACGCACATCGTGGCTTCGGCGGCGTTGTCCTGGTGGAAATGCAGCAACTGATCGAAGTTGACCTTCGTCAGCAGGTCTCCGTTCATCACGAACACGGGCACCCGGGGCTTCTCGGGCAGGAGCGAGAGCGCTCCGGCCGTGCCGAGCGGCTTGTCCTCGTGCAGGTAGCGGATCTCCACGCCCCACTTGGACCCGTCACCGAAGTGCTCGCGCACCATCTCGTTCTTGTAATTGACCGACAGATAGAACCGGCGGAACCCGTACTCGATGAAGTTGTCCAGGATGGTCTCGAGGATGGGTTTCTTGCCGATATTGAGCAGGGGTTTGGGGCGCTCCTCGGTGAGCGGCTTGAGGCGCGTGCCGAGCCCGCCGGCCATGAGCACCACGATGTTGTCTCGGGACGGCGGTTTGATGAGCTCGTCCAGCAGTTCGATGCGCACCACGCGGCCCGCGGCGTCCAGGACGGGCATCTGATGGATCTGCTTGTCCTTCATACGCTCGAGGATGACCGGTCGATCCTCTCCGGTGCTGGCCGTGCGCGGCGAGCCGTTCATGATCCGCTCGGCCGGCTCGGTGAGCGCCACACCGCGCAGGATCGCGCGCCGGATATCCCCGTCGGTGATCGTGCCGCGCAGGCGCCCGTCGGAGTCGACGACCAACGCGATCTTGGCCGTACTGCGGTCGATGATCTGGATGACCTCGAGGATGCGGCGCGAGCCGTCCACCAGCACCGGCTCAAGGACCGCCCGGGCCTCTATTCCGCGACGTGATTTAAGCGCCATTTGCCGTCGACCTTTTCCCAGACGTTGGATTTCTCGCGGTAACCGTCCATCACGTGCCAGAAGTACTCCTCGCTGACTCCCATATAGTCGAGGAACCACTTGAAATGCCGCTTTGGGAACTCCCCGTCGAAGCGCCGCACCAGCCGCACGCCTTCCTCACGCGTGATGTGATGGCGACGGATATCCTGCTGAGCGTCGCGGGAGGCGCGGCACATCCCGAACTTCATGTAGCTCAGGTACCAGTGGAACCCGTCGGCCTTGTCGTCCAGGCTGATGTGCTTCGTGTAGGTCCCCTCGGAGCGGCCCTCGGGATTGGTCTCGAGCCCGCAGTGCTTGACCGCGTAGTAGAAGTTCTCCTGGGGTGTCCACTTGTGATAGTAGGAATACCAGTGCATCTCGGCGCCGTGCTGGCGGATCAGGTCGGGATGCGGCGCTTTGTAGAGCTGAAAGGTCTTTTCCTTGACCTCGCTGGGCTTGAAGATGCCGCGTTCCAGGCCCACCCGCACCAGGTCATCGACCGTCGCGCCCTTGAAATACTCGTACTCCCACTCGTCAGGACTCTCCTTGGGGAGGTTCTTGTACTTCTCACTGCCGCCGTACTCCAGCTCTCCGTTCTCGCCGTAGAAGATCAGCTTCACCCCGAACCGCACCGCCACGTGGAAGGCCCAGGCCTTCTGTCCGTACGTGAACGGTTCCCAAGCGTCGCCCTTGAGCTCGAAAGCCAGCCGCGTCAATTTGCGGTGGATCTCGCCGTCGGGCTGTCCCAGGATGTTGGTGAACCCGCGCTGGACGAAGTTCCACAGGTTCTTCCAACCGATATCGGTGTACTCGAACGGGCACCAGGTCACGCACAAGGGGTGCATCCCGTAGCGCGTCTTGAGTTGATGGGCCACATAGGTGCTGTCCTTACCCCCGGAGCCCGGCACCACGACGTCAAAATCACCGGTCTTGGACCGGTACTGGTCGAGCAGCCTCTCGAGCTCGAGACCCCTCTTCTTCCAATCGACGACGTGGTCCTTCTCGTAAGCCCACTGGCAGGCCGAACAGATACCCTGCTCGTTGAAGCGTGTGCGGGGACGCTGGTTGGACACCACGCAGTTGCGGCAGAACTGCACCTGCTTGGGCAGGTAGCTGAACTGCTGATCAAGGCTCTGGAACGGCATCTCGTTCTGGGTCATGTCAGCTCTTCCCTGTTACGAAGTTCTCGAGGATCTTGAGGCCGTACTCGCCGCTGCGCTCAGGGTGGAACTGGCATCCCGAGATGTTGTCCCGCTTCAGCACCGAACAGAACTCGTCCTGTCCGTACCGGGTGCTCGCCAGCACCACGCCGGGATCCGCCGGCACGACGCGGTAGGAGTGCACGAAGTACATGAAGGATCTTTCCGGCAGTCCGTCGAGCACGGTCCCGGACCAGTCGCGCGAGGACGCGGTATGCTCGAGGGCGTTCCAGCCGATCTGCGGGATCTTGTACACCGGACCTTCGGGCGAGGGTGTCGTGAACCGCCTCACGCGGCCCGGCACAAGGTCCAGTCCGCGGTGCGTTCCGTTCTCTTCGGATTCGCTCAGCAGCAACTGCATCCCCAGGCAGATCCCCAGCACGGGACGGCCCGAGCGCGCGGCGTCCTTGACGGCCTCGCTCAGGCCGTACCGGCGCAGATGGTCCATCCCCGCCTCGAAGGCTCCCACGCCCGGCAGGAGCACGCGCGGGGCCCGCGCGACCTCCGCCGGATCGCGGGAGATCACAGCATCGTAGCCCAACAGGGCCAGCGCCCTGCGGACATTGAAAAGATTGCCCACTCCATAATCGACGATCACGACCTGCGCGCTCATATCTTGCCCTCGATCGCGGTATAGATCTTCGTGGAAGCCGCGGTCGGGCGCACCGGCACGCCCTGCTCGGACAGGTAGCTTTTGAGCGCGGGCAGTCCGATGCGGTCGGTCTGGATGTCTCGGTAGCCGCCGTAGCCCTCCTTGAGAAAATCGATGTTGCCCGAATCGATGTCCTCGCCCATGCGCAGGCGCGGCTCTTCGAAGGACATCCACGGACGGTCGTCGCCCGGCGGCGTGGCGTAATAGTAGTGGAAGCACGAAGCGGCGCTGACCGCGTCCGCCCGACCCTCACGGATCACTTTCAGGAAATCCTCTTTCTTGCCGGCCCCGCCGCAGGCGATCACGGGGACCGGAACGGCCTCCGCCACCTTGCGGACGAAATCCACGTCATAGCCGGTACCCATCCCCTCCTGCCGGATCGAGGTCAGGAAGATCTCCCCGGCGCCGAGGTCCACCGCTCGGCGCGCCCAGTCATAGGCGTTGACGCCGGTCAGCTGACGGCCGTAATCCACCCAGGCCTCACAGGTGCCGTCGGAGTGAGGCCAGTACTCGATGCAGGAGACGATGCACTGCGATCCGAACGTCCGGCTGGCCTCGCGCAGCAGCTCCGGGTTCTCGATGGCGGCGGTGTTGATGCCGACCTTATCGGCGCCGGCGCGCAGGATCTCGCGGACGTCCTCGACCGACCGGATGCCGCCCACCACCGTCAGCGGGATGAAGATCTTCTCGGCGGTCTTGCGGATGTACTCGAGCAGCGTGTTGCGCTGGTAGAGACTGGCGACGATGTCGTAGAAGATCAGCTCGTCCGCTCCCTCTCGGTAGTAGATCTCCGCGAACGCCTCGGGGGTCCCCAGCACGCGGTTGCCGTCGAACTGGATGCCCTTGACCAGATTGGGGCCTTTGATGTCCAGCCGCGGGATGACGCGGACGTTGGACGGTTTGCTCAGAACCATCGGGGAACTTCTCCTTTGGGCAGGGGCTCGGACAGTTCCCCGGCGGTGACACCGTTGACGAAAACCTCCTCAGAATATCGGAAAGCCACACCCTTTGCAACCGACGGGGACGATACCTCCTGCCGGAGCACGTAACTGCGCAGAGCCATCTCCGGTTCGTTGAACCCGTAATACGCGCGCACGGCCGTAGTGCCGGAAAAGCGCGCGTTGAACTCGAACGGCACCGGTCCGTTCTCCCCGACCATCAACTGCACATTGAGCGACCCCACGAAAGGCAGGCGTTCGGCGATGCTCAGGAGCAGCGGATGGAGCTCCTGGAACGTATCCACTTCCACGATCCAGGAGTGCCCGCCCTTGAGCACGCGCCGGGCCGTGAAGGGCCCGATGAGCCGTCCCTCGCGTGTCCTGAATACACTGCAGGTGTACTCGTTATCCAGACGGCGGCTGGGCATCCCGATGAGCCGCTGCAACAGCGGGCCGGGGACCCTGTCATAGACGCCGCGGAGCTCCGTTTCGGAGGAGAGCACATGGACATGGCGGCTGGAGGTGCCGCTGCGGGGCTTGATGAGAACCGGATACCCCCACTCGCGCGCCGCGCGGCAGGCGTCGTCCGCGCTCGCCGGCAGCAGCGATTCAGCGTACGGCAGTCCATGTCGTCGCAGGAATTCCGCTGTCAGATGCTTGTCGTGGGAAAGCCGCACGGTCTCGGGCGGCGAGACGATGACGACCGCCCCCGTTGCGCGCTCGATCTCCTCACGGTGGACCGAGAAGAACTCCAGGTCGAACTCCGAACCGATCAGCACCGCTTGGGCGCGGCTGCGCCGCAGGACCTCGATCATCCTCCCTAGGGCCCCATCGCTTTCGACCTTGGGGATCAAGAGGGCCTCGTCGCCGCGATAGAGCCCGGCGTTGAGGGGGTGGATATCCGCGGTGATCACGGTCACGGGCACCTGGCCGCGCCGGAGCGCCTTGACGACGCCCTGACCCACGCCGCTTCCGGCCCCCGTGACCACCGTACGCAGGGGCGTCATCGGACCGCTCCGGTCCCTTCGAGCGCCCGGACGATGCGGCCGACCTCGGAGACATTGTGGGCGTTGGAACCCAGGGAAATACGCGCTCCCTCCTCGACGCACCAGCGCGCCAGCTTCCAGGGATCGGGATGATAGTGGCAGTTGATCTCGAAAGCCACCGGCGTGCGGGCCACGGCCCGGATCAGCTCGCGCATCAACTCATCGGACGGCGGAGCGCCGAAGCGCCGGTAACACATCCCGAACGGATGCGCGAGGATGTCCACGTTGGGGTTCTTGAGGATGCTGAGCGCCAGCCGGAACTCGGTCTCGGGCGCCTCCTGGCGCGTCACCTCGTCAAAACCCCTGACCACCCCCCTCTCGCCCGGGAACCGGTGCACGCTGGCCATGACCAGATCGCAGAGACCGAGGATCTCCGGAGTGCAGTCCAGAGTGCCCTCGAGATCCTCGATCTTCGTCTCGACACCCACCAAGGCGCGGCAGGAGCCCCGCGGCAGCGAGCGGACCTCATCGGCGAAGCGGCCGAACCAGTCTCCGCTGGTCTTACGTGCGTGCTCACTGAAGAGAACGTGCGTCAGACCGCACTTCAGCGCGGAGGCGTACATGTCCGCCGCCTTGTCGGCGCCGTCGGTCCAGGAGGTGTGCAGATGCAGGTCGATGCGCGGGACGGCTCCGGGGGTCGGCGGCGCGAGCTTGGCAAGAAGATCGCTTTTCATGCGCGGATCCTGTCGTCGGCTCGATAGTCCCTGTCGGCCTTTCGTCCCAAAAGGTCCCAATACCGGAATGGGCTGACGCCGCTCGACGGTCGCTTGGCGGCGAGGTCCTGGGGTCCGAGGATCTGCCCTCGACGGATGTCCCGGGCCGCCACCAGGGACCGGCGCGCGATGAGCCGGTTGGAGAGCTCGCAATCTGCAGGGCGCTTGCGGCCGTCCCCGAGCGCTCCGGAGACCTGGCGCGCCGACAGCACCAGCTGAGCCATCTCGGCCGGATCGAGAGAGGCTTTGTGGTCGGGTCCGGGAAGCTTCTTGTCCAGGGTCAGATGTTTTTCGATGACGCTCGCGCCGAGTGCTACGGCGGCGATGCTCACGGCGATGCCGGGCGTGTGGTCGGACAGCCCGACCGGCGTCCCGAACTCCTCTCTCAACGTCCCCATCGCGCGCAGGTTCGCCTCCTCGGCCGGCGCCGGATACTGCGTCGTGCAGTGCAGGAGCGTGACCCGGTCTCGCAGGAGCTTACGGGAACGACCCGTTTTGAGCGCTTTGGCGAAAGCCGCGCGCGAAGGTCTGTCGCCTGCCGCGGAGGTCCAGCCCCAGCAGAGGACCCCGAGCGCCGCGCGGACCTCGTCCATCGTGGACATGCCGGTTGAGACCACCAGGGGCAGACGTGTCCGCGCGATCCGCAGCAGAAGCGGGGCGTTGGTGATCTCCCCGGAGGGCACCTTCAGACGCTTCACGCCCAGGCGCACCAAGAGGTCCACGCTACGGGCGTCGAACGGTGTCGACATGAACTCGATGCCGGCCCTGCGGCACCGCTCGGCCAGGCGGCGATGGTCCGCCTCGCTGAGCTCCAGCCTGCGGATCATTTCCCACTGCGATCCCGAGCGTCCGAGGTTGCGGCGCTGATAGGCGGCCATCGGCGCCGACCGGGTGACCACATCTTCCGTGCGAAAGGTCTGGAACTTGACCGCGTCCGCTCCCGCCCGGCGCGCCGCGTCGACCAGGCGCAGGGCCAGACGGAGCGATCCGTTGTGATTGACCCCCGCTTCGGCGATGATGCGCACGCTTCCGGCCCGCCTCATCGCCCCGGCCCCTTTTCATGGAAGCGCTTGACGATCAGCGCGCTCGGATCCGCGATCCGGCCCAGGATGCTCACCACGCGCCCCGAGGTCCGGCCGTCGCCGTACGGATTGACGGTCTTGATCCGCCCCCTTTTCAGCGCCTGCAGGATGGCCCGGCGGATGGACGGAGCTGCGGCGGCACAGCGGATGACCGAGCGTGCCGCGAGCCGGCCCTTCTGACGGTCGCCGATATCCACGGTCGGCACGCCCAGCGAAGGAGCCTCGCTGATGCCGCTGGAGGAATTGCCCACCACCGCGTCGACCTGTCTCATGGCGTTGAGGTACAACAGCGAGCCGAGGGCTGCGTACGCTTTGGCGCGGGGTTCGGCACGGACGAAGCGGTCGATCTCGCGATCGATGGCGCGCGATCCCGTGTCAGGATTGGGACGCGTGAGGATGAAGCCCGTGTCCTCGGGCAGGGACCTCAACGCGGTCAACAATTGCCGGAATTCCTCGGCCGGAGACCTGCGTCCGAGCGTCACCGGGTGATACGTGACCAGAAGATTGCGTTCGCGCCAGGCATATCCGAGCCTGCGCGACAGTTCGTTCCGGTCCAGACGTTCCATGCGGCGCACGCTGTCGAGCGCGGGATTGCCGACGACATGAACATGGCGCGGGTCCTCGCCCATCTGACGGACCCTGCGCGCGGAGGCCGCGTGCGTCACCAGGTGCACGTGGGCCATCTTGGTGATCGCGTGCCTGCACGCCTCATCGATAACACCCTCGGTGACATCCCCGCCGCACAAGTGAGCGATCGGCACGCGCGCGATGAGCGCGGCCTGAGCGGCGGCCAGCGATTCATAGCGATCGCCGAGCAACAAGAGCCAATCGGGCTTCAGGTCCCGCAAAGCCTCGCCGAAGCCCCTCGTCGCTCCCGCGAGAGCCGTTGTCACCCCGAGAGGGGTGTCGTCGTCCAAGGACAACTTGATGCGGCGCGCGACGGCGAACCCGTCCTTCCGGATCCACTGGACGGTGTAGCCGTGTTCGCGGGACAGGTGCGTCCCCGTCACCAACAGCTTAAGATCGAAACGCTTGTCGCTCCGCAGGGCTTTCAGCACCCAGTACAGCTGACCGTACTCGGCGCGGTTACCCGTGACGACGCAGATCCTGCGCGTTGTCATGTGTTCGGCCCCAAGAAGGCGCTCGACGGCAGGTTGATCAACCGTGATTGCAGGTCCTCGGCCGCGCTCACGTCCGATCGGGGACAATCGGCGAACATCGCCAGATTGTGCATGAGCGTCCAAGCCGGCCTGGCCTTGATGCCGCTCCGGTTGAGATGGGCCAACAGCTCATCACGTCCCGGAGCGTCGGAGCGGTCCAGAAGGAGCGCGTTGAGCCAGTAGTTGCTGCGGGTATTCTCGGGTTCACGGAAGAACTTCACGCCCGGCACGTCCGCCAGCAGCCGGGCATAGGCGTCGGCCAGCGAGCGCTTGCGGGCCACGAACTCACCGAGGCGCTCCAACTGCGCCACGCCCATGGCGGCGTTGAGGTTCGGCATACGGTAGTTGTACCCGATCCGATCGTGGTTGAACTCCCAGGCATGCGGCAGCTTGGCGGTGGTCGCAATATGCTTGGCCTCGCGCGCCAACTCCTCGTCATCGGTCAGGATCGCGCCGCCCCCGCCGGTGCTGACGATCTTGTTCCCGTTGAAGCTCAGCACCGCGAACTTCCCGTGATGCCCCACGGAGCGATCCTTGTACAGCGAGCCGAGCGCCTCAGCGGCGTCCTCGATGAGCTCGATCCCGTGCTTGCGACAGATCTCCAGCACCGCGTCGAGGTCGACGGGATGACCGAACGTGTGCATCGCGATCAGAGCCCTTATGGGTCGGCCGCTACGGCGGTTGACGGTCGCTTCGCGCTGCCGCACGGCGATGCCGGACAGGTATTTGTCGAGTTTGGGCGCATCGACGCCGAGCGTCCGCGGCTCGCTATCGACGAAGTGCGGTGTCGCCCCGCAGTAGGTGACCGCGTTGGCGGTCGCCACGAAGGTCAGGTCCGGCAGAAGGACCTCATCGCCGGGGCGAACCCCGGCCATCTTGAGCGCGATATGGAGCGCGGAGGTACCGTTGACGACCGCGAAGGCCCTCTTGACGCCCGTGATCTCCTCGAGCCTCTTCTCGAAGACATCCACGTACTTACCGACGGACGAGACCCAGCCGGTATCAAGACACTCTTTCACGTAGGCCCATTCATTACCGGTGATGAACGGTTCGTGCAGCGAGATGTCGCCCTCGGCGCGGCCTGTCGCCGCGCGGACGGCTTTTACGATGAGGTCCGGGTCCGGGAGGGCCCTCAGATGTTGCACCGGTCCGCCTTGTAGCCGGCGAGATTGGCCGGGTCACGGAACCACCGGATCGTCTCGGCCAGACCCCTCTCGAGTCCGGGGCGTCCGGCGTAGCGAGGACGCCATCCGAGCAGTTCGGCGGCGCGCGTGTTATCGGAACAGAGCCGCTCCACCTCGCTGAGTGCGGGGCGCTTGCGCTCCTCCTCGGAGACGATCGTGATCCGCCGCCCCATCGATCGGCCGATCAGATGAGCCAGCTCCCCGATGCTGATCTCATGGCCGGTACCGAGATTGATCGTTCGTCCCTCGATGCCTTTGGCCTCCAGCGCCGCGATGAAACCGGCCGCGGTATCGCTGACATAGGTCAGGTCCCTCGTCGGATGAAGCGAGCCGAGACGCACACGGGTCCTCCCCGAGGCCACTTGGGTGATCACGGTCGGGATGATGGCGCGCGCGGATTGACGCGGTCCGTAGGTGTTGAACGGCCGGAGCACCGTCACCGGCGTCCCGAAGGAGCGGTAAAAGGACAGGGCGATCTCGTCCGCGCCGATCTTCGACGCCGCGTACGGCGATTGTCCGCAGAGAGGATGATCCTCCGCGATCGGCACGGTCCGCGCGGTGCCGTAGACCTCGCTGGTCGAGGTCTGCACGATCCGCCGGGTCCCGAGCAGGCGCGCAGCCTGCACGACGTTGAGCGTCCCCTTGATGTTGGTGTCGATGTAGCTGTCCGGAGAATGGTAGGAATACGGGATGCCGATCAGCGCGGCCAGATGAAGGACGGCATCGCAGTCCTTCATCGCCTCCCTCACGCCGTTGGGGTCCCGGATATCCCCGCTGAAGACATCCAGCCTCCGGCGAACGGACGCTTCGGACCTGTCGAGCCAGCCCCAGGAATTGAAAGAGTTGTACCAGACGAATGCGCGCACCGCGTAGCCGCGCCGCACGAGCGCCTCCGTCAGATGGGACCCGATGAAGCCATCGGCTCCCGTCACCAACACACGGCGCTTAATCGACATCTTTGTGGACCCAGTTGCGGGCTTTGTTGTAGGCCTTCCCGACGCTGTCTTCCATCTTGGGCGAGACCACTCTCAACAGCTCTTTGCCCAGGATGCGGTACTGCTTGCCGACCTTGGCCGCGCGGATGAGGCCCTTTTTGATCATGCGTGTCAGGGTGCTGGCGCTGACCTTGAGGAGCGCTTGGGTCTCCTCATGCGTATAGACCTCGTTCTCTTTGATCTCCACAGGCACCTCCGAAGATCATAGAGTATCATTACATGTCATTGGTAGTCAATGGTAGTCAAATGTATACCCGACTCAACGACGACCTTCCTATATAGATAGAGCGTCATGCGGGAGTGGGGGTCGTCTTCCGGCGCAGGTCGTAAACGAAGATACAGCCGTCGACCATCGCGTCGGGCCGATAGCGGGAGGTCCATGAGGCGTGCTCGAGGTAGAAGAGACTGATCGCATAGACGTGCGGACCCGGCTCCCGGAGCTCTTCCGGGGTGAGCTCATCGAAGTCCAATCCATAGAAGGTCGGGTCGGCGGTGCCGAAGTATCGCAACTTGATCCGCCCGATCCCGCGCTCATCAAGATAGCGCTTGAGCGGCTTGAGACCCTGCCCCCAATCCACATCACCCCCGCGGACGTAGCGATAACCTCCGCTTGTGCCTCCGACGAATTCGTTGAAGTATCCGATATTGACCGGATAAGCCTTTGCCGCCGCTAGAAGGCCAGCGGCCGCCAGCATCCATGCACAGGCCGTTCGCGGGAACGGCGAGCCCCCGCGACACACCCCTCCCACCCATACGAACAGCGGCAGGATCGCCGGGAAAAGGTACCGTAGCCCCACTCCCGTGCTGTCCTTGGCGGTCAGGACCGCCGTAACGGCCATCGGCAGCAAGAGCACAAGCCCCTCTCCGCGCCCCTGATCGGACGGGCCCCTCCACAGCGCGCGCATCAGGAGCAGCAGCAGGAAAGGTATCGTCATTTTGGTCGCGAACGAGAATAGGTAGTGGTACCAGCGCATCTCGTAGCCCCATCGTCCGAACGAATAGTGCCAATACGGGGACTGGTGACTGCGCACGATGCCCGCGATGCCCAGGATATACGACGGCGCGGGTATCGGAACGGTTCGCGCGGCAACGACCAGCCTCTCGGCCAGGTCCGCGTCGCCCGGCCGGATGGCTCCGCTGATGGCGCGGATATACCCTTCCTTCTCGGCGATGCGGGGCACACCCGGGCCCAAGAGAGGGCGGCACTCCAGTCCATAGGAAGCCCAGACGACCAGACCGCCGGCCAGAAGCATCGCCCCGACAGCGGACAACATCGCTTTCCAGCCCATCCGCCAACCGACGATACCCACGAGGACCGGCGCGAAGTAGAGCGCGTTGTATTTGGCTGCGCCGGCCAGCCCAAAAGCCGCCGCGAAGAACCAGAGTCTTCGCGCGTTCGGGGCCGTCAAGTACCGCCACAGCCGGTAGAAGGCCAGCAGGCACAGCACGCTGACCCCGACATCGGTATGCGCGATCGCCGCGTGACCCAACAGCGGAGGGGCCGAGACGTACGCCGCCAGCGACAACAACGCCCCGCGCTCCCCGTACAGCGATCGGCTCCAGCGATGGACGACGACAGCCCCCAAGAGACCGAGCAGCAGGATCATCGCCCGCGAGCCGTACAACAGGCGGTCGGCTATCTCCCGGTGATCACCGTAGAAGAACTCCCGCGCGAACGGCTCGCTGTCGGCCTGCTGCCAGGAGGTCCGGTCCAGCCTCAACTGTGGCATCCCGATCAACCACGGCAGCGCCATCCACTGGCGCAGGAGCGGCGGATTGGCCGGGCTCATTCGGTAATCATGCGTCCTCAGATACGTGTAGCCGTTGACCATGTGGAACGCCACTTCGTCGGTCGTCGGCGAAGTGTGGCGGATGAGACCGGCGCCGGCCAGCAGATAGGCGCCCAGCAACAGCGCCTTGAGGACCCGCGGCTGGTCAATGCGCGCGGTCATGACGCCTCCTCCGGGCATAAGCTGCGCCGCCCAAGCACAATGCCGCCGCGTAGCCGGTCAGATGCACCCACAACCCTTTGGTCCAATAATCCGGCTCATACGAAAGACCGAGCTCGTAACGACCCGCGGGCAGTCTGATCCCCTGAAAAACACCCTCGACCCTTTCGACCGTCAGGCGGCGATCGTCGGCGCGCGCCACCCATCCCCTGTCGAAGACCTGGTGTCGCACCAGTCGGCCCGGTCCGTCGGCGCGCACTTCGACGAGAGAGCCAAGCGGGTTATCCTCGATGATCCGCACCGACCCACGGACCGTGGCATCGTCGCTCTCGAAGACGTACTCCGGCTTCAGACCGTCGCTGTTGCGGTAGATGTACCGGTCCCCTTCGACGCGCACCCGCTCTGAACCCGGCACCACCAGCGGGCGGGACGCCATCCAGTAGCGGATACCCAGACGGTCGAGTCGCTCGTCGAGATCCGCCAGCGACGCATCCGATACGCGCTTGCGGCCCAGCGAATCATCGAGGGCTCCGGTGTCGCCCAGATACAGATAGTAGTCCTTATCCAACAGCGGTGCGTAAGCGCCCGCTTGGGCATGCCCGGAGATCAGGTTCCGGTTGGGGCTCAGAGGATGATCGTCCGTATCGGAGAGGTCGAGCCATTTGCCGTCGCGCTCATAAGCAGCCGTCCGATCGGCCCGCTGGAAGGCCGTGATGTTGCCCGTGAAACCCGGTCCATAGCCGGCACGGGCGTACAGATACAGGTCCGCGGTGGCCAGCGCCAAGAGCGCGCCTCCGATGAACGCCGCGCGCGTCGGCCGGGCCGCGCGGATCAACAGGGCCGTGAGGAGCACAAGGCCCGCCGGTACCCAAAAATACGGGTGGGTCGGGTCCAGTTCGCGCTGGACCACGCGCAGGATCTCTCTAACCTTGAAGAGATGGTCTTCGAGCGTTCCGCGGTGATAGGAGCGTCCGAGCACGTAGTTCTGCACGTACCATTCGCCGAGGCGCGTCAGGAGCGGACCGGCCGTCCGGGAGAGCGTCGCGCCGGCCGCGCCCAGCACGAACACGGCTGCCGCCAGGACCGTGCATCGGCGCGAGGCGTAATCGAGCGCATCGCCCCTGCGCACCCGCGCCATCAGCTCGTCGTAGGCCGCTCCGGCCAGGAGCGCCAGGAAGAACGCCGTGAAATACAGGAACTTGGACGGCTTTCTCAACAAGGACGCCACGGGCAGTTCGACCAGCAGCCAGTACAGCGGGTTATAGACACCCAGCGCCATGAACACGCTCAATGCCACCATGCACCACCACAACTTCCGCTCACGGAGAACGGGGCACACGATCACGGCCAAGAGCGGCACGACCCCGACGCAGACCTGCGAACCCAGGAAGGTCCCCCAGGGATACACCAGCAAGCCCGCCAGGGACCATGGCGCCGCCGAGCCCCAGAGGGCGAATCCGGCGTCCTGCAAGGACCGCGTCGAGTGCGACGCCAGCTCTAGTGTCGCCCATAACTGCGGCAGTCCGATCGCGATGCCGAGCGCGCACGACAACGCCAGCGGCGCAAGACCCGGACCCCCCAGACGCATCAGGCCATAGAGAACCGTGAATCCGCACGCGTATCCGGCCAACTGCGGAAAACCGGCCAGCCACATCTGTCCCATGCACGCTCCGATCAGGGCCGGCCAGCCCCAGGACCTTCCGTCCCGGTAACGCTCGACGGCGTACAGGCACAGCGGGAACCACGTCAAAACGCGAAGAGTGACGACGTTGTAGTATCCGCCCGCGTAGGCGCTGCCGAAGGCGTACGCCAGGGTCGCCAACGCCGCTCCGGGCGCGGTCAATCCGCACCGGCGCGCGTAAAGATGGAACAGGATCGAGCTCGTCAAGAAATGCAGCGCGTACGTGATGTTGTACGCCGCTTCGAACGGCAATGTCCCGTACAAGAGGAGATTGGGAAGGTACAGCATGCCCGTCTGACCCTCGGCGAACAGCGGAAATCCGGACTGCACCAGCGGTGTCCACAAGGCCAGATAGCCCTGCTTCAGCGCTTGCGCGTAGTGAAGGGTCCAAGGATAGAACTGGGCCGCGTAATCCCCGGCCGCGAATCCCCGATCCATCGAAAGGAGCGGATACAGGAACGCCGCGAACAGCAACGCGTAGGGCACCCAATACATCCACCGGCGCTCACCCCTCATGACCGGACCGCCTTGACGCGGAAGACCTCGAGGTACGGACCCTGCAGACGACGCGAGAGGATGTCCGCGATCAGATGCGGGGCCGCCGTCGAAGCGTGAGGGTCGATCGGCGTCCGGCGCGAGCCGTCCTTGTAGGGTGAAAAAACAGCCACCCTCTCCAAGCGGTCCGCATGCGTCCTGACCCAATCATGCACCGGAGCAAGGACCTCGCTGTGATTGATCACGATGTACTCGATCCCTTCGCGCTCGATCTCCGCGAGGTCCGGTGAGACGGCGGGTTTCTGGAACAGGAAACGCATCAACGCCCCCTCTCCGCCCGGGATGAGCGTGTACACCGCATAGGCCCTCTCTCCTTCGACCGCTTTCAGCGCCAGTTCCAAGCGCTTGCGCCGGGGCGCGTCCGGACCTCCGGACTGTCCGTCAAGATAGGCGAACTTCTGTTCGATCTGGCCGCGGTTCTGCTTCAGGTGAGGTCCGTAGTATCTGCTGTCGAGCGCGATCACGCTGTCGGCCGGTACATGATCGCTCAGCCATCGTGCGCATTCGGTCCGCGTGTCGGGCTGCCTCAGGAGCCTGACGAACGCTACCGACGGCAGCGCCGTGGCCGTGACGATGAGCCCGAGCACGAGCGAACGCGCCAGCGGCGTGCGCAGCGCCTCCCGGCAACCCTGCCATCCCTCCGCGGCCAGCAACGCCGCGACGGGCGTCAGCGGCAGCATGTACCTGGCGAACGGCTGGCCCAGCCAGGTGTTGCCCGCGTAGTACGTGACGATGAACACGGTCAGCGCCCCCGCCCAGGCCCGGTCCCGGGACCACAATCTGACACCGCCGTACGCGGCCAGCGCGAGCACCGGCCATCCGCACCCTTCGGCCAGGGAATAGAGCAAGTGGTGCCCGATGCCGACGTAGGTCTGCGCTCCGGCCTGCTCCCGGACCGAGGACATGAAACCGCCCCGATCCAACCACGTGTAGGGCGCGAAGACGGTGAATACGGCCAGGGCTGACAGACCGCAGAGTCCCGCTTGGACCAAGGGCCGGGGCGCAAGACAGCGTCTGCCGTGAGCCGCCACGTGCACGGCTACGAGCGCCGGCAAAGCATAGATCATCGTGTACTTGACGGAACCGCCCCAGCCCAGGACCGCTCCCGCCCACAGGTAAGCGACCAGGTCCGGCCGATCCAGGATCCTCCGGCACCGCCAGAGCAAAAGCGTCATCGCCAGCGTCAGCGGAGCATCGGCGTACAGATAGTGACTGTGCTGAACGTGAAGCGGCAGGACCGCCAGGAGCAGTGCGGAGAGCTCGGGGACCGCCGTCCGATCGGTTCTTCCGCGCGCGACAAGACGGCCGAGAGCCCACACCGTCAGCACGCCGCAGAGTACGCCCAGCACCAGACGGCCGGACACGTAGAAGAGGGTCGGGTCCTTGAGATACTCGAGCCCCAGATCCTCGGGCACCGCGTATCGTCCGGTCACGAGTCCCGCGAGATAGATCGCCGCGTAGACGACGAACAGAAGGTAGATCGTGAACGACGGGATGACGAAGAAGCGAGGGTTCGGACCGCCCGCACCGAGAGCCAGCGCATGGTTCACGAGGATCGGCTCGTCCTGATGATAGACGAACGGCAGGCCGTAAGTGACCCCCGCCAGGCGCAGGGCCAACGCGGTCAGCAGGATCGCCGCCCAGAGCGCCCGCCCGGACCCCGCGGCACGCAGCGCGCCCACCAGGATCAACGCCCTCCGAGGGTCCGGCGCAGCCGGGCGAGGCTCGAGAGCATCCGGACGGCTGTACGAACAGGCGGCAGGCCCGAGCGCTTGTCGCAGTGCCGCCAAGTGACGGGCAGCTCAACGACCCTCACGCCTCTTCGCCGCAAACGGGCCATGACCTCGACATCGAACGTCCAGTCGAGCATCTCGACCTCGGCGTAGACCTCCTTGGCGAGCGCGGTCTCATAGGCCTTGTATCCGCAGTTGAAATCACTGCAACGTAGACCGAAGAGTCCTTTGCAGAGATTGCGATAACCCGTCCCGAGGATGCGTCTGGCGGGCGGTTGGGGCCTGACGATGCGTGAGCCCGGCAGGTGTCTCGAGGCGATCACGGCGCGGGCGCCGGCCGCGAAGGCCTTCTCGAAAGCGTCCCACTCGCTCATCGGCGTCGAGCCATCCGCGTCGAGGAACAGGCACAGGCGACCGCGGGCCTCGCGGATGCCGTCCTTGACGGCGAGACCTTTTCCGCTGTTGATCCGATGGGTCATTACCCGCAGCCGCGGCATGGCGGCGGAAAGCCTGCGCAGGATCTCCGGCGTCCCGTCCGTGGAACCGTCGTCGATGACGAGGATCTCCGCCGCGTAAGGACGTGTATCAAGGTAGGCATCGACTTCCGACAGCGTGTTCTCGAGCCGCTCCTCTTCGTTGTAGGCCGGTATGATGACGGACAGCTCGACGCTCAACGCGCGACCCCTTCCGTCCGGCCGGTCCCGACCGGACGAAGCGACCTCAACTCCTCGAGGGCCTTGCGGTAGTCCTCCAACAGCCGGTGACCGGGGATACGGGCCTCCAGCACCGTCAGGATGTTGGCGTAGTTGGCGGTCTTGTCCGGGATGTCCGCCGAGAACTTCGCCGCAAAACCTGCGTCCTGCCCTCGGAGTCCCGAGATCAGCGAGCGGATATTGTGCGCCTTGTCCGCGGCGGCCACACAGGCGGCCTTGGGTCCTGCGCTCGAGATCCGCTCCAGATAGAGCTCCTTGCGCCGCTTCCACCCGACCGTCTTGTCCGGGTCCGTCACCTCGCAGACGATGGACGCCGCCTCCTGACCGGCGGCCTTGATCAGGTCCTCCCGGTCGGCGTTCGTATCCTCGAGCACGTCATGCAACAGCCCCGCGGCCACGGTGGCGGCGTCACAACCGGCCGCGGACAACGCCCTTGCGACCGCTGCCGGATGGGTCATGTAGGGCTTGCCGCCCACCCTTCTCTGGCCCCGATGCTTGGTCTGGGCGAACGCGAACACGGCCGAGAGATAAGCGTCCGACGGGAACGGGTCGATGGCCAGCAGTTCGTTCCGCGCCAGATGGTCCAGGATCCGCTCGACGCAGGTCCCGACGTCCGCCCGGTCCGTATCCACGACGATCTCAGGCCGTTCGGGTTCTTCGTAGGGGTCCGAAACGCCTGTGAACCCCTGGATCTCGCCCCGGCGCGCGCGGGCATACATACCCTTGACGTCACGGCGCTCGCATTCCGCAGGAGCACAGCGCACATGGACCTCGATAAAGCCCGTCAGCGCGGCGCGGGCGGCCGCGCGCATGGACCGGTAGGGCGAGACCAGAGACACGATGACAGGGGTGCCCTGTCGGGCCAGGAGCGCGGCGACATAGACCACCCGCTCGATGTTGCGGCGGCGGTCCTCCGCCGAAAAACCCAGACCGCCGGACAAATGCTCGCGCACTTCATCGCCGTCGAGGCTCACGCACGGCTGGGCCGACGCCTCCAGGCGCTCGCGGAGCGCGCGAGCGATCGTGGTCTTGCCCGCGCACGGCAGGCCGGTCAACCACAACACCGGCGTGGAACCCGCGGGTGAGCTCAACGCGCCCTCTCCGCGGGATCAGCGGGAGCGCGGCGTCCCCAGAAGAGGGCCACCAGAACGAAATATCCGTAGATCGTGCGCAGCGGACGGTTCTTGCTCGGGGTCGGCTTCTGGTCGTATCGCAGGCGGAAAGGCACCTCGGCGATACGCGCGCCGATCATCTTGAACTTGATCAGGATCTCGGGTGTTGCCACGAACCCCAGGTCCTTCAGATGGACGAAGCGCGCGCCGAAGCGGCGCTTGGCTTTCTTGAGGATCGCGGCCGTCATGACGCGGTAGCCACAGCTGTATTCGCGCACGCCGCGGATCGGGAAGAAGACCTTGAGGAACAACCCCGCTCCGCGGCTCAGCAGGCTCTTGAGCGGAGACAGCCCTTCCTCTCCCCCACCCTCACTGTAGCGCGAAAGGATCACCACGTCCGCCCCTTCGGCCAGGCGCTTGATCGCGTCGGGTGTATAGGACGGTTCGTGCGTGTCGTCGCAGTCGAGCGTCACGATGACGTCGTCATCGGCGCTCTCGCGGGCCAGATGATCAAGACCATCATCCATCGTGGGCCCGAGGCCCATGTTCTTGGCGTGACGAATGAGCGTCAGCGGCAGCTGGCGGGACAACTCGAGCGCGACGTCGGCCGTGCGGTCGGAACTGCCGTCATCGAGCACGACGATGCGGTAGTCCTGTCCGGTCCGCGCGAAAACATCCCTGAATTTGCGGGCCACCACCGGCAGGGCTTTCTCCTCGTTGTACGCGGGCAAGAAGACCCAGATCACCTGCGCGCGCCTTTCCGGCCGGCCTCGTACTCGCGGACGGCCGACGCGACACGACGCACTTCCGCGTCGCTCAGACCGGGATACATCGGCAGCGCCAAGATCCGGCGCGAAACCTCCTCGGCGACGGGCAGGTCACCCGCTCGATAACCCAAGTCGCGATAACAGGCCTGCAGGTGCAGGCACAGCGGATAATAGACCCCGGTCCCGATGCCTCGAGAGGCCAGATGCGCCGCAAGGCCGTCACGATCCGGGCAGAGGACACTGTAGAGATGGTAGACGGACCGCGAGCCCTTGGGTACGAACGGCAGGGTCAGCGAGGTCCCGCGCAGGGCCTTGGCGTACGCTCCGGCGGCGCGGATCCTCTCGTCGTTCCAACGGCGCAGATAAGGCCACTTGGCCAAAAGCACGGCCGCCTGGATCTCGTCCAGACGGCTGTTGAGGCCGATGAGCTCGTGATGGTATTTCTTGCGTGAGCCATGATCGCGCAGGAGCCGGATGCGGTCGGCCAGCGCGTCGTCGGAGGTCGTCACCATCCCCCCATCGCCCGCCGCACCGAGGTTCTTGGTGGGATAGAACGAGTAGCACGCCACATCGCCCAGCGAGCCGACGGGCCGGCCTTTGTAGGCGGCGTCCACGGCCTGCGCGGCATCCTCGATCACGGCCAGCTTGTGACGCCGCGCCACGCGAACGATGGGGTCCATATCACACGGAAGGCCGAACAGATGCACCGGCAGCACGGCGCGCGTACGGCGAGTGATGGCCCGCTCGAGCAGGGCCGGATCGAGATCGAAGGTGCGACGGTCGATGTCCACGAACACCGGGCGCGCGCCCGTGCGGCTGATCGAGCTTGCGGTGGCGAAGAACGTGAAGGGCGTCGTGAGGACCTCGTCCCCTTTGCCGATCCCCAGCGCCAGCAGGCTCAGGTACAGCGCGTCGGTGCCCGACGCCAGCGCGATCGCATGGCGCGAGCGCGTGGCCTCCGCCATCTTGGCCTCGAGCTCCGCCCCCTTGGGACCGAGCACGTACTGCCGCGACTCGACGACCTCAACGACCGCCCGTCGGAGCGCGGCGGCCAGTCGCCGGTGCTGGCGCTCCAGATCGACCAGCGGTATCCTGCGGGCCGGGCCCGCGCCGCCGCTCAAGCTCCCACGAGCGCCGGCTCGTCGGCGTAGGTGCGGACGGTCTCGTAATTGGTGTTGCGTTGCACGGGTATCCGGCCGGCCTCGCGGATCAGACGGATCGCCTCGTCCTTGGTGACGCCGCTGTACAGCCGGTCGCTGCCTGTGGCGCTGACGACGTTCTCCTCCATCAGGATCCCGCCGAAGTCATCGGCTCCGTACAACAGAGCGACCTGCGAGAGCTTGGGGCCTTCGGTGACCCAACCGGCCTGCAGGTGCTGGATATTGTCGAGCATGATACGCGAGATCGCGACCATGCGCAGGTATTCACTGCCCGCCCGGCGGGGCATCTGGATCTCGGTCGACTCCGACTCGAAGCTCCAGGGGATGAACGCCCGGAACCCGCCGGTCTGGTCCTGCAGGCGCCGATAACCGTCGTAGTGCATCATGCGCTCCTCGATCGTCTCTCCGAGACCGTACACCATGGTGCTGGTGCTCTTGAGGCCGATCTCGTGCGCCGTGCGGTGCACTTCGAAATACTCGGCCGTCCGGGTCTTGAGGGGGCTGACGATCTTCCGGACCCTGTCGACGAGGATCTCGGCGCCGCCGCCGGGCAGGCTGTTAAGGCCGGCGGCCTTGAGACGGAGAAGCACGTCCTTGATCGTCAGGTTGGAGACTTTGGCGATATGCCGGACCTCCGACGCCGAGAACGAATGCACGTGCACCTGCGGATAGCGCGTGTGGACGTCGCGGACGAGCGCCTCGTAGTACTCGATGCCCAGATCGGGGTTGTGCCCGCCCTGCAGGAGCACCTGGGTCCCCCCGAGCTCCAGGAGCTCATCGATCTTCTTGAAGATCTCGTCGTTGGTTCGGACGTACCCTTCTTTGAGATCGCCGGGCAGACGGTAGAAGGCGCAGAACTTGCACAGCGTGTAGCAATAGTTGGTGTAGTTGATGTTGCGGTCGACCACGAACGTCGCGTGCGTCGCCGAGCGGGGGTTCTTGCGGCGGCACAGCTCGACGGCCACCGCCCCCAGCTCACCCAGCGTCGCTTCGTGATAGAGCCTCACGCCCTCATCGAGACCGATGCGCGCTCCGTCAAGAGCCTTGTCGAGGATGCCTTGTATGTTCATCGTCTCTCCCTGTTAGGCCGGGACCTCGACCGTCGTCCGGCCGCGTTCCGTGCGTCCTTTGGCTTCTTTGGCGTTGAAGAGCCCGTACCCGTCGCATTTTTCGAGGAACAATCCGAGGCCCGCTTTGAGGTCCTCGCCGAGATCGTAGCGCAGGACCTTGAAGTACGCGGCGACCACCTCTTCGGGCAGACCGGTCTTGCGCACCGCCACGCTCAACACCTCTTCCAGGTGAGCGGCCCCCCATTCCCTGGACCTCAAAAGGACCGACTCCACCTCTCTCAGGAGCTCCGGATGCTTTTCGGCGAAATCCCTGCGGGCCGCCCAGACCGCGAACACCGCTGGCAATCCCGTCCACTGGCGCCATTCGGCGGCCAGGTCGGTGACCGCCAACGAAGAGTCCTTGAGCGCGTGACGGGCCAGCAGAGCCTCGTCCCCGATGAGCAGGATCGCGTCGGCCCCGCGCGGAGGCAGCTCCCTGCGTTCCGGAGCGGCCACGAAGTTCGGACGATAGCCGTAACGGCCGCGGCAGATCACTTCAAGCAGGGCCGGTGTGGTGCGGCCGGCTCCCGTGATCGCGATCTTACGTCCGGCGAGTTTGTTCAAGGGTTGACGGCTGAACAGCAGCACGCTGTGCACGCCGCTCTCGGAGCCGATCGCCAGGTCCGGCAGGAGGGTCAGGCGGTCCCGGTGAGCGGCGTACCAGAACGCGGACACGGGGCTGACGTCCAGGTCGCCCGCGAGGATCGCCGTGTTGAGCGCGGTCGGCAGGTCCTGACGCAGATGGATCCCGCGCGAAGCCACCACACCCGAGAGGATACCCAGATCAACGGGCAGTGAATTGATGAACGAGATGGAACCGAGACGGACCGCGGGGATCATCGGCGTCTCAGGCGACGAGCGCTTCTTTGCGGATATCGGTGTAGGTGCTGTTGACCTCGACCGGCTCATAGCCGCATTTGGTGATGAGCTCGATGAGCTCCGGATGGGTGAAACCCTTCTCCTGCGAGCCCGCCGCCTTGGCGATGGTCTCATCGAAATTGGTGCCGCCCAGGTCGTCGACGCCGTAGTCGAGCGCCACGTGGATCAACTTCTCGTCCACGTAGTTCCACAACTGCCGGATGTGCGGAAAATTGTCGAGCATGAGCCTCGAGGTCGCCAGGACCTGCAGATCGGTCACGCCGCTGGTGCGCGGCAGATGCGAAAGATCGTTGTTCTCGGGTTGGAACGCCAGCGGCACGAAGGCCAGAAAACCGCCCGTCTCATCCTGGGCTCGGCGCAGGCGAAGCATGTGGTCCACGCGCTCCTCGGGCGTCTCGACGTGGCCGTACAGCATCGTGGCGTTGGACCGCAGGCCCGCCTGATGGACGGCCTTGTGTACGGCCAGCCATCGCTCACCGTCGATCTTCGAGTCGCAGATCAGTTTGCGCGCCCGCTCAGCGAAGATCTCGGCCCCGCCGCCCGGCACGCCACCGAGCCCCGCGTCGATCAGTCTCGAGATCACGTTCTCGACGGGGATGCGCTCGAGCCTCGCGTAAAAATCCAGCTCCACCGCCGTGAAACCCTGGATCAAGACACCCGGACAAGCGGCCTTGATCCGTCTGAGCATCTGCTCATAGTAGTCGAGCTTGAGGTCCGCGTGCAGACCGCCGACGATGTGGACCTCCCACACCCCGTGGCGCGCCGCCTCGGTGACGCGCCGCTCGATCTCGTCCAGCGACAGCACGTAACCGTCGTGGTCCCGCTTGCCCTTGGCCCACGCGCAGAACTTGCAGGTCAGGACGCAGATGTTGGTGTGATTGACGTTGATGCTGTGGGTAAAATGGGCTTTGCGGCCGTGCATGCGCTTGCGGACCAGGTCGGCCAGCGCGCCCAGTTCCACGAGGTTGTGGGTGCGAATGAGCCGCAGGCCATCCTCGGCCGACAGCCTCACACCGGCCCGGACCTTGTCGTGGATGTCCGCGAACTCCCTGAAGATCTGCATCCGCTCTCCTTTGCTCACTCTTCGGCCGGACTTTCCCGCCAGCGCGGGAAAAGGCCGTGTTCGATCTTGAGTAGGTCCAGCACGCGTCCCACCGTGAAGTCCACCATGGCCTCGACCGTACGCGGCCTGTGGTAGAACGCGGTGGTCGCCGGCACGATATGCGCGCCCGCCTCGGCCAACAGCTGCAGCGAACGCAAATGCACGAGGCTCAGCGGACTTTCGCGCGGCACCAGAACGAGAGGCCGGCGCTCCTTGAGCGACACGCTGGCCGCTCGATGGATCAGATTGAGCGTGATCCCGTGCGCGACCGCTCCAGCGGTCGACATGCTGCACGGAGCGATCACCATGCCGTCGATCTTCGCGGACCCGCTCGAGACACGCGCCGCGAAGTCGTCCGCCGCCGCCACTTGCAGTCCCGGGTGGTCACCATAGTGGGCCTTGAGATCGCGCACCAACTGCTCGTGACCCGCGCCCAACTGGATATCGAGCTCGGCGGCGAACACCAAGCGAGCCGAGGGGCTGACGATCGCGTGTACCCGATGTCCGCCGTCGAGCAGGTGACGGATCAATCTCTGCCCGATCATCGCTCCGCTGGCCCCGGTCAGACCCACGACCAATTCACGTTTTTGCGAGCTGTTTTCACTCGAAAAACTCATCTAAATATCTCCAAAAAGGTAAAAATTAGCAAGAGAATTCCAAACCAACTGTTAATCGTGA
Source organism: Candidatus Omnitrophota bacterium (assembly GCA_022072175.1). GTDB lineage: Bacteria > Omnitrophota > Gorgyraeia > 2-02-FULL-51-18 > 2-02-FULL-51-18 > JAJVIE01. The sequence goes on along the minus strand of JAJVIE010000003.1, from coordinate 484,598 downwards.
AAAACGCTGTTTGGAGATGTCTTAAGTCGTTTTCGTTCACGATGTTATTCTCAAGGACCAGAAGGCCTCCGCACACGCCCATACCGATCCAATACACCCATCCATAGCCCTGGATCAGGCCGAAGATCGCCAGCGACGCCACCGAGGCGATATGGCAGGCCCTCATGATCACTAGCGCCTTCCTCTCTCCGAAACGAACAGGCACCGACCGCAGACCTTCTTTGCGGTCGAATTCCACATCCTGCAGACTGTAAAGGATGTCGAACCCGGCCACCCACAAGAGCACCGCCGCCCCCAGAGGCGCGGCTTTCCAATCCCACCGTCCGGTCGCGGCGATCCAACCGCCCAGCGGCGCCGAAGACAATGCCAGCCCCAGGCCGAAGTGGCACAGCCAGGTGAAGCGCTTCATGAAGTGATATCCGCTGATCAGGGCCACGGCCACGAAAGCCAGCCGGAAGCATAGCGGGTTGAGCATCCACGCGGACAACAGGAACAGGCCTCCCGACGCCGCGGTCACGATCCAAGCTTGTTCGAGCGACACCTGACCGGTGACCAGCGGGCGGTCCTTGGTGCGCGGGTTGCGCGCGTCGATGCCCCGGTCGAAGATACGGTTCATGGTCATCGCCGCGGTCCGCGCGCCGACCATCGCCAGCGTCACCCAGACGAAGGTCCCGGCCTGAGGCCGGCCTCCGGTGGCGGCGATAAGTCCCAGATACGCGAACGGCAGAGCGAAGAGCGTGTGTTCGAAGCGGACCAGTTCCACGAACAGCCGCGCGTCGATCATCGGACCCTCTCCGGATTGACCGCGTTGTACAGCACGATGGACCCGCACCCGTAGATGCGGTAGCGGACCTCGGTCAATCCGGCCGTCCGGAGCCGGGCCGCCATCTCCTCCGGCTTGTCGAAGCACGCGGCGGAAGCCGCCATGTATCCCTCCGGAAAATCGCCCCCGAACAACGCCTTGCCCCAGAGCGGCACGATACGGTCCATGTAGGCCCGCCACGCCCGGCGCATGACCGCGGACCGGGGTTCCGTGAAATCCAACAGCGCCAGAGGCGCTCCGGCGCTCGTTGAGCGGCGCAGACCCACAAGGACCTGGTCGAGACCCGAACGGAGGTTGCGCAGGACGAACCCCGACAGCACCGCGTCGTACGTCACGCCATGGTCGGCGACATCCTCCGCCCGCCCCTCGATCCAGCGGACCGGAGCCCCTTGGGGATAGCGCCTCTGGAGCCGGGCCCGGGCGACCTCGAGCATGCGCGGTGACAGATCGAGACCCACGACTTCCCCCTGGCCGCGCAGACGCTCAGCGGCCCCCAGCGTCAGATCCCCCGTTCCGCACCCCAGGTCCAGCACGCGCTGGCCCGGACGGACGATACTCAGCGCGCGAGCCCTCCACAGCGTGTCCATACCGAAACTCGTAAGCGCATTGAACAGGTCGTAACGCCCCGCCAGTCGATCGAACATCGTGCGGATGGAGGCATTGTCGGACGGAGGAGCGTTCTTGAGGGCGAGGACCTGCGGCATGGGCGGTATTTTACCAAACCCCGCTCCGGGGGCGAAGCTCTGACTTGTAGGTGGCTCGGGATCCGGCGGTCGACAGCGTCCGTCTATTAAGAATTTTTAAGATTTGTTAATTGATGATACGTTTTGTTATACTTTGGGCGTATGGACCTGCATCGCCTCCAAGAAGAGTTGCGCCGCACCCGGCGCGATCTATTGCTGTTGTACGAGATCGGCAACCTCATCCGCTCGACGCTCCTTTTCGATGAGGTGCTGTATCTGGTGCTCAGCGCCGTCACCAGTCATCAGGGCCTCGGCTTCAACCGCGCGATCGTCTTCATGGTCGACGACGGCGGTACCCAGCTGGAAGGCTGCATGGCCATCGGACCGACCCATCCGGAGGCCTCCCCGAGCGTCTGGAAAGCCATCGAGGAGAACAAGATCACGCTCGAAGGCCTGCTCGACGTCTATCACAAGTCCAACAAGCGGATCGACCCCGAGCTCAACCGGCTGATCCAGCCCATCCGCATCCCCATCGAACGTGCTTTCGGCGCGCTGGCCTCGGCCGTGATCCACGATAGACCCGCACTGGTACACACCGCGGACGTCAACCACGAGCTGACCGACCTCAAGCTCCGCTCGCTGGGCATCTCGCAGTTCATGGTCGTACCGCTGAGGGGCAAGGACCGCGTCATCGGCGTGCTGATGGTGGACAACGTCACCACGCGCAAGGAGATGAAGGACGCCGATCTGGAGCGGCTGGTCATGCTCGCCAACCATGCGGGGCTGGCGATCGAGAACGCCAAGACCTACACCAACGCGGTGGTCAGCTCCCAGCAGGATTCGCTCACCAAACTCTGGAACCACGGCCATTTCCAGCGCATGCTGACCGATGCCATGGGCGAAGCGCGGCGTTCCGAGGAAGCGCTCAGCCTCATCGTGTTCGATGTCGATGACTTCAAGTCCTACAACGACACCTATGGGCATCCCGCCGGCGATCAGGCGCTCGAGGAGATCGCGCGCATCGCCAAGAGCGCCTTGCGCCGCTCGGACAATCTCGCCCGCTACGGAGGCGAGGAGTTCGCGGCGGTCCTGCCGGGCACGACCAAGGCCGAGGCGGTCAAGATGGCCGAACGTCTGCGCTCGATGATCTGGCAGAACAGCGAGCGCTCCAACACCGCACGAAGGCGCTTGAGCGTATCGATCGGGGTCTCGACCTACCCTGATGACGCCGAGGACAAGGACAAGCTGATCTTCTGCGCGGACGGAGCGTTGTACGAGGCCAAGCGCCAGGGCAAGAACCAGGTGCGGGCCTACCTCCGGGCCGCCGCGCAACCCCTACACGAATAAAAAGGCGGGTCCTCTCGGACCCGCCTGTCTTCGGACCGCCGTCCCGCCGCCGGTCAGGCCGCGGTGACCTCCTCGGTCTCCTTGGCCCTCGCTCTCTTCTCGCCGAACTTCACCGACACCACACGGCTGACGCCGGTCTGGGCCATCGTGATGCCGTACATCGCGTCGGCCAGGTTCATCGTGCGCTTGTTGTGCGTGATCAGGATGAACTGCGACCCCTCGACGAAATCCTTGAGCACCGAGCAGAAGCGCTCGACGTTGGTCTCGTCCAGCGGCGCGTCGATCTCATCGAGGATGCAGAACGGGCTCGGCCGCACCTTGAAGAGCGAGAAGAGGAGCGCCACCGCGGTGAGCGCCTTCTCTCCGCCCGACAGGAGCGTGATGGTCTGCAGTTTTTTGCCCGGTGGCCGCGCGACGATCTCGATACCGCTCTCGAGGATATCGTTCTCATCGAGCAGCACCAGCTCCGCCTGTCCGCCGCGGAACAGCAGACGGAAATACTCCGAGAAGTACTGCTGGACCTTCTGGAAGGTCTCCGCGAACAGCTCGCGGGTGGTGCGGTTGATCTTGATGATCGCCTTGTGCAGGTCGTCCTTGGCCTGTGTGAGGTCCGCGTGCTGCTGCGTCAGGAAGTCGTATCTCTGCTTGAGCTCCTCGAACTCCTCGATCGCCACCAGGTTGACCGGCCCCATCTTGGCCAGCTTGTCCCGCAGGGTCTGGATGTCGACCTTCGCCGACTCGAGGTCCAGCGACTCCGGCAGTCTGAACGCCTCGGCCGCCTCCGCTCCGGTGCGTGCGATCTCCAGCTGTACGGCCAGGTCCACGTTGTAGGCGTTGTAGATGCGCTCCTGCAAGCGGTCCATCTCGTGCTTGAGGCCGGCGCTCTCGAGCTCCACGGCGTGGGCCTTCGCCCTCGCGGCGTTCAGCTCCTCGAGCGCGTTCATCTTCTCGCGCTCGGCTTCGGCCAAGCGCGAAGCGGTCTCTTCCCGCTCGCGCCGGATCGTCTCGATGCGGCGCAGGAGCTCGTCCCGGCGCAGGGCCAACTCCTCGATCTCGAGCTGAGCCTGGGCGTTCTCGGATTCCAGGGCCTCCCGGCGCCCGACACAGTCGGCCGCCTCCCGCTCATAGAGACCCAACTGCCCGCGCTCGCCTTCCGCGGACTGCTCGACCCAACCGGTGTCCTTCTGGATCTTTTCGCGGCGAGCCGTACGATGCTCCTGCCGCGAACGTGTCTCGGCGAGCTTGACGAGCAATTCTTCCTTGAGCAGGGCTTGGCGCTGTGTTTCCGCCTGACGCAGCAGGATGTCGTCGTTGAGGCGAGACTCTTCGGCGTCGAGCTGGGCGGCTTGGGCATGGATGGCTCTCTGCTGACCGGAGAGCACCGTTTCGCGCTCGGCCAGACCCGCCAACTCGGAACTGACGCGGTCGAACTCCGCGCTCACCCGGCCACGCTCCGCCCCGGTCTGCTCGGCCCGCTGACGGGCGTGCCCGGCGCGGACCTGAGCGTTGAAGATGCTCTCCGCCAGCTCGCGGAGCTCTTCCTCGAGACGGGCATGCTCGGCTCTGGCGGCCTCGAGATCGGCCCGACGGACCGTCAGCTCCCCCTGGACACGGCCGATCTCGACCTCCACATCACGAAGCCTCTGCTCGCGTCCGATGGGGGTCAACTCGGCCGCTTGCGAGAGCGATCCGCCGCGCACCGTACGCCCTTCGAATCTCTCTCCCTCGCGCGTCACGAAAACGCATCCGGTGTTCTGACGCGCCAAGCGCGCCGCATCGCGCGGGTCCGGCGCCAGATAGACGGAACCGAGGAGACGGGAGACCAACCCTGAGACCCTCGCTTCCGGACGGACGCGGTCCACCAGGCGCTCCAGACCCTCGGGGCCCGGCGCGGCGGCGGTCGCGGCATCCTCCCCTTGCACGGAACAGAGCACGGCGCGGCCGCGGCCATGCTGGCGCAGATAATCCACGGCGGCCAACACCTGTTCCTCGGTCTCGAATACGACCGTCTGTAGATGGTCCTCGAAAGCCGCCTCGGCCGCCAACTCATAGCCGCGGTCGGTGGACACCAGGTCCATCAGCGGGCCGATGAGGCCCGGGAGCGCGCCGGGATCGCTTTCCCTTGAAGCGAGGATGGCCTTCACGCCGCCGAGAAAACCCTCGTGGCGGTTCTTGAGATCGGTGATGAAATCCGCGCGGGACCGGAGCGAGCTCTCCTCGATGCTGAGCTCGTGGAGCGCATGCTCGATCTCCCGGATCCGATCGGTCGCCGCCAGAGCGCTGGAAGCGGCCGCGGCCTTGCGGTCCTCGTGGGCCCTGACCTGCTGTTCGGCCTGATGGACCTCTTCTTGCGCGGCATGGAGCGCCTCATCGGCATGACGCGAACTGTCGAGGAGCTCAGCCTCGGTGCGGCGGAGCGATTCGACCTGACGGGTCAATGTGGCGGTCTCCGCGTCGATGCGGGCCAGCTCACCCTGATGATCGGCGCGGCGGCGCAGGATACCCTGGAGACCTTCACGGGAAACACGCTCGGCCTCCTGGGCCTGGCGAATGGACTCGGCGATGGCGTTGAACTCACCCTCGACCGTCCTCAGCAAGACCTCGCCCTCCCTCTCCTCGATGAGCACGCTCTCGAGCTCGGCGCGCAGACGCTCGGCCTCACGCACGTACTCGTCGATCCGCTGGCGCGAAGCTTCGCACTGGCGCAGCAACTGCTCTCGACGCTCGACGAGCTCTCCGATGCGCTCGGTGTTGAGAAGCACGCGGTCCTGCTTGCGGCGGACCTCGGCGTTGGCGGCCAGCTCCTCGGCGTCCGCCGCTCTGAGCGATTCTTCGATGGTACCCAAGGAGGCCCGCACATCCTGACAGAGGGCCTCGATGCCCTCGAGGGAGCCTTGCACGGCTTCCTCGCGGGACCGGAGCTCCTCCAACTGGGCGTCGCGCTCGCGCTTGCGGCCGTCATAGGTGACGAAATCCTGTCCGGCCACGGCGATCTCAAGACCCTTGAGCTTTTCGAATTCCGCCTTGTAGATCTCCGCCTTGCGCGCCTGTCGCTCGATGGAGCCGATCTGACGCTTGACCTCGACGATGATGTCGTTGACGCGGAGCAGGTTCTGCTCGGTCTGCTCGAGCTTTCGGAGGGCTTCTTTCTTCTTGGACTTGAATTTCGTGATGCCGGCCGCCTCCTCGAAGATCGAGCGCCGGTCCTCGGGCTTGGAGTTGAGGATACGGTCCATCTTACCCTGCTCGATGACCGAATAGTCGTCCGTGCCGATGCCGGTGCCCATCAGGAGCTCATGGATGTCCTTGAGGCGCACGACGTTGCGGTTGAGCAGATATTCACTGTCACCGGACCGGTAGAGGCGGCGGGTGATCGTGACCTCGTCGTAGTCGATGGCCAGCGCGCGGTCCTCGTTGGAGAGCGTCAAGGACACCTCGGCCAAACCGAGCGGCTCCTTGTCGGCGCTGCCATTGAAGATCACATCCTCCATGTGCGAGCCGCGGAGGGACTTGGCGCTCTGTTCGCCCAGCACCCAGCGGATGGCGTCCGAGACGTTGGACTTGCCGCAACCGTTGGGACCGACGATGGCCGTCACGCCCTGTTCGAACTCGATCTGCGTCTTGTCGGCGAACGATTTGAACCCGATCAGTTCCAGTCGCTTAAAATGCAAAACCGCCTCCGCTCTTGGGATGCCGTGTCAGGCCGCCGGCGTTGACCGATAGCCACTCTGGGCAAAAAATATCATATCTAGTGGTGTTTCGTCAACACCAATACTATATATTGTGGATTTTTAAGGTTTTGTAGAAGTCCGGTCCGGGAGGATTCCCGGCGGATCAGTAGGCGAGGATGTGGTAGCCGCCGTCCACGTAGATCACCTCACCGGTGATCCCGCGGCTGAGCTGGCTGAAGAGGAACAGCGCGGTATCGCCGACCTCCTCGGGCTCCGTGTTCTTACGCAGGGGCACCTTCTCACGGGCCATCTTGAGCATATCGGTAAAACCGGAGATACCCCGGGCGGCCAGCGTGTTCACCGGACCGGCCGAGATCGCGTTGACGCGGACGCTCTTCGGGCCCAGATCGGCGGCCAGGTACTTCACACTGCACTCGAGCGCGGCCTTGGCCACCCCCATGACGTTGTAACCCGGCATGACCCGCTCTCCCCCGAGATACGACAAGGTCACGGCGCTTCCGCCGCCGGCTTTTTCGAAGAGCGGCAGGGCTTTCTGGCACAATAACGTGAACGAGTAGGCGCTCACGCCCAGAGCGGTGTCGAATCCATCCTTGCGGGTCTTGGTATAGCCGCCATCGAGGTCCTCGGCCTTGGCGTATGCGACACAGTGCGCCAGAAAGTCCAGGCCGCCCCACTCGGCGTCGATACGCGACATCACGGCGTCGACCTGCTCCTCCTGGGTGACGTCGCACGGCACGACCAACGATCCGGGAAGCGGTTCGGCCAGGGAGCGCACGTTCTCCTCGAGCCGCTCGCCCTGATAGGTGAACGCGAGCTTCGCTCCGGCGTCCGAACAGCTCTTGGCGATACCCCAAGCGATACTGCGCTTGTTGGCGACACCCAGGATCAACCCCCGCTTGCCCTCAAGAAGTCCCGGCATCCCCTACCCCCTGTAGCGCTTGACGGCGAGCGACGTGTTATGTCCGCCGAACCCCAGCGAATTGGACAGTGCCGCTTCGACCTTGGCCTTGCGGGCGGTGTTGGGTACATAGTCGAGGTCGCACTCGGGGTCGGGCGAGCTGAGATTGATCGTCGGATGCAGTTCCTGCCGGTCCACGGACAGGCACATGGCGACGAACTCGATGCCGCCGGCCGCGCCCAAAGTGTGTCCGGTCATGGACTTGGTGGAGTTGATCATGAGATCCTTGGCGTGATCGCCGAACACGGTCTTGATCGCGAGCGTCTCGATCTTGTCGTTGAGCTCCGTTGAGGTCCCGTGAGCGTTGATGTACTGCACGTCCTGCGGGTTGAGGCCGGCATCCTTGAGCGTCAGCGCCATGCAACGAGCGGCCCCCTCACCGTCGGGTCGCGGGGCCGTCATGTGATAGGCATCGCCGTTCATCGCGTAACCGACGAGCTCACAATAGATCTTGGCGCCCCGTGCCTTGGCGTGCTCGAGCTCCTCGAGAACGACCACGCCGGCTCCCTCACCCATCACGAACCCGTCGCGCTCGGCGTCGAAAGGCCTCGAGGCGGCTTGCGGAGCGTCATTGCGCTTGGAGAGAGCGCGTAGAGCGCAGAACCCGCCGATACCCAGCGGAGTGATGCACGCTTCGGTGCCGCCGGCGATCATGACCTTGGCCTGACCGTGCTGTATGGCCCTCATCGCTTCGCCGATGGCGTGCGTGCCTGTCGCGCAGGCCGTGACCACCGCCAGGTTGGGTCCGCGAAAATTGTGCAGGATGGAGATCCAGCCGGAGGCCATGTTGATGATCATGAGCGGGATCAGGAACGGAGAGAGTTTGTCGGGACCCTTCTCGATCAGCAGTGTATGGGTCTCTTCGATGAGCCCCAGAGCGCCGATACCCGCCCCGACGATGACGCCGCACTCGGCGGGATCCTCGCGGTCCATTTGGATCCCGGAATCCTTGAGCGCCTCGGCCGCCGCCGCGACCCCAAAACGCGTGAATCGCTCCATGCGCTTGGCTTCCTTGGCGGGGATGGATAGGTTGGGATCGAAAGCCTTGACCTCGGCGGCGATGCGGCTGTCGAACCGGGACGCGTCGAACGACGCGATGGTCGCGACTCCGCTCTTACCGGAGACCAGGGAATCCCAAAAATCCTTGACGTTATTACCGACCGGGGTGACCGCCCCGAGGCCGGTGACGACTACTCGGGAGAGGGGCATCGAGCTTACTTGGAGCTCTTGCTCGCCTTCTCCTCTACATAACGGACAGCTTCGCCGACGTTGGTCATCTTCTCGGCGTCCTCATCGGGGATCTCGATGCCGAACTCTTCCTCAAGGGCCATCACGAGCTCGACCGTGTCAAGAGAGTCCGCACCCAGATCGTCCACGAAGGACGCCGCGTCCGTGACTTCCTCGGGTTTCACGCCCAACTGCTCCGCGATGATCGCTTTCACCTTCTGGCCGACTTCAGACATTGATCTCCTCCTGATTACATCACCATACCGCCATCGACGGTGATGACCTGACCTGTTACGAAAGCGCTTTCGTCCGACGCCAAGTACAGAGCCGCTTGCGCGACGTCCTCGGGCTTGCCGAACCGTCCGGCCGGGATCGTCTTGAGGATCGCGGCCCTCTGGTCCTCCCCCAACGCGTGCGTCATATCGGTCTCGATGAAACCGGGCGCGATCGCGTTGACGAGGATATTCCTGGAACCAAGCTCTTTGGCAGCTGATTTGGCAAGAGCGATCAGACCCGCCTTGCTGGCCGCGTAGTTCGCCTGACCGGCGTTGCCGATCAGCCCGATGATCGAAGCGATGTTGATGATCCTGCCGGAGCGCTGCTTCATCATCGGCTTGGCCGCTGCGCGCATGAACAGAAAGGCGCTCTTCAAGTTCGTATCGAGCACCTCGTCCCAATCCGCTTCGGACATCCGCATAAAAAGTCCGTCGCGTGTGACGCCGGCATTGTTGACTAGTATATCGAGGCGACCTAGGGTGTCAAGGGTTTTGTCCGTAAATTCGGCCACTTTTGCGGCGTCTTTGACGTCAAAAGCCCCTGTGATCACATCGGTTCCGCTGAGCGCGCGCGCCTCGACGGCGAGCGCCTCCAACATCTCGGCGTTGCGCGCCACGAGCGCGAGTTTGGCGCCTTCTCGGGCGAAGAGCAACGCGATGGTCCGGCCGATGCCGCGGCTGGCGCCCGTGATGAGGGCCACGCGGCCTTCGAGCTTCTTCTTAGGAGCGTTCGAGCTCATTGAAATCCTCCACCGTGCCGAGCGTGATGCACTGCGCTTCCGCGTCGATCTTCTTGAGCAAGCCCTTGAGCACCTTGCCGGGACCCAGCTCGAAGAACACGCGGATCCCCTCGCCGATCATCATCCGCACCGAATCCTCCCATAGCGTCCGATGGTTCATCTGGCGCACGAGATTGCCGCGGATATCCTCCGGGGAGGCCTCGACGTCGGCGGTCAGGTTGCTGACCACCGGCACACCCGGAGCGGCGATCGGCACCGACGCCAAAGCTTTGGCGATGCGCTCGCAGGCGGGGTCCATACAGCTGGAGTGGAAAGCCCCGCTCACATCGAGCGGGATCACGCGCTTGGCCCCAGCGGCACGCAGGCCCTCGATAGCGTCCTCGACCTTCTTGAGATGACCCGAGATCACGATCTGGCCGGGGGCGTTGAGGTTGCCGACCTCGGCTCCGGTCTCGGCGCAGACCTTCTCCACGACCGACAGGTCCGTCCCGAGAACGGCGGCCATCATGCCGGGATTCTGGGCCGCCGCCTCTTCCATGAACCGTCCGCGCTGCATGACGAATCGAACGCCGTCCTCGTATCCGATGGCGCCGGCGGCCACCAGCGCCGTCGCCTCGCCGAGGCTCAGGCCCGCCGCGAAAGCCGGCGCGTAACGCGGGAAATGCGAGTGGGCCTTGAAGACCTCCAGCGCCGCGATGCTGGTCACGAAGATCGCCGGCTGGCTGTAGCGCGTCTGTGAGATCTTGTCGGCGGGCCCCTCGAAGCACACGGCCTTGAGATCGAAGTCCACGATGGCCTGCGCGCGGTCGAAGATCGCGCGGGCCTGCGGATAGGCGTCGTAGAGATCCTTGCCCATGCCGACGTATTGCGACCCCTGTCCGGGGAACAGCCAAGCGGCCCGCGTCACCACTGGATCACCATCGCCCCCCAGACCAGACCGGCACCGAAGGTCGCCATCACGATCTTGTCGCCTTTGTGGATACGCCCCTGCTCCACCGCCTCACAGAGCGCGATCGCGCACGAAGCCGCGGAGGTGTTGCCGTACTTGTCCAGATTGATGAAGACCTTCTCCTTGGGGAAACCCAACCTCTCCGACACCGCGTCGATGATGCGTTGGTTGGCCTGGTGCGGGATAAGGCAGGTCACTTCGTCCATCCGTGTGCCCGAGCGCTCGAGGGCCGTGCTGACCGCATCGGCCATACCGCGGACCGCGAGCTTGAAAACCTCGCTCCCGCTCATATAGAGGAAGTGCTGTTTGGATTCGAGCGTCTCCGCGCTGGCCGGACGGCAGGAACCGCCCCCGGCGATCTTGAGGAGCTCCGCGTGGGCCCCATCGGAGCCGATGACGCTCGAGAGGATGCCGCCCTCGGAGCGCGAGCGGACCACCGCCGCTCCGGCGCCGTCGCCGAAGAGCACGCAGGTCGAGCGGTCCGTCCAGTCGATGAAGGAAGAGATCTGGTCCGCTCCGACGACCAGCACATTGCGATACGCGCCGCTGCGAACGAAGCTGTCGGCCGTCGTCAGGCCGTACACGAAGCCCGCGCACGCCGCGGCCAGGTCGAAGGCAGCCGCCTGTTGAGCGCCGATCTTCTGCTGGATCAGACAGGCGCAGGACGGTAGCGGCATGTCCGGTGTCGTGGTCGCGGCGATGATCAGGTCGATATCGGAGGGCTTGAGACCCGCGGAAGAGATGGCCTTGATCGCGGCCGCGGCTCCGAGATCGCTGGTGCCGGTGCCCGGAGCGGCGATACGGCGCTCGGAGATGCCCGTCCGCGTCCGGATCCACTCGTCGGTGGTCTCCACCATCTTCTCGAGGTCCCGGTTGGTGAGCACGCGCTCGGGCACGGCGAACCCGAGGCCGGCGATGCCGGATCGCGGCGAGCTCATTTCACGTCTTCACGCGTGGCGGCGATGGCCTCGCGGATGTGCTGGTTGATCTCGTAGCGGACGAACTGGGTGGCCACGCGGATCGCGCTCTTGATCGCCCGGGCGTCGGAAGACCCATGGCTGATGATGCAGGTGCCGTTACAGCCCAACAGCGGCGCGCCGCCGTACTCGGTGTAATCGACCTCCTGACGCAGCGCGTCGAACGCCGGCTTGGCCAGGAGCGCTCCGAGCATGGTGATCGGACTGCGCTTGAGGTGCTGCTTGAGGAGCTTGCCCACCACGGAGGCGATGGACTCGGAGACCTTGAGCACGACGTTGCCGACGAAGCCGTCGCAGACGACGATGTCGACCTTACCGTTGAAGATGTCGCGCCCCTCGACGTTGCCGATGAAGTGGAGACGGCACTTGTTGAGCAGGCGGTGCGCTTCCTTGATGTACTCGGTGCCCTTGGTCTCCTCTTCGCCGACGTTGAGGATGCCTACGGAGGGCTGGTTCTTACGCAGGATGTAGCGGAAGTACACGTCGCCCATCACCGCGTACTGGAAAAGGTGCGACGGCTTGGTGTCGATGTTGGCGCCCGCGTCGATGAGCAGGGTCGGAGTGCCCAGGGTCGGGAAAAGGATGCCGATACCGGGCCTCTCGACGCCCTCGATGAGACGCATCTTGAGCGTACAGGCGACGACCGCCGCTCCGGTGTGGCCGGCGGTGACCATCGCGTCGGCCTGGCCGTCCCGCACCAGATCGGCGCAGATGGATACGGAAGCGTCCTTCTTCTTGCGGATGGCGATCGCGGCGGATTCGTCCATGCGGACGAAACTGCCGGCATGATGGATGGTGATGGAGGACGGGATGTCCTTGTGCTTCTCGAGCTCGGAGCGCAGCAGCGCCTCGTCGCCGACCAGCACGATCTTGGTCTCGAACTCGCGCGCGGCCAGGATGGCCCCGGCGACGATCTCGCGGGGGGCGTGATCTCCCCCCATCCCGTCAACGGCGATCTTCATTCCGTCTTTCCCCGCTTTCGGGGAAAAGGGCGGTTCATTTCGCCTTTTTCTTGTCCTTGGTCTTGACTTGGATCACGGCGCGGCCGCGGTAGTACCCGCAGACCGGGCAGACGCGATGGCGCGCCAGCGGGACGTACTGATCTCTCGAGGCGCAGGTCGGACAAGCGGTCGTGGCGCGGACCTCCATGAGGTCGTGCGTGCGACGCTTGCGCGTTCTCGTGTTCGAGTGACGACGTTTGGGATTGGGCATGGCTTTCCTTTACTTAGGCTGTTGACTGCCGGTACCCGCGCACGCGCAGGGGCCGTTGTTGAGGTTGGCCCCGCACCGGTCGCACAGACCGCGGCAATCGGGACGGCAGAGCACCCGGATCGGCAGCTCCAATAAGAGCTCGTCCCGGACGTCCTGCTCGATACTGATCGAGTCAAGACCCTTGATATCATAATGAAGGGTAAAGTCTTTTTCAAATACATTATTGAACGGTTCGTTGCACTTGGAGCACGTAAACCTGCGCTCTCCCTCAAGATGCGTCTGCACGGTCAGCTCGTCCCCCGCGCGCCAGGCCTCGGCGTCCAGCGCGATCACATCCGGGAACTGCATGACGGTCGTGTCCAAGTCCAGCGCCTTGGGGTCGATGTCCTCGCTGATACGAACGCTCTGATTGTCATCTTTGAAGTCTTTTAACCAGAATTTCATCTCGGTATCCTTGTTGCCTTGTGTCGTGGCAGGGGATCTCAGGAGGCGCGGCGGCCGGAGGCGTACTTGGCCCGCACCGCCCGGCGGACATGCTCGGGCACGAACGCCCGGACGTCACCCTTGAGACGCGCGACTTCCTTGACGATGCGGCTGGAGATGTACGCGTAGGACTCGTGAGGCATCAGGAAGATCGTTTCGACCTCGGCCATGCGGCGGTTGGTCAAGGCCATCTGGAACTCGTACTCGAAATCCGTGAGCATGCGCACTCCCCTCACCAGCGCCGTGGCGCCGCGGCGGTGAGCGTAGTCCACCACCAGACCGTCAAAATCCTCGACGATCACCCCTCGCACCCCGTGAATGGACCTGCGGATGAGATCGATACGCTCCGGCACGGTGAACAGAGGGTCCTTGTCCATACCGCTGGTGTGCGCTACGCCGACGATCAGCTCATCGAAGATCCCCGCCGCTCTGCGGATGAGATCGATGTGACCGTAGGTCACCGGGTCGAACGTGCCGGGATAGATCCCGCGAGTGCGGCTTTTGGCCATGAGCGCATGCCTCCGTCTGGACGCCGATCAAGGATGGGCGCATTATACGGGATGCTCCCGGGACGGTCAAGGAACGGCCTGCCCTCAGTCCGCTATGCTATAATCCCTCTCCATGAAATCCCGCGGACGCCCCCTTCGCCGGATCGCCGTGCTCACCGGCATCATCGCCGCTCTGGCCGGAGCGTACCTGCATTTCGGTCTCCTGCCGGGGGACCTCAAGCCCTACGCGCTCGAGCGCGTGGGACCTCATCTGGGCGTGCGGGTCGATTTCTCCAAAGCCATTTATCTGCCCTTCCGGGGCCTGACCTTCGAGCAGGTCAAGATCTGGGACCTGCAGGGCCGGCCGCTCTTCAAGGCCCGTGCCCTGGCGATCAATCTCAGCGCCATCACGTTCTTCCGCGAAAAACGCATCGTCATCCAGAACCTCTACCTCGATCGTCCCGCCTACGACCTGCGCCTCGATACCTTGCGCCGTAAACCCCGACCACAGGAGGCGCCTCCGATGACGCGGATCTCCGGCCAGATCGAGGTTCCTGTTGCCGGAACGGAGCGGGCGCCCTCCCTGCGCCAGATCGCCCACGGCCCTGACATGCTCCTGCCCGAGAACGTCTATCTGGAGCAGGTGGAGGTCCGCCGCGGGATCATGACCATCCGCGAGACCGCCGATTCACCCATCATCGAGCGGGTCCGCTCGGCGGACCTCCGGATCGCTTTCCGCCGGCCTCCCGTCGTGCGGCTGTCGGGCAAGGTCGAGCTCGGAGAGGACCGTTACACGAACATCCGGCTGGAAGGCACCTACGATCTCAAGAGCTCGGCCTATGAGTTCGTGTTGAGGGTCGATGGTAAGCGACTGCCGAACTGGGCCTCGCGCCTCCAGCAGGGCCGCTCGATACGACTGGAGAAGGCCCGCTACGCGCTCAGCGCCCGCGTTGGCCGCGCCGAGGATCACGGCATGGCCTTCAGGGCGCAGGCGCATCTGTCCGGAGCGGACCTGTGCGTTTCCTCCTCCGCGTTCACCGGCCAGACCCGCGCGGACATCTCGGGCGTCTTCGACCCGGACGACAGGAGCGTGCGGGATTTCCGGGCGGTCCTTCAGTTCGAACGTCTGACGGCCACCGGATTGGGCAAGGATATCGGGCGCTTGGACGCGCTCAGCGGCCAGGCGGCGCTCTCGCCCGACCTGATCGAGATCCGGAGCGTCCAGGGCACGTTCCGGGGGCTCCCCTTCCAAGCCGACGGCACCGTTCGTTCGTTCAAGGACTTGACGCTCGACCTGACGGTCAAGACGGCGACCCGCATCAACTCCCTGCTTGCTGTGCTCCCGGAGGACCAGAAGCGGCTCTTCTCGGGACTTCACATCGATGGACCCTGCCACGCCACGACCCGCTTGCGCGGCTCGCTCAAGGGCGGCGGCGTATCCGCGACCAAGGAACACGCGGTGGTCCTTGAGCAGGCTCAACTGCACCACTCCGGTTCGGGCCTGCGGCTGACGGACCTGTCCGCCCGTATCGATGTCAACGACTCGGGCATCACGGTCAAGGGAGCCCGCTTCAAGCACGGCGCGGCCGCCTATCGCATGGAACTGTCCATCCCCAAGGCCGCGAACACCGACGGCCGTTTCGAGTTGTCGACGGCGCGCTTCAAGGCCCGAGCCGAGTACCGGACCGATGGACAGGACCTGCGTATCCTCAAAGGCCGCTATGAGACCCGCGGGCTCAAGCTGGGCGTGCAGGGACGCATCAAGGACCTCAAGGATCCCTACCTGAGCGTCGAGGGCGAGCTGTCGGCGGACCTTCGGGCCGCCCGTGAGGAGTTCGCCGATCGCCAGCCCGCCCTGCGCGACCTCTCCGTCTCCGGGGATGTGTCAGGTTACTACCGGCTGGACGGCTACTGGGACCGGCCCAAGGACTGGGCGCTGAGCATGGACCTGGAAAGCCCCGGCGTCGAGCTCGCCCGCCTGGAGCTCGACCGGCTCCGCGCGCAGGTCCGCATGCGCGACCGCAAGCTGGACATCCCCTATATCCAAGCAGCGCCGTACGGCGGTTATCTCGGAGCCAAGGTCCTCGTTGATCTGGACCGCGCGATACCTTCCTATGAAGGGCGCCTGCACGCCAATAACATCGACGTCGCCCGCCTCGGCCGCTCGCTCGGCTCCAAAGACCCCAAACTCGCCGGCACCGCGATCCTTCAGTCGACGTTCTCCGGTCGCGTCGGAGAAACCTCGTCGCTACGAGGCCAGGGAGCACTGACCATCCGCGACGGTCACCTCTGGGAGACGTCGCAGTTCAAACAGATGGGAGAGCTCGTGCTCGTCAAGGTCGAGGGGCTGGACAACGTCGTTTTCGAGGACCTTAACGCGACGTTCGCTCTGCGCGACGGGCGTTTGTGGACACAGGACCTGACGCTGATGGGATCGACGGTGGACCTGTCGCTCAGAGGATCAGTGTCGTTCCGTCAGGAACTCGACCTGATGATGTCCATCCAGTACTCGAGCGACGTGTATCAGGGAGCGATGGACGCCGGCGGGATCGTGCCGCTGGTGCTCAACCAGGCCTCCAACCTCATCTCGGAGTACCGGATCGGCGGTACCATGGCCGCTCCAACCTATACCAAGGCGGGGGCCGGGCGGGCTCAGAGCGGCGGGCGGTAAGAGAGGATCTTGCGGAGCGCCCGGCGCAGAGCCCTTGAGCGATGGCTCACGCGGGCCTTGCCGCGCGGACCCAGCTGAGCGAACGTCCGCGCCTGTCCCGAGGGGATGAAGACCGGATCATAGCCGAACCCGTGGCGTCCCTTCTCGGCGACAGCGATGCGCCCCGAGCAGACACCCCGGACCACTCCCACCGCTCGGCCCGAGTCGTACAGCGCCACCACACACACGAACTTGGCCCCGCGCTTGGGCCGCGGTTGACCCCGCAGCAGCTCCAGGACCTTGCGGTTGTTGTCCGCGTAGGTGCACCGCTCCCCCGCGAAGCGGGCCGAGTACACCCCGGGCTTGCCGTTGAGCGCGTTGACCATGAGACCGGAGTCGTCGGCCAGCGTCAGGCGCCGCGTGTGCTTGGAGTACAGGCGGGCTTTGATGCGGGCGTTGGCCTCGAACGTGCGCCCGCTCTCCACCGCCTCCGGACAATCGGGAAAATCGGCCAGCGTCAGCACCCGTATGCCCGTTCCGCGTAGAAGCCCCGCCAGCTCCTTGGCCTTGTCCTTGTTGTGAGAACCGATCACGACCTCGCGGACCCGCCTGTTCACTCGACACCTCCGGTCCCGGACACCTGTCCGGATGAAGCTGTTCTATCATACCGGTCAAGAGCATTGCCCTGATCGGCATCAAGGCAGCGCCGGGCGATCCCGCGCAACATCCCCTCGAACACGTACTGGTGTAAGGGCCACACGAGATACCAGTACAAGTGTCCCGACAACCCTACGGGGTCAAAAAGCGCGGTCTGGGTGACCACGCATCCCCGCGGGTCCGGCTGGACCTCGAAATCCAACCAGGCCCTTCCCGGCAGTTTCATCTCCGCGCTCAAGCGCAGGTTCCTGCCGGCCTCGTAACGCTCCACCCTCCAACAGTCGACCACGTCACCCACCCTCAGCTTGCGGGGATCCCTGCGGCCGCGACGCATCCCGACCCCGCCGGCAAGGACATCCAGCGTCCCTCTCAAGCGCCACAGCAGGTCGGCATGATACCAGCCGTTCTTGCCGCCGATGCTTTCGATGACGGCGAACGCTTTGCGGCTATCGACCGGCACCTCTCTGCGCCGCGAGTCGATAAGCCTGCTCCCGAAGCGGGCTCCACCCCAATTACGGCGAGCCACCAACAACGAGGAATCCGACCAGCGCGTCAGGGCGAACTCTTGGTCCTCGTTCTTCAGCGCGCGCTCAATGGCTTCGCGGATCGGCATGGGCTTGACGGAATAGACGCGGAGAGCCTCGCTATCGTGAACGGTCGTTTCGTGTCGGATGCTTTCGATGAGCTTCCTTCCGACCCGCGCGTACAAGGGCGTCACCAGCCCGAGCCAAAGACTCGACAATCCGGGGGACAGCACGGGCACCGGAACGATGAGGCGCCTCAAGCCTCTTTGGCGGCCATATTCTTTCATCAGGTCCAGATAGGACATCCTGTCGGGCCCGCCGATCTCGAAGGTACGGCTTTCATGGGCCGGTAGCTCGACCGATCCGAGAAGGTACGCGATCACATCCTCGATCGAGATCGGCTGGGCCATGACGTTGACCCATTTGGGGGTGGTCATGACCGGAAGTCTTTCCATGAGAGCTCGGATCATCTCGAACGAAAGACTGCCCGATCCGATGATGATGGATGCCCTGAGCTCGATCACGGGCACGCCTGACTCACGCAGAATGGCGCCGACCTGCTGCCGGCTCTTCAGGTGAGCCGACAGTTCGTTCCCATGGCTGATCCCGCCCAGGTAGATGATCTTCTTGATACCGGCATCCTTGGCCGCTGACGCGAAATTGGCCGCGGAGATCCTCTCTTCCTGTTCGAAAACCCCCTTACTGCCCATCGAATGGACCAGATAATAGGCCACATCGACCCCCGCCAGGGCCTTCTGCATCGAATCCCGGTCGAGGAGGTCGCCTTGAACGAGCTCGGTCGCTGGTCCGATGGAATTTTTCAAGAACTCGGGCCGCCTGGCCACACAGCGCACGGCATAGCCACTGCCTTCGAGCTTCTTGAGGAGGCGCCCCCCGACATAGCCGGAAGCTCCGGTGAGAAGGATCTTCATCTTGAGAGGTTCAACCACCAGATCCCCGCGTTGAGATAAGCCGCGAAGCTGACCCACAGAAAATACGGGGCTAGAAGATACCCGGAAACCCTATCCTTGACCCAGGCTGTTCGGATCAACATCAGAAGACAAGCCCAGAGCGCCAGGATATCGACCAGTCCGGCCAGAGGACTGCGCGCTCCGAAGAACAAGAACGACCACACACCGTTCAGAACCAGCTGAGCGGCGAACAGGGCCCTGAGTGAATTGTTGCTACAAGGGTTGCGCAGGATCAGCAGTCGCCAACCCGCTACCGCCATGAAGATATAGAGGATCGCCCAGACCGGCGCGAAGACCCGATCAGGGGGGTTAAGGGGCGGCTTTAGAAGATCGGCATACCAGTCTGCCCTCGATGATCCCGTGGCGACACCCCCCAGCCAGCCGATAGCAAGGCAGACCGCTATGAAAACGGGCAGAAGGATCGCTCGTGCCCGGCGATCCCCAAGCCGCGTCATTCGGCGCTCTTCCCTGAGCGTGACTGAAAAGAGATGACGGCCGCAGTGAGCAAGGTGATCGGTACGACATAGGACATCATCGCACTGCTCATGCGAGGGAGCTGGTCATGTTCGGATGATCTGAGGACCAGAAAAAGGACGTAGGCCGCGTAATAGAATACGAAAACCACCCCTTCCCATCTGGCGATCGTGCGTCCTGTAAAAAAAATGGGCAGGCAGGCCACGGCGACAGCGATCATCACCGGAAGATCGAAGTCGATAACGCCCGGCGCCACCACAAGACCGTCCCCCTTGGCCAATAGGCTCGCGATGCCCAAGATGACCAAGACGTTGAAGATATTGCTCCCAACGACGTTTCCGACCGCGATGTCCCGTTCCTTGCGGATCGACGCCATGATCGAAGTGGCGACTTCCGGCATCGACGTTCCCGCGGACACGATGGTAAGAGCGATGACCAGCTCGCTGATCCCGAGGCTCCTGGCGATCCCCACCGCGCCCTCGACGAACCAGCGGGCACCGAGAACGAGCGCTGAGAGGCCGGCGGCGATCAGAACAACGTCCTTTAACCACGACCCCGCTCTCTGTTTCAGCCCGTATTCGGATTCATACTCTCTCAGAACGCCCGTATTCGTTTCTTTCCTGGCCGAACGGATGACCGTGACGGTATAAACGACGATGCCCGCCAGGAGGATCAGCCCATCCGTCTTGCCGAGCACCCCATCCAGAGACAGCGCCAAGACCAGGATGGACGTCCCGATCATGACCGGAACGTCGAATCTGACCAATTGCCGGGAGACCTGGAGCGGACGGATGAGGGACGAAACGCCAAGTATGAACAGCACGTTGAATATGTTGCTGCCGACGACATTCCCGATGGCGATCTCAGAGTCGCCGGAAAGAGCCGCCTTGGCGCTGACAACGACCTCCGGCGAACTGGTGCCGAAAGCCACGATGGTCAGACCGATCACCAGTGAAGACACACCGACCCGAGCCGCGAACGAAGCGCCGCCGCGGACCAGCATTTCCGCGCCAACGATCAGGATCGACAGGCCGGCAAAGAACCACACCCAGTCCACTTCAACTACCCCTGTTGATCTCTCTTAACGCGCAGACCGACGCCACCAGCCCGACCATCAACAGTATCGCCAGCCCTACGCCGGAGGAAGCCCAGGCGAACGTGTCCAAGAAGATCCAGACGCTCCTGAATATCAGGATGGATGCGAACAGCAAGATCAATTCAACCCAAACGATCTTTTTCATGATCGAGCTCGTGCTAACGCGCCGCTGTTGTTGAGGACCGTCACGCCTACTTCGTTGATCATGGGACCATCGTTACGGCTTCCGGACTTCAAACCGCAAGCTTGGGAACCGCTATCTGCAATGCCCCGTCTTTGCGCCCCCGCACCGGAACCTGCCCTTTGCGGATAACAGTTCGTTAACGCACACCCCAGATCTTGTGCATCTGAGCGATGGCGCGCACGTCGCTCAAGCGCGACTTGGCGATGTCGAAGAGCTCTGACTCGATGAGCGCCATGGCGGCCTTGTCGGGACCGGACCCCGCGGCGGTCAAGGGCTGCAGAATGAACGGCACATGCGGATTGACGTCGGCCACGAGATCAACGCAACGTGCGATCTCTTCCACGCCCGTCTCCGGCGTGACCACGACCTTGACGAAGAGCTCGCGGGCCAGGCCGGTCTTGAGAAAAGCCCTGTGCTCCTGCCAGAAAGCCCTGTCCCCCGTGCTCGTCGGCGGCTTGAGGTCCATCGCGATGATGTCGCACCACCTGAGGACGCTCTCCAGCTCCCGCGGCAGGGTGCCGTTGGTCTCGAGGTAGGTGCGATAGCCCTTCTCCTTGAGGCGCGGCAGGAGGTTGCGCAGGAACGGCGCATAGGCCAGCGGCTCGCCGCCGGTGAGAGAGACCGAGTGATGCGGTCCGCGCTCCATCTCGAGCGCGTCGATACGGGAACACAGTTCCTCGAGCGTGACGATGTCGAAGCGCTCCTCCCGCATCTTCTCCAGCTCATCGCAGTAGCCGCAGTGCATGTTGCATCGGCCGTGGCGCACGAAGATCTGCTTCACGCCCAGATAGGGACCCTCGCCCTGCAGAGAGGAGAACACCTCGCTGATCTCGGTGGACGTCGAGCGATCGGTCAAGCGGCGCGGGCGCGCGCCCCAGAGACTCACGCTCCGCTCCCGTCGACGGTCGCGCTGGCGTCGGGCGTCTCCCAGACCGTGACACGGCGCACGCGGGCGCGCGAACGCCCCAACTCCTTCTCGAGCGACAAGCAGACGCGACGCGCGATGTTCTCTGTGGAGGGGTTCCAATCCGGCTGACCGAAATCCGCGTGCTGATTGAGGTCCTTACCGTCATAACGGGCCAACAGGCGCATCAACACCGGCTTGATCTCCTCGAAATCCGCGACGACCCCGATGCCGTCCAGCGTCGGAGCGCCGAGCACCACCCGGACCTTGAAGTCATGCCCGTGCCTCGGCTCCAGACTGCCGTCGTAGAGCCGCAGGGCGTGCGCCGCTGAGAACGACCCCTCAAGAGCGATCTCGTACATGTCCGGTCAACAGCTCCGCGATGGACGCGGTCTCCGTGGTGCGGCGCGAGGAAGCGCGCGCCGGAGCGAGGTGATCACCGATCTTGGCAACGGACTGCACCGGGCGCCCCAGGAAACGCTCGCCCGAGACCCGGAACTGCTCGGGCTCATCGGAGACATAGAACCTCATGTCCGCTTGAGCGGGCCGACCTTCTCTGCGCAGCTTGAGCCGGACGATGAGCTGACGCGCTTCCTTGGCGGTCTCCTCCGCGGAGTTGACCAGGCGCACCCGGGAACCCATGGTCTTCTGGATGACTCGCGCCAGGAGCGGATAGTGGGTGCACCCGAGGATGAGCGTGTCGATCTTGAACGACCGGAGCGGTTCCAGGTACGAGCGCGCCACCCGCTGGGTGATGTCGCCGTCGAGCCACCCCTCCTCGACCAGAGGCACGAACAGCGGGCAGGCCTCGCTGTAGACCTTGACCCGCGGATCCAGGCGCTTGAGACAGGCCTCGTACGAGCCGCTGCCGATGGTGGCTTTGGTGCCGATGATGCCGATGCGGCCGTTGCGCGTGACCGACAGCGCCTGACGGGCGCCCGGCTCGATGACGCCGATGACCGGCACATCGAACCTCTCTTTGAGCACGTCCAGGCATAGCGACGAGGCGGTGTTGCAGGCCACGACGACCATCTTGGCGCCCTGAGCGCGCAGGAAACGGACGTTGTCGAGCGAGAACCGCGTGATGGTCTCCTTGGACTTGGTGCCGTACGGCAGGTGCGCCGTATCGCCGAAGTACACCACGTCCTCCGACGGCAGTTCCCGCCGCAGTTCCTTGAGCACCGTCAACCCTCCGATGCCCGAGTCGAAGATCCCGATGGGCGCCTCAGCGCCTCTTTTGCCGTTCTTCATCGATCCCTTTCCGCCGACGCCGCGCCCGGAGAGCGCAGCGTGTCGATATAGTTGCCCAATCCCGCCACGATGGCGTCCGTCAGCCGCCCCAGATACTCAGGGTCGGTCAGACGCGCTTGATCGCCGTCATGCGTCAGGTACCCGGCTTCCACGAGCACCGCCGGACAGTCCGCGAGCTTGAGCACCCTGAACTGCGCCTGACGTACGCGCTGGGCCTCGGTGGTCACGGCTCCCCCGACCTCCCGCGTGATGCCCTCGGCCAGACCCGCGGACCGGCGCCTGTTCTCGGAGGCCACCAGGTCCCATACGATGGTCCGCGCGGCTCCGCCTGAGGCATAAGCGCCCGACGGCGTACGCGGCGCGCGATCACGCGCCCGGCTCTCAGCAAGCG
Organism: Candidatus Omnitrophota bacterium; assembly: GCA_022072175.1. GTDB lineage: Bacteria > Omnitrophota > Gorgyraeia > 2-02-FULL-51-18 > 2-02-FULL-51-18 > JAJVIE01. The sequence goes on along the minus strand of JAJVIE010000003.1, from coordinate 461,642 downwards.
CCGTGTCGTCCACCTCTTCGGACAGATAGTAGATCTCGAAACCGCCGAGCGAGGGGCTCTCCGATGCGTTGGCGTGGACGCTGACCAGCAGGTCGGCGCCATGCTCGTTGGCCAACTGCGGCCGCCGCTCGAGCTCCACCCACTCATCGGTACGCCGGGTCATCAGAACGCGCAGTCCCCGCTCGCGGAGCTTGGCGGCGATCTCGAGCGAGATGCGCAGGGCGATGTCTTTTTCGAGACCGCCGTCCGGCGTCTTGGCGCCGGGATCCTTGCCTCCGTGCCCGGGATCCACCATCACCGTGAACGCGCGCTCCGGCGCGGCGGCTCCTGCGCTCTTCGGTGCCGGGTGGACGGCGGGCAGATACGGCTCCGCGTCGACAGGCACTCTTACGTCCATACCGTCCGGAGCCAGAGCGGCCGGAGCGTTCAAGCGCCGCAGACGTCCACCGACCCAGACGTAGCGACTGCCGACCAGAAACCCGGTCTCCGCTTCCGCCTGGCCGATCCATGCCAAGCGCCGCGCGGCGTCATAGCGGTACGGAACGCCCGTCAGCGCGGCGCGTTCTCTTAAGGACACGCCTCCCGACCCCGCGGCGGCCTCGGGACACGAGGCCGACCCGGCGGACAGGCAGATCAAGAGGGTCGCAAGCGTCGGGATACGCACGTTGTCTGCGTCATTTATACCACAGACGCCCGCCTCCGCTGTATACTGAACGCATGCGCTACGATCCGTTCCAGGCTCGCGCCATCGCGGCCATCGACCAGCACCGCTCGGTGCTCGTGTCCGCCCCCACCGGCGCGGGCAAGACCGCCATCGCCGAGTACGCGATCCAGAAGGCCCTCGCCGCCGGCGAACGCACCATCTACACCGCCCCGGTCAAGGCGCTGTCCAACCAGAAGTTCAGGGATTTCACCGCCCGCTACCCCGACAAGGTCGGCATCCTCACCGGCGACGTCAGCCTCAACCCCGACGCCCCCATCGTGATCATGACCACCGAGATCTACCGCAACCAGCTCTTCGAGGACCCCGAGCGGCTCAAGAGCACCCGCTGGGTGATCTTCGACGAGGTGCACTATCTGGACGACGCCGAGCGCGGCACCGTCTGGGAGGAGGCGATCATGTTCTCCCCCGAGCAGGTGCGGCTCATCGCGCTGTCGGCCACCGCCCCCAACATCGAAGAGGTCGCCGAGTGGATCCGGGGCATCCTGGACCACCCGATCGAGGTGATCATCGAGACGCACCGGCCGGTGCCGCTCGTACACCTCTTCCAGTGCCAGAACCGCATCTACGACGACATCCGGGAGCTGCGCAGGGATGGCTACATGGGCCGTGACAACTGGCCCTCCGAGCACGGCGGTCACCGCAGCGGCGGTCATCGCCCTCCCCATCGTCACCGGGGCGGACCACAGCGCTGGGAGCGCCAGCTCCGAGCCCACCCCAACCGCACCGAGGACCTTGTGCGGCACCTGATCGAAAAAGGCCGCCTTCCCTGCCTGTACTTCGCGTTCGGCCGGCGGCGCGCCGAGGAGCTGGCTTGGGACCAGGAGCGCTTCGACTTCCTCACCCCCGAGGAGCGGGTCCAGGTCGCGCGCTCCTATGACGAACTGCTCGACAGGTTCGAGCTCTCGCGCGAGCCGAGCGCCGCGGACATGAAGCGCCTGATACACAAGGGCGTGGCTTTCCACCACGCGGGCATGCTGCCGACGCTCAAGGAGGTCATCGAGCGCCTTTTCACCTCGCGCCTCATCAAGATGATCTTCACCACCGAGACCTTCGCCATCGGCATCAATATGCCCGCCAAGGCCGTGGTGTTCGACGAACTGCGCAAGTTCTACGGCACGCACTTCGGCTATCTGCGCACGCGCGATTATTTCCAGATGGCCGGTCGCGCCGGGCGGCGCGGCATGGACGCCGAGGGCTACGTGTACTCGCGCGTCAACCCCCACATGATCCCCGCAGCCACGGTGCAGAAGGTCGTGTACAGCCAGCCCGAGCCGATCGAGAGCCAGTTCAACTCCTGCTACGCCACACTGCTCAACCTCTACGCGCAGTTCGGCCAGCGCCTGCTCGAGATCTACCCGAGGTCGTTCCATCACTTCCAGTCCAACAAGAAGGGCCGCCAGCGCGGTGTGGCGGCGATCGAGCGCAAGCTCGCGCTCCTGCGCGACCTCGGCCACACCGGACCCGACGGGCTGACCCAGAAAGGCCAGTTCGCCTCATGGATGTACGGCTATGAGCTCATTCTTTCGGAGATGATGGAAGGCGGCGCGCTCGACCAGCTGGACGCTCTGGGGCTGTCCATCCTCTTGTGCTCGCTCGTGTTCGAGCCGCGCAAGAACCAGTTCTGCCCCCAACTGCCGCCCAACATGGTCGCCGTGGCGCGGCAGGCGGAACGTTTCCTGCGGAGAGTCCATCAGAAGGAGGCCCAGCACCGCGTGTGGCCCTACACCAAGCATCCGCATTTCCACCTGGCCCGAGCGCTCGAAGCGTGGATGGGCGGGTGCCGCTTCATGGACCTTGCGGAACACACGGACGTGGACGAGGGTGAGATCATCCGGTATTTCCGGATGGTGATCCAGCTGTTGCGGCAGATCCGTCAGGCGCCGCACGCCTCCGCGCGCCTGCGCGAGGCGGCCGGAGCGGCTTTCGACAAGATCAACCGCGACCTCGTCGACGCGGAGCGCCAGCTCCGCAACCTCGGCTGAGAGGGTCTACTTGACGAGCGGCTCGAGCTCTCCGCGCTGGTGCATCTCGTGCACGATGTCACAGCCGCCGATGAGCTTGCCGTCCACGAACACCTGCGGGAAAGTCGGCCAGTTGGAGTACGCGGGCAGTTGGGCGCGGATGTCGGGGTTGGCCAGGATGTCCACGGTGTGGTGGCTGACGCCGATCTTGCGGAAGAGCTCGAACACCGCCGCTGAGAACCCGCACATCGGCGACTGCGGCGTGCCCTTGCCAAAAACAACGACCTTGCTGGAACGGATCTCCCGCTCGATACGCTCGATGGTAGGATCGGACATGCTGTTCTCCTGTGTTGGCGCGTCGCTCTCAGACGGCGCGGGTGCGGACCTGGATCGCGTGGATCCTCCGGTCCATCTCGGACGCGACGGCCGCGTGGACGAGACGATGCTGCTCGATGAGCGTCAGACCCTTGAACATCGGGCCCTCCGCGGAGATCTCCCAGTGGTCGCCGGTGCCGGTCAGATCGCGCACGCTCACCACGGCGCCGGGCAGGGCCTGGAGCACCATCTGACGAACCTCATCCGCGCTGATCATACGGTACGTCCCTCCCCCTGTGTCGGCCGGGACCTCCCGGCACGTTGGCATAGTATACCTCCAAGCGGGGTGTTGATGCGAGCCGCGGCTTGCGCGCTCCTCGGGGCGCTCTGCGCGCTGACGCCGGCCCTCGCGAACCCCCCGGCCGCACCGACCGCCCAAGAACAGCTCGAGACCAACGAACGCCTGGTCGATCGCGCGCGGGTCGAGGCGATGGAATACCGCGCTTCGCTCTTGGGTCGCGACCCCGACCCTGTCGAAAACCGCCGTCTGGAGGCTCTTGAGGCCAAGCTCAAGGTCCTCGAGGAGCGTTCGGTCGAACTGCGAGCGCTCCTGCCCCTCCAACAGCAGGCGGGAGGCTTTCTCCAGGACCTGGTCAGCAGGCGTCTGGCCGAGGAGGCCAAGCGCCGCCTCGACCTGGAGGAGATGGAGGCTTCGCTCAAGCAGATGCACGAGCGCGCTCTTGAGCTGGTGTCCCAGGACCGTCTGCGGGAAGCCGCGGCGCTGTACGAAGAGATCCTTCTGCGCGATCCGGAGGACGATGAGGCCTACATGATCCTGGGGCACACTTCGGTGCTCATGGGCCGCTATGACCGGGCCGAGCAGGCCTTCGCCAACGCCGTGCACATCGATCCGGCCAACGCCGCTGAGATCGTGCCGTTCTACGAGAATCTCATCCTGCAGGAGCCCAGCGCCGAACACTACACCCATCTCGGCTACGCGCACCTGATCGCCGGGGATATCGTGGCTTCCAAGAGGGCTTTCGAAGAGGCCCTACGCATCGACCCGCTCGGCGAGGCCGCCGAGCGGGGCCTGTCCATCCTCGAGTCCTAGTCCCACCCTCCGCGCGGCTGGGCGCGCTGGGATTTGATCTCGGAGCGATGGCGCTTGCCTTCGAGCATCTTGTCCTTGGCGCGGCGGGACCTCTTGCGCTTCTGGCGGCGGATCTTCTCGATACGCTGGCGCTCCATCGAGGCCGCGCCCAGACGGGCGGCCTCGATACGGTCGACGAGGGCCCGGAGAGCCAGGAATCGATTGAGGCCTTGAGAGCGTTCGCGCTGACAGCGGACCTCCGTGCCGGTCGGCAGATGACGCATGACCACGCACGTCGAGACCTTGTTGACGTTCTGTCCGCCGGACCCGCCGGAGCGGATGAAACTCTCCTCGATCTCCTCCCACCGGATCCCGAGCCGCTTCATGCGCTCCTCAAGAGCCCGATAAGTGCCCTCCGAGACCGGGAACAGCGAGGGTTTCAACGCGGTTGGACGAAGACCTTCTTGCGGTAGTGCCGGAGCTCCTCGATGGACTCGAGGATGTCGTCGAGCACGCGGTGGGTCTGGTTCTTTTGGCGCGGCATCTTGTAGTCCGCGGAGTACCAGCGCTGGACGAGCTCCTTGATGGAGCTGACGTCGATGGTGCGGTAGTGCAGGTACGACTCGAGCTTGGGCATGTACTTGACGAGGAAACGCCGGTCCTGCCAGATCGTGTTGCCGCACAGCGGCGCGGTCTTCTGCTTGCAGTAGCCCTTCACGAACTTGAGGATGGCCTCCTCGGCTCTCTTGAGGCCGACGCGCGAAGCGCGGCAAGCGTCGGTGAGGCCGGATTTCTTGTGGTGGTAGCGGCTCCAGGCCTCCATGCCGTCGAGGACCTTGTCGCTGTAGTGGATGGCGATGGCCGGGCTCTGAGCGAGCACCTCGAGGTCGCTGTCGGTGATGACCGCCGCGATCTCGAGGATCTTGCACTTGCGCGGGTCCAGACCTGTCATCTCCAGGTCGACCCAGACCAGCACGTCCGCTCTCTGCTTAGGGCTCATGCCTCTCCTTGTGTGTGAGGGCTCATTGTATCGCCCCGCCCCCGCTCTCTCAAGACTCTTCTGTAGCCCCCTCACGGGTCCTGTCGCGGAACAGCCCCAAGAAGATAGGACCCGCCGACGAGGGGCTCCACGACTTACCGAGTGACGATCGTGCCTGGGAGCCAGAAAAGTCGACTCGAGGCCGAAGGGAGAGCGTGACCGGGATATCAGGGGGTCGTCGGTGCCTTTGGGGATAACCCCTAAATGACTATGAGGAAGACTCCCTGTGCAGGACGAAGACGGGCGGCGCGCTCACTTCAATTCCCGCCGCTAGATATGACACAACCCCACCGGCTTACGCCGCTGGGGTTGTGTCATATTGGTGGAGGCGGGCCGGTTTGTACCGGTAAACTCGCCATCCTTTTACGGTTTACTAAATTCTACAATAACTTCTCGCCGCATCCTTGTATCCATTGCTTGACTCGAAATACCCTTTTTTGGCGGCGGCAAATAGCGACGATTGGCTGGTAAAGCGCGCGATTGGCTCGACACCAACGAAAGTCCGTGGCTCTGCGCCACTGCACTAACGATTGAAGAATTGCTAATAAAGGTTCCTTTGATTGTGGAATCGCCCACAACATAGACCGCACGCCCTCCAGACCGAAGTACGCGAGAAACTTCGGCCAACGCGTGGCCCATGTCCCACACGTATCTCACTAAAATAGCGTGATCGCGATTGGAAAGAGCTAATTTGAGTTTGAGCTGTTTAATCAATAATTTCACCCAAGGAGCGCTCATCGCTTCTTCGGATGAAATCTCTGCTCCGATACTAGATCCTCGAATATCACGGATCTGACTCATTGTATAACCCATCCAAACAAGCGAGAACTTACTGCACCGCATGTAATCAATCGCGTTTAAATAAGGGGGCGAGGTAAGAACCAGATCAATTGAGCCGTCTTCAATATCAAGCTTTCGAGCATCGCCGTGCTTCACGACAGCAGCGGGCCCAACCAACTTCGCACCGGCCTGCGGACAGTTTGAAACAACCGTCTCAACCGCTGAGATAAACCGATTAAACGGCTTAACCGGAGCATACTCAAACTCTTTGTGTGGCCTACTATGTGACAAATCCATCGCAAGAGAGGCGCCTGCACTTTTTGTAATGATAAGACGAGAAAAACCACACCAGAGAACCTCACGAGTTGCGACATCGCGCACGCGGAAGATCCTTTCAGAGAGCGCGGCCAACTGTTTGCGCGCATAGTCATCAAACCAGAACCGCATAAATTCTCGAGTCTCTTCATCGCTCGCCGCCGGGTAAGCGCTACCAGAAGTGAGGCTCTTAAAATCCGACCTTGCGTGGCTTAGAACTTCTGCGGCCTTGTCCTGCATCGGCTTCGGGTCAACGGTCCGCGTCCACACACCGGCTAGAAGCACGGCCAGCGGATCGAGATCTACGCCGAAAGCTCGATGCCCTTTATCTCGCGCGACTGCCAGAACGGTGCCGGATCCGGTCATGGGATCCAGAACCTTGAGCGGCGTTTTGCTTTCGCCGAGCGCTTCCAGCGCAATCCCGGGAGCCATCCTCGCGGGAAATGGGTGGATGGGCCGGCGACCGAGGATTTCGAGAATAGTTTTTTTGTGGGACTTTAGCACTAGCGGGCTCTTGCTACGACCGCAGGTTTGGCTGATCCATGAACCGTCGCATCCCTTGGTTTATCAGCCAGGTGTGCTTGCGTTGCCGCATTCACGGCCGCTAGAACATTCGCCGGACTATTTTCCAAGCCAACTGCAGTGGGCGTAGCGGCCATATACCCGGCGGCCATATTGGCCATAGACCTGCATACATCCGTCAGCGTTTGCAGGTCAATTTTTACGGGTGGGGTCAACGCATTCAGCGCGACCATCAATCCATAATACTCAACTGCATTTCCGTTGTGATCTTGTTGAAGCTGATAAATGGTCTGGATGATTTCTTTGTAAGGCTCACGGCGAGGCTGGGAGTTTGCAAGAGTATCGATCCACGCCTTGCACTCATTAGGAAGACTGCATTGAAAGAGTTCGCGAAGTTTGGTGAGGCCGAGCTTCTTTGTAGGTGCAATTCTTACAAGACGCGCTAAATCGTCTATCGTGATAAGCGTGATTGTCTTTGGAGCTCCTTTTGCAAGGGAGGCTTTGCGATCCTCCGCGATTTGCTGAGCCACTGAAGCGTCAACGCCCCTCGTCGTAGAGAAAGAAGGTGCAACCACCAGGGCGTGTTCGGCGTTAAACTTATCTCGGTGTAACGCGACCACGCTGACGCCAACATCGCCCGCGGGCACCCGCTTTCCATCCTGCTGGGTACTTTTCGCTTCTAAAGAGACCGAGTAACGTAATGAATTTCCTTTGCCATCTCCACCGAGCACCGCCACAGCCAGGCCATCCGGTTTATCCTTGCCTGGGTCTTTGGCACTTTTGCGGCCTGGTTGTGACGCCTTGAAGCCGAGCTTATCGAATGCTGCTACCAGTTCGATTTCAAGCTGGTGTTTGTCATTTCGAGCTTCGCGAAGGGCGTTCGAGACTGCCAAAGCCGTGCGCGGTCCGGTACGCGCAGCCACGTCACGCAGGTACTGATCGCGTACTTCCATGGCGCTATCGATCTGTGCTTGAGTATGACCAGATTGAAAAAGCTGAGCTTCCAACAACACTTCGGCCATCGCAAATAATTCCAACGGAAGACCGATAGTTGTATTGGTGAAATCATCAAAGAAAGCGGCGACGAACGGGTGGAAACCATTCAGCTTTAAGGCACCAGTCATCGCGTCATAAACTGCAATACCGCGATCTGGAGTAAACTCGAATACAACCTGACTACCGGCAACAAACTGTTCAGGAGTCTCGGCGCGTTTTTCGAGGTTTTGGACCAGAGAAGACCTGTCCTCCTCGTCATCCTCAGGCGGCAAAGCTATGTAGTGCGAAACCGCAGAACCCTCAAGCGCCGCGCGCACCATTTCGATAATCGGGCGGCGCGAGATACTGCCGGGCGTGGCCGACAAGGTGTTCGCGAGTAAAGCGGAAGGCTCTAGGCCGGCCTCATACTGATTCAGAATCGGTCTTACAAAATTGAATATGCCCTTGAGAAGATTTTTTGTGTCTTCAAAGGCAGGACCCTCTCGAATCCTTTCGCGATCTGACTGAAGGTAGTCGTCAAGCCCGTCGATATTAATGACGACGCGCATCTTGCCGAACGTTCCGTGACGTAGTTCATCCGGCTTAATTCCAAAATGGCCATCCTCAACATTAATAAGACGTCCGAGAACATACACGAAAAAGCCATGGCTTCGGCCCCACTCCTCCGACTTGCCGGTAAGCAGGTCTTTGTAAATCTCGGCGTATCCGGTTATGCGGCCCAAACCTTTATGAAAAAATCCAAAACGGTATTCTGAAGCTTTGTCCACCGTCTTATCTTCCCGCGCTTCGATCTCCTTTGAAGCAGGCGCTGGAAGCTCTTTAATGTCTTTTCCTAAAACCCATTGCTTGATACGTCCCTTACCGGCTTTGCTAGGATCTAGCTTCGAGCCATTAAGAGAGATAGAAAAATCATCGCGTAACGGGAGCGCAGTTCGCAAAACCCACTCGAGCATGCCTGGGCGGATTTCCAACACCTTTGGCTTAAGATCTGAAAGAATAGTGAAGGTCCAGGAATCAGCTGAGCCTTTCCCGAACATTTTAAGACCGCAAGTTTTATAGGCAGGGCTACTTATCCAAGGAGCGAGGGCCGCTTCGGCCTGTGCTGCGGTAAGTTCATTCAGCGGGATTTTAATAGGGGCTCTGGGCTCCATCTCTTGGTCGCCACGATCGTCCACCACTCGAAAATCCATAGAAGTCTGGTAGAACCTGCCCGCCTTTTTTGAAATATGCGTAAGACGATTGGCCAAGACATATGTAGCGAGTTTGCCGATACCGAACTTACCGATCTGCCTGCGGTTCTTGGGTAATTTTTTAAGCTCGCGCTTATTGCTCGTTCCAATGAGCCAGTGGCGCGCTAGACCACTCGCATCCATGCCTTCCCCGTTATCCAGAACGGCAATGGTCGACGCTTGAGCTTGTAAATTGGCGGGTAAAAATATAGCGACGCGCTGCGCGCCCGCATCAAACGAATTGGCTACCAATTCTTCGATGGCTTTATTCGGACTAACGTATAGGCCTTCTGAAAAGAGTCTGACAATTTTGAAGCTAAGTCGGACATCAATGTCGCCGGTCTTCCGGCCGGCACCCAGAAAACCGGCGCCGCCTGATTTGGCGTGATTAGTGGAGATGGTGGGTACAGTCCGTTTTACTTTCACGGGCGCAGGCAGGATAGCGGGGCGGCAAAAAAGACAACGATTACGCCGGAACAAGTGCTCGATCCCTGTAAACGTAACATTCTTCTAGTGTTTCCTCGAGTTTACTTTCAAACTGGTGGAGGCGGCGGGAATTGAACCCGCGTCTCTAACGCCTGTAACCGAAGTTTCTACATGCTTAGTCGTCCGTCGTTGTCCCCCGCCGTGACCGGGACGACGCCGTCACGGCGGAGCAAGCCCCCGTCGCTCTCGTCCCGTCCGCCGGAGACGCCCGGACGGGACCAGCCTGCTGTCGACGTCCGGTCTCACCCCGCAGACGAGGATGAGTGGACGGCTAGCCGGTTAGGCGGCCAGCGGGAGCGCCATCGGGGCCGCGAAAGGCACCCGAACGATGTTACGGTTGGCGTTTATGTTGGTGTCAGGTGTTTAAGGAGGCCTCCCGACAACCTCCGCATGCTACATTCGGCCCGAAGAGCTAGATCGATGCCTGTCGCCCCCAAGCCCTTTCAACGACGGTTGCGGCCCTTGATCGCACGATCGATCTCGCGCTTGGCCGTCGCTTTCTTGATGTCCTGCCTCTTGTCGTGCGCTTTCTTGCCCTTGCACACGGCCAGCTCCACTTTGGCGATCCCGCGATCGCTGAAATACATCTTGAGCGGGATCAACGCCAACCCCTTCTCCTGGAACCTCGACTTGATCTTGTTGATCTGCGAACGGTGCAGGAGGAGCTTGCGGGTCCGGCGGGGCTCCGGGTTCTCCCGGTTGCCCATCTCATAGGGAGCGATGTAGCTATTATACAGCAACACTTCGCCCCGTTCAACGCGAGCGAAGCTCCCGGTCAGAGCGGCCTGACGGCCCCTCAGTGACTTGACCTCACAGCCGTTCAGCACGATCCCCGCTTCCATGCTCTCCAGGATGAAATAATCCCTGAAAGCCTCGCGGTGCGTCGTGATGACCGGATCGTTCTTCTCGTCCTTCTGCTTGTCCTTCATGCCGACACTATAGCACAGCTGCACCCCGCATCCGCCTTCCGGCGCGTCTGGACGGCGGGGGTCATCACGGCTATAGTGTGGGGATGTTCCGACGCCCGATCCATCTGCTCATGCTCCTCGTTCTGTGGGCCGCGCCCGCGCGGGCCACCGACGACTTGCCGCTGTCCCACCCCGACGCAGAGCGCCACGCGCACGTGCGCCACCTCCACGAGGCCGCCGAGGAAGCGATCATCCTCAGGGATTTCAGACGGGCGCTTCGGCTGTACCAGGACGCTCTTCTGGCCCACCCGGACGACGCGTGGGCCTATCTGCAGACCGGGCGCATCTATATGATCCTCGGGGACGACTACCGGGCGCGCACGGCATTCGCCAACGCCCTGCACATCGAGCCCGACAACGCCACGGCCATCGCGGCCATCCGCCGCATCCAGGATCCGGACGGTCAGGGCTGGGGGATCGATATCGAGCCTGCGGAGACGACCGAAGCGGAGCCGGATACCACCGACCCGTCCGCTCCTGAGAGCGCGGGGCCTCCGGCGCTCTAGCTAACGCCGGGGCTCTCCGGGCTTGCGGCGGCTTTCCTTATCCTCGAAGAGGTCCTTGTCGGCGATCTCGACCAGCTCCTGAGGATCCTTGGGGTGGTTGGGGTCCTGCTTGGGGTCGAACGTCGCAACGCCGATACTGATCGAGGAATCCTTGAGCATCGGGTCGTCCAGCTTGGCGGCCATCGCGTGGTACATGTCCCGGAGACGCTTGCGATAGGCCTTGGCCTCTTCCAGGCTCGCGTGCCACAAGAGGATCACGAACTCATCGCCGCCGTAGCGCGAGACGATGTCATAGCGCCGCGCGCTGTCGCGGATGACCTCTCCGGCCCGAACGATCATCTGGTTGCCCACCTCATGGCCGAGCGTGTCGTTGATGCGCTTGAAGCGATCAAGGTCCGTCATCACGACGGATACCGGGAACATCGCCCGCTTGCACCGCCGCCACTCCTCATCGAGACACTCGCGCAGGTACTCGTACTTGTACAGTCCGGTCATCTTGTCGTGGATCACGGTCGTCTCGAGACCCTTGTTCTCGAGCAAGAGCCTCAGCAGATTGGCCAGGATACCGACGACCAGCGAGATCAGGGAGCCGGCCAGGAGGATCAGGGGCTCCATCACGCGGTCGCTGAAGAACGCCACCTCCGCCCCGAGGAACGACCCCAGGAACGCCACGACGAAACCCACGATGCCCAGCCAGAACCTGCGCATCATGAACAGCGCGATCACGCACAGGCCGATCGCCCACGACAGTCCCGCCGTGAAAACATCCGGCACCATCGCCAGCATGCGGCCGTCGCGGATGGCGATGAGCTCGTTGGCGTGGATGATCACGCCGGGCATGTTGCCCAGCGGGGTCGGGTGGGTGTCGAGGAACAGCGCTGAGGTCAGGCCGACGAGAGCGATCTTGCCCTCGAGGTGGGCTCGGGCGATCTTACCCTGCACGATCTTCCAGGCCGGCACTTCGGCGAGGTCCTCGGCACCCACGAGGTAGTTGATGGTATAACTGCCGTCCTCCTCGACGTACACGCCTCTGTTGGGCACGCCCAGCGTCACCAGGCGCAGATCGCTGTTGTACTGCGCCTCTCCTTCCGCCCCTGTCCCCGCTTCGGCGGCTACCGCCTGCGCCGGGAACGAACGGTCGATGTAGGTGTCCGACCTCAACACCGCGCTCTGGCTCGAGTACGACGAGCGGCGCTTGAGCGAATAGGGCCTCACCAGATAGGACCGCCGGATCGTCAGGTCCTCGTCGATGATCTTCTCAAGATAGCCGTAGCGGCGGGCCGCCTCGGCGAGGATGGGCGTGGGTTTGACGACGTTGTTCTCGCGGTCGAACGTCGCGCCGATGATGACGTTGCCGTGTTTCTGCATGGCCAGGGCCAGAGCATCGTTGGCCTCCGGATCCCCGCTCTCAAGGCCTGTGAACGATAGATTGAGAGCGATGGCTTTGACGCCGCCGCGATCGAGCTCTTCGATCAGCTGAGCGATGAGCCGCCTGGACCAAGGCCACCGCGCCTCGAGCTGCTGACAGGACTCCTCGTCGATGGAGACCACCAAAAGGTCCGAGGTCGTTTCGGGCGCGCCGACGGACATGTGTCGGATCTTGAAGAACAGGTCGCGGGTCTGGAGTTTCCAGCGTTGGAGGAGTTCCGATCCGCCCATGGACAGCGGGACGGCCCACGAGAGCGCCGTGAAGAGCGTCACGACCGCGATGGCAAATGCGGGGGAGCGTTTCTTTCTCATTGATTTATATTATACCTAACAATAATTACAATTTCTAATTTCTTTTAAGCAATAATGACACCCGGGCTTGTCGATCGACCTCGAGCGTCAGGCGGGGTTCTGGAGTTCGTACACCGTGCCGTAGGCGGGATGCTGGGAGATCAGGCGCAGGCCGTAGGGCTTGAGAGCCCTCAGTAATTCCGCTGTCTCCGCGGCGGCATCGTAGGTCGCGGGGTCACCCAAACACAGCGACCGGACCCGTTCTCGGATGAGGCGCTCCAAATGCGGCTTGAACGTTGGAGGCGCCGCGACATAGACATACCGGATCCGATGCCGGCGCAGATAGGCGTCCAGGGTCGTTCGCTCGCCCGAACACCCCCGGAGCTCCACGCTGTCGCCGTCGAAGTAGAACGGCAGATTGGCCGCCGCGTAGGGGTTCATGAACTGGCTCGGAGCCAAGAGCAGCCTCGCTTCGGGTCCGACGCGCCCGGCCAGCTCATCGTGCAGATAACGGTAGACCGTACGGTACTCTCCGTAGGGGATCTTCAGTTTATCGCTGTACAGACCGAAGCGTGCCGTGATCGGAAAACCTCTCAGTTCCACCGCCACCGCGCACGCCAGTATCATCACCACCATGGTCGCGGTCCATCGGGCGGCATTCGGACCCGATGCCGCCGCCTGCTCGACAACGGAGCGAGCTCGGAGCATCAGGTAGATCAAGAGTCCCGGGATGAGCGGGATCAGCACCCGGATGAGGCGCGTGTAGATCGTGCGCTCCGCCACAGGGTCCAACAACAATACGTACGACAGCCATGGCGCCAACCAGATCATGTTGGAGGCGACGGACTCCTCGCCGCGACGGCTCCGGATCCACAGGTGCGCGGTCCCGAGGACCATGAGGAGCGCCGACGCCGGACCCAAGAGATCCGGTATCGACCGGACCAACAGCTGGATCATCAGCACAGGATAAGAGCTGGAGCTTCCGGGATGCAGGTAGCCTCTTTCAGTCAAGAGCATGGCGGCTACGGTATCCAGGCCCCAAAGAGCCTGATAGATCACCAGGGGAGACAGATACACCGCCGTATAGACGGCTGTCCGGCCCAGCCATCGACGGGTCCCGACCCACCGGCCTTGAGCGTCGAGCCCGAGGAACAGGGTCAGTCCCGGTGCGGCCAGGACCAGATCGGTATGGCATGCGGCCGCCGCGTGCGCGCACAACGCCGAGAACCCCGCTAGGATCAGACTGGGTCGCTTGCGATGGAGCGCGAGCGCCCATAGAGCCAACGCCATCATCAAGGCCGGCAAGGAGTGCGCTTGCTCGACCCGGGTCTGCCGGATCACGGCGGGCAGGTAAAGATAAAGGGCGGCCGGCAGCGCCGACCACGCCCGACCGACCCCCAGGACCCGGCCCGTTCCGTACAGCGAGGCGACGGTCCCGACCAGGCAGAGTAGATTGAGGATCTTGAGGGTGTGGTCGCTGACACCGAGGAGCTTGTACGACAGGCCCGTCAGGGCGTACAGTACAGGACGGAAATACGACAGCTCCGCGCCGGGCAGCGTGAAGACCGTGTGTCCGTGGGACCACTCGAGAGCCACGCGCTGATAGAAGATCGCGTCATGACCCTCGGTCCCCCAAGCGGTCCAACGCCAGGCGTGCAGGTAAGCGGCGAACGCCGCCAACGATAGGACGGCAAGCGTCGCACAGACGACGCGAATGGTCGACAGCTGAGGGTGGTCATGGAGAGCACGCACGTCAACGCACATCATACACCGCGGAAGGCGCCGCTTGTATAGAGGGCTTCGGGTCGCCGTCGTTGTCCCCGCCTATCAGGAGGCCGACCAGCTCCCCGCGGTCCTACGGGCCATCCCCGACCATGCGGACAGCGTGGTCGTGGTCGATGACGGTAGTGCGGACGGCACCGAGCGGTCCGTTCTGGACCGGGCGCGGGATGATGACCGCATCGTCCTACTGAGACATGAGCGCAACCTCGGACCCGGAGCGGCCGTGATCTCCGGGTACCGTTGGGCGCTCACGCGGGGGTTCGACGCGATCGCCGTGATCGACGGTGACGGGCAGATCGATCCATCTCTCTTGCCGCTCGTTCTGGACCCGATCGCCTCGGGTACCGCCGACTACGCCAAAGGCGACCGCCTGTCCTCCGCGGACTCCCGCCGGCACACGCCCCGCCTGCGCCTGATCGGCAATCTCCTGCTCACCGCGCTGACCCGGCGCCTGTCCGGATATGCCGAGCTGTCGGACTCACAGAACGGCTTTTCGGCGATCTCGGCGCGGGCTCTGCGGGCCTTCGACTGGGACCTGGCCCATCGTGGATATGGACGCCCTCTCCAGACGCTCACGTGGCTCGGTCGAGCCGGTTTCCGCCTGGCGCAGGTGCCCCACCCTTCCCGCTATGGGGTCGGCGAGCGCTCCAAGATGCGTCTGGGCCGTGATGTGTTCGTGATCCTGGGCCTGCTCCTGAGGCTCCTCTGCAGCGCGCGCGAACGGCCGGAGGCCGCTCGGATCATCGCGTCAGACGGACCTCCCACACCGGCAGCCCTAACCGCTGACGGTGCGTTTCGCCCCTGAGCAGGTCGATCTTCCTGCGGGCGTGGTCTCCCCGCTCGCCCAGATGCTGAGCGTACGATCTCAGCCCATCGGTGGCGGCCAGATGCAAGGCGTGTTTGCCATAGAGCCGGTTGACCTCGTCCACGACGGCCGACACTCCCCTCAGCTTGGCCAGACGCACCGCGTCCTCGAAGAGGTCCGCCTGCCCCGCGCTGTCCGGCTCCAGCTCCGAGAGCACCACGCCGGTCCTACGGTAGCGGCGCGCGGGGTCGTAGACACGCACGAAGAGCTCCGAGGCGGCCTCGACGGCGCGGATCGTCGAGGAGGTGGCTCGCGACAGCTCCGCCGACAGCCCCGAGGTCCTGAACTCATCGGTCGTCAGATGCACGCCGATGGCCTTGAGCGCCAGACCGTGGCGGCGGAGCTTGATGCAGGCGGACTCGACGTTGCGCAGGAGCTGGGCGCGCACGAACTCCCGGTCGCCGGACGGCGGGGTGAAGGTCTTGGTCTTGCTCACCGACGCCGGGGCTTTGAGGGCCGTCTCCACCGCGTACACGGCCCGCCCGCGCAGTTCCCACCACAGCTCCACGCCGGTCTTGCCCAACAGGCGGCGCACCCACTCCTCGGGCCTCGAGGCGTAATCGAGCACCGTACGGACGCCGTACTTGGCCAGGAGCGCGACGCTGTTGGGACCCAGCCCGCACACCCGATCCGCCGGCACATGGGCCAGATAGGCCTTGAGCTCGTAGCCTTTCACGCACACGAACCCCGCGGGCTTGCGTTCCTTGGAGCAGATCTTGGCCAGACTGCGCGTGAGGCTCAACCCCACCGAGACGGTGATGCCGAGCTCGGATTCGACGGCGGCTTTCATCCGCAGGGCGATGTCCTCGTAGGAGGCCTGGTGGGTACGGCGCGTGCCGGTGAGGTCGACGAACGCTTCGTCGATGGAGTACTCCTCGATGTCGGGCGTGTAGCGGCGCAGGATCCCGAAGAGGCGCTTGGAGAAGAGGCCGTAGGTCTCGTAGTCGTTGGGCAGGACGACCGCCTCGGGACAGACGCGCCGCACGTCGCTCAGGCGCATGCCGCGCACCACGCCCCGGCGCTTGGCCTCGTAGCTCATCGCGGCGGCGATGCCGCGCTCTTTGCCCGTGACGACGGGCAGGCCTTTCAGCTCGGGACGGAGCGCCTGTTCGACGCTGGCGAAGAACGCGTCACAGTCGACGTGCGCGATCGCTCGCGGCAGGGACGTCAGCGGTGACGGCCACCCGTCACTTGTACTTGCGGACGACGGCCACAACGACGCCTCCGACCGTGAGCTCTTCGCGCGGGACGATGGGCGGGTACTTGACGTTGGCGGCCACGAGCACGGGCCGGCCGGCCTTCTTCTGGTAGTACTTGAGCGTCCATTCGCGGTCGACCTGGGCGATCACGATGTCGCCTTCTTTAGGGGAACGACCTCGCTCGACCAGCACCAGGTCCCCTTCATGGATACCCGCGTCGATCATCGAGTCGCCGGTGACCTTGACCAGGAACGTCTGCTCGGGGTGGCGGATCAGATACTCGTCGAGGTTGAGCGTGTCGACCAGCTCTTCCTCGGCGGGATTGGGAAAGCCGGCCGCGACACTGCCGAGGAGCTTGACGCCGGTCAGCTGATCGAGGACGAGCTTGCCTTTGGGGTCCTTGCGGAGAAAGCCGCTCTCGATCAGACGACGCACGATCCAGAAGGCGCTGTTCTTGGAGCGGTAGCCGAACAGCTCGCGGATCTCATCGAAGCTCGGCGGCCGGTGATGCGAACGGTAGAACTCGCGGAGTTTCTTCAGCGCTCCGGCGCGGTCGAATGTCCTGGGCATGCGCGGGTCTCCCTTACCCACAGATTATAGAACGACCGTTCTATTGTCAAGACCCCGCCCTCAATGAAGAACGGGCGGGGAGTTTTCCTCCCCGCCCGCCGACTACAGGCCCGCGCGCGTCTTAGGCGCAGCAGGCTTCCTGCGTCGCGCAGCAGCTGCCGCCGGATCCACAGCAGTCGCTGGCATGGGCGGCCTGAGCCGCCACGATCACGAGCGCGATCGCGAAGACCGCGGAGATGAGCTTACGCATGAGAGTGCTCCTTTTTAGGTTACGGTTGTCCTTAACACTTCTTGACGGAAAAGCGTGCTAGAGGACAGCCGGAGGAGCGTGGAGAGAATAGGTGTGGTTGAGAACGTACGTGACGAAGAACGGTGGACGGACCTCGCGGGTGAGGCGGTCGGACGAACTGCCGCGCAGAGCGGCGTGCGTTCGCGTCTGCGGCACAGGCCCGTCGAGCGCGGCCTGATCCAGATCGGTCCTGATCGCCCGGACAGCGCCGGGCTGATCGGCGGGAGCCAGACAGCATTTGTTGTCAGCGTCTTTGCTCTGACCGGGACCCGGGAGGGGCGCCGCACAGCAATCGGAGCTCGACCGTGAGGCGGAGGCGTGGCAGGAGGGCATCCCAGTGTCGGCGACGGACTTGAACGAACACAGATGCGTCGCCGCGGAGAACGCGGTGGATAGGCCCAGCGACAGGACGATCCGCACCAGTTTGCACATGGTTCTGCCCTCTTAACTAGAGTATACCACCGGAGGTCCCGGGGAGCGAGCGGACACCGGGGCCGCTCAGGACTGGGTGCGGGCGACGGCCTCGAGAAGGGCCTTGTTGGTGGGGTATTTCTGCAGGAGCTCGACCAAGGTCTTGGCCGCCTCGACGGTGCCCAGCTCCAGGAGCGCTTTGCGGAGCTTGTGCACGCGCGGCGTTTCCTCGGCGCCCAGGAGCAGCTCCTCCTTACGCGTGGCCGAGCGGGAGATGTCGATGGCCGGGAAGATCCGGCGGTTGGAGATGTCCCGGGACAGCACGATCTCCATGTTGCCCGTGCCCTTGAACTCCTCGAAGATCAGATCGTCCATCCGGCTGCCCGTCTGCACGAGGATGGTCGCCAGGATGGACAGCGAGCCCCCATGCTCGATCTTGCGCGCCGCGCCGAAGATCTTCCGCGGCACCTCGAGCGCCCGGGCGTCCACGCCACCCGACATCGTGCGTCCGCTCGAAACGCGGCCGGCGTTGTGCACGCGCGACAGGCGCGTCAGCGAATCGATGACGACCATCACGTCCGCGCCGTTGCCGGCCTCGGACACCGCGCGGCGCATGAGCTGGTCGGCGACGCGGATATGGTTCTCGTAGGTCTGGTCCGAAGAGGACCAATGGACCTCTGCGCTGACACTGCGCCTGAAATCCGTGACCTCCTCCGGTCTCTCGTCGATGAGCAGGCAATAGAGCTTGAGCGACGGGCAGGCCTTGGCGACGGCCTGGCACAGGTTCCTGAGGATGGTGGTCTTGCCGCTGCCGGGAGGAGCCACGATGAGCCCTCTCTGCCCCATCCCTATGGGCGTGATGAGGTCCATCGCGCGCATCGTCAGCTCGCTGCTCCCCTCCTCGAGGCGGATCCGCGGAGAAGGGTCGACGGCGGTGCCGGACTGAAAACGCTGCATCCCCTCATCGGGGCGCTGGTCCTGGCGCGGCGCCCCTTGGGGACGGGGCGCGTGCCGCATGCCGGCATGACCCCTGCCCGCGCCCCGGCGGTCCTGCCAGGTGCCGGGCGTGTGGGGTCTGCGATGTGAGCGTCCGCGGTCTTGATGTCTCATGGGTTCGATATCGCCGGAACTCCGGCGCCGGAAAGGCGCCGGAACCGTTCGGATCAGAGCTGGTTGAGCGCTTCCTGAAGGAGCGGCAGGACGGCCTGGAGCTCGTCCTTGGTGAGACGGCCGAGCTTGGCGAAGCGCGGCTCACCCTCGGCGTTGGCGCTCTCACGGCTGAGCTGTACTTTTTTGGGGCCGTTGTTGTACGAGTACACGCTGATGTTGATCTTCATGCCGTCGGGAGCTTCGTAGCTCTTGAGGAACAACTGCTTGTCCAGGCTGGCGTCGTAAGGCATCCGTATCTCCTTGAGTTGGACGCAGACTCCAAGGTCTGCGCATGCCTCTAAGCTAACATGATTCCGTCCGGATTGCACCCTTATCTCGACCCCCCTCACGGGTCCTGTCGCGGAACAATCCCAAGAAGATAGGACCGCCACCCGTTCGGGGGTAGCTGGATCCACGGACGCGGTCCGGAGGGGACGTGTTGATGCAGAGCTCGCTCGGCTCAACGCGTCCTCAAGGGACTGCGTCCGGTCGACCTGAACTCCCGGTCACGGTCTCCCGAAGGCCGAGTTCGACTTTTCGGCTCCCCTCCAGTTCCTGATCCGTCCGAGGTAAGTCGTCGGGGAGACGGCACGCTTGAGCTTGCCGAGGGGCCCCACGACTTACCGAGTGACGATCGTGCCTGGGAGCCAGAAAAGTCGACCCGAGGCCGAAGGGGGATCGTGACCGGGAGATCAGGGAGTCATGGACGAATAAAAAAAGAAACCTCAAAGGACTATACGGACGATTTCCTGTGCAAGTCAGGGACACAACAACGAACCCCAAGAGCATGAATGCTCTTGGGGTTCGAATCCCTCAGGACTCTAGGTGTAAAAAATGGTGCGGAAGGAGGGATTCAGCGCCCTGCGCTCGCCTCCACCGGAGGCTCGCTCCGGGTCGGCCACTCGCGCGCCTGACGCGCCAGAGGGCGCTTTTCCGCCACTGGCGGCGGCGCGCTCACCTCGAATCCCTCAAGAGTCGGGGTGTAAAAGATGGTGCGGAAGGAGGGATTCGAACCCTCAAGCCTTGCGGCACAGGCTTCTGAGACCTGCGCGTATGCCAATTCCGCCACTTCCGCTTAAGACGATGCTATCTGTTCTGGATCGGGACGTACGCGCGAGGCGACGGCCCCAGATAGGCCGAGACAGGACGCAACAGGCGGTTGTTGGCGTACTGCTCGAGGATGTGCGCGGTCCATCCGGCGATCCGGCTGACCGCGAACATCGGCGTGAACAGGTCCACCGGGATGCCGATGCTGTACAGCACCGACGCCGAGTAGAAGTCCACGTTGCACGACAAATTCTTCTTTTCTTTCACGGCCCGCTCGATGGCCTCGGAGATCGCGTACCACTTGGCCTGCTCGGGCACCTCTCGGATGAGGTCCTTGGCCATGCGGCGCAGATCGTCCGCGCGGGGGTCCTGGCCCTTGTAGACACGGTGGCCGAACCCCATCAACTTTTCCTTACGGTCGAGCGCCGAGGTCACGTACGCCTCCGCCTTCTCCGGGGAGCCGACCTCGAGGATCATCTCCATGGAGCGCGTGTTGGCCGATCCGTGGAGATCGCCTTTGAGAGCGCCGATCGCCGAGGTGACCGCCGAGTAGATGTCCGACGTCGTCGAAGCCGTCGTGCGCGCCGCGAACGTCGAAGCGTTGAGATCATGCTCGGCCAGGAGCACCAGATACTGATCGAGCGCCTTCACTTCGAGCTCACGCGATTCTGCGCCCTTGAGCATGCGCAAAAAACACGCCGCGGTGCCGGTCTCGGCATCCGCCGCCGCTTCCACAGGCCGCTTGCCGTTGCGGAGCCTATCATACGCGGCCACGACGGTCGGCAGGCGCGCGATGAGCCTCAGCGCCTTGCGTTCGTTGGCGTCCGGAGCCTTGCTCTCGGACTCCGGGTCCTGCAACGCCATGTACGAAACCACCGTGCGCAGCACCGCCATCGGGTTGGTCCCCGCGGGCAGGGTCTCGATGAACCTCGACACCGCGGGCGGCAAGGGCCTTTCGGCCGCCAGGCGCCGACGCAGTTCGGTCAGCTGTACCGCGGTCGGCAGTTCACCCCGTAGCAATAAGTACACGACCTCGTCATAGCTCGAGCGCTGCACCAACTCGTGGATGTCGTATCCGCGATAACGCAGTCTGAGCCCCTTGCCATCGATACTGCAGATGGAGCTCTCGGTCGCGACGACCTCCTCGAGTCCCTTGGAAAATGTGCTCACTGGCGCGCCCGTCATCCCCTGTCGATGTCCTCTGGTGGCTTCGGAGAAAGGCCTTATTGTGCCACCACCGTCGGCCAAAATCAACCGCCGAAGGGCCGGTCGGGCCCCTCGGCGGTGATGAGCCGTACGGACGTTCCTTACTTGAGGTCGGAGTCTGGTGCCGCGGGCTTGGGCGCCGGGGCCGGAGCGCTCTTGAGCTTGCTCAGAGCATCGTCCAGGCGGCCCTCAAGCTGGGCCTTCTCGCGGCGGGCGCGCTCGAGGTCGGCGGCGTTGGATCCGACTTGGTCGTTAAGACGCGAGATCTCGGAGTCCTTCTGGGACAACTGACCCTGCAACGCGGCGACCTTGGCGTTGAGCGCGTCGATGTCGGTCTGGTAGTTGCGGCCCGAGGTGGCGCATCCGGTGATCGTAAGGGCCAGCGCGCAGGCGGCCAGGGTCATGGTCTGACGGGTGCTCATCTTTCCTCCTTGGTTGATTTAACGGCTGGCGTAGATCCGGTAGTCGATATCCGGGAAAAGGTTGTCGCGCGATTCGGCGCTCTCGAGCGCGACAGCGTCCACTCCGCCGGAGCTGAGCGACGACCAGAGCTTCTCGAACCGCTCCAGATGCTCCTTGGTCCGCTTGGCGGCGTAAGAGGTGTGCGTGCCGGTCTTCATGATGAACGCCCAGTCGCTGGATTGCGCCAGGAGCAGTTCTCGGGCCATCTGGTTGAGCGCCCGCCTCTCCAGCGGGGACGGCTCGCGCCAGCGGTTGGCACTGTCGATCATGCGCTCAGCGGCCTTGTGCAGGTGCCTGTAGATCCAGTCGTTGGAGCCGTTGAGCCACACTTCCGCGTAGCCGTTATAGCCCCAGCTCGACATGGACGGCGTGATCACCTGGTTGCACGGGTATCGCTCCAGGTACTCGATCGGCGTGATCGTCTTGACCGTCTGCTGATCGTAGTGGATCTTGCGGAAAAGATACTCGAGCCACATCGGCCCCTCGAACCACCAGTGACCGTAGAGCTCCGCGTCGTACGGGGAGACGATGATGGGCTTGCGGCCCATCAAACCCTCGAGGTGCTCGACCTGCTTTTCCCTGTTGAACATGAAATTACCCGCATGTTCCGCGGCCTTATGGCGCGCCGCATCGGGATCATAGGGCTCTTTGTGCGGCGTGCTGCCGGTAATGCGGTAGTACTTGAGGCCGGTGTTGGTGCGGGTGCCGTCCGGGTGCAGGTACGGGCGGATGTAGTCATAGTCCAGGTCGTAACCGATGTCGCGGTAGAACTCCCGGTAGTGATAGTCTCCAGGATAGCCCTCCTCCGCGCTCCAAACGCTTTTGGAGGACTCGACGTCCCGCGCGAAAGCGGCCACTCCCGTGCGCGCGTAGACCGGCGCGAACACGCCGTACTTGGGACGGGGCGAGCCGAACAGCACACCGTGGGTGTCCACGATGAAGAACTTGATCCCCTCTTCCTTGAGGAACTCGTCCACGCCGGGATAATATCCGCATTCCGGCAGCCAGATACCGCGCGGACGGCGTCCGAGGATGCGGTGATGCGTGGCCGCGGCCGCCTTGATCTGGGCGCGCACGGCCTCGGGATGCACCTGCATGAGCGGCAGGAACCCGTGCGTGGCCCCGCAGGTGATGATCTCGAGCTTGCCCGTATCCGCGATCTCGCGGAAGGCCCGCGTGAGGTCCCGGTGATAGCGATCGCAGAAGATGGACCGCGTTTCGGTGAAGAGCCTGTGATACATGCGGGCCAGGGGCGCGAAGCGCTCGTCGCCGCGCGTGCGGTGCAATTCCTTCTCGGAAAGCTCGATGAGCCGCTCCAGATGCTTGACGTAACGCGCTTGAAGGAGCGGGTCGGTCAACATCGACAGGAGCGTCGGCGTCAGCGACATCGTGACGCGGAAATCCACCCCATCGTTCAACAGGTTCTGATAGGCGCGGATGAGCGGGACGTACGTCTCCGTGATCGCCTCGTACAGCCACTCCTCCTCGAGGAAACGCTCATGCTCGGGATGGCGGACGTACGGCAAATGCGCGTGAAGGACGATCGAGAGGTAGCCTTTTTCCATGTCCTTGGGCCTTAGCGGACCTCCGCCGGAGGTCTGTCGCCGCGTTCGGGGGACGGCGTTTCGGAGCGCGAGGATGCTCCCGCGCTGAGGAATGTCTTGAGACTCCGCTCGACCAGGTCACGGACCTCCTCGGAACCGCCGCGGCCGGACAGGCCCGCGGAATATCCGTACAGTCTCAGCGCGATCTCCTCGGGCAGCATCCACTCCTCATCGATGACGTCGGAGATCCCGAAACGCGGTGTGCGTACGGCATTGGAGCGGACCAGCGCGAAGAAGCGCCCTTCCCAGGTCCGGATACCGACCTCGCACACCCACTCCCGGTCCGGCACGCCGACGTCGACGCACCAGTTATCCACGAAGGAGTGGAGCTCGATATCGAAGTGACCGTTGGGCGAGCCCATATCGCGCCCGGTGATGTCGTAGATCCTCAGCACGCTCTTGTCTCGCGTCAGACCCTCGCGGCGGATCGCTTCACACACTTCCGACTCGCGTTCGGGCGTGACCTCCCAGTACGCGAAGATCCACCAGGGATCACGCACCAGTAGCACGGCGCGGTTCTCGTGATATCGGTTCGGCAGCTGATACTCGTAGGAGACGCTTGGACCCGCTTCTTGCGCCGGTGCCGGATGGGGCTCTGTTGCGGGATCGTGAACAAGATCTATCTTACTGGAAATTAATGGGTTACGAGTCTTCTTCACGGCCGGTCGACGCGCGATCTTGCGGATCGGCTTGCGCGACGGCTTGGTGGGTGTCCGTAGCTTTTTTGGGGCGGACTTACGCGTCTGACGCTTCATAGGGATCCCCGATATGTTTTATTATATCGGCCGCGGGCTGGCGACGCAACCCTAATCCCCGGGACTACAGGGACTTGCGGAGATAGTAAACCCCGCCGTGCGTCCCGGCGATACGGATGCCATGGCGGCGCAGGATCGGCAACAATCCATGCAGGCGGTTGCGTCGGACCAGGCATTGGAACTGCGGGTCGTCCTGGACCGCTTTCTCGAAAGTCGCCTCGTCATCGATATACTGGGTCACCAGACCCGTATAAAAATACACCGCCGGCCCATCATGAAAATCGTACAGGTAGAGTCGCTGCGCCGGACCGGCCCGAAGGATCACCGTCGGCGCGATGCCCTTGATCCCCCTGCTGTAATCGTGATGGAAGATCCGTGAATACGGGATGTGCAGAGGCATCAACAGCAGGAACAACACCGTCACCAGCACGGTCCGGCTCTCGCGGAACAGCCGCGCCAGCGCCCAGCCGACGGTGATCGACAGCGGCGGGTATACCAACAGCACGTGCCAAGGCAGTTTGGCCGGCAGGACCGTGATGTAGGCCAGAGTCAGGAAGATCCACGACGCGCACAGCACCTCACCATCGGCCCTGCGGCGCAGAGCTCTCCACAAGAAAGCCGGGGCCGAAACGATGCCGACCAGGATCCAGGGATGATACTTGTTGATGAGCGTGCGGATATGAAAGTACGGACTGCTCCGCTCCCGCAGGAACGCATCATGGGTACGCACCCAGCCGAGGTGATCGGCGTAGTCGGTGCCTCCCTGTGTGATGCGCAGCCAGCTCTCCCACAAGTGCCACGGTAAGGCCAGCACCACCGCCAGCATGATGCCGACCCAGTACGAAGAGCGTCCGACGATCTCGGCGCGGCCGGTGACCGCGGCGTAGAGCCACAGCGCGGGCAAGACCGTCAGGGCCCAAAAACCTTTGGTCATCACGGCGGCGCCGAGCGCCAATCCGGAGAAGACCAGGTAGCGGTTGCGCTCCTCCCCTCTCAGGAAGAAATACACGCACAGCGTGACGAAGAACAAAAGGGGCACGTCCGGCATACCGAAACGGGCGAAGCGGATGTAGTGCGATGAGCTGATCAGGGCCAGCGCCGAAAGGTACCCGATCCATCGACCGAAGAGCCTGCAGCCGATCAGATAGGTCATCAGCACCGTACCGACCCCGCAGAGAGCCGAGAGCAGGCGGGCGGACAGCTCGTTCACGCCCAAGAGCTCGAAGAAGAACGCGGTGATCCAGATCGTCAGCGGCGGTTTGTCCGACCAAGGCAGGCCGTTGAGGTTGAGCCGCCAGGGATCCCCTTGGGTGAGGACGCCCCGGGCGACACTGGCGTAGACTCCCTCCTCCCAACTGGCGATCGAGCCGCCGCCAAGGCCGTAGATCAGATAGAACAGCGACAGCGCCGCCAGGAAGAGCAGGTGGCGTCGACCGGGCTTGTGGGGGTCTTTGAAGGTATAAGGCATCTCAAAAAAAATCGGCGGCCAAGGTCATTGGCCGCCGCTCGGAGTCCGGTCCAGGATCAGAAAATGAACACGCCGGCCGCGACGACCGTCGTATATCCGCCCTTCTCCACCATCGCCGATTGCGTGACATTGGTCGTCTTGACGATCTTGTCGGAGATCCGGAAGATCTCTTCTTTCTCGTCCCAGCTCTGGTCCTCGTCGATCTCGATGCCGAGCGTCGAGGCGAGCATCGCGGCGGCCAGGTCCTCCGCGGTGTCCCCGGCCTCCTTCTCGGTCTGACCGAACGCGTAGTACTCGCTCAGGTAGCCGTAGGTGCTGGAGTCCGAGGGTATCGCGCATCCGATCGAGGCCGCGATCAGGCGGCGCGGCTCGTTGGACGAGATGCGCGCCGTGACGGCGAACGAGATCATGCCCGGGTAAATGTACTTCACGCCCTCGTTCTTGGAGATCAATTCGCAATTGGGCGGGAAGATGCTCGAGACGTGCACGATGTTGCACTTCTCGATGCTGGCGTCGCGGAGCGCGAGCTCGAACGAGCGTAGCTCATGCTTGTGATGGCCGACACCCTTGGTGAAAAAGATCTTCTTCGGGACGAGCATGCTCTGCCCGTTGGTCGATTCGGCGGAGCGGGTCGCTTGCGAGTTTTGCGTCACAGCCATCTTGGGCTTGTATCCTCCGTGGTCGGGTGTAACTGCGTATTGATTAACGTTACTATACGGTCGGGGTATTTTTTAGTCAAGGGACTTTTGGTGAAAACTCCGTGAAGGCGGCATTGACGCCCCCTCCGCCGTTCTGTTAGGCTTGAACCCATGAAATGCGACACCTGTGGCAAGGAGGTCAAAGAAGTCCGACGCGTCGTCATCGACGCGGACTATGACCGTTCCCTCTCACGCGCGCTCTACAACTGCCCGGAGTGCTACGCCGCCAAGGAATCGGCCCGGCTCAAACGCCGGTCCGGAAACGATACGGTCAGCGGCTGACCGCCGGCTCCGCCCACTCGGCGGCCGCGTAGCGTTCCCGCTCCACTCTCTCAGCTCCGGCAAGCTCCTCCGAGCTCAACGGTACTTCGATGAAGCTCGCCCGCCACACCTCCGCGAAACCTTTAAGGATCCTCTCGCGGATCATCGACCCGGACAGCGGAGCCTGCAACGAGGATTGATGCAGGATCGATCCTCCGAAGCGGCGCTGACTGGCCCCGAGGACCTTCTGTCCACGCCAGAGCAGATCGTAACAGGCCGGCTCGTCGAAACAGATGCGTTCACCCCGTCCGCGGCCGCTGGGCAAGGACCGGCAATCGTGATA
The DNA here is from genome assembly GCA_022072175.1 of Candidatus Omnitrophota bacterium. Classification (GTDB taxonomy): domain Bacteria; phylum Omnitrophota; class Gorgyraeia; order 2-02-FULL-51-18; family 2-02-FULL-51-18; genus JAJVIE01. The sequence continues at coordinate 434,883 of JAJVIE010000003.1, read as the reverse complement.
ATCGAGTCCGGGCAGCTCCGTTGACAGGCCCGCGCGCACGGCCTCACTGACCCTCAGGTAGGACTCCTTGACCTCACCGCGGAACTTCTCGTGACCCACCGGTACGATGAGCGACAGCGTCACGTCGGAGCCGTGCCGCACCAGCCCTCCTCCGGTGAGTCGCCGCACGACTTGCGGATGCTCCTTGCCCAATAGCCGCACGGCGGCTGAGATCCGCTGGAAGTATCCGATCGTCACGGCCGGCACGCTCCAGCCGTACAAGCGGATGATGGGGCCCGTGCGGCCGGCGGACAGCTCTCCGCAAAGATGCTCGTCGATCGCCATGTTGAGCGTCGGGCGCCGCGGAGGATCGAGGATCAGGCGGTACGCCGTCGGCGCGCCGCTGGCGCTCATCGGAGCCGGAGGTCGGGTTGGCGCGCCGCGCGCACTTCGTCCATGCGCGAGACCGGCGTGGTGTGAGGTGCTTCGAGGACTTTCTGCGGGTCCTGGTCGATCTCTTGCTGGATGGAACGGAGGATCTCCACGAAGCGGTCCAACGTCTCCTTGGACTCCGTCTCCGTGGGCTCGATCATCATCGCTTCTTCCACGATCAGCGGGAAATACACCGTCGGAGCGTGCACGCCGTGGTCGAGCAGGCGCTTGGCGATATCCAAAGCCCTGACACCCTTGGCCTTCTGCGAGCGCGCGGAGGCCACGAACTCGTGCATGCACGGGCCGGGGTAAGGAAGCTCGAAGATGTCCTTGAGCTTCTCTTTGAGGTAGTTCGCGTTAAGGATCGCGTTGCGGGCGATGCCCTCCAGACCCTCCGCGCCCAGCGCGAGGATATACGCGTACGAGCGGATGACCGCGCCGAAGTTGCCGTAGTACGTCCGGAGCTTGCCGATGGACGCCGGCGCGTCCTTCTCGAAGGCATACGCACCGCCCTTCTTGAGCACGCGCGGACGCGGCAGATGCGGGATCAGGTCTTTCTTCACCCCAACGGGTCCCGATCCGGGGCCGCCGGACCCGTGCGGGACAGCGAAGGTCTTGTGCAGGTTGAGATGCACGATATCGAACCCCATGTCCCCGGGCCGGCAGATGCCGACGAGCGCGTTCATGTTGGCGCCGTCGTAGTACAGCAGGCCGCCCTTGGCGTGCACCGCGCGGGCGATCTCCAGGATCTCCTCCTCGAAGAGTCCCAGAGTGCTCGGGTTGGTCATCATGAGACAAGCCACGTCATCATCGAGCTTGGCTTCGAGATCGGCCCGGTCCACCAGCCCGCGAACGTCGGTCTTGATCTGCACCACTTCATAGCCGCACAGCGCTGCCGAGGCGGGGTTGGTGCCGTGCGCGGAGTCGGGGATCAGGACCTTGCGCTTGGTGACACCGCGGCTCTTGTGATAGGCGCTGGTGATGAGCAGTCCGCAGAACTCGCCGTGCGCGCCCGCGGCCGGCTGGAGAGTGAACTCGTCCATGCCCGTGATCTCGGACAGGAGCTTCTGCATCTCGTACAGCACCTTGAGCGCCCCCTGGACCTGCTCCTCGTCCTGGTACGGATGGATCTGCGAGAACGCCGTTGAGGCGGCGATCGCGTCGAGGACCTTGGGGTTGTACTTCATCGTGCATGAACCCAGCGGATAGAAATTGGTGTCGATGCAGAAGTTCTTCTGCGACAGCGTCGTGAAGTGGCGGACCACGTCGAGCTCGGACACCGTCGGGAGCTTGGGTGCCGTCCGGCGGCGCAGTGCCTCGGGCAGACACGCCAACACCTCGGTCTCGGCGCCCGCGGGCCGCGGCAACCAGGAACCGTCGTTGTGCGAATGCTTCTCGAAGATCGACGCGCTCATGACTCCTCCACCGCCGCGCACAACTGCTCCAGATCGGAGTCGGTCCGCTTCTCGGTAACGGCCACGAGGTACGTGTTCTTCATGTCGGGATAGAACCGCTCGAGCGACAACGGTCCGAGCACGCGGCGCTTGAGCAGGTTGTGCCTGAGCTTCACGGGATCGCGCTCGATGCGCACCGCGAACTCGTTGAAGAACGGCCCGTCCGAGAACGGCGTCACACCCGGCAGTTCCGTCAGCCGGCGGAAGGCCCGATGGGCGTTGTCGAGGTTGAGCAGGGACAGTCTGCGCAGGCCGGCCGGTCCCAGTAGCGACAGATAGATGGCGCCCTTGAGCGCGCACAGGGCCTGGTTGGTGCAGATGTTGGAGGTGGCCTTCTCACGGCGGATGTGCTGTTCGCGCGCCTGCAGGGTCAGCACGTACGCCGTGCGGCCCTGCTTGTCCACGGTACGCCCGCAGATCCTGCCGGGCATCCTGCGCAAGAGCGGTTCCTGGACGGTGAAGAACCCGAAGTGCGGACCGCCGTACGACACGGGGTTGCCGAGCGGCTGACCCTCTCCCACCGCGATGTCCGCGCCATACTCACCCGGAGGAGCCACGACGCCCAGGGACACCGGATTGACGCAGGCGATCAGGAGCGCGCCCGCCTGGTGGGCCGCGGCGGCCAGCGCCGGCGCGTCCTCGAGAAGACCGAAGAAGTTGGGTTGCTGTACGATCACCGCCGCGGTATCGGCATCCACCGCGCGGGAGATCTCGGCGGGGTCCGTCAGACCCTTTTTCCAGGGGACCGTGACGATCTGACAGTCCACGAACGACAGATAGGTGCGCACGACCTCCGCGTACTCGGGATGCAGGGACGCGGGCAGGATCACGCGGCGGCGGCCGGTATGCCGCAGGGCCAATAGCGCCGCCTCGGCGAGGCTGGAAGCTCCGTCGTACATGGAGGCGTTGGAGTAGTCCATGCCGGTCAACTCGCAGATCGCCGTCTGGTACTCGTAGATGCTCTGCAGGGTGCCTTGACTGGCTTCGCCCTGGTACGGCGTGTAGGCGGTGATGAACTCACCCCTCAACGCCAGGCGGTCGACGACAGCCGGAACATAGTGGTCATAACAACCGCCGCCCAGGTACGGGATGAAGTGCTTGAAATTACGATTGACCGCCCCCGTCTCATCGAGCGCCCGCACCAATTCGAGCTCGGACAGACCCTCGGCGATGTTGAGACGGCCGATGCGGATGGACTTCGGAACGTTGCGGATCAGGTCCTCGAAGGAACCCGCTCCGATCGCCTTGAGGATCTGCTCCTGCGTCCCTGGGGAGTTGGAGACGTATTGCACGGAGATCTAGTGGCCGACCTTGTCCTTGACGCCGTCGTACTGCTCGAGGGTCAGGAGCCCCTGCGCCTGAGCGGGGTCGTCCACCTCGAGCTCGAAGAGCCAGCCCTTCTCATAGGGCGACTGATTGACCAGCTCCGGCTTGGACCTGAGGTCTTCGTTGACGCGGGTGACCTTGCCGGCCACAGGCGCATAGATGTCGAAAGCCGCTTTGACCGACTCCACCACCATCGCGCTCTCCTTGGCCTTGAGCGCGCGGCCGGCCTTGGGCAGCTCGATGAAAACGACGTCCGAGATCTCCTTCTGCGCGTGGTCGGTGATGCCGACGCGGGCCGTCTTGCCGTTGAGGTCCACCCACTCATGGGTCTCGGTGTAACGCAGTTTGTGCAGGTCCATGCTCTCTAGCTCCTCTTATGGCGCAGCGGCACGAACGGCCGCTTGACGATCTCCGCCGCGACGCGGCGTCCGTGGATCTCGATCTCGAGCGCCTTGCCGACGACGGCCAGCGAGCTCTCGATGGATGCCATTCCGATACTTGCCCCGACCGACGGCGCGAACGATCCGCTCGTTACTTTGCCGACCTTGCGCTCGCCCGCGAACACCGGATACCCGTCGCGCGCTACCGAGCGATCGGCGAGGCGGAACCCTACGATCTTGCGGCGAGGCCCTTCTTCTTTTTGCAGGGACAGGATATCCCGCCCGACAAAAGCGCCCTTGTCGAAGGACACCGCGAACCCGAGGCCCGCTTCCAGCGGAGTGGTCGTTTCGTCCATTTCGTGGCCGTAGAGCGGGTTGCCGGCCTCGAGGCGCAGGGTGTTGCGCGCGCCCAGACCGCAGGGCTTGATGCCCTCCCTCTCGCCGGCGGTGACGAACTTGTCCCAGACCGTGAGGGCCGTTTGGGGCTTGACGAAGAACTCGAACCCATCCTCCCCGGTATAGCCTGACCGGGAGATCCACGCCGTATCGCCGCCGATCTTGGCGGCCGTGTAAGCGTAGTACGGCAGGTCCTTGAGCTCGATGCCCAGCACACGCCGCACGGCCTCTTCGGAGCGCGGCCCCTGCACGGCGACGCAGGCGGTCGAGTCGCTCTGGTCCGTCAGGGTCACTTCGTCCGGGCAGTAACGGCGCAGGGCTTCGTAGTCGCGCGCGATATTGGAGGCATTGACGACGAGATAGTAGCTCTCAGCGGACTCCCGGTAGACAAGGATATCGTCGAGGGTACGGCCCTTCTCATCGCACAGCAGGCTGTAGATCATACGGCCATCGGAGACCTTGCGCAGGTCCTGGGTCAGACGCAGCTGCAGGAAGCGCTCGGCTCCGGGCCCCTGAACGCGGATCTCCCCCAGATGGGAAACATCGAAGATCCCGCAGGATTCCCGCACCCACAGATGCTCCTCGATGATGCTCTTGTAGTACACGGGCAGGGCCCAACCGGCAAAATCCACGATCTTGCCGCCAAGGGCGACATGTCGGTCGTAGAGCGGGGTTCTCTTCAGCGAGGCGGTCTCTTGCAAGTCCTTGGTCCGGTAGAGGGTTGCGTCGAAAGTCGAGTTAATTTATCACAACCAACGGGTCAAATCTATATGTTTGAGGGCGGCTCGGCCCGCGCAACGCGCCGTACAGCTCTTGAGGTACGGAAACACGCCCAGAGACCGGACCCCCGAGCACTCGAACACCACCTCGGGATTGGTGCGCTCGGGGATCGTCAACTCGCCGGCGCCAAGACGGTTGTAGATCACCCCGGCCGGCCGTATCCTCCGGCGCTCCAGCGCCTCGATACTGAGCAGGGTGTGGTTGATCGCTCCGAGGCCCGATCTCGACACGAGCACCGTCTCCGCTCCCAGCTCCCGAATGAGGTCCACCACGTACACACCGCGCCGCACCGGCACCAAGAGCCCCCCGCACCCCTCGACGATGAGCGTATCGTAACCCTTGCGGGCGAACTGACAGGCCGCCGCGGCCACGGGCTTCAGATCGATCCGGCGGCGCTCCAGCCGGGCCGCGACATTGGGCGACAGCGGATGCTCGAGCGCGATCGGGTTGATGAGCTCGATCGGCTCGGCGCACCCGGCGCTGGCGGCCAGGTGACGGGCGTCCTCGAGACCTCCGCAGGAGATCGGCTTCATGACGCCCACGCGCCGCCCGCGAAGGCTCAACGCCGAAGCGACCGCTCCGGCGACCACGGTCTTGCCCACACCGGTGTCCGTGCCCGCGATGAAAACCGTCCGCATCCGCCCCCTAGCGCTCACCGGTCACCTCGTGGATACAGCGCTCGACGACCGACAGGAGCCGCCTCAGTTCCGGTGCCGTGATGGACAGCGGAGGCAGGAGCACGACAACGTTGCCCAGCGGCCTGAGCATCACGCCCTGCCGCCGCGCGGCCAGACACACCCTCGCTCCGCGTTTTTCGGTAAGAGGATAAGGCTCGCGGGTCCTTTTGTCGCGCACCAGCTCCACGCCCGCCATGAGCCCGACCTGGCGCGTGTCCCCGACATGGTCCAGTCCGGCGAGGGTCCGCAGACCCGCTTTCAACACGCCGATCTTGGCGTCCAGACCCCTGATCACACCGCGCCGCTCGAAGACATCGAGGCTCGCCAGCGCGGCGGCGCACGCCAGTGGGTTGGCGGTATAGGTATGGCCGTGAAAGAACGCCTTGAACTCCCCGTACTCGCCGAGGAAGGTCCGGTACACTTCTTCGGTCGTCAGCGTCGCCGACAGCGGCAGGTATCCGCCGGTCAGGCCCTTGGCCAGGCACAGGAAATCCGGCCGGACTCCCTCGCGCTCGCAAGCGAACATCTTCCCGGTCCGTCCGAAACCCGTCGCCACTTCATCGGCGATCAGATACACACCGTACTTGCGTGTCAGCTGACGCAGGCGCCGCAGGTATCCTCGCGGATGCGTCAGCATGCCCGCGGCACCCTGCACCAACGGCTCCACCACGAGGGCCGCGATCTTGCGGTGGTGACGGCGCAGGATACGCTCGACCCTCATCGCGCAGTGCTCGGCATACCCGCTTTCGGGACCGCGGTAAGTGTCCCTGTAGCGGTACGGCCCTTTGACCGCGTAGGTCTTGAAGAGCAGCGGGTGGAAGATCTCATGGAACAACTCGATACCGCCCACGCTCACCGAACCGATCGTATCGCCGTGGTAGGCATCGGTCAGGCGCAGGAACGTCTTCTTGTCCCGCAGACCTCGCAGTTGGCAGGCCTGATAGGCCATCTTGAGCGCGATCTCGACGGCCGCCGAACCGGAGTCGGCATAGAACACCCGCGTCAGGCCGCGCGGCGCGATACGAGCCAGACGTTCGGCCAGCTCGACGGCGGGAACATTGGACAGGCCCAGGAACGTCGAGTGCGCCACCCGGTCGAGCTGGCGGCGGACCGCACGGTCCAGCTCGGGCACGCGATGGCCGTGGACGTTGCACCACAAGGACGAGACGCCGTCGAGATACCGGTATCCGTCGGTGTCGTAGAGATAGTTGCCCTTGGCGCGCTCGATGATGACGGCGCGCTCACGCTCCCAGTCGCGCATCTGCGTGAACGGGTGCCACACATGACGTTTGTCGGCGCGCTCCAGCCGCCGGGCCCGCGCGCGTTTCATGAGGGCTCCAGCGCGGCGCCGAGCTCCCGGATGAGGCGATCCAGGTCCTCCCGGGTGTGCGTGGCGGTAACGGTGATCCGCAGTCTCTCCTGGCCCCGAGCCACGGTCGGATAGCGCATGGCGGGCACGTACAAGCCTCGGCGCAGGAGTCTCTCCCGCGCGCGCACGGCCCGCGCTCCGTCCCGGACCAGGACCGGGATGATCGGGCCTCTGGAGGCGCCGAGGTCATATCCGGCGGCCAGCAGCGCCCGACGCACCCGGGTGACGTTGTCGCCGAGCTTCTTTCTCAACGCGGCGCCATCGGAGAGGATCTCGAGCGCCTCGAGCGCGGCGGCGCTGGCCGCGGGCGCGGGTCCGGTCGTGTAGATGAACGCCCTTGAGCGGTTGACCAAGAGGCGCCTCAGCCAATCGCCTCCGGCGACATAGCCGCCGACACTGCCGAGGGCCTTGCTGAGCGTACCCATGACCACATCGATACGTCCCTTGAGACCGAACTCCTCGACCAAGCCCGATCCGCTCTGGCCGAACACGCCGGTCGCATGGGCCTCATCGACATGGAGCGCCGCATCATGCTCGCGGCAGACCGCCACTAGATCATCGAGCGGAGCGACATCGCCGTCCATGCTGAAATACGTGTCCGTGAGCACCAGGCGGCGGCGGTAACCCCCCGCCCGGGACAACAGCTCCGCCAATCGGGCGACATCGAGATGAGGATAGACCCAGACCTTGGCGCCGCACAAGCGCGCGGCGTCGACGAGACTGGCATGGACCAGCCGGTCGATCAGCACCACATCGCCGGGACCTGCCAGGGCCGTGACGGCTCCGAGGTTCGCCAGATATCCCGAGGAGTACACCAGGGCCGAGCGCTCGCCCTTATAGCGGGCCAGACGGCGCTCGAGCGCCTCGTGCAGTTCCAGATCGCCGGAGACGAGGCGCGAGGCGCCGGATCCGCCGCCCCAGCGGAGGGCGGCCTGGGCGGCGGCGCGGCGGAGGCGGGGGTGCCGTGACAGGCCGAGATAGTCGTTGGAACCGAAGTTGACGAGGGTGCGCTGGGCGGCGCTCATCCTCGAGCGGCCGAGGGGCCGCACGGGCATCAGATCGCGCTCGAGACCCTTGGCCTTGAGCTCGAGGAGCTCGCGCTCCGCCTCCGCCGCGCAGCCCGCGGTGACGGCCGTACGGGACATCCCGTGGGACCTAGCGGCAACCGCAGGGCGTGCCCTGCGTACCACAGCCGGTCTGATCGGCCTTGGCGGCGCGCACCTCATCGGGCGTAAGCACATCGTAACCGAGGTCCTTGAGCATGCGGATATCCGCTTCGGGGTTGCGGCCCATCGTGGTGAGATAGTTGCCGAGAATGAGGCCGTTGGCCCCGGCCTGCATGGCCATCGCCTGCAGGTCGCGCAGGTTGATCTCGCGCCCTCCGGCGAGCTTGATCGTGCTCTTGGGCAGGATGAGACGGAAGATCGCGATGTACTTGATGATCTCCATCGGCTGGAGAGCGGTCACTCCGCCCAGAGGCGTCCCCTGCCTGGGATTGAGGATGTTGACGGGCACACAGTCGGCCTGGAGCGCCGCCAGCTCGAACGCCAGGTCGATGCGTTGTTCGACGGTCTCTCCCATGCCGAGGATCCCGCCCGAGCACGGATGGACGCCGTAATGCCGGACCATCTCGACATGGCTGGCCCTCTGTTCGTGCGTGTGGGTCGTGCAGATCTTCTCGAAATACCCCTTGGACGCCTCGAGGTTGTGGTTGTTACGGTAGAGCCCCGCTTCCTTGAGCTTCACCACCTGTTCGGGGGTCAGGAAGCCCAGCGAACAGTCCACGAAGAGACGCGTCTCCGAGGAGATCCGCCGGACGGCTTCGAGGACGGTTTCGAAATCCTTTTCATTGGTCGCCCCCCACCCGCTCTGCACCATGCAGAACTCGGTCGCGCCCATCTTTTCGGCGGCCTTGGCCTGCGCGACGATCTCCTCAACGCCGATCATCGGATACACGGGGCTTTCGGTCCGGTAGTGCCCGGACTGAGAACAGAACTTGCAATCCTCGGTGCATGCACCGCTCTTGATGTTGGAGAGCGCGCATGATTCGACGGTGTTGCCGGCCATCCGGAGCCGGATCTCGTTGGCCACGGCCGCCAAGTAGGGCACCTCGACCGCCGTCGCCTCCGCGAGAGCGAGCGCTTCTTGGCGGGTGATGCTCCCGCCTTCGAGGATCCGATCCCGAACGGTCAGGAGCAGGTCCAGCAACGATCCGGTGCGTGTGCCTATGGTCAGGGCGGCTTTATTCATCGTCAACCTTTCGATCTCAGGTGGTTTACGTAGGGACGCGATAAGATCAGCCCGCGACCGGAGATTGGGACTCCGGGGTCACAGGGGGCTCGCCGGACGGCGCCTGGGGCGGCGCCTCACGGGTGGTGCGTTTCTTCTCACGGTAGCGGCGCATGTACTCGCGCATATACTCGCGGTACTCCGAGCTGTGTGCCTGGCGGTACAGACGGACCTTGTCGGGATTCTTCTCCCGCCAGAGCTTGGAGCGGCGGCGCTGCATCTCCAGCCAGGCCTCCCCCTTCGACTCGTCGTACTTGAAATAGTTGGGGTTGCGCTCACGCCAGAGCCTCATGCTCTCGAGCTGGCGGCGCTTCTGGCACTCGGGGCGCGAACAGACCTTCTGGCGCGGCGAGTACTTATTGGGCGCGAAACCGTCGTTGCAGTAGATGCAGGTCCGGTTATCCATGTCCCTACACGTTGATGAAGTAGTTCTGGGCGACCAGCGCCGCCGCTCCCAGCGGCACGCCGTTCTCGCCCAGCATCGATGGTGCGATGCGGAGCTTGTCCGTCGCCTCCGGCACCGAAGAACGCTTGACCGTCTCCCGCAGAGCGTCGAAGAAAGGCGTACCGGCGATCTCGATGCCTCCACCCACCACGATGATCTCAGGGTTGAAGAGGTTCACGAGAAAAGCCGCTTTGCGCCCAAGCCTGCGACCGGCGTCCCTGAGGAGCTCGAGACAGTCGGCGTCGCCCTGCTCGGCGGCCTTGACCACGGCCAGGAACGTTATGCCCTTGGGATCGCCCTTCGCGATCTCGGCGAGCTTGGCGATGGGCTTATCCTTGTGCTGGGCCTGCGCCCTGAGCGCCACACCCAGGTCGATGCTCCACAGACCGGATTTGTACGATTCGACCAACGCCGGCAGGGGGTTGTCCTCTTCTTCGAAGAGCCACTCCCCCGCGCACCCGTTGGCGCCGCGGTAGATCTGGCCGTTGATCAGGAACCCGCATCCGTTGCCGGAGTACAGGTAGATCGCGTGCTGCACGCCAAGTCCCTTGCCGTACCACTCCTCACCGAAGACCGCCGCGTTGGCGTCGTTGTCCACGAACGTCGGGATGTGAAAGCGCTGCTCGAAGATGCCGTGGATGGAGACCGTGATGGACAGGTCGTCGCCCAAGAGGCCGACCGGCCAACGCACGGTGTGCGAATCGCGATTGAAGATCCCGGGGATGCCGATACCGATGCCGTGCACCTTGCTTTTCTCGACCTTGGACTCCTCGAGCAGGCGCTCGACAAGGCCAGCCATCGAATGGACGAGCTGTTCACCCGACTGGAGAGGCCTCTCCTGCTTGACCTTGTAGATGATCTCGCCCTTGAGGTTGCACAGCACGGCGATCATATCGACGACGTTGAGACCGACGCCGATCAGGTAGACCGCCTGAGGGTTGAGGTCAACGAGGGTCGGCTTGCGACCGCCGCTGGAGACGTCGATACCGACCTCGCGGATCACGCCCTTCTTGATGTATTGATCGACGTAACTTGTGACCGTGACGATATTGAGACCGATGAGCCGGGAGATCTCAGCGCGCGCGACGGGCCCCTTCTTGCGAATCGTATCGAGGATCTGGAGGTTCTTCTTCTCGTGGTCGTTGAGCTCGATCTGGTCGACCAAGCGACGTTTGGACAGGAGCGCCATGGAACTAGATCTCCGCGAAGAGTTCTTGTGTGACGAGGCAGACGGCGCCGAAGGCCACCGCGTCCTCGCCGAGGCGCGAGAGGATGATCTTCACGATCCCCGAAGACTCCTCCATGACCAACTGCTTGACGACACGGCGGACCGCGTTGAGCGCGGGCTCTCCGCCCCTTTCGATACCACCGCCGAGCACCACCACCTCAGGATTGAAAAAATTGGTCAGATAGGCCACCTTGAGCCCGAGCCGAGTGGCGGCCTCCTCAACGATGCCAGCGGCCAAAGGATCGCCCTTCTTGGCCGCGTCGAACACCGCTGCGGCATCGACCTTGCTGAGGTCCTTGCCGACCGCGTCATGGATGCGGGATTTGCCGCCATCCTTGGCCAGCGCTTCTTTGGCGCGACGGGCGATGCCGAGGTCCAGACCCTCGGAGCGGAAAAAATCACCCTGGGTCACCCAAGAGTCGAGCGGCAGGCCCTCAAGGTTCTCGAGGCACAGCTGCAGCTCACCGGCGCTCCAGCTGGAGCCCCAGAAGAGATCGTTATTGGCGATGATACCGCTGCCGACGTCCGAGTAGAAGTACAGCACGTTCTCATCGTCGATGCGTAAGCTCAACTTCTTCTCCGCCAGCGCCGCCAGGCTCGCGTCGTTGCCCACGGACACGGGCACGCGGAACTCTTTTTCCAGGATGCCCTTGGCCGTCGAGAAGCTCCCCACGGTCTTGCCGCGCAGGGAGTCGGTATCACGGATCGTGCCGGCACTGCGGTCGATGACGCCCGAGATACCCAGACCGATACCGCGGATCTTCTCCATCGGCACCTTGGATTCCTCGATGACGCGCTTGACGAGCTTGACCGCCTCGGCGATCACGACCTCCATGTGACCGTCCGGACGTTTGATCTTGATCTTGTGGATGATCGCGGGGGCCAGATTGGCGACGATGGCCAGGATGTGCGTCGGCCCGATCTCGATGCCGACGATATGACCCCACTCGGCATTGAGCTCGACCAGCTCCGGACGGCGACCTCCGCTGGAGATATCCAAGCCCTTCTCGACCACGAGCTTCTGGTCGATGTAGTGCTCGACGTAATTGGAGACCGTGACGATATTGAACTGGGTGATACGGGAGATGTCCGTCTTGGCGATAGGGCCGTTACGACGGATAACGTCGAGCAGGATGATGTTCTTCCGCTCGCGGTCGGTCAGGTGGTCGTGTTTGTAGAGGGATCGGTAAGCCATTTTTTTATATGATTAATTATAGACTATGGATTTTGAAATTGAAATTAAAAAAATAAAAAATCAGGCTTAAGAATTGCTAGTTTCTATTCGAAAACATTTAAAAAGATATGTAAAGAAAACCCTCCGCCGGTCGCCCGGCGGAGGGGGTTCTTGTGCTCGCCTGGATCAGAGCTTGAACAGCATCTCGGCGTAGGTCGGGACCGGCCAGTAGGAGCCCGGAACGATGGTCTCCAGCTGGTCGATGTCGGCCCGGAGAGCCGCCTGGGCCGTGAAAACCTTATCACGGTAAGCGACGGCTTTCGCGCGGACATCGGAAACGGCCTGAGCCTTGCGCAGGGCCTCCTCGAGATCACCGAGCTTGTTCTTGGCCGAGTCGAGCAGCACCGAGATCTGCGTCAGGAGCTCCTTCTGGACGCTGACCGGAGCGGACACCGACTTGAGGTTGGCGATGGCGCCGGCCAGATCGCCCGTGTAACGGATCACGGACGGCAGATACTGGGTCTTCACCATCTGGATCGCGGCCTGGGCCTCGATGTTGATGTGCTTGGCGTACTGCTCGAGGTAGATGTCGTAGCGGGAGTGCAGCTCCTTTTCCGACAGCACCTTGTACTTCTCGAACAGCTTGACCGCCTCGTGGCTGGCCATCTCGGCAAGAGCGTCGACCGTCGAGCGGATGTTGGGGATGCCGCGCTTCTTGGCTTCCTTGACCCACTCGTCGGAGTAGTTGTTGCCGTTGAAGATGATGCGGCCATGCTTATTGACCGCCTCCCTGACGATGGCCGCGGCTTCCTTATTGACGTCCTTGGCCTTCTCCAAGCGCGTGGCGATCTCGTCCAGCGACTCGGCGACGATCGTGTTCAGGATGGTGTTCGCTCCCGAGATGGATGCCGAGGACGGCACCATGCGGAACTCGAACTTGTTACCCGTGAACGCGAACGGCGAGGTCCGGTTGCGGTCCGTGTTGTCCTTGGGCAGGGCCGGCAGGGAGTCCACACCGATATGCAGGTAGTGCTGACCTTTGCCGGAAGCCTTCTTGCCCTTGGCCAGCGTCTCAAGGATATCCGTGAGCTCTTCGCCCATGAAGATCGAGATGATCGCCGGAGGAGCCTCGTTGGCGCCCAGACGCAGGTCGTTGCCCGGGTTGGCCGCGCCGGCGCGGAGCTTACCGGCATGACGGTCCACGGCGATGATCAGCGCGCTGAGGAACACGAGGAACTGCTCGTTGTCGTGCGGGGTCTTGCCCGGCTCGAGCAGGTTCTGGCCGTCATCGGTGGCCAGCGACCAGTTGTTGTGCTTGCCCGAGCCATTGACGCCGGCGAAGGGCTTCTCATAGAGCAGGCAGACGAGGTCATGACGCAGAGCGACCTTCTGCATGGTCTCCATCACGAGCTGATTGTGATCGGCCGCGATGTTGGTCGTCGAGAAGATCGGCGCCAGCTCGAACTGGGCCGGAGCGACCTCGTTGTGCTTGGTCTTCGCGGACACGCCCATCTTCCAGAGCTCGAAGTCCAGATCGCGCATGAAAGCCGCGATACGGTCCTTGATCGCGCCGAAATACTGGTCCTCCAGCTCCTGACCCTTGGGGGCCGGGGCGCCGAAGAGCGTGCGGCCCGAGGTGATCAAGTCGAGGCGCTGGTCGTAGTATTTCTTGTCGATCAGGAAGTACTCCTGCTCGGGTCCGACGGTCGCGGTGACGCGGCGGGCGGTGGTGTTGCCCAGAGCGCGCAGCACGCGGACGGCCTGGCGGGAGACGGCCTCCATCGAACGCAGTAGAGGGGTCTTCTTGTCGAGCGCCTCGCCCGTGTACGAGCAGAACGCGGTCGGGATGCAGAGCGTCACATTGCCCTGACCGTCCTCCTTGAGGAATGCCGGTGAGGTGCAATCCCACGCGGTATAGCCACGCGCCTCAAAGGTCGCGCGTAGGCCGCCCGAGGGGAACGACGACGCGTCCGGTTCGCCCTGGATGAGCTGCTTACCGGAGAACTCCATCACGACGCCGCCGTCGGAGGTCGGCGAGATGAAGGAATCGTGCTTCTCGGCGGTCCGGCCGGTCAGCGGCTGGAACCAGTGCGTGTAGTGCGTGGCGCCTTTTTCGATCGCCCAGTCCTTCATCGCGTTGGCGACGACATTGGCGACCTCGAGCGTGAGCGGCTTGCCGCTCTCGATGGTCTCGCGGAGCGCGCGGTACGTGTCCTTGGGCAGGCGCTCCTTCATCGTCCGGTCGTTGAAAACATTGGACCCGAAGACCTTCGTCGGGTTGCCGGCGTCCTTGGACGGCTTGTTCTTGTGGGCACTGTCGCCGTTGGTGCCGACGATCTTCGCGTATTCCTGGATCGCTGCCATAAGCTCCTCTGTGCTGTTGGGGGTGTGCGCGCCCTGGGGCGCTGTCTCGATACGGATGACCTACCTTAACTCCGAGGGGATCGGGCGTCAATCTCTTTGACGACGTCGGACACACCCGCGGACCACCATCCGCATGATCGATACTTTAACCTCGGCGCTTTGCGGTCCTGTTAAGAACATGTTACGAAACCACAAAGTCTTAACAGCTTGCGGGCGGAGGGGTTAGAACTCCAGCGTGATCCCCACCGGACAGTGGTCGGACCCCTGGACCTCCGGAAGGATCACGGCGTCCTTGAGATGGGCTTTCAGGCCGGAAGAGACGAAGTGGTAGTCGATCCGCCAACCGGCGTTCCGCTCGCGGGCCCGCGTACGCATATCCCACCAGGTATATTGCCCGGCCTCTTGATGGAACTGCCGGAACGTATCGATGTACCCCGCGGCCACCAGGCGATCGAGCCACTCTCGCTCGACCGGCATGAAACCGGACGTATCCTCGTTCTCGTCGGGGTTCGCCAGGTCGATCGGATGGTGAGCGGTGTTGTAATCCCCGCAGACGACCAAGCGCTCGCCGGCTTTTTCCAGGCGCTTGAAATGCTTGAGGGCATGCTCGTAGAACTCCAGCTTGAAACGCAGTCGATCCTCCCCCCGTCCGCCGTTGGGGAAATAGATGTTGATGAGCGTGAAATCCTTGTACCGCGCGGAGATCACCCGACCCTCTGTGTCGAACCTTTCCTCGCCGATACCGCGCCGGACCTCCAGCGGCTCCTCGCGCGACAGGATCGCCACGCCGCTATAGCCTCCGCGCTCGGCGGGGTGCCAGTAGGCCCGGTACGGGACAGGTTCACGCAGTTCCGGCGGGATCTGATCGAGAGCGGCGCGCGTCTCCTGCAGACCGATGATGTCCGGCGAAGCTCCGTGAAGCCAACCCAGGAAATCCTTCTTGGCGATGGCGCGGATGCCGTTGACGTTCCAGGAGAGGATGCGCCAGCGCCGGCTCATGAGGCCGACGTCAGCTCGCGGTAGAGACTGCGGTAGTCCGAGACGGTCTTGAAGCGCGGGTACTGCCGCCGGATCTTGTCCGGGGGATTGAAGAGCACCCCCTTGTCGGCGGTCTTGAGCATCGTGATGTCATTGTACGAGTCGCCGGCGGCGCGCACCTCGAAGCCCATGCCGCGCAGGGCCTGTACGGCCTTGCGCTTGCCATCGCGCTGTCGGAGGCGGTAGCCCTCGATGTAGCCGCTCTTGCCGACGATGAGCCAGTTGCAGAAGATCGTCGGCAGTCCGAGCTGACGCATCAGCGGTCCCGCGAACTGATAGAACGTATCCGACAGGATCACGACCTGGCGCTCCGCCCGGAGGCGGTCGAGGAACGCGCGCGCGCCCGGTAGGGGCCGCAGCGTGCCGATGACCCGCTGGATGTCGGACAGGCGGATCTTCTCACGCTTGAGGATGCCGATACGACGCTTCATGAGCGCGTCGTAGTCGGGGATATCGCGCGTTGTCAGCCGCAGCTCCGCGACTCCGGTCTTCTTGGCGACGCCGATCCAGATCTCGGGGACGAGCACGCCCTCGAGGTCGAGGCAGACGATCATGATCCTTCCCTCCGGGGTAAGAAGCGCATTATGACACCCGCGCCGGAGGATTTCAACGCCCCCGCTCCTGTCCGCCGGAGGCCCATGCGCGCCGGATCTCATCATAGATCTTGCGTGGATGACGCTGGCGAGGGCTATCGGAGCCTTCGCCCTGCCCCCAGATGCCCAGCCATTCCTCGTGCATCCAACCGTCCGGGAAGGGCCCCTCGAAATCCCCCTCGCTGTCGTGGTCCTTAGGATTGCCCCAGGAGTCGCCCTTGGAGGTCTTCCACCATTCGTCCATCCATTCGAACTGGACCGCTCCGAGCGCGTTGCCGATCCCTCGTCCTCCGGCAAGGTTCTCGACCACGTCAGCCCAGTTCTGCCTGAAGTAGTCCGCCTGCGCCTCCTCATCGACGCCGCGTCCGGCCGCGTACACGTCGCATCCCATCTCCGTGATGACGACAGGCCGGTCCAGGAGCTCCCGCGCCTGGTGCCAGACACTGCCCATCGAGTAAGCCCCCGAGTAGACGTTGGCCCCGTAGATGTCGATCTCCGGAGCGTGCTGACCGATCTCGCGCATGTAGGAGGTGTTGAGGTTGCCGACCGCCACGGGGTGATCGGGGTCGATCTCGTGGATCATGCGAGCGGTCTCGTTGAGGAAACGTGCGTAGGCCTCCGGGTGCTCGACAGCGTTGGTGCGGGTGTGCGGGTGCTGGTTCTCGTTGCCCAGGAGCCAGAAGAGCACGTACGGCTCGTCCTTGTGGTCCATGACCATGTCGCGCACACTGCGTTTCATGATCTCGATCTGCTCGGGATCCGTATAGTCGGTGCCGATATCCCATCTGGCCTGCGACCCGACCGTATAGGCGCCGACGAAGTCGCCCATGATGAAATGGATGCCGTACTCCTTGTTCAGCTTGCGCATGAGAGCCTTGTCGTACTCGCGGGGATCGTAGAGACCCTTCTCATCCACACCGTGGTAGATGCGGATGGCGTTGGCGCCCATCCGACGCAAGAGCTCCGCGTCTCCAACGGCCTTCTCGCCCTCATCCTGCTGTCCATCGCGATCCCAGTCCACCCACGCGTCGAACATGCCGTCGTTGAGCCCGTTCTTGTTATCGTCCACGGTCATCCATGGCCGGAGGTTGAGCGCGTGCGGGGACTCGCCGATGGTCGTGGCCGTATAAGTGACCCCCTTCACGACGAAGGGCCGGCCTTCGACGAGCATTTCCCAGTGGCCGTTGTCGTACTGAACCAGACGCACGCGTCCCTTGCCCCGCTCCTGCTTGACGCGCCAATACTCCCGCGCGATCGGACGGAGATCATCGGGCACCAGACGCCCGGGACGCGCGAGGACCTCGTCGGTCGCCGGGTCCAGCTGTCCGCTCCGCCTGACATCGACGAATGCGTCCTCGAGCCTGAGCCCCAGGTCCGGATAGGCCGCCAGGAGCTTGTGCATGCGGGCGATCGCCTCCGGCGCGGCATACCAGTAGAAGCTCTTGTCCTTGGACCAGATCGCGGTCCGGGGGAAATGCACCACGAGCGCATGGTACGCCTTGAGCGCCTGCCGGATATGCCCGGCCCGGCGCAGGGCTTCTCCGGCGAAGAACAAGCGCGCCCCCTCGTCGGTCTCGGCCATGCACCAGGCATAAAAGTCGTTCTGAGGGTAGCGACTGCCGCTGTAGCTCCATACCGAGAAATCCGGTCCCTGCGCCGAGACGAAGTACTGGAACTGCGGATCGGCCTGATGGGCTATGGACGGATACACCCCTGCTCCCGCGGCCATGGCCAACCCCGCGGGGTCCGTCACGCGATACACGTAATCCTTGGTCCCGGAGCCCTCGAAGACACCATAGCGGGCGTAGTCGATATAGGACTCGCCCGCTTCGGGTAGCTCGAAGTCCGGCTTGGGCAGGGGCTCGGCCAATGCGGTCGTCAGGCCGAACGCGAGACCCAGCCCGGCCAGAGACAGAGCGCGGATCATCCCCGCGCGGCTCCGCCGGCGGCTTCGGGCGCGATCCTGTGGGGATCGCGCTCGGGATGCCGCTCCAGACGCGTGAAGAGCAGGTAAGCGCACGGGACCACGAAGAGCGTCAGGGCCGTCGATACGAGCACGCCCCCGATGACGGCGACGGCCATCGGCACGCGGGTCTCCGCGCCGGGGCCGAGCGCGAGCGCCGGAGGCACCGCGGCGGAGATCGTGGAGACCGAGGTCATCAGGATCGGCCTCAAGCGGATGGGGCAAGCCTCGAGCAACGCTTCTCTGGGAGGACGGCCTTTCTCCCACCGGACGTGGTTGGTGAACTCCACCAGCAGGATCGAGTTCTTCTTGACGATGCCCATGAGCAGGATAAAAGCGATGCCGCTGTAGAGATTGATCGACTGGTTGGTCACGAAGAGCGCCAACACCGCCCCCGACAACGCGAACGGCATGGACAGCAGTACCGTGACCGGATGGATGTAGCTGTTGAACTGCGACGCCAGGATCATGTACGCGATCACGATGCCGAGGATGAACGCGAAGTTGAAGCTCCCGATGGACTCGCGCATGCTCTGCGCCCCGCCGGTGAACTGGATCCGGTAGCCTTCGGGCAGGGTTTCCTTGGCGATACGCTCGACCGCCTGGATGGCGTCCGCCTGCGACTTGCCGGGCTGGATGTTGGCGAACACTCCGATAGAACGCTCGCGATTGCGCCGCGTGATGCTAAGGAGCGAGGGCTTGAGCTCGAGGTCCACGACCTCGGACAGACGGACGCGCTCGCCGCGGTTGTTCCATACCCAGATGCGCTCGACGTCCTCAGGCGCCATGCGGTCCTCCGCCTCGAGCCGGACGCGCACGTCGTAACGCCGGCCGCCCTCGGTGTACTTACCCACACGCTGGCCGCCGATGAGCGCGTTGACGGCGTCGGCGACGATACGCATCTCGACGCCCCGCTCCTGGGCCTTGGCGCGGTTGGGACGCACCTGCACCTCGGTGACGCCCAGTAGATAGTCGGTATCGACGTCGGTCATGAGCCCGGTATCCCGCATCTTGACCATCATGGCCTCGGACAGCTCCGCCAGCTTGCCCCAATCACTGCCCTGCACCGAGAACTCGATCGGGAATCCGCGCTGGGCCGTGAACCCTCTCATGGACAGGTCCTGGATGAAGACCTTGGTGTCCGGGATCTTATTGAGCTCCTTGCGGCAGATGTCCATAAGGTCCTGCTGGCTCAAGGGTCTCGACCGGCCCTCGCGCACACCCCGCTCGGACTTGGACTTCATCGAGATGAAGAGCACGCCGGTGTTGACCTCTCCTCCGCCGAATCCGCCGACCGCCGCGAAGTATCTCCGGACCTCAGGCAGCTTGGAGACGAACTCCTCGGCCTGCTTGAAACGCGTGTTGGTGAACTCCAGCGAAGAGCCCACGGGGGTCTGCAGTCTGCAGATGAAATAACCCTGGTCCTGCGCGGGCACGAATTCCTTGCGAAGAGGCCCGAAGAAAGCGAGGGATCCGGCGAAGAACACGGCGGAGAGCACGATCACGAGCACCGGGCGCGTGATCGCTCGCGTCAACAGGCTCCGGTAGCCCGACGCGATCGCCGCGAACCCTCTTTCCACGGCCTTGCCGAAACGCGTGCGCCGCTCTCCCACCTCGAGGAACTGCGAAGCGCGCATGGGCGTCAACGTGAGCGCCTCAAGGAGCGACAGCAGTACCGACGCCGAGATGGCCACGCCGAACTGGAAGAAGAAGCGGCCGATGACACCCTTCATGAAGGCCACCGGCAGGAAGATCGCCACCAGCGACAACGTCGCCGCCAGCGCCGCGAACGTGATCTGCCGGGCTCCGACCTCCGCGGCCTGTACCCGGCTCATCCCGCCCTCGCGGTAGCGCACGATGTTCTCGAGCACCATGATCGCGTCGTCGACGACGATGCCGATGGCCAGCGAGAGCGCCAGTACCGTGAACGTGTTGAGCGTGAATCCCATGAACCCGAAGACCATGAAGCTGCCGATGATGGACGTCGGGATGGCCAGCAGGATGTTGAGCGTCGAGCTCCACGACCCGAGGAAGATCCAGCACACCACGCCGGTGAGCACGGCCGAGAGCGCCAGCGCGAACAAGAGCTCGTGGATCGCCTCCTCGACGAACGTCGTGCTGTCGAAATTGACACCGAGATTCATCCCCTCGGGCAGGTCCTTCTGGACCTCCACCATGCGCTCTTTGACCTTGTGAGCGACATCGACGGCGTTGGCGCCGATCTGCTTGCGGATACCCAGCCCGATGGCGGGCTTGCCGTACACGCGCGACAGTCTCCGCTGGTCGGCCAGCGCGTCCTCGATCCGGGCGACGTCCTTGAGCAGGATGGGCTTGTACACCGGCTGACCGCCGCGGCGCGAGATCAGGATCTGCCCGAACTCTTCCACACTGAGCGCCTCGCCCATCGCCCGGACGTTCATCTCGCGGTCGACGGTCTCGATGCGCCCCGCCGGCATCTCGACGTGATTGGTCTCGATGGCATCGATGATGTCCCCGATGGTCAGCTGGTACTCGTCCAGCTTGGCCGAGGACACCCAGACGCGCAGGTTGCGATCGACAAAACCACCCAGGATGATCTCGCCCACCCCCGGGATGGTCTGGAAGCGGTCCTTAAGATGGTCCTGCGTGTAGGTGATCATGTCCCGCAAGGGCCGGTCCCCCGACAGCGCCAGCCACATGATGGGCTGGTCCGAAGGGTTCTGCTTGGAGACGATGGGCGGGTCGATATCCTCGGGCAGGCGGCGCTGGGCCTGCGAGACCCGAGACTGGACCTCCTGCAGGGCGACGTCGATATCACGCTCGAGCGTGAACTCCAGCTTGACCTCGCTGGAGCCCTGACGCGTGGAGGAGGTGACCTCTATGAGCCCTTCGGAACTCATCACCGCATCCTCGAGAACGTCCGTGACGTCGCTCTCCATGACCTCCGGCGCGGCGCCCTCCCAAGTGACCGACACCGTCAGCACCGGGAAATCCACCTCCGGCATCTGGCTGACACCAAGGTCCTTGAACGTGATACCGCCGAATACGATGAGCCCCGCCATGAGCATCCAGGCGAAGACCGGGTTCTTGATCGAGACGTCCGAGAGCGTCATGACAGGTCTCCAACAGCGGACTTGAACCGCCAGTATTCGCGATGCGCGCGATACTTGGCGCCGTTATAGCGGCGATTGATGTCCTGATAGCGGCGCAGAGCGTCGAGGACCTCGAGGTTGTTGACGAGGCTCAAGCGGTATTCCGCGGTGAGGATGTCGTAGTTCTCCTTGGCGGCCGTGTTGGCCTCACCGAGCTTCTCCTCGGCCTGACGCGACAACAGCGCGCTCCTGAAAGCGCTGCGCGCCTCCCTGCGGGCGACGCGACGCGACTCCTCGAGGAGGAGGCGGGCCTTCTCCTTGTCGACGGCGGCCTGCTTGAGACCGGACCAGTTCTGAGCGCCGTCGAAGATCGGCACCTCGAGCACAAGGAGCGCGTCCCAGTCGTTGCCGTTCTGGAACCCGACCCTGCGGGTGTAGTAGTTGCCCTCGACCCATGCCTTGGGCAGGAAACCCGCCGTCGCGCTCAACACGCCCTGTTCGGCCAGGAACAACCCATCCTCATAGGCCTTCACGTCCTTGCGGGTCCGCTCGGCCAGATCCGCGTAGCTCTCGATGGTATCCCCGGGCATCGGAGGCAGGGCTTCGTCGGCCAGCGCCCGCCCCCGCACCTCTTGGCCGATATAGAAGGACAGCAGATCTTCGGAGATCGCCGCGCGCTCGGCCGCCTCGGTCAGATCGGCCTGCACCAGGCGCTGATCCGCCAACGAGGACTTGAGCTCGCTCTCTCTCGAGCGCCCGAGACGCACGCGCTCCTCGAGCTCCTTGAGACGCTTGTCCAGCAGGTCGGAGATCTCACGCAGGATCTCGGCGTCCCTGCGCGACTCCAGGGCGGTGTAGTACGCCTCCATGACGTCCACGAAGAGCAACTGTTCGGCCCTCTCGTACTCCAGTCTCTGCTGGCGCCGGTCGGCGCCGCTGGCCCGTAGCGCCGCGATCTCCTTAAAGCCGCTGAAGATCGGCTGGGTGAACGTGAACTTCTCTTCCGGCGTGATGCGGCGGCGCGCGTCGCTCGAGATGCCCTCCGCCGATCCGGAACCCTCCCGGACGTCCTGCTCCCGTCTGGAGGTGCGGAACCGGACGTCCGGCAGGAAGTACCGGAACGAGTCCAGGAAGCGCGCTTTGGCCTCCTCGATGTCCTGGGCCTGGACGGCCAGCGCCTCGCTGCGATCGAGGGCCAGGGCATAGGCCTCCCGGAGGGTGAGCGCGGGTCCGGATGGAGCCGCATGAGGGGTGTCGGCCGAGAGGACCAGCGAGGCGCTGGAGCCGCTCGCGGCTTTGCGCGTAAGTAGGGCATGGGCGGGCGCCGCGAGCGCCAG
The DNA here is from genome assembly GCA_022072175.1 of Candidatus Omnitrophota bacterium. Classification (GTDB taxonomy): domain Bacteria; phylum Omnitrophota; class Gorgyraeia; order 2-02-FULL-51-18; family 2-02-FULL-51-18; genus JAJVIE01. The sequence goes on along the minus strand of JAJVIE010000003.1, from coordinate 412,588 downwards.
CGCGGCCGCCGCGAGGGCCAGGGTCAGCAGGATCGGGCGGCGCATCAGGACTCCCCCGCCCGCTCCGCGAAGGAGCTCTTGACCTTGGTGAGGATGCGCAGATAGGTGCGGCGCTCTGAGTCGGTCAGCGGAGCGAAGACCTCGGCGATACTGCGCCGCTTCTGATCGATGATCTGGGCGTACACGCGGCGGCCGCGCGCCGTCACGCGGATCCAGGTGACACGGCGGTCCTTCAGATCGGAATGCCGGCTCATCAGCCCGTGGCGGATCAGGCGGTCGATGAGCACGGAGGCCGAGCTCGTCCGCACGCCCAGGTGCCGGGCGATCTCGGTCAGACGCGCCTGCGGCCTCTCGCAGAGATAGTCCAGAGCGACCATCTGCGCGCACGAGATCGTGCCGCGCGAGAGAGCGTTGTCCTCCCTGCACGCGAACTCCCGCACGATCACGGGCATGATCTCGGTGATCTGCCTGCTGAACTGTCTGATGGCCGGCGTTGTCATGGACGGATATTAGTTAGCATGTCGAACTATTTGAATATAACAATACCCGCGCGTCAAGTTAATTTGGTGTGAAGCGCGGCTCTACCAGCGCTTGGTCCAGGCCGCGATCAGCCGGCGCTCGGCCGGAGACATCCCGCCCGTGAGGGTGAGCTCGGAGGATCGATCGCGAGAACGTCTCTTGAGGACGAGCTCGATACCTGCTGGAGTCGTACTGCCCGGGAAGGTCAACGTCACCGTCGCTTCGCGCCGCTCGTCCATGGCATACGTCGCGCCGAACCTCAGTCTACCCCGCGGCCCGGGTGCCCACTCCAGCTCCACCGATCCCGCGCGGCCGATCTTCCACTCACCGTAGAGAGCGAGCGACCTTGACCGGGGCCCCCGCCGACCTCGGGCGCCGAGCGCGAAGAGCACCTTACCCCGCGAAGGATACAGCGATCGGGTCCTGAAGGCCCCCTCGAACTCCAGCGCCTCGCTACGGCCTGACGTCCGCTGGAGAACATATCGGAGACCCCGGTCCCCCCAGAGAGCCCAGTAACCGGCGAACTTGATACGTCTTTCGATCTCTCCAGGGGCCTTACGCAGTCTATAGGAGAGCTCGTTATCAGGACTGGTTTCCCAGGCCCCTTCGAAGGTCAGTGTGCGCGAGGCCGCCGGGGTCCCTGATCCCTCGACAACAAAACCCAGCCTCTGCCGCTCATCGAGCCTCCAACGGCCGGTGACACCGACCGTGCGAAGCGCCCCGCCCTGGCCGGACAGCGCGATACGCAGAGCACGCTCGTCCGCACCGGCCACCGTGCCACTGAGCGCCAGTGGGCCCTCCGGACCCTCCGAGCGGACCTCGATACGGCCGCCGGCCTTGCCCCGCCAGACTCCGTCCGATGGGATGGTGACGCCCGATGCCCGATGAGGGCCTGACCGGTTGGGTGTGAACATACCGTTATTTAATCCCAGGACGCCGACCGGCGCAAGGTCCGCGAGAAAGGAGTTGGCCCCGGGTCGGCGTTGTCATATAATCAAATCATGGTTGGACTCGGTAAGCGCATCCGCGAACTGCGCAAACAACGCAAGCTCACCCTCGTCGAGGTTTCCGGTAAGACCGGCATCGACAAGGCCACGTTGTGCCGTATCGAGAAGGGCCGCATGAGCGGCACCCTGCAGTCCCACCTCAAGATCGCCGACGCTCTGGGCATCCGCCTGCCCGACCTCTATCAGCAGGTGCTCGACGGCTCCCACGCCGAGAAGGACAAGAAGGTCCGCGAGAGGCTCGACAAGTTCTCCCACTCCGGCGGAGCGACCTCGGAGCTCCTGACCGCCGGTGTGCTCTCCAAGAAGATGCTCCCCGTCCTCCTGCGCCTGCGATCCGGCGGACGCACCGAGACCGAGGAACATCCCGCGACGGCCGAACGCTTCGTGTACGTGCTGAGCGGAGAGGTCGAGATCACCGTGGCGGACCACACCTCCCGGCTCAAGGCCGGAGAGTCGCTGTATTTCCAAGCCGACCGCCCCCACTCCATCCGCAACACGGCGCGGACCGAGTCCCGGTGCTTGTCCATCATGACGCCCACGTCCCTATAGCTGAGGAGGAGCGATGCCCGCCGACCCGACCAAGACCATCCTGATCTGCGACGATGAGGAGGGTATCCGGGAGTCCTTCAAGCTCATTCTGGAGGATCACTACCGCCTGGAGTTCGCGGTCAACGGCCTCGAGGCGCTGGAGAAGCTCAAGACCCTCAAGCCCGACGCCATGCTCCTCGACGTCAAGATGCCCAAGCTCCACGGTATCGAGATCCTCAAGAAGATCAAGCTGCTGCGCCCCACCCTACCGGTCATCATCGTCACCGGCTACCAGAGCATCGAGATGGCCCAGGAAGCCCTCAAGGCCGGCGCCGCCGACTACATCCCCAAGCCCTTCGAGTCCGCCCAGATCCTCAAGGCCGTCAAGCACGTTCTGGCCAACTAACGGCGCGTGTCTCTGATGGAGACGCGGCTCAACACCTTTGCCGTTATCAATGGCATCAATTCGCTTGTTGCCTTCGCCGTCCTCTTTGTTCTGACTCTACGCAAATCTCACAAGCCTATTCACATCGCCTATGGCTCGTGGACAATCTTCCTATTTCTATGGTCATTTACGTATTTCGCCTGGGGGATCCAGAGCGATAAGAACCGGGCTCTGTTTTGGCTGCACTTGTGCGTGTTTGCGATCTGCTTTCTACACTCCACGTTCTACTGGTGCTGCATGATCATATCGGGCTACGCGCGAAGCAATAGACTGATGATCGGACTCTCTTTCGCCTCATCCGTCATCCTTGCCACTCTGTGCACGCAGAGTGTGTTTTTTGATCTGACCTCGATCCGGCCCATAGCTGGATTTATGTTTTGGCCCAAAGCATCATCCTTCCTAGGCCTACTCATCGCTGTCGAGATTTTCTTCGTCTTGCTTGGCTCTGTCTCGCTTTATCGTGCGTCAAGGCACGCGAGCCTCAACAACAAAACTCTGATCAATAGCTTTCTTTTTTCCAGTACGATCGCGTGGATATTTGGATGGACAAACTGGTTCGGTTTTTATGATTGGCCACCGATGCTGCCCTACGCCAATCTGGGCGTGAGCTTCTACGTCATTGTTACGGCCTACCTGATAGTTAGGCGCGATCTACTCGGGCTCGAGCTTGCGCTTCATAGGACCGCGACATATGCCCTGGTGACAGTGGCGGTCACGACCGCATTTACGCTGTCCGTTCTTGCGTCCGAGAGGCTGTCGCGAGAGCACTTCGGGTACAGTTCTTTGTTAGGCACCGTCTTTGCTTCATTTGTCATCACTGTTTTGATCGCCCCGCTTAAGGAACTCCTCTCCAATCGACTGGCCGTGCTGTTTTATGGAAAGGAGCTCGAAGGTCTTTCAGAAGAGAACAGATCCTTAAGGGTAAGCGTTCGGTCCAGCGACCAATTGCGCTCGGTCGCCACCCTCGCGGCGGGTATGGCCCATGAGATCAAGAACCCCCTGACGGCCATCAAGACCTTCGCGGAGCACCTGCCCGCCAAGGCGTCGGATCCGGTGTTCCTCGAGAAGTTCCGTCGTATCGTGGGTCAGGAGGTGGATAAGATCGATTCCATCGTACGTCAGGTCCTGGAGTTCTCGAGACCGCAAGCCAATATCGCCGATACGGTAGCCGTCAACGAACTCTTGGACTCTACGCTCGAGCTCCTCAACGCGCAGATGGTCCGCAACAAGATCGATGTGGAGCGGGCATTTGACGCTAGCCTGCCGCCGGTGACCGCCGATCGCAAGCTCCTCCAGCAGGCCTTTCTCAATATCCTGATCAACGCGATCGAGGCCATGCCCCAGGGGGGTCAGCTGAGGGTTGAGACCTCCATCGATCGGGGCGAGGTCCGGATCACCATCACTGACACCGGGCTGGGCATCCCCTCCTCGGCCCTACCGAGGATCTTCGACCCGTTCTATACGAACAAGGAGACGGGCACGGGGTTGGGGCTAGCCATCGTCAAAGGCATCATCGATCAGCATGGGGGTAAGATCTCCGTTCGATCCGCCAAGGGTGAGGGGGCGTCTTTCGAGATGAGACTGCCACCTCGGCCTCTCTCGGAGAGCTGATCTTGGATCTGCTTCCGCTTGGTGTGCGCCCATACTCGCTTTTGGCGATAACTGTCGGCGTATCCAATCTAACTCACGGGATATTCGTCCTTCTATCCTCACCTCGCAGGCGTCTCAATATCGTTTATTTTCTTTTTTGTGTGTCTCTGTGCGTCTGGCTATTCACTGTCGCGGCGCTCACATCCTCGACTTCATCGGCCAGAACGGACCTGATCCTGGCTCGACTCCTATACTCCGGAGTCGTCTTCGCGCCGGCGCTCGCTCTTCACTTTGTGATGATCATTATCGAACAAGACCGCACTCGAGCGGGGCGCAGGGATCTCCTGGTGGGTTACGTCTGCGCGGCCATATTCCTGACTCTTCTATGGCTACACCCTGACTTCATAACCGGTATCTACTTACATCCGTTCGGCAAGTACGCTCGATGCGGTTATGTTCATCTGATACATACCGCCTTCCTTCTTGCGACCGCGTTGTACAGCATCTACCTTCTTAACCGATCGCAGCGCGCACTACCCAAGCAGGACATCAGGCGGCAGGAGCATCGCTACCTGATCGTCGGACTCTGTTTCGTATTACTCGGATCAGTGGATTTTCTGCAGAACTGGGGAGCCTCGTACTTCCCGTTCGGGTGCATCTTCGTCGGTGTCTTCGTGGCTATGACGACTTACGCCATCTTCAAGCATCAGCTTCTAGGGGTCACAGCGGTCGCGCGTCAGACAGTGGCGTATACCCTGGTCACGACAGCTGTCATCTGTCTGTATTTTGTGACGGTCTACGTAACGACTTCTCTTGTTGGTGACACGCTGCTACCTAACTCGCCGTGGCTCAACGCGCTTGTGTTGGTCGTAGTAACGCTCCTCTTCCGTCCGCTGGAGTCCATCGCTCAAAGCATCGTAAGGAAACTGTTCGGCAGGGATGATGTCGTCTTGATGGCTGAGAACAAGCGGCTCAAGTCCGAGATCGTGAAGCAAGACCACATGCGCTCCATCGCCACCCTTGCCGCCGGCATGGCCCATGAGATCAAGAACCCCCTGACCGCGATCAAGACGTTCACTGAGCATCTGCCCGCCAAGGCCTCGGACCCCGTGTTCCTGGACAAGTTCCATCGGGTGGTCGGTCAGGAGGTGGATAAGATCGACTCCATCGTCAGACAGGTCCTGGAGTTCTCCCGCCCTCAAGCGCAACTGACTGACGGGGTGGACCTTAACAGTATCGTCGACTCGACACTGGAGCTCCTCAACGCGCAGATGGTCCGCGCCCGTATCGTGCTGGATAGACAACTAGAGCCTGAGCTGCCTCTCTTGCGGGCTGATCGCAAACTGCTTCAGCAAGCCCTGCTCAACATCCTCATCAACGCCATCGAGGCCATGCCCCAGGGGGGTCAGCTGAGGGTTGAGACCTCCATCGATCGGGGCGAGGTCCGGATCACCATCACTGACACCGGGCTGGGCATCCCCTCCTCGGCCCTACCGAGGATCTTCGACCCGTTCTATACGAACAAGGAGACGGGCACGGGGTTGGGGCTAGCCATCGTCAAAGGCATCATCGATCAGCATGGGGGTAAGATCTCCGTTCGATCCGCCAAGGGTGAGGGGGCGTCTTTCGAGATGAGACTGCCGGCGCTCTAAGCGCCGGCTTAGTGGACGCGGGCGAACTCCAGCCCGGTGTAGGCCCTTTTGTTGAGACGGCCGTTCTCGTAGGCACTGACGAACGCGTCGATGATCTCGGGATCGAACTGACTGCCTGAACAACGCCTCAGCTCCTCAAAAGCCTTGTCGTTGGGCATCGCTTCCTTGTAGGCCCTGGCGGTGACCATCGTGTCGTACGAATCCGCGGCGTTGACGATACGGCCGATGAGCGGTATATCGCGCCCTTTGATCCCGAACGGATAACCCTTCCCGTCGAAGCGCTCGTGGTGATAGAGGATGCCGTCCGTCAGACGGGCCAGACCCTTGATCGGCTTGACGATGTTGGCGCCGATGACGACGTGCGTCTTCATGACCTCGAACTCCTCCACCGTCAACTTGGCGGGCTTGTTGAGGATCTCGTCCCGGATGCCGATCTTGCCCACGTCATGCAGTAGCGCCGACAACTGGACGGTCTCCATGAACTCAGGGTCGAAGTCTATCTTGCCCATCTCGATGAGCTCGTTAGCGATCACGAGGCTGTAGTGGGAAACGCGCTCGGAGTGACCGTGGGTGTACTTATCGCGCGCGTCGATGGCCGTTGCCAGGGCGACCGATGTCTGGATGAAGAGCATGCGCTCTTTGTCGTAGGACTTCTTGAGATCGGTGATGAGCTCGGCGTTCTTGACGGCCATGGCCACATCGTTGGCGAGCGTCACGAAGAGGCGTATCTCATCCTCATGGTAGGGCTCGGCTGAGAGTTTTTCACCCAGGAGGAGGATGCCGATCAGCTCTTTTTTATAGAAGCTCGGGATGCACATGGTCGCGCGCAGATACTTCATCTGGCGGATCACCTCGTCGTACTGGAGGACGCGGTTCTCGCGCTTGTTGACGAGGATCTCGAAGTTCTGCATGTGCTCCAGCTCGCTCAGCACCAGCGCCTCGCGGCGGGCAAAAGCGCCGTTCTGCGCGGCGTTCACGAAGAAGTCCACGATCACGTTCTGCTTGGGTACGCGGATGTATCCGACCGGGATCTTGGTGCCGCCGTCACCCTTACTGTCGATGAGGACGTACGAGTCGTACTTCTGCTGGTAGAGCAGCACACCCACGTGCGTGACACCCATCCTCCGGTCGATGAACCTCGTGATGATCCTCAGCAGGGTCACCGGATCCTTGACGCGGATCATGCCCTTGGAGGCGTTGAGCAGGGCTTCCTGAAAATCCACCGCGCTGAAGCGCGGTACGCTCCTGTCCCGATGACGCAGGCGCTGGATCAAGCGGCCACCTCCCTGAGCTGTTTGATCTTGGCAAGAACATTGGTCTCAAGATACTCGAGGATGAGGGGCTTGGTGATGTAGTCGTCCGCACCCAGCTTGGTCGCCATCTCCACCGCGTCATGGTCCTCAACACCCGTGACCATGATGACCTTCACCGCCGGGAGCTTCTCCTTGATCACAGGCAGGTACTCCAACCCTTCCTGCTCTCGCCTCATCTTGACATCGAGCATGACGATGTCGGGCTTCTCTTCGAGGAGCTTAGCCACGGCCTCGTCCCCGTTGAGCGCCGTAGCGACCTTAAATCCCCTGAGCTCGAAGAACGACTTGACGAAGTTGCAGATGTCGATCTCGTTGTCCACGACCATCAGCTTGGGCTTGTCTTTCATAAGAGCACCGCCTCTTGGATCGCTTTCTCGAGGTCTTTCAACGACGAGATCGGTTTGTCGAAGCACTTGTAAGCACCCATTTGCAGCAACTTGTCCCTCGTCTTGCCTCCGCCCTCGGATGCCGTGATCATGATGCATTTGATCGAGGGGTCGAACTCCAGCGCTTGCCTCAGGACCTCATCACCATGGATGCCGGGCATCTTGAGATCGATGAGACAGATCTCCGGTCGCTCCCTCCGGATCAACTCAAGACCGCCTGTGCCCTCATTGGCCGAGAAGACCTCGAATCCTCTGGGGGTGAAGTAACCCTCGATCAGGTTCGTGAACTCCGTTTCATCGTCGATCGTTACGAGCTTGGGCATCAGGCGGCCGCCGTGATCGCCTTGACCGCCGTCGGGAACTTGAGCGTGAACGTGGTACCGATCCCCACCTCGCTCTCGACTGCGATCGTGCCTCTGTTGCGCTCGACGATCTGCTTGACGATGAAGAGCCCCAGCCCCGTGCCCTTGCCGGGTGCCTTGGTCGTGTAAAAGGGGTGGAAGATCTTCTCCAGGCTCTCCTTGGGGATGCCACTGCCGTTGTCAGCGATACGGATGATGGCGGATCCGTTCTGAGCAAAGCCCGAGACGAGGATCTTGCCCTGCTTCTTGTCGATCGCCTGCGCACCGTTGCGGATGATGTTGAAGAGAACCTCCTCGATCTGCTTGCGGTCCGCAAGGAAGACCGGAAAGTTGGCCGGGATATCGGTCTGTATATCGATGTTGTTGAGCTTGAGGTCTTGACCGAGCAGGCCAAGCACCTCCTGGACCTCCCGCTCGATCAACACCTCCTCCATATCGTTGTTCTTGGAGGGCTTGGCGAATCCGGAGAGCTTCTTGGTGATCGCTGTCGCGCGGTCAGTCTCGCGGATGACTTTGTTCATGATGTCCCCGCAGAGCTTGACCAGGTCCTCCCGGGACTTGTTCTCATAAAATCCGTCACGCATGTTCAACAAGAACATCTCGCACTGACCGCGCACGATACCGAGCGGATTGCAGATCTCGTGATTGATTCCGGCGGCCAGGGTGCCGATGACGGCCATTTTTTCTTTCTGCGCAGCTTCAGCCTGAATTTTAGATAGATCGTCAAATAACCTCGCGTTTGTAATTGCTATAGCCTCTGTCTTTGCAAGAGTCATAAGCACATCCAGATCTTCCGGCCTGAAGTCATCGCCTGATTTTTTTGCACCAAGTAGAAGAAGCCCAAGAGCCTTGCTGTTGTGGCAGATAGGGATACATAATTCAGACTTAAACTGATGCATTAAATTGTCGATACCCGCATTAAACCCCTTCCTCATTACCGCTTCTCGTTTGATAGGTTGATCATTTGCAACTAGAAAATTGTAAAGTAGGTCGAATGATTCCACCTCAAACCTGACGTGCGGATCGACACCAGATGCACAGGCAAGACGAAGGAGCCTCGCATCTCTATCAATTAGCAAAATCGCCGCAGACTCTAGCTTCATTATGGTCACGATGCCCTCAATTGTTTCTTTGAGTAGTCTAGATAAGTCAATTGTTGTTAGCACGCTGGTTGCAAATTTCTTCAATAATTGGCGATAGTCATACTTCTTTTGAAAGAGGAACCTCTCCGTAGCCGTGGCAAGAATATTTTCGAGTGGTCTCACTGCAAGAATGACAATTAGTACAGTCGGAACCATGGCCAACCACTGATTCCATCCAAGAGTGTCTTTAAAGAATTCTTGCCCAAAAAAAGTGACGATAGAAAATATTCCATAAACAAACGCAAACAGACCTGCAAAAATTGCCGTTCTACGTACGATAAATTCGACATCAAGGAGTTTATGCGCAATGATTGCATATGCCGTCGAGAAAACGTACAAGCCCACCGCGTATGTACCGTACGGATAGAATGGGAAAAGCGCAATGTCGTACACGAGAAGAAAATTATCAACGCCACCCGCGTATCCCACCAGCGATCCTATAAAGAGATAGCGAAGTTGATTTCGCAGTGGTCCGCGCGACGAAAAAAAGGCCTGTCCAAGCTTGTACAACCCAAGCGTGGCATTTATGGCAAAAAATCCAAAGTACGCCGTGTAGACCCACCCCCCTGGCTCCATAAAATGGCGTAGACCATACTTGCCAGGAACGACGTCATCAACTATTAGGGGTGTGAACGTAAGGGGAGTAAAGAGAATACCAATAATGTACGATCCGAATATCCATCTCCTTACTAACTTTTCGTTCATCTTTCCTAAGAATGTGTGAACGAAATGAATGAATAGGATTGGAATAAACGTCACAGGCAGGTGGAGCGCGTGTGCGGCAAGCAGGGATAATTCTCTGCTAGTAGCAAAAACATGTAGAAATAAAAAAAAGCTCCATGCTGATATACAGAACGAATACAAAGCAAACAGCAGATAGGTGGTATTTGTTCTATCCCTTGAAAGGATAAACAGTCCCAAAAGGAGTGTTGTGATGGAAGTAAAGCACGCGCTTGTAGTAACGTGTTCGATACTCATCGTAGCGCGGCACTACCACAGGCGCGTAGAAAATCACTCTCAAACTTTATTCTGATAAACAACACAGGTATTTGTATCGTGATAATCATCACTGCGGCAACGCTTGAGTTAAATATCATACTAAACCCCGCAAGCTCCAGGCAGACAGCCAAGTAATATGGGTGGCTAAAATAACTGTACGGACCGCTTCGTATGATACGGGTTGACTTGGGTTCTAAGTGAAAGCTCCATACATCACCAAGCTCCTTTATTGACGCGTTTCTTAGCAACACACCTGCGATAAGCGCCGGAAGCCCCACGAGAACGTTTGCCAGCTTGAATTGTTGCGAGGAAAAAACAAATTCTGTATATGAGAATAGTATACATAGGATGTATGAGGCGGCCGCAATTGCATATAGAACGGACGATTTAGAGCTTTCAGCGCGATCATTCTTAAATCGAATATTCACAGACACTCTCTCAATCGCAAAGAGGACGAGTAGAATAGACCCGACAATTACTGGGTTTAGCGAAGCGCTAAACATCATACTCACCAATTATCACCGATGCGTTTTTTCCGCCAAAGCCTAATGTGTTAACCATGGCTTTCTGGATAAGTTTGTGCTCTGCAATTTTTGCGGTAAAATTTAAATCTAAGTCCACATCTGGGTTATCAAGATTAATTGTCGGTGGTACGAGCTGATTTCTGATTGCAAGGATTGTAGCGATTAGCTCTACCGCGCCAGACGCACCCTGTAAATGTCCGATCATAGATTTAATCGCACTGAAACTCATGTTTTGTGCATGATCACCAAATATCTTCTTGGCAGCAAGAACTTCAATTCTGTCTATAGATTGATCGCCCATACCATGCAGATGTACATAATCTATATCGGTGCTACGTACATTAGCGGATTGCAGCGCCATATTCATAGCCACTGCCATTTCGATGCCGGACGGCTCATGAGCAATCATATGGAATGCGTCACTTGTGAAACCAGCACCCAAAACCTCGGCGTGTATAGTTGCGCCTCGTGACAAGGCATGGTCAAGGCTCTCAAGAATCAATATTCCTGCGCCCTCGCTTAATATAGTTCCATCTCGATCTCTATCAAATGGCCTTGGTGTACGCGCTGGCTCATCAAATCGTGTGGATAAAACGCGAGCGATAGAATAGCTACCAAATATTGGTGCATACAGCAACGCTTCCGAACCCCCAACAAACACGAGGTCAGCTCTGTCGGCCTGGATTGCATCATATCCATACCCAACACTGTTCAAACTCGATGCGCAACCCGAGGATATGGTGTCGCAGCGTCCCTTAATGCCGAACTCAATAGCAATATTTGAGGATACTGCATTTGGAAACGTCGATGCTGCAGTAAATGGGTTTAACTTTCTGTATCCTTTTTCTCTAAAGGTTTCATATTGGTCAAAAACCCAGCCCTGCCCCGCGGTCGCTGTTCCAATGTAGATATGTGCACGATAAGGGTCGAAAGTGCCTAGGGTTAGTTTTGCATCAGAAAATGCTTGTATAGCCGCGTGTAGAGCAAATTGCACATATCGATCCATACGCCTAGATTTTTTTAAATCGATAAAGTGGGAGGGTGTGTAGTCTACTACCTCCCCTGCTAATTTCGTTGGAAACTGTGTACTATCAAAATGTGTAATGGGTCGAATGCCGCTGACACCCTGAGAGATGTTACTCCAAAAATCATCCAAATTGTTGCCAAGAGGGCTCACAAGGCCCATACCAGTAACTACAACGCGTTTTTTATGCATTAAATTTATCACCAATTAAAACAAAAAACCCAAGCCTGTCTCCGGGCTTGGGCTATGCGTTAATTAAAGTTTTTTGGTTGTTGTTGTTAGTCGTTTCTTGCTGATTGATCCACGTGTCGATCGTCTTCTTCTTGAAACGCCAGTGCGAACCGACCTTAAAGCCCGGTATACGTCCGGACGAAGCGTGCTTGTAGATCGTCAGCGGCTTCATCCGCAGGTACGCAGCGAGCTCCTGGACGGTAAAGACGTTGTCGCCGTCGTTCACCGTGCCCTCCCTTGTGAGAGCGGTCCCCGTGTTAGTGCGATAGTGCGGCGCGCGGGGCACGCGAGCTGTTATGGAAAGAACGCTACTTTCCGACAATAGCAGTGAGTTTATCCGGTCTCCTATTGTTTGTCAATATATTTTTATCAATTATTATCAATAGTTACTCCTAGTAGCTAAGAGTATAAAAGAGTATAAAATCCCACCATATGTAGTAGATTTTGACGGCCGGACCACGGGGGAGAAATTTTTAGTAGCGGACCTTCTCGAGAAAAAGCCCGAGCGCCTTGGACGTCGGCCCCGCCTGGCGGCGGTCTTTGGAGAGCAGGATGCGATCGATATCGGCAGGCGCCTTACGCCCGCGCCCGACATCGATGAGAGTGCCCACGATGATGCGGACCATGTGGGTCAGGAAGCCATCCGCCTCGATGCGGATGATGACTTTTTGTGCCTCTTTACGGATACGGAGGGCTTTCACGGTACGGACGGTGATCTTCTTCTCGTCACCGGAGTCCTTAAAAGCCGCGAAGTCATGCTTCCCCACCAGGCGTCGGGCCGCCTGACGCATCGCGGGGATATCCAGTTGGCCGTGGTACCAGAGCCAGTACGGGGCCTCGAAGAGCGGCCGCTCCCGTCCGGTCCAGATCTGGTACCGGTAGACCTTGGAGCGGGCGCCATAGCGGGCATGAAAGCCCTCCGGAGCGATGCGGATCGCCCGGACCTGGATGTCAGGAGGCAGGAGGTGGTTGAGCGCCTGTCGGAGTCGAGCGGGAGCCATGTCGATATCCGCCTTGAAATGCGCGACAAGCCCCTCGGCATGCACACCGCTGTCCGTCCGCGAACTGCCAAGCACATTGACCTTGGCTCCGGCCAGGCGGGCCAGAGCTCGCTCGATATGCTCCTGGACGGTATTGCCCTTACGCTGGCTCTGCCAGCCCTCGTATCGGGTACCCGCGTACGCGACGAGCATCTTGTAGGTCAGCACAGCGGCAGTCTCAACTCGAACCTCGTCCCCTCGCCGGCTCGGCTGGAGACGGCGATGCTACCGCCATTGCGCTCGATGATGGTGTGTGTGATCGCAAGACCCAGTCCGGTCCCGCTGTCCTTGTTCGTATAGAAGGGGTCGAAGATATGCGCGAGGCTCTCCTTGGAAATACCGCACCCGCTGTCCTTGATCTCGATCACGACCCAATCCTCAAGGACCGATGACCGCACCTCCAGCGCGCCACCCTGAGGCATCGCCTCGATGGCGTTCACGAGGATGTTGAGCGCGGCCTGCTTGATCTGATCGGCATCGACCAGAGCGCGTGCGGGTGATAGCCGCTGTTCAACACGGATGTTCTGACGCACCGCCTGCGCATCGACCAGGGTCAAGATATCCCTGAGGACGGCATCCACATCACACGGGCGTAGCACCGGGTCCTTGGGCTTGGAGTAGGCCAGGAGGTCTTCGACGATTCGCCGCATCCGGCCGACCTCCGCCGTTACGAGCCGATGGAACTTGTCCCTGAAATCCGCGTCTCCGTACTTGCTGGGCAGATGCTCCGCGAAGGTCTGGATGACCGTCAGCGGATTCTTGATCTCGTGCGCCATCCCCGCTGCCAGGATGCCTACGCTCTTGAGCCGCTCCCTCCTCTCCAACTCCGTCTCCAACTTTTGATTGAGCTCTGAGATCTCGGTGATCGTTCCTTTGAAGAAGAGTCGGTCCAAAGCGCCTCGCAACCACCTCTCGGTGGGCATGATGACGAACCCTACTAGAATAGCTGAGGCGATACTGACGAACACCCTCGATCCCTCCGGTACCAGGGCCCTATAGACCGCGATCACGATCAATGCATACGCAGCCGACAGCACCGCCACGGACAGCGTGTAGTAAGCGGTCCGGCGGATCGCCACCTGGATATCCATCAACTGGTACTTAACGATCGCGTAACCCATGATGACCGGATATAGAGGGACGGCGAAATTACCGTACGGTCTGACCGGAATTCCCATGGTAGGCAGGTAGCACATGCTGCCGCCGGTGAACCCGAGCGCTGTCGCTACGAAGAACCACTTCACCTGCCTTACGCGATGCGGGTCGCGACTGTTTCTCATGTAGCGCCACAGTTCGATATGACTCACCGTGACCAGTCCAAAAAAATGTAGCGCGAAAGCCGGAAAAAGAGGTCCTGTCGGATTGGCGTACCAGAATCCATCGAACAGCTTGTGCACATCAGGCAGGATCAGATCCGACGCGTTGATCAGTACGAAAAATACGCTGATCCCATAACCCCAACGGACCGTTGCTCGACGGTCGAGACCCAGAAAGATCACGACAAAATGATAAAAAAGCGAGGCGATGAAAAACACCCCGGTATAAGCGAGTTTCCAGTAGAGGTGGGCCGTCTCTCGCTCCTGGGCACAACTGATCGCCACGACACCGTAACCCCACACGGCCACAGAGACACAAAAGATCGACCAGATGCGATTCAGCGGTTTGTGGGGATTCTTACGATAGACCCACAGACCCATGGCGGTGCAGGACAAGCCGGTCAACAGTCCGGAGAGCCCGAACCAGTTCATGTGGCGCGGAGGAGGCAGAACACCGCGCCGGAGTTACGGCGCGGCGTGGGGATCATGCGCTTACGGTCGCTTCCTTAGACGCGGACCGGGACGGTACGACCGCACAGGATCTCCGCGATCTGCACGGCGTTGAGGGCCGCGCCTTTGCGGAGCTGGTCGCCGGCCACGAAGAGCCACAGGCCCTTGGGCGAGGTGGGATCGCGGCGGATACGGCCGACGAGCACGTCGTCCTTGCCCGAGGCCTCGATGGGCATGGGAAAATAGTTCTTCTCGCGGTCATCGACGATCCGCACGCCAGGGGCGCTCTCGAGGATACGCCGGACCTCGGCCAGGTCCGGCTCCTTGGCGAACTCCACATAGATCGCCTCCGAGTGGGCCCGGTAGACGGGGACGCGGACGGTCGTGGCGGTGACCTTGATCTTGTCCGTATGGAAGATCTTGTAGGTCTCCTTGATCATCTTGAGCTCTTCTTCGTTGTACCCCTCGTCCTTGATCGCGCTGTTGTGCGAAAAGAGATTGAAAGCGATCTGGTGCGGGAAGACCTGCGGAGCGGCCTTCTGCCCCGCCAGCACGGCGCGCGACTGGTCCTCGAGCTCCTGCATCGCCTTGGCGCCGGCGCCGGAAGCGGCCTGGTACGTCGAGACGATGACGCGCTTGATCTTGTTGGCCCTATGGAGCGGCCACAGCGGCACGAGCATGATGATCGTCGAGCAGTTGGGGTTGGCGATGATGCCGTTGTTCTTCTTGATGTCCTTGGGATTGATCTCCGGGACCACCAGCGGCACTTCGGGGTCCATGCGAAAGGCGCTCGTGTTGTCGATCACGATCGCTCCGGCCTGCACGGCCAGAGGGGCGTATCTCTTCGAGATCGACCCGCCGGCGCTCGCCAGCACGATGTCGATACCCTCGAACGAGTCCTCCTTGAGCTCACGGACCTCGATCTCCCGCCCGCCGTACGCGTACTTCTTGCCCACCGACCTTGCGGAGGCCAGGAGCACGAGCTTGGAGACCGGGAACTGACGCTGTTCCAGGATCCCCAGCATCTCCTCGCCCACGGCGCCCGTGGCGCCCATGATAGCGACGCTGTAGGCTTTCTTCTTGCGAAGCTTCATCGAGCCACCGCCACCGCGCCCGAGACGCGCTCCACGACGAGGTCGCCGACCTCGGTGGTGCCGTAGCCCATCTTGCCGGCGGCCAGGGACTTGAGCTTGTTCTGGGTGACGTCCATCACGGCTTTCTCGATGGCCGCGGCCGCCTGCGTCTCACCGATCTGCTCGAGCATCATCGCGCCCGCGCAGATGGCGGCCAACGGGTTGATGACGTTCTTGCCGGTGTACTTGGGGGCCGAGCCGCCGATGGGCTCGAACATCGAGACACCCTCGGGGTTGAGGTTGCCGCCCGCGGCGATGCCCATGCCGCCCTGGATCATGGCGCCGAGGTCGGTGATGATGTCACCGAACATGTTGTCCGTCACGATGACGTCGAACCACTCGGGGTTCTTGACCATCCACATGCAGGTGGCGTCCACGTGCGCGTAGTCGGTGGTCACGTCCGGATATTCCTTGGCGACCTCGTTGAAGACTCTCCACCACAGGTCGTGCGCGTAGGTGAGCACGTTGGTCTTGGCGCACAGCGTGAGCTTCTTGCGCTTGTTGCGCTTGCGGGTGTACTCAAAAGCGTAGCGGATGCAGCGCTCCACTCCGGCGCGCGTGTTGCGGGAGACCTGCAGGGCGATCTCATCCTTGGTGCCCTTGTCGATGAACTCCCCCTCGCCGACGTACAGACCCTCGTTGTTCTCGCGCACGACGACGAAGTCGATGTCCTCCGGACCCTTGTCGCGCAGGGGCGTCCACACGCCGGGATACAGCTTGACCGGGCGCAGATTGATGTACTGCTTGAGGTCGAAACGGATCTTGAGCAGCAGCCCCTTCTCGAGGATGCCCGGCTTGACGTCGGGATGACCGACCGCGCCCAGGAGGATCGCGTCGTACTTGCGGAGCTCCTGCACCTCCTCGTCGGAGATGACCTTACCCGTCTTGAGGTATCTCTCCCCTCCGAAATCCTTCTCGGTGAGCTCGAGCTTGAACCCGTACGCCTTTTGCGCGGCCGCCAGGACCTTGAGCGCTTCCTTGACGACCTCGGGGCCGGTGCCGTCACCGCCGATAACGGCGATCTTGTAGTTCCTGTCCGCTTTCTTGACCGTCTGAGCTGTCATGTTCGATTGTTCCTTGCTTGGGGTTATTCGATGGCGCCGACGAGACCCGCGACGGGGCTCGAGGCGTTGGCGTGCAGTTTTTTGTCCATGCGGCCCGCTTCATAAGCGAGCCTTCCGGCCGCGACGGCGTGCTTCATCGCCTCGGCCATCTTGACGGGGTCCTTGGCGGCGGCGATGGCTGTGTTCATGAGCACTCCGTCCGCTCCGAGCTCCATCGCGATGGCGGCGTCCGAGGCCGTGCCGACGCCGGCGTCGACGATCACGGGGACCTTGACCTTGTCGAGGATGAATCTCACGTTCATACGGTTGAGGATGCCCTGTCCTGAACCGATCGGAGAGGCCAGCGGCATCACGCACGCGGCTCCGGCGTCCTCCAGACGCTTGGCCATGATGGGATCGTCGTTGGTGTACGGCATCACGACAAAACCCTCCTTGACCAACTGCTCAGTGGCCTCGAGCAGTCCGATGACGTCCGGGAACAACGTCACGGGATCGCCGATCACCTCGAGCTTGACGAGGTTGGACAACCCCGCCTCACGGGCCAGACGCGCGGTACGCACCGCCTCGTCCTTGGTGTAGCATCCGGCGGTGTTGGGCAGGAGCAGGTACTTCTTGGGGTCCACATGGTCGAGGAGCGACTCGCTATTGCGGTCGAGGTTCACACGGCGCACGGCCACGGTGACCATGTCCGCGCCGGTCGCCTCGAGCGCGCGGGCCATCTGCTCGAAACTCGCGTACTTACCCGTGCCGACGATGAGCCGTGACTTGAGCTCGTACGGGCCGATCTTGATCGCGCCCATGCTCACTCACCCTCCACGACGGCGCCCTTTTCGACGACAACGATGCCGTTGGGCGTGACGGTGAAACGCGCGCGGTCCCTTTCGAGGTTGTATCCGATCTGGGCTCCGGGCATGACCTTGACGTGCTTGTCGAGGATGGCGTTGCGGATCTTGGCGTGGCGGCCCACGTCCACGTCCTCGAAGATCATCGAGTCCTGCACGTCGGCGTAGCTGTTGATGCGCACGTTGGGCGACAGGATGGACCTCTGTACGGTGCCGCCGGAGATGATACAGCCATCGCCGACCAGGGAGTTGAGCGCCGCGCCGCGGCGACCGCCCGACTCGTCGGCGAACACGAACTTCGCCGGAGGGTACTGGAGCTGATAGGTGCGGGCCGGCCAGTCACGGTCGTAGAGGTTGAAGTGCGGCGTGACCTGGATGAGGTCCATGTTGGCCTCGTAGTAGGCGTCGAGCGTGCCCACGTCCCGCCAGTAGAGCGCCTCCTTCTTGTTCATGTCGACGAAGTTGTACGCGACGATCTTGCGGTTGGCCTTCTGCACCATCTGGGGCAGGATGTTCTTGCCGAAATCATGCGCGGTGTCCTTGCCCGCGTCCTCATGGAGCTCCTCTTCCAGCGCCCAGCGGTCGAAGATGTAGATACCCATCGATCCGTAGATGCAGGTCGGATCTCCCGGCACGGTCTTGGGTACGAGAGGTTTCTCCTGAAATCCGGTCACGATGTTGTTGCGGTCCACCTCGACGACGCCGACGTGGCGGGCCTCCTCGACGGGGACGGGCACGACACCGATGGTGACGTCCGCCCCGGTCTCGCGGTGGTGGTCGAGCATGAGCTTGTAGTTCATCTTGTAGATGTGGTCGCCCGCGAGGATGAGCACCTGGTCGGGGTTCTCGACCTGGATCGAATAGAGGTTCTGGAAAATGGCGTCCGCGGTGCCCTGGTACCAGTGTTCGTCGATGCGTTGCTGCGCGGGCAGGGAGTCGATGTACTCGCCCACTTCGGCGTTGAGGATGTTCCAGCCCATGCGAACATGACGCATGAGCGACATGGACTTGTACTGCACGAGGATGTGGATACGGCGGATGCCGGAGTTGATGCAGTTGGAGAGCGTAAAGTCGATGATGCGGTAGATGCCCCCGAACGGCACCGCGGGCTTGGCGCGGTCCTTGGTGAGCGGCTGGAGCCGCTCGCCTTTGCCGCCGGCCATGATGAAGGTCAGGACTTTTTTCATCGATACAACCCCTTGTGAGACAAGGAAATACGCCGGGGAAAGGCCCCGGGACCCGGATCAGGAAGTTTTATTATAAGTCGATGCGTGCCGGATGGCAACAGCATTTGACCCCCGGCGGGCTCAGCCTCGAGTGTACGAGCGGCCGTCACTGATGAGCGTCACGGCCCCTTCAAGGTCCGTACGGTGCACCTCCGCGCCGGGTCCGGACCTGAGCGCGTCCAACATCTGCGGTGCGGGGTGGCCGAACATATTACGCTCTCCACAGCTGATGAGCGCATGACGCATCGCCACGCGCGCCAGCCATGCGGCGGGCTCCCAGCCCCCGGGCCAGCCGCCGTGGTGCGGGACCTTGAGGAGGTCCGCTCCGAGGTCCGTCCCCCACTCCAGCATCCGGCGCATGGCCAAGCGCTCGACATCCGCCGCCAGGAGCGCGCGTGTGCGGCCGTGCCGCACGGCCAGGACCAAGGACTCGTCGTTGAGCTTGCGGGCACGGCCGCCGTCCGTCCGCGGGGGGTACAGCACCTCCAGGTCGACGCCGCCGTAGTCCTCGATCCGGTCCCCCGCCCCCACCCGCGGACGGACCGCGACTCGCCGCTCGTCGAGCGCCTGTTCGATCCGCAGCGTCTGTTCATCGTCGTAGGCGAATGGTCCTGTCAGATAGGCCCTGACCGGCATCTGGCGGATCACAGCGGGCAGGCCTCCGGCATGATCCTCGTGCGGGTGGGTCAGTACGATCAGGTCCACGTCGGAGATGCCTTTGCTCTTGAAGTACGGCAGGATCACCCACTTGCCCTTGTCCGAGCGGCCGCCCTGCCCTCCATCGATGAGCACATCCCCGCCTCGCGGCAGACGCAGATGCAGTGCCTCGCCCTGGCCGACATCCAGAGCGGTCAGGTGGAGCCGCCCGTCAGGCAGGGCGTAAGCGATGCTCTGCGCGAGGAGCACGCAGGTCAGTCCCAGCGCCGATCCCAGAGCGCGGCCGCCTCGACTGACCAGACGCCGGTCGATGAGCGCCCAGGCGATCACCGCGTACAGCAGGAACAGCACCGGCGCGGGAGGTCGCCCCACCGTGCACACCGACCCCGGCAGAGCATCGAGCATCCGCAGGGCCGCGAGCATGAGTTCGAGCGCCGCGGCAGTCGTCTGAGAGATGATCTGGAGCGCGGCGCCGGCCAGTCCGGCCGCCATGACCAGGAGCCCCGCGCAGAAGATCACGAACGTCAGCGGGACCACCACGAGGTTGGAGAGCACCGCCACCGGTGAGGCGATGTAGAAGTAGTGCGCCGACAACGGCAGCGTGAAGACGAGACAGGCGTACGACACCCAGAAGAGGCTCAGCGCGGCCTCTTTCAACCGGAGAGCGGGGCTCTTGAGCGTCCGTGCGACCGGAGCCTCCTCCCAGAACCGCGGCAACGCCACGCCGAGAGCCAGGACCGCGACGAACGACAGCTGGAACCCCGCGTCCCAGACCTGCCAGGGGTTGACCGCAAGGATGATGAGCGCGGCCAGGCCGAGCGAGTTGAGCGGATCCCCGCGTCGCCCGGTCCACTGAGCGGCCAGATACACGCTCGCCATGATCGCCGCCCGCACCAGCGGCGCCTGCCAGCCGACGAGCAGACAGTAACCCCAGATCGCCACACCTGACAGGACGAGCACCGCGCGCCTGGGTACGAGCAGGAGCCTGCAGAGGACCTGCACCACCGCGTACACGAACCCGACGTTGAATCCGCTGACCGCCAGGATGTGCGCGGTGCCTGTGCGGAGGAAGAGCTCTTTTTCGGCCTCCCCCATCTCCGTCCGCTCGCCGAACACCAGCGCCCGGACAAAGGCCGCCTCCCGCGCGCTCAGATGACGTTCCAGCTGATCGCTCAGCGATCGGCGCAGTCCATCGAGCGACCGCTCCCAAGCGTCCGCGGCGCCTTTGCGGAGGATCTTCGGACGCACGGCCTTGTCCGCGTAGAAGAGCGCGTCGCAGCCGCGAGCCCGCAGGTACGTCGCCGCATCGAACCCTCCTGGATTGGTCGGGGTCCGGGGCGGCCTCAACCACCCGCTCAGCACCACCTGATCCCCGCGGTCCAGCTCCGTGGGTCCGGGCAGGCTCGCCCTCACCAGACCGCCGGCGCGCTGTCCGTCCCCTTGCGCGCCGGGCCAGAGGCGCTCGACCCGGACCAGACACGATTCCCGCACCGTACCCAGGAGGCCTTCGGTCCGCACCACCTCGGAGACGACCGTGCCCCCCAGCGCGGTGATCGCCTCGGGTCCGCGGGCCAGGCGACCCGCGTCGGACAGCTGTCCGCCCCTGAGCGCTCCGTACCCGCCCGAGGCCAACAACATCACCAGGAGCGCTGTCGTCGCCTTGGACCCCAGCCCCCGCCAGGAGGCGATGCCAGCGCCGAGGCCGGCCAGCGCGGTCCACCACAGGCGCGGTTCCGGCGACGGGTGATGGATGGCCGTACCGAGCGCAGCGCCGATGACGGCGGCCAGACCGAGATAGAAGAGCGGGCGGCGTCTCAAGGCTCTTGCGGGACGGCGGTAACCACGCGGGGTGGTCCCGGGGAGGTCAGGACCTCGACGCCCCAACGGACCGCTGAGAGCGCCAGACACAAGATCAGAAGAGCGGTCAGGAGGCGGGGTTCGGACGTCGCGCTGTCAGAACGACGCACACCGCCTCCTCAGTTGGTGGCCAGCGAGTAGATCTTCTTGGGGACGTATTTCTTGTGGACGATCTTCTTGCCTTCGAGCTGGGCCCGGACCTTTTCGTCCTTGAGCACGGCCGCCTCGACCACGTCCTCGGCCCAGTCGAAACCGACCTTCAGGTGGGCTTTGACGCGGCCGTTGATCATGACCGCGATCTCGACCTCCAGGTCGTCGATCTGCGCGCGATCGTACGCGGGCCACGGCTCGTAGGCGAGCGTGTCGGTGTGGCCGATCCTCTGCCACAGCTCCTCGCACAGGTGCGGAGCGAACGGCGACAGCAGCAGCAGCAGGGTCTCCAAGGGCTTGCGGGACTTCTCGGTATCCTTGGCCAGCTCGTTGGAGAGCACCATGAGCGCCGAGATCGCGGTATTGAGCTCCATGCGCTGGAGGTGCTCGGTGACCTTCTTGATCGTGCGGTGCGTCAGACGCGTGAGCTCGATCGGCGGCTCGGCGTCGGACAGATCGTGCGTATATCCGTACTTGTCGACGTACAGCCTCCAGACACGACCCAGGAAGCGGTGCACACCCTCGACGCCGTTCATCGACCAGGCTTTCATCTGGGTCAAGGGTCCCATGAACATCTCGTACAGACGCAGGCTGTCGGCGCCGTAGGCGTCGACGATCGCGTCGGGGTTGATGACGTTCCCCCGGGACTTGGACATCTTCTGTCCGTCCTCGCCGAGGATCATCCCCTGATTGATCAGCTGGGTGAACGGCTCGGGCGTGCTCACCAGACCGCGGTCGTACAGGAACTTGTGCCAGAACCTCGAGTACAACAGGTGCAGGACCGCGTGCTCGGCTCCGCCGACATAGAGGTCGACCGGCATCCAGGCCTGCTCTTTGGCCGGGTCGCAGAAACGCTCGGTGTTCTTGGGGTCGATGTAGCGGAGGTAGTACCAGCACGATCCCGCCCACTGGGGCATGGTGTTGGTCTCGCGCTTGGCGGGGCCCTGACAGGCGGGACAGGTGGTGTTCACCCACTCGACGGCCTTGGACAGCGGCGGCTCGGCGTTGCCGCTGGGCTTGAAATCCGTCATCTCCGGCAGACGAAGAGGCAGTTCGCTCTCGGATACGGGCACCCCGCCGCACTTGGCGCAGTGCACGATGGGGATCGGCTCGCCCCAGTAGCGCTGGCGCGAGAACAGCCAGTCGCGAAGCTTGTAGTTGACCGTGCCGCGCCCGAGACCCTTCTCCTCGAGCCAGGTGGTCATGCGCCATTTGGCGTCCTGGGTCTTGAGTCCGTCCAGAAGGCCGCTGTTCACCGCCACGCCGGGTGCCGTATAGGCCGACTGTGAGACGTCACCGCCCTTGACGACCTCGAGGATCTCCAGCCCGAACTTGCGCGCGAACGCGTAGTCCCGCTCATCGTGCGCGGGCACGGCCATGATCGCGCCCGTGCCGTATCCGGCCAGCACGTAGTCGGCGATCCAGACGGGGATGCGGCGGCCGTCGGCGGGATTGATCGCGTACGCGCCCGTGAACACGCCGGTCTTATCCTTGGCCAACTCCGTCCGCTCCAGCTCGCTCTTGCCCGCGCAAGCCGCGACATAGGCCTCGACGGCGGCGCGCTGTTCGGGCCGGGTGATCCGGGCGACCAGCGCGTGTTCGGGCGCCAGGACGACATAGGTCGCTCCGAAGAGCGTATCCGGTCGTGTCGTGTAGACCTCGAAGCTCCCGCCCTCGCCACCGGCAGGCTCGACCTGGAAACGCACCGTCGCGCCCTCGCTACGGCCGATCCAGTTGCGCTGCATTTCCTTGATGGACTCCGACCAGTTGACCTTCTCGAGGTCCTGCAGGAGACGGTCGGCGTAGGCGGTGATCCGAAGCATCCACTGGCGCATCGGACGGCGCACCACAGGATGCCCGCCGCGCTCGCTCTTGCCGTCGACCACCTCTTCGTTGGCCAGCACACAGCCGAGCGCCTCGCACCACCAGACCGGCACTTCGGCCACATAGGCCAGCCGGTAGGCGTCGGCGAACCGCTCGGGAGCGCGTCCATCCTTGGGGAGAACGGCGTACTCCTCCCTGAGGTGAAGGAGGTAAGCGTTGCCGGACCAGCTCTCCTTGAGCTTGGGAGTATCGGAGAGCGCGTCGATCAACAGAGCGACCGGCATGGCTTTCTTGAGACAACGGTCGTAGTAACAGCCGTACAACTGCAGGAAGATCCACTGCGTCCAGCGCACATAGCCGGGATCGGTGGTGTCCACCTCGCGGTCCCAGTCGTAGCTCATGCCCAGGCGCTGGATCTGCCTGCGGAAGTTGGCGATGTTCCTCTGTGTCGTCACGGCCGGATGGGTTCCGGTCTCGATCGCGTACTGCTCGGCCGGCAGACCGAACGCGTCCCAACCCATCGGGTGCAGGACCCGGTCGCCTCTCATCCGGCGGTAGCGGCAGAAGATATCCGTGGCCGTGTAGCCCTCGGGATGGCCCACGTGCAGGCCCGCGCCCGAGGGGTACGGGAACATGTCCAGGACGTAGAGCTTGCGGGAGTTGTTGCCCGGAGCCGGGTCGGCTACGGCAAATGTCTTACGATCGAGCCAGTACTGCTGCCACTTGGGCTCGATCTTGTCGTAAGGGTACAGTTGGTCGGGCGTGAGAGGCGTCATCGATGACTAGAAGACTACCGAAGGTGGGATTCGAACCCACAACCTCGTAAGAGGATCGGTTTTTGAGACCGACGCGTATGCCAGTTCCGCCACTTCGGCTCAAGACGATGGTGCAAGTTGGTGGACCTGAGCGGGGTCGGCGCCCTTCGCCTTGCTTGTCGATGCGCGTCCCGCGCATCGTCCCGCTCGGCTCCGGGTCGGCCACTCGCCTCGGCGATGGTCTTCGCGAGCGCCTTTGTGGCGCTCGCTCCTGTACGGAGGGGCGCCTCGGCTCTCTTCGACCCCGCGAGGGTCCGGCTGTAATTACTGGTGGACCTGAGCGGGGTCGAACCGCTGACCTCCTCAATGCCATTGAGGCGCTCTACCAACTGAGCTACAGGCCCGAAACTCGTGATCCGGAATTTCAGGATTTTAACAACCGTCGGGCCGTTCGTCTAGCCAAAAAGCTGCCGCTCAGTGCGCGCCGAACACCGCGGCGGCCGCCAGGATGGATCCGCCGCCGGCCAGCACCGAGAGCACCGTCACGCGGGGGTGGTGGCGATACAGCTCGCTGAGCAGGGCATGCAGGACGATGAAAACAAATCCTCCGGCGATGAACCCCAGACAAGCGCCCAATGCGGGCGATCCGGCAGGCAGGGCCCAAGCTCCGAAGTACCCGGCGGAGAGCGTCGTGACGCTTTCCAAGCCTATGGCCAACAGCAATGCCGCGGCGCGGCCGGCTCCCGAGGCCCGCGCCACCAATGTCAGAGCCATACCCTCCGGGAGTTTGTGTACAGCTACGGCCAGCAGGACCAACGCCCCCTCTCCCGCCTCATGAGCGTGCGAAGCTCCGTGGGCATGCCCCGCCATCTCGCCGCCGTACACAGCCAGCCCATCCATGAAGCTGTGCAGGGCCAGAGCGGCGATCATCGTCCCGCTCAGGGCCTTGAAATTGATCTCGTTGTGCGTGGCCGAACACGCCGGGCACAGGTGGAACACGTGACGGTTGATGAAATGAAAGCACCCGTAACCCAACAGCGCGGACAACAGGGCCTTGGGCCAACCGGACAATGCCGCCGACTCCGGCAGAAGGTCCGCGAAAGCTACGGTCAATAGGGCTCCGGCCGCGTAGGAGATCATGACGCACAGGCCCAAGTGATGGACGCGCTTGAAGGTCGCGCCGATGACGGCGCCAACGGCGGCCGCGGCGACGGCGGTGCCCAGCCTCAGGTATTGCTCGGTATGGAGGATCGTTTCGGTCATCGTCTCGACATAAAAAAGGGCCGCTTCATCAGCGGCCCTGGGTGGATCGGGTCCGTACCTTTCTTACGAGCGGCGGCTACGAACGATAGCCTCGGCTCTCAACCAATCTTCGCGGTCATGGCCGTGCTGAAAGCCCCTCTGTTCATAGAACGAGTAGGCCAACTGCTCGATCTGTCGCTGTTCGGCCGGGGTCAAGGATCGAGCGGCGGCGGACTTGGTAGCGTCGGCCGCTAGACGAGTGACGGGCTTTTTGGTCGGGGTTTGGACCTTGCTGGTCGTGGTTTTGGCCATCGGAGACTCCTTGGTTAGCGCAAGGTCATTCTGTCAAACTCCGGTCTCGAAATCAAGCGATTCCGGGCGCGCGGAGGCCAAGCGTTCATAGGCGGCCTCCAGGCGCACCCTCAGCTCGGCGTAGGCCTCTGGACGGTACCCGATCACGCGGGCCTGCCTTGGCCGGGCATAGTACAGCACGCTCGCCACCGGAGGTTGGCCTGTGAGGTCCCCGAACACCAGCGCATAGAGTCCGACCTGCGTCTGGTACGCGGCCGTCAACTCGTCGATCTCGGTGTCCGTTGAGGCCCGGTTGGTCTTGTAGTCGAGCACGGTCCAGCCGCCCTTCCGGTCCAGGAACACCAGATCGATCTGTCCTTTGAGCAGGCCGCGGGCGGTCTTGTACAAGAAGGGCAACTCCGCGTAGGCCCGCTCCGCAGCCAGCACCCGCCGCCCCCATTCCCCGCGCCAGAAATCCTCGGCCTCGTCCAGCAGGGCGCGCTTCTCGTCCTCGGTCAGCGGCGCCAACAGGTGCGCCAAGTCCTCGGCGCGCGGACGCGCCGTAGGCCGCGCGGACAGCCACCACTCCATGACCGCGTGATAGATCGTCCCGTACTCTCCGGCCGGAGTGCCATCCTCACCCGCTCCGGTCGAGGCGGCCTCGGCGGCTTCGGGGCCTTTGTCCGGCTCGCTCGACACGAAGTCCAACGCCATGCCCGGACCCTCGGCGGCGCAAGCGGCGGCCAGCGCCGTCACGGTCAGATCGAGCGTGTGTTCGTACGGTTTGACCGGCCGCTCCAGACGGCGCAGGGCCGCCTCGGCGGAGCGCTCGTCGTAGCCCAGGCCGGCCGCCGAGGCGGCCGCCGGTCCGGCCTGCTCCCCGCAGGACCACGCCCGCGCCAACGCCGGATGCCGGCCCGGAGCGGCCTGGCTCGTTCTCCCGGCGGCCGCCGCCTCACCAAGGGTGCGCATCTCCAGTCGCGTACCGTCCAGCTCGTACGGTCCGTCCGCTTCACCCGGCGTACGGCCGGCCGCCGCGAGGATGCGCATCATCCAAGTCGGGTTGCGCGGAGCGCTTTTGGTGGGCTTGTAGGTCCCGCTGAGCGCCAGATACTCGCGGGAGCGCGTGAGCGCGACGTACAGGAGCCGCTCTTCTTCGGCGGATGCACGCTTGCGCCGCTCCATCGCGTTGAGCTCCGCGATCCGGTCGGTGCGCGGGCCGTCACGTTCCGCGCTCGGCGCGACCCAACCGATGCCGTGTTTCTGTGATGAGTTGACCGGTCCATCGGAGTCGGTCTTGGGGCGCGCGCCGAGCTCGACGACCAGCACGCATGGGAACTCCAGTCCTTTGACCGCGTGGATGCTCGACAGGAGCACTGTATCGCCACGTTGCGTCTCGATCCGTGCCTCGGCCTCCTCGGTCTCACGTTCCAGGAGAGCCTCGATATAGCGGACCAGGTCGGTCGCTCCCGACGAGCGGCCGGCGCCGGCTTGACGGGCGATCTCGACGAACTTGCGGACATTGGCGGCTTTCTGCGCGCCGCCCTCGGTGCACAGGTACTTGACCTCGAGGTCCGTCGCACGCAGGTATTCCTCCAGGAGTTCCTGGACCGGGCGGCCGTCCTTCCGGGCACGCACCCGACGGTCCAGCAGAACGAACTCCTCCAGTCTCCGCGCGTCCGGAGGCGACAGGCGCGCTCCGGCTCCGGCCTCGACGGCGCTCCACAGCGGCCCGAGTTTCTCGTCCGGCTTCACCTCGCGCGAGGCATCCCGTGACAAGAGGAGCAGACCGTCGTCGCTGAGACCGATGGCCGGAGACCTCAGAACGGCCGCCAAGGAAACGTCGTCCGACGGATCTACGAGGAAACGGAGCCACGACAAGAGGTCCTTCACCTCGGGTTTGTCATAATAACCGCGGCCTCTGACGGCATGGTACGGGATGCCCCGGGCCATGAACTCGAGCTCGTAGTACTGAAAAGCGGTCGTTGTGCGGGCCAGCACCGCGATATCCCCATAGGTCACGGGTCTCGGGCCCTGGCCGCGCGGATGGATGCGCAAGCCCTCCCGCACCCAACGTTCGATCCTCTCCGCGGCCACCCGGGCCTCGATCGTCCGCAGTGTATCCGCGTCGGCCTCGCGACCATCTCCTCCCCGGCTGATCACCGTCAGCGACAGCGGCGCTTCGGCCGTCCCGGAGCTCGCGCGACGGGCGCGCTGGGCGCGATACGCATCGACAGTGCCCAATCTCTTGAAGATCGCCGTGATGCCCTCGAGCACCTCGGGTACCGTGCGATAGTTGTCCTCGAGGTCCAGGCAGGTCACCTCCGGCGATGACGCGAAGGTCCTGAAGATCTCCGGATCCGCGTGGCGAAAGCCGTAGATGGCCTGCTGGTCATCTCCGACGGTATACAACGAACCCGGCCGTGTCAGGTGCCTGAGCAGACGCTCTTGCAGGGGGTTGGTGTCCTGGTACTCGTCCACGAGCACCTCGTCGTAGCGGTCACGGACCCGGGCGCGGACCCGGTCGGTCACGGGGGTGCCCCCGCGCAGCAGACGCTCGGCGATGATGAGCAGGTCGTCGAAATCCAGCGTGGACGCCTGTCGCTTGGAGGACGTGTAGAGCGCATCGAACCTACGGAGCACCTCCACGGCCGCCCGCTTGTGCGGAGCATGATGGACCTCGAGCAAGCACCGCGACCAAGCGTTCAAGGCCCGCCGGAGCCCCTTGATCTGATCCTTGTAGGCCGAATCCCTTTCGCCGGGCAGTTCGATGCGGCCGAGCGCCTCGTACGCCTCGATAGCCGGTCCGGGCGGGGCCGACAGGAGATCAAGGAGCCCGGGCTTGACCCGCACCAGCGCCGATTCGGTCGCTGTCGGCTTGGCGCGCGTCACGCCGTCCGGCAGTCTCCGGACCAGCTCGATGCAGTCGAGACGAGCGGTTCTCTCGGCCTCTGTCCCGTCGCTCACCGACAGGTGGTCCTCCGGACGGTCCGACGCGCGCAGTGCCGCGTACACACGCAGCAGAGCGGAGCGCACGCTCGGCTCGCGGTACTCCGCCAGGATATCGGTCCACAGCTCGTCAGCGGCTTTCTCGCCGAACACCGCGTCCATCGCCCGGCCCAAGAGCACCTTGGACTCTCCGTCGCCGAGCAGACGGAACTCCGGATCCACGCCCGCCTCGATCGGATGCTCTCTGAGCAGTTCGAGGCAGAACGCATGGAAGGTCCCGATGGTGGCGCGCTCGAGAGACGCTCTTTGTTCACGCGTCCCCCGGTCCGCGAACGCCTCGGCGAGCCGCTCTTTCATTTCGCTGGCGGCTTTGTCGGTGAAGGTGATCGCCAAAAGACGCTCGGGGCTCAGCCCGCGCTCGACGACGTTGTGGAGATACCTTTCGACGAGGACCCGGGTCTTGCCGGATCCGGCCCCCGCCCGTACGCACGCGTCCCCACCCTTGACCCGGACGGCCGCCGACTGCTCGGGTGACAGTTCCGGCGCCCGCTTCGGGCTCGCACGCTTAGTCCTGGGCTTCATCGGTGGGTCTCCAGCGGTCATAGCGACACACGGCGTCGTACGGGCAGTACTTGCAGGTCTTGGGTTCCACTCGGATGTCCCCGGATCGCAGGCGGCGACTGAGGGCCATCACGCGCGCGGGCAGCTGCTCCATGGCCTCCTCGAGAGTGGCCGGCAGATCACCGTCGCGGTCCCTCTCGAGGGTGTCGGCGAAGCTTTCGACGTGCGCTTGCCTCAGCGCCCTCAACTGAGCGTCGCTCGGACGCCGCCCCAGGAGCTGGCTGACGACGGCAAGATACATGGGCAGTTGGTACTCGAGGTCCTCGCGCAGACGCTCGCCGATCCCCTCGGGCCGCTTACCGCTCTTGTAGTCGATGACCAGCGCCTCGTCCGGTCCGGGGCCCAAGTCCACGCGGTCCAGATACCCGTGCAGCTGCGCGCTCTCTCCCTCGTGCGTGATCCTCAGGGCCGGCAGAGTATCCGGCTCGTGCGGCATGCCGAAGGGCTTCTCGAAATACGTCGGGGTCCGTCCGATGACGCGCACGCGAAGCTCGAGTTCGACGAAGCGCCGGAGCATCCTGCGCACGTCCTTGATGGCCGTGCGGCGGCGGTACTCGGGCCAATCGCTGAGCGGATCCTTCAACAGCGCTTCGTCGCACAGACGACCCAGGTCCCGCAGGAGCCGTTCCGGATCGTCCAGATAGGCGCTGTCCCGTTTCAACCGCTCGTCCGCACGAACGAAATAGTACTCCAACGCCAGATGAACGAGACTGCCGATCCTCGCGGCGCTCTTGTCCTCATTGGAGCTCAGCTGAAGGTTGCGTTCGCAGTGGTCGCGGAACGCGCACGTCGAGTAGGTCTCCAACTGAGAGGCGCTGTACGGCCCTTTGCGCGCGGCCGTCCACGCGAGAGCTCGCGGGTCCTTGAGCTCCGGCTGGCCGGGCATGTAGGCCCAACGCGTCAACCCCCCGGGGACCAACAGGCGGTCCGCCAGAGCGGGCGCGGCCGGATGTGTCGATCCCTCCGAGCCGAACAACTGCACAGCCACGCTCCGCTTGAGCTCCGTCTCCGCTTCACAGCGATCGATATCGACCTGCTCTCCGATGCCGCAGCGGGTCTGCTCTGGGGGATGCGTGTAGAGGTCCCGAACCTGGCGGACGAACACCGAAGGCGCGCACGGCCTGCCGCTGACATCGTGCGAGGGATACGACAGGAACAGGCGTTCACGCGCACGCGTGACGGCCATGTAGAAGAAATACTTCTCGCCCGAGGCGCGCAGAGCCCGGGGGGCCAGCGCTTCGCCGGAGGGATCGATCCGGGCACGATCCTCATCGGATAGGACCGGGTCCTCGAGGACCTCGCGCGGGAAGACCTTGTCCGACAGACCGCAGACGAACACGACCTTGTATTCTTTGGGCAGGGCCATGACCACGTCATACACCTGTACGCGGTTACGGTCCGGTGGACGGACCGAGAACAACCCGGACTCGAGGGCACCCCTCAGTTCACCCAGATGCCTGACGGCGTCGAAAGCCCTCCCGCCGGATCCCGTGTAGTACCGTCTCCATCCGTTGAGCAGCGACCGGAGAGCCGAGAGCGCCTCTCGGTCCTCGAGGGTCTGCGCGCCACCGGTCAACCGCTCCGCTTCCTCCAGGAGGATCCTGCCGAGATCCTGCGCGCTCCGAGCGCCAACGAGTTCATCCTCCAACGCGGCGAGCTTCTCGATCGTGGCGGCGACCTTTCCGCCGCTGGCAGCGGCGGCCTCCGTCCATGACCGTTTTTCGATCGGGACCGAAGGGTCGGCCGCATGTCGCCGCATGAGGTCCCGCAGAGCTCTCCGTCCGGACCAATCAGCGCCCGACCCCAGGTAGCTCGACCCCAACACCGCCAAGGTCGCTTCGGAGGGCCACCCGGACACATAGACGCCGAGGATCTCGTACAACGTCTTGATCACCCCATTCTCCAGCAAGCGCCGGCGCTCATGGACGTGTACGGGAATACCATACTCGGCGAACACCCATCGCAGAGCGCTGTCGTAGGGACCGACCTGACGGAAGATCAGGCAGAAGTCGCTGTAACGATAGCTGTGGTCCCGATAGAGCTCCAGGAGCTGGCGGGCTACCGAGCGCATTTCCTCGAGATGTCCGGGAGCGGACAGGATCCGGATGGCGTCCGGACGGACGGCCGCGGGCCGCGCCTCCGCGAACAGGTTCTTTTCCAGATGCAGGAGCGCGCGGTCGTGTGTGCGGTAGCGCCCGGTCTTGCTCTTGACCGTGGGCAGGGAACGCTCGACATATCCGATATCCGACAGGAAACGCCGCGTGGCCCGCACGTACACGAACATTTCGTCACGAGCCCCGCCGGACGAACCCTGCGTCAGCGTGACGACACAACGTTTGGCCATACGGCCGACCGCTTCTAGAATGCGCCGCTGGGCTCGGGTGAAGTGATAAAAGCCGTCGAGCAACACCAGGTCGGGAGCGGCGGTCGGCTGGGTGGTGAACAGCTTGTCGATATCGTCTTCAGGTTCGCGGAGCCCCAGACGCCGCAAATGGGCGCCATACCTCCTCAGCACCGCCAAGAGCGATCGGCGCTTGAGGTCCGATCCGGGATCGGACGGCCGACCCTGCCAGCGACGCTCCAGATCGTCCGGTGAGATGAGCGCGGCCGTCAACTCTTTGGCCGTGTCGGCCAGACATCTCGACAGGCCCGGCAGGTCCTCGGATCCGGCGTACATCGGAGCTTCCCCGGCCGCGCAGGCCTCCGACAGGGCCTGCCTCACCAGGCTCTGGCGCAGGGCGTCCCCCGGTCTATTGGCCGGAGAGGCGCCGATCAGGCGCCCGAAGAGCTCGTTGAGCGTCAGGATATGCGCGTTGAAGAGCCCCGGCACGCCTTGTTTGAGCACGAGGTTCTGGATCCGCTCGGCATGCTCGCGGCTGGGCAGTACGAAGTAGGCCCGGCTGTCGATGCCCGAGGCGGTGCGCTGGACCTCGGCCCTGAACAGGTCCACACAATGGGTCGTCTTGCCGGTCCCTGGGGGTGAGACATAGAGGGTGAGCTCGCTCATCCCCTTCATGCTACCAAAAGACCGCGGGCAAAAGAAGAAGGCCTCCGCGTGAGCGGAGGCCTCGGAAAGGAGCGTGTCTTAGGGATCAGGCGCGGGGGTTGGAGAGGACGATGTCGATCGCTGCGCGAAGCTCGCGGACGACGTCCTTTTCGACCTTGTCCTGCTCGACGACGCGCTTGAGATAGTCCTTACCCTCGGAGGTCGTCGTGTACATCGGCCACAGGCGGTTGAGAGCCAGGGCTTTGATATCTTCGAGCGCGCCGGTGCTGAACTTCTTGTGCTTGTACTCCGGCAAAAGGGTCTGAAGCAGGTCGCCCGTGAGCTCTTCCATGTAGTTCGTGAGCCGGTGCGTCCGGTGGATCGTTTTGAGTCTGTTCGTCGTCATGTGATGGGATCCTGTTTGGCCGAATTATACATGAGCCCTATATTGATTACAAACAATAATCTGAAAATACCGTCTATTAACTGATCGCGAGCGTCGGAAAAGGACTTCCGGGCTTCGCGAAGTAATACCCTTGCCCCAGATCCACACCGCATTCAATGACCGCCTGACACTCATCCGGGGTTTCGATGCCCTCCGCGGTCGTTCGAGCGTTGATCGCGCGGGCGAAGAGGATCATCGACTGCACGATCTGCTGTTTGGTCGGATTGAGATCGATCTGACGGATCAACGAACGGTCGAACTTGATGAAATCCGGCTTGAGCACAGCCACATCCCGGAGACTGACGGCCCCGCCGCCCACATCATCGATGGCCACGGACACGCCCTGTTCCTTGAGTCCCGCCAGCGCCTCACGGACCTTGTCGAACGACCTCAAAAGGCTCTGCTCGGTGACCTCGATGACGATGTTCCGGAAAGGCAACCGGCCTCTGCAGGAGAACAGGTCATGGAAGAACGCGTCGTCGATGAGCGTCTCATGGTTGATGTTGATGAAGATCTTATGCTCGGGATGCAAGTCCTGACCGTTCTTCAGCGCGTACTCGACGCAGATGCGGTCCAGCTCCTTGACGCGGCCGAAGGTACGCGCGTCGCTGAACAGGCTCGTGGCCTCATCCGCCGGATAATTGGACAGCGCCCGCGTGAGGGCCTCATAACCCACGATACTCCTCTTCTTCAGGTCCACGATCGGCTGATAGACCGTGCGGATCTGCCGGGCCTTGAGGATGAGCCGGTGGAACGCCGCGTACTTGGGCGCCTCGGATCCGGCGATGCGTCCGTGCGAAAGGCTCTTGAGCTTGCTCGGGAAGCTGACCTCCAGCGTCGAGGCCGGCGATCCCGGCCTCTGCTCTTCGACGAGTCCGTACTTGATGTAACAGCTTCCGGGCAGAGAGCTCATGTACCTCTTGAGCTCGCCGGCGATACGGCTGACCTCGGCCATCTCGTGCAGTTGACCGTCGTCGTTGTGGACGACGGCGACCGACACGCTCATGACCGGATAGCGGGTCGAGCGGCCGTCCGGCCGACGGCAGAGGATGTACCCCCGGTCCCTGTCCGGCGGGTCGTAGAACGACCCGATCGTCGCGTCGAATTCCTCGATCAGCGACTCCGCGACGCTGACGGCCCGCTCCGGCTCGGTCACGATGATGAAGTCGTCTCCACCGAGATGCCCGATGAAATCCGCTCCGCCGCCGTGCTTGAGGAGCGCTTCTCTCAGGATCCGACCGAGGGCGATGATCACACCGTCCCCCCGATGGTCGCCGTAGACGGTATTGAACGCCGAGAGGTTGGACAGGTCCACACAGCAGACCGCGAACTTACGGCGCGACTCCAGCGCGTCCTCGATGCGCATGACGCTCGATCGCGTGCCGGGCAGGCTGGTCAGGGGATTGAGATCGAGCTCGTGCCAGTTCGTCTCGACGAGGGCGCTGAGCTGGGACAGGACCTCCTCCGAGGAGGCGGACTTGAGGGCGTACGCGTCGACGTCCCTGTCGGGCTCCCGGGGCGGGTCCTGGACGAGAAGCGCGACCGGGATGTACTTGAGCACGACGTCCTGCTTGAGCCGGATCGCCGCGTCCAGACCGCTGCCGCCGTAGCCCTCATCGATGACGATGAGGTTAGGGACCTCGTCGAAGACACAGCGCACGAGACCCTCGATGTCCGGCGGATCGGCCCAACAGAGATTGCGTCCGGCCCCGCCGAGGGTCCGCCGCAGGTTGGCGTCGCTGGCGATGACGAGGATCTTCGCTTTGGTCTTGCTCATGCCGCCCCCACCTTGACCACGATCAGCGTGATATCGTCGTGCTGTTCGGCCTTGCCCATGAATTTCTTGAGCTCCTCCACCGATCTTTCCAGGATCGCGCCGGCACCTTCGGTGTGGTGCTTGGACATGATCTTCTGCAGGGTCTCGACTCCCCACTCGTCCTTACGACGGTTGCGGGCTTCGGTGACGCCGTCCGAGTAGAACGCGTAGCAGTCCCCCGCGGTCATGCGGCCCGAGAACGCCGCGAACGGCATGCCGGGCATCACGCCGATCGGCATCCCCTCCTCGGCGCTGAGAAGCTGGGACGTACCGTCCGCCGCGACCTGCACGACGGGCAGATGGCCCCCGTTGGAGAACGAGAGCGTGCCAGAGGCGACGTCGAAGATGGCGTACGACATCGTCACGAACAGCCCGCCCGTGCTCTCGGACGAGATCGAGTCGTTGAGCGCCGACAGGACCTCGGCCGGGTCATTGCGATCGCGGGCGCAGAACTTGAACTCGGAAACGGCCTTGGCCATGAAGAGCGCCGCCGGCGTACCCTTGCCCGACACGTCGCCCACCATCACACCCAGTTTACCATCCGCCAGCGTCAAAAAGGTATACAGGTCGCCTCCGACGGCCTTGGCCGGCTTGAAGAACACCGCGACCTCGGCGCCTGCGACGCTCGGCACCGATTGGGGCAGGAAGCTCTGTTGGATCTGACTGGCGATCTTGAGCTCCTTCTCGATCAGCTCGCGCTTGCGCATCTCGAGCATGGTCCGCCCGAGCGTCGAGACGGCGTACGACAACAACACCAGCAGGACCGGATAGAACAGGTCGATCCAGATCCCCGCCCAGAGGAAGAGCGCGACGGCCACCAGAGCATAGATCGTGACGGCGCCCAGTGACGTCAACAGGCCCGCCACCGGTCGCATCCTCAGCGAGAAGAGCACCGTACCGAGCGCGATCGTCATCGTCACGAGCGTGTTGACGAGGCGATCGGCTCGGCGGATATAGTCTTCGAGCAGGATGTTGTTGAGCACGTTCGCGTACAAACCGACCATCGGATAGATGGATTGGATCGGGATCGGGTTGGTATCGTGCGACCCCAGCGCCGTCAGTCCGACGAAGCAGATCTTCCCCCTGAGCTCCTTGAGGTCGATGCGCGGCGTCTGTCCCGAAACGGTCTCGAGGTACGCGGCGAGAACGTCGTAGTACGAGTAGTGCTTGAAATTCTTGCCCTCCCACTTGCCGGCGTAGTTGACGAGGAAGTATCCCTCATCATCCAATGGAACCCTGCGCTTGCCGCCCAGGTCCATGACGCCCCGCCGCACCTTCGCCTGCTCCTCCGGCACGCCGAGGAGGTCCAACGCCAGCCGGAAACTGAGCTGGTAGTACTCCTTCCCCTCATGATGGATCGTAGGGAACGTGCGTCGTCGCTTGCCGTCGAGATCGGCCTTGGCGTTCACATAGCCGGTCCCTTTGGACGCCGCGGCGAATTCCGGCACCAGCGGCGCCAGCATCATATCGGACGCGAAATGGTCCCCGCGCCGCTCAGGTGACAGGAACGCGTAGACGAAATACGTGTTGCCGGCCTCCCGCGCGGCCTGGGCGACATCCGCATCGTCCGCGGTGCCCTCCACGAAGAGCATGTCGAACCCGACCGCCTTGGCCCCGGCCTCATGAAGCACGCGGATAAGGTCCGCATGGTAGGTCCTGCTGAAAGGCCAGGCGCCGAGCGCCTTGAGCGTATCATCCCAAATGTCGATGAAGACGATGTCCTGGTGGACGGGCCGGTCACCGCGTAATTTGCATCGCCAATCGTAGGTCTGCAGTTCGTACAGTTCGAACACACGCAGATAGGACAGCAGGATCGCCGTGACCGCCGCCGCGGCGATGAGGATCTTGGGCAGATGTTTCTTAAAAGGAGTAATAAAGTCCAAGAGTGGAGAGCGAGCCCGAGTAGCGCTGAGTGGGTTCGTTGGACTCCTTCTGGCGGTAGGTGTAGATCGCGCCCAGCGAGACGTCCTTGCGGATCTTATAGAAGCAGGCCAGCGATGCCGTGTAGATATCGTCGGT
Source organism: Candidatus Omnitrophota bacterium (assembly GCA_022072175.1). Classification (GTDB taxonomy): domain Bacteria; phylum Omnitrophota; class Gorgyraeia; order 2-02-FULL-51-18; family 2-02-FULL-51-18; genus JAJVIE01. Next base: position 376,183 of record JAJVIE010000003.1, on the reverse strand, counting down.
CTCGACGGTCGTATCGTCATTGAGCAACGGGCGATTGTCGTAGTCGCGGCGCTCGTAGGACAGCTTGAGGAACGACTGGACCTTGGGGATCACGGTGAAGGCCACGCTGACCTGGTATTTGTCGGCCACATAATCGTAGTAGTCGTGGAACAGGTCGTTGGAGTCGGACCACGTACGCTGATGCAGGAGTTTCCAGTACGTGCGCTCGATCAACTTGAACCCGACCTCGTGCTCGATGGCGTGGCGCGTGTCTTCACGGTCGTCGCCGCTGAGCACGGCGTCCGCCCCGCGAAGCTTGCGCGAATCGAACGCCTGATGGCTCAGCGAATAAGCGTTGCGCAGGAGCACCGCGTCCGTGAAGCGGTGTCGCAGTCCGGCCCGGACCTCGTGTTCGTCGAAGGTCACCGAGTCGTTGCGCGGGAAATACACGAAGCTGTAGGTGTAGTCGGTCTCGAGCACGGTCTTCTTGGGGATGAGCACGGTGTCCAGGCCCGCCCCGCCGCGCTGGAACAGCGCGTTCTGGTCGGTGACGTCCATATAGTTGACGTTAAAAGCATCGTATCCGAGGCGGGCCTGCAGGCGCTTGTTGATCAAGCGGCGGTAGTCGACGCTCGCGCTCTCCTGGAAGAAAAAGTCCCCCTCACGCGTCGGATCCAGCGTCGCGTTGTTGTCGTGACCGGAGACCACCGAAGCGCGGACCTTCCAGGGGCTGTCGGCGGCATGAGCCGTCTCCGGCGTGATGCCGGAAACCAACGCAGGCAGGACCATCCCGCACAGTAAAAAAACGATGGATCTTGCTGCCGCTCTCAAACCGCCTCCATGATCCGCTCGACCATCAGGGGCTTGGACTTGGGCTGGGCTGCGGTAAGGGGTCCGAACGGAGGCTGTCGGCGAGCTTCTCGTCCGTGCGGGAATCATCGAAATTCTCGCGCGTGCCCGCCAAGGCTTCGGTCGGCACGATCGCCCCGGGGTACTCAGCGCGCATCGGGACAGGCATTTCACGGTCCTGTGCGTCCCTGAGGTCGGATGCCGGCGTCCCCCGGGTCTCCACGAAATCCGGGAACTCATTAGGCTCCGCCACCGGGTCCTCCACGGCGCCGGATCCGGTCATGTCCATTCCCTCAGGACCCGGGTCGAGCTCGCGGGGCACGGATTCAGCGCCAATGCCGGCGCCAGGGCGGATGTCGCCGTCGAGCGCCGCCGGATCGCGACTGGTTCGAGCGCGGACCGGAGAGACCTCCGCAAAAGGAGCGCTGTCGACGCCGGAACCGTCGACCGTCGAGGGTCCTCCGGGACCTCCGGGTCCCCCGGGACCTCCGGGACCGGACCCTTTCTTATCGCGATCCTCACCGCCTGAGGGAGCGGGTGATTCTCGATCGAGGTTGTCCTGGGCTTCTTCCGAAAAACCATTCCACTCCAAGCTGTCGACGGCTTCGAACGACGCCCCAAAACCCTCATTCTCGAACTCGACGCCGGTGCCCTCGGAGATATCGCGCGTCTCGCCGTTGGGAGTCTGCACGCTGAAAGTTCCATCGCGAACGATCAGATCGTCGAGACCGTGCTCTCCGCCTGTACCGCGAGCGGCGGCGATGGCCGTCGGCGTGACGATCGTGAAGGAGGAACCCGGACGGACATCCTTGATGAGGGAGAAGACCCGGCCTTCAAGGATCTCAACGCGCGCGGGCTCGACGGAGGCCACGACCACCCGGGAGGTCGCGCGGACATCAACGGCGCTCCGCTGATCGGCGATGAAGGCGACTTGAGCTCGGCCCTGACCCGTCCGCAGTTGAGCGCCCGCGGGCAGAAGATCCCCCACCACGACAGGCGCCCATGAGTTGCCGGAATCCCGGCTCAGCTCAACGACTCCTTCGGCGGCGACGATCTTGGCTTCAGCGGCATACAGGGCGGGGGCGGAACTGGCGAGGACCAACACGAGCACTGCGATCGTACGGGGCCAGCACGATGTCGATGTCAGGCGCATGAAGCTCTCCGGTTGCATGTATACCTAATAATATACATTACTTACCAGAGTTAATCAAATATTAACATGGCTTTAAACGTTATAGCCACCCGTGGTGCCTCCGGTCGTCGTACCGCCGGTCGTACCGCCGGAATCGTCCGAGCCCTCGAGGGCTTTCTCCAGGATCTCCTGGTCCTTCAGGTCATCGAACTCGTCCTTGTTGTCCAGAAGCTCGGCATTGGGGTCGAATTGATCGAGTTCGGGCAGGTCCTGGTTGGCCTTGAATTGATCGACCTCTTCGGTGGCGTCTTCCTTGAACTCCTCGAACTTCTCGCGAGCCTCATCATCGAGAGCAAAAACCTCTCCGAGGTCACCGTCCTCGCCGATCGGCAGGCCGAATCCCTCGCCGACCTCCACCTCCTCGCCCCCGGCGCCCTTCACGCCGACCGTATCCTCGAAGACCTCGACCAAGCCCGGGGTCTGGGACCAGCCGGTGCCGCGGGCCGAAGCGATAGCGGTGGGCGAGCTGACCTGGAACGTCGAACCCTTCTTGAGGTCCCGGACGAGCGCGAAGATGCGGCCCTGGTTGATGCGAACGTTCACCGGATCGATGGATACAAGTTGGGCCAGGGAGTCCGGGCCGATGCGGACGACCGAGCGTTGTTTGCCCGGGAAGGCCAGTTCGATCTTCGCATCCGCTCCGGTCAACAGGTCCGTGCCTGCGGAGACCGACTGGCTCTTGCGCAGGTCCTTCCAGGGTCTGTCGGACGACTCGCGCCACTGGGCCTGCCCCGACAGCTCGATGACATTGACATCCGATCCCTGAGCCGCGACCGGGACGGCAAGGCACGCCGCCGCGATCATCGCGAAGGAGAGGATAACGGAACGCGGGCGGTCCATCAACGCCTCGGGCCGAAATTGTTCTTGGAGGCCGCCTGCTCGGAGCTGAGCCCGGTATCGACGGGGGCGGGTGACATCTCCTCTTTCTTGCGTTCCTTGCCCTTCATCAGGAGTTTCCAGGGATGCCACTTGATATCCTCGCTGAAATCCTTGAAGTTCACCGAGGTGTCCTCCAGGTTCGCGAAGATCCGTCCGATGCGGGGCTTCTGCTCGGTGAGCGTGCCGTCGATATTGCGCGTCAGCGTGCTCACATCGCGGGCGGTCTGACCGATGTCCTCGGCGACCTTGGTGCCCATCTCCAACAGGTCCTCGAGACGAACGGGCTCCACCCCCTCGATCAGCTCGTTGGGCAGAGCGTACTCGGCCTGCGGGGTACCCACGCGGATCTCGATGTACTTCTCGCCCATCATCCCGAGCGTGGACACGTTGGCCTTGGAATCCTTGCGGACCTTCACGCCCTCTTCGAACCACAGGTCCAACTCGACGAGAGTCTGGTCACCGTAGATGATGCGGATGTCCTTCACCTCTCCCACGTCCACTCCGGACAAGCGGACCGGCGCATGCTTCTTGACGCCGGCCGAGTACATGAACCGCGTTCTCAGGAGGTAGCCCTCCTGGAAGAACTTGAAATTGCCCACCTTGAGCACCAAGCCCGTCAGCAGAAGGATGCTGACGAGCACCAATGCGCCGGTCTTGGTCTCGTTGGATATGACGTTCTTCATGCGCGCTCCCGTCTCCTTTGCTCGACCGGCCTACGCCGTGAGTTTGTCCAGATAACCTTCGCCCCTCTGGAGGAACGAGATCGGTCCCTCGGGGTCGCCGTTGATGAATTGCTGGATGATCGGATCCTTGGCGTGCCGGATCTCCTCCGGCGTGCCGATCTGCAGGACCTCGCCCTTGTGGAGCATCACGATACGGTCCGCGATGCGAAAAACGCTGTTCATGTCGTGGGTGACCACGACGGAAGTGATCCCCAGCTGTTTGGTCAGGTCGATGGTGAGCTTGTCCACGACACCGGTCATGACCGGATCGAGGCCCGCGGTGGGCTCGTCATAGAAGACGATCTTGGGGTCCAGCGCGATCGCCCTCGCCAATCCGACGCGCTTCTTCATGCCTCCGGACAGCTGCGACGGCATCAGGTCCTCAAAGCCGCTCAAACCGACAAGCTCGAGCTTCATGCGGACCATGATCCGGATGATGCTGTCATCGAGCTTGGTGTGCTCCCTCAGCGGCAGGGCGATGTTGTCACCCACCGACATCGAGTCGAAGAGCCCCCCGGACTGGAAGAGCATGCCGAATTTCTTGCGGATCTCGTGCATCCGGTCCTCGTCCGCCTTGGCGATATCCTCGCCGAACATCCAGACCTCGCCGGAGTCCGGTCGCAGCGAGCCGATCAGGTGCCTGAGGAACGTGCTCTTGCCGCAGCCCGAGCCGCCCATGATGACGAACGTCTCCCCCTCGAGGATGTCGAGCGTGACGCCGTTGAGGATGCGCCGACCGCCGAAGCTCTTGACGAGGTTCTTGACGCTGATGACGGGCTTGCGTTCGTGGTGGGACGAGCTCATGCTTACCCCGCGAAATAGAACAGCGCCGTCAGGATCGCGTCGGCGACGATGATCATGATGAAGGACGTCACGACACTGCGCGTGGTCGAGCGTCCGACGCCCTCGGCGCCGCCCTCCGTGCCGAGCCCCTGCTGACAGGAGATCATCGCGATGATGAGCGCGAACACAAAACTCTTGAGCAGGCCCGTCAGGATGTCCTTGTTGGTCAGGAACTCGATGGTCGTATCGATATAGAGCCCTGAGCCCAACCCGAGGTTGGTGACCCCGATGACATAGCCGCCGACCATGCCCATGAGGTCCCCGATGACGGTCAGTACGGGCAGCATCAGGGCCAGGGCCAGCAGGCGCGGTGCCACGAGATACCGGACGGGATTGAGGCCGATGGTCTGTAGGGCTTCGACTTGTTCGGTGACCTTCATCGTCGCCAGCTCCGCGGTGATCGCGGCGCCGACGCGCCCGGCGATGACCAGCGCCGTGAGCACCGGTCCGATCTCGCGGGTCATCGAGACGCCGACCAGCGCCGCCACGTAGATGGTCGCTCCCAACTGTTCGAGCTGGTAGGCGGACTGCATCGCCAGGACCATCCCGATGAAGAAGTCCACGAAGATCACGATCAACAACGAGTCCCAGCCGGAAAAAACGGTCTGCGCGAAGAAGTTCTTGACCGGGACGGGCTTGCGCTTGAACGGCCCCACGACGATCCAGAAGAGGCACTGGCAGAACATCGCCAACATATCGCCGGCTTGGCGCAGGAACCCGTGCGTGAGCCGGCCGATGGAGTCGAGGGCTGTGATCAAAGGGGTACGGCTCCCGGGCTCAGCGGACCTTCTCGACGGCGGCGTCGAGCGTCGGGTGGATCGAGAAGAGCTTGTCGAGCTTGGTGATCTCGAACAGACTGCGGACCTTCTCGGACAGGCCGGACAGACCGAGACTGCCGCCCTGCATCTTGGTCTTCTTGAGGATCTCGACCAGGGTCGCCAGACCCGAACTGTCGATGTAGCTGACCTTCTCCAGGTCCACCACGATCTTCTTGGAGGGCTGCGTCTCGAAGGACTTGCGCAGCTCGGGAGAGGTGCTGATGTTGATCTCGCCGTTCACCTGAAAGACGTTCACTCCGTCCCGCTGGATCACCTTGACCGTCATTACCCCCTCCTCTTCGGCAGCCGCTTGACCATCAACAGTTCATTACCGCACGCGTTGTACTCCGCGCGGTCCATCAATTTGCGGATCAGATAGACGCCGCGCCCGCGCGTCCGGAGCAGATTGTCGCTCTGCGTGCAATCCGCCAGCTGGGCGACGTCGAATCCGGGCCCCTGGTCCTTGACACGGATGCGCACTTCGTCCGAGTCGATCTCGACACCCACCTCGACCGGCACTTCAGGGCGCAGACGGTTGCCGTACTTCATGGCGTTGATGAGCGCTTCCTCGAGGCAGAGACGCAGATCGAAGAGCCCGCCCTCGCTCAGCGGGACCGTCTTCAAAAAATCGAGGATATCTGCGCTCGCCCGCTGGACCTCAGAGAGGTCACTGGGCACTCGATACTCTTTTAGCTCTCGGTCTTTTGTCATGGGCCTGCCGGGTTTTGCTCAGCACGGGCATCGCGCCGTTGTCGAAGATACCCATCTTCCTGAATTTGGCGTAACGGGACGCGACCAAGGCCCGCCCGTCGGAGCCCTCGAGGTCCTTGAGGACCTTGCGCAGGGACTGCCGGATCCCGGCGGCGGCGGCCTCGGCGTCATGGTGCGCCCCGCCGAGCGGTTCCCGCACGACCTCGTCGATCAGCGACATCTCCAACAACTCCCTGGCCGTCAGGCGCAGAGCGGCGGCCGCGTCGGGAGCCCGGCCACGGTCCTTCCAGAGGATGGCCGCGCAACCTTCGGGCGAGATGACGGAATAGTACGCGTTCTCGAGGACCGCGACGTGGTCGCCCACACCGATGCCCAGCGCGCCGCCGGACCCGCCCTCTCCGATGACGTAGACCGCGATGGGCACGGTCAAGCGCGCCATGTCGCGGATGTTGACGGCGATGGTGTAGGCCTGTCCGCGCTCCTCGGCGCCGATGCCCGGATAAGCCCCGGGAGTATCGACGAAGGCGACGATCGGGAGCCTGAACTTCTCGGCGCATTTCATCAGACGCAGGGCCTTACGGTAGCCCTCGGGATGGGCGCTGCCGAAGTTGCGCATGATGTTCTCTTTGGCGTCCCGGCCCTTCTGATGTCCGAGGACCAGGAGCGGCGTGCCGTCGAACTTGGCGAAACCGCCGACCAGCGCCTTGTCGTCCGCGTACGTCCGGTCCCCGTGGAGCTCGATGAAATCCGTGAACAGCATGCGGACGTAGTCGAGCGCGTAAGGGCGCTTGGGATGCCTGGCGATCTGCACGCGCTGCCAGGGCGAGAGGTTGGCGTAAGTCTCTTTCTTGAGATCATCGAGCCGGCCCTCGAGCTTCTTGACCTCGGATTGGAGGTTGAGGTTGCCGTCGTCGGACAGACTGCGGAGCTCCTGGATCTTCTTCTCGAGCTCGTGGATGGGTCTTTCAAAATCCAATACGGTCAGCATCAACTCTCCTCGAGATAGGTCTTCAGCTGTAGGCCAGGATGGCGATCAGAATGCCCAGGGTCCCGCCCGCGAAGACCTCCACGGGCGTGTGTCCCAGGAGCTCCTTGAGCCGCTCCTCTTGCAGGCCCTTGTGGGCATACAGGTCCTCGAGGACCTTGTTGAGCGCCTCGGCCTGCTGGCCGCTGTGGCGCCGTACGCCCTGAGCATCGAACATCGTCACGCACGCAAAACCCAACGACATCGCGAACAATCCCGAATCGAACCCGTAGTGCAGTCCCATGCAGGTGGTCAGGCACATGGACAGAGCCACGTGGGAGCTGGGCATCCCCCCGGAGCTGAGGAACCACTTGGAATTGAAACGCTTCTCCCGGACCACCCCGATCAGGACCTTCAGGATCTGGGCGATAGCCCAGGCCGAAAGCGTCGTCAGGAAGATCTTGTTGCGGCCGAGCTGCGCGAAGAGCGTGTTGGATCCGTCCAGCATTCAGTTAAGCTCTTTATATTATTGTAAAAAAACGAGGTTATTATATAACCCCGGGTCGGCCACTGCAAGCAACGGCTTTGACCTTGCTGAAAGCCGTCCCCGAACACATTGTTAGCACTCCAAATATCCGGCTACTTACCGATGCAGAATTGCCCGAACAGCTTATCGAGCAATTCATCGTGGGTGATCTCACCCACGATCTCGGCCAGGTCCTGCAGGGCCAGCCGTACGTCGGCCGCGACCAACTCCGGAGAGACTTTGGCGGCACGGGCCGTCATCGCCCGATCCAGGTCCGCACAGAGGCCTCTCAGCAGGTCGCGCTGACGGACGGAACTGACCACCGCCTCATCGCTTCTATCGATGTCGCCGGCCAGCGCCCGGTACAGCGCCTCCTCGAGCGCCTCGAACCCCTCCCCCGACAGACAGGAACAACTCACGCCCTGTAGCGCCGCAAGCTCGCCGACCACCGAGCGCATGTCGATGCGGACACCGAGATCGGATTTGTTGGCGGCCAGGACGACCGGTCTGCCGGCCAGATCGGGCCAGAGCATCCGTCTCTCCTGATCCGCCAGAGGGATCGAAGCGTCGACCACGTACAACACCAGGTCCGCCGCGATCAGAGCCTGGCGCGCGCGCTCGACGCCCTCGCGCTCGATCAGGTGATCGGTAGCGTGGATGCCCGCCGTATCCAGGATGCGCACGGGCAGGCCGCGCACCTGATAGTCGGCCTCGATCGTATCACGCGTGGTGCCGGCGATCGGGGTCACGATGGCGCGATCGCGGCCAACAAGGCGGTTGAGCAGACTGGATTTGCCGACATTGGGGCGGCCGACGATAGCTACCGAGGCGCCGTTCTTGGCCAAGAGACCGACACCGGCGCTCGCCAAGAGGTCCCTCGCGATCCTCAAGGCGCGCTCCAGCGACCCGGCCACCTGACCATCGGCGTCCGCGTCGATCCCGTCCTCCGGAAAGTCCACGGCCGCCTCCAGGTGCGCGGCCGCCTCCAGGAGCGCGGCCTTGATCTCGAGGAGTCTGCGCGAGAGAACGCCCTCGAGTTGGGCCGAGGCCCAGCGCGCCGCCCGATCGGTACGGGCGCGGATGAGATCCAGCACCGCCTCGGCCTGCACCAGATCGATCCGGCCGTTGAGATAAGCGCGCTTGGTGAACTCCCCCGGTTCGGCCGGACGCGCCCCTTCCTCCAAGAGCCGCGCCAGCACCGCGGACAGCGGGGCCGCCCCGGCGTGCACACCCAACTCCACGGTGTCCTCGCGCGTGTAACTGCGCGGAGCGCGCATGAGCAGAAGCACCGCCTCGTCCACGATACGGCCATCCCCGGCGATGACATGACCGTAACGTGCGGTGTGGCTGGGTTGGTCCGCCACCCGCCCGCCGTCCTTGGCGCGGAACAAGCGGTCGGCGATCTCCACCGCGCGGGGTCCGGATAGACGCAAGAGCCCGATGCCCCCCTCTCCGGCCGGAGTGGCGACCGCCGCGATCGTATCGGTCGTGGCCGCTCGCATCAGACGGCCCCGAACATGCGGTGCGGCGGCAGGAGGCGCTGGACATCGGCCACGAGGAACAGCGAGCCGGTCACGAGGACCACGTCGTCCGGCGAGGCGGAGGCGATCGCGGCGGCCAGCGCGCGCTCCGGATCGGGATGCAGTTCGGGCTCAAGACCCGCGGCGCGCGCGGCCTCGGCGAGCTCGCGGGCCGGCAGAGCGCGCGGACTCGACGCTTCGGTGACCACCACCTGAGCGACCTCGGCCCGCAGCTCACCGAGGATCGCCGCGGCGTCCTTGTCGCGCGACAAACCCAGCACCACGCGCACGACCCGTCCTTCGAAGTGCCGCTTGACCGCCACCAGGAGACGCCGCATGCTATCGGGCGTATGCGCGCCGTCGAGCAGGACCACAGGCGCCTCCGAGACCCTCTCCAACCGGCCCGGCCAGACCGCTGCGGCCACACCCTGCTTGATGGCGGCCTCGGAGACCTTGAACCGCGCCCTCTCCTCCAGACCCCGCGCCAGCGTCACCGCGACGGCCGCGTTCTCGATCTGATGCTCGCCCAGGAGGGTCGTCCGCAGATCGTACGAATCTCCGTACGGCGTCCGCACGTCGAAGGCCTGCTCGCGCTCGTCGTGCCAACGTTCCTGCACCTGCGTCTCCCGACCGACCATCACCAGCTCCGCCTCGCGTTCCCGGCAGGCGTCCTGCAGGACTTTTTCGGCCTCGCGCACCTGGGGAGCGGACACGACCAGCTCCCGGCCCTTGATGATGCCGGCTTTCTGCACCGCGATCTTGGGGATGGTCTTGCCGAGCAGGTCGGTGTGCTCCAGTCCGATGGGCGTGATCGCCGCGGCCTTTGCCGGTGCGATGTTGGTCGAATCGTACAGGCCTCCCAGTCCGACCTCGATCACGGCCCAGCGCACCTTGAGGTCCTTGAAGTGCTTGAACGCCATCGCGGTCAGCACCTCGAAGTACGTCGGCGGATCGCGCCGCCACTCGGCCGCGTCGGTGATGCGTCGCAGTTCCAGCGCCGACTCGACGAAACGCGCTTCGCTGATGGGTATGCCGTTGATGCAGATCCGTTCGCAGACGGACAGGAGGTGCGGGGAGGTATAGAGCCCGACCTTGACGTCCTCCATGCGGAGGATCGAGCTGAGATAAGCCGCCGTGGACCCCTTGCCCTTGGACCCGGCGATGAGCACGCTGTCATAAGCGTTCTGGGGATTACCGAGCTCCTTGGCCAACGAACGCATCCGGCTGAGGTCGAAGGCCTCGGGATACTCGAACGAGCGGGTCCGCTCGTAGTTGGCGAAGGAATCCAGATACTCCTGAGCCCCCCGGAAATCCATACCGCCGGACCTCCGGATCGCCTCAGTGCGTGAAGTGACGGACGCCGGTGAAGACCATCGCGATGCCGGCTTTAGAGCAGGCCTTGATGACCTCCTCGTCCTGCACCGATCCGCCCGGCTGGATGATCGCCCGGATGCCGGCCTTGCGGGCCAGCGCGATGGAGTCCGGTTTGGGGAAGAACCCATCGGAGGCCAGCACCGCGCCCTTGGATCGCGTCCCGGCCTTGCGTACGGCCGTGAGACAGGCGTCGACCCGCGAAGGCAGGCCCATGCCCATACCGACCGTCGCTCCGTCCTTGGCGATCACGATGGCGTTGGAGCGCAGATAGCGGCAGGTCTTGAAGGCGAACAGGAGATCCGCCAGGAGCTTGCCCGATGGCATGCGCCCCGAGACGGCCTTGAGGTCCTGCGGGATGACGTCGCGCGTGTCCTCCTGCTGGACGAGCAGCCCTCCCCTCACGCGCTTGAAATCCATGCCTGACAGGATCCTGCCCGGCCTGGCCTCGAGCAGGCGCAGGTTCTTCTTGACGCTGAGGAGCTCGACGGCCTTCTTGGCGAAGGACGGCGCGATCACGCATTCGATGAAGCCGCACTTGAGCACGTGCGCGGCCAGACGCTCGTCAACGGGACGGTTGAACCCGTAGATCCCGCCAAAAGCCGACAGCGCGTCGCACGCGTAGGCTTTCTTGAGGGCGCCCAGAGCGTCCTTGCCGAGGGCGAACCCGCAAGGGTTCATGTGCTTGATGATCGCGCACGCCGGCTCGTCGAAGGCCGTCACCAAGTCCCAGGCGGAGTCGAGGTCGAGATAGTTATTAAAGGAGAGTTCCTTACCGTGCAGCTGACGCGCCGAGACAACACCTCCCTTGTCGGCCGCGTCGGCGTCCGCGTACAGAGCGGCTTTCTGATGAGGGTTCTCGCCGTAGCGCAGGTCCGCGGCTTTGCGATAGCGCCTGGACCAGGTCTCCGGGAAAAGACCCTGTGAAGCTCCGGTCAGATAATCCGCGACCTTCGCGTCGTAAGCGGACGTGTGGCGGAAGACCTTGGCCGCCAGACGCTTGAGCGTGGCGCGATCGATGCGGCCGGTCGCCCGGACCTGCTCGAGCACCGTCGCGTAGTCCGCCGGATCGCACAATGCGGCCACACCCTCGTGATTCTTGGCGGCCGCGCGGAGCATGGCCGGCCCGCCGATATCGATCATCTCGATCACTTCCTCTTCCCCCGCTCCGGACTCCAGGGTCTTGGTGAACGGATAGAGGTTGACCACCAGAAGATCGATCAGGCCGATGCCATGCTGCTTGGCCGTCCGCATGTGAGCGGGATCGCTGCGGCGAGCCAGAAGGCCCCCATGGATCATCGGGTGCAGGGTCTTCACGCGGCCGTCGAGCATCTCCGGGAACCCGGTAACCTCGGAAACTTCACGGACCGCCACGCCTTCCTTGCGCAGGAGCTCCGCAGTGCCCCCCGTCGAGAGGATCTCCACGCCCAATTTGCCCAGACCGCGGGCCAGTTCCACCACTCCCGTCTTGTCGTAGACGCTGATCAGCGCCCGCTTGATCTCGATCATGGATCCGATATCCTCGATGTCGCTTCGTGCCGGAGCAGCTGCCGGGTGAGCGGTCCGGGCCGGCCGGACCCGATGGTCCGCCCGTCCACCCGCACGACCGGCAGCGCCTCACAAGAAGCGCTGGTCAGGAAGCACTCGTCGGCCGTATAGAGGTCGTGCCGGGTGAGCAGCGTCTCGACGGGTTCTAGCCCCAGGAGCGGGGCCGTCTCGAGCACCGCCGAGCGCGTGACGCCCACCAAAATACCGGAGCCCGGCATGGGTGTCAAAAGTCTTTTTCCCTTCACGATGAAGACATTGGCCACCGTCGTCTCCGAGACATACCCTTCGGGCGTCAGGAACAGACGCTCCGGGCCCGGCGCGCCGTCCATCGCTTCCGTGTCCAGGTGCGCCAGCACGCCCGAGACATAGTCCGACGCTTTGAGCCGCCAATCCTGGCCGTGCGCGGGTCCGCGCCGCCCGGCGACGGTCATAAGCTCGACGCCGCGCTCCAACCGCTCGGGCGCGGCCCCCGCGTACGGCCGCAGGATGAGCGACACCGAACATCCGCCCTCGCGGTCCCAATGCAGGGCCACGCGCGCCAGGGCCTCCGTATAGCCGCTTTCACACACACCCTCGTTGATGAGCTCCCCAAATGCCCGCTCGTCCAACGGTACGGCTCGCGACAACACGCGGCAACCCTCGGTCAGACGCCGGTGATGCTCGGAGCGCCGGACGGGCCGTCCGCGCGTGACCCTCAGGGTCTCGAAGAGACCCGGAGCGTCAATAGACGCCGCTGCCGGCTCCGTGCTTGTCGACCCAGGAGGCGGCCCTCCGCTCTCCGAGGAGAGCGGCGAGCACCGCCTGAGCTTTGTGTAGGGTTTCATTGAGCTCCTTGCCGGGGTCGGACTCGGCGACGATGCCCGCTCCGGCATGCACATGCGCCTGACCGCGGCCGTAGTAGACGCCGCGGATCAGGATATTGAGGTCCATATCCCCGTCATCGCCGAGATAGCCCAGGGACCCGGTGTACGGACCCCTGCGGACCGTCTCGAGACGGTCGATGATGCGCATACAGCTGATCTTGGGCGCGCCGGTGATGGTGCCTCCCGGGAAAACCGCGCCCAGCACGTCCACCGGACCCGCTCCCTCCTTCAACGTCCCGCGAACGTTGGAGACGATGTGCTTCACGTGCGAGTAATCCTCGATGCTCATGAGCTCGTCCACCGTCACCGACCCGTACTCGCACACACGGCCCAGGTCGTTGCGCTCGAGGTCCACGAGCATCACGTGTTCGGCGCGCTCCTTGGCGCTGAGCAAGAGATCCCGCTCCTTGCGCTGGTCCTCTCTCCGCCCGCGACCGCGGCGCCGGGTCCCGGCGATCGGGCGTGTCTCGATGGAACGCTCCCGCACGGACACCAGACGCTCCGGGGAGCCGCTGACGATCGCCCACGACGGCGTTCGCAGATACCCGAAGAACGACGACGGGTTGATGCGACGCAAGCGCTCGTAGACGACGTCCGGATCGGGAGGGTCGGTGATCAGGATACGTTGCGAGAGGTTGGCCTGGAAGATATCCCCGCGCGCGATACTGTACCGCGCCGCCTCGACCATCGCCATGAAATCCGACGCCGAGCACTCCGCGATCGCCCGGGGACGGCGCGGGCGTTGCGCGTCCGAGCGTCGGGCGGCCGTCTTGACCGACAGCCCGCGGACCCGGGAGCGCAAACGCTCCGCCGCCTGCCGGGACGGCGCGAAGAACAGCGTCCGGCCGGCCAGGTGATCCACGACAGCGCCCGTGTCATAGAACGCCCAGCACAAGTCCGGCAGACCCGTGTCCCCCGCGGTCTTGTAAGGAAGCGTCGGCTCGAAAAGCGGCGCGGCTTCATAACCGATGTAACCGATCGCCCCTCCCGTGAATGGCGGCCGGGGCTCGGGAGCCGGAGAGCGCCGGCGAGCCCTCAACAAACGCCTCAAGAGATCCAGCGGCCGGCCCGCCAGCGGCTTTCCAAGCCAGGATGCCCGGCCGGCCCGTACCGCGAACAACTCCGGCTCCCCGGCGCCGATGATGGACCATCGGCCGGAGCGCTCGTGCGTACGCGCGCTCTCGAGCAGAGAGCCTGCCGTACGACCTCGCAGGAGGCGGCACAGGTGCCAGGGATCGTAGAGCCGGTCGCTGAGCAGGGCCGGCACTGAGGAACGGCGGGCGGGCATGGCGCGCGGGATGGAAGCGCTAGCGGACGAAATAGATCTTACGCTTCTTCAGGCGGATCTCGGACCGCAGGTCCTGGATCTCCTCGGCCAAGGGGCGCATCTTCTCGGAGAGCATCATCGCGCGCTCCTCCCACTTCTGGCGGGACTTGCCCGAGAGGTTGAGCTCGCGGCTGTCGCGGAGCATCTTACGCACTTCGGCCAGCGTTTTTTGGTAGCCGGCCAGCTCGGTGATCTTGGCCTCGAGCTGCTTGGAGGCGGTCTCGATCTCCCGGGACATCAGATTGCGGCTGGCTTCGATGGTCGAGCGGTACTTTTCGATCTTCTCGTTCTGCGCTTTGGCGTAGAGGTCGTAATCACCCCGGATCTTGTCGACCTGCACGTCGGCGGCTTTCTTGCGCACGAGCAGGTCCTGCTTGATCGCGCGGATCTCACCGTGGATCTGGTCGCGGGAAGTGATGAGCTGGGCGAAAGAAGGGTCCTCCTTCTTGAGCCGCTCGAGCTCCTCCGGGCCGTAGGAGGCGCATCCGGCGCACAGCCACAACGCGGCGGCGATGAACCCCCAATGTCGAGCGCGGCCCGGCAGGTTCATGATCGAGCTCCGCGACCCCGTCCTAACGCCGTGATTTGAAACTGTCGATGAATTGCGCCACGTAGCGGCCCGCGAGGTCCTTACAACCGAGCCCGATGGCCAACCCCACCCCCAGAGAGACCGCCGCGAGGATGGCGATGATCAGCATTTCGATGACGGACGTGTCGATCTTGAGCTGCTTGAGAGCCTCGACGACCGCGAAGACCACGATCACCGACTGCGCGATCTGCCCGAGCAGGCGTGACTGCTGCATGCCAGCGTTGGCCGCGGCGGTCCGCACGGCGTTGCCCAGAACGCTCGAAAAGAAGATGCCGAGCACCAGGATGAAGATGCTCGCCACGACGTTGGGCAGGTACAGGATCACCTGGTTGAGGAGTTCCGCGGCGACCGTCAGCTGGAGCGTGTTGACCGCGGCCAGAGCGAAGATCAGGATCAGGAACCAGTACACCACCACACCGATGATCTCGGAGAGCGTGTAGTTGATGTCACCTTTGGAGAGCGCGTTGGCGATGCCGACACGCTCGCTGATGGTATCGAGCCGCGCCAGCTTGAGCGCGCGGGTCAGATATCTCTGCGCCAGGGTGGCGAGGATCCAGCCGAACGCGAGGATGAAAACAACACTGAGGAGCGTCGGGAGAAAACCGGCCAACTGAGCCCACACCGCTTCGACCGGTTCGAACGCCTGCGTGATCGGTTCCCTGAAAGTCGTCTGCCAATCCACGGTCACCTCCTTGTGCGTTCGGGTCCCACAAGCCTTGGGGCGAGCCCTTATTGATTGATTCTAAAGAGGTTAGATCGGCGTGTCAACCTCCCCCTCGCGGGTCCTGTCGCAAGCCGGTGATCCACGGAGGCAGTCCGGAGGGAGCGTGTTGATGCAGTGTCCGTTCAGCTCAAGGCGTCCTCGAGGGGCTGCGTCCGGTTGATGAAGCGTCGACCCTAGAGCTCCCTACTCTTCCTCTGCTACCCCCGAACGGGTGGCGCGGAACGGGGCGCCCCAAGAGCGCGCAAGGCGAAAGCCGAGCACTCTTGGGGCTGTTCCGCGACAGGACCCGTGAGGGGGATAGAGAAGGGTCGGAGAGCGCGCGGCGCGCTCTGCCGGTCAGCGAACGCTTAGCGTTGCAGGCGCTCCGCGTAGACGCGCTGGACGTCTGCGACGCTCGAACCGTTCTTGGCGGCGATGGCCTCGTAGATCACCCGCCGATCGGCGTTCTCGGCCTCGGCCAGGGACCGCGCGGCCGCATCCCCTCCGCGGACGGCGACGTACGCGTCAGAACCTTCGCTGAGAGCACCCTGGGAGAGATAGGCATCCAGCTGGGCCTTGCGGTCACGACGGCGATACGCCGCGTCCATGGCCGCCTGCGGCAGACCATCCTCGGCATAGGCGGTCGTCACCACCAGCTCGCTGAGCCACGCGACGCTCTTACCCGCCCCGCCTGAGACGATACTCTCGATGTCATCGATGTCCTTCACGACGTGTTGATAGACGTCCAACCGCATCGAGATGTCCATCTTGATCGGATCTTTGGGCGCCTGGACCTGCACGGACGCGCAGCCACCCGTCAGGATCAACACGCCCGCCAACGTCCAGAGTGTCTTGCGGCTCATTTCATCCCCCTTTTATAAAAGATCGTGCAGTTTGATCTCAAGATAGCGTTTGCCCTTGGTGCCTTCCAGTTGAACTTTGAGACCGAGATCATCGCCGGACAACTCCAGCGTCGCGCTTGCGGTATCAAAATGATACTCCTTGAAAGCCGCCTCGACCAGCTCCTGCGGTTGGCGGATGTTCCGCGCCAGATGCTCGAGCGTCGCCTTGTCCTGGATGATGAGGTCCCCGCCCTTCTCCGTACCGCTCAGCTGTCCCGTCAGACTCCGCAGGTCCTGCGCGTCCCCGGACAACGCCACCCGACCGTCCAGAAGACCGTTAAGGCCGACCTTGTCGGCGATACCCAGGTCTCTGGACAGCACGGCCAGGTCCAGCTGTCCGATGCGCAGGTCCGCCTCATAACGCGTCGGCGCGGTCAGATCCACGCGCGCGGTCCCGGTGACCCTGCCGTCGGCCAGGCGGGCCTCCAGATCGCTCAGGACGAGCGTCCTTCCGGACATCTGCGCGTGAGCGCGGACGCCGGTCAGCCGGACCTTCTGCCGGGTGATGGTCCCGACGCTGACTTCGCCTTCGCCGTGGGAACCGATCCGGACACGCGCGTCCGTGATCAGGAGCTCGTCCCGCCGGAGCGAAGGCACGTCCAGGTCGATGCGGGTGAACCGCTCGGCGCCTGGCTCGTAGACCACATCACCGCTGAGATCGGCCGTGATGCCATCGATACGGTACTTCAATTCCAGTCCGCGCGCGCGGATCGAACCAAGGGACAGTCGAGCGCCAACCCGGGTTTCAGCCCCGGAGACGGCGCGGGAGTTCTTGCGCCGGGGCGGTTCCTTCAGGGAGGGTATCGCTCGCAGGGTGACGACCGGTCCCAGCAGGGTGAGATGCAGACCGCGGTCCAGCAGGACCTTGCGCACGTCGATCTCGTAGGCGCTGGCGGTGATGCGGATCTCCGACAGCGAGACCGTCCATGGTTCTTCCAATCGAAGGGATCCGACGCTGACACGCGAGCCGATGAAGACCTCCGCGAGCGCCTTGCGGACCTGCTCGCGAACGACGGCGGACAACGCCAGAACGGCCAGCAGACACACGGCCAGTCCAATACCGATGCGACGCAACATGGACCCAGTCTATCACAGCACCCGCTCAGCTCGACAGCCCGCGCCGGACTTGGTATACTTTCGCCGTCGCGTACCCGGAGATCTCCGGGATCCGACAAGGAGGATGTGCGATGAAGCTCGTCGCTCGAGGCTTGGTCGTCCTGCTGCTTGCTCTTTCCCTCTACCCGATCACCCCCTGCTCGGCCGCCGGACAGCGCTTGAGCGGAGAGGTCCTCTCCGTCGATCACGATGTCCAGCGCATGGTCGTGCGTACCCGCAACCCCTTCACGGGCCGGGAGAGCACCCTGCTTCTGGTCTGGTCGCGGGATGTGCCGGGCGAAGAACGCCTGCTCGCGGCGAAGCCCGGGGACCGTATCCGCGTGAGCACCACGCTGGACTCCTGGGGAAGACACCTGGTCAGGAAAGCCGTGGCCCTGAGAGAGGCCACCCAGGAAGACTGAGCGGGTGGGTCTGCCGGTCATCGCGGGGATCGCCTTCTGTCTTTCGCAGTCCGCGATCTTTTCAGGACTGACGATCGGGCTCTTCGGGCTGAGCCGCATCCGGCTGGAGATCGCGCAGGACATGGGCGATCCGGACGCCGCTCGAGTGCTTTCCCTGCGCCGGGATTCCAACCGGCTGCTCTGTACCCTATTGTGGGGCAACGTCGGGGTCAACGTTCTACTAACCCTTCTGAGCGGCTCGATCCTTTCCGGCTGGGCGGCATTTCTCTTCTCGACCGCGGGTATCACGCTGCTGGGAGAGATCTTTCCTCAGGCGTTCTTCACACGCAACGCTCTCAAGGCGGGCGCCGTCCTGGTGCCGCTCGTGCGCGTGTACTCCTGCCTGCTCTACCCGATCGCCAAGCCGACCGCATGGTTGCTGGACCGCTGGCTGGGCAAGGAATCGGTGAACTACTTCACGGAGAGCGAGATGACGGCGCTACTGAACTGCCACTCCCGATCTCAAGAAGCCAAGGATTTCGGGTCTGTGGAGGTGCAAGGGGCGGCCAACTTCCTGGCCCTGGACGACGTCCGCGTCAGGGATGAAGGAGAGGTCTTGAGCGAGGATAGCGTCATTGCGCTACCCGTCAAGAAAGGCGTGCCGGTCTTCCCGTCTCACCGGCAACTGCGGGACGATCCATTCCTGGTCAAGGTCGCCCGGTCCGGCAAGAAGTGGGTCGTCATCGTCTCCGAGCAGGGCGAGCCCGCTTGCGTACTGGACGCCCGCGAGTTCTTGAACGCCACGCTGATGGGCCCCTCTCCGGCGGACCCTCACAGTTTCTGCCACAGACCCCTTGTGGTCACACAAGAAGCGACGACGCTCGGTCAGGTGCTACAACAGCTGCGCGTCGTGCCGGACGGCCCCGAGGACGATGTGGTCGATGAGGACCTGATCCTCTACTGGGCCCCGCCCGTCAAAAAAGTCATCACAGGGGCGGACCTGCTCGGACGCCTGCTCAGGGGGATCGCCAGGCGACGACCGGCCTGAGGCTCAGCGGGCAGGAGCGGTCGCGGCGAGCTCTTCGCGCGAGAGGATCTTGAGGCCGGCGTCGAACTTGTAGATGATGGGCACGCCGGTGCCGAGATTGAGCTCGAGCACCTGTTCCTTGGTGAGCTTGTCCAGATGCATCACGATCGAGCGCAGGCTGTTGCCGTGCGCCGCCACGATCACGTTGCGGCCGGCCTTGAGCTCCGGCAGGATCTTGGATTCGAAATACGGCAGGGTCCGGGCGGCCGTGTCCTTGAGGCTCTCACCGTTGGGCGGAGCGATATCATAGGAACGACGCCAGATCTTGACCTGATCGTCACCGAACTTCTTGGCCGTCTCGGCCTTATCGAGGCCCTGCAGGTCCCCGTAGTGACGCTCGTTGAGGGCCTCGTCCTTGGTCGTTGGCAGAGCGGGCTGGCCCAGCACCTCAAGGATGATCCGCAGGGTGTTCTGCGCGCGCTGGAGCGCGGACGTGTAGGCCACATCCAAGCGGATACCCGTCGCCTTCAGACGCTCGCCGGCCGCGCGGGCCTCCTTCTGCCCCTTGTCGGTCAGCGGCACGTCCACCCAGCCGGTGAAGCGGTTCTCGAGATTCCACTGCGATTCACCATGACGAACGAGCACGAGCGTGGGCATGACGGTCCTCTCCTCTTGCGGTTAGTTGCAGATGACGAGATGTTTTTCCCTGGGGAGCTTGGTGGTGATGCTCTTCAGCACTTCACCGCGCAGCATGCGCTCCAGCGTACCGCGCCGCGTGGCCCCGATCATCACGGTATCGAGATTGAGCTCCTTGGCGGTGCGCACGATCATGCCGCCGATATCCTCGCCGAGGTTCCAGAGCGGCACGGCCGTGATCCCGCGCTTCTCGAACTCCTGGACGACGTTCTTGAGGATACCGACCGCCTGGGACGAGGGCTCGACTTCATTAGGATAGGCCCAGCCCGGCGGCTTCTCCTCGACGAAGAGCGCGTAGACGACCTTCTCGGACTTGCCGCGGGCGTGCACGGCGGCCTCCTCGATCAGACCGTCGCTGGGGATCTTGAAAGCCACGAGCGTCGAACCCTTGTACAGCGGCATAAGATCGCGCGCCTCCTCGAGCGTAACGACATTGATGCCCAGGACCTCGGGTTCCGGCTTGGCGCGGCCTTCCATCCATTTGGCTGCGGCTCTGGCGCTCATGCCGACGGTCAATACGGTCACCGCGAAGATGACCGCGTTGTGTTTCTCGAAGATGATCGTGATCTCGACCAACAGCATGATGATCGAGGCGATGCCCAGCACCCAGCGCTCTCGAGCGTTGATCGAGATGGCCTTGTTGAGACAGCAAGCGCCGAGATTGATCGTGATCGCGCCGACGACCCCGATCGCGTACAGCGCCGCCAGATGCTCGACCTCATGCTCAAAACACAACACAAGGACCGGCACCAGGACGCCTACGGCGAGACTGAACCACGGCATGCCGTAGCGATTGAGCCGGCCGAAGACCTGGGGAAGCTCCTTGTCCTTGGCCATGAGGAAAAAGATGCTGATCAGACCCATGATGGCGGTATTGCACGCGGACAGGAGCAGGAGGCTCATCACGATACCGATCGCTTTGCCGAACCCGTCGCCGACGTAGTGTTCGCCGATCGCGCGGATCATGTCCTCGGTCCGGCCCTCAAGGCCGGGGATCGCGTTCATCGCGGCACCAAGGATCAGCGAGACCACGGTGACCTCGAGCATCACGGGCACGATGGCTTTTTTGGCGGTCTTCTTGACGGGTTCCACCATGATACCCGTGACGTTGGCGATGGCTTCCACGCCCGAGAGCGCCAACACGATCCCGACGAACTTGGTCCAGTTATCCAAGAACCCGCCCTGCGGCGGTTCGATCCGCACCTGCGACAGATGGGGGACGACCGCGATGCATAGGAAAACGAGCAGTCCGACGACGGGGATGGCGATGATCGCCGCCGCGTCACCGCTCTTGGTGGGACCCATGATGTTGAGCAGGCCGATCAGAACGAGCGCGCCCATCGCCCACAGGGCCGCGTTCTCAAAACCGAGATAATGGAACGCCGCGACGGCGCTCAATGAAGCGGTGATGACATAGTCGGCGACCAGCAAGAGAGCCCCCAGGACGGCCATGTCCGGAGACCTTCCCTTGAGCGCCGAGTACACGCCTCCCCCGTCCGGATAGGCCTTGCACACCACGCTGTAGCAATACCCGATGAGCAGGATCAGGACGCTTATGGCGGCCAAGAAGTACAGCGAGGCGTGCCCGGCGATGGCGAACGCCAGACCGAGCACGTAGGCTTTGGACGTACCCCAGTCACCGTAAAGCATGGAGCTGGCTTGATACCAGCGCAGCTCACGGGGACGTTCGACCTTTTTGAGCATCAAGGACATCTGGGGAGGCCTAGGGTGTCAAAAGGGAGCCTTCCGGAGAAGGCTCCCTTGAGAGGGCTATCTCGCTCGCCGGATCAGTCGCGCTGTCGACCGAAGATCCTGAGGAGCAGGATGAAGAGGTTGATGAAGTCCAGGTACAACGCCAGCGCGCCGAGGATCACGGCCTTGCGTTTGAAATCCTCGCTCTCGTGGCCAGCCGCATGGATGGCCTTGAGCTTCTGGGTGTCCCAGGCGATGAGGCCCATGAACACCGCGATACCCACGAACGTGCTGATCCACATGAGCGCGGGGCTCTTGAGGAAGATGTTCACGACGCTGGCGATCACGACACCGATGAGACCCATGACCGCGAGGTTGCCCAGCGAAGTCAGGTCCTTCTTGGTCGTCAGTCCGTAAAGAGCGAAGAACAGGAACGTTCCCGACGCCACCGCGAAGGTCGTACCCAGAGAACCGAGCGTGTACACGAGAAAGATCGACGAGAGCGTCACGCCGTTGAGGAAAGAGTACGCCAGGAAGATGAGCCGCGCGGCTCCCGCGCCCATCTGCATCGCGCGGGCCGACAGCCAGAAGACCAGTCCGAGCTGGGCGACGATGAGCACCAGGAGCGCCCAGCGGGTGCCGAACACCAGCTGACGCACCGCGGGCGAACCGATCGTCCAGAGCGCCGCCGCGCCCGAAACACCCAAACCCGCGGCCATCCAGAGGAAGACCTTGGAGATGAAGCTGGACTCGGATACGGCCAGTGCGTCGGGGGTCGTGTTGATAGGTCTCATGCTGGATCGTCTCCTCTCTATCCGGAAGCGCTATTCGATCGGAATGCGGATCTTGGTGCCTTTCCGCGGACGATCGGGGTTGGAGATCACGTCCTTGTTGAACTCGTACAGACGCTTCCATTGCATGCCGTTACCGTATTCGCGTTCGGCGATCTTCCACAGCGAATCGCCCGACTGGATCGTGTAGTCCTTGAAACTGACGCGGACCTCGCCGGTGATCTCCTTCTTCTCCTCGATGATCTTATCGGCGAAGAGCTCGGCCTTGGACGCGGGGATCATGACCTCCTCGACCTCCGCGATCATGAACTGCGCGTTGCGGTCCTTCTGCATGCCGACCAGGTCGTTGGTGGCGGCCATGGCGTCGAGCTTGCCGCGGCTGAGGATCTTGATACGGTCACCGGGCAGGCCCTTGGAGGTCACGTAGTCCGACACGGCCTGCGCCCGACGCTCGCCGAGCTTGATGTTATAGTCACTGGATCCGCGGGCGTCGGCATTGCCGGTGATCAGGATGTTCGTCTTGGGGTTCTTCTCGAGCGTATAGAGCGCCTTGTCGAGCGCGTCGATAGCATCGTCACGCAGGTCCGACTTGTCGTAGTCGAAGAAGACCTTGACGTTCTTGAGCACGCGCTTGATCACGAGGGAGGGTTTCATCTCCCCCTCAGAGGCCTTGTAGTCGAAGATGACCTTGCGGACATAGATGTAGCCCTGGTTACCCCAAGGGCGGGTCTCGCCCGGCACCTCAGGCCACCACCAGTAGCCGCTGCGCTCCTCGTCCTTGACCGGGGCCGGCTTGGCGTCCGAAGGCCACCAGGCGAACTTGCGCGCCAGCTGTTCGTCAGACTTGGTCATGACCTTGGGGAAATCCATACCCTGGGGGGCCTGCGGCAGAGGGGCGCTTTCGGCTTTGGGGAATTGACCCAGGGATGAGGTGCCCTTGGAGGCTGCCGTATTGGCATCGGCGACGTCGCTAACTCTAGACACTGCAATGGGTTCCGACGTAGCCCCAGAGGTCTTAGAGGAACTCGCCGTAACACCGGAGCTCGGCGCCGCATAGGAGCCGTCATCAGCCAGGGCGGGCTGGATCCAAGTGCCGCACACCACGAGCATTGCCACAACGGACGTGAGTCTCTTCACGGAGTCTGATTTCCTTATATTAGTGAGCGTCTTTGACGGAATGGTTCCGGGTGGTCCTTGAGCCCCTAGGATACAGGACCACCCGCGGAGCGTCAAGTACGGGCGGGACGCCCCAGCTCGTTGAGATCGTCGATCAAAAGCCGTAGTTGGCTGTAGCTGGTCCGGTCGAACTTGAACCAGATCCTCTCCAGGGCCGGGTCCGGATCATCGTCCATCGCGAGGTCCGTGAAACGCCTCATCCCTCCCCCGTCGGCGATCATCGAGGCGTGCTTGCGGGCGAGTTTTTCGAGGTCCTTGTCCTTGATCGGACGGCGCAAGCGGATAAGGAAGTGGTCCTTGAGGAACCGCGAGGAGACGTAGTTGTCATAGAACCCGAGGATATGATCGACCGCCTCACCGGCGCTCTGGCAGTGCTTGAGCAGATGCAGGTCCCTGGGCGAAATGAACTTCCCCCCTTCGATCTCCGTCCTTACGAAATCCATGAACGTCGACCAGAACCGGCTGCCGGGAGGGTCCATGAGGACCAGCGGGCGCGGACGGGCCTTGCCGGTCTGCACGAGAGTGAAGGATTCGAACCCTTCATCGAAGGTCCCAAAGCCGCCCGGGAAGAGCACCGTCGCCTGCGATTCCTTGAGGAACATGAGCTTGCGCGTGAAGAAGTACTTGAAGAAGATGAGCTTCTCGTTGCCGCGGATGATCGGATTGGCGCTCTGCTCGAACGGCAGCATGATGTTGAGACCGAAGCTCTTCTGCGCTCCGGCGCCCACCATCGCGGCCTCCATGATACCGCTGGCTCCGCCGGTGATGATCATCCAACCGCGCCGGGACAGCTTGCGGCCGAACTCCTCGGCGAAACGGAAATCCGGATGACTGCGGGGCGTCCGTGCCGAGCCGAAGACCGCGGCCTTGGGGATGTCCCTGAAGGGCTTGAAGACCTTGAGCGCGTAACGCAGTTCCTTGAAAGCGGTGTTGATCAGCCGGATCTCGGCCATATCCAGCTTCTCGTCACGCAGCTGGGCGACGTTGTACAGCATCTCGGAGAAGACGGCGTCCTCGGTGTGCTCGTCGAAACCTCCCTCAAGAAGCTCGCGGAGGTCCTCCCTGAAACGCGTCAGGTCCTTCTTGGTGCGGCTCTTCACGCGGCGATCCCCCCGAGGAAGTCGGGCACATCGCTCTGGTAACCGACCGGATCGTGGGTGCGCGGGTGCGTGAACTCGATGCGCTCGGCGTGCAACGCCAGTCGCGGCAGTTTGAGCCGCCGGAGGATCTCCTCATCGAGGCCGCCGATGACGTAGCGGCGGAAGAGCTCGACGTCCACGTAGATCTTGTCCCCCACGATCGGATGTCCGATGAGGGCCAGATGGGCCCTGAGCTGATGCGTCCGGCCGGTCAGCGGTTCCAGGCGGACCCAGGCGTAGTCACCACGGCGCTCGAGCACGCGGTAGAGCGTGACGGCGGTCTCGCCCTTCTGATGGTCCAGGATCCGCACGGTCTGGAAGCCCGAGGAATCATCGGTGCCCAACGGAAGCTCGATGCGCCCCTCTCCGGGCTCGGGGGTCCCGAACGTCAACGCGCGATAGATCTTGCGCACCTTGCCTCCCAAGAACTGCAAACCGAGCGCCCTGGCGGCCTCCGGGGACTTGGCGATGACGATGACGCCGCTGGTCTCAGCATCGAGCCGGTGCGCGAAACGCAGGTCCGAAGCGGCCCAGCGCTCGTCGGATCTGAGGAGGGCGTGGAGGTTGACGTCCTTGTAAGCGCCCACCGCGTAGACCGCCAGCGGAGCGGGCTTGTCGACGACCAGGATATCGGCGTCATCATGGATGACGCGATAGTCGGTGCTGATGTAGTAGCCGGGACTCTTCGGGTCCCGAGCCGAGCCGCTGCGCGCGGTCCGGTCCTGCGTGTTACTGTCCAAGCACGTACGCGAAGATGAGCGGCGCCACGATGGAAGCGTCCGACTCGATGACGAAGCGAGGCGTGTTCACGTCGAGCTTGCCCCAGGTGATCTTCTCGTTGGGCACCGCGCCGCTGTAGGACCCGTACGACGTCGTGCTGTCCGAGATCTGGCAGAAATACCCCCAGAGCTTGCACTGCTCACGCAGGTCCTGGATGATCAAGGGCACCACGCAGATCGGGAAATCCCCGGCGATGCCGCCGGCGATCTGGAAGAATCCGACAGACTCCTTCTTGGTATTCTCCTTGTACCAGTCGATCAGAGAGGCCATCTGTTCGACGCCGTGCTTGACGACCGAGTAGCTGGACACATCCTTGCGGATGACGTTGGCGACGAAGATGTTGCCGAGCGTGGAATCCTCCCAGCCCGGGGTCCAGATGGGGATGTTCTTCTCACAGGCGGCCATCACCCAGGAGTCCTTGGGATCGATCTGGTAATACTGCTTGATGTCCCCGCCGCGCAGGAGCTGGTACATGTACTCGTACGGAAAGTAGCGCTTTCCTTCTTTATCGGCCTTTTGCCAGTACTTGAGCACCTGGCGTTCGATGCGCCGCATCGCCTCTTCCTCGGGGATGCAGGTATCCGTCACGCGGTTCCAGCCATGGTCGCGGAGTTCGAGCTCCTCTTTGTCGGTGAGGTTGCGGTAGTTAGGGACGCGCTTGTAGTGATCGTGCGCGACGAGGTTGAAGATGTCCTCTTCGAGGTTGGCGCCCGTACAGCAGATGCCGTGCACCTTGTCCTTGCGGATCATCTCCGCCAGCGACAGGCCGAGCTCGGCGGTGCTCATGGCCCCCGCGAGCGTCAGGAACATCTTGCCGCCCTTGGCCAGATGCTGGTTATAAGCTTCGGCGGCGTCGACGACGACGGCGGCGTTGAAATGACGGTAATGATGTTTGATGAATTCCTTGATCGCCACGCTCGACCTCCTTATATCAGTATGCGTCCGAGACTGTTATAGCATGGGCTCCACGGAGGGCCAAGCGATTTTGGAGCGCGCGGAGCGGATCTGGCGGGTACTGCGGCTCAGGCGGCGCGGCCCAGGCGGGCCAGCAGCGACAGCACGACACGCACGATCAGTCCGATCACAAGAAGCGGCAGGATGATGTAGAAGAACAACAGGACGCCGGCCACCACGGCCGCTCCGAGAGCGACGCCGGCCGGACCGCGGGGCCAACCCACACCGATGAAGCGCACACCCGGACCGCGCCCCGAACGGAACCCACCCTCTCTCGAAGAGCGCGTCTCGTACTCCAGGCGCGCTTCTTCGGTGACCGGCTCGAGGTCCAGCGTTGGACGCTCGGCGTTCCCTTCCACGCCCTACCGGCCCCTCATCAGGTTGAGAGCACTGCCGGCCTTGAACCACTCCACCTGCTCGCGGGTGTACGAATGGTTGAGCGCCAGCTCCTCGCTCGTGCCGTCACCGTGCGTCAGCACCAGGCTCACCGCCGAACCCGGAGCCAGCCCGACCAGCCCGCGGATCGCTACACGGTCATCGGAGCGGACCTTGTCATAATCGGCCGGGTCCTTGAACGTCAGCGGTACGATCCCCTGCTTCTTGAGGTTGGTCTCGTGGATACGAGCGAAGCTCTTGGTGACGACGGCGCGGCACCCCAACCAACGGGGTGACATCGCCGCATGCTCGCGGCTCGAGCCCTCGCCGTAGTTCTCGTCTCCGACGGCGATCCAACCGATACCCGCGGCCTTATACGCGCGAGCCGCTTGGGCCGGAGTGCCGGCCGCTCCGCCCTGCGTTCCGTTGAGCGCGGTGCCGGGCTTGTCCGTCCAGGCGTTCACGGCGCCGAGGAACATGTTGTCCGAGATCCGGTCCAGATGACCGCGGTACTTGAGCCACGGTCCGGCCGGCGAGATATGGTCGGTGGTGCACTTGCCCTTGGCTTTGAGCAGGACCCGCAGGTCGGAAGCGTCCTTGCCGTCCCAGGCGGGGAACGGCGACAACAACTGCAGACGGTCGCTCTGCGGGGAAACGGCGACCTTGACCGCCGAGCGCAGCGCGGTCTGGAGCGGAGCGATGTATCCGGCCTCACCGGAGACATAGCCGGCGGGTGGCAGTTCGGGTGAACTTGGCGGATCCAGACGCAATTCACCCGACGGGGTCTTGATCGTATCGGTCGCCGGGTTGAAATCGATGCGCCCGGCCAACGCGAAAGCCGTCACGATCTCGGGCGACGCGATGAACGCCAGCGTCTCGGAGTTGCCGTCGTTGCGGCCGCGGAAGTTGCGGTTGAACGACGTGATGATGGAGTTGGGCGTACCCTCCTTGAGGTCGTCCCGTTTCCATTGGCCGATGCAGGGGCCGCAGGCGTTGGAGAGCACGGTGCCGCCGATGGCCTCGAGCGTACCGAGCTGACCGTCCCGTCGAATGGTGTTCTGGATCTGGTCCGAGCCGGGTGAGATCAGGAAATAACAGCGGCTCTTCACACCCTTGCGGCGCGCCTGCTCGGCCAGATGCGCGGCCCGGCCGATGTCCTCGTAAGAGGAATTGGTGCAGCTTCCGATCAGCGCCGCCGAGAGCTCGGCCGGATAACCTTTCTCTTTGACCTCGCGGGCCATTTGTGACAGCGGACGCGCCAGGTCCGGCGTGTGCGGGCCGACGATGTGCGGCTCCAGACGATCAAGGTCGATCTCGACGACCTCATCGTAATAGGCCTTGGGGTCCTTCTCGACCTCGGGGTCGGCCGTCAGGAAAGCCGCGTGCGCCTTGGCCAGTTCCGCCACGTCCGCGCGGCCGGTGGCCCGCAGATAGGCCGCCATCCGCTCGTCGTACGGAAAAACGGACGTCGTCGCGCCGAGCTCGGCCCCCATGTTGGTGATCGTGGCCTTGCCGGTACAGCTGATCGAGGCCGTGCCCGGACCGAAGTACTCGAGGATCTTGTCGGTACCGCCCTTGGTGGTCAGAAGGCCGCAGAGCTTGAGGATCACGTCCTTGGGCGCGGTCCAACCGCTCAGCTTGCCGGTCAGGCGCACACCGATCAGACGCGGGCACTTGACCTCCCATGCGAGGCCCGCCATGACGTCAGCCGCATCCGAACCGCCCACGCCGATGGCCATCATCCCGAGCCCGCCCGCGTTGGGCGTGTGCGAGTCGGTTCCGATCATCAGACCGCCCGGGAAAGCATAATTCTCGAGGACGACCTGATGGATGATGCCCGCGCCCGGTTTCCAGAAACCCATGCCATAGCGCTGTGAGGCGCTGGACAGGAAGTCATAGACCTCGCGGTTGGCCTCCAGGGCCCCTGAAGTGTCCTTGTCCGCTCCATAACGCGCCAGGATCAGATGATCACAATGCACGGTAGAGGGCACCGCGACCGCGTCGCGGCCCGACATCATGAACTGCAGGATCGCCATCTGGGCCGTGGCGTCCTGCATGGCCACACGGTCCGGCCGCAGTGAAAGATAGCTCTTCCCCCTGACCATCTCTTGGGAGGCCGCGTCCGTCAGATGGGTCGCCAGCACCTTTTCGGTCAGGGTCAGCGGACGACCCAGCTTGCGGCGCAAAGCCTCGGTTTTGGGGCCGGCGGTGGCGTAAAGGTTGCGGGCGATCGAAGCGGTCTCGGACATGCGGCAAGGCTCCTGGTAGTGCCGCGCCGGGCGCGGCGTGTACGGTACGGTCGAGCCGCTATTATACCGCGCCCGGGGTCGGGCGCAAGACAGGCGGGTTTAGGCGGCGGCTCCGACGGCCTTGATGGCCATGCGGGCGTATTCGAGGAAGCGGTCGATATCCAGCCGCGTGATCGCCTTGACCGACAGCGACAGGTACAGGCGCAGGTCCGCTCCGGGAGGGACCCGTTTCATGCTCTCGAACTCCCTTTGGCCGATCGGGACGTACGATTCGCGGTTGATCAGGGTATGCAGCAGACGCAGAAGCTGATCGCTGGCCGCGTCGGACCGGGCGATCATCACGGCTGCCGTGAACGTCGGCAGGTAAGGGATCACAGCACCCCTCCGCGGGTCGGACTCGGTCTCCACGGGCACATATCCGGCGCCGATCGTCGAAGCGCGCCTGAGACCGTCGCCGGTGGGCGCGCCGACCACGATCGTACGGACGGACGCGGCGTCGATGTCCGCGGGCAGGGCATCGGACTGAGCGCCGTACTCCGGATGCTCCTGGCCCTCCGCTGTCACGAAGGCCAGGTAGACGCTCTGCCCCGCCATCGACCGTAGAGCCCTGCGGCTCTCGAGGATCAGCGCCAGTTCTTCCGGAGCCACCGACCGGTCCAGCACCAACTGCAGCACAACGGGCTGTTGAGAGTTGTTCTCCCGCGCGAAATCCTTCCATGCCGACAGCATCTGTCGCTGGACGCGGCCATACTCGGCCAATGCCTCGAGTACGAGAGAGTCCGAGACCTCTTTGCCGGAGACCGCCGCGGGAACGGCGGTCAGCGAGGCCGCGCGGCGCTCGGCCAGTCTCGAGACAGCGGCGCTCAGATCGACGACACCGACCTGCACGGGCTCTCCCGTGGCGGGGTCCTGAGAGTGGATCTCCGCCACAGGTTTGTCACCGAAGCGCACGTACCCGTGCTTGCCCAGGGACAGGCGAAAAGGCTTGAGGTCCCGGTCAGGGATACGCGAAGCGAAGACGGATGCCAACAGGTCTATCGAAGGAACATCGACCTCCGAAGAGTCGATCACAAAACCTTCGGACAGCGCGGCGCCGTAGTAGCTCTTGAAGCTCACCTCCGCAGCGGGCGCATCGTCCTCGGCGACCGGCCGATCGCTCGCGGCATCCTCCGCGGCCAGCCGCGCGCCGTCCGTCACGGGTGTGTACAACTTGGCGAGCGTCTCACCGATCGCAGCGGATGTTTCCGGCGTCCTCAGCAAGCCCAGATACGCCCTCATCCGCTCATCGACCGGTATCTCGCGCGTATCGAGGTCCGCTTGGCGCAGGAGGCGATGCAGTCGGTTCATTTCGGGTGTGGTCAACGTCGGGAACAGTGTCCGGACCAGCTCCAAGTACGAGGGGCGGAATTTGGTCTCCTTTTGGGCTTCATTGTAAAAGGCGTCAAAGATGTTCGCGATGAGGAACTCACCCTGTGTCGGATGCGCGGCATCCCCGTACGCAGCCAGCTGCCCGACGCGAATAGCCGGATCGGTCGACAGTCGCGCGATGAACCCGTAGTCGATGATCTTAAGCGTCTTTGATCCGTCCTCGTTGGAGTCATAGCCGGAGTTCTTCGGGTAGTTGAGGTCAAGATCGATGTAACCCCGATCGATAAGACTCTTATGGAGCTGTGCGTATTCTCGCGCAATGGCCTGGGCTTTGGTGGGATCGTCCGCGGTCGACCAGATTCGGCGCTCGATAGCCAGTACTGCGCGTTGGACAAGAAGCGCCACATCGCGCTCTGAAACCTCACCCGTTCTCAGGCTTTCCACCGGCAGGGATATGGGCAGTCGTATCGCATGCACACCCAGACCCAGGTCCATAAGCTCCAGGGCGATGGCATTCGACTCCTCTACGCTAGGACGAAGTGGCCTGAAAGCCAGCGCGTCGTTCTCGATCCTTTTGGAGGGCAACTTGAACACGGCGCCTTTGAGCTGGGCGCTGTAATACACACGATATTCGCCGCCCTGACCGATCATGTGATAGTCCTTCTCTCGTACGATCTTCTGAAGAAGAGGTCTGAGTTCCTCGGCGTTGACCGTTCGCGTCTGTGCCAGCCGCGCGCCGACCTGGAAACCCGGCAACCATCCTCCCTCCGGCTCACGCCCGCCCTCCAACAGGGATGTCGCGTAGATCTCCAGATTGTCGGTCAGATGCGGGATCGCCCAACCTTTGAGGGCCGCCGACGAACGCTCGGTGGTCAATCTCCACCCGTCCGGCCGATCGACCTCGTACACGTACCGGGCGGCCGCGTTGACGAGCCTGCGCCAAGCCCATAGGGGCAGGTTCGCCAGGAGATTCTCCCTGACATTGCGGCGCCCGGCGTCGGGGTTGATGATCGCTTGGCTCTTGAGAGTGTCGGTCAATGGGTTGACGACCCTGACCGGTCCGCGCGAGGTGCTCCCTTCTCCCAGACCGATCTCGGCGATCCAGCGCATGGCCCGATCGAAGGACCCGGCGCCGCTCAATGTGCGTCCGTCCTCACCGGCGAGCCCGCCAGCCTGCAGTACCAGTTGCTCCGCCAGCAAGGAGGTGCTGACCTTGATCCTGACCTGCTGGCCGCGAACCTCCCGCGTCTGATACCAGCTGTACATCTCGAGCTCCTTGAAGAGCACTTTCATCGCACGCATATCGCGGCGCACGAGCTCGGTGTCAGCGCCCAGCGTCCGAAGCTGGCGGAACTGGTCCTTCAGGTAGTCGGAATAGATCCTCGGACGGTCCTGCGCGGCGAACTGGATGGGCACGATCAGCCCCGTGGCTTTATCGCGCACGCGCAGGACATAGAAGGGCCTGTTGATATTACCCGGAAAGCTCGAAGCGCTCTCGACCTCATAGACGCCGGTGGCATTGATGAGTTGACCGAGCTGATTGGCCCGCGTCGCGAACATCTGGATATAGGCCCGCGCCTGCGCCGGATCCTCGAACACCAGTGCGATGTCGATATCCGGAGCTTCGGTGTCGGTCTCCCCCATGATGACCGTGTCCCGATCCTTGTCCGTCGACCCGGACACGAACACACGCGCCAGCGGCGTCTCCGTCGCGCGCAGGGCCAGCGGCGTCAGATCGTCGAAGATCTTGCGCAGTTGTTGGCGATCGGCCAGGCGCGCGCCGTCCGACGCGCGCTCGATCTGTTCGGCCAGCCCCGTCAACCACGCTTCGAACTCTTCCTCTGAGGACGGCCAGTACGTCGCGGTGTCCACACCGGCCAGGCCGATGATGAAGCGCAGTGACGGCGTCGAAGGATCGCCCGGACGCAGCCCCGCCTCCCGCAGACCCCGGATGACCGAGGCCAGGATCCTGCGACGCAAGGCCGTATAGGCGGGGTTGCCGCTGCCGGCGCTATCGGCATGCAACGAGACGAACCCGGGATCGAAGAGCACGGAGAGCACATCCGAGAACGCGCTGTCGATCGTGTGGGTCCGGGCCAACTGGCGGTTCTCCTCCGGCCATCCCAGGTCGATCGGGGTGAACGCTGAACGCGCCTCATCAGCCGCACCCCTTTCGTCCGTGACGAGATGAACGATCAGGTTGTTGGCCTTAGACGCATCAAAATACCCCCCTTGAGGATGCAGGCGCGCCAACAGGCGGAAAAGATCTGCATAAGCCCGGTCCGGCATGCGGCCGACCCGCTCCAGATGCGCTTCGTACACCGAGAGTCTCTCGGCCGGCGTTGCCCGGGACAGGGACTGCCCGACGCCCGCTTCGACCCCATCGACCCTGCGAAGGACCAGAACTCCGGAGGGCCCGCCGATCGCGTACTCCGCCTGTCCGACGTTCTCGCCGGCGTAGGGCACGACCAGCGCCGTCAGAGGCGCGTTGTCTTCGAGGCGGTCGTTGATGACCTTGATGACGTATTCAGGCAGACCCGGGACCGTGAAGACCTCGGAGCCACCCTTGCCCAGCAGCGTCCCTCTCGACAGACCTTGACGCACCATCTCGACAGGACCGGCATAACCCGCCTCCGTCAAACGCGCTCGCAGACGCTCCAAGGCAAGGTCAGCCTCCTCGCCCTTGAGAGTGATCGTATCCGTCCGTGCCGCGAACCGCTCGGCGGACATCTCTCCTTGCAGACGGAGATACTCCTCAGGCGTCGGAGCGTCGCGCATCCAATCAGGCAAACCCGTATCCTCGCCGCCCGTCTCCGCCAGTCTCGCTCCCGCTCTCGGCATGGCCGCGAGCAGGTCGGCGGTCACCTGAGCGACCGCCCGCATCCGGTCATCCCCGCCCGGAGTGGAATACCGGCCGACGTGAGAGGGCTTGGCGAACAAGTCGCGAGCCCCGGCCAGGAAGCGCTCGGGCTCCAGCGCCGCCAGCTCGGCGTAGGGTTCGGTGAGCTCGTCCGCATCAGCGTAACCGACGAACGCCGTACGGGTCATCGCATCCAATTGGGCACCCAGTCCCTCGCTGTAGCCTCGTGCCAGATAGTCCTGCGCCACGACCTCCGAAATGTTCTCCGACAGACCCGCCAGCAGGCGCAGCTCGGTCACGGACCCGTAGATGTCGCGCAGGAGCTCTTCGAGGCCGTCGGTGTCCGGAGCGACTTCGCGAAGACGTCGCAAGCGGTCCAGCGCGCTCTGACGCGCCGCATCGATGGCGGGAGCGGACTCCAGGAGCGGCCTTTCAAGAGCTCCGAGCAGTGCCGTGCGCAGACCGCGCAGATCGTCCGCCAGACCCTCCAGATCGCCGACGAAGGACCGCCGGTCCGCGGCTGGCACTGCCAGCGCGAGCTCTTCGATCGGAGTGGCCGCTGCCGGGCCCAGGAAGCGGGAAAGATCATCGGCCTGTTCGGCCAGATCGGTCGCCGCCGTTCGCACCGGCCCCTCCTCCACGCCCGTCAATCCTCGTCTCACCTCGGCCCGCTCGTCCGCGTCCAGATCAGAGAGATCCAGATGCCTCGCCAGCACCCGCAGGGAGGACGCCCTCAGCCTCTGCCAGTCGACGCCATTGCGGATGTGGGGGAACTCTTCCTGTCTGAGCGCGAGCTTGAAGAGCAGTCTCAACCTCGCCTGGGCTCCCGGACCACCGCGGACGATCATCGCTTCGGCTTTGATCATCCTGTCGAACATCGCTCCCGTTCCCGCTGAGACGACGGGGTTGCTGCGGCCGACAGCGCCCGAACGCAAGGCATCGGCGATCATCGTCTCCAACTGCTCGTCCACCGGCCCGCCCGGACGCTCCACGAGCTCCACCGAATCCGGCGCGGGGGGCTCGACGCTCACGGTCACCGCGGCGCCGAGCTGCGAGACGATGCGGGCATCCTCCTCCGCGGAAGCGGACAGGAGATGGTTGTGCATCAGGATCGTTGCGTTACCGTTATTGAAGCCCAGCGTCACGATATCCCGGATCAAGGAACGGACCAGCTGCGCCTCATCGGCGGGCACGCTGTCCCGGGGCTCCGGCAAACCCGGATCGGAGCCGTTGATCTCGATGAGCCAGTCCCTCAGCCGGACGAAATCCAGGGGTTCCGTCGCGACGCGCACCCTCTCCGCGAGCCGTGCCCGCACATCGTCCCCGACCCGCTCGTTGACGGATCGGTAGAAGGCGTTGATCTGGAACAATCTCTGCAACTCCTGGTAGATGCCCATGACCGACGACCTGGAGAGCTTGCCCGCCCGACCCAGCTCGAACACCTCCTCCAACCCCCATTGGCGTGAGTCTCCCTGCAGATGGTCGCGGAAGATCCTGTCGATGGTCGCGGTGTCGGCGCTCGGTGTGGCCAGGATATCGGCCAACGCATCACGGGTCTCCTGGGCACGCCGCGATACCGCCCGTCCGATCTCGCCGTCGAACAGATCCGCGGGCAAGGCCTCCAGCACCGTGCTCGGGACACTGCGATGGAGGAGCTTCTCATGCAGAGGATCCTCCCCTCTCCAGGCGGCCGCGAACTGCCGCGCGACGGCGATGCGGCTCTCCCGTCCGGAGGCGTCGTCGATCAGGAGCAGGCGCACCAGCCAGTTGACGCCTCTGTCGCCGGCGATGAACTCTTCCCGTCCGGAGGCGATGCCTTCGGTGACCTTGCGAAGCACGGCTTCGGCCAGCACTCCGTTTTCGGAGGCCACGCGCAGTTCGGAACCGTCCCCGTACGGACTGTGCGAGTACGGTGTCGCCCAATCGAACCGATAGTCCCCGAGCAGGTCACTGGTCGTCACCAGACCGAGGTCGGCCGCCAGCGCATAGGCCGCGTGCAGGTCAGCGGATTGCGCCTCTTGGAGCAGGGTCTCGACGACGGGACGGACCCGTTCGGCCGGCAAGCTCCTCAGCGCTCGGATCGCCTCCAGCCGGGGCTCCTGGTAAGCGCTGTGGAACATCCCCCTGAAAACCTCGCGGTAGGTCGGTTCGTACCCCGAGCTCGCTAGGGCGGCGTCCAAGGCCCTATCGAACGCTTCGCTGTAGTCCGCCAACCTCGCGCCGCGCAGTGAGCTCATCGCCGCCAGCAACACCCCCGTCCCGCGGTCGTGCCGTCCCAAAGCGACGATACCCTCGATGGGCTCACCGCCCTCGCTGACATCGACAAGCTGTAGACGGGGCATCGCATCGCGCGCCTCCACGAGAGCCGCCCGATCGTCTTCGATAAGAACAGCGCCCCTTCCGTCAGCCGCCCCTAACAGAGCGAGCAGTTGGCCGACCGCCGCCGCTTTGGTCCCGATCATCTGAACGCCGGCGGCATCGACGAACGGCTCGACGTTCGGCTGACCTGTTCTGTCGAAGCGGACCATCACCCAGCGGCCCGCGCCGTCCTGCGCCAGCGCCAGCACCCGGCCGCGGTCCGTCGCGCTGTCGGTCACGACGCGTCGCAGACTTTCGATGGCCTGTTCAGCGGAATTGAGGGTCGCGACGACGACGGTCGCGTTCTGCCGGGTCAAGCTGACGAAGCTCGTTTCGGCCATCTCGTTGATCCGCACCTCGGCTCCTGAGCGGAGCGTATCGTCCAGATCGGATACGTAGATGTCGATGTTCCGCGACCGTTTGACGAGCTCGTTGACGGTCGTCGCTCGAACAGGGTCGGCGAGACGCGCTCCACTGCCGGTCACCAACGCCGCCGCGAGGATGCGGTCCACGAAATTGCCTGCCTGTACGGTCCGGTCAAAGGCCGCGTGATCGCGTGTCGCCCGCTCGAGATCCCGGTAGAGCCGGTCTCGTCCGGGCGCTCCGAGCAGATCGGCGGCGGCCGCCTGCGCCGCGCGGTCCATGAGCTCATCGTGGCTCATACCCTCCGTGTCCGTGGCCGCCAGATGACGCCAGTACAATCTCTGGAGGGCGGGTGACCAGGCCGACCGGGACATGTCGAATCCATCGTGGAGAGCGATCTTCATCCCGGAAACCGCTTCCAGCCAGCTGGCGTTGCCGGTCACGTACACCGGGAACTCTATCCAGCGCTTGTCCTCTCCGCGGCGGAGCGTGCCGGTCAGGGTCCCCAGCAGTTCACGGACGGCCTCGTTGCTCAACCGCTCATGAAGCACCACCGTCACGCCGCTCCTGGCGGTAGCCGGATGCCGCACCGTCCCGTCCGGCAGGACGACGGACAACCCTTTGTCCGACAATCTCTCGGGCGTCAGCCCCTGACGCGCGACCTCGCCGGCGACCAGGTGAACGACGACCCTCCTGTCCGGGTCCTCCGTACCGAAAAGATCCCGCGCGGCGGAGGCGTCGGTCACGACACCGATCAACGAGGACATTTCATCAAGGAAAGCTCCCGCATCCTGAACATAGGCCCAGCTCCAGATCGCGTGAGAGCCGCTGCCCTGCGCGTCGACGACGGCGTCGAGCGCTGTCGGGGCGTTGCGACGCACCCAATCCAGACGCGCTTCCTGGATCCGCTCAGAGCTGAGCCCCTGTTTCCGCTCATGCGCTTCCGTCAGCCCGGGATCGGTCTCGATGACCGAGTACGGGTCCTCGAGAAAACCGCTGATCCGGTCCGTGTAGTAGTCCAGATCGAGCTCCGAATCTCTACCGAACATCTCGGACCCCGGGCCGAGCAGTGCCCTGAAGGGCTTCTCGCCGCGATCGATCAGGGTCCGGAGATCCAAACCGTCAAGGCCGATGCTCACGTGCACGCCATCCTCGGCCTGAGCGGCGGAGAAAACAGCGCCCCTCTGAGCATAAGGCACGCCGATCCACTCGATACGCCCATCGGCGGTCGTCGGGAATGCCGTATCGGCAACAGCGCCGGGCGTCGTGATGGCATAGACGCGGACACGGACGTTCGGAGACAGGTGGGTCAGGGCGTTCGCGATAAGGCGGGCACGGCCGATCACGCCGGCCCCGGAGCCCTGGTCATGGGCATAGAGCGTGACGAGTTTCGTCTCAGAGCTCAGGGCGGCTTGACGGACGGTCGAGGCCGATCTCCTGTTGTCCTCGAGGATCCGAGCGGCAAGACGCGGGGTACGCGACTGCTCCCGGGCCAGCGCCTCGTACACGCGCCCCAATCCCTCGGCCTCGGCGTGAGCGGCCTGCCAGGCCGCGCTCCCTCCGATCAAAGCATCGGCCGACGCCCCGGTCGCGCTGACGAACGAAGCGATCTGCTGATCGTAATACTCCCGGAACTTGACATAGCCTCCGTATCGAGCGCGGTCCTCCATCAGCTTTGTCCTCAGCGACCGGTAGGAAGGGGGGGTGTAACCCTGACGAGATACGGCCAGCTCCCTCTCGAGGATCTCGATGGGCAGCGTCAGCGCGACCTTCTCCCGGGTCCTCTCCAGCCGCTCCCGGACCTCCCGGATCTCCGAGCGGTAGTCCCTCAAGGGATCTCCGGAGGCCAGACGCCGGAGAAGCGAGCCCGTACCGTCGAACTCATATCGATCCGTGCCGATGTAGATGACCTCGAGGTCCCCGTTCATGAATCGCGCATCAGCGGACGCTCGCGCCTGGTCCAAGCTGGCCGCCAACCTCGCCCCGCTCACGGACGGCGCTGATTGGGCGATCAGGCGGGGGTCCTGCCGATCGTTGAGATCGGCTCGGTAGTCGAAGGACGCTCGATTGTGCGTCGCCACGACCGCAGCCGCGTCCGGCAAGCTCAGCCACGCGCGCCAGAGGGCCTGCCATTGGCCCATCGCGTAGTCGCGCCGGGCACGGCCGTAGTAATCCGCGCGTATCGCCCGGGGAGAACGCTCGAGCAGTACGGACAGTTGTCTGGGCAGGTCCGCGAACAACACTTCGGCCAGATAGCCCTCGATGATGAGCGTATCCCCTCGCTGCAGCCGCAAGGTCCTCGGCCCTTGCTTGCCGGTCAGGGGAATGTTCACCTCTGTCTGAGCGGGGTCGTTCATGAAGGCCCGGAGCGCCGGAATCAGGTCCCCGCTGACCTTCCCGGGCTCGAAGAAAGCCCGCAGGTGGGCCCGGGCCTTCGTCTCGGGAGCGATCCAGGGCAGAAGGACCATGACCGCCGCGACCAGCTTGCGCAACCGAACCAAAGGACTGTGGTCGGTATCGTAGAACCAATCGGTCTGGATGACCGTCGCCTTGCGCCCCTGTTCACGCAGATGTCCGGCGAGCCCCTCGGCGAGCGTGGATTTGCCGCTCGCGGGCATCCCTGAGATCAGCAGGACCGGCATCTCGACGCCGCTTACGGCCAGCCGCTCGGCGAGCGGCTCGTAGATCCGCTCGCGGTAGACCTGTGACAACCGCGCGCCCGCCCCGGCGGGCTTCTGGCCGGCCGCGGGATCCTCAAGGCTTTCAATGAAGGTCTTACGGTCAAGTTCGTCGGCGTGCAGCACGAATCCGATGGTCGGGTCGTGGTACGGTCCGGCCGAATGGCCGTTAAGGATGAAGCTCTTGTAGGATAGCCCCGCATCACTGACCGCGTCGGCGGTCAGGTCCCGCATCAGATCGAGCGAGTCGATGTCCCGTTCTTCGTCCGGCGTCTGATAGAAGACCTGTCCGGTGCCGATGATGACGGGCTTGGCGGCCGACTTGAGCGATCCGAAGGCCGGGTGGTCCGTTAGACGCTCTCTGATCGTCTCGTACACGCTCTTCAGATAGAACCAATCGATATTGCTGACGACGACCGGCTGGGCCCCCGAAGCGACCCACTCCCGGTAGGAGCTCTCCGAAGCCAAGCGCAGGAAATCTTCGGCCGTTCCCTTGAACAAATGGGCTCTTCGCGGCGACGCCCAAGCCTGACGATAGTCCTCGGCGGTGCGGATCTCCGTGTAGGCATAACCGTTGCGGGTGAACGATTCCCGCAAGGCGCCGTAGGCTGCGGCGTCGGGCTCGATCGCGAAAGCCCTGCGCACGGCGCCCTCACGGAGCGCGCGCAGACTGAGGGCGCCGTCCGACCCGGCGCCCAGATCCACGATGAACTTCGGTTCTTGTGGACGCGTCGCGACGGCCGCGCCGACCAGCATCAGAGCCAAAGCCGTGTGACCGCCGTAAGCGAAGTTGAGCGTGCCTCCGGACGACCGGGTCAGGCCGGATAGCTGGATGCGGCCCTCCGCGGCCTGATCGGCCTCCAGGACCGGGACATAGACCGTTGAAGCACCATCCGCCTCCCGGATCACGATGCTCTGGTCACCCAGACTCAGCCGAGCTCTCGGCACCTCATGCACGGGGTAGGAATCCAGCGACGCCAAACGAGCTCCGGAGGCACGCTGCAGACCCAGCAATGCCTCGATCTGACCCACCGTCAGCAGGTTGTTATCGAAGTCGACGCGCCTCTGCGCTTCGGGGTCGGACCCCGGAAAAGCCTGCTCGAGAACGGCGAACTGCTCGTGGTCCGCCGGTAACCGGGACAACGTCTGGGCGATCGCGTCGGGCTCGAAGCTCTTCTGAACGGTGTTGAGATTGGCGATGACGCCGCTTTGATGGACGTCCGTCAGCGGCTGGGCGCCGAGATCGAGCGTCACCGTCAGGTCCGTGCGGCCGATGACCGGCTCAAGGACGGCGCCTAGACGCCCTTCCGATGCGGCCAGACCCAGCGCCGTCTGCAGGCCCTCGTCGCGGACGGCCGTCAGCTTGAAACCTCCGGACGACTTGGCTTGGCGCTGGACCACGTACACGTCTCGCTCATAGACGACCACGTCCTGCGGCGTGCCGCTCAGGGACGTGCGATAGAGCGGCAGACGCTCTTGTCCATGGTCGAAGAGCACTTTTTCCGTGAAGTGATACGGGAGGTCCCCCAACCTCACGGTTTGCCCGGATGTCAGGGTAACCCCAAGGGGCATCGAAGGTACCTCGAAGGTCTCGGTAGCCGAGGACCGGATCGTCGTGGCGATCGTACGCGGCGTATATCCGTCGGCATACGGCTGACCTTCGGGAACCCTCAACTGCGTATCGAGGAAGACCCGGCGGATCTGACGGGCGAAAGCGTCCGCTTCTTCCACGCTCTCCAGAGGCGCGTCCGGATCGCGTCCGTCCCGACCCCGGACCTCCCGATAAGCTTCGCTCAGTGTCCGGAGGGGGTCGAAGAAGAAGTTGTCGCGCACGCCGGGCGGGTATGAGGCGTTGAACGCGTTGGCCTTGAGCATCTCGCCGAAAGCCTGCCGCACCTCCGTCGAACCATCGGGCCTCGCTACCGTAAAGTAGAACCAGATCTCGTCGCCTTGTTTGGTGATGCGCAGTGGCGCGGACATCTCAGCGGCCAACTGACGGCTCGTCGGCGGGGCACGGTCGCCCTGCTCGGCAAAATACCCCTCCTCGACCGGCGTCTCCGCTGTGCGCAGATAATCCGCCAACGCGCGCATTTCTTCGGTCGCCACCCCTCTCAGCAGGGCTTTCATCAACTCGGGCTTGTACAGCCCGGGGAAGCGCACGTCCTTCATCGAGCTCAATAGAAGATCTCCCGACAGGCGTCTCAGTTCCGCCCTGGCCCTGAGCACCGCATCGCCGCGCAGCTGGCTCAGAGCCTCGGGGGACGCGACCGCCTCGGTCAGCGCGTTGCGCAGTACCCCAATGGGTCCACCGGTCCTCTGGATCTTGTGGCTGACGCGCGGCATGCGTGCCGTTTCGTCCGTACCGGCGTACTCGGCCAGCGGGACCTTCTTGCGCTCGCCTGCCGTGATCAACGCCGCGACGACGGGCCCCTGCAATCTCCTGAGGTCCGAATCGATCTCGACCTCATTGCCCGGACGCAGCGCATGGAGCCCGATCACGGCCGGAGCCAGCCGCTGAGGCGTCGCTCCGGTCTGGGAGGCATAGAGCTTGGACATCTCTTCGGCCGCTTGAGCTCGAGCCGTCACGGTCGCGTTGAGGTCATCGAGGGCGATGGCCGCCGTCGCGTACAAGGACGCCATGCCCGCGTCGATCGCCTCCTGCCGCGCGAGCAGATCGGTCTCGCGTCCCTCCTCGAGCCCGGAAGGGCGGTCCCCCATCCGCGAACTGCGGACCCTCTCGAGATCTTCGGCGTCCCGCACGAGCGCGATGATGTCCTCCATCGTCATGCCGGTGCGCCTGACGTGACGCAGCAGGATGCCCGTCCGGTCGTATCCGGGCTGGTCGCCGTTGAGCGTCAGTCTGGCATGACCCATGGCGACCCGAGTGCGGCCGACGAAACGCTCGATGAAATCACCCATCGTCCTGTACCCCAGGGCCGCGAACTTGTCCCGGTGTTTCGCGTAGAGCTCCACGAGGGTCTCCTCGAAAGCCGGCTCGATCTCGGTCTCGAACTGCTCCCGGGTGACCCCCAGCAGGAACAGCCGGGTCTGCATATAGCCCTCGTACTGCCCCGGAGCCTCCTGATAACGGGCGCGGTAGGCGCTGCTGTCGAGACGGGTGACGTCCTTACGGTGCTCGATCTTGGCGCGGACCTTCTCCAGGAACAGGGCCTTGGCTTCATTGGCGATATCGTAATCGATCTTATTCAGCGCGGCCATCGGCAGGGCTACGAGCGACAGGTTGACGGGCACGGTCTCGAAGCGAGGATCGTAGCGTCCTGTCCGCTCGTCCCGCTCGGTGCCGAACTCGCGGATCATACTGAAAACGATGTCCGAGAACTTCTCGAAGACCAGCTGGGCTTGGGCTCCCTGGGAGAGGTTGTGCGAGCCGACCCTCAGCACCTGCTCGATCCGCCCGAGCTCGTCCAATGCCTGCCGGGCGGCGGCGATACGCTCGCCGTTCGACCGGGACGTATCCATGAGCACCTCGATCCAACGGTCGAGACCGATCAAGGCTTCGCGCTGCTCCCTCAAGGCGCGCGCGAGAGCGCGCGATGCGGTCTCCCCGTCAGGGGACGACATCCCGGCCAGCACCTCGTCGGACAGCGCCAGTCTCGCTCCGGAGCTCGTTGCACTGAGAGGGCGGTTCCGGTACCGCTCGGCGAGCGCTTCGATCCATTTCTGTGTACCTGATTCACCGAGCCACTCGCTCTCATGGGCGGCCTCGATGCGCTCCTCCCCATCCCGTTGGCCGGTGACGTTGACCGCGAGGACCCCGGGAACACGAAGCACATAACGGTCGAACCCGGCGTAGCCGCGCCCTTCATCGGCGTTCATCTCGTTGCCGAAATAGATCACGCGACCCGCTTCCAGCGAACGCAGCGCCATCATGTCTTCCATGGCATCGCCCTTATCGACAACGCCGAGCTCCTGCTCCGACCATTGTCCGTCGGTTCCGATCCTGAAGCGGCTCATCGGCGCCGTCCCATCAGCGAAGTCCACTGATCCGGTCCGAGCGTACAAGGTCACGCGTTCGAGAAGATCGAGACGGCCGTCCCTCCTGGCCTTCTCCGCCAGCAGGTCCCCGAAGCGCCGGACCGCGTTCTGAGGTGTGTTCATCGTGATCAGACCAATGTCGGTGCCGCCCACAAGAAGCTCGTACAATCCGTCGATGGAACGGGCATCCACGGTGCCGTCGAGATCGAGCGCGATGGCCGATCCCGGCCCGAGACGCTCTCCGAGCGCGAGCACATCGACGTTCCGTCTCCGGATATCCCCCTCGAACGTCGCGGTCACCAGGAAGGTGAGCGCCGAGATCTGACGCGCCGGGTCCGAAGCGGTGAACAGCGGCTCCGCGGGATCGCCGGTTGCTAACAGATCGACCTTGAACGGTCGGTAGCTTTCGACGAAATGGATCCGACTCTGATCACGGAACGAGCGCGAGTCGATCGGATCCAGGAACGACACACCTCCGCTGAGCAGGCGATGATGGAATCGGGGGGTCTCGTTCGCATAATAGTGTCCGACAGCGCCGTGGATCATGAACTGTTGTGAGCCGACCTTGCCGATATCGAAAAGACGCGCCGGACGTCCGATGCCGACCCGCTCGACATAATCGTCAGCGATTCGCCGCGCGACCGTAGCGAAGACGCTCTGACCGGACGCCGTTCCGTCGGCGATGAGGCCCGCTTGAGCATCGAGGAAACCCGCGTATTCCGGGGCGCTCTGACGGTATTCACCCGCCATGGCGGAGAGTTCCTCCCCCAACCGCCGCTCGATCTGTCCGGAGGACAGCTCCGCGTCGAACTCTTGCTGGAACGCCTCGTAATAACTGTCCTCGTTTCCACCTGAGGCTTCCACCGCTCTCTTGATGATCGCGGAGATGATCCGGTAGACCAAGCCGTACTCCGTCAGGTTCTCACGGATCGCCCGCCGCACCGTCTCGTCGGTCACCAACGAGCCGAACTTGTCCGGGAACACCGCGGGACCCGACAACAGCGGCTTGAGCGCCGACAGCTCGGACGGATGCATCAACATCGCGCGGTTGATGAAGTACACCGTCGAGCGGTCACGCAACTGCGGGGGCAGCGCGGCCCATTCATTGATCCCGTCGCCCCCCAGAAGGACGTTGTGGTAACGGGCGTCGTCCAGCCGTTCGGTCAGACTGAACGAGAGCACCTGCGCCTGTTCGCGGATGGTGAGCAGGGGCACACCCGCGTCACCCGAGGATAGGGACGGTTCACCAGGGAACAGTTCATCGGCCAGAACCCTCGGGACCAACAAGAGGTCGTTTCCGTCGAGAACCGTACCGCCCCAATGTCTCTGCACCAGTGCGGAGAGAGCCGCGGCCCTGCCGCGTCTGTCGGACGGACCCGCGGACCCAAGACTGTCGATCAGGCGCTTGTAGTCGGTGACGAACTGTTGAGCCGCCGGGCGTAAACGGGCCAAACGAGCCTCCTGATCCGCCAGGTGCTTACGACCGAAATCGACGGGCATCACGCGGGTCGGAGGCGCGGCGATCTCCTCGCGGGACGTCAGGGGCAGACTGATGTTGATGTCCTGAGTGAGCGTGGCCGATGGGACCGCAATGCCGGTAGCCGAGGCCGGGCGGTCCCTCGGGGCACTCTTGAGTGCTTCCTCGACGCTCCGCGCGGCTCGGGCCCATCCGTCATCGATATCGGGCAGGGCCGGCGAATAGGCCAGAACGCTCTCCAGGAACTCCCGGAGCGGCGCGGGCAGACCTTGGGCCGCGCGCAGAGCCTCAACGGCGTCTCGTCCCTCCATACCCCCGATCACTTCGGCTCCGAAGAACTGGGCGGCGGTCAGCGCGAACGAGTAGAGATCCAGTCTCGGGTCATGTTGGTACGACAACGTCTCCGACCCCAGTCCCTCCGGACCACCCCGGAAGGGCAGCACTTCCGGTGTTCCGGTCCTCATGCCGCTCAGCTTCTCGGTCTCGTAGATCGACTGATAGGCACTCGCTTCGCCGGGCCTGCCGGTGGCGGGGTCCACACGCATCGAGATGTCGTAGTCGAAGATGATCGGCCGGTTCACGGACAGCAGGTCCGCGTCCCACGCAGGATCGAGGATCAGCATCTGCGGCACGAAGATGTTGTTGATCTTGAGATCGCGGTGCAGGATCCCGCGGGAAGCCAGATAGCTCATGGTGTCGATCACGGACCCCAGGAAGAGAAGCTTCTGACGGTCCGACCACAGACCAAAGACCTCCAGCGTGTCCCCGAGAGTACTCACGACCCGGCCGCTGCCGAAGTTACGCATCACATGGACAGGGCCGTCGCGGGTCGAGACCGTCTCGACCCACTGCGGGACATCGGGCCGTCCGGATGCGGCCAGTTCACGCAGGATCTCCTCCTGCGCCATGAAACGTCGGCCGGCCATCGGATCATCCTGCGCGCCGAGCAGTTGTTTCAACACGACCAGCCAAGATGCCCGCGGGATCCGATAGACCGCCGTCCGACCTCCCTCTCCGATGAGATTATCCTCGTTGATCGCCTCCGCGACGGCATCCGGATCGACGATGCGGTCGGACGGTGCGGCCAAACGGGCCCCGTCGACCCCGAGCTTCACCAGACGTTCGCG
Organism: Candidatus Omnitrophota bacterium; assembly: GCA_022072175.1. Lineage (GTDB taxonomy): Bacteria > Omnitrophota > Gorgyraeia > 2-02-FULL-51-18 > 2-02-FULL-51-18 > JAJVIE01. The sequence goes on along the minus strand of JAJVIE010000003.1, from coordinate 331,275 downwards.
CAACAGGCTCACGTCCGGCACGGATGGGAACGCCTCCCCCAGTTTCTCGAGAGCCTGGCGCAGTTGGGCGGCATGTCCTCCGGCTTGCAGCTCACGGAGCGTAAGAGGCCGCCCGTCCAAGCGCGCTTCGGGTGCAGGGGCATCGGCCAGTCGATAGGATCTCTGACCGGTCGCCGTACTGACGGTCAGGACCGAAGCCAACTGATAGGTCGACAACTGCAGGTGCGCGGGCCCCTCGGATGTGGCGATGTAGAGCCCGATCTCATCATCCGTCCCGACGCGGTCGAAGCGGTACTGCAAGGCTGACCGTCCGTACGTACCCGACAGCAGCTTGCCCATGGCGCCGATCTTGAACTCATTGCCCGCGAAGAGCGCCGTCAGGATCTGCTGGCCTTTTTCGGCGCGCAAGATATACCCGGGGTCCGTGGAACCGAACGCCCGCGACGCGCGGGTCTCCGGATCCACCCAGACCATCCGGCGTGACTTAAGGTCGATCTCGATGGAGAAGGCGCCCTGACGCAGGGTCAGGCGGTCCCCTTTCTTCTCAGCGCTGATCTCGTCCGGAGTCCCCTTCATCTTGGATACCGACAAGTCCTGCGTCATCAGCGGGTCGATAGACCGCGACTCGACGGCCGCGATCTCCGCCGACTGCTGCTGAAGAGCCAGTATCAGGGACCGGACCGCGGTCCGGTCGGCCTCGGACTTCAAGCCCGGTGACAATCGATGCAGATCGTCAAGCATCCAGTCGATCTGTCCGCGCTCCTCCCAGGCATGCGCGCGGACACCGAGCCCGCCATGCTCGGATTTGACTCGCCCCTCCGAACGATCGAAGAAGAACCGCAAGGTACCACCGAGACCCTTGCGGAAGACGCTGAGCTGGCGTTTGGCGTCGTACTCCAGACGAAGCTCAACGACCCCATCCTTGGCGATCGACAGATAAGGGCCCTGGACCTGAGGTCGTTCCACGGGAGGGTTGACCTTCTGCGGCTGCTGTACCACGGGTTGACGCTCAGAGGTCTTGGGTGCCGTCGAAGGGGCGCCCGGACGGCTCGCCAGCCATACAAGACCGACGACGAGCAGGGTCACAGCTCCGACCACGGGCAGGACATAGGCCCACATGCGTCTTGCGGTGTGCCGGTTGGCCCCCGGCTGGCTACGGATCACACGGGGTCCATCGACCGGCACGATCCAGGGAAGTCCGGCGTCCCCGTCGACCGGCTCGATCAAGGGCAACTCTCCGTCGGCACGCTGATCGCGCCGCTCAAGCACGCCCTCGTCGTCCTGGTCGCCGAACTGCTGCCAGATATAACTGTATCGCTTGTGGTCGGGTTGCGCTCGACGCTCCCGGAGACCCCCTCGGGGATCCGGCTCGACGTACCGTCCGAGGAAATTGGCGGCCACATTGCCTGATGCGTAGATCCAGCGCTTGAGGACATCATCGGCCCGGGACCTTTCAAGACGGCGGAACTCGACGCGGTTGTGCACCTGGTTCGCCAGAGTGGAATGGATATTGTTGAGGTTCTCGATGGTCGGCTTGGCGTACCAGTAGACTTTCCCGTCGTCGTTGACGAGCGCGACCTCCATCACCTTCCACTCTCCGGCCTTGGCCGGATCCCCTTGAACGAGCCGCGAGTGCGAGGAACTGCGGTACAACACGTAAGTCCGGCCTTGGTAGGCGATGAGGGCATAGCGTCGATGAGGGTCGGAGACACCCTCACGCGCTCGCTCCGGCGCGACGCTCTCGAAACCCTCCTTATATAGGAGAATATTTCCTCCGCTGACGCCCGCCGCTGTCTGGATGAAATCCTCCGGCGTGGAAGCATCGGACACCGCGACCTGTTCCGCGCGTACGGCCACTCTGTGCCACACTGGACCGGTCGGCACGAAACGCCGGGTCGCGGGCAGGGCGGGCACATAGTCCTTCTTGCGGCCTTTGAACACATCGGCGAAGAGGCGGTACTGCCGCAGGCCTTTGTAGGCCTCGACCTTGGCCGTTGGGTCGGAGGCCGTCCGCGCCTTTCTGAGCAGGTTCAGATAGCGCGAAAGCTTGTCCACGACCAACGCGCCGCCGTACTCCGCGCCCGCGAAGTCCACCAGGGCCAGCTTGAAATCACTGTACAGGTCCTCTCCCAACAAACGGCCACCCTCCTCCGCGCGGACGTTAGCCCAGAACCAGGCGCGGTCCCGGACGGACGACTGCCGGGCGGCCAGGATGCGGGGTGAGCCAGCGGCCCCGGAGGGCCGGTCGTACAGCGCTCTCAGAAGAGCGCTCAGGCGCTCACGCTCCACGATCGACGGCTCGAGCGTCGCCAAGGACGCTTCGAGCCTGCGCCCCGCATCGATGATGGCGGTATCGCCGAGATCTTCGTTGAGCAGGGACCCTAGGATCCAACCGTAGATCCTTCGATGGAGCACGCTCGAGGCCTCGTCCGTCCCGGTCCTGCCGAGCACCACACTGCGCCGCGCCGGATCGACCGTCACGTCGATCTCCCGCAGATCGGGAGAGATCGGATACGAAGCGTCCAGCCGATCCAACTGCTTACGGACCCTCGCGTCCAGCCCGGAGCCGGCTTCCCCGAGACGCTCGATCCTCGAGAGCATCAGCGTCCCCTCGGAATCGGCGCGGGGACGCCCCTCTTCCTCTCCGAGGTCCAGATCGCGCGCGGCGTCGAACTTTTTCATGGCCGCTTCGACCGCCTCGATGAACTCCGTATCCTCGAACGCCCGGCGTACGGCCGGATGGGCCAGGAGCCCCGCGACCTCGGACCGGAAAACGGCCCGTTCGGACCCCGCCTTCACGATATGGAGCCCGGTCTCGTCGACCCGCAGATAGCGATCCGGATCCAACTGGACCTGACGGACGGTCTCGGCCAATCGCGCTCCGCTCACGTTCGCGCTGTCGTAGGGTTCACCGGAGATCCCCAGCTTGTTCGGCACCTCGTCGAACAAGCGCGTCGCGACGGCCAGGTAGCGTTCCAGGGTCTCTCGCACCTCGGGTATGTCGCTCTCACCGAGCAGTTTGTTCCGCGCCCTCAGCACGAGCGTTTGGGCCCCGTCGATAGCCGCCCGGTCGGAGGGGGTCAACAGCGGTGAGCCGTCCGCCATGGAGACGCCCGTCAAGCGCTCCAGCCATGCCCCGATCTCCTGAGCGGCCATGAAGCCGGACGCCGCCAACTCCGGGGTCCGCCGCGATTCGGCGATCCTCAGCAGACTGTACAGCCGTCTCAGTGACCGCGATCCCAGCCTGGCATCCTTGGCCATGACCATCAGATCCGCGGCTGTACGGGCCGTAACGGGACTGTCGGGAGCATCCCGCCGCTGATGGCTCGATCTGTCGTAGCGGGCGATGCGGTCGACCTTGACCTCATCCGTCAGGGTCCGCTGCAGGATGCGCATGGCCTCAACGGCGGTCGGGTCGGCGATCTGCGCGGGATCCGCGGGTGAGGCAAAAAAGAGGGCCGCCAGATTGTAGACGCGGCCCTCACCGGACAATCCCGCGGCGAGCTCTTCAAGGGTCAACGCCTGGCTTCTATCTCCCTCCCCAGCCTTGGGCATGATCCAATCCACGAGCGTAAAAGCGGACAGGGTCGCCTCGAGCGGCTCCCAGATCTCCTCACGGCGATCCGCCAGCGTCTCGTCCAGCACCACCACGACCTCCAGATCGCTCTTGGGGGTCGCGACTCCAAGAGCGAAACTTCCCGCGACGATCGGCACGGCCCCCGCCCCTATCGCGCGGTCCTTGAAGTATCGGGCGATCTCAGAGCGAACGGCCGCGCTGTACGTGGCTGCCGCGGAGCGGATGTCGTCACGCGCAGCCGCTTCGAAAGCATCCCGATGATCGATCAGCCGCTGGAGCATCTCCAGGTCGATCTTAGGATCGGCTGCGCCCAATTTCCGCCGCGAAGCTCCCGGTTCCGTTCTCACGACTTGATGCAGGAGATACGCGGCTACTCCATTGACCAGGTCCTCGGCATTGGCCTCCGTGTTGAGCTTGAGGGCCAGCGTGCCGTCGGCGACGTCGTGCTCGATGACGGCGAAGGGCATTTCAAAAAGACTCAACCGCAGCCCGCTGCGGTCCGTGCGGACGGCGTCGGGCAATCCGGTGACCTCGATACCGTAACGATCCGACAGGTAGGCGGCAAGCCTCTGCGTGAACCGGTTCACAACATCCGCCCTCAGGGCATATGCCCGTTCAAAGCTCGTGCGGACATCTGCGCCCTCGAGCGACGGCGCCTCTATTCCGAGACTTGACAAGATCTCCGAATAGACCGCTTCAAGACGCTCCCCATCGGGGTAGCGGGGATTGGACAGCAGGTAACCGACCTGTGCCGGGGTCCACCGGGCGAGCCGGTCGTCACCCCGTGAGATCCAGCGTTTCCAGGCGACCGATACCGGCAGCAGAGCATTTCGGATCATGCGACCCAGCGCCAGCCGCGCTCCGCTCGGCGCGCCGTCCAGACGCCCGGACGCCGGGTGCCCGATCCGGTCCAGGTACTTCTTGAGAGCTTCGCGTGTGGCCGGCCGCTCACCGCGGCGCAGTCCCGACACCAGCTCCCGGATCGTCTCATCGAAACCCTCGCTCAGCCCGGCACCCTGCCGAAGGCCCGTACCCGTCGCGGGAGCCTGCGGTTCCGGTGCGCTGACACCGGCGCTCTCGAGTTCTCCGGCGACACGTCCGAAGAACTCCGCTGCCAACTCAGAGGTCTTATAAGAGCCCGGTAGCCGCTGCAGGACCTGCAGGCGATCATATTCGGCGGTGATCCGCTCGAGCGTCCGGACATCACCGTCCGCGGCCAACGCGTCGATCAGCCGCGACAGCTCATCCGTCTCCCGCTCCAAGGTCATCCCGGCGGCATCGGCCCGTTCGTGGTAGACCTCGTGCGCCAAGAACTTGAGGTCATACTCGCTGATCGCTCCGCCGCTGACAGCGGGATCCGCGCCGCGCAGATAGACGGTCCTATCATCGAGCTTGTAGTACCCCCGGATCGTCGTCAGTCGGCCTTCGCCGACGATGCGGCTCCACTCCGCGGGGTCGGTGATCCAGCGGATACTCGAACGGCCGTCCGTAGCCACGGCTTTCTGGTACTCGCCGTACCGTTCCATGCGCGTTCGGGCCTGCCGTTCGGCGAAGCTCAGGGGCCGCTCTTCCGGAACGGCCGCCACAGGAGCCGCGGCGGGCTCGGCCCCGATACCGCCGAGGATCGCCCAGATCCCGCCCAGACCTCCGAGCAACGTCAAAGCCAGAAAACCCGAAAGAAGCATATCCCGAAGGTCCTGACGCTTACGAAGAGCGCGCGTTCTGGCGCTGTCAATGGCGCTCCTGAATCGGTCCTGACCGTCCGCTGGCGCCGCCAGACGGGCTCCGGTCTCTCCGTCGGCATAGACCTCGGGATGATCGTAGGTGTGGCGCAGGAACGCTTCCAGATCGACGATGCCCAGACCCTTGGGGTTGGCGGCGGGATCCGCGCCGGGCAGACGAGCGATCACGCTCTTTTGGATCTCTTTGGGCGGACCTCCCCATTCGAACTCATCCTCACGGCCCTCGAGCCACGTCCGCTCCAACTGAGCGCGCATGTAGCGGTAGAACGCCGAATCCCTGCCCATGAGCTCGGCGTATCCGAGCGCGATCACGATGAGACTGTTGAGGTCCCTGATCTCGGGGTCCTCGCTGTCTTCCGAGAACGCGTTCCCCTTATCCCACTGATACGGGAACTTCGCCTCCAGATCGTCCAGCTCATAACCTTCCGCGCCCGACAGGACACCCAGTTCCCAATCGAGGATCTGCGCCCTGCGGACCCCGCCATCGTCGTACAGGTAGATGTCCCCGGGGTGCAGGTCGCGGTTGTACAGGCCGGCCCGGTGGGCTGCCCGTAGAGCGGCCGCCACGACGAGCACGTCCTCGAGCAGTTCCTTCGGTTCCAGCTCTCCGCGTTCCTTAAGACCCTCGGCCCGGTCGTTGAGGTTCTGCCCCAGAGCGGGCCGCGTCGCCAGATACGGTCGGTCGGATTTTTGGATGGTGCCGATCAGGGTGCCGACGTACGACGAGGCATATGAACTGAGGCCGGGCATCGCCTCACGCAGGGCGGGGATGACCCTCTTGACCAGCTCCTCGTGGGTGACCGTACCCAGCCCGAAATCCGGCAGGACCGACGCGAGGTCCCGGTCATCCTCGGCACGAGCGCGCTCGAGCGCGGCGCGCAACAGTCCGTGCTCGTACTCGGCGCGCTCGAGCATGCGCTCTCCGCCGAACTTCAGATAGTACGCGCGTCCGGCCTCCGTCGCGTGCGTCGCCCGGACCACGAATCCGCGCTCGTAGATCTCGCGTTCGCCCTCGTATCCGCCATAGACCGTCACAGCCTCGAGACGATAGGTCTTGCTGTCCTTGCCCAGATCGATGCCGAGCAGCTCCCGCGCATCGATCTCTCGCGCCTGACGGGGCTCGGTCGCGCGCTGGGAACCCGTACCGAAGACCGTCCCCCAGAGAGCGGACAGCAGAGCCCGGAAGCGGTCCATCGGCGACAACCTCGCTCCCGAGATCAGGCCTAAGCGACGGCCGAGCGCGTACGCCAGATCGATCACGGCGTCCACTCCGCTCGATAAGAAACCTTGCGGCTCGGCGAACTCCTCGATCAACAGGTCCAAAGCGTGACGCTCGATCCGCCGAAGCTCTCCCGCGGCGCGCAAGTGCGCCATGATATCCGCACGCCTGAGCCCGAGCATCGCCAACAACTCCTCGGCGGCCTCGGCATGCGATCTGAGCAGGCGGTCACGACCGGTATATCCCGCCGCGTCGAGCAGGGCCGGTGAGATCACGCTCAGAGGCGCGGTCAACAGCGCGTCGGTCCCGACCGCGGCGAAGACGCTCCTGCGCGAGGCGTTCGTCAACGCCGACCTGAGCGCGTTCTCGATGGCGCCCAGGCGCGCTTCACCGCCGTCATCATAGGCCGCGAAGAGCTCCGCGCTGCGGCCGATGAGCTCCGACACTTCTCTCTGGTAGAACGCCGTCCGCGCCAGCAGACTGCTCGCCAAGGATCCGCCCGAGCGCTCGAGTTCCATCAGATTGTCGAACAGCGACCGGGCCGGATCGAACGCGTAGGGTCCCAACGCGTACGTCTCGCCCGTCCTCACCCGCTCCAGCGCTTGCCTCGAGGCGACCAGAGCCCGCGCGAAGGCACCCGCCAGCGCCGGACCCGAGGCACTGCGCCTGAGGTGACGGACATAGTCGCGCGGCGTCACCGCTCTTCCGCTGGCTGCGAAGGGACCCGTAAGATCGGCGCGGAGCGCATCGGCCAGAGCGGGGTCCGCGTCGACCAGAAGATTCATCGGCTCCGAGTTCACAAGATCGCGGTACAACCTCAGTCGGGGATCGGTCTCTGCGTCGGACAGCGTCGCTTCCCGCAGGCGAGCGAGGATCTGGTCACCGGGCAGGGCGCGCTCCAGGGCCTTCCAGAGACGCTGGACGGCGCGCTCGTCACGACGACCCTCTTCGTCCCGGCGCATGTAGCGCGCCAACTCCGCTAGGATCTCGGAGCGCGCCGCGGGATCCGACAGGAGGTCCGACAGGAGCGCCGCCAGTGGCCTGCGGTTGATGCGGCCGAGACGGTCCAGGCGATCACGGTAGGCGGCGGCGGTCTCACTGCGCGCCTCCGTCAACGGATAGAGCAATGAACCGAGGTAGCTGACCACTTCGAACCGCGACCGAGCATCCCCCGAGAACGGAGCGAGCGAAGGCCCTGAGACGACGGATCCGTCGCGCCTCAGCGTGACCGCCAGATCGAAATCCGCCAGCAGGGCCCGCCCATCGATGAGCACGGCGTTGTCGGCATTGGCGTCCACGACCAGCACGCCGCGCTGCGCCAGCAGGTCGTCGTACAGCTCGATCATTTGTCCGTAGACGTCCGCTGCCATTTCGCGATCTCGCGCGCGGTCAACAGTAGCGAGCACCTCGGAGACGACGCTCCCGCGCTCCTGACGGTAAGCCCTCAGCGACGGAGTGCCGGTGGCCGCGCTGTGATCGGTCGTCGTGACGGCCAACGGCAGAGGGCCTTGGTTGAGCGCCGCCGCCACTTGAGCCGCATCCGTCGTCAGATTGGTCGTCAGTTTGAGAACCTGCCCGGTCTCAACGATCTCTCCGCCCCGTTCCTCTGACTCGACATAGACACGCGCGAAGCGGCCCGAACCGATACGCCCATATCGGACATCGTTGTGGGTCCCGGCCGTCTGGAGCGCGCCGGCGACGCCCTGCTGGGCCTGACGGAACAATTCGTCCTGAGCGGGATCCGTACCCGTGACGGCAACCTCGATCTCGTCGGGCTCATAGACGGCGGTGCCGGCCGACGCGACCCGGCTGCTTTCCTCGAGATGACGCGCATATCGCGCGCCGTACTCGCTCTCGAGACGTCTGCGCAGCTGGCGGGTCCGGGGGCCGTCCGGAGCGGCCGCGTTGGCGTTCGCGTACTGCGACAGGATCGATTGGAACTCATCGAAGACCGGCCTTGCCGAGAGCACATACGCGGTGAGCGCTTCACGGTCCGCGTCAGGCCGAGGCTCTCCGTCTTCGTCGGTACGGATCGTTCGGACCACGGCGGCGACCTTGCGGGCGGCCTGTTGGAGCAGACGCGCGTTGTCCCGCTCGAGGGACCCGTCGGGAAACACGCCGGGCTCTCGCAGCTGCAGCCTCAGGATATCCGCAACGTCCAACTCGAGGTCCGTCAGCCCCGCCCCCGCTGATATCCGGCGATCGAGCTCCGCCAGCAGCGGCCCCAGCGAAGCGTACGTGAACTCCTCACGCCTGAAGACGTCGCGACCATAGTCATACAGTTCGTCCGCCAGTCTCAAAAGCGTCCGATCGAGGTTGGACCGGGCTCCGGCGAGTTCCGCCCCAGGCTCGACGGTCGATCGCACCTCAAAAGCCAGCCGGGCGCCGGCGATCTCTTCGGCATCCAGCTTCGTGATCCCGACCGCCAAACGCTCCGAACCGGGCGTCGCGGCGGCTCCCTCGGTCAACGGCATGCGCAAGGTCGTTGTCCCCGGGTCGGCGACGAATCCCCGCCGCTCATAGTAGGGCGCGGTGGTCTCCGTCGCGAAAACGCTCATCTCGGAGGTTCCTTCCGAGCGAAGGGCCGCCACGGCCAACGCCAAGAGCGTGGTCCCGATGCCGCTATAGGCGCTCCTGAATTCCGGCTCTGTGTACAGCGCCAGAAGTGCCGTCTCATCCACGGACCAATCATGGCTCGTCGACATCAGGCCCGTGACGAGATCGAAGTCGGCGTAGCCGGCCCTGCGACCCTCCCGGTTGAGCTGGATCCGGACCGGCGCCGAGGTCGGCGTCGCACTATAGACTTCCACTTGCACATCGAAGCGATCCGCGGAAGCGCCTGTGCTCGTAACGTTCGGAGGCAGCGCGGCTCGCAAGCGGCTCTCGAGTTCCTCGGCGGTGGCCAGCCGCGCGCCGTCCGGGATGTCCGGCGGCTGATAGAAGCGCACCTCCTCCTCCAGGATCCGTCCCTCCGACCCTTTGGCCGCGATGCGCTGTTCGATCCGTTCGCGATATCCGAGCGTCCTGAGCAGCGCCTCGTACAGACGGGCCCTGCGGTCCGTCACGCGCTCGTCCACGCGGCGTCCGTCCGCTAGGATCACTTCCCTGGGCTCGGCGGAGACGGCAAGAAGGATCGGGGATCGTCGGCCGATCTCCGGCAGGAAGACCTGCAATCGCCTGAGAAATTCGACCGTACTGTCCGCGGGCATCGAGGCGCGCACGCCGGCGTTGACCGACGCTGTCAACTGCGGGTCGCTGAAATCGATGCGCAAGAGGTCCCGGTCGTTCGGATAACCCTCCATCGATCCGACCTGCTGCATGCGCCGAACGAGCTCCGAAGCGGTCCACTCGATCTGGACCTGCTTGCCCGACACCAGACCCCTCCACCGGAGCAGCATCGAGTTGACCCGCTGTAGCTCCATTTCAGGCAAACGCTGCCCGATCGATTCGATGACCTGGTCCGCGCGAGCGTCGACGGCGTCCTGCGCCAAGCGCGCTCCCGTCTTTTCCCTGGGCCGGAAATCCGCGTACGTGACGATCTTGGAAAGGCTCGCGCGAGCCGCCTCGATATCCCGCTCCGCGACAGCGCCTTCCGCGATCCCGGCCTCGATAACCTCGCGGAGCCCGTCCGCGTCCTCCTGGGTCGGCACCAGAACGGCCGTCCACACGTCGGAGGTCCTCCAGGTGTCCATCTCGGCCTCGACCGGCGACAGGATATAGTACGGGCCGTGCAAGGCGGCCTGGCCTCGCGACATCGGTCCTCGCCAGGACTGCGGCGACAGGCGGCCCGTCATCAGGATCAGCGCGAGATTGTAGATGCCCCCCTTGTCCCAAGCGACGCCGTGAACCAGATCGACACCCTCGATCGCATCGGCGATCGCGTTGATCCGCTCCTTGAGAGCCGCGCCGTTCGGCCGGATCTCCAGGCGCGTACCCGCGTGGCCGGTGAACTTGTCCGCATGACGCTCGATGAACGGCGCCTTGAAGCGGTTGCCCGGCACCTCGAGAGCGATGCCCATCGACATTTCACGATCCTCGTCCGCTTCGGACAATCTCGCGCCCGTCCGAGAATCGTCCGCAGGAGAGACCTCATCGATCTGCCTGCCCCTCGTCTGATAGTCGAGCGCGACCCGCGCAGCGACCTCGGGGTCCGTCCCGGCGAGCTTGGCGCCTTCGCTGATGATCTCGGCCAGGCGAGCGCCGTCCTCACCGGCCGAACGCGGACGCACGCCGTCGGTCCTTCGCTTGAGATGCAGGAGATCCTCTTCCAAGTCGCTCAGGGACCGCTCGGAGGTCTTGCGCTGTCCCCGCACGGTGTCCACGCTCTTGCGCTGCCCGAGCGGCGCCAGGAGGATACGCTCGTACTTCTTCTGATTGGTCTCGCCGGTCACCACCGGTGTCAACACGACGAAGGAGATCTCCTTGGAAGCGAACAGCTTCTTGAGATGAGGCGTGTGATAACCGCCCGAGATGAGCACCGCCACCCGCTGGTCCTCGCGCTCAAGGATACGCTCGGTGTTCTCAAGGAACGCGTAGTCCCTCTTGCTGACCGAATCATAGAAGTCCAGCAGGGCTTTCTGACCGCTCTCCAACGCCGCGCCGCGTCCGAGCAGGGCGTCGAAGCGGCCGCTCTCGGCGAGCTTGCGGTTGATCCATCCGGTGAACGCCGGTGCGGTGAAATCCGGTTCGTTGGCCGAGAACAGCGCGAAATCCTTGGTGCTCATCTGGATCCGGTACGCCAGGTCCAGCAGGTCCGTGAAGCGGTCGATGGCCCTCAGGGTGCGAGCGTCCTCGTCCTTGAGCGCGCGGCGGTACAACTCGTCCTCCAACGCCGCGGACTCCTCGATCACCAGCTCCAGATCGATCCGGTTGAAATCCTCGAGATAATCGCGGTACGTGGTGAGGCTCGGATACTTGCCCAGATCGATGTTCTTGGACCTGGCGATAAGAAAAGTGTTTTGGAAGTGGGAAAAACGCGCCGCCCTCTGCTCCTTCGCGGCCGCGGCCTGCCGGCTGAGCTCGGCGATCTCGCGCTCGCCTCCGCGCGCGACGATCTCATCGATGAGCGCGGCCTGCTCGAGATTGGCCGCGTCGAAATCGATGGTCGATTCTTTGTCCAACAGCGACGCCGTCCGGCCGACGTTGGGATAGACGCCGAGATCGATGCCCGAGAGCGCGGCCGCGCTCACCAGCGCCCGCACGTCCGCGGTCGGCTGGCCGTCCGGCGCCGAAGCGCGGCGTTCCCTTTCGTACTCGATCATCGAGCGCGGGTACAGCCCCTCCTTGAGACGCTCGATCGCCCTGTCCACCAACAGCAGGTAATCGAGGATGTCCTGCCGCTGTTCGACCAGACGGCCGTAGGCCTCGACACTGCGCTGGTACAGCTGGCGGTCCTCGATGCCGAGGATCCGCATCGGATGATCGGAGACGAGGTTGAGGTACTCCTCGCCGGAGATCTTGCCTTCGATCAGGAACTTCTTGGCCACGCGCTTCCACACGTCGGGTGTGGCGATGCTCTTGATCGGAGTCAGCGTATCCTCGCGCGTACCGCCCTCCACCAGGACCAGGTCCAGGTCGTAACGCGTCAGGATGGCATCGAGCGCGGCGGCGAGGTTCTCCTGTCCGCTGAGGTTCACGTGCGCATCCTGGATGTGGATGATGAGCTTGCCCGCGCCGCCCCGATGGACCTCCTTGAGCGTGACGTGTTCGGACGGCGCCTGGATGAGACTGGGGTCTTTGAGCAGGCTTTCGCGGGCGCTCAGCGGCGCGCCCGAAGCTCCGGGGTCGATCGAAGCGGCCTGCGCGATCTCGCAGGATGCGAAGACCAGCACAAGTAGGGCCGCTATGGGTCTGAGGTGTTGCTTTCGCGTCAAGGTGATCCCCGCTAGAATCGCCGTGGCCTTATATAGTCTTAATAGAAATATACATGTCTAACTAATTATTTACAAATCTAACTATCCGACGCTCAACACCCCCATCCGGGCCCCGTGGAAGAGGTACTGCTGGACGTATCCGGCCCACTTTCCCCAACGCTTTTGCGCCTCACGGTAGACCCGTTCCCCGGAGACGCGGCGGCCCTTGAAATACAAGCTTCGCATCACGCGCAGCATCCAAACGTCCACCGGGAACGCCTCGTAGCGGCCAAATCCGTAGAGCAACACACAGTCGGCGACCTTAGGTCCGATCCCCGGGTAGCTGGATACGAGCGCCCGCGCTTCTTCGAAATCCGCCGAGCGGATCGTCTCTAGCGCATGCGGATTGTTGGCGACGTACGTCGCTGAGCGCTGGAGATATGGCGCGCGGTACCCGAGGCCGATGTCGCGTAGGGTCCGCTCGTGGCAACGCGCGATGGCGGATGCGGCCGGAAAGGCTCCGGCGCCGAGGCTCGCGCTCAATCGAGCGTGCATGAGCTGGATGCGCTTGACGTTGTTGTTGGAGGACAGGATGAAACACGCGAGAGCTTCCCAGGGGTCCTGGCGGATGAGACGCAACCCGCGGTAGGCCGCGAGCGTCGGGCGCAGGCGAGGGTCGTCCCGGAGCCATGCGTACACCGGACTGAGGTCGCGCTCCAGGTCCAGATAGTCACGGACTTCTCGCGCTGTCGGCAACACCGGACCTGTAACGGTCAGCGCCGGACCCCTAGCGCTCAACGTGATGCGCTTGCCTCTCAACGTCCCACGGTAGGAACCGTCCGCACAGCGCTCGTAGCCGAACACCTGCCCGGACTCGAGCGTGGCCTCGAGATGCAGATCCGTTGCTTGTATGCGCAAAGGCGCTCCAATGGACAACGGCCGGAGCGCTGCGCTCCGGCCGTATGCCGACGATGTCTATCGACGCCCGATCCTATCCGCGCGTTCCGATCAGGAACAACCCATCGAGTTGCCGCAGTTGAGGCACTTGTAGCAGGCGCCGTTACGTACGGTCACGTGGCCGCAGAGCGAACAGAACGGCGCATCGCCCATCATCTTGCCGAGGTGATCGTTGAGCGCCCCTTCGGTCGAGGACGCCGACCCGACCGCTCGAGCGCTGTCGGTCTTCTCGTCCTCGGTCACCTTGGCCGCGTCCTGAGCCGGACGCGGGCGGAGCGGCTGGGCGGCCGGCGCTTCGGACGGCGGCACCTGCACCAGATCGTGACGGCCGAGATACTCCATGGCCAACAGACGGAAGATGTAGTCTACGATGGAGGTCACGTACTTGATGTTGGGATGGTCCACCGGGCCGGAAGGCTCGAAGCGCGTGAACGTGAACACGTCCACGTACTCCTGCAACGGCACTCCGTACTGGAGACCCAGCGACACCGCGATGGCGAAGCAGTTCATCATGCTCCGGTAGGCGGCGCCTTCCTTGTGCATATCGATGAAGATCTCACCCAGACGTCCGTCCTCGTACTCTCCCGTACGCACGTAGACCTTATGCCCGCCGATGCGCGCTTCCTGAGTGAGGCCGGCCCGCTTCTTGGGGAGACGCTCGCGCTGGGCCACGTGCGCGGTCTCGGCCGGCGCTCCACTGCTCTTGGTCCCCGAGGAACTGGTCGAATTGAGCGGCTGCGAGAGCTTGCATCCGTCGCGGTAGAGCGCGACGGCCTTGAGACCGAGCTTCCAGGCATCCACGTAGATCCGCTCGATCTCCTCTACGGTCACCTCATGCGGCAGGTTGACGGTCTTGGAGATCGCGCCCGAGATGAACGGCTGGGCGGCGCCCATCATCCGGATATGTCCCATCGGAGCGATATAGCGCTTGCCGTACTTACCGCACTTGTTGGCGCAGTCGAACACCGGCAGGTGCTCCGGCTTGAGACCGGGCGCTCCCTCGATGGTCATGCGGCCGCAGATGACGTCATTGGCCTCGTCCACCTGTTTGTCCGAGTACCCCAGCGCCTGCAGCATGTTGAATCCGGGCGCGTTGTACTGCTCCTCCTTGAAACCCAGGTTCTTGAGCGTTTCTTCGCCCAGCGTCCACTTGTTGAAAGCGAACGCCAGCTCGAAAACGCCCGGCAGGGCCGCTTCGATGCGTTCGATGTCCTCGTCCGTGAACCCGCGCTCCTTGAGCGTGGGCGGGTTGATGTGCGGCGCGCCGTCGAGCGTCATCGTCCCCTGCACGTACGTGACGATGTCGCGCACTTGGTCCTCGCGGTAACCGAGCGCGGACAGGGCCCTCGGCACCGACTGGTTGACGATCTTGAAGTAACCGCCACCGGCCAGCTTCTTGAACTTGACCAGTGAAAAATCCGGCTCGATACCCGTGGTGTCGCAGTCCATCAAGAGACCGATGGTGCCGGTCGGCGCGATGACGGTGGCCTGGGCGTTGCGCACGCCGTACTTCTCGCACAACCGGACCGTCTCGTCCCAATCCTCTCGCGCCGCCGTCAGGAGATCCGCCGGGCACAGCCGCTCATCGATGCGGAAGACCGAGTCACGGTGCTTACGCATGACGCGGTTGGTGGACTCGCGATTGGGCTCGTATCCCGGGAAGGGGCCTTTGTGGCGCGCGATCTCGGCGGAAGTGCGATAGGCGTGCCCGGTCATGATCGCGGTCAGCGCCCCGCAGATCGCGTACGCGCGTTCGGAGTCGTACGGGATGCCCTTGACCATGAGCAGGGTCCCGAGGTTGGCATAGCCGAGCCCCAGAGGGCGGTAGTCATGGCTGTTCTGCGCGATCCTTTGGGTCGGGTAAGACGAGTGGTCTACGATGATCTCCTGCGCCAGGATGAAGATCCGGCAGGCGTGGCGGTAACCGGCCACGTCGAAGCTCCCGTCCTCGCCGAGGAACTTCATCAAGTTGATCGAAGCCAGGTTGCAGGCGCTGTCGTCGAGGAACATGTACTCGGAGCAGGGATTCGAGGCGTGGATCTTGTCCGTGCCCGAGCAAGTGTGCCAGTCGTTGATGGTGGTGTCGTACTGGACGCCGGGGTCGGCGCAGGCCCATGCGGCGAACGCGATCTGCTTCATGAGATCGCGCGCCTCATAGGTCTTGTGCGTCTGACCCGTGGTGCGGAAGCGGGTGCTCCACTGACCGCCCTCGAGATAGGCGTTCATGAAATCATCGTTGATCCGGACGGAGTTGTTGGAGTTCTGGCCTCCGACGGTCTTGTAGGCCTCGCCGTTGAAATCCGACGGGTACCCGGCCGCGATGAGCGCGGCGACCTTACGCTCTTCCTTGACCTTCCAGTTGATGAAATCCTCGATCTCCGGATGGTCGAGGTCCAGACACACCATTTTGGCGGCGCGACGGGTGGTGCCGCCGGACTTGGTGGCTCCGGCCCCGCGGTCGAGAACTTCAAGGAAGGACATGAGCCCTGAGGAGGTGCCGCCGCCGGAGAGCTTCTCCTGATGACCGCGGATCCTCGAGAAGTTCGTGCCCGTACCCGAGCCGAACTTGAAGAGCCTGGCCTCGTTCTTGATGAGGTCGAAGATCGACATCAGGTCGTCCTCGACGCTCTGGATGAAACAGGCCGAACACTGCGGATACGAATAGGAGTCCTTCGTCACCGAAGGCGCGCCCTTCTTGGCGTCCCAGTAATAACTGCCGCCGCTTCCGGTGTGGATGCCGTACGCCTCGGCCAGACCGCAATTGAACCAGACCGGGGAGTTGAACGCGCCCTTCTGGGTCACGAGCAAGTGCTTGAGCTCGGCTTCGAAGGCCTCCGCGTCCTCCGGCGAGCGGAAATAGCCGCCGAACCTCTCGCCCGCCTCCCGGATCGTATGGGCGATGCGGTGCACCACCTGTCGGACGCTCGTCTCATGACCGGAGCCGGGCACACCCGCCTTTCGGAAGTATTTGGATACGACGATGTCGGTGGCCAACTGCGACCAGCTCTTGGGCACGTCGACACCGTCCATCCGGAACACCGCCGAACCGTCCGTGTTGGTGATCGCCGAGGAGCGCTTCTCGTACACGACGGCGTCGAGGGGGTCCTGTCCGGGCTTCGTGAAACGGCGGTCGATCTTGAGGCCCTTCAGATCGCCTGTGAGCGGCGATTGGCCGTTGGCCGCGCTTTTGGTCCGCGATGAGTGCTGCATGACTCCTCCGTCTGGGGGTTGACGTCCGGAACGCGGCCGGATCGAGTGATGATTTTAAAATTGTTTTAGAATACCGGGGACGAAAAAGCGGAGTGCCGCCGTCTCGTGCGCGACACCTCCGCGGTGTTCCAGGGAGATCGTCCTTACCTTTGGAGTATAGGCCTGCCCTTGTGGTGTGTCAAGACGATTTGGGCCAAAAACCACAATATTTTGTGTTTTATGTCCATTTACGGGCCTTCCGGCGGCCTTGCGGCGGACGCTCGCTCCTGTTAGAATCATCACGTCCACGCACACCACGGATGACAAGGAGAACCCATGCTCGACGCTTATGCCGGCACGCTCGATGTCCACACGATCCATCTGTTCGCTCTGCGCTGGATCCATTTCATCGCGGGCGTGATCTGGATCGGCCATCTGTATTTCTTCAATTTCGTCAACGCGAACTTCGCCAAGACCCTGGACGCCGACGGCAAGCGCAAGGTCGTTCCGCAGTTGATGCCTCGCGCCCTGTTCTGGTTCCGCTGGGGCGCGATGTTCACGTTCCTCTCCGGATGGGGTTATGCCTTCTGGAAGGTCTTCCTGGCGACGGACGCCGGGCTCTTCGGTGTCGGCGGCCTGCTCAACTCGGTCTGGGGTCTGTGGATCACGCTCGGCGGCGTGCTCGGCACGATCATGTGGTTCAACGTGTGGTTCATCATCTGGCCTGCGCAGCAGAAGTTGATCCGCTGGACCAAGAACGGCGAGACGCCCGCCGAAGCGGCCGCGCTGACCAAGCGCGCCTTCATGGCCTCGCGTCTCAACACCTACCTGTCGGTCCCCCTGCTCTTCTGCATGGGCGCCGCCAGCCACTTCCCCTCGTTCAGCCTGCCCACGGTCATCTTGGCGTTCGTGATCGGCTGTGGACTGGTCTGGGTGTTCTGCAACAAGATCGGACCTAAGGCCGGCGCGGATTTCAAATAACGCCCTCTACTTCGGGACCGGAAGGATCAACGGCCGCCCCCATCAGGGGGCGGCCGTTGTGTTTTGGGGGCCTGTCGGGACCGTTAGTGGCCGGTCAGGATGCCGCGAACGTCAGGTCCAGGGAGCGTGTTTCCGAAGGACCGACGCTGACGCTTGCCGTACGAGTGCCGTACGTCTCGTGCCAGGCCTCGATCTCATAGTCTCCCGGCGGCAGGCCGCTGATGCTGTAGGCTCCGCCGGTGCCCGTGACCGCGAAGTACGGGTGGTTCAGCACCCCGACGTACCCGGTCATCCAGGGATGGACGTCGCATTTGAGCGTCGCCATCACCTCGACGGCCTCGAACTTCTTGGTCTGCTTCATGCCCTGGAACGGCAGGCCGATGTTCCAGTTGCGCTGATTGTTGGATTTGAGCCTCACGTTATGCAGTGTCGGATCGCTGTTCAGCAGCTCCACTGACTGCCCGACCTGCACTCCGATGACATGGGGCTGATACAGGCAGTTCTTGTTATCGATGACCGCGGGCTTGGCGGGCACGGCGAACGCGCGGCCCTCAAGGCCGGATTTGACGTAGACGAACACGTTCTCCAGCCCTCCCTCGGAAACGATCACGTCCTCGCTCAGCGTGGTACCTGTGGCGTGGAGCGCGGAGCATTCGGGGTTGCCCTTCATCGGCAGTTCACGGCGCTCTGGGGGAGCTCCCTCGAAGATCATGCGTCCCGTGACGGTCGCCGCGGTGGCCGGGTCGATCGGAGCGATCTCGGTGTTCGATACCCCGGTCGCTTGACCCTCAACGGCGCTCTTCGATGATCCTTCGCCGCCCCCTGAGCATCCGGCCATCCACAATGTGGGCGCCAGTACGGCCGCCGCCAACATTCGCCATCCGAGATCTCGCCTCATGATTCCTCCGTTGCGATGGATGTTCATTCGACCTGTACGGTCAGGATCAGGTCGCCGTTATGCCTGCAGGTCGGACATTCGCGGCCCTGACGGGATAGCCGCAGTTTGCTGCCCGATACGATGCCCGCGGGGATCTTCACCGTGATCTTCTTGCCTTCACGCGTCGCGAAGCTGACCTCTCCGCCCTTCTGCGCGCGCTGACGTGAGATCTTGAGCGTGGCGCGGGTGTCCGCTTCGACCGATTCGACCTCTTCGGCCCCGGGCGTTCCGAAGGACCCGAAGAGGTCCTCAAAACCCCTGAACGAACCCGCCGTTGAATAGCGGGCTTTTGCCCCTCCCGCCGCGCCTGATCCTCGAAAGGCCCTGAGGATCTCGTCGAAGTCGAAACCCTGCGCTCCCTGGAAACCGCCGTAAGCTCCGCCGCCGGAGCGCCCGAAGCCGCCGCCGGACCGGAAGGCGTCGTACTCGGCGCGCTTCTTGGCGTCCCCGAGCACATAATACGCCTCGGAGATCTCCTTGAACCTCTCTTCAGCGGCCTTGTCGCCGGGCCTGGCATCGGGGTGATTGCGCTTGGCAAGATCGCGGTAGGCCTTCTTGATCTCGGCCTCAGCGGCTCCGGGCTTGAGCCCGAGGATCTCGTAGTAGTCCCGCTTGGCCATGATCAGTCTTGCGAGGGGGGCTCTTCGTCGAGTTCGACGAGGTCCTGTTCGGCGAACTCCTTGATATACCCGGCGATGGCCTGGTTGGCGTCATAGACCTGGCGGATCGCCCCTCCGCAACCCCTGAAAACCTTGATCAGATGAGGGTCCAGATGCGTTCCGGCCAGGGACTCGATGTACGCGAACCCTTCGTCGAACGACGAGGCCTCTTTGTAGCACCGCTTGGAGACGATGGCGTCGAAGACGTCCACCACGGCCACGATCCGCCCGAAGATCGGTATCTCCTCTCCCTTGAGACCGTTGGGATAGCCGGACCCGTCGTACTTCTCGTGGTGCGTGAGACTGATCTGCGAGATCGACCGGAGCAAGGGCGAGCGCGAGTTCTGGAAGATCCGCGACCCGATCACCGTGTGCGTTTTCATGACCTCCCATTCTTCAGGGGTCAGTTTTCCGGGCTTCTGCAGGATGCTGTCGGGGATGCCGATCTTGCCGATGTCGTGCATGGGGCTGGCGAAGCGCAGGAGATCGACGTCCTGCTCGCTGAGACCCGCTGCCTTACCGAGCTCGGTCGCGTAATCGCTGATGCGAAGGATGTGGTTTCCGGTATCAGGATCCTTGTACTCGGCGGCCGTCGCGAGATTGAGGATCATCTCGATATGGGACTCCCGCATCTGGCGATGCAGGTCTTCGAGCAGTTCGTGGCTGCGCTTGAGCTTCTGGAGGTCGATGTCGTCCCGACGACGGACGCTGAGACGCTTCTCTTCGGGACCTTTCCTTCCGGGCAGATAGGCCAACGTTCCTCCGGCGGAAAAACGCCGGGCCCGCCATGAAGCGGGCCCGGTCTGGGTCTGTTCTAGCGGGCCACCTTGGAGACGACCTGGACCTTGTCGCGGCCGCCGTACTTGGCGAACCACGGACGAGCGCCTCCGGCCAGGGTCTTATTGAGCGCCTGGATGTTCTTCACACCGCGGCCCAAGAGCCACGCCTCGAGGGCCTTCACGCCCTCCTTGGCGTACACCGGGATACCCTCTTTCCAGGTCGCCCGGCCGCAGAGCACTCCGGCGAAGTTCACCCCCGCGCCGATGGCCACTTCGAGGCTCTCGCGGAAGATGTCGTCATCGACACCTGCCGAGAGATAGATGAACGGCTTGTTGGTGCACTTGTCCTGGCGCTTGAAGATCTCCTTGGCCTGGGCCATGTCGTAGGCCGCTTCGGTGCCGTTGAAGGCCTTGGAGCCCTTGAGGTACTTCACGTCAACGGGGATCTCGACCTTGAGCACATCGACCTTGTACTTGTCCTTCGAGAACTCTTCCATGCTCCTGATGACGATCTCCGGCTTGATCTTGGCGTACGCCAGGTCCTTGCCGTCACCGCCCTTGGGGTCGTAGCCCACGAACTCGAGGAAGAACGCGACCTCGGCCTCTTCGCACTCGCGGCCGATACGCTCCATGATCTGATGCTTCTTCTCGTTGACCTTGGGATCGTCGAAAGGCGTGTAATAGAGGAGCACCTTCACGCAGTCGCCGCCGAGCTCCTTGATCTTCTTGGCCGAGAGCCCTTCGATGAAATCCGGGATACGGCCGGGGCCGGAGGCGTCATAGCCGGTCTTCTCGTAGGCCAACAGCAGGCCGCAGCCCTTGGCGCGCTGCTTGGCGGCCTCAAGACCGAACTCAGGGTCGAGCAGGATGGCGCTCGCATGGGGGGTGAGGACTTTGGTGACCGCGACCTTGAACTCCGACATCATGGCCGGGGTGACGTCGCTCTCTTTGACGCCCTTGAGCTTGGCGATGGACTTCTGCAGCGATCCGCGCTGGTCCATGGCCGCCGCCGTGATCACACCCTCTTTGTTGGAGACCGCTTCCATGCACTTCAGTTTGCCTTCCGAAATAGTTACCACTGTCCGCTCCTTGCTAGGGGTTATTGGGGTCGTCAAAGGTCCTTTTATTCTACTCGATACCCCCCAAACTTCAACCTTTTCAACAGCCTCCCCGACCTGCACCGGAGGTCATCCCTATGGTCTTTTGGGGTATCCCGTAAGCAGACGCCGACCCCGGGGCTCCCATGACAGTCTCCCCTCGGTCTCGCATCAGGTCTTCTGTAGCCCCCTCACGGGTCCTGTCGCGGAACAGCCCCAAGAACATAGAGCGCGCCACCCGTTCGGGGGTAGCGGAGGATACGGAAGTCCCGCCACAAGTCTCCGTTCTGCCGCCGTCCGACTTTTCGGCTCCCCTCCAGTTCCTGATCCGTCCGAGGTAAGTCGTCGGGGAGACGGCACACTTTAGCTTGCCGAGGGGACGGGCGACTTACCGAGTGACGATCGTGCCTGGGAGCCAGAAAAGGAGGCAGGCGGCCTAGGAGGCTTGTGGCGGGACTCCGGAAGCCTCCCCGGTGCAGGTCAGGAGTTCTTGAGGGTTAATTAGACGCTAAAGCGGAAGTGCATGATGTCGCCGTCGGCGACGATGTACTCCTTGCCCTCGAGGCGGAAGCGCCCGGCTTCTTTGGCGGCCTGCTCGCCCTTGTAGCGGACGAAGTCGTCGTAGCCCACCACCTCGGCGCGGATGAAGCCCTTTTCGAAGTCCGAGTGGATCTTGCCCGCGGCCTGCGGCGCCGTCGAACCCTTGGATACGGTCCAGGCGCGATTCTCCGTCTCACCCACCGTGAAGAACGTGATGAGCCCGAGCAGCCGGTAACCCTCCCGCACGAGCCGATCGAGGCCGGGTTCCTGGAGCCCCATCGCCTGCAGGAACTCCCCTCTCTCCGAGGGTTCGAGCCGAGAGATATCCTCCTCGACCTTGCCGCTGATCTTGATGTACGCCGAACCCTCGGACTGCGCCAGGGCCTTGACCTTGGCCGCCAGCGGCCCGTCCGCACCGGCAGCCTCCTCCTCGGAGACGTTGGCCGCGTACAGTACGGGCTTATCGGTGATGAGCCTGAACTCCCGGGCAATGACCTTCTCCTCCGGTGTCAGTTGAACCGTCCGTCCTGAGCGGCCCGCGTTGAAAGCCGCTTCGTACTTCTCGATGACGGGCATCGTCTGCTGGGCTTTTTTGTCGTTGGACCGGGCGGCCTTTTCGTAGCGAGCGCGATGCTTGGCCAGCACGTCCATGTCCTTGAGGATGAGCTCGGTGCCGATGACCTCGATGTCCCGCAGAGGATCCACCGACCCGCTCACGTGCACGATGTCACCGCCCTCGAAACAGCGCACCACGTGGATGATCGCGTCGACCTCGGCGATATGCGACAGGAACTGGTTACCGAGACCCTCCCCCTGGCTGGCGCCCTTGACGATGCCGGCGATGTCCACGACCTCAAGAGTGGTGGGTACGACCTTCTGCGTCGGAACGATGCGTGTCAGTTCGTCCAGGCGGGGATCGGGTACCGGCACAATGCCGACGTTGGGATCGATGGTCGCGAACGGATAGTTCGCCGCCAGAGCGACACTGCGCGTGAGTGCGTTGAAGATCGTGGACTTGCCCACGTTGGGCAGTCCGACGATACCGCATTTGATGGCCATCTAGTTCTCCTTGAGAGGGTGGACGGGTTGCCGCGGCGCGCGGTCCCGGTAAGGCCTGACGATGTCCCTGAAGATATCCGCGCCGCTCCCCATCTCGGGCAGATTGCTCTTGGCGGCCTCGAGGATCTTGAGGAAAGGCCCCTCGATGTCCTTGAGGTAATAGGGTTGGACCAACTCCATCGCGCGGAGAGCGTATTTCATCATCTGCACCGGCTCGATGCCGGAGATCTCATCGAAGAACCAGCCGCAGCTGGTGAACATGTACATCGAATACCGCTCCGCTTCGAGGAGGTCCCAGACCCGTCGCTGGTCGTCCATGTTGAGCTCCTTCCGTGCCTGACGCGCCAGGAACTGGCGCTTCGTCTCGGCGTCCGGCCGCAGCAGCACGTCGATGTAGGCGTCGCGGGCTTCCCAGGGATCCTTGAGGAGCTTGCCGCAGGAGGTCTCGTACACGTCGTCGATGATGTCCTTGAGAAAGTCGAAAGCGTCCCTGAGGTACGACCGCCATCGCTGGTTCCAGCCCTCCTGATGGTTGATCCGGCAACCACAGTCGGACCTCCAGCGCTCGACCCCGTGCGCGCAGCTCCAAGAGCTGTTCTCGTAGATGTCGGCCTCCCAGAAGGACCCGTAGCGGTCGAGGAATTCGGCATAATTGGTCAGCCGAGCCGGCCTCTGCTCCTGGATACGACGCACGGCCCAGGCGACGGCCATCTCCCCGTGCCTATGGTGATGTCCGAACGTCTCTCCATCGGTGGCCGTGGACACCAACTGCTCGCGGTCGCGGCCCGAGAACGCGCCCAGTAGACGTTGGGTCAGCTGGTCACCGTTGTGCAACAAGCCCTGGAAAGCGATCGACCGCGATACCGGCGCGTCATAGAAGAAGATGTGGAACTGCTTGCCTCCCTCGAGCAGGATGCGGTACGGGTGCCGGGGATCGACGCCTTCGTGGTGGACGTACTTCCAGCGCGAACCGAACCCCACATGCCGCACCCTCCGCGCCTGATGCGGAGCCAGCACCGTATAGAGGATCCCGTGGTCGGCCATGATGGATAGTGTGCGGCGGTCGACCGCGGACTCCGACAGCCACATCCCCTCGGGCTTGCGGCCGTAGTGGAACTCGAAATCCTTGACCCCCCACCGGACCTGCGTGATCTTGTCGTGGTCTCGCGCCAGCGGCATGATGAGGTGGTTGTAGGACTGGGCCATCGCGTTGCCGTGGCCGCCGCGCCGCGAGAGGCTGATCTTGTCGGCCTGCACGATGGCCTTGTAGACATCGGGTGTCTTACGACGCATCCAACTGAGCAGTGTCGGGCCGATGTCAAAACTGATGTGCTCATAGTTGTTGATGCGCTCAAGAACCTGTCCTTTGGGGCCGAGGATCGGCGCGCCCGTGTTCGCCTCGTAGCATTCGGCGGCGATGCGCTCGTTCCAGTCATGGAAAGGCGCCGCCGACTCCTCGGCATCGACTTCCCCGGTCCAGGGATTCTCGCGAGGGGGCTGATAGAAGTGCCCATGGATACAGATGAACCTCTTCATGGCCTAGATTCTACCATCCCCGGCACCTCTTCTCTATGCCCCTCACGGGTCCTGTCGCAAGCCGGTGATCCACGGACGCAGTCCGGAGGGGACGTGTTGATGCGGCGTTCACTCAGCTCAACGCGTCCTCGAGGGACTGCGTCCGGTTGATGGCGGGGCTCCGGAAGACCCCCTGTGCGGGTCTGGGATTACGACAACCAGTCGTAGAGACGCGGTTTGTTGTCGTGCTGCCAGTCGAGGGGCGGGAACTGGAGCTTGCCGGGCACGGTGATGATCGAGGCTTTCAATGGGCTCAGGGCCTTGATCCAGGCGGTCCGGCGGCGGCCGCTCGCCGCAAGGGCGATGCCTTGGATGTGCCCGCTCAGACGTCTGAGCTTGCGGATCAACTGCGCCCGGCTCTTGAACGCTTTGACGCACACACACAGCGGCACGAACGGGTCCGGCTCCCTGGAGAGCTTCTCATCGTACATGACCGCGTACCTTCCCTGTCCCATCCTCTCGTGCCACGCGATCCGCTCGCCCAAGGCCGCGCGCATCCGGTAGAGCCGGCGCAAGCGCCCGGCTGCCGCGCGTTCCGAAGGGGACGTCAACGGGTCCTCCCGGGTCAATTTCTCGAGCTCTCCGGCGAGGATCTCGGCGAATCGAAGACAGGGACCCCCGCCTCCCTCCACATAAACGACGCGCGGGGACAGACAGCCCTGCTGACGGTCCATCCAGATGTCCAGCGCGGTCCGCCTGGCGGTATCGACGGCTCCATTCCGGAGAGCCTCCGCGGTAAGGACGCTCGAGCTCACGCGATGACCGTGCTCCGCCAGTCGGGTCCAGGGACCCAGACGCCGCCGCAGGGACTCGAGGGTCTCGTCACTGCCGTAGGCGATGACCAGCGGAGTGTTCGCCAGCGCTTTTCGCAGACCTTTTTTGTCCCGAGGCTCGAGCCAGCGGACCGCCCGGCCCAACGCGGGGTCCTCCTTACGCAGGGAATTCACGTAGTGCCTCAACAACCCTGGATCCGAAGCGGACGGCCGTACGATGACCGCGCATCCGACCAGGAGCGACAGCGCGACGGCCTCGACGGCAGGTTGTGGAGAGTTGGAGGCATGTATCTGGACGCAGTTTTGAGGTATACGAGCTGTTTTGCGGACGGCTTTGAGCAGGCCCGACAAGCGCGCCGTACTGAGGTTGGCGAACAGCGCGTCGATCAGGAGGTTCGATTGGGACCGCGAGTAACGGGCTCTCGACCCGAGATCGCGCACTGCCCGGAGCCGGGGCGGATACTCGCGCCGCCGCCACAGCGCTGAAACACGGCCGAGCCGCGCGGCGACCCGCCGGGACGGCGGGGTTTGACCGCGGGGGCTCATCGATCCCCCCTGCGACCCGCCATCAAGTACTGTTCGTAGCTGAGCGAGCATCCCCGCAGTTCCGCCCCGCTCAACCGCCCTTCCAGCTCGAACCCGTCCGGATAAACGCGTCCGGCATCCTCGGTCTGCACCGCCATCACCGACGAACGGTTGGCCAGATCATAGAACCGCAGGACCCCGCGGCGTCCGTAAGGGAGCTGTCGTCCCGTCAGGGGATCCGCCGCGATCGCGCGCATCCACGGCGGCAGCCGAAATCTCCCCGAAGCGCCTCGCGCATAGGCCTGCGAGCTGAGCTCCGTCATACCGTACTCGGAGCGGCAGTCGCTCGGGGCCAACCCCAGTCTCCGGACGCACAGAGCATGGAGCCGGCGGCGGCTGACCGCCTCCGTACGCCCCTTAAAACCGCCCGTCTCCATCAACCGACTGCCCCTGGCCAACCGCAAGATCGTACCGGTATCCTTGAGGTGGTCCAGCCAGATCTTGAGCGAGAATGCCGTGGCGAAGATCAGCGCGGGGCGGCGCTCCCGGGACAGGTCGTCGGTCAAACGCCGAACCTCGACCCGATGAGAGGCTGTCACGTACGACCGTTCCGGTCGCCCCATGCGGCGGCATACTTCGGAGGCCATATAGGACAACGAAGAGTCCGGGCGTCGGCGCGCGGTGGGCACCAGGAGATAGGGCTCCCGCGGAACTCCCCCCAGCAGGTGCTTCCGGAACGACGCCCACAGCGACGTCCGGTAGAGGCGCGCGCTTTCCAGCTCGTGGGTCCCCCGGCGTGAAGCGCCCCCCGTGGTACCGCTGGTGTGGAATCGAAGTTCGGGCCTGCCCGTGAACGATCGGACACGAGCTTCCTTGAAGACCGTGACCGGCAGGGCCGGGATATCCCGCCAGCGCCGGACCTGGTCCGGGGACGTCCGGCAGGCGCCGCAATAGGCGCGGTAGACACGGCTGCGTTCGTACTGGTGGCGGAAGAGCTGGAGCGCCAGCCGCTCGTAGCGGGCCGGGCGCGGAGCGCGGAGATACGAGAGGATCTTCGCGTCGAGAAGACGCGCGGCACCGTCCCTCACGCCTCAGGACTCCGAGAAGATCTCCTCGATCTTCCCGCAGAGCCCTTGCAGCTCCACGGGTTTCGAGATGTAATCGTTGGCGCCGTTCTTCAGCGCAAGCGTCCTGTTGTCCTCGTCACTGCAGGCGGTGACCATCACGATCTTGATCTCCCGGTAGCCGTCGTCGGCCCGGAGCAGGCGCAGCACCGTCTGCCCGTCGAGACGCGGCATGATGATATCGAGCAGGATCAGGTCCGGACGCTGTTCATGGGCGATCGCCATGGCCTGCTCCCCGTCATAGGCCGTCACGACCTGATAGCCGGCCCGCTCGAGCCGGTGTCGCAGGATATCCACGAGGTCGGTCTCGTCGTCGACGATCAGGATCTTCTTATTGAGCATGCGCTCCTCCTAGGGCCGGGCCCGTTCGAGCTCCACCGTGCCGCTCTTCGGGAAGACCTTGTAATTGTAACGCGAAAGGAAGGATTGGCCCAGCAGTCCATCCCGGTACAGCGGCTCGGCCATCTCGTCGTCCAACAGCACCGCGGCCTCGACGCCCCTGAGCTCGACACCGTCCCAAGAGACGCTGTCGAGCACGGTATGGGCGGCCTGATAGACGCGGTTGCCGGCCCCTCTCATCTCGACGCGGCCCGTCAGCGATCCCGTATCGATACCGAGCTTGCGCGCGCTCGAGCGCGACAGCACCACAAGAGAGGCGCCGCTGTCCACCAGCAGGGTCATCGGCTCGCGGCCGTTGATCCGTACCGGCGCGAACAGATGTCCGTCCCGGACCTG
This sequence comes from Candidatus Omnitrophota bacterium, assembly GCA_022072175.1. Lineage (GTDB taxonomy): Bacteria > Omnitrophota > Gorgyraeia > 2-02-FULL-51-18 > 2-02-FULL-51-18 > JAJVIE01. Next base: position 303,955 of record JAJVIE010000003.1, on the reverse strand, counting down.
CGCGCGGACCCGCCTCGGACCGCCGTCCCGGCGGGCGAGGAGCCGCGCCGACTCGGCCCGTCGCGCGGCGTTGCGCTTGATGAGTTCCGCCTTCTCGGCCGGACCGGAAGGATGCACGCTCCGCGCGTCCTCCTTGCGGATCGTCGCGATGTCGAACCCCAGGTCCAGCCGGTAGGCCTGAGCGCCGTCATCGATGATGACCCCTGTCCACTGACGACCCGAACGGTCCGTGATCGTATCGGCCGCCGCCGGGGCGGACAGAGCTGCCGTGAGAACGGCTGCGGCCGTGGCGGATATCCACAACCCCTGCGGCAGCATCATCCCCCCTCCCGGCCCTCGGGCCCGGTCAAACGATCTTCTTGAGGACCTCGTCCAGAGCCTTCACCGCGAGCGCCGCATCTTCTTCGGTCAGCACGAACGGCGGCGCCAGCTGGATCACGTTATGCGCCGCGCCGCAGGTCAGGGCGAGAATGCCGCGCTGCATCAACCCCTCGGTCGTCCGACGGGCCTGCTCGGATGCCGGCGGAGGTCCTTGCGGGGTTTTCGATCGCGACGGTTTGGCCGCCGTCAGCGCGAAGGCGGGTCTCTCGTTGAGCTCGACGCCGATCAGAAGTCCCGCGCCGCGGATGTCGCCGATCAGCGAATGCTTCTCCTTGAGCTTGTACAGGTCCCTGCGCAGGACCTCGCCGAGCCTGCGGCTGCGCTCGACGAGCTTCTTGCCGTCCAGCTCCGCGATCGCCGCTAACGCCGCGGCACAGCCGAGCGGGTGCCCCAGATAAGTGCTCGTGTGGATCGCGTCGCCCTTCGACGGACCCCAGGCGTGCATGGTGCGGGCACTGCCGATACAGACCGACAGCGGCAGTCCACCGGAGAGCGCCTTGCCCAGGCACATCAGGTCCGGCACCACACCGCTCTTCTCGCAGGCGAACATCATGCCGGTACGGCCGAACCCCGTGAAGATCTCATCGAGGATCAGAAGCGCGCCTTCCTGATCGCAGAACGCCCGCAGTTCTTTCAGGAAGTCCTGCGGGGGCACCCTGACCCCTCCGCGGGCTTGGATCGGCTCGACGATCACGGCGCCGATCCGGTGCGGCGAGCGCTTGGCCTTGGCCGCGATCGCCCGCACGGACTTCATGGAGATCTCGGTCGCCTTGTTGCCATAGAGGCGCGTGTCGGGCCAGATCGCGAACTGCGCGTGCTTGCCGAGCTGCCTGGCGAACGGCGCCCTGAAATCCTCGCGATGCGTCACATGGAGAGCCCCGTAGTTGAGGCCATGGTAAGCGCCGTCGAAAGCGATGACGCCCGTCTTGCCGGTGGCCATGACCGCCGTTTTGAGGGCGGTCTCAACGGCCTCCGAGCCGGTCGATGAGAAGAAGCTTTGGGAAAGATTGCCGGGTGTGATCTCCGCGAGCTTCTTGGCGAGCTCGATCTTGACGGCGTTGGGATGGACATCGCCCATGCCGTGGAGCATGTCCAGCGACTGACGGCGGACAGCCTCGATGATCGCGGTATTGCCGTAACCGAGAGAACAGACGCCAAAACTGCTCGTCATATCGAGATAGCGGTTGCCGTCGAGATCGAAGAGATTGGCGCCCTTGCCTTTGTGCAGGAACACCGGAAAGACCCCGCCGACATACGTCACCTGCGGGCACTCGTATCGCTTGAGCTGTTCGGCGAGCTTCTGGGACTGCGGTCCGGGGAGGGTCTTGGAGCGGACCCGCGGGGCCTGGTTCTTGGGAAGGGGTTTGGGGCTCTTCTTGAACGCGAACGGAAAGAACCCGGCCGCGCTCATGCGACGGGCGCGGCGGCCTTCCCGGGAACGGCGGCGTGCTGCGATTCGAGCCAGCGCTCGGCGTCGATGGCCGCCATACAACCGGAACCCGCCGCGGTGATCGCCTGCCGATATTTGTGGTCCATGACGTCACCGCAGGCGAACACGCCCGGCACGTTCGTATGGGTCCCGTCCTTGACGACGATATAACCCTTGTCGTCGAGTCCGAGCTTGCCTTTGAAGAGTTCGGTGTTGGGGGTGTGTCCGATGGCGACGAACACTCCATCACAGCGGAGTTCGCGTTTCTGACCGGTACGTGTGTCCTTGAGGACGACCCCGGTGACCTTCTTCTGGGCCGGGTCCTTGATCTCGTCGACGGCGGCGTTCCACTCGAAGGCGATCTTGGGATTGGCCATCGCACGCTCCTGCATGATCTTCGAGGCGCGAAGGGCGTCGCGCCGGTGGACCAGCGTGACCTTCGAGGCGAACTTGGTCAGGAAATTCGCCTCTTCCAGGGCGGAGTCCCCGCCTCCGACGACGATGACTTCTTTGTTCTTGAAGAAGAACCCGTCGCACGTCGCGCAGGCGGACACCCCGTAACCCTTCAGGGCATTCTCCGTGGGGATATTGAGCCAGTTGGCCGATGCGCCCGTGGCGATGATCACGGTCTGGGCCAGATGGGTCTTGCCGTCGGAGGTCACTTTGAACGGACGCGAACCGAGCTCGACGGACTCGACGTCCTGCTGGATCAGGTCGGTGCCGAAGCGCGCCGCCTGCTCCCGGAACAGGGACATCAACTCCGGACCCATCATGCCCTTGGGAAAACCGGGGTAGTTCTCGACCTCTGTGGTCAACATGAGCTGACCCCCGGGCTGACCGCCGCGCGTCAGACCTTCGAAGAGCAGGGGTTTGAGATTGGCTCGGGCCGCGTAGATCGCGGCGGTAAATCCGGCTGGGCCGGAACCGATGATGATAACGTTGCGGATATCGTTCGCGGGAGCGTTCATCGCGGGGTACCGCTCACCCCGCCGCGGACCGGTCGGTCCGCGCGGAGGCGCGGGGACCTGTCAGGCGCCGTCGCTACCGATGGCTTCGACGGGGCAGCCTTCCTTCGCTTCCTTACAGAGCTGCTCTTCCTCGGGGGTCGTCGGCTGTTTCTTCACGAAAGAATACCCGCCCGAGTTGTTACGGTCGAAGTTCGCCGGGGCCGTCTGGCGGCACAGGTCGCAATCGATGCACTGCGTATCGACGTAAAACGCTCCGCCGATGTTGTCGGCGTACTTGTTCTCTTTGTTAGCCATTGTTCCTCCGTAAGGATCTCGTTTGTAAGACTATCAAGAACGCACCGGGGTGTCAATCAAACCCGGCCGATCGGGTCGCTTCAGGGCAGTTCGGACCGCCCCATCAGATACTCGTCCACCGCGCGGGCCGCGCCGCGCCCTTCGTTGATGGCCCAGACCACCAGGCTCTGGCCGCGCCGCATATCGCCGGCCGCGAAGATGCCCTTGACGTTGGTCGCGTAGCGCCCGTGCTCGGCCTTGGCATTGCTCCGCTCGTCGCGCTCGATCCCGAGTCCGGCCAGCACCGTATCCTCGGGGCCCAGGAAACCCATCGCCAGGAGCACCAACTGCGCGGGGATCTCCTGCTGACTGCCCGGCACTTCCTTGGGCGCGAAACGGCCGTTGGCGTCCTTCTGCCACTCGATACGCACGATCTCGACGGCGCGCACGCGTCCCTCGGCGTCACCGAGGAAGCGCTTGGCCGTGACCATGTATTTGCGGGGATCGGCTCCGAAGACCGCGGCGGCCTCCTCCTGGCCGTAGTCCATCTTGTAGACCTTGGGCCACTGCGGCCACGGATTGTCCGCGGCGCGGCTCTCGGGGGGTTTCGGCAGGATCTCGAGCTGCACCAGACCCTTACAGCCGTGGCGCACCGACGTGCCAACGCAGTCCGTGCCGGTGTCGCCGCCGCCGATAACGACCACATGCTTGCCTTCGGCCGAGATGTAGCCGGGACCTTTGGAACCGTCCAGCAGGGCCTTGGTGTTGCCGTGCAGGAACTCCATCGCGAAATGGATACCCTTGAGCTGACGCCCTTCGATGGGTAGGTCGCGCGGCTTGGTGGCCCCGCCGCAGAGAACCGCCGCGTCGAACTCCTTGCGGAGCTTCTCCGCCGGATAGTCCCTACCCACCTCTGTATTGACCACGAACTTCACGCCCTCGGCGGCCAACAGATCGATGCGGCGCTGGACGATCTTCTTGTCGAGCTTGGGATTGGGGATGCCGTACATGAGAAGGCCGCCGATGCGGTCAGCGCGCTCGAACACCGTGACCGTATGACCGGCGCGGTTGAGCTGAGCGGCGGCGGACAGTCCCGCGGGACCGGAGCCGACGACGGCGACCTTCTTGCCGGTCCGCTTGGCCGGAGGCTCGGCGTTGACCCAGCCTTCATCGAATCCCTTATCGATGATGGACGCTTCGATGTTCTTGATGGTCACTGGAGGCTCGTTGATGCCCAGCACGCAGGAGCCTTCGCACGGCGCCGGACAGACACGGCCCGTGAACTCGGGGAAGTTGTTGGTCTTATGCAGGCGGTCGAGCGCCTCTCTCCACAATCCGCGGAACACCAGGTCGTTCCACTCGGGAATGAGATTGTTGATCGGACAGCCCTGAGCCATGCCCGCCAGGAGCGTGCCTGAGTGGCAGAACGGCACACCGCAGTCCATACAGCGCGCGCCTTGAGAGCGCAACTTGTCCTCGGGGAGATGGTCGTGGAACTCGTTCCAGTCCTTGATGCGGACCAGCGGGTCCTTGTCCTGGGGCAGTTCGCGCGCGTACTCCTTGAATCCGGTCGGTTTGCCCATGGTCTAGTTGCCCCCGATGCGAGCCAGATCCTTGGCGTTGGCCTCGAAGGCCGCCATGATCGCCTGCTCGCCGGACAGCCCCTGGCTCTTCACGCGCTCGATCGCCTCGAGCACGCGCTTGTAGTCCTTGGGGATCACACGCACGAACTTGCCGGCCATCTCCTCCCACAGGTCCAGGACCTGCCGGGCGCGGGCGCTGCCGGTGTACTTGAAGTGTTTTTCGATGAGCCCCCGGACGACGGCGATCTCCTCGGGCTTGTCCAGCTTCTCGAGGTCCACCATCTGCTTATTGCAGCGCGATGCGAAATCCCCCGACGCATCGAGCACGAAAGCCGTCCCGCCCGACATGCCCGCGGCGAAGTTGCGGCCGGTCGGTCCGATGACGACCACCGTGCCGCCCGTCATGTACTCGCAACCATGGTCGCCGATGGCCTCGACGACCGCGCTCACCCCGCTGTTACGCACGCAGAAGCGCTCGCCGGCCATACCGCGGAAGAACGCCTCGCCGCCGGTGGCGCCATAGAGAGCGACGTTGCCGATGATCATGTTCTCCTCGGGTTTGAACGTCGCGTTCTTGGACGGATAGACGATGATGCGTCCGCCGGACAATCCCTTGCCGACATAGTCGTTGGCGTCGCCCTCGAGCTCGAGCGTCATACCCTTCGGCACGAAGGCCCCGAAGCTCTGTCCGGCCGAGCCGCTGAACTTGAGGTGGATCGTGCCGTCGGGCAGACCGTCGGCGCCGTAACGCCGCGTGACCTCGCTTCCGAGAATGGTGCCGACCACGCGGTTAACGTTCTTGACCGGGACCTCGGCGCGCACGCTCTTACCCTCTTTGAGCGCGGGCTCGGCGAGCTTGAGCAGCACCTGATCGTCGAGCGACTGCTCGAGGCCGTGGTCCTGCTCCATCTGGCAGTAGAGCCCCACGGAATCGGGGACCTGGGGCCTGTGCAGGATCGGGGTGAGGTCCAAACCGCGCGCCTTCCAGTGATCGACGGCCTTCCGAGCGTCGATACGGTCGGTGCGGCCGATCATCTCATTGAACGTCCGGAACCCGAGCTCGGCCATGATCCGGCGCACTTCCTCGGCGATGAACCTCATGAAATGCACGACGAACTGAGGGTCCCCGCTGAACTTCTTGCGCAGGTCGGGATCCTGAGTGGCCACGCCCACCGGGCAGGTGTTGAGATGGCAGACGCGCATCATGATACAGCCAAGCGTCACCAGCGGAGCCGTCGCGAACCCGAATTCCTCGGCGCCCAGGAGCGCGCCGATGACCACGTCGCGACCGGTCTTCATCTGCCCGTCGGTCTCGACGGTGATGCGGCTGCGCAGGTTGTTGAGCACGAGCGTCTGATGGGTCTCGGCCAGACCCAGCTCCCACGGTCCGCCGGCGTGCTTGATGCTCGACAGCGGCGAAGCGCCGGTGCCGCCGTCATGACCGCTGATCAGCACCACGTCGGCATGGGCCTTGGCCACGCCGGCCGCGATGGTGCCGACGCCGACCTCCGACACGAGCTTCACGGAGATGCGCGCACGGCGATTGGCGTTCTTAAGGTCGTGGATGAGCTCCGCCAGGTCCTCGATCGAGTAGATGTCGTGGTGCGGCGGCGGAGAGATGAGCCCGACGCCCGGCGTGGACAAGCGGACCTTGGCGATCCACGGATAGACCTTGCCTCCGGGGAGCTGCCCGCCCTCTCCGGGCTTGGCGCCCTGGGCCATCTTGATCTGGATCTCACGCGCGTTGACCAGGTAGTTGCTCGTCACGCCGAAGCGGCCCGACGCCACCTGCTTGATCGCGCTGTTCTTGGAGTCTCCGTTGGGCTCGGGCTTGAAGCGCTGCGGGTCCTCTCCGCCCTCTCCGGTGTTGCTCTTGCCGCCGACGCGGTTCATCGCGATGGCCAGGGCTTCGTGCGCTTCCTTGGAAATCGAGCCATAGGACATCGCGCCCGTCTTGAAGCGCTTCATGATGGCCTCGACGGGCTCGACTTCTTCGAGGGGCACGGGCTTGGCGCCGGGCTTCAGATCGAGCAGTCCTCGCAGCGTGCAATGCCTGCGGCTCTGATCGTCGACCGCGCGGGAGTACTCCTGGAAGACCTTGAAATCGTTGGTGCGAGTGGCCAGTTGCAGCTTGTGGATCGTCTCGGGGTTGAAGAGATGGTACTCGCCGTCCTTGCGCCACTTGTACTGCCCGCCCGGATCGAGCACGGTACCGTTGACCTGACGATCGGGAAAAGCGTGCCGGTGCCTCCGCTCGACCTCCTGGGTGATCTCGCCCAGACCGATCCCCTCGATGCGCGAGGGCGTCCAGGTGAAGTACCGGTCGATGAGCTCGCGACTGAGGCCGATGGCCTCGAAGATCTGCGCGCCGCGGTAGCTCTGGATCGTGGAGATCCCCATCTTGGACATGACCTTCACGACACCCTTGGCGACGGCCTTGGCGTAGTTCTTCACGGCCGTCTTGTGGTCGATGTTGACGAGGATGCCCTGACGGATCATGTCGTCCAGCGTCTCGAACGCCAGGTACGGGTTGATGGCTCCGGCGCCGTAGCCGATGAGCACGGCGAAGTGATGCACCTCGCGCGGCTCGCCCGATTCCAGGATCAGGCCGACCTTGGTGCGGGTACCCTCCCGGATCAGGTGATGGTGCACGCCCGAGACGGCCAGGAGCGCGGGGATCGGGGCCAGCTCGGAGCTGACGCCGCGGTCGGACAACACGATGAGGTTGGCGCCGCCGCGGATGGCCTCGCTCGCCTTCTTGTACACGTCCTCCAGCGCGGACTCGAGCGCGGCGCGGCCGCCGGAGACCTTATATAGGATGGACAGGTTGACCGATTTGAAATGAGGGTCCTTGATGTGACGGAGCTTCTCGAACTCCTCGTTGGAGAGGATCGGGCTCTTGAGCTTGATCTGGCGGCAGCTCTCGGGCTCGGGCTTGAGCAGGTTGCGCTCGGAGCCGATCGTCGTGTCCGTTGAGGTGACGATCTCCTCGCGGATACAATCGATCGGAGGGTTCGTGACCTGAGCGAAGAGCTGCTTGAAATAGTTGTACAACGGCTGGGGCTTGTCGGAGAGCACGGCCAGCGGGGTGTCGGTTCCCATGGACCCGACCGGCTCGACGCCGTGCTGACCCATCGGCGCCATGATCATCCGCAGGTCCTCGAACGTGTATCCGAAAGCCTGCTGGCGCGCGAGCACCGTCTTGTGATCGGGCTCGTGCACGTGCGGCGCCTCGGGCAGGCTCTCGAGCGGCACCAGATGCTCATCGAGCCACCGGCGGTACGGATGCTCGGAGGCCATGTTCTTCTTGAGCTCCTCATCGGCGACGATGCGGCCTTCCTGAGTGTCGACGAGGAACATGCGGCCGGGCTGGAGGCGGCCTTTGTGCAGGACCTGGTCGGCGGGGACCTCGAGCACGCCGACCTCGGAGGCCATGATGACGCGGTCGTCCTTGGTGACGTAATAGCGCGACGGACGCAGTCCGTTGCGGTCGAGGATGGCGCCGATGCGGGTGCCGTCCGTGAAAGCGATCGAGGCCGGTCCGTCCCACGGCTCCATCAGCGAGCTGTGGTATTCGTAGAAAGCCTTCTTGGCCGGGTCCATGGTCTCATGGTTGGACCACGGCTCGGGGATCATCATCATGACCGCGTGGGGCAGGGTGCGTCCGCCGAGGGCCAGGAACTCCAGGCAGTTGTCGAACATCGCCGAGTCGCTCCCGTCCTCGTCGATGACGGGCAGGAGCTTCTTGATGTCGGCCCCGAAGAGCGGGGATTCGCACATGGCCTGACGGGCGTGCATCCAGTTGACGTTACCACGCAGGGTGTTGATCTCACCGTTGTGCGCGATGAAGCGGTACGGATGCGACCTCTCCCAGCTGGGGAAGGTGTTGGTGCTGAAGCGCGAGTGCACCAGTCCCAGGGCCGAGACCACGCGCTCGTCCTTGAGCTCGGGGTAGAATTGATCGACCTGCTCGGACATCAGCATGCCCTTGTAGACGATCGTCCGGGCCGACAGACTGGGGATGTAGAACCCCTCCCCGCCCTTGAGGCCCGAGTGACGGATCGCGTTCTCGGCGCGGCGGCGCAGGATGTAGAGCTTGCGTTCGAAGTCCAGCTCGTCCCTGTGCTTGGTGTCGCGCGAGATGAAGACCTGTCTCACGTGAGGCTCGGAGGCCCGGGCCGTCGGACCCAGCGAGGAATCGTCGGTCGGGACGGTGCGCCAACCGATCACGCGCAATCCTTCCTCGGCGGCGATCTCGGAGAAACGCTTCTCGACGGCGTCCCGTTCGGCTTTGTCGCGCGAGACGAAGAGCATACCGACCCCGTACGCGCCGCGCTCGGGCAACGTGAACCCGGCCTCTTTGCAGGCGGCGGTCAGGAACTCGTGCGGGACCTGCAGGAGGATGCCGGCTCCGTCGCCGGTATTGGTCTCACAGCCGCAGGCGCCGCGATGCCGCAGATTGACGAGGACGGTGAGCGCCTGACGCACGATGTCATGCGAGCGCTTACCCTTAATATGGACAACGAAGCCGACGCCGCAACTGTCCTTCTCGTATGCGGGGTCGTAGAGGCCTTGTTTATGGGGTGCGTGCTGGCTCATCTTTTCCTATGCTGGCAGTCGGTCATCCAAAGCCAAATAAGTATACAAAAGTCAGTTTTAGATTTCAAAAGAAAAGCCACGCCCCGTGCCCCGGGAGGATGGGTTCGGCTCAGCGGACCCTGAGCACGATCTTGCCGAAGTTCGCCCGGGACTCCATGCGGCGATGGGCTTCGGCGGCCCGGCGTAGCGAATAGGTCCGGTCGACGACGGGACGCAGCGTCCCGCCCTCGGCCATCTCGATGACCCTCGAGAGCTCGGCGAAACTTCCCATGTAAGAACCGAGGATGCTGAGCTGTTTGGAATACAGGTACCGGATATCCACTTCGGCCTTCGGGCCGGAGGTCGCCCCGCAGGTGACCATGCGGCCTCCGCGGGCCAGGCATGTGAGGTTCTTGGGCCAGGTCTCGGGTCCGATGTGCTCGAAGATCACATCCACGCCGCGACCGCCGGTGAGCGCCCGGACCTTTTCGGAGAAATCCTCGCGGCGGTACTGGATGACCTCATCGGCCCCGAGCTTCAGGGCCGGCGTGACCTTCCGCGGGTCCCCCACCGTCGTCAGCACCGTCGCTCCGAGGGTCTTGGCGATCTGCACGGCGTAGGCGCCGATGCCGGAGCCGGCCGCGTGCACGAGCACGGTCTCCCCGGCCCTCAGGCCCGCGCGCGTCACGAGCATATGATAGGCCGTGAGGCCCGCCAGCGGCAGGGCCGCCCACTCGGCGTCGGACCATCGGGACGACACCGGCACAACGAAGCGCTCCTCGGCGACGACCTTCTCGGCGTATCCGCCCGGCGTCTGCAGGCCCATGATGCGGAACCGGTGCGAATAGCTGTCGCGGGCCGCATAGCCCTCGGGGTCCCCCGGCGGGACTTGGCCTGGAGAAACGATCACGCGCTGACCTCGCTTGAAACGCCCCGCTCCGGGCCCCGTCGAGAGCACGACACCGCAGACATCCGAGCCGGGGATATGCGGCAGGGGTATGGAAACACCGGGCAAACCCTGGCGCACCCAGATGTCCAGATGGTTGAGCGCGCAAGCGCGCACCGACACCAGCACTTCGCCCGGACCGGGCTTGGGATCGGGACGCACGCCGTACTCGAGGACCTCGGGCCCTCCGTGACGGCGCAGGAAAACGGCTTTCATCAACGCTCCGCGGCCAGGTCGCGGACGAAGCGGGTGAACAAACGCACGCCCATGCCCGTGACGCCCTTGGGACCCAAGGGCCGGTCACCGTCCGCGAAACCGGTGCCCGCGATATCGAGGTGGGCCCACGACCCGGCGTGACCCGAGAACTCCCTCAGGAAAAGACCCGCGGTCATGATCCCGACGTTCTTCTTGGAGATGTTCTGGATGTCGGCGTGCGTGGCCCGGATGAGCTCCTTGTACTCCTCGTACAGCGGCATCTCCCAGAGGCGCTCTCCGGTGTGCTCGCCGGCTTTCTTGAGCCGCGCGGTCAACTCGGGGTCACTGCTCATGACCGCGCTGGCCGCGTCACCGAACGTGACCGAGCAGGCGCCCGTGAGCGTGGCGATGTCGATGAGGTGGCGCGGCTTGTAGCGCTCGGCGTAGCAGAGCGCGTCGGCCAGGATGAGCCGGCCCTCAGCGTCGGTGTTGAGCACTTCGACGGTCTTGCCGTTCATACAGCGGATGATGTCGCCGGGCCGCTGGGCCTTGGACCCGGGCATGTTCTCGACGACGGGCGCCAGACCCACGACAGGCACCGGCAGCTTGAGCCTCGCGATGGCCCGGAGAGCGCCGATCACGGCGGCCGCGCCGCACATGTCGTATTTCATCCACTCCATACCGGGACCGGGCTTGAGCGAGATCCCGCCCGTATCGAACGTGACGCCCTTGCCCACGAGCACGACGGGACGCTGGTCCTTGACGCCTTTGGGCTTGTATTCGAGGACGATCAGTTGCGGCGGATACGAACTGCCCTGCGAGACGCCGATGATGCCGCCCATGCCCAGCTTGAGGCACTCGGCGCGGCCGAGGACGCGGCAGGACAGGCGCTCCTCGGAAGCCATCCGTCGCGCGACGGCCGCCAGCCGGACCGGTGTCAGGACGTTGGCCGGTTCGTTGGCGAAATCCCTCGTCCAGTTCACGGTCTCGGCCAGGATCTCGGCCTCGGCCAACGCGCGCCTCTCCCCCGCTCCCGGAGAACGCAGTCCAAGCTCCGCCTCCGAGGGTCCGGACGGCTTCCTGTCCTTGCCGGAGGTCTTGTACTTGTCGAAACGGTACGCGGACATGCGCAGGCCCTCGACGGCGGCGCCGATCACATCGGCCATCGGAAGCGCCCCGCGGACGGACTCCAGGTCCAGACGGAGCGCAGCGTACTTGCAGGCGGCGGCCTGCGAGCGCAAACGGGCGGCGGCCAGACGCACCCGCTCGAGCTTGAGCGTCTCGCGCTTGCCTAGCCCGATCAGGAACACGCACTCGGGACCGGACCCCGGAACGAATACCGCGAACACCTCTCCCGAGGAGCCCTTGCACTTGCCGGAGGACAGCGCCTCCTGTACACGCGCCCTGACGGCGGCCGGGAGCGCGGATACGGCCGTCCTGGGCTGGTCCTCGAAAACACCCACACCCAGGACCTCGGGGTGGCGTGCGGACGTCTTCGGATCGACGAGTCTGATGTTCATCGGGCCTCTCCATGGGCGTTGCGCGGTGATCTGCGGGGATCGAGCTTGAGTCGGACCTTGACGGAGCCGTTGTGCGGACGGGGCATGCCCTCGACCAGCGCCAGCGCGAGGTCCTGATGCACGCCTTTGGGGAAATCCAGGCGGATCGTCAGGTCGTGCGAGATGCGCACACCTCTTTTCTTGAGCCCGATGAGCAGGCGCGCGAACTCGCGCGCGCCCTCGACGTTCTCGCCGGTCAAGCGGAGCTCCACGCTCCGCACATTGTTGCGGCGGGCGCCCAGCCGCCCCTCGACGTCCTCGCGCGCCTCTGAAGGCAGCGTCCGGTCCTGGCTCTCGATGATGTCGGGCCCCTGGTTCATCGAGGGCCTCCGTCAGGTTCGCTGACCAGGAGCAGGGGTGTCATCGCGGCGTCCTCCTTGTAACCCAGCTTACGCATGAAATCCTTGACCAATTCCTCTTCGAGACGGGTACAGCTTTCGTGCTCCATCGAACAGGGCACTTGACCCCCCGCGATCATGCCGTGCCCGCCCGCGGTGCCGCGCTTGCCCAGCAGCGACCGCAGGAACCTTCCGGCGCGCCCCTGTTGGTTGGTCGTGCGGATGGAAACGATGATCTTATCGCGGTAGCGCCCCAGGCACATGCACCAGCTCATCCGCTCCAGGCGCAGCATGAAGTCCGCGATGAACGCCACCGAGTCGGGGTTGTCGATCTCACCGAGACAGGTAGCCACGGCGTTCTTGTACACGACGGTGTGGTGCAGGGCTTTGTTGAGGGTGACGAAATGATCGACCGGCAGTTTGGGGTGCTCGATACTGGCCAGCATCTTCTTGTTGCTCTTGGGGAAGAGCGCCAGATACGCGGCGATATCCCTCTCCCCGGCCTCGCGACCGAGGTCCTGGGTCTCGGAGCTGATCCCGTAGGACAGCGCCGTCGCCAACGGTGTCGGGATGTCGAGCTCGCTGGCCAAGAGCAGTTCGGTCAGCATCGTGGCGGTCGCGCCGTAATCGGTGCGGATGTGCATGAGATCCGCCCGGGTGGTCTTGCGCTGCGGGTGATGGTCGATGATGATGGCCGGTTTACGCTTGGCGGGAAAGGAGTTGTTGCCGGTGCCCGGCTGCATGTCCACGAGCGCGAATGCGGTGCCCGCGCTGAAATCCTTCTCCGTCAGCTCGGACATCCGCAAGCCCAGCACGCGGATCATCGCGCGGTTCTCGGGACGGCCCACGATGCCGCCGTACTTGACCGTCGCGCGGACCTTGAAGAGGTTCTTGGACAGGTACGCCAGAGCGAACGCGCTCGATACCGAATCCGGATCGGGATTGTCGTGCGTGACGACGCACAAGCGGCGGGCGCCCTTGAGCGCCTCGCCCATCTTGTCGAGCGTCTCGCGGGAGGACCCGTAGGACGGCGTGTCGGCCAAGGCGGTCGGCTAGTAGCGGGCGACGCCCGGGTCGATCTCGACCGACCAGGCGTCGATGCCGCCGGCCAGGTTCTTGGCCCGGGTCAGGCCCATCTGGTGCAAGAGCGCCACGGCCTTGGCGCTGCGCCCGCCGAAATGGCAGTGCACGACGATGTCTTCGGTGCCGTCGAGCTCGGAGGCCCTCTCGGCGACCGTCGACAGCGGGATCAGCTTGGCGCCGGGCAGCTTGCAGATCGCGTATTCCGACGGCTCGCGGACATCGATGAGCGTGAACTTCTTCTTGCCGTCCATCATGGCCTTGAGCGTCCGGACATCGATCTCGGGCACGCCCTTGCCATTGGCCGGCTTGGCCTCCTGGCCGCGGGTCACACCGCAGAACGCGTCATAGTCGATGAGCTCCTTGATCGTCGGAGCCTCCCCGCACACCGGGCACTTGGGATTGCGCCGGAACTTCACTTCGCGGAAGTTCATCTTGAGCGCGTCATAGAGCATGAGCCGCCCGATCAACGGCTCGCCCTTGCCGATGACCAGCTTGACCACTTCGGTCGCCTGGATCACACCGATCACACCCGGCAGGATGCCCAGCACGCCCCCCTCGGCACAGCTGGGGACCATGCCCGGAGGCGGCGGCTCGGCGAACAGGCAGCGGTAGCACGGACCCTTGCCGGGATAGAAGACGGTCGCCTGCCCGTCGAAGCGGAAGATACTGCCATAGACGAACGGCTTCTTGAGGAACACGCAGGCATCGTTGACCAGGTACCGGGTCTGGAAGTTGTCCGTGCCGTCCAGCACCATATCGTACTCGGGCAGGATGCGCAGGATGTTGTCCTTGGTCAGCATCTCGTTGTACGTCGTGATCTTGATGTGCGGATTGATCTCGGACAGACGCTCCCGGGCCGATTCGACCTTGGGACGGCCGACGGTGCGGGTGCTGTGGATGATCTGGCGCTGGAGATTGGAATGATCGACGTTGTCGAAGTCGATGAGGCCGAGATGGCCGATGCCGGCCGCGGCCAGGTACAGCGCCGCGGGTGATCCCAATCCACCGGTGCCGATCATCAGCACTTTGGCGGCCTTGAGCTTTTCCTGACCCTCCACGCCGACTTCGGGCATGATGAGGTGGCGGCTGTAACGAAGGATCTCTTCCTGGGTCAAAGTCGTAGACATGCTTTTCTCCTTACGGGTCCTGGATCAAGGCGGGTATTTTACCATACCCGGGAGGGTCTGTCGTCAAACGGTCCGGCGGCAGTCCCGGACCGCACGGATCAGGGCCGCGGCGGCCCGGTCGATGTCCGAAGCGGTCAGCGTGCGGGCCAATCCCAGGCGTATGGAGGACCAGCGTTGCTCTTCTGTAAGTCCAATAGATCTTAGAACATATGACGGTTCTGGACTGGACGTTAGACAGGCCGATCCCCCCGAGAACTCGACCTCTACGGCCCGTTTCAACAACTCCGCGGCTTTGACCCCATCGATGGTGATGTTGAGGTTGTTGGGCAGACGGCGCTCCGGATCACCATTGAGGTGGATCGCGGGTAGCTGGTCCCGCAGACGGCTCCAAAGACGCTTGCGCAGCCACAGGAGCCGAGCGCGGTCGCCGGTCAGCCGGAGCGATGCGAGCCTAGCCGCCTCCCCGAACCCGACGATGCCGGGCACGTTGGGCGTCCCGGACCTCAGACCCCCCTCTTGGGCTCCGCCATCGAACAGCGGGATCAACTTGATCTTCGACCGGCCGCCGCGCACGCCGAGCATCCCGACGCCCTTGGGTCCATGGAGTTTGTGGGCGCTGAGCGTGATCAGGTCCGCGCCGGCTGTCACCCGACGCAGGTCCAGCTTGCCCGCCGCCTGCACGGCATCGCAGAGCACCAACGCCCCCCGCCGGTGAGCCAGTTCCGCGATCGCCTCGACGGGCTGGACGGTCCCGATCTCGTTGTTGGCGGCCATCACGCACACCAGCAACGTATCGGGCCGCAAGGCCGCCCCGATCGCGCGGGGGTCGACCACTCCCGAGCGGCCGGGCGAGATGCGCGTGACCACATACCCTTCGGCTTCCAGACGGCGCAGCGGGTCGAGCACGGACCTGTGCTCGATATCCAACGTGACCAGATGTCGTCGCTTGGAGGCCCGGGCCAGACCTTTGATGGCGATGTTGTTAGCCTCGGTCGCCCCGCTGGTGAAAAAGACCTCCGACGGATCCGATCCGATCAGCTTGGAGACCTGCGCCCTGGCCTCCTCCATGGCCTGAGCGGCCATCTGGCCACTCCGGTGCGAGCGTGACGAGGGGTTGCCGTAGCGTTCACGCAGGTACGGGAGCATCGCCTTGAGCGCCGAGGGATCGAGCGCGGTCGTGGCGTGGTTGTCGAGATAGACGGGTCGACGCGGATCGGACGGCATGAGCGACCTCCTTGATCCTCCGGATCGGTAACGGGTAGTCCCTGGCCCCTCAAAAAAAACAAAGACCGGGCCGGTGTCCCGGCCCGGTCGCAAGTCTTACCTGCGCGCCGAGGCTATTCCCAGACCTCTTCCTCGGAGACGACGTTACCCTGCGAATCGTACTTGCGCACGATCTTCTTGCGCGGCTGCGTCTGCGGCACGGAGCTGTACGCGGACTGCTGCTGATAGACCGGTTGCTGCTGGTAGGCGGGCTGTTGGTAGTAGACCGGCTGTGGCTGGGGCTGTGACTGTCCGCTGCCCATCAGCGTGTCCAGGAGCGCGCCGCCGATGACGTTGGTGCCCGCTCCGATCAGAGCGCCCTTGCCGGCTTTGCCGCCCGAGGCGCTCGCCGAGATCGCTCCGACGCCGGCGCCCAGGAGACCCTGCTTGATGATCTTCTTGTTGGGGTCCTCGGCCGGGGGCGCGGACTGGTAGTAGACGGGCTGTTGTTGCACGTAGACCGGCTGTGGCTCCACATAGGCCTGCTGGACCGGATAGGCCTGCTGCTGGTACTGGGGTTGCTGGACGTATTGGACCGGAGCCTGCTGAACGTACACGGGCTGCTGTTTGGGTTGGGACGGCGCGGTGAGCGTGTCCAGGAGCGCGCCGCCGATGACGTTGGTACCCGCTCCGACCAGAGCACCGGTACCGGCCTTGCCGCCGGAGGCCTCGGCCGAGATCGCGCCGACGCCGGCGCCGAGAAGGCCCTGTTTCAAGATCTTCTTGTTGGGATCCTCTTCACCGCTGTAGCTTTGACCGCCCGCCACGCACACCGAACCGGAAAGAACGATCGTGAGCAACAGAACCGCCATACCCCTGAACAATCTCATCTACCTTCTCCTTCGATGGGTTAAGCAAACCGATGCGTGCGAGTATAACACATTCACGATACCCCCCTCAAATCTTATGGGGAGAGCCCCTCCGCGATCGAGGTCCTGTCGTACCGACGGACCTCGATCAGAGGATCCTCCTGCAGCACCGTCCGCGACACCTCCCGGAACCCCTCCGGCACACCCGGGTAGTGCGCGTCTCCAGCGAACGTGGCATGGATCCGCGTCAGGTAGATGCCATCGACCGCCGCGAGCGTCTCCTTGTAGATCGACGCTCCGCCGATGATGTACGTATCCCCCTTGCGGGCCGCTTCCAACGCCTCCGGAATGCCCGTCACGAACGTCACTCCCGGCACCGGCGCGTGGACCGAGCGGCTGACCACGATGTTGTCGCGGTCCGGCAGCGCCTTGCCGATACTGTCGAACGTCCGGCGGCCCATGATGACGGTGTTGCCGACGGTGAGTTTCTTGAAGAACTTGAGGTCGGAGGAGAAGTGCCACGGCAGTTTGTTGTCCTTGCCGATGACCCCGCCGTCCGCGACGGCGACGACGTGGTAGATCAAACGGCGACGGGCGCTTTGATGCCCGGATGCGGATCGTAGCCCACGAGCTCGAAATCCTCGTACTGATAGTCGAAGATGCTCTTGACGGCGGGGTTGATCCTCATCGTCGGCAGCGGCCTGGGCTCGCGCTCGAGCTGGAGCTTCACCTGCTCCTGGTGGTTCGAGTAGATATGGACGTCGCCGAAGGTGTGGACAAAATCCCCGGGCCGGAGCCCCGTCACCTGCGCGATCATGAGCGTCAGCAGGGAGTAGCTCGCGATGTTGAACGGCACGCCGAGGAACACATCAGCACTGCGCTGGTACAGCTGGCACGAGAGCTTGCCGGCGGCGACGTAGAACTGGAACATCGTGTGACAGGGCATGAGCGCCATCTTGTCGAGCTCCCCGACGTTCCAGGCGCTCACGATCAAGCGGCGGCTCGAAGGATCCTTCTTGATGAGCTCGACGACCTGCGCGACCTGATCGATGACTCGCCCGTCCTTGGCCTCCCAGCGGCGCCACTGCTTGCCGTACACGGGACCCAGGTCCCCCTCGGCGTCCGCCCATTCGTCCCAGATCCGGACACCGTTGTCCTTGAGGTAGCGGATGTTGGTGTCGCCCTTGAGGAACCAGAGGAGTTCGTGGACGACCGATTTGACATGGACCTTCTTGGTCGTGACGAGCGGAAAGCCCTTGGAGAGGTCGAAGCGCATCTGATAGCCGAAGACGCTCCGGGTCCCGGTGCCCGTGCGATCGGACTTGACGATGCCGTTCTCCTGGATATGCCGGAGAAGGTCTAGATATTGTCTCAAGACACCCGCCTTATCTTAAGCGGCGCACTCGCCCTTGCCCATCTCGACCTTGAACGGCTTGCCCGGATCACCGAGGTCCTCGTACATCAAGGGGTCCTGATCGAAGGCCGGGATGGTCGTGAAGGGTGCGACAAGGTCCTTGAGCTTCTGAGCGCCCGAACGCTCGGCCCACTGGAGGAAGGTCTCCGAAGCGCCCTTCTCCTTCTTATAAGCGTCGAGCACGGCCTTGGAAGCGTCGGGCACGCGGCGCGCGGGGATCTGCGCGATGCGCTTGCCGAACACGGCCTTGCCGTCCGGAGCGGTGTATCCACCCACCATCATCTGGTAGTGCGGCACCGCTCTGTTGTCGACGTTCTTGGAAGCGCCGTGGAACCCGAGATTGGCGATGTGGTGCTGACCGCAGGAGTTGGTGCAGCCGGAGATCTTGATCGTCACGTCGCGGAACACGGGATCGTGCCCATAGCCGTTCTCGAAGATCTTGCCCAGCTCGTGCGCCAATCCCTTGGAGTGCGTGATCGCGATCTGGCAGGTGTCGGCCCCCGGACAGCGGGTGATGTCGGTGACGGTCTCCGCGCCGGCCTTGGCCAGACCTTCCTGGGAAAGCCGGTGGTAGATCGCCTTGAGCGAGGCCTGCGGCACCCAGTGGATGAGGATGTTCTGCGAGATCGTGGTGCGCAGGCGTCCGCCGCAGAACTCACGCGAGATCTTCGCGAGCTTGCGGGCCTGGTCGGGCGTGATATCCCCGAGCGGCAGGCGCACGTTGACCGCGTAGTAGCCCTTCTGTTTCTGCTCGAAGGTGTTGTCCTTGAGCCACTCGTCGTATCCGGGCAGGACCGCGGGGGCCTGGGTCGGGGCCGGGGCCTTGAGCGCGGGCGCCGTGTACTCCTCGAGATTGAGATGCCAGTACGCCTCGCGGCCCGAACCGGTCATCACCACCTGCTTGCGCTCGGCGAAGAACTCCTGCCGGAAGGTCTCGATCCCCCACTTGGCGATGAGATACTTCAGACGCGCGCGGTTCTTGTCCTTGCGCTCGCCGTTGCGGTCGAAGAGCCGGATCACCGCCTCGGTCGTCGGTAGCAGGAGGTCCGGCGTGATGAACTCATCCAGCAGGTAGGCCGGATAGGGCGTGCTGCCCAGACCGCCGCCGACGTACACCTTGAACCCGCGCACTTCCTTGCCGTCAATGACCTTCTTCTGAGCGATGAAACCCAGGTCATGGATGCCGACCTTCGCGTAATCCTTGGCGGGGTTGGACTCGAAAGCGATCTTGAACTTGCGCGGGAGGTTCTGGCAGACCGGGTTGCGCAGGAAATACAGCGTCAGCAGGTCCGCGTACGGCACGATGTCGAAAACCTCTCCGGGATCGATGCCCGAGTAGTGGGAAGCGGTGACGTTTCGCACCGTGTTGCCGCAGGCCTCGCGCGAGGTGAGTCCGACCTCCATGATGGAGCGCAGGACCGCCGGGACGTCGCGGCGAGCGATCTCGTGCAGCTGGATGGCCTGCCGGGTGGTCACGTGGGAGAGCTTGCTGGGCGTATAGCGCTCCGCCAGGTCCGCGATGCGCTCCAACTGCAGGGCGTCCATCTTACCGTAGCGGATCTTGATGCGGATCATGTGACGGTCCTGCGTGCCACGGATCCCGTAGATGCCGTTGTTGAGGCGGAACTTCCGGAAATCATCCATGTCGAGCTCGCCCTTCTCGAGGCGCTCGATCTCCTGTTGGAAGCGGCGGATCTCCCCCTCCTCCTCCGTCAGCAGTTCCTTGCGAAGGGTCTCTTCATAGATATTGGTGTTCCACTCATGGATCTCTTTCAACGCCATCTGGTGCCGTCCTTTCGGTTAAAGGCTCGATTATATCACGGCCGCTGACGATAAAGCCGTCCGGGCCTTATAGAGGTAAGGATGATTCTACCTGCTCGGGGGTGTTATTGCAAGTAGATTGATAATAATCATCATAAAAATATCATTTCAATCATAACTATTTTACTTTTATATTCTGCCCACCCAGAGCGCTCACCAGATGCCCGACCCCCTCCGCGAAAACCGCTTGCGGAGCCAGCAGACTGAGCACCAGATGATGACCTCCCTCGAACTCATAGAAGTACCCGGGGTGGACCAGGACCTGCCGCTCCCGAAGGAGATCCACGACGAAGGCCTCCTCGTCGAAGCACGCTTTG
The DNA here is from genome assembly GCA_022072175.1 of Candidatus Omnitrophota bacterium. GTDB lineage: Bacteria > Omnitrophota > Gorgyraeia > 2-02-FULL-51-18 > 2-02-FULL-51-18 > JAJVIE01. The sequence continues at coordinate 283,871 of JAJVIE010000003.1, read as the reverse complement.
AGCTGGAGGGTCGCGTACCATCCGCCATCACACTCCAAAAGCTCGACGCCGGACCCGCTCTCCCCGATCCGCCGCGACAGCTCCTGCCTGTTGGCGCGGACCCGCCTCAGCGCCGCTTCGCGGTATGCGCAACCCCGCTCGAGCCACGACGGCAGGGCCAGCTGAGCGGGCGCCGAGGGTGACAGGTACGTGTCCGCCACGATCTCGAGCCTCCGGAGCGCTTCGTTCTTGAGCGCCTCGGGGCCCGACACGACGATCCAGGCGAGTTTCATCTGGGGCAGGCCCGCGGCCTTGGACACGCCGCCCAGCGTGAAGGTCAGCGTCTGCTTGGAGCCGGCCATCGTGACCAGCCTGCGCTGGGGATCCATCGGAAAATCCAGGAACACCTCGTCCGAGATGATCGCCGATCCCTCCCGCGCGCACAGGCGCTCCAGCCCGGCGCGCTCGGCCCCGTCCGGGCTCGAGCCCGTCGGGTTGTTGGGATTGACCACGAACAACGCCCGTGTGTTCTCGAAGCGCTCCTCGAGGTACGCCAGGTCCGTCCTCCACGTACGGCCGTCGTGATACAGGCGGTAACGGTCCGGATACACGTCGTTGAGATCGCACAGATAATCGAAGAGCGGGTAGCTCGGACGCGGCACCATCACCCGGTCGCCGGGATTGCACAAGAGCCTCAGCAGGAAGGAATACGCCTCGCTCGTGCTCGAGGTCAGCACGATGTCCTCCGGGCTGACCGCCGCATGACGCTGCGCATACACGGTGGCGACGGCCTGGCGGGCGACGAACTGGCCTTTGGGGTCCGGCTCGTACTTCAGCGCTCTCGGGTCCGTCAGCGCCGCCAGGACCTCCTCGTCCGGATGGCCGAGCTCGGCGGTGGTCGGGTTGGCCTGCGTCAGGTCGATGAAGGTCCGGCCCTCGGCCCGCAGCCGGTCGAGCTCCAGCGACAAGCGGTTGGGGCTCGGGTCCCATCCGGTCCGGTTGGAAAAACGGATGATGTTGTTGGGCATCATCCGCGGCGGCGTCCCGTCCGCGCTCATCAGGCGAACCTTGCCTGGGCGATGCGCCTCAAGCTCTCGTCCTTATGCTCACGCTCGTCCAAGCCGATCCGCCGGAAGAGGTCCGCGGTCGTCGAGTAGTCCCCGTAGTCGGCCTTGAAATCGCTTTCGAAGGGCTCGCTCTCGAGCTCCGGGTTGTCCCGCACGTACTCCATGTATTCGTGCTCGGCATGATCCTCGAAATCCGCGTTGAGAGCGTAGCTCCACTCCGGCCGCATCACGTACAACAACCAGCTGACGTGGTAGTACGCGAACGCCACCACCTGCGGCGCGATACGGTGCAGGAGGAAGTTCTCGCGGAGACCCTTCACCTGGACGCGTTCCTCCAGGATCAACAGGTGCCACTGCTCGTTGTCCTGTTGATGCCGGGATTCCTTGACGAACTCGAAGACCCTCCGCGCGAAATGCGGCTTGCCGTAGGTGTGCGTCATCGCGATATACGCGACGTGCTCCCAGGACTGGTACGGAACGCGCGCGATGACCTCGAGCACCTTGAACTTGGACAGCGTCCTCCGCCGGCCATAGAAGAGGTCCATGAAAAGGAAGAGGCCGCGCGCCAAGAGCCCGTAACGGCGGCGTGGCGAAGCGAGCGTGCGCTGCTGCTCCGCGCGTAGGTCGACAGAGGTGTTGACGATGTTCATGGGCCCCTCCCGTGCGACCATTGTACCAGAGAAAATCATTGACGCCGTCCGGCCCTCCGAGCAATCTGGTTGGACCATGAAGAACCTTCTGTCCGGAGTGATGCTGGCCTTGTTCTCGACGACGCTGGTGCTCGGCGCCGCCGAGGGGGGTCTGCGCATCCTGTACCCCAAACCCCGTGACGGCGAGGTCGTCTCGCTCGAGTACCGCCACAAGTGGACGTTCAACTCGGACGGCTACCGCGACGAGGAGTTCGCGGGCAAGGCCCGCGAGAACCGTCCCGCCGTGCTGATGGTCGGTGATTCGTTCACGGTCGGCATGGGCGTGGAGCGTCCCGATTCGTTCTTTTCCATCCTCGAGCGGCGATGGCCTCAGCTGACCCTCTACAACCTCGGCCACATCAACACCGGGACGCTCTCCCATCTCAAGACCGTCGATGACTGGACGCGTCGTCTGTCGCCGCGCGACGTCGTGCTTTTCCTCTATTGGAACGACGTGCATGACAACCTCAAGGAGCAGGCCGAGCTCGAGCGTGACCCGGCGCCCGCGCCCGCGGCCCGGCGCGACGCGTTCATACCCGCCCCCGAAGGCCTCAAGGACCTGCTCCGGCGCGCCCTGCTGTACCAATGGCTTTCGGCCAAAACCCGGGTGGTGTTATCGCGCTGGGGCGTGGCCAAGCTCGACGACCGGCTGGAGTTCGAACTCTTCCGCGTGGAACCCGAGGGAGAGGCGTTGCGCGCCTGGACGATCACCGCCGGAGCGCTGGAGAGGATGTCGGAGCTTTGTCGTCAGAGGGGCGTGAGGCTTACGGTCGTGTACGTCCCCAAGCGCGAGCAGTTCACGCGCTGGCAGGCCCTGCTGGACTTCTACGAGGCCGATCCGGCGCTGTACGGCCGTTTCGCCCCCAACGAGCGTCTCAAGCGGCTGTGCGAGAACTCGGGGATCGGCTGGATCGATGTGAGCCCCGAGATCGACGCTCTCGACCCGGTCCGGCGCGAGGCCCTGTACTACAAATGGGACACTCATTTCACGCCGGAGGGCTACCGCTTTTACGCCAAGCTCGTCGGTGAGCGTCTCGGCGAGCTGCTGGGCGCGGCCTGACCTTCTACGCTCGCGCTCGGCCCTAGGGTCGATAGCGGTGACGGTCATCGGGGGCTCTCCGGCCGGTTCATGGCGGCCGGGACCGGTTCCGTGTCTTGACGGGTGCCGCAAGGGGCGGATACACTTGCATTGGGTCCGGAGCGTCCGTCGCTCCGGAGGTTGCGCGCGGTCGGGCCGCCGCGCGGGAGACTGCCGAGAGGGGGCCCGATGTTCCTCATCAGAAGCGCCCGACCCTCGGACCTCGAGGGGGTCTACCAGGTCGCCCGACACCTCGATTCGTTTAACCTCACCGCCCGGCACGATTACCTCTTGCGGTTGATACGCGATTCTCGGGCTTCGTTCGCGGGCCGGATCCAGGAAACCTCGCGGCGCCGCTACCTTTTCGTGGCCGAGGAGGCGGAGACGGGCCGAGTGGCCGGCTGTTCGATGATCCTGGCCCGCCACGGCACTCCGGAACTCCCGCACCTGTCGCTGCGCATCGAGACGCTCGTCAAACGCAGCCGCACACTGGGCCGCTCCTTCAAGCAGAAGACCCTGCGCCTGCAGGCCGACCGGCGCGGTTACACCGAGATCGGCGGTCTGGCCGTTCTGCCGGAGTTCCGGGGTCCGGAGACCGGCATCGGACGACTGCTCTCTTACGCTCGGTTCACCTATATCGCGCGGCACCGCAACGTCTTCAGACCGCGTCTCCTGGTCGAATACCTGGCACGCGCCGACATCGAGCGCGGCAACAAGCTCTGGATGTACCTGGGACGCAACTTCACCGGCCTGTCCTACAGGGAGGCCTGCCTCCTTTTGGCGCGCAACCGGGAGTTCGTGCTGTCGTTGTTCCCGCGCGAGAGGATCTTTCAAGCGACGCTCCCCTATTCGGCCCTGTACTCCATCGGCAAGATGGCTGACGGCGCCTACCGGTCCCTGCGCATGCTGCGTCCGCTGGGCTTCCGGGACCTGCGGCAAGTGGACCCTCTGGACGGAGGCCCGCATTACGGGGCGCGGACGGACGATGTGCCGCTGGTCCGGAGCACCGCGCTCATGGACTATGGCGGCCGCACGGCAACTTCCGACGAAGATCCGAGGGTGATCGCGTTACGGCAGAGCGCCGACGGCTCGGTGCGGGCTCTTCTGTGTCACGCGGTCCTGCGCGGACAAAGGGCTTTTTTGGGCCGCGAAGCGGCGGAAGGACTGAGGGTCCGTTCCGGCGACCGTCTCTCCGTCACCCCCCTTTACAAGGTCCGCATGAGGAGCTGAGGCTCCTCGGATCCGCAGGAGCTACCGGGCGCGGTCTGACCTTCTACGCTCGCGCTCGGCCTTGAGGTCGTCCGCGACCGAGTTGGGACTCATGGGCACTCCCGCGTAATAAGCCGCCCGGACGATGACGTGCGCGGCCACGGGGGCCGTCAGGACGATGAACGCGATGGTCAGCACCGCCACGGCCGCGGTCTCAAGACGCCCGTGCTGTACCGCGGCTGCCGCCAGGAGGAACCCGACACCCAGGGTACCCGCTTTGGATGTCGCGTGCATCCGGGTGTACAGATCGGGCATCCGCAGGATGCCGATGGCGGCCACGAGCGCGAAAAAAGTCCCCCCGCCCACCAGAACGCACACGAGCCAGGCCCGCATCAGGTGTTCCTCCGCTCGATGTAGTACACGAAACCGACAGTGCCCAAGAACGAGATCAACGAAGTTACGATGACCGCATAGAGAAAGACGGTCTTGCCGGAGCCGACCGTATACAGCGCGATGACCCCCACGGCGAGGTTCATCAGGAGGTCCATCGCGATCACGCGATCGCACAAGCTCGGCCCCTTGAGCAGCCGTACGACGGCCAGCACCATCGCCAGCGCCATCACGGACATCGCCACCTGGGTCACGGGCCCCACCCATCCCGCCGCGGAGATCATCGCATCAGCTCCATGACCCTCCGCTCGAAGTTCTCCTTGAGACCCTTGCGGAAAGCGGCCGGATCTTTGACGAACATGCCATGGATGTAGAGCGTGCGTCTGTCGCTGGAAACGTCCAGGGTCATCGTGCCGGGGGTGAGCGTGATGCTGTTGGCCAGGATGAAGATCTGCATGTCGCTCAACGGCTCCAGGGGCACCGCGACGACGCCCGGCGTGTTGCGCTTGGCTGTCGTGATCACATCGTGAGCGACCTGGACACTGGACAACCACAACTCCCAAGCGACGAACAGCGCGTAGGCGATCGTCGATCGCACGGAGCGGAAGTGGCGCCCTCCTTTCGGAGCCCGGCAGATCCGGAGCACCGCGTAGCCCAACAGCGCTCCCGTCACGAGCACCGGCGGCTCGAAGGATCCAGCCATCGCGGCCCAGATCACGGCGAGCAGGATGTTGTAAGACAGCTTCCTCATCTCCCCTCCCCGAGCACCGCGATCACGTACGCCCGCCGGTCCATCAGCTGATCCCCGGCCTCCCGCGAGAGCGCGTAGAGAGGTCCGACGCACACGCCGATGAGCACGGTCATCAGGGCCAGCGCCGCTACGGGTAGGACGCGGTGCACCGTCACCCCCGGCGTCACGGCGGCCGCGTCGGCCGGAACGGGTTTCCAGAACGCCTCTTGCCAGATCTTGATCATCGAGTACAGCGTCAACAGTCCCACCACCAGAGCAACGGCCACGGCCAGGTACTCACCGGACTGCAGACCCGCCGCCAGGAGCGTCAGTTTGGCGTAGAACCCGGACAGGGGCGGCAATCCGGCCAGCGACAACGCCGGGATCAGGAAGAGCGCCGCCAGCCATGGGTGGCTCGAGCTCAGCCCGCCCAGACGCTTGAGGTCATAACTGCCCCCGGCGCGCTGGATAAGACCACCCACCAGAAAGAGGTTGGCTTTGACGAGGATATGATGCGCGATATAGAACACCGTGCCCGCCAGCGCCAGGGGTGTGTACAGGGCCAGCCCGAGCACCATGTACCCGACCTGGCTGATGATATGGAACGACAGGATGCGCCTGACGTCCCGCCCCGCGGCGGCCCCGAGCACACCCAGCACCATCGTCACCATCGCCGAGACCAGGAGGATCCCGTGCGTGACGCCGACGTCATGCACGAACACCAGCGTGAAGACGCGGACCAGCGCGTAGACACCGACCTTGGTGAGCAGGCCCGCGAACAGCGCGGCGACCGCGGGCGGCGGTGTGTGATAGGACGCCGGCAGCCAGAAGTACAACGGGAAGATCGCGGCCTTGATGCCGAAGGCGAACATGAAGAGGATGGCCGGTAGCGTCAACGAACCCTCCAGGGCCCGCGACTCCGCGACGCGCGAGAGGTCCGCCAGGTTGAGCGTGCCGGTCAGGCCGTACAGCACGGCCACCGCCGCCACGAAGAAGGCCGATGAGATCAGGTTGAGCACCACGTATTTGATGGCGCCCTCGATCTGTGCCTTGCCTCCACCGAGGCTCAGCAGGACGAAAGACGAGATCAGGAGCACCTCGAACCACACGTACATATTGAAGATATCCCCGGTGAGGAAGGCCCCCGAAACGCCCATGAGCAGGACCTGGAGCAGCGGGTAATATCCCAGCGAGACTCGCGCGTTGTCGATGGACCGCACGGAGTACAAGGCAACGGCAAGGCCGATGATGCCCGTGAGCACCACCATGATCGCGCTGAAGAGGTCCGCCACGAACGAGATGCCGTGAGGCGCCGGCCAGGACCCGGCCTGCACCACCTGGATCCCCTTGGCGTGCACGCGGCAGAGGAGCGTTACGGCCACGCTCAGGTGCAGCGTCGCGCCGGCCGCGCAAGCGATCCTCTGGGCCCGGGCATGCTCCCGCAGGAACAGGCACACGATGGCCGTCGCCATGGGCAGAGCGATGGGAAGCACCGTCAGGAACCTCACGGTTCCTCCGCCCGCAGTTCATCGACGTCGTCACTGCCGATGTTCTCGTAACTGCGATACGCCAGAACGAGCGCGAAAGCCAGCACCGCGAAGCTGATCACGATGGCCGTCAGGATCATCGCCTGGGCCAGAGGATCGGCGGTGGGACGCGAAGGCGCGCGCGCGCCGACCTCGATGATCGGCACCACGTCGCGCAACCCCCCCGAGACGAAGATCAGCAGGTTGGTGCCGTGGCTCAGCAGGACCAGGCCCATGATCATCCTGACGATGCTCCTTCGCATCATCAGGTAGAACCCCGTCGCGTACAGAACACCGATGACCACCGGGACCCAGGCGCCCATCTAATCCCCTCTCAACTCCAGGAACACCGTCAACACCGTGCCCATCACGACCAGGTAGACGCCGACATCGAAGATCATGGGCGTGCCGAGTTCGAGCGGACCGAAGAACGGAAGTTCGGCCTTGCCCCAGACGCCGGTCATGAGGTCCTTTCCGAGCGTCACGGACAGGAGCGCGCTCGAGAGGGCGACCGCAAGGCCCGTACCGGTCAGGGTCTTGGGGTCGATGCTGAGCGCCCGGCGCGCCCCGGCCACGTCGTATGCGATCGCGTGGAGCACGTAGGCGCAAGCGGCGATCAATCCGCCCACAAAACCGCCCCCCGGTTCTTGGTGGCCCCGCAGGAGCAAGAAGATCGAGAAGAGCAGGAGCAGGGGCCTCAGGAGGTCGGAGGCGGTCCTCAGGATGAGCGGGCTCATCGCTGACCATCCTTGGGCAAACGCGCTTTGAGCAGCGCGTACACCCCGATACCCGCCACGGCCAGCACCGTGATCTCGCCCATCGTGTCGATCCCTCTGAAATCCACGATGATCACGTTGACGATATTGCGCCCGTGCGCCGAGACCAGGCTCGTCTCGGAGAAGTACTGCGAAGAGGCCGAGAGCCCTTGCCGGCCGTGGAGCGCCACCGACGCGAGCGCCCACATCAACACGCCCAGGCACGAAGCGACGAACAGGTCGACCGCTCGCTGGCCGCTGGACGAACGGCCCGTCTCCAGCATGGAGAACCGGTGCAGCACGAGCGCCAGCAGGATGACCGTCAGCGTCTCCACGGCGAACTGCGTCATCGCCAGGTCCGGAGCGCCGTACAACACGAAGATCATCGTGACACCAAGGCCGGTCGCGCCCAGCACCGCCACGATAGCGAAGCGCTCGGCAAGGCGGATGGCGGCGATGGCCGTGACGATGATCAGCACACAGATCCAGATCTCGTGCGGATGGGCCGCGATCGAGCCGAGGGCCGGCCACGGCCCGCGGACCGCCAGCGTGCCTCCGACGGCCAGCGTCAGAACGACCACGAAGGTCCGGATCGCATCCCTCAGACGGTCGGCCTGCGTGCACAACGTCACTCGCGCGGCCGCCTCAGGAAGGGCTTTCATGCAAGCGGTGTACAGAGCTTCCGGTCCCGGTCCCGGGAAATCCGCGCGCAGGACCGGAGCGTCCTTGCGGCGAGCGATGCCGTAGAGCGCCCATCCCGTCGCCAGCGCGGCCAGGCCGATCCATAGCGGCGGACCCCAGCCATGCCAGAGGCTCAGATGGACGTGCGTTGAGCGGCCGAGCGCGGAGGAGGCCGCCGCGGACAACAGGCCCTCAACGGACCCCGGCACGAGAGCCGGCAGGATCGATCCGACGGACAGCACGACGGGGCCGCACAACAAGCTCCAGGCGGACTCATGGGCCTTCGCGGAGGCCTTGCCGGTCGGACCCCAGAACGGTCTCAGAGCCACCCATAGAGCCAGGGCGGCCATGATCGTCCCGCTCAAGTACGCCACCAACGCGTACAAACGGTCAGGGGTCGCCGGCCAGACGACGCCCAAAAGAGACTCCTTACCGATGAAACCCATGCTGGGGGGCGCGCCCGCCAAGGACACGGCCGCGGCCATCGCGCACCCCGCCGTGATCGGCATGACCTTGCGAAGCCCGCCCAGCTCGGAGGCGTCACGAGTCCCGGTTGCGTGATCCACACCGCCGACCAGCATGAACAGCGATCCTTTATAGAGCGCGTGCGCCACAAGATAGACGACCACCGCCTGCAAGGCCTTTTCGGACCCCAGGCCGATCAGCAGCATCAACGTCCCCAGCGCTCCGACGGTCAGATAGGCCAACTGTCGCTTCATGTCCCGCTCGCGGAGAGCGGACACTGTCCCCGCCAACGCCGTCGCGGCACCCAACCAAGCCAGCGCGCAGCCCCAGCCCGGGGCGCCGGACAGGATCGGATGACAGCGCAGGGCCAGATACACTCCGGCTTTCACCATGGTGGACGAATGCAGGTAAGCGCTGACGGGTGTCGGGGCCGCCATGGCGTTGGGTAGCCAGAAATGGAACGGCCACTGCGCGGACTTGGTGCAGCAGCCGGCCAGGATCAGCACCACCGCTGCCGGCGTCAGGGGGTTGCCGAGAAGCCCCGGCGCCCCGGCCATCTCGGACAAGCGCGTCGTGCCGGTGATCGAGCTCAGGATCAGCAGTCCGCACAGGAGGGCCAAGCCGCCGATGCCGGTCACCATGAGCGCCTGATGGGCGGCGGCGCGACTGCCCTCTTCCCGATGGCGGTGGCCGATCAAGAAATACGAACTGACGCTCGTCAGCTCCCAACACACGAACAACAGCAACACGTCGTCCGACAGCACCAGGCCGAGCATCGAGGCCATGAAGACCGTCAGCCACGAGAAGAACCTCACCCGCCCGGGCTCGCCGGCCATGTAGGTCCTGGCGTAGATGAAGATCAGGAGACCGATGCCGGAGATCAGCATCGCGAACAGGAAGGACAATCCGTCCAGTCTCAACGCGTACTGGAAGCCCAGACCCGGCACCCAAGGGGCGCTCCAAGTCAGACCGTTCCCGGATCCGATGACGGGATAGCTCGGCAGCAGCGCCGCGCTCGCCATGAACGGCGCAAGGACCCAGAGCCAGGATGGAGCGTGCGGGGACTTGCCGGAAGCCATTGTGTTAGTTTACATCCCGACCTATCCGAGCTGTCAATCGCTATCGAGCGACCGCCGGCCGCCGGAGCGCGTGGTATGATAGGGGTCCGATGTCACGCGCGAAAAGTCCTTCTCTGAAAGTCTTGCTGATGCTGGTCCTGCTGACGGTCTCAGGCGTCCGGACCGCCGGGGCGGCGGATCGCGATGTTTTCACGACGGGCGAGGATTGGCTGGAGCGCATGAGCGTCCGCGAGAAGCTCATCGCCCTTCTTCCTCCCTCGCTCCTCATGCAACGTTTCGGCGTGGAGCTGGAACGCCGGCCCGAACAGTACATCCCCGAGATCGACCTGGTCCTCGAGAGCCAGCCCCAACTGCGCGGCCAGGACGTCGCCAACATCTTCGCCTCGACGGTCTATCAGCTCGAACCGGCCAACCGCACCTCGCTCGAGGCGATGGAGCGCTACCTTGAACGACGCAGTGTCGTCGAATCCCAACCGCTGGTCCCCCGCCTGAGACTGCGGCCGTCGCTCGAACGGGACGTCACCACCTTGACGCCGGGGGACGACCCGCTGGACCGCCAATAACAAAGACCCCCGGATCGCTCCGGGGGCCGATGCTGACGTTACCGAAGGCCTGATCGTCAGTCGCGGTATTTGCGCGCCGACCAGCCGATGACCAACCCGGCGAAGAGCGACAGGGCGGCCGCGGCGCCGATCACGGGCCACGGGTTCTTCTTGATCTCCCGGTCGACCTGCTTGGCGGTCTTCTGGATCTGTTTCTTGCCCTGACCGATCCCGTCCTCCGCGCACTCCACGGCCTTCTCGAACTGAGCTTTGCCCGTCTCCACGGTCCCTCTCAGGAGACCCTTGATCTCATCGAGCTTCTGCGAAACAAGCTTGGCCATCTCTTCTTTCTTGGCTTGGGCTGCTTCCTGCAAGCCGGCGACCGTGGCACTGCTTTTGTGACCGTTCATGGACTGCATGCTTCCTCCTGGCTTATTATTGGTTACTATTGTTAATGATTGATAACAATAGTTGAAGTATACATAGTGCTTCATCTCAATTCAAGGGGGGGCTTCGGTCAGGCCGCCGGATGGGCTCTGGTCTGGCGAGAAGGAGGCGGTTCGTTCGTGGCGGCCGCGTCCATGACCACCCGGATGGCCCTGCGGATACTTTCGAGCGTGGCGGGCTTACCGATGATGATGTCGACAACGGACGAGTCGGCTTTGAAGCGGCTCCGGATCTCCTCTCCGTATCCGGTCAACAGGATGATCGGGACCGGGCGCTTCTTGCGGATACGCTCAGCCACGACATCCCCCGTCAGATTGGGCATGGACCAATCCAGCAGGACCAGGTCGTGATCGCCTTTGAGAGCCTTGTCGAGACCGGCTTCGGGGGTCGAGGCCAGATCGGGCGCGTGTCCGTCGGTCATCAGGATCTCCTGGACCACATGACGGGCCTGGTCCTCGTCGTCGATGACGAGGATCTTGAGCTTGCGGCCATAAGCGGGCTCGTGCGCCCCGCCCTCGGAAGCGTCGGTCTGCCCGCCCGCGGCATCGGACACGTACACGGGGAACCGTAGCGCGAACGTCGTGCCCTGTCCGGGCTCGCTCTTGATATCGATGGAACCGGCGTGGCGCCGCACGATCCCGTACACCATGGACAGCCCCATCCCGGTACCCCGTCTCCCCTTGGTCGAGAAGAAAGGCTCCAGACACCTGCGGCGCACCTCTTCGGTCATGCCCACTCCGGTGTCGCGGACCTCGAGCGTGACATACCCCTCCTCCTTAGCGGCCTTGAAGGAGATCTTGCCCCCCTTGGGCAGGGCGTCGACGGCATTGAAGATCAGGTTGGTCAGCGCCTCGCGCAGTGACGATTCGTTGCCGGCGATGCGCGGCAGATCGTACAGCTCGGTCTCGACGGTGATCAATGTGCCTTCTCTCAGCGCCTGGTCGCGCCAGCGCGGCCGGCTGAGGAGCACCGCCTCCTCCACGACACGCCGCAGGTCCACCGCGGCCAGCGGTTCGATCTTGGAGATCGGGCGGTAGAACTCCCTCAAACGCGCCACCAGGTGCATCGCGTCCTGCCCGGCGGTGTGGATCGCCGACACGTAGCGCTCGAGGGTCTGGCGGTCCTTGGCGCTGTCCGGATGATTGAGCAGGAGCTCGCTGTATCCGACGATGGGCATGAGCACATTGCTGAAATCATGCACGATACCGCTGGCCATCTGCCCGAGCGCGCGGATCCGCTCCTCATCGCTGGTGCGCTCGTGCACGACCCTGAGCTCCTTGCGCTCCTCGGCCTCGCGCACGGCCCGGTACACGGCGAGGTTCAGGCGTGACAGATGCTCTTTGAAAACATAGTCCGTGGCCCCGGCCTTGAGCGCGTCGATGACGGCATCCTCGTGGACCTGCCAGGATACGAACAGGAAAGGTATGTCGCGGTGCTTGCGCCGCGTGAACGCCAGCGCGTCCCGGCCGCTGTAACCCTCGAGCGTGTAGTCCGCCAGCACCACGTCCGGCTCGAAGATCTCGAGCGCTTCCTGGTAGGCCTTGGCGTGGTTGACGCAGAGGACCTTGAGGGACCGAAAGCCCTTCTTGAGCTCCGATTCGATCAACTCGACCTCGTCCTGGACGTCCTCCAGGACCACCACACGCAGTTTTTTCATGCGCCCGGGGTTCTCCTAGACTAATACTTTAGGAAGTTTACATGATGCTTTTGCTAAAAAACAGTCAAACACGCTTATAGGGATGAGGTCTTCCAAGTTGGGGACGGCCCCCCGCTCTGGTAAAATGACACGTTATGCACCCCCTTTTGAAAGCGCTTAACGAACGCATCCTCATCATCGACGGCGCGATGGGAACCATGATCCAGCGGCGCAGTCTGACCGAGGCCGATTTCCGCGGCGAACGCTTCAAGGACCACCCCAAGAACCTCAAGGGCAACAACGACCTCCTGGTCCTGACACGGCCGGACGTGGTGCGGGATGTGCATTCGGCCTACCTTTCCGCCGGTGCGGACATCATCGAGACCAACACCTTCAACGCCAACCGCTACTCGATGGCCGACTATGACATGCAGGCGGTCGTGCGCGACATCAACACCGCCGCGGCACAGTTGGCCCGCCAGGCCGTGGAGGAACACCTGCGAAGGGACCCGTCGACCGCGCGCTTCGTCGCCGGAGCGATCGGACCCACCAATCGCGCCGCATCCCTGTCGCCCAACGTCAACGATCCCGGATACCGGGCCGTGACCTTCGATGGATTGGTCGAAGCCTACGGCGAGCAGATCGAGGCGCTCCTGGATGGCGGCGTGGACCTCCTGCTCATCGAGACGGTGTTCGACACGCTCAATTGCAAGGCCGCGCTCTTCGCGGCGGAAGGGATCTTCGAGCGTCGGGGAAAGAGCGTGCCGATCATCGTGTCGGGCACGATCACCGATGCCAGCGGCCGCACGCTCTCCGGGCAGACGCCGGAGGCGTTCTGGTACTCGATCGCCCACGCCCCGCTGGCCGCGGTGGGGCTCAACTGCGCGCTCGGCGCACGGGAAATGAGGGCCCACCTGCAGGAGCTCTCGAGGGTCGTGCCCGTCCCCATCATCGCCTACCCCAACGCCGGACTGCCCAATCAATTCGGGCACTATGACGAGACGCCTGAGACCATGGCCGAGCACGTGCGGGGCTTCGTCGAGCAGGGCCTCGTCAACATCCTCGGCGGCTGCTGCGGCACCACGCCCGACCATATCCGCGCCATCGCCGGTGTCGCGCGCGGCCGCTCGCCCCGGCGGGCGCCGCGGCAGGAACCCCACACACGCCTCAGCGGCCTTGAGCCGCTGGTCCTGCGGCCCGGCCTGTTCGTGAACGTCGGTGAACGTACCAACGTCACCGGCTCGCCCAAATTCTCCAAGCTCGTCCTCGCCGGCGATTATGAGGGTGCCCTGACCATCGCCCGCCAGCAGGTCGAGGCCGGAGCGCATGTGATCGACATCAACCTCGACGAAGGCCTGCTCGACGGAGCGGCCGCGATGACGCGCTTCCTCAACCTCATCGCCTCCGAGCCCGACATCGCCCGGGTCCCGGTCATGCTCGACTCTTCCAAATGGGAGGTCCTCGAGGCCGGTCTCAAGTGCCTGCAGGGCAAGGGCATCGTCAACTCGATCTCGCTCAAGGAGGGCGAGGAGAGCTTCAAGCGACAGGCGCGCCTGATCCGCCGCTACGGCGCCTCCGTCGTCGTCATGGCTTTCGACGAGGAGGGTCAGGCCGTCACCGCTGTTCGCAAGCACGCGATCCTCTCGCGCTCGTACCGCATCCTGACCGGCGAGATCGGCTTCCCGCCGGAGGACATCTTCTTCGATCCCAACATCCTGACCGTCGCCACGGGCATGGAGGAACACGACCGGTACGCGATCGAGTTCATCGAGGGCGCACGCCTCCTGCGCAGGGATTTCCCGCTCTCCCACATCTCAGGCGGTGTCTCGAACATCTCGTTCTCTTTCAGGGGCAACAACCCCGTCCGAGAGGCGATGCACTCGGCGTTCCTGTACCACGCGGCCAAGGCCGGTATGGATGTGGCCATCGTCAATGCCGGTCTGGTGGGCGTCTACGACGAGATCCCCAAGGACCTGCTCGAGCGCGTTGAGGACGTGCTGTTCGCTCGGAGGCCCGACGCGACCGAGCGCCTGCTGGCGATGGCCGAGACCCTCAAGGGCCGCGACAAGGGGCCCGCGGCCGCGCAGGAACTGGCGTGGAGACGCCAGCCGGTCGAGGAGCGCCTGAAGCACGCCCTGGTGCACGGCATCACCGACCACATCGACGCCGATGTCGAGGAGGCGCGCCTCGAGCTCGGGCGGCCGCTCAAGGTCATCGAGGGCCCGCTCATGGACGGTATGAACGTCGTCGGGGACCTCTTCGGCTCGGGCAAGATGTTCCTACCGCAGGTCGTCAAGAGCGCGCGCGTGATGAAGAAGGCGGTCGCGTACCTGACGCCTTTCCTCGAGAGCGAGAAAAGCTCCGGCGGCGCCTCCTCGGCGGGCCGGATCGTGCTGGCCACGGTCAAGGGGGATGTGCACGACATCGGCAAGAACATCGTCGGGGTGGTGCTGGCCTGCAACAACTACGAGATCATCGACCTGGGCGTCATGGTGCCCTGCGAGAAGATCCTGCAGACCGCGCGTGAATCCGGGGCCGACCTCATCGGCTTGAGCGGGCTCATCACACCCTCGCTCGACGAGATGGTGTTCGTGGCCCAGGAGATGAGGCGGCAGGGCTTCAACACCCCCCTCCTGATCGGCGGGGCCACGACCTCCAAGGTCCATACGGCCGTCAAGATCGCGCCCAACTACGCGCCCACGGTACACGTGCTCGACGCTTCGCGCAGCGTGACCGTCGCGGGCAGTCTGCTGTCCAAGGACCAGCGCGCGGCTTACGAGAACAAGGTCGCCGAGGAATACGAGCGTCTCCGGTCCTCGCACAAGGACACCGGCTCCGCGCGTTATGCCACGCTCGAGGAAGCGCGGGCCAACGCCCTGCGCACGGACTGGGAACACCTGCCCATCCCCCGCCCGCGGGTGATGGGCGTCCACGCTCTGGACCGCTACCCGCTCGAGGAGCTGGCGGAGCGCATCGACTGGTCCCCGTTCTTCCACACCTGGGAACTGCGCGGGCGCTACCCGACCATCCTGAGCGACCCGGCCGTCGGCGAAACGGCCACCAAGCTCTACGCGGACGCTCGGCGTCTCCTGGAGACGATCGTCAAACGGCGTCTTCTGACCGCGCGCGGCGTCTACGGGCTCTTCGCGGCCAACGGCGTCGGTGACGACATCGAGATC
The DNA here is from genome assembly GCA_022072175.1 of Candidatus Omnitrophota bacterium. Taxonomy (GTDB): domain Bacteria; phylum Omnitrophota; class Gorgyraeia; order 2-02-FULL-51-18; family 2-02-FULL-51-18; genus JAJVIE01. Next base: position 268,419 of record JAJVIE010000003.1, on the reverse strand, counting down.
TACGCCGATGAGAGACGATCCTCGACGCTTGCGGTCCTACGCAACCTGCGCCAGCAGATCCTCAAGAGCGGAGACGATCCCAACCTCTGCCTCTCCGACCTGGTGGCCCCCCGCTCGAGCGGACGCATCGACTACGTCGGGGCCTTCGCGGTCACCTCGGGCCACGGCCTGGAGGAGCTGGTCGCGCGCTTCGAGAAAGAGCACGACGATTATCAGTCCATCCTGGCCAAAGCCCTGGCGGACCGCCTGGCGGAGGCCTTCGCGGAACGCCTGCATGAGCGCGTGCGTGCGGAGTACTGGGGTTACGCCGCCGGGGAGTCGCTGACCAACGATGATCTCATCGACGAACGCTATCGCGGCATCCGCCCCGCGCCGGGCTACCCCTCCTGTCCCGACCATACCGAGAAAAGGACCTTGTTCGCTCTCCTCGACGCCGAACGCAGGGCCGGCATCCGGCTCACCGAGAGCTGTATGATGTATCCGGGCGCCGCCGTCAGCGGATGGTACTTCGCCCATCCGGGAGCGCGTTATTTCGCGGTCGGACGCATCGGGCGCGACCAGCTCGAGGACTACGCCCGGCGCAAGGGCATGGACTTGAGCGAAGCGGAGCGGTGGCTGTCGCCCAACCTCTGAACCTGCCCCGGACCGCTGGACGACCGGCGGGATATCGGTATAATGCTCTCAACCCAACAGGAGACCTGCATGGCTGAGAAACCCCGGTTCTACGACGCGACGGTGTCCAAGATCGTGTCGCTGTCCACGACGGTCAAGCATTTCGTGCTCGACTATCCGGCCGACGCCGATACGCGCTTCATCGCCGGTCAGTTCATGATGGTCCACCTCGAGAAGGAAGGGGCGCCGCACAAGAAGCCCTACTCCATCGCCTCCTCCCCGTCGCTGTCGGGCAAGATCGAGCTGTCCATCAAGCTCGTCGAGGGCGGTTACGTCTCCACCTGGTTCTTCAAGCTCAAGGAGGGTGACGTCATCCGCACGAGCCTCCCCTACGGTGTGTTCCACCTCAAGGAGCCGTTCGCCCCGCACATGGTGTTCGTCGGCACCGGCACCGGCATCGCGCCTCTGCGCAGCATGATCAAGAACCTCTACGAGCGCGGCTGTAAGAGCCGGATCGACCTGATCTTCGGCAACCGCTATGAGACCGACGTCCTCTACAAGGACGAATGGGAGGCCCTGGCGCGCGAGCATTCGAGCTTCCGCTTCATCCCGACCGTCAGCCGCCCCAAGGATTGGAAGGGCGAGACCGCCTATGTACAGGAGATCGTCAAGCGCGAGTACACCGGCAAGACCGACGGCGTGTCCTTCTTCGGCTGTGGACTGGTCCCGATGTGCAAGGAGCTCAAGGCGGCCCTTCTCGAGATGAACGTCCCCAAGGAACGCATCCACTTCGAACAGTTCACCTGATCCCGATCTGAGGAGTCCCCGATGACGCACCGCGCTCTCCGGCTCACACTGGCCCTGCTCACCCTCACCCTGCCGGCGCGCGCCGCCGAGATCCTGGCGGACTCCCGGATCGACGCCGTCACGGTCTACCCCGACCGGGCGTACGTGACCCGCTCCGCTTCGGTCGAGCTACCCGCGGCGGGAACGCACGAGATCGTGTTCGCCGGACTGCCGGCGGGTCTCATCGAAGACTCGCTTCGGGTGCGCGGAGAGGGCTCCTCGCCGGTCACGGTGCAGGGCGCCGAGGTCCGCGCACGGTACGACGCCGCCGGTACTGACGAGACCGTCAATGCCCTTCTGGCGGACCTTGAGCGTCTGCGCCTGGAACTGCGCGCGATCGAGTCCCGCTCTCAGGCGGCGGCGGACCAGAAGATCTTCCTCGACTCCGTGCGGGACTTCTCCCGCGTTCAGGTCCCCAAGGAGATCATGACCCGCGCCTCCGCTCCGGCCGACTGGACCCCGCTGTCGGACTTCCTTTACGACGCTTACGAGAAGAACGGCGCCAGGTCCCTCGAGATCCAGAAAGCCGCGGAGGCCAAGCATCGCGAGATCGAGGCTGCCGAACGCCGCCTGCAGGAAGCGGGCCGCGGACGCTCCATCGGGGAACGCGACGTCATCGTAACCCTCGAGTGCGCGGCCAAGACCTCTTTCCGGGTCGAGCTGGCGTACCTGCTGGCGCAAGCGACCTGGCATATCTCCTACGAGGCCCGTGTCCTGCCCAAGGACGGCACCTGCGACCTCGTGGCTTTCGGCAACGTCCGGCAATGGTCCGGAGAAGATTGGAAGGATGTGCGGCTCTCGCTGTCGACCGCCCGCCCGTCACTGGGAGCCCGCATGCCGGAGCTTGCGCCTTGGTACGTCGACATCCATCAGCCCGTCACCTACGAGAAGTCCCAAACTTACGCGCGCAAAGCCTCCAGGGAGAACGTCCTCGGTAGCGCCGCCCCGGCCGCGATGATGGCCGCCTCCGCCGACATGGAGACCGCGCCGATCGAGGCCGATGTCGCGCAGGCCGCGCAGTCCTTCGAACAGGGAGCCGTGACCTTCGTCGCGCCCAAGACCACGACCGTGCTCAGCGACAACCGCTCGTACCGGTCGCAACTGTCGACCTCCCGCCTCAAGGCGGTGCTCGACTACGAGACCACACCGAAGCTCTCGAGCTCCGCCTACCTGCACTCCAAGATCACCAACGAGCTCGAGTATCCGCTTGCGGCGGGATCCGTATCGGTGTTCTCCGGCGGTGTTTATCTCGGCAAGTCCTCGATCGGGGCCGTCGGCCGCGGAGAGACCTTCGACCTGTACCTGGGCATCGATGAGGATATCCGCGTCAAGCGCGTGGAGCTGAAGGACAAAGGCGGCAAGGGTCTCCTCGGCCTGCGCGGCAAGAAGACCTACGCCTACCGCGTGGACGTGGAGAACTACAAGGACACGCCCTCCAAGGTCTCCGTGTACGACCAACTGCCCGTCTCGCGCAACGAGGAGGTCAAGTCGGAGCTCTCCTCCGCCTCCCCCCAACCGGCCGAACGCAAGGACCTCGGTATCCTGCGTTGGGAGCTGGACCTCAAGCCCCGCGAGAAGAAGTCCGTGGAGTTCCAATTCGAGGTGAGCTACCCCGCGGACAAGCCCGTCGTCGGCGTCTAGCTTGAAATCCCACCGCGAGGTCCTGCAGGTCCACACCCGGAAGCGGCGCGAGTACATCAACATCACGCCCATGGTCGAGGAGATCGTCCGCAAGTCGGGTATCCGCGAGGGACTGGTCCTCGTCAATCCGATGCACATCACGGCCAGCTGCTATATCAACGACGATGAGTCGGGACTGATCCGGGATTTCGATGATTTTCTCGAGAAGACCGCCCCGTACGATCCTGACGGTTACCGCCACCACGCCACCGGCGAGGACAACGGAGACGCGCACCTCAAGCGCCAGCTCTTCGGACGCGAGGTGGTCGTGGCCATCACCGAGGGCAAGCTGGACTTCGGGACGTGGGAGAGGATCTTCTACGCGGAGTTCGACGGCCAGAGACCCAAGCGGATCCTGGTCAAGGTGATCGGAGAGTAGTCCTAGGAGAGCCCCGGCAACGGAGGCTCTTCGAGCAGGTTCTTGAGGTCTCCGGGCGCCGAGCGCGCCACCTGCTGGCACACCAGGATCAGCACCGCCAGCGGCCACACATCCTCCTCGCCCGCCAGAAGCCCGGTATGGGTATCCTCACTGCGGCCCAGATGGTTCCTGTAGTGCGCGATGGCCGAGTCGAGCGACCCGTCGCGCACCTCGAGCGTGCCGGTGGTGTTGTGGTACTTCATCGAAGGCAGCTTGACGCCGCGCACCAGAAGGAAGCTCTTGAACAGGTCCTCGTTGAGCGCCATCCCTTCCTCGAGCTCGAATCCCTCGAACTGCGGCAGACCCATCGGCAGAACGATCGAGGGCTTCTCGACGACGACCTCGCCTTTGCGCACGACCGTATCGCCCCGGTTGACCGAGGACGGCGCCAGGAAGATATAGGGGACCTTCGTGGACTCGAAGGTCCTCAGCGGCTGGATGCGAGGACGGAGCAAGCGGGTCGTGTCCACGGCCTTCTGCCAGGCGCTCTGCATGTCCACGGCTCAGACCTCGGCTTCTTCTGAGAAAAAGACCTTGGGCTCTTCGGGCGGGGGCGGAGGGTCGCCTTGGCCGTCCCACTTGTCCAGACGCGCGAAACCGGTCTTCAGCTCATGGACCAGGCCCTTGACGTCCAGACCCATCGCGATCGGCGTATAAGGCTCGAGGTAGAGCACTGCCGTACGATAGAGGCCGATGGCGCCGCTCAGGATGCCGCGGTTGTACTGATAGTAAGCGGCCGCGGCCTGGATGACGCCCTTGTAGAGATTGCGATGCGGGTCTTCGGAGGGCGTCTCGAGCCACAGGTCCTCGATGACCTCATGGCAGTCGTAGTACTCGCCCGCGTTGAACAGATGCAGTCCCTCGAGGAAGCGCTCGTCGACGTTCATGACAGACCCGCCAGACGGCGCAGGTAGGTGTGACCGTACAACCCCGTCGAGTGGCCGTCGCTCCAGACGAACTGCAGCGCGTAGCGGCCCACCGGGTGAACGCTCACGGCCGTGAGCGTGTCGGGCACCGACTCGGGACGCAGGGTCCGCTCGCCGGTGATCTCGTCCACGCACGCCGCGCACGGACACGCCAGGCGCAGGTCCCGGGCGCGCTGGACCGTACGCTTGCCGTCGGTCCATTCGATGCTGATCTCAGCCAGGCCCGCCGCGTCGACCTTGGCGGCGCGCGGGCGCTCGTCGGCGGAGAGATTGCGCACGCTCACACCCGCCGCGAGCGCGCGGGCGGCCCCGCGCAGGGCCTGGGCGGCCGGGTGGGCGGGATCCGAGAGCACCAGAGGGACACCCGCGTCGGAGGCCGCCCGCAGGCGGGTCACCAGCGGCACCTCGCCGAGCATCGGGATGCCCAACTGGGCCGCCGCTCTGCGCGCGCCGCCCTCCCCGAAGATGGCTTCCTCATGAGAGCACTTGGAGCAGACATGGCGGCTCATGTTCTCGATGATGCCGAGGACGGGTGCCTGTAACTTGTCGAACATCACGATGGCTTTCTGCGCGACCTGCCAGGCCACGTCCTGAGGCGTCGAGACGATGACCGCGCCGGTGACCGGGATGGATTGGCACAGGCTCAACTGGATGTCGCCGGTGCCGGGCGGCAGATCGACGATCAGATAGTCGAGCTCACCCCAGTCCACCACTCCGAGGAAATCCTGCACCATCTTGTGCAGCATGGGCCCTCTCCAGATGACCGCGTCGTTCTGCGGGACGAAGAACCCCATGGAGATGATCTTGATGCCGTGCCTCTCCACCGGGAAGATGCGATGTCCGTCCGAACCGGGCTTCTCGTTGATGCCGAGCATCGCGGGAATGCTCGGACCGTAGACATCGGCGTCCATCAGGCCGACGCGCGCGCCGTCGAGCGCCAGAGCGACGGCGAGGTTGGCGCTCAGGGTCGACTTACCCACCCCGCCCTTGCCACTGGCTACGGGGATGATGTTGCGCACCTGCGGTACCAGCCGGTCCCGCGCTGGAGCGGACAGGGGCCGCACTTGGGCGGTCATCTGCACACGAGCTTCACTGACGCCGGGCACAGAGGTGAGGGCCTGACGCGCTTGATCGCGCAGTTGGTCCTTGACCGGGCAGGCCGGTGTCGTCAGCTCGATCGTGCATGTGGCGACACCCTTAGGGTCGACGCTGAGCTCTTTGACGAAGCCGAGCGTCACGATATCCTTACCCAAGTCGGGGTCCATGACGGCACGGAGCGACTCTAAGGCTTTATCCTGCATGGACTTGAGGTTGTTTTGAGTCGAGAACATGGCTGAGTGTCCCGCTATTATATCCGCTGTCGGAGCCCGCGTAAAGACGGCGAAGCGGGTCTAGCGGCGCAGTTGGGCGCGGAGGTCCTTGAGCGGATAGAGCGTCCCCCGCCAGCGCACGCCCCCCTCGATCCAGGCGCAGATCGCCGAGCGCCACAGGATGATCACGAACAGCGTTCCGGCAAGCGGGTGCGCGGGCGCGCACCACGGAGCCCAGGCCGTATGCAGTGCGCCCAGCGCGTAGATCAGCGCGATGAGGCCCAGACAGACCGCGCTCATCGTCCGGACCGCCGGGTCCGGACAGAAGAGGCCGGCCACCGGAGCCAGGTCCACGATCAGGATCATCACCGTAGAGGCGATGAGCGCCGCGGTGCTGTAATTGACGCCGCGGTAGGCGTTCTTGCGCAAGGCCTCCCAGACGCCCGCCAGTCCCTCGACCCAGCGGACCCGGATCAGATCGGTCCCGAAAGCCGCCATCTGCCTGGCTCCGGATCGCTTGAGGGCCCGCCCCAACATCATGTCATCGGCGACATCCAGCGCCACCGCCTGATGCGTTCCGGACCGCTCATAGGCCGAGCGCCGGATCAACTGGAACGCGCCGATACCCACATAGTACGGCGACCAGGTCCATCGGGCGGCCCACGGCTGATAGCGCAGGTTGAACACGATCGTGAAATACGTCACGAACATCGCTTCGAGATAACTCCTCAACTCCAGGCCCGGGAACAGCGTCAGGTCATCGAGCCCGCGTTTCTCAAGGCAGGCGACTGCCGTCCGTACGGACTCCGGGCGGTAGATCACGTCCGCGTCCGTGAAGAGCAAGAGCTCGCCCTTGGAGGCCCGGTAACCGGCCCACAACCCATGCGTCTTGCCCAGCCAACCTGTCGGTAGATCGCGAACGCTCAACACACGCAAGCGCCGGTCCTCGATGCCCGCCAACACCTCCGCGGTCCGGTCCGTAGAGCGGTCGTTGACGACGATCACTTCCAGATGCGGGTAGTCCTGGGCCAACAGCGATCGGACGGCCTCGCCGATGCGTCTTTCTTCGTCCCGAGCCGAAAGGATCACACTGACCAGGGGCGCATGAGCGACAGCTCCGCCGTGAGGCTCCGGACGCAGGCGGGGTACGTACAGGTAGGTCAGAAGACTCGTCAGCAGGCCTCCGGTCAGCCAGTAGACGAGCGGAGCGCCCGCGATCCAGAGCGCCCAGTGCATGCCCTAGCTCTGCCCGAGTTCCGCGAGCGCGGCGCGCGCTTTGTCGTGATCGGGCTTGATCTTGAGGACCTTACGATAGAGCTCGATGGCCTCCGCTCGACGGCCTTCGGCCAGATCCATCTGCGCCAGCCCGATCAGCGCGCCCGTGTTGGCGGGGTTGATCCTCAGGGCTTCTTCGAAATGGCCGCGGGCCGCCCGAGGCCTTCCCTTCTGCAACTGGACGTTGCCGAGGCTGTAGTACGCTCGATCGTAGGCCGGGTTGACCGCCAAGATGTCCCGGTACGCGCGCTCGGCTCCGTCCAGGTTGCCCTTCTTACGGAGGATCAACGCCAGGTTGTACAGCGCATCGACGTACGTCGGGTCCTTTTCGATGGCCTGGAGATAGTGTTTTTGGGCGCTCTCGAGATCCCCGCGCTCGTCATAGGCGTTGGCCAGATTATAGATCGCCGCCGCGTTGTCGGGCGCCAGCTCCACGGCCTTGAGATAGGCTTCGAGCGCTTCGGCCGAGCGCCCTTCCCGCTCGAGGACATTACCGAGATTGCTGTAATCGGTCGAATACTTCTCGCCACCCATCACGGTGCCCGCGTTGACCGCGATCAGCGACACCAGAAGCACCGCGCCGGGCGTCAACAGCCGGTAGCGCGACCGCGGGTCGCGGGCGGTCTCCCACAGCCACACGCCTCCCCATCCGGCCGCGGCAGCCAGGAACGGCACGACCGGGAAGCGGTAGCGGTCGGTGACGAACAGCAGGATGACCGACGCCGCATAGGCCGCCACATAGAGCACGACCGGACGGGCCTTCCGCCCGCCTCCGGACCACCAGAGGGACAGCCCCACGAACGCCAGCGGAGCCACGAGCCCGAACCCGGCCAGCGGCGCCGACAGCACCGCCGAGAAGCGCCGGCAGAACTCGTAGTTGGTGTTGGACGGCAGTTCCTGGCGGTCGAGCAGGAGCCCCGCCTTACGCAGCAGCACCGCCGCGTAAGCGCCCGGGTCCGACGCGATCCAGTCGGTCGACCGCTTCATCCAGTAGGATGAAGCCTCGGCCGCCGATACCGTCCGGCCCAGTGCCTGCTCGGCCTGCCGGTGCGAATCGCGGATCTGGCGGATCGGCTCATCGGAGATCCCAGGCAACCGCATGTAGCGTCCCGTGGCGTCGGGGTTGTTGCCGATGTAGAAATTCAATCCCCCGTGCGTCGGGAACGGCGAGAAGCGTCCGTCCATCTTGAGGTTGCGCGCCGCGAACGGCGCCAGGGTCAGGGCGGCGGCCAACACCATCCAGCCGGTTCCGCGCAGCAACGCCGCGCGTTCGTCGGCCTTGTGACGAGCGACCCACACCAACCAGACCGGAACGAACAGCAGTAAGTTCGTCTTGAGGGCGAGCACGAGCCCCGCGACCGCTCCCGCGGCCAGCCAATACGACGTCCGGCGTGTCTCCTGGGCCTCGACCATCAGAGAAACAAGAAGGACGCTGAACGCCGTCACCAACGTGACGTCCAGATAGAGGGCCGAATAAAAGATCGCCAGCCCATAGGCGGCGTACAATCCTCCGGCCAGGAGCCCCGCTTTGCGCGATCCGCTCAAACGCACGCACAGTCGATAGACCATCCCGGCGGTACAGGCGTCCAACACCACCTGGACCAGACGGGCCAGCACGGGACTTCCCGTGACCGCCTGGGAGAGAGCCAGATAAAAAGGATACAGCGGACTGCCGTAGACGGATTCGGGGTCGAAGAACCTCCCCGCGGCGATCGCTTCGGCACAGCGGAGGTAGTAGGCGGAGTCGAGGATGAACTCGCGGTCGTCGAGCGGAGTGTTCCGCACGACCGCCAGATGGACCGCCCGCAATGCCAGCGCGACTGCGGCCACCAACCCCATGTGCCGCCAGCTCGGGCCCTGCGGTCCGGCGGTCACGACGGCCGTCGAGGCGGATGTCGGCGCCGCGGCGGGACCGGCCTCGGCCAGCACACGCCGGACCTCGCTGAGCGGCAACCCCAACTCGGAGGCCAACTGCTCGGCGGAGCGCTGACGGGCGTTGTCGAGGATATGCCGGCGCTGTTTTTTCTTCATCCGCAGATGAGTCTAAACCAACCGAACGGCGCGGTCAACGACGGCCGATCGCCCGGACACGAAGACGCCCTCCCACCGGAACGATGGCTCCGGCGGAAGGGCGCTCGCTACGCTCGGTCGTCGACCGGCCTCTTTAGCCGGGCGAACGCCGGGGGTCCTCCAGGAGACCCTGGATCTCGCCCTCAGTGGCGCCGAACTCGCGCGCCACCGAGAGGATCTCCGAGCAGGTCTCGTAACGCTCCTTCAGAAGAGCGTCCTTGAGGTACCACAACGCCGTCACCCGGACCGGGTGACGGTCCGAGCGGATCTTACCCCCCATACGGGAGGCGCTCACGGTCTTGATCATCGCTGTCTCCTTATTTGATGTTGCCGGCAAATAAAAAACCCACGACCTGTAAGGTCGTGGGTTCTTCGAAATTTGCCGGTGCTACCTGCTACGTCCTACTCTGCCGACTCTCCCGTCGAACCCACGCCACCGCGCTTGGCCATACGGTAATGGCCGAAGCAAAGCCACGCCGCCGCGCGAATGGCCGCGCTGCGGATGACGACTACGGGCGTAACGTTGAGGTTCGATGTATAGTGCGACATGTTAGACATTCAACAGTATAGACCTATTGGCTCGATTTTTCAAGTCCCTCCGGCAGAGCGGATCAACTCCGGCGGATCACGTCCTCCGCGGGATAGCGGACCTTGGCCAGACCCGCGTATTTGTCCGTGGCCAGCCGGTAGCCGGCGGGACAGGCGACGACGGTGGCGTAACCGCTCCCGGACAGCCCGAGGACCTCGTCGTACTTGGCCGGATCGATACCCTCCATCGGGCAGGTGTCCACACCGAGCGCCGCTGCGGAGGTCATGAAGTTGCCCAGAGCGATATAGACCTGCCGCGCCGCCCATTCCGGGATGATGCGGCTGCGGGGTCCGTTCACCAGGTCCTTGAGCATGAAATCCTTGTACATCTTCATGGACTCGCGCGTGCCTCCGCGCACCTCGAGTACGCGTCCGATGTAGCGGTCGAGGTCCGCCTCGGTGATCTCCTGCTTGGCCAGGAACACGACATGATGCGAGCAGTCGACGACCTGCCGCTGTCCCCACGATACGGGCAAAAGACGCTCCTTGACCGCGGGGTCCGTGACGACGATGAAGCGCCACGGCTGGAGACCGTACGAGGACGGGCTCAACACCAGCGCCTCCTCGAGCGCGCGCCAGAGCTCATCGGTGATGCGCCGCGCGGGATCGAACTGTTTGGTGGCATAGCGCCAACGCAAGAGGTTCAGCAATTCATCGGGCTTGAGGTTCTGAGGCGCGTTCATCGGAGACCCTTTCGTCGTGGGAGCATCGTTCAGCCGCTCTTGAGCAGCCAGATCCCTCCGACGATCAGGAAGGCACCGGCCGCTTTGAGCGGGGTCAGGGATTCACCCAGGAGCAGGACCCCCAGGAGGAAGGTGATCAGCGGATAACTCGCGGCGATGGACACCACGCGGGACATCTCCCCGGCTTTGAGCCCGCTGTAGAAGCAGATCTGAGCCGCCACGCTGGCCAGGAAGCCCCCGAGGATCAACAGCGCCGCCGAGCGCGTATCGACCTGGCGGATCTCCGCGGGCTTGACGAGCCAGATCGCCAGCGCCACAAGGCCGACCATGACGCCGATACAGCGGTAGAAGAGCCCGGGCAGCGGCTGGACGCGATGCAGGCCGATCTTCTCGAACACCGGCACCACACCCCAGATCAACGCGGCCAGAAGAGCCCAGCCGACGGCCGTCACACCCGGACTTGCGGCCGGATCGCCTCCGGGTCCGCCCCGATGGTGCCCGTCAGTTCTTTCAGGTAATCCGGAGAGCCGACGCGCTTGAGCTCCGCCTGAGCGCGCTCATAGCGGTGCGCGAGCCCGAGCTTGACCGTGGCTTCGTCGTCCGGGCGGGTGGACAGGAAATCCCTGAGCGTCGTCACATGCCTGTTCCAGAGCGCGGTGTCGCGCTGCTGCTGGGTCTTGAGGCGCTGGCGGTACCAGTCGCTGGCCAGCAGCGTCTCCCGGGTGAAGAGCGTCCGGATCGACGGATCCTCCACCCCCTTGCCCTGATAGTGGCCGTCGCGCATCACGTGCAGGAGCGCGCGCAGGGGCGGGCAGGCCGCATCGACCCCGCCGTCGTTGAAATAATGTTCGGCGACGCGCTTCATCGTGATCACGATGTTGTTGATGCCTTCGGCGAAGAGCTCGGGATCCTGCCGCTCCGGGGCCAGCATCTCCGGCGTGATGACGATGCGCGGATTGGAGAAGATGCGTCCGAGGAAGGCGTTGACGAACCTCTGCGTGATCCTCCAGCCCAGGATGCTCGCTTTGATCTTCCGGCCCTTGTGCTCGTAGTCGTCGATCTTCTCCAGATGACCGTGGGCCTTGAGATAGGCGGGATCCTGCTCTTCGGGCCGCATGCGGCACCAGATCTCGGGTACGAGCAGACTGATGTCGTGCTCGACCATGACCTTGGGACCGACATAGCCCGCCGCCGACGAGAATCCGTGATAGCCGGTGAGGATGAACGACACCAGAGCGCTGTTGAGATCGAAGATCGGCAGGAGCGCGTTGAAAGGACCTTTGGTCATCGCGCCCTCCGAACCGAACCCGGTCGTGGACGGCGACTTGCCCGTGAGCGACGAGATGAAATCCATGAACAGCTCGGGCAGCTCCTGATAGTGGATCGGGTTGTACACCGCAAGGGCCGGGACGCCGTTCTTGGGCTCGGGCGGATTGCTGCGCCGGCCGGGCAGCACCGCGTTGACGGCGAAGAACACCGGCTTGTCCTCCCCGATACCGCGGTACAGTCTTGCTCCGGTCTCGGCCAGATAGCTCTTCATCGGCTGCAGGCGATCCGGCCTTTTCTGCAGATAGCGGGGGTTCTTCGTCGGCTTGCCGTCGACGATCCTGGGATGGGCGGAGGAGACCACGAAGGCCTGCTCGTCGCTGTCGCGCAGGAAACTCGACAGCAGGTCCTTCATCGGAGCGGTATAGCGGTCGAAATGGATGGCGTCCTCGACGATCCGCTGCGCCTTGTCCACCGTCAGCGGCTCCCAGTTGGACAGGAACGTCCCCGAGGAAGCGATATCCTGCTCGGCCTGCTTGTCATAGCCGCGATGGATCGCGTCGTCGGGCCTCTGGAACAGGTGGCTTTCGCAATTGTGGATCAGCTTGACGCTCGGATGCGGATAGCGGCGGTTGATGCCGGGCAGTCTGTCCGCCGGCAACGTCACGGAGACGGTGATGTCGTCCCCGTACTGGATCTTCTCGGCGGCCGTGTAGTCCTGCCGCACACGGAAGATCCGCCAGGACCCGTCCGTATCACGCCCGACGCGCAGGTAGTTGGCGATGAGTTTCTGATTGTTGAACTTGAGCTCGTGCCCCAAATGTCCGTTGACGATATCGACGGAAAAACGGCTCTTCCAGTCCTCACCCCACGAGGAGTGATACAACCGCTTGACGGTCAGGAGCACCTCCATCAAATGATCCGGGATGGTGCGCAGCCAGGCGTTGTACGCGTCCGTATAGTCGTCCGACTCCGTGAAGAGCTTGATGACGGAACCGAGCGATCGCTCCGGGCTGAGCACCGGACGGCTCGGCTTCTCGTCGGGCCTCGGGGTCTTGAAGCGGTCCGAGTAATCCCTCTTGAGCAGCGCGTCCACCGCCTCCAGGTCCCGATGCAGATCGGTAACGAAGACCGGGCCCTGGATCATGGCGTCGACGATGGATTTGGAGATCTCCGACTTGCCGCCGCCGGAGACGGTACAGGGCTTGTGGCACAAGACGCCCTCGGCGTTGGTGCCCACCAGGTGCCAGGCATAGCCGCCGGTCTGCTTCTTCATGTGGACCTTGTAACCGGACGGCAGGACATAGCGGTAGTTGGCCGAAAGGCGGATGGACACGTCCTTGCCTCCCCGGCGCCAGTGGATGCGCTGTTCGGTCAGACTGAACTTCGCGTCCTCGGGGACATACAGGATCTCCGGATACCGCTTGTCGCGGGCATAACCCTCCGGGTGGACCTCGATGTGCTCACCGTACAGCCGCCGCACATCATCGAACGTATTGAGCGTCCTCGCCAAGGTCGGATCGAGCGCGAAATCATCGCCCAGATCGTAGCTGGCGAAGGCCAGCGCAGCCCCGGAGTGCTCTTCCTCGGTCAGGCCGCAGAGATTAGCCGACAGCCCGATCTGCGTCTTGACCTCTTTTTTGCAGTAGCCGAAATAGTTGTCCGCGATCACCGTAACGACGACTCCGGAGGCGTCACGCGCCGTCACTTTGAACGCGCCGCCTTCGTTGTACAACTCCCCCGCGTCCTTCCAGCACTGACCGTCGCGGCGCTGCCGGGGCGTCGCCTGGTCGTAGTGGGGGAGCCCGAGGTCCTTCTTTCGCAGGTAGATCAGGTGCGGGGCCAGGATGACACAGCCGGTATTGCCGGTCCAGTGCTCACAGTCCAGCGCCGCGTCGTTCTCGGGCAGATAGGGGTCGCCCGCGTTGCCGAAGATCGACTCCACGAAATCAAGATTACCGACCAGGTTGCCGGGTACGAAAAAACGCACTTCGAGGCTTTTTTCCTTCAGCACGCCTTTCACATCGGGACACACGACCGGCCGCATGAGCAGCGACACGAACGTCCCGTGCGGCCTGGGGTCGTTGGCCGTGAACGGCAGCTTGAGCAGCGGGGCCGGGGGGCGTAACGCCTCCTGGAGAAGCCGCGCGAAGACCGGCTTGGGCACCGCGATCTTGTCGTCGGGGATCGCCAGCCCGCCTTCGGCGACATGGAAGACGCCCTGCGTGGTGCGGCGGTCGCTCTTGGGGTTGTGCAGGATGCCCTGCTTCAGGCGGTAGGCGGTGACGATGTCGGACTCGAACACGTTAGAGTCGTGAGGCAGGGACAGCTCCCGCGCCAGACCCGCGCGATCGAGCACGAAAGTATCCCTCGGCAGCTCAGCGCGCATCGACGGTCCCAGGTCCGCCAGATATCGGTCGATGAAGGCCTGGATACGAGCGTCGACCGGTGCCCGCTCGGAGAGGGCCGGCCCAGACACGAGGCGGTCCAGAAGATGCCGGATATGATCGAGGGCTTTCTGGCGATGCTGCTGTGAGGCGGACATGGTGATGACCTTTCGTTTGGGATAATATTATATCAAAGGTCCGGCACCGCCTGTCTATGACAACCGATCAACGCTTGGCGCGCGACTTTGCGTACGCGACGGCGACGAGCGCGACGGCCAGAGCGGTGACCGTCAGAGGCAGCCAGGATCCTGTTGAAGTATGGCGGCGCAGTTCTCTGAGCAGCGCGGCATCATGCTTCGAATGAGGTCCGACGGTCTTGAGCAGGATGTCCGCGGCGCTCTTCTCCGAACCATAGTAATCGGCGTTGGCGGAGTTGTCGGGAGCGACGACGGCGCCTTTGAGCGAGAGGCCGATGTACAGGCCTTTGGCCCTGGAGTAGGAATAGATCTCGGACTTCAGCCGCAGATCCGTCGTCGCCGCGACGTTGCGGCCCGCGGGCCCCACGGCCACCCCGGCATCCGCTCCGAGCGTACTCTTGGACTTGAGCAGACTGTCGAGGCCCTTGGCGTTGACGACGACCAGCACGATGTCGATCGCCTGGCCGCCGATCTGAGGTCCGATCGTGATCCCACCGAGCGTGTAGAAGGCCGGCGAGCTCCACTTGCCGCTCTTGGGATCCCTGCGAAGCGCCACGCCCTTGCCGTACTGGCCGCCGATCCCCCAAGCCGCGTTGATCGTCCTGGGAAAGATCACGACCGCCTCCGCCTGACGCAGCAGGGCCGATGGCACCTCGGTATCCGGCGAGGCCATCAGCTCCCGGAAAGCCCGCGTCGACAGATCGAGCCGTTCCACGAGAGCCTCGTCGATCGCCGCGGCGGACGTCGCGGCGGCACACCCGAAAAGGATGACACAGAAGGCCGCGCGGGTGATCGCGCGGAAGCGGACAACAAGTCGTTCCGGTCGGATACGGATACGGGTCATGGGGGATCCTCCGGACAACATCCTACAACAGGTCGGACAGCGGAGCACGCCCGATCAGTGACAGGGATGTCCCGGGGCGTTCATGCTCAGCGAGAGATAGATGAACGCCCCGCCCGCCGCGATCAAAGCGGCGCCCGGCCAAACGGGCCGCGTCGGACCGCGGAGCGTCGATAAGAGGCGTCCTAGACCCAACCCTCCGGCGAAGAGCGCCGGAGCCGTCCCCAATCCGAACCCGACCATGATGAAGAAACCCTGATAAGCGCCCCTCGGTCCGCCGGCCCCACCGGCGATGGCCGCGCCGACGGCCGGCACCAGCACCATCGGACAAGGCAGAAGACCCCAGAGCATCCCGGCGGCCAGCGAGGATCCCGGTGTGCGGCGAGCTCCGGCGTGCGAGGCCAACAGCACGCCCAGGCGCGTCTCGATCGCGTGGAGGCGCGGCTCCAGACCGCGCAGCGCGCCCAGCGTCACCAGGCCCGCAAGGACCAGCGTCACACCACTGACCAGCGGCAAGGCGTGTCCCAATCCTTCCCAGCCGGTCCAGCGGACCAACGCGCGGCCCGACCAACCGGAGAACAGCCCGATACAGCCATAGGTCAGGGCTTTGCCGAGGACCAACCAGCACAGGTCCATCGATCGTCCCAAGGTCCCCGCGGAGGATGACCCTGGCCGTGAGGATGCGACCATCGCGATGGGACCGCACATCCCCAGACAGTGCGCTGATGAGGCCAGTCCGAGCGCCGCCCCGGCGGCCATCCAAGGAAGCGTCTGTGCGGTGTCTATTTCAGATGTCCCTCACGGTCGAAGCGTCCGAGAT
Organism: Candidatus Omnitrophota bacterium; assembly: GCA_022072175.1. Classification (GTDB taxonomy): domain Bacteria; phylum Omnitrophota; class Gorgyraeia; order 2-02-FULL-51-18; family 2-02-FULL-51-18; genus JAJVIE01. Next base: position 252,500 of record JAJVIE010000003.1, on the reverse strand, counting down.
CGTCGGCCACCAAGAGCGTCCAAGCGAAGACCAGGTGCGTGAGCGCGGCCACCCACGCCGGCACCAGACGCACGATCCAATCGCCACCGAACAAGGCCGGCTGGAGCCAAGAGAGCACCCCGTAGTAGTTGACGACCCACAGCGCCAGACCCATCGCGGTGACCACCCCCCAACGCTGGACCGGCGGGCGACCCTCGAAGAAGCGGCTCAACACCAGATGGAACAGGACGCCGAACACCACGCCGGTCGACAGATACAGACAACAGCCCAGGGCCAGGATCGCTCCGGACTCGATGGACAGAGCGCGCTCTCCGAGCGGAAAGGTCAGGTACACCCGGATGATCTCCATCGGATGCTGGCGGATGAGCAGGGAGCCGACGACGTTGAACAACAAGCTCGATGCCGCCGCCAGAAATCCGAGCATCATCCCCGCCAGGACATGATAGGCGGTGTAATACCGCCCTTCGGCCCAGTGCTCGCCGGGCTCCGGGCGGGCCAACTCATCCTCCAGCACGCGGACCTGGTTACGGAGCTGTTCCAATCGCCTCAGGTTCTCCTCACGGCTCATGTCGCGTCCTTTCGTTTCGCAGGGAATGCAGGATGATACAAGCGCTCGAGACGATCATCGCCAACGCCGCGATGATCGGGTTCACGCGCCCCGATACGGCCAGCGGCACCGCAAGGCCGTTGTAGAAGAACGCCCAAAAGAGGTTCACGCGGATCCTCCGCAGCGTGCCGCGGGCTTCGGCCACCAGGCGCGGCAGGCGCGACAGGTCATCGTCGGGCAAGCAGAAGTCCGCCGCTTCCTGCGTGCGCGCCAGAGCTCCGCCCATCGCGACACTGACGCTGGCACCGGCCAAGGCCGGAGCGTCATTAAGTCCCTCGCCCACCGCAAGGGCGGGGCCGTTGCGTTCCTCCCACGACCGGACCCGCTCGAGCTTGTCCTCCGGCGTCAGCCCGGTAACGGCTTCGATGCCCAGCTCCCTGGCCACGGCCACGGCAGCGCCTCCCCCGTCCCCCGTCAGGACCTCGACGCGGACGCCCAATTTCTTCAACCCGGCGACCGCGGCGGCGGCTTCGGGCCGCACGTTCTCGCGAAAAACGAACCGCCCCACCGCCCGTCCTCCGACCGACAACTCGAAGGCCCCGAGCGCCTCCCCCGACGCTTCGGCGGGCAGCTCCAACGGAACCACGCCCAAGCCCGCCAGATATTCCGGACGGCCCATGGCCACCGATCCGTACGCTCCGATGGTACCGCTCAACCCCTGCCCTGTCACGGTCCTCAGATCGTCCACGCCGAGCGGCACCAGACGCCGTCGCCCCATTTCCTCCACGACCGCCCGGGAGAACGGATGGTGGGAAGCGCGGGCCAGAGACCCGGCAAGCAACAGGAGCGTCTCGTCCGTATAGGTGCCGTCCCCGCGGACCCGCTCCAGTGCGGGACGGCCGTCCGTCAGCGTGCCGGTCTTGTCGATGAAGACACCGCGGACCTTCGAGAGCGCCTCCAGGAGCGCCAGGTCCTTGAACAGCACGCCGCTCGAAACGATCCGCTCATAGGATCGCCACAAGGCCAGCGGGATCGCCGCCCCCAGAGCGCACGGGCAGACGATGACGAGCACGGACAGCGCCCTGAGCACGCCGGCCATGAGCCCATGCTCCCGGGCTCCGAGCACGGCAGCGGCCGCGGCGCACAACGCCGTCAGCACCGTCACGATCACGACGATACGCTCGGCCGAACGCTCGACCGGGGACTTGGTGCGGCGAGCCTGTTCGAGCGTCGAGCGCAGGCGCGCCGTCCAGGACTCCGAACTGCGGTGCGTGACGCAAAGTTCGGCCTGCCCCTCGGCGACCGTGGCTCCGGACCAGACGCCGTCGCCGGGGGTCTTGGTGACGGGCAGCGCCTCACCGGTCATCAGCGAGGCGTCCACCACTATCGATCCCTTCTGCACTCGTCCGTCGGCGGGGATACGGTCACCGGCCCGGACCACGATGCGATCACCGGGAGCCAGCTCCGAAGCGAGGACCATCTGCTCGGATGGGCCTTCCAGACGGCGGGCTTCATCGACCTTGTCCGTCAGCAGTGCCTCCAGCGATCGGGATGCGCGATAGCGATAACGCGCCTCGAGGTAACGCCCCAACGTCACGAAGACCAGCACCATGACGGCCACATCGTAGTAGATCGGGCCCGTCCCCCGCGCAGTGGAGACCATCGAATACCCGAAGGCCGCCGCCACGCTCAGCGCGATGAACCCGTCGATCCCCCAACGGCGCGCCCGGAGTTCGTGGATCACGTTCTCCAAGAGAGGCGCGCCCACCAGGAGCAGGACCGGAGCGCTGAGGGCCAGGAGCAGATAACGCAGGAGTTCGTCGTACACCCGCCCGGGACGTCCCATGACCTCGTAGAAGTCCGGATACACCGAGGAGGCGTGCAGCGCCAGGCCGAACCCCATGACGTTCATGGCCAGAAAAGCCGCGATGCCCAACTGGACCAGCGCCCAGGAGACTTGACGTCCGTCCGGAGAGCCCGCAAGCACCTGATGCGCGAAGACACAGCCGTAACAGCAGAACCGCGGACCTTCGCCGGGGCCGCTCGGAGAACCAAGCGCGAACCCGCAGTGCGCGCAGGTCGGCGCGGGAGGCGGGTCCATGGAAGGATCTGTGCCGGGGGATCCCGGCTCGAGGACGCCCGCGGGACGGGCCGCGGAGGGGGCTCCGCTCACCACCAGAGCAGAAAATCGCTCAGCGCGTTGCGTAGCAGGTACACGATGCCCGCGACAGCGAAGGTCGCCCACATCACATGGATGTACCAGGGAACACGATTGGTCTCGTAAGCGATGAAGCGGTCCTCATCACTGCGGGACTGGCCGGTGTCCTTGGGGTTCTCGTGAGAGTTCATCGCCCCGCCCCCGCCCGCTCGGAAGCGTCGAGCTCCTCTTCCTGCTCGAGCATGCGGTATTTGGGGCCCTCGATGTCCGAGAGCATGCCCTTGAGCGCCCCCCAGACGAGGATGAAGAAGAACCCGGCGCTCACGCCGAGATAGGTCGCGATCGGCACCAGAGCGAAGCGGCCGCCCTTCTCATCACGGATCAGGACCTGGAAGAATTGATAGAGCTTGTCCCCGAACCCGATCGCTCCGGGGATCAGGATGAACACGCCCATGAGCACGACGATCACGGTCTTGGTCCTGGACCTTCCCTCGCGCGGTACGGTCATGCGGCCTTCTCCTCGGCCGGAGCGGCGGGCTTGTCCGCCAGCCAGCTGCCGAGCCATTGGACGTAGGTGACGATGGCCAATCCCTGCTTGTTGGGCTGGCCGTCCTTGTCGAAGAACCACGGATAGCTCGGCATCACCGAGGTCGGCACGACGTCCACGGGGTTGTGGAAATGCGCCACATGCCAGTCGTTGCTGCGTCGGCCGGCCTCGCGGATGAGGTCAGGGCCGACACGGCGTGTGCCGAAAAGCGGCGGCATCTGCAGGACGTTCTGGTATTCCAACGCCTCGGACACCGGGCCCCAACGCTTGTCTTCGTTGGAAACGGGCCGGATGTACTGCGAGTGGCAGTGCCAGCAGGCCTCACGGACGTAGATCTTACGGCCCAACTCCAGCGCCTCCGCGTAGGACGCCGAAGAAACCTCGCCGTAGTGCTTCTTGAAGCTCTCGGGATAGCGCTCCGAAAGGTCCACGAAATCCGTGGTCATCTTCTGAGCCAGCTGCTCCACGGTGAGGATCGGCTCGTCCTTGAACGACAGCCACGGCAGAACGCCCATCACCAGCACCGAGAACGCGAACAGCGCGATGCCCGCGACGAGGAAGATGGTCCGGAATTTTTCCATGGCTACGCCGCCCCGGCCGCGGGCGCGGCCTCCTGGGGACGGCGGGCGCTCCTGCCCCGCGCGGTCTGCCAGACGTTATACAAATAGAGGCCCTGCGCGATGATGATCGTCGTACCCGAGATCGACCGTATCAGCCAGAACGGCATGGAGGCCTTGAGCGTCTCCTCCCACGGTGCCAGCGCCCGCCACATGAAGCCCTGCACCAGACCGGCGGCCGTCAGATCGATGACCATCACCCACAACGAGATCACCGTGATCCAGTAGTGCCACTCGTTGAGCCGGGTCGAGTACCATTCGTGTCCTGTGACGCGCGGCCACAGGTAGTTGATCATACCGAAGATCCAGAATCCGAACACGCCGAACATGACCAGGTGCGCGTGCCCGACCACCCAGTCCGAGAAGTGGATGATCTTCTGGAACGTCAGTGTCGTGTGGAACGAGCACTGCAGACAGGTGATGAAATACAGGATCATGCCCATGTAGAACCACCGGAGCGCGATCCGCGCGCCCAGGAGGCCCCACTGGCGGCCCAGTGTGATGAAGAAGTTCACGATGACCGTCGTGACGATGAGCTCGACGGCGATGGTGGCGATGATCGCGCCGTACTGCAGGTACATGGGGATCGGGCTGTAGAAGAAGTGGTGTATGCCGTTGAGCGGGTAGAAGAACGCCAGGCCCCAGAACCCGATCAGCGACAGGCCGTGGCTCCAGATCGGCTTGCGCAGAAGGATGGGCACGAAATAGTACATCAACCCCCACCCCAGCGGCGTCACGAGCAGTCCGACCAGGTCATGGATGAAGAGCCCCGCCAGCGCCGCGCCGGCGGCTCCCGGCACGAAGAACTCGGGGAAATAGTTGCCCATGATGTAGACGAAGATCGTCCAGATGAACGCCACGGAGAAGTACCAGAGCGATACGTAGAGGTTCCTGTCGCCGGTGCGCATGATCGGGGCAAGGAAATGCACCGCCACCAGGATCAGCCCGAGCACCACGACCGGATCGATGAAGACCGGGGTCTCGGCCCACTCGACACCTTGCGCGTAGCCGAACATGATCCCGACGGCACTGGCCAGCAGGATCACCTGCCAGGCCACGAAGATGAACCAGCCCAGATAGCGGTGGCAGGTGCGATTGCCGGTCAGGCGAGGCACGGCCCAGTTGAGAGCGCCCAGGAATCCGTTGACGATGAACCCGTACGCCACCGACGCCGTGTGCACCATGCGGATGCGGCCCGCCGAGAAGATCTCGATGCCGGCCAAAGGATAATGTTGCAGCAGCTGCAGCGAGTACAGCAACCCTCCCAGGAGACCCACGGCCAGGAACACCAGCGCCGCGATGAGGTGGGCTTTGACCAGCCGTCTGTCGACCAGCGTATCCGGATGGGTTTCGACCACTCCGATCTCCTCTATGCCGTCGCCGGCACGGTGACGGCCGGCTGGGCGTTCTCTTGGGCTGTGCGCGCGGCCTCCGCTTCGGCCTTCTGCCGCTCGGATTCCGCCTTCTCATAAGCGAGGCGCTCCGCCTCGGCCGCTTCGATCATGTGACTGCGGTCCTTCAGGTCATTTTCGGTCACGAGCTTCGGACGCCGAGAAGCCAAGTCCTGGATATAATACGCCATCCCCCACAGATCCTCCTCGGAGAGGATGCCTTTCCAGGTGGGCATGGCCGCTCCACCGATGCCGTTGGCCACGGTCAGGTACAGCTCACGCAGGTCCTCGCCGCGCTTGAGCTTGTTCCAGGTGAAATCCGGCGGCAGGAGCGCGTCCCCGCTCTCGTTGGTGGTCGACTTGGAGCGCCGCGGGTCCGGACGAACGCTGGCCAGCGGAGGCATCCCGTAGGACGCCCGGGCCTCATTGAGCGCGGCCGGGGCCACATAGACCGGGTGACAGCTGTAGCACTGGGCCAGGCCATGATAGGCTTTCTCGCCCCGGGCGATCGCCTCGGAACGATCCAGGCCGTAGAAGGGGTCTTCGGCAACGACCGTCACCGCGGCGGGAGCCGCGTTGGACCAGACTTCGGGTGCGAACGTCTTCAGGTGTTCGATGACGGCTTTGCGGTCCTGTTCGGGCAGGAGGTTCCAGGCGGGCATGGAAGTCCCATGCAGTCCTTCCTTAATGGTGCGCATCAGATCCTCGTCCGTCGGCAGCTCGCCGGATGGTCGGGAACTGAATCGGAACTGGCCCGTCCTGAAGTCACGCGGCTTGGGATCGAGGAAGCGCGCCGCGGGACCCTGACCGTCCCCCTTGGGGCCGTGACATCCGGCGCAATAGGTCTCGTAGACCTTGGCCCCGTGCTTGAGCGTGGCCTGAGGCTCGGTCAGGCCGAAGGCGGGATACTTGCCGGCCGCGGCGGGCTTGTCGGCCCGGGCCTGCTCGTCGGCCGTAGCCGGAACGCTCATCAGCGAACACACGAGAACGATCAGACAGAGTCGACCGCGATTGTTCAGGATGTGGTGCATCGATCCTTTCCAGTAGCCCGAGCATGAATCGATCAGATCCGCCAACTGACGCGGAATAGCACTCATGATGACATCAGCACCACGGCCCGTCAAGTGACCCCAGTCACTTATCCGCGCGTTTTACGGGCGCTTGACCGGAAGAGCCCCGAAGCGCCGGGCACTTTCCGTCCGCGCCACAGCAGGACTTGCGCCGGCGCAGACGCCGGACCACGAGATAGCCCGCGGCCAGCGCGGCCAAGACGGCGACCAGCGCCTCTTGAGCCCCACCGCTCAACCCCATCCCATCCTCCGCCCGATCTGGAACACCACGAACGACGCCGTCCACGCCAGCGCCGTCATGTACACGATCATGAAGATCGGCCAACGCCAGCCATTGGTCTCTCTGCGGACGATCGCGACCGTGGACATGCATTGACAGGCCAGCACGAAGAAGACCATCAGCGACAGCGCGGTCAGCGGGGTGTGGACCGGCCGGCCCGTGATCGGGTCCGTCTCCTCCCGAAGGGCCGTAGCCAGATCGGAAGACCCGTTGCCGCCATCCTCGATATTGTAGATGACCGCAAGAGTGCTCACCATCACCTCGCGCGCCGCGAATGAGGCCACGAGCCCCACGCCGATCTTCCAGTCGAATCCCAGCGGCCGGATGACAGGCTCGATCAAGCGCCCCAGACGTCCCGCATAGCTGTGCCGCAACTGTTCGCCGGCCTGAGAGCGGTCGATCTCGTCTCGGCGGGCGTCGAGCTCTGGCCCGGCCTCCATCGACGCGGCCGCCTGAGCGCGCAGGACCTCGTGACGGGCGCGGATCTCCGGGTCCTGGGGATGGCTGGCGAGGAACCACAGCACCACGGAGATGGCCAGGATGATACTGCCGGCGTTAGCCAGGAACACCTGCCCTCTTTCCCACGTCAACGACAGGATGGTCTTCAGGTGCGGGAGGCGATAAGGCGGCAGTTCGAGCACGAAGGGTGACCGGGGACCGGACAGCATCGTCCGGCGAAGAACGGCGGCGACGCACAGACCCGCGCCGATGCTGAGCAGGTACAAGCCGAGCAGTGTGGCGCCCTTGAGGTCCATCGGGCCCAGCACGGGTATCGGAGGCACAAAGGCCCCGATCAGGAGCGCGTACACCGGCAGTCTGGCGCTGCAGCTCATGAGCGGCGAGACCAGGATGGTGACGAGCCGGTCCTTGCGGTCGGCGATGGTGCGCGTGGCCATGATACCCGGGATCGCGCAGGCGAAGGAGCTCAACAGCGGCAGGAAAGCCTTGCCATTGAGCCCCGCCCGGCGCATCAAGCGGTCGAGCACGAAAGCCGCCCGCGCCAGATATCCGAAATCCTCGAAGAACGTGATGAAAAAGAACAGGAGCAGGATCTGGGGCAGGAAGATCACGACATTGCCGACGCCCGGCAGGATGCCGTCGCACACCAGACTGCGAAAAGGTCCGGGCGGCAGCAGTGCCCCCGACGTCTCCGACAGGGCCATCATGCCCGACTCGATGAGGTCCATCAGCGGTGAGGCCCAGGTAAAGATGGACTGGAAGATCAGCGCCATCACCGCCACGAAGAAGACCCATCCCCACACCGGGTGGGTCACCCACCGGTCGATCTCATCAGAGACCGTCCGCCGCGCCCCCGCGGAGGAGGCGGCGGCATGGACGCGGCGCATGATCGCTTCGATCCTCGCGTACCTCTCTTCGGGGCTGACGAGCGCCGCCGCACGGAGGTCGGGACGCGGCCCAGGAACCGCGCTCACCGCGTCGAGCTTGCTCCGCACCGCTTCGACCAGGGCGCGGGTCCCCCGAGCGCGATGACCGATCACGGGCACGCAGGGCACACCCAACTCGCTCGAGAGCTCCTGGATGTCGGGACAACGCCCCTTCTCGGCGGCGACGTCCCAAAGGCTCAGCGCCACGACCACGGGCAGTCCGGTGTCGATGATCTGCAGGGCCAGATACAGGTTGCGCTCGAGATTGGATGCGTCTACGACGAGCACGCCCAGATCGGGCCTGTCGGCCTCCCCCATCTCTCCGGCCAGAAGGGCCCGGACGACCTCCTCATCGGGAGACTTGGCCAGGAGGCTGTAGGATCCGGGTAGATCGAACACACGGACCTTGCGGCCGCCGCCGAGATCGAGCGCTCCCTCGCGCCGCTCGACGGTGACACCCGGATAGTTGGCGGTCTTGTGCCGCAGGCCCGTCAGGGTGTTGAAAAGAGTGGTCTTGCCCGCGTTGGGGTTGCCCAGGAGAGCGATCTTGGAGAGGGCCGAAGACGTCCGCGGAGCGGTAGGCAACTCAGGCCTCAAGGCGCACTCGGATCCGAGCGGCATCCTCGAGCCGGACGGACAGGCAGTAGCCGCGTAGGAACAATTCCATCGGGTCGCCCAGAGGCGCCAGCCGCTTGACCTGCACGCGCGTACCGGAAACCAGGCCGAGCTCCCTCAGACGCTCTGTCGTTTGGTCATGGACATCATAACCCTCGACCACACCGGCGCGCCCGGGCCCTAACTCTGAAAGGTGTTCGATCTTCATGACAACAGCCTAGATAGGATGGAGCGCGCTGTCAATCCGGCCGCTCCGGACAAAAAAAATCCCCCGCATCCAAGCGGATGCGGGGGACGCCGTGAAGAGAGGCTCTTACGAGAGCTTCTTGACGTTCGCGGCCTGCTCGCCCTTCGGGCCCGTCGTGATGTCGAACGACACGAGCTGACCTTCGGCCAGGGTCTTGAAACCCTCACCCTCGAGCGCTGAGAAGTGGACGAAAACGTCCTTCTTGCCGCCCTCAGGAGTGATGAAACCATAGCCTTTTTGGTCGCTGAACCACTTAACGGTTCCTTGTGCCATTTTCTTTGCTTCCTTCTTTATTTTAGACTCTTACTGCTGATTTGTGTCTTTGGGCCCGTAGAACTGAAAAAGCCGCGGTCGAGTCGATCCGCGGCTTCTGAACTAGTCTTGCAAGCTTCAAAAACAACGTTAACCGAACTACACGGGGAGTATACCACTCCCCCGGGGGATGTCAAATACTTTTAAGAAGACCCCGTTGGCGGGCGGATGGCCCCGAGGATGGCGTCCGTCGGGTGGATCCGGTTGAGCGTGTAGAGGTGGATGCCCGGCGCGCCGCCCTCCAGGAGCGCACGGCACTGCCGGATCGCGTACGCGATGCCGGCCTTGAGCGTGGCTTGAGGGTCTCCGGCCAGCGGTTCGAAGATCCCGCGGACCTCGGGCGTGACCGTCGCACCGCACAGCGCGCAGAACCTCAAGAGAGCGGCGTAGTCGGTCACCGGCAGCACGCCCGGGATCACGCGCGCCTGCACCCCCAGACGCCTCAGGCGCTCCACGTAGTCGAAATAGTCCTTGTTGTCGAAGAACAACTGCGTGATCACGAAATCCGCTCCGGACCGGACCTTCTCCCTCAGGACTCGAGCGTCAGCCTCGCGGTCGGCGGCCAGCGGATGACCCTCCGGAAAACCCGCCACGCCGATGGCCACGTCACCCTGATAGCGGCCGCGGATGTACGCCACGAGCTCCGAGCTGTACTTGAAATGCTCCGGACCCGGCTTCCAGTCCGGCTGTTCCTTGGGCGGATCCCCGCGCATGGCCAGGATGTTGGAGATGCCGCGGCCGCGGATATCATCGAGGATGGCGGTCATTTCCGAGCGCGTGTGCGACACGCACGTCAGATGCGCCATCGCCGCGATGCCATGGACGCTCTCGATGTGCTGGACCACCTCGAGCGTGCGCTCGCGACTGCCGCCCCCCGCCCCGTAGGTGCAGGAGATGAAATCCGGCTTGAGCGCGCACAGACCCTTGAGGGTTTCGAGCAGTTTGGCGTGTCCTTCGGGTGTTTTGGCCGGGAACACCTCGAGCGAGAACGTGCGGGCCTTGTTACGGAAGATCTCTGTGAGCAGGGACATGCGGGCATTATACCCCAAAGTACCGCTCCGGGGCCCGGTATCCTGGGGCCCGCGACCGTGCTCGTGATATGATGGGGATATGAAATTCGGTTTTTCCCCGGCACAGCGGGTCTATGAGAAGCTGATGCATCACCGGTACGGGCTCAGTATGGCGATCTACATCCTGGCCGCCATCCTGACGGGGGCCGGGTGTGTCCTGTTCATGCGCTCGTTCGAGTGGGTCTACGCGCACCGCATCACCCCCGACCGTTCGGGCGACTGGGCCTGGGTGACGACCCCCCTGCTCTTCCTTCTTTCGATCGAGATCATCCGGCGCATCTCCCCGCTCGCCGACGGCGCGGGTATCCCGCAGACGATCTCGGCGGCGCGCCATCTGGACGAGAAGACCTTCGCGCGACTGTACCCGCTCGTCTCCTTTCGCACGCTCTGGGTCAAAGTCTCGGCCATCCTGCTCGGACTGTGGGCCGGAGCTTCCACCGGCCGCGAGGGTCCGACCGTCCACATCGCCGCGTGCCTGTTCTTCTCGCTGACCCTGATCCTCCACCGTCTGTGCCGGATACCGTTCAACATGCGCTCGGCGGTCATCGCCGGCGGCTCCGCCGGATTGGCGGCGGCCTTCAACACGCCGCTGGCCGGGGTCACGTTCGCGATCGAGGAGTTGTCATCGGACTATTTCTCCAGCATCAAGGAGATGGTCCTTATGGCCATCATCATCGCGGGTTTGGCGGCCAAGACGCTGACCGGGGACTACGTGTATTTCGGCCGGTTGGCCAGCCCCGAGGAGGTCGGCGTCCCGGCGGTGCTGTCCGTCAGCCTGCTGTGCGGCCTCATGGGAGCGGTTTTCTCGACCCTGCTCATCTGGGGCCGGCGGCGCACGGCGGCTTTGCGGGGCGCCTGGCGCGTGGCGGTGGTGGTCCTGCTCAGCTGGGTCCTCCTGGCGCTCATCAGCTCCGGTATGGACGGCATCGCGGGTCCCGGCAACATCGCCGCCCAACGGTACGTCCGCGGCCATCTGGACCAGCATCCGCTCACCTTCTTCGCGACCAAGATCACGGCGACGCTCTGCACGTACTGGTCCGGGATCGCCGGCGGTATTTTTGCGCCCTGCTTATCGATGGGTTCGGGTCTCGGGGCGTGGGTGGGCTCGATACTGCAACAACCGGTGGCGATGTGCGGGATCATGGGGATGGCGGCCTTTCTCGCGGCGGCGATCCAGGCCCCCATCACGGCTTTCGTGATCATCTATGAGATGACCGGCCACCATGCGGCGCTCTTGCCCGTCATGCTCGCCTCTCTCCTGGGCTACATGACGTCCAGGGCGCTGAGGACGCCTCACCTGTACCGGACCCTGGCCGAACTCTACGACGGACAGCGCTGACCGTCGACCCTCGAACTAGGGTGTGGCGGGGACCAGGTGCTGGTTGACGATACCGTTCAGAGCCAGCGTGATCTTGTCCTTGGTGAAAGCCGGATCGATCTTGGCGATCTGATCCAGATAGCTCTTCATCTTCTTGAGCAGGGCCTGCACGGCCGGCGACTTGATCGCGTCGGCGAGCTTCTTGCCCGCCAGCACATTCGCCCCGATAGGCTCCGAGCTCTTGGTAAGCGGTTCGCGTGCTAGTTGTCAGCTCTTCCGGCGATGTTGTTCCAGGCCAGCATGCCGCCTTTGAGACTGGCGACATCTGTATACCCGCTCTTACGAAGCAACACGGTCGCCTGAGCCGATCGCCGGCCCGATCGGCAGACCATGATCACGGGCCGGTCTTTGGGGACCTCCGCCATACGCTTGGTGAGTTCATCCAGAGGCAGTCCCAACGCCTCCGGGATCGACCCGGGATCGCCACGGCGTTCCTCCGCATCCCGCACGTCGACGATCAACGCGCGTCCCGCATGCGCGGCCACCCACTCAGGGGCGATCTGCGGGATGCCGTCGTAGCTCTGCTCCACGGGTCCCCATGCCGCGTAGGAGGGATAGATGCCGGTCTCGGGCTCGCCGCAGCGCATGTTAGCGGGCAGCGCGATGGCGATCTTCTTGGGATGCGGCAGGTTGAGGTTCTTCATGTAACCGACGAAATCCCGCTCGCTGGCCCCTCCGCCGATGCGGGTGTTGTGCAATTTCTCCTCGCCGATCGTGCTGGAACACCGCCCGTCATAGTCGTGCGCCGGGTACACCGCGCACGCCTCCGGTAGCGCGAACAACCGATCATGGATCGAACGGTACATCTTGCGGGCATCGCCCTGCTGGAAATCCGTGCGTCCGGCCCCCCGGATCATCAAGCAATCGCCGGTGAACACCATCGAGCGGTCATGCAGGACGAACGAGAGGCAGCCGTCAGTGTGTCCGGGCGTCGACCAGACGTCCAGCCAGCCCTTCCCGTACGTCACCCGCGACCCCTCCTCGAGCGGAAGATCGACGTTGCGCGCGCCGTAGGACCTGGATAGACCGATCCGACAGCCGGTTGCCTGCCGCATGAGCCAGGCGCCCGTCACGTGGTCCGCATGGCAGTGCGTATCGAGCGTTGCCGTAAGACGGAGACCCAGCTCCCGTAGCAGCGCAAGATCACGCGCGTGCAGTTCGTACACGGGGTCGATGATCAGCGCCTCGCGCGTGAGCCCATCGGCCAGAAGATAGGTGTACGTCGAGGAGACGTTGTCGTACAGCTGACGAAAGACGGTGGTCATGCGCGGCCTCCTTGTTGGATACGGTTACAACGCGTTCTTGAGGGCCAAGAACGCGCCGACGGTCACGATGAGCGCGGCCAACGCCCTCTGCAGGGTGGTCGCATCCGGGGCCCCGGCCCGGCGGTGCGTGATCCAGACTCCGGCCAGGGTCGCTCCGAGATAGGCCGCGATCCACGGCCGGTGGCCAGCGAAGGAAACGGCGTGGCCCGCATAGCCGGCCAGGGAGTTGATCGCGATGATCGCCGAGGAAGTGCCGATCGCGGTTCGCAGGGAACATTTCATGAGCAGCGCGATGGCGGGCACGATCAGGAACCCTCCCCCGACACCGAGCAGACCCGTAAGAAAACCGAGCAGGGCGCCGATCGACGCGGACAGCGCGGCTCCGGGCCGGCACACGACAGGCCCCTCGGGCCCCGGTCGACCGGTCTTCACGGCCAGAACCGCGCCGATCGCGACCATGGCGCCGCCGAAAAGGGTCAGGAGCAGTCGCTCGTCCACCAGGGGCGTCAAGCGCGCGCCGACGAAGGACATCAGCGTGCCCGGAAGCACGAACAGCGTCACCAGGCGTCCGTTGACCTGCTCTTGGCGATGGGCACGGAAGGCTGAGATCGCGCTGGCACAACCGACGATCAGGAGCGACGCCGCGATCGCCTCATTGACCCCCAATCCGGCCGCGTAGATGAGGATCGGCACCGTCAAGACGGACCCGCCGCTACCGAGCAGGCCGATCGAGGACCCGACCAAGAGGAACAACGCCATCGCGACCGCCGGCCCCATCGTCATCGTCTCTCTCCCGACTGATACGGTCATTTTACCACTGATCGGGACTCGGGGTTCGGGGATCGGGACTCGGAAAGGTGGGCCGCAAGACGGACCCAAGACGGACCGGGTCCGGAAGGGAGGTGTTGGCTTGTCGTTCCGAGTGAGGCTAACGCCTCCCCGAGGGACCGGGTCCGGTAGACGCGGCAGACTACGCTTCGGCTCGGCCGCCCAGATGCTTGGCCAGGAAGCGCTCCGCGTGGGTGTAGAACTTGATGCGGTTATCGGGCTTGGCGAAGCCGTGGCCCTCGTCCGGGAAGAGCATGTACTCGTGGTCGATCCCCTTCTCTCTGAGGGCGGCCACGATCTGCTCGGACTCGGCTTGTTTGACGCGCGGGTCGTTGGCGCCCTGGGCGATCAACAGCGGCTTGCGGATATTGTCGACCCTGAAGAGCGGTGAGCGCTCGCGCAGGAACGCCTCCTCCGTCTCGGGGTTGCCGACCCGCCGGTAGAACTGCGACAGGTACACTTCCCAGTACGGTGGCACCGAGCGGATGAAGGTCAGGAGGTTGCTCGGCCCCACGATGTCGACCGCGCACGCGAAAAGTTCGGGCGTGAACGTCGCGCCGACCAGCGCCGCGTAGCCGCCGTAACTGCCGCCGTAGATGGCGACCCGCTTCGGATCGGCGTAGCCCTTGTCGATGATGTGCTTGACCGCGTCGACCAGATCGTCGTGCATGCGGCCGCCCCACTCCTTGTCGCCGGCGTTGACGAAATCCTTGCCGTAACCGCTCGAGCCGCGGTAGTTGACCTGCACGCACAGGTAGCCGCGGTTGGCCAGCCACTGCGCCTCGGCGTCATAGCCCCACGTGTCGCGCACCCAGGGACCGCCGTGGACGTTGAGCACCGTCGGGAGGTTCTTGCGCGGCTTGCCCGGAGGGAAGCTCAGATAGCCGTGCACGGTCAGACCGTCCCGGGTCTTGTACTCGAACGGCTCCATGGGCGCCAGGCGGTACCTCGACAGGTCCGGGCGGTTGTGGAAGATGAACTTCGCCTGACGGCTCTTGCGGTCATAGACGTAGTACGGCATCGGACCGTCGTCGTCATGGTAACCCACCACCCACATGTCATCGGCGTGCGTGCGCGAGTTGATGAAGAAGTCCCCGTCATGGAGCTTCTTGAGAGCGTCGACATCCGGCTGGATGGACGGGTCCTGCACGACCAGATGCGGACGGTCCTTCTCGATCGCGTACAGCTCCAGCACCCGCGTGTCCGGATGCAACTGTACCCCCGCGATATCGTACTGCGGGTCCTGCGCGATCACCCGGAACTTGCCCGTCGTCAGGTCCAGCAGGCCCAGACGGCCGCTGTTGTAGTCGCGCGCGTCGCGGACGTACATCGACCGGCCGTCCTTCGTGAAGGCGATCGGGCCGCTGGAGCTGGAGTCGTCCTGCGTCCACTTGACGATGGAGCGCCACGGCGAGCTCTCGGTGTCGCGCACCAGGAGCTCCTCGCCGCCGTCCTCGGTGATGGCCAGCGCGGCCCGGACCTTGGAGTCGGCGTCCGTCATCCATCCGGCGAAATGCCCCGGGTTCTTGGCGATGAGCTCGGTCTTACCGTTGGACAGGTACAGACGATAGACGTCGTGGTGCTGGGGGTTCTCCTTGTTCATCGAGAAGAGGATCTCGTCCGGCCGGTCCTTGTGGATGTCGACCACGCGCACCTGCACCCCCTCATAGGGTGTCAGGTCGCGCGTCGCCCCGTCGCGCAAGTCCACCGCGTACAGGCGCCAGTTCTCGTTGCCGCCCTGGTCCTGCTGGTACATCACGTAACGGCTGTCCTCGGACCAGAAATAGTTGCGGATCCCGCGCTCGCGGTCGCGCGTCACCGGCTTGGCGCCGCTACCGTCGGCCGGACCCACCCAGACGTTGAGCACGCCCTCGTCGGGGGCCAGATACGCCAGATGGCGGCCGTCGGGGGACAGTGTGGGCGCGGCCTTGACGGGATTGCCGAACAGCACGTCCTTCGGGATGATCTCGACGTCCTCGACGGCTTTAACGGCGGTATTCATCAGGGCCCCCCAGGCGATAACGGTGGATAGGAAGAGACGGCGCGGTCTCAATAACTGGCGATGACGGCGTTGGGATGGTCGTGGGTCACGGCCATCATGCGGCGCAAGCACTGCTCGGCGCGCGAGCGCACCGGCTCGGGGATCTCGATCTTGTGCTCGAGCGTCTCCAGAGCGTGCGCGACCCAGCCGAGCGTGGTCATCTTCATGGTCTGACAGACGAACTGCTCGGTCGGCATGATGAAACGCCGATCCGGATGGTCCTTCTTGAGCTTGTAGATCATCCCCACCTCGGTTCCGATGATGAACGTCCGCGCGGAGCTCCTCTGGATGTAAGGGCCGAACCCGCTCGTTGAGCAGACATGGTCGGCCAGGTCGATGACCTCGGGCGGACACTCCGGATGCGCGATGAACGGCGCCCCGGGATGCTTGGCCTTGGTGTCGAGCACGTCCTTGGCCGTGACGCGGATGTGCGTGGTGCAGAATCCCTGCCACAGGATGATCTCCTTCTCCGGACAGAAGCGCTGGACGTAATGCCCCAGGTTCTTGTCGGGCACGAAAAGCACCCGCTTGTGCGGCAAGGACTTGACCACCTGCACCGCGTTGGCGGAGGTGCAGGCGATGTCGCTCTCGGCCTTGACCTCGGCGGAACTGTTGACGTAGCAGACGACCGCGGCGTCGGGATACTGCGCCTTGGCCGCGCGCACACGCTCGGCGTTGGCCATGAGCGCCATCGGGCAGTCGGCTTCACGCACGGGCAGGATGACGGTCTTCTCGGGATTGAGGATCTTGGCGCTCTCGGCCATGAAATCCACACCGCAGAACACGATGACGTCCGCGCCCACGCCGATGGCGGCCTTGGACAGCGCCAGCGAGTCACCGAGGATGTCGGCGACCTCCTGGACCTCGTAGTTCTGGTAGTTGTGAGCGACGATATAAGCGTTGCGCTCACGCTTCAGACGCAGGACCTTGTCGCGCAAGCGGTCGCGCAACTCATGAGAGTTGGCCCGTTCGAGCACATCGTACTGCGTGGCGGTGGTCATGGATCGCTTTCCTCTATGAGCAGGGCTGTTTCGTGAGAGACTTGTTAATCGTACGGATATCCTGATAGCCTCTCGGCGATAAGCCGCTATTATACCTGAACGACCTCGCGGACTTCAGGGATGAGCTGTTTGAGACGGTTCTCCACGCCCATCTTGAGCGTGAGCACCGAGCTGGGACACGAGGAGCAGGAGCCTTGCAGGTGCAACGTCACCACCCCGTTGTCGTAGCCGTAGAAGATGATGTCCCCGCCGTCCATCGCCACGGCCGGACGGATCTCGTTGTCGAGGATCTCGCGGATCTTGCGCTCGATCTCCCCCATCTCCGCGCCCGGCGCCACGCTCTTGAGGGGATCGGCCGGTCCTTGCGGCGGCAGCAAGGTCTTGCCGGACTCCACGAGCTCACGGAGCTTGGCGATGATGGGCTCGGCCAGGTCGCTCCATCCGGAGGACGGGTTCTTGGTGACGGTCACGAAATCCCGTCCCACCATGACGCCGAGCACGTTGTCGATGCCGAACAACGTCTCGGGCAGGAGCGCGCCCTTGGCCTTCTCGCGGTCCGGGAAATTCATCGAACCGCCCGTCGCCAGTTCGCGGTTGATGTTGAACTTGAGCGTGTTGGGGTTGGGGGTGATCTCGGCGGTGATGACGAGCTTGGACGTGTCCATGGTTGCCTCCTTGAGGGTTGTCAGGACGACGGTGTCGGGCCCTGCCCCGACTCCGTCGACACCTCCGCGGACGGACCGCCCCGGAGCGCTTCTTCGAGCGCCCTCCAGATGAGCGTCGCGCACTTCACGCGGACCGGGAACTGCTTCACACCTTCAAAAAGCTTGAGCCGACCCACCGCGGCCCTCGAGCCGTCCGCGGGCTTCTCGCGCAGGAGCAGGTCGAGGAACGCGTCCTTAAGGCGCGTCACCTCTTCGACGGACTTGCCCTCCACGGCGGTGGTCATGAGCGACGCGCTGGCCTTGGAGATCGCGCACCCCTGTCCCTCGAACGCGATACCGCTCAGCACGCCGTCCTGCACGCGCAGGCGCAGGTGATAGCTGTCCCCGCACAGGCGGTTGTGCCCGCGCGCCTCGGCGGTCGCTCCGTCGAGAGGCCCGTAGTTGCGGGGCTTCTTGTTGTGGTCGAGGATGACCTCTTGATAGAGCTCGCCGAGCTTCACCGGCTGGGAGGACTCAGGATGGCTCACGCGAACACCCCCCTCACGCGCTCGATGCCGCGCACCAACGCTTCGACCTCCTCGGCGGTGTTGTAGTAAGCGAAGGACGCGCGGGTCGTGGCGGTCAGTCCGTAGCGCCGCATCACCGGCTGGGCGCAGTGGTTGCCCGCTCTCACGGCGATCCCCTCTTCGTTGAGGATGGTTCCGACATCGTGCGGGTGGATACCCTCGAGGTCGAACGACACCACGGCCGCCTTGTGCGGCGCCTGTCCGATGATCCGCAGGCCCGGGATGCGCGACAGCCGCTCGGTGGCCAGACGCAACAGCGCTTCTTCCTGAGCGCCGATCCACTCCCACCCCAGCGAGCTGACGTAGTCGAGTGCCTCTCCCAGACCGATGATCTCCACGAAAGCCGGCGTGCCCGCCTCGAACTTGGCCGGAGGCGGCGCGTAGGTCGTCTCCTCGAAGCTCACGCTCTCGATCATGTCCCCGCCCGACTGATACGGGTCCATCGCCTCCAGGTGCTTCATCTTGCCGTACAGGACGCCGATACCCGTCGGCCCGTAGATCTTGTGTCCCGAAAAACAGTAGAAATCACAGTCCAGCGCCCTCACGTCGGTCGCCCTGTGCGGCGCGCCCTGAGCGCCGTCCACGAGCACCACGGCTCCGGCATGATGCGCCATCTTGATCATCTCCGGCAGGGGCGTGACCGTGCCGAGCGCGTTGGAGACCTGCGTGACCGCCACCAGGTACGTCCGCGGGCCCAGCAGTCGGCGGTACTCCTCGAGCAGGACCTCGCCCGCGTCGTTGACCGGCGCCACGCGCAGACGCAGACCCCGCTCCTGGCACAGTCTCTGCCAGGGCACGATATTGGAGTGGTGCTCGAGCTCCGTGATCAGCACCTCATCGCCCTCGCGCAGAGCCCGCCGGCCGTAGCCGTGGGCGACGAGGTTGATCGCTTCGGTCGCGCCGCGCACGAACACGATCTCCTCGGGTCGAGCGGCGTTGAGGAACGCGCGGCACTTCTCGCGGACCTCATCGCACAGCCGCGTGGACTCCTGACTGAAGGTGTAGATGCCCCGGTGCACCGTCGCGTACTCGGAACTGAGGAAGCGGCTCATTCGCTCGATGACGGCGCGGGGCTTCTGGGTGGTGGCCGCGTTGTCGAGGTACGCCAGCGGCCGGCCGTTCATCCGCGCGGCCAGCATCGGGAAATCCGCTCGGACGCTCTCGATGGTACGTCGCTCCGGCGCGGTCATCACGCGGGCCCGTGCTCCCCGGCCAGCGCGCAGTAACGCTCGCGCAGGACGAGCTCGAACACCTCGCGCCACACCGCGTCGGGCATGAGCCCGAGGATCTCCTCGGCAAAACCCCTCACCAGGAGCGTGCGCGCCGCCGCGTCGGTCAGACCGCGCGTACGGAGGTAGAAGATCTCGTTGGGATCGAGCTGTCCGGTCGCGGCCCCGTGCGAGCAGGCGACATCGTCGTTGCGGATCAGCAGCTGCGGCCGCGCGGCGGCGCGCGCCTGCCGGGACAGGAGCAGGTTGCGGCACAACTGCTTGGAGTCACTGCCCGTGGAGCCGGGGTGCACGTCCACGAGACTGTTGTACTCGGCCCTCGAGGCGTCGGCCAGCACGTGCTTGTAGTACTGGCGGCTGACACAGCCGGGCACCGCGTGGTCGGCGAGCACCCTCTCGTCAGACTCCGATGTGCCCGCGAGCACCGCCAGCCCCCGCAGATCGGCGTGCGCTCCTTCGCCCTTGAAACGCACCCGGGTCTCGGAGCGCACGAGCGCGGGTCCGGTCTTGAGCGACGTCAGGTCCAAATGAGCGTTGCGGTCGAGATAGAGATCGGTGGTCTGGATACGGCTGCCGGCCGGTCCGGGCCCGGCGGCCTCGGCGAGCGTCAGCCGCGCGCCGTCCAACAGATGCCACTCGCAGGCGGCGTCCACCAAGGACGCTTCCGCGCCCAGCCGCAGGTGCCGCACGAGCACCGACGCCGAGGCGCCCGCGCCGAGGATCCCCAGGATGCGCGGGAAGCTCAGATGAGGTCCGCCGGGCCCGGTCACCAGCCACAGCTCCACACGTTCGGCCAGAGCGGTGTCCGGCGGCACGCTCAAGAAGACCCCGTCCGTGAACTCCGCGAGGTTGAGAGAGGCAAAAGGATTGGTCTCCCGCTCGGGCTCGGTGCCCAGGAAACGTTCAGCCAGACGCGGCTCCATCTCAACGGCCGTCGTCAGCGGTCCGAGGTAGGCTCCGCACGAGAACTCCGCCGAGGAGTGCCGCGCGCTGTAGCGGCCGTTGACCAGCACCGCACGGACATGCCCGACCGGCAAGGGCCCCAGAGCCCTCTCCAGAGCGGCCGATCCGTGGGCGGCCAGCTCGGCGGGCGCATCGGCGTACGCGCGTTCGAGCACCGGACCGAGCGAGACGTAGCGCCAATCCTCCCAGTCCGCGGCGGGCCAGCCCCGTTCCTTGAAGCGCGCGTACGCCGCGGCACGCAGGCGGCGCAGGGTCGGCGTGCCGCCCGTCGGGCGGGGCGCGGTGCGGTCGTTGTAGAGCTTCAGGAGGTCGGTCACGGCGGTCTAGCCCTTGGCCTCCGCGGTGAGGAGGTCATAGCCCTTCTTCTCGAGCTCGAGCGCCAACTGCGCCCCGCCCGAGCGGACGATGCGCCCGTTGGCCAGGATATGCACGTGATCGGGCCGCACGTACTCGAGCAGGCGGTTGTAGTGGGTGATGAGGATCATCGCGTTGTCGGGACGGCGGAGCTTGTTGATGCCCTCGGCGACGATGCGCAGAGCGTCGATGTCGAGACCCGAGTCGGTCTCATCGAGGATGGCGAGCTTGGGTTCGAGCACGGCCATCTGCACGATCTCGTTGCGCTTCTTCTCGCCGCCGGAGAACCCGTGGTTGACCGACCGGGTCAGGAAGGTCTCGGGCATGGACACCACACCCATGCGCTCGCGCACCAGCTCGTCGAACTCCAGCGGGTCGGCCTCGCTCTTGCCGTCGTGCCGGCGCTTGGCGTTGTACGCCAGACGCAGGAAGCTTGCGTTGTTGACGCCCGGGATCTCCACGGGGTACTGGAACGCCAGGAACACCCCCTCGAGCGCGCGCGCCTCCGGCTCCATCGTCAGGAGGTCCTTACCTTCGAAGCGGACCGTCCCTGAGGTAACCTTGTAGTGCGGGTCGCCGGCCAGGACCTTGGACAGCGTGCTCTTGCCCGAGCCGTTGGGCCCCATGATCGCGTGCACCTCGCCCGCGCGCACGCTCAGGTCGAACCCCTTGAGGATCTCACGCTCCCCGATACCTGCCGTCAGACCTTGGATCTCCAAAAGGACCTTGCCGCTCACCCGACGCTCCCTTCAAGTTTGAGGCCCAGGAGCTGGGTCGCTTCGACCGCGAACTCCCCCGGCAGTTCGTTGAAGACTTCCTTGCAGAACCCGTTGACGATGGTGGTCATCGCCTCCTCGGTGCGGATCCCCCGGGAGCGAAAATAGAAGAGCTGATCGTCGCTGATGCGCGACGTGGACGCCTCGTGCTCGAGCTGGGCGGTCGGATTGAGCGCGTCGATCACCGGGAAGGTGTTGGCCGAACAGCGGTCCCCCACCAGGAGCGAGTCGCACTGCGTGAAATTGCGCGCGTTGTCCGCTCCGGCCTTGATCTCGACCGCTCCGCGATAGCTGTTGCGCGAAGCCCCGGCGGAGATGCCCTTGGAGATGATGCGGCTCTTGGTGTCGCGGCCGATATGGATCATCTTGGTGCCGGTGTCGGCCTGTTGATGGTGGTTGGTCAGCGCCACCGAATAGAACTCCCCCGTCGATCCCTCGCCGATGAGCACACAGCTCGGGTATTTCCACGTGATGGCCGAGCCGGTTTCCACCTGCGTCCATGAGATCTTCGATCTCTTGCCCAGGCACTTGCCGCGCTTGGTGACGAAGTTGTAGATGCCGCCCTTGCCCGTCTTGGGGTCGCCCGCGTACCAGTTCTGGACCGTCGAATACTTGATCTCGGCCTCGTCGAGCGCCACGAGCTCGACCACCGCCGCGTGCAGTTGGTTGGTGTCGAACTTGGGCGCCGTACAACCCTCGAGGTAGCTGACGTAACCGCCGTCCTCGCAGATGATGAGCGTGCGCTCGAACTGGCCCGAGCCCTCGGTGTTGATGCGGAAGTAGCTGGACAGCTCCATCGGGCTCTTGACGCCCTTGGGGATGTACACGAACGACCCGTCCGAGAACACCGCGGAGTTGAGCGCCGCGAAATAGTTGTCCGTGTACGGCACGACGGAGCCGATGTATTTCTTCACGAGCTCCGGGTATTTCTCGACGGCCTCCGAGAACGAGCAGAAAACCACGCCGACCTCGAGGAGCTTCTGCTTGTAGCTGGTGGCCACCGACACGCTGTCGAAGATCGCGTCCACCGCGACTCCGGCCAGACGCTTCTGTTCCATGAGCGGGATGCCGAGCTTCTCGAACGTCTTCTTGAGCTCGGGGTCCACCTCGTCCATGCTCTTCTTGTCGGCGGCCTTGGGCTTGGGCGCGGAGTAGTAGATGATGTCCTGATAGTCGATCTTGGGGTACTCGACGTGAGCCCACGTCGGCTCACGCAGGGTCAGCCAGTGGCGGTAGGCCCTCAGGCGGAACTCGAGCATGAACTCCGGCTCGTTCTTGAGACGCGAGATGCTCCGGACGGTCTCCTCGTTCAGACCCTTGGGCAGGGTCACCGATTCGATGTCGGTCTTGAACCCGTACTTGTACTCCTGGGAGGTGAAGTCCTGCAGGGTCTTGGGCGTCATCGGGACACCTCGGCCAGAGCGGCTTTCATCGAGGAGCCGAGCAGGCCCTGCACCTCGATCTCGTTGCGCGTGAGCATGTCGAGCGTGATGCCCGCGAAGAACCTGTCGAGCAGGCCCTTGGTCGTGCGCCACACCGGCTTGACCCCGCAGAGGCAGAAGTGCGTGCACACGATGTCCTCGCGTACTTCCGGCTGGCAGAAGATCTCGAACGTCTCCCCTTCCACCGCCTGGATGATGTCGCGAAGAGTGATCTCGGAGGAGGGGCGCGCCAGCTCATAGCCGCCTTGATTGCCGTGATGGGACACGACGAGTCCCGCCTGTCTCAAGGTCTGCAGGATCTTCTCGAGATAGGCGGCCGGATAACGCTCGCTCTTGGCGAGCTCCTTGATGGTGACGCACTCGGCCTTGGGATGCTTGGCCAGGTACACCATGCAGAGGATCGCGTATTCGGTCTTGGTCGTGTAGCGCATCGCTCTCCTAGACGGTAAAGGACGTCCCGCAGCCGCAGGTGCCCGAGGCGTTGGGGTTGATGAAACGGAACCCCCCGCCCACCAGATCGCTCGAGTAGTCGACATGCATCCCGTCGAGATACACGAGACTCTTGGAATCGCACACCACGCGGATGCCGTCCTGCTCAAAACTCCGGTCGTATTCGGCCGCCTGGGTGTCGAACTTGACGTCGTACGACATCCCGGAACAGCCGCCGCCCTTGACGGCCAGACGCAGGAAAGCCCCCGACGGCTGGCTCTGTAGCAGGCGCCGCACTTCGGTCTTGGCGTTGTCGGTCAGTTGGATCATGAGCCCCTCTCAGCTAATCAGACTCAAATAGTCCGGTTTAAAGAGACCGTATACCGGGCACGATTCGTCTACTCAAAGTATACCTTTTCGGAGTCTATGGGTCTACTATATTGGGTCGTCTAACAGTCGGACAGCTTGTCTAGGTATGGACACCAAAACAAGCGGGCGCGGCTCGAGGGTCTCCCCTCAAGGCCGCGCCCGCACTCAAGCTATTTGCGCAGATCGAAGCGGTCGAGCTCCATGACCTTATTCCACGCCGCGACAAAATCCCGCACGAACTTCTCGCGCGCATCTTCGCTGGCATAGACCTCGGCCAGTGCCCTCAGCTCCGAGTTGGAACCGAAGATCAGATCGACCGTGGTCGCCGTCCACTTGACCTCGCCGCTCTTACGATCGACGCCCTCATACACGCCCTCCGTGGCCGACTTGCGCCACGAGGTGGCCATACTCAGCAGATTGACGAAGTAGTCGTTCGTGAGCACACCCGGCCGATCGGTGAACACGCCGTTCTTGGAACCGCCGGAGTTGGCGCCCAGCGCGCGCAGACCCCCGACCAGCACCGTCATCTCCGGAGCGCTCAAGCTCAAGAGGCTCGCCTTGTCGACCAGGCTCTCGGCCGGACCCAGATGAGCGCCCTGACCGTAGTAGTTGCGGAAACCATCCGCCGCCGGCTCCAGGAGTTTGAACGACTCCACGTCGGTCTGCTCCTGCGTCGCGTCCGTCCGTCCCGGCCGGAAAGGCACCTGCACCGTATATCCGGCGTCCTTGGCGGCTTTTTCCACCGCCGCGGCCCCTCCGAGCACGATCACGTCCGCCAGCGAGATCTTCACGCCGTCCTTGCGCGAGGCGTTGAAGTCCTGCTGGACCCTCTCCAGACGCTGGAGGATGGCGCCCAGCTTGTCGGGATCATTGACGGACCAGCTTTTCTGGGGCTCGAGACGGATACGCGCTCCGTTGGCGCCGCCGCGCATGTCGCTGGCGCGGTAGCTGGCCGCCGAACCCCAGGCCGTCCGTACGAGATCGGACACGCTAAGACCCGAGGCGAGGATGTCGGCTTTGAGCCGCGCGATGTCGGCCTCACCGACGAGCGGGTGGTCGACGGTCGGCACCGGGTCCTGCCAGATCTGCACCAGATCCGGCACGTCCTTACCGACATAGCGCGTGCGGGGACCCAGATCGCGGTGCGTGAGCTTGAACCACGCGCGCGCGAACGCGTCCATGAACTCCGCGGGATTCTCGTACATGCGCCGTGCGACCTTGTTGAACTCCGGGTCTTCCTTCAGCGCGAGGTCCGTGGTGAACATGATCGGCTGATGGAACTTGCCCGGCACGTGCGCGTCGGGCACGGAGTCGGCCGCCCCGCCCTTCACCGGCACCCATTGTGTGGCGCCGCCGGGACTCTGCTTCTTCTCCCACTCGAACGTGAAGAGATTGTGCAGGTACATGTGCGACCAGCGGACCGGCGTGGAGGTCCAGGCGCCCTCGAGACCGCTGGTGACCGTATCCTCGGCGTTGCCCTTGCCGGCCGCATTCTTCCAGCCGAAACCCTGCTCCTCGAGGGACGCTCCGCCCGGCTCGGGACCGACGTTACCCGCGGGCTTGTGCGCGCCGTGGGCTTTGCCGAACGAGTGACCACCGGCGATGAGCGCCACGATCTCCTCGTCGTTCATCGCCATACGGCCAAAAGACTCCCGGATATCCTTGGCGGCGGACAGCGGGTCGCTGTTGCCTCCGGGTCCCTCGGGGTTGACGTAGATCAGGCCCATCTGAACGGCGGCCAGGGGTTTCTCGATCGAACCGTCCGCGCCACGCCTCTTGTCCTCGAGCCATTTGGTCTCGGGGCCCCAGTACACCAGGTCCGCTTCCCAGTCGTCCACGCGGCCGCCCGCGAAGCCGAGCGTCTTGAAACCCATGTTCTCCATCGCGACATTACCGGCCAGCACCATGAGGTCGGCCCATGACAGCTGGCGGCCGTACTTCTGCTTGATCGGCCACAGCAGACGGCGCGCCTTGTCGAGGTTAGCGTTGTCGGGCCAGCTGTTGAGCGGATCGAAGCGCTGTTGCCCCCCATCAGCCCCGCCACGGCCGTCCAACGTCCGGTAGGTGCCGGCGCTGTGCCAGGCCATGCGGATGAAGAGCGGGCCGTAGTTGCCGTAGTCGGCTGGCCACCAGTCCTGGGACGTGGTCAGGGCCGTGTTGATGTCCGCCTTGACGGCCTCCAGGTCAAGCTTGGCGAACTCCGCGGCGTAGTCGTACGACGGTCCGTACGGATTGGACCGGGCATCGTGCTGACGCAGCGGGCTGAGATCGAGCTGTTCGGGCCACCAGAACTGATTGGTCCTGACCTTGGCCTCTTCGGCGGCCGTCGCGTCCGTTACGCCGGCCGTCAGAGGCGTGACGATCAGTCCCATCGTCAACACCCACACGATCATCTTACGCGGTCTCATGACTTGGTCTCCTTTGAGGTCCCACACTTCTTGCAATAACCTTCCAGCACGACGATCTTGCCCAGAGCCCTGAACCCCTGCGGGAGCTTCCTGGGGATCCGCAGTCTGTTGTAGCTCTCGTTGTGAAAATCGATGATGGCATGGCACTTGAGGCACCGCAGATGATGGTGCGGCTCCATGATGGGGTCGAAACAGCGCCCGCCCCCGGAACCCTCGACCAGACGGGCCAGCCCCATGTCGACGAGCGTCAGCATGGTGCGGTTGACCGTATCAAAGGAAATGCCCGGAAAGCGGTTCTTGATCCTGCGGTAGACGGTGTCCGTGGAGGGGTGGTCCTTGGCCGTGGACAACGCCCGGTAGATGGCCAGGCGCTGTTCGGTCAGCCGGATGCCTCGGGTCTTGCACTGCTGTCGGAAGGATCGTTCGTCCACGCACGCCTCCAGGTCGACAGATCCATTATATAGGAATCATTCCTATCAATCAACGGGGATGTGGGGATCGTGTGGATCGAACTCGCGGGAACGGAGTACACGCGGCCCGGACGGGACGTGTTGATGCGGTGTCTTTTCGAGCTTAGCGCATCCTCGACGGACCGCGCCCGGTCCGAGGGACCGTGTCCGGTCAGGGATCGGGACTCGGGAAGGCGGACGTGGTCCGGAGGGGACGTGTTGATGCAGTGTTTATCAACCTCAACGCGTCCTCGACGGACCACGTCCGGTCAGCAGTAGAGCAACGATCGCTGTGGGCTCTAACTATGTACCTGCGGACTTGGTCCGGTAGAGACTTGGTCCGGTAGACTAACTATGTACCTGCGGACTTGGTCTCATGAGCAGTAAGCGCGGTTGAACGATTAATACTATGGAGTGACAGAATTGGATACTCAACCTCAGCCAATGCGCACTTGAATTGAGTAACCACATCGAGAGTTGACTTTCCACTCAAAGCAGAAATTAGCCAATCTGAATCTCCCATATAATATATTGCGCGACGGGGATTAAAAAAACAGAACTGACGCCAGTGATACCTCCCTGAAGCCTGTCCTGCAATTAGGTAGCAGAGCATCTGCTTAATGTCGGTCGAAGACAAATTTCGACTAACAGCTTTTACTTCAATGAGCATCATATCTGTGCATATATCAGCAACCATATTATCCAACACACTTGTGCCCGGAATAAACGGATGGAATTTGAATCCCGCTTTTCCGATAACAGCTTTGAAAAATTTCTCATACACAGACAGCAGTTTCGATGCTTCTTCGGATTCGGCTGTTGTCACCTCATCAGCAATCACCTGCTGATGCATCTTGGCGTAGCGCACCAATGCGCGCGCCCTACCGCCGACCGTTCCAACAAAATGATCACACGCACCCTCGAACGCCAACTCTGCAACCAAATCATAGCGCTCTACATTGGTAGCCCTATGTACAGGCGGAACCAGCCCCCTCTTACCGACGCGTATGCGTTGAGCATTTTTTATGTTAAAAGTTCGCATAAATGTTGCATCAAGCATCGGAAAGACAGACGCCCAGATATGATTAAATTTATCAGCCAAGACTTTCTCGGATATCATCTACTTTTTGCCTGCACCTTATTTTGAGCCCAAACTTGAACTATTTTCTCGCCAGGAGAAAAACCATTTTTGACATTTTTCCTCCAGTGGCTACCCTCATCACCAAGTGAATATGACGCTCGAATAATTGCTTTGCGCTCCCAGCGAGATAAGGTCGAGAATTGCCTCAATAATCCGGTTAGCCAATATGTGCAGCCCCACTCGGCCATCACAAGAATAATCTCCCGCCTAACTAAGGAAGACCTCACTATGTCATAAGTTTTTATGAGCAAACGCTCCTTATTATTCGTCTTTGAACGACCTAATAGTTGCACAACGTATGAGAGAGTCAGCTCATTATTAGTAATGTAGGATTCGGCTTCTAGCATCTCTATGATTCGTTCGTCGACCAATTTTTGCTTGGCCTCGCTAAGCTCGCTATAAACATCTCGAAGTAGTCGTAGAATATGAATAAACACAGGCGCAAGCACCTCTACGTTACGCTGATCTAAAAGTGATGAGATTGCATCTTCTTTCTGTGCTTGTGGCAATGCCTTTACAGCACCAATGGCCTGCTTTGTGACGGCGGCATCAATGTTAGTTTTACTTGTCTCACGCAGCAGTATTCCAGCAATATCGATAGATGAAACCGCGGCCTTAAGCACCTCGTAGTCTTCCTCTGCCGTAGGTGAATATGGGTCGTATTTAAGAGAAATTCGCATTAGAGCTCGCTCGTCGCCCTGCTTGTCAGAATCTCCCTCTAACCTAGCATGTACCTCAAGAAGTTCTGCTGTTTCCATAATCCGGGTTTTGTTTTTCTGCAGTGATAGCCCTTCATTGAACAGCATATCTGCTAGCCGGGCTAAATGCTTATGAGCATCTTCTTTGGAGTTTGCAAAAACGTGATAATCGTCTACGTATCTACAAAACACTATCGATCTCATATCCAAATGAGTATCAATCGGCTTAAGGGCCAGCTCGGCCAAGATACGTGACGATGGGCCGCCGACAGGCAATCCATATGACCGTGTATGAGAGAACTTGCCTAATAACTTCATAATTCTCTTCGTCGTCTCTGTGTCAGAGCTCTCAATACGGGACAGTTCGTTATCTAAACGGTGATGAGCGATGCGATGATAGAAGTCAGCAATATCTGTTACGAGCACATATTTATGATTTTCTGAAAGCTCAATTGCTCTCCGCTTATAATCACTCCAGGTAGAGTCAGTAAAAAGATGCCCGCTGGAAAGTTTGGGATTGAAGCGGTAGGAGAAAACTGTTTTCTTTTCTGCGGCCAGTCTAGATCGCTCTATCGCGGGGGCTATGTGCAAAATAAGCCCGAGCAAATATATATTCCAAATCGGGTCAATCTGCGTAGCCCAACGAAAGGACGTATAACCGAGCGGCGCTAACAGGGTGATGTTGTCGGGCGCGAACGATTCAAGGTTCCGATCGAAATCGCGGTGAACTTTCAGTAGCTCGGATATTACATCCTCTTCATTATCATAACAAGCGTACTTATCTAAAAATGTCGGGAAGATATCCGTGTCACCAAATGTAGCAACATTCTTCACGGCTAATCGTAGCGACTGATCGATCTTTCTTCTATTTGCTTTCGTCATGGGCGGTCTTGGTTACCTGAAGTATCTGCGTATGTCATTCTCTATCGCGCTATGATTATAGCGTAATTTTTGTGCCCCAACCCCAACAGATCTTTGCTCACGCACCTACCGTCTGACCGGACGTGGTCCGTCGAGGACGCGTTGAGGTCGAAAAGACACTGCATCAACACGCCCCCTCCGGACCACGTCCGCCTTTCCCAAACCGGACCAGGTCCTTTTGGCCTCAAAAGGGCCAGGCTAGACCCGCCGATTCCCGATTCCCGACTCCCGACACTAACATACCGGACCAGGTCCTTTTGGCCTCAAAAGGGCCAGGTTAGACCCGCCGATTCCCGAACCCCGAGCCCCGAGTCCCGACCTTACGTATACGGGCCAGGTCCTTTTAGCTCCAAAAGGGCCAGGTTAGACCCGCCGCCTACAGTCTGACCGGACGTGGTCCATCGAGGATGCGTTGAGATCGATACACACCACATCAACACTTCCCCTCCGGACCGAGTCCGGTCAGCGGTCGGATGGGGTCTAGCTATGCGCGTGCGGACTTGGCCGAGTAGATGAGAAAAGGGGCGCACCCTTGAGCGCGTAGACTATAAACACTAAGCCTAAAAACAAGTTTAACAAAAATCCCCAAAAAGATACGTGGCACACAATGGTAAATATCGATACAGACGGATACCAATTAATTGCAATCCCAAATACCGACGTTACGATTACAATGAAAGACAATAAAGCAAGCAACGTAAAGGCTCTCATGATGTTCTTGATACTTGCTCTGATTTGATCGTAGCTCTCTAAGAGGGTTCGTCCTTGGATGACCCATATATCTTTTCTTCTGCCGGGGTCGGCTTCCCACTGCTCAACTCGAACGCGAACAGAGTTTAGTGCTTGATCGTCTGGTGCGACTAAAAAAACAGGGTCAACATGCAATCCCTTGCCGGTTTCCATGAGCTTACTAAATACTTTCTCCCATCGATTCTCCAGGAATTGGATCCTAAAAACTAAGAAGACACTCAAGAGTCCCATAATAGCTCCGAGCGTCTGGGAAATAGTGCTTAGCAGATAGAAATATAGTGTAGTTTCATCCATTGATTGTTTTTCTCGGTCTAAGCTATCAACCCTCAACATTCGCACCTACCGGACCCAGTCCCTCGGGGAGGCGTTAGGTCTAACCGGACTTGGTCCGCCTTTCCGAGCCCCGAGTCCCGATCCCCGACTCCCGACACTAGTACTTCACCTGGTAAAGCATCACATACCGCATACCGGACCAGGTCCTTTTGGCCTCAAAAGGGACAGGTCAGACCCGCCGATTCCCGAGCCCCGAGCCCCGAGTCCCGATCCCCGACTCCCGCCACTAGTACTTCACCTGATAAAGCATCCAGTAGATCACCACCCCCGTCACGGACACGTACATCCAGATGGGAAAAGTGACGCGCGCGATCTTCTTGTGCTTTTCGACCTCATCGCGCAGGGCGAGGTACACCGTGCGCAGGATGAGCGGCAGGACCGCGGCGGCCAGGATCGTGTGGGAGATCAGGATGGTGAAGTACAGCGTTCGCACCGGCCCCTGCCCCGGGAACTTGGTCGAGCCGTGGTGGAAATGGTAGTACAGATAGAACCCCAGGAACACCGCCGAGCACAGTACGGCCAGACCCATGCAGAGGCGATGCAGGCCCACGCGCTTGTTCTTCACGGCGACGTAGCCGAGCGCCAGGAGACAGCCGGCGGTCCCGTTGAGGGCGGCGTCGATGGCGGGGATGAGCTTCAGGTCCATATCACTCTCCTTGCGTGATGAGGTGTTCGTAGCCTTCTTTATAGGACGGGTAGCGCGGCGTCCAGCCGAGCGCGCGGAGCTTGGCGTTGCGGCACCGCTTGTTGGCCTCTCCCCTCACCGGACGGACGGTCTGATCGTCCGTGTACAGACAGCCGTCGAAGAGCCGGCGCACGCCCAGCCGTCCGAAGAGCCAGTCGTAGAAATCCCCTTGGGTGCTGGGCGAGCCGTCGGAAGCGATGTACACCTCGCCCGGTACACCCTTGTCCGCGACCACACGCACGGCCGCCGCCAGGTCCTCGACGTGGATGCGGTTGGTGTAGCTCTCGCCCTTGGTCGCCGCGGGCACCTGAGCGCCGCGCACCGCGGCGATGCGGTTGCGTCCGGGCCCATAGATACCGGCCGAGCGCACCACGCAGGCGCTCACACCCGATCCCAGGATGCTCCGCTCGGCACGCAACAGATCCTCGGCCTTGGCGCGCGCCTCGGCGCTGTGCTTGCCGGAGGCAAGAGGGTCGACGGCCTCATCGATCCACTCTCCGCCAAGATCCCCGTACACGCTCGTACTCGATACGAAGACGATGCGCCTCACCTCATGAGAGACGGCCCAACGCCCGAAGCTCTCACAAGCCGCCGCGTAGGTGACGCCGTAGCCGTCACTGCGCCGGGACGGCGCCTGGCACAGCACGGCGACATCCGCACCGATGGCCCCGACCGGATAGGTGCCGGGGTCCAGGAGGTCGGCGCTGGCGGCGTGCATCCCCTCTGCGCGCAACGCTTCCACCGCGGACGGATCGCGCCGCAGACCCAGTACCGCATGCCCTTCCTTAAGATAGCCGAGCCCCAGGACGCGTCCCAGATACCCACAGCCGGCGATGACGATCCGCATGTCCCCCGCTCCTCCGGACGTGGTAAAATACGCCCTCTAAGAGCGGATTATCTCATATCCCCGGGAGCATCGGTACATGATCATCGTGACGGGTGGGGCGGGTTTCATCGGCAGTGTCATGGTCTGGCGCCTCAACGAGGCCGGGATCAAGGACATCCTCGTCGTGGATCAGAAGGCCGAGGGCTCCCCCAAGTGGTCCAACCTCAAGAAGCGCCGCTACACCGCGTACCTGGAGTCCGACGCGCTCCTGTCCGAGATCGCCTCGGGCAAGCTCTCCGGCAAGGTCGAGGCGGTTTTCCACATGGGCGCCTGCTCGAGCACCACCGAGATGGACACCGCCTACCTGCGCGAGAACAACTCTCTCTACTCCGAGCGGATCGCGGAGTTCTGCCTGCGCGAGGGCGCTTATCTCTGCTACGCCTCGAGCGCGGCCACCTACGGTGACGGAGAGCGGGGTTTCGATGACCGGGACGAGTTGACCCCCGGTCTCAAGCCGCTCAACCCCTACGGACGGTCCAAGCTGGACTTCGACCGCTGGGTGCTGGACCACGGGCACGAAAACCGCCTGACCGGCCTGCGCTTCTTCAACGTCTACGGCCCCAACGAATACCACAAGGACACCATGCGCTCGCTCGTCAACAAGGGCTACGAGCAGGTGCGCGACACCGGCCGCCTGCGACTGTTCAAGTCCTACCGCCCCGAGTACCCCGATGGAGGCCAGCGCAGGGATTTCGTGTACGTGAAGGACGTGGTCGAAGCGATGTGGTGGCTGTACCGCAACCCGGGCGTGAAGGGCATCTACAACATCGGCGCCGGACGGGCGCAGTCGTGGAACGAGCTGGCCGCCGCGCTCTTCACGGCGATGGACCGCCCGCTCAACGTCGAGTACATCGACATGCCGGAATCCATCCGGGGGCAATACCAGTACTTCACGATGGCGGACATGACCAAGCTCCGCAAGGCCGGATGCACGACGGATTTCAGGCCGGTCGAGGGCGGCGTCTCCGACTACGTCCGCAACTACCTCTCTAAGCCGGATCCTTACCTGTAGCGACGCCTGCCGCCCGCTCGGCCGTCAGGCGCTTGAGCGTCTCGTAGGCGGGTTTCTTCGAGAAATCCTCGCGCAGGATCCCGAAGTGGTCGATGTCGTTCTTGAAGTGGTCCGGCGTGTCGCGGAGGAACGCCCAGAACACCCTCTTGACCCCCGGCCACTTGAACGACTCGGTGAACACATGCTCCAGCCACCGCGCCTGGGTCTCTTCGTCAGGGCTCTTGCCCATCCACCAGCCGCGTGACAACCGGTCGGCGGGCACACCCGGACAGCCGATCTCGGTGAACCAGATCTCCTTGTCGCCGTCGCCGTACTTCTCCATGGTCTTCTTGACGCTCCGGTACAGACCCCGGTAGGACGTCTTGGATTCCGACAGCAGGGGGTCGGCGAACGGGTGGATGTTGACGATGTCGAAGTGGTCCTTGCCGCCGTGCTGGTACACCCGCTTGAGCGGGAAAGGTAGTCCCTGCGACAGTCCTCCGAGCACCACGCGGCTGGTGGGGTCCTCGGCCTTGATGGCCGGATATACGGCCTTGAGCAGTTCCGTGTACGAGAGCATGTCGTCCTGCGGGTCCCAGTAGACCTTGGAGTCGGGTTCGTTCCAGATCTCCCAGTAACGTACACGGTCCTTATACCGTGCCACGACGGCTCTCGCGTACTCGACGTACAGCTGTCGATCCGGCGCCTGGTTCCATCTCGAGGAGGCCCAGCCGACGTTGTAGTTGAGGATGCCGAGGATGCGGACCCCCCGCGAGCGCAGGGTCTCGACGAGATGGTCGTACTTGTCCCACCGCCACTGGCCGCGCGAAGGCTCCACGTCGTCCCAGAGGAAATCCACGCGCACCCAGCCGATCCCGGCTTCCTGCATCAGATCGGCGGCTTTTTCGACGTCGGCGGGCTTGAAGTGATGGTCGTTCCAGTCGTGGTCCCAGTGCAGGAAAGCCAGTACGCCGTACGGATTGTCGGAGTCGCGCGGATCGAGCGCGGCGTCGGAGGCCTGCGCCCCCCGCAGAGGGAGGATCAGGGACAGACCGGCCATCACCCACAACACCAGACGCCTCATAACACCTCCGGCACGTCGACCATGACGTTCTCCCCCTCCACCCGCACCGGATAGGTCTTGAGGTCCATACCCGGCGTGGTGACGCACTGTCCGGTCTTCACGTTAAAGGTCCACCCATGCCACGGACAGAGCACGTCCTGGCCGTCGAGGTGACCCTGCCCGAGCGGCGCGCCGCGATGCGGACAGCTGTTCTGTACCGCATGGTAGCCGTCGGCGGTTCGGAACAGCGCGATCTCCTGGTTGTGCACGCTCGTGATACAGCCCTTGCCGCCGGGCTCGAGGTCTCCGGTCTTAGCGAGGCGCACCCAGCTCATGTACCCTGCCCCATGCGGCGGACGATGTCGAAGTGAGCGCCCTCCACCGGCTGGACGGACAGGCGCATACCGCGCTTGATGACGAGCATGGTCTTGAGCCGCGGTTCGGCCTTGAGCGCCTCAAGAGGCACGAGCTTCTTGAACGTCTCCACATGCTCGACGTCGACGACGTACCAGATCGGACGCTCGGCGGTATGTTTGGGGTCGTAGTGGTCGTCCTTCTTGTCCAGCGCGCTCGGGTCGGGATAGCCCTCGCGCACGACACGCGCGACACCCGCCACACCCGACGGCTCCGCGTTGGAGTGGTAGTAGAGCACCAGATCGCCCTTCTTGAGCCCGTCGCGCAGGGAGTTGCGCGCCTGGTAGTTGCGCACGCCGTCCCAGTAGGTCCTCTTGTCCTTGCGCAGGTCCTCGATGGAGTAGACGTCGGGCTCGCTCTTCATGAGCCAGTAGCGGGGCATGATACGCTCCTACGGTCGCAGGCGGGCCAGCGCGATAAGCGCCCAGGCCGCCAAGAGGCACAGTCCACCCAGGGGCGTGACCGCCCCTAGGACCTTGATACCCGTCAACGCCAGCGCGTACAGACTCCCCGAGAAGACCAGGATACCGGCCGTCATGAGCCAACCGGCGATGCGGATCTTGGGGTCGGGCGAGACGCTGTGCAGCCAGGCCACGGCGATGAGCCCGAGCGCGTGCACCAGCTGATAGAGCGTGGCGGTCTTCCAGAGATCCATCTGATAGGCGTCAAGTCGCCCACGCAGGGCGTGCGCCCCGAAGGCCCCCAGAGCCACCCCGACGAACAACAGCACCGCACCCAGACGAGCGAAGATCATGAGCGTTCTCCGTTGAGTTGATGGACGAGCGCCGCGACGATCGTGGGGATGTCCGACGGCGTCACATGACTGTACAGCACCCCGTCGGGGTACAAGAGGACGTTAGGACCCTTGGCGCACACGTCCAGACAGCCCGAGCGGCTGACCCGCACCCGTCCCGCCAGCCCCGCGTCCTTGACCGCCTGCTTGAGCGTTTCGCGGACGGCCACACCGGGCGCGCCGCAGAAGTCCCCTTCCTCACGGGCGTGCTCGCACACGAACAGATACTTCTCGAAAGGCGGCCTGGAGGTCTCCACCTATCGCCTCACCTGACAGGCGTTCGAGCCGCCCAGACGGTGACGGTTGCGCGCCACCCAGTCGTAGGCCGGCACGCCCAAACGATCGACGAGCGGCAACCACATCACAAGACCTCCGAGGAACAACAGCGGCTCACGGAGCCAGATCTCCCTCACCGCGTAGAACCCGAGCCGCAGACCCCCGTCTGGGGCTATGGCCGCCATGCGTCGCTCGGTCTGGTCCGGATGCGCTTGGGGGTACTGTTCGAGGACCCGCGGGCTGGAGCGAGGCAGCCAGTCGAAGCGCCTCAGCCAATCGAGCGCGCGTCCGAGGCGCACACTGCGCGTACAGAACCCGCACGTATCGTCGTAGATCACCACCCAGCGCGGCCGGGATAGCGTCTCAGTCGGCATAGATGAGGTCCGCCTCACTGCCGTAGACCTTGAAGGGTTCACCCCACTGCCCGACCCCGTTCAGGCTCCAGGGCTCATGGCGACGCGTCTCGGGGCGCAAGCGGATCCCCCAGGACCCGCCGGTGATCAGGTAAGCCACGCCGTCCGACGAGTCGTTGATCTTCACCGCTTGAGCGGGCACCCACACCCCTCCGGGCTCGACGCCGGTGATGTCGTGGATCACTTCGCGCCCGCGCTCCTCGGCCCGGATGGCCTTGAGCGGACGCGGCGTGCCGATCTCGTTGAACACGAACTGGTCACAACCCGGCGTGTTGGGGTTATCCTCGATGTCGATGCGCATGGCTTTCTATTATATGACAGACCCCCGCCGGAAGGCTCGTCTTTCGAGGCGCTTTAACAGGACTTAACAATCCTGATTAATTCTTGCGGGCGGATACCGGCGGTGCTATGCTGTCGCTCGGAGGTGAGCGATGCGCATCAAGATCGAGGACGACAAGTCCAGGCCCGGATCGTACGTGGTGACGCCTTACGGCAGTATCGACTCTTCCACCTACCTGGAGTTCAAGGAGAAGACCGACCCCTTGTTGGTCAAGCATCCCAAGAGCATCGTCGTCAACCTCGAGGGCGTCGATTACATCTCGAGCGCCGGGCTCGGAGTGCTCTTCGGGATGAAAAAGGCCCTGCGGACCAACGGCGGCGACCTGTACTTCTGCCACATCAAACCGCAGATCCGGCGCCTGTTCGAGATCGTCAAGGCCCTGCCCGCGGAGACGCTCTTCGCCAGCTATGAAGAAGCCGACCGCTATCTCTACAAAATGATGAACGACGAGATCGAGAAGAACCGCCGGGACCAGAACGGCGACTAACGCTCGGCCGGCTGTCCCTGCTTGTGCGTCTTGTACAGGTGGGTCGATCGGGGATGGAGCAGTTCGGTCATGTCCAACTGCATCTGCTGGCGGCTATAGGCCGCCGTATCGAGGATCTGCGTGTCCATCCGGATGGCGTCCTCGGGACACACTTCCACACAGAACCCGCAATAGACGCACTTGCCCAGGTCCAGATCGAAGCTCTTGGGCATCTTCTCGATGTTGGGATCGGGATGTTCCGTGGCGACGATATTGATACAGCGGGCCGGACAGATGGTCTCGCACATCATGCACGCCACACAGCGCGGTGAGCCGTCCTCGCGCTGGGTCAGGCGGTGACGGGTGCGCAGGCGCTTGGACAGCGGCCTCTGCTCCTCGGGATACTGGTACGTCACCGATCCCCGGATGTGCTTCATGAGCCCGAACAGATGCAGGGTCTGGATCGCGAAGTTGAAGAAGAAGTGCCTGGACGTGATCCACAGCCCCGTGAAGAGCGTCGGCAGGTACGTGTTGTCGAGCCAGTTGAGCGGTTGGCGCTTGAGGACCTTGGTCGCCATGTCTATTTCCCTCCCCACGCCACGACGACGAGACTGGTGATCGCGGTGTTGGCCAGCGACGCCGGGAACAGGATCTTCCAGCCCAGGTGCATCAGCTGGTCGTAGCGGAATCTCGGCAAGGTCCAGCGGATGGCCATGAAGAGCCAGTTGAACACCGCGACCTTGGTCATGAACGACAGCACCCCGAGCGTGATGACCCAGCCGTGGGCCAGCGGGACCGACGCGCCCCAGGGGAAGTGAAATCCGTCCGCCTGCAGGTACGGGACCTGCCATCCGCCGAGGAAGAACGTCGTCATGAGACAGGCGACCAGCACCGTCTCGACCAGATCGGTCAGGAAGAACATACCGAACTTCATCCCGCTGTACTCGACGAAGTATCCGACGATCTCGGATTCGCCCTCGGGCAGGTCGAAGGGCACGCGTTTGGTCTCGGCCAGAGCCGCGGTCATGAAGAGGAAGAACGCCAGAGGTTGCACGAAGATCCCGTAGGCCGGTATCCAGCCGAAGAAGTACCCGCCCTGGGCGCGCGTGATCTCCTGCAAGCTCAGCGTGCCGTAGCTCAGCACCACGCCCATGATCGCCAGGCCCATCGTGATCTCATACGAGAGCATCTGAGAGGCCGCTCGCATGCCGCCGAGATAGGCGTAGTTGTTGTTGGACGAGAAGCCCGCCAGGATCACGCCGTAGACGCCCAGGGACAGCATCGCGAAGATGAACAACACTCCCGCGTTCAGGTCTGCGACCTGCAGGTTGATGAGCTTGTCGCCCAGCTTGAGCGTGTCGCCGAACGGGATCGCGCAGAACGCCAACAGCGCGAACACGACCGAGATCGCCGGAGCGAGCGTGTGGAGCTTCTTGTCGGCGCCCTCGGGCATGAAGTCTTCCTTGAGGAACATCTTGGCCGCGTCGGCCAGCGAGTGGAAGAGCCCCAGTACGTTGAGCGGACGCAGGAGCAGGTTGAGCGGCGCCAGCCACTTGGGCAGGACGATCCAGGCACGGTTGGCGCCGACGCGGTCCTGCATGACAGCGCTCTGCTTGCGCTCGACCCAGGTCAGAAGACCCGCCAGATTGAGCACCATGCCGAAGAAAGCCCCCGCGAGAACGGCCTTGATGACGAAGGTTTCGATCATCGGCGGCTCCAGACGGCGCCCTGCGAGCCGATGACCTTGTAATCCATGCCGGCGAAAGCCGGCTGTTCGGCGGCCAGACGCTTGAAGACCTCTTCGGCCTTGGAGAAGACCAAGGGCTCGCCGATCTCGGCGGCGATCTCGGAGAGGATCTTCCAGCCCGGACGGGCGTCGCCCGCGGGCGGCACGGCCATGCGGATGCGCTGGACGCGGCCCTCGAAGTTCGTGAACGTCCCGTCCTTCTCGGCATAGCAGGCCTCGGGCAATGCCACGTCAGCCGCGGCGGCCGTCGCGTGCTGGGCCGAGCCGATGTAGACGATCGTGCGGACCTTGGAGCGAACCTCCTGGAGCAGGCCCGGAGCGCCCATCTTGGACAGGTCCCGGCCGAACACGACCAACCCCTCGAGCTCGCCTTTACGCGCGCGCTCGAGCACGGAGGCCGCGCCATTGGCGGCGCCCAGATCGAGGATCACCGAAGCTCCGGCGGTATTGGGGTTCTTATCCTTGCGCAGGAGGATCTCGTCCTGCGGGCCGTCCTCCCCCGCCTCGTGATAGCCCAGGTGCGGCCACTTGAGCAGGTCCTTGAAAACCTTGCGGACGAGGTAGAGTTCCTCGTTGGTATGTTGAGCGGATGCGATGACGCCCCACTTGGCGGCGGGAGCGGCCTTGAGAAGCCGAGCGACCTCGCGCACGGCCGCCTCCCACGTCGTGGCCCCGGCGGTCGTTCGGATCGTCGTCATGCGGTCCTGGTCGATGGCTTTGTACGCGTAGCGGCCTTCATCGCACATCCACCAACGGTTCACCGCGGCGTTCTCGCGCGGCTTGAGGCGCATCACGCGGCCCTTGTCGGACTTGTACGGCCGCGACCGCTCGTAGTTGATGTTGATGTTACAGCCGCGCGAACAACCCGGGCACACGGACTCCTGCGAGCCGAGGTACCATACGCGCATCTTGAACCGGAAGTCCCGGTCCGTCAGCGCGCCGACCGGACAGATGTCCGCGACGTTGCCCGAGTAGTTGTTCTTGAGCTCCATGCCCGGGTACACGTCCAGCTCGCTGACGTCGCCGCGATTGAAGATACCGAACTCGTGCGTCTTGGTGATCTCGTCGGTGAAGCGCACGCAGCGCGAGCACAGGATACAGCGCTCCTGATCGAGCATGATCGTGGGGCCGACGGCCACGGCCTTCTTGGCCTTCTTGACCTTCTGGTCA
Organism: Candidatus Omnitrophota bacterium; assembly: GCA_022072175.1. Taxonomy (GTDB): domain Bacteria; phylum Omnitrophota; class Gorgyraeia; order 2-02-FULL-51-18; family 2-02-FULL-51-18; genus JAJVIE01. Next base: position 213,011 of record JAJVIE010000003.1, on the reverse strand, counting down.
TCGAACTTCGGATCGTAGAGCCCGTACTCCATGTAGTAGTCCTGGAGCTTGCACTCGCCGGCCTGATCGCACACCGGGCAGTCCAGCGGGTGGTTGGCCAGCAGGAACTCCAGCACGATCTGCTGGGACTCCTTGGCCTTGGCGGACGCGGTATGCACCACCATCCCTTCGGTGACCCGGGTGTTGCAGGCGATGACGGTACGCGGCATCTTCTCCACCTCGACCTGGCAGATGCGGCAGTTGCCGGCCACCGACAAGCCCGGGTGATAGCAGTACCTCGGGAGCTTGGTCTTGGCCTGATCGATCGCGTCGATCAAGAGACTGCCGTCCGGTACGCTGTAGGGTTTGCCGTCGATGGTGATGTTGGCCATGGTGTCCTTTAGTGGGCGTGCGCGCCGGCGGCCTCGAGCTCGGCCGCCACGGCCTTGCCGCGCCCGGAGACGATGTAGTCCTCGAACTCCGCGCGGAATTTCGTGATGTAGCTCTGGATCGGCCAGGCCGCCGCGTCGGCGAACACGCAGATCGTCCGGCCTTCCATGTTGCGCGCGATCGTCAGCAGCGTGTCCAGGTCCTTGACCGAGCCCTCGCCGCGGTAGATGCGCGTCACGAGCTTGTGGGCCCAGCCGGTGCCCTCACGGCACGGCGAGCACTGCCCGCACGACTCGTGCGAGAAGAACTTGGTCGCGTAGTACAGCATCTTGACCATGCAGACGGTCTCGTCCATGACCATCACGCCGGCCGAGCCGAGCATGGTGCCGGCGGCCTTGAGCCCGTCATAGTCCATCTTGACGTCGATCTCGTCGGCCTTGAGGATCTTGGCGGACATCCCGCCCGGGATGACGGCCTTGAGGGCCCGGCCTCCCTTGACGCCGCCCGCGTACTTGTAGATCAGATCGCGCAGGGGCACGCCCATGGGCAGTTCGTACACGCCGGGCTTCTCGACATGTCCCGAGACGCTGAAAAGGTGCGTGCCGCCGTTGCCCGGGGAGCCCAGGGCGGTGAACCACGCGGCGCCGTTCTTGAGGATGTGAGGTACGCACGCGATGGTCTCGACGTTGTTGATGATCGTCGGACAGCCGAAGAGACCCACGATCGCCGGGAAAGGCGGCTTGAGCCGCGGGTAGCCGCGCTTGCCCTCGAGAGAGTTGAGCAGAGAGGTCTCCTCGCCGCAGATGTAGGCGCCCGCTCCGCGGTGCACCACCAGGTCCATCGCGTAGCCGGACCCGAAGACGGACTTGCCCAGGTAACCCTTGGCGTACGCTTCGTCGACGGCCGACTGGAGGTTGCGGTACGGCAGGACGTACTCGCCGCGGATGTAGATGTAGGCCTTGTGCGAACCGATCGCGTAGGCGCTGATGAGGATGCCCTCGATCAGCTGATGCGGGTCCTTCTCGAGGATGTAGCGATCCTTGCAGGTGCCCGGCTCTCCCTCATCGGCGTTGATGACGAGGTACACGGGCTTCTTCGAGTCCTTGGGGATGAACTGCCACTTCTTGCCCGTCGGAAATCCGGCCCCGCCGAGCCCGCGCAGATTGGACGCCAGGACGGTGTTGGTCACTTCCTCGGGCTTGAGGGCGCCGATGACCTTGCGCGCGGTCTCGTAAGCGCCCCGCGGCTCGGCCACGGAGAGCTTGTGCGCGTCGGGGATGTTGAAGTTACGCGACAGGATGGCTTCGCTCATTTGAGCCCGTCCAGGATCCGGTCGATCTTCTTCGCCGTCAGCTGGCTGTGGTAGTCGTCGCCCACCTGCATCACCGGGGCCTGATCGCAGGCGCACAGGCACTCGGACTCCTCAAGGGAGTACTTGCCGTCCGGTGTCACGCCGCCGTTCTGGATACCGAGCTTCTTCTTGACGTGTCCGAGCAGGTCCTCGGAGCCGTTGAGCACACAACTCGTCGTCGTGCAGAACCGGATATGGTGCCGTCCGACCGGCGCCTGGTGGTACATCGAGTAGAACGTCACCACACCGTGCACATGCACCGGAGTGACGTCCGCCCAGCGGGCCACCCACTGCTCGATCTCGGGCGTGACGTACCCGCAGGCATCCTGGGCCAGGTGCAGTAGCGTCAGCGTTGCGGCGCTCTTCTGGTCGTACTTGGCGACGATGAGCTCCGCCTGAGCGTCCAGCGCCTTGAGCTTGGACGAGAAGTCGGGTGCGGGTTTGTCGCAGGCTTTGCCTTTGTATCCCATCTTAGTGGTCCAGTTCTCCGCCGATCATGTTGACCGATCCGAACGTCGGCACGATGTCCGCGATGGAGTCCCCGATCAGGAGCTTGGGCAGAGCGCCCATGATCGCGAAGCACGGCGGACGCACTCGCACACGGTACGGACGATCCGTCCCGTCGCTCGAGACGTAGAACCCGAGCTCGCCGTTGGCGCCCTCCACGGGCACATAGGCCTCGCCTTTGGGCGGGCGGATGCCATGGCCGTGCATCACGAGCTTGAAATGGTTCATCAAACCCTCGATATTGCCGTACGTGTCCTCTTTGGCCGGGAGCGCGACACGCTTGTTGGCCGAGTACACCGTGGTGTGCCCGTCCCTGCCCGTACCCTCGAGGGTCGGATCGGCGACGACCGCCGCCTCCTTGAACCCGCGCGTGCGGCCCATCTTGGCCTCGTCCACCATCACGGCCGCGGGGATCACCTGACCGTCGGTGCCGACCTGGATCGGACCGGCCGGGAGCTGGGCGAGGGCCTGCTCGAGGATGCGCATGCTCTGGTACATCTCCTCCATGCGCACGTAGTAACGGTCGAGATTGTCCCCGTGCTCGCCCACCGGCACGTCGAACTCGAAGCGGTCGTACACCATGTAGGGCTGGGCCTTGCGCACATCATAGTCTACGCCCGTTGAGCGGAGAAAGGGTCCGGTGATACCGTAGGCCAGAGCGTCCTGCCGGGAGATCACACCGACATCCTTAACGCGGTCGATGAAGATGCGGTTCTTGTTGAGCAGTCCCTCGACCTCCTTGAGCACGCCTCGTGTCTCGGCGATAGCGGCCCTGAGCTTGTCCTCGAAACCCTCCGGCAGGTCGGCTTTGAGACCGCCCACACGGGCGTAGGAGATCGTCAGGCGCGCGCCGGTCACGTTCTCGATGAGCTCATAGAGCATCTCTCGGGCCTTGATCATATAAAGGAAGACCGTGAAAGCACCCAGCTCCATGGCCGTGGCGCCGATGCAGGTCAGGTGGTCGGTGATACGGGACATCTCGCTGACGATCACGCGCACGTACTGGCAGCGCTCGGTCACCGTGATACCGAAGAGCTTCTCGACGGACTGACAGTAGGCGATGTTGTTGATGAGAGGTGAGACGTAGTTGAGGCGGTCGGTGTACGGGATGGCGTTGTTGTAGGGCCCCTGCTCGCACATCTTCTCGAACGCGCGGTGCAGGTAACCGATCTCGACGTCGGCGCTGGTGATGGTCTCGCCATCCAGACCCACGATGATGCGGACGATGCCGTGCATCGCCGGGTGCTGCGGTCCCACGTTGAGGAGCATGGACCGCGTTTCCGTCGGCCGAGCGCCTTGCGGTAGTTCTTTGCCCATTGACCCTAAACCTTGATCAAATCTTTTGAATGATCTTCAAGAAACCGTTAAAAAAAATACCCTACGAAACGTTCGTGATCTGACGCATGATCGCTTCCTTGACCTTGGGGTCCTCGGTCAGCGACAACGCCTTCACATAATACTCCGAAGCCGTCTCCAGGTCGCGCTTGAGCTCGTGCGCGATGGCCAGGCTCAGGCACGCCTTGTAGAAGCGCGGGTTGAGCCGGTGGCTCTTCTCGTAACAAACGATCGCCTTGTCGACGTCGCCCTTCTTCGAGTGCGCGGCCCCCAGATCATACCACGCGACCTCGTCCTTGGGATCGGCCTGCGTGGCGCGCTCCATGTACTCGATCGCCTTGTCGAACTGCTTGCGCTCCTCGAACACGTACGCCGCGTTGGAGTACGCGAACGAGCTCGTCGGGTCCAGCTCGATGCAGCGGTCGTAAGCCGCGATGGCCTCGTCGTACCGGCCGAGCTTGCTGAGCAGGTTGCCCAGCGACAGCGGCAGGTCCGCGTCCTGCGGATTGATCCGCATCCCTTCGCGGAAAACCGCCACGGCCCGGTCCGGCTCGCCGGCCCCCTCGTACGCGTAACCGAGGGCCACATAACCGCTCGAACGCTTGGGCTCGAGCTCGATGGCCTTCTTGGCGTACGTCACGCCCCGGTCGTAGTCCTCTTTCTCCGAGTGGGCCAACGATAGGTCCACGTAGATCTCAGCGCTGCGGGGATTGAGGACCGAGGCCTTCTTGAGGCTTTCGATCGCCTTGTCCCACTCGCCCTTCTCGGCGTACGTGACGCCGAGGCTCAGCAGCGCCGAGTGATCGGACGGGTTCTCCGTAGCGGCCTTTTCGTACATCTCCAAAGAACGGTCCAGGTTGCCCTGGAAATACTGCCGGTCGGCCTCCTGCAGGAGCTTGGTGCTGTCCCCCGCATAGGCGGTCACCGGCGCCAGTAGAGCCGCTGTCATGACGATCAGGCGTAACCGCATGCCCGTCCTCCCGCTGGCCTCCGCCGGCCGGACCGCGCTCCCGTCAGTTGACGGGACCGATGATCGGCTGGCGCTTGTTGTAAGGATAATCCTTACGGAGCGGATGCCCCTGAAAACCCTCGTACATCAGGATCCGCTTGAGCCCGGGATGCCCGGTGAACCGGATCCCGAACATATCCCACACCTCGCGCTCGTACCAGTCGGCCGCAGGCCATACCGGCACCGCGGAGTCCACCGCGGGGTCGGATTCGGGTACGCGCACCTTCACGAAAAGCCGGTGGTTCTTGGACAGCGAAAAGAGGTTGTACACCACCTCGAACCGGTCCTCTTTTTCCTCCCAGTGGAGGTAGTCGAGAGCGGTGAGATCCATCAGGATATTGAGGTCGAGCTCCGGGTCGGACTTGACGGCCGCCAGGAACGTCCGCAGGGCCGCGCGCTTGACGACCACGGCGGCGTCCCCGCGCACTTCCGGAGCGACACCGACGACCGCATCGGCGTACCGGCTCTGCACATGCTCGAGGAGAGATTCGATCCGCATCAGAAGGCCTGCTTCTGCCGCTGGATCTTGTCCTGCAGCTTCATGAGCCCGTCGAGCACGTTCTCGGGACGCGGCGGGCATCCGGGGATGTACACGTCCACCGGGATGATCGTGTCGATGCCCATGACCGTCGCGTAGTTGTCGTAGAAACCTCCCGTGCAGGTGCACACGCCGAAAGCCACGACCCACTTGGGCTCGCACATCTGCTCGTAGATGGTCTTGAGCACCGGCGCCATCTTGTGGCTGATGGTGCCCACGACGAACAGCACGTCCGACTGGCGCGGCGAGAAACGCGGGAAACCCGCCCCGAAGCGGTCCACGTCATAGTGCGAACAGGCCGTGGACATGTACTCCATGCCGCAGCAGGCGGTGACGAAGGGGTACTGGAAGATCGAATACTTGCGAGCCCAACCGATCGCGTCGTTGAGCGTCGTGGTCATGAAGCTGAACTTCTCGACCGATACTTGGCCCTCGGCTACTTTTCCCAATCCAGGGCTCCTTTTTTCCAGGCGTACACGAACCCGATCGTCAGCACCGCCGCGAACGTGAACATCTCCGCGATGCCGGCCCAGCCCAGGTCACGCAGGATCACGGCCCACGGGAAGAACCACACGATCTCCACATCGAAGAGGATGAAGAGCATCGCCACGAGATAGAACTTCACCGAAAGACGCCCCGTCGGCTGGGACAGACGCGGCACGCCGCACTCGAACGGGCTCAACTTGACCGCCGACGGCTTGGTCTTGGGACCCAACAGCGCGTTGAGCGCCAGGATCAAGGTCGCGATCGTACCGGCGATCACGACCGCCACGAGCACGCCGATGTATTCGGTGGACTGGCTCACTTCTTGTTCAACCCCAGGAACGTCGGGATGGTTTCCCGCAGGGTCTGGTCCAGCGGAAAGGGTTTTTCAAGAAAAGCGACGTTCCCGAGCTTCATCGCTTCCTGCCGGACCTCGTCATTGACCTCTCCGGTCATGAATAGGATCGGAAAATTGGGTATGACATCGCGGATCTTCTTGGCGAACGTCAGACCGTCCATTTCGGGCATGCGGATGTCGGAGATGACCAGCTGAAAGCGGGTCGGGTCGACCAGGATCTCCTGTAACGCCTTGACCGGACTGGAGTAAAAGTCGGCTTTATAGTGATACTGGCGCATCAGGGAGGAGAAGACGTGCAGGAGCATCTTCTCGTCGTCTACGACGGCGATCCGTATATTAGCGCCTTCTTGGGACATATCCTTGGCTGTCGCCGTACCTCGCTGTTTGGCTGTCATTATAGGTGAGGCCTCCCACAGTGTCAAATGACTTGCGGGAAGCGGGCTTTCCCTAACCTCTTGATAGTCTTACGGAAACCACCCGGCCGCGTAAAACGTCACGCGGCCTGGCCCACCATCCTCTCGATGTTGCGGAAATATTGCAACAGCTTGGTCCAGGGTACCGGTTTGACGGCCGGCAAGGCAAAGCGGCGGGCCCAGCCCAGAACGGCCGGCCCGGTACGGCCGGACAGGAAGCTCGCCAACGCCACGCCGAGGTCCCGGTCGGCGGCCGCTTCGGGGTCCAGGAAGCGCCGGTACAGATCGGCGAGGAACTCCGGCGTGGCCTCACCCGGATGGGCGTGCGCCCAACGGCCCGCCAAGAGCGCGAGGTAAGCGTACGCCCTGAAAGCCGCCGGAGAACCCGGCTCGACCCGTCCCATCGGAAGGTTGGGCCGGTCCGGAACGAACTGTTCGGGCAGGGACAGGTGCATCTCGGGCACCCCGCTGGCCGTACCGATCAAACCAACGGCATCCGGTCGGGCCAGCGCGCGCTCCAGCCGCGCCGGGTCCGAAGAGCGCAGGCGGATCACGACATCCTTGAAAGCCGCCGTGCGGAGCAGGCCTGTCAGGACCGAGAGCACGTGCTCCAGATAAGCGTCGTACACCGCGCCGTCGGCGGTGGGCAGCACGTCGAGGTCGAAGACCAATTCCAGCGGTCCGGCGTAGAGCGCGTCCGGCGCGGTGACGAGCGCGGACCTCAGCGCGTCGGATAGGGACTGATCGGAACGCACCAGCTCCACCAGGGACGGCGAGGACTCCGGCGTGCCGAGGGCTTTTTCGGTCCCCAGCGCCGTCCGGACAGCGGAGAGGTCGACTTCGGCGGGCTCGTACCTCAGCGGCCGACCGTCGGACTCCAACCTTCGCCCGTCCTCACCGAGGAAAAAGAACGCCCTCCCTTCCCTCTCCACTTCGATGATGCCGTCCTGCACGGCCAGGGGAACCGGCTGTCTTTCCGCCAACCGGGAAGCGAGCGCTCGGGCCAGGATGGCTCTCTCGGCCGCGTCCAAACGCGAAGGGTCCACATATCGCAGGTCCGGCAGGTCCGCTCCGCTCCTCTCGAGGTAGTCGCGCCGATCCCCCGCCCCCTTCTGGCTCAACCGGGCTCCCGCGACCGGCCAGGAGACCGTGAACACCGCTCCGGCGGTCCCATCCGTAGCGTTGGCCGCGACGGCCGTACCTCCGAGCAGGCCCGCAAGCTCCGCGACCTCCCTCAGACCCACTCCGGAGCCCTCGGCGCGTGTCGTCAGCCCATAGTCGAAAGCCTTCTGTGAACCCGCGATGATCTCCGAGGGTTCGAGCAGTTCCGCGGGCAGGCCCGGCCCGTCGTCCGACACGGTCAACTCCACCCGGCCGTCGCGGACGCGCACGCTGTAGCGGATCTCCTGTTTGGCGTAGTTGGTGGCGTTGCTGGTCAGCTCGGCGATGATCTTGGCCAACACGTAGCGGTCCTGCGGACCGGCGTTCGCCGCTTCGTCCAGCGCGTACACCAAGCGCTGCTTGGCGTAGCGGCTCTGGGCGGTTCCCTCGACGTACTCGCGAACGAGCGCCGCCAGGTTCAACTCCTCGAGGCGGGTTTCCCCACGGAGGAGCCTCAGGCGACTTTCGAGGACCGCGTCGAGCACCGCCATCCTCCCCCGGATGATCGCCGGATCGACGATGGCCGCGTACTTGACGGCGATCCTCTCGGTCAGCTCCGCGTAATCGGTCCTGAGGCGCTGGATCAACTGCGACGCGAAGGCCTCCGGATCGCGGGCGGAGCCGACGGTCGCGATCGATGAGGAGAAACGCTCGTAGGCTTTGATGAGCGCGATGTGGTCGTTGGCGAACCAGTGCTCGCGGACCTGATCGCCCACGGGATCGGCCGATGTGATCTGGGTGGCCAGCTCCGGCCCCAGCAGGGACGGGTCCGCGGTCCAAGACCCGCCGCGCACGGCACCCTTGATGATGTCGACGGCGGCATCGTTCACGAAGCTCTCCATACCGAACCTCCGCGGCCAAGCCGGATGATCACTGATCCCGCGGGTGGCCACCAGCGCGCGCCAACGGCCGCTTTCGTCCCCATCGGCCAAGCGCGCGCCGGGTGACGGGTCGCCCAAGAGGGTCTTCAGGGCCTGCCGGTCGAGCGGGGGCGTGCGGCGGGCGGACTCGTGCAGTTCGGCCAACAACTTCGCCTGGTCCGCGGTCCTTCCGGACAACAAACCGTCCAGACGCACCAGACGGCTGACGCTGCCCTCGGACTCGAGGATGCTCTTGACGATCGAACCGCCGCTCATCTGAACATAGCGAAGCGCGCCGGAAGAGCGGTCCCAGGCGTACAAGGGCCCGTGGGCCTCGAAGGTCAAGTGCACCAGAGAACCGTTGCGATGCGCGGCGTTGACACGATCGACGTAGCGCGCCAGCTCACTGTCCGGATGGAAAGCGGCTCTCTTCGGGTACAGCGCGATATCGAGATCGGGTTTCTTGGGGCCGTCGACCTCTCCGGCGTAGAACCTTCCCTCGGCGAAGCTCCCGGCGACCGCGTAGCCCCCGAGCATCCCCTCTTCGATGAATCCGTCCAGCTGGCGGATGACCTCCGCCCATTCCGATGCCCGCCGATCAAGAAGCGCCTCGATCTCCGCGGGTCCGGAGCCGCTCCGGTCCTGCGCCAGACGCGCTCCGTCCGCGCGCCGGGCCAGCCGATCGCGCCTGACCGCAAAGACATCGGTCCCTGTCGCGGACTTGGACCTGATCCGCAAGCCCAGCTCCGCGGCGCGGCGCTTGACCCAGTCGACCCGCGCGTCGTATCCGTCGAGGGTCAGATCGTCCCGTCTCAACAGGGCTTTCATCTGAGCCTTGAGGAGCTCGGCCGCGCGCGTCTTCGACAGCTCCGGCTCAAGATGCCGGCGCCAGAACTCCAGCGGAGACGTCGGGTAGGCCTTCTCTTCTCCGGGGTCGGCGCTGTCGGCGTCGATCGCGTAGTACAGACCGGCCTTGGCGAGAACGATCTGGATCAAGTTCAACCGCACACTGCGGACGTCCAAGCGCTCATCGTAGTATCGCAGCGTGACATCGACCACTCCCCGCATCGACCTCCGGCGATAACGTCCGTCGATGGCGTACACGGACCCCGGCAGCATCGACCCGTCCTCGGCCAGGATGGTCTCGACGCCCTGGCGCACGAGCGCGGTCATTCGTTCGACAAGCCGGTCGCGCGCCTCCTCGGTCGTGACGGTCCGTCCCAGCACGGAACCCATCTCGCCGGCCACCTGAGCGAGCTCCGCCCGGCTCCTCTCGAAATACGGGGCCACCTCCTCGACGCTCAGACGATCCTTCCGCAAACCCTCCACGTCGATCACGTAACGCTCACGGTCCCCATAGCCGTTCCTGAAGGTCCCGTCCTCGTTGTAGATCTGGTCTTCGGCCGGGCGGGCCAACCGCTCCTCGAGCACGTCCAGCGAAGCGCGGTACAGCGGCTCGAAGAACGCCAGACGGGCGCCGGATCCCACCGACTCGGCCACGCCCCCGGCCACGGCGCGGTACTCGGGATCCGCGGCGCTTTCGGGCACGACCGCTTCGTACGTCCGCACCGAGTCCTGCGCCCCGCCGACGACGGGCGCGCCCGGCCGCCGAAGCTCCACGATCGCCCCCAAGCGCGAGATCGACGAGATGGGCCGGATATTGGAGGTCGGTCCGTACGCCCGGCTGTAGAGGACCTCGGACGGCCCCTCGTCGGGTGCCGCGAGGTAATCCTCTGAGGGCAGGCGCAGCAACCAAGCATCGTCCTGCGAACCGACCCCGTATCCGAAATATCGCATCAGCGAGACCGCCAGGGAGGTCTTGCCGATCCCGCTCGGACCGGTCAGCAAGACCGCTCGTCCGTCAGGCGTGTACACGAGGTCACCCGATACCGGGATCGCTTCGATCGCCGACGCTCGATCCGACCAGCGCTCCGCCGATCCCGCGGACAGATATCCCAGTCCGCGAGCTTCCCCGAGGGTCCGTTCGATATCGACGAACAGGGTCCCGGTCTCTCCGGCCCCAAGGAGCCACCGATAATAGTCGCTCAGTCCGGCGGCCAACTCGTCGATATCCTCGAGGGTCGCTCCGCGCACCACGGACAGTGAATCGAGCGTCGACGGCTCGTATCCGAGATCGTCGTCCCGCAGGAAGATCACCGTCCGCCCGGTGCGGGCCTTGTAGTCGCGGATCGCATCGAGATCGAGCTGCCCTTCGATCTGTCGCGATCCCGCCTCCGACAGCCGGACACGGTCCTCGGGACCGGCCTCGGCGAGGATCCGCTCCAGGTCCAACGGCAGGCCCGAGGCCAGACGCGCTCCGGAGGCTTGGCGTCCCGCCAGGTAGGCCTTTTCGAGAAAGACACGCAGGTCGTCGATCGATGTGAACTCCGGCGAGTCACCGGCCGCCGCGAAATAGTTCCACAGGATATGCTCGATCACGGCCCGGGCCTCTCCCTCGAGCGTGAACAGCCCCGTCAAGCCGTAGTCGATGAACCGCACGCTCCGCCCGTCGATATAGAAATGCTCGTACTTGAGCAGTGGTTGCGAACGGTCGATATAGGCCAGATCGCCGTGAGAGGTCCCCGTACGATGAAGTCGTCCGAGGGCGGTCATCAGGGCCTCCAGCACGGCTCGATCCGCCAGGTCGGTGCGGCGCATCGGACGTCCGGGCGCGGCCAACTGCACCAGGACCGAGCGATCGTACGTCTCGATCAGACGCGATGGCATCGCCACACCCTCGCGCGCGGCCTGTCTCTGCGCCCGGTCCTCGCTCCAGAGCTGCTGTCCGAGGCCGGGGCTCTCGGGCAGGTGGTATTTCACGTAATAGGTGACGGGCTCCGAACCGGCCAGACGCAGCGTGTGCCGCTCGACGACGCGCCGGGTCTGGGCCAGCCCGAGATGCCTCTGGACCACGAACTCCTTGACGGTCTCGATGGACAACTCTTCGATCTTGGAGAGGTCGTCGCTCCCCGTAACGGCGGACAGGACCCCCGGCGCGGCGGTGCCCAGCACCGACACCAGACGCTCCGCCGCCAAGCGGGCCCCGTCCGCGGCCAGGATCCCCTCGGCGGTCCTCAGACGCTCGAGGACCGGAACGATATCGGCGCTGCTGTTGAAATCCATGTCCGACAGGTCGATGAGATCGGTCAGGCGGCTCGATCCTGACGGGAGGAGCGCGTCGAACTCCGCCTGCACGTCCCCGATCATGACCATCACGGCGCGCACGTCCCGCGCGTAGCCGTTGATCGAATACTCCGAGTACCGCATGGTGCCGTCGTCCTTGTAGCTTCCCAGACCGAGATAGCTGAACGTCGGATCTCCCTCGATCACCGACAGTCCAAAATCAATGAACGTTACCCGGTCCTCCGCCGCGTCATAGAAGATGGCTCCCGGCTTGAGGTCCCTGTGGGTCACCCGTTCCGAGTGCAGGTCCGCCACGGCCTCGGCCGTCCGGCGCAGGATACGCAGGGCCTCGAGCTCGCCGACCTTTCTGTCCTCGATGCGCCGCAACAACCGTGTCAACGGCTCTCCGGGCGCGGCCCGCGTGGCCAGGGCGGCCATGGCACCCAAGTGCTCCGGGTGGATCCGGCCGCGCCCATCGGGCCCGCGTCGGGACAGGAAGGTGGCCGCCCTGTCCGCGCCGTAACGATCGGCGTATCCGGCCAGCGGCACCACGTGCGGAGCGGTACGCGGATGGGACGGTCCGGACAAGCGCATCATCAAGAGCGCCTCGCGCCGCACCAACCCGGCGTCCCTGGCGAATTTGACGAAACCCGGACCCTCGTCCGATGAACGTGTCGAGAAGACCTCGCTGTACGCTCCTCCCGGCAGGCGCAGGACCTCCGTGTAGCTGTCGGGGTCCTGTGGAGCCGGGGGCTCGGCCAGCCGGGCTCCGGAGGGATCGGCCGGCCCGATCCATTTCAGGAACGACAACACCCGCCGCGACGTCTCCTGGATGTATCTCGACAGCTCCTGACCGACGGCGGCTCCGGACCAGAGCGAAGCGGGCAGCTCGCTTTGCGCCTCCAGCAGTCGCTGTAGTCCGTCCATCGGACCATAAGCGTCGGAGACGGCCTCGAAGAACGCCGCTTTGTCCGGCAGGTACGTCCACACCCACGGTCGGACCGAACCGCTGACGAGGGTCATCGTGCCCAGCGACATGAACTTGTTCTCGAAGATATCGAACGCGGCCATCGCGTCCAGGAGCGTGCCGGGCCGCATGCTCTCGTAGTCGATCAGCTTGAACGACAGTCCCTCGGACGTCGGCGCGACGATGACGTTGTTGCGGCGCGGGTCCGACTGATGATATCCCGTCGCGCGATAGAAACCGATCTGCGCCGTGACCGCGCGCCGGTCGAGGTCCGTCAACACGGCCCTCAGACGGGACGTCTGCTCCTCGATGGGCCCGGTTCCCTCCCCGCGATCGAAGGCCTGCCGGGCTTTCCGCACCTCTTCAGCGGTCTCCGCGTTGAGAGCTCCCGTTTCCACAAGAAGCGCGAGGGCCTCATCCAGCCGCGCGGGGGTCACGATCGACAGGCGGAGCACGCCCTTTTCGCCGGGAGCGGGATTGCCGGGAACGCCGATCAGCGACTCGATCGCCGAAGCAACACGGTCGAGGTCCACGCCTTCGATGTAATCCACGCTGAAAACATGATAACGCTCCTTGTTCTCGGGCACCTCCAGCGTCGTCTCGACACCGAAGCGGTGAGCGTACACGCCCGCCGGGTCCTTTTCCGCGATACGCCGGTAGGCCTCGGCCAACCCGCCTCCCTCCCTCCCGAAGAACAACCGGGTCGCCGTGAACAGCACGCGCCGACGCGCCACACTGTCCCCGCGCCTCAGCTCGACGGTCGCGGTGATCAGGTATTTCATGCCCTGACCGCTCCGGGCCGTCAGCGTTACACCGGCGATCTCGGCGCCGGCCCGATCCGGGAATAGCCGTTCGATGGAGCCGCTAACGAGCCCGGCGTCGGAAGCGATCGCGCGGGCGACGGGCACGATGTGCTCTTCCTTGATGGCCGAGACGTCCACCGGATAAGCGTCGGCCAGACGCGCTCCCGAGAGACCCGCCGGACCGACCTCGCGGAGGGCTCCCAGCAATTGCGGCGAGACTCCCGCTTCCGCCGCGTGGCCGCGGTAGATGTCGGACAGGCTCCTGTCATCGGTCATATTGCGCCCCGTCAGATCATAGTGTGCCGCCATACGGCCGAGCAGGTCGAAATAGAGCCCGCGCAACGCGCGCGCCGCTTGTGCGCGTCTTTCGGCGTTGGACAGACCATGAAAATACCCGGCGATGAGCAGGGACTCCCTCTTTTGCAGCTGGGACACGCTCTGACCGAAATCACCGGATCCTGTCGGCAGGTCCCTGAGCTTGAGAAGCGTGGCGATCAGATCGAGCGCCTGCACCTCCGCGACGTCCAGCGAGGCTTCCAGGGCTTTGTCGCGGAGAACAAAAGCGTTGTCGAGGTCATGCATCCCGAAGCGGCCGCGAGAGGACCACCACGCGTAGGGCTCCCACGACATGTTGCCGGGATGGAAGAAGCCGTGCCCGACGCCTTGGGCATGCGCGGTAACGAGCGCCTGCCCGGCGTCGAACGAAGCCCGCCACTGCGCGCGTGTCGTCAGTCCGCGAGACTCGAGTCTCTGCGCCATGAGATCGGGGACACCCAGGAGCACGTATCCCAACGGACGACCTTCCCACAACAGATCGGGATAGGTCCCCCATCCCAGCGGCATCTTCACGCGCAGCTTGGAGTCCAAGGAGGCCGCATCCAACTGAACGGTGCGCTCGTACTCGTTGCGCGCATGATCGGCCATCAACCCGTTCTGAGGGCTCGGAGGATGCGGGCCGAAAAGATCGTAGGGCGCCCGGCCCAGCCCCAGATGAGGCCCGATCTCGGGACCGGCAGCGGCGGTGCCTCCCTTGATCTGTATGGTCCGGACACGCTCTCCGCGGTATCTCAGAGGATCCTGCAGGCGGTAGAGAACGGACCTCTCATCGGGACCTCCCGCGGGCGGCGAGGCGATCAGTGAAAGCAAGGCGTCCCGGTCCCTCTTGGACAGCTGGGACCAATGAACGGGATGCACCGCTCCCAGACCTTCCTCGTAAGTGTACCGTCGCGGCTGGCCCGCTTTCTCCGGTGCGGACAGTCGCGCTCCCGATGTCACGCTCTGGATGGCCTCGCGGACGATGCTGTCGACCCGGTCCGCAAGACGCCCGTACCGCCGGAGCCCCGCTTCGAGCGCCTCGACCGCCTCCGACCCCGCGTCCGTACCGTAGTAACTGATCGCCGCCGCTCCGACCATCAGCGTATCGACATCTCCCGACCGCACCGCTTTGATCACGGAGTCGATCGCCTCAGAGCGCGCGTCGGCGGCCTCAGGAGCCCGGCCGAACACGATCAGCGGGACCGGCGTCCGGCGGGTGAACTCCGTAGCCGGATAGTCCGAGGGGATCGTCGCGTAGAGCGCCCGCAGGTGGACTCCGCCGGCCGCCAGACGGGTCATGAAGTTCGTCAGGCGTGCCGCCAAGATGTCATCGGAGTGAAGGCGCACGACCACGATGCCTCCCGGAGCCGTCATCTGCAGGATCTCGTAGGCGAAATCCCTGCCGCTCCAACTCCTGAGGACGGGAGCATTGGCGAACACCACGTCCGCGCGGCCTCGGACGGCGGCGTCGCGGGACAAGAGAATGGCCGGCAAGCGCAGAGGCTCATCACGGTCCGGATCAGCCAGTTCCTCGAGGGAAGCCGTCTCCACCGGCACCACCGACCATTGACCGGCGCCGTCCGGCACCAACCTCTCGAGACGGGCGGGTTGTAGGAGATACGCCGCCGAGAAATCCGTCTCCGTCCCCGCGGTCCGCCTGAGCACTTCGGTCAGGAACGGCGAACTGCCCGCTCCGATCTCGACGGCCGTCAGGTCCCTGCGCGGACCAAGCCAGGCCGTCAGGAACTCACGGGTCGACCCGGTCATCGGGGGCGGCGAGGCCAGACGCGCGCCGTCGGCATCGGCCGCTCGATAACGACCGGCCGCCTCCGAATCGATACCCAACTCCGCATCGACCCGCCCGGACAGATCCTCCGTGAACACACGCAGAGCGATATCGGAGACCTGGCCGTCCGTGTGGAAGATCAGGGCCGAGATGACGGGAATGACGCTCTCGAGCGGTGCGTTGCGCGCCAGCTCGCGTGCGACCTTCTCGTACAACCCGATGTCCAAGCCCGACCGGAAGAGCGCCGATATGAGCTGCCGC
The DNA here is from genome assembly GCA_022072175.1 of Candidatus Omnitrophota bacterium. Classification (GTDB taxonomy): domain Bacteria; phylum Omnitrophota; class Gorgyraeia; order 2-02-FULL-51-18; family 2-02-FULL-51-18; genus JAJVIE01. The sequence continues at coordinate 197,372 of JAJVIE010000003.1, read as the reverse complement.
GTCGCCTCGGCGGGCTCGGTCTCCTCGGCAGACAAACGCGCCAGCGCCTCCGCGGCCTGGCGGGCGACCAGATCGGGCTGTTCGGGAGAGCTCAGGATCTGAGCCAATAGACCTATCTCCTGCCTCTGTTGCAGGAAGTACCTCACGATACCGTAGATCACGATCGCCCCTCCGTCCGGATCGGCGCTGATCCGCCGCAACATGGGCAGTACGCGCTCCCGGCCCTCCCTCGGGAAGCGGGACAACGCGCGCACGCTCGAGAACCTCACGCGCTCGCTCGGATGAATGAGCCCCAGAGCCACGGCGCCGAACACCGCCTCGTCCAGAGCGTGCCTCTCCGACGCGATGCCGATACGGTCGATGAGGCGGATAAGAGCGGCCTCCACCTCGGGCGGATCGGGCCGATCGCTCTTTTCTGTCAGCTCTCTGGCCAGGTTCTCGATCGTCTCTTCTTCGGCGGGTCTGGGTGGCACGAAAGCGGTATACACGCTCACCGCGTCGAGGCCGGAGATCCCGTCCTCGGGTCTCTGACGGGCCAACCGATCGAGCTCGAGCACCGCCTCGACCGAGGCGTCAACATCGGCCTCGACCGGCTGCGGAGCGGCCACCGCGCGCGCCAACTCCTGCAGGTGGCTTTCCCTGGAGAGGCCCGCCAGCCGCGCGCCCTGCTCGGGATCGCTTGAGCGCGGAGCGTCCGCCACGGCGGTGGCCATGTCCATGATACGCGCGAAGCGCTCGACGGACTCCGCGTCCAACTGCGTGCCCCCCGCTGTCCGCAGGATCTCCAGAGCGGCCGCGGCTTCCTTGCGCGGCTTGTACGGACGCGGCTGAGTGATCGCGTCGAAAGTATCTGCGACCGAGAGGATCCTGGAGGCCAGCAACAGCTGAGACCCGCTCAATCCTCTCGGATACCCCCTGCCGTCCGGCTGCTCGTGATGCTGATGGACGATCTCCAGCGGATCGGCGGGCAGTAGAGCGGCGCCCAGCATCTCCACGCCGTACTGGACGTGCGCCTCGACCCGCTTGCGGTCATCGGGCGAGAGCGCTCCCTCACGATCGACGAGAGCCTTGATCCGCCCGTCGGCTTTGCCGATGTCATGGAAGGCCGCGGACAAGAACAAGGCCCGGCGTGCGGGCCGGCCCAGACCGTACTCCATCGCCAGCTCATCGGCCAGCACCGCCACGCGCTCCTGGTGACGGACCAACCAGCGGGAGATACGAGCCCGTTTCTGCAGATCGAGCGCTCTGTCGTACGCCGCGCCGAGCTCGGGGTCCTCCCTCACCATCTCGACGCCCCGTGCGTAGCGCTCACGGAACCAGGCGGGTCCCTGACCGATCGCCAGCCGGGCGCCCGACGGGCTCAACGCACCCGTCCGATCCACTCCGGGGTCGGCATAGGAAAGGAAGGGCTCCTCTCCCGGACGCGCCCAGGAGCCGTTGCGCGCCCAATCCCGGATCCGCCGACCATCGGCCTCGCTCAGATGCATCGTCAGATAGCGCACGAATAGCGCGTCGGCGGCGCCGTCCGAGAGAGCTCGTAGAGCCGAGGGATCGGTCAGATCGACGGTGCGGACGCTCACCCAGGAGCGATAGGGCTCTCTGACCGTCCAGACCGCGTCCGTAGACTCGGGGTCCGTGGTCTCGAAGACCGTCTCCGGATCGTATCCGGCGGCGCGGACCCGGACCAGCCTGCTCGTACTCTCCGCATAGCGGCCCGACCGGGCCACGGTCGCGGCCAGGGGGTTGGCGTCATAACCTTCGATGGAGACACGCCAGCTCCCGGGGTCCTCTCCGGCGCGGCGCAGTACCGCATCGAGCACGATCGCGATGGAGTACAACTCTTCCCCCGTCCCGGACCCGAGCGAGCGGACACGGATCGCGCGCTCGCCCGAAGCGGCCCGCGCGGCGACCAAGCGCTCCAGGTGATCCTCGAGCCTATCCGCCCAATTCTCGTGCTCCCTGAAGAACTTGCTCAACACTCGATACTCCGCCGTCTGCCGGCCGGTCCCGGCCGCGTACGAACGTACGACGGAACGCCTCGGCCAGCTCAACACGACCTGGGTGCCGTCCTCCGAGAAGGAGATCTCCGCGTCCCGGACACGCAACCGTCCCGAGGACTCGATGCGGGAGACGAGCCCGCGGGTGCGTGCGTCCAGCACCAACAATCTCTCGGCGTCTATGCGCCTCAGCAGGTGCTTTCCGTCCGGGGACCTCAGCTCTTCGGCCAGTCGAGCGCCGGTGGCGGCCGGGGCCCGGGCAACGAATCCTTCCAGGAGCGAGAACTGCCCCTCTCCATATGGGATCGCCGCCTCCTGCCTCGACAGCACGCTCAGCCCCCGCTCGACGAACGCCCTCTCGACCCGCTCCGTCGAGGCGTGTATCCCGAAGAACTGGATCTGCAGCTGGCCTCGTTCGATCCGCTCGACGATCTCTTGCGCGCTCAGATCGGTCTCCCGGAACGGACGTTCCTCGGCATCGCGGAGCACCATGAGCGGGCTGAGTCCCGGATCGGTCAGATAGACACGCCAGCTCTCCGGAGTGATGCCTGAACGCAGGAGCCGCTCGAGAACCTCGCGAGCGCGCGCGTACCGGGCCGCGTAAGTCGCCAGGTCCGCGTCTCCCGCGCGCCTCTGACGGTAGTCCATGAACGAGACGTATCCTCCGGGCCTGAGCACGCGCCGGATCTCCGACATCAGCAGACCGCGCGTGGCCGGATCGCTGACGGCGCTCAGTGTCCGATGGAGAACGAGCGCGTCGACCGAGGCGTCCCGCAGAGGGATGCCGTACGCCAGGTCCGCCCGGACGAAGCCGATGGCCGGACCCGCGTCGGAAACGGCGCTTTCCGCCCATGCGGCCGGGTCACGCGTATCGACGACACGACGGCCCAGCCGGCGAGCCTGCTCGATCGCCGCGCGCACGCGCGCATCATCTCGCTCCAGACCGATCACATCGAACCCCTGCTCGTGCAACCACAGCGAGATGTTGCCGACACCCGATCCGAGCTCTGCGACGACCGGACGGCTTCCGGCGGTCGGATCGCTGAGGAGTTGCGCCAGCTGTTGAGGCACGGTCAGGATGAATTCCGGCTCTTCCCCTCCGTAGACCCTCCGATTGTCGAGCGGCCGCCAGGCCTCGGCCAACCGAGCCCCCGCGCTCTCCCCGGCCGGACCGGACGGAGCGGGCGGCAGCTCCAGCCCCCTGACGATCGCGGTCCGCCGGGCGACGTCCTGCGCGAGCGCGAAATACCTCGCGTAGATCTGCTCCTCGGAAGCGGCGGCGACCGCATCCGCGCCGATCGTCCGCATGAAATACGCGTAGATCTCGGCCCGCTGGGCTCCCGGCATACGGAAGGACGGGTCGGACAACAGCCGGTCCAGCTCGGGACGGAGCCGTGACCATTGCGCGGCCGTCAGCGCCCTCGGATTGGCCGCGGCGTCCGCGGCCGCCGTCTCCGCGCTGTCGCCGTACAGACCCGGCTGAGGCATGAACTCCACGACCAGACGAGGATCCGCGTGCACCGGACCGGCGTACCCATCGCGCCGCAGCTCGTCCTTGACCTGTGTCACCAACCCCTCGAACCAGTTCTGCACCTGGGCTTCGACGCTCCAAGCTTCCTTGCCTTCGGCGACGGTGTCTCCGATCACGTACAGGATGCCGTCGGGCGCCTCATGCAGCACTTCCTGGGGATAGATCGAGGAGTAGAACGACCTGTCGCCGGTGAGCACCACGCGGATGTACTTCTTCATCTGAGCCGCGTAGTCGCGCGAGAGAAAGTCCCCGATCGCGCTCTTGCGGGTGGTCTTGTATTCGGCGATCAGCGTATCGCCCTGCTCGACATCACGCACCAGAGCGTCCGGTTGGGCGATGATCTCCTCCCCCCGCGCCTTGATGGACAGCGCCGAGACCTCGTACCCGCGGTTGAGCAGCTCATAAGAGAAGAAGTAGCTCATCCAGTTGCCGCCGTCATCGCGGCCGGACCGCGGCTTCAGGCGCGGCACGTTGAGATTGTCGCCGAGCAGGCCATAGGTCGCCTCGAACTCCTCGAGCGCGTCACCCAGACGTCCGTCCACGTACGGCGAATACAGGAGGTCGACCAGATGGACCAGCGCGCGCGGATCACGGAAAGAGAACGGTGACTGGTAGCGCAGAAAGTCGGCCAAGCGCCCCCGGACCCTCCGCGCTTCATCGGGCGGCAGGAGCTGGGCCAGCGTTTCGCTCAGGCGCAGGTACTGCGGATAGATCTCGCTGGCCGAGATATCGCGGTGCGTGTCGGCCAAACGCGCTCCGGAACCTTCGCCGGCCAGACCCAGCGCGCGCGCCTTGTCGACCCGTAGTCCCGAGAGCCTGTCGACCATCGCCGCGACGCGCCGGTCGGCGACGATCCGGTCATAGTACCCTCGATAGCCGGTACGGCTCAGATCGCCGATCGTCGGCGCCAGGGCTCGCAGAGGAGAGAAGAAATCCTGTATGGTCCGCATACGCCCGCTGGCGAGGATGGTGGCGGCCAGGTCCTTTTCGATGGCGGCGAGCGTCTCGGGACGCCCGGACTCAAGGGCGGCGGTGACCCGCGCGTACAACCCCTCGGCGTCCTCGCCCAAGAGGTCCGAGAACGCCTGCTCGATCTGGATGTATCGACGCACGACCTTGTGGTCCGGCTGCTCGTACGTTCGGGCCGCGAAGAACCCGATCCTGGCGATCAATTCGTCCATCGGACCCGCGGCCGCGCGATCCAGGAAGACCCGGATCCCCTGCAGTTGCATGACCGCCAGGAAATCCTCGATGGGCACCTCGGATGCGTACGGAGCGATCTCGACGGTGCGCTCGATACCGCCCGGCAAGGCCATCTTATAGGTATACGTGGTGTCCCAATCCCCGTAGCCGGCGTTGACCGTCGTCACGAAACGCAGCGGTGTCGCCTCGAAGAGACGCTCGAACGGACCCCGCAACTCCTCGCCTGAGGGGCGCTCGCCTCCCTCGACGATCACGTCAAAATCGATATCCCCCAGACGCTCCCCGTCCACCCAGCCCCGCGCGTCGGCGTAGTCCCAGGTACTGCCGGTCAGCACGATCCGGGCCGGACGGCCCAGCGCCGCGGAGACCTCGGCGCTCCTGGAGTCCAAGTAGGCTTGAAGGGCCGCCGCGTGCAGTCTACGGCCATCCTCCGAGACGATGGGCCCGGACGGCGTCGTACGGCCGACCCGATAGGCGACACGCTGCCGGCCCGCGAAGAGATCGACCTCCGGCAGATCGGGCAAACGCTCGAGCGTGACGCCCGTATCCGCGGCGACGCTCTCGATCAGAGCGGAGATCCGGTCACCGTTGGCGAAGAACGAGGCCGATAACACTCCGCCCGGCGCCAACTCCCGGAGCGCGCGCCGTACCAGTTTCCGACGGTCGTCATCGGACAGATGATGGTCGTCGAGCACTTTGGGGAAATACACGAGGGCCGTATCGTCACGGCTCACCTCGGAGGATCCGTATTCGAGCCCGTCCTTCGAGACATAGGAGCCGCCCGATGCGGCGATGGCGGGCGCCACCTTCCTGAGCCGGTCCGACTCGAGCGTGGCGGCCGTCGTATCGCTCTGGCGTTCGATGACCTCCACGTGCTTGCCCGTGGCGGCCCACAGGATCGGCGCGATGCGGTCGTTGCCGGCGCCGACGACCACGATGCGGGCATCCGCCGCCAGGCCGGCGGCCGAAGGCAGGTCCAGGACCCTTCCCATGAGCCCGCGATCGAGCGTTACGGCGCGGAACGCCGCATAGGCCGCATCCCCGGGATCCGAACCCGTCGAGGCCAGACGCGCTCCGCCCGCTCCATCGCCCAGCTCCGCGATCAGACGCCCGACCCTGTCCTCGGCGCTCCTTTCCGAAACACCGCGCATCATGAGATAGAAGACCTGCGGCACGAAGCTCCTGCGGCGGCTGTCGATCGTCTCGGCCAAGCGCTTAAAGACGGCTCGATACTCGCGGGGCCTCGTAAAAACACGGACCCGGTCCTCCCCGGACCCGGAGGCATCCCAGACCTTCCGGAGCGTCGAGCTGTCCGAAGGGCTCATCTCATCGCTGATCAGCGAACTGAGATCGGACCTTGCGTCGGTCTGGAAGAGAAGAGTTTCCCAGAAGAACGGCCGTCCGCTCGACAGGAGGTTGAGGTACAAGATGTTCGTCAGATTGTCCTGCCCGGTGACGACGGTGGGCAGATCGTCGCTGTAGAGGAACAGTTCGCCGAAGAGCTTGCGCGGCACCGAGTAGTCGAGCACAAGATGCACGCGGTCCTCGGGAGCGGACCGCGCGACCTCCAGCTGAGCGCTGCGGTCTCCGTAGACGTACAACGAATAGCCGTTGTCGCCCGCGATGCGCGTCACCGCCTCCTGCAGGGTCTTGTTCTGGCGGCCGGTCATGATGAAGATCGTCTTGTGGCCTTTGGCGAAATCCGCATCGACGGTCCGGGCCTGTTCCAGCGACTTCAGGTAGTCCTCGACGGTCCGGGCTTCGTGGGCGTACAGGAACCCCCACTCGGCTTCGGTCATTTCCGCCAGCCGCTCGGGACCCACGGCCCGCTCGATCCCCGGCAGCTTACGGAGGATGCGCTCCCGTTCCGCGCGGACACGCTCCTCGTTGCGCGGGTATTTTTGGGCGTAGATCCTGCGTGTCGACGGGGACACCGGCGCCATACCGACGCTGTCGGGGCCGATGCCGATGTGCGCCTGTCCGGAGGAGAGCGGGTCTTGGATGCGGCTTTCAAAACCCAGCTCATGGACCATCACGACACTGCGCGCTTTGCCGGCATAGGCGCGATAGCGATCGCTGTCACGGAAAACATCGAGCGGTGTCGGTCCCAGCGCGTACACAAGGGCCGCGTCCGAAGGTCCGATGTAACGGTCCGTCACCCGGGCCCACGCCGGTTCGATCCCCGGACCCGCTCCCCGCGTGTCCGAACCCATCTCGACGGCGGCGGCCTCGGCGTTGATCAGGGTGATGCCGTCGACGTTCTGGACGCCACGGGAAGGATCGACGCCCTCGATCAGCTTGGTGTCCGCCAGCAGACGGACGTCGGAGGCGCGATGCATCAGGACCCGGACCGTCTTGTCGGGCAGGGCTTCCGACAGCGATTGGGCCGCGTTGGCCGCGAACACGAGGTCCCCGAGACCCGCCATGCGCTCATGAAGCACGACGTTGACCGCGTCCACATCCCCCGCATGGTAGAGAAGGTGACGCTCCCGGTATCCCATGCGGCGCAGGACCGGTATCAGGTCGATCCCCAGGTCCGCCGCGGCCGCGCGGAGCACCTGAGCGGTGGTGGCCGAGGCCCCGTCGCTGAGTTCGAGACGGAGCACGCCGTCCACGTAAGTGACTCGGTCGCGTCCCGCCGCGGGGTCGTACTCGAAACGCGCCGCGCCGGCGAGGTCGGGATGCCTCAGGAGTACGTTCGCGGCCGACAGAACGCGGCTGTGTCGGACCAGGACCCGGGCGAGGCGATCGGAGTCGAGAGCGGGATCGCCGCTCAGAGCGGTGGATGAGGCCAGACGCGCTCCGGCCGGATCGGCGGCGGTCAACATCGGCCGCACTTGGGTATCGAGGAACCCGCGGATCAACTCCTCCGGGAAGAGCGGCTCGGAAGTGTCGTTCCTCATGTCCCGTACGATCGTCACCAACCGCGGGCTACGGGCGGCCGCCTCGAGGTAGGCCTCAAGCCAACGCACCGTGCGCGCCGAACCCTCCCGCAGACCGTGTTTCTCGACCAGGCCCTGATGGATACCTTGGAGCGCGGCCTGTTTGACGAACTCAGGGATGCGCTCCCGCTCGAGCTCGTAGGTGACACTCCCGTCGTCACCGACGACGGAGAGATCGCGCATGTCGCGAGAGAGATAGCGTAGCGACAGATAATCAGCCACGAAACGCTCCACGCTCAGCGCCCCGCGCACGCCCCTCCAGGCGATCAGCGTGTAGACGGGCGCCTGACGATCCTCCGGCTTCCAACCCATCCCCACGTCTCCCGCGGCCGGAGTAAAATCCCGGATCCCCCTGCGGCGTTCCTCGTCGTAAAAGTAGACGTATCTCTGCAGCATCGCCGCCAGGACCTCCTGCTGGGCCTCGACGGCCACCAGACTGTGGTAGTCGGGCAGGGACGAGTTCCAGTAGACGGTCGCGTCCTGCAGCTGCGAACGGTCGACACCCTCGTTCTCCAGACGGTCCTGCTCGGCGAAGAGCTCTTTGGTCAACGGCGGATAGCTCGTCTTGCCCGGCACGCGCAGGTTGAACAGGAGCTCCCCGTGGCGGTTGAGCATGCGACTGAAGTAGACCGCGGCCTTGCGGCGATCGAGCACGGCCCCATCGGGCAGGTAGCTCGAGCTCGAGAGCACCTGGACCAGGCCGGGTGACCCCAGATGCCTGCGCAGGTTGGCGTACTCCCGGCGCACCGCCGCGGACTTACGGCCCACCGCCTTGGCGGCCATCGCGATCCACGGCAGGCGCCGGCCATCGGACAGCTCGGCCGACACCAGATACACCGCCTGATACACCCCCTCTTGGATCGAGATGACGTCCACGACACCCGTCAGGCGGTCAGGCGCCAGCGCCGCATCGCCCGAAGCGGCTCTCGCCAGGGCGGTCAATCTGCTCCGGTCACCGAGGATCTCCGCCAGACCCCTTTCGATCGTGTACTGATCGAGATCGCCGTCCTGCCGGATGCGGTACTGCCTGGGATTGGACAGCGGCGCGTGGTCGAAACTCACCCGCGGTCTGTCCTCGTCCACGGGACCGTGCACCCAACGCATGTCGGCGGGTGTCTGCACGACGTTCCGGTAAGCGCTGAATGCGGCGCTCCAAGTCGACCCCTCGGGCCCGGAGACGGCTTGACGCGCGTCGGTCCATTCGATCAGCCGCGCGGCCAGAGCGGGCTCTTGGGCGATCGCGCGACCGACGGAGTTCAGGAAATGGAAGTACTCGAGTTCGGAACTGCGGGAAGCTGAGAACGCCTCCGCGAACCCCGCCTCATCACCGTTCCGCAGATGACCAAGGACCTCCGCCGACCGGTCCGTGCCATACTCGACGGCCAGTCGAGCGCCGCTCAGGACCTCCGGCGGCACGCGGGTCAGGAGGTCCTGCGGTAGGCCGTACACGTAGTCGGTGGACCCCTCGCTCTCTTCGCCGGTCACGAACAGATGCTCCGACGCCGCCTGTGTCCACTGCTTGCCCAGCGAATCCAACACACCGAAGGCGACGACGGCTTCGGGCCAAGCGGAGCTGACCTCCCTGGCCAGCCGCTGGCGGTCCGCGTACTTGAAGAGGCGCATGATGTGATTGCCGAGCACCAGGTCCGCGGAAGCGGCTCCGGGATAATCGCGGCGGATGGAGGCGGTATCGAAGATGTCCTGCTCGTAGAGCCCGACATCCTCCGCCAAACGCGCCCTCAGCTCCGGTTCGTTGAGAGTGCCCACCACCTGCTCGGCGTAAGCTCCGCCGGTATCGCGAAATCCGCCCGCCAGCGGCGTGTCGCCGCGCAGGCGCCGCCGGCCTTCGGAGACGACGGCGCGGTCCAGATCGAACCCGTGCACCCTCAGCCGCCACGCAACGGGGTCCTGCTGACGCCGCCGCAGCGCGAGGACCAGCTCGTGATAGACGCGGGCCTGCTCCTCACCGGTGCTGGCTCCGAGAACGAGCACGGTCAGCTCCGGCCCGATGTCCGTGGCGCGCTCCAACGCGCGATCGATCAGCGCGTCCATCACATAGGCATTGAGCCAGGACCACTGGGGCCGGTGGCGGTGGAGATACGATCGCTTCGAATCATCGAACCCCGTCGCCAACTCGACGGCCGGACGCGGCGATTTGATCCGTTTGGGCTCCTGCGCCAGCCGGGCGCCGGAAACGTTCGGACCTGTCCGGCTGTCCACGGGCGGAGCCCTCAGCGTCCGAACGCTGTGGACGGTCGAAACGCCGAGGTAGACCCCCGCGAGCACGGCCAGCCACGTGAGTCCGGTCGCGTGGAGCGACAACGCAAGGCCCGTCCACACCGAGGCCGTGAACAGCGCGTCCGCCACGGCCAGCGGGCTCGGCAGACCGTATCCGGATGCGCTGACCGTTGCCTTGGCCGTCGGCGTGAACACCTGCCTGAAGAAGATCCCTCTCAGTGAAGCGGTCGCCGCGAAGAGACTGCTCGACAGGAGGTAGGTGTGGATGACCGGATAGCCGAGCGCCACTTCCGCGGCGTCCCTCCACCGGCCGGAAGCGATCAGGCGCGCCAAGCCAGCGAGCACGATCACCGGCTGGGAGTAGAAATAATTGATCGACGGTGTCACGGTCATGAAGAGCGTCACGTACAGGATCGCCAGTGCCAGGACCTGGTTCGGGCTAGGCGCCAGGAAGGTCAGCGCCGTCAACCCCACGAACGCCCCGACGACGGCCACCGTCGCCAGACCCCTGGCCAGATGCACGAAGATCCCGAAGCGTTCCGGCAGCGGCAGCCACGAAGCCCCGAACAAGCGGCCCGCCCAGTGGAAAAGCAGGTTGGTGTCCCCGGTCGTGAGCGCGGCGGTCCGGCGCGAATGACGCTGCAACGTCACCGGCACTCCCTCCGTGATCCATGCGTCGGTGCTGAAACGTACCGCGTACCCGGCCTCCCGCATGCGGAACGCCAGATCGAGGTCCTCGACCTTCTGCGATTCCACGAACACGGACCTGCGGGCCGGGTCCAGCGCGAGCGACCGCGCCGCATCGATGCTGATGATCTCAGCGTGGCCGAAGTGTCCCGGGAATCCTGTCTCGAATCGGGGCATCGACACATAACTGTCCAGGACCGTATCGTGCAGGAGATGTCTCATCCATTTGAAGAAGCGCGGCTCGCCCTCGACGGAGCGGCGGTCCACGCGGCGCGCGAACTGCACGATCCCGGCGCCTCCCGGCTCCGAAGCGAACGCTTCGGCCGTTGAGACCATCTGCCGCAGATCACCTGTCTCGAAGAACGTATCGGCGTCCACGACCGACAGGTACTTGCCCCTCAGACCGGGGATGGCTTCGTTGAGCGAGCGGGATTTGCCGTTGACCAGCCCGGCCTCGTAGTCCACGGTCTGGAGACGGGCGAACGGATGGACGGCCACGATCCGCGCGTAGTCCGCGTCGTAGGGCCTCTCCCCTCCTTCGGTCATGCCGCTGACGAGAACGACTTCGATCCGGTCTTTGGGATAGTCCGAAGCGGCGATGGTCCCGAGGGTCCGCTCGATCACGTCCGGCGGCTCGTTACGGACCGGGATCACGAGCGACAGCACGGGCAGCCGTTCATCGGTCAACGGTTGGGCCTTGCTGCGCGGGAGCTCCATGAAGGTGAAAAGCGCCATCATCAGATTGGCCGACGCATACAGCTGGGTGATCGTCAACATCACCCCGAGCAGAGCCGCTCCGGGCAACGAGAACTGCGCCGCGAACGCCACGACCGGCACGATCAAAGCGTACCCGTACAAGAAGGCCGCGGCCGTGGAGCCCATGAAGAGCCAGCTCTTCCAGGAGGCCGTTCGCAACATGGACGGGTCCTGGGTCGAGGCCCGCAAACGCTCCAGGTCCGCGGGTGCGGCGGACCCGTAGCGCCCGATGCGATCCAGCGTGGACGGGTCCTGCGCCAGGGTCCGCGACTCACCGTAGGGCAGCGGGTTGCGGTTGAGCTCGCGCAGCAACAGCGCGTAGTCCAGCGGCGTGTTGAGATTGAACGAGCTGCCGATGGAGCGCGCGTACCTCGCCCTCACCGCGGCCCAGCCGTCCGTCCTGTAGCGGTCTTGCACGAGCGTCTCGAGACTGGGCCTGTCCATCGCCCCGAGCTCCGCGGCATCGGAGGTCGGCAGCATCCAGCCGATCGGATACGGTCCGTGCTGCTTGTAGTCCATCGACAAGGTCTCGATGGATCCGTCCGCGGCCGTCGTCACCTGCAGGCCCGCGTTACCCGCGTTCTCGGCCACGATCACTTGGCGGTCGGAAGAACCGTACAGGGCCGAAGCCAGAGCCCCCACGTGCGGCAACGCGTCGCCGTACAACAGGATCGCGTGCGCGTGTCCGTCCGAACGGGCCCGGCCGAGCGTCGCCGACAGCGAGGCCTGTGAATCGTACGCGGGCCTCTCGACGGGGATGACGTTCAGCCCCGCGTAGGGTTCCGCCATCCGTCGCGTGCGCTCGGCGTATCCGGGCGGAACGTTGACGTACACCGTCCGCACGCCCAACAGATGCAGCGCCGCAAGGTTGCGCTCCAAAAGCGTCCCTCCGGGCAGGTCGATGTAGGGTTTGTAACCTAGCCCCAGGCGCTTACCTTCGCCGGCGGCATTGATGATCGCGGCGGTGTTCGCCAACCGCTCGTCCACCGGCGTGCGCTCGACGGCCAGACGGGCGCCCGTAGCCGGCTCGGCGAGCAGGGTCCGAGTCGAGGTCAGGACGCTGTCGGTCAGTCCCATCAGACGGCCCAGATCGTACGCATAGGCGCCTTGTGAACCGTCCGACACCAGATGACGATCCCCTGAAGCATGGATATCGGCGACTGTGATCGTAAGTAGCGCGTCCAGGAGATCCGTCAGCATCTCCTCTCTATCGGCGACCGTACGGATCACGCCATCGCTCTCAAGACGGCGCGCCAGGGCGGCCAGACGGGGCGGGTCCAGCAGGACCGGGCCCGCCAGACCGCCTTTGTCCGACAGCGTCCGGCGCCCGCCGAGCAGATAGCCGAGGTCCGCATGCGCTTCGACGATCCCGGGGATGACCGTCCGATCCACCGCAGATGCGCCGGCCCGCGACAACAGCCGCTCCGCCAGCTGCCTGCTCCCACGCTGATGATCGCGGGGGTGGCTCTGGTATCCCAGATCGTGCAAAGCCCCCGCCAACACAGCCCACGACCGCGCGCGAGGGCTCAGGACCCGAGGCCGGATACGCACCAGGTCCGCCACCGTCAGACCGGTCTCGGGGTCGAGCGCGATGAAGGCCTCCACGTCCCCGCTCAACAGCGCATCGAGCGCGAGGGCATCCAAGCGCAAGTGCTCGGAGCGGCTACGCATCCGGGGCGCTCCCGCGGGATCGGCGATCGTGGCTCCATCGCGGTCTCGTAGCGGCCAAGCGCCCGAGACCGTGTCGATGGCCTCCAGGTTGACCGCTCCGGAAAGCTCGAGCTCGTCCAACAGCGCGCGGACACGATCGGTTCGACCTTCACGCGATCCGCTCAGCTCCTCCCGCGCGGCGTTCTCGGCCAGACGCGCTCCCGAGGCATAGGCGCGTTCGAGTCTGCGCAGTTGGTCGATGACGCGGTCGATCTGGGAGGTTTCACGCCCCACCCAGCGTTCCCGCTCCGGTCCGGTCAGACCCGGCGCACCGTACAGCGCGGTCCGCAGGCGCTCCGCCAGCACGAGCCACTGGCGGACCGTCCAGAGCGCTTCGTTGGCGTCGAGGAAAGGCGCGTACGCGGACCGCGAACGGCCCGAAAGCCTCGCTCTCAGCGACCCGACGATATCCATCCCGCCTTCACGTCTGAGCGACCGGACGAGCTCCGCCGAGGCTTCCCGCGCGACAGGGTCCCGGGCCGCGTTGCCGTGGAGCACCGCGCCCTCCAGCACGGTGGGCGCGTACGTGCGGAACGCCTCAGCGGGTCCGGCGATCCGGCCCCACTCCTCGAGCACGCGCACTTTCAACCACGCCAGCTCGATCGAGACGAAGTCCCTGAGATACTCCCGGTCGGACCGGCTCAACCGCAACGCGGATCCGGGCAGTGACGCGGCCTGGAGGAGGGCCTCGATCCGGTCCCGCAGGACATACAGACGGCCCCACAGCTCGCGGGCCACCGGCGCTGATGGGGACGAGGCGAATTCCTGCGTCGCTCGCACCAGTTGGTTCGTGTAGCGATTGATCTCGGCAACGGACGGAAGGTTGAGCGTCCCGCTGCTGTCGAGTTGACCGAGCAGGTGGTCGGAGTATCGGGCGGCTTGTTCCGACAGACCGCCGATGCGGCCGTCCGCCAGCCGCGCGCCGCTCGGAGCGGCCGCCCGACGGATCAGCGACGCGGCCCAGGAATCAAGGCGTCTCTCGACACGGTACACGCGGTTGGTCGGACGATCGTTGTACGACCCCTGATAGATCTCGGGCTCGAAACCGACCGAACCGAACGTCCGCAGCAACAATTCCTCGAGGGGCGGACCCCGGTAACGGTCGGTGTCCAGCGCGACCGACGCTCTGCGTCCCAGCAAGAGGTCGGTGTTCTTCAGCCAATCGACAGGATCGCCCTTGGGTGTTCCGCCGATCAGATCGATGAACGTCGCGATGTCATAGGCGCCTTCTCCGCCGCTGGTCCGCGCGGGCTCCAACGCGCCGATCTCCGAACGCACGATCTCGATCTCGACGGGGTCGCGTCCGTACCGTTCGAGGTCCCTGTTGAGCCGCCCGATGAACAGCTCGAAGGTCTCGATGGCCGAGGGGTTGAGGTCCACGAACGTCACCTCGACACCCGCCAGCTCCAGATAGGCGGCCAACGACAGAAGACCGTTACCCACCACCAGGGCCCTCCGGGCCCCGGGCTCCTGAGCGAGCAGTTTCTCGCTCAACAAACGACCGCGCAGGATGTCGGGCCTCAGCCAGTCGGTAAAGGCCCCGTTGAGCAGGTCCTGGGCCTGCGCGGGCTTCAAGGGCCCCTCCGCCGGCAGAGCCGCCAGACGGGCGCCCGAGGCTTCCGCCAGCGGCTTCCGGAAAACGCGGCTCTCGAACCCGTAGCTGGACATCTCCGGACCGTCGAGCCGCTTTCCGAGCAAGAGCTCACGCGCGGTATAGACCAGTCGCGTCACCCGCGCGTCGATCTCCTCGGGGACATAGGCACCCGAGAGGTCCTGCGCGTTGTATCCGCGCGTATCCAGGAAATTGCCGCGCACCCAAGCCGAAGCGTCGGTGGCGATGAACCCTCCGGGCCGCAGGGCCGCGCCGATCGTACCGATGAAGTTCCGCTGGAACACCGGCAGGTGCATCCCCGCTCGCTGGTAGTAACCGTCGATCCCTTCCCGCAGTTCGCGGCGCAGGACCCGCGGATAACCCGCGGGATCGGCGAGGTCGGCCTCGATGAGCCGGATCGTGCGCGATCGGGGCCGTCCGTCGCCGGCGGCCCAGACAAAATCGATATCGATAGCCCCGTCGCGGCTCTTGGTGACGGACACCGTCGATGGATCGACCCCCATCGCGCGCAGCTCGGCCAGCAGTTTGAGCTCGGGAGACCGCAACCGTCCGGCCGCGGCGCCATAACCCCAGCGCCGTTTCTGGTCATAATAACGCCTGGCCGTGCGGCCCAGGTCGTCCCAGCGCCCGAGATAAGCGCGTAACCGCTTCACCGAGAAACGCGTGTGGTCGACGAAGATCCCTTGAGCGGCTCCGGTCGACAACAGGAAGCTCGACACATCCGCTCCGGACCCCCCATAGAGCACCCGCAGGGGACGTTGGAGCGGATTGAGGCGCTCCTGTGCCGCCCGGGCGTACAGCACATAGATCGGATCGAGCAGGCCGCTCTCGATGGGCCGCAGGTCGAGCCCCAACGCCGCGGCCGCCTCCAAACGGCGGCCCCTGTCGGGCTCCGTAGCCAACACCGCCTCTGGGCCGGACCTGCCCGCGGCCGCCGACAATCGCGCTCCGGCCTGAGGCTCGGTCCGCAGGAACACCTGAAGATCATAGCCATAGCCGCTGTAATTGGCCGCGCCGGCGCCCAGACCCAGCACATGACGACGGGCGGCTTCGACGATACCTGTCGCATCGGGGTCCACGCTCACGCGCTCATAGCCGTCCAGACCCGCGGCCAAGCTTCCGTCGACCGGCACGAACGTGCGCGCGACGTACGCGACGCGGTCCACGGCCACGAACCCACCGGGCCTCACCGCGGCGGCCACCGTGGACAGGAAGCGCGGGTAGCTGACCGGGACGTTGAGCGCCGCGCGCTGATAGTAGCCGTCGATCCCCTGTTCGAGCGCGTCCTTCAACGCGGCCGAGTAGCGCTGAGGGTCATGGATCGGCGAAGCGATGAAGCGCACCCGCCTCTCCTTTGCGGGCGCCTCCGGCCGGCCCCACGCGAAACGCATTTCCACTCCGCCCTCCGCCTCGGACACGGACACCGTTGACGGGTCGACACCGATGGCCTTGAGCTCGGCGACGATCTTGGTCTCGAGGTCGTCGATCCTGCCGCTCGACAACGCGTGCCCATGGGCCCGCTTTTCCCGCAGGTACCCGCCCGCGCGGAAATCCACCTCATCCCAGTCCTTCAGCTCCTCCCTGAGGACCTCGGCATCCGGCGAGCCCACATCCACAAGGTAGGCGGTCGTCGCGTCGGTGCTGAGCAGAAGGTTGGAGAGGTCCGCGCCCGCGGCGCCGTACAACACCGTCAGCGGCTTTCCGTTCGGATTGATACGGCTCCGGACGGCCTCATCGTGCAGGAGATACACCGGATCGAGCAGTCCGGCGCGAGCGCTGCGGGTATCGAGGGCCAGCCGGTCGGCGGCCTGGATCCTCAGGTCGGCGTTGATCTCCGTCATGAGCGCCGTCGTGGGGTCGGCCAGACGCGCTCCCGAGACGCGGACCCTGGAACGGATCCCGGAGAACCCCTGCGCGATCTGCTGTTCAAGATAGCCGACCAGGCGGTCCTCGGGCAGGTCCTGCGCCTCATGCAGCAGCTGGTTCGCGACGTACACCATTTCGCGGGGCCCGGACCAAGCGGACCGGCTGAGCGCCTGGGCCAACCGACGATCCAGATCGCCGATATCGATCCCGTCGAAAAAATCCATCAACAGCACCGTGATCTCACCGAGCGCCTGCTTGAAGTTCGTGAACCGTCCGCGATCGGCATCCGTCTCGAGCTTGACGAGCTCCGCGTCGATCTCCTCGACGCCGCTCGGCTCGACATCCGAGGTCAACCGGCCCCGCGGGGGATCGAGCGCGATCGCCAATAGGGCCGTCCCCTCCTTGGAGCGCCAACGCAGGAACTGCAGGGCGTAGTCACGATGGAGCAGGACGTTCTGACCGTCGGCGGCGACGTTGCTGCGCACGTATGCGTCCACTTGGCGGACGGTCCGCGCGAAACGATCGACCGCGGCCGAGGCCTGGGCCGGATCCCCCGTCAGCACTTCGCTCAACCAGTA
Source organism: Candidatus Omnitrophota bacterium (assembly GCA_022072175.1). Lineage (GTDB taxonomy): Bacteria > Omnitrophota > Gorgyraeia > 2-02-FULL-51-18 > 2-02-FULL-51-18 > JAJVIE01. Next base: position 180,252 of record JAJVIE010000003.1, on the reverse strand, counting down.
GAGCCCCATCCGCGCGAAACGGACCTGCGAGACCATCGCCAGCGGAGCCCGGCGCGCATCGAATCGGGTGTCCATCAAGCCCGGCACGATGGCGCTGTCGAAATCCTTGGGCACCGACCCCGCGATCAGGTCCTTGCGGGAGAGCGCGTCCGACAGGTCGGCGCCCACGCCGACCGACAGGCCGACGATCCGGCCGAGATTGTCGGCGGCGGCCTCGAAGATCGCGTCCACGGCCGGACCGTTGAGCCGCCGCACTTCCCGCGCGTACTCCGCGGGATCCTCGAACGCCATGACCGGCTCCGTGAACATCTGCCCGTACGCCTCGAAGAGCGACCTGTAGAAGATCCGTGCCTCCTCAGCGGTGGAGACGCGCTCGTACGAACGCGGCGATACGTCGGCGGGCACCCAGGTCCGAAGCTGTGCCGGCTCCAGGTGAACGAGCAGTCTTTCCAGCAATTCGCTCGAGAGCGTATCGACCTTCTCGTGCAGGTGCAGTTGGAAGAGATGCCGGACAACGTTCGCGGCCTGTTCCGACAACCAGCTCGACAGATACCGTATCGGGTCCAGGGCATGACCCGCATCCGCGTCCAGCACCGGAAGGGACTGCGGAACGATGACCTCGTACGGGGTGCCGATGACCAGCGAACGGCCGGTACCGCCGCGGCCGAGCTCCTCCCACAGCGCATGCAGCTGCAGGGCGTTACGGATCTCCTGCACGGCCAGGGACCTTTTGGAACCGCCCAGCAGGTCCCACGACGACAGCTTGGGCTCGAGGTTCGGTCGCAACGGATAACGACTCCCGTCACCGACGCCCTTGATCTGCAACCAGTGTCCGGGAGCCGCTTTCCACATCACCGAACGGCTCGGACCTCCGGAGAACGCGCGGGACAACTGCCAGTACACGGGCCGGGCACCGTTCGTATCTTTGGGCGTACGGTCCGTCACGAAGTACAGGTCATCGCCGAGGCTCTTGAGCAGTTCCAGGAACTCCGGCGCGGCGTCCCTCTCGCGCAGGACCTCCAGCTGTCTGCGCAGGTCGCGCCCGTCGAACCTCAGCGACAGATAGGTGACGTCATCCCCGGGCGTCCGGGCCAACGAGGCGACGGTCTCGACCGGCGTTCCACGGGACACCAGATCCGATGAACTTTCTTCATAGCCCTCGGCCAGCCGCGCTCCGCTCTGCGTCTGCCGGGCGAGCGCCTGCCCTCTGCGGTAGGCGTTCGCGAAGGTCTCGCGGATGCGCTGTTCCAGCGAGGGTGCGCCCAGAGCGTGGACCAGCGTCTCCAGCGCCCGCTCCCGCTCCCGCTGCACTTCGGCCTGATTGAGGATGGACATCCCGAAATCGATGAAGCGGATCTTCCCTTCCTCATCCCTGAAGATGTGCCACGGCTTGAAACGGTGGACCTGCACGAACCGGCCGTCCCGGAACGAAAAAACGTTCTCGGGGTACGACTGCATCGAATCCCCCGTCGCCAGACCGACCGCTGCCGCTCCTCCGTACGCTTCGGCCAGCGCCTCGATGAGCCGGAGATCGGGCCGGCGGATCTCGTCCTCGCTGAGCTCCTCGCCGCGGACGCGCCGGATGAGCAGGGCCGGACGAACGCCGCCGGTGTACACCCGAGCGTCCGGTCCACGATCCACCTCGGCCATCAACCGGTTGTGATACTCCTCGCGTGTCAGCTCTTCGAGCGCGTCCAAGCGACCCGGCTGTTCGATCGTCTTGATGAAGAACACGAGCGGTTCGGTCCTTCCGGAGAGCGAAACCTCGGCTCGGATCACACTGCGCTGCACACCCATGTTCTGATTGGTGAAGACCTGAGCGGTCGCCGAACTCCAGCCGGCGACCTGCCCCTCCGTCACCGCTCCCTCGGACGCGAAGCTGAGCGCGCTCTCCAGGTCCGCGCCGAAGATCTCCTTGAGCTCGGCGAGCGGTCGGGCCTGGGTCGGACCGGCCAGGCGCGCGCCCTGCTGACGATCACGTTCGTAGTCGGCCTCCGCTCCGCTGACCACCCGGATCAGACCGGATCGCACGCCGACCCGCAGGGCGATCTCCCCGACGAGGGCTCCGACCGCGGTCGCCCAGGGTCCGTACTGAGCGATCGCATAAACGATCCCGGCCAGCGCGACGAACGGGTGCGCGCGCTCGATGAGGACCGGTGAACGCCGACCGCCGCGGAGCCCGGGTCCCGAGCGGGTCGTCGCGGACTCCCGGGGACGCCTCTCCGGCGCCGGTGCCGCCGACACGGTCTCCGCGGCCAACTCGGGCCTCAGAAGCTCCAGCGCCACCTGAGCGGCGGTCGCTTCATCGGTGCCGGCCATCAGAGCCCCGTCCTTGGTGAGGTCAGCGACGTCCTGCTCCATCTCGACAAGAGGCATCTTCCGGATCATCTCGGACGAAGCCCGCGGCGCTCGAGGCTCAGCGGGAGCGTCCGTTCCTCCGCCCAGAGGCCTCAACAGGACCTCCTCGTATTTGCGCTGGTCGGTCTCGGCGGTCACGATGGGACTGAGCACCGCGTACGAATATCCTCTTTGGCGGAACAGCCGCGACAATTGCGCGGTGTGATAACCTCCGGCGATCACGACGGCGACCTTGTGGCGCTCCCCGGAGAGGATGCGCTCGATGTTGTCGACGAACGCGCGGTCGCGCCGGGACACCGATCCATAGAACTCCTCGAGCGCTCCGCGTCCTTCGTCGAGGACAGGGCGGTACGGGACCCAGTCGCTTTCACGGGCGCCGTCCGCCAGCGCGCGATTGACGGCCGCCAGCCACGCCCGGGTCCGGAATCGCGGTGAGTTGATCCGCAGGAGCTCGAACTCGTCGGAGCTCAACCGGATCTGATAGGCCGTGCGGGACAAGTCCAGATAACGGTCGATCGCCCTCAATCGCCGCTGGCCCGGCGTGGCCAGGAACTCGGCGTACATCCTCTCCTCGAGTCGATCCATCTCCGACAACAGGGCTTCGAGGTCCAGCTCTTGGAACGCCGCGAGATATTCATGGTATTTCAGGAGTTCCGGATAAGCCGAGAGGTCGATATTCTTTGATTTAGCTATACGAAAAGTATTTTCAAAGTAGGCATATTGAGCGGCGCTCCGGTCCCATGAGCGGCTCAGCCCTGAAAACCCCTCAACCGTCGGATCCGCGACACCGCGACGCATCAATTCCTCGAGCACCGCGGCCTGCTCGATATTGGCGACCTCGTAGTTGATCCCGGTCTCGAGGCGCTTGATATCCCTGAGCCGCGTCAACTGCGGCCAATCGATCTGTCCGGCGATCCCCTTATCGGCCGCGTATGCCAAGAGCGCCTCCGCCCGTCCGTCCGCGGCCGGGCCGTCAGGACCGGCCGTGTCCTTCTCATAGTCCAACAGTTTGCGCGGATATCCGGCCTGCTTGAGCGTCCCCACGGCGGCCGAAGCTTCACGCAGGTATTCGAGGATCTCGCCGCGCTGTCCAGCCAGCCGCGCGTAGGCGCGCAGGCTGTCCATGTACAACCCGCGGTCCTCGATGCCGATGATGCGCATGGGCAGGTCCGAGGTCAGATTGAGATACTCTTCACCGGCGATCCGTCCTTCGATCAGGTATTTGCGGGCGACACGCCGCCAGACCTCGGGCGAGGCGACTTTGCGCAGCGGCGTGAGGGAGCTGTCCCGCGTGCCGCCTTCCACGAGCACCAACGACACCTGATGCCGGCGTAGGATGCGGTCGAGCGTCGCGGCGAGGTTCTCCTGCGCGGAGAGATTGGAGTGGGCGTCCTGGATGTGGATGATCAGCGTATCGGAGGGGGCCTCGTGCAGTTCCTTGAGCTCGGCGTTCGCGACGGGCACGCTCAGGAGCGCCGGCCGGCGGACCAGCGCTTCGAGCGGATGGAGGGCTGTCTTGACCTCCGCCGCGGCCAGCGGCGCGATGTCGGCTACGGCAACGGCGCAGACGACGACGAACGCGATCAAGCGCTTATAGAGTCTTTTATTATTAGTTATAGGCAATGAATGATCCCCGTCGTACGCACAATGAAAAGTATACTTGAAAGCCGCCTTTTGGGGCAAATCCAAGAGCGTCTCAATTATTGTTATAAACTGTTATAATTAAACTACTTATAACAATACTGAGATTTTGTCGAGCATCCCCGGCGTCTAAATACGCTTAAATCCGTCCGGACCGCCCCTGATGCCCGATGTCCGTTGACTTCAAAGTGCCTTTTCTGTATACTGCCCCCCATAAACTTTTCCGGAGTTCGCATGCTGTTGAACGACTACGCATATGTTCTAGGCTTTTTGATCATCGGCGTAGGGTTCGTCGTCGTCAACACCATCCTCCCCCGCTTCATCACCCCCAAAAGCCGCGGACTGCGCGCGGTCGATCCGTACGAGAGCGGCGAAGTCCCCATCGGTACCGCCTGGATCCAGTTCGATCTCAACTACTACCTGTTCGCGCTGATCTTCCTGGCCTTCGACGTCGAGGCGGCTTTCCTGTTCCCCGTCCTCCTTATATACAAGGAAATGCCCGGACCGCTGGCGTTGATCGAGGTCGGACTGTTCCTGCTCATCCTGACCTTCGCCATCCTCTATGCTTGGAGCCGGGGGTTGTTCGAATGGAAATGAACGACGACCTCCTCCGTCCGCAGTCCCCGGCACCGGGACTCGTCAATCTCTTCAAGGTCGAGGATGCTTTCAACCTCGCTCGCGCCAACTCGCTCTGGCCGCTGACCTTCGGTCTGGCCTGCTGCGCCATCGAGTTCATGGCCGGCGGCGCGGCGCGCTATGACCTGGACCGCTTCGGCTTCGGCGTCGCGCGGCCCTCGCCCCGGCAGGCGGACCTGATGATCGTCGCCGGCACCATCTCCCGCAAGATGGTGCCTTGCATCAAGACCCTGTACGACCAGATGGCCTCCCCCAAGTACGTGATCGCGCTCGGCGGCTGCGCGACAGCGGGCGGTCCGTTCAAGTATCCCGGCCAGTACGGCATCCTCGAAGGGATCGACAAGATCATTCCGGTCAACGTCTACGTCCCCGGATGTCCCCCTCGTCCCGAAGCGCTCATCGCCGGCATCCTCGAGCTCAAGAAGCTCGTCATCGCCGGCAAGACCCAGGGCACGCTCTCCCCGGCCGTCGTCAACGATTCGCAGGACGCCCGTCCGGCCGACTACAAGAACGCGATCTCCCGCGCGGATTTCCGCAAGCCCCCCGCGCCTCCGGCCGCCGCACCGGCGCCCGCGGCCTCATGAGCTCAACGCTCTCGGCCCTGCAAGAGTGGCTGCTGTCCTCGGTCAAGCCCGACGAGTTCGCCGAAAGGGACCCCAAGACGGCCGGCGTGCGCTTCGAAGCGCTGGTGCCCGCCGCGCAGATCGTGGCCGTCGCGACGCGTTTCCGGGAGGCCGGGTACTTCCTCGAGTCCGAGACGGCCGTCGACTTCGCCGAGTGCGTCGAGCTGGTGTACCATTTCAACCGTTGGGACCGGGCCGAGCGCTGCTGCGTCAAGGTGCTCGTGGCCAAGGACGGCGGACAGCCCGGCGACGGTACTTGGAGAGCGCCGAGCCTCTGGCCCGTCTACAAGAGCGCCGACTGGTTCGAGAGGGAGATCCACGAGTTCTTCGGGGTGACGTTCACGGGCCATCCGGGCCTTAAGCGCCTGCTCCTGCCCGAGAGCTCGACGATCTATCCGCTCCTCAAGAGCTTCAAAGGAGAGCCCAAGGGCTCCGATGTCGAACAGAGCCTCAAGCTCATCGGAGAGGACGCCGCGGGATTCGACCTCAACCGTAAGCAGTCGCTCACCTGCAAGGATAGGGATTTCTACCTGAACCTCGGACCCCAGCATCCGAGCACGCACGGGGTCCTTCGTGTCCTGCTGCACCTGACCGGCGAGCGCGTGATCGACGCCGAACCCATCATCGGATACTCTCACCGTCATCAAGAGAAGATGATGGAGATCCAGACCTATCCGGCCTGCTGGCCCAACATGGGCCGCCTCGATTACGTCGGCGCGATGAGCTACAACATGGCCTACGCGCTCCTGATCGAGCGGGCCATGGGCGTGTCGCCGTCTCCCCGCGTGGAAGCCATCCGGGTGCTGACCACCGAGCTCAACCGCATCTCCAGTCACCTCCTGTGGATGGGCACCTACCTGCTGGACCTGGGCGGTTTCACGCCGTTCTTCTACTGCTTCGACGACCGCGAGAAGGTCCTGGACATCCTCGAGATGGCCACCGGCGAGCGCCTCACGTACGACTATTTCCGCTTCGGCGGCCTCGACAAGGACATCCCCGCGGAGATGCTGCCGGCGATCCGGGCCTTCCTGCCGGAGTTCACGAAGCACCTCAAGGACTACGACAAGCTCGTGCGCAAGAACGTCATCTTCCGCAAACGAGTCGAGGGTCTGGGTCGGCTGACGCGCGACACCGCCCTCTCCTACGGCGTGACCGGACCGATGCTGCGCGCCACCGGAGTGGCCGCTGACCTCAGACGGACCGAGCCGTACTCGATCTATCCCCAGCTGGATTTCGACGTCGTGACCGCCGAGGGCGGCGATGCCTACGCGCGCTACGTGGTGCGCGTGCGCGAGATGGAGGAATCCGTCAAGATCGTGCGCCAGCTCATCGAACGCATCCCCGACGGTGAGATCACGCTCGGCAAGCTCCCTAAGAACGTACCCAAGGGCGAGTACTACTCCGCCGTCGAGAGCGCGCGCGGGACCTTCGGCATGTATCTGGTCAGCGACGGCACGCTCAACCCGTACCGGATCAAGCTCCGTACACCGTCGTTCTCGAACCTCAGCTCGCTCCCGGCGCTCCTGCCGGGCTGTCTGATCTCGGACGTGGTCTCGGTGCTGGGAAGCACCGACATCGTCCTGCCGGAGATCGACCGATGACGCCGATCCCGCCCGTGTTCGAGGAACTGATCAGGATCGTCCTCTACGGGACGCTGGCGATCCTCTTCGTGTCGGTCAACGCCCTGTTCCTGGTCTGGATGGAGCGGCGCGTGGCCGCCCGCCTGCAGTTGCGCCGCGGACCCATCCATGTCGGCCCTCAAGGCCTCCTGCAGACCGTCGCGGACGCGGTCAAGCTCCTCACCAAGGAGCTCGTCCGCCCGTACGCCTCGGATCGCTTCCTTTATGCCCTGGCTCCCGTGCTGGCCTTCGCGCCCCTTTTGGGAGCGTTCATCATCCTGCCGCTGGGTCCGGGAGCGATCATCCGGGACCTCAACATCGGGTTTCTCCTGCTCTTCTCTCTGGCCAACATCTCCTTCATCGGCATCTTCATCGCCGGCTGGTCCTCCAACAACAAGTACGCCCTGCTCGGCTCCATGAGAGCGGTCGCGCAGAACATCTCCTACGAGATCCCCCTGATGCTCTCGACGATGGGTGTCGTGCTCACCACGGGTACCCTGCGCATGACCGAGATCGTCGCCGCACAGGACAGGATCTGGTTCATCCTGCTGCAGCCGGTGGCCTTCCTGATCTTCTTCTGCGCTTCACTGGCCGAGGCCAACCGCGCGCCGTTCGACATCCCCGAGGCCGAGTCGGAGCTGGTGGCGGGTTTTCACACCGAGTATTCGGGCATGCGCTTCGCCCTCTTCTTCCTGGGCGAGTACACGGCGATCTTCGTGTCCTCGGCCATCGCGGCCACGCTCTTTCTGGGAGGCTGGCAGGGCCCGCTGCTGCCGGGTCCGGTGTGGTTGCTGCTCAAGACCTATCTTCTGGTGCTGATCGTCATGTGGATACGCTGGACGTTCCCGCGCCTGCGCAGCGATCAGTTGATGGCCTTCGCGTGGAAGGTCCTGATCCCCTTCGCTCTGCTCAACCTGCTCGGGACCGCCGTCTGGGTCTCGATGCGCAACCTTCTGGCGTGAGGTCGTCATGACGGCGGTCGTGAGATATTTCAAGGAGGTCTTCGAGGGCGCCGCGAGCCTCGTGACCGGCATGATGATCACGCTGCGTTACGCGCGGCGCAAACCCGTCACGGTGCTCTATCCGATGGAGCGCGTGCCGATGAAACGCTTCAAGGGGCCGATCTCCTTCGTCGTGGACGACAAGTCCAAGGACCATCTCTGCATCGCCTGCAACGCCTGCATCAAGACCTGTCCGTCGCGCTGCATGTCCCTCAAGGCCGACAAGAGCGCCGTCGACGGTAAGCGCGTGCTGACGGATTTCAAGGTCAATTACATGCTCTGCAGTCTCTGCTCGCTGTGCATCGATGTCTGCCCCACCGACGCGCTCCGCCACGATGATCCCAACTACGACATGGTCTCACTGACACAGAAGGACCTCGTCATGGATCTCCTGGACCCGTTCCGCCAGCGCAAGACGCCGCTGACCCAGATCCCGGTGGTCGGCAACGCCCCGGCGGCAGCCAAGCCCGCAGCCGCGCCCCCGGCGACGCCACCCGCCGCAGGAGCCGCCTCATGAACCTCGCGGACTCCGTTTTCATCGGCCTGGCCGTCGTGACCGTCCTCGGCGCGCTCGGCGCGGTGGCCTTCCGGGCGCTGTTCTACAACGCCTTGTCGCTGGTGCTGTGCCTCTTCGGCGTGGCGGGTCTGTTCATCTATCTGCACGCGGAGTTCCTGGCCGTCATGGAGGTCATCATCTACATCGGCGCCATCTCGGTGGCGATCATCTTCGCGATCATGCTCTCCCGGCCCATGGACAAGTCCGACGAACCGCGCTCCCCCTCCGCGTCCCTGAGGGGTGCGGTCTGCGCGGCGCTGGTCTTCGCGGGCCTGTGGCGCCTGTTGTCAGGAGCGCGGTGGGCGCAGGGCTCCGGCCAGTTGCCCGACATGCGCGACATCGGCAAGGCGCTCTTGACGACGGACGTCCTGCCGTTCGAAGCGGTGTCGCTCGTGCTCCTGGTGGCCATCATCGGGGCTCTGGTGCTCAGCTCGCCCAGGGAGCGCTCATGAGCGCGACACTACAGCCTTATCTTCTGATCTCCACCTTGCTCTTGTGTCTCGGGCTCTACGGTGTGCTCACCCGGCGCAACCTGATCGCCGTGCTGATCTCGCTCGAGCTCATCCTCAATTCGGCCAGCCTCAACTTCGTGGCTTTCGGACGCTTCCACATGGCCGATCCGTCGGCCGGACAGGTCTTCGCGATCTTCATCATCGCGCTGGCCGCCGCGGAGGTCTGCGTGGCGCTCAGCTTGATCCTGCTCCTTTTCCGTCAACGCCGCTCCGTGGACCCCGCGTCCATGGACCAACTGAAGGGCTGATATGGACCTGACGCTGCTGTGGACGATCCAACTGGCGCCTCTGGCGGTGTTCGCGCTCATCTTCATCCTGCCCAAGAACGCCCGCGGCATCGCCCCGCTCCTGGGTCTGACCGGATCGGCGGCGGCCGCTGTGTCCGCGCTGTGTTTCCTGCTGGCCCATGCGGGCAAGGCCGGACAGCCGGCACTGCACTACAGCGTCGATTGGCTCACCATCGACCTTCCGGCGGCCTGGCCGCTGGGCAAGGCCGTCAGCGGCACGCTCAAAGCCGGCTTTCTGCTCGACCCGCTCAACCTGCTGATGATCACGCTCGTGACCGTGATCAGCTTCTTCGTACAGCTCTTCTCCTTCTACTACATGCGGGAGGATGAGAGCCGGCCTCGCTACTTCGCCTACCTGAGCTTCTTCTCGTTCGCGATGACAGGCCTGGTCCTCGCCTCCAACCTCCTGCAGACGTTCATGTTCTGGGAGCTGGTGGGCCTGGCCTCCTATCTTCTGATCGGATTCTGGTACACCAAACCCTCCGCCGCTCAGGCCGCACGCAAGGCCTTCGTGCTCAACCGCCTGGGTGACCTCGGGTTCTACCTCGGCATCGTGATCCTGTTCGTCGGGCTGGGTACGCTCGACTTCACGGGTCTGGGCAAGGACGCCGTCCTGAGCGCTCTCGGCCCGACTCTTGCGATGGCCGCGGGCCTGCTCGTGCTCACCGGCGTCATGGGCAAATCCGCGCAGTTCCCGCTGCACATCTGGCTGCCGGACGCGATGGAAGGCCCGACGCCTGTCAGCGCGCTCATCCACTCGGCCACGATGGTGGCGGCGGGCGTCTTCCTGCTGGTCCGGGCTTACGGCGTGTTCTCCGCTTCGGAGGTCACGCTCGAGGTCATCCTGCTGTTGGGCTGCGTGACCGGCCTGATCGGAGCGCTCTTGGCGACGCGTCAGCGCGATATCAAGAAGATCCTGGCCTACTCCACGGTCAGCCAGCTGGGCCTCATGGCCGCCGGCGTCGGCGCTCACGCGCCGCAGGCGGCGATGTTCCACCTGACCACGCACGCGTTCTTCAAGTCCTGCCTCTTTTTGACCTCCGGCGCCTTCATCCACCGGTTCCACTCGAACGACATCTGGACCATCGCGCGCGGCGGCGGCCGTAAGGACCTCGTGCCGATGCTCACGCTGACGGTCGGGCTCCTGTCCCTGTGCGGCCTGCCGCCGCTGTCCGGATTCTTCAGCAAGGACCTTATCCTCGAAGCCGCCAAGCACCACGGCCTGGCCGCCTTCGCCGCCTGCGTTGCCGTGAGCGTGCTGACGGCCTACTACTCGTTCCGCCTGCTGTTCATCGTGTTGTTCGCGCGTCCCACCGCCGGACACGGACACGGTCACCACGCGCACGGCCATGACGCCGGCGGCCATCACGAGGACCTGCTCGGCGGTTTGTCGCGCGCCCTTCCACTGCTCTTGCTGGCGGCGCTGTCGATCTACGCCGGCTTTCTCGGCTCGCCGATGACGCACTCCCCGATCCTGGTCTGGCTCGGCGGTCATGAGGCGCACTTCGATCCGGCCATGGCCGTCAAGACGCTCGTGATCATCGCGGTCGGATGCGCCATAGCGTTCGCCTTGCACCGGGACCCCGACGCTTCCGAAAAGAAGCTCGAGTCCTCCAAGGGTCCGTGGGCGATGCTCGTGGACCGCCGCTTCTTCATCGACGATGCGTTCGTGTGGGTGACCAAGCAGGTCGGTCTGCGCATCGCCTCGTTCTTCGATCTCATGGACCGCTGGCTGGTCAATGGGGTTCTGGTCAACGGCACCTCTTACCGCATCGCCGACCTGGGCCGCCTGGCCGTGCGTCTGCAGAGCGGCTCCCTGCAAGGTTATCTGGCCTGCGGGCTGGCGGTGCTCGCCGTGACGCTCCTGTGGCTCACCGGAGGGTCCTCGCGATGAGCGTCCCTCCGATCGAATTCCCGATCCTGAGCACCATCCTGCTGTGTCCGGTCATCGCCCTGCTGGCGGTGCTCCTGACCCCCGGGCGCTACACCACCGCCATCAAGCTCGTTTCGCTCGTCGCCTCGGCCGCCACGTTGGTACTGTCGATCTGGCTGTGCCTGGCTTTCAACGCCAAGGATCCGTCCTTCCAGTACATCGAACGTTTGGATTGGGTCCGGAGCTATGGCATCCAGTACGCCAACGCGGTGGACGGCCTCAATGTGGCGATGATCCTCCTGACCGCCATCGTCATCTTCTGCGGCATCCTGGTCTCCTGGGGTGTCACCTACCGGACCAAGGACTTCTTCGCCAACATGCTCTTCCTGGTGGCCGGGGTGTTCGGTGTCTTCATGACGACGAACCTGTTCTTCTTCTTCCTGTTCTACGAGGTGGCCGTCATCCCGATGTACCTGCTCATCGTCATTTGGGGCTCCACCAACAAGCAGTACGCGGCCATGAAGCTGACGCTGTACCTTCTGCTCGGCAGCGCGCTGATGTTCGCCGGGTTCCTGTACATCTACTCGCTTCCCGACGCCCGGACGTTCGACCTGCTGGCGATCAAACAGCAGGTGACCTTCAGCCCGATGGTCCAGAACATCCTCTATATCTCGCTGTTCGTCGGCTTCGGTGTCTTGGCGGCCTGTTTCCCGTTCCATGTGTGGTCCCCGGACGGCCACGTCGCCGCTCCCACCGCGGCCAGCATGCTCCACGCGGGTGTTCTGATGAAGCTCGGTGCTTTCGGCATCCTCCGTATCGGCGTGTACCTGTTCCCTGACGGAGCGAGGTTCTGGGCCCCGACCATCGCGGTGTTGGCGCTGTGCAACATCGTCTACGGCGCCATGGTCGCCACCCAACAGCGCGACCTCAAGTACATCATCGGCTACTCCAGCGTCAGCCACATGGGCATCGTGCTCCTGGGCATCGCGACGATGACGGTCTCGGGCTTCAACGGCGCTCTCTTCCAGATGTTCTCGCACGGCATCATGACCGCGCTCTTCTTCGCGTGCGTGGGCTTCATCTACGACGGCTGTCACACGCGCATGCTCGATGAGCTGGGCGGCCTGTCCAAGACCGCGCCGCGGATCTCCGCGTTCTTCATCATCGCGGGCCTGTGCGGCCTCGGACTGCCGGGTATGGGCAGTTTCGTGGCGGAGCTCTTGGTGACCGTCGCGGCCATCGGCACCTATCCGGTCATCGGCATCACCTCCCTCCTGGCCCTCCTGGTCACCGCCTACTACGTGCTGTCGGCCGTACAGAAGGTCTTCTACGGGCCGGAGAACCACCACCACAAGGATTTCAAGGACATCAACGGTTTCCAGTTCATCCCCAGAGCGGTGCTTGTGGGATGCTTGATCTTCTTCGGCGTCTTCCCGCAGATCTTCCTGGACTGGGTCAACGCCTCCACACGAGCGCTGTTGGGAGCCTGAGATGACGAGCCTGATGACCGAACTGATCTACCTGACGGGTATCCTGGGCACGCTCTGCCTGGCCATCGGCCGCGGAGAGCGCCCGCGTCGATGGGCGCTCGGCCTGGGCCTGCTCACCGCCGTCGCCGCCGCCATCGCGTCGGCCTGCTCGTCCGGGTCCGTCACCGAACTCTTCGGGGGCACCTACCGTGTCGACCCGCTGTCCCAGGGCTACAAGGCCGTCATCGCCTCGGCGCTGGCCGTCTGCCTCTGGCTGACCGAGCGCGGCCCTTCGGAGAGCCGCCGCGTCGAGGTCTACCTGTTCTACCTCTGCTCCGCGCTCGGCCTGACGTTGATGACCGGCTCCACCGGCTTCGTGTCCCTCTATGTGGCGATGGAGCTGTCCTCGTATTCACTGTACCTGCTGGCCGCTTCGCGCGAGGACCGGCGCGCCACCGAAGGAGCGCTGAGATACCTGCTGACGGGGGCCATCGCCAGCGGCGTGTTCCTCTGGGGCGTGAGCATCCTGTGCGGCCTGACCGGGGGAGCGACCTTCGCGGCGCTGACCCAGGCGGCGCCCGCTTTGACGTCCGACCCGCTCTTCATCGGAGCGCTCGCGTTGACGTCCTTCGCGTTCTTGTTCAAGCTCTCGGCTTTCCCGGTCCACTTCTGGGCGCCCGACGCCTACCAGAGCGCCCCTCTGGCCGCGACCACGCTGATCGCGACCGCCTCCAAGGCCGGTGCCGTGGCCGTGATCAGCCGCTTTCTGATCGCCTCGGGCGTCCCTGTGGCTTTCGCGGGATGGACGGGCCTGCTGGCCTTCGTCTCGATGACGCTCGGCAACACCGCGGCCCTCCATCAGGCGGACGTCAAGCGCCTCCTGGCGTATTCGAGCATCGCCCAGGCCGGCTACATCCTCACCGGACTGCTCGCGGGCACCGCGGACGGTTATTCATCCGCGTTCTTCTATGCGACGGTCTATGCGTTGATGAACTGCGGCGCTTTCCTGGTGGTCTCCGCGGTGGCGGCCGACGCCAAGAACGACAATCCAACGGTACGGCACTTTGATGGTCTGGCCGACCGCCAGCCGTTCCTCGCGCTGGTCCTTCTGCTCAGCCTGCTGTCGCTGGCGGGTATACCGCCTCTGGCGGGATTTACCGGCAAGTGGGTGCTGTTCTCAGCGGCGATGGACCAGGGTCACTGGTTCCTGGTCCTCTGGGGCGTGCTCAACAGCGTCGTGTCGCTGTTCTACTACCTCACCCTCGTGAAGCACTCGTATCTCGAGAAAGCGCCCGCCGGCAGCCAGCCGTTGCGGCTGACGCCCGTCACCCGCCTGCTGGCGCTGGCCATCTTCGCGGGATTGGTCTTCCTGGGCGTCTACCCGACCCCCCTCATCGAATACGCGCGGTCCGCCGTCTCTGCGATCGCCGGTTGACCGGCGTTCTCGGACCGCTGACGTCACAGCTCCGCGATCGAAGTGATCGTTCGGAGTTCCCCGTGCCGGGAATTTAGATCGAAGACCCTGACGGGTTCTTCTCGGAGGCCCGCCGGACGCTGAGCGTCGTGACCGTGCCGCTCTTGAAGGAAGGGACGAGCACTTCCCGCCCCTGACGGTCGAAGGAAATGTCCGCGGGTGTCGTCAATCCGCTGAAAACAGTGGTCGCGGAGCCGCGGCCGTAATAATCGATCCTGTAGATCTCCCCCTTGTCAAAACTGGAAACGTACAGAGAGCCCTTACCGTCATGATCGACGCCGTCCAGCGTCGTCAGCCCTTTTTTGAGGATCCTCACCCGCTTCTGGCGGTCGATCTCGATGATCTTGCCCTTCCAAGTGACCGCCAGCAGGTTCTTGGAGCGGGGATTGATCATGATGCCGTTAGGGTTGTCGAGCTCTTCGCCCTCTTTGAAGATCTCGATGCGATGTTCCCGGGCGATCTCGATGCTGTAGATCCGGTCCCCCAGCATGTCGCTGACGTACACTGTGCCGCGCGAGGGATCAAAGGCTAGATCATTGAGGAACTTCGCCCCGAACGGGGTAAGATCCAGCGTCCTCAGGAGCTCCTTGGTCGTCTTGTTGAAGACCTTGATCGTGTCGATATCGGTCACCCAAAGCTCGCCGCGGAGGACCAGCAATCCCTTAGGAGCGTGCAGCAGGTCCGAACCCTTCTCGCCGCCGATGTATCGCTGGATCAGGACATTCCCGCTCGAGCTGATCTTGGAGATGTAGCCGTTACCGTCCTTGGCGGTCGGTTCGCCGTTGATGTTGGAGACGTAGTAGGCGCCGTCCTGGGGGTCTCGCACGACGCTTTCCGGCACCTCGAAGTCCGACAGCGTGAACGCCGATGAGAGGCCGGGCGACAGCAAAAGAGACACGCAGATAATGGCGATGAGACGCGGCATGAACGCGATTATAACGCGTTCCGCGCAGGAGCTCAACGTCCCTTCACCTGGAAGAGGAATCCTTTGAGGTAGTACGTCTCGGGAACGAACGGGTGGATCGGATGGTCCTGCGATTGACGCAGGAAACGGACCACGCGCAGGTCCTTGCGGGTATCCCAGGCGGCGGCCATCGACGTCTGAAGCAGAAGGTGCTCGTCCATGTGGTACGAGCAAGAGTACACCGACAGGAAACCGCCCTCCTCGAGCAGTTTCATCGAACGCAGGATCAGTTCCTTGTAACCCGACACGGCCCCCTCGAGCGCTTCTTTGCGCCGCACGAACGACGGCGGGTCGAGAATGATCTGATCGAAACGCTCGCCGGCTTTCTCCAGGGCCTTGAGCTCGTCGAACGCGTTGGCGGTCTTGAAGCGAAGCTGGTCCGGCGTCAAGCCATTGAGGCTCCGGTTCTCCTCCGCGCGGGCGATCGCGTCGGCCTGAGCGTCGATCCCGGTGACCCGGCAACCCGACAGGGCCAGATGCAGTCCGAAGCCTCCCTCATAACAGAAAACGTCCAGCGCCCTGGCTCCGAGACCCATCGACGCCAAAAGCATCCTGTTCTCCCGCTGGTCGAGGTACAGACCGGTCTTGTGCCCCTGCTCGAAATGGACCTTATAGCGCACTTTGCCCTCGCGCACTTCGGCGAAAGCGGCGCCGGCGGCGCCGATCCAGCCCGTCCGGGGTTCAAGACCCTCGATCTGCCTCGAGGGCGCGTCGCTGCGCTCGTAGACGGTCTCCGCTCCGAGCACGGATCGGACCGCTTCGACAGCCGGCTCCCGCAAGCGCTCCATACCCAGCGTCAGGAATTGGACCACGGCCGTTTCCCCGTAGAGATCGACGATCAAGCCGGGCAGTCCATCGGCCTCGCTGGCGACGATCCTGCAGGCGTCCGTATCCCGGACGAAACGCTTCCGCCAAGCGGCCGCCGCTTCGACCTTCGACCTCAACCAACCTTCGGGGAGCGTATCCTGGAAGGTCAGAAGGCGCACGACGATCTCCGAGCGGTCATTATAGTAGCCGACGCCGACCGGATAACCCTTGTCCGATCGGACCTGCACGATCCCTCCGGGCTCGACGGGACCGTCGACGCCTGCGATCTGGCTCCGATAGATCCAGCAATGTCCGGTGCGGCCGGCTCCGCCGCGGGCGGGCTTCTTGAGGGTCAGAACGGGTGTTTTGGATCTCACAGCAGTTTCTCGAAGGGTCTATTGAAGCGGTTCTCGTTCAGCATTCGCCGGGTCTCCTGATCGTTCGCGCGCTCGCGCCGATGCGCGGCCTGCTGAGCGATGAACTCCGCCGCGCCCAAACACCGGCAACCGGCTCCGATGGCCAGTTGACGCACGGCCCGGTCGTCGCTGACCAGTGTCAGTAACCGCACGGCTTTCAACTCGAAGATCAGCCGCTCCATGCACGTGTCGGCGCTCACCCTGCCGGAGCGCACCACCCTGCAGCGGTCCGTGCAGTACGGCGTCAGGTCGGCGTCGTCCCCGGCTCCGTCGAGAACCA
Organism: Candidatus Omnitrophota bacterium; assembly: GCA_022072175.1. Classification (GTDB taxonomy): domain Bacteria; phylum Omnitrophota; class Gorgyraeia; order 2-02-FULL-51-18; family 2-02-FULL-51-18; genus JAJVIE01. The sequence goes on along the minus strand of JAJVIE010000003.1, from coordinate 163,736 downwards.
CCAGGAAACGCCGCGCCGAGCCCGACGGCGCCGGTGAAGATGCGATGTCCGCCAGACGACTCAGATAATCGCCGAGCGTCAGCGCGCGCTCCGAGCGCCGCCAAGCATGATAGACGTTGTAACCATCGATCAACCATTCTTCGGTCAGGGACACGGCCGGCTCGAGGGAATGATACTAGCTCCGGCTGAGGGGCAGGTCAAGAACGATGAGGTGTCGCTTCCGCCCTCGGGGCGGCGACTATTTGTCTTCGATCTGTTTCACGAGATAGGCGTCGAGCAGGTCCTTCTTACTGCGCCACCGACCGCCTATCTTGAAACCGGGCAGAACGCCCTTCTTGAGCCACCGATACACCGTCATCTCATGGACGCCGAGGTACTTGGCGATCTCCTTGGTCGTCATGATCTGAGTGCGCTCGGGCTTGGCGCCGTTCATGCCCATTTTCGGATCAGAGCCGTTGTTCATCCTGAAGCTCTCCGTTGAACTGCTGCATGACCACGATTTCAGCGATTCCGTATTTCGTTTACAAGTATAATGTAATAGTTACTATTTGTCAACAGAACTAAGTATATTTTATCAAAAGTAAATCCAAAAAAGCGTAACCCAATGCATTGCATTGGGTTACGGTTTGTCGGCTCTGTTGTTCGGGGCGCTTATTGGAACATCTTGAGGAGCCCTTTGGCGGCGCCCTCGACCTGGTCGGCGCCATCTCCCGCCAGACCGATCCCCTGCTTGAGCGCATCCTGGGCCACACCCTTCAACTCCTGGATATCCAGGTCCGCGATCCGGTTGAGCGTGGTCCGCGTCAAAGCCTCGACCATGAGAAGGCTCACGACCGCCGAAGGGCTGTCGATGTTCCTGAACTCCCGGTCCTTGATACCGATATCGAAGGTCTGCACGGCGGGCTTGTCGCCGGAGCTGTAGTCCTTAAAAACGACCTTGCCGATGCTCAGGTACAAGCGGTCGATCCGCATCTGCGGCGCCGGCTTGTCCGACGGGGACGCGGCCGGTTTTTGCCCGGACCCTTGCGACTTGGGCTTCACCGCGTTCACGTTGAGCTGACCGTTCTTGTTGCGCACGACGATCAGCTCCTTGAGGTCCACGCGCACCTCCTCGAAATGAGGCTTACCCGAGAACAGCGTGGCGGGCTCACAGTCGATGGACAACAGCGGAGCGTCGAGCATCGTCGAGTCCTTATAACCGGCGGGATTCTTGACCCTTAGTCCTCTGATGGCCACCCGACCGCTCATCGGATCCAACTGCGTGGAGCTGATGCTCACGGGCACTCCGGTCGCCGCGGAGACCGCCGCTGACAGCGCCCAACCAAAAGCCGCGTCCTTGGCCCACCACAGCAACACCAACGCCGCCAAAACGATGATCACCGGTTTGCCGAGCTTCATGCTCTCCCCCTCTAGTTGACGTTCGTTATGAAAACGGTGTTGGCCAACCAACCCAACAATATCACCTGAGGCACCGCCAGCAGCGGTACCGCTATCGCCGACTTGCGCCCCACCCGGCTCCAGAGAAGACCGATCTCCGTATAGTCCGTGACCACTCCGGCCATCAGGAAGATGAAGGCATTGCCGAACGCGCCGGTCTGACGGAACAACTCCAACGCCAGAGGGGCCGTGCACTCGGAGCACACCTCCAGGACGGTCGCCAACCCGAGGGTCGAGGCCATACCCGCCGCGTCGGGCCCGAGATAGCTCTGCAAAAAGGACGCCGGCAACAACGTCGCCGTTAACGCCGAGAGGGTCATGCCGAGCGTGATCCAGAACAACACCATGCCCGCCAGCGAAGCCGCTCCGGACAGGATCCGGCGGAGATCCTCGATGGCCGTACGCCGGTCCCACCGGCGCTCCCGATACCGGCGCGCGAGGTCCTTGCGGATCGAGAAGCCCTCAGGCAGTTCGGGTGTGGCCGGGTTGCTCTCGACGTATCCGCGTTTCTCGAGCGCCCGGAAAGCATGTCCCGTGATCAACGCCACGAGCACCGCTCCACCGATGATGTACAACGCCTTGATCCCGAACAGGGCCAGCAGGATGAACGTGATCGGCAGGTTGGCCCAAGGGCTCGCCAACAGGAACGCGACGACCGTCGGTGTCGAGGCTCCCTTGCGGTGCAACTCCATCGCCAACGCGAGGATCCCGTGACTGCAGGCGCTCATCACCAACCCCAGGAGCACCGCCCGCCCGATCTCCCCCCGCCGGCGGGACGATAGAACGGCCGCGATATACTCGCGCGGTACGTACCGGTCGATCACACCGCCGATCAGCAGGCCCGCCAGGAGCGCTGGAGCGATCTGCGCGAAGTACTCGCGAAGATGCCCGGGAAAGGTGCCCAGAGGCTCCCAAAGCCCGGCCATAATCCAGAGACAGGCCGGCAACAGCAGGATCCAGGTTTCGCGGCGTCTCCAGGGCGGTCCCGGAGCGGGGGGTTCGGAACAACACGAGGGCCTGTCCTTCATCGGGACGGTTCCGGACGGGCGTCCGGGTTCAGACCTCGTAGATCATGATCTCCGACGCCCACAACTTGCCCTTGCCGTCCTCGCGGGCGTAGACATCGATGTTCTGGCCGACCTTCACGTGACGGAACAGCAGGTCGCGGTTGAGAATGTCCGTGACGAAGAGGTTCTTGCGGTCGACCTGGAATTGCACCTTGGAGGTCTGATTGGTCCCCTCGTCGGTGAACTGCACCCCCATGACACCCTGCTTGTGGTCGATCAGGAGCACGGTGCAGTCATAGTACTCGAGGTCTCCCGTCGCGGAGCGGATGGGTCCGGCCGGAGCCGCCGCGGGCGCCGCGGCCGCGGTCGACGAGGCCTGCTTGGCGGCGCAGTGACCGGCGGCGGTCCAACCCGCCAGCGCGATGACCGTGATAAGGCTAATACGCGAGAGCTTCATCGATCTTCTCCTTGAGTTTGGCGAGCGACAGCCCCGCCTTTTCGAAGAACGCGAAATACCCCAAACCCCTGAACTTGTCCTCGACCTCCTCCAACACGCACCCGGTCAGCACGATGATGCGCACCATCGGGTTGAGGTCCTGCAGGATCGGCATGAACTTGTCGCCGTTGACCAGCGGCATGTTGAAATCCAGGATCACGACCTTGGGTCTCTGTTTACGATACGTCTCCAGAGCCGTCTCCAGCTCGCAGGCCGTACGGACATCATAACCGCTGCCTCTGAGGAAATCCCCCAAAAGCTGGCAGAAGTTCTTCTCGTCGTCGATCACCAGTATACCGCGATCGGAGCTCATCGCGCCCCCTCCGCCATGCCCAGCTCATCATGGTCGTGCGTGTCCGGTTCGATGTGCACGACCACATCCACCACACCCGCGATGCCGGCGCGGATGTCCCTTTCGATACGATTGGCGACCTTATGGGCCTCCAGCACGTTCATGTCCGCATCGACCAGCACGTGAAGGTCCACGTAGATCTGGTCGTGGCGTCCTCTTGAGCGGATCTCATGGCAATCCCTCACATCGGGATGGCGCCGTACGATCTCGTCGATCCGGGCCGGGTCGACGACCACATGATCACTGAGGACGTCCGCGCTGTGCTTGAGGATGCTCAGCGCCGTCACCACGATCACTCCTCCGATGACGAGGGAGAACACCGGATCGAGAAAGGGGACGTCCATCGCGATGCCGATGAGCGCCGCGAACACGGTCAACGTCACGAACACGTCCGTGAGCGTGTGCCAGGAGTCCGCTTTCAACAGCTCGCTGCCCAGCTCCCGCGCCTTGCGGCGCTCGTACCAGACGACAGCGAGGTTCACCAGCAGCGTAAAACCCATGACCGCGAAGCTGACCGCGTTGACCTCCGGGCGATGGGGCCGCAACAGGCCTTCGACGCCCTGTTTCAGGACGCCGAACGCCACTCCGAGCAGCAGCAACCCGATGCCGGTCGCCGCCAAGGTCTCGAATTTCTGATGGCCATAGGGATGCGTACGGTCAGCGGGTCTTCCGGCGACGTGGATGCCCGCCAGACCCACAAGGTTGGAAGCGCCGTCCGAAAACGAATGAAGCCCGTCCGCCACGATAACCATGCAATTGGTCATCAGGCCTAGGACGAGCTTCAGGACGGAAACGGTCCAGTTCAGACACAGCGTTAGCCACAGGACCTTCGAGACCCGGCGCGCCCGCTCTGCCTGGGACAGGCGGTCGGCGCCCACGCTCATCGCGCGCTACTTCTTCTTGCTGTCCGAGCCACCCTTTTCCTTCTCGATCTCCTTGAGAAGATAGGAGTCCAGGACCTCTTTCTTGGTCCTCCACTGACCGCCGACCTTGAATCCGGGGAGCTTCTTCTCTTTGAGCAGACGGTAGACCGTCATCGAGTGGACCCCGAGGTACTTGGCGACCTCTTTGAGGGTCATGATCTGGGTGCGCTGAGGGCGCTTTTCGTCGGATTGAGCTTGCTGTTGTGCTGACATTCGGGTCCCTTTTCGTTATCGGGAGGCTTCGCGGTACGCGTCCCCCATGTCCGTCATGCTAGCACAAGAGTTATAAAATTCAAGTGATTTTTAACAATAATAACAAGGGCCTCAAACAGCTCCCTGCCGTTCGATCGCGACCCCGAGCTTGTCCATTCCGGCCTGTTTGGCGGCATCGAGCACCTTCACCAGATGGTCGACGGAAGCCCTGCGGTCGGAGCGGACCAGGATCCCGGTGTCGCGATGCGTCTTGGCGGCTTCCGTCATCTCTTTTTTGAGCGCTGAGGGTTGTATGCGCCGGGGTCCGACGAAGATCTCGTTGCCCGCGGTGATGGTGACCGTCAGCGGCTGACGTTCCTCGGAGGCCTGAGAGGCGCCGCCCTGCGGCAGCTTGACCTCGATCTTGGACTCTTTGTGGGGATTGAACGTGTAGAGGAGGCTGAAGCTGACGAAGAAAAAAATGAACAGGTTCATGACGATGTCCGTCATGGCGACGGACTCGAGGGACAGAAAGCCCTTGCGGCGGGGCCGGACGTTCATCGTGTCGCGGCTTTCTGTTTGGACAACTCGACGATCAGCTCATCGCCGTAGTGGTTGAGGTCCTTGGCCAGAGCGCCGACACGGGACAGGAGCACATGATAGATCACGAAATACGGTATGGCGACGATAAGCCCGGCGGCCGTCGTCAGCATCGCCTGGTAGATCCCGGCGGCCAACTGGCTGACGGTGACGCTGGTCGAGAACTTCTCCCAAGCCATGAAGGCCTTGATGAGCCCCAGGATCGTGCCCAGAAAGCCGAGGAGCGGCGCGATACCGATCACCACCGAGAGATAATCGAGGTTCTTCTCGGCTCTCTCCACTTGGCGCTGCGCCTCTCTCTCCATCACTTTTTCGATCCGGACCGGGCCTTCACCGGCGCTCTCCAATCCCGCGGCATAGACGGCGGCCAGCGGATGGCCGGCCTGGCGGCAGCGCTCCAGAGGAGAGCGCAGATCGCCGGCGCGGACCGAGGCCAGGGCCGAGCGCGCGAAGTCCTCACGGTCGACACGGTTGCGCGCGAAGAACCAGATCCTTTCCAGCACGAGCGTCAGCGCCACGACGGAACTGGCCAGGATGGGCACCATCACCCACCCGCCCTTAACGATCAGATTGTCCATGCTCTCCTCCGGTCCTGTTCTTGTTGGCGCGGGCCCACTCCAACGCCTCCTGACGGTTCTTCAGATGGCCTTCCAACTGCAATTCCTCGATGCGCCGCAACGCCTGACCCAGCGCCGGTCCTTCGGGGTAGCCCTCGGCCATCAGGTCCCGGCCGTTGACGAGCGGCGCGGGCCGAAGGTCCTCCGCCCCGAACGACCGTTGCTTGCGCTTCAGGAAGCGCCAGTTGCCCAGGTCCCCGTGGCTGGCCAGGCAATCGACGCGGTGCTGCTCCAATTCCGTTACGAACGTCTGGCGGCGCATGAAGCGCTTGAGCGTGCTCTCGCGCATCTGCCGGACATCCTTGAAACGCATGTGCCCTTCGACGCAGGCGACGATATCGCGCTTGTGATCGTTGGAGAAGCGCAGTCGGGTGAGGATCTCCTCGGCCATGCGCGCTCCGACCTGTTCGTGCCCGTTGAAGCGGATGCGGTCCTTGCGTTCATAGGTGCGGGGCTTGCCAACGTCATGCAAAAGACAGCCGAACGCCAGCACCGGATCCGGCGAGGACAGCTGGTCCATGAGCAGCCGGGTGTGCCGGAACACGTCGCCCTCGGGATGGTACTTGCGGGGCTGGCCGACGCCTTTCATCGCGCTGACCTCTGGAAGCACCTGCTCGAGCAGCCCCGTACGGTCCAACAAGAGCAGAGCGCGGCCCGGGTGGGGTCCCGTGAACATCTTGACCAATTCGTCACGCACACGCTCCTGGCTGACCTGCCGGATCGCCGAGGCGCGCTTGCGGATGGCCGAGGCCGTCCGGGGTTCGATGGTGTAACCGAGCACACTGGCGAAACGTACCGCACGGAGCATGCGCAGTTTGTCCTCCTCGAAGCGCCGCGCCGGCTGCCCGATGGCCCGGATGAGACGGCGGTCGAGGTCCTTCCGGCCTCCGACCCAATCCAACACCTTGCGCGAGACCGGGTCGTAGAACAACCCGTTGACCGTGAAATCCCTGCGCAGCGCGTCCTCGCGCGCGTCGGTGAAGCGTACACTGTCCGGATGCCGGCCGTCCTTGTAGCCGACGTCCGCGCGGAAGGTCGCCACCTCATAGGGCACGCCGTCGACGAGCACGAGCATCACACCGAACTGCTCTCCGACGCCGACCGTCCGCTCGAACAACTCCGCCACCCGCGACGGGACCGCGTCGGTGGCGATGTCGTAGTCCTTGGGACGCTCGCCGCGCAGGAGATCGCGTACGCAGCCACCCACGAAATACGCCTCATGTCCGGCTGCGCGGAGCCTGCGGACGATCGAAAGAGCCTGGGTTCGCTTGTTCATAAAAGGGACTTCCCCGCCGGACCTCTTGCTGCGTCCGGCGGGGAAGCTCATCGGTTCCGGCGTTGGACCTAGTTGAGGGTCTTCTCGCCGGGCTTCCAGCCGCAACCGGTCAACTTGCCCGTCTGCAGCGCTTGCACGGTGCGCAGGGTCTCCTCGACACTGCGGCCGACCGGCAGGTCATTGACCGTGGCGGAGCGGAGGACGCCGTTGGGGTCGATGATGAACGTTCCGCGCAGAGCGATCCCCTTCTCCGGGATCAGCACGCCGTAGGCCTGCGAGACCTTGTGGCTGGTGTCGCCCAGGATCGGGAACTGCACCTTACCGAGACCGGCCTCGGTCCAGGCTTTGTGGGAGTACACGCTGTCGGTGCTGGCCGCCACGACCTCGGCGTTGAGCTTCTGGAAATCCGCAAGGTGCTTGTTGAAGCCCTGGATCTCCGTCGGGCAGACGAACGTGAAATCGAGCGGATAGAAGAACAACACCACCCACTTGCCGCGATAGTCGGCGAGCTTCACGTCCTTGAAGCTCCCGTCCCCCACGAGCGCCTGCGCTGCAAAATCGGGGGCCTTCTGGCCGACCTGAATCTGGTTCTGACATTCGAGCGTCGTAGACATCGGATCAACCTCCTGGTGCGGTGTATGGTTCACTGGGTCCGGATATTATACCGCGCCGGAAGCGCGCGTCAACCAAGGCTCCCGATCGCTCTACCCCGAGACCGGGCGGACGCGGACACCCCGGAAAAGCCGCGCCACCCTTCGCGGATCCAGCGCTCCCGAACGCCCCTCTCCGGAGACGGCGGCCGCGCCGCAGGCGACCGCGAGGGTCAGCGCCAGATCGGCGGGCCAGCCCCGGTGGCGGGCGGACACATAACCCCCGAGCGTGGCGTCACCCGCCCCGCTGGTGTTAGTGACGCGCACGCGCGGTGAGCGGGCCAGGTAGGCGCCCTCCGGACCGACCCACAACGCGCCTTCGTCGGCCATGGACGCCAACACCGCTCTGGCACCGGACTTGAGGGCTCTGCGCGCCGCGGCCAATCGCGACGCGCGCGTCCGCAGCCGCCGGCCGTCCAGACGCTCGAGCTCATGGATGTTCGGCTTGATCACATCGGGACGGGCGCTCAGCGACCGGCGCAAGGCCTCGCCGTCGGCGTCGACCGCGCAAGCCACCCCCAGGCGCGACAGGTCCCGGACGATGCGGGCATAGGCGTCGCCGGACAGTCCCTCGGGCAGCCCTCCGCTGAGCACCGCCCAGGCGGGTCTCGGACGGCCTGACAGCACGCGCGACGAGAGGGCTTTGAGACAGGCACCGCCGGCCTCCGGACCTTTTTCGCTCACACGGAACACCTCTCGGCCCTCGACGTAGATGAAGGGGTTGATGCGCGTGCGGCCCCGCGCCAGACAGACGACCTCCGGAAGCAACCCTCCTTCCGCGGCCAGTTCCAGCCACTGACGCCCCGTATCGCCGGCCGTCAGCGCCAGCGTCCGCACGGGCTCTCCGAGCGAACGCACCGCCTTGGCCACGTTGAGCCCCTTGCCGCCGGCCACCAACAACGACGTACGCGCACGGTTGGTGTCCTCGGACCTCAGCGGAGCGTCGAAGAACAGGTGATGGTCGATGGACGGGTTGAGCGTCAACGTGACGATCATGACGAATACTCCTCCTCCAATTGTCGGACGGCCCAGTCGTCCTTGAGACGGGTGTACGCGTTGGCGTATTCGCGCCAGGCCGAGTAATCGGCGTACTGAAGCCTCCGGACCTGGCCGGAGGCGTCCAGGCGGTATCCTTCCGGCACTTCGGTCGAAGAGCCTCCGGACAACGATACTGTGGCCGTGTCGTTGTACACCTCGACGGACGGCGCCTTGGGATCCCGGACAACGAAGCTGCCGACCGGCGCCCGCAGGGCCATGCGCCCGGACCGCACGCGCATCTCAGGATGATTGGTGAGGGGCTCGTCGACCAGCACCCAAGCCTGCCCGCTCTCGAGCACCAGATCGACGGGTGTCTCGAGCCGGACTTGACTGCCGGACGGGAGGCGGACGGCAGCGCGCAGACGCCAATCCATCAGAACGATCGCCTCGGCCCCCGGGGCGGTCCGCACCATCGCCGGCAGGATGACCGGATCGCCCTTCGCCAATGGTTTCCAAGGACCGCCCCCGGCCGAACGGACCTCCACGCGCCCTGTAGCATGCAGGACCTTGAGGCGCCCCGCCGCGGACGCCTCCAACTGCGCCATCGCCAGCAGAGCGGCCGCCAGCGCGACCGCTCTCCGGGCGTCAGCGACGCGCACGCCGTGCCGCCTCAAGGGCTTTGCGGCAATAGAAACGGATGGACCGGGTCAGCCGCAGGTCCGGCGAGCCCAGTTCCGAAGCCGGCACCCAACGGTACTCACGGTGCTCCCTCTCGTGCAGTCGCACTTCACCGGATGTCGAGACCGCGAAATAGACGAAGGCGATGTGTCCATGGGTCCGCGAGATCCTGTGCACGTCCATGTACGAGGGGGTCGGCAGAGGCTTGACGTCCCGGTGGGCGATGTCGGGGGTCGGGTTCAACAGGCGCACGCGCAGCCCGCACTCCTCCCTCACTTCCCGTCGCAGGGCCTGCTCCGGGTCCTCGTCGAGCTCGATGTGGCCACCGATGGGCAGCCACTCGTCATAGCGTTTGTGGTGGACCAGGAGCACCCGGTCGCGGCGCACGATGAAGATCGAGACCACGTAGTCGAACAGTTCGTTGATGTGGGGCATTACGTCCGGACCAGGAGCGCGGTGGCCAGCGCGAAATACGTCAGGTTGGAGATGATGTCGGTGAACGTCGTGATGAGAGGGCCGGTCGCCGTCGCCGGGTCGATCTCGAGCTGGTCGAGCAGGATCGGCCCGACCGCGCCCATGATCGCCGCGATGGTCATGGACGTGCACATGCCGACCGCCACGACCAGGGAGAACTGCAGGTGGTACCGGTCCCCGTAGATCCCGTAGGCGATGAGCCCCAGGAGCCCTCCGTACACCACGCCCATGGTCAGCCCCACCCCCGCTTCGCGCAGGATGGTGGTCATCTTGCGGTGTCCGTTGATCTGTCCCAGCGCGATACTGCGCACGACGATGGTCGCCGACTGGGAACCCACGTTGCCTCCCATGCCCGCGATGAGCGGCGAGAACGACGCCAGAGCGATCACCTGCGCCAGGATCGGCTCGAACGACCGGATGATGAGCGAGATCACCATGCCCGCGCCGAGCGTGACCAGGAGCCAGGGCATGCGATAGCCGACGATCTTGAAGATGGATCGGGTGTTCACGTCGACGGCGCGCGTACCGACCATCTTCGCGATATCCTCGGTCGCCTCCTGACGGACGATGGAGAGCATGTCGTTGGCCGTGATCACACCCAGCAACCTGCCGTGATCGTCGGTCACGGGAGCGGCGGTCAGCTGGTACTTGGCGAACAGCCGGGCCACTTCTTCCTGGTCGACGTGAGGGAGGATCTTGAGGCTCTCCACCGAGGTCATCAGCTCCGAGAGCACCTCGTCCTCGGGTGCCGCGATCAGGTCCTGCAAGGTCAGCGCGCCGACCACCCGACCCTCTTCGTCGGTGACGAACAGAGAGTACAGGTGGTCCTTCTGCTGGTTGGGCCTCAGGATCGCCGACAGCCGCGAGAGCGCCTGACGCGCGGTGTTCTTCGGGGTCAGCTTGACGAACTCCGGATGCATGATACTGCCGGCCGTGTGTTCGGGGTATTTCATGAGCAGGTCGATGTGAGCCAGGGCTTCCTGGCGCTTGATGAGGCTGGTCATTTTCTTGACCGCGCGGGCCGGCATGCGGTTGAAGATCTTGGCCAGATCGGGAGAATCCATGCCCTCCAGCAGCGGAGCGACGTTCTCGGCCGAGAGCTTATCGAGCAGCGAACGCTGGTCCTCGACCTCGAGCGTCTCGAACAGGCGCAGAGCCGAGGCGGTGTTGAAGAGCTTGAAGATCTGGAGCTTCTCCCCGTCCTCGAACATCCTCCAGGCATCGGCGAAATCGACCGGGTTGCATTCCTTGAGCACGCTCTTGAGCAGCGCGTAGTCCTTGGCGCGCAGGAGCTCCTTGATCTCGGGTACGAGCAGGACGATCGAGTGGGGTTGGTGGGTCATAGGTACCGGTGACCGCGGCGCGGAGCGGGGGTCTCCGCGGGATCAGCGGTCGTTCTTGTAGTTGAAGTAGCCCACGACCTCGACGGGGCAACGCGAGAGGGACACCAACCGGTCATGATGTTCGTCCATGAACCGCCGGTGGTCCCGCTCACTGCGCCACGTGTAGCAGGAGGCGTACTGTCCTTTGGCGTTCGTCCGCTCCAGGGTCTCGTAACGGATGAAACCCGGATGCTTGCGCGCTTCTTTGGCCCACATCCGGCAGTCGGCGCGGTACACCGGCAGGTGTCGCGCCGCGATCTTGAAGAGGACGATGTGCCGGAACACGCCCCTCGCGGACCTTCTTACTTGAGCAGGGACCAGGTGCGCTCGCCGACGATACCGTCCGCCTTGAGGTTGTTGCGGCGCTGGAAAGCCTTGATCGCGGCCTTGGTCTTCTTACCGAGACGGCCGTCCACGGGACCGGGGTTGAAACCCGCCCGGGCCAACGCCCTCTGCACGTCCTTGACGTCCACGCCGGAGACGCGGATCACCGAGGAGGTCGACGACGAGCCGCCGGTGGTGTCGTAGTTGGCGCGCTGCACCTGCTCGAGCTGGTACTGGAGGTCCTGGATCTGCTGGTCCTTGCTCTGCAGTTCGTTCTGCAGCGAGGAGAGCTGGTTCTGATACTCGGAATCGGCCGCCTTGCGGGCGCGGGCCGTCGCGCAACCGGGGACCAACGTCACGACCAACAACAACGCGGAAAACGGGACGAGCGAGCGCTTCATGCAGAACTCTCCTTGTTGGGTTTAAATCATTATACAGAGCACCTCCCCGGACGCAATCAAAAAACCGCGGATTTGACGCTTGGCCGGGACGGTCCCCTGTGAGAGAATCCAACTGCCATGTCCACCGACCCTGCCCTCCTCGTCCGCGTCACGGGCCTCTCCAAGACCTACGGCAGCACCGTCGCCCTGAGCGGGCTGGACCTGACCCTGCAACGGGGCCGGATCCTGGGTCTCTTGGGACCCAACGGAGCGGGCAAGACCACGGCCATTCACATCTTGATGGGGCTGTTGACCCCGGGGTCCGGACAGGTCCGCGTGCTCGGTATGGACCCCGGCCGAGAGCGTCACCGCATCGCCGAGCGCATGAACTTCGCCTCCGCGTACGTCCAACTGCCCTCCAACCTCAAGGTGTACGAGAACCTCAATGTTTTTGCCGGATTGTACGGGGTGCGTGACGCGCGTCGCAAGGTGGAGGAACTGCTCGAGCTGTTCGGCGTCGCCGAACTGTCGGGGCGCCTGACCGGCTCGCTCTCCTCCGGCGAGAAGACCCGCGTCAACCTGGTGAAGTGTCTCCTCAACGACCCCGAACTGCTCCTCCTGGACGAGCCGACCGCGAGCCTCGACCCCGAGATGGCCGACCATGTGCGCACGACCCTGCGCCGCATCCAGCGTGAGAGGGGCATCGGCATCCTCTACACGTCCCACAACATGCCGGAGGTCGAGGAGCTCTGTGACAGCATCGTTTTCCTCCATCAGGGCCTCAAGATCGCCGAGGGTCCGCCGCGGGAGGTGCTGGCGCGCTACGGCACGCGGGACCTGGACGAATTGTTCATCAAGATCGTCCGCAAAGAACACGGCTCCGCCGGGGGCGGGTCGTGAACGCTTCCCTCCGCCGCATCGGCGCCGTCGTGCTCCGCTACGCTTATCTGCACAAGCGAAGCCTGCCGCGGGTCTTCGAGATCGTTTTCTGGCCGGTGATGGAGCTGTTGGTGTGGGGGTTCGTCTCGGTGTACGTGCGCAGTCTCTCCGCCGACCCGGCGGTGCGCATCGCGGTGTTCCTGATCGGCGCGATGATCTTCTGGGACATCCTCTATCGCAGCCAGCAGGGGGTCAGCATCGCGGTCATCGAGGACGTCTGGACACAGAACATCGTCAACGTGCTCGTCTCCCCCCTGCGGATCTGGGAATGGCTGACGGCGACCTTCATCTACGGCTTCTTGAAGACCTGCGTGATCACGGCGATCTTGTGGGCCCTGGCCTACGGGCTCTACCGCTTCGATCTGGCGGACGCCATGGGGCTGTATCTGGTCCCGCTGGCGGCGAACCTGTTCCTGTTCGGGTGGGCGCTCGGTGTGTTCACGTCGGCCTTGGTCATCCGCTGGGGACACGCGGCGGAAGCTCTGATCTGGGGCATCCCGTTCCTGGTCCAGCCGCTGTCGGCGATCTACTATCCCCTGTCGACGCTGCCGGAATGGCTGCGTCCCTTCGCGCTCCTTCTGCCCAGCACCCACGTCTTCGAAGGCATGCGTGAAGTGCTGGCGACCGGACGCATGGCCTCCGCGTCGCTATGGGCGTCTTTCGGGATGAACCTCGTGGCCTTCGCGGCCGCCTCGATGGTCTTCAGGTTCCTCTACGGTCAAGCCAAGAACACCGGCCGCCTGGGACGGCTCGGGCTCGACTGATCAGTACGTGAACCACTGGTCCATCTTGCCGTCGTGGTCGATGTCCTTCTCGCCCCGGACCAGGCGCTTCTCCTCGAAATACGCCACCTCGTCGACCTTCCCGTCATAGTTGGTATCGGTCTCCAGCCGGGCGATCACGCCGTTCTCATAGTGCTCCCACTGGTCGGGCTTGCCATCCTTGTTCTGGTCGGTCGCGACGCTCTTGGGCGTGAGCGGCACCGACGGCGCCGCGGCGGTTTCGGGGGCCGGCGCGGGCTCCGCGCCCTCGGCGTGCGCCGCGGCGGGACCCGCGCACAGAAGCAGAACGATGATCGGGATCGTGCGGACCATGAACGAACCTCCTTGTCTTCGGCGGGCTCAGAGGCCCAGTTGTTTGCGGTACTCGTCGGTGATCCGTTTGCAATCCGACGTCTTCAATCCTTCCTTGGGCGCGTGTCCGGAGGGGCTCTTGTTGCCGGATCCGCCGGAACCTGAAGCCCGGCGGCCCTCTCCCTCGAGCAGGGCCTCGAGCTCCGCGCAACCGATCACCCGCCCGCCCAAGCCCTTGCCGTGCCAGCCGACCTCACGATCGTCCGTCACGATGATGCATTCTCCGGCGCGGCCCTCTTCCTCGCGGACCAGGCGCAGGATCCGGCTGTCCGCGCTCTCCTTGCCGCGGGTGTAGATGATCCTCAGCCCGCTGGGTCGCCGCTCCTCGGCCTCCTGACGGCCGTCGTACACCACGAACACGGCCCGCACGTCCTTGCGCCGCAACAGCGGCAGGCACCGCGCCTCTAGCCGGGCCCTGGCGGCCTCGAGCCCCTGATCGAGCTCAGCGCGCAGCCCCTTCATCCGGTGGATCAGATTGTATCCATCGAGGATGTAGGTTCTCACACCGGCGCGGGGGCGAAGATCTCGCGGAAGAAGTTCGTCATCTCCTCCCACGAGCGGCGGTCGGCCTCCGCATTGTAGGCCACGCCCGTCGAAGGGTCGTCGCCGGCCTCCGGGACCGTGAAGCTGTGGACCGCTCCTTCATAGGAGATCAGGCGCCATTTGACCCCGGCCTCCTCCATTTCCCGGCGGAACGCCTCGACCTCGTCCGGTCCGATGTGAGGATCGGAGGCGCCATGAAGGACCAGCACGCGGCCCTTGATCGCGCGGGCATCCGACGGCCGTGGCGACGACAACGCTCCGTGGAAGCTCACCACACCCGCCACGGGAGCGCCGGAACGGGCCAGTTCGAGCACCGTCGTGCCGCCGAAACAGTAACCGACGGCTCCGATGCGCGAAGGGTCGGTCAGCGGGTGCGCGCCGAGCACCTCATAGCCGGCGAGGATCCGCTGACGCATCAGCGACCGGTCCGACTTGTAGACACCGGCGGTCGCGGCGGCTTCCTCATGAGTGGTCGGCCGAACGTCCTGCCCGTACATATCCACGGCGAAGGCCACATAACCCATTTCCGCCAACTGCACCGCCCGGCGCTTGGCGTACTCGCCCAGCCCCTTGTATTCGTGCACGACCAGGATACCGGGGCGCGGGTCGTCGCTGGAGGTATCCGCGGCGAGAAAACCGCGCAGCAGCGTCTGCCCGTCGCGATACTCGACCTCCTGGGTCTCGACGGCCGCCTTGACCGGTGTCGTGAGCGAGGACAACAAGACAAGCGCCAACACCACTCTCGATCCGATCCTCTCCATCACGACCCCTCCAAGACCGGCTTGTCGAGCGCGCGCGCCCGCTCGGGGGCAAGACAGGGATCCGTTCCCCGCCTGAACTCGTCCAGATCACTGATACCGTCCCCGTCGAAGTCCCGGCTCAAGCGCTCGTCCCCCGTCAGATGGCGCATCTTGGCGGTCTCGTCGATCGCGGCGTTGAGGCAGGGATAGGCGAGCTCGACCTCGTCGGGGATCCCGTCACCGTCAGTGTCATCGGCCAGAGGGTCGATGCCCCTCTCGATCTCCGTGCGGTTGTACAGTCCGTCATCGTCCGTGTCCTGCGCCGGATCCCAGAGCCAGAACGTCCATCGGCGCCCCTCGAAAGGTACGCGGCCCTCTTCGCTGCGGATCTCGCCGGCGGACAAGAGCACCTCGACCGGACCGGAGGACGGCGGATCGAAGTCCTGGAACACGTAGGGGCCGTTGCCCTGCCCGACCAGCAACCGCGCCGGTCGGCCGTTGACGGTCAGGTCCCAGGGGCGCACCTGGCGGACGGGCCGGTCGAACTTGACCGCGAAACGGTCCAAGCGCAGCAGATGCAAGTGAAGGGCGTTGTCAGGGTCCGTTTCGGAGACGGCGGGAGGGTGATGACGCTCGAGGGCGCTCTCGGCGGACAGGACCGGCGTAGCCGCCAGGAACGCCAGCGTGACGGTCAGCGCCGTCGGTAACAGGGAGAGCGAAAACAAAACGCGTCCTCGAGCGGTCATTCTCTTTAGTATCGCTCGAAAAACGCGCGGACTCAAGCCCCGATAGGGGCTTGAGGGTCAATCATCCCACCAACTGAACCGGGCTTCTCTCAACCGCTGCAAACCGATCTTGAGCCCGTCCACAAGGCTCATGTCGACAGGGTCGCAGACGGTCGTCTCAGGCCAGTTGTCGCCGGGGGGATAGGCTGTCAGACGCTTCATAAGCACCTCCTTGAGCTGACGCGGCCAAGCATACGCGGGTCCGATGAGCGCCTCGTGAACGAAACATGAAATCCTCATGAATCCCCTCCTTTGCCGAAGAGGCGGACCGAAGGCCCGGACTCCCGGCATTTCTCCCGGATACGGCGGATCGTGCGCTCCACTTCCTGCAGGGCGCCGTCCATGTACCGCAGGTCCTCGTCGCTCACCCGACCCTGCCACTCAAGGTCCGAGATCAGACGCTCGATCCGCTCTTTTTCCACGCGCACCTCCGCGAAGAGGCGCTCGACCTTCTCGTTGTCCATCGGTCTCATGCCGATTCTCCTTTGTCTTGTCTGGTACGGATTTTAATTGAACGTTCGTTCAATGTCAAGCGCAAGACGATGCTTTTGAGCGGACTTGAGCGGGAGCGGCCCCCGGAGGGTCCCGGAGAGGCGGTCTTAGAGGGTGTGTCCTTCGCGGTAGTAGCGGACCAGGTCGTCGTATCCGCCGATGTGACGGCCGTCGGCGAAGATCTGCGGCACGGTCTCACGGCCGCCGCTTTTCTCGACCAGCTGCCGGCGCTCGTCGGCGTCATCGGTGACGTCGATCTCGCGATAGCGGACGCCCTTATCGGTCAGGAGTTTTTTGGCCGCATGGCAGTAAGAACAGTACGTGGCGGTATAGATGACGACGTCGGCCATCGGATCACTCCGTCTTGGGGGTCCTGCCGAGACCCGTCACCCGTCTGAGCGAGGAGACTTCGGAAGCGCGTAATTCACGCCGCTGTCCCGGCCGCATCCCGGCAAGTGTCAACGGACCGTAGGAGACGCGCTCGAGCTCGAGCACGCGGTGCCCGACCTGCTCGAAGATACGCCGGATCTGCCGTTTGCGGCCTTCATGGAGGATGACCGTCAACTCGCTGAGGTCGGGCCTTCGGCCGACCAGGATGACCTCGCACGGGGAAGTCGGGCCGTCCTCGAGCTCGACGCCCTTCTTGAGACGCTTGATCTTCTCGTCCGAAACACTGCCCGCGACCAGGACACGATAGACCTTCTTGATACCGTAGCTCGGATGCGTCAGGCGGAACGCCAGCTCACCGTCGTTGGTGACGATGAGCAGGCCCGTCGTGTCGCGGTCCAGGCGGCCGACCGGGAACAGACGCTCGGGCACGTCCCCGAAATAGTCCGCCACCGTATGCTCCGCGTGGGGATCCTGCAGGGTGGTCATGACGTTCTTGGGTTTGTAGAGGACGAAATAACGGTGTCGCGCGGGCTTGGCGACACCGAGCACCTGTCCGTCGAGGCGGATCTCGTCGGTCGCCGACAGGACCCGGTGCCCTTTCTCGCGGACGACCTCGCCGTTGACGCTGACGCGTCCGGCCTCGATCATCTCGACCACACCGCGACGGCTGGCCACGCCGAAACGTGCCAGCACCACCTGCAGACGCTCGCCCTTGGACGCCGCCTCCGGGGACCCCGGGGCGGACGCGTCGGCCGGACCGCTCACTCGCCCTGCCTTCTGAGACGCTTGCGCTGGGTGGGATCGAGCACGCGCTTGCGCAGACGGAGGCTCTTGGGCGTGGCCTCCACCAGCTCGTCCGGACCGATGTACTCGATGGCCAGCTCCAGGGTCAGTTCGCGCGGAGGCACGAGCACGATCGCCTCGTCCGAACCGGAGGAGCGTGTGTTGGACAGCTTCTTGGTCTTGCATGGGCTGATATCGAGGTCCTCGTCGCGGGAGTTCTCACCGATGATCATGCCGGTGTACACCTCCACGCCCGAGCCGATGAAAAGCTCTCCGCGCTCCTGGCAATTGGCCAGACCGTAACTGCTCGACTCACCCTGTTCGCTGGCGACCAGCGAGCCGTGGGAGCCGGGACCGATATCGGCGTCCACCATCGGCTTGTATTCGTCGAACACATGGTTCATCACGGCGGTGCCACGGGTCTTGGTCATGAGAACGCCCTTGAGCCCGATGATGCCGCGGGTCGGGATCTGGTACTCCAGATGAAGCTCCCCTGTCGGGGCCTGGAGCATGTTCTTGAGGATGCCTTTGCGCTTACCGATCTCCTCGATGACCGTACCCTGGTACTGGGACGGCAGATCGATGATGAGGAACTCGAACGGCTCCTGCCGGACACCGTCCTTCTCGTGCAGGATGACCTTGGGCTGGGAGACCTGCAGTTCGAACCCTTCGCGGCGCATGGTCTCGATCAGCACCGCCAGGTGC
Source organism: Candidatus Omnitrophota bacterium (assembly GCA_022072175.1). Taxonomy (GTDB): domain Bacteria; phylum Omnitrophota; class Gorgyraeia; order 2-02-FULL-51-18; family 2-02-FULL-51-18; genus JAJVIE01. The sequence goes on along the minus strand of JAJVIE010000003.1, from coordinate 145,460 downwards.
AGCTCCCCACGGCCTGACACCAGGAACGTATCGGCCGCGTCGGTCTCCTGTACGCGCAGCGAGACGTTGGTCTCCAGCTCCCGGTACAGGCGGTCGCGGATCACTCGGGAGGTGACGTACTTCCCCTCTCGTCCGGCAAAAGGACTGGTATTGACGCCGATGGTCATCTGCACGGTCGGCTCATCGATCTCCAGCACCGGCAGCGGCGCCGGACGCGCGGGGTCGGTGATGGTCTCGCCGATACCGATGTCCTCGAAACCCGCGACGGCCACGATGTCTCCGGAGCCGGCCTCTTCGAGCTCGGCCCGCTCGAGGCCCTGGTACGTCAGGATGCTCGTCACGCGGGTGTTGACCTGACTGCCGTCACGGCGGACGAGGGCCACGCCGTCACCCTTCTTGATCGATCCCGCCGAGATGCGGCCGATACCCATCTTGCCCTTGTACGAATCGTACGTGAGGGCCAGCACCAGCATCTGCAGAGGATCCTCGGGGCGGGCCACGGGCGGCGGCACTTTGTCGATGACGGTGTCCAGGAGCGGCGAGATATCGTCACCGGGCTTGTGCGGATCGAGCGTCGCCATCCCCTTGAGCGCCGAAGCGTAGACGATCGGAAAATCCAACTGACGCTCGTCGGCGTTGAGCTCGCAGAACAGATCGAACGTGCGGTTGACCACCTCATCGATCTGGGAGTCGGGGCGGTCGATCTTGTTGATGACCACGATCGCGCGGAGACCCAGCTCCAAGGCCTTACGCAGCACGAAGCGCGTCTGGGGCATCGGACCGTCCTTGGCGTCGACGACCAGAAGAACGCCGTCGACCATCCTCAGCGTCCGCTCGACCTCTCCGCCGAAATCCGCATGACCCGGCGTATCCACGATGTTGATCTTGACGTCCTTGTAGGTGACGCTGGCGTTCTTGGCGCGAATGGTGATGCCGCGTTCGCGCTCGAGGTCCATCGAGTCCATGATCCGCTCGCCCATGTCATGGATGTTGCGGTGCACGCGGGTCTGGCGCAGGATCGCGTCGACGAGCGTGGTCTTGCCGTGATCGACGTGAGCGATGATGGCGATGTTGCGGATATCCAACTGCTTCATGGGGCCTCAAAAATAAAGACTGCGAACACCAACACCTTCGGGTCCGCAGTCGGTAGATCTTGATATTTGGACGTTATACGGGCCGATCGAGTTTCAAAAGAATAGCCGAGCCCTGTACGGAAGTCAAGCGAGGGGTCAGGCCGCCGCGGCGACATCCTCCGTACCGGTGGGACCCTGTCCGTCGAAGCTCTCGATCAGATGACGCAGTTCGACGGCCGACTGACAAACATTGATGCGTCCGCGGAACTGCGCCACACCCGGCAGGTTCTTGAAATACCAGCATGCGATACGGCGCATGTGCGCGATGACCGTCCGCTCCTCGCGATGGGCCAGCTCCAGCTCCAGATGCTCCAGGAGCACCCGCTTCTTGGTCGCAAGATCCGGCTCCTGGACGGGCGAGCGGTCCCCCGAGAGCGAACGCTCGATCTGCTTGAAGATCCACGGATTACCGAGACCCCCGCGTCCGATCATGACCCCGTCGACCCCGGCGGTGCGGCGCAGACGCTCGGCATCCTCGCCGCACAACACATCCCCGTTACCGATCAAGGGAATGCTCACGGCCTCCCGCACGCGGGCGATGGCCTCATAGTCGGCCTGGCCGGAATAACCCTGTACACGCGTGCGGCCGTGCACGGTGATCGCGTCGAGCCCGCAATCCTGCGCGATCCGGGCGATGCGCGCGGCTTCGCGTCCGGAGCCGTCGGCCACACCCAGACGCATCTTGACGGTCACGGGGATACGCTTGACGGCTTTGACGACGCTGCGGAAGATCTGTTCGGCTTTCTCGGGCTGAGCCAAAAGGGCCGAACCCGCGCCCTGTCCGGCGACCTTGGGGACCGGACAGCCGAAGTTGATGTCCAGGAGGTCGTAGCCCATACCCTCCACGATGGCGGCCGCTTCACCCATCGCTTCCGGACGACAGCCAACGATCTGCGCCCCCAGAGGCCGGTCCTCCGGGGAGGTTTTCATCAACTCGTGCGTTCCCGCATGTCCGCGGACAAGCGCTTCGGCGGAGACCATTTCCAAAAAGGCGAACTCCATGCCGTACCTGCGCGAGAGGATCCGGTAGGCGAGGTCCGTGCATCCGGCCATGGGAGACTGGATGACGTTGCTTTTGAGGGTCAGGGATTTGAGCTTGAGCACATCGGCCCGCGTCAGTCGCGGGAGATCTTGAGGACCTTGTACTTGAGCACCCCGGCGGGGATCTTGATCTCGGCGGCATCGCCGACCTTGAGGCCCAGCAACCCTTTGGCGATCGGAGAGGTCACGGAGATCTTACCGGCGTCGAAATCCGCCTCGTCCTGGGGCACGATGATGTAGGTGATCTCATCCTGGCTCTTGAGGTCCTTGAGCAGGACGGTCGCGCCGATGAGGACGGCGTCCCGAGCGATCTTGGACTCGTCGATGATCTGGGCCCGGCTCAGGCGGTCGCCGAGCTCCACGATACGCTTCTCGTTGAGCGCCTGGCTGTTCTTGGCGGCGTCGTACTCGGCGTTCTCGCGCAGGTCCCCGAACGCCCGCGCGCGCGCGATGTCGTCGGCGATCTCCTTGCGCTTGCCCGTCTGCAGGTACTCGAGCTCTCGGGCCAGCTTGTCGTATCCCTCCCGGCTCATCGGGATCTTCTCACTGCTCATGGTCTTGGGCCTCTTTCGATGGGTTGCAGGGCGTACCCATACAGCTTACAGCCATTTCGGCGGGCGTCAAGCCTCCTGGTCCTGCGGAGCCCCGTATTGGCGGCGGATCAGCTCGGCTGCGGTAAGGACCGCCGGATCGTTGGGATTCACCTCACTGGCCTTACGGAGCAGCTCATAGGCTTCTTTGGGCAACCCCACCGAGGCCGAATAGACGGCCATATCCGCGTAGTTCTTGAGATACGTCGGGTCCATGTCCATCGCCTCGGAGCACAGACGCATGGCCGAGACGATGTCCCCCCCGAAATAGCTGAGCCGGGCGATCAGATTGCGCAGCTCCACGTCCCGGGACATCAGCGGGTTGTACAGGAACATGGCCCGGATCCGGGCTCGGCGCATCAGACTGGCCGCCTGGGGACCGACCGAGGGATCCTTGAGCGCCCTCATGTAATGCTGGCGCGCGCGGACGAAGCGCCCGATCGACTCGTAGGTCATGCCGATCTGCCGGTGCAGCGCCGCGTCGTACCCCTTGATACGCACGGCCTGCGCGAAATACCGCAGGGCCCGTTCCGGGTCACCGATACCGATGGCCGCTTCGGCCTGCTGCAGGATCACGTGCGATGCCTCGGGGGCTTCGATGAGGCTCTCGGGCGAAACGTCCTTGTAGTCCGGGAAGATCGTCTTGCGTGGCATCCGGTCGATCCAGTCCGCCACATCCCCCGAACTCCGGTACAGATTGCGCGGAGCGCGGTACTCGAGCAGCAAGCGGTCGTCCGTGATCACCGGTCCCGGGGAGTCCTTGAGGAACGCCCTCAGATCCTCGTTGCTGAGCAGGAACGTTCTGGTCACGAAATCACCCCGGCTGTCCGTGAAGAACTTCAGGTCCGAGGACATCAGCGGCTTGGAGCGAACGGTCTTGCGGATGCGCGAGGACTCGTACCGGACGGGTCCGCGCGAACCCAGCAGCATATAGTCACTGCCGTTGAGCCGGTAGAGCTCCGTGTGCGGAAAAACCTCCGCGAAGGTCCGGATGATCATCTGGAAATCCTCGGGCGTCATCTGATAGGAATGGAACCATTGTCCGAAGACGCCTTCCTCGCTGAGCGCCGCCAGCGACGCGCGGTAGTGTTCCCTGGAGAACAGCGACGAGATCCCCGCGATCCAGGGATTGGACGGCTCCGAGATGATGACGTCGTACTTCTTGGGCGTGAAACGCACGTGGTTGCGGCCGTCCCCGATGACCACTTTGACCCGGGGGTCCCGCAGAGCGAAATGGTTCTCGATCGAGAAGAATCTGTTGGCGTCGACGACCGCCGGCTCGATCTCGACGCACTCGATGGAGCGCACGCTGTCGAACTGCGTCGCCGTCCCGACGGTCACTCCGGCCCCCAGTCCGATCACAAGCACGTTCTTGGGGTTGGGGTGCGCGAAGAGCGGGATATACCCGAGATAAAGCTGGGTCGCCATGTCCCCGACGGTGGAGGCGTCGGTCTTGCCGTTCACGCGCAGGGACTTCTGCACGCGGCCGGTCTGGTCCTGGTAACGCAGCACCGTCACCGTCGAGGAGATGCCGTCGCGGTAGAAGACCAGGTCGCGGTTCTGCTTCATCACTTCGAAGAAGACCTGCCGGCCCATCATCGCGTACCTCGACCACGAGTCGGCGTATACGGCCACGCCGCTGCCGAACAGCTCCCGGCTCCAGGGATAGAACATCAATAGGAACGCCGGCAACACCGCCGCGATGATCCGGCGGACCTTGAGGCCGCCGCGCACTTCGGGATCGACAGCGACCAGCCACACCCCGGAGATGACGAACACGAAGCTCGCCACCAAGATCGAGCCGTGGACACCGATGCCCGGGATGAGCACGAACGCCGTCAGGAACGACCCGGCCAGGGCGCCGGCCGTATTGAAAGCGTAGCATCGGCCGACGACCCGGCCGATCTTCGCGCTCCGCCCCAAGAGACACAACGTCGCGGGCAGAAAAGCTCCGATCAGTACCGTCGGCACCACCATGATGGCGATCGCCAGCGCCAGCTGGGTGACCATCACGAGCACCGGGCTCGTGTAGACGTAGGGAAAAACGCGCGCGAACCCGAAGGCCGCGTTCTCGAACATCGGGATGAACAGGAGCACGGCGACGCCGGCCGAAGCCTCCAGGTATCCCAGGCGCCCGGCCGTCGGACGCACACCCGAGCAGACGCATCGGGTCACGATCAAACCTCCGATCGCCAAGCCCAAGAGGTAAACGGTCAACGTCGCCGAGAGCGCGTACGTCGAGGAGCTGAGGATCAGCGCGCAGGCCCGCACCCAGCAGATCTGCACGACGAACGCCGCGAAGCCGTGTAGCGCCAGCAGCGCATAGACCAGTCGGATCGCGCCTGGCGCGACCAGCCTCTCCTCTCCGCCGTCCGGCGCGGCGATCTCAGCGTCGGCGGCGGGAAGCGGCGCCGTCGCGCGGGCCCGGATATCGGTCAACACCGCAGCGCAGATCGCCAGATTGATCGCGCTCGCCAAGAGCGATGCGCCCCGCACGCCGAGAAGCTCCAGGAGGATGTAGCCGCTGGCGAAGGCGCCCGCTGCGGCCCCGAAAAGATTGAGCGTGTACAGGCCTCCGGCCTGCCGGCCGCCGTCCGAAGCGGTGCGGCTCAAGAAGCGGCTCAAGAGCGGTAGCGTGCCGCCCATCAGCGTCGTCGGCACCGCCAACAGCGCGAAAGCCAACGCCGCCCGCGCGAGCGACAGACGCATGAAGTCCCCCGACCACCGGGCGTAGGCCGCCGCGTAGAGCGGTTCCATGGCGCCGAGGATCCAGGGGAACAACAGCGCGTACACCGCCACTCCTCCCTCCAGCCACCCGTAGGCCACCCATCCTTTGTGGGGGTTCCGGTCGGCCCACCAACCGAACAAACGACTGCCGATCGCCAGGCCCGCCATGAACGATCCGATGACCGTCGCGGAGGCCAGACTGGTGTTCCCGAAGATCAGGCAGGCCTGCTTGGCCCAGACGACCTCGAAGACCAGTGCCGTGAAGCCCGAGGCGAAGAACAGCAGATGCGGCGAAAGACGACCCTCAGCGTCCGACCACCAGGAACGCCGCGGACCCGCCGGAAGAGCGGTTGGGGATTTGATGGAATCCATGTATTTTTAACTAATAATATACTGAATTAACTATTATTTATCAATATTCTTTTGAAATTTTTTGATCTGCCTGATGGCGCTGGCGGGCAACCCGACCGCATTGTCATAACAACCCTCATGGCGCTCGACGACCTTGACCGCTCGGGATTGGATCGCGTAGGCTCCGGCCTTGTCCAGCGGATCGACCTTGCGGAAATACGCTCTGATGTCATGCCGTGTCATCCTGCGGATGCGCACGCGGGTCGTCTCGACCCACAAGACACGCCGCTTGGGGCGGCCCTGGCGGACCTCCAGGAGACAGACGCCGGTGTAGACCCGGTGCCACCGCCCCTGCAACGCCCCCAACATCCTCTCGGCGCCCCGGAACGAGACGGGCTTGCCGAGGATGCGGCCCCGATGATACACGATGGTATCGGCGGCCAGAATGACGCCGCTGCCACGCACGGACGGGAGCGAGCCGAGAGCTTTGCCCAGCGCGTGGCGACGCACCAGCGCCGAAGGACGACGGGCCGCATCCATGCGCTCCACGTAGTCGGATCGGACGTACTGGTAACGGAGTCCCGCCGCGCGCAAGAGCGCCTTGCGGCGAGGTGATCTCGACGCCAGATAGATCACGACAACGCCTCCGCGCAGGCCCGTCCGGCGACGTGCCCGCTCGACCAGGCCCATTGGAAGTTGAACCCCCCGATCCGTCCGTCCACGTCCAGGACCTCCCCCGCGAAGTGCAATCCGGCGGCGATGCGAGACTCGAGGGTCGACGCCCGGACCTCGGCGAGATCCACTCCCCCGGCGGTGACCTCCGCCTTGCGGTAACCCAGCGTGCCGTCGACGCCCAGCGGACAATCGAGGATCTGACGCACCAGCGCTTTGCGGTGGTCGGTCGTGAGGTCCTTCAGACGCTCATCGCGCTCGAGACCCGCGCGGCGGCAAAGAAGCTCCGACAACTGCAGGGCCAGGCCGAAGCGCTCCGTCAGGAAGTGCCGGACGGTCCTCAGCCCTTCGTGATCGCGGCCCGCGCGCAGTCCCTCAATGAGAACGCTCTCGTCCAGACCGGGCAGGAACCGGGCGCGCACTTCGGCCGCCTGATCACCGGCGGCGCGCAGGTAGTGACGGCTCAGGTCCATGGGGGCCGGACCGCTGAAACCTTCGTGGGTGAAAAGCATCGACCCGGACACCTCGTGCGCCTTGCGTCCGCGCAGGTAGAGCGAGAGGGCCGCTTCGAGCGTGAGGCCGGCCAGGGTTTTCCAGCAGGCGTCTTGCGTCGTCAGAGGCGTCAGCGCCGGAGTGGTCGCGATGAGCGTGTGGCCAAGGTCACGGGCGATACGAAGACCGGTGCCGTCACTGCCGGTCTCCGGAAGCGACAGGCCTCCGGTGCACAGGACGATCCGCTCGGCTCTCAGGTGGGCGCCTCCGGCATCTTCGAGCACCCATGCCTCTCCGAGGCGGCGAGCCGTCAAGATCCTGCGGCCGGTCTCCAGTCGGATCCCCAGGCGGTCGACCTCCCTCCGGAGGGCCTCAAGGACGGTGGCCGCCTTGTGCGTCGTCGGGAAGTATTTGCCGGTCGGCTCGAGCACCAGCTCCACGCCGATCTCCGCGAAGAAAGCCCGCGTCCGTGCGGGCGGGAACGCTTCGAGGACGTGCTTGACGAAGTGCCGGGGCCCGCCGCTGTAGTCGGACGGACGGACCGAGCGGTTGGTGACGTTACAGCGCGTACCGCCGGAGATGAGGATCTTGGCGCCGATCCGCTGGCGCGAATCCAAAAGGACGATGCTTTCCCCGGAGAGGCCGGACCGGGCCGCCCAGATCGCCGCGCTCAGACCCGCGGCTCCGGCTCCGATCACGGCCAGGCGCGGACCGCTCAACCCGGCTTCCTCTCTAGCGCCGAGAGGACGCCAGCACCGTGCCAAAATTGGCCAGGCGCTCGATGTCCATCCACGGCTCCTTGGAGCTCAAGAGAGCGAACGTGAACTTCTTGGCGGATTCGTAGTTGGTGCCGGCGAACGTGTGCCTCGAAGCGAACGTCCAGCCGGTCTTTCCCTTCACGAACTTGGGCATGCGCCAGAGCATCTTGTTGTGGGCCCGGATGAGCGTCGCGCGTCCCTCGACGCTGAAAATATAGGCGCTCGTGACGGCCATCATGTGATCGACACGTCCGTCGCGGGACGCGTGACGCACCAGGAGGGCCAGATCGTAGGCCGTGGAGTATTGTTTCCTGCGCTTGTCCGGCAGTCCGGTCGCGTTGATGAAGCGCGTGTTCTTCATGCCGAGCTCCAAGGCCCTGGCGTTCATGCGCTCCGCGAAGGCCTCTTCGGTGCCCGAGCACGCTTCGGCCAAGGCGATGGCCGCATCGTTGGAGGACGACACCAGGGACGCGAGGATCAGGTATTTGGCCTGATAGCGCTCACCGGCCCGCAGGTCGGCCTTGCTGGAGGGCGCTGCCGCGGCCCGGCGGCTGATCGTCACTTCCTGTTCCCAACCCAGGGTCTCCAGGGCCAAGAGCGCGGTCATGATCTTCGTGGTGGACGCGGGTGGCAGCTTCAGATGAGCGTTCTTGGCGTAGAGGGGCTTGCCGGTCTTGACGTCGAGGATGACCGCGGAGCGGGCATTGAGCTTGGGCGGTGAAGCGGCCTGACCGTACGAAGCTGTCGCGAGGACCAGCATCGCGGACAGCCCGCACGCCAAGAGGCGCCGGAGGAGCCTAGAAGCGGTAGTTAACGTTCGGATCACCGTCGTCGTTGATGTCCAGCGACATGCGGTCGTCGATCGGGATGGCGAAATCCGGATCGCGGGGCGTGTCCTCGGCCCAGAGCGGACGTCGTCCTTCACTGACGACGGTGACGTTGGTGCCTCGGGCTTTGGCTGGTGAGGTGGGGGCGTCGGCCGGCACAAAACCTTCATCGGCCCGGGCTGCCGAGGCCATAAAGACCCCGGCCAGCAGGATCACCGCCGCTGCCGGTCCTTTGCGGCGACGCGGTGCCTCCGGGCGTATCTCGTGCTTGCGACCGAACCGGTCACGCGTCGCGCAGACTTCACCCTCGGCACCCTCGGAAGGCACTTCCGCGACGTTGTGGATGCTCATATGAGCCTTGAACTCGAGCTTGTTGAGCGAACGGTGCGTGGTCATGATGGCGTATTGTATCACAAACCTCCTGCCCGGCCGCATGCGAGCTCGGCAGGGTCTTGGCGAGCCGTGTCGGGAATGTTATGATAACGCTTCCGGCGCGATGGAGGGCGTTCGATGGACAATATGGAGAGTCTGGAGAGGGTTTGTGATGTCTGCGGGGCCAAGGATTCCGTGGACATCGAGACCGTGACCAACGTCATGCCGATGCCCGACGAGATGTTCCCGGTGCTTCTGTGCAAGCGTCACAAGAAAGCCCTCCAGGACAAGCTCCTCGACATCACCCTCGATCCGGCCGGCACCCTGAAGTTCATCCTCAAGAAAAGATCCTGACCGGCCTCGGGCGGGCTCAGCCTCCGCCCAGGTAGGCGCTCTGCACCTCCGGACTGTCCCGGACCGCTTCGGCCTCCCCGCTCAACACGATCTCCCCTAGCTCCAGAACGTAAGCGCGCTTGGCCACGCTCAGCGCCATGCGCGCGTTCTGTTCCACCAGCAGGATGGTCCGGCCTTCGCGGTTGATCTCCCGGATCATCCGGAAGATCGAGGAGACGACGATCGGGGCCAGCCCCAGGGACGGCTCATCGAGCAGGAGCACCTTGGGCCGGGACATGAGCGCGCGGCCGATGGCCAACATCTGCTGTTCCCCGCCCGAGAGCGTGCCCGCGCGCTGACGCAGTCGCTGCTTGAGCACCGGAAAGAGAGCGAACACATGCTCGAGGTCGCCGCGAACACCGGCGCCGTCCCTGCGGAGGTAAGCTCCGAGCTCGAGGTTCTCGAGCACGGTCAGTTTCTGGAAGACCTTGCGGCCCTCGGGTACGTGGGCCACACCACGCCTGACGACCTCCTCCGGAGAGACGCCGTCGATCCGGCGGCCCTCGAACAACACCTCGCCCGCCGATGGCCTCACCAACCCCGACAGGGTCTTGAGGACGGTGGTCTTGCCCGCGCCGTTGGCTCCCAGGAGGGCCACGATCTCGCCCGCGCCGACGCTCAGACCGACGCCCTTGAGGCAATCGACCTTGCCGTAACGGGTATGCACGTGCCGCACCTCAAGCATCACCGGGCTCTCCGAGATACGCCGCGATCACGCGCGGGTCGCACTGGACCTTGTCCGGCGGACCCTCGGCGATCTTACGGCCGTCGTCCATCACGACCACCCGGTCCGAGAGCGGCATCACGACCTTCATATCATGCTCGATCAAGAAGACCGAGATGCCCCGGTCACGGATACGCCGGATCACCGCGGAGATCGCGCTCTTCTCGGTGGGGTTCATCCCGGCCACCGGCTCGTCCAGGAGCAATAATCTCGGACCGCACGCCAGGGCCCGGGCGATCTCCAGGCGCTTCTGGTCACCGTAGGACAGGCACCCGGCGATCTCGTTGGCCTGTTCGTTCAACCCGATCCAACCCAGGAGCTCCAAGCTCTCCCTCAAGGTCTTCATCTCTTCGACGCGATGCCGTCGCGTGCGCAGGATCGCGTCGAGCAGCCCCGAGCGCGTCCGTGAGTGATAGCCGATGGCCACGTTCTCAAGTACGGTCATGTTGCGGAAGATGCGGAGGTTCTGGAACGTCCGGGCGACCCCCGCCCTCAAGATCCGCTCGGGGGCCAGACCGTCCAGCCGGACGCGTCCCCCGTCGAACGCGATCCGGCCCGCGTCGATCCTAGCCAATCCGGTCACGCAATTGAAGAACGAGGTCTTACCGGCGCCGTTGGGCCCGATCAGGCTGACGATCTCGCCGGCATGGATGACGAGATCCATGTTCTTGAGCGGAGCCACTCCTCCATAGGACTTCGAGGCACCCTTGACCTCAGCAGCGCCATCGGACACCTCCCTGCGGACGGGCCTCAACTCACGGCGGATGAGCTGTCCGCCCAAGATACCCTGCGGCCTGAAGATCATCATCAGGATCATGATGAGCCCGAACAGGAGCATCCGGTAGGCGGCGAACTCACGGAGGACCTCCGGCAGAACTCCGAGCACGAAGGCGCCCAGCGCGGCCCCCCAGATGTTGCCCATACCGCCGAGCACGACCATCGCCAGGATCAACACCGAAAGGACGAAGTCGAAGCTGTCCGGGGAAATGATCGTCTGCTTGGAGGCATAGACGGCTCCCGCCAGGCCCGCGATGAACGAACCGAGCGCGAAAGCCGTGATCTTGGTCCTCAGGACCGGAACACCCATACACCCGGCGGCCAGCTCGTCCTCGCGGATGGCCGTAAGCGCCCGACCGATCTTCGAATCGCTCAAACGGAAGAGCAGGTAGGCGATGGCCGCGGTCATGGCCAGGACCAGGTAATAGTACGGCAAGGGGTCCACCGAGAACGAGCGGAGCGTCCAGCCGTCGGGCCCATGCATGGGCAGTGACGGACGATCGATCCCCAGAAGACCGTTGGGTCCACCGGTCCACTCGTCGAGGTTATTGACCGTGATACGGACGATCTCCCCGAATCCCAGTGTCGTGATCGCCAGATAATCCCCCCTGACCCGGATCGAGGGCACCGCGATCAGCGTGCCGAGCGCCATCGCGGCGACGCCGGATGCCGGCAGGCCCAGCCAGAACGGGCAATCCGCGTGGATATTGAGGAGCGCGTAGCTGTAAGCTCCGATCGCGAAGAACGCCGCGTAGCCGAGGTGCAGCAGTCCGGCCGTGCCGACGATGACGTTGAGCCCGAGCGCGAGGATCGCGTAGATGCCCACCCCGGTGAGCACGTCGAGGTGATAGGGATTTCGATGGACCAGCGGCAAGAGCGCGAACGGCGCAAGATACGTCACGACCTGGCTGATGAACGGATGCTTCCGCCACCACGCTTTGAGAGCGGAGCCGTTCACGCTCAGACCTTTTCGGGCAGGTTCTCGCCCAGGATCCCCGACGGCCTGAAGATCAACACGCAGACGAGCAGGCCGAACGCGAAGACGTCCTTCCATTCCGAGGAGAGATACCCGGCCGCCAGCCCCTCGAACACGCCCAAGAGGATCCCCCCGATCATCGCGCCCGGGATACTGCCGATGCCCCCGAAGACCGCGGCGGTGAACGCCTTGAGCCCCGCCAGATATCCGTCGTGAAAACTCACACTGCCGTAGTTCATCGCGAAAAGCATCCCGCCCACCGCGGCCAGCCCCGAACCGAGCATGAACGTGTTGCGGATCACCGCATCGGGCGAGATCCCCATGAGACTGGCCGCTTCGGTGTTCTCGGCACAGGCGCGCATCGCCTTGCCGGTCCGCGTCCGGCGGACGAATCGGTCCAGACCGACCATCATTGCCGCGGATACGGCGAGGATGAGCAACTGCATGCCGGACACGGATACCCCTCCAACCTCCCAGCTGACCATCGGCAGCACCTCGGGCACGCTCTGTTCACGCGAACCGTAGAGGAGCATCACCGCGTTCTGCAGGAAGAACGAGACGCCGATGGAGGTGATGAGCGCGGTCAGCTTGGGCGAACCTCTCAAGGGCCGGTAAGCCACCCGTTCGATCAGACGTCCGGTCAGGGCGCAGCCGACCACCGAGAGCGCGAACATGCCGCACAAGAGAAGGATCGCCGGAGGGGCGCCGAGCCAGGCGGTGAGGAGCCAGACGGCGGTCAGCGCCAGATAGGCGCCGAGCATGAAAACCTCGCCGTGGGCAAAATTGATGAGCTGGATGACGCCGTAGACCATCGTGTAACCCAGCGCGATGAGCGCGTAGACCAGGCCGATGGTCAGACCGTTGATCAGCTGCTGCGCCAGGAGCGCCGCGGCGACCTGGGCATCGCTCAAGAGCCCGCTTCCTCCAGGAACCTGAACTTGCCGTCGGCGACCCGGTAGATACCGACGCTTCGGCCCACCACGTCCCCGTTCTCGTCGAAGTTCACGGGACCGAGGATGCCCGAATGGTCCTTGGTGGCCCGCACCTCCGAAAGGACGGCCTGCCGGTCGGGAGCACCCGCGCGGCGAGCGGCCTCGATGATGACGTTAGCCGCGTCGTAAGCGTACGTGGAGAACGAACCGATCTCACCGTGCCGCGCCTCGTAGCGTTTCACGAAATCCGCCGCGCTCGGGAGGGTCTTGGGATCGACCCCGAGCATGGTCGCGTACAACCCTTCTGCGACATCGGGTCCGGCCAGCTGGATCAGTGACGCCTCATAGATCCCGTCACCGCCCATCCACTGGGTCTTGAGGCCGAGTTTCCGGGATTGTTTCAAAAGCAGCGCCAACTCCGGATAGACCCCGCCGTAAAAAACGAGTTCGGGCTTGAGGACCTTGATGCGGGTCAGCAGGGGCGCGAAATCCTTCTCGCCCTGTGTGATGCCGTCCCGGCGCAACACTTCTCCGCCGAGATCCTTGAAGGTCTTCTCGAACTGGTCCGCCAGGCCCTTGCCGTACGTGGTCTGGTCATCGATGATGGCCGCTCTGCGCGCGCCCAGGCGTCCGTAAGCGTACCGGGCCGCGGCCGGGGCCTGCACATCGTCGGTGGCGCACACCCGGAAGAACGTGTCGAAACCCTGCCGTGAGATCTCGGGGTTGGTCGACGCGGGGGTCACTTGCACCATGCGGCCCTCATGATAGATGGCCGAGGCGGCCTTGGTGCAGCTCGAATTGAAGTGTCCGACCACGCCGATCACGGTGGGATCCGCGACGAGCTTGTTGGCCGCCAGCACCGCCTGAGTGGGATTGTGCTGATCGTCGAGCGGGACCAGCTCCAGCCGCGCTTGACCGAAGACCGGACCGCGCACGTTGGCGTCCTCCACGGCCATGCGCGCGCCATTGAGACAGCCCTGCCCGATATACGCCTGGTCCCCCGTCAGGGGCGCGACCAGGCCGATGCGCACGACGCGTTCCTCGGCCGCCGCCGGTACCGGCTGCGCGGCCGACCCGAGAACGACGGCGGCGGCGGCCGTCAGAACAGCGCGTCGGAACAGCGTCACTGCCCGGCCTTGGAGCGCTTGAGGCTGCGCAGGACCACTTCGAGCACCTGCTCCAACTCCTCGAACTCCCCCATCTTGGAGAAGAACCCGCTGATGTTGAGGTCCTTGGAACGCATGATCATCGCGTCGTCCGCGTGAGCGGTGACCAGCACGATGGGGATCGTCTTGTTGAACGCGCGGATCTCCCGGATGACCTCGATGCCGTTCTTGCCGGGCATCTTGAAATCGACGAAGACGATGTCCAGCTTGCAGGTCTTCACGATATCGACGCCCATATCGGGGCTCGAGGCCGTCGTGACATGGTAGCCCTTCGAGCGCATCCAGAAGGACATCGTCTCGAGGAAATCGGGCTGATCGTCGATAAAAAGGATCCGGATCTCTTCGGGCATGCTCTAGACGCCTCCCTGCGTCAGCGGTGACTTGATCGGTAGAGTGAACATGAACGTCGAACCTTTCTTCTCCTCGCTCTCGGCCCAGATGCGGCCCCCGTGACGCTCGACCAGCTCCCGGGCGATGTTGAGGCCCAGTCCGGTGCCGCTGATCCCCTGATGATCACCGAACTGCTCGAAGCGTCCGAACAGATGCGCCATGTTCTCCTTGGAGATGCCGATACCGCTGTCGGCGACACTGACACGCACCGACTGCCGGTCCTCGGACCAGGAGGCCCTGACCGTGATGAACCCGCCCGCGGGCGTGAACTTGATGGCGTTACCGATCAGGTTGATGAGCACCTGACGCACCTTGTCCCGGTCGAAGACCAGCTCGGGGATCGAGCGATCGAACTCCCTGAGGATGCGGATGTCCTTGGAATTGGCCCAGGTGTCGAAGGTCTCGCAGACGTCCTCGATGACCTTGTCGAGACGGTTGAGGGAAACGTTGAACTTCATGTTGCCGGAGTCGATCTTGGCGACGTCCAGCACGTCCTCGACCAGCCGGCTCAGATGCGAAAGGTTACGGGAGATGATGGTCAGGAAGCCCATCTGGGTCTCGCTCAGCGTTCCGGCGGACTGGTTGAGCAGGATCGCGATGGCCTTCTGCATCGCGACGATCGGAGTGCGCAGTTCGTGCGTGACGTTGGAAACGAACTTGTTCTTCATCTCGTCGAGCTCGCGCTGCTTGGTGACATCGGTCAGGATGTTGACCATTCCGATCGTCTGTCCGTTCTCGTTCTGGATCACGGCGCTCGACTGGCGCAGGATCTTCTTGGTGCTGTCGTTCTTGCTTTGGTACTCGATGACCTTCTCGCCGGCGGGGCCGTGGGACTGCATGGAGATGAGCATCTCCTCCCCGAGGTCCTGGGACAGCGGACGGCCCAGCTTCTTCTCCTTGACGCCGAGGATCCTCTCGGCCGAGGGGTTCATCAACAGCACTTCGCCCTTCTGATTGACGACCACCAGACCCTCGGCCATGCTCTTGACGACGGCTTCGGTGGTCTTCTTCTGTTCGTCCACCTGGCGGTAGGCGGTCTCGACGGCCTCGAAACGCTGTTTGACGTCGGTCAGGTCCTTGCGGACGGTCTCGACCTCATGCGTTTTCTCCTCCTCCAGCCGCTGCACCTTCAGGGTCAGCTCTTGACGCACGGAACGCAGACGTTCGTCCGCCTCTTCGCGGACGACTCGCGAGATCTTGTCGAGAGCTTCCTCCGAGCTGAGGCCGGGAACGGACAGGCGCGATAGCTTCTGGCGGAGCAGGGCTTCCCGTTGGGGATCGGAGAGCTGTGAGGCCGCGCCGGTCATCTCGAGGATGTCGACCTCGCGGCGCAGGTAGGTCCGGTACAGCAGGTAACCGATAGTGAAGATACCGAGCGCGGCGCTGATCATGATCAGCACCGGGACGGTGAGGGATTCTTCCTTGGCGGAGGCGACAGCCGCGGCCGGCATCACAAGACGCCAGGCCTCGGCGACCGTACTCGTCAGCATCTTTTCATTTTAACGTATCCGGAGGCCGGTGTACACCCGCTCGCTTCAGGCCGCGGGGGGCGCTTCTGGAGCGCTCAAGACGATACAGCCGCAACCGATCCGGCCGCCGGCGTTGCCGAGCGGCTGACCGAAATCATCCTCTTTCTCGTGCACGATGAAAGCCCTGCCGGCCACCGGATGCGCCCCGACGATCAGGTCCAGACCGGGAACCGTCACATCGACGCTCGCGACGCCGTCCGGACCAGCCTCAAGATTACCGAGATCCCCGGCGTGCGCCGATTCGAGTCCGCTCTGTACGACGTCCCCATGGGGCGCATCATGCGGGTTGTAATGCCCTCCGGCGGCCTTGCCGGTGTCCGAGCAATCGCCGTACTCATGGACATGAAATCCGTGCTTGGCCCCGGGACGGAGCCCCTCGATGCGGCCGCGCACACGCAGACCCGTCTCCTCCACCGTCAACTCCAGACGGCCGCTGACCGACGAGCTTTCGCTGGTGGGTCGTATCTCCGCGATCGCCCTCTGTTCGGCGTACGCCTGGTTCCCGACGGCCGCACCCAAAAGGATCAACGCCACCACCACGATCGAACGCTTCATAGAAGTCATCTCCTTATGGTCCCGCGCCTTTCAACGCCGCGCGCTCGAGCGCCGCGTAGCGAGGATGAGCCCCCGCGCGGCTTTCGTACAAGATCAGATGCCCGACACGCTGGATCACGCCGTCCACGCCACACGTATTGTGCGACAGAGCGCGGTACGGGTCAACCCCCGTTCCGGCCGTCACCCGCGCCAGCGTCACGTGCGGCTTGTAGACCCTTCTCTCGAGCTCAAAACCCGCCCCTCTCAGCCGCTCGTCGAGACCGGCGCCCAGGGACCTCAGCTCCGCAACCCCGTGGTCCACGCCGGTCCACACGACCCGCGCGGGTCCGTCCTCCGGAAAGACGCCGATGCCGCCGTAACCGATGCTGAAAGGGGCCGTCGCCGATGCCGCGGTCCGCAGCGCCTCGAGTACGGCGGCCAGACGCGCTTCAGGAACTTCCCCGATGAAACGTACCGTCAAATGCAGGTCCTCGGTGGGCGCGCGTTCCAAGCGGACACCCGGCATTTCAGGGAGTCGCGCGGCGGTCTCCGCCAGGACGGCCCTCGCTTCGGCGCTTGGTTCGATGCCGATGAACAACCGGCGGCTCAGCACCACGGGCGGTACGGGGTCAACGCCGGCAGGATCGCGCGCCAGGCATCGATCTTGCGGTCCAGGGACTGCGACGCGTGAGCAGGGCTGGTGGACGGCAGAGTCCGGACGGGCAGATGGAGATGCCCTCCGAACCAGCGCCGGTAGAGCCGCTCGGCCAGACGCCCGTTGAGGAAGACCGCTCCGATGGCCGGATGCGCCGCGATGAGCGCCGGCAGATCGTTGGGGACCCCGTCCCGGATCTCCGCGTCGAGCGCGCCCTCGCGCCTGCAGGTCTTGAGCACGTCCCAGAGCGCGATATGGTGACGGCGCAGGAGTTCCAGGCGGGCCGGGTAGGCCTCGACGGCGGGCTCGCCCAGCACGGCCGGCAGGACCTTCCAGAAGTGGTTCCCCGGAAAACCGTAATATTGCCGGCGGGCCAGCGCCACGGGACCGGGCATCGTGCCGAGGATGAGGATCCGCGACCGCTCGTCGATGATGGGCGCCAGACCGCGCAAGACCGTGCCGGCGGAACGCTTCATCCGAGCAGTTCCCGCGGCAGGCCGATGTCCACCGTGACCAGGCGCCCCACGTACGGCTGGGCGCGCCGCTTCGGAAGACCCTGCTTGGGCGCGGCGAGCGTGGCGGTCAGCCTCGCCCGCACCGCCAGGTCGGGGGAGCCGACCGGCGATCCGGTGTCGGCGTCAAGACCCGATGGAACATCGATGGCCAGGACCGGCCGGCCTGAGGCGTTCATGCGCCGGATGGCCTCGGCGCTGCGTCCGGACGGCGGGCGGGACAGGCCCGTCCCGTACAGACCGTCGACGATCCAATCGGCTCGACGCATCTCTGCGCTCAACTCGCGCCCCGACGGCATCGCGCGAACGGTGATCCCCATACGAAGCAGGATGCGGTGTTGGAGCCGTGCGTCCGGCCTATCCGAGCCGGGGCGGATCAGGCGCAGGACGCGGACCCGATGGCCCAAGATGTGCAGGTGACGCGCGGCCGCGTAGGCGTCCCCGCCGTTATTGCCGGCACCGGCGATCACCAGGATACGGGACCGGCGGAGCGTTCGTTCGGCCAACAGTCGCGCGCAGGCGGCTCCGGCGTTCTCCATGAGGAGAAGCGAGGGGATGCCGTAGCGTCGGACGGCGTCACGGTCGACGGAACGCATCCTCCCAACGCTGACCGCGCTCACCGAACGGCGACGGCGGACAAAAGAAAACCCCCGGCCTTGCAGCCGGGGGTCGATACGTCCGGATCCGCGCAACGGATCCTCGGGTCTACTGCTGCGTCGCGGGGGCGGTCTCCGTGGAGGCCTGCCGGTACAGATAGGCCTCGAGCACGGCCCACGTCTTGGGGCCGACCTTGCCGTCCACGCCCAGACCATTGTTGCGCTGGAACGTCTCGATCGCTCGCCGCGAGGCGGGACCGATCTTGCCGTCGATCTTGCCGTTGTACAAGCCCGCGTTCTTCAAGGCCGTCTGGATCTTCTGTTGGTACGTCAGGCCCTCGACCGACGTCGTCAAGGACGCTGCGGCGGGGACAGCCTGTGTCACAGGAGAGGCCTCAACGGGCAGGATCTCGATGGCCGCCTGCTGCGTGGTCGTGCCGGTGGCCTGCTGGGGCAGCTGCGCGAGCTCCTCGGTGGTCGAGATCGCCTCGAAACCGGTCTCATTGAGGGCCAGCTGGTCATCGGCCTTCTTGCCACAGCCCGTGAGGGTCAGCGTACCCGCGGCCAAGAGCACCGCAATGATCGAGAACTTGTGGTCCATTGTTTAGGTCCCTTCCTTGGCTAACGTTGTGATGGGATGCGTGGATCTTTTGCCGGGAGTGCCGGAACGGCTAGAGGCAGTGACCGGATGGAATGCCAATATACACGCGCCTCTGAGAGAAGTCAAGACACAGGCTACCGCAGGACGCGGTCGATGAGTTGGAGCAGGTCCTGGACCTCGAACGGCTTGAGCAGCATGCCTTCGCCGACCCCGGCGAGCACCTGCGGGGTGTAGCGTTCCGCGGTCGCTGTCATGATGAGCACCGGTATCGTCCGCAGACGAGGATCGGCCTTGATCGTGTGGTACAGCTCGACGCCGTCCATGATCGGCATCTTGAGGTCCGTCAGCACCACGTCGAAAGCCTCCCGCCGGAGCCACTCCAAGGCCTCCTGGCCGTCGCAGGCCGTTTCCACATGGTAATCGGATCTTTCGAGGCGGAACTTCAGGATCATGCGGATGTCGGCCTCATCGTCGACCAACAGCAGCCTACGCGACATGAGCTCCCTCCACCGCCTGCTCGAGGGGGAGCGTGAAATAGAACGTCGACCCGCGTCCGTAGTCCGAGATCACGCCGATCTCGCCGCGATGGGCGTCCACGATCTTCTTGGAGATCGCCAGGCCCAGACCGGTCCCCCCGGTCTTGCGGCTGCCGTTGGACAGCTGGCTGAAGCTCTTGAAAAGCTTGTTGAGGTCTTCGGTCTTGATGCCACCGCCCTCGTCCTGGACGCAGACCCGCACCGCGCGGCCCTCGGGCCGCGTTTCCAGCAGGATGCGACCTTTCTCCGTGAATTTCACGGCGTTGTTGATGAGGTTCGAGAGCACCTGCGTGATGCGGTCGCGGTCGAACGACAGCTGTTCCAGACCGGCGTGCAGCCGGGTCTCGATCGTCAGGCCCTTGGCTTTGGTGGTCAGCTCAAAACCCGCCGCGACCTCCCGCACGAGCTCGTTGAGGTCGTTCTTCTCGAACCTGAACTTGATCTTCATGGCCTCGAGCTTCTGAAAATCGAGCACATCGTTGATGAGCCGGGCCAGGCGGTCGATGTTCCGCTTGGCCGTCGACAGGAAATCCGACTGTTGTTTGTTGAGCGGTCCGGCCATGCCCTCCGCGACGATCGCTACGGCCTCCTTGATGACCGACAGCGGCGTCCTCAGCTCGTGCGAGACGATGCTGGTGAACTCGGACTTCATCTCGACGGCCTCGGCCATGCGCTGTTCGGCGAGCTTGCGTTGGGTGATGTCGTGCAAGGACATGACCACCGCGCTGGCCTGGGTCTGGCCGGGCCGCTGGATCGGCTGGGTGTTGATGGAGACCCACTGGTCGTTGCCGTCCTCGCGCGCCAGCCGCAGGATGCGGTTGAGCACGGGCCGTCCCTCTTCGAGCGTCAGACGGGTCGGAAAGGTCGCCCAATCGAGGGCGGTGCCGTCCTCCTCGAAGGCGCGGATGCTCGACTCCGGGAAACGCTCACCGACCATCCGTTCGATCGCCACTCCGAGGATCTGAGCGGCGCTGGCATTGGCGGCCTGCACCTGGCCGTCGGCATTGAGCAGGACGACCCCCTCGGCCATCGTGGTGATGACCGACCGGTACCTCTCCTCGCTCTCGAGGAGCGCTTCCTGGGCCGCGCGCCTCTCACTGACGTCCATGATGGCGCCGTCCCGGTACAACACCTCCCCGTCCTCGCGGTAAGAGGCCCTGCCTTTCTCGTACACCCAGCGCACCCCTCCGTCCCGATGCAGGATACGGTACTCGATACTGTAGGGCTGGCGGGTGCGCACGGCTTTCAGGATGAAACCGTCCACCATGTCCGCATCATCGGGATGGATGATGCTCGAATAGGCCCTCACACCGTTGCCGATGAAATCCGAAGCTTGATATCCGCACAGCCTTTCGATCGCCGGGCTCAAGTACTCCATGGTCCAGTACGGGTCGCAGCGGCAACGGTACAGCACGCCGGGGATATTGGATACCAGCGACTTGAACTGCCGCTCGTTCTCCATCAAGGCCCTCTCGACGAGCTTGCGGTCGGTGATGTCCCGCGCGATGACGGCGATCGTGTGCACCGTGCCGTCGATACCGCGTACCGGCGAGATGGACAGCGACACATGGATAGGCTGGCCGTCCTTGCGGACACGGACCGTCTCGAACTGCGAGATCTCCTCCCCGGCGCTGGCGCGCTCGATGATGGACGGCAGTTCGACACGGCGCTCGGGCGGAATGAGGAGCATGACGGACTGGCCGGCGATCTCGCGTTCGGTGTACTGATAGATCCGCTGAGCGCCCGCGTTCCACGTCAGGATGGTGCCCTTGAGATCGATGGTCAGGATCGCGTCGTGGGAGGCGCCGACAATGGCCGCTAGACGGGATTGCTCGGCCTCGACCTTCTTGCGATCGGTGATGTCGCGGATGATGCCGATGGAGCCGGTGATCTGCCCCTGGGCATCCTTGAGTACGGTGATGGAGATGTCGATGTCGAGAGCTTGGCCGTTCTTCCTCTGGATCCGGGTCTCGAGGTGGTGCTGCATGCCCTTCTCACGGACGTTCTGGGAGCGGATGCGGCGCCACTCCTCCTCGGAGTAGAGCGAACTGACCGGTCTCAGGTACAGGTCTTCCTTGGACATCCCGAAGAGGTCCTCGGCGAAACGGTTCCAGGAGATGATGCGCTCCTGTCCGTCGCAGACGGTGATGGCGGCGGCGGAGTTGTCGAAGATCGTGCGGTACTTCTGCTCGGCCAAGAGAAGGTCGGACTCGGTCTTCTTGCGGTCCTGTTCGATCCGGAAGAGCACCCAGGCGCACCACAGGATCAACACGAACAGCGCCGCGACGTTGCCGAGCGTCAGGACGGCCGGTCCGATCTCGCGGCCGAAGATACCCGCCTCCTCACCGCGGGCCTGCAGATAGGCCATCAGGAACTGGACGCCCAGAGCGGTGGGCAGCAGCCTGCGCATCACCAGGCCCGCCGCGCTATCGCTGGTGAAGAGCTTCATGAAGCCCCTCTCCGGCCGCGAGAACACGGCCGAGACGCACACCGCGAAGAAAAGGACGGCTTCGTTGACCGCCATCACGGCACCGTCGGCGCCGCTGGCGACCATGGGCTGGACGCCGTACATGTACCCGACGACCGACAGCAGGGAGATCCACGCGGCCGTTGCGATGGCGGACCCGCCCAGCCGCTTGATCTCCCGTCGCGGAAAATCGATCAGACAGATCGCCGACCCCAGGAGCGCGAAGTTCAACAACGCATTGACCGGCGTTCGGCGTGCGCCGAGAGGGCCGGGCAGGAGCTCTCTGAACGTGTCGTCCCCGAGCCCTGTCAGCTGGGCCTGCAACACGAGCAACGCCACGGACGCGACGATGCCGCCGCAAAGCCGCCCGATCCAGCGCAGGGCCAAGCTCTCCCCGTACAGCGCGGCCGACCCCACGCCGAGCAGGACCAGCCCGAGAGCCGACAGGGGTCCGACGCCCGATGAGCGCCCGCCGGGGAAGACGACCCGCAGAGGCTCCACTCCGAACACGTGTCCGCAGAGGGCGCTGAGCCCGCCGAGAGCGGCCAGAAGAGCCAGGCCGATCGAGAGCGTTCTATAGATGGAGTGCCGGGCGGGACGGTGCAGGAACATGCCGGGTCCCCGGGATCAGGTCCCGACGAGCGTGTTGATCTTCTCGATCAACTCGTCCTTATCGATGGGCTTGTAGATGACGTCCGTCGCCCCCTTACCCTTGAAGAAAGCCACGTCACGGTCGAGGAACCCGGTGATGATGAGGATCGGCAGGCTCTTGTACTTCGGGTTCTCGCGCACGTTCTGGCAGACCTCGTCACCCTTGAGCGAGGGCATGAAATAGTCCATGATCACCAGATCAAAATCGTTGTCCGTGATCTTATCGTAGGCATCCCCGCCGTTGGAGCACGTCTCGATCTCATGTCCGCTCATCTCCAGTCTCGACTGGAGAACGATCATCAGGTCCTGGTCGTCATCGACCATCAGGATCTTCGCCATCTTACGCCCCCTTCTGTTGTGTCGGTGTGCCATCCTTGTACTTGCTGACGATCCTCTCGATCTCCTCGAACCGGAACGGCTTGGCGATGTAGTCATCGATGCCCACGGCTTGCGCCAGCAGGTCCTCGACCAGCGGGTACGGATACGCGCTCACCATGACCGCCCGGGTTTCCGGGGAGTTCTTCTTGATGTAGTCGAGCAGCTCCAGCCCCGTGATCTCGGGCATGCTGAGATCGAGAAAAGCCAGATCGTAGCGTACGGCCTTGAGCATCTCGAGCGCGCGCACGCTGTCGGCGGTACGGTCCACCTGATATCCGCGCAGTTCCAGCCACTCACCGACCATGCTCACCATGTCCGGTTCATCGTCCACGATCAGGATCCTCACGCCGCCTCTCCTTCCGCGCCTTTGGCGCCCAGGCCGCACGTCCGATCGATCGATCGCACGATCTGGGCGATCGGGGCGGGTTTGGTGATATAGGGGATATCGCACGCCTCGTCCCGTCCGGGCACACCATCGATAGGCGTAGCCGTCACGAAGATGATGGGGATGCCGCGCAGTTGGTGGTCGGCGCGGATCTGCCGGGCCACCTCCGGCCCCGGGCACTCGCGCATCATCACATCGAGCAGGATAACGTCGGGCCTGAACTCCAGTGTCGCGGCATAACCTTTGGAGCCGTCGTTCTCCTCGCGCACTTCGTACTGCCCGGTCCTTTCGAGGTTGATCCGCAACAACCGCGTGAACATGGTCTCATCGTCGATCAAGAGGACCTTCGCCTTGCGGTTCATCGGGCGACCTCCGATCCGATCCTGAAGATCATGGAGACCCGCAACCCCCGGGGCTGCAGGTTGTCGAGACGCATCCGGCCTCCGTGCAGTTCGACGATCTTCCGGCAGACCGTCAACCCCAGCCCGGTGCCCTCCCCGGTGGATTTCTTGGTCGTGAAGAACGGCTCGAAGACGCGACCCATGTTCTCCTCGGAGATGCCGGGGCCGGTGTTCTCGACCTCCAGGAGCAGGGCCTGCCCGCCCGGGAACCATCTGCAGGAATCCAGGTCCTCGAACGAGCTCTTGACCAGGTCCTTGCACACCGAGGTCCGTATCGTCAGGACCCCCTTGCCGTCGGAGCGCATCGCATGCATCGCGTTGGTGATGATGTTGATCAGCACCTGCTCGATCTTGACCGGATCCAGGCGCACGCAGGGCAGGTCCCGGCCGGCCTCCATGCGCACGAGGACCTTGTTCTTGTCGAGGTCGTGCTTGGTCAGGAGCAAGGCTCTCTCCACGATGGTGTTGACGTCGTTCTCCTGCAGATCGAGCCGTCCCGGCGCCGAAAAATCGAGCAACCCTTTCACGACACTATCCGCGCGGTTGACGGCCAGGAGGATGTCCGCGATGATCGGCGCGGCCTCCTCGTCGGCGGCGAATCGGCTCTTCAAATACTCGACGGCCATGAGGATGGTCGCCAGGGGGTTCTTGACCTCATGGGCCACGCCGGCGGCCAGACGTCCGACGGACTCCATTTTGGCCGCCTGGATCATCTGGAGGTACTCGGCCCGCTTGCGGTCGGTGATGTCCCGGATGATGCCGATGGACCCGGTGATACTGCCCTGCGGGTCTTTGAGCACGGTGATGGAGATGTCGATGTCGATCACCTCCCCGCTCTTCTTGCGCATCCGCGTCTCAAGGTGGTGCTGCATGCCCTTCTGACGGACGTTGAACGACCGGATGCGCTTCCACTCCTCCTCGGAGTACAGAGAACTGACCGGACGCAGATAGAGATCGTCGTGACCCATGCCGAACAAGTCCTCGGCGAACTTGTTCCAAGAGACGATGCGCTCCTGGCCATCGCAGACGGTGATCGCGACCGCGGAGTTGTCGAAAATGGTACGGTAACGCTCCTCGGCGAGCTTGAGCTTGAGCTCGGCTTGTTTGCGTTCGGTGATGTCCCGGATGATGCCGATGGACCCGGTGATGCCGCCGCGCGCGTCCTTGAGGACGGTGATGGAGATGTCGATGTCGATCACCTCCCCGCTCTTCTTGCGCATCCGCGTCTCAAGGTGGTGCTGCATGCCCTTCTGACGGACGTTGAACGACCGGATGCGCTTCCACTCCTCCTCGGAGT
>JAJVIE010000003.1:0-120587 GCA_022072175.1 Candidatus Omnitrophota bacterium | reverse complement strand
ACGGTGATGGAGATGTCGATGTCGATCACCTCCCCGCTCTTCTTGCGCATCCGCGTCTCAAGGTGGTGCTGCATGCCCTTCTGACGGACGTTGAACGACCGGATGCGCTTCCACTCCTCCTCGGAGTACAGAGAACTGACCGGACGCAGATAGAGATCGTCGTGACCCATGCCGAACAAGTCCTCGGCGAACTTGTTCCAAGAGACGATGCGCTCCTGGCCATCGCAGACGGTGATCGCGACCGCGGAGTTGTCGAAAATGGTACGGTAACGCTCCTCGGCGAGCTTGAGCTTGAGCTCGGCTTGTTTGCGTTCCACGGCGAAACGGACCACGCGGGCGAGCTCCGAGGCTTGGAGCGCGTCCTTTATAAGGTAGTCCTGGGCCCCCAGACGCAGAGCCTCCAACGCCGGTTGGGCCTGCAGGATACGGTCCATCACCACCAGGGGCACGGACGGGGCCTGCTCGCAGAGCCGCCGTACAGCGGCCAAGCCGTCGGAGTCCGGCAGTTGCGGGTCCAGCAGGACGAGATCGAACAGTTCGTCTGTCAGCATCCGCAGAGCCTCGGTCAGCGTGCGCACGCTCACCACGTCATAATGCGAGTTGGGCAGATCGGCCAGGGCTTTGCGAAGTTTCTTCTGGAACGTCAGATCATCCTCGATGATCAGGATGCGCATCGAGTCGGCCGGCAATGCTGAGGGAACGAATGCGTCCAGAGGATGCATTCCCGGCGTGGGTCGAGGGGTCGAGCGATGAGAGGCTTTGCTGTCCTTTTTCATCGTTTAAAAATGCTTAATATTGTTATATATGGTTAGATTTTACAGTATTAGAATTAAGTTTTCAATACTTTCGCATATTTTTGATTATTTTTGGCGGTCATGGTATTCTTTGGTTGTACCTACAACCAACGTGAAAGGGCTCCGCACATGAGGAAATATTCGATCTTCGCAATAGGATTGCTCATCGCGCTGTGCGTGATCCTGCCCTCGAACGCTACGGACAGCTGGGCGGTCATCATGGACCAAGAAGAGGACGGCGGGCCGCCCCCGGAGCTGCCGGAGATGCCCCCTCAGGCGGTCGCTGTGGTCGGTGCGGCTATGACCGGGTCGGCGATCTGGGTGCGCCGCTTTTTCCGGCGCTGAGGACTCTCGGAGCGGAAGCGTAGAACACCGCGACGAAGACCGCCGCTGCGAAAAGATAGAAGACCCACCCGATATGATCGTGAAAAAGGCTTTTGGCGAGTTCTAGACCCGCCTGCGCGCCGCGCTCCTGGGCCCTCGATATCGCAAGGCGGATGAGAACGGCGATCCTGACGATGTTGACACCCGCCATCAGGACCATCCCCACCAGGTAGCCTGCGGCAATACGGACCGGACCGAAGCGTGTGTGGTCCAGGACCATCAGCACGGAGAACATGAACACAAAAAGCAGGATCCCGTTCATACCGCTGCAGGCCGGAGCGATCGCGGCCTCGAAATCCGGATGGCGGATCCATCCGGGACCGTAGATGAGGCCGTCGACCCCCGAGAGTCTCAGCGCGCCGTACACGGCCATCGTCGTGGGCGCCTCCATCATCCTCCAGAACAGGTCCCGCAGCCAGATCGCCGCGGGGTAGCAGGAAACAGCGGCCAGACCGAAGAGCGTCAGCGCGCGGTTCGTGCTGAGAGCTACCACCCACTCCCTGAACGAGAACAAGAGGAACGCCGAGGACAGGATCGAGAGGGCCGAAGCGGAGCGCAACAGCGCTTCGCGATCGAACCGCCAGGCGAGATCGGTCCCGGCGGCACGCCAAGCCAGCGCCAAAGCGGTCAGATGGATCACCAGGATCACGGGCCTGAACTTGAAACGCGGCGGCCAGAGCCAGAGCGTCACCGTATAGAAAAAAGCCCCGACAAAAAGCAGTCCATGGTCGAACGCGAGCTCTTCATTGATCCGGTAGCGGAGCAGCAGCCACGCCCCGATCGGGGCCGCCAGGACGGCGAGCGTGCGAAGGACCTTCTGACGAGCGGTCATATGTCTATTGTACGCAACGCCCGTACGCGCTCAAAGACTTTCAAGCCCCCCTCCCCCTCTCGGCTCCTGTCGCGACCCGGTGATACGGGCGCAATCCGGAGGGGACGTGTTGATGCAGTGCCTGTTCGACTCAACGCGTCCTCGAGGGACTGCGTCCGGTCGACATCGACCCTTCTCTATCCCCCTCACGGGTCCTGTCGCGGAACAGCCCCAAGAGTGCTCGGCTTTCGCCTGTGCCCTCTTGGGGCGCCCCGTTCCGCGCCACCCGTTCGGGGGTAGCAGAGGAAATCCGTACGGACTATTGAGCTCCCGGTCACGGCCTCCCGAAGGCCGAGTTCGACTTTTCGGCTCCCCTACAGTTCCTGATCCGTCCGAGGTAAGTCGTAGGGGAGACGGCGGGCCTGGGCTGCACCGACGAGGGGCCCCACGACTTACCGAGTGACGATCGTGCCTGGGAGCCAGAAAAGTCGACTCGAGGCCGAAGGGAGAGCGTGACCGGGAGATCAGGGGTCGTCGGTGCCTTTGGGGATAACCCCAAAAGACTATGCGGATGATCCCCAGTGCACGTCAGGACCTGGGGTTCTTAGGGGTCCTGCAGCGCAGATAGAGCCAGAGGGCGGGGATGTAGCAGAGCGCGCACAGGAGCGCGGCCGTATCGTACGTATAGAGCCCGTAGAGCGGATTGAGCATCGACGGCAAGAACGGCCTGATGTCGGTGTACAGCGGGGCGTCGATCAACACATGCAGCCACATCCCGCCGACAGCGCTCATCAGCATCTTGAGCGCGGACGTCTCGTAGGGGTAGCGTACCGCTCTCATGGCGCGAGCGAGCCCCCGCCTCCCCCTCCAGCACACGGCGGCCAGCCCCAGCCCCAGGAACGTGCTGACCGCGAACGAGTGCAGGAGACCGTGCGCCAATAAGGGCAGTCTCAGGACCTCGATCGTCAGCGGCTCGACATCCACGACGACGTTGGTCAACAGAAGCACCGGCAGGTCGATATGACGGCGCAGTGGGATCGCAACGCAGGCGCAGGGCCCGAAGTGGTAAGGAGTGAACGGCATCAGCGCGTCCTGCCGGGCGGCGGGACCGGACGACTACTCGTCGTAGCCGCAGTCCTCACAGACATCCGCCAGCGTCGCCGGGAAGAGCTCGGAGGCGTTGGAAGTGCCGTAGGGCTTGAAGATCTCGGGGGTGATGATCGTGTCGATGCGGAAGATCTCCCTCATCCCCCAACGGGTCTCGCGGCTGTAGAACCACATCACTTCGAGGTTGTAGTTGCCGTCGTTGACCAGAGGGTTGGGGCTGACCAGATCGCGCAGGCCCTGGATCTCGAAGCCGGGCGCGTCGATAACGTTGCCTTGATTGTCGATCGGCACGAACAGACCCATGAGGTCGTAGCCCCTGCGGCCGCCCAAGTTCTCGTGGTGGATGAACGCGGGCACCTCGTCCGGGCGATCGCCGGTGACGATATCGAAGAGGTCCGTGTCGGAGTTGAAGAAGTCGTCCTGAGCCGCGGCGAAACCGGAGGACTGAGGCCCGGTCAGCTCGTCATCGGAAGGTACGAAGTTCCTGAAAGCGAACACATCGTTCCGGCCGTCACGCGTCTGCACGAAGAGCGAGGACAGCCACTTGCCCTGGATCCACAGCGTACGGGTCTCGGGTTCGTTGTAGCCGCCATCACCACCGGACTCCTCCCCCTGGAACTCGATCGTGTAGGGGTTGGTGTAGTACTCATCGAACCTCACGCTATCGGTCTCTCCGTCCTCGCCGGCGGGATTACTGAACCGCGCGAAGAAGTGCGTGGGGTAATGATAAGGCGCTTCTTCGGAGGGTCCATGGCCTTCGTGCACGACATACTCTCCGTAGAAGGTCCGCCACCCCTGATCGCCCGTGACCTCCCGAAGCTCGTTGCGGGTCACGACGTTGAAATAGTCCTTCCACGGCAGGTCGCGCAGGGGCACGTCGATGGCCCTGTTGAAATCCGCCCCAAAAACGAAGGCCGAGACACCGGCCAACGCACCCTCGGTGCGCAGGGTCAGCGACAACACGCGCACGCTGTTGGGGTCGTCCTGGAAGATGTACTGGTCCACGCGCACGCGGTTACCGTGAACATCGGTGAAGACCTTGCCGGTCTTGGCGTCCGAAGCCTGTTCGATCTCGGCGTCGGTGCGGCGGAATCGAAGGTCCTCGGTGAGGCGGCTTATTTCCCTGCGGATGGACTGCCGCTCGAGCTCTCTCAGCGCCTCGAGCTGAGCCCGCGTCTCAGCGACAACGTCCAGATATTCCTCGATGAGGTCGCCGGTCGCACCGTCCAGATCGGCGACCAACGCCTGCGCTTCCGCGGCGAACTGCGCGTTGGTGAGGTTGAGCGTGGCGTCCAAGAGGAGGTCGAGCAGCTTCTCGAGCGTTTCATCGAGCAGAGCCCCGACGCCGTCCAACTGTTCGAAGACCGGGTCGTTCTCGAAAGCCGCCAGAACATCTTCGCGCAGGCTCGAGACGATACCCAGATCACCGTGGTCCGTCGTGGGTTCGTCCTCATAGGGAGAACCTTCAATGCGATAGCTGACGGACTCGTAGGACCATTCCGCGGGAAAATCAGGATCGGGGTCCTCCGAGAACAGGCTGAAGGCCTCCTGTTGAGGGGCGCCGAAAGGTCCGTCGGAGAAGCGTCTCAACGCTTCCAGATCAGAAGCCGGGTCCGGGAACCCGTCCGGCCCGCTGTTCTTCAGGCCCTGCAGATCGAGGATCGAGCCGGTAATGGTCGCGAGGTTCTGGAAATATTGAGAGGCCAGCTGCGCCAGCAGATCCTTGAGCGCGGATCCGCTGACGTTCTGTTCGTTACGGCGGTCGTTGGCCGCGTCGTTGGTATCCGTATCTCCGCCGTCTCCGTCGGAACCGTCATCCCCGTCGCCGGTAGCCTGCTCCTCGATCTCACCCTTCTTGGCGACCTCGGTGGCGATCTGGTCTTCCCAGTTCTTCTTGAAAACGGCCTGCTCCTCAGGGGTCAAGAGGCGCGGCTGGAGGATCGAACCGTCGCCGCCGGAGGTCGAAGCGCCGAACTGCGGCACCAGGAACTTCTCGCCCGAGAACAGATTCTCGAACAACACGCCGCCGTTGGACTCGTCGACGTACAGATCGGAAAAGGCCTGGCCGGCCGCGGTGCCGGTCATGAGATAGAGGTCCGTTCCGCGCACGGCCGCGATGGCGGTCGGCGTACGGATATCGAAACGGGAACCTTCCGTCAGCTTGCCGATCTTGGCGCGGAGCTTGCCGGCCTTGAGCTCGAGTTGGGTCTGTCGCGCCGAACGCAGGCGCTCGACGGAGGCCTCGCTGATAACGATCTCGGTACCCGGGGTCAGCTGGACGGAAGTGTTGTTCTCGAGGTGCAACAGGCAGGTCCCCTCGGCGCGCACCGCATCGTCCTTACCGACGCGCGTACGGCCGGTGACCGGCTCGTATTCGGCACGGCCGGAACGTCGAATGTGCACGATGCCCTGGATATCGTCGAGATGGATCTCCTGAGCCGTCCAGCCCGCGAGCGGGACGGGCGCGTGGACCACCGGCTGGGCCGGAGGCGCGGGGACCTGCGTATCGCCGGACAATACAGGCGATGTCGCGGTGATGCTCAGGGCCAACGTTAGTGCCAGGGAACCGATCAGTCTGTTGGGGAGGGTCCGACTCATGGGGCATATCATACCTGACCACCCGCCAAAAGCCAAAAAATTTTATTGTCCGCCCCTTCTGGTGGGGAGTATAATCCGGCCTGTGAAACAGACCCTTTTCCGGACCCTCGCACGGCCCCTTTTGGCGTTCACCCTCCTGACCCTCGGTGTGGCCCAGACCCCCGGCTCCGCCCAGGAGCAGGCACGCGAACGGGAGCGCTTCTTCTACTTCCTCGAAGGCGACCTGATGGGGGGATATTCCAAGATCCAAGGTCGCGAAGGTCTTTTTGCGGCTTCAGGGCGCTGGCTGGCGTCCCCGGTCGTACGGCTCTGGGACCGCTTTCACTGGATCAACCTCTACACCGGCAGTTACGACCGTCAGAGCCAGGTGGTGGCCCAGGAGGAAGGTGGTCGTCAGAGCGAAGAGACGCTGACGCACAGTTACAGCTCGGCTTTCCGCTGGCAGTTCGCGGAAGGCTGGACGGCCCGTCCGCACTTCTTCAGCGATTGGGCGTTCGTGAAGGAAACCGATGACGAGGACCTGGGTGACGGTCTGTACGACTACCGTGATCTGGGCGGCGGGCTGGAGCTGGCGCGCGCGCTCTCCGAAACCGAGACGTCCCGCAGCGAGGTCCGCACGGGCCTGCGCGTCTTCGAACGTGAGTACGAGAACTACGTTTCGCTGGTCTCCCTCTTCGATCCCAACGGCTCACCCGAGACCCGCGAGAAGGACTTCATCGGCTACAAATGGAACGCCGGCCTGCAGTCGGACCGCAAGGACGGCTGGTCGGCCGGCGCGGAGTACATCTTTCTCTACAAGGACTTCACGGACAAACGGACCATCGACGCCAACGGCATCCGCTCGGGCTCCGAGACGCGAGAGGATTTCGTGCACTACCTCAACTTCAACGCCTCCCACCCCCTGTCGTCCGAACTGCGGTTCCGCCTGGACGTGCTGTTGTCGGCCAATGACAGCAACCTCGATTTCTATGACACGCGCAATACCGCCTCGCTGGCCGACGACACGTTCGTACCCGACTACTTCGACTACCTGTCGGCGACGATCGGGCCTTCGATCGGGTGGAGGCGGGAGATCTCCAAGGAGCGTTTCGCGGAGATGATCTTCGGTTATTCCTACACGATCCTCCGCTACACGGACCGCAAGGCGCAGAACGCGGCGGGTGTCTATGGCACCTCGGACGAAGAGGACGACAAGCACGTGTTGTCGGCCCGCGTCTCCTGGCCCGTTACGGCGAACCTCTCCTGGATCGGCTCGTTTTCGTACACGATGGCCGATTCCAACCAGAAATTCGAGGATTTCTACCTGTACAACTATGACAGTTGGACGGCCCTCTCGGGACTGTCCTTCCGCTATTGATCCTTCCTTGAGGCGCCTCTCGTCGGCCTTGATGGTGGTCGCGGTTCTCTTGAGCGCGTCATTGCTGAGCGGGTGCGCCGCGGCTCTGATCGCCGGCGGGGCCATCGGCGGCTATGCCGTCGCCAAGGACATGGAGGACGGCAAGCTCATCGATACCAAAGAGAAGAAGAAGGGCTGGCTGAGCTGAGCCCGGGAGGATCCCCGGCTCAGGGTTCGGGCAGGGTCAGTCCCGGTTCGACCGTAAAAGCGATCGCTGGCGGCGGTAGAACGGCGCTCTCCTTGTCATCACACACGAAGACCCATCCCTGCAAGGACGTCTGCGCCACGCCTTCGACGGGAGCGGATCTCAGAAAACCCCCCATCCTCACACCGTAGACCCCGGATCCGCCCTCGGGTGTCGCGATCGCGGCGAAATATCGGCCTTCCGGCAGTTCCGCCCGGCCAAAAATGCTCGTTTGGAACGTCTCCCGGCAGGCGTCGTCCGCGCAGTCGCCGCGGCGCACGGCGACCATGAGCAGCTTACCCGAAAGATCCGTAGCTCCGCCGACCTGCGCCGCCACGTGCAGTGAACCGTAATCGGAGTCCGGATAGGCGGTGAAGACGTTCTTCGTGAGCTTGAGGTCGTCGGTCGCGGCCAGCGCTACCGTCCATCCGGCACAGACCGCCATGAGGACAGGCGCGATCATGAAAGGCAGAAAAGGTTTCTTCATCGGGCTTTTCCTATCCAAGGAAGGTTCAAGTAGAACTTATCCAAGATCGTCCCAAATGTCAAATACCCCTCAGGACGAACTCGTCTTGTAACGAGGGTCCTCGTGGTGCCGCAGGGCGCTCAAGAAGGCCTCCCCCGCCTGCTCCACCTGCCAGGGCAGCAAGCGCCCCGTCGAGGCCAGCGCGCCGATATCGGAGGGGTTGAGCGAAGCGATGTCCTCGAGGACAGCGTTGGTCGCTACGAGGCTCGGTTGCAGGCCGAGGTCCGCGGCCAGGCGCTGACGCTCGGTCTTGAGCGCGCTCAAGCGCGAGCTGTCGGCGTTGCTCCATTTTTTGCGCGGGGTCTTGGGCGGATACTGGTACTTGACCGGTTCGGCCGCATCGGCCCGCTTGAAACACGCATTGAGCTCGCGGCGATATTCGCCGCGGACGTTGGAGGGTGCTTTGGGACACTCTCCGGCATCACCCTTCCAGGCGGCCGAAGCATAGAACTTGCACAGCTCGATGAGCGTCTCGCTGTGCAGGACCTTGAAACGCGGCCTGTCCTTCTTCTGCGCCACCTCATCGCGCCACATCCACAGCTCGCGCAGGGCCGTCAAACCCCTCGGCGGCAGGTCCTTGGAGCCTTTGATCTGCCAGGGGGGCAGCTCGTCTTCGGGCTCGGGGCGCTCCGTCAACAGCGCATCGAGCAGACGCGCGCAGTTCTGGCGGTGCCATTCGAGCCTTCCGGCCGCGCGCAACTCCTCCTCCATCCGGAACCGGATCTCCCCCAGATGATGGGTGTCGTTGGCCGCGTACTCGAGCATGTCGGGCGCCAGAGGCCGGCGGGACCAGTCGGCTTTTTGGGCCGCCTTGGAGAGCCGCACACCGCAATGCCGCTCGGCCAGATCGGCGTAACCCTGTTTCGGGTAACCCAGCAGCTGCGCGGCGATCAGCGTATCGAAGATCGCCTGCGGCCGCAGGTCGCAGACACGGCGGAGCATTCGCACGTCGAAATCCGCGCCGTGAAAAACGATGACCTTGTCCGCGAGCGCCGCGGCCAGGCCCGACAGATCGACCGGCGCCAGGGGATCGATCACGTAGTCCCTCTCAGGGCCGCTGATCTGGATGAGGCAGAGCTTCTCGCGGAAATGATGCAGGCTGTCCGCCTCGGTATCAGCGGCGACCCAGGGCGCCCGCGTCAGATCGCCCAGCGCCCGCTCCACACCTTCCTGAGTGTCGACGTAGATGTGGTCGCTCAGGGCAGTTCGGCCGCCTCGAGGGTCGGTTGGGTACGGTCCTTGTCGGAGAGGACGAGCGGGGCGCCGGGATCGGGCCAGTGGATGCCGATGCGCGGATCGTCCCAGAGGATGCCGCGCTGCGACTCCGGCGCGTAGGCGTCCGAGACCTTATAGAGGAACTCGGTCCGATCCTCGAGGGCCATGAACCCGTGCGCGAATCCGGTCGGGATGTACATCATCTTGCGGTTGGACTCGGAAAGCGTTTCGGCCACCCAGCGCCCGAAGGTCGGGGAGCCGCGGCGGATATCCACCGCCACATCATAGGCCGCGCCGCGGATCACGCGGACCAGTTTGGCTTGAGCGCGCGGCGGCAGCTGGTAGTGAAGTCCCCTGACCACTCCTCGGCGGGAACCGCTATGATTGTCCTGTATGAACTTCGCGTCGATACCGTGCCGGCGGAAGGCCTCGACGTTGTAGCTCTCGAGGAAAAACCCCCTGGCGTCGCCGCTGACCTCGGGATCGATGATCCAGACGCCTTCGATGGCCGTCGCCGTGAATCTCACGGGCCTAGGCCGTGAGGGCCTTGCGCACGGAGCCGCAGAGGGCTTTGAGCGAGGCGGCGTCGGGACGCTCCAGGCGGCTATGGAAGACCCAGCGCCCTTTTTCCTCTAACGCGGTATAGTCGCCCATGGCCTGGGCTGTCTCAAGTTGACCGAAGGTATAGCTTTCGCCGGGCACCGCGACGTCCTCGGCCGGCTCGGCCGTGATGATGTGGAAGATCGCTCGGCCTGGACCCCCCTTGTGCAACTGACCGGTCGAATGCAGGTACCGCGGTCCAAAACCGAGCGTCACCGCGGAGCGTGTCTTGCGGCGGATCGCATCGGCCAACCCCTCCAGCTCGGAACGCAGTTCCGGCCGGTCCGGGAGGAACGCCAGGATCGCCGCATAGTCGCCCTCTTCGAGGTTGTCCCAGAACGCCTCGAGCGTGTGTTCCGAACGCCGCAGCTCCACCTGAGCGCCGGCGGAGAGCTTGGACAGGATGGTCTTGGTGCGGTCCTTGGCCGACTGAACGTCGGGTTGGTCGAACGCGTTGACCTTGAGCAGTGAACAGGCGATCGCCGTAGCCGCCTCCCACAGGAAGAACTGTCCTCCGATGTCCTCCGGAGAATCCACACGCAGACTGACATAGGGCTGTCCCGCCCGTTCGAGCGCGGCCGTGAAGGCCTCCGCGGGCTCCTGCGAGGATTCCATGACCGCGAAGAACCGGTCCGCTCCGTAGACCCCGGGCTTGTCCGACCCCTCTCCGACCACGGGCACGATACCGACATCTTCCTTCCCGCTCGACTCCGCCACCAGCTGTTCGGCCCAATCCCCGAAGGACGCCAGTCGACGCGGCAACGCGAAGGTCAGCTTGTCTCGGCCCGACTCGGCGAGCACCGCCATGGCGGTACCGAGGACCACGGCGGGATTCTCCGAGGCGTCCACGGATCCCGCGCAACGAGCGGCCATGGTCTTGGCCGAAGCCAGCACCTTGGCCACGTCGACGCCGATCAGCGCCGCGGGCACCAGGCCGAACAGGGTGAGCGCCGAGAACCGCCCTCCCACATCGGGGTAGCCATGGAACACACGGCGCACACCGTCCTTGCGCGCCGAAGCCTCCAACGGCGAGCCGGGATCGGTGATCACGACGAACTGCTTCGCCCAGCTTTCGCCGCTGACCGAGCGGACGCGGTCCGCGAAATATTTGTAGAGCGAGACCAGCTCGATGGTCCCGCCGGATTTGCTCGAGACCAGGAACAGCGTCTTGGTCAGGTCCAGCCGCGCCTCGACGTCACGCACGCGCCCCGGGTCGGTACTGTCCAGCACGGTGAGCTCGGGGTGACCGGCCTTGAGCCCGCAGACGTTGCGGTAGACTTCAGCGGCCAGACTGGAGCCTCCCATGCCGATCAGCACGGTGTTCGTGTAACCATCCGCCTTCACCTCGGCGGCAAAAGCCGTCAACTCCGGGACGGTCTTGGAAGCCCGGTCCGGAGCCTCGAGCCAGCCGAGACGCTGGGCGATCTCCGCCTGTCCGGCGGCATCCTTGGTCCAGAGGGCCGTTTCTTTTTTCCACAATCTCGCCGCCAGCGACGTGCGGCGCGCCCGATCGATCCACTCCCGGACCGCCGAGCCGTCCTCCTCCCCGAAAAACGTCCTCATATCCTCGAGCGACACACCGGTCTCCTGCGTCATCGGATCTTGGCTCCTATGGATGAAATGATCTTGTCGTACGCATCGACGAATAGTTTCACGCCCTGACCTTCGAGATCGGCGGTGATCGCGTCCAGATCGATACCGGACCGACGGGCCGTTTCGAGCGCGGCCAGCGCCGCCTCGGTGCCCTGCTGCAGCGTATCGGCCGCGGTGCCATGGTCGCGGAACGCGTCCATGGTCGCCGGGGGCATGGTGTTGACCGTATCGGGTCCGATCAGCGTCTCGACGTACAGCACGTCGCTGTACTTGGGGTTCTTGGTGCCGGTGCTGGCCCACAGCGGACGCTGGACCCTCGCGCCGGCGCGCTCAAGGACCCTGAACCGCTCGGATGTGAAGGCCTGCCGGAACTCCCGGTAGGCGGCTTTGCAGTTGGCGATGGCCAGCCGGCCTTCGAGCTCCGAGCGGACGGCGTCACCGGAAGGATAGCGCTTCTCGAGCAGAGCGTCGACGGAGCTGTCCACGCGGCTGACGAAGAAGCTCGCCACCGATGAGATCCCAGCCGGCGAAGCGCCTGTGGCGGCGCGGCGCTCAAGACCCGAAAGATAGGCGTCCATGACCTGGCGGTAGCGCTCGACCGAGAAGATCAGCGTCACATTGACGTGGATCCCGCGGGCGATGAGCTCCGCGACCGCCGGGAGGCCTTCGCGCGTCGCGGGAACCTTGATCATGACATTGGGACGCGCCAGTCGCCCCCAGAGGTCCAGCGCCTCTCGGACCGTACCCGCCGTATCATAGGCCAGGCGGGGACTCACCTCGATGGACACGTAGCCGTCGGCACCCGATGAATCCCGGTGCACGCCCGAGAACAGATCGGCGACTTCGGCGACCGTGCGCACGGCCAGCTGACGGTAGATCTCCTCGGCGTCATGACCCGAGGCCGCCAGTCGGCGGATATCCGCGTCGTAAGCGCTGGAATTGAGGGCTTTCTCGAAGATCGCCGGATTGGTCGTGGCGCCGCGAACGCCGTCCTCGCGAATGAGACGGTCGAATTCCGCAGCTCCGATCAATCCGTCGTACCAGAAGCTCTGCCCGTACTTGAGGGCCTGTCCCAAACGGCTCTGCATCGCCATCTCCATACCCGGCATCGTAGTCCTTTCAGAAGGTCCGAAGGGTCGCTCCGGTCAGCGCCGGTCGGCCAGGTCCCGCAGGGCCCGGGCCAGAGCGGCGGGTTCCGTCAGCGGTTCCGAGCAGGTCCCGCCCGCGCACAAGTAGACGCACGGGCGTCCGGCAACGGGGGTCTTGCCCGCTACGGCAACGGAGAGCCGGTGGAGCGTCCGGCCGGCTTTTCCGCTCGTGTGGACCATGATAGTTTTATTCGGTACAAAGGGCAAATGAATTTCACGTAAGAACGCGCTGACGGTGGGATCATCAGGCTCATCGGCGGCGATCACGATCTCCAGCGCCGGACCCATCGAGCGATCGAGGGCCATCAACAGCCGTGGATGGGCCGAAGGTTCGGCCGCCAGGCGCGCGGACAACGAAGCCAGGATCCTTTCCCCCGCCGCCGTCCACTCCGAACGGCCGGTGAGGGAGCCCAGGCGGAGAAAAACGTCCGCGGCCACCGAACCGCCGGCCGGCACGGCGCCGTCGTAGGTCTGCAATGGCCGGGCGACCAGCGGTTCGGCGTCGGCGGCCGTCAGATAACAAGCTCCGCTCTGCGGGTCCCGGTGATCGCGCTCGATGCGTTCGGCCAGTCCGATCGCGCGCTCGAGCCACTCCGGCTCCTGGCCGGCTTCGTAGAGCCAGAGATACCCGTCCGCCAGGAACGCCAGATCGTCCAGCGTGGCGCGGATGGCGGACTCCCCGTCACGATAACGGTGCAGAGGAGCGCCGTCCGGCCCCACCATGCGCTCGGAGACAAAACGCGCCGCAGAGCGCGCGCGCTCGAGGTATGCCGGCTCTCCGAGCACCGAAGCGGCCCGTGCCGATGCGCCGATCATCAGACCGTTCCAATCCGCCAGGACCTTGTCGTCCAGATGCGGCGCCGGGCGCTTGGCGCGCTCCTGGAGCAACCTGAGCCGGGAGGCCTCCGATCGCCGCTCCACCTCACCCGCTCCCAGACCCGAGCGCTCCGCGACCTGCTCGAGCGTCAACGCCTGATAGAGCACGTTGCGGCCCGTGAACTCCCCGTGCGGATCATTGTCGACGTTGCCGCGCTCGAGCAAGCCGTACCTCGAGATGAAAAGCTCCGCGTCCTGTCCGAGCAAGCGCCTCACCTCTTCGGTCGACCAGATATAGTAAGCGCCCTCGCTCTTGTGCGACGCCGAGGGCGAGGGCAGGCTATCGGCGTCCTCGGCCGACAGATAGGCTCCGTGCGGACCCGTCAAGCGGCTGTCGACGTACCGCAGGATGCCGCGCGCGGCCTCGGCGTCCTCGGGTCGACGGGCGGTCTGATAGGCGTCGAGGTAAGCGTGCACCAAGAGCGCCTGATCATAGAGCATGATCTCGAAGTGCGGCAGGAACCAGCGCGCGTCGGTGGAATAGCGGTGATAACCCCCGCCGAGCTGGTCGCGCATCCCTCCGCGGCGCATGGCTTCGAGAGTACCCAGCGCCATCTCGACGGCCTGACGCGAGCCCGTACGGCGCGCGGAGACCAGGAGCGCCGAGAGCACGTGCGGCCTCGGGAACTTGGGGGCCCCGCCGAACCCTCCCCTGTCCGCGTCATAGGCGCCGCTCTGGTGCTCGATGAAATCCCGGAACGTCTCCTCGCCGAGCGCCTCGACGCCGACGGTCTGCTCGGAGCGCGTCCTCAGGTAATCGGCCGCCGAGGCCGCCGAGGTCTCGATCTCCTGGCGGCGGGTCCGCCAGGCCTCCGCCAAAGAAACGATCAGCGTCCTGAAGCCCGGCATGCCGTAGCGATCCTGCGGCGGAAAATACGTACCCCCGTAGAAAGGCCTGCCTTCGGGCGTGACAAAAACGCTCATCGGCCAGCCCCCGTGGCCGTTGACGGCCATCACGTATTCCATGTACAGGTGATCGATATCGGGCCGCTCCTCGCGGTCGACCTTGACCGGAACGAAATACCGGTTGAGCTCCTCGGCCACCGCGGGATCCTCGAAGGACTCCCGCTCCATGACGTGGCACCAGTGGCAGGTCGAATATCCGATGGAGACGAACAGCGGGCGGTCGGTCCGCTTGGCCTCCGCGAACGCCTCCGGTCCCCAGGGCCGCCAATCGACGGGGTTATGCGCGTGCTGGAGCAAGTACGGGCTTTTTTCGGACGCCAGACGGTTGGGGGCGGCTCCGAAGCGCGGAGAGGTCACCGGAAGCTCGCTCGGTCGGAAGACCGGCTCATGCCCTGAGCGTGCGGGAAATAGACCACCCTCCAACCGGCCTGGCGGATGCGTCGACACCAAGCGGCGGCCCGGTCGCGGTCGGACGGTCGGGCGCCCAACGGCCCGCCCTTATCGGCGGCGGTGCGGCGGACCCACAAGAAGACCGGACTGACCCAATCGACATCGGTCGGTTCCGCGGGCTCACGCCGCAGATCACAACCCTTGCCGGCCAAGGGAGGCAGGTACGGGGATCCCAGACGTTGCAGGAGCCGGCGGCCCAACGTCGGGTGGTGACCGGTCGTCCCGCGCAGGTAGGCGCCGCGCTCATCGACGAGTCGCCCTCCCAACACGCCGATATCGGGATGCAGGTCCAAATGATGCACGGCCCGGTCGACGGCCTCACGCGCGAGTTCGACATCGGGATCGATGAGCAAGAGATAGCGGCCGCGGGCCAGCTTCATACCCTGGTCGCAGGCGGACCCGTACCCGAGGTCCCCGGCGTTGCGCAGGAGGGTCACGGGCAAGCTCCCCGCGGCGCGGACCGCCTCTGACGAGGCGTCGTCCTTCGAGGCGTTATCGATGAGGACCGCTTCGCACGAACACGAGCGCACGGTGGCCCGGACCGCCGCCAGACAGCGTATGGCGCGGTCCCAACCCTCGCGGTGGACCAGGATGACGGTAACGTCGGGAGATTCCGGCACGGGGATAGTATAGCCCAACGGCGGGGCCGGGCCCAGCGCGTCAGCCGTGGAGGCGCCGGATCCGCACAAGATCGGCGGCCATGCGTACGGAGTCGCGCCAAAGCCGGACGCGGCTGCGCGGTCCCTGGGACCACATGACGGGCACTTCTTCCACGCGCATCCCGTACTTGCGGGCCAGGTACAGGACCTCGACGTCGAAACCGAACCCCTCCAACGTTTGAGCGCCGAACAGCCGGTCGGCCGCGCCGCGGCCGAAAGCCTTGAACCCGCATTGGGTATCCCGGATACCGAGTCCCAGAACGGAGCGTACGAGCACATTGAACACGCGGCCGGCCAGATAACGCTTGGGTGTCTGCCGCACGTCACATCCGCTCGAGCGCAGCGCGCGCGAACCGACGGCGACGTCAGCGCCGGCGATCAGACGTTCGAGCAGTTTTTCGGATTCCTTGATGGGAGCGGACAGGTCCGCGTCCGTGAAGAGGACATAGCGGCCCTTCGAAGCGCGCACGCCTTGACGCACCGCGGCGCCCTTGCCCCGGTTCCGCTCCAGGCGGATATGACGGACGCGCGGGTCGGCCGCGGCCGCTTCGGATGCGATCGTGTCGGTCCGGTCGACGGAGCCGTCACTGACAACGACGACCTCCCAGGGCCGGCCCTTGAGATCGAGGTAGGCCTTAAGGCGCCTCAGCGTTTCGGGCAGAGAGAGCTCTTCGTTGTACACCGGGACGACGATCGACAGTTCCGGCTCGGCCGAGCGGACGCCCACGCTTCAGCGCCGGCCCCCCGCATCGACGCGGGTCTTGAAGTACTCGATCGTTCGGACCAAACCCCGGCTCAACTCGACCTGGGGACGCCATTTGAGATAGCGCTGGGCCAGCCGGATGTCCGGACAGCGGCGTTTGGGGTCGTCGACCGGCAGAGGCCGGTGGACGATACGGCTGTCCGATCCGGTCAACCGACGGATGAGCCGCGCCAGACGCGCGACGCTCATTTCGTTGGGATTGCCGATGTTCACCGGGGCGTTCGGGCCGCGGCCCAACAGCCGGACGATCCCCTCGACCAGGTCGCTCACGTAGCAATAACTGCGGGTCTGCGTGCCGCGGCCGTAGAGCGTCATCGGCTCTCCGCGAAGGGCTTGCGAGATGAAGTTGGGGATCACCCTCCCGTCCTCGATCCGCATGCGGGGACCGAAGGTGTTGAAGATGCGGACGATCTTGGTGTCCAGACGATGCTCGCGGTGGTACGCCAGAGTGATCGCCTCGGCGTAACGTTTGGCTTCGTCGTAGACGCCGCGCGGGCCGACGGGATTGACGTTGCCCCAATAGCTCTCGCTCTGCGGGCTGACGAGCGGATCGCCGTAGACTTCGCTGGTGGACGCCAGGAGGAACTTGGAGCGCTTGGCCTTGGCGATGCCCAACGCGTTGTGCGTCCCCAGAGCGCCGACCTTGAGCGTCGGGATCGGATAGCGCAGATAATCCGGAGGGCTGGCCGGCGAAGCGAAATGGAGCACCGCGTCGATGCGACCGGGCAGTGTGATGGGCTTGGAGATGTCATGGCGGACGAAGTCGAAGCGCCGCTCTTTCTCATGGGCGCGCACGTTATCCAGACTGCCGGTGATGAGGTTGTCGAGACAGACCACTCTCCATCCTTCGGAGAGGAAGCGGTCGCACAGGTGCGACCCGATGAACCCCGCTCCGCCCGTGATGAGCGCGGTGCGGCCCTGGACCCTCTTCTTGCGGATCATGAACGAACCTCCTGACGATACCATTGGACAGTACGGCGCAGCCCCTCGTCCAGGGACACCTTCGGTCTCCAACCCAAAAGACGGCACGCCTTCGAAATGTCCGCGCAGGTCCGGTCCGGATCACCGGGCCTCTGAGGCCCGAAGCTCGGAGAGCCCCCGTACCCGCACGACCGTGACAACTTCTGCATCAACTGCGCGATGCTCACCGCGCGGCCCGAGCCCAGGTTGATCGCCTGACCGTACGTTGCGCGACGATCCCAGGCCGCCAGCAGCGCCGCGACGACATCCCCGATGTAGACGAAGTCCCTGGCCTGCCGGCCGCTACCCTCGATCAGCGGCGGCCGTCCCTTGAAGAGCCTCTCGAGCGTCGCCGGGATGACCAGCGAGTATCGCGACTCCGGGTTCTGGCAAGGACCGTAGACGTTGAAAATACGGACCGCCGTGGTCGCGAGGCCTCTTTCCAGATGATAGTAGCGCAGATAGTGCTCGGCGGCGAGTTTGGCGATGCCGTACGGAGAGATCGGCGACAACCGCCCGTCCTCGCGTTGCCGCGGAGCGAGCGCATCTCCGTACACCGCGCTCGTCGAAGTGAACAGGAAGCGCCGGACCTTGAGCCGGGCGGCTTGCTCGAGCAGGTTCAGCACTCCGGTGGCGTTGACCTCATGGGCCAGAAAGGGGTCCTCGACGGTCTTCACCACCGACCGGATCGCCGCCAGATGGAACACCGCGTCAGCCCCCTTCATCGCCCGGCGCGCGTCCGCCGCGTCGCGGATATCACCCGTGACCAGCTCGATCCTGTCGCGGACCGGATCGAGCGCTCGGCGCGAGGAGGTCATGAAGTTGTCCAGCACGCGCACACGGACACCGCGTTCGAGCAGGGCCGGCACCAGGTGCCGTCCGACAAAACCCGCTCCGCCGGTGACCAGAGCGGTCCGTCCGCGCGGTCCGCTCATAGGAAGCTTACGTTGGCGCGTCCGCGGTAGGCGCGGAGCGCGTTGCGCGTGTCCAAGACCAGCGGCGCGTAACGCACGACCTGTCCGTAGTCCACCGCCGCGTGGTCCGTCAGCACCACAACGCAGTCCTGACGCCGGAGCAGTTGAGGGGTCAGCCGCTGTGAGAGCAGCCGGACACCGGAGACCTCGAGCGTCCGCACATGAGGGTCGTGAAAGCCGACCCGCACGCCGGCATCCAGCAGGTGCTGCACGACGTCGAGCGCCGGCGATTCCCTCAGGTCGTCCACGTCACGCTTGTAGCTGACACCGAGCACCAGGACGTGAGCGCTCTTGAGGGGACGGCGGCGGCGATTGAGCATCGCGGCGACACGCTCGACGACATGACCGGGCATCGCGGCATTGATGCCGGACGCCAGCTCGATCATCTTGGCCTCGAACCCGTGCAAGCGCGATTTCCAGGACAGGTAGAGCGGATCGATGGGCAGGCAGTGCCCGCCGATGCCCGGACCCGGATAGAACGGCATATAACCGAAGGGCTTGGTCTTCGCCGCGTCGATGACCTCCCACACGTCGAGCCCCAGCCGGTGGCACATCATGGCCACCTCGTTGATCAGACCGATATTGACCGCGCGAAAGGT
The DNA here is from genome assembly GCA_022072175.1 of Candidatus Omnitrophota bacterium. Classification (GTDB taxonomy): domain Bacteria; phylum Omnitrophota; class Gorgyraeia; order 2-02-FULL-51-18; family 2-02-FULL-51-18; genus JAJVIE01. The sequence continues at coordinate 102,044 of JAJVIE010000003.1, read as the reverse complement.
GTTCTCGAGCAGCTTGACCATCTCGGCGGTGCGCGCCGACGAGACCGGGACCACGGTCTTCATGACCTGGCCATAGAAGGCCGCAGCGGCCTCCAGCGAGCGCGGCCCCACCCCGCCGACGACCTTGGGGATCGACGCGACATCATAGACCTTGTTGCCCGGGTCCACTCGCTCCGGCGAGAACGCCAGGTAAAAATCACGCTCGACCTTGAGACCTCCTCGCTGGAGGACCGGCAGCATGACCTCCTCGGTGGTGCCGGGATAGGTCGTGCTCTCGAGCACGATCAGCTGGCCCTTCTTCAGATGACCGGCGATGCGCTCGGTAGCCTTGAGGATATAGGAGAGGTCCGGCTCTTTGGTCTTGCCCAGCGGCGTCGGCACGCAGATGACGATGCCGTCACAAGCGGCCACGGAAGCGTAGTCCGTCGACACCGACAACGCCCCCGAGCGGACGAGGTCCTTGATGTCGTCCGACGGGACGTCCAGCACGTAGGAGTCTCCCCGCCGCAAACGTCCGATCTTGGAACGGTCCAGATCGATGCCCCGGACGCGGAACCCGCTGCGCGCGAAAGCCGTCGCCAGCGGCAGGCCGACGTACCCCAGCCCGATCACCGCGACGCTGGCGCGCCTGGACCGGAATTTTTCAGCGATCTTCTTGATCACGCACCCTCCTCCTCCAATCCTCCAGCAGGTCCTCGAGCGTCCGCCGGAACGGCACCTGGGGCCGCCAACCGGTCCGGCGCCTGAACTTGGCGCAACTGCCGACCATCACCGGTACGTCGGCCGGACGCATGCGCGACGGGTCGCGCACGACGCGCACGGGCACGCGGCTGAGCTTGACGTAATGGTCCACGATCTGACGGATGGAATGTCCGCGACCGCTGCAGATGTTGTACACCTCGCCGGGCTCACCGCGCTCGATGGCCAGATGATAAGCGCGCACGATGTCGCGGACGTCCGTAAAATCCCTGACCGCCTCGAGATTGCCGACGCGGAGCACCGGTTCCTGCAGACCGGCCTCGATGCGGGCGATCTGCCGCGCGAAACCGCTGGCCGCATAGCGCTCGTGCTGGCCGGGGCCCGTATGCGAAAATGCCCGCGTGCGCACGATCGCGAACCCGAAACGCAGCCCGTACGGGTACGCCAGGTAGGTCTGGGCGATCTTGGAGGCCCCGTAAGGACTCAGCGGCCTGAGCGGGGTCTCCTCGTCCACGGGCAGATCGCGCGGCAGGACGCGCCCGTACTCCTCGCTCGATCCGCTGACCAGGATGCGGGGCTTGAGCCCCTCGGCGCGCAACGCCTCGAGAAGATGTAGTTCGCCGAAAACATTGTTGCGCACCGCATGCACCGGGTCGTCCCAGGAGGCCGGGATGAACGATTCGGCGGCCAGATGGTAGACGTGGTCCGGACGCGCGCGGCGGACAGCCCGGCGCACTTCGTCGGGACGAGCGAGGTCGGCCCGGTACAACCGGACGCGGCGGGGCAGTTCGGGCCTCACCTCATCGGACAGGCGTCCGCGGTAGATCCCGTGGAGCTCCGAGCGTCCCGTGCGGGACAGGCGCTCGGCCAGATGACGTCCCGCAAAACCTCCGATCCCGGTGATCAGGACGCGCATGGGGCCGATACCAGATAATCGCGAAGACTCTCTTGCCAGGGACGCAGACGCCGCCCGAACTCCCGCTCGAACCGCTCGACAGACATGACGTTGCGGCGCGGGCGCACGGCCAGCCGTCCGGGGATATCCTGCCGGGACAAGCGCTCGACACTCGCGTCGCCGAGACCGAGAATGTCCCGGATGCACCGGGCCATCTCCAGACGCGTCGTCGCGCCGGTATTGCAGACATGATAGACCTCGGCGCCGTCGGCCCCGCGGCGGCGGCGCTCGAGCAGGGCCTCCGCGATCGCGGTCAACGCCGTCGAGAGATCCTCGGCGGATGTCGGGCAATCGATCTGGTCGTCCAACACGCGCACGACCCGGTCGGAGCGGAGCCGCCGGACGATGGCGTTGACGAAATCCGTCTCCTTGGGACCCCCGAACAGCCAACTGGTGCGCACCACCGCCGACGGGATCCGCGCGTGAAGCGCGTGATACTCGGATTCGAGCTTCGTCAGACCATAGATGTTCACGGGACCGGTCGGGTCGGTCTCGACGTAAGGGGAGTCCTTCTGTCCGCTGAACACATAGTCCGTACTGACATGCACCAGGACCGCTCCCGTCTCGGAGCAGTAGCCGGCCAGCGAGCGCGTCGCCAGGGCGTTGGCCCGGCGGGCGCGCTCAGGATCGCGCTCGCACCCGTCCACATCGGAGTAGGCGGCGGTGTGATAGACGGCCTCGTACGGTCCATCGCCGAACAACCCCTTCACCGCGTTCTCATCGGTCAGGTCCGCGGCCAGCGCGCCCGAGGCTCCGCTCCTGCAGGTCCTGACGACCGTCGCGCCGTCCTCCTGCAGCTTGCGCGAGAGCACCTGCCCGAGCATGCCGCTGGACCCCGTGACCAGGACCTTCATCGTCCGCCCTGGGCGGCCTTCATCAACCGTCCGGCGTAGGCACGCGCGTAATAGCGCTTGAACTCCTCGCTCTTTTCCTTGATCCTCCGCCACCAAGCCTCATGGTCTCGGTACCAGAGCACCGTCTCCCGCAGACCCTCCGGGAACGCGCGCCGCGTTCTCCATCCGAGCGCTCGCAACTTGTCGGGACGGATCGCATAGCGCCGGTCATGTCCGATCCGGTCGGTCACACGCCGGACCAGCGTCTCGGGCTTTCCGAGGATACGCAGGATGCGTCGGGTCAGGTCGATATTGCGCAGGGAGTCCGGCGAGGAGACGTTGTACACTTCCCCCGCCTTGCCCTTGCGGTACGCCGTCAGGATGCCCCGGCAATGGTCCTCGACGTGGATCCAGTTGCGCACCTGCCGCCCGTCACCGTACAGCGGCAGCGGCCGGTCATGCAGAGCGTTGGACACGAAGAGCGGGATGACCTTCTCCGGATACTGGTAAGGGCCGTAAGTATTGGACCCGCGCGTCACGACGCAGTCGACGCCGATACTGCCCGCATAGCGCGTCGCCAGGAGGTCCGCGGCGGCCTTGGAGATCGAGTACGGGCTGGTGGGGTTGAGCGGATCCCTCTCCGTGAACGAGCCCTTGTCACGACTGCCGTACACCTCGTCGGTGCTCACCAGGAGCATCCTCCGCACACCGGAACGCCGCGCGGCCTCGATGAGGTTGTACGTCCCGATCGTGTTGGCCTCGAAGAACGCCCGGCCTTCGAGCAGAGAGCGGTCGACATGGGTCTCAGCGGCCACGTGCACGATCCCGTCACAGCCGCGGACGATCCGCTCGACCGCCGCCGCGTCGGCGACATCCCCCCGGACGAACCGGTACCTGCGCTCGGCGCGCAGTTCTTTCAGGCGCGACAGGTCGCCGCAGTAGGTCAGCTTGTCGTAGTTGATGATGCTCACGTCCGGATCGGTGCGCAGCCAGAGCTTGATGAGACAGGAGCCGATGAACCCGGCCCCTCCGGTCACGAGGATCGTTCGCTTGGCGCGCGGGGACATGGCTGCGGCTCCGGGATCAGTCCTGCGGGTTCTTGAGGAGGTCCGAGATCCTCTTGCCGGCCTTGCGGGCCGCGAGGATATTGGCGCGGATCAACGAGTCGTAGGTGCCGCTGTCCGTCCACCAGCCCTTCATGACGTCGTACTGGAGCTCTCCGCGGCGGATGAAGTGGTTGTTGACGTCGGTGATCTCCAGCTCCCCCCGCTTCGAGGGCTTGAGGGTCTTGATGATCTCGAAGACGCTCTCGTCGTACATATAGACCCCTGTCACGGCGAGGTTGGTCTTGGGTTTCTTGGGCTTCTCTTCGATCTCCGTGATGCTGCGGCCCTTGAGCGTGGCCACTCCGAAACGCTCCGGATCGGGAACGGCCTTGAGCAACACCCGGGCTCCGCGCGGCTGAGCGCGGAAACGGTCCACGCAGGAGCGGATGCTCTTCTCGATGATATTGTCCCCGAGCACGACCACGATACGGCTGCCTTTGGCGAAGTGGCGCGCCAGACCCAGGGCCTGCGCGATACCGCCCTCGCCCTCTTGATACGTGTAATTGAGATGCTCAAGACCGAAAGCCTGTCCGTTGCCGAGCAGGCGCAGGAACTCCCCGGCATGCTGACCGCCGGTCACGATGAGGATATCGCGGATACCCGCCTCGACCAGCGTCGAGAGCGGGTAGTAGATCATCGGCCGGTCGTAGACCGGCAAGAGATGTTTGTTGGTGATCTTGGTCAGGGGCCCCAGACGCTTGCCGAGCCCGCCCGCCAGGATGATCCCTTTGAGGTCCGCCACGCTAAGCCCCTTTCCTATTGCGTCGAGCCGGCACGCCCGATCGACGCGTACCGGTACCCGAGCCGCTTCATCTTGGCCGGGTCGTAGATGTTGCGGCCGTCCAGGACGACCGGTTGTTTGAGAAGCTTCTTGAGCTTGACCAGGTCCAGCTCCTTGAACTCGTTCCATTCGGTCAGGACCAGGAGGGCGTCCGCGCCCTTGGCGCAGGTGTAGGCGTCCTTGGCGTAGGTAACGTCCTTCAGGCAGTCCTTGGCTCTCTCCATGGCATGGGGGTCGTAGGCCCGGATCTTGGCACCCTGGGCCTGCAGTGAGGTGATGATGTCGATGGAGGGGGCGAATCGCATGTCATCGGTGTTGGGTTTGAAGGCCAGTCCCAGGACCGCCAGGGTCTTGCCGTTGACGTTCCAGAGGGCTTCCTCGACCTTCTTGAGATAGAGGCTCTTCTGGCCCTCGTTGATGCGCTCGACGGCCTTCAGGAGCTCGAAGTCGTACCCCAGCTTCTCGGCGATGCGGATGAAGGCCGACAGGTCCTTGGGGAAGCAGAAACCCCCGAATCCGATGCCGGCGTTCAGGAAGGACTTGCCGATCCTCTTGTCCAGGCCCATCCCTAAGGCCACCTGCTCCACATCGGCCCCCGCGGCCTCGCAGATGTTGGAGATGGCGTTGATGAAGGAGATCTTGGTGGCCAGGAACGAGTTGGAGGCGTGCTTGATGATCTCAGCGGACTTGATGTCGGTGATGACGATGGGGCCGTTCAGGGGCTTGTAGAGCTCCGAGAGCACCTTCTTGGCCTTGTCCGACTCCACCCCCAACACCACCCGGTCGGGGTGCATGAAGTCCTGGATGGCCGTACCCTCTCTTAAGAACTCGGGGTTGGAGGCCACGTCGAACTGGGCGCCTTTACGGGCGTAGTGCTTGACGGTGTCCTTGATCTTGTGGCCGGTCTGGACGGGGACGGTGCTCTTCTCGACGATGACGGTGTATCCCCCCAGGTTCTTGGCGATCTTCTGGGCGACGTCCTCGACGAAGGAGAGGTCCGCTTCCCCGTTGGGACGGGGCGGGGTGCCGACGGCGATGAAGACCACCTCCGACTTCTTGGTGGCGGAGGCGATGTCGGTGGTGAAGGACAGCCTCTTCTTCTTGACCGCGTCCTTGACCAGCTCTTCCAGGCCCGGCTCGTAGATGGGGATGCCGCCGGACTTCAGGGTCTTGATCTTGGCGGGGTCGTTGTCGACGCAGACGACCTCGTTGCCGAGGCTGGCGAAGCAGGCGCCGGTGACCAGACCGACGTAGCCGGAGCCGATGACGGAGATCTTCATGCGGGAAGAACGCGGGGCTTAGAGCTGGGACGGCCGGGCATAGGACTTGGGCCGATTGTACGTCTGGCTCAAGCTGACCGAGGCCTTCGGGAAACCCTTGAGCCGGAACGCCACGAAGAACGTGTCGCCCTCGCGATGGTTGTAGGTGAAATCCATGATGATGCAGTCGAAGGCCCGGGAGACCGTGATCTCGAACTCGTCGTCCAGGGCCTGCCGCTCGAAATCGTAGCGCTCATAGACGCGCACGGCCCAGCGCTCGTTGATCGTCCAGCGGACCTCGGCGGTGGTCTGATTGCTCTCGTCGTTGATGAACCGCTGTCCGATGCCGAACTCGAACGGGCCGCGGCGGATGTTGAGGTCGGCGTTGATGATCTCCCACTGGCTCAGGTGGGTGTTGTATAGACCGTCGGACTCGATGCCCAGCCACGGGTACGGCGACAACTCCGCATCGTAGCCGAGGTTCTCGACGTGATGCGTGTCGTAATCCATGTCGAAGAACGGGATGATGCGCGCGATCTCGCGTGAACGCAGGGTACCGCGGTCGTGCTCCTTGGTCTGCAGGGTGTTCTGGAAATTGAAACGCAGGTAGTGCTGCTTGTCGATCGCGTCGATCGCGTCGAACTGCTGCAGCACCGTGCGCGGACGGGTCGGGTTGGGTCTGAAATTGTAGCTGACGGTCGGATTGAAGATGTGGCGGACCTGGTTGTAGTCGAGCCCGTACTTATGCAGATAGACGTCGTACGTCTTGAAGAACCGGACGCTGGCGTCGACGCCGGGGTCGACCGTGCCGCGGAAGGCATCCTCCTCGTCCTCGTTGGGCAGTGTCCTGGAGTAGTACGTCTGGCGCGTTCCGATACGGGGCGTCACGGAAACGGGGCCTGCCTTGGCGCGGTACAGGAGCGTGTGGTCGGTATCGATGCGTCCGGCGTCGATCTGATGCTCGGTGGGCCCGAATTCTTTCTTGAGATTGGCGGCGCGGACCTCCTGGCGGTAGAAGATGTCGGTGCCTTGGAACGGCTTCTGGTAGGTGTCGTAACGCACCTCGGGGCTGCGTTCGACCACCGTGGCGAAGTCGTTGACGCGCTCGCGGTCGAGCAGCATGAGGCCGTACTCCGGGCGGTTGACGACCAGCGACACGTACGTGTCGGGATTGACGTCCCTTTCGTACTCCTCGCGGAAGAAGAAATCCTTGGTCATGTCCGCGTCGCTGAGCTTGTGGTACTCCGCCGTCAGCTGAGTGTATTCGTTGATCTGCAGTTGGTGGCGCCATTGGACCCGGTAGCGGTCCGAGTCCAGATGGTCGGGCGCGTCCTTGTCGTCGATGTAGTAGGCGCGAATGGCGCCGCGGCCGATACGCTTGCCTTTGTAGATGTTCTCAAAACCGCCGCCCAGCCCGTTCTCCTCGCGCCAATCGACCAGGACATTGCCCTTGGAGGAGAACTCCTCGCTCTGACCGAGCTGGTAGCGCCAGCGGCTGAGCAGGAACATCCCCCACTCCGAATCCTTGCCGGGCACCAGCTCCACGGGAAAACGGTCGAAGTTCACGAAATGCTGGGTGTAGTACGGGATGAAAAGGATCGGCACACCGCGGACCACCAGCATCGCGTTGCGCACGGTGACCTTCTGGCCCGGGTGGATGTCGACTTGCTTGGACTGGATCTTATAAAAGGGGTTGTCGCCGCAGCAGGTGGTCACATACCCGTCGGTGGCGCGGAAGTGGCCTTCGTCCACACGCTCCACCTGCCGGGCCTTGCCGTACAGCGGTCCGAACTGCGCGTCCATCTGCTCGACGCGACCCTTGTGGGTCTTGAAATTGTACTCGCCGCGGGGACCTTTGTAGGTATTGTCCTTCTGGACCAACGTCACGTTGCCTTCGGCCAACGCCTGTCCCGTTTCGGTGTAGACGGTGATCTTGTCGGCGGTGAGGAGCGTGTCTTCGTAATCGATCTTGACGTTGCCGGTCCCGATGACCTTCTGTTCTTCGTGGAAATACTCGACGGTCTCGCCGAGCACTTTGATGGGATCTCCGCTCGGGGCATCGGCGGCTCTGGCCGTTCCACCCAAAAGACCGGGAACGATCAGGACCAAAAAAGGGATGAGGTTTTTTCGAAGGGTCATTTGGGTCGTTCTACGAGTCTCGCCGGCCCGTCTTGCCGGACCGTGGAACGGACGCAAAAACGAGGGCCGCCGCACCCACGGTGCCGGCGTCCGTACCGAGAGCGGCGGGGACTACTCTAACAGAACGCGCAGCGATGGGAAAAGCTTTTTCTCGAAGGACTTGCGTCACAACGGGAAAGATATGCTTGCGGTTGAGCGCGATCCCCCCGCCCAGCACGATCCGCTCCGGATTGAGCACGTTGACCAACCCCGCCAGGACCGTACCCAGACGCGTGGCGGTGATCCGCCATTGGTCGACCGCCAGCCGGTCGCCTCGATCCGCAGCGCGCGCCACCAAGAGCGGGGTGAGCTCCCGTCCTTCGCGAACCCAGCGCGAAAGGATGCTTTTCTCGCCGCGGGCCAGGCGCTCGCGGACCGCCCGGACAAAATGGCCGTTGCCGACATAAGTTTCGATGCATCCGCGGTTGCCGCAGCCGCACTTGGGGCCGTTCTCGTTGATCACGATGTGCCCGATCTCGGCGGCCGAATACGCCGGGCCGTGGAACAGGCGTCCGTCCATCACGATCCCGCCCCCGATGCCCGTACCCAGCGTCAATGCGATCAGGTTACGCGCGCCGCGCCCCGCTCCGAAGATCGACTCTCCGAGAGCCATCGCGTTGGCGTCGTTGTCCACACGGACGGGCAGACCCGTGCGACGTTCCAGGAGCGAACGGATGGGGGCGTTCTTCCAGCCCGGGATGTTCGGGAAGAAGTACACAAAACCGCGCTCGACATCGATGGGTCCCGGAGCGCCCACACCCGCGCCGGCGATCCGCATCCCCCGCCGCCGGCCTTCGTCGGCCAGGCCGCGGATCCGGCGCGACAGCTCCGCAAGCAGCGCCTCGCGCCCGGCGTGGTCGCGCGTAGCGAACGTGTCCCGCGTCAAGACCCGGCCCGACGAGGAGACCAGCGCCAGCTTGACTCCCGTCCCGCCGATATCCACACCGATCGCAGCCGTCTTCATCTTCGGACCTCCGGATCCATTCGCGTCATTATACCGTTTTTCGTCCCCGCGCCAAGCCCGGATGCCGCGGTCTCAAGCCAGGTCCGGCAGGCTCGACAAGCAGACTCGGTTACGGCCCTGCCGCTTGGCCTGATACAGCGCCGAGTCCGCCGCCTCGACCAGCAGGTTGGGCTCGGAGACCGTCTTGGACAACGTGGCGCAGCCGATGCTGACATGCACGGCCAGACGCTCGTCGTACACGCGGAACACCGCCTCAGCGATGGACCGGCGGATACGCTCGGCGATCAGGAACGCGCTCGACTCGTCGGTCTCCACCAAGAGCACACCGAACTCCTCGCCGCCGTAGCGGCCGACCAGATCGACCTCGCGGACGTTGCGCCGTATGGTCGAAGCCACCTGCTTGAGCACCGCATCGCCGACCAGATGTCCGCGCTCGTCGTTGAAACGCTTGAAGTGATCGATGTCGATCATCAAAAAGGACAGCTTGAGCCCGAAGCGGCGGCAGCGTTCCACCTCGCCTTCCAGACGCTCCATCAAATGCCGGCGCACATAGACGCCCGTCAATCCGTCGGTGATGGCCAGCGTCTCGACGCGCTCGTACAGCTTGACGCGCTGCATCTCCGACAGGAACCGGTCGGTCAGCACCTCCGCCAACGGCCCGGGGTCGGCGGGGGCCCCATGCAGGACCAGTACGCCGACGATCCGCTCCTGCACCAAGACGGGCAGCGCCGCCGACCGGCGGCGGTGGGCCCGCACCTCGGCGGTCTCTCCGCTCTCGAGCACCCGCGCGATGAGCGCTTGGTCCGATGGGAAGAGGGTCGTCCGCGAGCGTTCCGGCTTGGACAAGTAAGCCCCGCGATCGAAGCTCACCCCGACATCCTCGCCCCGGACCGCGTACACCTCCTGCGACTGGCGTCCGTCAGCCGCCTCATCGGCGAACACGCACAGCTTGATCTCCTCGAAATCCTCGTCACGGCGCAGCGCTTCCGCGTAGATCAAGAGGGTCTCCAGGGTGTCCAGGCTGCGCGACATCTCCTTGATCTTGTCGTAAGCGTAGAGGATCTCCGAGGCCTTGCGTGCGAGCGCGTCGCTCTCCTTGGTCCGGCGCGCCAGGATGGAGCGGTCACGCTCCAGTCGGGAGGACAACAGCTCGTGTTCTTCGTCGAACGCGGCCGCCCGGGCCAACGCCCAGCGCCGGAACTGCCGCGCGCACCAGAAAGCCGTCAACACGTAGAGCACGTAATATCCCCAGACGAAGGGGTCCGTGCCGGTGCGGAGAGCGAAGTATACCGCGCAGCCCAGCATCACCACCAGCACCGTCCGGCGAACGCGCACGTTCGCCGAGAACGTCGTCAGGAAGATCAGGGTGAGGACCAGCGTGTTGAGGGCCAGGAGTTTCCACATGACGGTCAGCCCTTCGAACGGCCGCGGGCCGCGGTGCAAACGACGACACGGTTACGACCTTTTTCCTTGGCATCGTACAGGGCGCGATCGACGGCCCAGATCAGCTCCTCCTTGGCCCGGCCGTCCTCAGGATAGGAGGAAACTCCGAGCGAAGCGGTGACGCGGCTTTCGGTGCGGCGCAGCACGATGCGGTGGGCCTCGATGGAGGCGCGGATCCGCTCGGCCAACTGGGCCGCCTGGTCCTTGGCGGTGTCGGGCAACAACACCACGAACTCCTCTCCGCCGTACCGCGCGGCCAGATCCGTCGAGCGCAGACAGCCGTGCAGTAAGGTCGCGATGGACCGCAGCACCAGATCGCCCGCCGCGTGCCCGAACTCGTCGTTGTAGCGTTTGAAATGGTCGATATCCAGCAGGATCAGCGACAGCGGCTTGCCGGAGGAGGCCCCGCGCAGGATCTCCTCGGACAGGCGGTACTGGAAATACCGGTTGAGGTAGAGTCCCGTGAGGCTGTCACGGATGGCCAGCTCCCCCATCCGCTCGTACAACAGGATGTTGCGCAGATGCACGGCGCCGAGGCTCGAGATGACGTCCAAGAGGCGCAGGTCATCGGAGTTGAACGCCTTGGGCGACCGGGAGCTGGCGCGAACGACCCCGAGCACCTTGTTCTCGGTGACCAGCGGCGAGGCGCAGACGGACCGCAGCGCATGAGACGCGGCTCCGGGGTCCGTCAGGAACCTGAAATCGTTGCGCGCGTCCTCGATCATCATCGCCTGACAGCGCTTGAGCACCCACTGATCGAAGACCGTGCCCTCCTTCTCCCGCACGCTGGCCTCGTCGGTGCGGAGCCCCGCCAGGAGCGCCAGCTCCTCATGCTCGGGACGGATCGCGTACACCGCGCACTCCTCGGCCCGCGGCAGGACGCGCAGCGCGTGTTCCGCCAGCCGCCTGGCCACCGCATCGGACTCCTTGAGGTCCTTGAGCTCCGCCGAGAGCTTCTGGAGACCGAGCAGGCGTTCGATCTTCCTCTCGAGCGCTTCTTTGAGCGCGATACGCTTCTGGATCTCCTCGGCGGTGAGGTTGATGTCCTCGGCCAACCGCTCGAGGGACAGGCGCTTCTGGTTGGTGATCTTCTGGATCTCGTAGAGGAAGAAGACCATGAAGAGGAACAGCGCCAGGTATTCCAGGACCTGCAGGAAGAACGCCGGCTGCCGCGTGCCCAAGCACAGGTAGAAGACGATCAGCGTCGACAGTCCGGTGAGGATCGCGGCTGTCAGCGGTCCGGAGAAGGCCCACGCGAGGATCAGGATCAGCTGGGACAGGAAGAAGTGCGGGGCCGCGGCCTGATCGGCGAGGTTGAGCTCCAAACGCAGGGACGGCATGACGGCGGCCAACAGGCCGATCCAGAGCAGGAAACCGACGATAGGAATGAAAAAAGGAGGCAAGGCGCCCCTTACCTCCCTTCCGCCCCGTCAAGGCGGGCCGGACGTGTGCCGAACGATGGCCGCAGCTTAGACGTGCAGGATCGCCTTTTCAGTGGCCTTGTCGAAGAAGTGCGCCTGCCCCATGTCGAACACCAGGTCCAAGTCCTGGTTCACGCTGGGGTGGATGTGCCCCGAAACGCGGGCGATGAACTGATTGTGGCCGCAGCGCAGGTACAGGAACGCCTCGGCCCCCATCGGCTCCACCACCTCGCAGGTGGCCCGGATCGTATTGTCCGGGGCCGAGATCGAAGCGAACAGTTTGTCGTAGATATCCTCGGAGCGGATACCCAGCGTCAATTCCTTGTTCTCGAACGGAGCGACCTTGGGCACCATCGCGTCGACGACACGCACGCGGAACGGCCCGCTCTGGAAGAAGAGCTTTCCGTCCATCTTGACGATCTGGCCGTCGAGGAAGTTCATGGGCGGACTACCGATGAAGCTGGCGACGAACTTGTTGACGGGCTTCTCGTAGAGCGTCAACGGGTCGGCCACCTGTTGGATGACGCCGTCCTTGAGCACGACGATGCGGTCGCCCATGGTGAGCGCCTCGGTCTGGTCGTGCGTGACGTACACGATGGTGGCCTGCAGGCGCTGGTGCAGTTTCTTGATCTCGGTGCGCATCTGCACGCGGAGCTTGGCGTCAAGGTTGGAGAGCGGCTCGTCGAAGAGGAAGACCAGCGGCTTGCGGACGATAGCGCGGCCCAGGGCCACCCGCTGACGCTGACCGCCAGAGAGCTCCTTGGGCTTGCGGTCCAAGTACTTCTTGATATCGAGGATCTCGGCGGCCTCGTTGACGCGCTTGTTGATCTCGTCCTTCGGGTACTTGCGCAGCTTGAGCGCGAAGGCCATGTTCTCGAAGACCGTCATGTGGGGGTACAGCGCGTAGTTCTGGAACACCATCGCGATGTCACGGTCCTTGGGGGGAATGTCGTTGACCACTTTGTCGCCGATGTGGATCTTGCCGGTCGAGATGTCCTCGAGGCCGGCGATCATACGCAACAGCGTGGTCTTGCCGCAGCCCGAAGGACCGACGAGCACGATGAATTCACGCTTCTCGATCGAAAGGTTGGCGTCGAAGACCGCCTGGACGTTGCCGGGGTAGATCTTGTTGACGTTGACGAGACTGACCTGGGCCATGACGTCCTTTCCTATGCGTCCTCGTTGTGACCGCGGGCGCCGGAGCCGGCCGCCGGGGCCCCGCCCACCGCCTCGATGAGCTGATGCAGTACGGACTTGAGCTGGCGGCGGTGCACGATCTTGTCGATCATACCGTGCTCCAAAAGGAACTCCGACGTCTGGAACCCCTCCGGCAGTCGCTGGCGGATGGTCTGCTCGATGACGCGCGGACCCGTGAAACCGATGAGCGCTCGCGGCTCGGCCAGGATGAAATCGCCCAGCGACGCGAAGCTGGCCATGATGCCGGCCATGGTCGGGTTGGTCAGCACGGAAATGTACGGCAATGCCGCCTCATGATGACGCGCCAGCGCCTGCGAGGTCTTGGTCATCTGCATGAGCGAGAACATCCCCTCGTACATGCGCGCTCCGCCGCCGGACCCGGAGACGATGACCACCGGCAGACGCTCGGAGGTGGCTTTTTCGATCATGCGCGTGAGCTTTTCGCCGACCACCGACCCCATCGAACCCATGATGAAGCGCGAATCCGTTACACCGAGCGCCACCCCGCGGCCGTGCAGGAGCCCCGTGCCGGTCACCACGGCGTCGGTCAGTCCCGTGGCTTCCTGGTCTTCTTTGATCTTGGACGGATAGGACTTGGGTCCTTTGAACTTGAGCGGATCCCCGGAGGACAGGCCCTTGTCCATCTCCCGGAAGGAACCCTCGTCGACCAACTGCGCCACACGCTCATAGGCGGGCACCGTGAAGTGATGGTCGCACTTCGGGCAGACCTTATTGCCTTCCTCGAGGGTCTTGTTGTAGATGATCTCGCCGCATTCCTCGCACTTGGTCCAAAGACCTTCGGGAATGTCGCGACGCTTGAGGATGCGGACCGAATTGACTTTAGCCCGAGATTCGAAAGGGGACAAGCGGTCTCCTTTGCAAAACGATACAAAATCCGCCTATGAAGCTCACATCATAGCACAGCAAAAAACATCAATTCAATACCGCCGAACACCTCAACGGATCCGCCAATACAGGCGGAAAAGCTCCCCCACGCTCTTGATCACCTTGGGCAGGGCCGTCGCGCTCGCCTGGCCGGCGGTACGCGGATAGTGCGGGATACCGATCTCCTCGATGCGGCACCGCTTCTTCTTGAGCCGCGCCAGGATCTCGGCGTGGATCAACAGCTGTTCGGACTCGAGCTGCAAGTCTTGCAAACAGCGGCGTCGGAACAGCTTGAAAGCGCAATCGATGTCCCTGACCTGCAGACCGAAGATCAGGCGGACCGTGCGGGTCCATACGGCGCCGTTGAAACGGCGGTGCGCCTTGTCCTGCCGGCTGATGCGATAACCGACCACCGCGTCACAACCATCGATCTTGGAGAAGAGCTTCTCGATATCGGTCAGTTGGAACTGGTTGTCGCCGTCGGTCAAGAACACGAAATCCTTGGTCGCCGCGCGGAGGCCCGTGCGGAGCGCGGCGCCATAGCCCTGGTTCCGCTCGTGACGCACCAGGCGGATACGGGGATTGGCGTCGGCGGCGGAGCGCGCGATCTGGGCCGTACGGTCGGCGCTTCCGTCGTCGACGACGATCACCTCGTAATCGACTCCGTACCCCTCCCCCACGCCGACCGCCTGCTCGATCATGCGGCCGACGTTGGCTTCCTCGTTGTAGCACGGGAAGACCAGGGTCAGGGAGTTGAGCGATCTGGGGCGGAACACGTGGTCAGCGGCCCGCTTCGCCGTCGTCGTGGCCGTGTACGACCAACCCCGAAAGGAGCTTGGGATAGAAGTAGGTCGATTTCTGGGGCATCTTGAGCCCCTTCTTGGAGACGGTGAGCATCTCGTCCAGAGAAGTGGGACGCAGGAAGACCGCCAGACCGAACTCTCCGGAACGGACCCGTTCGACGGCCTCCTCGGCACTGCGCGTAAAATCGATGTCCTCGGACTTCTCGATCGCGCGGATGCCGAACACCGGCTCGATCAACCGGCGGTGCAGGACCGCCACGTCCAAAAGCTCGACCGGACCCTCCGATCGACGCGGGGCCAGACGGCCATCGAGCTCGAAGAACCGGAACCCGTCCTTCCTGGTGTACAGCCCGAAGTCGTACACCGCCCCCGCTTCGGCCCGGGTGGCCGACAAGCGCGCCAGCGTCGATCTCAGGTCCTTCTGAGGCGACAGACGGCCGAGCCCGGCGAGCTTGTCGGCCGTCCAGCCCTTGGGCGTACGGACCAGCCGGTGCGTCGGCCAGATCGTGAACGGGTTGTGCCGGCAATCGGTGAAATAGACCATCGCGTAGTTCCAGCCGGCCTTGGGGTCCCTGCGCCGGGAACCCATCGCGCGGCGGTACATCGAGGCGACCTCGAAGCGATGATGGCCGTCGGCGATGAACATCGGCCGGGAGGACAGGCCGCGGCAGACCGCCGAGATGACCTGCGGACGCGATTCGACGTACAGCCGGTGACGCACACCATCGACAGTGACGTCCACCTGCGGCACACCCTTGAGCGTCTTGAGCAGCTGCCGCTGGACCGCGCCGGAGGGGTCCTCGAACAACCCGAAGATCGGACTGAGGTTGGCCCGGACCTTCTTGAGCAGGGCCATGCGGTCCTTCTTGGGCTTGGCCAGGGTATTTTCATGCTTGAGAACGGCGCCTTCATCGAGGCGCATCGCGGCCAGGAAACCTACTCGGGTCGCCTTGCGCGAACCTTCGCGGTAGTCCTGGACGTACACGTACAGCGACGGAGCCTCCTCCAGACGCAGGACTCCCCGGCGGCGCCAATCCTTGAGGATGTCCGCTGCGGCGGCGTACTTCTGAGCGCCGTCACGGCCGTCCGGCAGTTCGACGCGGACGAAATTGTAGGGCGAGCGCGACTTGAGCGCGGCCTGCTCGCGGGCGGAGATGACATCATAGGGAGGCGCGTACACACGGTCGAGCCGGCCGGCGATGCGCGCGTCGTAGCGCCAGGCCTTAAACGGTCGGATGTGAGGCATGGAGGTCTCGCTTCTTTCGGGTGGTTCTGTCGCGGACGATGATACCGATGAGGCCGCCGACCGCGTCGGCGGCGAGGTCCATCGAGCTGGCTTCTCTTCCCGGGACCCAGGACTGATGCCACTCGTCCGAAACCGCGTACAGCACGCAGAGGACCCAGGCGATGAAAACGAGCTCCCTTCGCCCGAGGATCGGCAACGACAGCGTCAGCGAGCCCATGAGGAGCCAGCCGAGAACGCCATATTCTACACCATGCAACAGCGCGTCCGTGTGATATTTCATGATGCCGTCGAGGAACGGAGCGGGCTTGGAGAGAGAGGACAGATGGAAGATGAGCGCAGCGTACGAGACCGTCAACACCCACCAGAGGATGATCAGGCGCGGAGCGGTCGCCGGCGAGGCCTGCCGGAAGCTCACTTGCCGCTTTTGTCCTTCTTGGAGGAGGGCTCGGAGGAGCCTTTGCGCTTGTAGTCGGTGATGTAGAATCCGCTGCCCTTGAAGATCAGTCCGGCGCCGGACCCGATCTGGCGCTCGACCTTGCCCCCGCAGGTCTCGCACTTCTTGAGGGGCGGGGCGGAGATCGGCTGGAGCGCGTCGAACGAGCGCCCGCATTTCAGGCAGAGATATTCATAGGTCGGCATGGTGTCCTCCGGACTAGGCTTTCGAGAAGAGTTCGCGGACCTTGTCCATGAAGCCCGTCGCGCCCGGCTGGACCTTGTCCTGGCCGGAGGCGGCGAACTGCCGCAACAGGTCCTTCTGTTTTTCATTGAGATGGGCGGGTGTTTCGATGAGGATACGCACCTCTTCGTCCCCGATCCCTTTGCCGCTCGGCGAGGGCAGACCCTTGCCCTTGAGGCGAAAACTTCTCCCATGCTGCGTCCCCGCGGGGACCTTGAGCGAAGCGGTCCCGGCGAGCGTCGGCACCTGGACCTCGCAGCCCAGAGCCGCCTGCACCAATCCAATGGGCATCTCGACGATCAGCGTATCCCCTTCGCGCTTGAAGATCTCGTGGGGCTTGACGCGGAGGTCCACGTACAGGTCCCCGCGCGGTCCTCCGCGATGTCCGGCTTCCCCCTCTCCGGACAGCCTCAGGCGCATACCGTCATCGACGCCGGCCGGGATCTTGAGGTGGATCTTGCGCGAGACGGCCACGCGACCGGCGCCGCGGCAGTCCGCGCACGGGTCGTCGATGAACGTCCCCTGGCCGTGGCAGCGCGGACAGGTGCGCGCGACGCTGAAGAACCCGCTGGAGGCCAGCACTTGGCCCGCTCCCTGGCAGGTCGCGCATTTGCGGGAGGCGGTGCCGGGCTTGGCGCCCTCGCCCTTGCACGAACCGCAGACCTCCTCGCGTCGTACCGGCACGTCACGCTCGATGCCGAGCGCCGCTTCCATGAACTCGAGCGTCACGTCGGTCCTGAGGTCCGCGCCCCGCTGAGCTCGATTGCGCCGCCCCGCGGATGAGCCCCCGAAAAAGTCCTCGAAGATGTCCTCGAAAACATCGCTGAACCCCGCCCCCGTGAAGCCCTCCTGAGCCGACCCCCCGTCCACCCCGGCGTGGCCGTAGCGGTCATAGCGCTGGCGCTTGTCGGCGTCGGAGAGGACCTGGTAGGCCTCCGTCGCTTCCTTGAACTTCTCCTCGGCCTTCTTGTCGCCGGGGTTGCGGTCGGGATGGTGCTGGAGCGCGCTCTTGCGGTAAGCGGACTTGATCTCCTCGGGCGTCGCCTGACGGGACACGCCGAGGACCTCGTAGTGATCGCGTTTGGTGGGCGCCATGGATCGGGGGCTCGGGTCGCGGGGCGCGAGTAGCCTGAAGGCTACCGCGCCCCTCGGTTCCCGTTACTTGTCGTCCTCGACCTTGTACTCGGCGTCGACGACGTCTTCCTTCTTCGTCTGTGCTCCGGCGGCGGCGCCTTCGGCCGGACCCGCGCCGCTCTTTTTGTACATCTCCTCGGCGATCTTGTAGGAGGCGGCGGTCAGCTCCTGCTCGGCTTTCTGCAGGACCGCGGTGTCCTCGCTCTTGAGCGCTTCTTTGGCCGAGGCCAGAGCATCCTCCGCCTTCTTACGGTCCTCTCCGGAGACCTTGTCGCCGAGCTCCTTGAGGGATTTCTCGGTCTGGTACACCAGCCCGTCGAGCCGGTTGCGCGCCTCGATGGCCTCCCGCTTCTTCTTATCCTCGGCCGCGTGGGCCTCGGCGTCCTTGGTCATCTTCTGCACTTCTTCCTTGGACAGTCCGCTGGAACTTTCGATGCGGATCTTCTGCTCCTTGCCGGTACCGTGGTCCTTGGCCGAGACGTGCACGATCCCGTTGGCGTCGATGTCGAACGTCACCTCGATCTGAGGCACGCCGCGCGGGGCCGGCGGGATCCCCTCGAGATTGAAGAGCCCCAGCGTCCGGTTGTCGGCGGCCATCTCGCGCTCGCCCTGCAGCACGCGCACGGTGACCGCGGTCTGATTGTCCGCGGCCGTCGAGAACGTCTGGCTCTTCTTGGTCGGGATCGTGGTGTTGCGCTCGATGAGCCGGGTGCACACACCGCCGAGGGTCTCGATGCCCAATGACAGCGGCGTCACGTCCAGCAACACCACGTCCTTGACATCGCCGACGAGCACGCCGCCCTGGATGGCCGCGCCGATCGCGACGACCTCATCGGGGTTCACGCCCTTGTGCGGCTCCTTCTTGAACAGCTGGCGCACGGTCTCCTGAACCTTGGGCATGCGGGTCTGGCCGCCGACGAGCACCACCTCGTCGATCTGATCGGCCGTCAACTTGGCGTCCTCGAGAGCTTTGCGGCAGGGCACGACGGTCCGCTCGACGAGCTCCGACACCAACTGCTCGAGCTTGGCGCGCGTCAGGGTCAACTGCAAGTGCTTGGGCCCATTGGCGTCCGCCGTCACGAACGGCAGGTTGATCTCGGTCTGCACGTTGCTCGACAGCTCGATCTTGGCCTTCTCGGCGGCCTCTTTCAAGCGCTGCAGGGCCATCCGGTCCTTCCGCAGGTCGATCGCGTCGCTCTTCTTGAACTCCTCGGCGATCCAGTCGATGATGCGCTGGTCGAAATCATCCCCGCCCAGATGAGTGTCGCCGTTGGTCGACAGCACCTCGAAGACGCCGTCGCCGATCTCGAGGATCGAGATATCGAACGTGCCGCCGCCCAGATCGTACACCGCGATCTTCTCGTTCTTCTTCTTGTCCAGTCCGTAGGCCAGCGCGGCGGCCGTCGGTTCGTTGATGATCCTCAGCACCTCGAGGCCCGCGATGGACCCGGCGTCCTTGGTCGCCTGACGCTGAGCGTCGTTGAAGTACGCGGGCACCGTGATGACGGCTTTGGACACCTTGTGTCCGAGATAATCCTCTGCGGTCTGCTTCATCTTCTGCAGCACGATCGCCGAGACCTCCTGCGGCGAGTACTCCTTGCCCTGCACGGTGACGCGCACGTCGCCGCCCTTGCCCTCTCCGACCTTATAGGGCACGAGCTTCTCCTCGGCGAACACCTCGGAGTGGCGGCGTCCCATGAAGCGCTTGATGGAGAAGACCGTGTTTTCCGGATTGGTGATGGCCTGCCGCTTGGCGGACTGACCGACCACGCGCTCTCCGGCTTTGGTGAAACCGACGACCGACGGCGTGGTCCTCGCGCCCTCGGCGTTGGCGATCACGACGGGCTCTCCGCCCTGCATGACCGCCACGCAGGAGTTCGTCGTACCCAGATCGATACCGATGACCTTATCGCTTGCCATGACTGATCTCCCTTTTTACAGCGAAGCTCAGGACCGCCGTGCGACCTTGACCCGGCTGGGCCGCAGCAGACGCCCGTTCAACAGATATCCTTTTTGGTACTCCTCGAGGATGGTGCCGTCCGGCGCCTCCCCGTCCTCCACGACCCCCACCGCTTCGTGCAGATGAGGGTCGAAAACCTGACCGACGCTGCTGACCGCTTCGACACCCTGTTTGTCCAGGATGCGGTGCAACTGGCCGTGCGTGAGCTCCAGTCCCTTCAGGACCTTGGAGGCGTCGGTCTCACCGGCCACGCTCGCCAGAGCGCGATCGAAATTGTCCGCGACCTCGAGCACTTCCAACAACAGACGCTCGTTGGCGAAGCGGATCGCGTCGAGCTTGTCGCGCTCCAGGCGCTTACGGGCGTTATCGAACTCCGCGCGGACCCGGAGCAGCTGCTCCTGCAGTTCACGCTCGCGGGCCGAGGCCGCCTCGACCCCCGGGGTCTCGGGTAACGCGCCTTCCTGCGGGATCTCGGTCGTCACCTAGAGCCTCCGGACCGCGGTCGTCACGCTGTCGGCCACAAAATCCACGAGCGCGCAGACTTTCGGGTAGTTCATGCGGGTCGGGCCGACCACGGCCACGCCGCCCACCGGCACCCCCGACACGTAACAATCCTTGACCACCAGGCTCACTTCCTCGAGACTGCCGTTCTCGTTCTCACGTCCGATCCGGACGCGCACGCCCGCCGAGGACAGCTCTCTGAGCAGATGCTGCAGGAGCTGGTTCTTCTCATCGAGCGCCGCCAGCAGAGCGCGAAGCTTACGAAGGTCCTGGAACTCCGGCTGACCGCAGATCCTGGAGGTCCCGTCGATGAACAGCCCCGCCTCTTCCTCGAGGAACTCGGCGATGCGCTGGGCCTGCACCAGCTCCTCGAGCAGATGGTTCATGAACGTCACGCGCTTGAGGTGGGTCAGGAAGACCACCGCCGCGTTCTGCGTCATCTCGGAGATCAGACGGGACATCCGTTCGGCCAATGCCTCCACGGTCCGGACCCTCTCGATCTCGTTGAGAACGGCCTCCTTCTCCTCGGAGGTCAACTGCTCCTCTCCCATCAGATAGTCGACCCAGTAGCGATACCCCTGGTCGGTCGGCACACGGCCGGCGGAGGTGTGCGGCTGATGCAGGTAGCCCTGCTCTTCCAGATCGGCCATCACGTTGCGGATGGACGCCGGCGACAGACCCAGGTCGGTCTTGCGCGAAAGCACTCGGGATCCGACCGGCTCGGCCGTCTCGATGTAATAGCGCACGATCAGATCAAAAATGCGGTCTTTTCTGGAATTGAGCTCGTTAGGGTCCATCCCGACCTCCCAAGCCTATCTGCAATGTATTAGCACTCTCCTGTGATGAGTGCCAAACGTATTCTATATAGGCCCGCCCATCCTGTCAAGGGGTGTCCCGCTGTGGCGCTGTCCGCGGCGGATCGAGACGACTGCGGACGATACTGTCCAGACGATCGTCGGTCCAGGCCTGCAGACGGGTGCCACGCGCGGTCTCTTCCCGACCGACCACCTGACCCTCCTTATAAAGGAGCCCGGCCAGCCGCAACTGCCCGGAGGGTATAAGATACTCTCTCAAGCGGCGGGGTCGACCGACCTCCTGGGCGATACGGGTCTTGAGCCTCTCCAAACCCGCTCCGGTCAGCGCCGAGACGATCTCGGCCTCCGGCCACCGGTCCGGACCCGTCAGATCGGCCAGCGCTCCGGACGGCGTCAGGTCGGCTTTGTTCAGCACGCGGACCATCCGATGCGCGCCCGCACCCAGGTCGCTCAGCACGCTCAGCACGGACAGGTCCAGGCGCTGCAGGTCCGGACGGCTCGAGTCGATGACGTGCAGCAACAGATCGGCGTGCAGCGTCTCTTCGAGCGTCGCTTTGAACGCTTCGACCAGATGATGCGGCAGGTCACTGATGAAACCAACGGTGTCCGACAGGAAAACCCGGGCGTTGCCGGGCAGCTCGAGCACCCGTGTGGTCGTATCCAGCGTCGCGAAAAGCTTGTCCTTCACCTCGACCCCGGCCCCGGTGAGCGCGTTGAAAAGACGCGACTTGCCGGCGTTGGTGTACCCCACGATCGCGATCAGAGGCAGTTCCTGTTGACGCTTGCGAGCGATGCCCGCCAGCCGGCGTGCCTGCAGTCCGGCGAGATCCTGCTTGAGCCGCGCGATGCGGGAACGGATACGCCGGCGATCGACCTCGAGCTTCTGCTCACCGGGACCCCGAGTGCCGACTCCGCCGCCCAAGCGGGACAACAACACACCCTTGCCCGCCAAACGCGGCAACAGATAGTTGAGCTGGGCGAGCTCGACCTGCAGCTTGCCCTCCTGGGACCGGGCGCGTTGAGCGAAAATATCGAGGATCAATTGCGTGCGGTCGATCGTCTTGACGCCGACAAGGTCTTCGAGGTTGCGCTGCTGACTGCCGGTGAGGTCCTTCTGGAGGACCACGACATCCGCTCCGAACCGCTCGACGGACGCTCGGACCTCCTCGGCCTTGCCCTTGCCGATCAGACAATTGGGGCTCGGGGCTCTCTGGCGGAAGACCAGCGACCCCTCGACCTCCAGACCCGCGGATCGCGACAGCTCGACCAGCTCCGCAGCGGCGTCCTCGGCTCCCCACAAGCGCTCCCGCTCTCCGAAGTCCGGCGTGACCAGGATCGCCCGCTCGCTCATGCGGAGCTCCCTCCGGCCCGCATCAACGCGACGACCCGCTGCGCGGTGCGCGCGGCGGTCTCCCCGGCCGGCACGCGCAGGTTCACGATGTCCCGTTCGTGACGGAACCAGGACAGCTGACGCTTGGCATATCGGCGGGTGTTGCGCCGCATCAGCTCGGCGGCCTCCTGTAGGGAACAGGCGCCGTCGAGGTACGAGCCGATCTCACGCAATCCCAGCGCGACGGAAGCGGTGCGCCCGAGCTTGCGGGAGCGCAGACGCCGCACCTGGCGAACCAGGCCGTCCTCGAGCATGCGGTCCACCCGCTCGTCGATACGGCGATACAGTTCCTCGCGGTCCCGGTCCAGGAGCACCGTCAGGATGCGATGGTCCGCGCGCAGACCCCGCCGCGAAGGCTGTAGATGACTGATCGGCTTGCCGGTCAGTTCGTAGACCTCGAGAGCACGTACCAGACGCCTGACATCGTTGGCGTGGATCCGCCGGGCCGCGTCCGGATCGACCGCCGCCAACCGCGCGTGCAGATGCCCGGGACCCTGCTCATGATGCTCGGCCTGCAGTCGCTGCCTCAGCGCCTCATCTCTTCCCGCACCGTCCGCCTCGAAAAGCCCATCGAGCAGAGCGCGCAGGTACAGCCCGGTGCCGCCGACCACCATCGGCAGTCTGCCGGACCTCAGGGCCGAAGCCGCGATCCGACGGGCCGAGCGCGCGAACCGGGCGGCGCTGTACTCGATGGCGGGATCGACGCACTCCGTCAGATGCGAGCGCAGACGGCGGCGTTCCAGCGCGGTGGGAGCCTGCGTCAAGATGCCCATCCCGCGGTACACCTGCATCGAGTCGCACGAGATCGTCTCGACCCGCCGCAAGCCGGCGATCCGGCAGGCGACGGCGGTCTTACCACAGGCGGTCGGACCGACAAGACAGAGGACCTGCGGGCCGCGGAGAGGCGGGCGCATCGTCATCCCCTTTGGACGCGCGCCGGATGGCCTTCCAGGCGCAGCTGTCGCTCGGCCTGCTTGGCCGAGGTCTCGTCCACAAAAGGTCCGACGAGGACCCGCCATAAGCGGCGATCGGCCGTCTCTTCCAGATAAGAGGACCAATGCGCCGCCGCCAGGCGCTGGGCCAGCGACTCGGCGTTGTTCTTGTGAGCGAACGTCCCGACGTGCACCGAACGCTCGCCGGGCGGGGTCTCGGAGTATGACCGTGAACGCCGTGGATGCTCCCGTGGCGAGGTCATCCTGGAAAGCCGCGCCGCGGCCTGGCCTGCCTCCGCGCCGCGGCCCAGCGCGTCGAGCGCCAAAGAGCGCAGGTACAGCAGGTCCGGGTCGGACTGGGCCGCCGGACCGCGGGTCAAGCGCTCGACCTCGGCGTCACGACCCCGGAAATACGCCTCATGGGCGCGGTCGATCAGAAGAAGGGATGGGGTCCCGGTCTCAGCGGCCTGTCGTTCGCGGCGCGTGCTGGCCGTACCCGACCAGACCGGCGAGGCCCCAACAAGGACGCAGGCGATCGCGATCACCGCCGACCGGAACGACGGGTGGGTCAAATCAACTCTCCGAGCAACGTCTCGTCGGCCGCTCCGGTGACGCGTACGCGCCGCGTGCGGGCGCTGAGGTCCTCGGTCGATGCGGCGATCACGCGCTTGAACTGGCGTGTACGGCCGACGTAGCGGTCCTCGGCGCGGCGCGAGCGACCTTCGAAGAGCACCTCGACCTCGGTGCCGATGAGCGAGCGGTTGCGATCGAGCGCGATGGCACGCTGGACCGCAAGGAGCCTTTGCAGGCGCCGGGCCTTCTCGGGCACGGGAACGTCGTCGGCCAGCTTGAGGGCCGGAGTTCCCGGTCGGGGCGAATACTGGAACAGGTAGGCTGCGTCGAACCTGACGCGCTCGAACAGGCGCACCGTCTCCTCGAAATCCTCCTCGGTCTCACCGGGAAAACCGACGATAGCGTCGGTGGTCAGCGAACCGTCCGGGACGAGCCGGCGGTACTCCTCGATCTGCTCCAAGTACCAGCCGATGGTGTGCTCGCGTTTCATCCGGCGCAGGATGTGGTCGGAGCCGGACTGTACGGGCAGATGCAGATGCTCGCAGACCGCAGGAAGGTCCCTCATCGCCGTGAAGAGCCGCGTATGAGCGTCCTTCGGATGACTGGTCGTGAAACGGATGCGGCCGATCCCCGGAGCCTCCCGCTGGAGAAGGGCCAACAGGCCCGCGAAATCCGTATCCTCGCCGAGACCCTTGCCGTAGGAGTTGACGTTCTGCCCCAGGAGCATCACTTCCTGATAGCCGCGGCGCTCGAGGTCCTTGACCTCGGCCACGATGTCGGCCGACGCCCGGGAACGTTCGACCCCGCGTGTGTACGGCACGATGCAGTAAGTACAGCGGTGGTCACAGCCGACCATGATCGTGATGTCGGCCCTCCAGGTCTCGCGCCGCCATCCGGCGTCCTCGAGCGCGTAAGGCGCATCGAGACGGTCGGTCGCCAGCCGCGGAGCCCGATCCTCCGCGATCGCCTCCACGAGGTCCGGCACTTGAGCGAGATTGCCGGTACCGCACACCAGATCGATCTCGGGATTGCGCCTGAAGAAATCCGGACCGTGCTCCTGGGCCATACAACCGAGGATGCCGATGACCATGCCGGGCCGGGCGGCTTTCAGATGCTTGAAGTGTCCCATCCGGCCGAACACGCGTTGTTCGGCATGATCGCGCACACTGCAGGTGTTGTAGAGCAGGAGGTCCGCCGATTCGGGGGAGTCCGCGGGTCTGTAACCGCGCCTAAAAAGCTGGCCGAGCACGATCTCGGAATCGCGCTCGTTCATCTGACAACCGAAGGTCTGGAGGTATACGCTTTTCACGGAGCCGGGGTGTCCAGCCTCGTATTATGCCCGAGCGGGGCATGTGCCTCCAAGCGAAAAGGGCCCAAGGGTCGGACCCTCGGCGAACCCCTAGAAACGGACCCAGAGAGCGGCCGCGGCAGGATGCTCGTACTTGCCGGTGCGCTGACCCTCACGACGCAGGCGACGCAGGTCGAGTTCGACGCGCCGCAAGACCTCGCCGCAGGACTCCAGGTCCTCCTCCAGACCGGAAGAACGTGCGCTCTCCAAGCTGTCCAAGAGCTCCTTCAGACGTTCGTTCTGCCGGCGAACGCCGGAGATGAAACGATCTTCGTCGGACAT
Organism: Candidatus Omnitrophota bacterium; assembly: GCA_022072175.1. Classification (GTDB taxonomy): domain Bacteria; phylum Omnitrophota; class Gorgyraeia; order 2-02-FULL-51-18; family 2-02-FULL-51-18; genus JAJVIE01. Next base: position 76,663 of record JAJVIE010000003.1, on the reverse strand, counting down.
ATCCCCCTCCTTGCTCAAGAGGAGGATAGTCGATGCAAGTTAACGGATGATTAAATCCGCGTAAAGAACAAGCAAGAAGATAAAGCGGCTTGCTTAGGCCTTCGTGGCTCCACTGCCGAAGTAGGACGGCTCCTGACCTGGCCGCCATTTGATGTTACAGCCGACACTGGGCCTCTGTGTCGCGGGCGGTGCCCCATGCGCCAGGACAGCGTCGATGGCCGCCCGGAGGTCGGATCCGGTGACGGGCTTGCCGTTACCGGGCCGGCTGTCGTCCAGTTGGCCGCGATAGAACAACCGTCGGGAGCCGTCGTACAGGAAGAAATCCGGAGTGCATGCGGCGGTATAGCTCTTGGCGACCGACTGCGACTCATCGTACAAGAAAGGGAACTCATAACCGCACTCCGCCGCGAACGCGGCCAGGCTCTTCGGGGAGTCATCGGGATATTTGACCGCGTCATTGGAGCTGATCGCGACGATCGCAAGGCTCTTGGCGCGATAGTCCTTCTCCAATCGGGCGAGCTCTTCTTTGATGTGCTGGACGTACGGACAGTGCCGGCAGATGAACATCACCAAGAGCGCCTGGACGTCCCGGGTGTCGGCCAGCCGGTAACGGCCGCGGCCCAGCACGTCGGGCAGATCGAAGTCCGGCGCCGCGCTGCCGAGCGCGGCCATCGTCGAAGGGGTCAGTACCATCGGTCTACCTCCTGTTGTGCGCCGGATCGCCGGCGTTCTCATCGGACGGTACGGCGTCGACAGCCGTCAAGCGCACCGCCTCCGCCGCCAGAGCGTACTCGCGCTCGTCCACGGTCAGCCAGGCACCGGTCACGCGCGGAGGCACCGCGATGACGCGCCCCTCACCCGGAACGCCCGGCAATTGAGAAGAAGCGCGATAGGCCAGCACCGACGAGACATCGATGGCGAAGCGGGCCCCCACCACGCTACCCCTCTTGAGCGCGATCGGTTCGTCCAAGTCCGACGAAGCCCCGAGCACGAACTCCACGGACCTCGGATCCTCGTTGCCCCGCAGGTAAGCGACACGGACCGACCCGTCCTCGGACGCAGAGCTGAGCGGCCGCTCGCGGTAGGCCCGCGGCTCCAGCCCGGGTCCGAGCACGACGTCCGCGGAAGCGGTTGCTGATGCGCGGCCGTCCACCGAACCCCGGTAGGTCAACGCCCCCTCGAGAACGATGCGGAAGTTCACATAGTCGCCGCTGAGCGGGCGCCGGCCGGCGTTCACGAACATAACGCGCGCCTCACCGGAAGCGATGTCCACGGGCTTGTCCGGCCTCGCGGCCCGGACCCACGTCCCGTCAGCTCGCTTGAGATCGACCCGGGAGATGACCACGACGCACTTCTCCGGGACCGCGAAGACCGGATGAGCGGCGCCGAGGGCGGCCAGCACGGCGGCCGCGCATAACGACCACCGGATCAACTCAACCTCTTGCCGGTGAGCAGGTGATAGGCGCGACGGTAGGCGGAAGCCGTCTTGTCCCGCACCGCTGACGGCAGGGTCGGCCCGGGAGGACGACGGTCCCAGTCCAGGGTCATCAGATAGTTGCGGACGATCTGCTTGTCGAAGCTCGGCTGGTCGTGCCCCGCTTCATAGCCGAGCGCGGGCCAGAACCTGGAGCTGTCCGGGGTCATCACCTCGTCGATGAGGATGATCCGCCCGTCGAGCAGTCCGAACTCGAACTTGGTGTCGGCGATCAGGATCCCCCTCTTACGCGCATGCGCCGCGCCGGCCGCGTACAAGCGCAAGGACAGGTCCCGCAACCGCGCGGCCGTGCGGGCGCCGACGAGCGAAGCGGCCCGCTCGAAGGAGATGTTCTCGTCATGGCCGGTCTCGGCCTTGGTGGCCGGGGTGAAGATCGGCCTCGTCAGCTTGGAGCATTGCTTGAGACCCTTGGGCAGAGGCACGCCGCAGACGCGGCCGTCCTTAAGATATTCCTGCCAGCCCGACCCGGCCAGATAACCGCGCACGACGCATTCGATGGGGAACGGACGCGCGCGGCGCACCAAGGCCGTCCGGCCGCGCAGACGGCGGCCGTACCTCTTGAGCAGAGCGCGGTCCAAACCCATGCGCGACAGATCGGTCGTGACCAGATGGTTGGGCACGATGCCTTTGAGCTTGGCGAACCAGAACGCCGAGATGCTGTTGAGCACCCGGCCCTTATCGGGGACCGGAGTGGGCAAGACCACATCGAACGCGCTCAGCCGGTCGGTGGTCACGATGAGCAGACGATCCTCGCCGTGCGCGTAGATATCGCGCACCTTGCCGCGGCTGACGCGTTTGAGGGGCAGATCGGTTTCCAGCACGGTCGTTTCAGTTGCCATGGATCGGGTCCTTGGGTTCTGTGCCGGTACCCGCCGCCGGCACGGACGGCCTGCGGGAAGCCCGGATCAAACGGTCATTGATCGCTCCGCCGATCCCGGTGTCGGGTACCGTCGAGGCCAAGAGGAGATCGAGGTTCATTTTATCCAACGCGCGGATCGCTGCAAAGAGACGCGTGGCCGCTGAACGCAGGTCCCCCGTTTCGCTGAGGTTCTCCGCGGCGTCGAGCACATCGTCGATGTCCGAAGGTTGCGGACCGAAAAGCAAGGCCCCCAAACGCGGGCGCGGCCTGCCCTCCTCCGCCGCCGAGAGCGCGAGCGCCGAGGCGGCCCGATACACTCCCGCGTTCCCACCCTCGCACAACAGCAGGGTCGTCCACGGCGCGTAATGCGACTCGAGCTGTCCCGGTGATCGTGGTGCCAGCGGCGTCGATGACGCCTTCTCGACCGGAAGGAACTCCCGCAACTCCTCGACGGGAATCCCGCCCGGACGCAGCAGCACGCCCTTCTGACCCTCGACGAGAAGGACCGTCGATTCGATACCCACCGAACAGGCGCCGCCGTCGAGCACCAGATCGACGCGGTCCCCCAGGTCGTCGAGGACCGCTTGCGCGTGGGTGGGGCTCGTGTAACCGAAGAGGTTGGCGCTCGGCGCCGCGACGGGTCCGCCAAAAGCACGGATGAGCTCCAGCGCCACCGGATGCGCGGGCACTCTCACCGCCACCGTCGGCAGTCCGGAGGTCACCACGTCCGGTACCACGGCCGTCTTGGGCAGGACCAGCGTCAAGGGGCCGGGCCAGTACCGCTCGGCCAGCTGTCGCGCCACCGGAGGGACCGAAGAGCACAGATCGAACGCCGAGGGCGCGTCGGACGTATGCACGATCAGCGGATCGAAGGCGGGCCGCCGTTTGGCCTCGAAGATCCTCACGACCGCCGATGGGTCGAGCGCCGAAGCGCCCAATCCGTACACGGTCTCGGTGGGAAAAGCGACCAAGCGACCCTCTTTCAACGCCTGCGCGGCGCGGCGGACCGTCTCGGCCGTGACAGGCAGCGGGCCTTTCCGCGGGTCCGGCATCCGGGGTCAGCTGTCCGAAACTTCAGAGAGAACGCGATGGAACGGGAAGTGACGTCCGGGGCATTCGGTGTGCTTGCCCTTGATGTCCTCATGACGCCGGACGGCGCTCACCGGTATCCCGTACTCGTCGCGGATGGCGCGTACGAGGCTGATCAGCGATTCCATCTGAGCGGAGGTCGGCTCCGTCCGACTGAAATCACCGACCAGACAGATCTGCACGTCCATCGGACGATTGGCTTTGACCTGCCGGGCCCATCGGAACCCGACCTCGATCTCACCGTCCCCGGAACCCGAGCCGTTACCGATGACGAAATGATAAAAAAGCCCGCCCATCCGGCGACGCGTGTGGTCCCTATGGAACGAACCGGCGCTGCCCTGCCGGGTCGCGCTGTGATGGAGCGTGACGGTGCGCCAGGCGCCTTTACGCGACACACGGATCAAGTGGCGTGCCTCCTCGTAGCCGACGCCGCCGGTGAACGCGGGCCTGACGGCGGGAGGGGTCTTGGGCACCCACAACGGCGTGCCGATCTCCAAATGGTTGGGATCGGAGATACGGTTGGCTCGTAAGAGCTCGTCCACGGTGACGCCGTAGGTCTTCGCGACCCGATAGACGGTCTGGCCTTTTTCGAGCGTGTGGTAGAACCCGGTGCCCGACGGCGGGACCAACGGCTGTACGATCGTGGGCTTGGGCGCGCTAGCGCACCCGGCCAACACGAGGCACAAGGCCGAACATAAAGCGATTCGTGAGAAAGGGATGGTCATGGTTCGCCCGCGGCACGCCGCAGGCTCACCGGCCCTGAGGAACGCGGATGGGATGTATTCTAATCAAAAGCGTCCGTACAGGCAACACCGGACACGGGGGGGTTGAAGGTCGGGGGTCAGTCGGTCATCCCGCTATCGGACCGGCCCAGATGCCTTTCGATAGCGAAGCGCAGCGCCGCGGCCAGGGGCTTGGCCTCCGCGTTGCCTTTGACGAAATAATCGCTGACCCCGCGGCGCATCAGCTCTTCCTCGATCTTGGGATTGTCGTCCGAGGAGGCTACCACGACAGGCAGCGTGCTCGAAATGGCGCGCAACCGCTCCAGCAGAACGAAACACTCTCCGCTCATGACCGTATAGTCGAGCAACACCGCGTCGACCTTTTCGGAGGATAGGCGTCTCAGGGCTTCCTCGACATCATCGGCCCATTCCAATTCCAGGCCGAAGGACAACCGGCCCTCACCGAAGAGCTTGGTCCTCACCAGGACCGCCCAACGAGGCTCTCCCTCGACGAGCAGGATCCGATAGTAACGATGGTTGTCAGGGGTTGCTTGGGCCATGCCGCAGGGGCTCTCCTGGGCTAATATGCCTGACAACAATGCCCCTGACAACAACTGAACTGTAGGTATATAGTCTGTATGATTTATACAGACTTCATATGTTGGCCTACAATTGTTCTAAATACCCTGAAGGTAAGTAGTTAGATTGACTTCTTTGTTCTGAAGACCTAGTTTTTTCCGGATCTTAGTGCGGTGGGTTTCTACTGTTAGAGGCGAAACGTTAAGCATTGTCGAAATGTCTTTCGACGTTAACCCTGCTTTGATCATATTGCAGATCTCGATCTCCTTGGGGGTGAGCTTCCAGTGCTTCGAGGAGATCGCGCTACCGAAAGAGCCGGTCATCTCCCGTAGATTGCGCTCCAAGAGGTCCAGGTAACGGCGCTCCACGCGCGAGGAGCGGGTGCGCAGTTTTTGCAGATTGGGGATGAGCAGGCGCTCGACATTACCCAGCACCGCTTCGTTCATCGCGCGCTTCTCCATCTCGATCTGCCCCAGGATCTCGCTCAGCGCGAAGTTGCGCTGCTGCAGGCTCTTCTCCGACCGACGAAGCCCCTCTTCGACACGGCGCTCCTCAGTGACATCGCGAGCCACGACCGCGAATCCTCCCTCTCCCTGTCCGATACGGTCGATCGCCAGGTTCGCCAGCAGTCCCTCTGCCCGCTGAGCGCTCCTCAGACGAACCTCGGCCTCACAACGGCCCTCGGTGCGGGCTCTTTCGAGCAGCCGGAACGACTCCGGTGACGAGCGCCTGTCGGCGAAGAGCGTCTCCAGCGGCCGGCCGATCATTTCCGCGGCGGTGTATCCGCTCAAGCGCTCCGCGCCGGAGTTCCAGCTGGTCACCGTGCCTTCCGGGCTCAACATGAAGATCGCATAATCCTGCACACCGTCCACGAGCACCCTGAACTCCTGCTCACTGTCACGCAGACGCTCCAGGGCACGGTTGCGCTCGGTCACGTCCAGCGCGAACCCGCCCAGCAGTTTCTCGCCGGCATTGCCCACGAGCGGGAATTTGTAGACGATCCATTCGTGCTCGCCGCCGTCCGGGGCCGGCACCCGTTCGTCGGCGTGGATCGCCTGTCCCGCCGCCAACACGCGCCGGTCGTTCGAGCGCAGTTCCTCTGCTACTGCGGAAGGCCACAACTCCAGATCGTCCTTGTTCACGACGTCCTTCATCGCCCTCCCGAAGAAACGCTCCCAGGGCTTGTTCACGAAAAGATAGCGCAGGTCCTCGCTCTTGATCCAGGCCAAGGCCGGACTGTTGTCCATGAACGCCTCGAAGTGGGCCCGCGTCCGCTCAAGATCCTTCTCGGCCTGCTTGCGGCGGATCAACCCCCCGATCTGCGCGGCCACGGCGGTAACGATCTGTACGAACCGTTCGTCCATGCGCCGCTCGCTGCGGACGAAGAACTCGAGGATGGCCGCCACGTCCCTGCCGGCCAACGCGGGTATGGCGAAACCTGCCCGAATACCGACCGCGGCGGCAACGGTCGATCGCAAAAAACTCTCGTCCGAGGCCGCGTCGTTCACCCAGCAGGGCTTGGCCAGCGCCCACGCGCGCCCCGGCAGGCCGGCGCCATACCCGAACGCCTGTCGCTCCGACGCTTCGCGGAACTCCCCGAACTGCCCCCCGGTGGCGTCATAAAAGGGCCCCGCCCGGAGCGTGTCCCCCTCTTCGGAGGGAAAGAAGACCTGCCCGAACTCCCATCCGGTGGTCTGGCAGATGCGCTCGAGCGTGACGCGCAGGGACCCCTCCAGATCACTGGCGTCGTTGATCCCCAACGCGATCGCCTGTAACAGGCGGACCTCTTCTTCGGCCCGCTTCTTCTCGGTGATATCGCAGGCGATGATGCTCACACCTTCGATGCGTCCGTCACGGCGCACGACCCCCATGCGACACAGGTACCAGGCCGGCACACCGAAGGGCCCCATCCCGCCGATCTCATAATGCTCGGGCGTTCCGCTCTTGAGCACACGCCTGAACACCCGCGACATCTTCTCTTTTTCCTCGGGAAGGATATAGTCGAGCATCGGTTTGCCGAGGACCTGGTCCTCGTTGAAACCGGGCTGGAAGCGGTTGATGAAAACGATCCTTCCCTCCGTATCACAGTTGAGGATGTAGTCCGGCAGGTTCTCGACCAGGGCCCTCCAGCGCTCCTCGGACTCCTTGAGCCGGACCTCGGCATCCTTCTGCTCGGTGATGTCCTGAGCCGTGCCGTAGAGTCTCTCGGGCGATCCGTCGGGACCCAGCTTGATGCGAGCGCGCCCGCGGGTCCATCGCACCTGCCCGTCCGGCCTCACCAGCCTGTGGACGACCTCGAAAGGCGCCGGATCGGTCAAGGCCCTCTGGACCAACCCCAGGATGACCTGGCGATCCTCCGGGTGAACGAGCTCGATGAAAGCCGCGAACGTTCCTTTGAAGGTGTCCGGGTCGACCCCGTAGAGCTCGTAGAGCCCCTCGGAAGCGGTGATCCGGTCGGCGGCGACCTGCCATTCCCACCAGCCGATACGGGCCAAGCGCTGAGCTTCTGCGAGCAAAGATGGGTCGACCGGGGACGGAGTCCCGGGTACGGACGATGACATAGAGATCCCTATGAGGACTATCGTGTGGCGTTGGTTCGAACCGGTCGCGGATCGGTCAGAACGACGATTGCCGTTCGTGTTAAGGCCTGTAAGAACTTATGAAGAATAGAGAGGATTATATACTGAAGTCATAGGGCGGGTCAAACGCGGTCGGCTACGCGCGGCCGAAATCATCCTGGAGTCGGACGATATCGTCTTCCCCAAGGTAGCTCCCGAATTGCACCTCGATGAAAACAAGCGGCTCCTCACCGGAGTTGGTCATCCGGTGTACCTGACCCAGCTCGATCTCCACATAACTGCCCCGCTGGACCTCGATGACTCTGTCGCCCACGACAGCCCTTCCTTTGCCGGAAGTCACGATCCAACGCTCAGCGCGTTTGAGGTGCTTCTGCAGGCTGAATTGCGCTCCCGGGTTCACTTCGATCCGCTTGACCTGAAAATCCTCTCCCATGAACAGCCGGGCGTAACGTCCCCAAGGTCTTAGCGATTCTTCCATGAGATTCCTCCGGTCATAGTCTAGAACATCCTGTCTTCGGCTTCCCGGATATCCTCTCGGCGCCGGCGATGCGTCCGGATCAGCTCGTCGATGACCCTCTGGCGGCGCGCGGCATAGAACTCCAGGAAAGCGATGACCGAAAGAATGCACAGGAACACCAGGAGCACCAAGGCGGTCCCCAGCGTGCTGTGCACCTGCGTCGTCAGGATCGCGATGAACCCGATCGTCAGCGTGGTCAGGTACGAGAATGTGACCGCGATCTTGTCGCTCATGCCCATCTTGACCAGGCGGTGGGCGAAATGGTTGCGGTCCCCGCGCCAGGGTGCCTGTCCGCGGCGCAGCCGCACGCAGACGACCGATACCGTATCGTAGATCGGCACGCCGAAGATCAACAGCGGCACCAGCGCGGAGGCGGGCGAACCAGCGGGGTTCTGGTAGTGGGCCAGCAACGTGATGGCCGCCATCACGTAGCCGAGGAACAGACTGCCGTTGTCCCCCAGGAAGATCCGCGCGGGCTTGAAATTACGCGGCAGGAACCCGAGCAGGGCGCCGCACAGGGCTACCAGGAACAACCCGACCATGGGCTGATTGAGGACCTGCGTGATCCAGAAGAAGCTCGTCGCCGAGATCAGCGCCACACCCGCGCAGTGGCCGTCCACCGAATCGATAAAGTTAAAGGCGTTCACGATCAGAAGAACCCACACCAGGGTCAAACCGTAACCGATGTCGCCCAGACCCGAGAAGAGGTTGATCGTCAGGCCCAGGCCGAGGAGGATGAGCGCGGCCACCAGCTGACCCGCCAGCTTGCGCAGTGGCGACCAATGGTACCGGTCATCGAGCAGGCCGACCAGACACAGGATGAGCGAACCCGCGAAGATCCCCAGGATCTGCGGGGTCAGAGCGGCGACATCGGGGATCCAATCATAACCCCCGAGGGCCTTGACCGCTCGGCTGGCCCACAGACCGGTCCAGACCACGCCCCAGAACGAGATGAAGATCGCCACGCCTCCCAGCACCGGCGTCGGACGCTCATGCTGTTTGCGTCCCCCGGGATAGTCCAGGTATCCGAAGCGGAACGACAGGTCCTCCATCCAACGGGTCAGGACCCACGAAACACACACGGCAGCCGCGAAGACGGCCAGGTGGGTCAACTGCAGAAGGATGGATGCGTTCAGGTTCATGCCGTCCTTTCGAGCAAGCGGGTCCACAGCTCCAGGGATCGAGCGCGGTCGGGCGATGGTCCTCCGGCGCCGCTCATAGCCCCCAGAGCGCCCGTCCGGCGGTCGCGGCGGATCCGCTCGGCCAACGCCGGAGCGTCCCCCGGAGCGATTCGCGCGCCGAGCGGGCGCGTCCGGGCGAGGTCCGCCATCGCGCAGCGTTCGGGTCCGATCAACACGAACGGACGTCCCACCGCGAGGATCCCGTATATTTTACTCGGATGCACGATCCCGACAAAGGAAGTTCCCATCACGACCGCGTGCAGGTCCGCCGCCGACAACGACGCGGACAACCCTTCGAGGGGCTGATAAGGCAGTTGCAGGATGTTCTTGGCTCCCGTACGGGCCTTGAAATCCGAGACGAGCGCCGTCCCCGATCCCCCGCCCACGAAGCAGAACACGACCTCCGGATCGTCCGCCAGGAGCCGTGAGGCCTCCAAGAGCGTATCCAAAGGATGGCAGGGGCTGTGGTTGCCCGAGTACATGACGACGTACTTCCCGTTCAATCCGTGCTCGTCGCGAAAACGCTCCGCCCCCGCAGGGTCCGGCCTCAATCCCCCCGGATCCCAGGGTGGAATGACCTCGATCCGAGCTCCGGACAGACCGTAGCGACGCTCCAGACGCTCTTTCATGTCCGTATCAAGGGCGACCACCCCGTCCGCCGGAGCAAGAGCTCCGCGTTGAGCGGCGCTCAACAATCGCTCCGCGCACGAACCCTCCCGCAACCAACCGGCCGCCACCGCTTCGTCAGGATTGAGGTCCATCACCCAATGCACGATCTTCATCCGCCGCAGACGGGCGGCCCGGCAGGCGGCGACGCCGACCAGCGGAGGTGAGGTCAACGGCACGACGACATCGGCCCGCGCCACAGACAGCAGGGCGGGCCAAAGACGCGCATGGAAGCTCGCGAACCCGACCGCGCGGCGCAGCTTACCGCCCTTGCCCAACGACAGGTACGGCAGACGCAGGACCTCGACTCCCCCGAGGGTCTGCCGAAGAGGATATCGCTCCGCGGGGTCGTCGTATCCGCGGTCCCCGGCGATCACCGTAACACGATGGCCCCGGCTCACCAGCTCCTCCGCGAGGTCCGACAGACACTGCGCGGTCGCCACGCGATCGGGCCGGTACGCTTGGTTGATGAAGAGGTAAGAGCTCATGACGCCGCCCTCCTCCGCACCAGATGATCGCCCAGCACCAAGAGGTCCATGCGCGTGCGCAGGAAACAATCGAGCGCCTCGGCCGGAGCGCACACCACCGGCTCGTTCTCGTTGAAGGACGTGTTGAGCACCATCGGCACGCCCGTCCGCCGGGCGTAGGCCGCGATGAGCCGGTGATAGCGGGGATTCTGCGAGGCGCTGACCGTCTGCAGTCTGCCCGTCCCGTTGACATGGGTCACGGCCGGCACTTGCGAGCGTTTTTCCGCGCGGATCCGGTAGACCTGCAACATGAACGGCACCTCATCATCGGTCTCGAACCACTCCGGGACCGCCTCCCGCAGGATCGACGGCGCGAAAGGCCTGAAGGACTCCCTCCGTTTGATCTTGAGATTGAGGATGTCCTTCATGTCCGCCCTGCGCGGATCACCGAGGATACTGCGGTTACCCAGGGCCCGCGGGCCCCATTCCATGCGTCCCTGGAACCATCCGACCACTCCCCCCTCGGCGATAACGGCCGCGACGCTCTCGACCAACACAGCTTCATCGGGCTCCGCCGTCCAGTCACAGCCTTGGGCGGCCAATTCGGACGAGCGCGATCGCAACAACTTCTCGATCGCGTCGCTCTCGTACCCCGGCCCCCAGTAGGCGTGGTCCATGACGAACGACCTGCGGCCTCCCGAGATCTTCGACCACACCTCGAAAGCCGCTCCGATGGCCCCGCCGGCATCCCCGGCAGCCGACTGGATATACAGCTTCCTGAACGGAGTGTTCTCGTAGATCTTGCCATTGGCCACGCTGTTCATCGCGCAACCCCCGGCCAGGCAGAGCGCCTCCTTGCCGGTACGGCGGTGGACCTCCTTCAGCAACCTGAAGAACGCCTCCTCGTAGACCGCCTGCATGGACGCGGCCAGGTCCTGATGACGGCGCTCGATCGGCTCTTCGGGTCTTCGCGGCGGACCGAGCAGTTGGGTCAGGCGATCCGTGTAGACGGTCCCGATCCTCGGCTCCCCGTCCTCCCACGTCATCTCCACGCCGGAGGTGTGGTGTTTGAAATACTCGAGCCCGAGAGCGAACGAGCCGGCCGGGCGCCGGAGCACCAGGCGGCGCAGTTGATCCGTGTAAGAGGGTGCGCCATAGGCGGACAGACCCATCGCCTTGTATTCGTCCCCGTAGTTGGGGAATCCCAGATACTGCGTCAGAGCCAGGTAGAACAATCCCAACGAATGCGGGTAATAGGTTCGGGACGCCGTACGTATCCGGCCCCCCTCGCCGACACCCCACAACGTGCTCGTGAAATCCCCGAACCCGTCCACCGACACGACCGCCGCCGCGTCGAACGGCGAGACAAGATAAGCGCTCGCCAGGTGCGCCCGATGATGTTCGATCCGGTGCACTTGGGCACCGACGCTCCGCCGCGGCGCTCCCAGACCGTCGGCCAGGAGCTGCCGCAGGTCCAACAGCCGGGAGCTGTTGCGTGCGCGGTCCTTCAAGCGGGATGCTCCGACACCCCCGCGGCGGGCCAGGTAGAGCAGTTTGCGGCCCAAATGAGCCCAGGGATCGCGATTGACCGCGATGTGATCGACCTGCTCGAGCCTCACCCCGGCTTCGGACAAGCAGTACGACACCGCCCGGCTCGGCAATCCCGCCCAGTGCTTGATCCGACGGAAGCGCTCCTCCTCCGCGGCGGCGATCAGCACGCCGTCCCGGACCAGACAGGCCGAGGCGTCCCCGTGATAGGCATTGAGGCCCAGGATGATCATGGACCCTCTCCTCGCCCGATGAGCCGCAGGCATCTGCAAACGCCCAGAACGACCTCCGCGTAGATCCGCTGGCCTGAGTAGATCCGACCGGCGCGTCCTTGGAAGAACAGCCCTTTGATCACGCCGCAGTAGATCGTCACGGCCGGGACACTGGCGAACGGCACCAGCCGCAAGCGGTCGGCCCAGGACAGCTCCGCCCATCGTGCCCGCGAGAGTTTGAGCGCTTCCTGACGGGCATAGGCCCACTGGGATCGCTTCCATCTGGAAGCGGGCTTACGGTCGTCGTGTCCGATGGTCCCTTTGAGCCGACCGACCTCCCCCTCCAGCCGCAGCCGGTAGGCATGGCCATCCATCTCGTAGCGGCCCCGATCCCTGCGGAACAGGACCACCGACGACGGGTACAGACTGCCGCGCAGCGCCGATCCATCGATGTAATAGACGAAACTCGCCCGGTATCCGCACACTTCCGGAGCCGGCGACAGTCCGACCAGCTCGTCGATGAGCTCCTGGCTCAGGATATAGTCGGCGTCCAGCGCCAGGACCCACGCTGAGCGTATACCCGTACCCGTCAACGCGTAGTTCCACTGGGATGCGAAGTCATCGAACGGCCGCTCGAAGAAGCGCACCCGGGGATGGGCCTCCGCGATCGCGCGTGTCCGATCGGTGCTGCCGCTGTCGACGATCACGATGTCCCTGGCCCAGGAAAGGCGCTCCAGCGCCCTCGCGATGTTCGGCTCCTCATCGTACGTCAGGATGACGGGTGTGATGTCGGTGATCATGCCCGGGCTCCGATCAATCCTCCGTACAAACGCTCCATCTGCGACGCGACCGCGTCCCACGAGAAGATGTCCGATGCCAACCGCGCGCCCAGACGTCCGTACCCTTCGGCCAACTGCGGGTCCCTGAGCAGACCCTCGAGACCCGCGGCCAGCGCTCGAGGACCGCCGTCGAGCACCAGGCCGCACCCGCTCCGCTCGATATCAGAGGCCAATCCGACGCCCGGCGTCACGGCCACCGGTCGGCCGGCGGCCATCGCTTCCAGAACGCTGTTACCGAAATTCTCGGAGGCCGAGAACAGGGCCACGACGGCCGCCCCGCCCAGCCAGCACGCCTTCTCCTCACCCTCGACGGCACCGACCCATCGAACGCGCGCGCTGATACCGAGCTGATCGACATGACGCTCGAGCTTGGCGCGGTATCCTTCCTCATCGTTGCCGGCGATCACCAGTTCCGCGCCGGGCACGAGGGCCATCGCGCCCATCAAACGGTCGATGCCTTTTTTGGGGTGGATGCGGCCCAGATACAGGACGTAAGGCCGCGTGAGCGAGCGTTCGGCCTTGAAACGTCCGAGCGTCCCGATGTCGGGCGGCGTCATGGGGTCGATGCCGTTGGGCACGATCCACAGACGCTTCAGGTCCCAACCGAAACGCCCCAGCTCTTCGGCCTCATGCTGGGAGGTCACGTGCACGGCGCTCGCCGACATCAGATTGCGGCGCTCGAACAGACCGATCCAGGCGGTCTTCAGCCACCGGCTCTTGCCGCGGATGAGCTCGAGCTCCAGCATTCCTCTGGGGCTCACCACGTAAGGGACACGGTTGCGGCGCGCCCAGTGCGCCGCGTACAAGGTCGGCCACAAGAATACGGAATGCGTATGGACCACATCCCACCTGTCTTTTTCGCTACACAGCGCACGCGCCAAACCCGGAGCGTGATACAGCCGACGAAGGACGCCGCAGCGGTGATAGATCACGCGCACGCCGTCCCGCATCACCGGGGTCCCCACGGGCACGTCGAGGTCCAGCGCGCCGTCGCTCGAGGTCGTATGCACCTGGACCTCATGACCTCGCCGGGCGAGCGCTCGACATAATCCCGCGACCGAGCGGATCGGACCACCGAAGCGGTAGGCCGGCTCGTAGGTCGGGGTCACCTGAAGGATCCTCACGGGGCCGCCCTCCCGATGCTCCGTCGACCGGAGCTACGCATACGCATGTTCACGAACCATGGCAGGAGATAGTTATTGATGATCACGCAGAAGATGATGGAAGAGATGACCGTCGACGTCACTTCGACCATGGACCCTCCGGCCTGCAGCATGCCCATACCGGGCACGAACCAGAAGATGAAACCCGTCCAATCACCGCGCCGCAGATGGGTCGCGGCGACGACATCGAAGACCCGCAGGATCAACCCGAAGAACAGGAACCCCACAAAGACACCGACGTTCCCGAAGTTGATGTAGAACTCCATCACCTGTCCGACGCCGACACTGGTGCCTTGGGCGAAGATCAGACCCGTGTAGCGGCTGACGATGTCGCCGCTTCCGGCTTCGACCGGCTTATCCCTCCAGATGATGCGCGGCACCATCGCCGCGACGGCCATGATCAAGGTCTCGCCCCGCCCCGATGGCACCACGCCGCTCCGGATCAGGTCCACGCTGCGACCCACGAGCTCGTTCTGGTTAAGCCGCAGGTCGACCCGGTACAGATGGTTCTCGTCGTAAGGATCGAAGAACTCGAAGTTCGACAGCATCTCAAAAGCCTTGGTAGCGCTCGTGGACAGCGACGATTCGCCGTACCAGACCTCGGCGCGGATATCCCCGCGGTCACGCATGTAGGTCACGAACAGCGACAAACCCATGTAGATCGACACCAAGGACAACAACGCCACCTGCCATTTGGGCCGGTAGAAAACGGCCACGAACACGAAGATGACGCTCAAGGCCGCGATACCGAAACTCAGGAAGCCATCGCCGATCAGCGAGTAGGCCGGGAACAGCGAACTGACGGCGAGCCAGCGCAGGATCGACAGCCGGCTGCCCGCCAAGGCCGCCCTCCAGGTCGCCAGGCAGACGCCGGCCACCAGCAACGACCACCCCGCGCTCGAGAAGGTCCTGACGCTCGGGATGCGGGACAACACCGGCTGTGACAGGAAGAAGACCAGTCCCGTCAGGACGTAGGCTTCGACGACCATCGGATTGCTCAGCGTCCGCACCTTCGCGCTCTGGACGCGTCCGATCATGGCCGCGCTAACGAAGGATCCGAGCGCCACTCCACCGATCAGGCTCAGGATACCGATGAAGCTTTGCTCGAAACCCAGATAGACGAAGTCGTACGTCGCCGTGGCGTGCCACGGCAAACAATGGATCGCCGCGCCGAACCAGTGGTTGAGGTACAGCACAAAGAGGTACATCAAAGGCATGCCGCAGGTCGGCATCCTCCGGTAAGGGATCATCGCGAAAACGATATAGGCCCCCAGGCTCCAGACGACGAGGTTCAGGAGCGGCTCGTTCACGGGCTCCCCCCCGGGATCATTCGCGCCGCGACGGGCGCGAACTGCTTCTCGTAGTTCCAGTCCGACAGGATGCGCGCTTGCCCCGCCCGGGCCCGATCGGAGACCTCGGTCCGATGAGCCGCGATCCACGCCAATGCTCCGGACAATCCGGCGGGCCCGTCAACGGACGCGGCCAACGCATAGCCGGGATCGACGAAGACCTCTCGCCAATCGGGCCGGTCAGGAACGATCGGAAGGACGCCGCAGGCCAGGTAGTCGAAAGCCTTGTTCGAGGCCCCGAGCATATGACGCAGGTTGATGTCATGGGTCACGGCAGGCAACAGCGCAAGACCGGCATCGGCTCCCGAGATGTAGTCGGACAGCTCTTTCCTGCGCGTCACCGGCTCATGCCAGCTGACGCGCCGACCCGCGCCCAAGGCCTGCCCGAGGGAGACCAGGTGCCGGGCGTACCCCGGCGAACCGATGGTCTCATAGCCGACGAGATCGAGCCAGGCGTTCTCCGGCAGCGCGCCCAACAGCGCTTCCGGCACGCGCTCCGGGACGATCGTCCCACAGTAGACGATACGCAGGACCCCCGTGACCTCGCGTGCGAGCGGACGGGACGCCGGCACCTCCGTTACCGACGGGCAGTTCCATACACAGGAGCACTTCGCGGGATCGGCGCCGGTCTCTTCCTGCAGGATCCGCAACCTTTCCCGGTTGGGCACGACCACAAGATCGGCCCTCCGGCACAGCGCCGCCCGGGCTTTGAGCAGAGCACGGACCCACGCGCTCGGTTCCCCGGTGGAGTAGGCGTCGTGCTCATGATAGGCCAGCCTGACCGCGCGCGGCGCGAACAATCCCGCCGGCGTGGTATAGAGGTCCGATAGATAGACCCAGTCCGGCCGCTCGCGGCGGATCAGCCCCTCCGCTCGGGCCACGAAACACACGTATCCGGCCTTGTCCGCGCTGTCTCGACCCGCTCTCAGCGGACGCACATCGACGTCGGCCTCGGCCGCCAGCGAGGCGTTCTCGGCCGGATCGACGAAGGATGGCACGCCGAAGACGACCGAACAGCCCTTGGCACGGAAGATACGGGCGCTCCTCAAGAGCGGCGGATACCTCCGGGGTGAGGTGTATTGCAGATACAGGACCTTCATGCCTTCCCCCCCTCCGCGAGCACGGCTCTGTAGAGACGTGACATCTCCTCGGCGACCGTGATCGACGAGCGCGGAGGGCGTACCTCGCGGCGCATCCGGCCGAGCACGTCCGGGTCCGAGCCGATCCGGCGAAGCGTCTCCGTCCATGAGGCGACCGATCCTGGCTCGACCAACAGGGCATCCACGTCCTCCCGCACGATCTCCAGGATACCGCCGCGGCGGGAAGCGATGACAGGCACACCCGCGGCGAAGGCCTCCAGGACCACCAGAGGCCCTGTTTCCATCCAGACCGAGGGCACGACCACGGCATCGTAATCGGACAAAACACGCCGGCCTTCGCCGGCAGCATAGGGCCGAAGATACCGGATCCTGTTGTCGTCGTCGCTCAGACGCTTGAGCTCCTTCAGGTATTCTTCGTCCGAAGCGCTCTGGGCGCGTCCGATGATGTCCAGCTCGATCGGAGCCCGGGGCAGCGAGCGCAGGGCCGAGATCACCAGATGCGTTCCCTTGATCGGACTGAAGCGTCCCGCATAAACAAGACGGATCGATCCATCGCTCGTCCGACGAACATCCGCTCGATGATCGCTCGGGCCGGTCTCGATACCATGCCGGCTGAGCAGGACCCGATCCGGGGGAACACCGTTGCGCGCAAGAACCTCAACGGCCCACCCGCACACCGCCACGACCTTCTCGGACCGGTCCGCGAATCCCCTGAAAGCCGCCCGATGACGCGCCAGGTCGGACGTGAGCGTCAACGCGGTCCGTACGCGTCCGCGGAACGCACCTGACAGCCGCAGGGACATCGAAGCGGGAAACGCCGCCATCAACCCCGCTGCGGGCCGCGGCACGCCATGCGCGCGCAGCACGCAGGCCGCGCACCGGACCGGCTCCAACCGACCGTCACAGACCCCGCCGTTATACAGCAGGTCTCCGCGTGAACACAGGGCCGAAGGCGTGTGGTAGGTAAAGAGGTACGGGACCCCCCGCTCGACGGCGGCGTCGGCCAGCCCAGCGGTCAACCCGCCGACGAACGCATGGAAATGCACCAGGTCCGGACGCTCCCGGTCCAAGATCCGGTCGAACCCCGGAGATCGACGCTCCGGGCGTCCGTGCAGACTGGAGGCGTCCGTGAATCGCGCCTCGAAACGATGGACGCGCAACCCTTCCTGCTCCGACACCCCCTCCGACCCTCCGGGCGCGCAGACCGCGGATTCGACCCCCAGCGGCCGCGCCCCCAACGCCAGTGACCGGACGTAGACCTCGGTGCCGCCGATAGGGTCGGGCAGATACGCGAAAGGAACGTGAAGGACCCGGATGGGCCGATCGGGCTCACGATCCACCGAGGCTCTCCCAGCGGAGCACGGGTGCCGTGGCGCCCGGTTTGGTCGCGACGTTGATGCCGCTCCAGAAGGGCGAGACCCCGTGCGTCAGTGTCACGCGCAGTTCGATGACGGGATCCTCACGGATCAGCCAACGCGCGCTGTCGCCGATCCGGGGGGCCAGCACGAAGCGGCCGGCGTTGAGATAGCCCGCGGGGATGCGACAGCGCAGAAGGTTGTTCCCCACTCGCAGCCGAGGATGCTCCGAGACGATCCCGTCGGACTGGTAGCTCCGGAAAACGACCGCGCCGTCCACGGTCAGGAGGTCGAATCCGATCTGCAGCGAAGAGTACACCCGCTCGAGTTCGCATTCGAGGTCGATGAGGATGTCTTCTCCGGACAACAACTGGCCCGTATCCCCGGACTGCTCGCCCGAGACCGCCAAGCGCAACAACCTGACCCCCTCGCCGTGCGGGGCCTCCGCAGGTGCCCATCGACGCTCGTGGCCGCTCTCACGAACGGACTTGAGGTACGCCTCGATGACCTCCTCTGTCGCTCCGCAGACGCTGATCCGGCCTTTCTCGAGATAGAGCGCGCGCGTGCAGATGTTGCGCACAGCCTGCATGTTGTGGCTCACGAAGATCACCGTGCGACCCTCGCGCACGATCTCCCCCATCTTGCCCATACACCTCTGCTGGAACTCGGCGTCGCCGACCGCCAGCACCTCGTCCACGAACAGGATCTCCGGATGCAGGTGCGCCGCGATCGAGAAGGCCAGACGCGTCTGCATCCCGCTCGAGTAGTGCTTCATCTGCGTATCCAGGAACTTCTCGATACCCGCGAACTGCACGATCCGGTCGAAGGCCGCCCGGATCTCGTGGCGCCTCATCCCCAGGATGGCTCCGTTGAGGTGGATGTTCTCGCGTCCGGTCAGTTCCGTATGAAAACCGGTGCCGACCTCGAGCAGGGCTCCGACGCGACCGATGATCTCGGCCGAACCCGCGGTCGGGTCGGTGATCCGCGCGAGCACCTTGAGCAGCGTGCTCTTGCCTGAGCCGTTGCGGCCGACAACACCGAGGACCTCACCGGCCCCGACCTCGAAGCTCACGTCGCGGATCGCCCACACCTCTCCGATCTCCGGCGCGCGCGCGCGTCCTCGCAGACGGGCCATCAGCGCCTCCCGCAGCGTCTCTCCGGGCGTGGCCGCGCGGAGGCGGTAGCGTTTGCTGAGTCCGTTGACCCGGATGACGGGACCGCTCATGCGCTCCTCACAGGATGTCCGCGAACGAGCGTTCGACCTTGTTGAAATACCGCAGGGACAACCAACCGCTCAGCCCCGCGGAGATGAGCGAGACCGCGCATCCCGAGGGATCCCAGGGTGTCCCCAGCAGAGCCGCCCGGTAGACATCGATGACGCCGCACACCGGGTTGAGATACAACAGAGGGCGCCACTCCGCGGGGATCGAGGCCGTGGCATATACGATCGGTGTGGCATAGAAGACGGTCTGCAGCGCGAACGGCAACGCGTAGCGCACGTCGCGATAACGCACGGTCAGCGCGCTCAGCCCCGCGCCGATCGCCGCGGAGTATGCCAGGAGCGCCGCCGTCGCGGGCAATAGACACAGCCACTCCGGTCGCGGAGGACGGCCCGAGAACATCAGCACCGGCACGAAAACCGCGATCGCCACGGCCAGGTCCACGAGGAACACCCCGACCGAGGCCAGCGGTACGATCATCCTTGGGAAATAGACCTTGGTGACGAGGCTCGAAGAGGATACCAACGAGAGCGCCCCCGCCGAGACGCTGTTGGCGAAGAAGGTCCAGACCACCAGAGCGGAATAGCTGAAAAGCGGGTAAGGCGCACCCTGTCCGGACAGGCCGACGAAGTGGCCGAAGATGATACTGAAGATCACCATGCTGACCGCGGGCTGCAGCACCGCCCAGACACAACCGAGCACGGTCTGCTTGTAGCGGACCTTGATGTCGCGCTGCGTCAGTGTCCACAAGAGCTCACGGGCCTGGATCGCTTCCGACAACTGCCGCCCCAGCGATCGCGACCCGGGCCGGATCAGTGTCCGCTGGGAGCGCTGCGGCGTGCTCATGAAGCGCTCCCCGAGCGGTCCGCGAAGAACTCGCCCCAAAGCGCCCGGGCGTGCCCGGCGAATGCGGGCTTGGCAAAGACCGACACGTCCTTAGCGCCGCGCTCCTGCAAGCCTCCCACTACGGCCTTGAGCAGTTCGTCCATATTACCCGGATCGACGAGCGTGCCGGCCAGTCCGTCCCTCAGAGCGTCCGCCGAACCATCCAGGCGGCCTCCGATCACCGGCAACCCGCAAGCCGCGGCCTCCAGAAAGACGATACCGAAACCCTCTCCGGTGCTGGGCATCACGTACAAGTCGCTCGACCGGTAGAGATCGGGCAGGTCCTCATCAGGGACCCTGCCGATGAAACGGACCTTCGAGGATACTCCGCACCGCTCCGCCACGGACGCGAGGTAAGGCCGGTCGTCCCCGCCACCGGCGATCACGTACAGGGCTTCAGGGACTTTTTCAAGGATGCGCGGCATCAGCACGATCAGCCGGTCATGCCCTTTGTAGCGCTCGCTCGAGCTCAGCCGGCCCACCGTCAGGATCACCCGATGCCCGGCCAAACCATACCGCTCGACGAGCTGTCGAGACCTCGGTCCGGGAGCGAAGCGCGCGTCGTAGGTGTCCGGTAGCAGACGGCAACGGCCCGGGTCGACCTCGGACCAGGACAGGAAGCGCCGGCGCGTGTACCGGCTGACGGCGGTCACCAAGCGCGCCGAGGGCGCCGTTCCCAGGAACGCCGAGGGCGGCCTCCAGGCCTCGATCCCGTGCAGGTGCAGCCAGTACGGGAGGCCGGTCGAGCGGTGGATCGCTTCGGCCAGGGGCGCCAGGTGAAGGTGGCCGCAGAACACCGCCGCGTACCGGTCGCGCCCGGCCCAGGCGCGCGCGAACGCGGATGCGACGTACGCAGAACGTGACCGCGGGGCTTTGCGCTGCGAGACGCCCGCGGGGGTCGCGGACACCCCTTCCGCCAGCCGGGGTAGGACGTCCACGGGAACGATCGCGGCGAGCGCCTCGAACACATCGCGATTGGCCTGCGCCAATCCACCGTTCCCACCGTAACAGTCGGTCACCAGCGCCAGGAGCGCTCTCATCGCGCCGACCTCCGGTACACCGCGTACGCCCATCGCCTCGACCAGTGCTGGGTGCGGCCGAGCTTGCGGTCGGCTTCTTTGCACTCCGGCAGAGCGCGGTCGCTCTCGATCCACCTGCGGACCGGCAGCGTGAACCCGCTCTTCGGTCTGTCGACGCTCAGCCCGGCGGCGGACGCCAGGTCCGCCTTGGCGGGTGCCGGGCCCGACGCGTTGAGCGCGGCCACCTGCGCGGTCAACACGGTGTCCACCAGAGGCGTTCGGACCTCCACGCCATGCGCCATCCCGGCCCAATCCGCGTCGCGCAAGAGCTGGTGCCGCAGATAAAAACACATTTCAAGACAAGCGACACGTACGCGGTCGGAACGACCCGTCCGGCGCAGTGCCTCGGACAGGCGCTCGGGCAACCGCAGCCGCCTCAAACCCTCTACCGCCATCTCCTTGCCGAGCAGGTCCGGCAACTCCCACGGCATGAAGAGCCCTCTCTTCAGGAGATACGCCCCCGTCAATCCGCGCGGTTGCGACAGGAGCCCGTCCACCTTGGCGCTTCCCCGGCCGAGCCATCGACGCACCCAAGGCGACACCCTCCTCCAGACGTCTCCGGCCCCCGGTATCGACGACGGCAGCCACAGAAGCTTCGCCCAAAGCGGCACGTCACGGAAAGAAGGATAGCCCGCGAACAACTCGTCCCCACCCACGCCGCTCAGAGCGACCTTGTACCCGGCCAGGCGAGCCGCTCTGCTGATGTGGTAGATGTTGGCTCCGTCGAGCGTCGGCTGGTCCATCGCGTCCAGGAACGCGGACTGAGAGGCGAAGAAGTCCGCTCCGCTCAAGCGATGCGTCCGGTGGGCCAGCCCGATCCTCTCGGCGAACGCCGCGGCCGCGCCGCTCTCGTCGGGCGCTTCGGGTCCGGGCTCATCGAACGCCAGCGTCAAACCGCTCAGCGAGACGCTCTTTTCTTGTACGGCCAGCGCCGCTATGGCCCGGGAATCCACCCCCGCGGACAGATAGATCATCACGGGAACATCGGAGACCAGGTGGTATCTGACGCTGTCACGCACCGCTTGCGCCAGAGGAGCCGCCCCGCTCTCTAACGGACGGTCCGTCCACAGCCCCTGTACGGAACCGAAACGCCGTGAATAGCGCGCGCCTCTTTCGTCCACGGTCAGCACCTGCCCTGGCTCGACGGCCCGCACTTCGCGAAAAAGCGTGAAGGGCTCGGGCACGCTGCCCATGAGAAAATATCCGGCCGCTCCGGCAGGCTCCTTTTCATGCGAGACCAACCGGCTGCCGACCAGGGCCTTGACCTGTGAAGCGGCGCACAACCGCCAGCCATCGTCGGCATAATAGAGGGGCTTGATGCCATGCACGTCCCTGACGAGCTTGAGGCACCGCTCACGAGCGTCCCACAGGACCACCGCGAACATCCCGCGCAGACGCGTCCAACACCGGTCGCCCTCTTCCAGGTATAGGCGAAGCAGGACTTCGGTATCGGACCGGCCCCTGAAACGATGGCCTTTGAGCTCCAGCTCCCGGCGCAGTTCGGGGTGATTGTAGATCTCCCCGTTGAAAACGAGCACGACCCTCGAGAGTTCGTCCGCGCAGGGCTGGGCGCCCTGATCCGTCAGATCGATGATGGACAAACGCCGGTGACCGAGTCCCACGCGACCGCAGTCCGAATACCACTCGCCCTCGCCGTCAGGTCCGCGGTGACGCAGGTGTTCCCGGAGCACTCGCAGATCCTCACGCCGGATCTGCGGAGCCGCATAGTGATAGTTATAGATAGAGGCAATGCCGCACATAGGCTCGGATTTATACGATATTAACTAAAATTATACTTTAGGAAGCTTAAGGATACAAGTGTTATTAATTTTAACTAATTCTATACATCAAACCGGCTTGTGCAGGGGGTGTTCTCGACGGAACGGAGCCGTCCAAAGCAGGGCTCTTTCAAGGCCGACCCATCGGGCGAGGACTTGAAGCCTCGGGGAACCGTGGGGCAAGCAGGAAGCCTCCAGCGCGCGTGCCCGTGCGATGCACTCGCGCATACACCGCACATCGAAGCGAGAGACGGTTATAGCCGACTGCAGGTAGGCGTTGACCAGGCAACGCCGGCGGTGATCGTCCATACGGCCGGCCCAGACGCTTTCGGCATGCCTCACGTGCGCGGCGCTCTCGAGCGCCTGCCTCTGCCGGCTCCTGACGGAGATGTTGTTAGGGTGTAGCCGGTAATACGCGGACCGACGGCGTGTGGCTGTCCACCGGCAGCCCCGGCTGGCCAGATCGAAGAGAAAAACACAATCCTGGATGTTCAAGAACCGATCGTCCCAGGTGACCCCGGTCCGGTCCAGACTCGAACGGCGCAAAAGGTACGCGGCCTGAGGACACCACCAGACACCCGACGCGATCGCTGCGTCCCAAGGCCCTTCGGGAAGCTCTCGGCGTGTGCGGCCGGCCCGGAACGGTCCTCCGGGGACGGGCTGGTACCAGTAGGTCCATTCGCCCAGGGCAACATCGGCGTCACCGCCCTCGAGCGCAACGATCTCGGCCCTCAAGCCGTCAGGGTCCAAGAGATCGTCCGCGTCGAGATACTTAAGATAGGTCCCGCGCGCGCGTTCAGTGCCGGTCCGACGTGCCCGGGAGGTTCCGAGGGGCTCCGTACGGATCAGCTCGACCTCGGGGTAGTCATCTCGCACAAGCTCGGCGGTCCTGTCCGTGGACCCGTCGTCGACCACGATCACCTGCGGGTCCAGTCCGCGACAGGCACGGACGCTGTCGAGCGTCTCGGCCAGATAGGCCTCGGCGTCGCGCGCGGGGATCACGATGCTGATCGTTCCCGAACGGCTCAGGCGTTCTCCTTTGGAGGTCCGCTCTCCCGCATCGGGGGCGGGCGACCTACCGCGCTACGAGCATCGAGTCGTACATCTCCCGGATCCCCTCGCGCAGCGGGACCGAGGGAACGAATCCGGTATAGCGGCGCAGCAGCGTCGTATCCGAACCGCGCTTGGCGTAACCGTCGGGCTTGGAAGTGTCATAGGTCACTTTGGGGTGACGGCCGGTGACCTCGCAGATCACGGCGAAGAGCTCCTTCATCGTCACCTGCTGGTCATGCCCGATGTTGAGAGGTTCGCCGACGGGGCCTTTCTCGGCCACCAGCATCATGCCCCGCGCCGCGTCGCGCGCGTGCACGAACGCGCGGGACTGATTGCCCGTGCCCCAGATGACGACAGGATCATCACCGTCGAGCACGCGCTTGAGGATGGCCGGAATGACATGGGAGGTCTTTTCGTCATAGTGGTCGCGGGGGCCGTACGCGTTGAAGGGCCGGCCGATCCTCACGTTCATCCCTTTTTCGCGCGCGTAGTACTTGGCGAGCTTCTCGCCCATCAGCTTGGCCAGGCCGTAACCCTCATTGGTCGGTTCGGGCGCCCCGCGTTCCCCCTCGCTCTCGGGTGTGGGGACCTTGGCGTCGTGCGGATAGATGCAGGCGGTGCTGACCTGCAGAAAGTTCGACACGCCCGTCTCGTAGGCGGCCTTCAGCACGTTCATCTGCAATTTCATGTTCGTCTCGAACATGTCGGCCATGTTGAATCGGTTGTACTCGATTCCGGTGACCTTGGCCGCGAGATTGAGCACCACGTCCTGGCCTTCGCAGACCGACAGGCAGCTCTTGTAGCAGTAAAGGCTCTCTGTACGCAGATCGACCTTCTGCAGCACCGAAGCGATGCGGTCGACCGAGCCGCGGCTCAGGTCATCCGCGACGGTGACCCTTGCGCCCTGCTCCACCAACAGTTCCGTCAAATAAGAACCGATGAATCCCGCTCCGCCCGTGACGACGACCCGCTTGTCCTTCCAGTAGCTCATACCCTCCTCCTTGCGACCTGTTCCATGTCCGCGTCCACCATGATCCTGACCAGCTGCTTGAACGATGTGCGCGGCTTCCACCCCAGGGTGCGGCGGGCTTTCGAAGCGTCACCGCACAGCACGTTGACCTCCAGGGGCCGGAAATACCTCTTATCGATGCGCACGTGCTTGCGCCAATCCAGACCCGCGTATCCGAAAGCCTCCTCGACGAACTGACGCACCGTGTACGTGCGGCCCGTGGCGATGACGAAGTCATCGGCTTTCTTCCGCTGCAGCATCATCCACATCGCCTCGACATAATCCTTGGCGTATCCCCAGTCCCTCTTGGCCTCCAGGTTGCCGAGATAGAGCTTGTCCTGCAGGCCGTACTTGATGCGGGCGATCGCCCGCGTGATCTTGCGGGTCACGAACGTTTCGCCTCGGCGCGGGGACTCATGGTTGAAAAGGATGCCGTTGCAGGCGAAGATACCGTAGCTCTCGCGGTAGTTGACCGTCGTCCAGTAAGCGAAGAGCTTGGACACCGCATACGGACTGACCGGGCTGAAGGCCGTCCTCTCGCTCTGAGGCGTCTTCTCGGTGCGTCCGTACAGCTCGCTCGACGAAGCCTGATAGAACTTCGCCCGGATCCCGCTCTCGCGGATCGCCTCCAGGATGCGCAGACAGCCGAGCGCCGTCACCTCCGAGGTGTATTCCGGGACCTCGAAGCTGACCTTCACATGGCTCTGGGCGGCGAGATTGTAGATCTCGTCGGGGCGCACGGTGCGGATGATCCGATTGACGGAGCTGGCATCATTGAGGTCGCCGTAGATCAAGTGCAGCCGGCGGTCCTCGACGTGCGGGTCCTGGTAGATGGGGTCCAGGCGCGCCGTGTTGAAGGAACTCGAGCGGCGGATCACGCCGTACACGTGATAGCCTTTGGAGAGGAGGAGTTCCGCGAGGTACGATCCGTCCTGTCCGGTGATGCCCGTGATCAACGCTTTTTTCATGGAACGGTCGCCTTTCGGTTACTTTTTGGCGTTCTTGACGTAGTAGGCCTTGTACGTGCTGTAGTAACGATAACGGTAGCCTTCACCTTCGTAATTGGCCCTGTTGATGACAGCGCCGATGAAAGCGTGTCCGATGGACGCGAACTTCTCCTTCACGGCCAGAACGGTCTTCTTGTGCACCATGCCCGATCCGCAGACCAGCACACCGCTGTGCACGTGCTTGGCGACCACCAGGCCGTCGGGAATGTACAGCGAGGGGGGCACGTCGATGACGATGCGGTCGTAGTGCGGCGAGACCTCCTCCAAGAGCTCGCGGAAGCGGTCCGATGACAACAGTTCGGTGGGATTGGGCGTCGGATTGCCGCCCGGGATGAGCCGCAGCTCCGTACCCGGTACATCCCGCACGATCTCCTCGACGGTCGCCGTGCCGATCAAGTAGTCCGTCAACCCCTTGCCCCCGCTCATGTTGAAATGCGCATGGATGAAAGGCCGGCGCATGTCGGCGTCGATCAAGAGGATCTTACGACCCAGACCGGTCAGGGACAGGGCCAGGAGCACCGCGACCGTCGTCTTGCCCTCGTCGGGGATACAGCTGGTGAACATGATGCGCTTGGATTTCTCGTAGGGCATCGAGAACAGGATGTGCGTCCGCACGCTCGCGACCGCGTCGTTCAACGCGCCGTTCTGTTTGAACATCTCGACGGTCGAGGCTTTCGTGGGAGGAGCGCCCTTGACGCGGTTCTTCTTGTTGCGCGAGATGTCCCTGGCCAGCGGGATGTAGCCGAGGAACGGGATGTGGACCTGGTTCTGCAGGTCTTCTTCCGAGCGGATCTTCTGGTTGGTGTACTCCAGACCCAGCACGAGGACCACACTGCCGAAAAGCGCCAGGAGCGTGTGCACGGTCACCCCGACCACGCGATTGGGCGCCGAAGGCCGGCGCGGCACCTGGGCCTCCTCGAGGACGCGGACGTTGCTGATCTTGATCTCGCCCTTGAGACTGGCCTTGACGTTGGTGGTGATGCTCTGGATGCGCTGGGCCATCTCGGCCTCGATGAAACTGAGGCGCTCCGAAAGCTCCTTGATCTGGGGGTGTTCCGAACGGTAGCGCTGCGACAACTCCTTCAATTGCACCTCGACCTCGAGCTTCTGACCGCGGAGCTTGGACACGATCGGATCGTTGCCGACGCTCGAGAGGTTCTCCACGAACTCCTGGCGGTTGAATCCGTCCTTCTTGTCCGCGGTGGGTCCGTACTCGTCCGGGAAGAGCTCCAAGAGCTGCTTGGAGATGAACAGGCTCTCCTCGCCGGACTGCCGGATGTAGACCTCGGCGATCTTGTTGGCGATGGCCGCGCTCATCTGCGGGTCCGTGTGGGTCGCGGATACCGAGATGATGCGCGTTCCGCGGACCCTGCGCGCCTCGACGCTGTATCCGCTCTGCAGTTTGAGCTCCTCGCTCACCGCCTGCCGGATCTTGCGGCCGGTCAGGATGGCGATCTGCGTGCCGTAGTAATCCTCCTCACCGCGGAAGGACGGCATGATGACCTCATCGTAGGACTTCGAGCGCTGGTCCGTTTTCTCGACGAGGATGTTGGCGGTCGCGGCGTACTTATTGGGCATCATGGAGTGCCTGACGACGGACAGCGCCATGACGCCGCAGGTGATCAGAAGGACCAGGCGGATGTTGCCGAGGATGATACGCCAATAGTCGGCCAGCGCGCTGACGGGGCTGGAATCGAGTCCGAGAGGTTCCTGGGACAGGAGTTCGTCGGCCATCTTCAGAAGAAGGTCTCGGGCACGACGACGATGTCGCCTTCCTGCATCGGCAGGTCTTTTTCCTTACCGTCGAGAATAGCGGTGACGTTCACGGTCAATTGCGTGTCCGGAGAACCTTCGGCGCCCCGCCGGATGACGCGCACGCGGCTCTGAGCGGCCAGAGGCGTGAACCCTCCGGCCTCCGAGAGCAGTCGGATGAGCGTGAGGTTAGCCGTCAGTTCATAGTTGCCCGGGCGCGACACATGTCCCAGCACGGAGACTCGCGGGATGACCTTCTCCTCGAGGACCTTTTCCTCTTCCTTGCGCTTCTCGATGAAGATGACGTCCCCGGGCACCAACCCGACGTCCACGGCGTCCCCGCGGGTGATGGCGGGAACATCCACGGTGAGCGAGGTCTTGCCGCCGCCTTTCTGCAGCCGCAGGATCTTGACGCTCTCCTCATTGGCCGTCACCGTGAACCCTCCGACATGGGAGATCAGCCGGATCAACGTCATGTTGGGTGTCAGGATGTAATTGCCCGGTCGCGCGACCTGACCGAGGATGGAGACGGATTTGTTCGGGCTCTCTTCGAACTCGATCTGGATCTGAGGGTTGACCAGATAGTCCTTGCCGAGCGTGTTGGTCAGATAGGCCTTGAGCTCGTCGAGCGTCAGCCCCTCGACGTGGATCTCGCCCAGGAACGGGTAGTTGATGTTGCCGGTCCGGTTGACCGTGAAGATCCCCGACAGATCGGGCTCGCGGAAGACCTGGATGTGAACCTTGTCACCCGGGTAGATCATGAAGAGATTGACCGAGGACGGGTCCGCCGCCACGGACATCTCCGGGACGGCCGCGGACAGGTCGGCCTCCGCCGCCGCGGCGGACGGCGTCACGAGCAGACACATCAACAGCAGGCTAAAAAACGTATTCGACCGCACTGACGAACCTCTGGTTATCGTACTCGAAATCCTTGAACGTCGAGTTCTTCTTGAAGAAAAAATACGCCAGCAAGAAGGAGAACGCCGGTCTCGGGCGCCAGCGCAGTGACAAGGAATACTGATAGAAGTCGTCCTCCTTCGGCCGCGTGAACGTCAACGTCGGGTTGTCGGGATCGCGCCGCGTGATGAGCCCCTCGTTCTCGATCAGACCCGCCGACGCGGAGCCCTCGATGGTGATCTTGGTCGTCAAGAACCAGCTCAGGTTGATGCCGGCCTGCTGCTGGGTCTGTCCGAACGAGCTGTACAGCGTGCGGTCGAGGGTTTCCGAGGTGTTATCGCGTGTGTAGGTGATCGTCCCCGAGATCTTGGGAGAGAACCTGCGGTTGATCGAGCTCTGGAACCGGTACCCCTTCGTCGGTTCGATCTCGAACTGCTCGTACTCGCGGTGGACCAGGTCCGCTCCGGCGTAAAGGCTCGTCTTGTCGGTCAATTTCAGGTTGATCCCGCCGCCATAAGCGCTCTCGACGCTGTCGAACGGCGCTCCGGTCTCGAGGTAATAATCGGTCACGGTCCAGACGGCGCGGCCGCTCACTCCGACCCGGGGCCGCCACTGGTAACTGAAACGCGGGCCGAACGTGTGTTTTTGTGTGCTGAAATTGCTGAGCGTCGCCGCGTTCTGCGCCGAGGGCAGGAAGAACAGGTTGTGCGCGTAGTCCCAGCCGATCCGGGTCTTGGTCGAGACGTCGTAGTCCGTATTGAGGCTCAAAGCGTTGCTGAAGGTCGTGACCCGGGAACTCTCCGCCGTTTTGAGCTCCGTGCGCTCTCCGACGCTCACGGCCGATGAGGGTCTGAAGCTCTCGTTGAGAGTCATCGTCAGCTTGTCGATACGGTATCCCACGGTCGTGCCCATTTGATGGTTGGCCCGGCCGAGCTTCTCGTTCTCGACGTAAGTGACGTAGTTGATGTCGTAGAACAGTTTCACATATCCGTCCTTGCGTTGACGGGTCCAGGTCATCGGCAGACCCGTCGTGTAGATCAGATCGTCCTTCGGATCTTGCCGGGCGCTGAAGATGTTGCCGTCATAGGTCACCGAGGTCTTGACCGTCCGGCCCCAACTCCAACCGTCGGGGCGCTCCAGAAGCTCCTCGACCCCGTAGGTCTGATCACGATGGTACTTTTCGGCGGTCGATCGACCACTGTAACCGGCGGTGAAAGCCTGGTCCTCGCCGCTGACAGCGTCGATCACGTCCAACGCTCGCGCGTCGGCCGCCATCAACAACCCCGCACCCAGAAGACACCATACACCCACGAACCGATAGCGCCGCAAACACCCCTCTCCCGGTTCTCTATAAAAAATAGATAATTATATATATTTTTTAACATTTTTAAGGCCTGGGGGCTAAATGTCAAGAGCTTTTGGCCTCCTTCGCGAGATCCTCCAGGAGACCCCGGAGCCGCCCCTCCTCGACCGGACTCAACCGTCGGGGACGGTGGTTGACGTGATCGTAGTTGGCTAGATAATCGTGGTCCTCCAACGTTAACGGCCGGCGCGTCCTCTCCGACCCGCGGAGCAGGCGGGATGCGCTGGCCGTCAGCTCCGTCCGCTCGTCGGGCCATCGCGTCCTCTCCGCCTCGGCCAAGAGCAGCAGGATCGCGTACAGGCGCCGATCCCGCGCTTCGGGATTGAGTTCCATGCCTTTCTCAAGAAGCTTCGCCGCCTCCGAACGGCGGCGATCCGCCATCAGGGCCGCGCCGGCGTACAAGTACGTGTCCGGCCAGGTCGGGGCGCGGCGGATCGCCTCAGCGTAGTCCGCGTGGACCTGACGGCGGAAATGCGCCCTCTGCTCATGCGTTGTTCCTTTGCGCTGGGAGACGGCCTCACGGTGACGAGCCATGAGCGCATAGGGATCGGGGGCATCCGGAACCCAACGAGCGGCCTCCTGTAGCGCGCTGAGAGCGCCCTCATCGGCCCTGGGAGCGAATGCCAGGCCGATGTGCAGCAGGTCCCTACAGCCGGCTTCCCGAAGAGAGATGGCTGCACGATGATCGGCCCATGCACGCACCGACAGTGCCGCCGCCCCGGCGGCGATCATCACGAGAATCACGACCAAGCCCGCCGCCGGCAAGGGCCGCCGGGCGGGGGTGCCGCCGGCACCCTCCGATCGCCCGTCCATATCGGACGACCCCGGCGCCATCGAGTGACTGGCCCGGACGGTCAGGGCCAGGTAGAGCGCCTGCACGAGCGCGTAGGCAGGGGTCAACCGAAAATCCTCGGTCAGACCCAACGCCAGTGTATGGGCCAAACCCAACACCGAACAGGCGCCGACGGTCCGGACCCACGAAGATTCCGCGCGATGGATGCGTCGAAGCGCCGGCAACATGACGCTCATGAGCGCGGCCCACCACAGAGCGCTTCCGATCAGACCGGTCTCGGCCAGCCGGGTCAGGTGTCCGTTGTAGGTCTGGAGCGGGTGGATAAAATCGGCCTGGTGGGACTGGTAGGTCCGCAAGACCCAGATCAGCGCGCCCTCCCCCCATCCGGTCCACAAGCGGTCCAGCGCCGCGCGCAGCGCGTCGGTCTGCACCGCCGTTCTGAACGCGAGCGATTCGGTCAGGCTCTTGCCGACGAACTGTGTGGCTTTTTCGGTCCCGAGCAGATTGAGCACGATCGCGGAACCTCCCAACAGCGCTCCCAACATCGAAAAAGCGGCCAGAGGTCGCGCGCGCAGCATGAGGGCCGCCGAGACGAACACCAAGAGGACAAGATGCAATACCATCACACCGCGGGCTTCAACCCAGAAGATCGTGGCAGTGATCAAAGCCACCACCACCATCAGGAAGAACATCTCCAGGTCCGTCGTCCGCAGGCGGCCCGACTTGAGGAATCCGCCCTTGGCCAACCGGTAGGTGATCAGGCCGACACACAACGGTGTCATCGCCGAGAGCAGACCGCCGTACTGGTTGGAGTTGGAGCCGAAGAAGATCATCGGTGAGGGCGCCAGATGCGAGCCGCCGACAAGCCCGTTGGTCTTGACGTAGAACGATACGGAGCTCGAGGCGATCACATAGACAGCGAAGGCGGCGGCCCAAGCCCGCACGGCGCCCCGGCCCGTCAGGGACGATGCGAACACGAACACCGCCAAAGGCACGAAGGCCTCTTGGGTCAACGCCTGGAGCGTCGCATAGCGGTTGACCGTGCTCAGAGGAGGGATACCGGCGTACTGCGCGGCTCCGTAGACGAGGAAGAGCCCGTACCACACGGAGGGTTGTATCCATTCCCGGCGCAACACCGGCGCGGCGGCCACCGGCCTCAGCGCGGACCGGACGGCGGCCAGGATCACGGCGACCAACAAGGCCGCGCGGCCGGCCAGGAGCCCGTCGGGAACGGTGCCGCCATAATACCCGGCCATCACGAGATACGCCAAGAGGGCCGACAGCAGGACCAGCGCATCAAGGATCATCGGAAAAGGGTCCGGAGGACGCCGGTCAACTGGTGCCGAACGAGGTGGGTATGTTCACGGTCTCCGTGCCCCCGGAGGTGTCGCCTGTCGTATCCGACCCGGTTTGACCTCCCGAGGTCGGCGAACTGGTCCCCGGCGGTTGCGGGGGCGTTTGGCTCGAAGGCGGCTGCAGGTCCGGCATCGGCTCTCCGCCGGTATCGGCCGAGGTGCCCGGCCCTTCACCGGAGCCGGGATCTCCGGTATCCTGTCCGGTATCCGCCGTATCTCCGCCGCCGTCACCATCATCCGGGCCGGAGGCCGCTTCTTGATCGTCCGTCGACCCACCCTCTTCCTGCGAGGACTCCTCGCTCGAACCGGCCTGAGCGTCCGCATCCTGCGTCTCGGGGTCCGAAGCGGCGCCCTGGATCTCAGCGATCATCTTCGTGATCTCCGCCAGCTGCTCTTCACCGACACCGCCGGCCACTGCGTCGGTATCGACCTTGACCGAATACGGTTCGATCGAATTCTTCTCGATGAAATCCGTGATGGACAAAGCGTTGGAACTGAGATCGAAAGCCTGCTCGATCTTGTCGCCGAAATCCATGTTCGTACTGCAACCGCAGCCGTCCTTGCGTGAAAAATTGTTCGTCTCGGGCATCTTACCCGCGGGCACCAGATAACCCTTCGCGCCGCCCTCGAACTCTTCGATGTCGGACATGTATTCGATGACACCCTCGACGATCGCGATATCCGTGGAAGAATATGCGTCGGCGTTGCCTGCGGTCAGATCGGCGACGCGTCCCTCCAGACCGTCCGGCCCTCCTTGCACCGGCACGGGTTCCCCGTTCACCCCGAAGATCACCACGCTACCGGGCGGCAGGCAGAATTTGTCCTCCGCGACCACGCTCGAACCGATCAGGTCGCTGGCGACGGACGGTCCGACGCCCTGGATGTAGGCGGTGACACGGAACGGCGCGGGGTTCTTCACATCCAGCACCGCATAGACGTCCCGAGACTCCTCGGCGCCGGCCGGATCGATCCCC
Organism: Candidatus Omnitrophota bacterium; assembly: GCA_022072175.1. Lineage (GTDB taxonomy): Bacteria > Omnitrophota > Gorgyraeia > 2-02-FULL-51-18 > 2-02-FULL-51-18 > JAJVIE01. The sequence continues at coordinate 43,778 of JAJVIE010000003.1, read as the reverse complement.
AAACCGGGCATCAGGACGCACAGGCTCAGTCCCAGTATCAGAAGACGACCGTTGATCGACAGGGATGTTTTCAAATGAATGCCTCTAATAAAATTTACACTTTAAGTATACTATTGTCAATTATTCATAACGTTTGATTAATTATGCTTATTATCGATGTGTCTTGACTCCTCGCTTCGGACATAACTTGTTGATAATACATGAGTTACATTTAGGAGAGATGGGGAGGCAAACGTTCTGCCCATAGACGACGAGGAGGTCGTTGTAGCCGATCCAATGCTGCCGGGGCAGGCGCCTGCGCAGGGCCATTTCCGTCTCCTCGGGCGTCCGCGTCCGGACGATACCCCACCGGTTACTGATCCGGTGAACATGGGTGTCGACACAGATGCCGGGTTTACCGAATCCGACCGTCAACACGAGATTGGCCGTCTTGCGTCCGACGCCGGGCAACTCGAGCAGGCGGTCCATGTCGTCGGGGACCCGCCCGTCATAGCGCTCGATCAGGATGCGGCAGATCTCCAGGATGCTCCGGGCCTTGGTGCGGTAAAAACCGACCGGATAGACGATCTTCTCGATCTGCCGCGCGGACAGCTCCAGCATCTGGCGGGGCGTTTGGGCGCGCTCGAACAACCGTCTGCTGGCGGGTCCGGTGGTCGTATCCTTGGTGCGCAGGCTCAGGACGGTGGAGATCAGGACCTTGAAAGCCGCGTTGGGACCCGTGGCGAACGTCCCGGCGATCGGCGGTTCCCAACGGTGGTGTTGGGTGCGCAGGGAACTCAGGACCCGCTCCAGATGCGGCATCAGACTGACCGGTCGCATGGCGTCATCTTACCATCCGCGCGACCTGACCCCAACGGCTTTCCCCCTCTGGAGCCGGGTCGCGGAGCGGTGGAAAAGCCCGGCCGGAAGTGCTATATTCACGCTATGCCGACCCTCCACGCCCTCGGATCCTTGACGGCGATCCTGTTCCCTCCGGTTTGCGATGCTTGCGACGGACCCCTTTCACACCCCGGCGCGGATGCGGGGCCCTGCGAGGTCTGCCGGGCGACGATCCGGGATCATGCCCCCCCGCATTGCCCCGGCTGCGGGCGCACGGTCAGCGGCGAGGGGCTACGCTGCTCATCGTGCCACGGGCTTCCTCTGCATCAGGACCGCGTGCTGGCTTGCGCGCGTTATGAAGGCGCCATGCGGCGCCTGCTGCATGCCTACAAATACGGACGACGCAGGGTCCTTGCGGGGTATTTCGCCGGATCGGCGCTACAGACCCTCGAACGTCACGCGCCGAACGAGCGCTTCGACGCCGTTATCGCCGTACCCTCCGGACGCGGTCGGCTCCTGGAAAGAGGCTTCAATCCCCCGGGCCTGATCGCTTCGCGGGTCGCCCGCGGTCTCGGCGTACGCGACCTTTCGGACCGTCTGCGCAGGACCGACGGCGGCCGGTCCCAGTCACTGCTGGGCCGGACGCAGAGATTGGCGCGCGAGCGGACGCGCTTCTCGGCCCGTGCCCTCGACGGGCGGATCGCGGCGCACGTCCTTTTGATCGACGACATCCTCACGACGGGAGCAACGGTCTCCGACTGCGCTCTGGCCCTCAAATCCTCGGGCGTAAAGCGTGTCACGGCACTGGTGCTGACGCGGGGATCGATGCGTCCATGAAGATCCTCCGCGACCATATCCTGAGGGAGTTCCTCGGCACCTTCTGCTCGGCGCTCGTATCGCTGCTGTTCATCTTCCTGCTCGGCCGGGGTCTGGTCCAGATGGCGGACCTCATCTTCAACAAGGACCTCGACGCCATGCTCGTGGCGCGCCTTTTGGCGCTGACGCTTCCGTTCCTATTGACCTTCGTGATCCCGATGGCGGTGCTCGTCGCCACACTGCTGACGTTCGGACGCCTCTCTTCGGAGAACGAGTTCAACGCGATGCGAGCCAGCGGAGTGGGCCTGACGCGTATCACCACACCGTTGTTCGCGGCCGTGATGGTGATCTGCCTGGGTTCATTCTTGATCACGGACAAGGTCGCCACGACCAGCCACTATGAGTACCGCAAGCTCCTGACGCGGATCGGCCTCACCAATCCCGCCGCCGCGCTCGAAGAGGGCACGTTCATCAAGAAGTTCGATAATTTCGTCATCTTCATCTATGAGATCGAAGGCAACCGCCTCAAGGGCGTCCGGATCTACCAACCCCAGCCGGGCAAGCCGACCCGCACGATCGTGGCCGAACAGGGCGAGCTCATCTGGCAGCCGGGCAGCAACGTCATCATGATCCGCCTCGTGCACGGGACCAGCGACGAACCCGATCCCAAGGACCCTTCGCGGCTCTACAAGCTCAACTTCAAGACCTACGACCTGCCGCTCAACATGCCCATCGAGGGCTCGACCGGCATGCCGGGCAAGAAACCGAAGAACATGACCGTCAAGGAACTGTCGGACGAGATCCGCCGCCTCGGACAGGACGGGATCAAGGCGACCTACCCGCTGTCGGCCGAGATCCACAACAAGATCGCGATGTCGTGCTCGAGCCTGGCTTTCCTTCTCATCGGCATCCCCCTGGGCGTTCGTGCCCGGCGCAGCGAACGCTCGATCGGCCTGGGCATCTCGCTGGTGCTGATGACGCTCTACTGGCTGCTCCTCATCGGCGGCAAGACCCTCGCCCAAAAAGGCATGGCTCCGCCCTTCCTGTCCCTCCAGTTCTCCAACTTCATCGTCGGGGGGGCGGGTCTGGCGCTCTTCTTCCGACTGGCCGGCCGCTGAGATGCGCGTCCTCGACCGCTATCTGATCCGGGGCTTCCTGGGTCCGTTCACCTTTTCGGTGACGCTGATCCTGGTCATGTTCATCGTCGTGGACGTCTTCAACCGTCTGGATGAGATCCTCAAGAGCTCCGCCGGCGCGTCGGTGATCCTGACCTATTACGCGAACCTGGTACCCGTGGTCCTCGTCCAGGTCATCCCGATCGCGGTACTGGTGTCGGTGCTCTACCTTTTCGGCCATCTCAACCGCCACAACGAGATCATCGCGATGCGCGCCAGCGGTGTCAGCGCTTTCGGGCTCCTGGCGCCGTTCCTGTTCATCGGACTGCTCGTCAGTTTCGGGGTCTTCCTGCTCAGCGAGACCATCGTACCGAGAGCGACCGTCGTGTCGACCTCGATCAAGGAGGGCTTGCTGGAGAAGGGCCGGGGCGATCTGCGCGACCGAGCCATCCACAACGTGGCGTTGTACGCGGCCGGCAACCGCATGGTCTTCGCCCGGGAATTCACCATCCAGACGAACATGCTGCACGATGTGGTGGTGTTGGAGGACGACCACAACCGCACGCTGCGCTCCAAGCTGACCGCGCGAAGGGCCGTCTGGCGGGACGGCGATTGGATCGCCCAGGACGTGGTCGAACACCGGCTGGATCAATCGGGGGAGGTCATCGGAGAACCCATCGTCGTCCCCGAGCGGCCTCTCGGGCTGGACCGGCATCCGGACGATTTCATCCGTGAGGCTTCGCAGGTCGAGTTCATGAACACGCGCGAGCTCAAGGTCTATATCGACAACCTCAAGGGCGCCAGCGATCGGATCGTCCAGCGTCTGTCGGTGGACTTCCACTACAAGATCGCTTTCCCGTTCGTCAGCTTCGTGGTCATCATGATCGGAGCACCCCTGGCGCTGCGTACGGAGCGCGGCAGCGCGATCGTCGGGGTCGGCACGAGCTTCGTGGTGGTCCTGCTGTACTACGGCTGTCTGTCGTTGAGCCTGGCCCTCGGCAAGGGCGGACACCTGCCGCCGATCCTGGCGGCCTGGCTCAGCAACCTCGCCTTCGCTTCCGTCGGGCTCTACCTGATCCGCAAGGTCTCCTAAGAAACAAGGGGCCGCCCTCGCGGGCGGCCCCTCCGCTACGGACGTTCGGACGCGCCGGACCTAGGTGCCGGCCTCCCAAGCCTTGAGATAGTGCCTCTGATCGGCCGTGAGCCGGTCGACACGGACCCCCATGCTCTCGAGCTTGATGCGGGCGATCTCAGCGTCGATATCCTCGGGCACCCGGTAGACCTTGCGCTCGAGCGAATCGTGATGACGCGCCACCCATTCGGACGACAGGGCCTGGTTGGCGAAGCTCATGTCCATGACCATCGCCGGGTGTCCCTCGGCCGCGCCGAGGTTGACGAGCCGGCCCTCGGCGATGACGAACACGCGCTTGGAGCCGATGCGGTACTCCTCGACGTTCTCGCGGACGATACGCGGCTTGGGCGAGAGCTTGCGCAGGCCGGCGAGGTCCAGCTCGACATCGAAATGGCCGGAGTTGCACACCACCGCGCCGTCCTTCATCGCCCTGAAATGCTCGACGCGGATGACCCCGATATTACCGGTGACCGTTACGAAGATATCGCCCACCCGCGCGGCCTGCGCGACCGGCATCACCTGGTGTCCGTCCATGACGGCTTCCAGCGCGCGCAGCGGCGAGACCTCGGTGACGATGACCTTGGCGCCGAGACCTCTGGCGCGCGCGGCCACGCCGCGGCCGCACCAACCGTAACCGCAGACGACCACCGTTGAACCGGCGACCAGATAGTTGGTCGCGCGCAGGATACCGTCCATCGTCGACTGGCCGGTACCGTAGCGGTTGTCGAAGAAGTGCTTGGTATCGGCATCGTTGACCGCGACGATGGGATAGAGCAACTTGCCTTGCGCCTCGAGACTGCGCAGGCGGATGACCCCGGTGGTGGTCTCCTCCGTACCGGCGACGATATCGCGCAGGTACTTCTTGGGCTCCTTATGGATCGCCGAGACGATGTCCGCCCCGTCGTCCATCGTGATGTGCGGACGGTGGTCCAGGGCCGCGTAGATGTGCGAGTAGTACGTCTTGCGGTCCTCGCCGCGGATGGCCATGACCGGGATGCCGTAGTCCTTGACCAGGGAGGCCGAGATATCGTCCTGCGTCGAGAGCGGGTTGGAGGCGACCAGCAGGGTCTGCGCGCCGCCCGCCTTGAGCGTCAGCATCAGGTTGGCGGTCTCGCAGGTCACGTGCAGACAGGCCGACAGACGCAGGCCCTTGAGCGGCTTTTCCTTCGCGAAGCGCTTGGCGATGGAACGCAGGACCGGCATCTGGGTGCCGGCCCATTCGATGCGGGCCTTGCCTTTGGGGGCCAGCGCGGCGTCCTTGATATGGTGTTTCATCGGGCCGCCTTGCGGAGCGCTTCGGCGCGATCCGTCTCTTCCCATGTGAAGCCCGCCTCCGTCCGGCCGAAATGACCGTACGCGGCTGTCTTGCGGTAGATCGGCCGGCGCAGTTTGAGGTCCCGGATGATGCCCTTGGGCGTCAGATCGAACACCTTGGGCACGATGCGGCACAGTTGTTCATCGGGCACCCGGCCGGTATCGAACGTGTGGACCATCACCGAGACGGGCTCGGCGACGCCGATGGCGTAAGCCAGCTGGATCTCACAGCGCTGAGCAAGCTTGGCGGCTACGATGTTCTTGGCCACCCAACGCGCCATATAAGAGGCTGAGCGGTCCACCTTCGTGGGGTCCTTGCCCGAGAACGCGCCGCCGCCGTGGGAGCCGACCCCGCCGTAAGTGTCCGCGATGATCTTGCGGCCCGTGAGCCCGGTATCGGCCTGAGGACCGCCGACCTCGAACCTGCCGGTCGGATTGATGTAGATCCGCGTCTTCTTGGAGAGATAGCGGGCGGGCACGACCTTCTCGATGACGAGCTTGCGGACGTCCTCGGCGATACGGGACATGCGCACCTGCTTGTCATGGTGCACGCTGACAACGACGGTATCGACGCGCACGGGCTTGCCGTTGACGTATTCGACCGTGACCTGTGACTTACCGTCGGGACGCAGGTAGGCGAGCTTCTTGGACTTGCGCAGTTCAGAGACGCGCATCGTCAGGCGATGAGCGAGCGTGACGGGCAGGGGCATCAGCTCAGGGGTCTCATCGGTCGCGTAACCGAACATCATCCCCTGATCTCCGGCTCCGCCGGTGTCGACGCCCATGGCGATGTCGGGCGATTGACCCTGGATGGAGGTCACGACCGAACAGGTGTTGTGATCGAACCCGTACACGGGGCTGTCATAGCCGATCTCCCCGATGGTACGGCGCACGATCTTGGGGATGTCCACGTAGCAGGAGGTCGTGATCTCGCCGGCGACGAACGCCAGGCCCGTCGTCACGAGCGTCTCGCAGGCGACGCGGCCCGTCGGGTCCTTGTCGAGAATGGAGTCGAGGATCGCGTCGGAGATCTGGTCGGCCACCTTGTCCGGATGGCCTTCGGTGACGCTTTCGGACGTGAAGAGATAACTTCTGTTCTTCAAGAGGGATGTCCTTTGCTTGATCGGTTAAGCTGTCAGACGCGGTGCTGATAGCACCGGTTGGCCTCTTCGAGGGCTTTCAGATCGCCGATATCATACCACATCCCCCCGAACGTAAAAGCGCGGATCTTCTCTCGTCCGAGCAGCCAGCGCACGAAATGCCCCGGAGCGTCCTGAGCGTTCTTCTCGGAGAGGTAATCGGAGATCATCGGAAGGATCCTGCCGGAGTAATAGTAGACCCCCATGCCGATCAGGCTCGAGCGCGGCTCCTGCGGCTTCTCCTCCATCGACAGCACGATGCCCTGCGCGTCGGTCTCCAGAACGCCGTACTTGCCGGCCGCCAGCGACCGGTCCCGGATGTCGTAGACACCGACGCATGCCCCGCCATGACGGGCTCCCGCGGCGCAAAAATCCGCCAGACCCTGCTCGAAGAGGTTGTCGCTGGCCAGGACCAGGAGGTCCTCGGTGATCCCCGCCTGACGGACGGCGAACCCGAGGTCACCGATGGCGCCGAGGCGGTTGTCGTTGGATGTCGTGCCGTCATCGAGCACGCGGATCGGCAGCCGCCGGGAGTTCGAGCGCGCCCAATCGGACAGCTGCGCGTAGAACCGGGAGTTGGTCACGATCGTCAGGTCCTTCATCCCCGGCACGCCCGCGATCTTGTCGGCGATGGAGTCGAGGATGGTCCGGCCGCCCACGGTGAGCAGGCACTTGGGCTTGTCGACCGTCAACGGGTACAAGCGGGTCGCGTATCCAGCTGCCAGGATGACCGATCTCATTTTTTCTCCTCCTTGCGGGTCGGCCCGCTGCGCTGGGCCTGTTGATATCTCATCTTGAGGAAGTCCACCACCTCGGACCCCGTCTTCATCGTCAACACATAGCGGGCGATCTCCTGGGCCTCGGCGTAGCTGGTGCCACGCACCACACGCTTGATCTCAGGCAACATGACCGGTGACGTCGAGATCTCGTCCATACCCATCCCGAGGAGCACCGTCGTCAACATGGGGTCGCCGGCCATCTCACCGCAGATACCGACCCAGATCTTCTTCTCGTGCGCGGTGTCCACGATGGTCTTGAGCAGGCGCAGGACCGCCGGGTGCGCCGGCTCGTACAGATAGGCGATCTTCTCATTGATGCGGTCGACGGCGATCGAGTACTGGATCAGGTCGTTGGTACCGACGCTGAAGAAGTCCACTTCGGGGGCGATGATGTCGCACGTCAGGGCCGCCGAAGGGATCTCGATCATCGCGCCCACCTCGATGTTGTCATCGAAGGGCACGCGCTTGACGCGCAGCTCGTCCTTGCACTCGGCCAGGAGTCGATTGGCCTGACGGACCTCCTGCACCCCCGAGATCATCGGATACATGATGCGGAGCTTGCCGTGGGCGCTGGCGCGCAGGATGGCGCGGAGCTGCTCCTTGAAGATCGCCGGGGAGGCCAGGCAGAAACGGATCGCCCTCCAGCCCAGGAACGGGTTCATCTCGTGGGGCATCTGCAGGTGGGACAGGAACTTGTCCCCGCCGAGGTCGAACGTCCGGATGACCACGGGTTTGGGGGCCATCTCCTGCACGACCTTGCGGTAGGCCTGGTACTGCTCCTCTTCCGTCGGCAGGTCCGCGCGGTTGAGGTACAGGAACTCGCTCCGGTACAGACCGATGGCGTCGGCGCCGTGCGAGAGGGCCGAAGGCGTCTCCTCGGGCAGTTCGATGTTGGCGGCCAGCTCGATACGGCGGCCGTCGGTGGTGATGCAGGGCAGGTCGCGCAGTTTCCTGAGCCCGCGGCCGATCTCCTGGTAGCGCGCCTGTTCCTGCCGGTACTTCTGGAGTTCCGCGGGGGTCGGGTTGACGACGATGACGCCCTGGATGCCGTCGACGATGACGGTGTCGTCGGTCTTGACGTGCTGGGTGACCGATTCCAGACCGACCACGGCGGGTATCTCGAGGGATTTGGCCATGATCGCGGTGTGGGACGTGCGCCCGCCGATGTCCGTGGCGAAACCGATGACGCTCTTGCGGTTCATCACCGCCGTGTCGCTCGGGGACAGGTCGTAGGCGATGATGATGACCTTTTCCTTGAGCTCGCCGAGATTGACGCGCTGCTCCCCGACCAGATGACGGATCACGCGGCGGCCCACGTCGCTGATGTCGCTGACGCGCTCACGCAGGTATTCGTCGTTGATCTTCATGAACGACTGCACGTACTTGCGCAGGACCTGCGAAAGGACGTACTCGCTCGACAGGAGCTCCTTCTTGATGCGCTCCATCACCTCCTCGATGATCGCCCGGTCCTCGAGCACCATCAGATGCGCGTTGAAAATATCCCCGTGCTCCTTGCCGATCTCCTTGGAGATCTTGTCCCGGATACTGAGGATCTCGGCGCGGGTGCGCGTCAGGGCGTCCTGGAAGCGCGTGATCTCCTTGGGGATGGCGGACTCCTTGATGGTCCGCTTGGGGATGGAGACCTCCTCGCTGTCCAGACGGAGGGCCTTGCCGATGATGATGCCCGGAGAAGCGGCGATACCGCGCAGGACCTTCATGGGGTCACCTCTCCTTTCTTGCTGCCTTCCTCACCGTCACTGTGCAGGAACGTCTCGAGCGCTTCCATCGCCCGCTGGGCGTCGGGACCGCTGATCTCGATCTCGATCTCACTGCCTTGGGCGGCGGCCAGCGTCATCAGCCCCATGATGGACTTCCCGGAGACCTCTTCGCCGTCCTTGCGCACGACGACTTCGGATTCATAGGCGTTGGCGATCTGCACGAAGATCGAGGCCGGGCGCGCGTGCAGGCCCTGGGGGTTGGTGATCGTGATCTTCTTCTTGAGGATCATGACGCCGGACCTCCGACCGTCAGATCGAACGTCCTCACCTCGTCCCGCTGCGGGTCCAACTGCAAGCGCGTCTGTACCAAGAGCGCCATACCCTGATAGGTGCTGTCCAGGCCCGCCTCCGACCCGGAGACCGTCTCCACCGGGACCGCGATGAGATCGAACGGGTCCTCGGAGCCGATCGTCAGGTCCAGGCCGCTCCAGGGGTCGCTCAGGGTCTTGGTCCGCACCCCATAGTCCTTTATCTTACCCTGCGACGGCCACCCGATCGAAAAATTAAGCTCGAGCCCGAAGACCGCCGAACCGCGCGCCTCCACGGGACGGAACCGGTATTCGACGCTCAACGTATCGCCTCGCTTCAAACGGGCGGTCTTGACCACGGCGAGCACTTCGGGGCGCTTGCCGATCTGAGCCCGTGCCGTCCTCCGGAACACCGCGGCCGCCCCGCCTTTCTCCTCCTCTACCGCCATGCCCCAGGACTGGTCCGCGAACTCCCCGGTGTCCACATAGCGTCCGGCCAGGAAATCGCTCTCCTCGACCGGCTTTTCGAAGAAGCGGTCCAGGAACGAGAGCCGTCTCTGCCGGTCGTACCACAGGCGCTTCTCGAGACCGGGGGTCTTGGTGCCCAAAAGACGATGCAGGGCCGAGGCGGGCCCCGTAGCGGAACCGTTACGCGACAGGATGCCGTGATACTCCTCGCGGCGGCGCTGGAGCGTGCACAGCAGGTTGCGGCCGCTGGGCAGGTGGTCCAGCTCCTCGAGCGCCGCGCCGTAGCCCGGGTTGAAGAACCCTCCGAGCCGTTCGGACTGCAGGCGTAGGCGCACTCCCGAAGCCAGGCGTTCGGCCCGGACCGGTCGCAGGGAGCCATTGAGCGCGGAGCGCTCGGCGGCGATCAGGTTCTCGAAGACGGCCGACCTCAGATGGTGCAGATAGAGGCCTCCGAAGACGCCGTGCCAATACGCGCAGTTGCACTGGGCGCGATAGAGACTGCGGGAGGCCTCACGCAACCGGGCGGGGTCCTGGCGGCCTTCTTCGCCGGCAGCTTGCACCGCTTCGCTGACGCCGATCATGCGGTCCCGCATGTAGGCGCTCTCCGTGTACCTATCGAAGAAGTTCCTGAAATCCCCGCCGCTCCAGTCCATCATCTCCGGATAACTGCCGTGCTCGAGATGGACCTCGACCGCCGAATCGGCGTTCTCTTCGTGGGCTTGGCGCAGTGTCACGGTCCGGACACCGGACTTGCCGAGCTTCTCGAAGAAGCGGTCCAGCCAACGTTCGGCATAGACCCAACGGTGGGTGCCCGGCCAAAGGCCGAATTTCTCGAGGTCGTCCGCGAAGACCGCCGGGCGGCCCGATGCCGCCTGACGGCGGACCGTCTCGACCGCGTCGTCCGCCTTGGAGAACGGCAGGCGGTAACGGAGCTCCTTGAGGGCCGCGAACACCTCGACGGACCCCTGTGTGCCCTTGACGCGGTAGCAACCGGCATATGGCCCCTGCACGCCCGCGCGAGACAAGTGGTGATCGTCCACGACCGTATAGCGCAATCCGGCCGCCGACAGCGCGTCGGCCGCTCCGGGGTCCCACACGCGCTCGGTGAGCCAGGCGCCCGTCGGCCTCGCACCGAAGAGCTTCTCGATCCGCTCGTTCATCAACAACAACTGTCCGCGCAGATCGCGCGGCGGGATCATCCCGTAGACCGCCTCATAGTACGCGCCGCCGAGCACCTCCAGACGGCCGGACGACAACGGGTCACGCAAGGAGCGCAAGAATGCAGGCTCGTTCTTCTCCAACCAATCGAGCAGACTGCCCGAGAAGTGACAGGTCAACCGCACCTCGGGCCGGCGCGACCAGACCTCGAAGAACGGACGGTAACAGCGCTCGTATGCGTCCCGGAGAACGCTCTCGAAGTTGCCCACCGGCTGATGGGCGTGCACGCAGATCGCGAAGCTCTCAGACTTTGACATGCGAAGCGCCCCTGCGCGCCACAGCGCCGCTCTTCTTGTGCTGCTGCACGATCTCGCCGATGATCTTGGTCACGCGACGCGGGTTGTGGCGGACCATGTCGGAAACCTGGATGATGTTGTCCTCGATGACCGTATAGCCCAGGTCGCGGATGCGCTGGGCATCGTCCGTAACGGGGAAGGCCTCCTCCTCAGCGTACCTCTTGAGCGCGTCCGCGGGGATCGGGGCGCGGTTGACGATCACGTGGCTGAGGACCTCGGGACGGCAATGCTCGACGATCGCGTTGACGTGGTCGAAAGCCGTGAACGAGTCGGTCTCGTGCGGCTGCGTCATGACGTTGCAGATGTAGATCTTGGGGGCGGAGGCCCTCGCGAGCGCGGAAGTGATGTCCTCGATCAGCAGGTTGGGCAACAAGCTCGTATACAGGCTCCCCGGACCGATCACCACGGCGTCGGCCTGCTCGATGGCCCGCAGCGCGTCCTCGGTCGCCGCGCAGTTGTCGGGCTTGAGATACAGACGCTGAACGGGGCTCTTGACCTTGGTGATATTGCTTTCCCCCTCGGTGCGGGTGCCATCCCGGTGCAGAGCGACGAGCGACACCTTCTTGAGGGTCGAAGGCACCACACGGCCGCGGATGGCCAGGATCTTGCTCGACTCTCGGATCGCTTTCTCGAAATCCCCCGTGACCTTGATCATCGCCAGGATGAAGAGATTGCCGAAGCTGTGCCCCTCGAGCTCGCCGGATTCGGTGAAGCGGAACTGGAACAGGTCGCTCATCAGCGGCTCGGCGTCGGCCAGCGCCACCAGACAGTTGCGGATATCGCCGGGGGGCGGGATGTTGAACTGGCTCCTGAGCCGGCCGGAAGAGCCGCCGTCATCGGCCACGGTCACGACCGCCGTGATGTTGGAAGTGAGCTCCTTGAGACCGTGCAGCAGCACGGCCAGACCGGAGCCGCCGCCGAGCACGACGATGCGCGGGCCACGCTCGAGATAGCGTTTCTGATAGATGATGTTGACCAGCTCGCCCTCACGCTGGGGCAAGAGCACGGTCACGACGGATTTGATGATCTTGCGGATGCTGACCGCGACGAAACCGGAGCCCAACAACAGCACCAGACTGCCGCTCGTCTTCTTGGCCTCGACGATGACCAGCACGAATCCCATCGCGCAGAGGATGATGCCCAACACGCACAGCATCACCCAGCGCTTGATACGCATGCCGGGGTACAGCCACTTGAAGAGGCCCATACGGGGGAACTCCCTTGTGAAGGGGGTTAGGGCTTCTTGGAGTCTTCTTCTTTGATCAGCTTGAGGATGGCCTTCTCGTCCGTGAGCTGCTTGAGGGACTCGCGGAAATACTTGTCCTTGAGCAAGCGCGAGATGCGCGCCAGGCCCTTGAGGTGCGGACCGGCCGAATCTTCGGGGGCCACCAACAGGAAGAACAGGTGGACCGGCTCGCCGTCGAGGGCCTCGAAATTGACGCCCTGCTGGCACAGACCGAAAGCCGCCGTAAGTTTCTTGACCGTGTTGGTCTTGCCGTGGGGGATGCCGACACCCTGGCCGATCCCGGTCGAACCGAGGGATTCGCGGCTCATCAGCACGCGGACCAGCTCTTCCTTGTTGCGGATCCCCTCGGCCTTCGCCAACACATCGACGAGCTCCCGGATGATCCCTTCCTTGTCAGTGGCTTTCAGGTTGGCGGTGACGGCCTTTTCGCTCAAGAACTCTACGATCTTCATCGGCTCTCCTCTAGTGGGATGGGGTCAGACCGGACGTCGCCGGCTATGGCTACGGGGGGATCTCAGAGAACCGGAAGCGCCTTGGCCGCTCGATGCGTGACCGCAACGACGCAGCCGGGGCGCCCCCGGCGAAAAAATGGAGCGGGAGAAGGGGCTCGCCGCTTCTGCCTCATCGCGCTCGGGTCGCGGCGTCACGCGACTCGCGATCCTCGCATTCGGCAGAAGTCGGGCATTCGCCTCCTCGGTGGTCGTGACGACGCCTTGTGCGCCGTCACCTTCATGCGGGCTCGTCGGCTCTCTTCGAGTCCCGCAACTCGTACTGATTTTTTCGCCGCGGGCGGCCTGGATGCAAGGCCCGGACGAACCGCCGAGGAGGCGCATCGGAGATGCGTCGCACAAGGCGGTGAGGCCGGAACGACGCAGCCGGGGCGCCCCCGGCGAAAAAATGGAGCGGGAGAAGGGACTCGAACCCTCGACCTCAACCTTGGCAAGGTTGCACTCTACCACTGAGTTACTCCCGCTTGAAACGTGGACCCGGAGCTCCATAAAACTGGGCGGAAGAGGACTCGAACCTCCATGGGTTTCCACCCATCAGCTCCTAAGGCTGACGCGTCTGCCAATTCCGCCATCCGCCCTTAAAGACTTCCGGCATTGGCGCCTTCGCCGCTCGACCTGACGGCTCCGGACGCGAATATGGTGCGCCGAGTAGGGATTGAACCTACGACCCGCTGATTAAGAGTCAGCTGCTCTACCAACTGAGCTATCGGCGCAAAACGAACGACACCGGAAGATCCGGCCGCTCACCCCGCCCATACGGGTAAGCCAAAACTTTAATGAACGAGTATTCTAGCCGAAAGCCGCTTGCTCGGCCAAACAAAAATTTAGCTCGAAACCCGGTCGCGGGAGCTCCCCGCCGAGGGGTTCCGGGGGGTCAGCTTCCGCAAGACCTGTTCTTCAAGATGGCGTGCCCGGCGGGAGTTGAACCTGCAACCTTTGGCTCCGGAGGCCAACGCTCTATCCAATTGAGCTACGGGCACTCGTAAGATATCGCGGTAGTTTAGCACAAGGCCCCGGTCTCGTGGAAGCCGTGAATAGAAAACCCCCCGCCCGGCGTACCGGACAGGGGGTTTGGGGAAGACGACCTTTATTCGACGGGCTGGCCGAGGTTGAGGCCGACGCTCACGGCACCGGCGCGAACATGGTCAGTGAAGTCGATGATCCCGTAATTGACGTCACTGACCGGCTCGACCACATGCTCATTGGCGCCGCGCATCATGTCAAAGGGCGCTTTGGTGACCTTTTCGACGCCCATGGCGATGCCGTTACTTTCGCAAGAGGCCGGAGCCGCCGAACCCATCACAACCAACGACAGAACCAACATCAGAGCGACTTTACTCATGGAGAGCCCTCCTAGAGTAAAGTATACATTTAGATCAGAAACGTTGCTGATACCTGATAAGTGATGTTAGTTAAACAATATCTAGATTAATAGCCCCAACTACTCTTCTTCTCGGCCACGACCTCCTTCGTCTTGGTCTCGAGACGTCGCCCGGCCTCCTTGGCTTCGTTGAGACCGTACGGGCTGTAGGCACCTCCGGTCAGGCGCTTCCCTTTCATTCCCGGGGCCGCTTTGCTGGTCCGGCTCAGCGATTGCAGGGCGCCGCTGCGGCTGAGATTGGAGATCGCCTTGAGCGTCCGTGAGAATCGCTCCGGGTCGTCCCCGAAGGTCTTCTGGATATCCGCCACGGTCCGCTTCGATTCCGCCGCTTGGACACCCACCGCGCAGGACAGCAGGCTGAGCATGAGAACGATCGTCGTTCTTCGGGTCCGCATCTGAACCTCCCTATTCGATCTTGGAGACCTTGATCCGATAGTCGAGCGTTTTTCCGGCCAATGGATGGTTCCGGTCCACGACCACGGAGTCGTCGAGCACCTTGATGACTCGCATCGGCGACTGGCCGGCCTGGGCTCCCAGGACCATTCCCTCACTGAGCTGGATACCGGGCGGAAGCTGAGCGTTGGGTACCCGGAAAACCTGCTCGCGGCGATACGGGCCGAAGGCCTGTTCGGGGCGGAGCGTGATCCGCTTGTTGTCGCCGACCTTGAGTCCGATCAGCTGACGCTCGAACTCGGGCGGATACGCGGCCTGACCGACGACCACGCGCATCGTCTCAGGCCGGGCGGCCGGCACGACGGCCTTGCCGTCGGCGTCGAACGAATAGTGCAGCTCGACCGAGGACCCGCTGGCCACGCGCGGAGCCGCCGAGACCCCCGTGCAACCGGTCATCCAAACACCGCAGAGCACTCCTACCCAAATGATCGCCTTACGTCTGAGCATCATCGACTCCTGTTGGGATTGATCCTCCCTCGACGACGTTGCTGACCCACCCCGGATAACCGTCGTCGTAGAAGGACATGTTCGAGTAACCTTTCTGCGCCAGGAGCACCGCCGCATTGATGCTCGAGCGGTCCCTGGACCCGTAACCGTACAGCACGATCGGGTCTGTCCTGTTCAGCGCGGCTTCGGCCTTGAAGCTCATTTTCTTGAGCGGGATATTGACCGCTCCAGGCAGAGCTCCCTTGGCGAAATCGGCTTCGATCCTCAGGTCGACCAACTGCAGGGCCTGACCCCGCGTGTCCCGCTCGAGGATCATCCGCCAAACATCGGCGGTATCCACGTGCCGCAACTGCTCGGGTCTAAAAACCCCCGCGCGCTTCTCCACCGCTTCGGCGCGTTCGCTCTCGGCATCCGCCGGGGCCGGACCGGCCAACAGCGCCGCGCACACCGTCCACACGAGCGTCCGGCGGTTAATAGTCGATCCCTTGCTGTCCGAAGATCCGAAGCGCCAGCATCAACAACATACAGACGCCGATGGTCGTCAACACGAGCTTCGTGATCAAGAAACTCATGGCCTTGCCCGCGTTGGAAGGACGTTTGCCCAGGTCCCTCAAAGCGCTATGCCCGACCCACGAGAAGATCACCATGGGACCGAACAGGCAGCCGAACATGATGAGCACGACCAGGAACGCTTTCATCGGATACGGATCACCGGCGGTTATTATCGCATAGCTCGGCGAAGGCGCAAAGGCCTATAACAATCGCGATTGATGTTGCTCAAAAATAAGCGATTTTGACAAATCTCGAAGACGCCGTCTATAATGAACTCCTCATGCCGCCGCTCAAAGTGCCCATCGGCCACATCCACGTTTCCCCCAAGGCCCGCCGTTACGTGCTCGACGTTCTGCGCACGGGGCGGCTGTCCTACGGGCCGTACACGCGCCGCTTCGAGTCCCGTTTCGCCCGGATGCACGGGGCCCGCTTCGCGGTCACCTCCTCGAGCGGCACCGTGGCGCTCCAGATCGCCCTGGCCGCGCTCAAGGAGGTGCACGGTTGGCCGGACGGATCGGAGGTCCTGGTACCGGCGACGACGTTCATCGCCACTTCCAACACGGTGCTCTACAATAACCTCAGACCCGTTTTCGTGGACATCGACCCGGTCCACTACGGACTGGACGCCTCCCGTATGGAGCGTCACATCACGCGCCGCACGCGCGCCGTCATCCCGGTGCACCTGTTCGGCCAGCCCGCGGACATGGATCCGATCCTCGCGGTGGCCCGCAAGCACAAGCTCTCGGTCATCGAGGATTCGGCGGAGACGATGTACGCGCGCTACAAAGGCCGCTGGGTCGGCACGCTCGGCGACATCGGCTGTTTCTCGACGTACATCGCGCACCTGTTGACCACGGGCGTCGGCGGCATCAACACGACACAGGACCCGGAGCTGGCGATCATCCTGAGATCGCTGATGAACCACGGCCGCGATTCGATCTATCTCAACATCGACGACGACGACCGCACGGGCCACCGCAAGATGCGGCTCATCGTCAAGAAACGCTTCTCGTTCGTGCGTCTGGGCCATAGCGCCCGCACGACGGAGCTCGAGAGCGCATTGGGACTCGCCCAGCTCGAAGAGAGCTTCGTCCGGGACATCCGCATCCGCCGCGCCAACGCCTCCGAGCTCACGCGCCTGTTGTCCCCGCTCGAGGACCGCATGCAGTTGCCCTCGATACGGCCCGGATGCGAACATTCGTTCATGGTGTACCCGATCGTGCTCCGGCGGGGGACCCGCAAGGACCGTATCGTGGAGGGGTTGGAACGTCGCGGCATCGAGACGCGGGACCTCATGCCCTTGCTCAATCAGCCCGTCTACCGCAGGCTTTTCAAGCTCGATGCGCGCGAGTACCCCGTGTCCCGCTGGCTGCTCGAGAGCGGCTTTTACGTGGGCTGTCACCCCGGTCTCGGGCAACCCCACCTGCGGGCGATCGCCTCGACCCTGCGCCGTTGCCTCGGTCGATGAGCGGCCCGGTCGCGGTCTCCATCGTCATCCCCACGTACAACGAACGAGAGAACATCGACGAGGTCGTGCGGCGTGTCGACGAGACCTTCCGGGGGATCGAGCACGAGCTCTTGGTGGTGGACGACAGCTCCCCTGACGGCACCGGCCAGCGGGTCCGCCAGTTGGCCGCGGAGGGCCTGCCGGTCCGCCTCATCGAGCGCGCCCGGCGGGAAGGCATCGGAGCGGCGCTGAGAACGGGTTATGACGCGGCCGGGGGGCGGTACGTCGGATCGCTGGACGCGGACCTCTCCTTCCCGCCCGAGGACCTCCTGCGCCTCTATCGTGTCCTCGAGGAGGGCGCCGACCTGGCGCTCGGCGAACGCCATGGCGGCACCGGCTCGTACGACGCCCCCAAGCTCTCCATCCTCATCAAGCGCTCCGTCAGCCGCGCCGGCAACCGCCTGATGCGCCTGACGACCGGCATCCCGTCGCGTGATTTCACGGCCAATTTCAGGATGATACGCCTTGAGGTCTGGCGTTCGGCGCGGGCCTTGAGCAACCGCAACGCCTTCCTCTTCGAGATGATCGTCAACGCTTGGATCTCGGGAGCGGTCATCCGCGCCGTCCCGGTCACGTTCGCCGACCGCCGCTTCGGAGCCTCCAAGCTCAGACCCGGACGGGAGGCCCTGGCGCTCCTGGGGACACTGATCACCTCGCTCTGGCGTCACCGCGCGCGGATCAACTCGCTGCGGCGGCGTCCTTCCTGACACAGAGGATCGACCCGCCGGTGGCTCCCACCGCGCGGTAGCGTTCCCGCACCGCGTTGATGAAAGCCTCGCTGTAGCGCTGTGTGCGTCGTACCGCGTAGACGTTGGTCTGGAAGATCAAAAGCTCGTAATCCCCTCTGCGCACGCTCTCGACGAAAGCCGTCTGGTCCCACCGGCCCAGATCGGCCAGCTGGGTGTATTCGAACGGGCAATAATGCACGGTCTTGCCCGCCCTGAGCGGCAGGGACAGGTCCTCGCTCAGCACCTCCCCCCGCGTCCGCTCGAGCGCCGCGACCACGGGCGCCAGCGTCCGGCGCTGATCCGCCAGGGCACGGGCCTGACCGGCGGTGCTCGTCCACACCTGCGACACGCTCAGCACCGCGGCCACCAACACCGCCCAGATCGCCGGAGAGTTGCCGCGCAGGCCCATCACCAGCGCCGCGCCGATGTACAGGACGGGGGTCATCTGCAGCCAGTAGTTCTCGCCGGCCCCCACCTTACCGGCCAACGCGCCGGAGAAGAGAGCTGACGGGATGTAGATCACCAGAGCCCGCTTGGCGCCCGAGGGCGCGGGGCCGCGCATCGCGGCCCAGAGACCCAGAACGGCCGCCGGGAACCAGACGCCATGGTTGCGGACGTATTGGGCGGCATGGCCGAGGGCCAGCCGCGGGTGATATCCGAGAAGGTTCGCCGTCCAAACGCTGTCGAGATAGGCGCCCGATGTCGCCGCCTGCAGGATGAGCGTCAAGGCGACGGCGAGCGCGGCCAGCACGCCTCCGCATACCAGAGCCTGCCTTGCTCCTCGATCGACGGCCACGGCGGCTACCAGCGGCAGTGCCGCCAGCACATGGGTCTGCTTGGTCAGATACGCCGCAAGGATCATCAGCATCGCCAGCGCGATGCGGGTACGGCTCAACGCGGCCGCGGCCAACGCCAGCGCCGTCCACTCCCAAGCCAGCGCGGTCATATCCATCTTGAAGAGCGCTGACGCTCGCAGGGCCAACGGATCCGCCAGCCACAGCGATGCGCCGCACACCGCCGCCCAACGCGGAGCACGCAGGGACCGGGCCAACGCGTACACCGCTGCGGCCACGATCAGAGCTGACAGCGATGAGACCAGGCGGCCGGCGGCGGGCAGCCAGGCCTCGCGTCCCCACGACACGAGCGCGCAGAGCCCCGCGTAGAGAGGGTTGTAAGGGAACAGTGTCAGGGGCGGTTCGCCGATGGGACGGTACGGCAGGCGGCCCGCCCACAACTCCCGAACCGCCAGTTCCACCACGGGTTCGGCGTAATCAAGGGAGTACGGGTGGGCCAGGGCCCGGCAGGCCCAGTTGACCCAGGCCGCGACACCGGCTACCGAGAGCACCACGAGCGCGGCGCGCTCAACGCTCGACGACCACCGCCCCGGTCCGCTCGGAACCTCAGGCACCGATACGCCCGTGATACAACTGCCACTGGAACACCGCCAGGACGGAGCCCAACAGCAGGGCCGGCCACCGCAGGCGGACAGCGAGCCGCGCCAGGTCCGCAGCGGAACGACGGGCGGACGCGCGCAATTCAACGGCGGCCACCAGCAGCAAACACAGCCCGTTGAGAGCGGCGTTGAAGTCCCTGAAAGGTTCCGGCGGCACGTACCACGGACGAGTCAGCGCCGGCAGTGACGCCGACAACGCGACACAACCCAATACTCCGAGCACCGCGGCCCGGTCCGGATCGATGGTCCGCGTGCCCAAGAAGATCACCAGCGGCGTCAAGACGGGGATCAGGTAGCGGTTACCAAAACACTCGCCGACGTACACTCCGATGAGCAGGTATCCGCAGTAGGCCGCGATCAATGCCGCCAGCGCCCAAGCCGCCTCGCGCCTCCAAGGTCCGCGCAGAGCGGACGCCAGCGCCGCCCAGACGGCGGCCAGCAGGACCGGCCCGAAGGTCAGCGCGTCACGCGCGCGCCAGTTCTCCGCGGCCCAAGAGGGCAGGTCCTTGACCCGCTCCTGTTGTTTGCGGAACGCGCTGAAGACGATCACCCGGTACTGCGGCGGCATCGCCAGCTCGTCCGCGCGGGCCTTGAGACGCTCCAAGGTCAGCCCGGGGATCACCGGATAGGTCAGCCAGTAACTGCCGGGATAGATGTAGGACTCCGGCAGTGTGTAGAACGGCCGGTATTCACCGTAGAGGGCTTTGTTGATGCCGAACACCGCCGAGACCATCAGACCCGCGACCACCGCGTAGCGCGCGGCCGGAGCCCAACCCACGGCCAGCAGGTACGCTCCGGTCAACCCCAGGAAGATCGATCCGATCATGAGGTCCGTCCACAGCGCCAGACCCAGGTACAGCGCCGCCAGATATGGAGCCCGGGTGTCGGACCTCAGGCGCGCTCTCAGCATCTGCCCCAGCGCCCCGACGATCAACGCCGACTCGAGGATGTAGATACAGTACGTGACCGCGAACGGCAGCAGCGCCGTACAGAACAGCGCCAGCGCCACCGCTCGTCTGCGACCCGGCTCGCCGATGCCCATCAAGCTCAGCACGCCATGGGTGTGGACCAAGAGCAGGATCAAGCCCAGCCCGCTGGAGGTCCAGACGATCCAGCGGTAGACCGCGGCTTTGCCGGCATCGCTGTCGAACCCGAACACACGGATCACCGGCGCGGCGGCGGCGGCGGAGTACAACGTCAGCGCCGGGGACTTGTCGGAATAGAAATGCCCTTTGTGATACGCCATGTCCAGGCGATTGAAATAGATGGACCCTTCGGTCCACGGCACCCGGCGCGCGTGCAGGCTCTCGATCAGAGCCATACGACTGCCGTCATTGGAGGACCCGGGGCCGGGCTGGGCCAGGGCCAGCACGGCGGCCAGAGCCGCCAGGATCGGAGCGTAGCTCCGGAGCCATTGAGCGCGAACGCTCGTCACGACGCCGCGCTCTTCGGTTCGAACCACAGCATCCCCACGTGGCGTCCTTTGAGACGGTATGCCTCTTGGAGCGCGCGCACGAACTCCGGCCGGAAACGCTGGGAGCGCGTCACGTGCAAGAGGTCCGTGCTGACCACCACGACCGGGAAATCCCCGCGGCGGATCCTCTCAAGGAAGGGACGGTCGTCGAACAATCCCCGGTCGGCCAATTGGGTCGCTTCGAAGAACTGGTACGACACAGGCAGGCCCGCTGAGATGAGCAGGCCCATATCCTCGCTGAGCACGGGCCCGGGCACCGTACGCAGGAACTGCCGCACCGGCTCGAGGTCCCGTTCCGTGCTCGTGATCGCCTCGAGGGTCCCCTGGCGGGCCTGCACGTGATAAGGAACAAGGCACAACAGGATCGCCGCGACGACACCCAGAGCGATCGAGCGTACGGGCCGGCCGGCCCGGCAGAGCGCCCAGATCACCATGAGGTAAGCCCCCAGGAGCGGCTCCAGGAAATAGTTCTCGTCCGAACCGATGCGTCCGGCCGTGACGATCTCGCCCAAGGCCAGGAGAGCGTACAACGCCAAGGGTCTGGAGCGGTTCTCGCGCAGCGCTTGGGGCAGGACGATCAGCGCCGCCGCGTACATCGGCCAGTGCAGAGGCAGGTGCCCGGCAAGATTGCGCAGGACCAGTTGCGGATAATAAGGCTGGAGGTTGAACACGACGATATTGCGCAGATAGGCGCCGGAGGTGGCGCTCTCGAAGAACGCCATCACCGGCAGGACCGCCAGGGCGCAGGCCAGAACAGTCCACCAGCCCTCACCTCTGCGGCCGCGTTCCGTCAACCGGGCCAAGAACACGGCCGCGGGAGCCAGCACGAAGTTCTGCCGGCTCAAGAACGCCGCGGCGAAACACAGCCCCGAGACCGCGGCCAGGAGATACCGGCGTTTCTGGGGTTCCGAACCGGCCGTGCTCATCGCGACGGCCAGACCCGCGGCCGTGAGACCCAGGGCCGTCAGGTCCGGACGCATCGAGCACAGGTAGCGGAAAACCAGGGGCATCGCGATCCACCCGGCACCCACCGTGAAGGCCAGCGTGCGCCGCGCCCCCCAGGACCGGGCGATCGTGTAGAGCGAAACAGCCGCCGCGAACGCTCCGACCGCCGACAGCGCTCGACCGCAGGCCCAGACGGACTCCCACAGGGGCCGGAGAGCGGCGGCCAGATACACGTAGAACGGATTGTACGCGTAGACGCGATACGGCACGACCTGGAAATCCTGATAGATCAACGGCCGGAGGCCCAACTCGAGCACCGACAGAGCCGCGACCGGCTCCGCGTAGTCCCAAGCGTAGGTGTACAGGATCCTTTGAGGCGCGGAGCTGAGCGACAGGACTGCGGCCGAGACGGCGGCGGCGAGCGCCGCCAGCCGTACGGGATCGGTCCAGCGTTCCGGGACGGTGATACGCACGGGCCTTATTATACCCGCTGAGCGTCCGTCCCGCACGGTCTGTCATGCCTTCGAGGCTCTTGGACCATACCCGACCTTGGGTTAGAATATCCGTCATGTCATCGCCCGGGTGGCTTACGGCGGTCCTGCTGGCGGTCCTTGCGCTGTGTACCGGCGCTGTACCGCTCGGAGCCGCCTCCCCAACGACCGAATCCAACACCCCCTCTCCGGTCACCGACGCGCAACGCCTGCGCCGACTCCTGGACGAGGTCTACCGGGTCATGGATGAGCAGTACTACCTGCCCGTCTCCCGCAAGGCTTTCGAAGATTTCGTGCGCGAGTACCCGGCGGACAAGGTCAGAACCCTCAACGAACGCTCGCGCAAGACCGAGGATTTTGTCCACCTGGGAGCGGGGCTGCTGGTCAACCGCCTCAAGCACCCGACGGACCGCTTCACCAATTTCGTCCCTCCCAAGCTGACCAAGGATTTCAAGCAGAAGGCCTACGCCGCAGCCGAGGACCTGGGCCTTGAGGTCCGCAAGGCCTCCGGAGGTTACGAGATCACGCGGGTCCAGAAACACTGTCAGGCCCGCGCTCTGGGACTGGCCGTCGGAGACCTGTTGAAGCTGATCGGTCAGACCCCGGTCGAAGCGCTGACCCAGGAAGAGGTCGAGCGTCTGCTGCGGCCGGAGGCCGGCAGTCGCGTGCGTTTGAGCGGCCTTAAGGCCGGCGGTAAGGACGCCTTCGACATCGAGTTGACCGCGGAGTCTTACTTCCGCGAGACGGTCCGGGTCATCCCCACAGAGAGGGACTCGACGCTCGTGCTCAAGATCGATCACTTCAATCAGAAGACAGGGGTCGATTTCGCCGATGAGATCGCCCTGCGAGGCCCGGCGGCGGTCGAGCGGCTGATCATCGATCTGCGCGACAACGAAGGCGGTCCCCCGCTGGCCGCCCGTGAGGTGCTCGGATATTTTCTGCCGCCCAACGACCCGCTCTTCGCGATCGCGCGCAAACGGCAAAGACCGGTGCTCCTGACAGCACCCCCCCAGCCGCTCCGCTACGGCGGACAGACCCTCGTTCTGGTCAATGAGCGTACGGGCAGTGCCGCCGAGGTCTTGAGCGGTATCCTGCAGGCCAAGGGGATCGCGCGTCTGATCGGCTCCAAGACGGCCGGAGGCGCCTATCTCAAGGGCGTGCATGATTTCGAGGACGGCTCGATGGTGTTCATGGTGACCTCACTGACGTTCCTCTACGACCGGCGGGTGTTCCCCGCGGACGGCATCGTGCCCGACAGCCCTCTGCCTCCGGGCGTCGACGCGCTCCGAACCGCTCTGAGCGATGCTCTCCCTTCCTGACCGCGGCGGCCGTAGAGCGGCCGCGTGGATCCTCGTGACCCTGGCCGCTCTCGGAGCCGCCGTCGCTTTCCGTCTGTACCCGGTGCAGGTCTTTCCGCGGCTGATCGCGGTCAACAAAGCCGAGCTGACCGTCTACACCTGGGTCCGGCGCAACGTCGAACGGCATCTGTCGCGCACTTACCCCCACGCCGGTCCCGATGAGATGCGGGCGCTCCGCGCCCGGGAGTTCGAGCGCTTCGTGCGCGAGAACCGGCGCAATATCCGCGATCGCATCCGCGCCGTCGCCGCCGAGCGTCTTGTGACCGAACGGCAAAAGCCCTTCTACCTGATGGAGGCGGACCCCTACCACTACCTGTCACTGACCCGCGATCTTCTCGAGCGGGGGCAGATGGCGGCCTCCTGGAGGGGCCGTGAGTTCCTCAACCCGATGACCCTGGCGCCGGTCGGCGCCTGGTACCCGGCCGACCTGCACCCCTATCTCGGTGCGGCGCTCTACAAGATCGTCGCCGCCGTGATGCCCGGTGATGCGGTGCCGTTGGAGGCGGTGCTCGGGTCCCTGCCGATCCTGCTGGCGTGTCTGTGCGCTCTGCCGTACTTCCTGCTGGCGAAGAACGCCCTGCGCCTCCGTGTGGCCGCCTATGGCGTGGGCCTGCTCCATCTTCTGCTCGGCTACAAGTTTCTGGTGCGCTCTCTGGTCGGCTGGTACGACACCGACGGATACAACGTCCTCTTCCCGCTGTTCGCGATGACGTGCGTCCTCTTGTGGTTGCGCGACGAAGCACGGCCGGAGACCGGACGGATCTCCCGGCGGCCCCAAGGGTCGTTCTGGCTCGGTCTGGCGGTGGGGGTCACGCTGATCCATTCGCTGTTCTGGCGCGGGTGGGCGCTGTCGCACCTTCTGCTGAGCCTCAGCGCGTTGACCGGTCTGGTCCTGACGCGCTTGAGCGGGCCTTCTGAGCGCAGGAGCTCGGGCTGGGCCGCTTGGACCGCGTCGGTCCTGCTGCCGCTTGCGGTCGCGCCCCTCTTGTGGGGACCCGAGGCGTTCCGGGCGTTCGTCGCGGAGATCGGTGATTTCTACAAGGAGTTCCTGACACCCTCGGTACGTCTGTGGCCCGACGTCTTCCTGACGGTCGGAGAGCTCAAGAGGGCCGGGTGGAAAGGTCTCAGCGCCTCAGCGGGCGGCGCGACGCTGTACCTTGCGGCGCTGACGGGTATCGTCTGGACGCTGATGACGCGCGATGCGGCTCGAAGGGCTGCCGCGGCCGGTGTCCTGGGACTGTTCTGTGCCGCCTCGGTCGCGGGAGCCCTGCTGGACCGCTTCACGCTCTTCATCGTCGCGCCGGCCGCGATGGGTACGGGCCTGCTGTTGGAGCGTGTCTGCGCGTCCGTACTGGACCCCGCCCGGCGGCGGCCGGGCAGTTGGCGGCATTTCTGGGCCTGGGTGCTCGTCTTGGCGGTCGGGGGCGGCCTGATCGGCGCTGTCGTACGTCAGGCGCACCGGGGCGTGCGCTACGAGCACCCGATCTATGACCGGGGCTGGGATTCCATGATGGAGGTGATCCGGACCCGTACGCCCGCGGAGTCCATCATCGCCTGCTGGTGGCCGCCCGGGCACTTCATCACGTCGATGGGCCGCCGTAAGGTGCTCTTCGACGGAGCCACACAGAACACTCCCCAAGCGTATTGGGTGGCGGCTTTCTTCCTGGAACCCTCCGAAAAACGCTCGCTGGCCCTGCTTCGGATGCTCGCCCGGGGCTCCAACAACGCGCTCGAAGAGCTCCAGGCGTCCGGACTGCCGATCTCCGCGGGCATCCGTCTGATCAAGGACGCTCTGACCCTATCGCCTGACGAGGCTCTCGAGCGCTACCGGGCGTCCGTCGGCCCCGAGCGTGCCGCGCGGGTACTCGAAGCGACGCACGGACAGACTTGTCCGGTCTATGTGCTCGTGTACGAAGAGATGGCCCGCGACGCGCTCGCGCTCGAGTACGTGGGCAACTGGAACCACGCCGCGGCGGAACGGCTCGACCGTTACGCGAAGGAGAATCCGGGCAAGGTCTCCCCGCGTCTTCTGCGGCGCGCTTCCAAAGAGAACCTCTCGCTCATCTGGTTCCTCTCGAGACCGCCCTATGCGCAGGGTGAGGAGTCCTTCGAGGACCACCGAAGCGGCCGGACGGTCTTTTTCCCCAACGGAGTGACGCTCGACCTCGACTCGCTCGAAGCGCAGATCGACTCCAAGTCCTTCGGACGCGGGCGCCCCCGCCACCTCTATCTCGTGCGCGACGGCCGCCTGGTACGCCGTCCCGCTCCGGGAGCCGAACTGCGAGTGTCGGTCCTGCTCATCGAACAACCCTCGGCCGCGGGCGCTCCGCCCAAGTACAGCACGGTGATCGCCGATGAGCGTCTGATCGAATCGATGGTCTTCAGACTGTTCTATCTGCGCGGGGCCGGCCTCAACGGCTACAAGCTCATCGCCGGACGCGAGGATGCCGACAGCGGCCGCAGGCTGTACCTATACGAAGCTGATCTCTCTTACGGTCAGGGTTCGGATCCCGCCTAGAGCGGCGGGAGAGCTCGTCAGGAACGCTGACGGCTGAAGGGATTTTGGGGTTTCTTCTTGGCCGGAGCGGGCGTCTTTTGGGCTCCGGGCGCCAGCGGCACCTCGGGCTCCAGGATCTCCGGCACCAACGGCGGAGGCGGTTCCAGCTCCTGCCGCTGGGCATTGAGCAACAATCTCTCCAGCTGTGTCGCACGCGCCTCATCACCGCGCTCACGGAGCAGTGTGATGTACTCGAGCACGCGCTCCGGGCGCTTGAGCTGGAAATACACGATCCCCAAAGCCAGCATCGTCTTGACCGAGGCCGCATCACCCACAAGGGCCGATTCCAGCATCTCGGCGGATTTCCAGGGCTGTTCCATCCGGTAGTAGAGCAGGCCCAGGTCATGGCGCGCGTTCACCAGAGCGGGATCGGCCTCGATGGCCTTGAGGTAGGCCTGCTCCGCGCTCTCCAACGATCCGTAGCTCGCATAGGACGTCGCCAGCAGGTACCAGGGATGCGCTTCTTTGGGGTTCAGCTCGACGGCACGCTCCAGGTACCGGATCGCCTCGTCGGTCTCCTGGTACTGCAGAGCGATCATTCCGAGATAATAGTAGGTTGCGGGCTGGTCCGGACGGATCTCAGCGACGCGTTCGAAGCGCGCGCGGGCCGCCGACAGGTCCTGCGAGCGGACCAACTCGACGCCTTCGGCGAACAACGCCTGGGCCTCCTGAGAGGGGTCGACCGGAGGCGCTTCGGCGCTGAACTCCGAGATGCCGGCCTCCGACAGCGGCACGACCGTCTCTTCGGCCGTGACGAGCCCGGCCGCCCCGAAGAGCACGGCCAGCGCCACCGTCACCCGCAGGGACGCTTTATGCGCTCCCAGCTTGGGCTCCTCCGCGCTTGACGCCGATCTTGACGATGGAGAACTGGAACTTGAGCTCATCGGCGGCCTTGCCCTGGGGCTTGAGCGAATACCCGGAGATCCGGATGGCGGGATTGTCCAGGATGAGCGACGCCATGAAGTTGCGGATGTCCTCGATGCCGCCCTTGCCGTCGATGTCCACGGACAGCTCGAAGATGGAGTCGGTCTTGCTCGAGACCTTGACGGTGTTGATATTGGTCACGAAGAGGTTGTTGGCCTTGGAGACCTGCTCGATCTCCCTGAGGAAGCGGGCGGTCTCCTCCTCCTGCGGCACGTCGGGATCGGTCACGAACGGCGAGATGCCCTCGTAGTCGGCGATGATGCGGTCCTTGTGCCGCAGGATGGCCAACTGCTTGGGGATCACGCTCTCCTCGGTGGCGATCATCTCGTCCAACCTCTTGAGAAAGTTGCTCACGGGCCGGATCACCATGAGATCGATCATCATCACCGCCAGCACCAGGCCCGTGATCTTCATGACGAACTTCTCGCGTTCGTTGAAGCCTTTCTTGGGTCCTTTGGCCTTGCCCTTGCCTTTTTTGCCTCCGGCGGCGGTCTCGGGCGCGGCGGTCTCGGGCGCGGGAGCGGCGGGGGTCGCTGGGTTCTTGGCTTCGGGCTCAGACATCGATCTTCTGCCCCATGATGGTCTTGGTGCGGCTTTCCATGGAGGTCTCCACGTGGGCCTCCTCGGGGTCCACTTCTTTTTCCGTGCTCCGCGCGCGGGCCGCTTGCGGTAGAGGGGAGCTCTCGAGCGTCGCGCTGATGCCGAAATCGCTCACGTCCTTGTCCCCCTCCTTGCGGCTCTTGGTGTAGTCCGCGGTCACGTTCTGGAAGAACGCGTTGTTCTCGAAGGCGGTCACGAACGCGAACACCGAGGACATGAGGTCCGACGTGCCCTTGATCACGATGCGATCGTCGGAGGTCATCGTGATCTCGTTGAGGTACATGTCCTCGGGCAGGATGCGCTGCAGCTCGTTGAGGGCCGCCAGCGGCAGGGCCTTGGCTGTATTGAACTGCCGCACGACCTTGGCCTCCTCGGAGATGCGCATGAGGTCCTCGGCCTCCTTCTTCTTGATCTCGAAGGTCACCTTGATCTCGCGCAGGTAGCGGTTGCGGAAATAGATCTTGGTCAGGAAGATGCTCATGGTCAGGATCAGGATGACCATCAGGAACGTGCCGGCCATGAAGATCTCGTATCCCTTCGCCTTGAAAGCCTTGCGGATCCGCAGGTCCTCCGGGGTCAGGTCGACGGAGGTCGCCGAGGGCAGACAGCCGTCGGCGATGACATCGAAGAACGCGGCCTGAGGGTTCTGCTCGAGCACCTTGCGCGCCTCGGGCAGCAGCGTGACGGCCGCATCCTGGGGGACGACATCGCAGGCGATGTTCATACCCTCCCTGAAAGCCTTGGCGACGTCTTCCTTCTGCGGCGCGGCGGCCCCGAAGACGACGAACCGCACCGGCAGCGTCCCCTGGTCCTCTCCCTGATAGGATTCGCAGGTTTTCTTGATCTCCTCGGTCAGGAGCTTGAGGTTCTCGGGGTCCTGCTTGAGCTGGACGACGCCCACGGGAATACTGCGCATGAACGCGGGCTTGCCCTTGTGCGAGACCAGGAGGTCCGTGCCGTTGGCGTCGAGGAAGAGCATGCCCACCGGAGCCCCTTCCCCGCCGACCCCCAACAGCGCCGCAGCACCGCGAGTGACGGTCTCGGCGGCCAGATGGACGGCCTCCGTGTCATGCCCGCTCTGCTGAAGGAGCGCGGTGCGTTTGCGGATGTTGTCGTTGGCCGACAGGACCAGGAGGGCCTTGGTGTAACGCTCGAGCACCACATCGATGTTGATATGCGAGACCGTGACCTCTTCCTTGCTGTAGGGCGTGTGGCGCACGGCCTGCAGCTTGACGATATCACCGATCTCTTTGGGGTCCAGTGACGGGACTTCGATGTTCTTGGTGATGACGTACTTGGAAGGCAGAAGGATGGATACCGGCCCGGATTTGTATCCGAGCGCGGCCAACCCCTGACGGAGCTCCCGGCCGACCTGTTCCTCGGGGATGCCTAGAAGATTGCGGAAATAGAGCCCTGAGACGACCTTCTTGGCGCCGGAGGGACGGACCTTGGCGATCTTGAGCGCCGCTTCGTCGAGGTAGATATGGACGGTCTCTTTGGCCAACGGGTCCTCTCCGCTACGACTCGGTCCAGTAGACGATGCCTTCGCGCGGCGCGAACACGCATACGGCCTTCGACACGGCCGCTCCGCGATCGGCCTTGGCCTCCAGGAGCAGCGTGTAGTACGTGCCGCCGGTGGACAGGTCGTGACGCATCGCGTGGTCCAACGACGCCTCTTCGTCCGGGGTCAGGCCGAACGTCGAGCGCAAGAGCGCCCGCAGCGCCTCAAGACTGGTGAACTCCCGGTCATCGCCGGTCCCGGAGCGGTTGTCGTCGCCGCGACGGACCGCGAGGATCTTGTCCACCAGCGGATCCGGCATATCGAGCGCCATCAACACACTACGCGGGGCGGTGTTGATACTGACCTTACCGTTACCGTAAATTGTAACGTAATCGCGGATAGAATTGTAGATTTCTTTGGTGATCCCGGGGATCCTGCGCAACTCGGAGATCAACTCAAGTCCAGAGTTCTTAGGAGGATACGGCAGGCGCTGTCGGACATAGAGCTCCTTTTCGGACCCGCCGTCGTAGTACACGCTTAACGCATCATCAGGATCCCGGTAATCCACCAGCGCATACGCGATCCGGTCCGCCGGTTCGGCCCCCAGATGCGCGGCTTCCATCAGGAGCTGCCGGAACGTCTGTGGACGGCAGGCGTTGACCTGCACCCGCGAGGACTCATCGAAGATCCGGTAGCGCACGGTACCCCCGGGCAGGCTCATCGAACCTTCACCCAGCCCGAACAGGATATCCTCCTTGTCGCCGCGCGCCTGGCTCGTCAACTCCTTGACCCGGGTCGTGAGCGCTTTGGCCGCGGACCGGCAGAGCGAGCGCGTGGTCTGACGCTCCTCGATACGCTGGAACACCCTGACTTTTTGGCGCGCGCTCTGGGCCAGTCCTACCGCCAGAACCGACAAGGCGATCAACACCCAGAGCGCCAGGAGCAGTACGCTCCCCCGCTGTCCGGCGCGCTCAGGCCGGGGCATAGCCGCACAGCACGCGGATATCCACCCGCATCTCCTCGGAGGCCCGGCGTCCCCCGCCGATCCCGAGCACCAGCGTGACGCGGGGAGGCACGCGCACGCCGGAGGTGTCGTACTCGAAACGCATGCCGCGAAGCCCCCGGAACAGCTCTTCCTTGCGCTCGTTCATCGTTCCTTCGGACAGGAACGGCGTCTCGGCGCGCCAGACGGCTCCAGTGGCGGTGTCGTACCAATAGCGGACCAGGCGCGCGACGCCGTCGGGTCGCTCCGAGGACGCGGCTCCGGGGTCTATCGAGACGAAGGAGATCGAACTGTCCCCCGCGCCGAAAGGCGCCGACGGGACCGTGGCGGCGTTGGCCAGATCGGCGGTCAGACGTTCCACCAGGAAACTCATCTCCTCCTGCAGGACCAGGCGCTCGATCCGGCCGGCCACACGCGACCCCTGCGAGAGGACGGCCACGCTGACGGCCCCGGCGAACACCGCCAGGAAGGCCGCCAGCAAGAGTTCGATGAGCGTGAACCCGGAGTTCCCCGGGCGTTCAGCGGGCGAGGATCTCATGGCGGGACAGCTTGTTGTCGCGGCCGTCGTTCCAGGCGACCTCGACGGTCATGGAGGTCACGCGCGGGCCGTATCCAGGGTCCTCGAGGCGGACGCCGACCTCGAAACTCCGCCCCGAGTAATCGACCTCCCGCGGCGGGGACCAGGACTCCAGGCGGCCGTACTTGCGCAGGTGGCTTTCGGCCTCCGACAGGACATTGCCCGCCACCCAGAGGGCCTCGGAGCGGCGTTGGAGGTGGGCCAATAAGGAGGCGGGCCGGGTCAAGGCAGGCAGGAGCAGCGAGGCCCCCAGGGCGATGACGACCACCGCCAGGAGCACTTCCAGTAGCGTGAACCCGCTACTTCTGCTCAGCGCGCTTCCAGTTGGTGACCCAGCTCGATTCGTCTTCAGGTTTGGAGCCTTTGGAATAGAGGTCGTAACTGGTGCCGTGCGTGCCCGGATACGCGTACTCATAACGGCGCCCCCAAGGATCGTAGGGTTCTTTCTCGAGATAGGGCCCGTTCCAGTTGGAGGGCTGGGGACTGGTCGTAGGCTTCATCAGAAGTGCGGATAATCCCTGGCTCGTCGTGGGAAAAGTGCCGTTGTCCAGCTCGTACAACTTGAGCGCCGAGGCGATATTGGACTCGATGTCCACGCGGGCGATCGTGACCTTGGCCTGTTCGCTGCGTCCGGTCAAGCGGGGCACGACCATCGCCGCCAGCGCGCCGATGATCACCACCACCAGCAGGATCTCGATCAGTGTAAAACCTCTCTTGTCCCTCATGCTCCCCCTCCGATCGTGTGAGGCCTCATTTTACCAGACATCAGAGACCCGAGTTCATCTCGAAAATGGGCAGCAGGATACCCATGACGATGAAAGCGATGACCGAACCGACCACCAGGATCATGGCCGGCTCCAGCAGTGTCGTCAGGAACGCTGTTTTCTCATCGAGATCCTGCTCGTAGGCATCGGCGATCTCGCCGAGCACCTCGTCCAGGCGCCCGGACTCCTCCCCGATGGACACGAGATTGCACAGGAACGGCGGGAAGAGCCCGCTGGCGCGCAGGCCTCGGCCGAACGGCTCGCCTTTCTTGATGCGATCCTCGACCTCTTCGAGAGCGTCACGCAACAGGATGTTGCGCACGGTCGGCACCGCGACGCGCAGCGCCTCGACGAACGCGATCCCGTTGGACAACGACATTTCGAGCGTCCTGCAGAACCTCGCGGCGTCGGCCTTGAAGACCACCTCGCCCAAGAGCGGCAGGCGCAGGCGGAACGCATCGAGCGCTCCGGCCGGCATCAGGCGCGGCAACAGACGCGGCAGCACGAGCGCCAGCACCGCCGTGAGCACGATCAGCGGGAACCAGGCCTTCTCGAGCACGTTGCCCGCCGTGAGGATCACGCGCGTCGGCAGGGGCAGGCGGCCTTCCATGGAGTTGAAGAGTCCGGACAGACGCGGGACCACGAAGGCCAGAAGGAAGATGACGCTCCCCGCGCCGGCCCCGCTCAGGAAGAGCGGATAGGCCAGGGCGCGCCGGACCTTCGACTGAAGCTCGGACTGTTTGCGCAGGTACACCGCGATCCGCGCCAACGCCTCCTGCAGGGACCCGCTGCCCTCCCCGGCCTCCACCATCGCGATGTACGTGGGGGGGAAAACATCGGCATGACGCCTCAGTGCCCCCGACAGCGTCGAGCCCCGCTTGATCTGTTCGGCCAACGCGTCCAGAACGGCCTTCAGCCGGTGATGGCGCTCCTGCTCGGACAACAACGTCAGCCCTCTCAGGATGGGCACGCCCGAGCGGATGAGGCTCGACAGGTGACGGCTGAAGAGCGCCAGCGTCCCGTCGGGTACCGACGAACGCCATCGGGTCAGCGCTCCGCCCACGGAGGCCGTCTGCCGTGCGGCCGGTTGCGCTTCGGAACGGGCCGCGCCTGAGCGCGGTCGCACGGACACCGGCACGTAGCCCATCTGGCTGATGCGCTCGACCGCGTCCATCTCGGAGGCGGCCTGCAGGACCCCCTCGATCAAACGCTCGGGGCCGTCCTTGGCCCGATACTCGTACTCAGGCACCCGCGCTTCTCCGGTTGGCCTTCTTGACGAAATCGTCCAGGTACTGCCGGTCCTGCGTCGACAGGTCCATGAACATCGTGCCGACGAGGTACGTCGAACCGTCAGGCGTCTCTTCGACGCGGACCACCCGCGCCAGGCACTGAAGCTGGCGGTTGCCGTGTTCGAAGATCTTGAACTTGAGCTCCAACAGGGACCCGAGCGTGAAGGACTCGGTCATCTTGATCAGCATCCCCCCGGCGCTGAGGTCCTCCGAGAAAGCGACATGGTCCTTCTCGAGACGGGTCAGGTCCAGACGCGGATCGAACGGCTTGTAGTGCACTTCGATCTCGATGTTCGTACGGTCATAGGAGCGGTTCTGTGGGTGCGTGGGACGGGTCGTCTGCGGGACCGGCCTCGGACGGACCTCGGTCGGCCGGGGCGCCTCCGCCGGAGGAGCGGCGGCCGTTGAGACCGGAGCGAAACCCCCGGGGTAGACGCTGGCTGCC
Organism: Candidatus Omnitrophota bacterium; assembly: GCA_022072175.1. Taxonomy (GTDB): domain Bacteria; phylum Omnitrophota; class Gorgyraeia; order 2-02-FULL-51-18; family 2-02-FULL-51-18; genus JAJVIE01. Next base: position 10,452 of record JAJVIE010000003.1, on the reverse strand, counting down.
CCTTCGGGGGTCTTGCGTTCGGGCGGAGCGGACAGCTCCCCCTCGAAATCCGCCACGTTGATGACCTCCGCAGGCGTGGTCACGCCCTCGAGCACCTTTTTCCAACCGTCCTGGAGGAGCACGAGCATCCCCTCCTGACGAGCCCGGGCCTTGATCTCCGTGGCCGAAGCTTTCTTCAGGATGAGGCTCTTGATACCCTCGCTCATCATCAGGACCTCGTGGAGCGCGGTGCGGCCGTGATAACCGGTGCCTCCGCAGTTATCGCATCCCCGCCCACGGTGGATCTTGACGTCGTTGATGGACTTGAGCCCCAGATCGGCTGCGATGCGCTTCTTGAGCGAATAGTCCTGGGCATCGTCCTCGACCCTGCACCGCGGGCAGATCGTACGGACCAAGCGCTGTGCGATGATGGCTTCGACGCTGGAGGCGGTCAGGTAGGGCTCCACGCCGATATCCAGGAGGCGCGTGGCGCCGCTGGCCGCGTCGTTGGTGTGGAGCGTCGAGAAGACCAGATGGCCTGTCAGCGCGGCCCGGATGGCGATCTCGGCGGTCTCGAAATCGCGGATCTCTCCGACCATCATGACGTCCGGATCGTGGCGCAACATACTGCGCAGGCCCCTGGCGAAGTCCAGTCCCACCTGAGGCGATACCTGGATCTGCGTGATCCCGGTGATCTCGTACTCCACCGGGTCCTCGATGGTGATGATCTTCTTGTCCTTGCTGTTGAGCTTGTTGAGACAGGCGTAGAGCGTGGTGCTCTTGCCGCTGCCGGTCGGACCGGTCAGGAGCACGATGCCGTGGGGCTTCTTGATGAGACCTTCGAGCAGGCTGATATTGTCATCGGTCAGGCCCAGCTTCTTGAGATCGAAGATCATCTGCGTCGGAAGCACGCGGATCACCACGCTCTCCCCGTGCGGCGTCGGAATGCAGGAGACGCGCAGGTCGAGGTTCTGGTTCTTCACCTTGACGACCGCACGGCCGTCCTGCGGCAGGCGGCGCTCGACGATGTTGAGATTGGCCATGATCTTGACGCGCGAGAGCACCGGAGGGATCAGGTTCTTGGCGCCCGCCGAGAGGTTGGCGTCGTACAGCACGCCGTCGACACGGTAGCGCAGACGGAACTCGCCGCGGTACGGCTCCAGATGCACGTCCGTGGCCCTCCGCTGGACGGCGTCATAGAGGATCTCGTTGACGAGGTTGATGACCGAGGCGTCCCCGGCCATGCGGTCGATCTGCTCGACCGGAACGTCGACGGACTCCACCGACTCTCCGGAGGCCTCCTCGTCGGAGACGATCCTCTCGACCGTGCGCGCCGCGAAGCCGTAGTGGCGCTTGAGCGCCTCCTCGATCTCGCTCCTGCGCGCCAGCACCTGCTGCACGCCGAAACCCAGGTGGAGCCGGATCTCGTCCAGGGTCTTGAGATTGAGCGGCGACTCCACGGCGATGACCACCCCGCGACCTTCCTGGCGCACGGGCATGAAATGATAGTGTCCGGCGATCCGGATGGGTACCCGCTCGACCAACGCGCGGTCGGCCTGGAACCCTCTCAAGTCCTCGAGCGGCAGGCCCTGCTTGTCCGCCAGCAGGCGGTACAGCTCGGCTTCGGGAGCCCCGGCGTCGGCGCACAGAAGGTCGGGCAGGGAGCGCTCGGTCGCCCGGCTCTGTTTGAGCGCGGCTGCCAGGCGCTCGGCGTCCGCCCAACCGGCCCCGACGACGGCCTTGCAAAAATCAGAGTCCGGCTTGAACTCCGCGTAGCGGCTCATCACTTGCGCCCCAGTTGTTTCTTGCGCTCATCGATCGTGCCGATCATGTACACGTCCTGAGGGTCCCAGTCATCGTACTTGCCGCTGATGATGTCCTCGCAGTCGCGCAAGCACTCTTCGGGCAGCACGAACGCGCCCTTCTTGCCCGTATAGCGCTCGCCGACGAAGAACGGCTGGGTCATGTAGTTCTGCATCAGAAGACCGCGCGTGTAGAAGTCCCGGTCCGACGCCGACAACTCCTCGACGCCGATGACGGCCACGATCTTACGCAGTTCCTTGAGCTTGGTGTACAGCTTGAGCACCTCCTGCGCGATCTGATAGTGCCGGTAGCCGACGATGCGCGGGTCGAGGTTGGAGCACGAGCTCATGAGCGGGTCGATGGCCGGGTACAGACCCTTCTGCAGGATCTCACGCGAGAGGGCCATGACACCGTCCAGATAACTGTAGATGGCCACGACGGCCGGATCCGTGAAGTCATCGGCCGGCACGTACACGGCCTGGAAAGCCGTGATGGAGCCGCCCTCTTTGGACGAGCGGATACGCTCCTGGAACTCGCACACCTCCGAGGCCAGCGTCGGCTGGTATCCCGTCTCGGAGGGCACGCGTCCGAGCAGGGTCGAGACCTCGGCGCCGGCCTGGATGAAACGGAACACGTTGTCCATGAAGATCAGAACGTCCTTGTTCTGCCGTTGGATGGACTCGGCCAGCGTGATGCCGGCCATGATGACCTCCATCCTCGAGCCGGGGGGCTGGTCCATCTGACCGAAGGCCATCATGACCTTGGGCAGAAGGTTCTGCTCGTCGAGCTCGTAGAACAGGTCGTTGCCCTCGCGGATGCGCTCCCCGATGCCCGTGAACACGCAGGCGCCCGAGTGCTTCTTGACGACGTTGTTCATGAGCTCGAGAATGACGACGGTCTTGCCGCAACCGGCGCCCCCGAGGACCCCGATCTTCGAGCCTTTGACCAGGGGAAATAGAAGGTCGATCATCTTGATCCCGGTCTCCATGATCTCCATCGTCCCACCGATCTGCTGGGTGGCGATGTCGTAGGCGACCTTGGGGGCCCGGATGTTCTCGTAGTGGTCGCTGACCACCGGCCCTTTGTTGTCGATGGGCTCGCCCATCGCGTTGATGATACGCCCGAACATCATGTCGCCGATGGGGATCTGCACCATCTCTCCGGTCGTCGTCGCCACCGAGCCGCGCTGGATGTTGACCGTATCGTGCAGGGACACGCAGCGGGCCACGCAACCGGGCATGTGCTCGGCCACCTGCAGCATGATCTCGCGGCCGACGAACGTGCGGACCTTGACGACCTGGAACACCGTCGGCAGTTCCAGCATGTTCTTGAACTTGACGTCCACCACGGGGCCCGAGACCGCGATCACGCGGCCTTCGACCTTCTTGCCGGCGTCGGCCTTGGGCGGAGCGGCCTGCGGCTTGGCCTCGGCGGCGGTTTTGGGCGCTTCCGCGGCCTTGGGGGGCTCTGTTGCTGGCTGGGGCGCCCCTGGAGCGGGCTTGGCGGCGTCGGGCGGCTGAGGCGCTTGCGGTTCGTTCTTGTCGTTATCGGCCATGGCTTGCCCCCCTCATCATCCGGCCACCATCGAGGACACGAAGATCTCCCTCATACCCTGATCGATCTTCTCGTTACGCGCTCTCTTGTACGCGATCTGGAGCTTGCCGATGACCTTCTTGACGCTGTCGTGGCTGGCCTCCATCTGCGTGGCCAGAGCGGCGTACTCGGCCGGCTTGTTGTTCTGGAAAAGATAGAAGAGCGAGTTGTACACCCACAACCGCGCGGTATACTCCCCGAGCGTCTTGGACTCGGCCTCCTGCACGATCCGGCCCCTCAGCAAGCGCTTCTGGACCTCGTCCGGCTCCTTGATCAGGTCCGAGAACGGCAACAGCTGAGTGGCCCGGATGGTCTGGTTGGTGAACGACGTGCTGAACGCCGAGGCCACGTACAGCTTGCCGAGCTTGCGCTCACGGAACTGCCGGATGACATACTCGGTCATCTCCCGCGAGAGCGCCGCGATGGGCGGCCCTTCCTTGATCGGAGGGAACCCGATGTGCGGGTCACCGTTGAACCTGAACTTGAGCGTGCCCTTACGCCCGGTCACCAGGTACATGCAGGGGTTGTGGGGCGCCACGGCCTTGGCGCCCTTGACGATCTTGGAATTGAGCGCACCCATGAAGCTCTGGTCCGAGGTCGTCACGACGATACCGATGTCCGGGATGTCGTTCTTGATGAAGACATCCGACTCGGGCAGGGTCATCAACGCTTCGAACACCGGGTCGAAGGACACGATGAGGCCGCCGAAGCTCGAGGCGCAGACCTTCTTGGAGGCCGCGAACTGGGTCTGGGCCAGCTGTTTCATGACCTCGAGGATCTCGGCCATGTTCTTCGAGAAGTCCCATTCCTTCTTGATCGACTCTTTGGTGGGCATGACGCCCCTCCGGTGCTAGATCTTGTATTTCCAGGCCAGCGAGTCCTTGAGCTCCACCGCCGCGGCCCGCAGCTTCTCCGAGAACGAGTCATCGATCATCAGCGTCCCGAACTTGAGCGAGATACCCGCGATCAGAGCCGCGTCCTCGTGCACGCGCACTTCGACGGGCCTCTCGAGCTTGCGGACCAGGAGTTCCTTGACCTTGGCCACCGCTTCGTCGGGCACCTTGCCCGAGGCGTACAGATCGACGTTCTTGACGGTCTTGGAGATGACGTTGAAATCCGCTTCCTCGAGGTCCTTGAGGAAGGCCTCGAGCAGCTTGACGGTCATCTGCTCGTCCATCATGGGCGTCATGACCTTGGCCAGGAGGTCCTTGGTGAACTCGATCATCTTGCCCTCGGCCTCGATCATCGCGTCGGCCCTCATCTTGTCGCGCACGGAGATGGCCTTCTTGACGATCTCCTCGGCCTCGACCTTGGCCTTCTTGACCAGGTCCTCGTACAGCTGGTTGGCCGCCCGCTCGGACTCCTGCTTCATGCGCTTTTCTTCGTCGGCGAGCTCCTGTTTGCGCTCCGCCAGCATGCGGTCGGCCTCCTCGAGGCGTTGCATGAGCTGGCGTTCCTTCTCGCGGTTGATGTCGTCGAGCTGGGTCAGGCGGCTGACCGCGCTGTTGGTGTCCTGGAAGATCAGCTTCTTGAGCACCAGGATGATGACGACGAAAATGATGATCTGCGCGACGATGAACCCGACCAGGATCATGGCGTTGTCCCCTTTGTCACAGGATCCTCTTGAAGATCTGGAAGAACACGAGCAGCGACAGGATCACGATCGCCTCGTTGAAGATCAGCACCACCAGCATCCCCAGCAGCAGCACCGGCGAGGAGGACGGATTGCGCGCCAGGGCGCGCACCGTCGAGTACCCGATCGCGGCCACCGTCAGCGACGGACCGATGATCGCCGCGAAGATGACCAGCATCAGCGCGATGAATCTCACCGCCCCACCCTCTTTCCATAACCGTCTCCGGCCATACCGCGCCTAACGCTCCTCGACCAGGATCAGGCATTTGTTGACGCTGAAGGAAGCCACCCCGCCGTTGATCGGGATGCGGTACTTGTTGTTGACGATGATGTCCCCCTTGCGCAGCACCCCCACCGTGTCCGCGTGAAAGCTCAGGAACTCGTACTCCGAATCCACACCGTCCAGGATCACGCTCTGAGCGGTCCCGTCGTAGATCGGCTTCTTCTGACCGATGATCTTGAGGTCGAACATACTCTCTCCTAAGCCGCCTGTGACTGTCCGGCGGGAGCCGGTGTCTGCAGTTCCGAGCGTGGAATGAAACGCGACAGGTAACCCTTGAGCGCCTTCTGCACTCCCGCCTCGATCTCAGGGGTCATCTTCTTATCCTGACGGATCTGCTGGAGCAGGGCCGGATCCTCCTGACGGACGTAGTCCCCGAGGTCGCGCTTGAACTCCCGAACCTGATCGATCGTGATATTGAGCAGCATATTGTTGTTGTTGGCGTAGTACAACAGGACCTGCTCCTCCTGCGGGACGGGTTTGTCCTGCGGTTGGAGGATGAGCTCGGCGAAGATCTCGCCCTTCTTGAGCTTGAGCTCCAGCTCCTTGGTCAGATCGCTCTTGTTGAGCTTGGTGAGCATGACGAGCTCCCGGTACTGCAGGTAGTCGAGGCGGTAACTGGCGGTGAGCTTCTTCATGATCGGCCATTGGACCTTGGTACCGACACGCGACACCGACAGACCCAGATCGATGGAGGGTTTGAAACCCTGTGAGAAAAGCTCGGTGTTGAGCACGATCTGCCCGTCGGTCATGGACACGAGGTTGGAGCAGACGAAGCTCGTGATGTCGTTCTCCAGCGTCTCGACGATGGGGATGAACGTCATCGTGCCGTTGCCCTTCTCCTTGTTCAGGAACCCGGCCCGCTCGATCATCTTGGAGTGCAGGTAGAAGATGTCTCCCGGATAGGCGTTGCGTCCCGGAGGGCGGTTGAGCAGGAGCGAGATCTCACGGTAGGCCCACGCGTGCTTGGAGAAGTCGTCGAACGCCACGAACACATGCCCGCCACGATACATGAAGTACTCGCCGAGCGAACAGGCCACGTACGGAGCCAGGTACTGCTCTCCCTGAGTGGCGGAAGCTCCGGCCGAGACGATGATGGTGTACTTGAATGCGTCGTGTCTCTGGAAGAGCTCGGAGAGCTTCTTGAGGGCCGACTCGGCCTTGCCGACGTCGACATAGATGCAGATGACGTTCTTGCCCTTCTGGTTGAGGATGGTATCCGTGATCACGGTGGTCTTGCCGCTCATGCGGTCGCCGGTCAACAGCTCGCGTTGCCCCTTGCCGATGGGGATCATCGAGTCGATGATCTTGATGCCCGTCTCCAGAGGCGCGTCCAGAGGGTCGCGATCCATGACGCTGGGAGCGTCGCGGAATACCGGCAGGTACTCGTCCGGACGGATCGGCCCCAGACCGTCGCGCGGCTCTCCTAGCGGCGTGACGATGCGGCCCAGGAACTGGTTGCCCGCGCCGACCCGGAATTCCTTGAGCACGCCGACGACCTTCTCGCCGGCCTTGATGCGGCCTCTTTCCTTGACCAGGAGCACCTGGGCGACCTGTTCGTTGAAACCCACGATGAAGCCGCGGGACCCGAACTCAAAGTCCACCAGCTGGCCAAAAATGCAGTTTTCCAGCCCGTCCACAGTGACGATGCACTGTTTCTTGGAGATGACCGAGCCGTATTCTTTGTAGGTGATCGCCATCGGCGTCCCTGATGTTACTAATGATAAAGAATAGTTAATTAAGTTTAAACTAGTATAATATTACATTGTTTTGGAGGGTTTTGTCAAGCTTTTATGTGGCGGGAATTAGCGGCCGCCCTGGGGGGGCAGGTCTTCGTATTTGCGGCTGATCTGCCCCTTGGACTGACCCCACCAGAGCATGTAGGTCAGGGCGCTGATCACCGCCAGGAACACGATGGTGCCGTAGATGATGCGCCAAGTCATGGCGTCGTCGGGAGCGAGCTTCTTGAGGAGTTCCTCGAGGGTCTTCTGTCTCTGGCGTTCCTTGATCAGGGTGGCCATGCGCTCGAGCTCCAGCAGATTGAGCTTGATCGCCTGCTCACGCTTGAGGTTCTCGGCATAGTTGGAGATACGGTCCTTGACCGGGATGTCGAAGGACTGGTTGTCCCGGATCTCGGCGATGTAGCGGTTGATCTCCTTCTGCAGGTAGAGAGCCGGCTCCTTGTACTCGGTCGGCTCCAGGTACTCGGTCAGCTCGGCGGTCTTGTCCTCGTAGCCCTTGAGCTTGGGCTCGGGGATGTTCCAACGGTCGAAGATCTTGACCGTGAACTGCCGGGTCTCCTGCGGTTTGAGGGTGACCTCCTGCTGGAGGAAGTAGGCTTTCTTCTCAGGATCGAAATGCACCGAGAAACCCTGGGTGTCCATGATGACGTCCGGACCCAGACCCTCGGGCAGGTACTTGACGATCTTTTCCTTGCGCTCCATGGTATCGAGCGGATTGTTGGCCTTGATGACGAGATTGATCTCTTTCTGGTGGGCCATGTGGTCCGCCTCGGCCTCGGCCTCCTGCTTGAAATCCTTGAGCAGGATGACGTTGTTGCGGATGATGCGCAGGCGCTCCTTGTTGACACGGTAGGACTCCATGCGGTTGGCGATATCGTCCGTCAGGATCAGCTGAGCGTTCTTGATCGCCTCGAGCTCCGCGGCGATCTTGTCATAGAGGAACTTCGCCTGCTTGTGGTCGTCCTTGCCCTCGGTGGCCTTGAGGTGGGTCTCGGCCTGCGAGCGCAGGAACATCAGCTCATCGTCGGTGACCTGCCAGACGTCCCGCACGATCATCTTGAACTGCACGGACTCCTTGGGCTTGAGCGTCTGGTCCTTGTGCACGTACAGGAGACCCCGGTTGGAGTCATAGTCGATCTTGAGCCCGGCCGTGTCGATGACATCGGCCTTCTTGAGCTCGGGCGGCAGGTAATACTTGATGAGGTCCTTCTGCTCGCTGGTGTCGGAGGGATTGGTGAACACGAGCTTCATGTTCACGCTCTCCCCCGCCCAGACGGGCTCCGGACATATCGGGCCGGCCAAGAGCGCGGCCCACAGGACAATGACAGCCCCCCTGCTGAGGGCCCGGGTCTTATTCGACATTCTCGAAATACGACTCCACGGCGATCTGGTCCTTCTTTTGGGCGATCTCGACGAGCTGACGCACCATCGCCTCGATCTCCTTGATCCTCTTCTTCATGACCTCGCGGTCGAGGGTTTCCTCGTCCACCTTCTCGAGCTTCTTCTTGGCGTCGAGCTCCTCAGCGCGCTGATTGAGCTTGTCGACGACCTGGTTGACGATATTGGCCGCCAGAGCGTCCGGATCGATCTTGTTGTTGACGAGGTTGGTGACCTCCTGGCTCAGGGAGTCGATCTTGGACTTGAGGCCCTGTAGGGTCTTGTAGAGGGTCTCGACCTCCTCCTTGCTCTTCTTCTTGGGGTCGAAATCCAGCTCCTTGCGGACCTTCTGGATCTCGTCATAGGCGTTGAGCGCGAAGGTATTGATCTTGGCGACCTTGCCGAAGAGCGTCTGGGCCTGGGAGTTGTCGGTGATGTCGCCCATCGCCTCGCTCCAATCGGCTTTTAGCTGCGCTATCCGGCCGAAAACGGTCTCATCGGAGGTCGTGTCATCCGGCGTGCCGATGTCCGAGGACAGGTCATTGATCAACTCCTGAGTCTCCTCGAAATAGGTGGTGAGGTCCAGATTATCCAGCTGGGTCAGCACATCCTGCAACTGCGACAGATCGACCTGGTCGAGGTCCTCCTGGAGAGCCAGGATCCGGCCGAACAGCGTCGGTGAGCTCGAAGTGTCCGTGGACGTGCCGATGTTGTCGTTCATCGTGTCGACCGTGGTCGTCAGCGAATCGATGCTCGTCTGCAGGGCATCCACCCGGTCGGACAGCGTGGCGATATCGTCCCAATTGATGGCGGCACTGGTCAGAGCGGCCAGGTCGGTCCAGTTGACGCCCGAGACGGTCATGCCCTGCAGGTTGGTGAAGTTGATGCCCGCGCCGGTGAAATAGTTGAGGTCGGACCAGTTGATGCCGGTGTCGGACAGCACCTGCATGTCGGCCCAGTTGACCCCGGCGTCCCCGAGCACTTGCAGGTCGGACCAGTTGACCCCCGATGCGCTGATCACCTGGATGTCCTGCCAGTTGACCCCCGCGTCCGAGAGGACCTGCATGTCGGACCAGTTGATGCCGGCATCTGAGATCGTCTGGATGTCCTGCCAGTTGACCCCGGCCGCGGAGATGACCTGAATGTCGGACCAGTTGATGCCGGCATCAGAGAGGGTCTGCAGGTCCTGCCAGTTGACGCCCGCATCGGAGAGGGTCTGGATGTCCTGCCAGTTGACCCCGGCGTCGGAGAGGACCTGCATGTCGGACCAGTTGATGCCGGCCTCCGAGAGGACCTGGAAATCGGTCCAGTTGATGCCGGTCTGGGACATCTCGGCCATGTCGGTCCAGTTGACGCCGGCGCCGGCCATGTTGGACACCTGTGTCCAGTTGATGTCCGCGGTGGTCAGATTGGAGATGTTGTCCCAGTTGACACCGGCGGCGGACAGTGCCGAGACGTTGAGCCAGTTCACGTTGGCGGTCGTCAATTCATAGATGGCCGACCAGTTGACGCTCCCGACGGACAGTTCGTACATACCGATCCAGTTGATGCCCGCGTCGGTCATCTGTTGCATATCGGACCAATTGATACCCGTCTCGAGCAGGACCTGCATGTCGGACCAGTTGAGGCCGGCATCGCCCAGCACCTGCAGATCGGACCAGTTGATGCCGGCGTCGGAGAGGACCTGGATGTCCGACCAGTTGATGCCGGCCTCCGACAGGACCTGAACATCCGACCAGTTGATGCCCGCGTCGGACCAGGTCTGCACATCCGACCAGTTGATGCCGGCGTCGGTCAGGACCTGCATGTCCGACCAGTTGATGCCCGCTGCGGCGATGACCTGGATGTCCTGGTAGTTGATGCCTGCGTCGGAGAGGACCTGGAGGTCGGACCAGTTGATGCCGGCGTCACTGAGGATCTGCAGGTCCGCCCAATTGAGGCCGGAGGCGCTGAGGACCTGGATGTCCTGATAATTGACGCCCGCGTCGGAGAGGACCTGGAGGTCGGACCAGTTGATGCCGGCATCCGAGAGGACCTGCATGTCG